>NZ_FOZM01000008.1 GCF_900114675.1 Yoonia litorea
TATTCTCGCAGCGGTCGGGCTTGTGCCCGGGCGGCGTTTTACTCGGTGATCTTGGAAACAACACCGGCGCCGACGGTGCGGCCGCCTTCGCGGATCGCAAAGCGCAGGCCTTCTTCCATCGCGATTGGCGCGATCAGCTCGACGTTGAACTTCAGGTTGTCGCCAGGCATCACCATCTCTGTACCTGCTGGCAGCTCAACCGTGCCGGTCACGTCTGTGGTCCGGAAGTAGAACTGTGGGCGGTAGTTGGCGAAGAATGGTGTGTGACGACCGCCTTCTTCCTTGGTCAGGATGTAGGCTTCAGCTTCGAACTTGGTGTGTGGTGTCACAGAACCCGGCTTCACCAGAACCTGACCACGCTCAACGCCGTCACGGTCAACACCACGCAGCAGCGCACCGATGTTGTCGCCTGCCTCACCGCGGTCAAGCAGCTTGCGGAACATTTCAACGCCTGTACAGGTCGTCTTCTTGGTGTCGCGGATACCGACGATCTCGATTTCGTCGCCAACGTTGATCACGCCACGCTCCACACGGCCAGTCACAACTGTACCACGGCCGGAGATCGAGAAGACGTCCTCGATTGGCATCAGGAACGGCAGGTCAACCGCACGTGCAGGTGTCGGGATGTAGCTGTCCACAGCTTCCATCAGCGCTGTGATCGAGTTCGCGCCGATCTCTTCGTCGCGGCCTTCCATCGCGGCCAGAGCAGAGCCCTTGATGATCGGAATATCGTCGCCTGGGTACTCGTAAGAGGACAGCAGTTCACGGATTTCCATCTCGACCAGCTCGAGCAGCTCTTCGTCGTCAACCTGATCAACCTTGTTCATGTAGACAACGATGTAAGGGATGCCCACCTGGCGACCCAGCAGGATGTGCTCGCGGGTCTGTGGCATCGGGCCGTCGGCGGCGTTCACAACCAGGATCGCGCCGTCCATCTGGGCGGCACCGGTGATCATGTTCTTGACGTAGTCGGCGTGGCCGGGGCAGTCGACGTGTGCGTAGTGACGTGTCTCTGTCTCGTACTCAACGTGAGCGGTCGAGATCGTGATACCACGGGCCTTCTCTTCAGGCGCGCCGTCAATCTGGTCATAGGCTTTGAAGTCACCAAAGTACTTCGTGATCGCCGCTGTCAGTGTCGTCTTGCCGTGGTCAACGTGACCAATCGTGCCGATGTTCACGTGCGGCTTATTACGTTCAAACTTTTCCTTAGCCAT
>NZ_FOZM01000007.1 GCF_900114675.1 Yoonia litorea
CGGGCTGCTCCATCCCGCGACATTTGCCTCAAGATTTGTATTTGAGGCGCATCGTTTGAGAGATACGATTTGATGTTTTGAGCTGCTTATTAGGTTTGGCGATGACTTACTCTCCCACGTCTTAAGACGCAGTACCATCAGCGCTGTGGCACTTAACTGCCGAGTTCGGGATGGGATCGGGTGTTTTGCTCACGCTATGATCACCAAACCAAAAAAACAGCTTCAAACATCGTGTTCCAAGTCAGCACAGCTTAGTGCATGTATGCTTTTTGATTTTGCCAGCATTGCTATTACTGGATCAAATCAAGCCTATCGAGCCATTAGTACCAGTCAACTGAACGTATCACTACGCTTACATCTCTGGCCTATCGACGAAGTGGTCTACTTCGGCTCTCAGGGATACCTTGTTTTGAGGGGGGCTTCCCGCTTAGATGCCTTCAGCGGTTATCCTGTCCGATCATAGCTACCCAGCACTGCCGTTGGCACGACAACTGGTCCACCAGTGGATCGTTCACCCCGGTCCTCTCGTACTAGGGGCAACTCCTCTCAAGTATCCTACACCCACGGAAGATAGGGACCGAACTGTCTCACGACGTTCTAAACCCAGCTCACGTACCTCTTTAAACGGCGAACAGCCGTACCCTTGGGACCTGCTCCAGCCCCAGGATGAGATGAGCCGACATCGAGGTGCCAAACGGTGCCGTCGATATGGACTCTTGGGCACCATCAGCCTGTTATCCCCAGCGTACCTTTTATCCGTTGAGCGATGGCCCTTCCACTCGGGACCACCGGATCACTATGGCCGTCTTTCGACTCTGCTCGACTTGTCAGTCTCGCAGTCAGGCTGGCTTCTGCCATTGCACTCAACGAGCGATTTCCGACCGCTCTGAGCCAACCTTCGCGCGCCTCCGTTACAATTTGGGAGGCGACCGCCCCAGTCAAACTACCCACCACGCAGGGTCCCGGACCCGGATAACGGGCCGCGGTTAGACATCAAGCAGAATAAGGGTGGTATCTCAAGGGAGGCTCCACAGAGACTGGCGTCCCTGCTTCAAAGCCTACCACCTATCCTGCACATACTGTGCCTGATGCCAATGCGAAGCTATAGTAAAGGTGCATGGGGTCTTTCCGTCTAACCGCGGGTATCCTGCATCTTGACAGGAAATTCAATTTCGCTGAGTCCACATTTGAGACAGCGGGGAAGTCGTTACGCCATTCGTGCAGGTCGGAACTTACCCGACAAGGAATTTCGCTACCTTAGGACCGTTATAGTTACGGCCGCCGTTTACCTGGGCTTCAATTCGGAGCTTGCACTCCTCCTTTTAACCTTCAGGCACCGGGCAGGCGTCAGACCCTATACGTCGTCTTGCGACTTCGCAGAGCCCTGTGTTTTTAGTAAACAGTCGCCACCCCCTGGTTTGTGCCCCCGGCCCACAGTTGCCTGCAAACCGGGCCTCCTTCTCGCGAACTTACGGAGGTATTTTGCCGAGTTCCTTAAATGTGGTTCTCTCAAGCGCCTTGGTATTCTCTACCAGTCCACCTGTGTCGGTTTAGGGTACGATCTCATGGAGGGCTATTTCCAGGAACCTCTCAGCGGCCCACCCAATCCGATAAGGGTGAACAACCTTCGAGATCCGTCACATCCTCCTGGCCCAGGAATATTAACCTGGTTCCCATCGACTACGCCTTTCGGCCTCGCCTTAGGGGTCGGCTTACCCTGCTCAGATTAGCTTTAAGCAGGAACCCTTGGACTTTCGGCGAGAGGGTCTCTCACCCTCTTTGTCGCTACTCATGTCATCATTCTCACTAGTGATCTCTCCACCGGATCCCTCACAGGCCGGCTTCACAGAAAACTCCTTTGCCTCCAAGGCAGCCCGAGAGCTGCTAAAGAGGCATGGAGTTATGTCACACTACGCTCTGCTACCATGCACTACGTGCATCCTAGACTTCGGCTCATGGCTTGAGCCCCGTTACATCTTCGCCGCAGGACAACTTATTTAGACCAGTGAGCTGTTACGCTATCTTTAAAGGATGGCTGCTTCTAAGCCAACCTCCTGGTTGTTTTGGTCGTCCCACCTGCTTTCCCACTTAGCCATGAATTAGGGGCCTTAGTCGTAGGTCAGGGTTGTTTCCCTCTCCACAACGGACGTTAGCACCCGCTGTGTGTCTGCCGGATAGTACTCCTCGGTATTCGGAGTTTGATTAGGATCAGTAAGGCTGTGGGCCCCCATTACCCATTCAGTGCTCTACCCCCGAGGGTATTCGTCCGACGCTCTACCTAAATAGATTTCGCAGAGAACCAGCTATCTCCGAGTTTGATTGGCCTTTCACCCCTAGGCACACCTCATCCCGACCTTTTTCAACAGGTGTGGGTTCGGACCTCCAGTAAGTGTTACCTTACCTTCATCCTGGACATGCCTAGATCACTCGGTTTCGGGTCTAATGCATCTAACTCAGTCGCCCTATTCAGACTCGCTTTCGCTGCGCCTACACCTAACGGCTTAAGCTTGCTAGATACACTAAGTCGATGACCCATTATACAAAAGGTACGCTGTCAGGCCTCAAGGGCCCTCCAACTGATTGTAGGCGTTCGGTTTCAGGTACTGTTTCACTCCCCTCGTCGGGGTGCTTTTCACCTTTCCCTCACGGTACTGGTTCGCTATCGGTCAGTAAGGAGTACTTAGCCTTCGAAGGTGGTCCTCCGATCTTCAGACAGAATTTCACGTGTTCCGCCCTACTTAATACGTCTGATTGTGCTTCTTATACGGGACTGTCACCCACTCTGGTTGGCCTTTCCAGACCATTCTAATCACACGCACAGCTCGGCTGGTCCCCGTTCGCTCGCCGCTACTAGGGGAGTAGCTATTGCTTTCCTTTCCTCCGGGTACTTAGATGTTTCAGTTCCCCGGGTTTGCTTTTGTAAACCTATGTATTCAGTCTACAAATAGTTGTTTATGCTCATTATTCGCCACTTCGCCGCCCATCCCCAAACCGGCCAAGGGCCGGCGCGGAGCGGACATTATCGCGAAGCGATAATAACAAACATTCAACTGGGTTGCCCCATTCAGAAATCCATGGATCAAAGCTTATTCTCAGCTCCCCATGGCTTATCGCAGAGTATCACGTCTTTCATCGCCTCTTACTGCCAAGGCATCCACCAAACGCCCTTTTCGCGCTTGATTTGATCCAGAAAAAGCAAGGCTTCTTCTGCGGTTGGGCCCTTTTGTGATCAAACCCAACCTTAATCAAAATGCATACAAAATTGACACGCCCGGCCGCTGGTTCGCAACCGGACATGATACGTTACCATTGCTGGCAACGCGGTTAGTGTACTTGACTTGGAACAAAATAGACTTGCAGGACCATGTATTATTGTTGCCATACGGCAACGGGCCTGCCGGTCACCCTCACGCGGATGACCATCTATTCTGATGTTGTATCTCTCTAAACGATGTCAAATGGTCCGAAGACCAAACGTCCGATTGGACGGCAAAACAGCCAAAGCTGCTTAACGGTCAAATCGTATGATGATGGTGGGTCGAGGAGGACTTGAACCTCCGACCTCACGCTTATCAGGCGTGCGCTCTAACCACCTGAGCTACCGACCCCAATCATGTGCAAACCAGTCATAGGGTGGCTGGCTGCCGCGCGCTCCCGCGCTTGGCATGTTTGACTAAAATCGATCCACCGGATCAATTTTGCGCCAAGGGCGCCGTCAAACATGGTGGAGCGTATCGGGATCGAACCGATGACCCCCTGCTTGCAAAGCAGGTGCTCTCCCAGCTGAGCTAACGCCCCTTTAGGTGCGTTCCACTCGAGGCGGAACAGAAACTGAAGAGATATGAGGACGGCTCGGTCCGATGTTTGCCGGCTTTGAATGCCGGCTTGCTAAGTGTTTCACGATGACAATGAGCAAGCTCATAGTCATGACTAGAAACATCCTTAGAAAGGAGGTGATCCAGCCGCAGGTTCCCCTACGGCTACCTTGTTACGACTTCACCCCAGTCGCTGATCCTACCGTGGTCCGCTGCCTCCAAAAGGTTAGCGCACGGCCGTCGGGTAGAACCAACTCCCATGGTGTGACGGGCGGTGTGTACAAGGCCCGGGAACGTATTCACCGCGTCATGCTGTTACGCGATTACTAGCGATTCCGACTTCATGGGGTCGAGTTGCAGACCCCAATCCGAACTGAGATGCCTTTTGGGGATTAACCCACTGTAGGCACCATTGTAGCACGTGTGTAGCCCAACCCGTAAGGGCCATGAGGACTTGACGTCATCCACACCTTCCTCCCGCTTATCACGGGCAGTTTCCTTAGAGTGCCCAGCCGAACTGCTGGCAACTAAGGATGTGGGTTGCGCTCGTTGCCGGACTTAACCGAACATCTCACGACACGAGCTGACGACAGCCATGCAGCACCTGTCACTGAGCCACCGAAGTGGAAACCAGATCTCTCTGGCGGTCCCAGGATGTCAAGGGTTGGTAAGGTTCTGCGCGTTGCTTCGAATTAAACCACATGCTCCACCGCTTGTGCGGGCCCCCGTCAATTCCTTTGAGTTTTAATCTTGCGACCGTACTCCCCAGGCGGAATGCTTAATCCGTTAGGTGTGACACCAAAGGGCAAGCCCCCTGACGTCTGGCATTCATCGTTTACGGTGTGGACTACCAGGGTATCTAATCCTGTTTGCTCCCCACACTTTCGCACCTCAGCGTCAGTATCGAGCCAGTGAGCCGCCTTCGCCACTGGTGTTCCTCCAAATATCTACGAATTTCACCTCTACACTTGGAATTCCACTCACCTCTCTCGAACTCTAGACTGATAGTTTTGGAGGCAGTTCCGGGGTTGAGCCCCGGGATTTCACCCCCAACTTTCCAATCCGCCTACGCGCGCTTTACGCCCAGTAATTCCGAACAACGCTAACCCCCTCCGTATTACCGCGGCTGCTGGCACGGAGTTAGCCGGGGTTTCTTTACCAGGTACTGTCATTATCATCCCTGGCGAAAGAGCTTTACGACCCTAAGGCCTTCGTCACTCACGCGGCATGGCTAGATCAGGCTTGCGCCCATTGTCTAAGATTCCCCACTGCTGCCTCCCGTAGGAGTCTGGGCCGTGTCTCAGTCCCAGTGTTGCTGATCATCCTCTCAAACCAGCTACTGATCGTCGACTTGGTAGGCCGTTACCCCACCAACTATCTAATCAGACGCGGGCTAATCCTTCACCGATAAATCTTTCCCCCAAAGGGCGTATACGGTATTACTCTCAGTTTCCCGAGGCTATTCCGTAGTGAAGGGCATATTCCCACGCGTTACTAACCCGTCCGCCGCTCACTCCGAAGAGTGCGCTCGACTTGCATGTGTTAGGCCTGCCGCCAGCGTTCGTTCTGAGCCAGGATCAAACTCTCAAGTTGAAAGCACATTACTGCGCTATCCTTGACGTTCGAACCTCTGCACATCCACCACATGACATTACTGACATCATATGGCGATTTCTCTGTTTGTTGTGCTCTTGGTAACCAAAGTCACCAGAAGCCGCCAAACAGTGAAGCTGACACCTTATCATCGGGCCGAAACCCTAAAGGCGTGATATACAGACGTTGATCCATCGATATGAACCAAACCGCCCACATATCTCTTCAGATATTACCAATTTCAAACAGCGTAAGAGACAAAACAAAACAAGATGCGCCCTAAACTTATCGGCGCGCCCCGCCTGCAATCCCTAAAATTCTTATCCGCTTCATCAGAGCAATGCCCCGCTTCCGCGTCCCAACCGCGCCTCAGCGCCGCCGGTGAAGGGGGTTCTACGGATAACAAACAAAACCCGCAAGAGGTTTTTT
>NZ_FOZM01000006.1 GCF_900114675.1 Yoonia litorea
GATCGGATCGCCTGGATTGCTGACTTTGCCGCGATCCGAGTAGACCGTCTCATTCGTCGTGGTGTCTGTGAATGACCAGCTCTGATAGACAAAGCCGTATTCAACATTGGTGATGGAAGCGTCGAGGTTGGACAGCCAGATCTGATATTGCCCGGCTGTCTCCGTCTCGATTGCGCCAATGGATGTATTCAGCGTCGCGGTTGTGTTCAGCAGGACGATTTCTGCTTCCAGATCGGTGATGGACGCGGTGTTCAGGGTGCCAAGCGCTTCGCTGAAGTCGACGATGATGTAGCCGACGTTGTTGAAGCTGCCGACGCCGTAAACCGTGCCTTGGGTAATCCCGCTGAGCGCCTGATACGGTTTATCGAGACTGTCGTAAGTGACCGCAAACTGGGTCTCTTCGCCAAGAATATCGCGGAAGCCGAATTGCAGACTGCCTTTGACGGTCAACAGATCAAGTTGATCAGGCACTTTCACAAGAAGCAGGATCGTCCCCTCGCCCTGAGCAATCTTGCTCAGGTTGGCATAGAGGCGCGCCGACAGTGACAGATTGTCTGCCGCAAAGTTCAGCTGACCGATGACAAGGATCTTGCCGTCCGTCGAAATCTTAATGGCGACCTGCCCGTTGAAGACCTTTTCGCTGGTGTAGATCGAGAAGACCTTGGCCGAACCGTAAATCGTCATTGGCGCGGTAAAGGCCGCAAGGAAGCCACCGAGCGATGGGTTCGCCTGAACGGCCTTGTATTGGGCGACGACCTGGCTCTCGACGCTTTCAAGCCATTGATCAACCGTGATCGTGCCAGGCAGGGCAAAGGCAGGTCCGGCAAGATCAGCCGCGTCGGTGATATCCGGCAGCGACTTGAAGAAGTCCACGCCGCCAGTGAAGTCATTGATGGCAAGGCCTGAATTCGGCTCAAGCAGAATACCACCTGGCACCGATCCCGACACAAGAACACCAAGCGGGCCTAGCTCGGAGAAGGCAAACCGGATCGTAAACCCGCTGACCCCTGCAACACCGAAGGAGGCTTCAACACCGACAAACAGAAGCCGGTCCGCCACAGGCGTAGTGAAGTCAAACGTGCTGATCTGGTTGCCATTGGCGTCAAGGCGGACAATGCCGCCTATCAATGCGCCGTCAATGGACCCGCCAAACAGCGTGCCAGAGACCGAAACACCCAGACTATCAATCCCGATGACGGGGAATTTGCCCTCAAGCAGCAGACCCACGTCAATGCGGATACCGTTCACGGCCCCTTCAAACTGCAGGCCGTCTGCGCCACTGATCCCGCGGATCGATGCAGACAGGATCAGGATGAAGTCCGTCGGATCTTCCTGAATATCAGGCCAGAGAATACCGATTTCGGTGATCTTGATCGGCAGCCAGCTTGGCCACTTGAAGGATGCACCATCCACACTGCCAACCGACAGGAAGACGCCAAAGCCCTGCTTGGTCACGAAGGTGCCGTCACCAAGGAAGGCGAACTGGCGCGCTTCGCCGCCGATGCGCAGCGATCCCACCTGCACTTCTGCCCCGATGGCCGCAAAGCTGATCAGCTCTTCGTCATCAGCAGCGGAGGTATCCAGACGCAGATCAACGCCCTTGATCGTCAGATAAGGACCGATGTTGATCACAAAGGTATCAAGCTCGAAGATAAAGCCGTCCACCTTGCCATCTGTGAAGGTCAGACCGGCCCGCAAGGCTTCTGTGTTCGGCACACCGGGTGCTTCGCCCGGCTCGGCGCTCAGACGGTCGATAACAGTGGCGTTGATTGCCTTGCCCGGGAAGAACTTCGCACCGCCGGATGCCACAAAGATCGTGCCGTCAAAGGTCACGCCGTTGCCAGAGATATAGCTGAAGTTCGACACACCGATCCGGAAGTCATCGAATTCCAGAATTGAGCCGAGGCGGATTTTGTCGCCACTTGTGCCGCTCGTCGGTGTGGCCGTGTTGCCGGATGCACCGGGTGTATAGATCAAGACGCCTTCGCCAATGCGGAAGCCGTTGTCATAAACCGTCAGGCCCGGGATCGTTTCGCCACCAGAGTTGTCTTGTGTCAGATAGCCGGAAATACCGAATGACGGGAAAGAAATCTCGACGGTGTTGATCCGTACCAATGTCTGCCCTGCCCCGGTCGGACGGTTTGCATCATAGGAGCTTTCATCGGCGTTCGGGTCGTATTGGATCGTGATCAGACGTGCATCGAGTTCAAAGGCATTCGGCACAATCGCCTGCAAACGGTCCGCGCTGATCGACCACTTGCCGGTCGGCGAAAGTTCAAAGCCTTCGCCGCTGATAACCCCCAGAATATCGACTGCAATATCGAATTTGATCAGCAGGTTGGTCAGGGTGATGCTGACGCCTGAATTGTCAGTCTGTGTGCCGGATCCGCCAGAACCGCTGGCACCTCCTCCAAAGCTGAAGGCCGCTGTGTCAGCACCAAGTGCCAGCGTCAAAACCAGCAGGCCATCCTTGAACGCCAGCTTATCCAGACCGAAGGTCGGCTTATCAATCGTGATCGGCCCGATCTTCAGCGCCGTGTCGGATGGCGACTGCGCCATTGGGGCGGCTGTCACGGTAAAGACGTTGGTAAAGACAACCTTCTGGTTTGTCAGACCCTGGAACGTCGTCGCCAGTGTTTCCGCGCCAAAGACGACCCGCTCGCTACCATCGGCCTTCTGGTTGCCCCATGTGCCGGCAATAAACTCGACGACAACCTCACCTGCAACAAAGGCCGGGTTCGCAGGTGCTATGGCCTGTGTCGTGGCAGCAGCCGTCGGGTTGGTGCCGGTTGTCGGTTTGGCCGCAACGAAGAAGCGATAGGTCGTCTTGCTGATCTGGACGACTGTGAACTTTTCACCGACACCATTCAGCGCCGGATCAAGATTGATTGCACCGCCCTGGCTCAGGATGCGGATTTCGTCACCGTCAATCCCGATCAGCTCTTTGCCCGCCTCAGCGAGGAAGGTGATGTCGATGTAGCCCTTGGCGTTGATCTGATCGACGCTGATGCCTGAGCCGTTAAACGGCGAGGCAACGTAGGCAATCGGCTGCGGGTTGCCCAGATCAAAGCTGCCGCCTGTTGGCGGTGTTGTCGCCAGAAGACGGAAGGATACAGTCTTGGCCGCACCTTGTGCACCACGGGCGTCTTCCCATGAATTGGCAAGGAACTGGACCTCTACGGTCACAGTCTGATCAAGCGTCAGCGGCTTTGAAAGAATCTCGTAGCGGAATGTCGGACGGGATGTGCCTTCGACCAACTCGCCTTCGCCTGAGACAAGCAATGTGATCGGTGTGCTTGGCGCTGTCAGTGACCGGACGGTCAGGACAAATTCCGCGCCAGCATCTGTGATCGACGACAGGTTCATGCCTGACGGGTTCGCCGCGGTGGCAGAGCGGTTGATGTCGTTGTAGATAACGTCGATGTAGTTGAGATCCGCCAGCGAAACGATCTGGTTCTGAAGCGGCGCTGCAATGTCAGCCGTCACAGGGCGGAAGCCTGTCGTGCGCAGCAACTCGACCGTCTCACCAAAGAGCGTGTAGCCGGTGACGCGCATATCCTGAAGCTGGAAGCCCAATGCGCCGCCAAAGCTGAAGCGCGCAGCACCTTCGATACCAAAGCTGTCGGCATCCGGTGGCGTCACGGTGATCGCTGCCTGTGGGATATCAACTTCGATGCTGCCACCCGGCATCCGCGTGAAGACAACATCGTCGATCGGGTTGCCAATTTCACCGCCTGCGGTGATTGCGACGATATTTGTGGTGCCGGTCCCGCCGAAGCCAAATGTCAGCGCATCGGCTGAAACCTGTTCAATCTGTCCGGCAACCGCAGCAACCTGCAAGTCTGGCAGCGCATCGTTGTTGTCCAGCCGGATATCCTGAATGGTGTGCGGCGCGATCAGCTGGCCCGACTTGTTGATCCGCACGGTGACAGTGCCTTCGATCGTCAGCCCTTCGATCCCGACAACAGTCACGGTGCCGGTGGCGTAGATCGCAAACGACCGCGTGGTGCCAGTGCCGAATTCCCATACGGCAAGCTGGGTGTTCGTGATCAACAGGCCGATATCGTCGCTGTCGTCATCCAGAACGCCACGATCACCGATAAAGATCGAGATGTTCCGACCGACAAAGCCGCTGGTTGCGCTGGCATTCGCCAACTGAAGCTGGCTGGCCGACAACTGCGCAACTGAACCTTCAATCGTGAAGTATGGATCAAAGCTCAGTTTGGCAGCAATCAAGGCAATCGTGCGGACGTTCGCCTCTGTGAATGTGATGGTGTAGGTCGCACCGGCAATTTCGACGGTTTCATTGATCGCAGTGCGCGACGTCGTGTTGATCCGGATCTGTGCGGTGGCGCCTGTCTCAAACGCTCCGGCGCGCAGACCAAGGGTCAGCTCCATCAGACCGGCAATACCGTTGGCGGTCGATGTCGGATTGGCGGTATCGCTATAGAAGATAAAGACGCCTGCGCCTTCGGTGATGTCAAAGATGACATTGCTCTCGTCAACGAATGTGCCGGTGACACCTGTAAAGGCGATGATTGTCTTCTTCGGTCCGGCGGCATTGTTCAGCGGGCTGACCTGCGTGACAGAGATAGACCCGCTGAAGCGAAGCTCTTCGCTGTCATCGTTGCCCAGATCAACACTCAGGAACAGGTCCTCGCCTGTCAGACGGACAAACTTACCGCGCGGCAGATCAAGGAAGGTGTCAGGATCACCGTCATTTGTGGTGTCAAAGCCGATGTTTGTAGCAGTGGGTCGTGTGCTGATCTCAAGGCGGATCGTTCCGCCAACCGAAATCGCGTTGCCACCTGCTGTGGTGCTCAGATCAACAGTCACCTCAAAGCTTCCGGCCAGCCCGGTTGCCGTCAGATACATCAACGCGTCACCGGTGACAGCAAAGTCACCGATCTGGACGGTCATCGTTGTGAGGGCAATCTTGGTAAAGACCTGACCATTGGCCGAAGTGGTCTTTTCGTAAAGCAGGTCGCCTTGAAGAACAAAGTCAGCGGCATCTGCTGTGGCGGGGGTCGTGCCATCCAGATTGATCCAGATCTGGGCTCCGTTGCCTGCGCCATTACCTGCACGCAGCTCAAGCAGCGTACCGGCGAAGCTTTCAACTACAAAGATTTGCAAACCGGGGTCGAGGCCCGTGACCGTGGTAAAGTCGAGACCCGTCGGCACAGGGGTCGTTGCAGGCGGAACAAGACCGCCGGAGGCCGTGTTGACCTTCAGTTCAAGATTGTTCGCGGCCAGCACAACACCATCGACACCGACAACCTCAACGCTGCTGATCGTGGCATAGAGAGCGGAGTATTTCAGGCCATTCGTCACTGCGACACGCTGCGCCGGTGTGGTGGCCGTCGCGGCGACGTCCCGCACTTCGCCAATCAACGCCAGAGTAAAGCTGAAGTTATCGACAATCACACCTGTTGCATTGCCCGCATCAGCACGTTCCACAACTTGCGGATCGGCGGGATCACCCAGATCGACATCCCAATATGGTCCGCCTGTTCCGACAAACGCCGAGATACCGCTGCCGGTCACTTTGGTCACATCGAACTTCTTGGTGCTCGTGCTGGTCGTCAGCGTGCCACCTTGGGCAAAGCTGATGTTCCCGGCCAGATACACATACTGCTCAATGCCTATCACCACAAAGCCGCTGGCCTGAATGAGGCCCGTGGTCATATCAAAGGTGATTTGCTCGGTGCCGGCTGTCAGGTTGAACGGGTTGGTGTCGAAATCGCCCTTGGTAAAGTCGATGGCCGCGGTCCCTGATCCTTTGTTGACCAGAACCTGAAGGTTGTATGCGGCGAGCGTCAGACCTTCCACGCCCACAAGCTCGACATCGCCGCTGGCGGTCAAAGCTGTGAACGACTGGCCATTGAGCTTCGCTGTCTTGTCAGTGGCCGATGTCACTTCCTTGAACAACGCCAGACCCACCAGACCGTTCGAAATCTTCAGACCGACCAGATCGTCCTGTGCAGCAAAGTCGAGGTCGAGATCGTAGCCGGTGCCGACAAAGATATTCACGTTGCTTGCACCAAGGGTCAGACCGTTGACGAAGATGCTTGTTGCGACTTGATCGGTGATCACCGTGTAGATTTCATCGCTCTGACGGAAGCTGAACTCACCAGAGATAAAGACATACTGGTCGATTCCGATCACGACAGAACCGGTGACAACAATCTCGGCCACGACGCTGTCAAAGACGATCGGATCGCTGTTGCCAACCTGAATGGTCCATCCGTCGTCACCACCGCCGAATGTGAAGTCGAGCGTTTTGTAAGCAACGTTGTTGATGGCGCCAGCCTGATTGACGACGAGATCAAGATCACCTTTCAGGATGACATCATCGACACCGATCAGTTCAGCCCCGCCGCTGGCCTTTAGCGAGGTCCACTTGCGCAGTTCGGTGACAGGCTTGGCGGCGTTGACCTCTTTGACGATAAAGAGACCCAGACTATCAACCGTCAGACCGATGCCTGTGCCCTCTGTCGTGGCCAGCGTGTCTCCGTCAGCCCATCCAACACCGGCAAATACAACCGCGTCAGAAATCCCGATGCTAAGCACCGACGTGGTAAAGGCGGCTGTCGATCCGACCTCACGGGCTGCAATGCCGTTCTGCTGCGAGATCGCGACTTTGCCGGTGATAAAGACAAATTCCGAAACAACGATTGTTGCATCGGCAAAGACCTTGAAGCCGTTGATGCTTGAATCAATCAGCGGACGCAGCGTGCCGTCGGGTGTGTCACCATCGGCGCTGATTGCGTCGAATGTATCCTGACCAGTGATCCCTGTATCACCGCTGGCCCATGCGGTCGGATCAAGGTTGATGCTATTGCCCCAATCCAGAACATCGACCGTGGCCGTCGGGACCAGCGCATTTTTCGCACTGTTGAGCTCAAGAACCAAAGCGTCCAGATCGACGGTAATCGGATCAATACCTGTCAGCGATGCGCCAGCAATCTCGGCCTTCAGCGTGCTGTAGCCGCGACCGTCCGTCAGCGGATCGGCTGCCTTCAGCGACGCAAAGACCACCTCGGCTGTCTCGACGGAAATCCCCGGCCCGTCCGGCAGACCGATAAACAGACCCGGCGTCGTGCCACTGTCAGGCGACGCCGCAGAGATCGAAAGACGTGTCAGGACCGCATTGTTCATGTCGCCCAGCGTGGTGTCGAACGTCCCATCGCTGTTGACGTCCACATCGACGGTATCCTTGGCGAAGGTAAAGCCACCGTTGACGATGACAAAGCCGAAAGCATTGAGCGCAAGCGACCCGGTCGCATTCAACCGGTCAGAGGTTGCATCAAAGACTGCGGTGATCTCGCTACCGGTTTCCCCAAAGGTGAAGCTCAACCCAGCATCTGCTGTCGGCACGAAATCAACTGGACCTTCGATGCTTGTCCAGTCGAATGGATTGGTCACGAACGCGCCCGTTCCGGCATCAACTGTGCTTGTCGCGGTCGTCTGATACAGGTTCACGGTCACGCTTGTGATCGTGAAATCAAGGCCTTCCGGCAGGCCGTTGATCGTCGCACCTGTCAGCGTGCCGAAGATCGCGGTCGCACCGGGGGTTGTCGTTGCCGCATAAGGTCCGACCGTTGCGGTTGGTCCGGTGCCAATGGTTGGCGGTGTCGTCTTCAGCAAGGCCAACGCCAGTGACCCGGAACTGACCGAAATGCCAACACCGTTGGGCTGCCCGATAAACAGGTCGGAAATCGTGAGGCCGATCAACAGCGCTGTCGCGTCTTCCTTACCTGCCAGGCTGCTATCAAGCTCTGCGGTCAAGGCGCTGACCGATACCAGATCAAAGGTGGCACTCAAGGAAACAAATCCAAAGGCATTCAGCGTCAGCGCGCCGGATACGATCAGGTCTGTACCGGCGATCAGAACCGAGACGGTCAGGTTCTGCGTCTCCGCAATATTGGCCCAATCCAGCTGCTCGCTGTTGCGTGCATCCTTGCCGTTAAACCCGATGGTCAGTCGTGTGACGGCAATCTCAAGCCCGGATGGCAAACCCACAGGCGCGATGGCGGAGGTTGTTGCATAAAGCGCCGTCCAGCTTCTGGCTGGAGTGAGCGCGTCGACACCGGCCGATGTGGCCGTCTCGCTGACCAACGCCAGATCAAGCGCAAGATTTTCGACTTTAAAGCCGGTGCCTTGATTGGCGATACCATTGACGGCGCCGTCACCGTCCCGTGTGAACGCACCACCGGTTCCCGCAAAGAGGTAAACATCGCGCAGGCTGAATGTGAGGATCGACACATCCGTCATGGCTGCCGTGTTTGCAGTGCCGCCGTCCAGAGCGGCCAGGTTCTTGACCGATCCTGCAAAGGCACCTGACAACAGCACCACAGTGTCAATCTGGATTTCCATCGCACCTGAGAACAGCACGCCAATGCTCGCGTCGATATCAGCAAGCATCGTGCCGCTGACCTGCGATACAGACGACCAGTCCAGTTTGATCTCAGGCCCGACCAGCGGTGTTGCTGCGACATTCAGTTTCACGGCCAGATCGTTGACCTCAATGACCAGCGCATCAGGGAAGTTCTGCAGCGTCACCTGCTCTACTTCGACAGCAACCGCAGTCCAGCGCAGCAACTCACGGGTCTCGACCGTCGTGGTCAGCACGTTGTCGACCGTTTGGGTGATGATCGCGAGGTCAAGGTTCGCACCAGTTGCACGGAAACCGGTGCCTGCATCCGGGTCAATCGCTGTCGCCTTATCGTCACCGTCCAGTGTGAATTGACCACCGACACCGGCAAAGAGGTTCACATCGCTGACAGAAACGGTCAGCACTTGCGCCCCTGCAATCGTGCGATTGCCGTCAGCCACGTTCTGAATGCTGGAGCTGATCGTGAACTGGCCATAAGCCAGCACTGACCCAAAGAGATCAAGCTGGATGAACCCGCCGATGGTAATGCCGACAAGAATATCGATCGCGCCGTCGCTTGTGGCATCGGTGAGATCAAGCGATGTGCCATCCAGCGCAATCAGCGTGTCGATGTTGCTGCCGGCATTGTCAGTGTCCCAGTCGAACTTTGCTTCTGTCGTGTCAGAGACAAAGTTGCCCTTCACCACAAAGTCGAAAACCTTGGCATCGAAATTCGGGATATCCAGACCCCGGACACCCAAGGCACCCACATAGACGTTGACGGCGGTGCGGGTGACGAGCGGCGTTGTTGTTGCGACAGCCGGAACAGGTTCAGAGACGGACACAATCTCGACGTTGACATCAGACCCGAAGAAGCCGGTTCCGACACCTGCCGTAATGCCTGTCACCTTGCCGTCTGCATCCTCATCAAATTGACCGCCGACACCGGCAAAGATGAAGGTGTCCGTCACCTTGAGGATAAAGATATCCGCATCTGTCACGGATGTGGTGCCGTCAGTGATAGTGCCGGATTTGATCGACCCACCAAGTGTGCCTGCAATCAGCACCCCTCCGGTGATTTCAAGGCGCAGGTTACCGCCAAACGCAATGCTGTCGCCTGACTCCAGCGCCGCAATGCTTGCTGGCAGAGGCAATGCCTCAGGCGTTGTACCGAACTTCACCGTGGCCCAGTTCAGACGTGTCTGCGAGTTTACAGCGACGTTCTGACCGGATTCAGGCAGGTTCATGTTGAAGCTGAAATCGGTGATGTCAAAGACCAGCGAGGATGGCAGCCCTTGCAAACCAACGCCGTCAGCCGTCACCGACACGGCAGTGTATGTCACGATATTTGCAATAGTCGCGTCGAGGTCTTTCAACAGCACGATATCGAGCGACGCGTTGTTCACGACAAAGCCGGTGCCATTGGTGCTGTTGACCGACAGCGCCCGGCCGGAGTCAGCGTCAAAGTTAAACGTCCCGCCCACACCGGCGAAAAGGCTGATCCCTGACAGGCTGATTGTCAGGACCTGCGCGTCTCCGATGACCAGCGTATCGTCCGTGACGTTGGTATAGTCGTTGATCTCAAGCGAGAACCGGCCAAGTCCCAGCACAAACCCTGAGATATCAACCTCAACCGCGCCGCCGATTTCAAAGACAACGGCATCCGTCAGGCCCTGCGCAGAGTCGGTGATCGCAAAGCCTGGCAATTCGGCCGACAGCAGCGTCCAGTCGATTTTGCTTGGCAGATCAACCGTAACCGCCGCATCCGTGACACTGTTGCCTGCAACCACGAAGTTGTAGGCCTTCAGCGTGATCCCGTCGATGCCCACAGGTGAGGCCTGATCCACAGTGATCCGGTAGGCCGTCCAGCTATCGCCCGTCGCACCACCCGCCGTGACCGTGCCGCCGCTGATGGTCAGCAACTCAAGCGAAACATTGGTCGCGGTAAAGCCGGTGCCACCGTCGGCAAATCCACTGGCCGTGCCAGCATCAAACGCGCCGCCGCTTCCCGCAAAGAGCGACGCGTTGGTGACGCTGAAGCTGAAGACATCAGCGCCCGTGATCTGAACATCACCGGCATCAATATCAGTGTTGAAGATCGCACCGGCCAGCGAGCCCTTCACCAAGACCTTGTCGGTATCAATGATCAGTTCCAGCGTGGCGGCAAATTCCAGCCCGTAGCCTGCATCGAAGGTTGCAATCGTAGATGGCAGGTCTGCGCCCAATTCATCGACCAGCTCTGTCCAGTCCAGCTTGACAGGATCAACGGCGGCATTGGCGTTGTTTGCGCCAAAGAACAGGTCGGTAATTTGGAATTGCAGGGCATCCGGCAAACCGATGAGGCTCACAGTCTGCACATCGAGCGCAACTGCGGAATAAGTCTGCAAAGCGGTCTTGTCGTTGACGATCACCAACTCAAGCGACGCACCAGAGGCATAAAATCCAGTGCCAGCCGCAGGGTCGATGCTGTCTTTAGTGCCGTTGGTCAGCGACCCTGATCCGGCAAATGCGCCACCAACACCGGCAAAGAACTCAACGTCGCTCAGTGTAAAGATAAGGATATCAGCGCCGGTGATCGGTGTGACTTCGTCATTCAGGTCCTTGGTCAGTGCCAGCAAGGTAAAGCGACCCGTCGCCAACACGCTGTCTGCCACGTTGAGGTCAATGCCACCGCCGATAGACAGCGACACCGCGGCATCCAGCAACTTGATGCGGGTGAGATCGCTGAAGGCCGCGTCTGTGACACCGGTCCAGTCAATGTTTGTGCCGTTGAGGATCGCAGTGCTGTTGCCGGACGCTTCAAAGTCGAAAAGCTCAATGCCCACGCCAGCAAGACTGCTCAGACCAGCGGCTGTGACTGTCGCTGCCTGAATATCAAAGGCGGACCACTTGTTCGTTGGAACCAGCGTTTCTGTGACTGTGACGATCTCGATCGCGACGCCTGTCGCGCTCAGTCCGGTTGCATTGGCAACATCTACCCCTGTGACCGCACCGTCAGCATCACGGGTAAAGTCACCACCAACGCCTGCAAAAAGGAACCCGCCCGAGACGGTGAAGGTAAAGACCGAAATCGCACGGTCATCGGTGTAGGCCGCGCCATCGTTCAGAACCCCGTCACTGATCCGGCCCGACAGCGTCCCTGCCACCAGCACGGAGCCGGATACAGCAATCTCGACACTGCCGCCAAAGGCAATGCCGTAGAGGTTGTCGAATGTCGCGATGTTGGTGGGAAGATCGGTGATCTGGCCAGCGGCGGCGCCATCGAGGGCTGTCCAGTCGATCTTGGTTCCGTCAGCAGCGGCATTGTTCATGCCGAAGGTCACATTTTTCAGGGTAAACGTCAGGTCGGATGGAAGGCCGACAGGTGTCACGGTGCCCAGTTCACCATAGACAGCCGACCAGCTTCTTGGGGCTGGTGGGCCTGTGGTCATTTCGTTGACAACGACAAACTCGATTGTCGCAAGCTGGACGGTAAAGCCTGTGGCATTCGCCTCATTGACAGAGCGGTCGCCAGTTGTGCCTTCCAGCACAAAGCCGGTTCCGGCCCAGACAGAGGCTTCGGTCAATTCGAAGATCAGGACAGAGGCACCGGTCAGCGCGATGCTGGTGTCATTCACATCTTGCGTTTTGGAAATCAGCGAGAAGTCGGCGGTCGCGATGAAGTTGGTTTCAATCGCCAGCAACAGCGAACCGGTCACCGCGATTGTTGTCTGATCGGTGATCGTGGATAAGGCAGGGGCATCTGTTGCCGCAGCCCAGCTGATCTTATCGGTGCCGGTTGTGGCGTTGTAGTCAAACGCAAACCCTGTCAGCTCAACCGTGACAGCCGAAAGCCCTTTTACCGTCACCGTATCCAGCGCCCCTTTGATACCTGTATACTGAACAGGTGCCGCAGGGTTGGTGATGTCTGTCAGAATGCCAATCGCAAAGCTGCCGCCCGCCGCAAGGAAGCCTTGCCCGTCATCAGCATTCAGAACGCCACCGGTTATCGTGGCCCCCTGCCCTGCAAAGACCGAAAGGTTCGACAGGCTCAGATACAACAGATCGCCTGTCACACCATCAATCAGGACGCCCTTGGCCGTGGTCAGTGTAATTGTGCCGGTGAGCAACAGCGCATCGTCGATGTTCAGTTCATCAATCGTGACCTGCACATCAAGACGTTCTGTTGCATCATATGCAGCGATATTGGCAACAGACGTCAAAGTGAGCGTTGAGGCTGCCCAGTCAAATGCGCCAGCGCCATTGTCAAAGTTTGCCCGCACCAGCAGATCGCTCAGATTTAGCGTCAGACCGTCGATGCCTTCAGGGCTGACGGTTGCAGCACTCAGGTAGATGGCCGCATAGCCAGCCGTCGCAGTGGAGTAGCTGGCGAATTCGAATGTCACGCCGGTCGCGACAAAGCCCTGCGCACCGTCACCGACTGTCAGCGCTGTCACATCGCCGTTGGCGTTGCGCGTTGCAGTGACTGTGCCGTTCCCGGCAAAGGCAAACGCATTGAGCACCGAAATTGTCAGCAGGCTTTCTCCGGCGGCCGGGGTCGTGATCGACAGCGCGAAGGTGGCCGCAAGCAGAACGTTGTTGTTGACCGTCAGTGTGGCCTGTGTCTCGATCTCGAAGACCGTGCCGCTGAGCGTCAGGCCCGCAGCAGCGAGCGGTGTCTGGGTCCAGTCCACACCGTCGTTATAAATGACAGCAAAATTGCCGACACTCGCGGTCGTATCAGGGATGCCGACGATCTCGCCGCTGCCGACGCTCAGCGTCAAACCTGTGAATGTGCCATTGGCAGTGCTCAGAACAGCCAGTGTCGCGCCGATGTTTTCAGCATAGAAGCCGGTGGCATTCGTTGTCGTAACGGTAGGTGTCGCTGGAACGCTGGCATCAATAACCGCGTCCACACCGCCAAAGATCTTGGCGCTTGTGATTGTGAAGGCAAAGAGGCTGCCGTTGACGGTGGCTGTTCCATCATCAACGCCAGTCACATCTGTCAGCACCAAGCGCACGGTGCCGGCAATCAGAACGTTGTTGTTGACGGTCAGTGTGGCAGAGGCCGCAACCTCGACCAGCGCGGCGGTGCCACCGATCACAAAGCCTGCAGCTTCGGAGATGATCTTGACGGCGGCGTTGTAGATCGTCGCGGTGACATCGCTGACGCCGATCAGTGATGCATTGCCAAGCGTCGCATCGAGGTTGGTCCAGGTGCCTGTCGCGTCGGCATAGATATTGAGTGTGAATGCCGCGCCGCTGATCTCGACACCGACGGACCCCGTGCCATCAGCAAAGTAGCCATTCGCTCCGGTACCGACAAAGACGCTCGCACCCTCAAGCGTGATCGCCAGAAGATCGAGCGCCGCATTGGCAACATCCGCACCACCTGTCGTCGAAACCTTGGTGGCCGTCGTTTCGGTCACAGAGATGCTGAGCGTTGCTGTCGGGACAGTGCCTTCATCAAAGAGGATCGAGATCACGTCAGCGACGGAAATCTCGAAAGTCCCGTCGCCCTGATCAATCTCGCCAGTGATGAAACCGGCATCATCAATCACAAGACGGTCGTCCGTGTTTCCGAACTGGATCGACTCTATGCTGGTGAAGGTGATGGTGTTGGCACCGAATGTAACGGAACCGGCATTGACGTCATCAAGGTTCACCACCGCCGCGACATCAGGCAGAACCAGTGTGTCGACCTCGGTCAGCGCCGCGCTCGGGTCGGAGGCGTTGATCGCTGTCACCACCGATGTCGTGACGACCACCTCGGACCCGTTGTTGAAGTTCGCACTATTGTAGACGGCTACTGTGCCGTCAGCGCGCACCACGTAGAAGTATGCGTTCGTGCCGACTGTGTCGGTCAACGTGCCATCATTCGGGGTGCTGAGGTTGCCGCTGACCGGATCACCGGCTGCTGGCAGAACGGCCGGGATACCACGGCGCTCACCCTGCCCCAGTGTTTCGTTCATCAGCGCAAAGCCCGCGTCGTGATCAAAGCCAGCGGCGTGGCCGACCTCGTGGCGGATGACGGTCAGAAGATCGACGCCTGCGATGTCACCGACAAGTGTCGCGCCGCACAGTGTTGTGAATTCCTCGTCAGACTCTGGCGTCGTATCAAGGAACCATCCCTGCCCTGCTGCGTTCACATCAAGTATGATCTGTGCGCCGGTGATATTGCCAAGCACGCCATCTGACAGATCGGCAATGGCGATCGTCAGATCGGAAAAGAGCGTGTCATCACCCAAGGCCGTGCGCCATTCGGAGATGACAAAACCAAGCATCGCTTGGGCGTCAGACTGGCGGATTTCGGTGCCGATCGCGGCGCCTAACGGACCGCTATAGACAAGAGCGTCACCTGCAGCACCAAAAACCCCGTTGGGGGTGTTTTCAGTTTCAGCGTTGTTTTGTTGGGTTTCCGAGATTTGCACAGGGGGTGCCTGGGCGTCATGGCCCTTTGCATCGGCCTGACCAACCAGTGAATTCACGGATGATGCAAAGACCGGTTCAGGGTCTGCCTCTGGTGTCTGTTGCAGGCTGACGAAGGGCTCATCGGTCGCCGCCTCATCACCTGTTTGCGATGCTGCCGGGATTGCAACTTCGGTTGCATCAACCAGCGCATCAGATGTGTCTGCCTCGCCCTCACCGTCCAGCCATTCCTCAGGCCAGACGATCTCGTCGTCGGCTGTCAGCCCGGCGTCCTCTGCCTCGGGCGCGGCTTCCGGCGCTGCCTCGATTGCGTCAAGCTGCTGGACCAGAGCGGCCACCTCGGCTGCAGGATCATAGCGTCCGCTGTCCTCGACCAACCGCGCAAGCTCGCCTGTCAGCGGGTCTGCAGACAGCAGGATACGCGGCTCCAGCGCCTCGACCTTGAAGCTTTCCTCGCGGTGCAACTCGTGCTCTGTGGGATCGGTATCAAAGCCGGACTGCAGGCGAAGCTGATCATCCGCCGAAGCATTGCTGCCTCGGGCGAAGAGATTCCGGAGCTTCGTCAGCGTTGACATTGAGTGGATCGCGGCGCGGTCCCTGCGCCCTCCAAAAGGAAACGAGTGGTGTCCCTTCAAGCTAGCGAATCGGATTCGCTGCGTAAACGGAAATCTGTTTCGAAAAAGTAAATACCAAATATGGTGTTTTGGCGCTACACCACCACTATATGCAGGGTTGCGAAACTGACGTGCGAAACACTGTTGTTTGGCCCTGAAAATCTAACACATTGATTTTTCACATTTTTTTCAATGCGTTTCGCGCGCGAAACTCTAATCCCGCACTATGACAGAATATCGGCGATTGCCTCCATCACACTGTCCATCGCGGCATCATCAAGCTCTGCCCCGCTGAAATGGATCGCGTATCCGCGTTCATCGAGATGGCGGCGCAAGACGATCCCGTTGCGCAGTTTGACGGTCTTGGTCATGCCGGTGCGATGCGGGTTTTCGGCTTTGGGTCGGCCACGCTTGGCGATTTTCTGAGGCCCCTGCTCTACCGCTGCGATGGCTGGTTCAAGCGCTTCCCACTCGGCCTCGGCGGTCAATCCGCGTGATGCTGCCAGCGCCTCGCGCAAGGCGCGCTGACCGCCCTGCCGCAATGCTTGTGCGAGCCGCAGACCGCGCCGCTCTGACAGGGCTTCGGGGAAATGCATCAGATCGCCGAGTTCCTCAAAAACCTCGGCAAAGGATTTGACCTTGGACCGCTTCGATTTCGAGCCCGACCCGAAGAGCGTGTTGACCGCCTCCTCTGTGCTGCCAAAGGCCCCCTGCTGTGCTGCGATGACCGCAATGCGGCCCCGCTCGTAATGGCTAAGGTTGCTGCGGATTTCGTTTTCTTCGACCATCGCAACGAAACTCGCCGCCGTGTCATGGGCCGGTCTGACCAGCGCTTTGACCGTCTCGAACGCGCCGGGGTTATCGGCGTTGAGTTTGCGCAGCGCCAGCAGTCGCCGGTAGCCCGACAACAGCGCATAGTGCTCGCCGTCCTTGTAGACCTCGATCGGCAGACGCTGACCGTTTGCCTTGATCGAGGTTTTCAGCTCCTCAAGTTCGTCAGGATCAATGTTGGTCCGGTCCCTGACCATCTGGTCGGTCTGCACAAATTTGGTGGGTAGCTCCACAACCACCAGCCCCGCAGCAAGTGCGTTGCGCATCCTTTCTGCATCCAGTTTATCGAGCCGCGTTTGCGCGTCGTCCACGCGGCTGACTTGCGCCGCCTCGGCCGCAATCTGGCTGATGGGTGCTGTCGCCGGATTGGGCCGCGCAGGCGTTTCGCTGCGAAACTGTGCATCGAGTGCGCTGAGATCTTCGGCAGATGGTGCTGTGAGTTTACGTCGCTTGGCCATGGTTTAAGCCTCCTCTGCGTTCTGTTCCATCTGGACATCCCGCCACCAGGTGCCCAGCAGAACCGATTTCACTTCCGCCCACGTGCGATCAAATGTTTCGCGGCCACGGATGTAGGTTTCACGGTTGAATTCACGGTAATCGGATTCGTAGATCCCGTTGAGATGTTCGCCGGCCTGTCCGACCATCGCGGTCATTTCCTGCCGATGCGCGGTCATGAAGTCGCCGAAATATGCCTGAATGACATTGGCCAGATCGGTCTGCTGGTTAGCGTCAAACCTGGTCAGGATTGCGCGGACAGCATCCCATTCGAACTTCATCTCCGGCAAGCCTGCCTGACGGCGCACCGCGTTCTCACCATCCTCAATCGAGGCAAATGTGCTGTAGAGCATGTCAAAGAACCGTCCCGTGCTGTCGAACTCCAGATAGGATGCGCCGAGCGGCACCAGCAGGATATCTGCTGCCGCCAATGCGTTGATGGTCAGATAACCAAGCGCAGGTGGCGTATCGAGCACCACAATATCGTAGTCGTCTAATATATCCTCACCGGCCAGAGCGTTGCTCAGCGCGTCCCATAGCGGCCAGCTGCGCAACTGCATCCGCCAGACCGGGACCTGAAATTCCGCCCAATAGAGGTTCAGCTGCGCACCGATCAGGTCGATATTGGGCCAGTGGGTCGACTGGATCAGATCGCGCGCTTTCATGCTGCGCGCTTCGGCAAGGGTTTCATCAAAGGGCAGGGGTGCCGCACCCGCTGCCTCGCGTTCGCGGTTCTCGACCTCAACGTTCAGAGCGTAATCCTTCGCCAGAAGCGGGAAGGCGGTTTGCCATTCGTCCTGCACGGTGCCGCCCATGATGGAGGTCATTGACCCCTGGCTGTCGAGGTCGATGACAAGCACCTTGTAGCCGTCGAGTGCGGCCGACATCGCCAGATGCGCCGCGGTCGAGGTTTTGCCAACGCCGCCTTTGAAATTCGCCACAGAGATGATCTTTGCGGGCTGACCTTTGGGGCGCCAGGGCAGGTATTCACGATCAGCGGCACCTTCCGCAGCGAAATGCGCGCGCAGGGTCATGATTTCATCCAGGGAAAACCATTTGGAACCACCTTCGCCGTAGCCTTGCGGCAGATCGGGGTTGGCTTTCAGCACGCGCCGGAAGTGCGAGGCTGCCACAGGGATCAGATAGCGGCAGACCTCCCAAGTGGAGAACCGGCGCAACCGCTTGTCGCCGTCCGGGGCGTGACCACGCTTGGCAAGGTCTTCGCGGCCTTTCGCAGCGAAAGCCGCCGCTTTCGCGAATCGTGTGGTGTCGATAGGGTCGGAGAGAGCCGCCGCAGCCTTTTCCCGGTCGATGCCCATATAAGGCGGCTGGGGCGCTTTATTCGCAGATGACATGATGAAACCTCAATGTGCGCTATTTTTGGTGATTTGCGTCTGACTTTCGCACATGAACCCGAAAATGAGAATCACTAATCGTGGTTTTCAGCATTTCGCAGCGAAATTCCAAAAGGAACGACACGAAAAGACGTTTAATATATTTAGACTCTTTATAGACTTTAGGCTTGATTATATAAACGATTACAGTTGCTTACGTGTCCTACGGTATACGTCTGCGGGATGAAGGGTATCCGGATACAGGATGATACGTGCCAGTCTGCGGTGAATAGGGGCCCGATTCGCAGGGATTGAGGCTCCTGGACTCAGGAACACAAGAAATAGAGTCTGTTTTGGGTCAAGCCCCCAAAATCACGGAGTCTCGAACCCGTAAACGGATACCTCAAGCAACGCGCGGTGCGGGTACCTTTCGTTAAGGAACCTATCTACAGGATGGGGGAGCGCCGTTCAAAGGTGCCTAAGCTTGTCTTGTTGCAAGGTGCCTTTTGCGGTAGGATGAAGGTGAAACCTCGGTAGAAGGTGAGCAGATGAACCCACAGGATCAGACCGACCGGGCGCTGACCGGTCCATTGCGGCGCGAGGCCGTCAAAAAGAATGTGGCCGCGATCCACGTTAGCGGCAAGCTGACATTGCTGCAGCGCAAACTGTCGAATGTCTTATTGCTCAACGCCTATGACACGCTGATCTACCAAAGCTCCCACGCGATTGATGCGCGGACCCTCTGTACGATGATCGGGTATAACTCCAACGATATGGAGACACTCAAGCAGTCCTTGCGCGGGCTGGTGGAGACCTCTGCCGAATGGGATATGCTGGATGAGAAAGGCCAGCAGGAATGGGGCGTGTCGAGCCTGCTGTCCTATGCCAAGCTGAAGGGCGGGGTCTGTGAATACGCTTATTCGCCAGCCTTGGCTGAAAAACTGCATGATCCCAAGGTCTTCGCCCTGATCAATCTCGATATTCAGCGCCGTTTTACCAGCGGTCATGCCTTGGCGCTTTACGAGAATTGCTACCGTTTCGTGCGCACCGGCAGCACAGGGTGGTGGCCGCTTGAGTTGTTCCGTCGCCTGATGGGGGTAGATGACAGCGCCTATTACGAGACGTTCAAACATCTGAACGCCAAGATCATCAAACCGGCGGTGGCCGAGGTCAACAAGACCTCCAACATCATTGTCACGCCTGAGACGCGCAAGATGGGGCGGGCGGTCTCGGATATTCGCTTTATCATCAAGAAGAACCCGCAGCTGTCTGTGCTGGAACTCGATGACGGGGCAGGGGTCCGCAACGAACCGATCTATGAAAAGCTTCGCGCCCAAGGTGTCAGTGACCGTCTGGCGCGCCAGTGGATCAACCAGCACGGTGCGGCCCATGTGGCTGAAAAGATGGCCTATGTGGACGGGCGTGAGGACGTGCGCAACCGTGTCAGCTATCTGACGGCGGCGCTGCGCGAGGACTACAAACCGGCCGATGGGGCAGGGCAGGGGGCTCCGACCTCTGACCGTGCCAAACAGCTGGCCCGTCTGCGCGATCTGGTGGCCTCGCGGTCGCCCACGCAACGGGATGCGGACAAAAGGCTGTTCATGGCGCGGATCGACACGCCGGCGGCGCGTCTTGATTTCGAAAACCACGGTTGGATGTCGGCGCTGAACGCCGAAGCGATCGTGGCCTTCTGGGAAGATCTGATGCCTGGCGCGTTGACAGGGCAGGGGGATACGCCCTGATTTAACCTTGCAAATCTTCCATAGTATGGAATAAATGCAAGGTATGTTGCAAAGATTACACGAAAAGCAGGTCATAGATGCGCTTACGCGGCAAGCGGGCGTTGTCTTGCTTGGGCCGCGTCAGGTCGGCAAGACAACACTGGCGCTTGATCTGGCTGAAACCCGCGATGCGGTCTATCTCGATATGGAACGCCGTGCGGATCGCCAGATTCTGCAGGAACCCGACCTTTATCTTGATGAGCAGATGGGTCGTCTTGTGATCATCGACGAAGTGCAACTGATGCCGGATCTGTTCGGCGCGCTGCGTGGCCAGATCGACCGCCGCCGCAGGGCAGGGCACCGGACAGGGCAGTTTCTGCTACTGGGGTCCGCTGCAACGACACTTTTGCAACAGACCGCCGAGAGCCTTGCCGGTCGGGTGAGCTATCAGGAACTGACGCCATTTATGGTGCCGGAGATTGACGCGGGCGACATGACATCGCTTTGGCTGCGCGGCGGCTTTCCGGACAGCTTTCTGGCGGCAAGTGATGCCGACAGCCTGCGCTGGCGCGAGGACTTCATCCGCACCTATCTGGAACGCGACATTCCGGCCTTTGGCCTGCGCATCCCGGCAGAGGCGCTTCGCAGGTTCTGGACCATGCTTGCGCACGGGCAGGGGGGTCTTTTGAACGCGGCCAAACTTGCGGGCAATCTTGGCGTCTCCGGCCAGACCGTGGCGCGGTATCTCGATTTGCTGGTGGATCTGCTTTTGGTGCGCCGCCTTCAGCCGTGGCACGCCAACGCGGGCAAGCGCCTCGTCAAATCACCCAAGGTCTATATCCGCGATGCAGGGCTGACCCATGCATTGCTTGGGATCGAAACCACAGAGAACCTTCTGGGGCATCCTGTTGTCGGTGGCAGTTGGGAAGGCTTCTGCATTGAGAACCTGATCACCGCGGCCCCGCAGGGCACAGAAGCGAGCTTTTACCGGTCATCCGCTGGCGCAGAAATTGATCTTTTGCTCAAGCTGCCTGACGGGACGCTTTGGGCCATTGAGGTCAAACGCACGACCACGCCCAAGGTGACGCGCGGTTTCCACATCGCCGCCGATGATCTGGCAGCGGACCGGCGTATCCTTGTCTATGCCGGTCCACGCGAGGTGCCGGGGCAGGGGGGTGTGCGGGCGATGCCACTGGCGGCGGCGATTGCCGCGCTCTCTGGCTGAAATTCCGCGCGCGCGATCCGCAAATCAGTTTCTTTTCCGCCCTCAAACCGCCAGTTTGTCAGTGAAAGACGACAGGAGGCAGCGATGACACTTGAGACAAGACAATGGGTGCCGGAAACCAGCGAAACGCTGGTGCAGCGGATCGCTACGGAAACGCGTCAGGCGGCATCTGCAGAGCTGCTGGCGCGGGTCGAGGCCCTTGCAGAGCGCAACCGTGATATCCACGAAAGAGAGTGTTTCAACCTCAACCCTGCAACCAATGTGATGAACCCGCGCGCCGAGGCGCTTCTGGCTTCCGGGATCGGGTCGCGGCCTTCGCTGGGGTATCCGGGCGATAAATACGAAATGGGCCTTGAGGCGATCGAAGAAATCGAAGTCATCACTGCCGCGTTGGCGGCTGAGGTCTTTGATGCGAAATTCGCTGAAATCCGTGTGCCATCCGGGGCGATTGCGAACCTTTATGGCTTTATGGCGGTCTGCAAGCCCGGTGATACGATCATCGCGCCGCCGGCATCGATTGGCGGGCATGTCACGCACCATCTGGCGGGCTGTGCCGGTCTTTACGGATTGCGCACGCTGGATGCGCCCACAAATCCTGACGGCTATACTGTCGATCTGGACCAGTTGCGCGCGCTGGCGTTACGCGAACGTCCAAAGCTGATCACAGTGGGAGGGAGCCTCAACCTTTTTGCCCATCCTGTTGCTGCTGTCCGCGCGATTGCTGATGAGGTCGGCGCAAAGGTGATGTTCGACGCCGCTCATCAGTGCGGTATCATCGCAGGCAAGGCCTGGAATAACCCGCTGGCTGACGGGGCACATTTCATGACGATGAGCACCTACAAAAGCCTCGGTGGTCCTGCGGGTGGTCTGATCGTCACCAATGATGCGGAGATCGCAAAAGCGCTGGATGCCATTGCTTTTCCGGGCATGACCGCGAATTTCGATGCGGCGAAATCGGCAGCGCTGGCCGTGACCTTGCTGGACTGGCGTGATTTTGGTCCCGATTATGCTGAACAGATGGTGGCCTTGTCGGTGGCGCTGGCAGAACAGCTCGACGCCCAAGGGGTGCCTGTCTTCAAGGGGGCAGGGGGCTTTACCACGTCACACCAGTTCGCCGTTCTGGCCGAGGCCTATGGCGGCGGGCAGGCAGCGTCGAAGGTGCTGCGAAAGGCCGGGTTTCTGGCCTGCGGCATCGGCTTACCCGTGCCGGATGTGCCAGGCGATATGAACGGGCTGCGGATCGGTACGCCAGAGCTTGTCAGATGGGGGATGACCGCAAGTGACAGTGCGCGTCTGGCCGGCCTGATCGCGCGCGGATTGGCAGGTGAGGATACTGCCGCCGAAGTCGCAGACTGGCGTCAGACCTTTGACACGCTGCATTTTGTCCACGGCTGATGCGAAAGCGGCGCCCGAATGGGCGCCGCATAACCTTGATTATGTAAAATTTATGTCGATGCTCGGTGTGATCAGAACTTGAAATTCACACCAAAGCGAAACTGCGTCACGCTGGAATCGAAAAATGCCGAACATTCGTCGGCGTTTGCTGTCGAACAGACAGGCGTGTCGCCACCGTTCAGCACCTCGGCAGACGTGGATTCCAGATCGTAGTGCATGATCTCGAACCGTGCGGTCATGTCGTCGCGGAATGCATATTCAAGCCCCATACCGACGTTCAATCCGACAAGGCTGTCCTGCGCCTGTGCGCAGATGATGCCGTCGACACTACAGTTGCGCGAGTCGATCGCTTCGTCGAGGTCAATCATCAGGAAATCCACTTCGCCAAAGGCCACACCACCGGTGAAATAGATCAGTGTTTTGCCGTTCACGACGCCAGCGCGGCCGCGCAGGCTGGTCAGTGAGGTAATCTTGTTTTCGTAAAGCTGGCCGTCCGTGCCTGCGCTGTTGAAGCGGATCAGCTGGCTGGTTTCGTTGCCGCCTTGCACGTCGAGTTCGAGGCCCAGAAGCAGGTTGTCGTCATAGGGCTGCCAGTTATAGCCGCCGTTGATGCCGTAGGTGGCGATCAGCTCTGAGATCGGCGGGGCGTCGTTGGTAAATGTATCGGTCAGGTCCGAGGCTTCGGTTTCAAAGAATGACCCGCCAAGATAGCCACCCCCGTATGGTCCGACCCAGTCGTAGGTGAAAGTGTCTTGCGCCTGTGCGGTCGTTGCCGCAGCCATAAGCCCCAATGCGGCGAGAATGCGCTTCATCATTGTCGTTGCCCCCGTGTCTTCCTTTACGTCACCCTGCGCCTCGCTCAGGTGATCTGTCAATCATTCCGTCAGTTGTGCGACTCCCAGGTTCCGATGAACCCGCCGCCAAGGCTGCCGCTGTCTCCGGTTGTCAGGAACACGCCGCCAGCCTCGGCTGCGTCCGTGTCATCGCCAGTTGCGCCGAAAATCCCGCCTGATCCGCTGCCTGTGCGGCTGCTGCCGATGAGGTCGGTTGTGACATCATCGGTTCCGTTCAGGATTGCGACTGTGCCGCCTTCAAACGTCGTGCCGCTGCGTGTCATGCCGGTGATGGTCACAGTGTCGAAAGCATCGTCAAGCGCGCCGGTGATTTCTGCATCGACTGTCCCTGCCCAGTTCACGGTGATCGTGCTGACGCCAGAGCCGTCGATGGCATTGGTATCGGTGACAGTTGAGCCCGTCACGAAGCCGACGCCGGTAAAGACGGTGGCACCGCTTGAGGGCAAGACGCTGTCAGGGGCCGCGACACCGATGATCACAGGGCCGGATCCGTCAGGTGCACTGAGGTCGAAGATACGTGCGTAAATCTGGCTGGCGGGGGTCGCACTGTTGCGTGTCAGCGTGATGGTCCCGTTGCCCCATCCTGTTGCGGTAGGATCAAGCGCATTATTAGCCGAGATGCCGACGATGGTGAATTCCTCGATATCGCCGGGGCTATGATCAAGCACGCCGTTGACCAACCGGATCACCTGAGAGGAGCTGCCTGAAGCGACCATCGCACCTGTGAGGGTGCTCTTTTCATCTGAAACTGTGTTGTCCAGCGGAATGGCGATTGCGGAAACGGGTGGCGGCTCACCACCACCACCGCCGCCGCCTCCCCCGCCGCCGCCACCACAGGCTGCGAGAGACAGGACAAGCGCGCTGGAAAGACCGATGACCCTAAGCAAAGATGAAATCACTTTCTTCGAGAGTGGAGAGCGCCACACCGACGAGCGTGATCTGGGTGCCCTCTGCGTTGAAAACAGTATCAAGCCCGCTGCTTGAAAGTGTGCCGTTGGCGGTCCCGTTCAGCGCCTCTGTCACGGCGGTCTGTGTGGCGGTGGTGAAACCGACAAGTTCGATCTCATCAATCCCGGCCTGAAAGTCGCGGCCGGAGACGATGGCGTCAAATCCGGTCGGTGTTTCGGTCACGCTGATGATCTTGCCGATGGTGTCAGACCCGTCGTTGGTGCCGAATACAAAGGTGTCTACACCGGCACCACCCATCATGGTATCATCGCCTTCTGCGCCGGTTATCCTGTTGTTTCCGAACAGAAAACCGCCATCGCCTTCGGCTTTGATCACATCGTTCCCGGCACCTGCGTTGATCGTATCATTCTGGAAACCGGTCGTGATGAAGTCGGCCCCTGCCCCGCCATTTACGGTGTTGTTGCCAGCCATCAGGACGATTGTGTCGTTGCCATTTCCACCGTTTACGGTGTCGTCGCCAAGCGCATCGGTCACGCTGTCGTCGCCTTCACCGGCATTGACGGTATCGTCGCCAGCGCCCGCATTGATTGTGTCATCGCCGCCGAAGGCGTTGATCGTGTCATCAGCAAAGCTGGTGAAGATCTCGTTTGCGTTGTCATCGAAATCGAGTGTCACCGGCGCGCCCAGCGTGACCGTGACCTGATGCACTGACCCGTCGCTGGCGGTGACGTCAAACGTGTCGGTGAAGGTTGATCCGCCGGACAGTGTCGTAACCGCCGGATTGGTGATGACGTAAGTATAGGTCCCACCGTCATCGATCAGAAGTTTGCCATAGGTGCCTTGAAGCGCCACGGCAGGGAAAGTCGGTGCGTCGTCCTCGTCCACATCCGTCAAAGCAATTGATCCGGCTGTTCTGGCAATATTGCCAGCGACCGACAATCCCGCGCCCAATGACAGGAAAGCGGGATCATCGACGCCGTTGATCGTGACGTTGATTTCTTTCTTGGTGCCGTCATCGGCGGTCAGGACGGCACGATCCAGAACAATATCGCCTGCATCAAGGGCTTGCAGTGCCGTCACGCTGCTGGCGTCGAGTGTGTATGTCCAGACGTTTGAACTGATGACGAAAAGGCCCAACGCGCCTTGCACGCTGTCGCTGCTGAAATTCGGCACCGGGTCAGAGCCTGTCGGCGTGATCACCAGCGTGCCTTGGACTGACGGATCATCCTCGGTCATCGTGGCGCGCGCGCCTGTGATGGTAAAGCCAACATCGGTGCCGACGAACGGCACATCGCCGCTGATGGCACTGAAATCTATCGTTCCACCGCTTGAACCGGCGGCAGACTGCATTGCTGCGAAATTCTCTGTGCCGCCAAGAATGTTGATCGCAGCGAGGGGTGTGCCGCCCAGCCCTGTCGCGCTGATCCCGATATCATTAATGCTGATGCCAGCGTCGTCGTTGATATCGCCGAGCGGTGTCAGTGTGACCTGCGTGTTGGCGTCACCCTCGAACAGGTTGGTAAAGACAACGCCGTCAGCGCCGCCGTTTGTGCCCAAGGTGCTTAGATCGACGCTGCCGCCGGTATCCGTTGTTGTGCCGTAGATGATGTAAAGATCGCCCGACCGGGTAAGAACACCGATATCACCGATCCCGTCGCCGGAAACATCGCCCAAGAGTGCGACATCTGCGCCAAGCTCGTCGCCATTTGACAGCCCCTCGATGGCAAAGCCGTTCGTGCCATCGAGGCTGTTCACGTCCAGCCCGTCTGTGGGCTGCGTTGAGAAAAAGACGAAGGCTGCGCCGGAATTGGTACCATTGGGGTCAGAAAGCGGGGCCGAGATGATGACATCAGCTTCGCCATCGCCGTTGACATCGCTCCCGCCGTCAACGGCGCTGCCGAAAGCATCGCCCGGCCCGAGACCTGTAAAAGTGGTCACATCTAGCGATGTGGTTGAGATATCTTCGGTCGCGCCAACAGTGCCACTGCCATAGACGATATAGGCGGCCCCTGCCCCGGTATTGAACCCATCATCGGTGTCCGGAGCGCCGATGATCAGATCAGCGAAACCGTCACCATTGAGGTCCCCTGCCCCCGCAACGGCGGTGCCTGCGCTTGCGTCTTGCTCAAAGCCGTTGATGACAAACCCGTTGGTGCCATCGAGCGTGCTGACGTCGAGAGTCGTTCCGCTGAGATCAGCGCTGCCGTAGATGACATAGACTTCGCCGGGAAAGGTCAGACCATCACCGGCATCAGGTGCGCCAATCGCAAAGTCGCCGATGCCATCGCCGTTGAAATCACCAAGCGCCGTCAGTGACATACCGTCTGCAAGCACGGGCAGACCTGTCACTGTGAAGGTTGTGGTGGTGTCCCCTGCAAAGACGACATGGACCTCGCCTGTGGCGCGTTCACCGATCAGAAGGGCGTCCTGCCCTTTGTCCAAAAGATCATTTGCACCCGCGAGGACATAGCCGAATTCATCGCCCGCATCGGTCCCCGTTAACGTAAATCCGTCAATCGAAGTCAGCGCATCAAGGTCAACCGAAGCGTCAAATCCCTCGGTCGAGCCATAGATGACAGAGACGCTGCCAGCGTCTGTGAAAGCATCGGATTGCACAATATCGGCAATGCCATCGTTGTTGAGATCAAGCCCGGTGACGGAGGTTCCCGCGTCAGAAGTGAAATAAGCGTTTGCCACGATCCCTCACGCTGCTGTTTTCGGGTTATCAGCATCCCGCATACGGACAATATCTCAGGTTTTGTCCGTTCCTGCCGAAGGTCCACACGTTCTTTGGCGTCAGAAAGTTGAGCGTGTGAGCGACGGTCGCGTTAACCTTATGATTATTTATCCGTTTCGCAAAACATTACCTGCGATTTTCGGACCTATTCGAAGGAGATTTCGCAATCCAGACCGGTCGGGAGTGCCCCTTCGGGGTTTGGCAGCGCAAGTCTGACACCAAAAGTGTCGCTGGCGGCGTCAAAAACACGGTCAATGGCGATAATCGTTGCCTCGTATTGCCCGCCAATCGGGGCAGCCGGGAAGACCGATGCGACATCACCTTTGGCAAATTGCGGATAAATTTCCGTGGGCAGGAAAACCTCGACATGGATCGGGTCCACCTGTGCAAGTTGCGCCACCGGTGCTTGTGAATAGACGAATTCGCCGGGGCTCATCATGCGGGTGATGACGATCCCGTCGATGGGGCTGCGGATTTCGTGCTGGGCGAGTTGTGCCTCAACCCTGCGCTGTTCGAGTGACGCCAGCCGCTGGTTGTTTTCGGCCTGCTGCAATTCCAGTTCGGCCTCCGAGCGGCGCGAGACCAAGGCTTCGACGACTGAATCTGCGACGAGGTTTGTCTCCAAGAGCCGCTCGGCGCGTTCCAGTTCTCTTTGAACAAGCTCAAGCCGGTTTCGCGCGATCTCGACTGGCGAGGCGCTTTCGGCCAGCTCACGTGCATAAGCGAGGGCAGCTTCTTCGACCCGTGCGTCAAGACGCGCGATCAATTGTCCAGCAGCAATATCATCGCCACGGGTCACAAAGGCTTCGCTGATCAGACCGTCAACAGCGGAGCCGACTTCCACCACCATGGAGGGGTCCATGATGCAGTCAAAACGCTCTTGGGCATGGACAGAGGTCGCAGCAAGACAGATCAGGGCAGAGGCAAGGCGCATGAGTGGTTTTCCTTATTCAGTGCGTCCGCTGAAGGCGAGAAGATCCTCCAGCGCGTCGTCGGTGCGCAAAAGATTGCGCCTTGTGGCAGAGTGTTTGCGTTCTGTGGCTTTCTGGGCCAGCCGCATCAGCGGATGCACAATCCAGCCCGGCATCCGGCCTCTGCCAAAGCTGAAGACCGTCGTCATCCAGTTAAGTTTGTCGCCGTAAAACAGGCGCATCAAGTCATCGTCCATTGCAGTGATGGCCAGCGTTGTGCCGGGATCGCCCTGCCTGGCGCAGCGCCCGAAAAGCTGTCGGTCAATACGCGCGCTGTCGTGCATTTCGGTCATGATGACCATCAGACCGCCTTTGTCGCGGACGGATGGCGCAAGCGTGATGTCGGTGCCACGTCCGGCCATGTTGGTCGCGACCGTGACAGCGCCCGGTTGGCCTGCGGCAGCGACGATCTCGGCCTCGTCACCATCCTGTCGGGCATTGAGCACCCGGTGGCTGATCCCTGCCTCGACCAGTCTGCCGGCCAGTTCTTCGCTGGCGGCAACAGAGCGGGTGCCGACCAGAACAGGCCTGCCTTTGCCGCTTTCCTTGGCAATGACCCGCATGACGGCAGACCATTTCTGATCGGCTGTGGCATAGGTGCGTTGCCCCAGATGTTTGCGTTTGCTGCGTTTGTGATTGGGCACGCGTCTGGTCTTGAGCCGGTAGACCGCGCGCAGCTCGGCGGCAATTTCCTGAGCCGTTCCGGTCATGCCGGACAGGCGCATATAGCGGCGGAAAAACCGCTGATAGCTGATGCGGATCAGGGTTTCCTGCCGCCCCGTCAGTTCAACGCCTTCTTTCAGCTCGATCATCTGGTGCAGGCCGCGTTCCCAGGACCGGTCGGACATGACGCGGCCCGTGTATTCGTCAACGATCTGCACCCGTTCGTCCTGCACGATGTAGTGCTTGTCCTTGTGGTAGAGATAAAGTGCGGACAGGGCCTGCGTTGTCAGTTCTTCACGGTGGGTATCTGTGGCCCAGACGCCGCCCCATCGGCTTGAAACACGCGCGATCTGCGCTTTGCCAAGATCAGTCAGATGGATACGCCAGTTGGCCTCATCAATTGTAAAGTCACGCGGACCCGACATGGAACGCGCGACTTCGATGGCACGGATGAAAGTCTGCTCCATCTCTGACACATCGCCGGGCTGTGTGATGATCAGCGGGGTGCGGGCCTCATCGACAAGAACGCTGTCGGCTTCGTCAACGATGGCGTAGCACAGGCCCCGCATCATCACGCGGGCGCTGCGCGGATGGGCATGGACCAAGCCGTCGATTGCCATATGCATGGGCCGGGTTTCCTGCTCAAGGATCAGCCGGTCTTTGAGATAATCGAAGGCCAGCTGCTTGTTGGTGCAATAGGTGATGTCGCAGGCATAGGCGGCACGGCGTTCCTCGGGGTCCATCCCTTCGAGGATGACGCCAACGCTCAGACCCAGCGCATTGTAAAGCGGGCGCATCCAGTCAGCGTCTCGGGCGGCCAGAAAGTCGTTCACCGTCACCACATGCACAGGCACGCCCGCCATCGCCATTGTCGCCGCAGGCAGCGTGGCAGTCAGTGTTTTCCCCTCGCCTGTGTCCATTTCGGCGATTTTGCCGTTCAGGATTGTACGGCCCCCGATCAGTTGCACATCAAAATGACGCATGCCGAGTTCACGCCCGGCCAGTTCCCTGATCAGTGCGAAGGCCTGCGCGCTGCGCTGGTCATTGAGGCCTTTTGTCTTGAGCTTGGCTGAAATGTCCCCCGCCATTTGCCGAAGTGACAGGTCTGACGTGTCTTTGAGCCGTTTTCCCGCCAGATTGACCCGTGCGGCAAAGGCGCGGTCGGTCAGGGGCATATCCGGCGCCCATGTTTCGAGCTGGGCTGTGAGACCGACGAAAAACCGGTCAAGCGGTGTGATCCGCTCGTCAGCGCGTTCAGGATAATAGCCCGAGATCAGACCGGGTCTGGCAAGCTGGCCTCTAGACATTGTAGAGCCTCAGGAACAACTGACGCAGGCTGCGGTAAAGCTGGAAACCGATTGGCATTGTGCCGTGGTCAAACCGGACCCATGCACGTTTGCCCAGCAGAAACCCGGGATCGCCGCCGATCATCTCAAGTTCGAATTCAAAGACCCTCTGCAATGTGCGCGTGCCGTTGGCGTCTGTGGGATCGACCCCGATGTGGCCGCCACCGCGAATGCCCAAGGCCGGTGAGGCAAGCTGCGTCACACCGCCGGGAATTTCGCGCACAATCCGCGCTTTGAGCTGTTCCCCCTCCCAATCAGCGATCATCACATCGACGTCCTGCGTCTGGTTGCGCACCAGATCGATGTCGTTCTGATCAACTGCGACCCGCAACGTCAGCGCATCGGTCTGATCGACCACATAGCCGATGATGTTGCCTTTCTGGATAAAGCGACCTTCAAGGTCGCTCTGGTTCGGCAAAATGGCGAGGCCGGCACGCGGTGAGGTAATGCGCATTTCGGCCAGTTGTTCTTCCAGCCGTGCCAGATCCAGTTCCGAGGCTTCAATTTCAGCGGCGATCAGTGCGGCTTCTGTCCGGTCGTTCAGGATCACGGCGCTGCGTTGGAATTCGAGGTTCGCGATTTCGGTCTGAAGCAGTTCCCTGCGTGCTTCGAGGAACGGATCGGTGACCTGCACCAGAAGGTTGTCACTGGCGACCTGCGGTTGGATCACCTGCGGCGTGCTGGCGATAAAACCGCTTGTCCCTGCCCTGATCTGCGCCTGGTTCTTGGGCCAGGTGACACCGTCAACGACGGTAGCAAAGGGTGCGGGAACAACGAAAAGCAGGATTGCAAGCAAGGCGGTGCCAAGGCCAGTGACGAAGATGGCGAAGGGACGTTTGTTGCGCAATTTCGGGCTCGTAAACAGAAAGTGGAGGTTTTTGATCAAGGGCAGCACAAGCTGCATGAAGATCGACCAGATCGCGATCAGGACACCGATGAAAAAGAACCGGCCCGCCACATAGGCGATAATCGCGAACATGATGAACATGCGGTAGAAGAACGACGAAACACCGTAGAGAACAAACCAGAACTGTTCGCCTGCATTCGAGGTGACAGGCACCGCATCGCGGCTCCGGAAGAGGTATTTTTGTACCACATACCCGATGTGGTTGTTGGATCGTGGTCCGAGGTTTGGAATTTCCAGCCAATCGGCCAGAACGTAATAGCCATCAAAGCGCAAAAGCGGGTTGCCGTTGAAAAACAGTGTCGAAATCCCGCCAATCAGCATGACGTTGTAGGCAATCGCCGTGGCAACGCCATCTTGCGCATAAAGCCAGACGAAAAGAGCGATCGCTGACAAGAAAAGCTCTGCCATGATCCCCATGCCACCAACGGCCATCCGCTGGTATTTGCTGCGAAAACCGGTCGCGGCAGAGGCATCAACATAAGGAACAGGAATGAACACAAGGAACATGATGCCGATTTCATGAACCTCGCCCCCGTTTTTCTTGACCATGTAGCCGTGGCCAAGCTCGTGAAACGCCTTCACAACGGGGTAAACCAGCCAAAGCACGGCAAGGTTGGCGGGATTGAACACGCGGTCCGAGATGTTTTCGGTGATGGCTGACCAGTTGGCCGCCGCCGTAAAGATGGCCCAGATAATCAGGGCGAGCCAGACCAGTCCGAACGTGCGGGTAAATATCCAGCGGACATATGGATAGGTGGCATCGAGAAACCTGTCGGGGTCCCAGATCGGGATGCGAATGGCTAATGGCGAGGCAAACCGCTGTTTGATTTTCTGCCGCTCGGTCTTTTCGTAGCGGCGGAAAAGCTCTGCCGTATCAGGTGGCACATCGCAGCTAATGGCATCCGCCGCATGAAGCTGTCCCAATAGGCGAATGGCCTCATCCTGTGTTGGTGCGCGCCCGCCAAGCTGTTTGTTCACCGCATCCCAAAGCGTCTGCAACGTTCTGCGGCCATTCATCAGCCCGATCATCCGGTAGGCGGCGGGCGAGACACGCTGTGACCGGCCTGTCGAAAGATCGTAAAGGATGAACCAGACCCGGTCGCGGTAATCGTGCCGGTGCAGTCTGACATGACCGCGCAGTTTGGGACGCAGGTCCTGCACCCGATACCAGGACGGTGAGAAAAGCGAGGTTGCCATTCTCTACGGCCACCACTTCCAGGCGGTCATCCGCAGCCAGAGCCACGTCCGCTTGGTCCAGATTGTGATCAGCCGTTCTTCACGGATATTGACCTTCGCCACGCCTTCCATGCCGGGGCGGAGTTCGACATCGGGGGCTGACAGCAGCTCTGCTTCGACGACAAAGAAATTCTCGCCTTCGGCGGCGGTGGAGATCGGGGTGATGCGAACAACCTCAAGCGTCACATCCGCATCAGGGAAGGCTGACAGAACAAGGTTGCCTTCTTGTCCCGGCTCAATGTCGGCAATGTCGCGTTCATCAACGCGCAGCATCACCCGAAAATCTGACAGCGGAGCGACTTCAAAAATCACATCGCCCCGTTCCAGCGGCGCACCAAGCGCCTGACTGAGATCGCCGGAGACGATAATTCCCGAAAATGGCGCGCGGATTGTCATGCGCTCAAGCTGACTGTCGAGCAATTCGATCTGCGCATCCGCCTGTGCAATCTGCGCTTCGAGAATACGGGCTTCGGTCCGCTGGCGGCTGGCAATGGCCTGACTGTATTCGCGTTCCTGCTGGCTCCGCTGGCTGGCCCATTTGAGCCGTTCAAGCCGTAGGTCGCGGTCGTCGAGCCGTGCGATGATCTGGCCTTCTTCGATAATGTCCCCTGCCCTCACTGGCGCTTCGGTCAGAAAGCCCGCCAAAGGCACGGTCACGGATCGCTGGATTTTGCCTTCGATCACCGTCTGGGCGGTGACGCGGTAATCACCTGTTGCGTAATAGCAAAAAAGCGCAAAGAGGATCACCGCCGCCGTGCCGAGCTTCAGCCCCCAGTGGCGCGGGCCAATCAGATTGCCAAGCACGCCCTTAAAGGAATCCCATGCTTTGGTGATCAGCCAGCGATCTTCACGGCGTTTGACGTCAAGCACAGGCCCTAAAAGGGCTGCCGCATATTCCGCCTTTTGCAGGATACCCGGCTCGAACGGGCCGTCAGTTGCCTTTTCGAGTGTGATTGCGCCGATGACGCGCTTGCCTTCGGCCAGCGGGATGGACGCGACCGCGGCACTGTCCTGATCCCTGGCCAGGGCTTGTTGCGCGCGCACGACACGGGCGTTTGCGGTTTCCCGTTCAGGGTAGGCCACAGTGGTTTGCTGGTCGATTGCCTCTTCCATGGCCATCTGGATCAAATTGATCAGCCCGGCCCGTTTGTGAAATGTCGCACTGTTTGACAGGGCCCGCACCTTGCAGCGGTGCCCTTTGACAAAGCCGACAGCGACACGCTCGCAACCCAGAACCGTCGCCAGTTCCGAGGCGACAGCGGTTGTCGCTTCCTGAAAGCGGCTGTGGTGCAGGCTTGTTGCCAGCAGTTCGATCACGTTCGACAGGCTTTCGCTGTCGGTCAGTTTTTTCCGGCGCAAAAGCGCCTCGATCCAGCCGCTCGCCCACTGGATCTGGTCAATGGCATTGCGCAGCTTGCTGTCATCGGTGTCGCGCAGAAGGACGCCGGCAATACCGCTAAGCCGCCCATCGACTGAAATCGGGATCGCAATGCCGGTCAGCCCGTCGCCGGCGTTCTCCATCACCAGCCTGTTGCCCTTCGCCGCGCCTTGTACTGCCGCAAGGACAGCACGGACCGGCGTGGCCCCTTTCGGCCAGACACCTGCAGGTTGCAGCTTGGCGGTGGGACCGTCTGACAGCACCAGAACGATCTGTTCAAACTCCGGGTTCAGCCGCGACAGAACCTGCAAGAGCGCGGCAACACTATCGCTGACGTCGTCACCGTGTTTGAGATGCGCAAAACTTTCGGCATCAAGAAAGACGTCGCCAACGATGCCGTCCGCACCGAACGATTCAGATTTGTTCACGTGTCACCAGCGTAGAGTTGAGTGTTCCCACTGGCACATTGCAACGCGCCTCACAGGTTGGCAAGGCGCGCGGTCTTCAAATCAGGCGAAGTCAGCCAAAGTTGCCGGTTGGCGAGGCCAACAGGCGGTCGCCGTCCGGAATTGGGGCAATCCGTGGTGTTTCGGCACCGTCGATCGCGCCGCCACGGCCCGGGTAACGGTTCTGGCCGAACTGTTCGCTATATTCGCTGGTATCGGAGGACACCACGATACCCAACTCGCCGAACGGTTCGCCGAGCTCGTAGATGGCAGGCAGACCGTCCAAGACACCCTCGAAGGCGGTATCGTCCGCGCGGGTCGGGTCGATCCCGTCGTTGGTCCCGAGCGCATAGATATACTGCACCAGACCCAGCGAGTAGTCGTTGATGACTGTGGGTTCGCCAACAGACTGGAATGGTGTGTAGTAGCTGTTGAACTCGCCAGCCCAGTCGATCAGGCGGTCACCGACATTGTTGGCAATCAGGATATCCTCACCGGCGCCGCCGAATGCAAAGTCCTCGTAAGAGATGTCATCGTCTGAGCGGTTGTTGTTTCCGGTAGTGTCATCGTCAGCGCTGATGAAGTCATCGCCATAGCCGCCATACATCTGGTCACGACCTGTGCCGCCAACGATGGCGTCATTGCCGATCCCGCCAAAGATCTTGTCGTCACCGTCACTGGTCAAACCGTTCTCGGAGACACCGGACACTGGCCCTTCGGTTGGATCGAAGTTGAGGAAGAACGGATCGTCGCCAACACGCAGCTCACCACGTGGGTTGGATGGATCGAAGAAGGACATCAGTGGCGTGCCTTCCTGAGCGGCACCGTTATAGCCCACAGCGTCACCGGTATTGATCGGCGTATCGTAGCTGATGATCTGGCCGTTCATGGCGCGCGGTGTCTCGCTATATGGCAGGGCTTCCGCACCGGAGATCGCGTCGTCGCCGACACCACCATGCAGGTAATCATCGCCCAGGCCACCAAAGATGATGTCGTTGGCCTCTGATGCGTTCCAGTCGCGGTCGCTTGGATCATTCGGGTTGGTGCTGAACGGTGTCAGGTTGACCCGCTTGACCAGCAGGTTGTCGAAGTAGAGCACGGCGCGCACCGCGTCGAACTCATCAGTGGTCAGCAGGACATCGACTGCATCAAGCGCTGCGACACCGTTGAGCGGTTCGCCGAATTCGGTGCTGTTGCGGCTTGTCATGATGCGGCCATCGTCACCGATCACACCGTCACTGCCCGTGCCGCCAGAAATCCAGTCGTGGCCAGTCCCGCCGATCAGATCATCTGACTGGCCATCACCATAGAGCACATCGTTGCCGCGCTGGCCGTAGATCGTGTCGTCACCGGCCTCACCGCGGATTTCATCTGCGCCGCCGCGATCCTTCAGGCTGGCGAAGGCATCAATATCAATACCGCCTTCGGTGTAATCCAGCAGTTCAACCGCGCGCGGGATGATCCGCAACGTGCCGCTGTAGGTGTCATAGTTGAAGGTGAGGTATGCGCCGCTGTCGGTATCGTTGGTGCCGACCAGACGGTAGATGTTGGCATTGTCACCGGCGATTGTATCGGCATCGCGGGCATGGCCTTCGTCGCTTTCGTCACCGGCGTCGTTGCGGGCGATCGCTGTGCCGGATCCGCCGAAGATCACGTCATCGCCATCCGGACGGTTGCTGACGTCACCGGAGAGACCCTCAAAGAGGCTGCTGGAACCACCGACAATATCATCCTGACCAAGGTTACCGAAGATTAGGTCATTTCCGCCGTTGCCTTCGATGTAGTCGTCACCGTCGGTGCCCACGCCTGCCCAATCATCCGCAGATGGGACAAGGGTTTGCAGGTTTGTCAGAAGGTCGCGGCTTTCAGACAGTATCCGTTCGTCGGCGAAGTCGGTTGTGCCGTCACCCTGGATCGTGTCGTTGCCCATCTGGCCGAAGATCATGTCATCGTCCGCACCACCGGCGATATAGTCGTCGCCGTAACCCAGCGGATCGGCTGTTTCACTGTGGTTGTAGATGACGATCACACGCTGCGCGGTGCCATCTGGGTTGCGCATGATGCTGTCAGTGATCAAGGCTTCCCCATCGTTCACACCCGGTGTCACGCCGTAGATCAGGCCGTCTTCAAGTGCGCGCATCCGTGGATCATCGAGCGAGAACGTCCGGTAGATCGTGCCGCTGTCGCCAAGCACCACATCATCGCCAGCACCGGCGTCAATCCGGTCGTCCCCGTCATTGGCAAGGTTGCCAGCGGCATCTTGCGCGACGTTGTGACCGCCGATGATATCGTCATCACCCGCGCCGCCGAAGATCGTGTCGTTACCAGTCTGGCCAAGCACAACGTCATCACCGCTGCCTGCTGTGATCGTGTCGTCGCCACCCAGATCAGCGTTTGTCACGAAGATGGAGCTGTAATCAAACACGCGACCCGGTCCAAGCGGCAGGTCCTCCACACGGATCAGACCGCTGATCGTCGCATAATCACCGAACACAAGATCATTGCCTGCGCCGGCGTTGATGATGTCTCCGCCAGTGCCGCCAATGATGATATCGCGGCCGGTGCCGGTGGTGATTTCATCGCCATCGCCGTTGAGCGGATCGGTCGAGGAAATCTCGACTGGAATTTCGACACCCTTAGAGATGGCAAAGCGCATCAGGGCGTGATCGCCGACAACCACATCATCGCCGTCTGTGCCTGCGCCGTCATTTGTCACAATCGTATCGGCACCAGCACCACCCATGACGATGTCACGGCCAAGACCCGTGGTGATCGTGTCGTCATCATCGCCAAGCTCAGGTGCAACAGGTGTGATCTGTTCAAGCGTGATCTGGATCAGTTGTCCGTCTGTCGGATAGACATCGCGACCCGTAATCAGCGCGCCGCCACCCATGACGATGTTGTCGCCATGGCTTGCGTTGATGATGTCGCCACCGGCCCCGCCGATGATGATGTCATCGCCCGCACCCGTCGTGATGATGTCAAAGGCACCAAGCTCGGGTGTGGTCGTCTCGACCAGCAGGATATGCGGATCAGAGCGGCTCGCCTCGGTATTGGTCAGGATGCGACCATTGTCGCCGATGATGATCGCGTCACCGTCGCCTTTGGTGATTTCGTCAGTGCCAAGACCGCCAATTACGACACCGAAGCCGTCGCCAATGTTGATCAGGTCGCCTGCACCGATGGTTGGTGCGATTGTTGCGATAGACGTCAGCGTGATCAGAGCCTGATCAGGATCAATCAGACCGGAGTCAGCGCCGGTCACGATAACGGCGTCACCGGCCACGATGCTGTCGCCATCTCCAACAGTGATTTCATCTGCACCCGCGCCGCCGATCACAATGTCTCCGCCATCGCCTGCAGCGATGATATCGGCGTCACCGACGCGCGGCTGATAGCTCATAATCAGGTCGGTGACATTGCTGCCGTTGGACTGTGCATCGCGGAAGCTGACAATACCGCCGTCACCGAAGATGATATCGCGGCCAGCCTCGCCAGATGTCGCGATGACTTCATCAGCGCCTGTGCCACCGATGATCACATCCTCGCCTGTGCCATGAGTGATGATGTCTGTGCCGCCAAAGCCCTGCGCAATCGAGCGGACAACATCAAGTGTCAGTGGCAAGCCGCCATCCTGACCTGGGCCGGTATCTTTGCCGGTGATCACACCAAGATCACCAATGACGACGTTGTCGCCATCACCGGCTTGGATCGTGTCCTGCGTGGTGCTGTTGCCGCCGATGATCATATCGGCGCCCGCACCTGCATCAATCACGTCATCACCGTCATAGCCGGACCGGACAGCGCCGATTTCATCAAGGTCTGTCGGATCATTGTCGATGGTGATGTAGTCGATGTAACCGGCGTCACCGATGACAATGTCATCTCCGCCGCGGGTGACAATGATATCGCCCTGCTCGCCACCGATAACGATATCGTTGGATGGAGTGCCGGTGATCGTATCCGCACCGCCAAGGCCGTAGGCACGCGTTTCGATCCGGTTGACCAGACCTTTCAGTGCGTCGTCCAGCGTCACATTGTGGAAGTCGATGAAGGCGTAGTCACCAATCAGGATACCGCTGTCGGTGGTGTCGGTGATCGTGTCACCAGCCTCACCACCAAGGATGATGTCTTCGCCGGACAGACCGTAAAGCTCATCCACGTCACCGTTGGCATAGACAATGGTGCTGATACGGATCAGCTGGCCGGTCGAGAGCGCGGCTGTCGGATGATAGGTCTGGCCGTAGCCCACGTTCATGTCGGCAACACCAGAACCCACCGCAGAGATAATACGCTCGCCGCCGATTTCGCTGATGAAGGCCACGAAACCTCGATCGCCGAAGATGATATCGTCTGCCGTGCCGCCGGTGATGATGTCACGGTCCTGACCACCAAAGATAATCAGATCAATGCTGGTTGTGGACGCATCAACCGTGTCGAAGTCGCCAAACTTGAACAGATCTTCGTAAGGCCCTTGTGCGTTGAGGATCAGCAGACCGTCGTTGCTATCAAGGTCAACTGTCACCGTATCGTCGCCAAGTCCGGTGTTCAGCGTCGTCCACGTCACGAAGTCACCGGCATCATCGCGCTTGCTGGTGCCGTCGATCAGGATTGTGTCGTCGCCAAAGCCGGTCCAGATGGTGATCCCGTCAAAGAAATCACCGCCGTCGGCGCCAAAGGTGATGGCAGCAGGTGCCAGACCCACAATGTAGATTTCATTGTCGGCGGCGATCTCGCGATCACCTTCACGCAGGTCGATGGCATCCAGCGCAGCGGCCCGGTCATCTGTGATGACGACAGGTGCGTCGGCGGTGCCATCACCGGCAATCGCGGCCTCGTCAGAGATCATCAGCACATGGCGGCCAGCGCCTGCCACGATGTCGAGCACACCGTTGATGTCATTGAGATGACCCTCAAGGAACAGCGGCGCATCGCCAAGCCCGTAAGCGGCGGTCGAGCCGACGAAGATACGTTCATTGCCGTCACCCAGTTCAATGAGTGTGTTTGCGGATGTGCCGGTGACGTTCAGCACGTCATCGCCGGCCCCGGCATAGATATTCAGGATGCTGACGCCCTGATAGGCAATGCCGTCCTGTGCGGAGTTGATGACCGCCAGATCGGAGGAGGACACATTCACAAGATTGGTTGAGGCTGCGACCGAAATGCGCTCTCCGGACCGGCTGGTGATTGTCAGATTGCCTTCCGCGTCGGCGGTTGCGCTGATCATCGGCCCTTGCGCTGCGTTGATTTGCGCGGCGAGCTTGGCGGCGATTGTCGCGGCCGTATCGGTTGCAAGGGCAAAGACGACGAACACAGTGTCGGCTGTGCCTGACTTGAGCGACGCTGTCGCAAGATCTGTGGTGATGACAGCAAAGCCTTCGCCAGCGGTGACGCTATCGATGGCATAGGTGATGTTGCGCACCTCACCTGTCAGACCGCGCGTATCTACCCGCGCTGTTGCCTCTCTGAGCTGACCCTGCAGGGTCACGAAGATCGTGTCGCCCTGACGGATCACTGCAAAGTTGTCAGTGTATGGCAGGAACGGGAAGGCATTGTTCGGGTTCAGAACCGGCTCAAGTGCAGCGGCCAGTTCGGTCGTCGTGGCATTCCATGCAATCGGGTCCGTCTGGACGGTTGTGCCATCAGCAAGATCGAAGATCAGAACGAATGTGCCGCCTGTCGCATTGATATCAACCTTGTAGACGTTGTTCAGATCAATGCTCGTGGCACCTTTGCGCAATTCGGACACCAGAACCTCGACGCTGGTCTGCGCATCGCCCAAGAGTCCTGTTGTGTCACCGACGATCAGGTCAGTGATATCGAGACCCACATCTTTGCCTGCAAACTCGACACGGAAGACGGTCGTGCTGCCTTCGCGGGTGACAGTGACAGTCGCATCCGTTCCAAGCAGTGCGTCAATCGCGGCCTTGGCGCTTTCAGCGGCGGTCTGGGTGCCATCAAGAACGCTAATCGCGGCAGAGACGTTCACACCATCGGTGAGTGTGAACGTGCCGCCGACAGCGCGGACGCTGATCAGCTGGATTTCAGAGACCAGCGGCATATCCATGCCGGTGATGCGGTCTTCGCTGACGTTGATGATATTGTCGTTGGTGTCACCAGCGTCATTGACGTTGAGGGTATCACCGGCATCGCCGCCCATATCGATGGTGATCAGACCAGTGATCTGGTCAACAAGCGACTGGTCAGAGCCGATATCGATCCGGTCATCACCTTCGCCTGTTGTCAGGAACAGATGGCCGTTTGTGGTCTTGACCGTGATTTCATCATCGCCGCCAGCGGTATCGATCAGGGTCGTGCCGCTGTGTGTCGTTTCGATTGTCAGACGGTCAGTGTTCTTGCCAAGGCGCAGATCAAGCACTTCGATATCAAAGTAGGTCAGACCGCCAGCAAAGACTTCGCCACCGATTGGTGTGTCACCTGCCATACCCAGACCGGTCAGACGGGTGTCGGTCAGGACGGCTTCTTCAACCGCAGGGCTTTCATTGTTGTAGATGATCAGCGTGTCGATCTGCGTCTCTTCGTTGACACGCAGGTTCAGGTTGACCGGTGCGTAGCTGTAGGTCGCACCGACAACGGCCGAGAAGTCTTCGGGCAAGATGCCCTCGACTGTGATGCTGCTACCGGAAACAACCGGCTTGAGCGCGTTGGCCAGAAGCGCTGCGAGGCCGTTTGTGACCTCGGCAATATCACCATCGGCCACGGTCACGGACTTGGCCGCGCCACCGTTGAGTGACAGGTCCCATGTCTCGCCGACACTGGTGTTCAGGATTTGCAGTGCGGCAAGCGTCCAGGATGCGTTGGTGTATTGGTTCTGGACAGGAACACCGCTGATGGTCGTTGTCAGATCAGGTGCGCCAGTGATCGAGACAGAGATATCAAAGCCGTTTCCGGCGTCAGAGAGCTCCGCAATGCTCAGGCGGGTCTCGCCAAGCAGGTTCACGGTCGCCACCGCATCAAACAGACCGCCGAGGCGGATCTGCTCGGCCAGATCGCGCAGGATCGGTCCGAAATAAAGGTCTTCGTCGCTTGGTGTGACGGTGAATGTCTGGCTGTCACTGCCGCCAGGTGTCTTTGTCAGCGTGACGCTGATGGACATGCCGCTGACCAGCTTGCCGTCAAGCTGCAGATAGGCCCGCAGCCAGTCCAGCGCGGCCAGATCGGCCTGACCAGGCGTGCCGAAGAAGAGCGCATCGCCATTCAGTACAGCATCGGTGCCGTTCACGTTGAGGCTGACATCAAGGCCATTCTCATCAACGAAGCTCAGGATGTCCTGGCTGACGCTGGTAATGTCGATCCTGCCACTGAGATCTTCGCCATTGATGGTGGCAATATCGTAGATCGCTGCCACTTCGTTGATGCGTGGCTCAAAGCCCGGACGCGCGCCGTAGTCGCGGTTCGTATGGCTGGTTTCAAAATCGGTGATCCGTATGACGCCATCACCTTCATTGGTGATGTTGTCGATGGTGCCGGCTGGCAGCGGCAGGTTGATCTCACCCGGCAGCAGGATCGGGGTCTGCAGCGAGGTATCTGTGTTGGACTGGCCACCGAAGAATGTCACCGGACCGCGGATCGAGTTTACGCGCTTGTTGAATTCGCCAAAGACAAGTGCATCGCCGCCGTCGAGAATTTCATCATCAATCGCGAGAACTGTGATGGTCTGCGGTGTCATCCAGTTGGTTTCATCAAAGACCACATACTGGCGCAGACCAATTTCGCCGCTTGAGCGGGTGTTGATCGACCCTGATGCGGTCGCAACGGCTGTTGCAGGGTCAATCGCGGTGATCGAGATTGTACGACCATCCACGATGATATCGTAGTCGCGTGCCCCTGTGGCTGTCTTGAGGTCTTCGGCGGCAATCATGCGCTCTGCGAAGCTGGCTGCAATGTTGGACAGGCTGTCACCGGCCATAACGGTGTGGGTGTAAAGCGTTCCGTTATAGGTCAGCGACCAGATCTCACCGGCTGTCGGGATACCTGTCATCTCGATTTCCAGCACATCACGGAAGCTGAAGTCCTGCACGGTCCGAATATCGAAGGCGCCGCGTGTATCAGGACTGATGCTTGCTTCGATGAAGAAGCCTTTTGCGGTGCCGCTGTAGGAAATGTCGATAGTGTTGGCGTCATCCTCACTGGTGAGGGCGGCGTAGTCTGCCAGTTCATCAAGCTTGCTGCGCAGGCTGTTGATGATCGTGGCAATGCTTTCGCCGACCTGCACTACATGGGTCACTGTCTGGCTGCTGCTGCGCAGGGCGTCGCTGTTGAAGACGGTGATCGACCAGATTTCACCTGCTGTGGCCGTGCCACCGACAGTCAGCGACGCAAGAGGTGCTGCAATCTGGACCTGCACACGCTCGTTCTCGCCAAAGTTGGCGTCAGCATCGAATGCAAGCTGTGAGTTGTAGGTCCGTGTCTCAAGCGGTGTGACCTCGACGGTCACGGTTGTGCCAGTCGCAGGTGCGCCGGTCAGGAAGATGTCGAACGTATCGGTGATCTGCACGTCGCCATCAGCGCGCTCGGCCACATCAGTTGAACCGCCGGATTCAACAATCTCTACGGTTGGGGCGTCGTCGTCATAGACGATGAAATCAAAGACGTTTGGCGTCAGGTTTTCGCCGTTTGCGCCGACAGTGTAGTCATAGTCGGTGAATTCGAGGCCGTTGCCGACTGTGATCTCTGCGCCGACACGGATCGCGTAGACTTCGCCTTCTTCGATGATCCCGGTGATTTCCGGCACGGCGATCAGGGCACGCTGCCAGTGTGTCGTGCTGAAGACGGTGTTGTTGCCAAAGATCGTGGCGCCGCGCAGAACATCATCCGATGTGGAGCTGTCAAAACGTGCAATCTCGACGGCAGCCGCAGGGACAGACGACGTGCCAGGCGTGCGGTAGAGCATGATACCGGTGTAAAGGATGACCGGCGGCAGTTCGCTGTCCTGATCAAGGATGACCGTTGTCGTTTCCAGATCAGGGTCCGCAATCTCTGACAGACCGAAGAAGCTGAAGCCGCCAGCATTGAAATCAAAGGCGACCAGGATGCGGCCTGTCGCGGTGTCGGCAAATGCACGGACACCTTCGATCTTGTTGATTTCGGCAGCGAAGGCGGCACCGACACCGTTTGGTCCGGCATAACCGTCAAGAATGTCGCCTGCATTCGCGGTATAGCTGACTTCGCGGCCGTTGAGCAGGATGCGCCAGGTAAATCCGGCCTCGATATCCACATCACCTTCGGTGCCAAGATCCAGCCATGCCAGCGCATAAAGCGGCGAGGCCGAGATGTCGGTGCTGTCAAAGCCTTCGATCAGGCCAAGCACGACCTCTTGCAGGGTATCGTCGAGTTTGGCGGTGTAGATCACATCGCCTTCCTCGGTCGAGATGCGCCATGTCTCACCGACGTTGACGCCATCGCCACCGTCTTCAAGCAGGTACGTGATGACCTCTGGCGCGCGGTCGCCTGTGACAGTCAAAGGTGCGCCGGTGTTGTCGGACGCGTCGACCTCGAAGGCCGCGCCCTCGATCTGGACCTGCAGATCGCCAGCGGCTGGTGTCACAAGGAAGCCATGGTCGGCGCGGATCGTCTCAAGCGAGGTCCGCAAGGTGAAGCCGTCGCTGTCTGTCAGGCGCAGGACATCACCAACGGCAAGTGCGGTGACAGACTGTTGTGTGTCGGCATTGATAGCATCAGCAAGCAGTGTCGCGATATCGCTGGCTGTGATGGTCTGGGCCTCGATGCCATTGACGATGGTAAAGATACCGAAGATGCCAAGGTCGATTGTGATCGGCGGTACGGCTTCCGTCGCAGTCGGCACACCAAAGCGGTATTCGCGGCCATTTACGGTGACGGACCAGTATTCGATGAAGGTATCGTCGTAAGCCGTAGTGCCACGCAAGATTTCCACATCGACACTTGTGTAAAGCACGTCAGCGGTGCGCTCTTGCGCGATGTCGCGGTTGATATTGGCGGCGATGCCGAGTGCCACGTCGTCGTTCGTGATGCCGAGGAAGGCATCGCGGCTGTCATCGGCAATCGACGGCGTGATGCGGGCAAAGTGCACACCCTCTGGCGCGTTGTCGTCGTTTGCAGCCACCGTCACGGTCTGTGCTTCGTTCCAGTTGCCACTGTCGAAGCTGAGCGTCGTATCAGACAGGCTCACATTGCCATCAAAGTCGAGATTGATTGTCACCGGACCGGTTGGCGCACGGCTCAGAACCACGTTGAACGCGTCACCTGCTGCGACGAGGCTCTCACCGACGACATTGTCATTGGCAACATCGACAACTGACGAATCATCGACAGGGAAGAGCAGAACTTCGGCAACATCATTGTCGATCACGTTGACCGCAACATTGGCTGTGACGATCGCATCATACGGATCTTCGTCCGCCTGATCTGTCCCTTCGGTCACATTATGGCGCAGCAGCACGACACGTTTGCCCTCGGCCAGCGTGTCGTCGATGGCAATGACCGTGACCTCTTGCGGGATATACCAGTTGTCTGCCGTGAATGTCAGGATCGCGCCTGTCGCGCTGCCGTTGATGGCGACGCCCGCCGCACCAGCCGCACGGTTGCCCTCGGTATCAACTGTCGGAGTGATGCTGACTGTCACGTCCTCATCAGGGGCGCGTGTCAGAGCGATCCGGTATGTGTTCAGCACCAGCGACTGATCCATCAGCGGGCTCTCGAAGACGCGCAGCGCATCGAGATCGTTGAAGAAGATCAACTGCGGCTCATCATTGTCATCCACGGATGCCACGACGTCCTGTGCGAAAATCTCGTTGAAGTAAGGATCATCCGAGCTGACGGTTGTCTGGATCAGACCGCTGTGACCGTTCAGGCTGTTGGACACCACAGTGATGGCACCGCCCGTTGTTACACCGTCCAGATCGGAGCCGCCGACATTGAATGTATCAGAGCCGGTGCCGCCGACGATATCCAGCGCCACACCCTCTGATGTGCCCTGAATGAAGAAAGTATCGTTACCCTGCAGCGCATCGACAACGATCTTTTCCAGGCCGGTGTAGCTGATGTAGAGACCGGCCCCGAAGACACCGCCATCCGTAATCACGTAGTCATCACCGAATTCACCGCCGATGACTGTCAGGATGTCGAAGCCGTCACCACCGTCGATCACGACAGGCGCGTTGACATTGTATTCGATAAAGTCAGCACCCTGCCCACCATTGATGTTGGTGAATGGCGCGTTGCTGTCGCTTGGATCAACCTTCACGAAGGACCGAACGGTGAAGTTGTCGTCATCCTCGTTACCGAAGAGGAAGAGCTGCGCCTGGTTGGAATAGACAGTGAAGCTGTCTTCGCCAATGCCGCCGTTCAGCGTCGCGTTGACGCTGATGCCACGTGACAGGAAGCCCAGCGTTACCTGAACCGTGCGGTAGTAGTCGATACCGCTCAGCCCGTTGAACGGGTTCTCTGAATCGCGTGGCGAGTTAAAGAGCTGACCTACCTGGAAGATGTCGTTGCCAGCGTCACCAAAGACCAGAACGCCAGCCAGTGTGTCATCCAGAACGAAGGTATCATCACCGTCACGGCCGTTCACACGCACATCACCGTCAATGGCGCGGTCATATTGGACGCGTTCGATTTCGCCCGTCGGATCACCGTTGAGGTCAAGCGCGACGGCCGCCACGATGCCTGCGTTCAGTTCAGCATTGGCGCGGAACAGGAACAGATCGTCTTCGTTCGTGCCTTTGATCTCGATGTTGTCGATACCGGAGCTAGCCGTGCCGCTATCTGCGACGATCACGGTCGATGTGCCAGATCCGGCCAGACCGATTTCATAGAAGTCGCTACCGCCTTCGCCATCAAGGATCAGTTCGAACGGATTGGACGGGTCGCCGCTGTCCAGACCGTTGAGGAAGGTCTGGCGACCATCGGCGTCATAGTTGACGCGCACAATATCGTTGCCCTGCCCCAATTCGATCCGCGTATCGCCGCCAATCGCGGTGATATTGATCACGTCACTGGCGATTGCCAGCGTTGATGGGACGTTCTCATCGCCTGTGCGCAGCAGTGTCGTGCCGCTGTGGGTGTCGATGATGTGGATGCCGTTTGCACCGTTGCTGGTTTCGAGTGTCAGTGCCTCGAAGGTGAAGTAGTCGATCCCGACCATGATGCCGAAGCCGGTGATCTGCGTGGCGCTCAGCGTATTGTTGGCATCAGCGATGTTGTCGCCGCTGTCGTTGACATAAAGCGTATCAGTGCCGCCATCACCGCTGATGCTCAGCAGGCCGTAGAGAATGCCATTGACCGTGTCGGCGTTGCCAACCTGATCGGAAATGACGGCTGCGTCATCGCCTTCGCCCAGTGAAACCGTCAGCGGGCCATTGATTGTGTAGATGTCGATCGCGTCAGCGCCACCGTTGAAATTGATGGTGGTGGCATCCTGCAAACCGGTGCTGTCGAGCGTGACGTCTGTCGCCGTGTTCCCCAGATCAAGGCGGACCTGCTCGATGGCGAAGTAGGTGATACCGGCCACACTCAGATCAAAACCGCTGATCTCCATCCGGCCTTCCGGTGTGGCACGATCCTGCAAGCCGATGGTGTTCACGCCAGTATCGCCGACGGAGTCGGCGCTGTCGTCGATGTTCAGCGTATCAAAGCCACGGTCGATGCTTGTGCCAACCACGCGGTCGAAACCGTCAACATCAATCAGAGCGTCAATATTATTGAGCGTTCCGCCAGTGTAGACGACACCGCGTTCAATGCCTGCGTTGGAACCGATGTTGATCGTATCGAAGCCAGCGCCTGTGTTGATGTGTACCGGCACATCGTTGCCGCGCACTGCGACGACATCCGCGCCGTTGGCCGTGTTGACCTCGATCACCTCGATGCCGGTGTAATTGACCGTCAGCGTTGCCGCGCCCACGTTGTTCAGCGGATCAACGGCATCAACAAGGATTTCAGACGTGATCTGGGTCTCAGTGACAGTCACAAGGTCGGCCAGATCGCCGCCAGCATAAAGCAGACGGTCTGTGCCACCTGTGTCAGCGATCGTCACAGTGAAGTTCGATCCGGTCGGCGCATTGATCAGGTAGAATTCGGTGCTGGTGCCTGCACCGTTGTCCAGTGTGACAGCGCCATCAAAGGCAGTGACGTTCAGCAGGGTGTTCCCCACACGGACCTTTCCGTCGATATCGTTGACGACAAAGGTCGCATCACCGCTGCCGCCATTGATCGTGATGGTCTCGTAAAGGCCATTCAGCGCCTCAACCGTCGTCTGTCCTGCGCCGATGCCTGATGTGGACCACACGTCACCTGTGGCAAAGATCGCGTCATCATCATCAATCGCAGCCGTCTCGTATCCGGCCAGCCCGTCGTCAGTCAGCAGGTTGCCAACCAGCAGGTAGTTCTCGAAGAGGCCAAAGTCCTCGTCAGCAAATGTCTCGATCAGGCGGTCGTTGTCCGTCGCGATGCCATCGGTTTCGAAGAACTGGTCAAAGCCTTCGCCGCCGGTGACCGTATCGCTGCCGGCACCACCATCAATCACATCGTTAAAGCGCGATCCGACGATTGTGTCGTTGCCACCTTCGCCCTTCAGGGTGAGGGCCATCAGATCGCCGGTCAGCGCGCTGGCATTGATCTGATCAGCGCCTTCGCCAGCCAGGATCGTCAGCGCATCGCCATCAGCGCGGCGTGTGTCCTCGCGGGTGATGCTGACTGCACCGCTGGAAATCCCCTGGAAGGTCACGCTCAGCAGCGTTTCTGCGCCGGTTGCATTTCCAGCGGCGTTCACACCGTCGCTAAAGGTAAAGATGTCGGCCGCATTCGTGCCGATGATGATTACCTCATCAGCGGCTGTATCTGTTGGGCCGTCAGGGTTGTTTGTGACGTCGGTCGTGTCTGGTGTTTCGACTTCGCGGTCATCATCGATAAAGAGCGTGTCAGTCGCGCTTGCACCAAACGGGTTGACCGTGACCTTGTCGGCACCGCCCAATGTGTGGATCTGGACGATCTTCACGTCGGTGATGTTCGCTGTGGTATTGCCGCCCAGAACGGTAAAGATGCTGCCGCTTTCAGAGACAGTCAGCGTATCGGCACCACCCGTGCCGTAGAAGATGACGGTATCGTTGTCAGCCTTCGTGCCGCCGTCGAAGGTCTGGACACCGGCATATGTCATCGCGCTCCAGATCCGGTCGGTGCCGGTGCCACCGTTGACCGTGTTGGCACCGCCCCGTGCATCGATTTCATCATTGCCGCCGTCACCGTTGATCGTGTCGCCAGCGCTACCGCCCAGCAGGGCGTCGTTGCCTGCACCGCCGTTGATGATCGCCGCACCGTCGCCTTTGTGGTCAACAACGTCATTGCCGCCGAAGGCGTTGATCGTGATCGCATTGGCTGAGGTCGAGAAGATATAGTCGTTGCCCTCGGAACCGTTGACCACCGATCCCGCTGCCGCGTTGCCACCAATGGAGATCTGGTCGCCAGCACCAGAACCGGTCCGCGAGGCTGCCGTGTCATTGACGGTCAACAGGCCGCTGCCCTGATAGTCCAGCGTGTCGATGCCTTCGCCACCACGGAATGTCACAGGAATAGTCACGGTTGGATCGACGTAAAGGTAATCATTCCCCTGCCCGCCGTCGAAGACGAACGAGGTCACGTCATCGAAGATTTGCTCACGGCCACCGGCAACAACGCGCAGTTTCTGGCCTTGTGTGGTTCCATCACCCAGAGCGTAGATCTGGTAACTTTCATCGTTGAAGCCTGTGCCGTCGCCCTCGAATGTGCCCAGATCCCTGCTGGAGCCTCGTGTGCCGACGTTGGCATAAAGCGCGCCACTGCCGAATAGCCGCAGATCACCTGTTTCGTTACCGGCAAGGAAGATCGGACGCGGCAGTTCGATGTAGCCCACGTTGAAGCTCATGCTGACGCGGAAGGTAATCTTGAACAGACCGAAGTTGATCCGGACGCTTGCATCCGCCGAGATCGTGACCGGCACGCGGCCTGCCCCTTCGGCAAAGAAGGAGAAGTTCACAGAAACCGTGCCCCAGCTGATGCCGAAGGCTCTGAGAGAGACGCTCGCGCCACCGCTGACAAAGAGACGCGTTCCGACAACCGTGTCGCCTTCCAAGATCGGCTCATAGCCAACATCAATCGAGAAGTTGCCTGTCAGGCCGAAGCTGCTGGAGCCCAGAACAAGCTGACCTCTGAGCGAGAGGTTGAAGTAACCGTTGTTATCGAACCAGCCCGAGACGCTCATTGTGGCGATCCCGAAGAAGTCCATCGAAGCCGAGAAATCAACGCGCCATTCGTTACCGCTGACGATGATACTGAAGGCGGCATCGAAGGTCAGGACCTTCAGGAACGTGACTTCGCCAGTCAGAACCAGCGAGAAGCTCTTTTCAGCAATCGCGCGACCATTGAGTGTGACAGTGTTGCTGGTGGTGTTGATCATCAGCAGGCCACCGGCCTCGATGTCGATGGCACCCGCAATGTTGGCATCAAGCGTCACATTCAGCAGAAGTGCAAAGCCCTGCACTGTGTTGCCGCTGTAAATCAGCGTCAGACCGCCCTGCGCTGCCACATTCAGGCCACCAAGGCCGAATGACAGGTCGAATTCCACGGTAAAGCGCGAGGCGGACACTTCGATAAAGACGCGGCCAGAGGCTGTCGCAAACCCGAGGAAGTCCGCGCTGCCCTGAATCTCAAACATGAAACCTGGTGAGAGAACGGTCTGCGCCCCTGTGCCAGGAATGAAGAGCGACTTATCAATCGTGAAGGTCGAGAGGGCAAAGGTCCCCTGCCCTGCGACCCTGATCGCGTTGGCCAGATTGAAGTCGACGGCGATGTTGGCATAGATCGCCAGACCACCTTCACCGAGGATCAGACCGCCTTGCAGGTCAAAGCTCGCCAAACCGACAAGCGTGGCTCTGACATTGAATGACGCGGTAAGCTCGACTTCAGGGTTGGCCTGAATGGACAGGTAGAAGTCGCCTTCCAGAATGATCACATCAAAGATGATCAGCTCACCGCTGATGATCAGCGTCAGACCGTTCTGAAGCGCCACATCACCCAGCTTGATGCCGGTATTGCCAGGCAGATCGGTGATGGGATCAGGGCCGTAGCGCTGTGTCACACCATCAGGCAGGGTCTCGCCCAGATCATATCTGAGGACGTCTTCGTCGTTCAGAACCGTGTCATCAAGGATGTATCCAGTGGCGAAGCTGTTGACTTCAAGGACAAGCGTCGCGCGCATGCTCAGGCTTGGAATGCTGGTTCCGGCGATCTCACCCGGTGTTCCGGCAACGCGCAGCAGTGTCAGACGACCGACAATGCCTTCAGAGCCGCTGACTGTCAGGAGGCGCAGATCAACCGTGCCTTGGACGGCGCCGATGTAATCAATGTTGGCTGAGGCAAAACCGGTGATCCGTGTTTCGTCAGCGGACGTCGAGAACTCGAAGAAGCCGTTCAGTGTCACCGCATTGAACAGGGTGATCGAACCGGAGATCCGCAGGACGAAGTAGATGCCAGGTTTGGCGTTACGTGCCGGTTCGTCCTGACCCAATGCTGGCTTCGCGCCATAGATCGTCAGTGTTGACGGCGCATCGGCAGCCAGGAACGGCAGGAACGAGGTCGGCACTTCGAATTCCTGATCGACCTGCGTGGTGTTGAAGATCACCCGCACCGAGGCATCAAGCTTGAAGATATTCTCTGGCAGATTGCCGATGGCATTGGCGTCGGCTGAAAGCTCAAGGGTAAAGCTGCCCGCGACACCGCGGTCATCGACGCCGTTACCGCCTTCATCAATGAAGTCGATGATGAAGAGGCCCTCGGCACGGCCTGAGATCAAAGCACCGCTTGCGCTTTCAGTATCGCCGATAGAGGCATTGGCAATCGCAAAGACTTCGAAACGCTCATCGGAAATCTTGAGGTAGAAGCCGCCTTCAAGCGTCGCAAGGATTGGGTCGGTCAGATCGTCGCCAGGGGCAACCAGCTTCAGAGAGCCCAGAATTTCAAAGACGGCAGAATTGCGTGTCAGCGTGTATTCGCGGTCTTCCGCGCTGAGTGTGGCGTTGCCATTTGCGATATCGACGAAATATTGCTTGGACCCGTCGGTGACGCGCCACTGCGATGTGCCTTTGCCGTCGTTCTTTTTGACCAGTTCGATCGTCGCGTCGCCACCCAAGGTGACACCGGCGTTTTCAAATGCGGTGCTGACCGTGCCGCTGACGGCAATCGGTGTGAAGAAGCTGACACCGGTGTTCAGTCCCAATGTGCCTGTCGCTGTGCCGATCTGGTCACCTGGGATACCTTCGAGCTTGAGCGTCTCGACCTTGTCTTCGCCGGTCAGGTTGACCTGCAATGTGGCGCTGCCTGACAGGTAGACGCCGAATTGCTCAAGGAAGCCGAAGTTGGTCTGGACAGTGGCCACACCCCAGAACTGCGGTGTTGCGGAGACACCGCTCGTTTCAAGGATAAAGCGTGCAGCCGCCGATCCGATGTTACCAAGCTTGTAGACGTCAACCGTACCACCTGCATTGACGCTGAAGCGGAAGACCGTTGACCCGTCTGCCTTGACGAAATCACCGAACTCGAAGGAAATCTCGCCGCGGATTTCAAGCAGCGGTTCGCTGATGCCAGGCACTTCAAGCGTGATCGAACCGGCGATGTCGATAAAGAAGACGCGGCTGGTCTGGGCCTCACCATCGCGTGGCGCGGCTCCATCCTGCAATGCTTCGATCAGGCGGAACTTCTCGCTGCTGGCAATTGACAGGTTGCCATCAGTATCGGCCCAGGCGTTCGCAGCAAAATCGACCGATACGGTGCCAGTCGTGAAGGCGCCTGCAAGGAAGAAGCGGAAGACACTGTCGCCAAGGTCCATGACCTCGATCGCGGTGTTGATCTGGGCTGTGCCAGCACCCGTGCCAGAGAATGTGAATTCGTCGCCATCCAGGGTGGTCAGGTCAATCGTGCCGCCCAATGGCTCAAGTTTAACGTCGATGTAGGACGCGGTTTCGGTGGTATCGATGCTCAGGCTGACATTCGCCGGAGCCTCACTCGCCGTACCGTTATAATCCCATGCGCCAGCCGCAAAATTCAGCGTGCCAGCATCGCCTGCCGCGATAGCACCGGAGGTGACATCAGCCGCAGCAAATACCAAGGAGAATTCCCCCGGGGGTCCGCGGGCACTGATGCTGTCGAATGTGATCGACGTGCCATCTGTTTTGACAAAGGTGAAATCGCTGGCTGTGACAGACGCGATATCGAGTGTCTGCGTATCGCCGAGCGAGAAGTTGACCACGACATTGGCCCCGTCAGCGATTGCATTGGCTGTGACCTCGTTGGTCGCCCCAATCGCGGTGATCGTGCCACCGTCGGTGCCGATCCAGTCGAAGCTGCCGCCAATGAACTCAACCGTCACATTGTTCGCAACAACGGACCCTGCGAATTCACCGACGAACCAGATGCGGAATACCTCGACACCATTGGCCTCGGACCGCAGATGCACGGCTGCCTGCGTTTCATCGACCGCAATCGACGTGCCGTCGAGCGTGCTCAGAACAACCTCTGGCGCGAGGTCAATCACGCTGTCGATATCGACGCCGCTGGCATAGCTCGGCGGTGTGAAGGCCACATCGACGAAGCCGCGGTTATTGATGGTCACGACATCCTGCACGCTGCCATTGACAGGATCAGTCAAGCTTCCCTGAAGCTGGAGTGTCGCAAAGCTCTGGGTTGCGGCATCGTTAATGAAGTTTTCTGTGACAACGCCCGCAGCATCTGTCGTGCCGGAAGCAAAGCTGCCAGCAACGAAGTTGACATCAACAGTGCCGCTGGTGAAGGCGCCGGTGATGAAATAGCGGACCAGATTGCCGTCACCCAGCACCATGAACTCGCCGTTGAGCGCAGCCGTGCCAAGACCGGACCCGGCCAGCGTAATCTCGTTGCCAGCCACATCGGCGCCATCCAGATCAAGGATCAGGTCGTTGTTCGCATTTGGCTCATAAGCCACGTCGAGGTAGCTGATATTCAGTGTGCTGCTGTCGAAACCGACTGGACCGCTACCGGTCGAAACAGTGCCGGTGTTTGTGGCAAAGCTGCCGGCGATCAGTTCAATGGTGGTTCCGGCTGTGAACTCACCGATTGTCCAGAAGCGGAAGATGTAGTCACCGCTTGTTGCCTCTGGGTTCAGCCAGATCGGGGCTTGCGTGTCGTCAAAGACAATATCGCCACCAACGAACATGAACTCGGCTGCCAGATCAGTCACCGAACCAAGGCTCAATGTGCCGGTGGCAAAACGCTCAAGTGCCAGATCGACATAGCCGCGGTTGTTGAGGTCCAGCACAGGCACCGCGTCACTGTCGGATGGATCGACAATGTTGGCCTGTGGTCCGACAGCCGCAAACGCCAGGCTGAGCGCACGGTTGTTGTCGAGCGCATCCTGCGCGATTGTCACTGTCACATCGCCGGTGGTGGTCGGTGCGTCAAAGAAGACACGCAGGACATCACCGTCCAGCATCATCAGCGCTGAGGCGTTGGCACCCTTGACTTTGATTTCTGACAAAAGCGGCAGTGCCGTCGGAAGCGTCTCACCACCCGCGGCAGTCAACTGCAGGTCAAAGTAGGACTGCGCGTCATCAAGCTGTCCGGCCTTGGTGATCACTTCAGACGCCGTTGCATCACTCACCACAACCAGGGCGAGCGTCGCATTGACAGCAACAGGGTTGGTGATCGGATCAACCGCATTAACCACCAGCGCAAGCTTGTCGACCGTCGCGCCATCCGCCAGCGCTTCTGTCAGCGTGTAGCGGTAAACCAGTTCCGACCCGCTATCCGAGATCAGCTCAGCAGTGCGGTTTTCTGCAATGGTGATTGCAACACCGTCATAAGTCAGCGTGATCTGCGCGTTCGTCAGACTGTCAGGATCGAATGTGCCGGTGATGTTGCTCACGCGGACATCAATGTATTCCTGACCAGAGATGTCGTCAGTGCGGCCTGTGGTGTCATCAGTAACAGTCCAGCCACCATCAAGTGCCACGATCTGCACATCGTTCACATCTGCAAAGCTGCCTGTGGTCCAGTAGCGATATGTGAGCCCACCAAGGCTGACCGGCGCTTGCGCATCGTCAACCGTGATTGTGCCAACGCCATCGCCAACCAGCGTGAATTCCGCTTCGGCATCCGTGATCGACAGGACATTGATCGTGCCGCTTGTTGGGGCCGTGAAGGTCACGTCGATGTAGCCGCGCTCGCTGAGGGCAACGACGTCAATCGATGTGCCAGGGTTGATCAGCTCAGCAGTCGCGCCTTCGACGAAAACATCGACCGTTGCTTGCGCGGCTGGTGTGTTGCCGTCCGCATCAGCCCATGCATTCGCCGTATAGGAAAGGCGATAGACACCCGCTGCCAGATCAGCCGAGGTGATGTTGTAACGGAACTCCGTGATCCCTTCGGCTGCAAGCTCGGCATCGGTCAGATCGGCGTAATTCTTCTGATAGGTCTCGGAGAACGTGACATATGTCGCAACACCATCAACGATCTGAAGCGATACTGCCTCTGGCGCGCCCAGAGTGATCGACGGACCACCACCAATACGGCTCAGTGTGATCTCGCCACCATCGATGGTGCTGTAATCAAGCGCCGCACCGCCCGGTGCGATGTAGCTGACATAGATCGCGTCAATCGTGTTGAGCGCGTTGACATCAACGGTATAGCCGGTGCCATCCAGTGTCGGTGTCAACGGACCCGATACCTCGATGCGCGGTGCGGCAACGGTGAATGTCACATCATCATTGCTGAGGTTGCTCAGGCCATTGTTGCTAAAGGCATCCGCATTGAAGCTGACCGTATAGTCACCGACACCAAAGGCATCAGCGGCAAAGGTAAAGCGGACAGTGTCACCGTCGATGACCAGCACATCTTCGATTGTCAGTGCAGTGCCGTCCTTGCGCACGGTGATCAGCGGCGTCAGGTTGGCGACGATCTGATTCAGCGCCGCCTGCGTGATGCCTGCGCCCAGTTCGGGGATGAGGTCGATATCAAGGAATGGTGCGCGCACCGCAGCAACTGTCCCTACGCGTGTGATCGGATCGCCTGGATTGCTGACTTTGCCGCGATCCGAGTAGACCGTCTCATTCGTCGTGGTGTCTGTGAATGACCAGCTCTGATAGACAAAGC
>NZ_FOZM01000004.1 GCF_900114675.1 Yoonia litorea
ATCGCCGCTGTCAGTGTCGTCTTGCCGTGGTCAACGTGACCAATCGTGCCGATGTTCACGTGCGGCTTATTACGTTCAAACTTTTCCTTAGCCATGGAAGGCCTCCTTGAATTTGATTTTTTGCAGGGAACGGGCAGCGCCCGTCCGACATGTGTTGGATCGGGGTGGCGGGGCAGGCCCCGCCGTCCCGTTTATGCGTATTTGGCCTGGATCTCTTCGGAGATGTTGTTTGGCACCGGATCGTAGTGGTCGAACTGCATCGTAAACTGCGCACGGCCCGAAGACATGGAGCGCAATGTGTTGATGTAGCCGAACATGTTGGCAAGCGGCACCATCGCGTCGATGGCAATCGCGTTACCGCGTGTATCCTGACCAGAAACCTGACCGCGACGTGATGTCAGGTCACCGATGATACCACCGGTATACTCTTCTGGTGTGATCACCTCGACCTTCATTACTGGCTCAAGCAGTTTCGCGCCAGCTTTGCGCATGCCTTCACGCATACACATACGGGCTGCGATTTCGAACGCCAGAACCGAGGAGTCAACATCGTGGAACTTACCGTCCAGGAGTTGCACCTTGAAGTCGATCACGGGGAAGCCTGCCAGAGGACCGCTGTCCATGACGGATTGGATGCCTTTTTCAACACCTGGGATGTATTCCTTCGGAACAGCACCACCAACGATCAGCGATTCAAACGAATAGCCTTCGCCTGGCTCTGTCGGGATGATGTTCAGCTTCACTTCAGCAAACTGACCGGAACCACCGGACTGTTTCTTGTGGGTGTAGCTGTGCTCAACCGGGTGGCCGATGGTTTCACGATAAGCCACCTGTGGCGCACCGATGTTGGCTTCAACCTTGAATTCACGCTTCATGCGGTCAACGAGGATGTCGAGGTGCAATTCGCCCATACCCTTCATGATGGTCTGACCTGATTCCAGGTCAGTCTCAACACGGAAGGATGGATCTTCCGCAGCCAGACGCTGCAGAGCGATACCCATCTTTTCCTGGTCGCCTTTGGTCTTTGGCTCAACGGCAATCTCGATCACTGGATCGGGGAATGTCATTGTTTCCAGAACCACCGGATCCTGCTGATCGCAGAGTGTGTCACCGGTTGTGGTGTTCTTCAGACCACCCAGCGCGATGATGTCGCCGGCAAATGCCTCATCGATCTCTTCGCGGTTGTTGGAGTGCATCATCATCATACGGCCAACACGCTCTTTGTTCCCCTTGGTGGAGTTGAGCATGGTGTCGCCTTTCTTGAGCACACCGGAGTAGATGCGCGTGAAGGTCAGCGAGCCCACAAATGGGTCGTTCATGATTTTGAATGCCAGACCGGAGAAAGCCATGTTGTCGTCCGCACGGCGGGCGATATTGCGGACTTCTTCCTCGTCGCCGGGCTTGAAGCCCATGTAGTCAACAACGTCGAGCGGGCTCGGCAGGTAGTCGATCACAGCGTTGAGCAATGGCTGAACGCCTTTGTTCTTGAACGCAGAACCGCCAAGAACAGGCACGAATGCCATCGACAATGTCCCTTTGCGCAGCAGTTTGCGCAGTGTTGGAACGTCTGGCTCGTTTCCTTCGAGGTATTCCATCATGGCGTCGTCGTCCATTTCGACGGCGGCTTCGACCATTTTGTTGCGCCATTCGTCAGCCATGTCTTTGAGGCTGTCACGAATAGGTGCCTTGACCCATGATGCGCCAAGGTCTTCGCCCTGCCACAGCCATTCTTCCATGGTCACCAGATCAATAAGGCCCTCCAGCTCGTTCTCGGCACCGATCGGAATACCGACTGGCACAGCTTTTGCGCCGGTGCGGCTTTCGATCATGCGAACGCAGTTGAAGAAGTCAGCGCCGATCTTGTCCATCTTGTTGACGAAGACCATGCGTGGAACTTTGTAACGGTCAGCCTGACGCCAGACGGTTTCTGTCTGAGGTTCAACGCCAGCGTTGGCGTCCAGAACGCAAACAGCACCATCGAGAACGGCCAGCGAACGCTCGACTTCGATTGTGAAGTCAACGTGGCCGGGTGTGTCGATGATGTTCAGACGGTGCTTTGGGCTGTCTGCTTCGGTTCCGTTTTCGGTGCGTTCCCAGAATGTGGTTGTCGCAGCGGAGGTAATCGTGATCCCGCGTTCCTGCTCCTGCTCCATCCAGTCCATCGTTGCTGCGCCGTCGTGGACTTCGCCGATGTTGTGGGATTTGCCGGTGTAATACAGGATCCGCTCAGAGCAGGTTGTTTTCCCTGCGTCGATGTGGGCCATGATGCCGAAGTTACGGTATAGTTCGAGGGGATAGTCGCGTGCCATTGGTATGCTTTCCTCTTACCAGCGGTAGTGGCTGAACGCTTTGTTGGCGTCGGCCATCTTGTGGGTGTCTTCACGCTTCTTGACGGCTGTGCCGCGGCCGTTGACCGCATCGATCAGCTCGCCTGCGAGGCGCTCTTCCATGGTGTTTTCGTTGCGCTTTTTCGCAGCAGCAATCAGCCAGCGGATGGCAAGTGCTTCGCGGCGCTCAGGGCGGACTTCAACAGGCACCTGATAAGTCGCACCACCAACACGGCGGGAGCGGACTTCGACAGCTGGTTTGATGTTGTCGAGACCCTCGTGGAAAACTTCCACAGGAGACTTCTTCAGTTTCTCTTCAACGCGATCGAATGCGTTGTAGACGATCTTTTCAGCGACGGATTTCTTTCCGTCGATCATCAGGTTGTTCATGAACTTTGTCAGAACAACATCGCCAAACTTTGCGTCTGGCAGAACTTGGCGTTTTTCAGCGGCGTGACGACGTGACATGCGCTTCTCTCTCTTCGTTTCTGGGACGCCAGGGCGGACCCCGGCCTACGGTTAGCGGGTAGGGCGGGATTGATCCCGCCGGCCCAATTACTTCGGACGCTTCGCGCCGTACTTCGAACGACGCTGCTTACGGTCTTTGACACCCTGGGTATCCAGAACACCGCGCAGGATGTGGTAACGCACACCTGGAAGGTCTTTCACACGGCCGCCGCGGATCAGAACAACGGAGTGTTCCTGAAGGTTGTGGCTTTCACCAGGGATGTAGGAAATGACTTCGTAGCCGTTGGTCAAACGCACCTTGGCAACTTTCCGCATCGCGGAGTTCGGCTTCTTCGGTGTCGTTGTGTAAACGCGTGTGCAAACACCGCGCTTTTGTGGGCATCCCTCCATGTGGAGCGACTTGGATCGTGTAACTTTCGGCTGGCGCGGCTTGCGGATCAGCTGCTGAATCGTTGGCATCGTTTGATGTTCCCATCTATTCACATATTGCGTCCGGCAAACGCGGGTTTCATAAGCGTGCCTTCATCTGTTGAAAGCACAAAAATTCCGCAGTCGAACCCTTACCGGAGGTTCGGTGCGGTGAGTTCCAGAGGAACAGGACGACAAAATTGTCCGGTTCTTGGCCACTACAGTTTTGATATCGGGACGACGGAGGGATCGCCCCCAGCCCGGATGTGCGGCGTATAGGGGGAGTCGAATGGGGTGTCAACAGCCCGCACGGGGGCAATCCGGTGGCTGGGCGTTCTGGCGCTGAATGATTGGCCCAGACCGGACTGATATCGCATAACAGCCAGATTTTATTGCCTAGCACAGGCGACGGGCACACATAGCCTCCAGATATTATTTGCCGGAGAACCTATAGATGTTTCGTGTGACGATCCCCGCTCTGACCTTGCTGACCGCCGCCGCCTGCGCGAGCCCAAATCCACCCACTGTTTCTGCCGCGGACGTCGACCGCGCTTACGCAGAAGCGCGCTATATCAGCGGGCTGCCTTTCACCGCCACAGGTGATTTGCCGACTGGAACCGTAACCTATGAGGGGCAACTGGGGGCAACAGTGACCGGTGATGTGGAAGGCAGCATTCTTGGCGATATGACCATGAACGTGGGATTTGCCTCAAACGACGTGTCCGGCGACGTCAGCAACATCAACCTGATCGACACTGACGGACGGCCAGACCAGCGCCTCGATGGAAGCCTCGGGATCGACGGCTTCGAGAGTGCCGGTCGTATTGACGCCTTTGCTTCCGGCCGCCTTGAGGCCATTGATGATGGTGGTTTCATCCGTGAAAGCGATGTGCTGCTGACGCTTGACGGTGATGTCTTTGACGATCGCAGCCGTGGTGACGCCGTGTTTGGTTCGGCGCAGGGCAACGGGATCGGCGATCTTGAAATCGAGGTTGATGGTGTGTTTTTCGGCACCCGAAACTAGCGGATACGGTCGGGGATCATGCGGGGCGTGCGCCGCAGGCGCGTTTCACGGTAAAGCGTGAAAAGCCCCGTCGCCACAACGACCCCTGCGCCGACCAAGGCCAGTGCATTCGGCCATTCGTCAAAAATGACCACGCCCAGCACCAGTGCAACAAGCAAGCTGCTGTAGCGAAACGGCGCGACGAAGGCGATCTCGCCAAAGCGCATCGCGTTGACTGATGCGATATAGCCAAAGATCAAGCAAAGGGTCGCGCCTGAAAGCTGGAGTGCGGATGTGGTAGAGAAAGCAGCCCATGGTGTGAACATCGCACCGACCGCGCCCAAGCCTGTCACACCCACCGCCGCGACCAATGCCACAAACACCGAAGGAACGTCACGTGACATGCGGCGCACCGCAATGTCGCGCAAAGTGACGCAAGCCACCGCCCCCAGGGCATAGAGGCTGTATGCGCTGAAGTCCGCGCCCCCTGGCTGGATGATCAGCAGGACCCCTGCAAAACCGATGGCGATTGCAGTCAGGCGTCGCCAGCCTAATGGTTCACGTAGAATGACCGCTGCTGCCAGACTGACCGAGAGCGGCAACGCCTGCAAAATCGCGCTGACGTTAGCGATAGGCATGTTGAAAAGTGCGGTCAGAAAAAAGAACGTACCGCCGACTTCGCCAGCCGACCGCAGGATCACCAATCCCCAGTCCCGCCGGCCGAGGTTGAACTTCAGTTGGCCGAGCATCCGGCACATCAGTGTCAGAAAGACGATTGCCCCCATGCCGCGAAAGAGGATTGCCTGAAACAGAGGGATCTCGTCCGACAGGGCCTTCATAAAGGCGTCGTTGAACGTATAGGCGCACATCGCGCCCGCCATAATCAACGCGCCGCGAATGTTGTCGGAGACTGTCATGGGCCTGCCGTATCAGCAGGCCCTTTCACCTTCTAGTCAGAAACCGTCAGATGATGTCGCCTGCTATCTCAGCACGTGCACGGCGCAATGGGCATGGCGCACGACCTTCGCGGCGGTCGAGCCGAGAAGGTAATCCTGCATTCCCGGCTGATGACTTGCGATAATGATCAGGTCCACGTCATTGTTGTTTGCATGCGCAAGAATGGTGCGGGACGAATGGCCATCGACGACCAGTGTTGTCGCGCCCTCCACGCCTTCGGTCAGTTCCTTCAGGCTTTCAACGATGTCGGCCTTCGCGGCGTCAAGGTGGCCGGCTGGCAGGTATTCAGTTGCATATTGCGGTAGCTGTTCCATGACGTGCAGGCAGGTAATCTGTCCGCCTTCTGCACGGAGGCTCTTTGCAATCTCCATTGCGCCCTTGGCGTTGCGGTCGGCCTCGAATGAGACGGGAACAAGGATGTTTTTGTACATGACGGTCTCCTTTGAATTGGTTGATCCATCATAGCGCGACAGCGCTGAAACCGCCTTGATCTGCGTCATGGGACGGCCTGATTGGTATGCCCGTTCGTAGATTGATCGCTGGCCAGACCGCATTTTCATGGATCCGCAGAATGGCACTTAATCGTCTGTGGCCCGTCCTATTGGTCGAGGCCCACGAAACAGAACCCCCTAAGAAAAACGGCCCCTGCTTTCGCAAGGGCCGTTCCAATTTTCACGTGTATCGACGCTTATTCGTCGTCGCCCTTTGGAGCATCGGCGAAGACCTGATCTTCGGACACATCACCACCCATTTCCATAGGTGCGGCGAGTGCAGCAGCGGCCTCGGCCTCTTCGCGGCGGGCTTCGATCACGACGTTGTCGCGGTCAGCCGCGATACGGCGTACGCGCTGTGTCGCACCGCCGGTACCGGCAGGGATCAGACGACCAACAATGACGTTCTCTTTCAGACCGATCAGCTTGTCACGCTTGCCCTGAACCGAAGCTTCGGTCAGCACGCGCGTGGTTTCCTGGAACGATGCCGCAGAGATGAACGAGCGTGTCTGCAACGATGCTTTGGTGATACCAAGCAGAATTGGCTCGCCTGTCGCAGGGCGATCGCCGCGCGCCAGAGCCTTTTCGTTGGCTTCATCAAATTCAGCCTTATCGACAGTTTCGCCTTTCAGCAGAACCGTGTCACCGCTGTCCTGAATCTCCCACTTCTGGAGCATCTGTCGCACGATGACTTCGATGTGCTTGTCGTTGATCTTCACACCCTGCAGGCGATAGACGTCCTGCACCTCGTCGATCATGTAGTCCGCAAGGGCCTCGACCCCCAGAACCGCAAGAATGTCATGCGGTGCAGGGTTACCGTCCATGATGTAGTCACCCTTCTGGACGAAGTCACCTTCCGCAACCGGAATGTGCTTGCCCTTGGGCACCATGTATTCGACCTTCACGTCCGGATCTTCGGAGCTTTCAATCGCGATGCGGCGCTTGTTCTTGTAGTCCTTGCCGAAGCGCACATAACCATCGATTTCGGCAATGATCGCGTGATCCTTCGGACGGCGGGCTTCAAAGAGTTCGGCCACACGTGGCAGACCACCGGTGATGTCCTTGGTCTTGGCACCTTCGCGCGGAATACGTGCGATGACGTCACCCGCTTTGATTTCCTGACCGTCTTCGACCGACAGAATGGCGTCCACAGACATCGGATAGGCGACAGGGTTGCCGTCTTCCTTGACTGCTGGTTCACCGTTCTCGCCAACCACGATGATCTTTGGTGCAAGCTCGTTGCCCTTTGGTGCAGCACGCCAGTCGGCCACGATGCGCTGGGTCATACCCGTTGCATCGTCGGTTTCCTCGCGTACGGCGATACCATTGACCAGATCAACATATTTGGCTGTACCGGACTGCTCGGCAATGATTGGCAGTGTATATGGGTCCCATTCAAAGAGCTTGTCGCCACGGGCCACATCAGCGCCCTCTTTGACAAACACCTTGGAGCCATAGCCAACCTTATGCGTTGCGCGTTCTTCACCTTCCTCGTCGAGGATGGACAGGACCATGTTGCGGCCCATCACGACCATCTCGCCAGCGGCGTTTTCAAGCAGTTGCGCGTTCTTGAACGCGATCTTGCCTGGCTGCGACGCCTCCTGGAAGGATTGCTGACCACCTTGGGCAACACCACCGATGTGGAATGTCCGCATCGTAAGCTGCGTGCCCGGTTCACCGATGGACTGTGCTGCGATGATACCGACAGCTTCGCCGATGTTCACGCGTGTACCGCGTGCAAGGTCACGGCCATAGCACATGGCACAAACGCCATCTTCGGACTCACAGGTCAGCGGGCTGCGGATGCGCATCTTGCCGATGTTGGCCGCATCCAGAAGGTCCGCCTTGCGTTCGTCGATCAGTTCACCGGCTTCGACCAGCACCTCATCAGTGCCAGGCTTGAGCACATCATCAGCCGAGACACGACCCAGAACACGCTCTGCCAGCGATGCCACGACTTCACCGTCGTTGACGGCAGCTTCGGCTGTGATGGCGCGTTCTGTTCCGCAATCAAGCTCACGCACGATGCAGTCCTGCGCCACGTCAACCAGACGACGTGTCAGGTAGCCTGAGTTCGCGGTCTTCAACGCCGTATCCGACAGACCCTTACGGGCGCCGTGGGTCGAGTTGAAGTACTCAAGAACGGTCAGACCTTCCTTAAAGTTCGAGATGATCGGTGTTTCGATGATCTCGCCGTTCGGCTTGGCCATCAGGCCGCGCATCCCGCCGAGCTGCTTCATCTGTGTGACCGAACCACGCGCACCGGAGTGGGCCATCATGTAAACCGAGTTTGGTTCACCTTCAGAGCCATCCTCGCCTTTTGGCGTAGTGGAGATCGTACCCATCATCGCGTCAGTGACTTTGTCGTTGGCTTTCGACCAAGCATCGACCACTTTGTTGTACTTTTCGCCCTGTGTGATCAGGCCGTCCATGTACTGCTGTTCAAAGTCCTTGACCTGCTCGCGTGTTTCATCGACCAGTTCCCACTTGGTGTCAGGCACAACCATGTCGTCCTTACCGAACGAAATGCCTGCCTTGAACGCTTCGCGGAAGCCCATCGTCATGATCTGGTCACAGAAGATGACAGACTCTTTCTGACCACAGTAGCGGTAGACGGTGTCGATGACCTGCTGCACTTCTTTCTTGCGCAGCAGACGGTTGACGAGATCAAAAGGTGCCTTGGCATTCAGTGGCAGAAGCGCACCGAGGCGCAAGCGCCCTGGTGTCGTTTCAAACCGCTTCATCACTTCGTTGCCTTCATCATCAATCTGGGTCAGGCGCGCGGTGATCTTGGCGTGCAGGTGCACCTCACCTGCGGTCAGCGCGTGCTCGACTTCTTCGATGTTGGCAAACGACATGCCCTCACCCTTCATGCCTTCACGCATGATGGTGGTGTAGTAGAGACCCAGGATCATGTCCTGTGACGGCACGATGATCGGGCTGCCGTTTGCAGGCGACAGCACGTTGTTCGTGGACATCATCAGAACGCGGGCTTCCAGCTGCGCCTCAAGGCTCAGCGGCACGTGAACGGCCATCTGGTCACCGTCGAAGTCAGCGTTAAACGCGGAACAGACGAGCGGGTGAAGCTGGATGGCTTTCCCTTCGATCAGCACAGGTTCGAATGCCTGAATACCCAAACGGTGCAGCGTTGGCGCGCGGTTGAGCATGACAGGGTGTTCGCGGATCACCTCATCAAGGATATCCCAGACTTCGGGGCGCTCTTTCTCGACCAGTTTCTTGGCTTGCTTGACCGTTGAGGAAAGGCCCTTGGCTTCAAGGCGCGAGTAGATGAACGGCTTGAAAAGTTCGAGCGCCATCTTCTTGGGCAGACCGCACTGATGCAGCTTGAGTTCAGGACCGGTCACGATGACCGAACGGCCAGAGAAGTCGACGCGCTTACCCAGAAGGTTCTGGCGGAAACGGCCCTGCTTGCCTTTCAGCATATCGGACAGCGACTTCAGCGGACGCTTGTTGGCACCGGTAATGACGCGACCGCGACGGCCGTTGTCAAACAGAGCGTCAACAGATTCCTGAAGCATCCGCTTTTCGTTGCGGACGATGATGTCAGGTGCGCGCAGCTCGATCAGGCGCTTCAGACGGTTGTTCCGGTTGATCACACGACGATAGAGATCATTCAGATCAGATGTCGCGAAACGGCCACCATCAAGCGGCACCAGCGGGCGCAGCTCTGGCGGGATCACAGGAATGACGGTCATCACCATCCACTCAGGACGGTTGCCGGATTCGATGAAGTTCTCGACGATTTTCAGACGCTTGATGATCTTCTTGGGCTTCAGTTCACCTGTCGCCTCTTTCAGATCAGCGCGCAGCTGTTCTGCTTCGGACTCAAGGTCGATCTGCGCCAGCATTTCGCGGATCGCTTCGGCACCGATGTTGGCGGTGAAGGCGTCCATGCCGTAAAGATCCTGCGCATCAAGGAACTCTTCCTCGGTCATCAGCTGACCATAGGTGAGGTCCGTCAGACCAGGTTCGATCACAACGTAGTTTTCGAAGTAGAGGATACGCTCAAGATCACGCAGCGTCATGTCCAGCATCAGGCCGATGCGGGATGGCAGCGACTTGAGGAACCAGATGTGCGCAACAGGCGCGGCCAGTTCGATGTGGCCCATACGCTCGCGACGAACCTTTTGCAGCGTGACTTCCACACCGCATTTCTCGCAGACAACGCCGCGATACTTCATGCGCTTATATTTGCCGCACAGGCACTCGTAATCCTTGATCGGGCCAAAGATACGCGCACAAAACAGGCCGTCGCGCTCTGGCTTGAACGTCCGGTAGTTGATTGTTTCGGGCTTTTTGATCTCGCCAAAGGACCAAGACAGGATCCGTTCAGGCGAGGCCAGCGAGACCTTGATTTCGTCAAACGTTTTCGCCGGTGTCAGCGGGTTAAACGGGTTATTTGTCAGTTCCTGGTTCATCTTCAATTCCTTGAATTGGGGTGCGTTGAGAGGTGGGGGAGCAAGGCTCGCGCCTTACTCCTCATCCTCCGCATCCAGGAGTTCCATGTTGAGGCCGAGGCCCCGCACTTCTTTCACCAGCACGTTGAACGACTCTGGCACACCGGCCTCGAAGTTGTCCTCGCCTTTGACGATGCTCTCGTAGACTTTCGTCCGGCCTGCCACGTCATCCGACTTCACAGTCAGCATTTCCTGCAGGGTGTAAGCAGCGCCGTAGGCTTCCAGTGCCCAGACTTCCATTTCCCCGAAACGCTGGCCGCCGAACTGGGCTTTACCGCCCAGAGGCTGCTGCGTGACAAGGCTGTAAGGCCCGGTGGAACGCGCGTGGATCTTGTCGTCGACAAGGTGATGCAGCTTGAGCAGATACTTCACACCGACCGTAACAGGGCGGCTGAACTGCTCGCCTGTGCGGCCATCGTAAAGCACTGACTGACCGGAGGTGCTGAAACCGGCGCGCACCAGCGCGTCGTTAACATCAGCCTCTTTCGCACCGTCGAAGACAGGTGTCGCAATCGGCACACCGCGTGTGACGTTGCCGGCAGCCTCGATCAGGTCATCCTCGCCCATACCGGCGATGCCTTCATCGTAGACATCGTCGCCATAGACGATCTTCATCGCGTCACGCACAGGTGTCAGATCACCAGAGCGGCGGTACTCGTCCAGCGCTTCGTCAATCTGCAGACCAAGACCGCGTGCGGCCCAGCCCATGTGTGTTTCGAGGATCTGACCGACGTTCATACGCGACGGCACGCCCAGCGGGTTCAGACAGAAGTCGACAGGTGTACCATCGGCAAGGAACGGCATGTCTTCCATCGGCACAACCTTGGAAATAACACCCTTGTTCCCGTGACGACCGGCCATCTTGTCGCCGGGCTGCAGCTTGCGCTTCACAGCCACGAAGACCTTGACCATCTTCATCACACCCGGTGGAAGATCGTCACCGCGACGCACTTTCTCGACCTTATCCTCGAAGCGGGCATCCATTGCCTTCTTCTGGATTTCGTACTGTTCGTTCAGTGCTTCGACGATCTTGGCATCATCTTCGTCTTCCATGGCAAGCTGCCACCACTGTCCGCGGGACAGATCGGCAACGCTTTCCTCAGACACAACCGACCCTGCCTTGAAGCCTTTCGGCCCTTTGACAGCTTTCTTGCCGTTGATGATGTCCCACAGACGCGCGTAGATGTTGCGATCAAGGATCGCCAACTCATCGTCACGGTCACGTGCGAGGCGCTCGACCTCTTCACGCTCGATCTGCAGCGCACGCTCGTCTTTTTCTACGCCGTGGCGGTTAAAGACACGCACTTCAACAACCGTGCCGAAGTCGCCTGGCGGCAGACGCAGTGATGTATCACGCACGTCGGAGGCTTTCTCACCAAAGATGGCGCGCAGCAGCTTTTCTTCTGGCGTCATCGGGCTTTCGCCCTTTGGTGTGATCTTGCCGACCAGAATGTCCGCGGGCCCGACCTCGGCACCGATGTAGACGATGCCAGCCTCGTCGAGGTTGCGCAGCGCTTCTTCACCGACGTTCGGAATGTCGCGGGTGATTTCTTCTGGCCCGAGCTTGGTGTCACGGGCGGCAACTTCGAATTCTTCGATATGGATCGATGTGAACACGTCGTCGCGCACGATACGCTCGGAGATCAGGATGGAGTCTTCGTAGTTGTAACCGTTCCACGGCATGAACGCGACGACCACGTTCTTACCCAGCGCCAGTTCACCCAGATCGGTCGATGGTCCGTCTGCGATCACCTGGCCCTTCTGGACCATGTCACCCACCTTCACAAGCGGACGCTGGTTGATGCAGGTGTTCTGGTTGGACCGCTGAAACTTGCGCATCCGGTAGATGTCAACGCCTGCGTCGCCCAGTTCGAGATCTTCGGTGGCACGGATAACGATACGCTGGGCATCGACCTGGTCGATGATCCCTGCACGCTTTGCCATGATCGCAGCACCGGAATCGCGGGCCACAACCTCTTCGATACCTGTACCAACCAGCGGTGCCTCTGCCTGCAGCAGCGGCACAGCCTGACGTTGCATGTTCGAACCCATCAGCGCGCGGTTCGCGTCGTCGTTTTCAAGGAACGGGATAAGCGAGGCCGCAACAGAGACCAGCTGCTTTGGCGACACGTCGATCAGATCGACACTCTCGCGTGGAGACAGCGTGTAATCACCATTCTTACGGGTCGACACCAACTCGTTGTTGAAACGGCCTTCGCCGTCAACATTCGCATTGGCCTGCGCCACTGTGTGACGCATTTCTTCCGTAGCGGACATGTAGCTGACGTCATCCGTCACCTGACCGTCTACAACCTTGCGGTAAGGTGTTTCGATAAAGCCGTACTTGTTCACGCGGGCAAATGTCGCCAGTGAGTTGATCAGACCGATGTTCGGACCTTCCCGTGTTTCAATCGGGCACATGCGACCGTAGTGGGTCGGGTGCACGTCGCGCACCTCAAAGCCCGCGCGTTCACGTGTCAGACCACCAGGCCCAAGGGCCGACAGACGGCGCTTGTGAGTGACTTCAGAAAGCGGGTTTGTCTGGTCCATGAACTGCGACAGCTGCGAAGAGCCGAAGAATTCACGCACGGCAGCCGCAGCAGGCTTCGCGTTGATCAGGTCCTGCGGCATCACAGTGTCGATCTCGACGCTAGACATACGCTCTTTGATCGCGCGCTCCATCCGCAGCAGACCAACGCGGTACTGGTTTTCCATCAACTCGCCAACGGAACGAACGCGGCGGTTGCCGAGGTGGTCGATATCGTCCACATCGCCGTTGCCATCACGCAGTTCGACCAGCGCCTTGATGCAGGCCACGATGTCTTCCTTGCGCAGAGTGCGCATGGTGTCTTCTGCATCGAGGTCCAGACGCATGTTCATCTTTACGCGACCAACAGCCGAAAGATCATAGCGCTCGCTATCGAAGAACAGCGTGTCGAACAGGGCCGACGCGGACTCAACGGTCGGTGGCTCACCTGGGCGCATGACACGGTAGATATCCATGAGCGCGGTTTCGCGGTTCATGTTCTTGTCCTGCGCCATGGTGTTGCGCATGTAGGCGCCCACGGTCACGTTATCGATGTCAAGCACTGGGATCGTGGTGATACCAGCGTCAAGCAGGTCCTTCAGCGTGCCGCCGATAACCTCGCCGTCCTTGTCACGCTCAAGCGTCAGCTCATCACCGGCTTCAACATAGATTGCGCCGTTTTCCTCGTTGATGATGTCCTCAGCAACAAACTTGCCCACGATGTTCTCGTATGGGACGAGCAGGTCTGTGACTTCGCCAGCATCGATCAATTTCTTGACCGAACGCGGCGTGACTTTCTCACCGGCTTTGGCGATCACTTCGCCAGTCTTCGCGTCGACCAGATCAAAGGTCGGACGTGTGCCGCGCACACGCTCAGGGAAGAACTTGGTGACCCATGCCTTTGCCTTCTTGTCGAACTTGTAATCAACGGTGTTGTAGTAAGCATTCATGATGCTTTCCTGGTCCATGCCCAGTGCATAAAGCAGGGTGGTCACAGGCAACTTACGACGACGGTCGATACGGCAGAACACCAGATCTTTGGCGTCAAACTCAAAGTCGAGCCAGCTACCGCGGTATGGGATGATGCGGCAGGCAAACAGCAGTTTGCCGGAAGAATGGGTTTTGCCCTTGTCGTGGTCAAAGAACACGCCCGGCGAACGGTGCATCTGGGAGACGATCACACGCTCGGTGCCGTTGACGACAAATGTGCCGTTTGGCGTCATCAAAGGCATATCGCCCATAAAGACGTCCTGTTCCTTGATGTCCTTGACGGACTTCGCGCCTGTATCTTCATCGACATCAAAGACGATCAGGCGGAGCGTCACCTTCAAAGGTGCGCTGTATGTCATGTCACGCTGCTGGCATTCCTCAACGTCATACTTCGGCTTTTCCAGCTCGTATTTGACGAATTCGAGAACAGCAGTCTCGTTGAAATCCTTGATCGGGAAGACCGACTGGAACACGCCCTTGATGCCTTCGCCATCAGCAGGCTGATCGCCATCGCCTGAGCGCAGGAACAAGTCGTATGAGGATTTCTGAACCTCGATGAGGTTCGGCATTTCAAGCACTTCACGGATTTTGCCGTAGTACTTACGCAGGCGTTTCTGTCCAAGGAACGTAGAAGCCATGTGCGATGTCACCTTTTGCTTTGTCTCTCGAGCCATGCACCGCCGGGGTCGCGCTGCATCACCCATTTGACCGGGGGCTTGATGTCAATTCGTGGCGGCCGTCCCACCGGCCTCCTCCCGACATCTCAAACCTACCCAAGGGGTCGGTCAGCGTTGGCCGACCTCTAAGACAGGTTTGGCTGGACCCGCATTTCTGCGGGCCCAGCCGAATTTTTTGGCAGATCTTGTCTGCCAGTAGCTTTGGCTTAGGCCAGTTCGACCTCTGCGCCAGCTGCTTCCAGCTTGGCTTTGATGTCTTCTGCTTCTGCCTTGTCCACGCCTTCTTTGATCTTGCCGCCAGCTTCGACCAGGTCCTTGGCTTCTTTCAGGCCAAGACCGGTGATGCCGCGAACTTCTTTGATGACGTTGATTTTCTGTGCGCCAGCGTTCTTGAGAACGACGTCGAATTCTGTCTTCTCTTCAGCAGCTGCGCCAGCGTCGCCACCAGCAGGGCCAGCCATCATGACAGCGCCACCAGCAGCAGGTTCGATACCATACTCGTCCTTGAGGATGGTTTTCAGTTCTTGTGCTTCGAGAAGGGTCAGACCAACGATCTCTTCAGCAAGTTTCTTCAGATCAGCCATTTTATGCTTTCCGTTCGTTTTAAGTGTGTTCCAACGTGAGGGCGCGCCCCCAAGTCAATTCAGATGCTTTATGCAGCTTTCTCTTCGATGGTTGAGAGAATGCTGGCGATGTTCGAAGCAGGTGCGCCAATGGCCCCGGCAATGTTGGAAGCAGGTGCACCGATGCAGCCCACGATGGAAGCAATAAGCTCCTCACGGGATGGCATACCGGCAACAGCTTTCACACCAGCTGGATCCAGCGCTGTCTCGCCCATAGCGCCGCCGAGAACGACGAGCTTGTCGTTATCTTTGGCAAACTTGTCGACAACCTTTGCCGCAGCAACGGGGTCTTCAGAGTAAGCGAGTACAGTCATGCCTGTCAGGTACTGAGCGATGCTTTCGCATGGCTTACCTTCCAAGGCGATTTTGGCGAGTCTGTTCTTGGCAACGCGTACAGAACCGCCCGCTTCACGCATGTTGGCGCGCAGGTCCTGCATTTCAGCAACTGTCATGCCTTCGTAGTGGGCAACCACTACGACGCCAGAGCTTTCAAAGATCTGGCCGAGATCTTCGACCAGCTGTTCTTTTTGTGCTCTATCCACAGTTTCACTCCAAGTTTGGGGTTTCCCCCGGCTCAATTTTGTCAAACGGCTTGGCCGCCCAACATCTACAGTCCATGCAAACGGGGCGCGCCAGATAAGCCTCAAAAGAGCCCTAGAATTCTGGTCTATCCCGTCTCAGGCAGGAATTATCGGCAATCTGCCAACCCACCGTCTCGGACGAACAAAGGCCCGAACGAATCAATCTTTCGGGCCAGGGCTGTTGATTACTTGCTCAGTTATGAAAAGCCAAGGGTATGTTGGGAATTTTCAACGCAGGAAATAGGTGCTGCTAACCAGTTGTTCAAGGTCATCGGACTAGAAGGCTTCTATGACTGCAATGGACCACCATATCGTGCGAGATCTTGAAGATTTTGCCGGGATCGCCTCCGATTGGTTCTGGGAAACCAACGCCGATCACCGCTTCACCTATTTTTCAAGCCGCATGGAAGATGTGACCAAACTGGACTCCAAGCAAATTCTGGGTCAGCGGCGCACAGATGTCGCAATGGTCGATTACAACGATCCGAAGTGGCAGGCGCATCTTGACGATCTCTACTCACATCGCCCCTTCCGTAACTTCGACTACGCGATCCGGCGGCCTTTTGATGGGTCGCTTATGTGGCTGCGCATTGCGGGGCAGCCGCTGTTCGATGCTGACGGGACGTTCTGTGGTTATCGCGGGACGGGGCACGATATCACCCCGGAGAAAATCGCGATGCAGAAGCTCGAAGCGTCAAATCGGGCACTGGCCGAACGCAACACAGAACTGGCGGAGACCCGCAAGGCCCTGGAGCGCAGCGCGAACGAAGATGCGTTGACAGGTCTGCTGAACCGGCGTGCGTTTGAACGGGATTTACAGCAGTTTTTTGATGGCTGCGGATCTAACCTTGGTTTGCTTCATGTCGATCTGGATCGTTTCAAATGGGTGAACGATACGCTTGGCCATGCGGCTGGTGATGCTGTTCTTGTAACGGCAGCAAAAAGGCTCAGCCAGATTGTCGGTGAGGCGGGCAAAATCTATCGCGTGGGCGGCGACGAGTTCCAGATCCTTTTGATTGCGCAACGCGCACATGAAAACGTCAGGTGGTTCGGCGAACATATCGTGGAATGTATGCGGGCGCCCTTCTTCTATGACGGGCATCGCATGACGATTGGCGCCAGTGTCGGGATCGCACTGGTTGATGAAACGATCACCTCACCGCGGGACCTCATCGATCTGGCAGACGGGGCGCTCTACCAGTCCAAAAGGTCGGGTCGTGATACCCTGTCTTGTGCAGCCTATGAGACTCGACAGGAACGCAGCTTCAGGCGGCAACTCTCGTCCGAGCTGCCAAAGGCCATTGAGAAAGGCGCCATCGTCCCGTTTTTCCAACCACAGGTCAACGCACTGACCGGTCGGATTGTGGGAGCGGAAGCCCTCGTACGGTGGAAGCATCCTCGCTTTGGAATTCTCAAACCGGGTCGCTTTCTCGATATCGCGGCAACACTTGGGCTGAGTGCGCAACTCGATCGCGCGGTCCTGAGGCAAACTTTGCGCCTTGCTGACCGTCTGCCAAAGATGGGGCTGTCGCTTGACTCGATTGCGGTCAATACAAGCGCGGGCCGGCTGATCCGCCATGACCTTCTGTCAGATATCCGACAATGGTGGCTGAACCGCGATTGCCAGCTATCGATTGAGCTGCTTGAGACGCTTCATTTCGATGACATGCACGAGTCCTCACCGGTCACAGAACAGCTGCGCCAACTCCGCGATCTCGGTGTGCGGATTGAGATCGACGATTTCGGCAGCGGACGCGCCTCGCTGACCGGTCTTTTGCGCGTTCGTCCCGACAGGATCAAAATCGACCGCAACCTCATACAGGCCGCCGCGCGCGACCCGATGCAGCAAAGCGTGGTTGCCGCAATTTTTGACATGGCGCGCGCTTTAGGTCTGCAAGCCATGGCCGAAGGCGTCGAAACGGCTGAGGATGTCGCGGTGATCCGCAAGCTCGGCTGTGAGGTGTTTCAAGGCTTCTACTATGCACGACCGTTACCGGAAGAGGCATTTTGCAGACTGCTTGCAGAAGGGCTGAAAACAAAAATGGCAGACCCGGAGGGTCTGCCACGTCAATCTACATTGCCTTGAGGCTGGGCTTAGTCGTTGCCTGTCGCGGACACGACATCAACGGTCACGCCTGGCCCCATTGTGGAACTGACGGCGATCTTTTTCATGTATGTGCCCTTTGCACCCGATGGCTTGGCCTTGCTGACCGCATCGACAAATGCCTTCATGTTGTCGGCAATCTGTTCCGCGCTGAATGACGCTTTGCCGATACCGGCATGGACGACCCCTGCCTTTTCAGCCTTGAACTGAACCTGTCCGCCTTTGGCCGCTTCAACAGCTTCCTTGACGTCCATGGTCACGGTGCCAACGCGCGGGTTTGGCATCAGGTTGCGTGGACCCAGGACCTTACCCAGACGACCGACGATGGCCATCATATCGGGTGTCGCGATGCAACGGTCGAAGTCAATCGTGCCACCTTGGATGGTTTCCATCAGGTCTTCAGCGCCAACGATGTCTGCACCAGCAGCCTTGGCTTCTTCGGCCTTCTCGCCACGTGCAAATACAGCAACGCGGACAGTCTTGCCGGTGCCGTGTGGCAGTGTGACGGTGCCACGGACCATCTGGTCTGCGTGACGTGGGTCAACACCGAGCTGCATTGCGATCTCGATGGATTCATCGAATTTCGCGGTCGCGTTCTCTTTGACCAGAGATGCGGCTTCATCAACAGAAACGTTGTGCTTGCCTTCAAAAGCGGCGCGAGCGGCCGCTGTGCGCTTACCAAGTTTCGCCATTACTTCACCTCGATGCCCATAGAACGGGCGGAGCCCATGATGATCTGCATTGCGCCTTCGATGTCGTTGGCGTTGAGGTCCTTCATCTTGGCTTCAGCGATCTCGCGGACCTGCTTGCCTGTGATGGAGCCTGCGACGGCTTTACCAGGTGTCTGGCTGCCGGACTTCAGTTTGGCCGCTTTCTTGATGTAGTAAGACGCAGGTGGCGTCTTGATTTCCATCGAGAACGACTTGTCCTGATAGTAGGTGATGACAGTCGGGCATGGTGCGCCCTTTTCCATGTCTTCTGTCTTGGCGTTGAAAGCCTTACAGAATTCCATGATGTTGATACCGCGCTGACCCAACGCAGGACCGACGGGTGGGGAAGGGTTTGCGGAACCTGCAGGAACCTGCAGCTTGAGCGTACCCACTACTTTCTTGGCCATGGGGCCTCTCCTTTTTCCAACGCCTTCAGGTCGCGACCGTCAGGCTTTGATGTTGTGTGGTCCGGCCGGTCACGCGCGCGCGCCAAAGCCTCCCACGAGGGATCACCCCACGGGGGCGGGGTGACAAAGGCGGCGTTTAGGGGTGAATCGCGGTGATGGCAAGGGGGTTGTCGGCAAGACGCCTCAAACTGGACTGGTTCCCAACCACGCAGATCCTAGCCGTTCGACACCCGCATGCTTTGACTGACAAGCAGAACTCGCTCTCGCCTGAGAATTATCGCTGGATTTCCACGGACCCGCGTGTGTCACCCCGACGTACGTTGTCATAAATGGCCCATTGTCGCGGCACCGGATTTCCTGTGTTGCCGGTATAGCGAGAAACAAAAGACCGGTAGATACCAAATCGAAATGTCACCTCGTCTCGATTGTTGTAAACGACACGCCCTCTGTGTGATGCGATCAGCCGTCCATCGACATAGAAATCAAGAAACCCATCTGAATCTGCACTCCAATTTGAGTGCACCATAAAATCAATCCATCGACCACGCGCCGCCGCAAGCGAAATGAAGGGCTTGTCGATCATATAGGTTGCCTCGCCGTTGGCAGCACAGAGTTTGTTGTAGAAAAACAAGCCACGGCTTTCGATTCCTATGCCGGCCACTTCACAGCCCTGGGGTTCCTGTTTGAACTGTCCAAGGGTAGTATTCGTTGGGCGGATGAACGGGAAATCGTCAGCCAAACGAAGCGACCAAGCATACCAATGTTCATCACGAGGTCTGGAGCCGGACCTGTCTACACGTTCGACACGTTCCCGGTCTTCACGGCAATCGTTTCCTCCGCAGTCTCCTGGTCTGACGTCGAAAAGAAATGCTCTTTGGCCCTCGCGCAACAAAGCTGGAGGTCCAGAGATTATATTGAATCCATGTGCTGTTTGTGCCGCGCGCGTATGGGCATCAAAGCGCCCGAATGTGCCACTGTCGTCTGGCGAGAGCGACTGAGCAGAAGCTAAAAAGGGATGAAATGCAAATGAAAGCGACAATATGACGGCAGCTAACAACCTCATGCGAAATACCTTCAGAAAATGTTTGATGTATAACTGTCCCAATGCACGATGGGACCATACGTATCCGTAGCACGTCAAGAGCGACGATCAGAAAAACTAAGCACCGCCAGCGTTCAACCAGACCCATCGTGAGCCGACCCCCTCCAGTGCTCTCCAAACGAAGACTGATGGCCAACACTTCCTCGAAAAAAAAGGGGACCACTCGGCCCCCTTCCCGTTCCATCGCTGATCCCAAGCCTTACTGCTTGGTCACCTGCGTATATTCCAGCTCGACCGGGGTTGCGCGGCCGAAGATCGAGACCGTCACCTTCAGGCGCTGGTTTTCTTCGTCCACCTCTTCGACCAGACCGTCGAAATCCTCGAACGGACCATCGTTGACTTTGACCTTCTCGCCAATCTCGAAGTTGATGAGCGTGCGAGGCGCCTCTTCACCTTCCTGCACGCGGCCAAGGATCGCCTGCACCTCTGCATCGCGCATTGGCATCGGGCGGCCTTGCGGACCAAGGAAGCCTGTGACGCGGTTGATGGAGTTGATCAGGTGATAGCCCTCGTCGGACATTTCCATGTGGACAAGCACGTAGCCCGGCATGAAGCGGCGCTCGGCGGTGACCTTTTTGTTGCGGCGGATTTCGATGACTTCTTCTGTCGGCACCAGCACTTCATCGATCTGGTCGTCAAGACCTTGGTCTGCCGCCTTCTGACGGATCGCTTCCGCGATCTTCTTCTCGAAGTTCGAGAGAACACTTACCGAATACCAGCGTTTGGCCATCTGTCAGAGCACCTTGTCATCATCTGCCCTTGCGGGCGCGTTGTCATTGCATCAGCGCGATTGCGCGAGTCCCGAAAATAAAAGCGGCGTGCAACTCGATTCGCCGCACGCCATTTCCGGATAACTTGGTGAGGCTCATACCGCTGCAAATCTCTCTTTTCAAGAGGGCGCAACCGCTATGGCGGTGTCAGCCGCCGAAGTAGCTCAAGACACCGTTGAGGCCGGTCCGCAGCAGCAGATCAATCAGAAAGAAAAAGATCGCAGTCAGCGTGGCCATGATGAAAACCATGATGGTCGTCATCACTGTCTCACGGCGGGTCGGCCAGACGACTTTCGCCACCTCAGCGCGGACTTCCTGAATGAACTTAACGGGGTTGGCCATTGCCATCTCTTTTCGTCCTTGATCTCAACAGGCGCGACATACGGAGTCTGGCCAGTGAATTCAAGCCTGACTGCACGGCCAGTTCATCAACTCTTTTCAGGCTGCAAAAGTGTGACGCCCGGCATCTGGGCAATTTGCGCGACTTGCTGGCGGTATATCGCATCGCTGATGGCGTGCTCTTCGGCATCAAAGGCATCGAACGGCGGATAGCCGTCAAGAACTGACAGAAGGGCGCGCGCGTCCTTTGCCACCGCACGCATGTCCTCGGCCCCTTCGCGATGCAGGATTTCCGCAACGGCCGAGGCCGAAAGACCCGGATTGATCTGGCGCGCGACTGTGGGGACATGGCGCGCCGGACCTTCACCCAAAAGCCCGGCGGTGATCCGTGGAAAGACGGCGTTGTAATCCTCGTACTTCCAGACCGTCACCGCACCCACGCCAGGGGCTTGCCTGATGCGATCCACAAGATCAACCCAGTCAACGCCGGACAGCGGATTGCGCCGCAGGTAGACACCAAGTGGCCGGACATCACCGGCCAGCAACATCTGGCAGTAGGCGGAGTTCAGAAACCCGGTCGGTCGCCTGATGGCGAGAAAGACCTCGATTTCATGCCCTGTCGCCGCAGCGAGTTGCGACAATCGAGTCCCGGCGGCCTTGTAGCGCTTGCGCAGGCCGAGCCCTTTGGCGCTGTTGAGCGGACCGATGAAGTTTTCCTCGCTCAGGACCAGGCGGGATGCGCCCTTGGCAAGACGTGTGAGCTGATCCCGCGGGTCTCTGTCGGTGGTTTGTGGTCCCTTGCCGGACTGAAAACCAAACAGTGCCGGGATCGTGCGCCCCGGCATCCTGAAGTTTTCGGGCCCGTAAAACCGCACGCCATCATCAGCCAAAGGCGCGATGGCCCGTTTGATCGTTTTTTGCAGATGTGTCGTTGCGGTTTTGTGTGCACCGACATGAAACGCAATCGTCATCGGCTGGCGTGTCATGGGGGCAATGATCCTTTGGCACAGTGCCATGTGATCCGGTCTGGCAGGGGCACCAGGACTTGAACCCGGGACCTACGGTTTTGGAGACCGCCGCTCTACCAACTGAGCTATACCCCTACGACCGGATGTCGGGTTAGTCGGGAATCACAGCAGGATCAAGAGGGAAGGTGCATGACACTTCCTGTTCTGACCAAGAAATGTAACAACAGCGGCCATTGAGCAGAGGGCCACAGAGCTTTGATGAAATCCGTGCGTCGCAGATTGGAAAAGTCAGAGAGACTGGCCGCCGGAGTGGCAGGGCTGGCTGGCAGATATCTGGCGTTTTGTGACCGAACAACCAAATGGCAGACCACGGGTCTCGATACGCTAAAAGATGCGCTCTCAAGCGGTCCCGTTATTCTGGTGATGTGGCACGAGCGGTCGATTATGGGCGCATTGCATTGGCCTGTGGCCGCTGGTCCGCTTTCGAGCCTTTATGCCAACAGTCCGATAGGGCGGGTTTCCGGTGCGCTGCAACGCTCTGTTGGTTTGCAACCGATGCAGATGTCCGACAAGACGTCGAATGTTGTCGCCTCGCGCCAGATCCTCAAACGCGTCAAAGACGGTGTCAGCATCGGCCTGACGGGTGACGGGCCACTTGGCCCGGCCTTGGTGCTGAAAGATGCGCCGCTTGAGTGGGCGCGGGTAACAGGTGTTCCGGTCTTTACCTATGCATTTGCCACGTCCCGTTTTCGCAGGCTTGATGCCTGGGACAAAATGATCGTGCCCAAACCTTTTGGCCTTGGCGCCATCGTCTTTCGACGCTTCGAGACAACTGTTCCGCGTCGCATGGACGAGGCAAGTCGCGAAGAGGTCCGCAGCAAGCTTTCAACGTTTCTGACAGAAACCAATGAAATTGCCGATCAGCACGTCAGTCAGTTGCTCAAGAACCCCTGACAAAAAATCACAGACAGAGACACCAAAACCGTCTGCAACTTGACGACGGTGCAGGCTCATGGCCTAAGCGCGCCAATTGTAACGTGTTACCGTGTCGGAGGACGCCTTGGAAACCTTGATGACAACCGAAATCTGGAATGGTCAGACGTTGGCCGATTTCCTGACGATTGAATTTCTGGCCTCTGCCGTCGGCAGTGTTGTCGGTGCCATCTTTATCCTGATCATCGGCTTTATGGTCGGCAGTTGGGTGCGCAACCGCATCACCAGCATCGGCGGGCGCCATGCGCATCTCGATGTGACCCTCTTCAACTTTCTGGGCAATATCGCGCGTTACGTCGTTGTCGGTTTTGCCTTTCTCTTTGTTCTCAACACCTTTGGGGTGCAGACGACATCAGTTGTCGCTGTCATCGGTGCAGCGGGTCTGGCGATTGGTCTGGCCTTGCAGGGGACATTGTCGAATGTTGCGGCTGGCGTGATGATTGTCTTCTTCAGACCGATCAAAATCGGCGATTTTGTCCAGATCAGCGGCGAGATGGGGACGGTAAAGGATATCACCCTCAATTACACCGAATTGGCCGACTTGAGTAACGTCCAGATCATCATCCCCAACAGTCAGGTCTGGGGCAATACGATCATCAACTATTCGGTCTACAACACCCGCCGCGTCGAATGGATATTCGGCGTCAGCTACGGGGCGGACCTGAAACTTGCCGAAGAGACGATCCGCGAAGCGATCATGGCAGACCCCCGCGCGAAATCCGACCCAGAGCCTTTCATTCAGGTCAACACCCTGGGCGACTTCTCTGTCGATTTTCTTGTGCGCGTATGGTGTGACAGCGCCGACTTCTTTGCTTTCAAAACGGACATGACCCGCAAGGTCAAAGAAGCATTGGATGCCAAGGGTATCGATATTCCGTTCCCGACACGAACCGTTCTGCAGGCCGGGAATTAGTCACGGCGTGGACTGGCGCATTGCTTCAAGGCGATGCGCCAGCATGGGCACGATCCTGCCCCAAGCCGTGTCCTGCGGCTGTCCTGAAATCGCAAAGCCTGCCTTTTCATAAGCACGGATCGCACTGGCATTGTCAGGGTGCGGGTCTGTTGCCACGACCGGTGCACCGGCCTCAAACAAACTGTGGACACGCTGGGCGATGAAGGCCGGTCCGTGACCTTTGCCGATCATGTCTGAGGGACCGATAAACTGGTCAATCCCGCGTGAGCCATGTGGCAAACCCGCGAAATGGTGATCATCCCAGCCATGCACCGTATAGTCTTGCATATAGGCAAACGGGCGATCATCCAGACTGACGATCATCATCGTGACACGCGGCTCGGCGAGGTCTTCTTGCGAGTAGCTCTCGCCCTCGCCCCACCATCGCGCCACATGTGCCGCTTTGCGCCAGTCTGCCAGTAAGAGCAAATCGGCTGGCGTGGCTTGTCTGAACGAATATTTGGGCGGGCGGGTCATGACCCGCCCAGACTAGCAGCAAACGCGCGGCGCAAAACCCTTGCGTCTGCGCGCGGCATGTCAGCCCATCTGGGACACAAGCGTCTGCCCTGCAGAAATCTCACACTGTCCGCCCGGAGGTTCAGGGTTGAAGATCGTGACCTTGCCGTCCTCAACCAGCATCGAATAGCGCTGCGACCGGTCAAAGAAGCCAAGGTCCGGCACAGTGAACGTCAGGCCCAGCGCCTTGGAGAAGCTGCTGTCAGCATCGCCCAACATCGTGATGCCTGCGTCGCTGGCACCTGTCGCATCGCCCCAGGCTTTCATCACGAAAGGATCATTCACGGACACGCAGATGACTTCATCCACACCTTTGGCTTTCAGATCGTCCATCGCGGCGATGAAGCTTGGAAGATGCGCGGCCGTGCAAGTGCGCGTGTAGGCCCCCGGCAGGCCGAAAATGACGACCTTGCGGCCTTTCAGCTTGGGGCCAAGATCGACTGATCCCGGGCCTTCGTCGCCAAAGACCAGAAATGTCGCTTCCGGCAATGTATCCCCTACCGCGATTGTCATAAATGTTGCTCCTGTTCGCATTGCGCCTGTGGTTTTGGCAGATGTAGTGTGCACCACGCCAAACGCCAAAAGGAAAGTGCATTACCATGACCCATGTCGTTGTGATCGGGGCCGGCCAAGCGGGCGCGTCCTGCGTGGCCAAGCTGCGGGCCGAAGGGTTTGACGGGCAGATCACCCTGATCGGGGCCGAGCCTGTGCCGCCATACCAGCGCCCGCCGCTGTCAAAGGCCTACCTTCTGGGAGACATGGCCGAGGAACGACTCTATCTGCGACCCGAAGCCTTCTATGCAGAGCATGACATCACGCTGCGGCTGAACACCCGGGTTTTCGAAATCGCCCGCGGCGAAAAGGCCATCGTCCTGTCAGGTGGCGAAATCCTCAATTACGACGAGCTGGTGCTGACGACCGGTTCCTACCCACGCAGCCTGCCAAACAATATCGGTGGCAATCTGAAGGGCGTCTTCACCGTCCGCGATCTGGCCGATGCCGACGCGATGGCACCAGCCTTCACGGCTGGCAAGCGGCTACTGGTGATTGGTGGTGGCTACATCGGGCTGGAGGCAGCTGCCGTCGCCACCAAGCTGGGCCTGCAAGTCGCCGTGGTGGAAATGGCAGACCGCATCCTGCAACGTGTCGCGGCGCCAGAAACCTCTGACTATTTTCGCGAACTGCATAGATCACATGGCGTCGACATCCGCGAAGGTGTGGGGCTGGTGCGCCTCACAGGCGAAGACCATGTCGCTGGCGCTGAACTGACCGATGGGACAAGGCTGGACATCGACTTTGCCGTTGTTGGCGTCGGCATCATTCCCGCAACAGGTCTGGCCGATATGGTAGGGCTATCTGGCGACAACGGCATCATCACTGACGACTATGGTCGCACCTCTGACCCTCACATCTGGGCGGCAGGGGATTGCGCAACCTGTAACTTCGAGGGCCAGACCATCCGACTGGAAAGCGTCGGCAACGCCATTGATCAGGCCGAAGTCGTAGCCGTGAATATCGCTGGCGGCGAACAACCTTACGTGCCCAAACCGTGGTTCTGGTCTGATCAATACGACTGCAAGCTGCAGATTGCGGGGCTGAACCTTGGTTACACCGACGTTTATGTCCGCAAGGGTGACGGCGATGTTGTCTCGCATTGGTATTACAACAAAGATCGCCTGATCGCGGTTGATGCGATGAATGATGCGCGCAACTACATGATCGGCAAGCGGCTGATCGAAGCCGGCAAATCGCCAGCGCCCGCGCTGATCACTGATCCGGCCACTGACATGAAGGGGCTGTTGAAAGGGTGAGGATCATTGGCGGCACGCATCGCGGCACGGCGCTGACGCCGGTAGGCAAAGGCGACACTGGCGCACATCTGCGCCCGACGACCGATCGCGTGCGTGAAAGCCTGTTCAATGTGCTGATGGGGGGCCGCTTTGGCGACCCGATTACGAAAGTCCGCGTGCTGGACCTATTTGCAGGCACAGGGGCGCTCGGTTTGGAGGCGCTTTCGCGCGGGGCATCACATGTCACTTTTGTTGACAGCGGTCGAATGGCGCAAAAGCTGATCCGCGCCAATATCGCCAAACTCAGACGCGAGGCGGATACGCAACTGATCGCCACAGATGCGACACGTCTGCCAGAGGGTGAAGGATGCAACCTGATCTTTCTCGACCCGCCCTACGGAAAAGGTCTGGGGGCCAAGGCGTTGGAGGCAGCGAAAGCCAAAGGCTGGATCGCTGCCGAGGCGCTGATCGTCTGGGAAGAATCCGCCGCCCAGATCGCCCCCGCCGGTTTCACCACCCTCGACCAGCGCCGCTATGGCGAGACGTGGATCACCTTCCTGCGCCATAGCGCCTGATTTGCGCGTGCAGGGCCACCTTGCTAGATTGCGCACATGACCGATGCGACCGACATTTCCTTGGTGCCACATGTCCGGCGCGAACCAGCCGAGACTGTGCCGTTGCCCCGGCCGGTGCCTTTCGGTGCGCCGGTGTTGATCTCGGACTGTGTGAATCCGCTCGCCGGTGAGACGTTGCTCAGTCTTTTGTGGAAACGAATGGCGGCGTCTGACGAGGGCTAAAGCATCCTGGCCGCTTCTACCCACCAATCCGGATGTGCGGACCTGATCTGGCTGGCCGCGTCCTGCGCCTGCGAGAGCGTGGCGAAGGCACCAAAACACGTGGCCCCCGACCCTGACATGGCCGCCAGTGCTGCACCGTCCTGCATCTGCAGAACATCAATGACCTGTCCGATCACAGGGGCAATGCCGATTGCAGGTGTCTGAAGGTCGTTGCGCTGCCGCGACAGCCAATTGACGAACTTCGGAAAATCGAGCGCCTCCGGCACACCCGTCATTGGTTCGCCGGTCTTGGTTGCCAGCCCCTGAAAGACAGGGCCGGTCGGCACGGCGACAGGCGGACGCACAAGCACAAGTGCAACCTCCGGCAACGGCGGAACAGACGAAAGAACCTCGCCAATGCCACGCATCCGTTGCGGTTTCGGTCCTGCCGCACAAACCGGCACGTCAGCCCCAAGTTCAAGGACGCGCGGATCGTCTGCTTTCAGCGGGTCAACCTGCCACAGATCAGCCAGAAGCGACAACGTCGCCGCAGCATCCGATGAGCCGCTGCCAATACCTGCCGCATGCGGCAGGTTCTTTTCCAGATGCAGGCGCGCACCCTGCGACACGCCTCTGGCCTCAGCCAGCACCTGCGCCGCGCGCAAAATCAGGTTGCTTTGATCGGTCGGCACGCCCGCTCCGAAGGGGCCGTCCACCGTCAGCGTCAGATCATCCGCCGCTTCGACGGTGATCACGTCACCCACATCAGCAAAGACCACAAGACTATCCAGCAGATGATAGCCATCTGCACGCTGCCCTGTCACATGAAGGGTGAGATTGACCTTGGCTGGCGCGGCGATCCTAGCTGTCGTCACGTGCGACCTGCAGCGGCTCAGCACCTTCTTCTTCCAGAACAGCGTCCAGCCCGCGATCAAGCTTGGCGCGGATGCGCGTTGCATCCTCCTCGCTGGGCGAAAACGACAAGGCGCGTTGCCACTGGAAGCGTGCTTCGATTTCGCGCCCGACCGCCCAGAAAGCATCGCCAAGGTGGTCGTTGATCACCGCATCCACAGGCTCAAGAGAGGCCGCGTGTTCTAGATGCACGACGGCTTCGTCATAGCGGCCCAACTGGAAATAGACCCAGCCAAGACTGTCGATGATGGCACCGTGATCAGGACGGGCAGCAGCGGCGGTCTCGATCATATCGAGGGCCTCTGACAGCTTCTCGCCGCGCTCGACCAGCGAGTATCCCAGATAGTTCAGGACCTGCGGCTGCTCTGGCCGCAAGGCGAGGGCCGAGCGGAAATCGGCTTCGGCCCCGGTCCAGTCGTCCAGCCTGTGCCGCGTGATCGCGCGCGTGTAGTAGACAAACCACTTGGACCGGTCGAGGTTATCATAAAGATCAAGCGCGCGGGTGTAGGCGCGGTCGGCCTCAGCATAGCGTTCCGCCATACGCAGCGTGTCACCTTTGGTGGCGTGCACTTCCGGCAGAGCCGGATAAAGGCGCGTCAGCCCTTCAAGCACTTCCACAGCGGCCTCTTCGCGGCCTGCAGCGCGCAAAGCCTCAGCCCGGCCAAGCTCGGCTGCGTGATAAGAGGGATCATCCGGCGAAACCGCGCTATAGGCCGCGTTTGCAAGGTCGTAGTTCTCCAGCTCTTCAAGCAAACGGGCCGTCATCAACTGGGCCGTCGCGTTCTGTGGCCAGAGGTGGTTGGCGGCACGTGTGTAGAGCAACGTAAAGTTTGCAGGGGCATCGGCCTGCACAAGACCTGCGATCACATGCGCCAGATCACCCATCGCCTCTGCCGGGGTCCGTACAGCACTGTAAGCCACCGCCTCACCGTCCGAGAGCGCATCGCGCAGGGCAATCAGACCCGGATCAAGCTGCGTGCCAAAGACCGCAGAGATCAGTTCCAGCGCCTCGGTATTCTGGCCCAACTGGCTCATGATCTGGGCGTGGGCAATCGCGCTCTGGCGGCTATACCGCATTCCGCCATGACCGTTGTTGGTGAATAGCCGCTGCGCCCCTTCGAAATCGCCAAAGGCCGCAAGGGCGTAAGCTTTGTGGGTCAAACCATAAACGCCCATCCCTTCGCCCTGAATGACGGCGTCAAACGCATCCATGGCAGCACTTGTGTCACCTGCACCCACCAGCGCCCATGCTGCAGAAAGCTGATCAACCAACGGGCCGATCTGCTGGCCTGCTTCGAGCGCGTTCAGCACCTCGTTCCAGCGTCCCGCCGCGAAATCATCAGTGCGCAAGATCAGATGCGTTACAGGGTTGCCCACGCCGGCGTCAGCCATGGTCCGCGCCACAGGCACCGCGCGTGCAAAGTCGCCTTGCGCCACATAGGCGCGTTGCAAGCGATCCAGCAGGTCGGCATTGGTCGGGTCCTGCACCAGACCATCCGCGAAATAGCGGGCGGCGGTGCCGAAATCATGCGCGGTCTCTGCCTGCTTTCCTGCAAGATAGGCACCGGTATCAACCTCAGCCACCGCTGGTGCTGATGCCACTGCAAGCGCAGTCAGAGTGAGAATTGTTGTAACGTATTTCCGCACGGGCCTACCTGCTCTGGACAAAGTCTTTAGGCAACCTAGGCAGACCTTTTTCCCAGATGCAAATCACGACATCCCAGAGGCGGCAAAATGTTGCGGGTGGTGTGGCGTTAGCGCAATCACAAACACAAGAAGACAGGCCATAAGACCCGCCAACTCGCCCTGCCAAGACTGCCCGTCCGCGCCTGTTTTTTATGGCGCTTCGCGTTGAGAAGGAAACTACGCGAAGGAATGATTCGCCGTCAAGAGACTGATTCGCGAATCGTTAGCTCAAAGGGCTGTAAAGTCGGCATTCGGGGTCCACCGGCACTGTGCTGACAAGAAATGGCGTCTCTGGCGGCATCCCGCTTTCCTCGATCCATTCGCCATTCAGACAAAAGTCCTGTGCATAGTTGCCAAGGTTGAAACCAAAGCCCGGGTCACCGCAGTCATCAGCCATCCCCCCCGCGTTCCATGCCTGACTGACACCCACGCCTAGTTCGTCGGGCGTGAAAAAAGCCAGCCGCTCAGGATCAAAGGTCAGAAACCACGGGTCGTCGGGCGCACGCGTCGCTTGATCCCATTTGCCAATCAGAATGCCGTCCTTGTATCCGGCAATCCGGAATGCGCTGACGTCGTCTTCGGTCACAAGTGGCAGATCCAGCGCGCCTTGTTGCAGCGTCATCTGACCCGTCATGGTGTAGCCGTTCTCACCTTCCCAGCAGAAATAGAACGCAGCCGCATCGGCTTTTGTCGCAGTCAGCGCAAGGAGAAATGCGAAAGCCCTTGTCATGCCGCATTCTCGCGCATGACGTGCCCTGCCAGATAAAGCGAGCCGCAAATCAGGATGCGTGCCGCCGGATCCTTGGCCGTGATGGATTTGATCGCGTCCCTCACGTTCTCGGCCACGGTTGCAGGAAGATCGACTGCTGCCGCCGCTTCCGCGGTGCGCGCGGCCGGGATCGTGTTGGCCTCACCGGGGATGGACACTGCCGTCAGTGAGGCGGCCACCGTGCCAAGCGGGCGCAGATAGCCTGCAATATCCTTGGTGTTCAGCATCCCGCAGATCAGATGTGTGGGGCGCGGCGGCTGCTGGCGCAGTGTCTCGGCCAAAGCAATACCTGCGGCGGGATTATGCCCTCCATCCAGCCAAAGCTCGGCGGGCTTGGCCAGCTCAACCAATTTGCCTTGCGTGAGCCGTTCCATCCGTGCAGGCCAATAGGCCTGCGTCACAGCCGCCTCGCAGGCAGCTTCGCTTTTGCCAAGCACGCGGAGTGCCGCGATTGCCGCGCCAGCATTCATGATCTGATGCGGCCCCGGCAGGTTCGGCATCGGCAAGTCCAGCAAACCGCGCTCGTCTTGATAGACCAGCCGCCCGTTTTCGGTTCCGACATGCCAATGCTGCCCAAAGGCGATCACCGGTGCACCGGCCCGTGCGGCCACGCTTTCGATCACCTCCAGACCATCCTCGTGTTGTGGCCCGACCACGCAAGGCACGCCCCGCTTGATGATCCCGGCCTTTTCACCCGCAATTTTCGCGATGGTGTCACCCAGAAACTGCTGATGATCCATATCGACAGGCGTGATGATCGTGACCTCCGGCTTGGCAATCACGTTTGTCGCGTCAAGCCTGCCGCCAAGCCCAACCTCAAGCAGGGCGTAGTCGGCAGGTGTTTCAGCAAACGCCAGCAAGGCCGCGACAGTGGTAATTTCGAAATAGGTGATCGGATCGCTGCCATTTGCCTGATAGCAGCGGTCAAGCACCTCGGTCAGCGCCTCTTCACTGATCAGGGTGCCAGCCAGACGGATACGCTCATGAAACCGCGCCAGATGCGGTGAGGTATAGGCATGGACCGCAGCGCCGTCGGCTTCCAGACCGGCACGGATCATGGCTTGGGTGGACCCTTTGCCGTTAGTGCCTGCGATATGGATGACAGGTGGCAGACGATCCTGCGGGTTGCCCACGGCATCAAGCAAGCGCCAGACACGGTCAAGCGTCAGATCAATGACCTTGGGGTGCAAGGCCATCATCCGGTCAAGGATCACGTCAGAGGATGATGTCACTTTTCCGCGTCCGCCGCAGCGATCATTTCAGCCGGATCAGGCATCTTGTCATCTTCGGGCTTCGGCAAGTCGCCTTTGACAGGCGCAGGCTCTTTCATCAGCATCCGCACGATTGTGACCAGCTCTTCTTTCAGGTCGGTCCGCTTCGTCACGCGGTCCAGCATTCCGTGATCAAGCAGATACTCGGCCCGCTGGAACCCTTCCGGAAGCTTTTCGCCGATCGTCTGTTCGATGACCCGCGCCCCGGCAAAACCAATCAGCGCGTTAGGCTCGGCGATCTGCACGTCGCCAAGCATCGCGTAAGACGCCGTGACCCCGCCGGTCGTCGGGTGGGTCAGGACAACGATGTAGGGCAGGCCCGCCTCTTTCAGCATCTGCACGGCAATCGTGGTGCGCGGCATCTGCATCAGACCCAGAATGCCCTCTTGCATCCGCGCGCCACCTGCAGCGGAAAACAGGATCAAAGGGCGCTTAGTCTCAACCGCACGCTGGGCCGCGGCGACAATGGCATTGCCGACATACATCGACATCGAACCACCCATGAAGGAAAAGTCCTGCACCGCAACAACAACGCCGGTCCGGCCCATCTCACCTTCAGCGACAAGCATCGCGTCTTTTTCGCCGGTTTTCTTACGCGCTTCCTTGATCCGGTCGGTATAGCGTTTCTGGTCGCGGAAATGCAGCGGGTCGGCCACTGGCTCTGGCACGTCAACCTCGACAAAAACGCCGCCATCAAAGATCGACGCAAGACGCGCCCGCGCACCGATCGGCATGTGATGTTCGCAGTTGGTGCAGACATTCAGGTTCTCTGCCAATTCGCGGTGAAACAGCATCGTGCCGCAGTCGTCGCACTTGGTCCAAAGATTGTCAGGCACCTCGCGGCGCGAAAACAGCGAGTTGATCTTGGGTCGGACGTAATTGGTGATCCAGTTCATCGGCGCGCCTTTATGACTTCTTGTCGATTGAGATATGCCGCTCGCAAACGAATTGCAATCAACAGCGCAAGGTGATCCTCGCGGCCAGCCACATGATATAGGTGGTCAACGCCAGAACGATTGCCTCGAAGATGACCCAGGGTTCCAGCAAGGTTTCGACACCGCCGCTGTAAAGCGCCGGATCTTGGTAGGGATAAAGAAAGAGTGCGACACCCGAGGTCGGCCACCCCGCAATATGCACAATCAGCAGGGCGAAGGCATTATTGGCCATATGCAAACCGATGGCGGCCCCGATATTTCCCGTCCGTGCGGTCAGATCAGCACAAGCCATGCCTAATCCCGTCGCCCAAACCGCCCAGACGATCCCCTCTGCAGCGCCTTCGCCATTCCAGAAATGGAGACTGCCAAACATGACGGACGGCACCACCATCCACGCCCAACGACTGCGCGACAGGCAGGCAAACTGCTGCTGCAGATAGCCTCTGAAAAACAGCTCCTCGGTGCCCACCTGCACCAAAAGCACCGCAAGTGTGACAGGGATCAGTGCCAGCCAAACACCGAAGTTGCGAAACACCTCGATCTGGTCGGGATCAATGCGCGGTGGCAGAAGCTCAATCAGGATAAGCCAGAAGCTTACCCCCACGAACACCCGCACAAGGTCCTGCTTTGCCTGCGCGTAAGCGCCGATCAGACTGGCAAACCCGCGTCCATGCAGCAAACGCAACAACACCAGAAAACCCGCAAGCGTAATCCCGAAGGACAAGAACTGGGTCAACGTGCCAAAGGCCGTGATGCCGTCGTAGAATTCATCGCGCAGACGCTCGCTTGGCAAGAGCGTTGCGAAAACAACCGGCGACAGCATGAAGACCGCCTCAAAAGCAAGGATCATCACAATGATGCGCCACAGCTCCGTGGCCCCGCGTGCCGGGCGCACAAAGGCGTCATGTGCTGCGTAGTCGTCTTTCATCCCGGACCCTATTCACGTCGTCTCGGCCACTGCAACCACCGTGGTGTCGCATCAGGTGAATGCGTACTGGGGCTTGCGCCTTGCCAGCCCTCTAATTAGACCCTTTTCAACAGTTTTCCCGGAGGAGTGCTTCAAATGTCCCAAGGTAAGGTCGACAAATCCCGCCTGCCCAGCCGCCACGTGACCGAAGGTCCGGCCCGTGCACCGCATCGGTCGTATTTTTATGCGATGGGCCTGGACGAAAAAGCCATTCACCAGCCTTGGGTTGGCGTTGCCACCTGCTGGAACGAAGCGGCCCCTTGTAACATCTCGCTCAACCGGCAGGCGCAGGCTGTCAAACTCGGTGTCAAAAAGGGCAACGGCACTCCGCGTGAATTCACCACGATCACCGTCACCGACGGGATCGCCATGGGCCACGAGGGGATGCGGTCCTCGCTCGCCTCTCGCGAGGCGATTGCTGATACAGTCGAACTGACCATGCGCGGCCACTGCTATGACGCAATCGTCGGGCTTGCAGGCTGCGACAAATCCCTGCCGGGCATGATGATGGCAATGGTCCGTCTGAACACCCCGTCCGTGTTCATCTACGGCGGCTCGATCCTGCCAGGACGTCTTCAGGGCAAGGACGTCACGGTTCAGGACGTGTTCGAGGCTGTCGGCAAGCATCAGGCAGGCAATATGTCCGATGCCGAACTCGAAGTGCTTGAACGCGTCGCCTGTCCTTCCGCCGGTGCCTGCGGCGGTCAGTTTACCGCCAACACAATGGCCTGCGTGTCAGAGGCCATCGGTCTTGCGCTGATGAACTCCTCAGGTGCACCCGCCCCGTACGAGTCGCGCGACCAGTACGGCGTGGCCTCCGGCGAGGCGGTGATGAACCTGATCGAGAAGAACATCCGCGCCCGCGACATCGTCACACGCAAATCGCTTGAAAACGCAGCGCGCATCGTGGCCTGCACGGGCGGCTCCACCAACGCCGGTCTGCACCTGCCCGCCATCGCCCACGAGGCTGGCATCGACTTTGACCTGATGGATGTCTGCGACATCTTCCGCGACACGCCTTACTTCGTGGACCTGAAGCCCGGCGGCCAATACGTCGCCAAGGATCTTTACGAGGCGGGCGGCGTGCCAATCGTAATGAAGGAACTGCGCAAGGCCGGTCTGATCCACGAGGATTGCATGACCGCCTCAGGGCGCAGCATCGGCGAAGAACTCGACATGATCCGTGGCGAAGCTGACGGCAAAGTCGTCTACCCTGTCGAAACCCCGATCACGCCAACTGGCGGTGTTGTCGGCCTGAAAGGCAACCTCGCCCCTGAAGGGGCTATCGTGAAGGTCGCAGGCATGAGCGCCGAAGAACAGGAATTCACCGGCCCTGCCCGCGTGTTCGAATGTGAAGAAGACGCCTTTGAGGCCGTAAAGGCCCGTCAGTATGAAGAAGGCGAAGTCATCGTCATCCGCAACGAAGGTCCCGCTGGCGGCCCCGGTATGCGCGAGATGCTGGCAACCACCGCCGCCCTCTCCGGTCAGGGAATGGGCAAGAAGGTGGCGCTGATCACTGATGGACGCTTCTCTGGCGCGACACGCGGCTTCTGCGTCGGTCACGTCGGCCCTGAGGCTGCGCATGGCGGACCAATCGGAATGCTGCAAAACGGTGACATGATCACGATCAACGCCAAGACAGGCGAGTTGTCCGTCGATCTTTCCGATGAGGACCTGCAAGCCCGCAAGGATAGCTGGAAAGGTCCACGCAAGACGATCTATGCCTCCGGCGCGCTCTACAAATATGCGCAACTGGTCGGCGGCGCACGTCTCGGCGCTGTGACACATCCTGGTGCCAAAGGCGAAGAACACATCTACATGGATCTCTGATCGGATGTTTCACCGTCTCATCGGCTTTCTCAGCCTGACGATGCTGACAGCCTGCACGTTGGCCGCTCCTGAGCGGTCAACGACCTTGGCCGATGGTGAGATCTTTCTGCAGGCGCCTGCAGGTTACTGTGTTGATATGGTCGCAAGCCGCCCATCCCGTGATTTTGCCGTGCTGGCCCCATGCAATGTGATGGGCGTTGTGACCGATGCACCTGATGTCGTGGGGCTTGTCACCGTGCAGGCCGGAGCGGCCGACAGCGGCGCGATCGCACTGGATGAAATCGCGCTGCGTGATTTCCTGATTACAGATACCGGCAACGCGCTTCTCAGCCAGACCGGCAATGCTGCAAGCATCAATGTGCTTTCAACACAGGCCTTCAGTGATCAGGTGATGGTCCACTTCGCCGACAACGGCCCGCCGCCTGTTGCAGGCCTTCAGAACGAAGAATGGCGGGCGTTTCGCAGTGTCGGCGGACGACTGGTCACCGTAGGTGTCAGAGGCGCATCAGCAGCCCCGCTGCAGGATGGCCCTGGCGCGAGCCTTCTGAAACTGGTGCTGGCAGGTGTCAGAAGCACTGAGACACCAGACAGCTAGGCGAAGGCTTCTCAATCGGTCACTGGCCTGACAGACTGCTTTCGGGTTACACGCAAGGTTCAAAATGCTCTTTCCACCACACGGAATGATTGGACGTTTCTTGCAGCGCCGCTCGGTTGCGCGGTGGCGCGCGGCGACCCGTGATGCCGAAACAACCCGGCTTACCGATCTGGAACAACAGGTCGCCATGGCAAAACAGACATCGCGGCGCATCCGCGATTTCCGCGCAGCCGCATCATCGCGCCTCTCGGCACCGCGCAGAGGGCAGAAAAATTTCCCGACACCGACCGGCACAGACTGGCAATGGCGGCCCAAACCCTGGGCCTTTGAATGCCGTGATCTCAGCCTTGCTCCGGCGCGCGCCAAGGACAGCATCACAAACGAACTGGTCATCTTTCATGATTGCCCTCTGGGCGAAGTGAGCCTGACGCAATCGCCAAATATGCGTAATATTGATCTTTCTGCGCATATTATAGCCCTTGAGGTATTCCATTTTGCGGGAAGTTACCTCTCCTTGGTGATCGAGATTCCGGCATCCTCTTGTGAGGGCCTCAAGAAATCGCACCTGATCAGACTTCAAACGACGATCGAACGCGAACGTCCGACGCCAATCTACGCGCGGCTTAATATCAAGCACGGCCCCAATACCGAACAGATCCTTCTGACCCTCCCCGACGACGACGAGGCAATGGTGGAGTTTGATCTGGCCTACTCGCAACTCATCGCAGAACGCGCTGAACGGATGTGGATCGATCTGATGATCGGCGCACCCGCGATGAACAAAATACTGGTGCGCGACCTGACACTGTCGCGGTATCCACGCGCCGAAATCTGAGGTTCCCACGATGAAGATCATCAACGCATCCCTGCGCGAAGGCATCTGGACAGCAGAGCTTGTTGAAGGCAACGGCGACGGCATCAAGGTGCTCTACCAGGGTGAAGAGGTGACCGGTGTCGACATCAGCCCCGCCTCTGATCCTGAAACCCGGACGATCCGTGTGCCCATTCCGCCCAGCGCAATCAGCGATGGCGTCCAGACTTTTGTGGTCAAGACAGCCTCGGGCGAGGAGATCACAAGTTTCAGTATTCTGGCCGGTGATGTGCTGGCCCATGATCTGCGCGCAGAGGTTGATCTGCTCAGGGCGGAACTTGATCTGCTCAAGAAAGCCTTCCGTCGGCATTGCGCAGAAGGTTAGCCCTCCGCGTCACCGATCAGATCACGCGTTTCAGCAGCCTCAACTTATTGTCATTCCTTCATCTGCCGCAATGCGACCGCCGTAACGACAGCGTCAACGGTCTCATGGTCAATGACGCCACTGTCACCACCAGTGATATCATCGCATCTAATGGTGTGATCCACGTGATTGACACAGTCCTGCTTGCGTAAGGATCAGACAGGCCCCGCGGCGATCCTCCCCTCTCTCCTCTTGTCGCGGGGCCACACTTTACGAACCGATATGCATCAGCCATCTTTGAGGTGCTGTTCTGGGCGGAGGCGTGAATGTCGGGCGAACATGATCTTGATGTGCTGTTCAGGACCCTGACAGCCAAACTGCACCCTGAAACCTATGTTTTCGCGACGCTGAAAGACGGGAGTATCCCGCCGGCGATCACGCCGCGTCTGGTTTTTGTCGAGGACGAGGGCACCACGCTTATCTGCGCCCGTGATCAGGCCGAGGCGGCAGGCATCGCCTTCACGTTTCCCTGCCGGATGATCACCTGCAACGTGCATTCGGCTTTGGAGGCTGTCGGTTTCATCGCCCATATCGCCACGCGCCTTGCTGCCGCAGGCATGGGCGTGAACCCGGTTGCGGGATACTTCCACGATCACCTGTTCATCCCCGAAGGGCGCGAGGATGACGCGCTGGCCGTCCTCGAACAGATTGCGGAAGAGGCGAAAGCCTAGTCGTCGCGCCCCGGCTCGTCGGGATTGCTGGAAAAGAGCGCGATCTTGTTGCCCTGCGGATCGCGCAGATAGCCCACATAAAAGCGCGGGCCGTAGTCTGCCCGAAACCCCGGTTGCCCCTCATCAGATCCACCTGCCGCGACCGCCGCCGCATGCAAACCACGCACCTGCGCTTGGCTCTGCGCCTCGAACGCCACCATATTGCCATTCCCGGCGCTCGCGGGCTGACCATTGAATGGGCGCTTCACATAGAAATCGGGAGATGCCGGAGCACTGGCCGGGATGTAACTCAGGTCACCATGATAGCGTTCAAAGCTGTAGCCCAGCGCGGGCAGGAAAGCAGAATAGAACCGCTCCGCCGCCTCCATGTCGTCGGCACCGACGGTGATATAGGCGATCATCTAGGCATCACCCCCCAAGTCCTCCCAAATCTCCTCGACCCAAGCTTTGATCACCTGCGCCTCTTCCCAGCGGTTCGACATCTCGCGCCCGTCGGGGCCTGTCATCGCATATTCCGGCGGCCCCAACTCGCAGACAAAAATGCAATCCCCCGACGCATTCCGCGCCCGCCAGTCGGCCAGCCCCTCGCGCCACCAGCCCTTGAACAGCTCGACCCATTTCTGATGCTGAGGGAAATCCAGTTGCAGCTGGATCTGCTGGCGCGACGCCACACGGCCCTGAAAACTGTCCGAGCGCTGCAGGATGCGGCTGATCAGGCCAAGGTCATGCTCTGACAGCGGAAACCAGAACTCGCGATCCACCACATAATGCGACAGGTCCGCGCAAATCCGCATGTCCGGGATGCGGTCGAGCAATTGCAGCGTCGTATAAAGATCATTGGTGATGCAGTTGCGGTGCGTCTCGAACTGCACCGGCACACCGATGCGCTCGGCCATGGCCATCCAGGTTTCAATCACCGGCACCATGTCGTCCAAGGCAATCGGCATCACCTGCCCGATCACATCGACGAACGGCGCGCCAAAATCGGCCGCCATATGCAGCGTGTCCTCAAGGCTCTCAATCGTTTTGGGAAACGCCACGATCAGTGGCGTCAGCCCATTCGCCTGCATATGCGGGCGGACGGCGTGGGCCGTCGCCACATCAGAGGCACCCAGATCAATCGCCATGCCGTCGAACCCGGCGCTCGCCACCATTTCACAGACCTGATCATAAGGCAGCTTCACGCCCGTCTGATCATGGGGCTGCATCGCCCAAAGCGAGGTGTAGACCTGTAGCCGCCTCACTCGGCTGGCATCCGCACTGTGCGACCACCGGAACGCGGGATGACCCAGACCTCATCCATCGGGTACTGGCTTTCATCCTTGGCCATGAGCTTCCCGATCACCTCGATCTGGAATTCGATCCAGCCCATGCGATGCACCTCGCCCGCCTTGTCCTCGATCTTGTCGTTGAGTTCCTTCAGCTTCCAGAAGGGCACCGCAGGAAACGTATGATGCGCGGTGTGATAGGGCATCTGCCAGCACAGCCAGTTCTGGAAGGCATTGGCGCGGGTCGAGCGGGTGTTTTCCATGATGTCGTTCTCATGGCTGAGACCCAGATGTTCGATCGTGTTCTGCAACTGATGAACAGGCTTGGTCAGGATCATCGGAAGCAACCAAAAGGTCACCGCAAACCACGACCCTGCAATAACCGAAGCGAATGCGATCAGCGCATAGCCTGCCAGATGCAACCGGCTTTCGAGAATGACCTTGGCCTCTTCTTCCTTGCGGATGAACGGCTCGATGATCACGCCGGACGCGCGCCGCACGACACCGAACACACGGTTGCGCCAATAGGTGATGCCGGTCAGCCAGAGAAGATAGGTCCGTATCGTGTAGGGCTCGCGGACCAACTCGCCGTCACGCTCCCAGTTCTGCGTGTACTGGTGATGGGCAAAATGCATGATCTGGTCAAAGTCGCGCGGGAAAATCTGGATAAAGCCGATGATGCGGCCAAAGACCTCGTTCAGCTTGCGGGTCTTGAAGACAGTGGCGTGCGACAGCTCATGCTGTGCCGCATAGAGAAAGTTCAAGAGCACACCCAGCGCCGCACCTGTCACCCAGACCCAACCCGTCCCCATCGCCTGCCAGTGCAAGAGCCCCACCAAAAGGATCGCACCAAGATGGCTGCCCATCTGGATCGCGCCCCTCAGATCAGAACGGGCCGAGAGGTCTTTCAACTCGACAGGCGTCAGCAGCTTGCGGCGGGAAAAACTGGCTTCCATGGTGATCTCCTTGCCGCAAAACCTTAGCCGGAAGCTGGCGCGACGCAAACAAATCCCGTGCAGATGATCTGTATGCACAGCCTGTGTACAGGTTGTGTACAGCCAGTGTACGTCTGGTGCATACCAAATGGGCAGCTTTCTGACGCGACGTTCAGGGGTGACGCGCACGTCAACTTTGGCCATTGTCACGTCAAACCGGAGGACCCCATGACCGATTATCCCCACCTTCTTGCGCCACTTGATCTGGGCTTTACGACGCTGAAGAACCGCGTGCTCATGGGGTCAATGCACACCGGTCTGGAAGAAACGAAAGACTGGAACCGCGTGGCTGAATTCTACGCCGAACGCGCACGCGGCGAGGTTGGTCTGATGGTCACCGGCGGCATGGCGCCCAACGCCGAAGGCGGCGTCTTTCCTGGCGCTGCTGGCCTCTTCAATGATCAGGATATTGCCAACCACAAGATCGTCACGACCCGCGTCCACGACGCTGGCGGCAAGATCGCCATGCAGATCCTGCACGCAGGCCGCTATGCCTATTCGCCCAAGTGCGTGGCCCCCTCTGCCATCAAATCACCCATCTCTCCTTTCCCGCCAGCCGAGTTGGACGAGGACGGGATCGAGAAGCAGATTTCCGACATCGTCACCGCCGCCGCCCGTGCGCAGCAGGCGGGCTATGACGGGGTCGAGGTGATGGGCTCCGAAGGCTATTTCATCAACCAGTTCCTCGTCACCCACACCAACAAACGCACCGACCGTTGGGGTGGCTCATACGAGAACCGGATGCGCCTGCCGGTCGAGATCGTGCGCCGTGTGCGCGAGGCCGTTGGCCCTGATTTCATTGTGATTTACCGCCTTTCGATGATTGATCTGGTGCCGAATGGCTCGACCTGGGACGAGGTCGTGCAACTGGCCAAAGCCGTTGAGGCCGCAGGGGCTACAATCCTCAACACCGGTATCGGCTGGCACGAGGCGCGTATCCCCACCATCGCCACCTCGGTCCCCCGCCGCGCCTTTACGTGGGTCACCAAAAAGCTGATGGGCGAGGTCGGCATCCCTGTCATCACCTCCAACCGGATCAACACGCCAGAGGTGGGCGAAACGGTTCTGGCTGATGGCTGTGCCGATATGGTCAGCATGGCGCGTCCCTTCCTTGCCGACAGCCATTTTGTGGCCAAAGCGATGGCTGGCAAGTCTGCCACAATCGCGCCCTGCATTGCCTGCAATCAGGCGTGTCTGGATCACACGTTCAGTGGCAAGCTCTCCTCTTGCCTTGTGAACCCGCGCGCCTGCCACGAGACCGAAATCACGATCACGCCAACGCAAACACCCAAACGCATTGCCGTTGTAGGCGCGGGGCCTGCGGGCCTTTCTGCCGCCCTGACCGCTGCCGAGCGCGGGCACCACGTCACCCTTTTTGACAAGTCCGATGAAATCGGCGGCCAGCTCAACATGGCCAAACAGGTGCCCGGCAAAGAGGAATTCTGGGGGCTGGTCGATTACTACCGTACGATGGTGCAAGGCTCCGGTATTGATCTTCGTCTAGAAACAGAAGCAACAGCAGATCTGCTTGCCGATTACGACGACGTCATCATCGCGACAGGCGTCATCCCGCGCGATCCGCAGATCCCCGGTCAGGACGGGCCGAATGTCCTGTCTTACATAGATGTGCTGCGTGGCAAGGCTGAGGTCGGCAAACGCGTCGCCGTTGTGGGTGCGGGCGGCATCGGATTTGATGTGTCTGAATATCTGGTCACTGGCGAAAGCCCGACCGAAAACCTTGCGGAATGGCTGGAAGAGTGGGGCGTCGGTGATCCCTCCAACGTGCGTGGCGGCCTGCGCCCGGAAGGCCCACAGCCGGACGCGCCGATCCGCGAGGTGACGCTTTTACAGCGCAAAGCCGAGAAACTGGGCAGACGGCTTGGCAAAACAACAGGCTGGATTCACCGCGCAGGGCTCCAGATGAAAGACGTCAAGATGATTGGCGGCGTCAACTACGAGCGCATTGATGCAGACGGTCTGCACATCAGCTTTGGCGAGACCCGCGAAAAGCCGACCCTGATCGCGGCTGATACCATTGTGCTTTGCGCAGGGCAGCTTCCGCTGAGGGATTTGGCCGACGCCTTGGTATCAAACGGCAAGTCGGTGCATATCATCGGCGGTGCAGATGTTGCGGCAGAACTCGACGCCAAGCGCGCCATTGACCAAGGCACAAGACTGGCCGCAAGCCTCTAAATCATAGCAGAAATGACAGGCGCAGCCCGGCAGCGGGCTGTTTCCACTTGTTCATCAAACGGATTGTTACCCCCGTATTGTCAGGCATTTGTCCCATTCCTGCCTGATTTCAGTGCGACGAAAACAAAAGAAATTTTGTTTGTACGGATGTTTGCATGGACCGCCTGACCGAAATGGAAGCCTTCGCCACCGTTGTTGATCAAGGGGGGTTCACCGATGCAGCCAAGAAGATGGGCATTTCAAAGTCGGCCGTTTCCAAGCACGTTTCCTCACTTGAAGCACGCCTTGGCGCGCGCCTTCTGAACCGCACCACACGGCGCGTCAGCCCAACCGAGATCGGTCTCGCCTATTATGACCGCGCACGTCGCGTGCTCAATGACGCAGGCGAAGCTGATGCCTTGGTCTCTTCCATGCAATCGGCCCCTTCGGGACTACTTCGGATCAGCGTTGCAACCGACTTCGGCGTCAATCACATGTCACCGGTTCTGGGTGACTTCCTCAATGAGTTTCCAGAAATCACCGTCAACATGGTCTTGAACAACCGCTTTGTTGAGCTGATTTCCGAAGGCTTCGACATGGCAGTGCGCATTGGTGAGCTTGAGGACAACACCCTTCGCGCACGCAAGCTGACCGAAACGACCATCCGCATGATCGCAAGCCCTGCCTATTTCGAGCGCTACGGGCGCCCTGAAAAGATTGATGATCTCAACGAACACAAGTTGCTGCACTATTCCAATCAGGCCAACTCCGCGGTCTGGAAACTGACAGCGCCATCCGGTGAAAAACGGCAGGTGCGCACAGCAGGCTGGCTGACCGTGAATGACGGCCAGTCGTTGCTGAATGCCTGCATCAGCGGTCTTGGAATTGCATATCTGCCAAGCTTTCTTTTCGCCGAGGCCATGGAAAGCGGCCTTGTCGAGGACGTGATCCCCGACCTGCCAAAAGAAACCAAAGGCATCTACGCGGTTTATCCACCAGGCCGTTTCACCCAGCCAAAGGTCCGCGCCTTTATTGACTTCCTCGTTCACGCGTTCGCGGAAAAAGGCCCTGATCGCTGGTAGACCGGCTAGCAGGTTTCTCAACCACTACTCTTTGATACTGGTGACAATCACCTCGACCCTGCGGTTTGCCTCTCGCCCTTCTTCGGTCAGATTGTTCCCGATTGGCGCAAGATACCCCATACCTTCGGCTTCAAGCTGTCGTCTTGGCACGCCGTAGACGCTGACCAGTCTTTCCAGCACCGACGCAGCGCGCCGTTTGGACAGGGCGATGTTTGCCTCTAGCCCACCTTCCGCATCCGTATGCCCGACCAATGCAACGGTGCGTTGCGGAAACCGGAAGAGGTAATCTGCAAGTTCCTGCAACGACGCATACGGGCCCTCGCCCAGTTGCGCCGATCCGGTTTCAAAGGTCAGATCAGACAGGATGCTGCGCCCCACCTCTTCAAGTTGGGCCGCCAGATCAACGTCCTGTCCGGTTTCAAAGGACCGCAGTGGCGCAGCATCAGCACCCTGCACGATGGATGGCATCGCTGCCGGAGAGATTGACGTCACTTCCACAAACCCTGCTTCTGCTGTCCGGCTGACAAAGAGGGTCACATATTCCTCTCCTTCAGCGGTCGTGCGAACGGCTGTCAGAAAGCGGAAGTCGCCGATGTTGATCCGCATTTCAGGCGGCGGGAAAGTATCAACAGCGAAGCGGAAGTCGAAACCGCCGCAGGCTTCGGTCTGGCATTCAAAGAGGATGCGGAATCTGTCATTGCGAAGCTGCTCGCGCAACGGACGCAAGATCTGGAGCGTGGTCAGGGATTGGGCAGAGATACGCCAGGCCTGTCGCACGACACGACCCTCGACCGTCTGCATGGGGAGCGCACCGTTTTCCCAGATGCCCATCGGCAAAGCGTAGCTATCAACCGCCTGCACCTCATCACGCATAAGGTCCGCATTGCTGGGGAATTGCAGGCCCTCTGCCGTGGCCATGCCCGCAAGTGCCGCAAAGACAAGAGCCGTCCTGACGATCATCTGGCCTGCGCGTGGTAGTCGTCGTTGGGCCGCATATCGGTGGCTGAGGCGATGCGGTTGCTCATGTTGTAAAAGCCTGCGGTTGCCGCAATGTCCCAGATATCGCGGTCGCTGAAACCGACATCGCGCAGGGCCTGACGGTGTGCCTCTTCGATCTTGGCGCTGGCCACCGTCATCATCTCGGCAAATTCCAGCATCGCCCGCTGCCGCGCATCAAGTGCCGCAACCCGCCAGTTCATAACCAGCATTTCGCCAAGTTTGGGATCACCGGAAAGCTGCCGGACGGCCGCGCCATGTGCTGTCAGACAATAGTAGCATTTGTTGATTGACGAGACAGTCACCGCGATCATCTCGCGTTCAAGTTTTGACAGACCACTGTCGGCCAGCATCACGTCATTGTAGAGCGCCGTAAACGCGTTCAGCTTGTCGATATCAAAGGCGTAGGCGCGCAACACATTCGGCACCATCCCCAGCTTTTCCTGACAGATATCAAAGTATTTCTGCGTTGCCTCAGGCAGCGGATCCACCATCGGCAGATCGAGGGCGGTGGGTTGGTCAGTCAATCTCTTACTCCGGCAAAATCCGATAGTGATACTGTCCCACAAGCGTCATGCCGAGGGAAGTGTAGAGCGCGTTGGCACCTTCGTTCGCCTGCGTCGTCACCAAGGTCAGATAGTCTGCCCCGTGTTCCTGCGCCCAGAACGCAACCGCCCGCGTCAGATGCCGCGCCAGACCCTGACGGCGGTGATCTGCAGCGATTTCGAGGGCATGGATCATGGCACAATCTGCAGCGATGCCTGCAAACACGGTGCCTGCAGGCCGGTCGTTCAGTCGTCCGAGGATCGTGGTTTTGGGGTGTCTGGCCCGATCCATGACATCAAGACGCCCTTGCTCGATCCCGCCTGCGGCCCAGACTTCTGCCTGCACAGCAAGCGGTGGCCAGACCGTAAAGGCGGTAACCGGTGGCGGACGCTCCGTGGCGATACGCGCGACCGGCGCGGCATAGAGGTTAACCGGATCCTTGATCTGATAACCGCGTGCTGCGAGCATCTCATCAAGATCGGCGTCTGCCTCTCTGATCATGAAAAGAGGGACCTGTCCGACCTCGCGCATGGCGGCCTCCGCGTCGGAGATGTCAAAGTTGGTAAAGTCCGCCTCAACTGTCGCTGCAGAAACACGGCTTCCGCCCTTGCCGTCGATCCTGATCACCCAAGGGCCAACGGCGCGTTTGGCAAACGCAGGCCAGGTCCCATCAATAACAGCGTAGAGCTTTTCAACACTGGGAAGTGTCATTCAGAATAAAGTCTTTCCAAAGTAGCCATCGCCGCATCCAGCTCTTCTGCATCTGTGCCGCGAACGACAATATTGGACCCATAGATACCGTCTTTTTGAAACGGATACGACCCGACAGAAAGCGTCGGGTGTTCTTGCGCAAATTTACCCAATGGCCCTGCAAGATCCCCCTCCCCCCGCATCAGGGGCAGGGTCCGCGACAAAAGCGGCGCGCCACCTGTGAGTGTTGGCAGGATACTGGCCACCATCGCCTGAAACACAGATGGCACGCCCGCCATGACATGGACGTTGCGCAGGGTAAAACCGGGGGCTGTGCTGACCGGGTTTTCAATCAGGGTGGCGCTGTCGGGGATGCGGGCCATGCGCAAACGCGCCTCATTCAAGTCCTGGCCGGATCGGTCATAGTGCGCCTGCAGCAGCGCACGGGCATCGTCGCGCACATCGATATGGTCGTCAAAGGCTGCTGCGATGCAGTCTGCCGTGATGTCGTCATGGGTGGGACCGATACCACCGCTGGTGAAGACATGGTCATAGGTCTCGCTCAAGGCCTTGACCGCAGCGATAATGGCCTCGCGGTCGTCGCTGACCACCCGCACCTCTTTAAGGTCAATCCCGCGCTCGGTCAGTTGACCCGCCAGATAATGCATGTTCGCATCACGCGTCCGCCCTGACAGGATCTCGTCTCCGATCACAAGCATTGCAGCGGTTGGGTTGGTCATTGCGAGGTTCTCCTTGGTGCTACAAATGGTTATAGGCCGCATATGGAATTTGCCACGCCTCTTGTCCCTGCCCGCCTGATCAAACGCTACAAACGGTTTCTGGCTGACGTTTTGCTTGAGGACAGGCGCGAAGTGACCGCCCATTGTGCAAACCCGGGCTCAATGATGGGGCTGGCCAAACCCGGCACGAAAGTCTGGCTTGAGCCGAATGATGACCCAAAAAAGAAGCTCAAGTTCGGGTGGCGTCTGGTGGATCACGAAAACGGGCATTTCACTGGGGTCGACACCAGCATTCCGAACCGCGCCTTGAAGACCGCCCTCATGGCGCATCAGGTGCCTGGCCTGCCGCCCTATGATCTTGTGCGGGCAGAGGTGAAATACGGGCAGAACAGCCGGATCGATTTCCTGCTCGCTGGCGATGGACCTGACACATATGTCGAAGTGAAAAGCGTCACCCTGTCACGCCGGTCAGGACTGGCCGAGTTTCCCGATAGTGTGACTGCGCGCGGCGCCAAGCACCTTGAAGAACTGGCCGCCATGGTGGCTGAGGGCCACCGGGCCATCATGTTCTATCTGGTCCAACGCACTGATTGCACGCGCGTTACGCTCGCTGCGGATATTGATCCCGCCTACCACGCCGCCTTTGACCGCGCCCATGCGGCTGGTGTGCAAGTTCTGGCGATGGACTGTCAGATCAGCCCGGACGCGATTGACCTTGGGAAACCGCTTCCCTTCCAACCCTAGAACTCTGCGATCCGATCCCTTATGTGGCGTGCAAGCAGACGAAGGACCGCGATTGTGGAAACGAACAAAGCCCGCCTGACCAAAGATGGTATCCGCATCTATGACCCTGCCGATCATGTCGGCATGGCCAAGGCCGGTGCGCTGGCCGCAAAGATACTGGACGATATTGCAGCCCATGTCTTTCCGGGACAGACGACTGGTGAGATTGATCGTTTGATCACGCAATGGGTGGAAGAAGCAGAAGCAACCTCTGCCACGATCGGCTACAAGGGCTATCAGCATGCAAGCTGTATCTCGGTAAACCATGTCGTTTGCCACGGTATTCCGGGCGACAAGGTGCTCAAGGACGGCGATATTCTGAACATCGACGTCACAGTGATCGTGGATGGTTGGTTCGGTGACACCAGCCGCATGTATGTGGCAGGCAAGCCCAGCCGCAAAGCCGAGCGTCTGATCCAGGTGACCCATGACGCCCTGATGAAAGGGATCGAAGCTGCGAAACCCGGCAACACCTTTGGCGATATCGGCCATGCGATCCAGCTTTATGCCGAAAGCCACCGCATGTCGGTGGTCCGCGATTTCTGCGGCCATGGTCTGGGACGCGTGTTCCACGCCCCGCCGAACGTCCTGCACTACGGTCGCCCCGGCACAGGTGCGCGGCTGGAAGAAGGCATGTTTTTTACGATTGAGCCGATGATCAACCTTGGCCGGCCTGAGACGAAAGTACTGGCGGACGACTGGACGGCTGTCACCCGCGACAAATCGCTGTCCGCGCAGTTCGAACACTCCATCGGGATCACTGCTGACGGATGCGAGATCTTCACGATCTCGCCTGCAGGCAAGTTCCATCCGACCTACGAAAGCTGAGTTTGCAGGGGAAATCTCAGCGGGATTTCCCCTCTTGCGAATGACTTGCAACTAGACTTTCGCACCCCTATATCAGTGCTGTCGCTAGCGGTGACGCCTTTCCCCAAAAATTGACGACGCAAAGGATGCACCACATGCATATCTTCAAACCTGCCGCTGTTGCGGCCGCCATTGGCCTGAGCGCCACGACCCTTACCGCGCAGGAAGTGACATTGCGCTTTCAGCACTTTGTTTCACCTGCCAGCGCCAATCCCACCTATTTCATGCAGCCTTGGGCTGATGCGATCGAAGAACAGTCCGAAGGCCGCATCAAGGTTGAGCTTTATCCCTTCATGCAGCTTGGCGGCTCTGCGCCGAACCAGTACGACCTGATCCGCGATGGTGCGATTGATGGCGGCTGGGTGATCCCCGGCTATCAGCCAAACCGCTTTCCTGAGGCCGAGGCGATGGAACTGCCCTTTATGACCACCAAATCCGGTGAAGAGGCATCCGCCGCTGCGTGGCAGTTCACGCAAGAATATCTGATGGATGATTTTGCCGACGTACACGTCATCGCCGCCCATATGCACGGCCCTGGTATTGTGCATAAGCGTGGTGAAGCGATTGAGACGGTCGAAGACTTCGCCGGTCTGAAACTGCGCGGCCCGTCGCGCCCTGCAACCCTGCTGCTTGAGGAACTGGGTGCGACACCTATCGGGATGCCTGTGCCTGCCTTTCCTGAGGCCCTGTCCAAAGGTGTTGTCGATGGCGGCGTGATCACATGGGAAATGTCGCCTTCGCTGAAGCTCAACGAGCTGACAGACAGCCACACGGATGTGGCGGGGGACCGTGCGCTCTATAACCTCTACTTCATCTGGGCGATGAACAAGGATGTGTATGAGGGCATGCCCGATGACCTCCGTGCGATCATCGACGCCAATTCCGGCATGATGGCCAGCCAGTGGGCCGGTCGCGCACACGACACCGGCGACGTGATCGGTCGTGATGTCATGGCGGCTGACGGCAACGAAATCGCCGAGCTGTCAGAAGAAGAAACCGCGCGGATTATGGCCCTCGGTGCCGAGGTCACATCGAACTGGATCACCGAAATGGATGCCAAGGGCTTTGACGGAGCAGCACTGGTCCGCTCTGCGCAAACCGCTGTGGCTGAGAACCTGCTCGACTAGACAGCAAACACGAACTGAAAAAATGCGACCGTTGCGCCCCACTGGCGCAGCGGTCTTTTTATTTTGGAAGAGCCTCTAGCGCGAAGACCAAGTGACTAATGCAAGCTGAACTCCTAGGTGCTGCACAATACGCAGCACTTCAATGACTAATTCACTCCGCACCTAAAACGCATGGCGGTCTCAGTTTGCTCACATTACGATGCGAGATGTAGTCGAAAATATATCATCGCGCCTGAATTATTGAGCCCCGGATGTCATCAGAGAAATCACTAAGAAGCATAAAACTGATCCGGTATCTGTGCGTCCTCGTTTTGATCGTCATACCCGTCAGCATGCTCGTCACGCCATTCGTGGACTATGCGATCATTGAGGGACTGGACGAGAATTGGACTGTTACGAAGACGCTGTACTTCTTTTTGGTAATGGCAATGCCACTATTTGCCATCGTCGTGAATGCGATGAGATCCAAAACAGAAAAGCGCCTTATGCGCGCTATGTTCCTGGTCTTTGGCTACACGATTTGGTTGACCTACACATCTGCTCAAGAGCTTTCGTATCCTGTTTTCGGCTTTGTTTCCCTACTGGGAGCAGTGTTTGTCGCAATGATTTTCTATTGCTGCCTGCGTGATGGAAACTTGGCTCCAACCAAGGTGTTTTACGTGCTGGCCCTCTCATCGTGCCTCGTCGCGATCCCGATGCTCCAAGTCACTGCGAATGTCGCCAAATTTACGGCCCTGCGAGATGCTTTTGGCACCAGCTACATCCTTTATGGGTATGAAAACCCAAGAGCGGTCGGATGGATTGCGACATTCTCGCTTATCTTGACCAGCGTACTTCTGCTCGAACGACGCGGGGAGGAACGCTTTATTTTGCTTCTATCGTTCGTTGCGACGATAGCTGCGGCGACACTTTTCTGGAGCGGGTCTCGTGGAGGAATTCTCGCTTTTCTAATGTCACTCGGCGTTTTCCTCGTGATGTCCCGCAATGCAACACGGTGGAGACTGGCCCATGTGATCGCCTGCGTCTTTTCCGGTCTGATACTTTCTCTATTCATGCACCTGCCGTCGCGCTCATTTGGTTTTTTCGCGCGCGTTTCCAGCTCCTTAGATGCGGAAGGAGTCGATGGATTGAGCTCTAGTCGCATGACACTTTGGAAAAACAACCTCAGCTACATTTTCGATCAACCACTGACTGGGTACGGATTGCTGCCTCACAAATATCTGCCTGGTTTGTCTGGGGGCAGCGCGCACAACATTATCATAGAGCTATGGCTCTGGTTTGGCATTCTTCTTGGCAGTGCCGTGCTGCTCGCGCTCATCTGGCTCTGGATTGCATTGCTCCGGATTGCGCTGGCAACGAGCAACCCTCACATCAGAGCGCTTTTCGCCCTTACCACAACGTTTGCCGTTTATTGCCTCTACTCAGGCCCCTATGCGCGTACGCTACCGCTTTTGTTCGTCGGTATTTCCGTGGGTACAATTCTGGGATACGGGGCCAGGAAGCCAACAGAAGCTATCGAAGACGCGAAAAGTGCAATCCCCTCAACACAATCAAGTTGAGACGCTTTCGCAGCCAGAAACCGTTCTTCTGCATCCTTGACTTGAAATCGCCTGATGAGGAAATCAGCTCACCAGTCGTTTGCGCGTTGATCTGCGCGGATCAGCTAATCCGCGCCACCACATAATCCGCCAAATCGACCAACATTTGCTTCAGTGCATGATCCGGCACGTGATCGAGCGCTGCTTTGGCTTTGTCGGCCCACGCCAATGCGTCAACGCGTGTGCTCTCCATCGTGCCGTGTTTTGCCAGAATGGACATTGCATGCTCAAGATCGCCGTCTTCCTGACGCCCTTTCTGGATTGTCCGTTCCCAAAAGGCACGCTCGTCGGCATCCGCTTGAGCTACGGCGCGAATGACTGGCATCGTCAGCTTGCGTTCACGGAAATCATCGCCGACGTTTTTGCCAATCGCGTTGGAACCACCGTAGTCGAGCAGGTCATCAACGATCTGGAAAGAGATACCAAGCGCGTCGCCATAATCAAAAAGCGCCTGTTTGGTCGCGGTATCCTGACCCGCAATCTCGCCGCCGACTTCCATCGCTGCAGAGAAAAGTGCAGCCGTCTTGCCACGCACGACCTTGATGTAGGTCTCTTCAGTGGTTGCCAGATCGCTGGCGGCGGTCAGCTGCAAAACCTCGCCTTCGGCAATCGTCGCGGCCGCATTTGCCAGAATGTCGAGAATCCGCAATGAGCCGGTTTCGACCATCAACTGGAACGACCGCGCAAACAGATAGTCACCCACCAGAACGCTTGAGGTATTATCCCACAGCAGGTTTGCCGTTGGCCGACCGCGTCGCTGTTTGCTTTCGTCCACAACATCATCGTGCAGCAAAGTCGCGGTATGAATGAACTCCACCGTTGCTGCCAAATGCACATGGTAGGGGCCGTCATAGCCACACATCCGCGCCGCCGCGAGGGTCAGCATCGGGCGCAAACGCTTACCGCCTGCCTCGACCAGATGAGCGGTCACTTCGGGAATGCGAGGGGCATGTTCCGAGGCCATGCGTTCGCGGATCAGCGCGTTGACCGAAGCCAGATCATCGGCCAGCGCCGCGGCGAGTTGTTCGTGCGGTTTGGTGGCGGCAGCGTCTAGGCTCATGCAAGTTTCCGTCAAGTGAATAGACAACAGGTCAACGTCATCTTAGGTCTGGATTTATGAAAGAGCTCTTGCGCACCAACGACCCGACAGTCATCGCCTTTGCAACCGCCCTTTTGGACAGCGAGGGTATAGACTGGTTCACCTTCGACGTAAATATGAGCGTCCTTGAAGGCAGCATCGGCATAATGCCGCGCCGATTGATGGTCATGGACCGCGACCTGTTCATGGCCGAGGCCGTGATGCGCGATGCAGAGATCGACCTTGGCCGTGACTGAAAATCTGACATGCGATGACTTTCTGGGGGGCAAGCTGCGCATCTGGCAACCGCGCTCTGGCTATCGCGCAGGTGTTGATCCGGTGCTGTTGGCTGCAGCCGTCCCTGCGCAGGCCGGTGACACCGTCCTCGAACTGGGGTGCGGCGTCGGTGTGGCCTCACTGTGCGTGATGACGCGGGTGGCAGGCGTGAACGTGACCGGTGTCGAAGTACAGGCGGATTATGCAGCACTTGCCCTGCGCAATGCTGGTGAGAATGACTTGCCGTTCGACGTCGTGCAGGCGGACCTCCGTGCTTTGCCGTACGAAGTGCGACAGCAACAATTCACCCACGTGATCATGAACCCCCCTTTTTTCGACCGAACACGGGGCACAGCGGCGCAGGACCCCGGACGCGATATGGCTTTGGGCGGGCAGACGAGCCTGGCCGATTGGCTTGATATTGGCATCAAACGACTTGCTCCGCAGGGTTATCTGACTGTCATTCAACGCATTGACAGACTGCCTGAGGTTCTGGCGCATATTGAAGGGCGGATTGGCGCAATTGTTGTGGAACCAATCGCCGGACGCGCCACCAAGGCGCCCGAGAATTTTATCTTGCAGGGGCGACATTCGGGCAAGACCCCCTTTCGCCTTGCCAGACCATTGGTCATGCAGCGCGGCGACCGGCATGAAAGTGACCGCGAGGATTACACCGCGCAAGTCTCGGGGATTTTGCGGGACGGAGATGCGCTGCCCCTCTTCGATTAAGACTTCGGCAAGATTTCGCTGCGACGATCTAGCATGGCGAAATTGCTGCCGTGCGGCGTGACTTCACGCAGACGATGTGCTGCACTTGAGCCTCAACCAACCAGAGGAGTCTTATTATGAGCTTGAGTTCGCACCTGCAGGAACTGAAGAAGAAACACCAACACCTCTCGGAGCATGTTGAAAGCCTCCAGCGGAGCCCTGCGTCCGACGACCTTGAACTCGCCAAACTCAAGAAACAAAAGCTGATGCTGAAAGAAGAGATCACACGCCTCAGCGCGCACTGATCTGAAACTGACGCTTTGACAGCGCGATCACAGGGGGCGCTGTCAAAGCAGATCGCTTGCGCGAATCAAGCGACGCCCGTCCGCAAATTTGCGGGACGCTTTGATTTCATCCATCACCCACGCCTCGAAAGCCGCGATATGGGGGCGTTTTTCGTTGCCCGGCGGACAAATGAAGCGAAACTGAGCCTCTGATATCAGACCGACCTCGAATGGCGCGACGAGGCGTCCCGCCTCTAGCGCGCGGGTCGCCAGCGATACCCGCCCCAAAACAACGCCCGCCCCGGCGATAGCCGCATCCAACGCGTGATCTGCCTGCGAAAACCGTGGCCCGTGCGTGTCATCCAGCTCCATGCCCGCCGCTTGCGCCCACGCCCCCCAACCCATCGGGATCTTGAACGGGGCGATGGAATCGTCATGGACCAGAACCGCATCAGCCAGTTTTTCGGGTGTGTTGATCTTTTCCGCCATGGCAGGTGTCATCATCGGCGTCATCCACTCTTCGATAAGCGGGCGCGCGTAGAGGCCCTTGTCGTGATCGATGCCGAAACGGATCGCGACATCCACCTCGTCGCGGTCAAAGTCGATCAGACGCAAGGTCGCCAGAAACCGAAGCTCGATTTCAGGATGCGCCTGCGCAAATTCATACATCCTTGGCGCAAGCCATTTTGAGGTAAAGGCAGGCCCTGCAGTCACGGTCAGAACACCACTATCGTTCAATCTTTTTGTTGTGCGCCATGCGGCCTGTAGCGTGGCAAAGGCGTCCCTTGCGCCTGGTGCAAGGCTGCGTCCCGCTTCTGTCAACTCAACAGCGCGGTTCAGCCGCCGAAAGACCGGCATACCGAGGTCAGCCTCTAAAGCCTTGATTTGATATGATAATGCCGCAGGCGTCACGTTCAGTTCGGCAGCAGCTTGTGCAAATGACATATGGCGCGCAGCCGCTTCGAAGGCGCGCAACGCGGTCAGTGGAGGAAGGCGATCAGACATAGATCAGTTTAATACAGCTTAACTGAAGCAATAGAAAGTCTCGTTTGTCGGGTGCACCAGAAACGCCCATATAGGATGCAGAACGAACCGAGAGACACCTCAATCGAAGGAACAGACAAATGTACGAGACAACCACCAGCCCCCGCATCCGCGAAGGTATCGAACGCGCTCACAAGGAACGTGCCGAAGCCGTCCGCAAGGCATTTCGCTGGATGATCTTCCGCCACGTCTAAGCCGCGGAAATCCGCACAAAAGAAAAGGGCCACGCCAGAACGGCGCGGCCCTTTCTCATTTCGATAAGCCGAAAGGCTTAGGACATATACTGTCCACCGTTCGCCGAGATGGTCGAACCTGTGACGAAACCGGCTTCGTCGGACGCCAAGAACAGAACAGCGCGCGCGATTTCAGAGGCTTCGCCAAGGCGACCGACTGGAATCTGCGGCAGGATGACTTCGTTCATCACTTTTTCTGGGATCGTGCTCATCATCTCTGTGTTGATGTAGCCAGGGGCGACAACGTTCACGGTGATACCAGCGCGTGCACCTTCCTGTGCCAGAGCTTTGGTGAAACCGATGTCACCGGCTTTGGCTGCAGCGTAGTTGGCTTGCGCAAACTGACCCTTCTGACCATTGATCGAACTGATCGTGATGATGCGCCCGAACTTGCGCTCGCGCATACCTGGCCAGACTGGATGAGTCATGTTGAAAACACCGGACAGGTTTGTGTCGATGACTTCCTTCCACTGCTGTGGCGACATTTTGTGGAAAGGTGCATCGCGTGTGATACCGGCGTTGTTCACCAGAACATCAACAGGGCCAAGATCGGCTTCGACTTTGGCGATACCTTCGGCGCAGGCCTCGTAGTTGCCAACGTCCCACTTGTAAGTCTTGATGCCTGTTTCTTCGGTAAAGGCGGCTGCCTTTTCATCGTTGCCTGCATAAGTCGCGGCAACGGTGTAGCCTGCGTCTTTGAGTGCTGTCGAGATGGCTGCGCCGATACCGCGCGAACCACCGGTGACGAGTGCAACACGTCCCATAGTTATCTTCTCCTAAGAATTTCGTTGTGAGGTGAATAGGCGGCGCAAACATGCGCCGCCTTGATCTAGATCAGGGGCGCTCAACGCAGAGAGCAACACCCATGCCGCCACCGATGCAGAGCGTGGCAAGGCCTTTCTTGGCATCGCGGCGCTTCATCTCGAACAGCAGCGTGTTCAGCACACGGCAGCCGGAAGCACCAATGGGGTGGCCGATCGCAATCGCGCCGCCGTTGACGTTCACGATGGACGGGTCCCAACCCATGTCCTTGTTCACAGCGCAAGCCTGCGCGGCGAAAGCTTCGTTGGCTTCAACGAGGTCAAGGTCATCAACAGACCAGCCAGCCTTCTCAAGCGCTTTGCGTGACGCATAGATCGGGCCAACACCCATGACGGATGGGTCCAGACCGGCAGTCGCGTAAGAAGCGATACGGGCGAGCGGTTCAATGCCGCGCTTTTCAGCTTCGTCAGCCGACATCAACAGCGTCGCAGCAGCACCGTCGTTCAGACCTGATGCGTTTGCCGCAGTCACCGAACCGTCCTTTGTGAAGGCCGGACGCAGTTTCTGCATGGCTTCGATAGTCGCACCGTGGCGAATGTACTCGTCCTGATCGACGACGATATCGCCTTTGCGCGTCTTGATGGTAAACGGCATGATCTCGTCAGCGAATTTGCCAGCCTTCTGGGCTGCTTCCGCCTTGTTCTGCGATGCCACAGCGAATTCATCCTGCTGGTCGCGGCTGATCTGCCACTGCTCGGCAACATTCTCTGCCGTTTGGCCCATGTGATAGTTGTTGAAAGCATCCCACAGACCGTCGCGGATCATGGTGTCAATGTACTTCATGTCGCCCATTTTGTGACCGGCGCGCAGCGCGGCAGCATGTGGGCTGAGAGTCATGTTTTCCTGACCGCCGGCGGCAACAATCGCCGCATCGCCCAGCATGATGTGCTGTGCGCCAAGGGCAACGGCACGCAGACCGGAACCGCAGACCTGGTTAATACCCCAGGCGGCCGCTTCTTTTGGAAGCCCTGCATTGATGTGTGCTTGACGGGCAGGGTTCTGGCCTTGTGCGGCTGTCAGAACCTGTCCGAGAATTGTTTCGCTGACTTCGGATTTGTCGACGCCAGCGCGTGCGACGACTTCTTCCAACACAGCTGCGCCGAGGTCATGCGCAGGGGTGTTTGCAAAAGACCCGCCGAAGCTGCCAACAGCAGTACGGGCGGCCGATGCGATTACGACATTGGTCATTATTGAGTTCCCTTCAGGCTACGTTCCCGACAGGACGGTGCCATTTACACTTATGAGGTGCAAGACAGCCCAATCTGCCGCTTTCTCGGCCTCATACGTCGTTAACTGACGTGAGGCAACTCAATTCCCCTATGCGTCCAGTGCATCGCCCTCCGACGCGAATGTCGGGACACCGAACAGATATCCCTGCAGGCAATCAACCCCTATCTTCCGAAGAAATCCTGCCTCTCCAATGGTTTCGACACCATCAGCAACGGCAAACATCTCAAACTGATGGGCGACGGTGATCAGTGCCTCGGCCAGAACCTGATTGTCGGCGTCTGCGTCGATTCCGCGCACAAATCCTTTGTCGATCTTGACCAGATCGAAGAAGAAATCCTTCAAATGACGGAAGGCTGTGAAACCCGCACCGAAACCGTCGAGCGCAAAGCTGACGCCGCGCGGCTGCATTTCGTGCATGAAACGGATCACGCTTTCTGCCAGCAACATGGCCGACGTTTCATTGATCTCGAGGATCAGGCGTGGGCCGATATTGAACCGTCCGGCGAGACCCTGATCCAGTGTCCGCCGCCATTCGCCATCACCCAACGATCGCGCTGAGACGTTGATTGATAAGCATAAATCCGGTTGGATCGCCAACGCTCGCAGCGCAAGGCGGAGTGTCGCGCAGTCGATGCGGCGCCCCAGCACGGTTTCTTCGACCAAGGGCATGAAGTGTCCGGCGGGGATCACGCGGCCCTTGGCGTCGCATAATCTGATCAACCCCTCATAAAAGGCGACTGAACCGTCAGCCTCGGCCCGGATGATCGGCTGGAAGGCAAGCCTTGCGCGTCCCGCGTCAAGCGCCGCGCCCACCAGCGTCACAAGATCCTGATCGCGACTGGCGGATGCATATGAGAACGGGTCGCCCAGCCCCCGGTCATTCATGTCGTATCTGGAGAGCGTGGCCTTTTCCATGTCGCGCCTTCATAGTCGTCTGAAAACATGCGTATGCCGGAGGGCCTAACAAGTGATTAATCATCACGAGAGATGCGGCTGGGCTGGGCCAGAGCAGATCTACATCGACTACCACGATACCGAATGGGGCGTGCCGGAGTACGACAGCCGCGCCTTGTGGGAGAAGCTGATCCTTGACGGATTTCAGGCTGGCCTGTCATGGATTACCATATTGAAAAAACGGGATAATTTCCGCGCAGCCTTTGAAGGATTCCAGCCAGAGATCATCGCCGAATGGGGCGAGGCGGACGTGCGGCGATTGCTGTGTGATGCGGGGATAATCCGGCACCGTGGCAAGATCGAAGCGACCATCGGGAATGCGCGGGCCTATCTGGAAGTCGAAGCGCGCGAGGGTTTTGACCGCTTTTTGTGGAGCTATGTCGATGGCGTGCCGCTGAGGACGACACTGAGTGATCGTGCTTTGATGCCGACGCAGTCGCCGCTGTCGGCGCAGATCAGTAAGGACTTGAAAAGAAACGGTTTCAGGTTCTGCGGCCCGACGATTGTCTATGCATTTATGGAGGCGACCGGCCTTATCAATAACCACCTGACGGGCTGTTTTCGCCATGCCCCATGTGCCGCGATGGCACGGGATCGGGCAGAGGTTTTGGGCTAGCTGCTGCACAGGCAAAAGGCGGCACGCAGGGCGTACACCAGACGTACACTGGCCGTACACAACCTGTACACAGGCTGTGCACCGGCTGTGCATACAGCCGCCAAACCGCGCAGCGCGGCGGTGGAAGCGGCTGCTGACGTATCGTGCGGCATTGGCACGCCTTAGCAGCATTCCAATGTGATCCTGCCAATCCGACCACAGTCACCTCAGAATGCGGTATTGCACGCAGGTTGAGAAACGCAGATGCTGCCCAAATGGCAACCGAGATCGCCTTCTCTTACACTGCACTGAGCGAGGCGGCGCGACGGCATATCCGTCTGTTCCAGGTTCACCAGTTTCTTGACCGGTTTGCGATGGGTCTGACGGTTGCGGTTGTCGCGCTGGCGCTGACCGACCGTGGGTTGGACCTGTTCCAGATCTCGCTTCTGTTCGGGGTCTATTCACTGACGACAATGACGATGGAACTGCCCTTCGGTGGGCTGGCAGATGCCATCGGGCGCAAGCCTGTCTTTCTGGTTGCGGTCGTCGCCAGTCTGATTTCCCTCGCCCTCTTCCTGTCATCGAGCAATTTCGGAGCCCTTGCAGTTTCCTTTGCCTTCATCGGTTTCGGGCGGGCGCTGCGATCAGGCACGCTGGATGCGTGGTTTCTGGAGACCTTCAGGGTCAACGCGCCAAATGTCGATGTGCAGCCCGCCCTTGCCAAGGCGCAATGGGCAAATGCCATGGGCCTTGCGATTGGCGCGGTTGTCGGCGGGCTGCTGCCGGATGTCTTCGGTGCGCTCGGACTGCGCTTTGGCATCACGATTTACGATGTGTCCTACGCCGCAGGCTTTGTCGCCATGTTGGGCGTGCTGATCTTTACCGTTGTCGCCGTCAAAGAAGAACCGCGCCCGTTGAACCCCAGCGCGCTGCGGCAAGGGTTTGCCAGCGTCCCGTCAGTAATCGCAGATGCCGGCATGCTTGCATTGAGGCATCCGACGCTTTCCATCCTTTTGGCGGCGCTTGCCCTGTTCCTGTTGGCGACAAATCCGGTTGAAGTGATCTGGCCGACATTTGCCAGACCGATGCTGGATGCAGACTTTGCCAGCACTGCGATTGGTCTTTTGACTGCCACCTATTTCCTTGCGATTGCCTTTGGCGCGTCACTGTCGCCACATATCAGCCGCATCTTCAAACGGCGGCACGCGGTGACGCTTGCGGCCGTGTTTGCCGCACTTGCTGCCGCGCAGATCACGCTGGCCCTGCAAGAGGGCATCATCGGATTTGCTGTCGTCTTTGTCGTGTTTTCCATCGTGCTTGGCGCAAGCGAGACACCGGCAAGCAGTATCCTGCATCGCTGCGTTGAAGATCGCCAAAGATCGACCATGTTGTCGCTGCGGTCACTGATCCAGCAGTTGGGCGGTGCAAGCGGTCTCGTGATGGTGGGCGCTCTGGCGGAGGCTTACACGACATCTGTGGCTTGGATCATCGGCGCGGGCTTTTTGCTGATCGCGGTCGCGCTTTGCCTGATTTTGGCGAAACGGATGGCAGATGACGCGCGGTGACGCTGGCCTCACCCTGAACTACCACCGTTTGAGCGCATCCTCATCTGCGTCTTTCGCCTCGACCCATGCAGATCCAGCGTCCGTCACCTCTTTCTTCCAGAAGGGTGCGCGGGATTTGAGGTAGTCCATCAGAAAGTCTGCCGCTTCGAATGCAGCAGCCCGGTGTGCGCTGGCGGTGGCGACCATCATAATCTGGTCACCGGTTTTGAGCGGGCCGTGGCGGTGGATCACCAAGGCATCTGCCAGGGCCCAGCGCGACATGGCCTCTTCCAAGATCTTGGTAATCGCTTTTTCGGTCATGCCGGGGTAATGCTCGATCACCATTTCCTGCAGGTCGCCGTCGCTGTCGCGCACGACACCTGTAAAGCTGACAACGGCCCCGACGCCGGAATGGCCTGCTGAGAACCGGTTGAGTTCGGCCCCTGCATCAAAAGCCTCTGACTGCACAAGGACGCGCATCAGCCGCCCGTCATCGGTGGGAAGAAGGCGACCTCTTTCACGCCAGCAAGCGGGGCGTCGAAATCAGAAAGCTCCTGATCGAGTGCCACACGCAGGGCAGAGGTATCAGCAAAGGCTGCCGCATAGCGTTCTTCGCGCTGCTTCAATTCGGCAATCAGATCATTGACGGTCGCGGCTGAAGTTTCGACGGTTTCCTGTGGAAGGCCGATCCGTTCACGCACCCATGCAAAATATACGACGTTCATGTGTCACCCTCTTTGAGGAATGGCAGCGCCTTGCGGAAGTAATCCCATCCGGTGATGAGCGTCAGGATCGCAGCGATCCAGAGCGTGATGATCCCACCCCACCAGCTGATCATCATGCCGTTGTATTTCCAGCGCAGTCCCAGTTCATCCGGGCCGGTGCCGTCAAGTGCCTGCGTGACCATTTCCTGCGTCATGGCAAGCGACTGCATCCCGAAGTAATGCTCGAACGCGCCAGTGGCGAAAAGCATGGCAATGGCGACCATCTGCACGGTGGTCTTCCATTTGGCGAGGTTGGTGACTTTCAGCGTGCCAGCCGTGTCGCCAAGAAACTCGCGCAGACCAGAGACAAAGACTTCGCGGAAGATGATGATGGTGGCAGGCAGCAGGATCCAGGGGTTCATGCCGGAAAAGCCGGTGATCACGACAAGCGCGATAATCACCATTGCCTTGTCGGCAATCGGATCGAGCATCGCGCCAAGCTTGCTTTCCTGCTTCCATGCGCGGGCAAGGTAGCCGTCAAGGAAATCGGTAAAGGCCGCCAGCACAAAAAGGACAAGCGCAAACCAGTCCGCCCAGGGCCGTGCGAAATAAAGAAACATCACAGCCACACCAGGGGCCGCGGCAAGCCGCAGGATCGTCAGGATATTTGGCAGGTTCAGCGTCATGCGACGGGTTTACCGCCTTGCGCGGGGCGATGGAAGCGGGATCGTCATCATCGCTGCGGCGCGACCGTCAGCCATTCTCATGGAAGTAGTCATAGACCGTCTGCGCCAGTTTTTCCGACACGCCGTCTACGGCCTTGAGATCGGCAAGGTTCGCGCGGGCGACGGCCTTGGCTGATCCGAAATGCGCCAGCAGCGCGCGTTTGCGTGTGGCACCGACACCCGGCACGTCGTCGAGCGGTGTCGCGCCAATCGCCTTGGACCGTTTCGCGCGGTGGGTGCCGATGGCAAAGCGGTGCACCTCGTCCCGCATCCGCTGGATGAAATAGAGCACAGGGTCGTTGTGGCGCAGTGCCATGACGGGCTTGCCGGTGCGGTGGAATTCTTCCTTGCCTGCGTCGCGGTCCTCGCCTTTGGCCACGCCCACCATCGGCACGTCGCCGACGCCGAGGTCCTCCATGATTTCGCGGACCGCAGACACCTGGCCCTGCCCTCCGTCGATGAGCAACAGATCAGGCCATGTGCCTTGGGTGCGGTCCGGGTCCTCTTTCAGGAGGCGCTTGAAACGGCGTGTCAGCACCTCTTTCATCATGCCGAAGTCGTCGCCGGGGGTGAGGTTTTCGTTCTTGATGTTGAATTTGCGGTACTGGTTCTTGTCGAAGCCGTCGGGGCCCGCCACGACCATCGCGCCGACCGCATGGGCGCCTTGGATGTGAGAGTTGTCGTAGACCTCGATCCGTTGGGGGATGTTGGGCAGGTCAAACGCCTCCGCCAACCCTTTGAGCAGTTTGGCCTGCGTGGCGGTTTCCGACATCTTGCGGGCAAGGCTTTCGCGGGCGTTGCGCAGGGCGGATTGCACCAGCTCGGCTTTCTCGCCGCGTTGCGGGACGATCACTTCGACCTTGCGGCCTGCCTTTTCGCAAAGCGCCTCTGCCATCAGGTCATCGTTATCAAGCCCGTGGGACAGGATGACCATGCGCGGTGGCTCGCGGTTGGAATAGAACTGGCCGACGAAGGCCTCCATCACCTCTGAGGGGTCTTCGTCACCGCTGACGCGCGGATAATAGTCGTGGTTGCCCCAGTTCTGGTTGGCGCGAATGAAGAAGACCTGCACGCAGGCCTGCCCGCCATCGCGGTGCAGCGCAATGACGTCGGCCTCTGGCGTGTTCTGCGGATTGATGCCCTGGGCGGTCTGGACCTGCGTCAGCGCCTTGATCCGGTCGCGCAAGGCGGCGGCGCGTTCGAATTCCATCTCCGCACTTGCGGCTTGCATCTGTTTGGCGAGGGCTTCCTGTATGCCCTTGGTGCGGCCTTGCAAAAACTTCTCAGCGTCCTTGACCGACGCGGCATAGTCTTCTTCGGAAATCAGACCGCAACAGGGGCCAGAGCAGCGTTTGATCTGGTATTGCAGGCAGGGGCGCGTGCGCGTTTCAAAGTCGCTGTCAGAGCAGTTCCGCAGCAGAAAAACGCGCTGCAACTGGTTCAGTGTCCGGTTCACCGCACCAGCACCGGCGAAAGGCCCGTAGTAATCGCCTTTCTGTTTTTTTGCGCCCCGATGCTTTTTGATCATCGGAAAAGCATGGTCTTTTGTGACGATGATATTCGGGAATGACTTATCGTCCCGCAGCAAGACGTTGTAGCGCGGCTTGAGTTGCTTGATCAGGTTTTGCTCAAGCAAGAGCGCTTCTGTTTCCGTCCGTGTCGTCAGAAACATCATGCTGGCTGTCTCGCGGATCATCCGTTCGATCCGCGGTGAATGGTTGCCCGGGCGGCTGTAATTTGACACGCGGTTTTTGAGGTTGCGCGCCTTGCCCACGTAGAGAACGCGGCTTTCGGAATCGAGCATCCTGTATACACCGGGAGAGCCGTCCAGCGTGCGCAGGTAGCTTTGGATGACACCGTAGCCTGTCAGATTTTTCTGGTCCTGCGCCAATTTTGCTCTAATTCTCCTGATTCTGGACTTGCTGCAATGGTAAGGCAGCGAGGGCAAGAGGAAAGGCATCCACTGTTTCTGTGGATAAGTCCGTGGGAAAAACTTTGCGACCGAGGATTTTCCGTTGTTTTAGGGGGCTTTCGTGTATTTGCCTAAAAAATAGGCACCTTTTCAACCCCTTGAAATCATTGGTGATTTTTATTCAGTATTCTTAACGCATTGATAATCCTGCCATTTATGACAGTTTCGTGAAGGCTGACGTAAGGACGTGCACAACTTTTGCGAGGTCACTCAACACCGAGCACATCCGGCGTTTCCCAAGCGAGGTGCTGGCCCCCGTCAACCGAGATCATCTGGCCTGTTACAGCCGGCGCATCAAGAAAATATCCAAGTGCCGCAGTGATGTCGGCAGGGTTCGCGCCGCGCTTGAGAATTGTTGCGTTTCGCTGCCGTTCAAAGTGCGTTTTGCTCTGGTTATGCCCCTGAAGTGTCGGGCCGGGACCAATGCCATTGACACGGATGTTCGGGGCCAGCGCCTGTGCAGCGGTGCGCGTCATGGCCCATAGGCCCATCTTGGCGATTGTGTAGGATGCAAACTCAGGCGTGAGCTTGTGCACGCGTTGGTCAAGCATGTTGATCACAAGCCCTTGGGCGAGCGGCTCGCCTCTTTCATCAGTTTGCGCAGCAGGAGCTTGCGCCGCAAAATTCTGCGTCAGGACAAACGGCGCGCGCAGGTTGGATTCCAGATGTCTGTCCCAGCTTTCCCGCGTCGCGGTGTCGAAATTGTCATATTCAAAAATCGAGGCATTGTTGATCAGGCAGTCCAGCGGTCCGCCCAAGGCATCAGCGGCATGCGCGACCAGTTCTTGTGTCTGCCCCTCGTCGAGAAGGTTTGCCTGCAACGCGACAGCTTTGCGGCCCATCGCCTCAAGCGCATCTACGGTTTCATGCGCGCCCTGCTCAGAGCCTGCATAATGGACGGCGACATCATACCCGCGCTTGCCAAGGTAAAGCGCCATCGCCTGCCCCAGCCGTGCACCTGCGCCAGTGACCAAGGCACGGTTCATCTGGCTTTCTCGCACTGGCAGGGGCCCTTGCCGATCTTGTAGCGCAGACACTTAGGGCATTTCGCGGCTGCCAGCCGCGCCTGCCCCGGAAACCTGAGCTTTCCAAAGATCGCAAGTACCAGCATGAAAGCCAGAAAGACAAAGATGGCTTTGATGATCACAGGCCGAACCTTGCGTAAGCTGCACGTTCTTCGATGCCGGTGATGGTGTCGTCAACGATCTGTGCACCAAAACGGGCAAGCAGAGGTTTCTTCTGGCCATAGCGCCGGAATTTGACCTTATCGCCAAAGCGTTCCTTCATGACGGGGGCAAGATGGCCAATCCCGTCAGCCAGGCCCACGTCGATCCCCTTTTGGCCGATAAACACCTCACCGGTGAAAAGATCGGGATCGTCTGAAAGCTTGGGGCCGCGGCGGTCCTTGACCTGCGCAATGAACTTTTCATGCAGGTCTTCCAGCCAGCCCTTGAGCTTTTTCACATCGGCCGGTTTTGCCGCCTTGAAGGGATCGAGCATGGATTTCGACTTGCCAGCGGTATGCACGCGCCGTTCAACGCCGATCTTGCCGATGGCGTCCTGCAGGCCGAAGCCTGCGCTGATCACACCGATAGAGCCGACGATGGAGCAGTCATCGATAAAAATTTCGTCCGCCGCAGAGGCCAGCCAATAGCCACCCGAGGCCGCGACATCTTCGACGAAAGCAAAGACCGGCACTTTTTTCTCGTCAGCCAGGCGCCGGATGCGACCGGCGATGAGTGACGACTGGACGGGTGAACCGCCGGGGCTGTTGATTTCAAGCGCAACGGCGGCTGGCTTGCCTTTGGAAAAGGCTTTTTCGATGACAGGCGCGAGGCTGGGATTGTCCAGACCACGGCCCGAATTTGCGATTGTCCCCTGCAGCCGGATGACGGCCACAAACGGGTCTGATTGCAGGAATGGGATATAGCGTTTCATATTGCTTTACTTAGGCCTCAGCCCCCCGCACACAAGCCTTACTGCCTGATCCGCCAGCCGGTTTTGAAGATCCACCAGATGAACCCGATGCACAAGGCCGTGAAGAAGGCGATCGCAAAGAGAGACAGGCCGATCCCCACATCTGCGGTCCCGAAGAACGACCAGCGGAAGCCGCTGATCAGATAGACCACCGGATTAAAGAGCGTGATCGCCTGCCAGACCGGTGGCAGCATCGAAATCGAATAGAAAGACCCGCCCAGAAAGACCAGCGGCGTGATGACCAGAAGCGGGATCAGCTGGAGTTGCTCGAAGTTGCCGGCCCAGATGCCAATGATAAAGCCGAGCAAGGCGAAGCTGACACAGGTCAGGACAAGAAAGGCGAGCATCGCGATGGGATGCGCGATTTCGATATCCACAAAGAAAAAGGCCGTGACGAGGATCACAAGGCCGATGAACAGCGCCTTAGTCGCCGCTGCGCCGACGTAGCCTGCGACCACTTCGAGAAAGTTCACCGGCGCAGAGAGAAGTTCGTAGATCGTGCCGATGAACTTCGGGAAATAGATCCCGAAGCTCGCGTTGGATGTGGCCTGCGTCATCACCGAAAGCATGATCAGTCCCGGCACGATGAATGCGCCATAGCTGACGCCCTCGACCTCGTCGATGCGGCTGCCGATTGCCGCCCCGAAGACCACAAAATAAAGCGAGGTCGACAGAACGGGTGAAACGAGGCTTTGCGTCATAGTGCGGAAGAACCGCCGCATCTCGAAGATGTAGATTGTCCAGATCGCGTTGAAGTTCATGCCTTTTCCTTCACCAGACCGACGAAGATATCTTCGAGGCTGCTTTGTGCTGTTTGCAGGTCTTTGAGTTGCAGGCCCGCTGCCTGAAGCTCGTTCAGCAACGTGGTGATGCCTGTGCGCTCCGCCTTTGTGTCGTAGCTGTAGGTGAGCATCAAACCATCATCGCTGAGTGACAGGTCGTATGCGGAGAGTGCGTCGGGGATCCGGCTGGTGGCCTCGTTCAGTTCGATCTTGAGCTGCTTCTGCCCCAGTTGGCGCATCAGGTCAGATTTGTCCTGCACCAGCAGGATCTCGCCTTTGTTGATCACACCGACCCGATCAGCGATCGCTTCTGCCTCTTCAATGTAGTGGGTTGTCAGGATGATTGTGACGCCCGAGGCTTTCAGGTCTGCCACGACATCCCACATGTCTTTGCGCAATTCGACATCGACCCCTGCCGTCGGTTCATCGAGAAACAACACCTTGGGTTCATGGCTCAAGGCCTTGGCGATCAGGACCCGACGCTTCATCCCGCCTGACAGCATCATGATCTTGTTGTCTTTCTTGTCATGCAGCGAAAGCTTGCGCAGGATGTCCTCGACGAAAGCATCGTCTTTCTTCTTGCCGAAAAGCCCGCGCGAGAAACTGACGGTGTTCATCACAGTCTCAAACGGTTCGAGATTGATTTCCTGTGGCACCAATCCGATGAGGTTGCGGGCCGCGCGAAAAGCGGTCTGGGTGTCATGCCCGCCAACGGTGACTGTGCCGCTGGTCGGGACGGTGATCCCGCAGATTGTGGAAATCAACGTCGTCTTTCCTGCGCCATTGGGGCCAAGCAATGCTAGGATCTCCCCTTCCTCGATATCGAGGTTGACGGATTTCAATGCCTCAAATCCGCCTGCGTAGGATTTGCGCAGGTTTTTGACCGAAACGATGGGTGACATGGGATGGCTTTCTTCTTGGTCCGCCGAACCTAGTGTGATGGGCAGGTCAGGGAAAGGGGGCTATGCAAGAAAGCTGTCACGCCATCATCTTGCGGGCCACATCGAGCATCCGACAAGAGAAGCCCCACTCGTTGTCATACCAACCAAAGACGCGCAGCAAACCACCTTGCGTGACACGTGTTTCAGGCAGCGACACAATCAGGCTTTCAGGACGCGCCCGTAAGTCTGATGAGACGAGAGGCTTTTCGGTCCAGCCGATAATGCCCGATTGTGCACGCAACACATCATGTACCTCTTCAAGGTTCGCCGGGGATTTGACCGTCACAGCCAGATCAATGGCTGATACAGAGGCTGCAGGAACACGCACGGCCCCTGCCTCGATCCGTCCGGCGAGGGTCGGCAGGACCTGATCAAGCAACCGTTCGGCCGATGTTGTGGTTGGCACCATCGACAAAGCCGCAGCACGGCTGCGCAGGAAATCGCCGCGCGGGGCGTCAATGCTTGGCTGGCTTCCGGTGTAGCAGTGGATCGTTGTCATCCATCCCGTCACAAGACCCCAGGTGTCATCAATGAGCTTGACCAGCGGCGCCAGCGCATTTGTCGTGCAAGACGCGTTGGAAACGATCAGCTGTTGGCGCAACGCCTGCTCATTCGCACCAAGGACCATCGTTAGTTCGGCAGCGTCGGACGGACCGGAGATGAGCACACGCTTCGCGCCTGCTTTCAGGCCGCGCGCGGCAATCTCTGGTGTGTTTGCCTTGCCTGTGCATTCCAGGAGGACGTCCACATCTGCCAGATCGACCGTGCTGATGTCGTTGGTCGTGGTGAAAGGGATCGCCCGCCCGTCAAGGATCAATGCCCCGTCTGCAAACTCTGCCTGCCCGGGATAGGGGCCAAAGACACTATCATAGGCAAATAGATGGGCACAAAGGTCGGGGGCTGCGATGTCATTGATCCCCACAACGTCGATCTCGGGCCAGTCGCCTTTCGCGTAGGCGCGCAGCATTGTCCGACCGATCCGACCGAACCCGTTAATATAGACCTTCATCTGCGCCCTCCCGCGTCAGGAAGGATGCTGCATCTTTGCCCCGCTACGCACAAGCAAGCTTTGCAAAAGACCGCCGAAAAATGGCCCGCCAATGACAAGCGCCTTTACAGCGGAAGCGGGCCCGGACGGCGTAAAGAGAATCGGACTAAAAAACCATTAAGAATCGCAGCCTTACCAATATTAACGGGAATTTAACGGCTGACTTTCGGGAAACAGTGCCCCATTTGGCCTCATTTCGGCAACGCGGCACGAACTCGCCCCAAATCCATGTATTTTTAGGAGAAAACGGGATTATTCGGCAATTTTCCGCCAATGACTGTTTCGAAAACGCGATACAATGCCGCCAAAAACCGGCGATTAAGAACCCTTAAACAACAAGTTAGCGTCACTTTTTAGCCCAAATTCAATGGGATTTATTGAGCAAGCCGCAGCGTAGTTTATGCGGCGTTCATCAGTTGAAAACTGGATTGTAGATATGGCTAAGGCGCAACCGAAAGACACCGTGGAAGAGAAAGAGACATTCGTCGATGAACTCAAGCCGGGCACCAAATTGATGCACGGCCAGTACACGATCGAAAGCTTCCTCAATGCAGGCGGTTTCGGGATTACTTATCTGGCTCGCGACAGCCTGGACCGGAAAGTCGTCATCAAGGAATGTTTTCCCGGCGCATTCTGCCGCCGCAGCCGTGCTATTGTTCAGGCCCGCTCACGCGCACACCAGAATGAACTGAAGTCGATTGTCCGCCTTTTCGTGCAGGAAGCGCGCAGCCTCGCCAAGCTGGATCACCCGAATATCGTGGGCGTTCATCAGGTTTTTGAAGACAACGACACCGCCTATATGGCGCTGGATTTCGTACGCGGCAGGGACCTTCTCGACATCATCGAAGACCCGAATACCTCGCTGTCACCCGCCCAGACGAAGAATATCCTGAAAGAAGTCCTGAATGCGGTCGGCTTTATCCACGACCAGCAGATCTTGCACCGTGATATCTCGCCCGACAACATTCTGATCAACAAGGACTACCACCCTGTCCTGATCGACTTTGGCGCAGCGCGCGAAGAGGCTACCAAGCAAAGCCGTGTGCTTTCTGCATTGCGCGTGGTCAAAGACGGCTATTCCCCGCAGGAATTCTATATTGCCGGTTCCGACCAGAGCCCGAGCAGTGACCTTTATGCATTGGCGGCCTCGTTCCATCATCTGATCGTTGGCGACGTGCCTCCGAACTCTCAGGCGCGCCTTGCTGCGATTGCCTCAGGTGAAGCGGACCCGTACCAGCCGATTGCCGGGCGTTTCCCGGATTACGACGACAATTTCCTGGCCGCCATAGACAAGGCGCTTGCGGTTCTGCCGAAAGATCGTGTGCAGTCAGCCAAAGAATGGCTGAACATGATGGACGGCCTTGCAAGCAACGTCACGCCACTGAACGTGCCGAATGCTGCTTCCGAGAAAGCGGCACCAGCCGCCGCAAAAGCCTCTGGCGGATCATCCAAGATGCCTGTGCTGCTTGGCTCTGCTGCGGCGGTCGCACTGCTTGTCGGCGTTGGCGTCATGACCATGACCGGTGGCGATGATGCCGCGGTTGAAGCACCGGCCCCTGTTGCGGAAACCGTTGCCGAAGCTCCGGCTGCGGTTGTCGAAACGCCGGCACCTGTCGTTGAAGCGCCGGCCCCTGCTGAAGTAGTTGAGGCACCGTCTGTCCCAGTCGAACCTGCCGCGACCGAAGAAACTGTCGTTGCGCAGGACGACGCGCCAGTGAGCGCGCCTTCGGTGACAGAAGAAACGCCCGTCGCGACCGACCTTGCACCCGTCGCTGCCGGTGCCGCACCTGCAGAACAGCCCGAGGTTACAGCCGCGTTGGAAGAAGCCCTTGCATCACAGCAAGAGGCTGCAGCGCCAGAGGCACCAGCCGCTGTCGCGACCCCCGCGATTACAGAAGATCCGGCACTGCTGGGCACAAGCAACGATACTTCGGTGGTGGTTGCTGGCCCTGTCATCAATGACGTGGCCATTCCTGCGGTTCGCCCGGAAGTCCGCCCGGAAACCATCCAGTTGGATGTCCCGGCACCTGCACCTTTGCCTGAGCCCGAAATCACACCAGAGCTTGCATCTGAGGCGCCTGTCGCTGACAGCCTGCCGCAGTTGGCTGCGAATGCGCCTTCTCAGGACACTGAGGTTGGCGATGTTGCCCTGCCAGGTGCGCCCGATCAGATCGCGGCCATCGGCAATGGTCCTGAGGTTGATATTCTGGCCGTCACGCCGGGCAATGAGATTATTGAGGAACCGGAAGTTGTCGAGACGGCTTTGGCCGCAGCAGATGCGCTTGCAACAAGCTGGACTGTGCGCCTGCCATTTACGCCAGCCGGCGACAGCTCGAACATTGTCGCTCAGGCTGCGCCAATTTCGCCAATCTGGGTGCAGCCCGGTCTGGTGATCACAGCGGTCAACGGCAACTCCGTTGCGACGATCAACGAAATTCCTGACGTTCTGCGTGCAACAACGCCGGAAAGCGCACTCGCGCCGACAATGCCGGTGCTGTTCGGGACAGCTGATCCGTCCACAGGAACGATTGCGACCCTGCCTTGGGTGCTGCCAGTGGTGCAGACAATCTCGCTTGGCAACGGCACAAGCTTTGAAGCTGCTTACGCAGGGTCGAGCTGGCGCACAGTGGTCACCGAGCTTTCGGCTGAACAGCCCGGCGGCTTGCGCGTTGGCGACGTGATCTCAAGCTATATCGCGACGTCCGAAGCAGTTGAGGGTCGTACAACACTCTATGACATCTTCGCGCGCGAGACCGCTAACGGTGTCGAGCAATACACATTCGCAGTGCAACGTGATGGTAGCCTTTGGGTGGCATCTTACACCTATGGTGGTGCGGAATAATACGCTAACATGGGGCAACACACGGTTTTACCGACGCCCCGGCTGACTAATTGGGAAGGTAGGAAAAATGAAGTTTATTCGTGATCTCCTCGGAAAGAAGCGCAAGGAAGCGGCCGAACGCGGACCACAACCCGTTGAAACGCTTGAACAATCCTACCGTGACACGATCGGTTCGATTGTCGAAGAGGCCAACGCACTCAACGCCGAACCGGATGTTGACGCGATGACGCAACCCGAAACCACTTCGGTTGAACCCCCACAAGAGGCGGTGCCAGCCGCACCGGTTAACATCTGGGATCTGGAAGAAAACGCATCGGCAAGCGAATTGCCGCCTGCGGCTGAACTACCTGAAAAGACGTCCGAATTGCCACCTGCCCCGGCTGCTGCAAGCGCTGCTGCAACCCGGTCACCGGCACGCGCGCGGCGCACCAAAACCCGTCTGATCGGTTTTGAAAAATCCGACGGTGCCGTTGTTGACCTCTTCAACGATGCGCCGACCCCGGCACCTGCTGCCAAAAGCGTGAAGTTCCCAGTGGGATGGATCGTCGTTGTCGATGGCCCCGGTCGTGGCGAGAGCTTCTCGTTGCTCTCGGGCATGTCACAGATTGGTCGCGGTGAGGATCAGGCGATCCAGCTTGATTTCGGCGATAACTCGATTTCGCGCACCAACCATGCGGCCATCGTCTATGATCCTGAATCCAAGGAATTCCTGCTTGGTCACGGCGGCAAGTCGAACATTGTCCGCCTGAACGATAAGCCCGTCATCAGCAACGAAACGATCAAGACAGGCGACCTGATCAAGATCGGGGAAACGATCCTGCGCTTCGTGGCGCTTTGCGACAAGACATTCAACTGGGCCGACGGTGCGACCGAGGAGGACGAAGATGTGGCGATCGCCTGAACCACGCTTTGACGTCGCATCAGCGATTTGCCAAGGCGGACGTGACTATCAAGAAGACGCGATCGTCACCGATTTTCCATTCGGTTCTGACAGCGGTGTCGTCGTTCTTGCAGACGGAATGGGCGGTCATGCTGCCGGTGACGTCGCCAGCAAGATTGTTGTCACCGAGGTCTTTAGCGAGCTGAAGTTCGAAAGCGCGAACTTTTCTGATTACGAAATCGAAATCCCTGATTACCTGACCCGTGCTGCAGTGAATGCAAACGAGGTTGTGCGCGAACACGTCACCGCGCACCCTGAAACACGCGGCATGGGGGCGACGCTGGTCTCATGTGTTCTGATCGAGAACCGCATGTACTGGATGTCGATTGGTGACAGCCCGCTCTATCATTATCGCGCCGGCAAGATGCAGCAGTTGAACGAGGACCATTCGATGGCGCCTCAGATCGACTTCATGGTGCAATCTGGCTTGCTGGACCCAGAAGCCGGCAAGAACCACCCTGACCGGAACTGCCTGACATCGGTGATCCTGGGTGATCGCGTGGCCAAGTCCGACTGCCCGAAGACACCTTTCGAGCTTCAGGTCGGCGATATTGTCGTCGTATCGAGTGACGGTCTGCAATATCTTGAAGATGCAAAGATCCAAAAAATCCTGCACCGCTACCGTCGCAAGAAAGCTGCGGAAATTGCAGGCTATCTGCTGGAAGCGATTGAAGCGCTTGCGGACCCCGATCAGGACAACTGCACGTTTTCGGTCATCAAGCTGAACCACAACAAGCCTGTCATCCGCGCCATCCGCGCCAAGCCTGTCGGCCATGTTGATCGCGAGACAGCAACGGTGACCCGCATGGTCGAGCTCGAAGAGGTCGAAAAGGTGGCCAAAGTGGTTGAGAAGGCACCTGAACCCATCAACATCAAGGAGTCGGCAAAGATCAAAGAGGTCAAGCCGGTTCGCAGGGTCAAGGTCCACAACAACACCAGCGAAACTCAAGAGGAGGTTGATGCGGCAGAGCCGCCGGCTAAGATTGCCGCCGGAGGCAAATAAATGTCGAATCAATCGCCCGACTCTCGGGTCCATGAAAAACTTGCGAGGGCCGTGATCAGCGGCCTTCTTCCTGACCGTGTTCACGAACAGGCCGAAAGGCTTCTGAACCGTTTGGAAACCCCTGTCAGGCTTGGCTTGATGGGGATGCCGCAATCGGGAAAATCGACAATCCTGAACCTGTTGGTCGGACGCGAGGTCCTGGATCAATCGGTGCGTTTGCCAACGCTTGAACTGCTTTACGGTGAAAAAGAACAGGCGATCTGCACGCTGCCAGACGGCACCAAGTCCACGCTGAACGGTGTAAGCCCGAACGCGATTGCTGCCCTGTCACCTGTTTTCGTGCAACTCTATATGCCGCTGCCTGCACTGAAAAAGATTTCGGTGCTTGAAGTGGTCGCACCCGCCGACCCGAACGCGCTGCATCGCGCCAGTCAATGGGCCGCCAAGCGGTGTGATATCGCCCTGTGGTGCACCGGCGGATTTCTGGCTGACGAACAACGTGTCTGGAGCCAGATGCCAGACACGATCAAGGATCACGCCTTGCTGATGGTGACGCGACTTGACCGTTTGCGTGCACAAGGCACGGTGGACGATGTGATGGCCACGGTGCAGGTCGCGGCAACGGGTGAATTCAACAAAATCCTGCCGATTGCGACCACAGACGCGATTGCCGCCCGCGGCCCCGATGGTTCTGTCGACAAGGACATGCTGCGCGAAAGTGGCGGTATGGCGCTGATTTCTGCCGTTCTGAAGCAAGTTGATCAGGGCAAGCGCTCTGCCTTGGATATGGCTGAAGTGCTGCTCCTCCAGAATGAAGATGCGCTCGCGGATTTGGACACACTCATCCTGAGCGACGACCAGATGCCGGACGCCAGCCTGTCTGAGGTTGGCGACGAAAACGATGAAAGCCTGTCGCTTGCCGATAATGCCGGAGCCTTGGAGGCATTCGCTGCATCAGAGGACGACGAAGATGACGCGCTGGTTGAAGACCACCTCGCTGACGACGATGACCTCGATGCGGAAGACATCGCGCCGCCTCAGGCACGCCGCCGCGAAAATGCGTCACAAGCCCTGCTTGAGCAAGCCGAGTCAGAGCGGGTCTCCGTCGGGATTGCCAGGCTGAAAGGGATTGCCGCGCGCCGCGCCGAAGAAGGGATGCAACCTGCGCCACAGGTCGAGCTGCAACCGGCAACACGCGATGCCTATAAGACGGTTGTCGCGCATGTGGCCGAACGGGCGAACGACCTTGCCGGACAAATCGAGGACATGGGTGAAAAGGCACCGGCTGCGGCCATTGATCACGCTGTGACTGATCTGAACTGGCTTTGCGATTACTTGAACGACCACGGGGATGATGGAGACGCTGCGTTGCAACGCGCAAGAGACGCCGCATTTGATGCCGCAGATCTGGTGCAATTGATGCAGATGGAGAAACGCGACAGCGCTGCTGTTGAGGCACTTTCACTGCTGCTTCAGCTCAAGCGTGAGCTTGAGGCCGATTTGGCAGCCTAGCGACCATAGCGGATCGCCGCACCTGGAGCTTTTGGGCGATTTGCGCTCTGGCATCGTTTCCATTATCCCAATAAAATCTATTTATTAATTTGAGTTGGCGGCTGCGCGAACCGTCGATGAGTGTCCATATCGAAACGCGCGAAGGACGGACCTGAATGAAGATGGAAGAGCTTGCCAATGAGGGGGAAGCGGCGACGACTCACGCTGCTCAACCGGATTTCATGCGGCTCGGCCTTGAGAAGCTTGACGCGTTCCGTGACGAGGTCGCTGACCTGGAGGCAACGCTCGCGGATGTCGTGAAATTAGGCGGGCCTGATGTCGAAAAGAAATCATCGCGCCTTATCAAACAGTTGAATGCGTTTGAGCCCAGCATCACGATGATCGGGCAGATCAAGGCGGGTAAGACGTCGTTGGTCAACGCAATGGTCGGCCGCCCAGACTTGCTGCCAGCGGACGTGAACCCGTGGACCTCTGTTGTCACCTCATTGCACCTGAACGCACCAATTGCAGAGGATGCACCGACCGCGTCCTTCCAGTTCTTTTCGCAGGATGAATGGGATCATCTGGTCGAAAACGGCGGTCGAATCGGGGAATTGTCATCGCGCGCCGGCGCTGACGAAGAGCTTGAGAAAGTCCGCAAGCAGATTGCGGAAATGCGTGAAAAAACAAAGGCACGCCTTGGCCGCAAATTTGAACTGCTCTTGGGGCAGAAGCATAATTACGCAGAGCTGAATGACGACCTGATGCAGCGCTACGTCTGCATGGGCGATGACTTTGAGGATCTTGAAGAAGAAGATCAGCAGGGCCGCTTTGCCGATATCACGAAGTCGGCTGACCTTTATCTTGATACCGACGCGCTTCCGATGCCGATCTGCATCCGCGATACACCGGGCGTCAACGATACCTTCATGATGCGTGAGCAGATCACGATCAATGCACTGCGTGACAGCCGGATCTGCGTGGTTGTCTTGTCTGCCCATCAAGCGCTGAGTTCGATGGACATGGGGCTGATCCGCCTGATCTCGAACGTGAAAGCGCGCGAAGTCATCATCTTCGTAAACCGGATTGACGAACTGTCCGACCCTGCCAATCAGGTGCCCGAGATCCGCGACAGCATCATGCAAACGCTGGCTGACAACAGCGGACCGGAAAACCCTGAGGTCATTTTTGGCAGCGCCTATTGGGCGAATGTCGCGCTGAGCCCCGAGCTTGATGAAATCGTCTCTGACAGTGCCGAGGCGCTCTACAATTGGGCCGAAGCCGCGTTGAGCGCAGAAGCGGCCGAAATGGGCACCCATGAACTTGTCTGGCATCTGTCAGGGATGCCGCAACTTTATGCAGCTCTGTCCGAACGGATCGCCGAAGGGCCGGGTGCGGAAACACTGGCAGCCGCAAGAAAGAAGGCGCTCAACCTCGTTTCCGGTGTCAGGGCATCAAATGAGATGATCTCGATGCGTCTGGAGGGCGACGAAGTTTCGGTGATGTCGCGTGAGGCGCTTTCGTCACATCTCGACAAACTTGAAGCTGACAACCTCAAACGCCTCAACGACAAGCTGGATATCGTTTTCCAGCAATTCGGATCACGCGTTGACCAATCCCACAAACGTTTCCTTGACCGGGCGCTGGAATCTTTGCTGCAGCATCTGGAAACAAAGGGCGAAGAAGAAATCTGGCAATACAGCCCTGATGGTCTGCGGATGCTCTTGCGGACAAGCTATCAGGTGATGCGGCGCAATGTCGGCGCGGCCTGCCAAGAGGTTTACGCGGCCGCGGCCCACGATCTGGAAGATACTTACCGATCCGCTTTTGGTGTCGATGTCACCAACTTTACGATCACGCCGCCCGTCCCACCTGAGGTCCCGCCGCCGGTCACCTTGGGTCAGACAATCGCGCTGGACCTGCAGACCTCCTGGTGGAAGGGCTGGTGGCAGAGGCGCAAGGGCTACCGTGCTTTCGCAAGCGGGTTTTATGACCTGATCGAGGCGGAAACCGCACCAATTGTTGCCGAACTGAAAGACCGGCAGGCCGCAGAAATCCGGAGCGACGCTGAAAAAGAACTGCGCGATTTTCTTGCAGAACAGCGCGCGCTGCTTGAGGATATCTGCAGTAAGTCGGAGCTTGATTTTGCTGACCTGGAAGATGTCTTCGGCATCAAGGCGCAGCAGGAACGCGAAGAGCTTTTCGACTATATCTTTGAAGAGTTGACCCATAACGCTGGTGCAGGAGCAGACGAATGACCTCTGGCGGCCTCGGGCGAAAACCACGCATTGCCTTGATGGGTGAGTTCAGTGCCGGAAAGAGCACGTTGTCCAATCTGCTCATGGGCGTGCGGCCCCTGCCCGAAAAGGTGACTGCGACACGTCTTTCTCCGGTCTGGATCACATTTGGCGACGCTGATCCTTACCGCGTTGATCTGCATGGCAATCGTGAACCCATCGAGATTGCCAAGCTGGAAGAGGTGCCGGTCGAGGAAACGCGATACGTTCATCTGTCGATCGAGGCTGATATCCTTGAGGTCTGCGATCTGATCGACTTTCCCGGGATCTCTGACCCGAATATGTCGTCCGATGTCTGGGAACGGATGCTGACAGAGGTTGATGCTGTCATCTGGTGCACACATGCAAATCAGGCCTGGCGTCAGTCCGAGGCAGCCGTCTGGGAAACCATGCCGCAGGCTGTCAAAGAGAATTCGACGCTGCTGATCACGCGCTATGACAAGCTGACGACCGAACGGGACAGAGTCCGTGTCTTCAAGCGGGTTGCGCGCGAAACACGCGGAATGTTTGGCGGAACCTTTCCTATTTCGTTGCTGATGGCGATCCGCGCTGGTGAGGATCAGGACCTGTGGGACGCCAGCGGTGCCGGTCCTTTTACAGAGCACCTGATTGATACAATCGAAAAGCTGACTGAACTTACGGCCAGATCAGAGGTGCCGCTTTATAACTATGCGGATCCTGCTGACATTCCTGAACCTGTCGTGACGCCAGTCATTCCGCGCCGGGTACAGCGTCGCACCGAGCGCCCCACGGCCTTGGATGAGGGACAAGACCACGAAAGCGAGCGCGTCGTGCCAGCCCGTCCAATGAGGCGCAGTTAGGTGAGCATCGTGTCAGGTCGACTGATGGGCCTGTCTGGTGTAGTGTGAGTTGTGATGAGAAGGTAAGCGACCCATGGTTGTTGACGAGTTAAACACTTTGCGCGACTCCGTATCCGGCTGCCAGATGGTCGCCTTTGCCGACCTTTCCGCACATATGATCCTTGTGACCGACAGCAAGACAAGCCACCCGCGCGAGGTACTCGATGACCTCTGCGACGAAGCCGCGACCCTGCTGGGCCGGCGCGGTGTTCCTGCCCTTGGTGAAACACCCAGCAACACCGCCGTCTGGGCCACTCAGGCATCACTGCGCGTATTTCTGCGCGCACCTGGGGAGCCGAACGATGTATTGTGTTGTGTCTGCGCGCCAAATGTGAACGTTGGTAGACTTGTGGCCAAAGCCTCTGCATGCCTCGACCGCATCAGCAATGGCTAGCAAAAACAGGATCGAGCCCGGACAAACAACATGACCGACCTTTCCGCGATTGCAGAAAAAATTGCAGCATTGCGCGCAGATGATGATGTTTACGAGAATGGCGCCCGTGTGATTTCACAAGGTGGTGTCCCTGATGGGATGGCGGCGTTTATTGATGCGATTGATGGCACGGTGCTTGAGAGACATCTCGAAATCATGACAGGCTCGCACATCGTGACAGTCGTGGCCGCAGGACGCCGTTTGCGCGGAATTGTGAATGTCATTCCGCCAAAGGGGAAAAGTGCACGGCTCGTCGGTGAACCCTTGTCGCGGGACGATCGCCGGATGCTGGAATCTGTAGGAACATTGCTTTCCGACCTCTTCTCGCCAGCCCCGAAGCTGACCATTCGCAATCTGCCAGCTGAGCCCTTCGGTAAATCAGGTGATCGCGGTGTGGCTGCGTCTGAATTGGCGCGGCTGTGGGATGTCGACCTTGATGCAGAACCCCTGCCGAAAGTGGATCGTTTTCTGCGCAGCAATAGTGGCCTCTTCACTGCACATCTGCATGTCAACAACGGTGAGGTTGTCGCAACTTCTGGCGATGCCGGCACGTTGCAGCAGATCTGGGAAGACCAGATCGACGCGTTCCTGACGACACAAAAGAAACTCTCCGGGCATACCGATGGCCCGCAGTTGATCAGCCTCGAGGGCGCGCTTGATGGCAAGCAGTCCATCGCGCTGGGGCTAGCGGGAGACGATGTTTTGCTGATGATCTACGACTCTTCGGGTCTGGGCCAGATGCATGCATCCTGGCAGGCGATTTTTTCCTGATGCATCCGGCGCTGGCAGCAGCCAAACCTGCAGAAACCTTCTTTGAAGGTTTTGAGGAACGGATATTTGACGGCCCCGAAGGCCCTGTCTTCTACCGGATCAAGGGCGACGGGCCGCCATTGGTGCTGTTGCACGGCTATCCGCAGACCTCAGCGATGTGGCATCGCGTTGCCCCGACGCTGGCCGAAACATATCAGGTCATTTGCCCCGATCTGCGCGGTTACGGACGGTCGCACAAGCCGCCCACCGTCGATGACCATGCGACCTATTCGAAACGTGCTATGGCGGGCGATGTGATGGCGCTGATGGCCTCGTTGGGTCACACGCGCTTCTTGATCGGGTCGCACGACCGCGGTGGACGGGTGGCCCATAGATTGGCTGCCGACCACCCCGAGAAGGTCATTGCTTGGTCGGTGCTTGATATTGCGCCCACCCGCGAAATGTATCGCGACGCCGACAGCAGTTTTGCACATGCATACTGGCATTGGTTCTGGCTGACACTTGACGCGCCGTTTCCCGAGACGCTGATCGGGGCTGACTCCGATTTCTACGTGATCAAGAAATGCGGTGCGATGGGCAACAACAGCATGGATCATTTTGCAGCCCAGGCGCTTGAGGAATACCTAACCTGTTTCCGCGACCCTGCAGCGATCCACGGGGCCTGCGAGGACTACCGCGCGGCAGCCACCATCGACATTGCACACGACGACGCCGAAACAGGCAAAGTCACTGTGCCGCTATTGGCGCTTTGGGGTGCTGACGGTGTGATTGAGGCGCATTTTGATTGCCTCGCGCTGTGGCGGGAACGTGTCGAACAGGTGGACGGTCATACATTGCCCGGCGGTCACTATCTGGCAGAGCAAAGCCCCGATGACGTTCTTGCAGCCTGGCAGCTGTTCTTTGCGCAAGCCATGAAGGACGAAGGCTAGACGAGCTTTGCGGGAAATCCGTCAGCACGCAGATCGGTCTTGAGCATATCCTCAAGGAGCTTCACGATCATGGGGGATTGTGCCTCGCCACCATATGCGGCCCGCGCTGCAACGTAGGTTTGCTCTGTCATCGACGCAAGATCGAGTGGCACCTCGAACTCGCGACCGAATTCCATTGCAAAGCCAAGATCCTTGAGCGCGAGGTCGATGTTGAACGCAATGTCATAAGATCCATTAAGAACAAGCGCACCTTCCGTTTCGTGCACAAAAGAGGTCCCAGATGAGGCCTTGATGGCATGCCAAGCCTGCGCAAGATCGAGGCCGCCGCGCTTGGCGAGCATCAGCGCTTCGCCGCAGGCCTTCAGATGGATAAAGGCCAGCATGTTCGTAATGACCTTGATGATGCTAGCCGAACCAAGTGGCCCCATGTGGAAGACCTGATTGCCCATCGCCTTCAGCGCCGGGAGATGGGTGTCGAACATATCCTTGTCGCCACCGGCAAGCATGGTGATTTCGCCTTGTGCAGCCAGATGCACGCCACCTGTCACAGGGAGCTCCATCAGTCTGACGTTGTGTGCTGCCGCTTTCCGGGCAAACGTCAGAACCTCGTCGCGGCCCAGTGTCGACATCTCGATCCAATGCGCACCGTCTTTCATTGCAGGCAGCATCTGGGTGGCGACCACTTCTGATACAGCCGGGGACGGCAGACAGGTGATGACATGATCAACCTGTGAGGCCAGCGAGGCCGGATCATCAGCCCACGTCGCACCTTCCGCCAAGGCTTTTTGACAGGCCTCCTGACTGATGTCGGTCACCGTCACCTCAAAGCCATCGCGCAACAGGCAACACGCACAATTTGCGCCAAGGTTGCCCTGACCGATGTAGCCGTAGTGCATGCTGATCCCCTTAGTGGAAGTAGATGTTGTAGTCTTTGCGAATAGCCGCATCGAGTTCAGGCGAAATCTGGATCTGTGCCTTGGCGAGGATCTCGTTCTTTCGCTTGATCGCCTGATCAATCAGCATCGGCCGGTCCGCCTCATTCCATTCCTTCGGGCTCATGCGATTGCCGAGGGCGGGGTAGATGTATTCCGTCTGCATCAGTTGCAGTGTTTGTTCTGAGCCCAGATAGTGGCCCGGACCTCCAAGGCAGACGGCCTTCATCGCTTCGATCGATGTGTTGTCCTCGGTGACGTCGATCCCCCGAACACAGCGCAGGACCTGGCCCAGAATATCATCGCCGAGAACGAGTGACTCCAGGCAAAAGCCCAAGAGAGACGCGTGCATGCCTGCCGCTTCGTAGACCATGTTCAGACCGGACAGTCCGGCCAGAACGTTTGTGATCCCTTGTTCCCAACCGGCTTGCATATCGGGCAATTTGCTATCTGAAATGCCCGCTGCCGCGCCACCTGGCAGCCCGTAGAATTTATGCATCTGGGCGCAGCCAGAGGTCAGCAACGCTTGCTCTGCCGAGCCACCCGACATTGCCCCCGTGCGCAGATCAGACACAAATGGCCAGGTGCCAAAAACAGCCGGATGGCCAGAAGCCAACGCATTGACGTAGACCACACCCGCGAGACATTCGGCCACCGCTTGCACAATGGCCAAGGCAATGGGCGCCGGTGCCGTGGCACCCGCCTGGCCTGCGGACAGCAAAAGAACCGGCATGCCTGCATGAATACAGGCTTCCATGGCTTGGCAGCTTTCTTCTGCAAATTTCATCGGAGGGACGACAAAACAGTTACTGTTGGACACAAACGGCCTGGCCCGCCACGCATCTTCACCACCAGCGATCTTGTGCAACAATGCGATCCCAGGGGCGACATGCGCAGGTTCACTGAATGACGTCCCGATATGTTTGGTCGTTCCGGCGCAAGCCGCATAGATCGTGTTGAGGTCCATCTCGAGATTGTCTGCGATATCACGGCACACCATCGCGCGCTGAAAGAAATGCACATTGTCGAGCGCCTGCGTAAGTTTTGCAGCGTTGTGCAGGTCTTGTGTCGTGCTGTCGCGGTAGGTGTTCGTCTCAAGATCAACGACATGAACGGCGGCACCTGCCGTTCCGAAATGCACCTTATTTCCGGATAAATGCAGGTCGTGTTTCGGATCACGGCCACAGAGCGTGATATCACGCGCTGCCTTGGCGAGCATATCTTCGACCAAGGCGCGCGGAAAACGGATACGCCCATCGTCGCCCAAGACCGCCCCAGCCTGTGTCATGATCTCGATTCCCGAGGCGGGTGCCTGCGACAGGCCGATCTGTTCCAACGCGTCCAAGGCCGCGCCATGCAGACGTTGAACCTGCACGTCTGTTAGAGGTTTGTACTGCCCACCCTCAAGTCCAGCCCTGACGGGCCGCAAATTCTCGGCCAAGGGTGCATTCCGCAAAGCCACCCTTGCGGCGCGTCCACCGCTTCTTGCCGAACGGCGCCTCATCTCGGTCATGGCTGATCCTCCCCAATCGTGAAAAAAGTATCAGCCCGCGACCCGTCTTGATCAATCTAGTATTTCGGTCATATTTGATCGAAATTTCCGATTAGCGGCTCCACCATGCAGATCGATCTGATTGATACATTCCTCGACCTTTGCAAGACGAAGAGTTTCAACCAGACGGCTGACCGGCTCGGGATCACGCAGTCAACCGTGTCGTCGCGCATTAAATCATTGGAAGGGTCAGTCGGGGCTGCGCTTTTCAAACGCTCGCGATCCGGGACAGAGTTGACGACTGCGGGACTGCGTTTCGAACCTCATGCGAGGGGGCTGCGTCATAGCTGGTCGGTCGCGCGGAATGCGACACGCGATGCCACGCTGGGTGGCGTTACGATGCGGATCGGCTTGCAGCATGATCTCGTCTCGCCCGAAATCCGCACCTTGATTCAAGAATTGAGGGAAACCTTTTCCCAGACCGCCTTTCTTTTTGAGGCAGATTACTCGGGCCAGATGTGCGCGGACCTCGTGTCTGGCGTGCAGGACATCGCATTGCTTTATACGCCCCAGATGCAGCCTGACCTGCATTTCGAAACCGTGGGGGAGGTGAGCTACGTCATGGTCTCGACTGAGTGCGCAACAATCCAGGACGTAAAGCAGGACCGTTACATCTTGGGAAACTATGCACCGGCATTCTCACAGGCGCATGCCTCACTGCTACCGGAACTTAGCGCGGTTTCGTTGTCTATCGGACAGAATGCAGCGATGGTCGCCCTGCTGACATCTCTGTCAGGGACGGCCTATGTATTAGAGAACTCAGCCGTTCCGATGATCAAGGCAGGCCAGTGTCACCGTGTTATCGGCGCACCGGTGATCTCGCAGCCTGTCTATATCGGCCTGAACATGCGGAATCGCCATAGAACAAGTTTTAGACGACTTGTTTCGATCCTGAAGGCGCAGTTTTCCCCCGTTTCCTGAGGCAACGACGCCAAAGCATCAATGCATGCTGACACTGGTGCAAAGTCTTTTTCCTATCTGAAACAGATGTTTAGGTGAAATTCTCGCCCCTTCGGCCAAGACTTCGCAGCAGTAGCCGAGCAGTGCATTCGGCAATCATAGCGCGAAAATTAGCGAAACCATTGACCCTATAGCGCGCATCACAACACGCTTTCGCCACATTGTTGATCGCAAATCGCCGCTGGCCCTCCCTTCTGAGGTCCGAATCAGCCGCGATACATCAGGTCAAGGCGGAGAGTAGTCCGTCAAAATTTTTCACGTAGCCACCTACAACAAGTCGTGGTGCTGGCAAGAACAGACCGAGATAGGAACAGACAGATGAAATTGGGTACATCTCTCGCAATCGGCGTCCTCGTCGCTGGTATGGCAGCAGCCACTTCAGCATCGGCCGCGACATGCGCAAACCGGACAGCGGTGGTTGATCGCCTTGAAAATCGCTTTGGCGAAACGGCAATTGCAAACGCAATCAGCCCTTCCAACAACATTCTTGAAGTCTTCGCGGCAGAAGAAGCGCAGACCTGGACAATTCTCCTGACACTTCCGGAGCGGAACCTGACCTGCCTCGTCAGCTCAGGCAGCGGCACAACAGAGCTGCAGGCATACCTCGAAACGCTCTGATCACGGGACAGTAACTCCCGACAGTCGTGACTGTTTCTAAGAGCAGGTGAAACGCTCACCTGCTCTTAAGTTTATTGGCGATTCACGCCAAGTTCATGTTATCGTTCTCCAATTCATAGTATCAGGCTGGGCTGGTCCCGGTCGAACCATTGTTGGAGATATTGTTATGCGTCGCTCTGTTCTGCGTCTTTCATTCATTTCAGCGATCTGCCTCTCGGTTCCGGCCCCGATGGTATTTGCGCAGACCGACACGGCGAATATGACGACGCAGGAACTTTTCGAGTATGCAGAGGATCTGCGGCTTGGCGATGGTATTGAAAGCAATCCCGATCTCGCGCTGGAACTTCATCGCCAACTCGCAGAGGGCGGCCGCGCCCAATCGTACGAACGTATGTCGGCAATACTGTTGTCGCAAAATCGGCTTGAAGAGGCCCTGACCGCTCTTCGCACCGGTCGCGACGCGGGAAGTCGGCTTGCTGAGATGCGCTTGGCCATCGGCCATGTCAGAGAGACCTTTGGCGATCTTTCCGATCCTGAGTTGGGTTTCAACATGTTGTTGGCCTTCACCCAAACGTCCGACAACCCGTTTGCGCGATATGTGCTGGGAACCGCATATGAGAACGGGATCGGAACCGAGGTTCAGATCGAGAAAGCGCGCGAAATCTACGAAGACGTCGCAGAAGAAGGTTTCTCGCTGGCCTTGCGCAAACTCGGCGACTTTGAACGTGACGGGACCTTCGATAATCCTGACCTTGTCGCCGCAGCGGACTATTACCGGTCGGCGGCAGAAGCAGGTTTCGGGTATTCCTGGATTTTGCTTGCGCGGCTCAATCTGGAATTGGGCCGTACCCAAGACGCGATTGATGCATATGAGGCAGCAATCGACGCCGATGCCGCAGGAGCCGAGGCGGAATATGCCCGCAGGCACTTCCTTGGAGAATTCGGTAACCTTTCCAATCGTAATTTCGGCGCACGCATCCTGGAGACCGAGGCCGAGGCCGGCGATGTGCATGCAGCTGCGGCAGCAGTACAACTTTGGGAACGCCGTTCGCGACGCATCAATTCACTGGATCTCGAAGGTGTGCTCGCTAGCCTCGATGCCGAAATGCGCAACGGAAATCAGCGTGCCACCCGTGCATTGGCACGCGCATATCGCCGGCTTCAGTGGCGGATACCCAATGCACGCGCACGTCATGCCGAAATCGTCGCAAACTACAGCGATCAGTTGGGCCAATCAGAGATGCGCGAGTATTTCCACGCCACGTATGACCCAGCTCGTCACAGACAATCGCGGCGCGAGGCCTACGACTTTACCAAGACTCTGTCTGGCGACGCATTCGCGCAGGCCGCCCGCGCTTTACGCGCAACGGAAATGACAGCTTTTGTTTATATGCTTCAACGCGAATTGGCAGAGCTGGGGTACTATCGCGGGTCTGCATCAGGAACATTCAACCGCAATACACTGCGGGCAACGTTGAGGTTCTGCAACGATACGGGGATCAGCGACACCTGCATTCACGGGCCGCTGACGTACCCCGCCTCAATGGATATCATAGAACAGCTGACGGAACGCCGTGGGGTGTAAGCGGCTTGCTACTTTTTGCGTGCAAAACTCATTGATGGCACCTCTGGTACCTCGCTCACATCGTAATTCAAGCGCGGCAAGATGCGTTCGATGGCCAAGGCAACCGGCTTGGACGCCAGCTCATCAGCATCAAACTTCTGCGTGAGGTGCGGGCGTTCACGAAAATATGGCGATGTGGACATTGACCACTGGGTGTCCAAAAACACCATCAGCCCCCCGGGACGTAGCAAAAGGTCAGCGAGTACAATACCAAACCCGCTGGCATCCCATGTCTTGTGGCCGTTGAGCACACATACATCAAATGACAATGGTGGTTGCGCTGAGAGTAATCGTTGCATCGCCCAGGTATAGGACCGGCCCGAAGGGATCGAGGCGATGCGCTCTTGCAGCCCGAGTTCCCTGATTGCGGTGGTGGCCCGCGTGTTCTGCTTCACACTGTGGAACGTCGTCAGCGATCCACCACCGCGATCGTCAAGGATCGCCGCGAGGTAGAGCGTCAACTGACTGATATCCTGACACACCTCCAGCACAGACTCCGGTGCCTCACCAATCAGTTTTTGGCGAAGCAAGGCAGCTTCACTCGCACGCAGCTTGCGTGGAATGTCTGTCAAATTTTCGATTTCCTCAAAAACGGGCATGGATGGGACCTTACCGGGGCGACATGAAAAGCAAAATGGCAGTCACACCGTGACTGCCATTCCGTTTTCGATCTTACGACACTTCATGTTTGCCGGTCTTGGGCCTAGTCACGGCCGTTGTTGACGTTGCCGGAGTTACCGGGGTCACAGTCGTTCCCGCCGCCGCCACCGCCGCCGCGTGGCTCAGACCCGTTACCGTTGCCGGAGTTACACCCGTCACAGCCTGCACCACCACGTCGTGACGCAAGCCAGACCAGAGCGTCCGCTTCGGCGGCTTCGGCACTGTCAAAGTTGATACCAGAACGTAGGTTCAGGAATTCCGCGACAAGTTCTGCACTGCCGGTCTCTGTCAGGATTTCGGCCCAATGCGCATCCAGCGCGCGCCGCTGATCACGCAAGACCATCTCATAAGACGCCATTACAACATCGGTGAGATTGTTTTCCAGATCAGCAAGTGCGATCATGTCCTTCAGGCTCTCGTCCAGCGGAGGGAGTGCAGACGGTGTCGCACCCATTTGCTGCCCCAAGGACCGCCAGTTATCAACAAGACCAATATGATCCGGTGTTGCCGGTGTAGGTGCTGCGAACGTCCGCGAGAATACGGCGGAGCCAACGACGACTGATTTTACAACCAGCCACAGACCTGAACGGAGTTTACTCTTTTTCGTCATAATACCACTCACTCTCCGAGGATCACGCCGGCGATCGAGAAATCGTTGCTGGCGTCAAAAGGTGAGAAGAATGCGATTTCGTTCAACATCATGGTTGGATCGACATCAAACCCAACCTCACCATTTGATAATTGGATTGTCGTGCGCTTTTCTTGTGCAATACGGATCAACGTCGACAGGCTCTCCGGGTTTGCCGCAATCGCGTTGATCAATTCAAAATTATTTGTTCCCACCTCGAACAAGGCGGCATTATTGAACTCGGCCAGAAGATCGGAAATATCCAGTTCGACAGTCTCAAGCCCGTCAAACAGACCCTGTTTGGCGCGGTCGTTTTCCGTAACCGGCGTCTGCAAGGTAATATCCGCACCAGGGATCACGACGGTGACAATGTCATCGTTCACGACGATGCGGCGACGCAGGTCGCCGTTTTCTTGAAAGCGCGTGTCGACTTCTTGGTTGAACTGGGCCCACGGCAGACGTGACTCGCCCGCTACGGTGATATTTGCCAACTCAGCACCATCGATCAAAAACGTCAGGCCAGCAATCTCAGCGTCTTCAGGCTCACCAACGACGAGGTCAGTCTGACTGGACCCGTAACGCCGGTCTTCGCTCACGAAGAGGTCACTGAGCCAGATACGATCAAGCGCGACGGGATCGGCGAAGCGGACAAGCAGCCGTTCGTCGATATCGATCTCATCGTTCTGTGCACCGTCCTGAATACCAAATCCGTCGATCGGATCCCAGTAGAGCGGCGCAGACACCCATGCCGAATTTTCATTCAGGCGACGCTGGCCCACGATGGTGATATCGCCAACGGTGCATTCGAATTGATCCAGACACCCAGAGTAAGCGACCGACCGGAAGTCGATCCCCTGAGCAAGTTCCTGATCAATCTGGGCGGTTTCTTGCGCATACGCGGATGTGCTCAAGACAAGGGCTGAAGCCGTCAAAGCACTGAATACATTAAACAAATTACTCGTCTTGGGCATTTTACCTACTTTCTTTGAAAAGAATTCTGCCAGAAACAGGCCCAAATATTGCCTCAATGTTCTCGCGTTACCCCACGATTCGTCAAGGCAAATGCCCGAATTCAGCCGAATTCAGGCAAATTTAGCCACGTTTTTCATACATTTAAGGAAAATTCTATCAATTGGACACAAAGTGGGGACAGTCGATTTTCTGGGTACGACGACAGAATCGGCCATTTGAGCGAGAATCGGCCTACTTTCGGCATCTCATTGTGATGCGTGACTTACTCTGCGGTCTCTGCGGCGTTTTTCCGCCACAAAACCTGTGTTCCAACCAGTGACCTGACTTCGGAAATGCCAAAACGAACGCTTGCACGCTCTGCCGCAGCAGCCAGGGCCGTTTCGCCAAGATACTCGTAGACAAACTTGTATCGCCCGAGGAACGGGATTGGCTTGAAGGTGTCACAAAGGAAGACGAAGCGCGCGAACGGATCACTCACATGCGCGGTCATCAAAGCACGCAACGCTGGTCGCAGCTCTTCGGGAGGCAGGTCAGGGATGTGAATGCCCATCGGCGGCAAAGCCTCGGGGTTCTCGACGACCAGAACGCTTCCCGTGTTGACGTTCAGCAAAGGAAGCTTGCGCGAGACCGGATCGCCTACGACCGATGGCAAAACTGGTGACGCCACAGGCGTTTCGCCCGGAAAATCGAGCTCAAGCATGAAAAGCGTCGGGTTCGAAAGCTCACCCGACATCCGTCTGAATTCATATTGGGCCAGTTGCGTGCCCATTGTGCGGTTTTCGCGGAGTAGGCGTCGGACCAGCCCCGGGGAGACATTCAGGTTCTCTTGCTTACTGGCCATGAAACGCTCCCTGCACCTATGCGTAAGTCTGACGTATACCGTCGATGGCTTTGCACATCTCATCCTGTTCGGCAAAACTCGACGGCCGGCTCTTGACCTGTTCACCTTTCCGCAGCCGCCTCATGAAATCGGCGATAATCTGGCGATGTTCTTCTGGTCGCGATGCATAAATCACATCGGCCCATCCTTGTTCCGCAGCGTAGGTGGCGCGCGCTTCCTGATCATCCAGTCGTTCGAGGTTGGTCGGGGCAAGGATGACCGGACCCTGATACCCCATGACCAACTCGTGAAAGCTGTTATAACCGGTTGCCGTGATCACCCCATTGAACGCCTCAAGGTAAGGGCTGAGAGGATAAAACTGACGGATGATTGTATCACCTGAATCATCGGGCGGCGGAGAAAGAGGCGATTGCGCCCAGATCAGTGTGATCCGGTGCAGGCGCGCCTGTTCCTTGATCGTCCACAATAGTTCGTCCCAGTTTCCAAACGCACCGCCGAGCGAGACGAGACAATATTTTCCGCGCCGCAGCCCCAATCGCTTTTGTGCCTCTCGCCGCGTGTAGGCCGGCAGATACGGTTTCAACGTAACAGGCGGGGCGACATGACCCTCGCAGAAACCCTGAAACTCAGCCTTTGCCGTGCGTGTTGGGCCCTGATCGGCAGCGACTGCAAGATCGCCCGGCTCCAGCACCAGATCGCTGAACTGCTCGGGATCGAGGACGGATCGGTTGGTATCGGCACGCATCATACCACGCCTGACCCACAGCACACCGCTGCGCCCACACCCCGGTGTGCGCAAGGCGTTGATGACAAACCGGTCAAAGGCGGCGCCGTCATAGGCAACCACATCTGGTTTGATATGGCGCAACGCTTTGGCAAATTCGACGGTTTCCCAGCGACGCCAGTCAGGGGGGTGTGCGTCGAGATGAACACCAGTTTGGCGCAAAATCACTTCAAATCCCGCAGCCTGGACGATTGCGGCTGCTCTGGAGAAACACCAGAACACGACACGGAAATTCTGCGCTTTGTTAAGCGCCTTTCCGATCGCCATCATCCGCGTGACATGGCCAAGACCAACGCCGTTCGGGACAACGACCACCATTGTCGCTGGCCCCTTGCGCGCAATCGGTGATGGAGCATCGTCAACGCCTTCGGCAAAAGCTACGACATCGGCCATGTCCAGATCATTCGGATCAGCCGCAAAAAGCTTCCCCAATCGTCTCAGGCGAACCCAACTGAAACCATCAAGCCGCGCTTGTCTGGTGCTGCGTGTTCCGTCTTTTTCTGTATAGCTGAAGGTGATCAGCTCTTCTTTTCGGTTGATGGGTACGACCGGGCGTTCGCCTGATATCGCTTTGAGCTGCGCCAACACTGTAACAGTCTGGTTCGTAACATCCGAAAGCGCTGCAGCTGCTTCTGCGGTCAGCGCATGAAGGGTGATATGGTCAGCCTGCGCAATCGCCAGGGCATTGCAAAGCAGGTTCAGCCCTTCAACCCAGCTTGCCTGATCTGAACTGGATTGCGCGCGTCGCAACAAAACGCGGCAAGGATGCCCCGCTGCGATGAGCGCAGGCAGATGCGCAAGAGCATAACTTTGAGATAGCACCAAAAATTCGTCGACATCTGCGCGCTCAGAAAGCGGTTCCGTAATCGTGAAGTATTCGGTGTGCGCGTCTTCGGGCAGGTCTTCGAGCAACTGCCCTACAGGATCAAAACTGGCACCAAGCAAGCCCAAACGGCGTTTAGAGGTCGCGATCATGGTCATGCTTGATCCAACCGGTAGCCACGATAAATCTGCATTGACCGCTCTGCCAATCGTTTGGGCGCATATGTTTCCCGAATATGGCGTTGGATCAGGTAGGGTGGTGCTTTTCGCGCTTCAGGAAGCCAAGCCGCAATTTGCTTTGCTGCCTCTTGCGGCGAGACATGGGCCGAAAGCAACAAACCGGCCCCCTTGCCCGCCAGCTTCACAGCTTCTCTGACACCACCCACTTCACAAGCCACCACCGGTTTGCCCATCGCCTGCGCCTCAAGCAAGACATTCGGCAAGCCTTCGACCTGAGACATCAGCAGCACCACATCAAGCTCGCCATAAATCGCCTCGGGGTCCACGATGCCCTGCTGCATGACGAGATCAGACAAGCCAAGCGCCTCGGCTTCTGCTACGATATCTTTCTCCAAGGGGCCGCTCCCGAACAAGAACGGTTTCAACGAGATGCCTTCCTGATGTCGCAGTGCGTGGATCGTCCGCAGCCACAGGATCGGTCGCTTATTAATCGCGAGCCGGAATACACCACCTATGTGGATCGGTCTGTCGGGCACCTCATTCTCCATGACCTTTGGCAATGCCGGATAGCGATCAAAGTCGACCGCGTTGGGCACAACATCGAATTTGGTCTTGGGAAGGTCCAACCAGTCAGCATAGTCATCGGCGGCCACCCGCGAGTTGGCAGTCACCATGACGTTTTCGCGCGCCATGATGTCTTTGAAAAGTGCCTCGTGAAGAACAAGGGACTTATCGCGCCGCGTCGCTGGACTCATGTTCCGCATACTCAGGACAATGCGCTTCACGCCTGCTGCTGTTCCTGCGATGGCGCAAGCAGCCGATGACGCATCCTGCCAGCCATGCAAAACAGATGGCTGAAGCTCTTTCACCAGCGGCAGCAGCACGCGCACGTCGCTGCGCAAGGCGCGCGGCAAAGCGTCTATCATCCGAAGCTCTGCCGAGGACAGTGCAAACTGTCCTGCAGGCGCCTCGGAAAGATCATGGATCACCGCTCCGTGGCTGGCCAGTTCAGGAAGAAAGTAGTCCTGCCTGCGGTCTCGTTCGAGTTTGAACAGTGCCACATGCAGCTTGTCTGGCGGGAAACCGTTTTCGAGCAACGCCCCCACAAGAGCAACAAACTGCCGCTCAGCCCCGCCAATCCCGAGTGACGCGTTCACCAAAAGAATGCTTTCTGGCTCCGCGCCGACGCCTGGCCATCCTTTTGGTTTTGGCTTCAGTTTGAGCGTTTTCTCAAACGGAAGCATAAAGTCAGGGCTTTTGATTTCGATTGCCTCGGCAACCGTATCGGGAAGATCGCGTGTTCCGCCACCCGATGCGAAGCCGATCTGATCAAGGGTGCGCTTAACCCGGTCACCGACGGGGACACGTTGGCGCCTGAGCCACACGGCAAGTCCGATCTCACCATGATCAAGCAACTGTTCCGCAAAGGAGATGCTTACAGCTGTCGGCAACTGGTTTTCACCGACGTTGCTAAGACCAACGTATTCGCTCAGCGCATGCGCTGTGCCTGCCTGTCCGGATGACAGCGCGAGCAACAAACGGTCAGCGACTGACACATCTGCCAGCGCGAGACGCGCCTGCGCACGTTTGAGGTCACTTTCTCTCTCCAGCCTTTCATAAAGGTTGGCAAGTTTAAGGAGGGCCGTTCCCCGTTGCGTTTCGCTCTTGTCAGCAATCTCTTCCCAAAGGACCGCCGCACGATCGAGATCATTGACCTGCTCACTGATCCGCGCTTCACGGGTATCAAATTTCAACAGCGCGCCAAATTGCAGGCGGGCTTCTCTGGTCTTTTCCAGTGCCAGGTGAAGTTCGCCAGCGTAACGCAAAAGGTCGATAATGACGGTTGCATCATCAGGTGTCTGAAAAACAAACTCCGCTGCCAGCCGCAGTGCCTTTTCCCGATCTGTCCTAAGGCGCAGACCACCACCTCCAGCTTCGCGGGCAGCTTGCCGGAAATACGATTGGGCCAAGCGCCGTCGCACATCCTGATGCTCTGGTTCTGACCCAAAGACGGATTCCAGCAGGAAACCTGCGGCGTCGAAATCTTCACGGTCCAGCGCGTCATCGACCTCGCGTAGCGCAATTTCTGATGAGCCGACGCCGGCATCCCAGATTTCCTTGCGGAGCGCACGCGCCACGACTGTGTTGCCATGCGCATCGCTTCGGCGAGCAATGTATTCCCAGAGGGATGTATGTGTTTCGACCGAGCAACCCGATCCGACAAGAAACAGCCGCGCTGTGGTGAAGCGCTTTTGTGCACAAAGCTCGACGACTTGACGGCGTACTTGAGCGAACGCTTCGATCATTATAGGCTACTGCTCAATTCATTCGTAAATTTCAGGCAAGTATGAGCGGCGTTTCCCAACTTGACAAGCACAGCGCCGCATCCACCGTGCGTCCGCCGCGGATGTTGGGGGAAACTGACGTCTCCGTCATCATGCAATTTGCTGCCCAACTTCCACCCGATGCGCAGATCCTCGAGGTGGGACCTTTCCTCGGCGGTCTTACCGTTGAACTTGCGAAATACGGTCAAGTGACGGTTGTTGATCGGTTTGTGTGGACATCGGCCAATGAGGACAACTATCCGGGACTTCTGCAAGCCGACGAAAGCTTCCATAATCTCTTCCGCGCGAACATGGAACGGGCGGGCCTCGCTATCGCCAGCATCGAAGCGACCCTGCCGGATCTCACATGGTCAGGTGGGAAGCTCGACCTCGTTGTGATTGATGCACCGCGAAATGCCGAGCAGCTTCACGGGTGTCTGAAAGCGATTTGCGGTGCTCTCAAACCAGGGGCGCATGTGTTGATCAAGCATGCGCTGAATGAACGTGATTTCGGCATGGGCGCTCTGGTCGACGCGCTGATTGGCGCCAGTATGTTCGACATGGTCCCGGTCGATCAGCCTGCTTGGTGCAATATCGCGACGATAAAGGCGACCGATCAGGCCGGCCGCCTTGCCGAATACGACGATGTTGACGAATTGATTGCCAATGCACCCATGAGTGATCAACCAACGGACCCGTGGTATGGGCACAGACTGTCCTTGTTTCGCTTGGCGCAACTCGCCCTGTCGAGACAATGGCCCGAGGCATTCGCGCGATTGACGGAACTTCCCGCATCAATCGAGACTCTCCATACGTGGGATGATCTTGAGCCATTACTGCTCGGTCATGCCGAAGTTGATGACGAACGGTTGGCAACTCTCTCAGAGATCATTTGGCTCAGGAGTGATATCCGGCAAAACCGAAAACTCCCCTTGCCTCTCGGCGCGACGGCACCTGAACGGCTGAGGGCATTCTGGCGGAACAATGCGGGTCACACCGAAGTTTTATCGGGTCTTGACCCTTGGCTTTTGACAGACCCGCGGGCCAATGTCATTGCGGCGGCCCTTGAGATGCAGAAGGCGTCGCTCTTTGGGAAGTCTGTTTTTGAAATTGGTCCTGATCTGGCCGGCGGCGCGATCACTGCGATCCTGTCAGGGGCCAAGCAATATCTCGGCATCACGACCAGTGACATTGACCCTGCACAGGCCACAAACTTCGAACAGTTTCCACAGGTGAAGCTTGCCCATGTTGACGACGTCGCCGTCGAAACTGTCGCTGCGGCTGACGTCGTTATCATCCATCCGGCATCAGAGGATACATCGGAGTCTGAAGTTGCTCTGCGCGAAGCCCTCAAGCAACAGGGGCGGGGCAAAACGATCGTTCAATTGCTCACGTAAGCGAGAGCGCATCAAGGAAGTTACTCGCGATCGCGAGGACCATGATGTCAGCAAAAACGATGCAAAGAGCCTGCGATGGCCTTACCGATCGTTGGTTATCATCTATTTCAAGACAATGTTGGTTGCGGGAGTAGGATTTGAACCTACGACCTTCAGGTTATGAGATAGCTGAGGGCAACTTGCATAGCTTTCGCCGCTTTTCGCTCATCTACCCTATCTTATTGATTCCGCTCATTTTTCATTGACGGCTTTGACTCGCCATTCCTATCTCTTGCTCCACGAAGCGCTTCCAGTTGCTTCCACAATGCTTCCACGGAAGCGCAGAGCGGAGAGGATTGACCATGCCCAAACTGACCAAGCGGACCATCGATAGCCTGCAAGCGGAGAGCAAAGACTTCTTCGTTTGGGACAGTCAGATTGCCGGTTTCGGGGTCCGTGTCATGCCATCGGGGGCAAAGACCTATCAGGCACAATACCGCGCAGGTGGACGGACCCGGCGCGTGTCACTTGGACGGCATGGCAAGATCACCGTCGATGAAGCACGGCGGCTGGCAAAGGACGTGATGGGGTCAGTGGCGATGGGTGAGAACCCTGCCGAAGAAATCGCGCAGGAACGGCGGGCACCGACTGTTGCGGCTCTTTGTGACCGCTTCTTTCAGGAGCACGTGCAGGAACGCTGCAAGGCGTCCACTCAGAGCGAGTACCGGCGGGCGCTGGACCTCTTCATCAAGCCGGAGATCGGCAGCTTCAAAGTCGTGGACGTCGCCCGCAAAGACATTGCGGCATTGCACCACAAACACCGCGCCATTCCCTATCAAGCAAACCGCACTCTCCAAGTCTTGTCCAAGATGTTCAACATGGCGGAGGTCTGGGGCTTGCGACCCGATGGATCAAACCCATGCCGCCACGTGCCGAAGTATCGCGAAGAGAAGCGGGAGCGCTTCCTGTCACGTGACGAGTTGCAGCGTCTCGGGCAGACATTAGCTGACGCAGAGCGGGACGGGTCCGAAAGTACGTTCGTGATCGCTGCCTTCCGGTTGCTGATCCTGACCGGGTGCCGCCTACGTGAGATACAGACGCTAAGATGGGACCACATCACGGACGTGGGGCTAGAGTTGCCAGACACCAAAACGGGCGCTCGGCGCATCCCCCTGCCCGTCGCTGCACGTGCAGTTCTATCGGCTCTCCCACGTACGTGGGGCAACCCGTATGTGATCGAAGGAAAGCTGCCTTCCACGTACGTGACAGACCTGCAGAAACCTTGGCGACGCATCCGCGACCGGGCTGGCCTACGTAACGTGCGTATCCACGACCTGCGGCACACATATGCGTCCAACGCGGTTTCGTCGGGGATGCCCATTCAGATGGTCGGGCGTCTGTTAGGGCATTCGCAAATTCAGACTACAATGAGGTACGCGCACTTAGCAGATGATCCTGTCCGCAAGGCGGCAGAAGAGAATGCGGATCGGCTGAACCTGATGGTTGGCGTCACCACACACAGAAGTGCTTCGAGGCGGCTAGCCTCCTAGCTATCTTCCTAGCTAGCTAGCAGCTGATGCAAGCGGTCAACGGTTGCGCGGCCTGGGACGCTAGGTAAGCTAATATTTGGTAGAGATCGAAGGTACTTCCTACCTAGCATTTTAGACAACCAAAAGAGCTCAGGGTACCCATACACTAGCGATGAACAAAGAAGCCCACAAAGTACTATCCCTGACAATTTGGGAGCAGGCCACGCGTCTCTCTCGCGCACCTTTGTTATTCACCCCAAAGGAACTCAAGGAAGCCTATGACGAAGCAGACAAGATAAGCGCAATCGAGACTTTCTCAGATGGTGCCGAGAGAATTGGGCAGGATGGAACTCCGCCAACTGAGGGTTTCAAAAAGCTTCTGATGAATGTTTCGTCGATCACCAGCGAGAAAGCCAAGGCACGAGAGAATTTGAGGACCTATGTCAGGCAACGCCTAAGGCAAGGCGAATTGATCGGTTATGGTTTCGAGCCCCCTCGCAGGATGGATAGTCAGCCTTTTGAGATACCGCGCAATTGCTGGCACGGGAGGATTGATTGGGTTGCTGCGACATTGAATGGGGAAGGCTTAGAGTTTATTGAAGTGCGGCTCATCGCGTCTTTGAAAAGAGAGCAGCTAATCGCGACACTTTCCCAACTGGACTTACAACAAGCCAAGACGGTTGGACGGCCCAAAATTGGACCTCACATAGAGGCAGCATTCAAATCATTGCATCAGGCAAACAAAATCGACGTCTCTGCTTCTGCCAAATCACATTTCCCAATGGTGCAGCTCCAGCTCAGAAAAATGTATCCGGATATTTATCCACCAGAACGCATGTTGAGCAACGAAGGCATTCGTGCGCATTTCTCTCCCCTTTTCAATGAGTTGAAGGAACAGCAGTAAACAGTAAATTCGCAGCCAATTTACTGTTCTATATGCTGTTTTCCTCCTGCGCCAAGTTGATCGCACTAGAGCGACAACAAGGAGCAGACAATGAACAAGCGAACAGATTTGAACGCAAACCAGCCAGCCAGTGACTATCTGGACAGCTTCATCAATGAAGAAAAGGCAGCCGAATTTCTCTGCCAAAGCATCCGCACCATCCAGAAGTGGCGCGTGACCGGCTACGGGCCAAGGTTTTACAAATCCGGGCGGTCCGTCCGCTACCGCCGCCGCGACCTGATGGAATGGGCCAACAGCCGCAGCCACGCCAGCACTAGCAGCTATGACGCCGCATGAGTTTTGCCCGCGCAGGGGTTGGCAGCGCCGCGCGGGATTTTGGGGCCGGATGGCTTCAACAAAGGCGCGGGATCAAAGCGGTCTCGCGCCCTTTCTTTCAATCACATTCTAAGAGGTAGTCATGTCGAACCAACCAGCTCACAAGATCAAGCTTGGTCTGATCACCGCAACCATCTGGGACAATGACGGGTCGTATTCCGTCGATATGAGCCGGTCCTACAAGAACGACCAAAACGAATGGAAGAACACTTCGGGCTTTTTCCATAGCGACCTTCTAAACGTCGCCAAATGCGCGGAACGCGCAGAAATCTGGATCAGCCGACAACTCTACTCTCGCAGCTAAACTAGCAAAGCCGGGCGTTAGCGCCCGGCCCCAAAACAGATGCTGCCCCGCCGGAGGCGCATATCACCTCAAGTTCTATCCGGTTTCACCAGAATGAACCTCAATCATTAGCCGATAGGCAAAGAGGGGGGATTTGTAACACCCCCCTCGTAGAATACAAAAGCGAAGGTCAGCGCAGATGGAAGCAGAGATACTGCACAGTGGCTTTGATGGCCTGCGCGTGACCATTGAAACCGACATTCCCCCTGCCCTGCGGGAGAAACTCTTCGCAGCAAAGGCAGAAGCGATTGAAACCAATCAAGAAGTCATCCTGACTTTCCGGGACATCTCACTTGGCGTCCGTCGCAGCGGCGGAATGGCCTTCTCTGCCCATACTGGCGAGTTTGGTGCAGAGTGGTATTTCTTGGACCCTGAAAACCGGCCCAAGAATAATCCCGGCATCACAGTGGACTTCCGGGCGTTCCTATTAGCGACTGGCGGTCTGCGAGCCGCCAGAGAACACTTGGACACCTGTCTGACTGCTTTCGGTCTCCGCTGGGGGGAACACCAACTCAGGCCCACACGGGTGGATTTTGCAATCGACTTTCTTGCCCCTTGGTTTGAACCTGATCGAGCACATCTCATCCTACCGCCGCAGGCAAAGGCGGTAGAGTTCACCGGACCAGCAGATACAGAAACACATGCGAAAGGCGTCCGGGTAACAGGATTGCGGGCAGGCAAGACGGAAAGTCGCCAGCTGGTGATCTACGACAAGCGGACAGAAGCAATTCAGAAGGGTAAAGTCGGAGCTTGGGGCAAGATTTGGAACGCGACCCGCGCCAGTATGGGCAAACCACCACTCGACATGAAAGACCCAGATCAGAGCCGCGTCTGGCGGTTCGAACTGCGGGCCGGACGAAAGCAGCTTCGCGACAAGTTTGATATTCGCGGTTGGTCTGACCTCGAAGCATCCATTGGTGACGTGTTCCAGCACTTCTGCAAAAGCATTCGCTACTGCATACCAATCACAGACCAGAATCGCGCCCGCTGGCCCACGCATGAGCTGTGGACCGCGGTTGAACAGACGATTGCGGATAACCTGCAAGATAGCATCGCAGGCGTCCTTCCACGGGACGTGAAAGAGGCGAACCGGCAAGAACACATGGAAATGCTAGACCGGCAGCTCTTGGGGCTATTTGTATCCCGGGCAGCAGCTTCGGGTATCAAGACAGAAGGATTTCCTGACTTCTTGGCGGACCACATCCTAACTCTGCTACGCGCATCGGACGGACATCCGGTTGAGTTGGATACTCGAATTGCGAAAGCAGTAGCAAGATACCGCTGGACCTAGAGCTGGAAGCAGAAGCTCGCTGCAGGTCTATAGAAGCGAACCGGCAGTCGTAGAGCTACACTTCGAATGCCGGATGGCGCAAATACGGTAAGAAGCTTGGTGATATTTCCATCGAATGCTTCAACTCTTCCGACAGTTTATTCTGTCGAATCCGGGGAAGCAGCTGTGCATCGCTCCGCTCCCTCTATATCTTGCGAAAAGAGTGCAGCTACCCACACAATAGTTCATCAACCCAACGTCCGACTTGTCGCCGACGTCCACCGCGAGAAAGCAGAATGGCATCCACCAAAGAAGAAAAGCAGCTGGCAACAGAACAGCTTTTGAAGCCGTCTGAATTCATGCGCCTGCGGCGTCCCGAACAGTTTTCTGACACCGTGGTAACCAGCGAGCCATATCTGGACCAAGTCTACTTTGAGTACCACCTAGAAACGCTCACCAGTCGCGGGGAAGAAAAAGTCTTTGAGCACTTTGCCCGAAAGATTTGCGAAGCAGTGATTTGCCCCAACCTTATTCCGCAAACAGGCCCTACCGGAGGTGGTGATAGTAAAGTCGATACGGAGAATATTCCCGTAAGTTCGGATATTTCGGAGCGTTGGTTTTATGGCGAAGACTCAGCGTCCGAACGTTGGGGCTTCGCCTTCAGCGCAAAGAAGGCTTGGCAGCCGAAATGCAAATCCGACGTTCAGAAGATCGCTAAGACGAAGCGAGGCTACAAATGTGTTTTCTTCGTATCAAATCAGTTTGTCCCAGACCGCAAGCGCGCGGAACTTGAGGACGAGCTGACCAAGAAACATGGATTTTCGGTTCGAGTTCTAGATCGAAGCTGGCTTGTCGAAGCAGTGTTCGAAAAAGGGTATGAAGACCTCGCCATCGAAACGCTGCAACTGAGCATTGCCATGCAGTCGAATAAGAAGGTTGGTATCGGCGATCAGCAAAAGCGCACCGAACTTGAAGCGCTCGAGAAACGTATTCAGGCAGTTAAGGGCGAAGGCGAGATCGACTTTCAGCTGATGGATGACTGTTTGCACGCAGCAATTTTGAGTCGGGAATTAGAGGAACCCAGAGAGTTCACAGACGGGCGTTTCGATAGAGCAAGGCGCATGGCCGCAAAAGCGGGAAACAATCGTCAAATACTCGCTGCGATATATCAGCACGCATGGACAGCAGCCTACTGGCACGATGATCCTGACACATCTTCGAAGCTCTACGACGAGATTGAGAAACGGTCACTCGCCAGTGATCGTGTCGAAGATGTCGAGTGCGCAGTTAACATCTGGCAGACGATGCTGTCGCTAATCCGGCATGGAAGCACTAAACGCGATACAGAATTTGACGAAAGAACTAAGAGACTTCTTGCACACTTAGAAACCGTTGCGAACGATGCACAACGTCCCAATAACGCAGCAAATGCGAAGGGCATGTTGTTGCTCATGCGAATATCTTTGGATCAAGAAGACGACGATCTCCTGACGCAGTACATCAACGAGTTCAGGGCTTTGTTTGAAGACGCAAGACGGCTAGGCGGCTTTCAGTTTCACAGGTTCCGAGAAATCTTTGAGATATTGGGTGACGCCATCGGCGAACTTCCGGCCTATGACGTTGCTTTTGAAACTGTTCTATCGATTGTGGAACAGCGATCTAGTGAAACGGCAGCTGGCGATCAACTTTTTAGGCGCGGCGTCCAGAAGATTGAAGCTGGCCATTTATATGATGCAATTCGTTATCTGGGCCGTGCCATGGCGCGCTTTACCAAGCATGAATCGCAGCTCAGACTCGAAGCATGTTTGGCGGGCTTGGCACATGCCTATTCCAAGGCAGGCCTTTATTGGGCAGCATACTGCGCCTACGTGTCTTTGCTCTCAATGCTCATGGGACGTTTTGAGAAGGATCGAGATGTCAAAACTGGCATCTACCGGGTATGTGTTGAACTCACTTTGAACTGTCTTCGGACAGGCAATGTTCCGAGCTTCTTGTTCTTCTTTCACCTTGAGAAAGTATTCGAAACCTACATCGAAAAAGAAGCTAATTCGGAAGGTGAATCGAAGTCTAAGGACAGGTTAGATGACCGTGATGGATACTTAGCCACATTGCTGCTTGATGCCACGGACGAGCAAAAGGACACTCTTGCATATCTTCCAGTGCTCTTCGAGGGACTTGGACTGACAACCTCCGCGATGATTGTCTATCTTATGCATCAAGGGCAAGCGGGCTTGCGCGAAGAGGGCTTCTTGCCAGATGGCGTATCTGACGAAGATGTCTGGGAAATGATCGCACAGATGGCGAAGCAACCCGTCAGATCAGAGATGGCGGGTTTTCTTGAACTGCGGGACCTCGCCAAGGTCACAATGAAATCCAATTGTTTGGGGGTTCAGTGGGAAATCGAAGCCACCAACAGCACAACAGTAGTACGTGTAGCTCAGAGTTTCGTGGGTTTCATAGAATCGGCATTGTCCACGAGTTTGAACGCGGACATCATGCCAACGACTTCCACGATCAGATTGGAGTTTGTTGATGCCAAGGAGAGCCATAGCGCGAATGGCCAGATGATTTCCTTTCAAGAGGACGACAGCAATGACTTCTTTGAGGTTGCCGTCGATCCTGAGAAATTTGAAGGTTCAAGTGAGTATATGACGGTGATGCGTGATGCCTTTGTCGAGCTCTTTGCGCACTTGGTGGGAACATACATGACCACGCACGATCCCGAAGCTTATCTGGATCGTGTCGTCGGCTCCGAAGAAGGGTTTCGGCGCGCGTTGATCTTTAATGACATGGTGACAACGGCGACCAATGTGTTTTCGGAAGAGAGCGAAGAAACTCTCGGTACATATATTGAGTCAAACGAACCAATCGCCAAGACCGCGTCTGCTGGCTTCAAAGCGAAGTTTAAACTTGTTTCCAAAAGCGTTTCGCCAATGCCTCCAGCCGAAATGGACCGCAAAGAGATTGAATTCGGTGAAGGTGAGATTCCGACAGAACTTCTGGAACCAACGAATACAGCGCACCGACAAAGGCGAGTGGTATCACCAATCAATGTTAGAAAGTGGGATCGCGCAAAGTGGAGCGGTTGTGGATTTTTGTCTGCTCCAGGCTTTCCTCCAGTTTTTGGACTGATTTTCACAAACGAACAGGCCGCGCTAAGCATTTTTGAAGAATGGCGAAACAAGTTTGGAAAAGAAGATGTACATGATGACATCCGAGTATCCATTGTAGGTCAACTTTCCCATCGTGACCCGCATGGATACGGAGTAACAGTGGGCGGCAACTTTGAGAATGCAGACATGCGCGAACAGGAGTCTGCGGTTATGATCTCCAGAATCAACTTCATGGAGCATCCAAACCCCCAGAGCCTTGCAGTATTTCTCGCCGCATATGGTGAACTTGGTGGCTACATTCTTGCACCAATTGTAGCCAATAGCGATCTTTCGGATGGAAAGTTCATGCCTGAGCTCGGGCTCCGGAAACGTCACTTGAAAGTTCGAAGCGCTTGGGAGATCGGCGAGCACGATCCTGATTGTGTAGTGCTAAAGCCTGATCATGATCCGATTATCCCTTCCGATGTCCAGAACCCGCCTGTCGTCAAAGCAATGGCGCGCGTACGTTCGAGAAGGCGCTCAGTTAACCCGAACGGGGGCTTAAATCGCGCTGGGCGGCGACGTGAGAAAGCAAAGGGCAAGCGCAAGAAAAAGAGGACATAGAGTGGTTTTGTTTACGCACTACCTTCAAGAAGCAAGCAATACGAGTTCCAATCTTGCAGCGAGTACCTGCAATGCTTGCTACACTATCAGCATTTTGCTGGTTCTGCAGTCGGCCACTTTGTACCGTTAACGCCATGCCGACTTCGGGCATTCAAGCCTGAATTTCAGCCTCTCGATCTGAACGGACGCTGTGCGAGCTCTCCCGATGAACGCTTCGATCTCTGTAGTGCTTGAAGTTGCCTTAGGTGCTGTTGCAGCTAACTCTTGCAGCAATTTGAAGCCAGCGTGTTCAAGCTCCTGTATATGATCGGTCTCTGAGCGATCGAAAAAGCCGGTGCCAAGAACGGGAAAGGCCCTGTCATTCTTGTTTTCCCACTGTAGCCGAGTTGCCTGGCAAGCCTCTTGCAACCTAATCAAGCTTCGCTCTGCGCCAGAAATGCTGTCCTGCATCTTTACTCGAAGCGCCGTCAGGTCCGAGTCTTTGGTGGCTTGAACAGCATGCTTGGCCGCTTTGAACGCTAGTGCCGCATATACAAGAGCAGCAGCGGCAATCAGGAGCGAGATGATTTCGAACGCGTGTTGCGCGGCAAGGTTCAGAGTAGTCTCAAGATTCACAGAAGCCCCCGGGTCGAAAATTGAACCCATTATTGGTTCTAGTCCTACGTGGTAGCCACACCCCCAGATTGCAAGCCTCGAAGCTCAGCTACGTTTCGGAGCTCCTTGACGCTCTTCTTGAGGAGGAGGGAAGTGTACAATCGGACTTTGAATGATTGCGTACACTTGCTTCCGCCTACCGTTGCAGATCAAGCACAGTAGTGACTGCTCTCCAACTGCTTCCACAGTGCTTCCAGTGTGGGAACGGCAACGCGGATAGCCCCGCGAATGCGAGGCGTAGTATGTTGATATTATGTGATAATTTTGGTTGCGGGAGTAGGATTTGAACCTACGACCTTCAGGTTATGAGCCTGACGAGCTACCGGGCTGCTCCATCCCGCGACACTGTGTGCAGTTCCTTGTCAGGTTATGCGCCTGACGAGGCGTTTGTGTTCAGCAAACTCTCGAGGAGAGTTTGTAACAAACGCGGGCTGCTCCATCCCGCGACATTTGCCTCAAGATTTGTATTTGAGGCGCATCGTTTGAGAGATACGATTTGATGTTTTGAGCTGCTTATTAGGT
>NZ_FOZM01000003.1 GCF_900114675.1 Yoonia litorea
ATCCGCGAAGGCGGCCGCACCGTCGGCGCCGGTGTTGTTTCCAAGATCACCGAGTAAAACGCCGCCCGGGCACAAGCCCGACCGCTGCGAGAATAAAGAAAGGCCGCTCCGAAACGGGGCGGCCTTTTTTGTTTTCCAAACTTGTCATGGCAGGATATGATTTTGCGCGCGTAAAATTTTGTGTAAGCTATGCGAAAGGAGGAGAGGATTTCGCGTGGCTAACGACAAGATCAAGAATATGGAGGAGTTTGCGGCCCTGAGCGGCATCTCCAGACCGACAGTATCAAAATACTTCAATGATCCCGAAAGCGTGCGCCCCAAGACACGGGCACGTATCGAGGAGGCTTTGCAGGAACACGACTACCGTCCCAATATGTATGCGGTGAACCAGAACCGGAAGCTGACCAAGAACATCGGCATCGTGGTCCCGTCGCTGGTCGATCCCTACTTTGCCGAAATTGCCAGAAACCTAGAGCGGCGCTGCATTGACGCGGGCTACCGTCCCACATTGTTCAGCGCGCATGGCGAAACCCATCACGAGGTCGATGTTTTGATGACCTTAAGGTCGATCAAACCATCAGGTGTTCTTTTGGCACCATTGGGGCGGGCGACAGATCGCGCGGTTCTGGAAAAATTCTGCGACGACGTGCCGACATTGATCTTTGACAGCAGCGTCGAGCAGTTCGGATTGGCCTTTGTCGGCTCTGACAACAACCAGTTCACGACACATATCACAGACTACCTGTGCCGGACGGGCGAGCCTCCGTGCTTTTACGAGATGAAGACACCGGCCAACCCCAATGCGCACCGTCGCCGCCAGGCTTACATCGAAGCGATGGAAAGTTTCGGCCTCACGCCGCATGTCATTTCAATCGACGGCGAGGGGTGGGAGTTTGAAGAAATCAGTCGTCTCGGGGGTCATAAGGCGCTGGAAGAGGGGGCCTTTCCGACCAATACGGTGCTGTGCAGCAATGACCGTCTCGCAATCGGTTTGCTGACTGCTTGCTATGAGCGTGGGGTCAAAGTGGGCCGACAGCCAGATGCGGTGATTCGTGTAGCTGGACAGGACGGGCATCCGTATTCCCGGTTCACATGCCCGCCGCTCACCACGATTTCCCATGACTATGATGCAGTGTCAAAGACGGCAGCGAACGCGCTTTTCGACGCCATCGAGGGACAGGTAGAGCCTTGGAAAAGCACACGAATAGAGGGGAAGCTGATCCTGCGGGATAGCGCCTGATATATAAAACTTTTACGCGCGTAAATTTTCGGTTGACGCCGCGTTACCCTATGTCTTAGCGTTCCTCCATCGCATCCAATAGGGAGGAACACCGGATGTCCTTGAAGAGCACACTTCGTGCCGCGACAGCTCTGTCGCTCATCACGGCTGGTAGCGCATTTGCTGACGGCCACTCTGCGACCATCACAATCGCGACTGTGAACAACGGCGATATGATCCGTATGCAGGGTTATACAGACCAATTTACCGAAGAGACCGGCATCGCCGTTGAGTGGGTGACGCTTGAGGAAAACGTCCTGCGCCAGCGTGTGACAACCGATATCACCACAAACGGTGGTCAGTTCGACATTATGACAATCGGCATGTACGAAGCCCCGATCTGGGGCAGCAACGACTGGCTGGTGCCCCTCGATGATCTGTCAGCGGAGTATGATGTTGATGATATTCTGCCTGCAATGCGCGCAGGCCTGTCATACAATGGCACACTCTATGCAGCACCATTCTACGGCGAAAGCTCGATGGTCATGTATCGGACTGATCTGATGGAAGAAGCTGGTCTTGAGATGCCAGCAGCGCCAACTTGGCAGTTCATCCGCGAAGCGGCTGCCGCAATGGATGATCCTGAAAACGACATCAATGGTATCTGCCTGCGCGGCAAGGCCGGTTGGGGTGAGGGCGGCGCTTTCATCACTGTGACGGGTAACTCTTTCGGCGCACGCTGGTTTGACGAAGACTGGAATGCGCAGTTCGATCAGCCTGAGTGGGCTGAGGCACTGAACTTCTACGTCAACCTGATGAACGACTACGGTCCAGAGGGTTACGCCACAAACGGCTTTAACGAAAACCTGTCGCTGTTCAATCAGGGCAAGTGCGGCATGTGGATCGACGCCACTGTGGCGGCTTCCTTCGTGACAGGCGACGACTCGACCGTGGCTGACTCGGTTGGCTTCGCACTGGCGCCGAATTCTGAAGGTGTAGACAAACGTGCAAACTGGCTCTGGGCCTGGGCGCTGGCGATCCCTGCCGGTACACAGCAGGCTGATGAAGCCAAGCAGTTCATCGAGTGGGCCACATCCAAGGACTACATCGAATTGGTCGCTGAAAACGAAGGTTGGGCCAACGTTCCACCGGGCGCACGGACATCGCTTTATGAGACACCTGAGTATCAGGCCGTTCCATTCGCACAGATGACGCTGGACAGCATCAACGCAGCCGACCCGAACAATCCAACGGTTGATCCGGTGCCATACACAGGCATCCAGTTTGCCGCCATCCCCGAGTGGGCTGGCATGGCAACCGAAGTCAGCCAGGAATTCTCGGCCGCCTATGCAGGTCAGCAGACCGTTGAAGAAGCGCTTGCCAATGCACAAGCCATCGCAAACGAGACGATGGAAGCTGCAGGCTACCGCTAATTGCGGATACCTCCCGGGGAGGGGGCGGCTTGCTGCCGCCCCTGACCGTCCGGAGCCTCAATTCTTGATAGAATTGGTACCGACAAGCGCATTTGCGCGACAATAGGATCATGTCCCATGGCCACCAAAGCATCCCGTTCCGCCGCCCGCATCATGATGGCGCCTGCAGTTGTTCTGCTTCTTGGCTGGATGTTGGTGCCATTGATCATGACCCTCTACTTTTCGTTCAAGCGTTACCTGCCGCTGCGCGGTGACAGCCTTGATCGCGGGCTCGATTGGGTCGGGTTCGACAACTACGTCCGGTTTATCTCGTCGAGTTCGTTTTGGCCGAGTGTCCAGACGACGCTAGTGATGGTTGGCGGTGTTCTGATTATCACAGTTGTCTTGGGTATCTTGCTGGCCATGCTGCTGGACCAGCCGTTTTTTGGCCAAGGCGTTGTCCGTATCCTCGTCATTGCACCGTTCTTCGTGATGCCGACCGTGTCCGCGCTTGTGTGGAAAAACATGATGATGGACCCAGTCAACGGTGTCCTTTCACACTTGTGGCGGTTCTTCGGGGCCGAGCCCGTATCGTGGCTTTCCGATGTGCCACTGGGGTCGATCGTGCTTATTGTGTCCTGGCAGTGGTTGCCATTCGCGACATTGATCCTTTTGACCGCCATTCAGTCCCTCGACAGCGAACAGCTTGAGGCGGCAGAGATGGACGGCGCCCCACCGCTGCGCCGCTTCTGGCATATTGTCCTGCCGCACCTCAGCCGCGCCATCACGATCGTCATTCTGATCCAGACGATTTTCCTTCTGTCGATTTTTGCTGAGATCTTCGTCACCACCGGCGGCGCCTTCGGAACACGCACCCTGACCTATCTGATCTTCCAGCGGGTTATTGACAGCCAGAATATCGGTTTGGGCTCTGCGGGCGGTGTCTATGCCATCATCCTTGCCAACATCGTTGCGATCTTCCTGATGCGCATCGTCGGCAAGAACCTCGACAAGTAAGGGAGGCAGACATGGCACGCGCTATCTCACCCCGCCGCAAACTGATCACCACGGCTGCCGCCTGGACGATTGCACTGATCATCTTCTTCCCGATCTTCTGGACGATCCTGACCAGTTTCAAAACCGAAGCGCAGGCCATCAACGATCCGCCACTGTTCTTCAACTTTGACTGGACGCTTGAGAACTACAGCGTCGTGCAGGAGCGGTCCGACTACATGCGGTTCCTGTGGAATTCCGTCATCATTGCAGGCGGATCGACGCTTTTGGGCATTCTCATTGCGGTGCCGGCGGCATGGTCGATGGCATTCGTGCCGTCACGCCGGACCAAGGATATTCTGCTTTGGATGCTGTCGACAAAGATGCTGCCAGCCGTGGGCGTTCTCTACCCGATTTCGCTCCTCTTTGTGGAGTTCAACCTGCTCGACACACGGATCGGTCTTGTGGTTGTCCTGATGCTGATCAATCTGCCGATTATTGTCTGGATGCTTTACACCTACTTCCGGGAAATCCCTGGCGAAATTCTGGAAGCCGCACGCATGGATGGCGCGACGCTGAAAGAAGAAATCCTCTATGTGCTGACACCTATGGCGATCCCCGGCATTGCCTCTACCGTTCTGCTGAACTTCATTCTTGCATGGAACGAGGCCTTCTGGACGCTCAACCTCACCGCAGCCAACGCGGCACCACTGACGGCCTTTATCGCCAGCTATTCCAGCCCCGAAGGCCTGTTCTTCGCGAAACTCTCTGCAGCTTCGACAATGGCGATTGCGCCAATCCTGATCCTCGGCTGGTTCAGCCAGAAACAACTTGTCCGCGGCCTCACGTTTGGCGCCGTAAAGTAAGGAAACCTGACACATGGGACAGATTCAACTCAAGCAAGTCACCAAGTCCTTTGGCGATGTTCAGGTCATTCCACCGCTGGACCTGACCATTCAGGACGGTGAGTTCACCGTCTTCGTTGGCCCATCGGGTTGCGGCAAGTCCACCCTGTTGCGCCTGATTGCGGGACTTGAGGATATCACGACCGGCACGATCGAGATTGATGGCAAGGACGCGACCGATGTAGTGCCTGCAAAGCGCGGCCTTGCGATGGTGTTTCAGTCATATGCGCTCTATCCGCATATGAGTGTGCGCAAAAACATCGCGTTTCCACTGCGCATGGCCAAGATGGATCAGGCCGAGATTGACAAGCGCGTTGAGGCGGCTGCCAGTGTCCTGAACCTGACGGACTACCTTGATCGCCGTCCGGGGCAACTATCGGGCGGTCAGCGCCAGCGGGTCGCGATTGGTCGCGCCATCGTGCGGGAACCTGCGGCCTTTCTTTTTGACGAGCCGCTGTCAAACCTAGACGCTGCCTTGCGCGTTGGAATGCGACTGGAGATCTCCGAACTTCACGAGCGGCTGAAGACCACAATGATCTACGTCACCCATGATCAGGTCGAAGCTATGACGATGGCCGACAAGATCGTCGTGCTTCAGGCCGGTGTGATCGAACAGGTCGGTTCGCCCCTCGAACTCTATCGCACGCCACGCAATCTGTTTGTTGCTGGCTTCATCGGTTCGCCCAAGATGAACTTTATCGAAGGGGAAGAAGCGGCCAAGCATAACACCACCACTATCGGCATTCGCCCTGAGCATATCGACGTGGTGGAAGCGAACGGCCAGTGGCAAGGGACAGTGGGCGTCGCAGAACACTTGGGGTCTGACACCTTTTTCCATATCCATAACACGGGTCTTGCAGAGACATTGACCGTCCGCGCGATCGGTGACGTCAGCTTGCGACACGGGGATACGATCCACCTCAATCCCCGTATCGAAGAAATTCACCGCTTTGACGCCGCAGGCTTGCGGATCGCCTGATGCGTCTGGACGGTAAAACGGCGCTGATTACCGGTTCCGCACGCGGGATCGGTCTGGCTTTTGCCAAGGCCTATGTGGCCGAGGGGGCAAAGGTCGTGATCGCCGATATCAATGAGGCCGCAGCACAGGCTGCTGCTGCCGAGATCGGGGAGAACGCCCTTTCGGTCGCATTGGATGTGGCGGATCAAGCAAGTATCGATGCTGGCATCGCAAAGGCGGCAAATCATTTCGGTCAGATTGATATTCTCATCAATAACGCTGCAATCTTCACCGCAGCGCCAGTCGTCGAAATTACCGAAAGCGATTACGCGCGCGTCTTCGATATCAACGTCAAGGGCACACTCTTTACGATGCAATCCGTCGCGCGCCACATGATCGAGCGCGGCATCAAGGGCAAGATCATCAACATGGCTTCTCAGGCGGGCCGCCGTGGTGAGGCATTGGTTGCCGTCTATTGCGCATCAAAAGCGGCTGTCATCAGCCTGACCCAATCGGCTGGTTTGAACCTGATCAAGCACGGGATCAACGTGAACGCGATCGCCCCCGGCGTCGTGGACGGAGAGCATTGGGACGGTGTTGACGCGTTTTTTGCAAAACATGAAGGCAAGGCACCCGGGCAGAAAAAGAAAGAAGTCGGCGCGGCCGTTCCCTTCGGACGGATGGGAACGGCCGACGACCTTACAGGGATGGCGATCTTTCTGGCTTCGTCTGAAGCCGATTACATTGTCGCGCAGACCTATAATGTCGATGGCGGCAACTGGATGAGCTGATGAAGGATAACGACGAACGGGGAGGGCAGATGAAACTCAGCAATGAAAACCTCCAGAATTTGCCAGCGCATGTCATCAAGCCGCTTTATGACCGGAGCACGCTTGAGGCAGGAATTGTTCATATCGGCTTGGGCAATTTTCACCGTGCGCACCAGGCGTGGTATCTTCACCGGCTCATGCAGGATGGCCTTGCCCACGATTGGGCGATCATCGGCGCAGGTGTCAGAGCAACTGATGCAGTCATGCGTGACCGTCTGCTTGCTCAGGACTGTCTGACAACGCTTGTCGCCTTGGACCCCGCCAGCGAGACGGTTGAGGTGTCGGGGCCAATGATCGATTTCCTGCCGGTCGAGGATAGAAACGGACCTTTGATCTTTGCGATGTCGGACCCGAAAATCCGCATCGTCGCCCTGACAGTCACTGAAGGTGGCTATTACCGCGATGCTAACGGGGCGCTTGATACAGCGCATCCCGACATTCAGCACGATGCCGCAAACCCTGATCAACCGCGGACAGCTTTCGGGGCCATGGTGGCCGCCTATCGCAACAGACGCAATGCAGGCGTTGGGCCTTTCACCGGCCAATGCTGTGATAACCTGCAACACAACGGGGACGTCTTGCGTGCCACTGTTATCGGCTTGGCGCGTCTCTCCGACCCTGAACTTGCAGACTGGATCGCCACCCATGCGACGTTCCCCAATGCGATGGTCGACTGCATCGTCCCTGCGACCGGTCCCAGTGAGCTTGCCTATGTCAGAGAGCTTGGGATTGAGGACGCAGCACCCGTAACCCATGAAAACTATCGCCAGTGGGTGATCGAGGACAGCTTCTGCGCGGGTCGCCCGCCATGGGAAAAGGTTGGCGCCACCATCACTGACGATGTTCACCTTTATGAAGCGATGAAGATCCGCATGCTGAACGCCGGTCATCAGGTGCTGGCCAATGCAGGCGAGCTTCTTGATCTGCCAACGATCGCGTCATGCATGGCAGATGCTGATGTTGCCGCCTTCTTTCACAAGGTTGAAGCAACCGAGATCGCCCCGCAGGTCGCACCAGTGCCAGAGATGATACCAGCCGCCTATCTGGAACTGATTTCGGCGCGATTTGCCAATCCCAAAATACATGACACGACGCGGCGCGTTGCTTTTGACGGGTCATCGCGGCACCCTGGGTTCATCTTACCCATTTTGCGCGACGCGCTATCCGCGGGAGGTGATTTCAGTGGGCTTGCCTTGACTGAGGCACTATGGGCCAAGATGTGCGCAGGAACGCGCGAGAATGGCACGGAAATCCTCGCGAATGATCCAAACTGGGGCAATCTCAACGCCACTGCGCTTGCGGCAAAGGATGATCCGCAACTCTGGCTGGATCAAAAAGCTATTTACGGCTCTCTGGGGCAAGACGAAGCGTTTGCCGAGATGTTCGCGCACTGGCTCGGGCGATTGTGGGTAGATGGATGCAGGCCAACGCTGCGTACCTACGTGGCGTAGCACCGAAAGCCGGAACAATGAGGCGCTTTCGGTGAAAACCTACCTCAGCTGCAATCCGGCAATGGCCGATATAGCCTCTGAGTAACTTTCCAAAAAGTCGCGACCGCCCTCGGCATGAGCAAGTGTCGGGAAAACGACGTTTTCCAGACCCATGTCAGCAGCCGTATCCATGGCTTCTGCAGGTGGAGCGGCTTCCCAAAAGAGCACCTGCGCACCGGTCTGTGCGACCAGATCGGCGAGTGCAGTCCAGTCTGCCTCCGTTGGCATTGCGCCAGCCTCCCATTCAAGGGAGGTGATCGAAAGGTCATAGCGCCGCGCAAGGTATTGGTATCGTGGATGGGTCGCGATGATTGCAGTGTCCTCAAGATTGACCATCGAGGTCTCGGCAAGCGCGTCCAATGCCTCGAGGTCGGTCCGCAAAGCGGAAAGCTGGGTGCCCACATCAATGTCCACAGCAAGCCCGCGTGCCGTGATAGCCTCAGCTACAGATTCGGCCTGTGCGATTGCGAGCGTCGGATCCAGCCAGAGATATGCGGCGAGCCCTTCGTGGGAGTGTTCGCCACCATCGCCATGGCTGTGGGTGATGCTTTCGGTGACGATAAACTGATCTTCCAAACCTGCGCTGGTGTTCACCGTCTTCGCGCGCGGCAGTGAGACACGGTCAACCCATGTCGAAAAGCCGGCCCCATTGAGTAAGATCAGGTCTGAAGACTGGATCGCGCTGATATCTTCAATCGAAGGCCGCCAGAACGAGGGGTCAACGCCCTCTGGCACAGGGAAGACAACGTCTGCCGCATCATCCAAAAGCCGTTCGGCCATATACTGCAATGGGTAGTTCGCCGTGACAACGCGCGGTTTGTCTTGCGCATGGGCGAATGTCGCTGAAATCGCGATAACAAGTGTTGAGAGCAGTCTCACGGCGAAGGTCATCTAGCTGTTACACCCTGTGGCAATGTCGTCTGGCGTGACGATCCAGTAATTGTCGTGGCTTCCGGTATCGACCTCAATCAACAGACCAGTGGCGTGGTCTACACTTTCCAGAGGCAGGCTGACCGTCCCGTCGGTGTTGATCGGCAGCGTGGTCAACAGGCTGTTTTGACCATCAAACACGCGAACCTCCGCCTCCTGCACGGCGTTCCCGTTGGAAAACTTTGCTTCCACTGTGACAGCCTCGCAATCTACCGAAGCAAAAACGATCAACTGGTGTGCAGACGCCCCCATCGGTGCGACTGCCAGACCCGTGGCGAGTGCAAGTTTGCGGATCACTGGCCTGTCCATTCTTCGAAATGGACCCAGATCACAGCACCAAGCTCGACCGCCTTGTCCTCACCGTCTTGCGGCAACGTGTAGTCAGCCGTGTTCAGGGCGGCAAAGCCCCACCAGCCGTCAGAAGGCGGCGCGTAGGTGAAAACACCATCTGCATCAGCTTTCACGGTTTGGGTGATCATCAGTTCGTCGGGGACTGTGGCGCTGCCGTCCTCATTGAAGAATTCCACCTCGACTTCCGCATAAGGGACTGGCTCGCCGTCCATTTTGACGATGCCCTGAAAGACGTTGTGTTCCCAAAGGCCGAAGGGCTTGGACAGAGGCACAATCTCGGTCTTAAGACCAAGTTCGGTATCCCATCCTTCGTCATCACCGTAGGCGGTCAGATAGGTCTTGGTGTAATGGATGATAAAGGCATCTTCGGCGGGTTCCCAATAGGGCTGTGGCTCCATCGCAAAGATGTAAGTCCCTGGACGGTCAATCGGGAAGTCCAATGTGTAGCCTTGTTCGTCCATGACGGTCGCGTCATTCAGATCGCCGAGCAAGTCCGTCGTTTCGCCTTCGTGGGTCACACTGAAAGATACAGGACGATCAAGCGTCATACCCGCCAGTTCAAACGGATGAGAAAATGACATGGTCAAAGACACGCTGCGCCCATCTTCTTGGCTGATCATGGGATCGCTGGGAATGATCATACCATAGTGGGCAAGGGCTGGTGTCGTTGTGCAAAGCAGCCCTGCAAGCGATGCAGTGATGAAATGACGTTTCATAATATCTCCTCTTGATTATGCGCCGAGGGACAGCAACCAGCCCACCCAGCTTTCAGCATTTTGTGCGACAAGCGATGCGCCGATTGCCGCGATAATTATTGAAATCGAAAGTAATGTGATTGTCTCTGCCGACAACAGTCGCAACACCATGCCCTTGCGCGCGCCGAGTTTCACGGCCGTCGCGATTTCGCGTGCGCGCAACCGGTAGCTCAGGAAAACGGCAAGGCCGATGGCGGCGAATGCGGCAATCGCAATGATCGTTGTCACTGCATCCAAGAGCGATTTGATCCGGAAGATCCGGTCAACCAGTCCTTGGATGACCCCTGCAGGTTCGATCAATTGCACAGGGTTTTCGCCATCAAGATATCGCCCCTTAAGGATGGTCGCAGCGCGTGTGTCATTTGGGACGACGATAACCGCAGAGGTCGGGAAGTCATCCTGACTGCCGTGGAAGTGAAACGTATCGATATTCTCTGGTGTGATCCGTTGGTACTGGACAACTGCGGCATTCGCGACAGCCTCGCTGCCTGCGGCAATTTCTGCTACGGTGACAACATCCTCATGGCCGTGACCGATGCCCTGAATGACCCAAGCGGTCTTTATATCAACAAAAATTGCCTGATCGTCTGGGGTATTCGTCGCGGCAAGAACGCCGACAATCGGCATTTCGAGCGGATAGACGCCGTCTAGGTCGAACAGGTTTTCAGGAGAGGAGACCAGAGTGTCTCCGACACCCTTTCCAAGTGTTGCAGCGACATCTGCCCCGATCACCGCGTCACCCAAGACCGACAGCCCCCGTCCGTATGCTATTTGCAGATTGCGAAAATCGAAATAGTCCAGTGTTGTGCCGACGATCCTGAACCCGCTTGAGGCGAATGCCGTGTGCACGGGGATCGGGATGCCAAGCCCGCTGTCCCAGACGGATTCAACCGCCTCCATTGTGACCGGATCGGGTTTCTCGTCGGAAAAATAAAGCGCCGCCATCGTCAGGTCGAGCTGTGAGCCACGGCTGCCGAGCAGGAGCGGTGTGGCGTCGCCACGCGCGAGCAGCGACCTTTCACTTGTCGAAAGCAGGATCTGCGTCGCGACCGGAACAAAAAGAATAAGAGCCGCAACCAATGTCAGGATCAGGCTACGCGCCCAATGATACCGCAAATAGGCAAAGGCGAGGTAAAGCGCGTTCATCAACCGACACCTTCGTGAAACTGTGCAAAGTCCAATACGCGTTCAAATCGCGGCAGCAGCTCGTGGTCATGGGTGACGGCCAAAACGGCGGCACCGGCCTCTGCTGCCTGCGCGAATAACAGATCAAGGATGCGCTCTTTGCTTGCCGGATCAAGGTTGCCGGTGGCTTCGTCTGACAGGATCAACTTGGGTTGCGTCACAAGCGCCCGACAAATGGCAACACGCTGCTGTTCACCTTGGCTCAGCGCCGTGGGGTGCCGGTCAAGCTTGTCACCGATCCCGCAGGCCACCGCCAAGGCCTCGGCCCTGTCACGGGCGGCGGCATCAAGTTTCAGCGCAGGTGTGATCCGGTAAGGGTAGAGGATATTTTGCCGAGCCGAGAGATAATCGAGCAACGCAAAATCCTGAAACACAAATCCAATCGTGCTGGCACGAAAGCGCCGCCTTTCGGCATCGCTTAGTTCCGCGACGTTGACACCGTCAACATCGATCAGACCGCTTTCAGGCGAGAGTATTCCGGCAATGAGATTGAGCAATGTGGTCTTGCCGCTGCCGCTTGGGCCGACAATGGCCACGCGCTCATCTTCATCAAGCGTGAATTCTGGAAAACGCAGGCGAAAACCAGTGCCGCTATACCCGAATTTCAGGTTTTCAAGTCGGACCATCACTCGTCCTGCGGGGCAAGAAAGGTTTCACCAGCCGCGTCTCTATTGACTTCACGCAGGGTAAAGTCGGTGATCCGCCAGGACCCCTCGACAGGGGCGACAGAAAGATCGGCACTATAGGTATTCCCGCGCACATGCAGGTGTTCAGCGTGGCCGACCGTTCCGATCACCTGCCATGACGCGTCTATGGCAAGAGTGCCGCCATCACGGACGACCCGTGTATTCAGCAGCTTGATTTCATGTATGGTTTGATCGGCCTCATCCAGTCCGCCATCAGCCATAGCGCCAACGCGTTCAAGGTAGAGATATTCGAGCGCGTCACCGTGCGTCACTGTCGCGAGAGTATCGTAGATCGCGTCTTCCTCCGTAAGGCCAAAGGCGTCGTATACCTCAAGCAACAGCGCAGGTGTCAGGCGCCAGAATTCGCCGCGCGCTTCTTCGATGGTCATAGGGTCGAGACCGGGCGCGGCGAATTTTTCAGTTTCCGAAACGCGATTGTCTGATGGCATCAAAAAGACAACGGCAACAACAGCCAGAACAACGAACGCAAGTCCGGAAAGAATGAGATTGCGGGTCATAGGGTCCGTCGTCGGCCTCGGTTGGTCGGGATTTCGCTAACCTCTTATAGTCAGTGATGGACTGCAAGAGGCGCGAGGGTGTTTCGCACTAGCCCTGACTTTTTCTTACGTAAACCAAAGCCATGGAATCCTTCAGCGTGATAGGACCACCGCCGTAGTCCGGACCGATGGAAGGTGTGCGCAACGCGAGTTCCCAACCTGTGCCTTTGATCCCTTCGACAGGCAGGACCAGCGGATCGACTTCCATCGTCGGTTTGCCTTCCATGTGGCAGACGGTGAAGACCTGTTCACCATCAGGGCCATGCCGCAAAGAGGTGAACACTGTTCGGCCATCGATTGGTTGCAGGTAATCAAAGCGATCTTTCGGGCCATAGTTTTGACGCAGCCACGGCCGGGCACGGCGGAAGTTGCGCAATTGCAGGCAGAACGCAGCCTGATCGGCATCAAGCGACGAAAGCGAATGCGAGACATTGCAGTAGTCGTGCATGTCATCCATCCAGGCGCGCGCAATTTCCTTGAGCGTTGCAACCGAGAATTCAGGCCCAGCAATCGGCGGTTCCGATGCGTTCAGGAGCCGCGCAATTTCTTCGAGGTCATATTCGGTGACTTCGACAAGCGCCGGAAGGAATTCGAAGAAACGGGCTAGTTCCTCACGGGTCTGAAATCCGAGTTCTTTCAAGCGTGTGAAACTGCCGGGAATCGAATAGCTATACTCATCCACCTGCCATTTGAGGCTGATCGCCTCTTCAGCGACAACTTTCACCCCATAGCGGTCATCCTGATTGCGGATAAAGCCCCATGAGGCGCGGGCCATCGCGTTTAGAAAATCCATCGGGACGCCAGGCATGGCAGCATAGGTCAGGACGTGGACGGCTGGATTGTCATAGGCCTTATCCAGAATCTCCATGCGGGTGCGGCCAAGCCGTGTGTTCACGTTAAGTTTGGGGCTGACCTGTGTGCCGCGCCGGAGGGTGTCATGGTTCGAGGTGCCTGAAATCCAGTTCTCGCCGACATCGACCATCTCGCGGATACGCCAGAATTTGGACAGCCAGAATGTGTAAAGAAATGGCGTGTTGTGTGCGAACGTCAGCGGTCCCCATTGGAAAACATCGTCGTCACGCTGCATTTCGATGACAGACCGATAGGTTGAGGACAGTTCCCAGTCTTCCTCCGGCCAAGGGCGTCCGTCTTCGAAGATGAACCAGGGTCTATAGCTGGTGCCGCCGACCTCCTGAACGATATCGGCCATGGATTGCAGGTAGTCATCGTCATGGCGCAACTGCTGTGAGGCAGCATCCCACCACTTGAAGTCCTGCGCGCCGTCGACACGGACCCCGTCAGCGCCGAAATTGACTTTGCGCCGCTGCATCTCAAGCAGGATCGCGCGAACAGTGGGGTTTTGATAGGCGAGGTTCTGGCCGTACATATTGGGCCCGGCAAAATAATGACCATTCAGAGCCTGAAGCCCCTGATTGTCGGAGTGACCGAACACCACATCAAAGATCAGTTGTTTTGGCTTGGACGGGAAGTTGTGCAGGGTCGCGGCCAGATCAACAAGCTCATCCGGGCGGCCGGTTTCAAGCAAAACCGGATTCACAGTCGCCATGCCTGAAATGACGACGTCATAGCCCCAGTTGGTTGTATCGGGGCGAAGCAGATCGACGGAAAGCACGTCGTCGTCGCCGGTCGTTTCCTGCCAGAAGGCCGGGCCTGTTTCATAAACCGTTGTCGGCTCGACTGGCAGAAGCTGCACAGCGTCATAGCCCAGAAAGAGTCGGTCGGCTGGCTCAAGCGGTAGATCACGCTCTACCCTCTCGGCAAGCCGTTGGTAGTGTCGCGTCAGGCTTGCCAAGGTACCGCCTGCGGTCGCGGTTGGCACATGGATCTGCAGAATGTTGGTCGGCGGCCCGAATTTGTGTGGCTCGGTGCCTTCAAACGCGGAAAAGTAATCGAGGTCGGCACGGGCAGCCTGCATTGCAGACACATCGTAAAGTTCAGCAGGGGCCATGGCGCCAAAAGGCAAAGACGCGGCAAGAGGATCCAGAATGCGGTGCCACTGATCTTCAGAGTCGCGCCACGTGATTGCGTAGAAATCGCCAACTGCATCGCGACTGCCCGCGCGCAGCCCTTTGACGGCGGTAAAGCAATAGGCTTCCTGACGCACAACAGGCAGATAGGCGCGTTCAAAACTGACATTCTGATGCGATCTGGTCAGATCAATCGGCCCGACCGGGCGGAGAACCTCCAGAAAGATGTCACTGGTCGGGACACGCGCATCAAGCAGTTCAGGTGCCCAGAAGCCGAAGATGGCAATGTCGTCTTCGACGCGGCCACCCAATCGGCGCACGATTTCACGATCTGCCTCAAACGTACTTTCGGCATGGGTCAGGGTGTCTCCGGCCGCGTCGGCCTCTGCCTGCGCTGCGCTTTCGATGAATTCAATCGTTTCACTCAGTGTCATGTCTCGTGCTCTTGTCAGTTGGTCACGTATAGATGTCTGTTGTTCAGCTTTTACTATCATGGATCAGCACCACCGTGGAAAGTGGTGGCAGATAAACCTCGGCTTGCGCAGCTTGTCCCTGATAAGGCTCCGCGCGGGCCAGCACGCCTTTGGCATTGCTCCGTCCGCCGCCGCCATAGGCCTTGGCGTCGGTATTCAGCGCCTCGCGCCAGCGCCCCGCAACGGGCAGTCCAAGCCGATAGGCGCTGCGTTCCACAGGGGTGAAATTGCAGACTGTGACGACGTTCGGATCATCAGGCCCGCCGCGTCTGATCCATGTATAAACAGACCGGTCAGCATCGTCAGCTTCGATCCACTGAAAGCCGTTCGGATCAGAGTCACCGACATGGAGCGCAGGGGTTTCACGATATAGCTTGTTAAGATCGCGGACGAGAGATTGCACACCAAGGTGTCGCGCATCCTTCAGTGCGGCCCAATCAAGCTCGCCTGCGTGGTTCCACTCGCTCGCTTGTGCAAAGTCCTGACCCATGAAAAGCAGTTTCTTGCCTGGCTGGGACCACATGAAGCCATAGTAGGCGCGCAAATTTGCAAAGCGCGCATCATCATCGCCAGGCATCTTCCCAAGCATTGCGCCTTTACCGTGCACAACTTCGTCATGGCTGATGGGAAGGACAAAGTTCTCGCTAAAGGCATAGGTAATGCCGAACGTCATTTGATGATGGTGATGACGACGATGGATCGGATGCTTTTTCATGTATTCCAGGGTGTCGTTCATCCACCCCATGTTCCACTTGTATCCAAAGCCAAGTCCACCGTCTGACACTGGTCGCGATACCCCGGGATACGCTGTGCTTTCCTCGGCCACAGTCATAATGCCTGGATTGTCGCTGTAGGTGGCGCTGTTCATTTCGCGCAACATGGCAATGGCCTCATAGTTTTCGCGACCACCGTCTTTATTTGGAATCCACTCCCCATCTTTTCGCGAATAGTCACGGTAAAGCATGGACGCCACAGCATCGACCCGCAAACCATCGAGGTGATATTCCTCAAGCCAGTAACGGGCATTGGCGACAAGAAAGTTTTTCACCTCTGGCCGACCGTAGTTGTAGATCAGTGTATTCCAGTCCTGATGAAACCCTTCGCGCGGGTCAGCATGTTCGTAAAGGGCTGTGCCATCAAACTTGCCGAGCCCGTGGGGGTCGGTCGGGAAATGGCCGGGAACCCAGTCAAGGATGACACCAAGCCCTTTTCGATGAGCGGCATCAATCAAATCGCGGAATTCGTGCGGCGGGCCGTGCCTGACAGTCGGTGCGTAAAGCCCCACAGGTTGATAGCCCCAAGAGCCGTCAAAGGGATATTCGCTGACCGGCATCAGCTCGATATGGGTAAAGCCCATATCAGCGACATAGGACACGAGTTCCTCCGCAGCTTCGCGGTATGATATTGGCCGTCCGCCGTTCTTGCGTCGCCACGAACCAAGATGGACTTCGTAGATTGAAATGGGTGCAGTGCGTGCGTTCTTTTGCTGCCTTTCAGCCATCCACGCGTCATCGCGCCAGCCATAGCCACGAATGTCGCGCACGACTGAGGCATTTTTCGGCGCGTGCTCTGACCCGAAACCGACAGGGTCAGCTTTCAGCGGCTGCAGGCGGCCATCAGCACCCAGAATTTCGAATTTGTAGGCTTCGCCTTCTTCGATGCCCGGCAGGAAAATCTCCCAGATGCCGGGGCCGGCAAGACGCCTCATCGGATGGCGGCGACCATCCCAGTTGTTGAAGCCGCCCACGACAGAGACGCGCTGAGCATTCGGAGCCCAGACAGCAAAATGGACACCGTTGACGTCCTGATGCGTGATGCAATTTGCGCCCAGAACTTCCCAGAGGCGTCCGTGGGTCCCTTCGCCGATCAGGTGTTGGTCCAATTCACCGATAACGGGGTCAAAGCGATAGGGGTCGTCAAACTCCCAGTGCTGACCATTCCGAAAGACTGCACGGAGGCGATAATCAGCCCCGTCGCTGATGGTCCCGCTGAAGAAACCGTTCGCGTCTTTGACCGGAGCAAGCTGCGTTTCGCGGCCTTTGCGTTCAAGAACAGTGATCTCAGTCGCGTCTGGCTGAAAGACGGTCAGGCGACATGTGTCATTAATTGTTTTTTGGGGGCCAAGTATTGCGAAAGGATCAGCACAGGTCCCTTCAGCAATTTCTTTATATGCGTCGGCTTCGGCGTGCCTGACATCGCGCGTGTTATCGATAGGCATCCATTGGAGTTAATCTTGCGCTTGGTCAATTCAACGGTGGTCGGCCCAATTTTCCCAATGAGAAAGTAAGGTCACGGTTGCAGAAGCTCGACCATGTTTCCTGGTCCAAGCGCGATTTTCAGAATGTAGGAAGAATGGCGGACTGGGGAGGATTCGAACCCCCGACCCCTTGATTCGTAGTCAAGTACTCTATCCAACTGAGCTACCAATCCGCGTATCGGGGGATTTAGCGATGCTTGGCTGGCGATGCAAGGGCGAATTGGGATTCTTTGGCAAAGAACTCCGACCTAAAGCGCGATGTCGTCTTTCGGCAATTGCACCATGAAAACAGTCCCTGTTTCGTCGGTTCTTTGCAGCTCAAGCCGCCCCCCGTGTCCGCGGACGAGATCGGCGGCAATCACCAGACCAAGCCCCGACCCTCCCTTACGTGCGCCACCCTGAAACGGCTGAAACAGATATTCTTGTGCCTTTTTCGGCAGCCCCGGACCGGTGTCTGTGATGGTCAGGCGCCAGCTTTGATCGTCTTCGGTGGCCTGAATGCAAATCTCGCCGGGTTTTCCTGTAGCCATGATGGCCTGCCGCGCATTGCGCACAAGGTTGAAGATGACGCGGTAAAGCTGCTCGCCGTCGGCGCGCATTGTCATGGATGCAGGAATATCCTCAGAGAAGGAGATTTCGTCGTCACCCGCCGCGAGCCGTTCGCTGTCGATGACTTCGGCGACAATCTTGGCGATGTTCACGCGCGTCAGCGATGGAGCCGGTTCGTCGACCCGTCCGAATGCCAGCGTCGTTTCGCAAAGGTTGACGGCCCGCGTGATGGAGTTGACCAGCTTTGGTGCCATCCTCTTGACCAATGGATCATCTGAGGACTCAATCCGGTCGGTGAAAAGCTGCGCCGATGTCAGGATATTCCGAAGGTCATGGCTGACTTTGGCGACAGCGCCGCCAAGCTGTGCCAGACGCTCCTTTTGCTTGAGCGCGCCGGTCAGCTGGGTCTGCATCATCTGCAAGGACTCTTCGGCGTCGCGTAGTTCACGGACGCTGGCGGTCGGTGTGATGATCTGCCTGGCGTCCTCTGGCGAGCGGGCATAGGCCTGCATGTGTGTGACAACACCTTTGATCGGGCGGACCAGCAGGATCTGGACCGCCACAAACAACAGGCTTGCCGTAATGATCGAAATGGCCGCAGACAGCAGCAGGATATTCCACCCATACGCCAAAAGAGCATGCCGCAACGGCATCTCATCCATGGTGACCTCGATCAGCAGTCCGCCTTCCCGCACTGGATCACCGATCACTCGGATAATCCGGTTCTCGTTGAGAAAGAGCGTTCTGAGGGCATCCATAATCAACGTCGCACCGCTGGGATCGCGCAAATCATAGGTTTCGGCGATGGGTGAGGGCAGTGGCGAGGAAAGGGCAAGTTGCCTGACCTGATCGCGTCTGAGCACGACGTTGTAGACTTCGGCATTGCGCAGAAGTTCGGACTCAAGCGCGGGCGAAATCATATCGTCGGCTTCCAAAGCCAGCGACGCAATCTGAGCCCGCTCTAGGCGCGCAAGCAGGTAGTCCTCACGAAACCGCGCGACAGAAGGAACAAAGATAAAAATCTCTGCCAACATCACGAAGATGATCGTGAGGATAAGAAAGCGACCTGAAAGTGAGTTGGTCATTGTCCCTCGCGCTAAGGACTTAGGGCAACCAGCGCTGCACCAGTCCTACAACCCGTTTTACGGTTGGGTTGTCAAAAAGTCTTGGACTAAAGTAAGCGCCGGCTGCGCGTTTGTTAACCTCACTCACGGTCGGGTAGGGCACAACGGTGTTGGCGATGGCTGACATCTTCATCTTGTTGGCGATTGCCATCGCCCACATGCTGATCAACTCTCCTGCCATATGGCCTGCAATCGACGCCCCCACCGGCTTGCCCTTCACGACCATCACCTTGATCAGCCCCTTAGTTTTGCGTTCTGCAATCAGACGATCATTGTGGTGAAATTCGAAGCGCACGACCTCGACGGCCGATCCATGCTTTTTCTTTGCCTGAGCTTCGGTCAGACCGACCTGCGCCAGTTCGGGATCGGTGTAAGTTGCCCACGGGATATGGTCTGTGCGCTGCTTTGACGGAAGGCCAAACAGCATTGAGCGGATCAAGACGCCTGCATGATAGCCTGCCACATGAGTAAACTGCAGGCCTCCGGCCACGTCGCCAGCGGCATAGACTTTTTTGTTGGTCACCGACCGCAAGTCAGATCCAACCTTGAGGCCAGAGCGGTCGTAAGCCACGCCACCTGTTTCAAGATCGAGCTTGTCGACATTCACCTTGCGCCCGACAGCAATAAGCAAATGCGACCCCGTGAATTCACCTTTTGGCGTATGCACCGTGACTTCGCCGTCTTTGCCGCTGATCTTTTCCGCTTGGGCCTCTTCTACAATATCGATGCCCTCAGACTTGAGGTTGTCGAGCACGATTGCCGCCATCTCCGGGTCATCTTTACCGAAGGCTTTGGCACCTTCGATCACGGTGACCTCACATCCCAAACGGCGGTGCGCCTGTGCCATCTCCATGCCGATTGGCCCGCCCCCGATGATGATCAAGTGCTTTGGGCGTTCGCGTAGATCAAATATGTTCTCGTTGGTGTAGTGGGGTACGCCGTCCAGCCCGGGAATGGGCGGAACGAACGGCCCTGAGCCTGTCGCCACAACAAAGCGGCGTGCTTCAATGACTGTATCGCCTGCCTGCACCTCGGTCCTGGAGATGAAGCGACCGTATTTCGATATGACATGCACGCCCAGACCTTCGAAGCGTTCGACGCTATCAACCGGGGCAATCTGAGCGATCACATCGTGCACATGATCCTTGGCTGCGGCGTAATCGATTGTCGGGGACACATTGCCGACCCCGTAAACCGCTCCGTGGTTCATCGCGTGCGCCTGTTTGGCACTGGCAATCAGTGCTTTGGAAGGAACACAGCCATAGTTCAGGCAATCGCCGCCCATCTTGTGCCCTTCCAGAAGGACCACTTTGGCCCCCATCTGGACCGCGCCTGCCGCGATGGACAAACCACCGGAGCCGCCACCTATGACACAGATATCAGTTTTTATGCGGTTCATAATTCAGAGACCTTTCTTGCCACGAATGGCCTTGAGGAGAATGGGAAGCGCCGCCAGAACGCAAAGTCCGATGATTGGGAAAATGATCTGGGGCTCGAAAATAATGCCAAGGTTCGGGGTCTCACCGCGGGCAAAGACTTCGCCCAGACCTGCGCCGACGGATGTGTAGACGACGGTCCCGGGGATAATGCCGATGAAAGTCGAGACCACAAAGCGGTAGAGCGGCACTTCAAGAAACGAGGGGATCAGGTTGGCCAGAAAAAATGGCACCGCTGGCACCAGCCGGATCAGAAACAGCATCGACCACTGGTTTTCATCAATTCCGTCTTTGATCTTTTTGACGGTCCCGTCAGAGCCTTCCAGTTTTTTGCCAAGGCTTTCACCGAACCCCCAGCGCGCGGCCAGAAAGATCGCTGTGGCACCGATTGTCGCACCGAGCACGTTGAAAAGCGCGCCGGGGAAGGTCGCAAAAAGAAACCCGCCAGTCAGCGTTGCGATGGTGGCGCCAGGCAGGGAAAAAGCAACAATCACAACGTAAGCTGCGATAAAGACAAGGACAGTGACAAGATAGTTGTCATCCCGGAACCCGATCAGCGCCTCGCGGTTCTCCGCCAAGGCCTCAAATGTGAGGTAGTCACGAAGAAAGAAAGCCCCAAGCAGGGCCACGATCCCGATGATGATGAGAGGGAGCTTCTTGAGGATTGGGTTTCGCGGGGCGTCGGTCATATCAGTCATTTCTCGGTCCAATAGGGTCTCTTGCGTTGCAGGATAGATGGACCCAACACTGCTTTCGCGATAGCCACATCACAGCGCATTGATACAAAGCCGCCCAGATGTTTCAGTTTGGCGGGTTTCGGATGTGATGATTGAAACATTTGGGAGCGATGAAATCTTCCATTGTTGCATTTTCGGCGCTGTCGGTGCGTTGACACGCGGCAATGCCCCCTCTAAAGGACGGGTCTGAATTGTCATTTGGCTTCGAATCCCTGTTCAGGCGGGTTTGGCCTATCAACCGGAGAGCTTGCTATGAAGCGCACGTTCCAACCATCAAATCGCGTTCGTAAGAACCGTCACGGATTCCGCGCCCGTATGGCGACGAAGTCCGGCCGCAAGATCATCAACGCACGCCGCGCTAAAGGCCGTGCAAAGTTGAGCGCGTAAGCGCCCGCTTCTTGTTGACTGCTATGGAACCGCCGGTGGCGCCAGAGAACGGCCCGCCGGCGGTTTCTTTATGCGTGCTGACCAAGCGCGCAGACTTCGTTCGCGCCAGCCATGCGCGCCGTTTCGGGACGCAAGGCTTCAACCTGCAAGCCCGTAAACGGGCCGAAGGCGAGGCAAGCGGCATTCGCGTCGGTTTCACTTGTTCCAAGAAGGTCGGTAATGCCGTTGCCCGCAACCGCGCCAAACGCCGCCTGCGCGCAATCGCGCGCGAGATTTTGCCTCAATCGGGTCGCGACGGCTGGGATTACGTTCTTGTAGGTCGCAAAGAGACGACTGCATCCCTACCTTTTGATCAGCTGCTGGCCGATCTGCGCCGGGCGTTGCAAAAGGTCCACTGATGACTCCATTTGCCTATATCGTGTCTTTGCCGGTGCGCGCCTACCGTGTCGTGCTCTCCCCATGGATCGGAATGAGTTGCCGCTACCAGCCGACCTGTTCGGCCTATTCGCTTGAGGCATTGGAGAAACATGGTGCGATCAAAGGCACCTACCTGAGCGTGCGGCGGATCATGCGGTGCCATCCTTGGGGCGGATCGGGAATCGATAACGTCCCGGATTAGGTAGGTCATTTGCTTTTTGCAGCGAACGGCGAGTCTGAGCCCAGAGTTTCCAATGCTGCAGGATGCATTAAGGTCCTTTCTTGGGAAGATGTGGAAAATCACCAGCAGAAATATAGAGCTCTTCTTCGGGGGTCGAGTGTCGCGAAAGAATGTCATTGCGATGAGGGTGCCTCCCGTACGTTGCAATGATCTTTTTGACCTTTAGATGTTGCGCCCGAAGGCGTGGACCACTTTCGCAAAGTTGATCTGGCAGCTTTCTAATGACCAGTTCGACAGTATCATCCAGCATACGCATCCGCGCTAGGTGTTCCGGCCCCTCACAATGTGCAATCGCAATGTAAAAGAACATCATTTCCCACGGCTGGAGACATGCAAAGTGCCCGTTTGCCATGCCTTCCAAAGCAAGTCGTGCGGCCTTGATGTCTTGCGCATATGCTGCGGGCGTGTCGCGCCACAAAGAGCGCGGGAACTGATCCAAAGCAATTATCAGGGCGAGCCGCCCGCGGGGTGTTTCGGCCCAGTGATCGAGTTGGCCGGATGCTGCCGCTTGGGTGAGGTCGGCGAACTTTGAAATGATCGCATCGTCCATCCCGCCTTGCATACGCTCTGACCAAAACGCTGCATATGTCTCGGGCGCGTTTTGATGACCGGTGTCAGGAAACCAGAAATCGAGAACGTCAGTTGGTAAGAAACTCATGGGAGATGCATCCTTTGTCATCCCAGATATTCAGAATTGCTGGGGATACTGGGACATCATTGCCATGAGACCGAGGTCGCTTTGAATGGCCTCAGGGTTTTGGGCCAACAATTCGCGCAGAAAAGCGCGTTCAGCATACGCAATTTCATGTTCTGGCGTGGCGTCTGTGGCGGGGTTGGCGACAGCCCCACCGAACATCGACTTCAGAGTGGGGAGTTTGAAAGCTGGGAATGTAAGTGTCATTGGTCAGTCCTCTCATTGGCGTTGAATTGAGCCTAAGGACGCATGAATTTTGCTGGTATCCGCGTTGACGTTGTGCTGTTCTACAAAAATGAAGAGCGTTTTTCAGAACCTTTCAGATGTGCGGGTTTTCCTTGCAGTAATGCGAGCCGGTTCCACCTTGGCGGCATCCAAGACGCTCGGGATGGCACAGCCCACTGTGGCAAGACGCATTGAAGCACTGGAACACGTGCTTAAGCTGGTTCTGTTTGATCGGAACACGCAAGGTTTTACACCTACGCAAGACGCATTGATGCTTTTGCCAAGCGCCGAAGCAGTTGAGAAAGCGGCCAAAGAATTGGATGCGACGGCGGCCCGATTGGCGTCTTCCCAATCCCGAACCATTCGGATTACTGCAGTGACGGACGCATTCAATCCTCACCTGTCGGCAATCTTAAAAGGCTTTGTCGAAAGCTACGGAAGTGTGAATTTCGAATTGATCCCAAGTGACGAGGCCATCGACATATCGGCAGGAGATGTCGACATCGCACTTAGATGGACAAATAAGGAAATCGAGGATCCATCGTTGATTTGCCGGAATTTGGCCACCATTTCGCATTCGTTGTTTGCGTCGAAGTCTTATACAGCCAAATCTGATCTACCGCACTCAGTATCAGAAATGGATGGATATAAGTATCTGGTTTTTGGTGGAAATCTGGCCGTCCATCCGGTCAATAAGTGGCTGCTGCAGCGCATCAACCCGGATCAGATTGCGATGACTTGCCAAGACTTTAAGGCAATGAAAACCGCCATTCAAATGGGGGCCGGTATTGGCGTTCTCCCGACACGGTTCATGAAGAGCGACGACACGCTCGTCCACTGTATTGAGTTGCCCGACGACTTGGGATCGACGGTATGGCTGTTGGTGAATCCGTCCGCCTACCGCCGACCTGAGGTGAAGGCGTTCACAGCATATCTTGCGCCGCGATACAGTGCGCATTTGCGAAAGAACTAGGGGGTAAATCCCCTAAAGCAGACTTACGTGCATAGACTATCAACGGCAGCTTCGTCCCGCAAAACTGCCACTTTCAAAGTATGTCCCGCTCAGTTCACAACTTCTCAAACGAGATCGTCACTGTTCCGATATCGAACCCATACCGCTTCACGTAGGCGAGGTTCAGTAGACGGTCGTCGGCCAAGAGCCACATCCAGTCGTCAAATCTGACGCGCATAGTCTCGGTCTCACCGTCAGAGCTTGGGATCGGCAGATCGATTTCGTAAACCCAGTTGAAGCGGTCGCCATCCTCAATACCACTTGCCGTTCCGATCACACCGGGGGCGGTGCCTGACCAGCTGTCCTCGCCGGTTTTGACCAGCGTCCAGATGCGCTGTTCGGTCGAGCCGTCCTCATAAACAAAATCTTCGACAAGGCGCAGCCGCTCGCCGTCCCAGTCCCCCGTGATATCGACGACAAAATTACGGCGCACGGTGCCCAAGACATCCTGAAACTGGCCATAGGCGACGAGTTCACCGTCGAAGAATTCTTCCAGATTGAGTTTGCGATCTGAAAGGACGGGGTCCTCAAGCGAAGGTTTGCCCGTACAGGCAGCAACGAACATCAGGGCAGCGGCGAGGATGAGGCGCATCGTTTTCTCCGGTCTTTTCCTTTGATACGCCGCGACGACATGATTGGATGCCTCTAGGCAGGCGTGTTTGGTTCTGGCATATGCGCGCCATGCTTGATGAAACCGAAATCCACCCGCTCTTCGAAGGCGCGCCGACAACGACGGAGTTCAAGAAACTCCGCAAACGCATCGTGCGCTACACCCGCGAGGCGATCGAGCAATACGGGATGATCGAACGTGACGCGAAGTGGCTCGTCTGCCTCTCAGGCGGTAAGGACAGCTACACGCTACTGGCGGCCCTCTATGAGCTGAAATGGCGCGGGTTGCTGCCTGTCGAACTGATCGCCTGCAACCTTGATCAGGGTCAGCCCGGTTTTCCGGCGACGGTGCTGCCTGACTTTCTTGAGCGGATGGGTGTGCCGCACCGTATAGAATATCAGGACACATATTCGATCGTCATGGATAAGGTGCCACAGGGTCGGACTTTCTGCGCGCTCTGTTCACGTCTGCGGCGCGGCAATCTTTACCGCATTGCGCGGGAAGAGGGATGTTCGGCCGTGGTATTGGGGCATCACAGAGATGATATCCTTGAGACCTTCTTTATGAACCTCTTCCATGGCGGACGGCTGGCCACGATGCCGCCGAAGCTGCTCAACGAGGAAGGCGATCTCTTTGTTTACCGTCCGCTCGCCCATGTGGCCGAGGTGGACTGCGAAAAATTCGCCAAAGCCATGAACTACCCGATTATCCCATGCGACCTTTGCGGGTCTCAGGACGGGTTGCAGCGCCAACAGGTCAAGCAAATCCTCGATGGTTGGGAAAAGAACAGTCCGGGTCGCCGTCAGGTCATGTTCCGTGCCTTGATGAATGCGCGGCCATCACATCTGTTGGACCCGAAGCTGTTTGATTTTGCCGGTTTGATGCGGTCAGCGGGAACGGACAGCAATTAGCCAGCACTTGGGCTGAATTTCACTTAGAGTTTTGCAACTTGAGGCGCAGTCTTCACTTTGCGCTGGCTTGTGCTCGACGCGCTCCGATTGTGGCAACACTAAGGATTGCGGATGCGAGATGGCTTCCCACCCTGCTCAAATGCCAACAAAATAAGGCTTTCTGGATTGTTGCGGGAATCTACACAGTCATCTTGAAATTCGGCTATTCACCCAAGTTTTGCCAGCTTTCGATGTTCTAGTGTGAATCAAGCTATACCGAATAGCATCGACAGATTGCTGGAGCCGAGAAGAAAATGATCGCGAGAATTGCCACCGCTCTGTTGTGTACTGCGGCGCCCGTTGCGTTGCTGGCGCAGGAAGTTGACCTGCGCTCCCCAGATGAGTTCATCAGCGTTTCGGGTGAAATCGTCGGATATAACGGCGTCATGCTGCGTGTTGAGACCTTAGTCGGCACGATCAGCGTTCCGGCGTCAGAAGTGATTTGCTATGGCGAGGGATGCCTTGAGGTCCTCGCGTCCAATGATTTCGGCCTCTCAGAGACCGACCTTGCCGGCGTTCAGGCGGGGGGCGATGAGGCTGACATCCAAACAGCAGCGGCAACAGGCGATCTGACAGTCGGCTTTGCGAATGCGGCAAACGCTGCGATCTATAACGCCTTGGCAGAAACCTATGCCGCCAGCGGCGAAGGTGCCGCGCTCAGCGAAGCGGCTGAAGGTGATACCGCCGACATCAATTTGGAAACTGTGGCGCTCAATGGCAGTGGCGACGTTGCCTATACTGGTCCGTCCGGCTGGTCAGGGCCAAATAGTGCGATGTCGCACCAGTTGCTCGGTGTGGACGGGTTGACGGTACAGATCGCGCAAAACGTCGGGCTGGATCAGATTTCGATCGCGGACCTTGGCCGGGTGTTTTCCGGAGAGGTCACCAATTGGTCGCAGATCGGTGGTGCTGATCTGGCCGTGCTGGGACTTCGGTTGCCTGACACGGCACCTTTGCAACAACAGATCAATGCCCTGATCCTTGCGCCTCAAGGGCTTTCCATGGCGAACGGAATCCTCGCTATGGGCGATGAGAGAGGCATTGCGGCATCCGTAAACCAGTTCCCGGGCAGTATCAGCATCGTGAGCTCTGACGCGGCAAACCCCGACCTAGCGGTTCCGATTGTGGGATCCTGCGGCATTGCCGTCTCGAACACGCCATTTAACGTTCTTTCCGGCGACTATCCTCTGGTACGGCCTGTCATGGCGACTTATGCCGCTGGTCAGACAACCGGGCCTGCGGTTGGATTGTTTGATTTCGCGGCGACGGACGCAGGACAGGCGGCAATGGCGCAGGTGGGTCTGCCTGACTTTTCAGCAGTCAAACAAGGCGGGATGGAAAAGAATGCTCGCCTCAATGGACTGTTGAATGCAACGCTTGACGATGACCAACGTGTTGCGGCTGCACAGATGTTCCAGCAGTTGCTGAGCATGGATCGGCTTTCGACCACGTTCTTCGGGGGTGCTGTGACGGGTCCGCAGGCTGCGTGGAATAGAGCCATGATGCGCGATCTACGTGATGCGGCTGCTTCTGGTGATTATGCCGGACGGGAATTGGTCTTTGTCGGTTTTGCTGAAAGCGGCGGCGAAAGCCGTGCGGCGATCGCGGCCTCTGTGCAGGCGGCCTCCGACATGGGTGCGGCCTTCGAGGCGGCAGCGGGTTCTGCCTTGGCGGCAGGCGATGTCAATGTCGCCACACTTGGGTTCGGCAATATTGCTTTGACCAGCTGCATTGATGGCCCTGACGACGCTGCACCCGCGACCCGGGTCGAGGTCTGGCTGCGCTAAAGACACCAATTGAAGAATGATCATGGCATCGCGGGAACCTGCGGTGCCATTTTTGGTTATTTGCTTGCAGGTTATCGCCTATCAAGTGGCCTGATATCGCTTAGCTCAGCGCGAAATGCTGTTGTTCTTCTTGTCTGCGGGGTGCAAATCCCCGCTCGAATAAATAGGTAAGACGCATGACCAAACGCATCCTCTATGTTTTCGTCGCAATCGCACTTGCAGTCTATGCAGGTGCTGCTTCGGCACAGCAGCTTTCGCTGAACCAAATCTCCACCTACCTTAACGGCCTGCAAACAGCGCAGGGTGGTTTCACCCAGATCAACGCTGATGGCACGCTGTCGACAGGGCAGATCTATATCAAGCGGCCCGGGCGGATCAGGTTCGAATACAACGCTCCCGATGACACGATGGTTCTTGCCGGGGGCGGGCAGCTTGCCGTCTTTGATCCGCGCTCCAACACCGGACCAGAGCGCTACCCTTTGCGCAGCACACCTCTGAGCATCATCTTACGTGAAAATGTCAATCTGGGTGCCGAGAACATGGTGACCAACGTTTCGTTCGATGGAACCAGCACGACAGTCACCGCGCAGGATCCCGAAAATCCGCAATACGGAAATATCCAGTTGGTCTTTACAGCAAACCCGATTGAGCTGCGCCAATGGATTGTCACTGATGATCTGGGGACCCAGACAACTGTGATCCTGAACGATCTGGTGGCAGGCGCGGCTATCCGCGATGTGCTTTTCAATATTCAGGCCGAGATGCGTCGTCGCGGCAATTGATGCCTTGAAAGACAAAGGCGGCCGCGTGGCCGCCTTTTCTTTAAATCTTGCGACAGGCCCGAAGCTGTTGGTCATACATCAGCGCGCGGGCTTCGACTTCGCCTGAAATCCGGACCAGCCAGCTTTTTGACCGCCACGTTCCGCGCAGGAAACCGGTGCGCCCGTCGTGGTAGGCAAGATACTGGTTGCGGGTGTCGGTGATCGGAACGCCCGTCTCTTCGACCGTTTGCTCCATATACCATCCCATGAAGTCGGTCGCGTCATAGATGTCATCGCGCCGCGCGCCACGTCCGCCTTCAAGTTGCTGGTATTCTTCCCATGTACCGTCCAGCGCCTGGCTATAGCCGAAGGCTGACGACTGTCTGCCTACGGGAATAACGCCAAGGGCGTAGCGGTGCGGGGTGCGGTTATCCCCGATGAATTTACTTTCCTGATAGATAATCGCCATCATGGATGGGATCGGGACGCCGTATTTCCGCTCTGCTGCGCGGAAGGCGCGAAGGTATGTCGGGCGCTCGGACAGGATGCTGCACGCGTCATCAAGATTGCGCGGCGCCGAGTTATACCCGGTTCCGCCGCTGCAACTTGCCAGCAGCAACAAACATGCCATTGCGCGAAAGAAACTGCTCATCTGCCTCTCGCTTTCTTTGTTTTTTCTTATGATAGCGCGAGATTGGCCGTCTGGGAATGCCCTTGAAGGGGTGATCAGATCACAAATGCAAGGATAAGCGGCAGCGCGATCACCGAAAGCAGGGTCGACGCAACCACCAGACCAGCCACAGGTTGGGCGTCTGCGCCGTATTTTTCTGCGATGAGATAAGAGGTCACGGCAACAGGTGTGGCAACTTGCACAATCAAGACACCAGCCGCGATCGGATCAAGCCCGAAGGCGACCGCAGCGGCCCAGCCTGCCGCGCCACAGATCACCAACTTGACCACGGAAAGCAGGACCGCTTGCGTCATTGCGGCGGTTTCCAGACGGGCGACAGCGACGCCAAGTGTGATCAGCATCATGGGAATCGCCATCTGCCCCACAAGTTCAAGCGCATTGGTCAGAAACTCTGGCGTTTCCCAACCCTGCCACAAAAACAGGGCCCCAAGCAGTGTGGCTGCGACCAAAGGTTCCGAAATGACTTTCTTGAATGAACCCGCCCCGGCGACCATCCAGATACCAACCGTAAAAGACAGGATCGCCATAACTGCGAAAACAACTACCGCATAGCCAAGGCCCACCTCCCCGAACGCAAACAGTGCCAATGGCAGCCCCAGGTTACCTGTGTTGCCGAAAATCAGCGGGGCGAGGTATGTCCTGCTGTCCAGTCCGACAAGGCGCACGACAAGAAAAGTTGCAAGCATGACAATGGCATAGGCGACAAATGATGCCAGCGAGAGCGCCGCAAGTGCCTCAGGCGCGATTTCCGTCTGCATCAGCGCCACAAAGATCAGACAAGGCACGGCGAGCGTCATTGCCATGCGCGTGACAAACTGGACGCGGTACTCAAACCCCAGCTTGACCCAGAAAAAACCCACAGCAGCAAGCAGGAACACAGGAGCCGTGATGTTCAGGACTGTCAGAGCCAGGTTCACAGACTGTTTCCTTTAATTCGGCCACGCAGACATAGACTTTGCACGTGCAGCAGACATATATAGAGGCATAGGCGAAAGAAATGCTGAAAACACGCGCGAAATATCACCTTGGCCAAGTCGTCCGGCATCGAAAGCACCCCTTCCGGGGTGTGATCTTTGACGTAGACGCCATGTTTGCCAATACTGACGAGTGGTATAACGCCATCCCTGAGGATAGCCGTCCCAGCAAGGACCAGCCGTTCTACCATCTTTTGGCAGAGAATGAGCAGAGCTTTTACGTCGCCTACGTCTCAGAACAGAATCTGGTTGCGGACTATTCTGGCGAGCCGGTTGACCATCCTGACGTCGATGACCTCTTCGGTCCTTTCGAGGATGGCCACTATCCGTTGCAGGTGCAGTTGAACTAACCCGCGAACGCCTCGACCTCGTGGCGCATCTCGCCGAGGTCCTCTATTTTCGCTGTGACCACATCACCAGCCTTGAGATATCGCTGCGGGGACTTTCCGCTACCCACGCCAGGGGGTGTGCCTGTCAGGAAAAGATCGCCTGGATGTAGCGTGATAAAACGGCTGACATGTGCGATGATTTGCGGGACGTTGAAAATCATCGTGGCGGTTGAGCCGTTCTGCATCGTCTCGCCATTTACCTCCAGCGACATCTTGAGGTTCTGAGGATCGCTGATTGCGTCTTTCGTGACGAAATAGGGTCCAACGGGTGCGAAACTGTCCGCTGACTTACCCTTCACCCACTGGCCGCCCAGCTCCATCTGATAGTGCCGCTCTGACACGTCATTGGCCATGAAATATCCGGCCACGTGGTCGAGCGCCTTGTCTTCGCTGACGTGATGCGCGCGGCTGCCAATGAGAACGCCAAGCTCGAGTTCCCAATCTGTTTTCTCTGACCCTTTTGGCAGAACAATCGGGTCGGTGGCCCCTGTCGCCTCGCATGCCTTCACAAACAGAATGGGATGTTCCGGGATGGCCATGCCCATTTCTTTGGCGTGGTCGTAGTAGTTCAGACCTATGCAGAAGATACGCCTGACGTCCGCCAGGAATGGTGCCGCTGTCCCTGTGATCTCTGGCAATCCTGAAATGTCGATTTGCGCCAATTCGGCGAGCTTATCGGGGGCGATGACCGTCGTAGAAATGTCGGCGATGTGGGAAGAAAGGTCACGCAATGCGCCGTTCATATCGTAGGCGACGGGTTTGATGCCATCGGGTGTTTTGACGCGGCCCAGTCTCATGTCGATCCTCCTCCGAATTTCAGAAAGACATAGGCCGCTCATCAGCGCTTGGCCAGAGGGCTGGTCAAGCAGGAGTGGCATGTTACATCTGCCTCAAAGACCAAAAGGACCTTTCGATGCTTGTTGTCGTTTCACCCGCCAAATCACTTGATATGAGCCCCGTAGAGACGTCTGCGACCCAGCCCGAGTTTCAGGAAGATGCTGTGCGACTTTCCAAGACGGCACGCAATCTGACGCTCAAGCAACTCAAAGGGTTGATGGATATCTCTGATGATCTGGCAAAGCTGAACCGTGATCGCTTCAGGGCCTTTGCCGCTGAGCCGGACGAGAGCGCAACCAAACCTGCCGCGCTGGCTTTCAATGGAGACACCTACCACGGGCTAGAGGCCAAGACACTGTCGGATGATGATCTGCGATGGGCGCAGGATCATCTGCGTATTCTGTCGGGGCTATATGGTCTGTTACGTCCTCTCGATGCGATCCAGCCCTATCGCCTCGAGATGGGTAGCAAACTCAAGACACGGCGTGGCAAGTCGCTCTATGACTACTGGGGTGATACGATTGCCAAAGCGCTCAATGCGCAAGCTGCCGAAGTGGGCACTGACACCCTGATCAATTGCGCAAGCCAGGAGTACTTCGGCGCTGCTGCGGCAAAGGCGCTCAAGCTTCGCGTGGTGACGCCACAGTTCATGGAAGTCAAAGACGGCAAGCCGCGCATCGTCAGCTTCTTTGCAAAGCGTGCCCGCGGTGCAATGGCGCGGTTCGTGATCGAAAACCGCGTAACGCATGCGGATGGAATCAAAGACTTCGCAAGTGGCGGCTACGCCTATGATCCTGACCTGTCGGACGGCGATAAATGGGTCTTCCTTCGCGATTACCCGCAGTAGCCAGATGAAAGTCGCGATCATAGGGCAGGGTGCTATCGGATCGTTCGTCCGCGGCAAGCTTGCGCAGCTTGATATTACCGAAGTCGGGCAGATTGTTCGCTCTGGCAAGGACGATGCAAACGCCGTCCCGCCGATGGTGTCAGAACTCGCAGCATTGCCGGAGAAACCGGACCTCGTGATCGACTGTGGCGGGCATACCGCCCTCGCTGAGTTCGGACCTTTGGCCCTTGAGGCAGGCTTTGACGTGCTCACTGTTTCTTTGGGGGCACTGGCTGATACCGATCTGGAGGCGCGCCTTGCCGTCGCTGCAAAAGCAGGGAATGCGCGGCTGCATCTGGCAAGCGGCGCGATTGGTGCGCTCGATGCCTTGCGAAGTGCGGTTTCAGGCGATCTGGACGCTGTGGTTTACACAGGTCGCAAGCCACCCCAAGGCTGGGTTGGATCACCTGCCGAAACTGTCCTGAAACTTGACACCCTGACCGAAGCGACTGTGCATTTTGAAGGCACCGCGCGTGAAGCTGCGCTCAGATATCCCAAGAATGCCAATGTTGCCGCAGCCGTGGCCCTGTCGGGGATCGGTTTCGACAGGACACGCGTCAAACTGATTGCCGACCCTCACGTTGACAAGAATGTCCACCAGATCAGTGCTCAGGGCGAATTTGGATCACTGACATTCGAAATCTCAGGCGCTGGCTTGCCTGAAAACCCAAAAAGCTCAGCCCTCGCTGCGATGAGCGTTGTCGCAGCTCTCAGGGAAATGCAGAAAGCTGTGGGTTTCTAAAAATCCGCCGCCATCCGCAATTCGCGCAATGGGCGGACAGCTTTGATGGAGGCTTCATAAAGCGGGTGCGCCTTGTAGGCCGCGAGATCCTCTTCGCTGTCGAATTCGGCATAGACCACAACATCGACTTCGGACGACAAAGCATCCTGCTGGCGGTTCTGACGAACCTCAAAAACGCGTGCGTGCGGGATATCTGCCAGAATTTCCAGACCTTCGACAATGCGGATCGTATCAGCCTTGTCTTTTGCACTGAAAAAGACGACGTGGCGCAGGGCAGGGCGGGCGGTCAAAGCGGTTTACCTCAAGAAGCGAAGCGATGTTGTCCTGTCATACAGCCTGACCCCACCGCCGCAAGCCTAGCGCGTCAAAGTCGCTCAATCGCCAGCGCAATACCTTGACCGCCACCAATGCACATTGTGATCAAACCACGCTTGCCGCCGATCCGCTCAAGTTCATACATCGCTTTGACGGTGATGATCGACCCGGTTGCACCAACTGGATGACCCAATGCGATCGCGCCGCCGTTGGGATTGACGCGGGCCGGGTCAAACCCGAGTTCCTTGCTGACCGCGAGGGCTTGCGAGGCAAATGCCTCATTGCTTTCGATCACATCGAAATCGTCCACTGTGAGCTTGAGTTTGACAAGAAGGTTGGCCACTGCAGGCACCGGACCGATACCCATAACCTCTGGACGCACACCAGCGTGTGAATAGCCGAGGATGCGAAACTTTGGCGCAAGCCCCGCAGCCTCTGCCGCATCGGCGCGCGCCAGAACGATTGCTGCCGCACCGTCGTTCAAACCAGACGCATTGCCCGCGGTGACTGATCCATCCTTTTGAAAGACCGGACGCAAAGCGCCCAAAGCGTCCATCGTTGTGGCTTTCGGATGTTCGTCGCGCACAAAATCGACAAGCTCGCGTTTGCGTTTGATCTGAACCGGCGCAATTTGGCTGTCGAAGTGACCAGCGGCGATTGCTGCAGCAGCGCGTTCCTGACTTTGCAGGGCAAATGCATCCTGTTCTTCACGTGTAATGGTGTGCTCAGCGGCCACGTTTTCTGCGGTGACCCCCATGTGACCAGTGCCAAACGGACAGTTCAGCGCGCCAAGCATCATGTCCAGCGTTCGGATATCGCCCATCTTGGCGCCCCAGCGCTGGTCGGGGATGATGAATGGAGAACGGCTCATATTCTCGGCGCCGCCCGCAAGTCCAAATTCGGCGTCACCCAGCATCAAAGACTGCGTGACAGACACAATGGACTGCACGCCGGAACCACAAAGGCGATTGACGTTCATGGCGGGCGTGGTTTCGGGGATGCCAGCATTCATTGCGGCAACCCGTGACAGATACATGTCTTTTGGCTCCGTGTTGATCACATGACCGAAGGCCACATGCCCGATCTGGTCACCTTCGACACCTGCGCGCTCCATAGCAGCCTTTGCTGCGACGCTGCCCAGTTCGATCGGTGTGGTGCCTGCCAAAGCTCCACCGAATGTTCCGATTGCGGTACGTGCACCACCGAGAATGACGATATCTGTCATGACGAAGCCTCCAAAACTGATTTGCGCAGAGTTTGACAAGCCTTCGCGCCGGAGGCCAGCAGAACGTGGCGGCAGAGCATTTTCATTTGGTATGCAATTGTATACTACGTATCGGAGAGGTGTTGAATGATGATTGTTGGTCTTGACCATATTCAAATGGCTTTGCCTGCCGGTGCCGAAGAGGTGATGCGCAAATTCTATTGCGAAAGTCTTGGAATGCGCGAAGTGGCAAAGCCCGAACCGCTCAGGGGGCGCGGTGGTTTCTGGGCGGTTGCGGGGACTGCTCAGGTCCATTTTGGTGTCGATCCGGACTTTCACCCCGCAAAGAAGGCACACCCTGCGTTTATTATCGACGATCTGAACGCCTTGGCGGAACGTCTCAAGGTGCATGGGCATCCGGTGACGTGGGACACGAGCCTTCCGACGGTGACGCGCTGTTTCACGGCTGATCCAGTGGGCAATCGCATTGAATTGATTGCCGCAACATAGACAACCGGCGTTTCCTTTCGCGGCCAATGCCTTACCTCTAGGCGCAAAGGAAACATGATGCTGCTGGACGTAAAAAACATTCATAAGACCTATCAGACGGCGGACGGTCCGTTTGAGGTGCTGCGCGGTGTCGATCTGCGGCTTGGCGAAGGTGAAACGCTGGCCCTGACAGGTGAGTCCGGCAGTGGGAAAAGCACCTTGCTCCACCTGATCGGTGGATTGGATATGCCCGACAGAGGGGCGATCGTGATCAATGGTCACGACATTGCGGGCGCCGACGATGCCGCACGCGCCGCTATCCGGCGCGGCAGCGTTGGCGTTGTTTTTCAACAGTTCAACCTGATCCCTAGCCTGACTGTCGCTGACAACATCGCGTTTCAGGCGAGACTGGCCGATAAATACGATCCGCAGTGGTCTGAAGCACTGGCTGGTACGATGGGACTGGCTGACCACTTGCGCAAATATCCAGAGCAACTGTCAGGTGGCCAGCAGCAGCGGGTCGCCATCGCAAGGACTTTGGCCCCGAAACCGGCGCTGGTTCTTGCTGACGAGCCGACAGGTAATCTTGACGAAGACACAGCCAGGGTCGTCATGGATCTGATGCTTGATCTTGCTGCAGATACCGGTGCGGGCCTCCTGATGGTCACGCATTCACAGGCACTGGCGGGCCGGTTGGGGCGCCGTTTACATCTGAAGGCGGGACGGATCGCATGACGCGTGCTGTGCTGACAGCACTGATGTCGCACTGGTGGCGCAACCCGCTGCAGCTTTTCACTCTGCTTGCAGGTCTTGCCTTGGCCACTGCCCTTTGGTCGGGGGTGCAGGCTGTCAACGCCGAAGCAAGGGCCAGCTACGACGCCGCAGCAGCGACGCTTGGCGAAGGTCAATACGACAGGTTTGTCCGACGTGACGGCCTGCCGATGGACGAACAGGTCTTCGTGGAAATGCGCCGCGCGGGTTGGCTGGTGTCGCCAGTCGTTCAAGGCCGTCTTGATGGCATAAGGATTGTCGGTGTAGAGCCGTTGACGGCGCCCGTTGGATTGGGACCTGTCAGTCTCGGCCAAGACAACGACTTGGCAGGCTTCCTCGGTGGTGACACCCCTTTTTTTGCCAATGCGGACACAGCCGCAGGTCTATCTGGCGTCGATGTTGTGATCTCAGAGAATGTTGCGCCGAACACTGCGATCGCCGATATCGGAGCCGCCCAGCGACTGCTGGACAAAACCGGCGTGATTGATGCGCTGATTATCTTGCCGGGTCAGCCCATAGGGCAGAGAGCGCAAGCCGAAGTCGCTCCTGACCTTGTCAGGCAAGTGGCGCAGGGCGGCAGCGACATCGGCCGTTTGACCGATAGTTTTCACCTCAATCTGACGGCGTTCGGATTGCTGAGTTTCGCGGTTGGCATCTTCATCGTTCACGGGGCAATTGGCCTTGCGTTTGAGCAGCGCCGACCGGTTGTCAGGACATTGCGGGCACTTGGCGTACCACTGTCACGTCTTGTCTGGTTGATGGCGGTCGAACTGCTGTTGTTTGCGTTGCTCGCAGGCATCATCGGTGTGGCGCTTGGCTATCTGGTGGCGGCGCTCTTGTTACCTGATGTAGCGGCGACGCTGCGCGGCCTCTATGGCGCCGATGTTGCAGGCACACTTCAACTGCGACCCTCGTGGTGGCTTTCAGGACTGGCAATTGCCGTGGGCGGAACAGCTGTGGCCGCGAGCGGCGCGCTTGCGCAACTCAGCCGGATGCCACTTCTTGCTGCCGCACAACCACGTGCTCTGGCAATGGCGGCCGGTCGCCGCGCAAAGGTCCAAGGCGGTCTTGCGCTGCTATTACTTTCGGCATCTCTCGTTCTGATGGTGACAGCAGACGGCCTTGTCGGAGGTTTCGCCTTGTTGGGGACGTTGCTGATCGGTGCGGCGCTCGGTCTGCCTCTTATCCTTGATCGCTTGCTGGCCGTCTTCAGTACCCGCGCCAAAGGTCCTGTTCTGGGGTGGTTCTGGGCTGATACGCGGCAACAGTTGCCGGGATTGTCCTTGGCACTGATGGCGCTGCTTTTGGCGATGGCCGCCAACGTTGGCGTCTCGACAATGGTGTCGAGTTTCAGACTGACTTTTGTGGGATTTCTGGATCAGCGTTTGGCCTCAGAGCTTTATATCCGGACCGAGGACACAGCCCAGTCAGATGCGCTAATCGCCTTTGCAGAGGAGAGAGTCGACGCCATACTGCCTATCCAGAGTGCCGATGTGACCTTGGGTGGTCAGCCAGCAGAGGTTTTCAGCGCACGTGACCATGCGACTTACCGTGACAACTGGCGTTTCCTGCAAAGCACGTCTGATGCCTGGGATCAGACATTTTCTGGACAGGCCATAGTCATCAATGAGCAACTGGCGCGCCGCGCAGACATTGCCTTGGACCAAGTCCTGACGCTGCAAAGCCGCGCCTTCACCGTGGTCGGGATTTATGGCGACTATGGCAACCCGATTGGCCAAGCAGTGATTGCAGAGCCAGTCTTCGAGGCGCTTTATCCAGAGGTCGAGGCGCAGAACTTTGGTTTGCGTATGGATCCTGCCGATGTCGAAAACTTCCTGAGCGCGCTTGAAGCAGCAACAGGTATTGCCCCGACGCAGGCTGTCGATCAGGCCGGGATCAAGGCGATCTCACTTGAGATCTTTGAAAGGACATTCACGGTCACGACCGCACTCAACATCCTGACGTTGGCGGTTGCCGGTTTCGCGATACTGATGAGCTTGTTGACGCTCGCCACAATGCGTGTGCCGCAACTTGCACCAGCATGGGCCATGGGTCTGACGCGCCGCCAGCTTGGCCGGATCGAATTGGCGCGTGCTGTGATGCTGGCCTGCCTGACGGCACTGGTCGCATTGCCGCTCGGGTTGGCGTTGGCATGGGCGCTTCTGGCAGTGGTGAATGTGGCCGCTTTCGGTTGGCGGCTGCCCATGTACCTCTTTCCCGCCGACTACCTGCGGTTGGCCGTCTTTGCCTTGCTTGCAGCGGCACTTGCCGCAGCATGGCCTGCCTTGCGCCTTGCAAGGACACCACCTGCTGATCTGCTGAAAGTGTTTTCCAATGAACGTTAGGGTCCTTCTTGCACTCATCTTCCTGCCGATCGGAGCTTGGGCGCAGGGATTTGCCGGCCTCGGCACAATGGCGGGCAAAGGATTTACGGAACCGCAGCCCGGCAAAATGTTCCGCTTTCCAGAGGATCATGGTGCCCATCCGGACTACAGAATTGAGTGGTGGTACCTGACTGCTAACCTGACCGATGCCGAAGGGACGCCATACGGGCTGCAATGGACACTCTTCCGAACGGCCATGGCCCCCGAAGAAAGCGATGGGTGGGCCTCTCCGCAGCTTTGGATGGGACATGCGGCTGTGACCACCGAGACAAAGCATTTCGTGACAGAAAGGCTCGCGCGCGGTGGGACCGGACAGGCAGGGGTGATCGCCGCGCCGTTCAGCGCATGGATTGATGACTGGGCGCTCGAAGGCGATTGGCAGACGATGCAAATGACAGCGTCAGCCCCGGATTTTGCTTACGACATGACGCTTACGGCTCAAGGCCCACTTGTCTTTCACGGCGACAATGGATTTTCGGTGAAGTCCAACTCCGGTCAGGCGTCATATTACTATTCACAGCCGTTCTTCGCGATTGAGGGTGAGTTACACCTGCCGAGCGGCACTGTTGCGGTCACGGGAAATGCTTGGCTTGATCGCGAATGGTCTTCCCAACTGCTGTCAGGGGACCAAACCGGTTGGGATTGGTTTTCGCTATCCTTCGACAGCGGCGACAAGTTGATGGGTTCCCGCCTGCAGCAGACAGATGGCGCAGATTTCACCGCAGCCACATGGATTACGCCGGATGGTCAAACGACGGCATTCCCCGATGGTGCATTTAACGCCACCCCCTTGTCGGCCAATGACGCAGATGTCCCTGTCGTCTGGCGCGTGACACTCCCTCAGCGCGAGGTGGATGTGACAGTCGCGGCGATCAACGAGGATGCCTGGATGACAACAAGCGTGCCTTACTGGGAAGGTCCCGTGACCGTCTCCGGCACGCATACAGGGATCGGTTATCTGGAGATGACAGGATATGATTGAGTGGTTCACCTCTTCGGACGGGATTTGGGAACACGTCTGGAAAACGCTCGATCAAGGTGTCCGTGATGCGGACCATCCCGCACGTCTGCCCACATTCGCGACCGTTTCGCCAGAAGGTTGGCCCGAAGCGCGGACCGTGGTGTTGCGGTCTGCGGATGAAAACACCCGAAGCCTCACGGTCCACACGGATCTGTTCTCGTCGAAAATTCGAAGCCTCAGGGACGTCCCGCGAGCCGCACTGCATGTCTGGGACAAATCACTTGCCCTCCAACTGCGGTTGCAAACCGAAGTCACGATTGAAGCGGGACCGCAAACTGATGCGCTCTGGCGGCGTATTCCTGATCATGCGCAGCAATCCTATGGCGTGACGCCGCCGCCTGGTACGCCGATTGAAGATGCTTTGGCCTATGAAAAAACGCCCGATCCAGACAGCTTTGCTGTTCTCAGATGCAAGGTAGTTGCGATAGATGCGGTGCACCTCGGCCAGCAGCACCGCAGAATCCGTTTCTCTGACGCGCAGGATTGGCAGGGGGAATGGCTTTCACCCTAAGATTGGATTGGCTAAACATCTGATATGATGGAGCTCCCACTTACGCGCGATCTGGTCCTTATCGGCGGCGGTCACACCCATGCGCTAGTACTGCGCAAGTGGGGTATGAACCCGTTGCCAGGGGTGCGGGTGACACTCATCAATCCCGGACCGACCGCCCCATATTCAGGTATGCTGCCGGGGTTTGTTGCTGGCCACTATTCCCGCGACGAGCTTGATATCGACCTGGTGAGGCTCGCGCGGTTCGCCGGGGCGCGGGTGATTAACGATGCCGCAGACGGTATAGATCTTGACGCTCAAGTCGTTTCACTGAAGGGCGGACCGCCGATCGCCTATGATGTGCTCTCTGTTGATGTGGGCATCACATCGACGATGCCTGACCTTCAAGGATTTGCCGCAAATGCCGTGCCCGCCAAGCCACTTGGGCGCTTTGCGGAACGTTGGGATGCGTTTCGCAATGACGCCCAGTCACCGCAAGTTGCCATCATCGGAGGCGGCGTCGCGGGTGCTGAATTGGCCATGGCAATGTCCTATGCGCTGAAAGGCAAATCTCCATCAATCAGACTGATTGATCGCGGCCGTGTCGTCTCAAGTCTTGGTTACAAGGCGCGCCAGTTGATGCTGGGGGCTCTGGCAGAGGCGGAAATCGAGATTTTCGAAAACACAGACGTCACAGAGGTTTTCGCTGATGGTGTCGTGCTCGCCGATGGGCGGACGATCAGAAGCGACTTCACCTGCGGTGCTGCCGGGGCAAAGGCACATGACTGGATCGGGACGACCGGACTGGAATTAAAAGACGGATTTATCGTTGTCGATGCAGCACTTCGATCAAGCAACCCAAATGTGTTTGCAGTTGGGGACTGCGCGCATCTTTCCCATGATCCGCGCCCGAAAGCGGGGGTTTACGCCGTACGTGAAGCGCCGGTTCTTTACGATAATTTGAGGGCCGCGCTGTCGGGTGGGCGCATGCAGCGCTACAATCCTCAGCGCGATTACCTCAAGCTGATTTCGCTGGGCAGAAAGTCAGCGATGGCCGAACGGTTCGGGACGGCACGAAAAGGGTCCGCGCTCTGGCGCCTGAAAGATCACATTGACCGGAAATTTATGCGGCAGTTCGATGATCTGAAAATGATGGAACGCCCGAAACCTCCGCGGAAAGTTGCGCTGGGCATGGACGATGCGCTTGGCGAGAAACCGATGTGTGGTGGATGTGGCGCCAAGGTCGGACGTGCAGCACTCAGTCAGGTGTTGGGCAGTGCCTTCGGCGATGATGCTGCTGTCGTGCAACCAGGTCAGGTTATGACGACGGACCACCTCAGGGCATTTGTTCACGACCCACGCGTCATGGCGCGCATTGCTGCGGTGCATGCGCTGGGCGATATCTGGGCGATGGGGGCAAAGCCACAGGCGGCAACAGCCAGCCTGATCCTCCCGCGTATGTCTTCTGCACTACAGGAACGCACCGTCGCTGAAATCATGCAGGCCGCAGAAGAGGTATTCAGCAAGGCGGGTGGCAAGATCATCGGCGGTCACACGTCACTTGGGGCAGAACTGACCATTGGGTTCACCGTACTTGGGACAGGATCGGCACCCATTACGCTGGCTGGGGCCAAGATAGGTGACAGTCTTATCCTGACCAAACCAATCGGAAGCGGCACCATTATGGCGGCCGAGATGTCGGGCAAAGCCAAGGGCAGGGACGTCATCGCCTGTCTGGAGCTTATGATGCAGGATCAGGCGGCAGCGTCGGCCATCCTTGCAAACGCACATGCGATGACGGATGTGACGGGTTTCGGGCTGGCGGGCCATTTGCGGGGGATTTGCGATGCCTCCGGCGTCGGTGCCAAAGTAGATGGGCGCGCAGTTCCGGTGATGGAAGGCGCACGAGACCTGTCGGCACAAGGCGTGAAGTCATCGCTGTTCGAGGATAACCGCCTGGGTGCCGGAAATATCGACGGCAGCCCATCCGATTTGCTTTTTGATCCCCAAACGGCAGGCGGTCTGTTGGCCGCCATCGCCCCGGCAGAGGTGGCATCCTGCCTCGATCAACTCAAGGCGGCAGGCTATCAAGCCGCGATAATCGGAGAGATCACCAAAGGGACGGCAATCAAAGTTGTTTGATGCAATCGGCGATCTGATCGGCCAATCGTTCTTGTCCTGTCTCATCCAGACGGTCCGCCTCGAATGACGCGATAACTTCAAGCTCATCTATTCTGCGGGATTTTGCATAGGCAGGGTCATAGTGTTCCACCATCAGCGCATGAGAAAGCGCGACGAGTGCGTTTTCCCGTGAAAGCGAAATCCAACGTTCGACCGTGGCATGACCACGTAACCGACGCAGCGGCGCGAGTCGTTTGGCAAGGGACTCCGGGTCGGAGATAATGTCGCGGTAAGTGTCTGCCAGATACGCAGCGCGCGCTTGTGCCGGTGCACTTACAGTGATCCGTGGTGCCGCCAACATCGCAGTCCAGACGGACTTGGGCAGATTGATACGGCCAATCTTGCTGCTTTCAGCTTCGACCACGACCGGACGTGATGGGTCACACCGATGAAGCGCAACAGCCAAGGCGGTCTCAAAACCTTTCTGTGCAGGCTGACCTTCCGGCATGTCGCCCAAGAGCGAGCCACGATGCTGCGCAAGCCCTTCAAGATCGATGACCTGAATGTCTCTTGCCTGCAACCGAGGGAGCAGCTCGGTTTTCGCAGTGCCCGTGTAGCCGTCCAGCAGAACGAAACTGTGCGGGAGTGGGGTCTCGTGCAACGCCTTGTTCACCAACCGTCTGAAGGTTGTGTAACCGCCTTTGACGGTCTCTGCGCGCCAGCCGATTTCAGAAAGGATCGTCCTGAAGACACCACTGCGTTGTCCGCCGCGCCAGCAGTAAACCAAGGGTCGCCAAGCGCCGTCTTTTTCCTGCAACGGACCATCAATGTGGTCAGCAACATTGCGGATGACCATGCCTGCCCCGATCTTGCGGGCGCGAAAGGGGCTGACCTGCTTGTAGATGGTTCCGACTTTTGCGCGCTGGGCATTGTCGAGTGCCGGTAGATTGATAGCGCCCGGCATGTGGTCTTCGGCAAACTCCGCAGGAGAGCGGACGTCGATCACCTCATCGAAGCCGTGGTTCAGGATTGCGTCGAGGGATGAAAATGCGACAGGCATAGAAGGTGCATAGGTGGCACAGCCCGCCGACGCAAGCCACCTGTCAGGACGGCTCCAAGGGAACGCGACCTTGACCGGTCAACAGCCAGCAATGCCGCCCCTCAAACACTGCAGGCACCAACGGACGACCGTATCCGGCGCCACCATCCAGATTGATGCGGTTGCCGAAATGCCCCGGTGCATCAAGCGCAGTATGACCGTGAATGATCAGTTTGCCGTAGTCGCGCGTGTCATCAAGAAAGCCGTCCCTGATCCACAAAAGATCCTCGGCATCCTGTTGGTGCGGCGGCAAATCCATTCGCAAACCGGCATGGACAAAGAGCAAGTCGTCCGTCTGGTGGATGAGCGGCAAGTTTTCCAGAAAGTTAAGATGGTGTTCGGGAACCGCTGCCTGTGCAGCTTCCATAAGCGCGGCTGGGTCGTGGGCCTGTACGTCGGTTTCAAATGCGGTTAACCACTCCAGCCCATCATCGTCAGAGCGCGAAAACACAGGCGTGCCAATCACACCGTAAGATCCAAGCGTCGCTGTGCCGCCGAGGCGCGGGTTCAGCCAACTGATGCCTGACCGGACCTTGGGATCATGCTCGCGACCTTCTCGGACATAGCGGGTAAACAGGCGGTCGTGATTGCCTTTGATAAAGTGCCAGTTTCGTCCGCAATCCCGCCCCGACACGAGTGTTTCGATCACGGCCCTGCTGTCAGGGCCGCGATCAGTATAGTCCCCCAGAAAAACGATCTCGGCATCCGCGCCGCCATCGGCGTGGATCAGGTCAAGGGCCTGATCCAGGTGCGCCTTCTGGCCGTGAATGTCGCCTATCGCGTAAACCAGGGTCACGTCTCACCGCTTAGACGTTGAATTTCAGCGGCTTCACCTGCCGGAAAAGACCTGTCTCGCGCAAGGCATCCAGAGCCGCAGCAGGCACAGGTTCATCGACATAAAGCAGGGCAATCGCCTCGCCTTTGGCGACCGCACGGCCAAGGGTAAAGTTCGCGATGTTGACATTGTTGGCCCCCATCGTTGAACCCAAGGCGCCGATGATCCCGGGCTTGTCTTCGTTGGTGGTGTAGACCATGTGCTCACCGATCTCCGCATCAATGTTGATGCCCTTGATCTGGATGAAACGCGGCTTACCGTCGCTAAAGACGGTCCCCGCAACAGACCGTTCGCGATCAGACGTGACGACTGTCACCTTGATGTAACCTTCAAAAGCACCGGACTGGTCCTGCTTCGTGGTCGAGACCTTGATGCCGCGTTCCTTTGCGATAACCGGCGCACTGACCATGTTGGTGTCGGGGTTCGACTTCATCATGATCCCCGCCACGGTTGCAGCGGTCAGCGCCTTGAGGTTCATCTCTGAGGCTTCACCATCGAAAAGGATGTTGATCGCCTTGATCGGCTCATCCGTCATCTGGCCGATGAAATTGCCAAGATGCCCGGAAAGCTTGATCCAAGGACCCATGACCTTGGCCTCTTCGGCTGTCACGGACGGCATGTTGAGCGCGTTTTGCACGGCACCCGTCAGCAAATAATCTGACATCTGTTCTGCAACCTGCAAGGCCACGTTTTCCTGCGCTTCGGTCGTTGCCGCACCAAGGTGCGGTGTCACGACAACGTTAGGCAGGTTAAAGAGCGGGCTTTCCGTGGCAGGCTCAACCGCAAAGACGTCGAACGCGGCACCAGCAACGTGACCTTCTTTCAGTGCGTCAGCCAATGCCTCTTCATCCACCAGACCGCCACGGGCGCAGTTTACGATCCGCACGCCCTTTTTCAGCTTGGCGATATTCTCACGGGACAGGATGTTGCGGGTCTGGTCCGTGAGCGGAACGTGCATGGTGATGAAGTCCGAACGGGTCAGCAACGCGTCAAGTTCGACCTTTTCGACGCCGATGTCGGTCGCGCGCTCTTCCGACAGGAACGGATCATAAGCGATCACCTTCATCTTCAGGCCCTGTGCACGGTCGATCACGATAGACCCGATGTTACCCGCACCGATCACACCCAGCGTCTTGCCGGTCAGTTCCACACCCATAAAGCGGGATTTCTCCCATTTGCCGGCGTGGGTTGAGGCGTTGGCCTCGGGAATTTGACGCGCAACGGCCATCATCATGGAAATCGCGTGCTCAGCGGTGGTGATGGAATTGCCGAAGGGCGTGTTCATCACAATGATGCCCTTCTTGGATGCAGCGGGAATATCCACATTGTCGACACCGATACCGGCGCGCCCGATCACCTTGAGGTTATCAGCAGCGGCGATGATCTTTTCTGTCGCCTTTGTGGCGGAACGGATCGCCAGACCGTCATACTGGCCGATGACTTCGAGCAGTTTTTCCTTGTCTTTGCCAAGGTCTGGCTGGAAATCCACATCAATGCCGCGATCCTTGAAAATCTGCACGGCAGCAGGGGAGAGTTTGTCAGAGATAAGTACCTTAGGAGCCATTTCTATTGTCCTTCGTCGGGGACGGCGCTGTCAGACTTTTGAAAATCCGACAGGCCGGCCAAAATATATATGATTAAGCTTGTGCTGCGATCTCAGCTTCGAACGCCCATTCAAGCCACGGCAGCATCTTTTCGATGTCAGAGGTCTCGACTGTCGCGCCGCACCAGATCCGCAAACCGGCAGGGGCGTCGCGGTAGGCGCCGATATCGAGGGCGATATTCTCGGCCTCAAGACGCTTGGCTACAGCTTTTGCAAATGCAGCGCCGTCGGTGATGCGGTCATCTGTGAACTTCAGACAGACAGACGTGTTGGAGCGTGTGGCCGGATCAACGGCAAGGTTCGCGATCCATGGCTTTTCAGCGCAGAAATTCCAGATCGCCTGCGCATTGGCGTTGGCACGGTGGATCAAGGCATCCAGACCACCGATGGACCGCGCCCATTTCAACGCAGCAAGGTAATCCTCAACCGCCAGCATGGATGGCGTGTTGATGGTTTCGCCACGGAAGATGCCTTCAATCAACTTGCCACCTTTGGTCAGGCGGAAAATCTTCGGCAAAGGCCAGGCAGGGGTGTAGCTTTCCAGCCGTTCAACAGCGCGCGGTGACAGGATCAGCATACCATGCGCCGCTTCACCACCCATGACCTTCTGCCAAGAGAAGGTCGTCACATCCAGCTTGTCCCAAGGAAGGTCCTGCGCAAAAGCGGCAGAGGTCGCATCACAAAGTGTCAGGCCCGCACGGTTTGCCGGGATCACATCGCCACTGGTCACACGCACGCCAGAGGTCGTGCCGTTCCACGTAAAGCACACGTCGTTGTCGTAGTTTAGCGCCGCCATGTCGACGATCTCGCCATATTCGGCTGTATGCGTCGTTGCATCGATCTTGAGTTGCTTGACCACGTCTGTGACCCAGCCAGCGCCAAAGCTTTCCCAAGCGACCATCTCGGCAGGGCGTTCGCCCAGCAGCGACCACATCGCCATCTCGAAAGCGCCGGTGTCAGATGCCGGTACGATCCCGATCCGGTAGTCGTCAGGCACGCCAAGAATTTCACGCGTCAGGTCAATGGCTTCTGCAAGCTTGGCTTTGCCAATGGCGGCACGATGCGATCTGCCGAGTGCGGCATCGCTGAGGGCTTCCAATTTCCAGACGGGGGGTTTGGCGCAAGGGCCAGATGAAAAACGCGGGTTTGCCGGCCGCGTTGCCGGTTTTGTATCTACCATCGGTGGTATCCTTACAGATATGCGCCCTTCGTTGGGGAAGGGTGTCCCACTCGCGCAGATACTGCCCGCAGGATGTTCGGGCAATAGCGAAAACGTCAAAAACCGTCGTCTTGCAAAAATTTTGCGACACGATTTGCGCGAATAGGAAACTTGCGTTTCCGCGAAGTGAAGGTTTTTGGGGTGCCATTCGTGCACGAGCGGCGCTAGACATCGCGTGCTACCGAAACGAGGCCCCCATGTTTACTGTTACCCTGATCACGACCCCGACCGAACGTCAGCTCGACAAGGCTCTGGTCGAGAATTTGCGCAATGCTTGGGGTGGCGGGGATGCAAACTGGCTCTCAATTGATGAGGCTGCCGAGTTTGCAGTGCCCGCAATGCCGGACACGCACTGGCAGGTCTGGGAAGATCTGCAGCAGGCATGTGTTGATCTGGTCGTGCAACCGCTTGAAGGGCGGCGAAAGCAGATGCTGCTTGCGGATATGGACAGCACAATGATCCGTCAGGAATGCATCGACGAACTCGCCGATGAGGCCGGTGTCGGCGCACATGTTGCCGACATTACGGCCCGGGCCATGAACGGCGAGCTTGATTTCGAGGCCGCCTTGATCGAACGCGTAGGCTTGCTCAAGGGCTTGCCCGTCGGCGTGATTGAGGAGGCGCTAGATCGAAGGATCACATATATGCCCGGTGGCTATGAACTGGTGAACACCATGAAAGCCAATGGCGCCTACGCGGCCCTTGTGTCGGGCGGTTTCACAGCCTTCACAGCGCGCGTCGCCGCGGCATTGGGGTTTGATGAAAACCGCGCCAACACGCTGCTTACAAGTAACGGCACCCTGACAGGCGAGGTGGGTCGCCCGATTTTGGGCAAAGCCGCCAAAGTGCAGGCCCTTGAAGAGATCACCGCACGTTTGGGGATCACCGAGAGTGACGTCATGGCAGTGGGTGACGGTGCTAATGATCTTGGCATGTTGGGCCGTGCCGGGGCAGGCGTTGCCCTGCATGCAAAACCCGCAGTGCAGGCGCAATGCGATATCAGGATCAATCATGGCGATCTGACAGCGCTTCTCTATCTACAAGGCTATAGCCGCGACGAATTCGTCTCCTGAGACTTGCCAGCCAAGGCACCCGCTGCAACAACATCGCCATGGATCAAATGAAAAAGCCCGCCACAATCGCAGCGCATGCTGCCGGAGCCGTCGATCAACACTCGGGTGGTGTTGTGCCTGCGCTGCAACCGTCCACCACCTTCATGCGCGATGCTGACTACGCGCCGGTCCGGGCGGATAATATCTATTCGCGTGACGATTCCGACAATTTGCGGCAAGCCCAAGAAGTGCTGCGCCGGCTTGAGGATGCGGCTGAAACGTTGCTCTTCCCGTCGGGCATGGCGGCAATTGCGGCGGTGTTCCGGACCTTGCCAAACGGGGCAAAGGTCATTGTCCAATCCGGCATTTATTGGGGGACAATGGCCTGGATCAGGGATTTCTGCGAGCGCCGCGAGATTGCGCTGACCGAAGTGGACGCAGATGATCTGATCGCGACCGCCGCAGAGCAACCGGCGGACTTGGTTTTCATTGAGACCCCATCAAACCCTTGGCTGAAATCCGTCGATATCGCCGCCGTCAAAGACGCAACATCTGGACTGCTTGTGGTGGATGCCACAGCAGCGACACCGATCCTGATGCGTGGTCTGGATTTCGGCGCAGATATTGTGATGCATTCGGCCACCAAAGGCATCAACGGGCACTCTGATGTGCTGGCGGGCGTGCTTTCGACCCGCAATGCCGAGACTGAGGTCTGGCAGATGATCCGTGCGGATCGCAAAATGGCTGGTGCAATCCTTGGCCCGTTCGAGGCATGGCTTCTGACCCGTGCGATGCGCACGCTGCCTTTGCGTGTTGAGCGGATGAGCCAGAACGCACAGGAACTTGCTGAACATCTTCTCGCACATGACGGGGTAGAAGATGTCTTTTACCCCGGATTGCCGCACCATGTTGGCCACGCGATTGCGCAAAAACAGATGCAAGGCGGCTATGGCAGCCTTCTGTCTGTTCTGGTGAGGGGGGACCGCGCCCGCGCTTTGCAGGTCACAGGGAAATTACAGGTCTTCTTGCGTGCAACATCGCTCGGCGGTGTCGAAAGTCTCGTGGAACACCGGCAAACGATTGAACCGCACACCGGCATTCCTGAGAATTTGATCCGCGTCTCAGTGGGGATCGAACATATCGATGATCTGATCGCGGATTGGGAACAGGCGCTGGCCTAGTCTTCGGTCGGACCGCCAGCCTCTTTCCAGGCGCCGAAACCACCGATGTTGGTGACGTTCTGGTACCCCATGTCCTTGAGCGTTTTGCCTGCAAGGGCCGCCTGACCGCCTGCGCCGCAGATCAGGTAAATGTCAGCGTCTTTCTGAAGTGCGTCGTTGTAGAACTGGGTTTCAGGGTCCGCGACGAATTCCATCATCCCGCGTGCAATGCGATGCGCGCCCTTGATCGTTCCGCTCTGGGCGATGGCACCGCTGTCGCGCACGTCAACAAAAACGCCACCTCCGGCATTGTACTTCGCAATCGCATCTTCTGCGCTCAGACGCGGCACAACGGCGTTCGCTTCGTCCATAAAGTCTTTGGCTGATTTCATCTGGTTTCTCCCGGTTGCTTTCCTCTCAACTTAAGTGCGGATCGCGAAATAACCAGAAAAGAAAAAAGCCCGGGCGCGAAGCCCGGGCAAGTCCAACAGGGAGGTGAAGATATAACCCGATCTTCGGCGGGAACTCTTGGGTCCGACGGCACTGCGAGGGAATCAGTCAGCCGTCGGAACGCTCTCTATGCCACCAAACGATAGCCACCAGATTCGGTCACAAGAAGGCGCGCATTGGACGGATCTGGTTCAATTTTCTGGCGAAGACGGTAAATATGTGTCTCCAACGTGTGTGTCGTGACACCCGCGTTATAGCCCCAGACCTCATGCAAGAGCACATCACGGGCCACCACACCCTCGGTCGAGCGATAGAGGAACTTGAGGATGTTGGTTTCTTTTTCGGTCAGACGGATTTTCTTATCGTCTTCGGTCACCAGCAGCTTCTGTGCTGGCTTGAACGTGTAAGGTCCAAGCTGGAAAACAGCATCTTCTGACTGTTCGTGCGTGCGCAACTGGCTCCGGATACGGGCCAGAAGGACAGGGAATTTGAAAGGTTTGCTGACATAATCGTTGGCACCAGCATCAAGTCCAAGGATGGTATCTGCATCGCTGTCTTGTGCCGTCAGCATCAGGATCGGACACTTCACGCCTTGCTTGCGCAACACGCGGCAAAGCTCACGTCCGTCTGTATCTGGTAGACCCACATCGAGAATCATCAGATCGTAAAGGCCTTCTTTTGCCTTCACCATTGCACTGGCACCGTCGTCGGCTTCGAAAACATCGAAGTCTTCGGTCATCAACAACTGCTCGCCCAGCGCTTCGCGCAGGTCGTCATCATCATCCACCAGCAAGATTTTCTTCAATTGTGCCATCTGCGGCCTCCTTTGCCGTCTGGATCAGACTTGTGTTCTTGTTACGTCCTCAACAAGTGACAGGATGAAAGGTTCACACGGACGTGTGATTTGACCGGCAAATGTTTCACTTTCGCGACGGAACGGGTATGGGATTGAAACAAATTGCAAGGCATGAACCTGATGGGCTTTTCCCCCGACACAAATGAACGCTTGGCACGTGCGCGATCGGATTTGCGCATGGGTGTGCCTGTGGTTTTTGCCGGTGGTGCCGTGATTCTCGCAGCAGAGACCTTGGACGCAAAACGTCTTGCTGCGATGCGCTCGATCGGCGATCCGGTATTGGCCATTACGTCGTGGCGCGCGGACACCCTCAAAGCCCGCGCCTATGACGGAGACGTTGCCCGCGTTCAAATCCCGTCTGACGCGGACCTTGCATGGGTGCGTGCTATTGCGGACCCTGCCGATGACTTGCGCAGCCCGATGAAAGGCCCGCTTCTCACCCAGCGTGACGGGTCTGCCGCGCTCCATCGCGCCGCCATCGTGCTGACAAAATCGGCGCGGCTTCTTCCTGCAGCCGTTGTTGTCGAAGTGACCGACGCATCCGCCTTCGCCACCCAGAACAATCTGACATTGGTGCCCGAGGCAGCCGCGGTCGACACGTCGCTCAGCCCATTGCACGAAATCGTCCATGCGCGCCTGCCGCTGACGGTATCAGAAGCCGGGCGTCTGCACATCTTCCGCCCCGAGGATGGCGGAGAAGAACACTACGCCGTTGAGATCGGCCGTCCCGACCGGGAACAGCCGGTGCTGTCGCGCCTGCATTCGGCCTGTTTCACCGGCGACTTGCTGGGATCGCTGAAATGCGACTGCGGCCCGCAACTGCGCGGCGCCCTCGCCCAGATGGGGGCGGAGGGTGCTGGCGTTCTGCTTTACCTTAATCAGGAAGGACGCGGGATCGGCCTTGCCAACAAGATGCGGGCCTATTCGTTACAGGATCAGGGCTTTGACACGGTCGAGGCCAACCACCGCCTCGGGTTCGAGGATGACGAGCGCGATTTCCGCATCGGGGCGGAGATTTTACGCCGCATGGGGTTCTCTCAAGTGCGGCTGATGACCAACAATCCCGCTAAAGTCGAACGCATGAACAGCTGCGGCCTGACCGTCGTCGAACGCGTGCCGCTCAAGGTCGGCGAAAACCGCCACAACGAAGGATACCTCGCCACAAAGGCCGCGAAGTCGGGTCATATTTTTTGATCAGGTGAGATGACATGAAACCCACCGATCTTGTCCTCACCCCTACCCACCTGCGCTTTATGAACCGCCGCTTTCCCTGCACCATCGGGCGCGGTGGGTTAACGGATCGCAAAAAGGAAGGCGACGGTGCGACGCCGCGTGGCACGCATCGGATCGTCGGGATGCTTTACCGGCCTGACCGGATGGCGCGTCCAGCAGATTGGGCGCTTCCCATCGGACCGTCTGATCTGTGGTCAGATGATCCGTCCCATGAGGACTATAACCTCATGGTGCGTGCACCCTATCCCTATAGTCACGAACGCCTGCGCAGGGCTGATCCAATGTATGACCTGGTGATCCTGACAGACTGGAACTGGCCTTACGCGGTCAAGGGCAGGGGGTCTGCGATTTTTATCCATCAGTGGCGCGGGCCGGGGCGGCCGACGGCGGGATGTATTGCCTTCAGACGAGACCACCTGCGCTGGATAGCCGCCCGCATCCGCCATGAAACACGCCTTGTTATCGCATAGCGCCGCCATCTTGCCTAAATCTCGTCCAACCCGCAAAAGGTGGATCAGATGAAAGACCAAGGCCCAGCCATGACCCCTGACGAAATCGCCCAGCTTCCCTATCGCCCCTGCGTTGGCGTGATGCTCGCCAATCCGCGCGGACAGGTATTTGTCGCACAACGTCGCGACCGAGACACCGACGCCTGGCAAATGCCACAAGGGGGCGTCGACAAAGGTGAAAACACCCGCGACGCTGCTTTGCGGGAGCTGGAAGAAGAGACGAGCATCCCGGCCAAGCTTGTCTCGACCGAAGCAGAGACCAAAGGGCTGATCCGCTATGATATCCCCCATGCACTCGTTCCCAATATCTGGGGCGGGCGGTATCGCGGGCAGGAACAGAAATGGTATCTGATGCGCTTTCACGGGATGGATCGCGACATCAACCTCGACACAGATCACCCCGAATTCACCGCTTGGAAATGGATCGACGCCGGTGAGATCGTGGCGGCAATCGTCCCTTTCAAGCGGGAGGTCTATCAACAGGTCTTGGCCGAATTTGGTGACAAACTGTGATACGTCTGCTGATCACAACCGTTCTGTGTGCAGCCTTCGCAACACAGTCGGTAGCGCTCTCTTGTCTGCGGCCAGACCCCATTGAGACCTTCAAACGGCTCGCAGCCGCGGAGGAAAGCTATTTCGTGCTGCGCGGCACACTGACATTTGACGAAGCGGCCCTGCCGCCAAGCGTCGGCGACAACGACATGGCGCAGCCTGACCCCATCCCTGGGTTCTTTGTCGGCAGTGGCTTGAGCAAGCAAGGCTTTACGACAGATTATGTCGGCAACGTCCTGTTGCAGGTCAATTGCGCCGGTCCGTGGTGCGGCTCGGCCCGCAGCAACGTCGAGGCAGTCTGGTTTGTGCCTTTCAGCGACCCGCCGGCAATTCTACAGGCTGACCCCTGTGGCAGCATGACATTTTTCGAGCCAACCGACGCGGTGGTCACGATGCTGGAAAGCTGCATGGCTGACGGAACTTGCGTGCCTGTCAGCGAATAATCATTTCCGCTTGCGCTTGACCTTGCGGGCCGTTTTTGCCGCTTTCTTGCGTCCGCTGGCCTGTTTGCGGCGCGGCGGCTTGCCCCGTCCACGGCTAGGGCCACGCGGCATGATCCGATCATCAAGCGCGACCAATTCCACGATCAACCCGCCAGAGACAGGTGCCGCTTCGGCCAGCTTGACGGTTGCCTTCTGCCCAAGACCGATCACCATGCCACTGTCAGACCCCATCAAGGTCTGACTATCGGCATCATAGTGAAAGAACTCGCGCCCCAGTGTGCGGATGGGGATCATTGCGTCCGCGCCGGTCTCGTCAAGTTTCACAAAAACCCCGAATTTGGCGATGCCGCTAATCTTGCCCGTCAGTTCTGCACCGACACGGTCCGACAGAAAGGCCGCGAGGTAGCGATCCGTGGTGTCCCGTTCAGCCGCCATCGAGCGCCGTTCGGTGTCGCTGATCTGCTTTCCCGTATCGGCCAGATGGGCGATGTCCCATTCACTCAGACCATCATCACCCCAGCCATGCGCCGTGATCAGGGCACGATGGACGATGAGGTCGGCATAGCGGCGGATGGGTGACGTGAAATGCGCGTAAGAGCGCAAAGCAAGGCCGAAATGACCGAAGTTATCCGGCGCATAATACGCCTGCGTCATCGCCCGCAGGGTGGCCATATTAATCAATTCGTCATTCTCTGACCCCTGCGCGCCACGCAACAACGCATTGAGGTGCGCGGTCTTGAGCACCTGACCCTTTGCAAGATTGAGACCCGAGGCTTGCGCCACCTCGCGCAAGGCCTCCAGCTTGTCAGGGTCGGGTTCTTCGTGGACGCGGAACAGTAGCGGCGATTTCTTGGCGATGAGCGTTTCAGCGGCGGCCACGTTGGCCAGCACCATGAACTCCTCGATCAGCCGGTGCGCATCGAGCCGTTCCTTGAACCGGACCGAGGTCACTTGTCCCTTGTCGTTCAGGACAATCTGGCGTTCCGGCAGGTCAAGGTCGAGCGGTTGACGCCGCGCCCGCGCCTTCATCAAGGCTGAAAACGCACCGTAAAGTGGTGAGATGATCTCATCCATCAGCGGCGCAACCTTGTCGTTTGGTTGCCCGTCAACTGCCGCCTGGACTTCTTCGTAATTGAGTGATGCGACTGATTTCATCAGCCCGCGATGGAACTGGTGGTCTATTTTAATGCCAGCCGCGTCAATCCGCATGGCAACCGCAAGGCAGGCGCGTTCCACTCCTTCGTGCAGCGAACACAGATCACCAGACAGCCGGTCCGGCAACATTGGCACAACCCGGTCGGGGAAGTATGTGGAATTGCCGCGTTGCCGCGCTTCGCGGTCAAGTGCCGAGCCGGGCGTCACGTAATGGGCAACATCCGCAATCGCGACCCAGATGATGAATCCGCCTTCATTCTTGGGATCTGTGTCAGCCTCGACAAAGCAGGCATCGTCATGGTCGCGGGCATCCCAAGGGTCGATGGTGATCAGCGGCATATCCCGCAGGTCCCGCCGTTTGCCGAGCTTTGCAGGCGTCGCCGCATCGGCCTCGGCAATGACCTCGTCCGGGAAATGGTCAGGAATCCCATGCTGATGGATTGCAATCAGCGACACTGCGCGTGGCGCAGTCGGATCGCCAAGCCGCGTGATGATGCGGGCCTTTGGCAGCCCCAGCCGGCCTTTGGGGCCGGCCTGTTCGGCCTCCACAAGCTCTCCGTCCTTGGCCCCGCCCGTCGCACCCGGAGCTACGGTCCATTGTTTGTCAGCACCTTTGTCGATTGGCAGGATACGCCCGCCCTCTGATCCCGCACGGAAGACACCGAGAATACGCAAAGGGTTGGCACCGATGCGGCGGATCATACGGGCGGTGTGGGTGTAGTCCTCGGTCTTGTCGACGGTCAGACGCCCCAGAATGCGGTCTCCCTGACCCAGTGCTGGATCGCTTTCGCGCAGCATCATCAGGATGCGCGGCTCAGGTCCTTCGCCTGTCCACTCCATCGGTCTGGCAAAAACATCCCCGTCCGGATCCGGTCCGAGGATTTCCAGCACCGCCACCGGCGGCAGCTCTTCGGCATCGCGATAGGATGAGCGGCGTTTGGTAAGCTTGCCCTCATCCTGCAATTCCTTGAGCAACCGTTTGAGATCAATCCGCGCAGCCCCTTTGATGCCAAAGGCTTTGGCAATGTCGCGCTTGGCGGATTTGGTGGGGTTTGCCGAAATCCAGTCGAGGATTTCCGATTTCGAGGGGATACGTGTCATGGCGCAGCCCTAGCACGGGCTGCGGCAAGCGTCATCCAAATAGCTGCGTTTGATCAGAACAGATCGTTACGGGGGCAGGGCGTCGTATCACCACGCGCCCATGCCTGAATGGCCCGTGTGAAGACGCCATCACCAATGGGGGCGTAGGTTGTGACGCGCGCGCCTGAGCCGGTCGCGACAACATCGGCCAGAACACGCGGGTACCAGCCCGGATCACCGACGTTGTTAGGGCTCATATGCTCAACGATGAAAGAATTGCCTTCGCGACGTGTGCGGTAATTGTCGGTGAAGATCGCGTTCATGGTCATCCCGCGCGTGATCTGTGTCTGAGACCCGAAATTCAGGCAGGACCGTCCGCGATTGGAAATCGTGGACATCGCAGCAGAGGCCGAGCGGTTCACCTCAATTGTTTCTGTGCGGACACCTGAGTGGCTGCGCAGTTCTTCCGGTGTGGTCGGAAACGACAAACATCCGGACAAGGTAACAGCAGCGATGGCGGCAAGGGCAAAACGCTTCATGAAAATAGCTCCTGAGTATTCTTACTCGGCAACCAGTGCCGCAGAACTAAGGCAGGACAAGGGCCGCAACGGGCGGGATTTGCGGAAATCCCGCGGCGTTATGCAAAATAGTCACGCAGGATGCGCGTGTAGATCGCCTTGAGCTGGTGGACCTCATCGACCTTCACCCGCTCATCCACCTGATGCATCGTTTTGCCCGTCAGGCCGAATTCGACCACAGGGCAATGATCCTTGACGAACCGTGCATCCGACGTGCCGCCAGAGGTGGACAATGCGGGTTCTACCCCTGTCTCGGCCTCGACCGCAGCGCCGACCAGATCGGACAGCTCTCCCGGAGGGGTCACAAAGCTTTCGCCAGAGACCCTCACCCGCATCTCGACCTTGACGTCGAACGCCGCAGCGACCTTGTCAGCTTCCTCCTGCATCCAGGTGGTCAGGGCCGCGCTGGTGTGGGTGTCGTTGAAGCGGATATTCACGGTCGCGCGGGTCTGTGACGGAATGACATTGGTCGCAGGATTGCCGGTGTCGATGGTCAGCACCTGGAGTGACGAAGGATCGAAATGTTCTGTCCCCTCGTCCAGCACGCGGCTGGACAACGCATCCATCAATCGTGCGATCGCAGGCATCGGGTTCTTGGCACGATGCGGATAGGCCGCATGTCCCTGTACCCCCGTGACCGTGAAAAACGCGGCCATTGACCCCCGCCGGCCAATCTTCATCGCCTCACCCATCACGTCTGGGCAGGTCGGTTCACCAACAAGGCAAACGCTCATGTTTTCGTTATTGGCGGCCATCCAGTCGAGCAAGGCAGTCGTGCCATCTGTCGCATCGCCTTCCTCATCGCCGGTAACGGCGAGGATAATGGCGCCATCAGGTGGCGTGTCCTGAACAAAATCAATCGCCGCCGCCGCAAAAGCCGCCACACCCGATTTCATATCCGTTGCACCACGGCCATAAAGGTAGCCGTCTTTGATCTCGGCGCCGAAGGGCGGCATCGTCCAGGCAGCTTCATCGCCCAAAGGCACCACATCAGTGTGGCCGTTGAACCCGAACGAGCGGTTTGCGCCCTGCCGTCCCCAACGTGCAAAGAGGTTTGACACGCCGCCGCGATCCACGCGGGTGCAGGTGAAACCACCATCTGTCAGGACTTTTTCCAGATGGACCAACGCACCACCCTCTTCGGGGGTGATAGATGGGCAACGGACAAGTGCCGCAGTCAGGTCAACGGGATCAATAGGCATGTGTTAGCTCCTTTCCCCAATGGCTATCGGGATGGCGCATGGGATGCAATCAGCGGTCAGCGACCACGAAGGTATGAATGGTGAAGACAACCGCCTGCGTCCGGGGCAGGCGCAAGATGCTCTGGCGCTCCGAGCGGTGATAAGGGCGCGGGGCGTCAGGGTCTTGTCTGACAGGCTGATGCAAATCGGGGTTGGCATAGCGGAGCCTGTTAAACCGCCAAAGCGGTCGTCCTACCTGCACGCCGTCGAAAAGGCGCTGCACGCGCGCGGCGATATTGCTGTCGTATTCGGGAACAGGATCATGGATCGTCGCCAGCGGGCGGCCGACCTTGTCGGCCAGACGCCAGCTTGCAGGAAAGCACAAAACAGCACCCGTCAGGACATGCTCGGCCCCACGCTTTTCGAGGATGCAGAGGTCTTCCTGCACCAGATGGCCAAGGGTCAGAAGGGGGGCGTCGCGGTCAATGACCAACGTGCGCCCGTCGGGGCACGTCACCTCCGCGGCACTGACGCTGAATCCCTTCGCAGGCAGACAAGCAAGAACCTCATCCAGCAACTCTCTTGCAGGCCCCAGCACCTCATCGGGCGCGTAGAGAACGGCGTCTCGCTTGTTGCGCAGCAGGTCGGCGCGATAGGCCATCTGATCGGCGTAGGCATCATCCACCATAAGCCACCCGTCGGGCGGGCAGGGGCGCGTGCCGGGCAGCGCTGCGTCCCCCGTCAAAGCATCAGGAAGCGCGGATTGCAGGATCGTCGGCATTATGCCTTGTCAAAAAACGGCGTCATCTGCGCCACGATCACGCTATTCTCATCCAGTGCGCGCTGCATCAGGGCCTGTTCCTCGTCGGAAATGTCGTGCCCTTCGGCCAGACGTTCCACAAGCGTGCCGTAGCCAGACACATCCAGCGGGGCCAGATCTGCCTGCTTAAGGATTGCGACCGTCTCTCGTACCGCTTCTGCCTCGTCAACGCCGCTGGCGTAGCACATCAGCGCCGCACCGGTGGCCTCTTTGGGCAAGCCGTCACCTGCGTTGCGCCCAACCTCCACCAAAAGGGTGTAGACGTCATGTTTCTTTTTGGGCTTGTTCATTGGCTTTCTTTCTCTTCCCAGCGCGAGCGGACCGCCCAGATGGTCGAGTTGATAATCACGATCTGTAACGGGACATAGATCACAACAAGAAGCAACAGAATGCGCCAGAGCAACGACAGGTCCATGATGATCGTCAATGACACCGCGGGCAGGAACAGCCACGCCATGATCAGGCCGATAAAGGTCACGTCGAACAGCACCGGCAGCCATGCCGCCTTGAACGACGGACGTATGCCCGCCGCCATGCGTTTGCGCGCAAGGATACGGCTCAGGATCATCGGTGATCTCTCCGGCTGCTAGCAGGTGCAGCATAACATCGTTCACGCCGGAGCGTCACCAGATGGCTGATGTCTGAAACAGGTTTTCTGTCCCGCGATCAGTCGCGCAACAACTCGTTGATGCCGGTCTTCGAACGTGTCTTTTCGTCAACGCGCTTGACGATGACAGCGCAGTAAAGGCTGACATTGTTCTTTGATGGCATCGAACCCGCAACAACAACCGAATAGGGCGGCACTTCGCCGTACATGACTTCACCGGTTTCGCGATCAACGATCTTGGTCGATTTGCCGATGAAGACACCCATGCCGAGGACCGAGCCTTCGCGCACGATGCAGCCTTCAACAACTTCGGAGCGGGCACCGATAAAGCAGTTGTCCTCGATGATGGTCGGACCGGCCTGCATCGGCTCAAGCACGCCGCCAATACCGACACCACCGGACAGGTGCACGTTCTTGCCGATCTGCGCGCAAGAACCCACGGTCGCCCATGTATCGACCATCGTGCCTTCGTCCACATAGGCGCCAAGGTTCACAAAGGATGGCATCAGGACGACGCCCGGTGCGATATAGGCCGACTTGCGGACGACGCAGTTGGGCACCGCACGGAAACCTGCAGCTTGCCAGTCAGCCGCTTCCCAGCCTTTGAACTTGCTGTCTACCTTGTCCCACCAGCCAGCACCCTGCGGCCCACCTGATTGCGGTTCCATGTCCTTGATCCGGAAACCAAGCAGAACGGCCTTCTTGGCCCACTGGTTGACGTGCCAGTTACCATCATCCTGCCGCTCGGCCACGCGCAACTGTCCACTGTCGAGGGCGTGCAAAGTCTCCTCGATGGCATCACGCGTTTCGCCAGTCGTCGCGCTGGTGATGCCGTCGCGGGCGTCCCATGCGGCTTCGATTGCGGTCTCAAGGGCAGCGGTGTCGGTGGTCATGGATCAATCCTTTCGCAGTCTGCGCCCTGCCATATGAAACAAGGGCGATCTTGGCAATGAATAGGGCGCGATTGCGCAGCAACAAGGGCAGGGATCTGAACTTCACCTTATGCGTTTGCATCTTCGACCCAAGCAGGCAAGTCTGACCGGACACTCAAGGAGGGATCACCATGAAAGACGACCGCCATCATCCTCTGCGTGGCAGCGACGAAGACCGCGAGGCCGCGACCCACTGCCCCGATACACCGCAGACGCGCGCGCCGTCTTACCAACTGGCCTTCGTCGATACCGATTTCCTTTGTCGCGAGGAATTGCGACCCGTTCGCCTGCAACTGGAGCTTCTCAAGCCCGAGATGCTGATGAATGAGGCCGGCGTCGATTCCACGGTCGTTCTTTTCGGGGGCGCGCGTATTCCCGAACCCGGCTTGCGCCACACGGCGCGCACCGAAAAACTTGCGGATCTGTCACAATACTATGAAGAGGCGCGGCGCTTTGCGCGGATGGTGACAGAACGCTCGCTCGCCGACGGAGGCCATGAGAACGTGATCGTGACAGGCGGTGGCCCCGGTGTGATGGAAGCGGGCAACCGCGGTGCCGAGGAGGCCGGCGGTCGGTCGATCGGGCTGAATATCGTCCTGCCGCATGAGCAGGCGCCCAATACCTACGTCACGCCGGAACTTTGCTTCAACTTTCACTACTTCGCCATTCGCAAGATGCATTTCCTGATGCGCGCCTCTGCGGTCTGTGTGTTCCCTGGCGGGTTCGGCACGCTCGATGAACTCTTCGAGGCGTTGACCCTGATCCAGACCGGCCGGATGGAACAAGTCCCCTTCCTGCTTTTCGGACGCAGCTTCTGGGAAAAGATCATCAACTGGGACGCATTGGCAGATGCTGGCACCATCTCCGACGAGGATCTCAAGCTCTTCCGGTTTGTCGAAACCGCAGAAGAAGCCATCGAGGCGATGGAAAACTGGGATGGTGTGGGCACCAAACGCGGGTCCATTCCGGGGCGCTGAGATGAACTGCGCATACATGGTGATGGGGGTGTCTGGCTGCGGGAAATCCACAGTCGGCGCTGCTTTTGCAGACCGCATCGGCGCTGTGTTCCTGGATGGCGATGACTATCACCCGCAACAGAACGTCGATCATATGGCCGCAGGGCACGCCCTGACGGATGAAATGCGTTGGCCTTGGCTGGACAGGCTCGCGGCAGAGGTCATTGTGCGGCAACGCGACGAAACCGTTGTCTTTGCCTGCTCGGCCCTCAAGCGCAGCTACCGGATGCACCTGCGTGACAGGATCCCCCGGCTCGAAGTGGTCTATCTTGAGGCAGACCGCGATCTGATCGCGAAACGGCTCGGCGCGCGCCACGACCACTTCATGCCGGCGTCACTGCTCGACAGCCAGTTCGCAACGCTGGAAGCGCCTGAGACCTGCTTTGCCCGGATCGACATCGGCCAGCCCGTCACAAAGATCATTGACCAGCTAGAAAGACTGGTCTGACGGCACCTCAAGACCCTGCAGCGGCGGCGCGTCAGGGTCGCGGATTGCCTGAATAGCGGCCTTCGCAAGAAAGGCACCGGCGCTGTTGACCTGTTCTGCAATGGTCAGAATGTCGGACCGGAACATCTTCAGAAATGGCATCGCCTCTTTCGAGGCCACATCAATATCCCTGCCGACCTGCGCGCCAGTGGCCTCAACAGCAGCCACGGCGGCCATGGCCGAAGAAGTCGAAGCCGTCACCACCGCGTCAGTCTTGGGATTTGCCTTGAGGTAGTCTTTCAGGTGTTCGATCACGACAAGGCTGGCTGTGTCGCTTGTCACCCCTTCAAGGATTTCAAAAGACATGTTGTGCGCTTCACAGCTTTCGCTGATGCCTTGGACCATATGCTGGCCGTAGCTTTGGGACTGCGGCGGAGCGATCACGCAGATATTCTTGCGTCCGCGGGCTGCCAGCTTGTCACCGGCGAGGCGGCCAAATGCAGTGTTGTCGAAATCGTAGTAGGCATGGCTGTCTGCCCAGTTGGTCCGGCCATGGGTGGCAAAGGGAAAACCTTTTTCCATCAGATAGGCGACACGTGGGTCTTCAGGTTTGATCTGGTTCATGATGATCGCGTCAGCAGATCCGGTCTCAACGATATACCTGACAGGGTCCATCGGGTCCTGATCGGGAAAGAATGGCGTGACCACCAGATGATAGGGCGTGTTGCGTAGTCCACCTGCGACAGAGGCAATCAGCCTCGCAGTATGGCTCATCAGATCATGTTCGGTGGACATCACCAGACTGATGACATTGGTGCGCCCTGTCCGCAGGCGCACACCAGCACGGTTTGGCACATAGCCGATATCATTGGCGATCTGGCGGATCATCTTTTTGGTCTCGGCCCCGATATCGGGCGCGTCATTGAGCGCGCGCGAAACCGTCGGGACTGCAAGTCCGCTGATTCGCGAAATCGACTTCAGGGTCGGCTTGCCTTCGAATGTCTGTGTTTCCGCCTGAATCGCATCCAATGATTTGCGCTGCGCCATATCGGTCAGCTCCTTGTCTTTTGTGCGCGAAATCGCGCGCCTTCTCTTTAGCCGAATTTCAAGGCGAGGAAAAAGAGTTTCGAAGCAACGCGTTAGCGTTTTCGTGCCTGCGTCGTTTAAACATGCATCTTTTGTCTTGATCGGTCAAACTAAAACGTTATAGGCTGATCTATAACGATTTAGACCAGGGAGGATACAATCGTGAAATTGTCAACAAAACTGATGGCGGCAACCGCCATCGTCAGCGCCTCTGCGGCATCCGCAGTCGAGCTTGAAGTCACCCACTGGTGGACATCCGGCGGTGAAGCTGCCGCTGTTGCGAAGTTCGCAGAAGCATGGAACGCCACAGGCAACACATGGGTCGATGGTGCAATTGCCGGTTCCGGCGGCACAGCCCGCCCGATCATTATTTCGCGTATTCTCGGCGGCGACCCGATGGCGGCAACCCAGCTGAACCACGGTCGTCAAGCTGAAGAACTGATCGAAGCAGGCCTGATGCTCGACCTCACCGACGTTGCCGAAGCAGGCAACTGGCGCGAGATCGTCAATCCGCCTTCGCTGTTGGACAGCTGCACGCTTGATGGCCGCATCTACTGCGTGCCTGTCAACATCCACTCTGCCCAGTGGCTGTGGCTCAGCCATGACGCCTATGAGGCCGCAGGTCTTGATGTGCCAACCGACTGGAACGAGTTTGTAGCTTCTGCGCCTGCACTCGAAGCTGCGGGCACAATCCCGCTCGCTATGGGTCAGCAGGGCTGGCAGCAGAACCTTGCCTTTGGTGCGATCACCATTGCCGTCGCGGGTCTTGATGACTGGCGCGAAGTGACAGTGAACAAGAACGCTGATGTGGCCCGCGGCGAAAGCTATGCAGCTGTTTTCCAGGCGGCTGCCGATGCGCGTGAACTCGCGCGTAACAGTAACGTCCAAGACTGGAACCAGGCCACAAACCTCGTAATCACAGGTCAGGCTGGCGCGCAGCTAATGGGTGACTGGGCGCAAGGCGAATTCTCTGTTGCCGGTGCGGTTGAAGGTCAGGATTACTCCTGTCTGCCAGGTCTGGGTCTGAACGAGATCCTCGATACAGGCGGTGACGCGTTCTACTTCCCCGTGAATGACGATCCAGAGATCACGGCTGCGCAGAAAGAATTGGCTGCACTGCTGATTTCTCCTGAAGTTCAGGTCTCCTTCAACCTTGCAAAAGGTTCGCTGCCAGTACGTGGCGACATTGATATGTCGACCGCAAACGGCTGCATGCAGAAGGGTCTGGGCATTCTGGCCGATGGTGGCATCCTGCCTTCCGGCGACCAGTCGCTCTCCGCTGACACTCAGACACAGATCGAGGACCTGATGGCCCAGTTCTGGTCCAGCGATATGCCAGCTGACGAAGCACAGGCGAAGTACGCCGACATCATCGCAAGCGCTGACTAAGCTTACCTCCCAGATGGTCCGTCACGCGTCACGCGTGGCGGGCCGTTTGGAACTTTGACGACAAATCCGGCGCCAGACCGGATCAATAGCCAAAAGAGGGGACCGCCATGTCAGTGGTCGACGATCCGGCAACCGCAAGTGTTGCCAGCGGCGCCAAGCGCCCGTCACGTTTATTCAAGAACCTGTCCGCAAAGATCGCCTCGATCCCGATGATCCTAACGGCGCTCTGCGTCTTCGTTGGCGGCACCACTTGGACAGTCGTTTATTCATTCACCAACTCACGGATGCTCCCGCGCGAGAATTTTGTGGGTCTCGACCAGTATGAGCGTCTTTGGGGCACCGACCGCTGGATCATCTCGATCAAGAACCTTGCCGTTTATGGCGTCTGCTCGATGATCCTCACGTTGCTGATCGGATTTACACTCGCGGCCTGTCTGGATCGTAAAATCCGGTTTGAGAGCGCCTTTCGTACTATTTTCCTTTATCCCTTCGCGCTGTCCTTTGTTGTGACGGGCCTAGCGTGGCAATGGATTCTGAACCCTGATTTCGGCATCCAGAACGTTGTCCGCAGCTGGGGCTGGGAAAGCTTTGCCTTCGACCCGCTCAATAACCCCGATATCGTCATGTTCGGCCTGCTGATCGCGGGCATCTGGCAGGGCAGCGGACTGATCATGTGCATCATGCTCGCCGGTCTGCGCGGCATCGACGACGACATCTGGAAGGCCGCGAAAGTTGACGGCATCGGCACGATCAAGACCTACATCGTGGTGATCATTCCGATGATGCGCCCTGTCTTCATCACCTCACTGGTGCTGATCGCCTCGGGCATCATCAAGCTTTACGACCTTGTCGTCGCCCAGACCGGTGGTGGTCCGGGCCTGAGTTCCGAAGTCCCCGCCAAATACGTGATCGAATACATGTTCCGCGCCCAGAACCTCGGTCAGGGCTTTGCGGCCTCGACGATGATGCTCTGCTCGGTCGTGGTGATCCTTATCCCTTGGGCCTACCTTGAATTCGGAGGCAAGAAACGTGGCTAACGTAGATCAACTCGGCGCCGCAGTCGCCGCCAACACAGTCATCGGCCCACGTGGGCCAAAACCCAGAAAGCGGTTCAGCCGCAACAACATCTTCCTTTACGGCACGTTGATTGTCGTCGGCATGTACTACCTGCTGCCGCTTTACGTGATGATCATCACCTCGCTCAAGGGGATGCCCGAAATCCGTCTCGGCAACGTCTTTGGGCCACCTTTGGAAGTCACCTTCGAGCCGTGGGTCAAGGCATGGGCCGAAGCCTGCACGGGTCTTGATTGCACAGGTTTGTCGAAAGGCTTCTGGAACTCGGTGCAAATCCTGATCCCGTCGGTGGTGCTCTCGATTGCGGTGGCGTCCGTGAACGGCTACGCGCTGAGCCTGTGGAAGTTCAAAGGATCAGAGGTGTTTTTCACCATCCTGATCATCGGGGCCTTCATCCCCTATCAGACGATGCTTTACCCCATCGTGATCATGCTGCGCGAAATCGGCCTGATGGGCGATCTTTGGGGGCTGGTGCTGGTGCACACGGTCTTCGGAATGCCGATCCTGACGCTGCTCTTCCGCAATTACTTTGCATCCGTACCGGAAGAGCTGTTCAAGGCCGCCCGCGTGGACGGTGCCCGGTTCTGGCAAATCTATTTCCAGATCATGTTGCCGATGTCGCTGCCGATCTTTGTTGTGGCCATCATCCTGCAGGTGACGGGCATCTGGAACGACTTCCTGTTCGGTGTGATCTATACCAAACCTGAAACCTATCCGATGACAGTCCAGCTCAATAACATCGTGAACTCGGTGCAAGGCGTCAAGGAATACAACGTCAATATGGCAGCCACGCTGCTGACCGGCCTTGTTCCACTCGTCATCTACTTCGCCTCTGGCAAACTCTTTGTACGCGGCATCGCTGCTGGTGCTGTGAAAGGCTGATCCATGTCTCATTCTGTAGAAATCAAAAAACTCGATCTTGAGTTCGGACCGGTCAAGGTGCTGCAAAACCTTGATCTGAATATCAACGAAGGGGAATTTCTTGTCTTGCTCGGCTCTTCGGGTTGCGGCAAGTCCACCCTGCTGAACTGTATTGCGGGGCTTTTGGAAGTTACCGATGGCCAGATCTTCATCAAGGGCAACAACGTCACCTGGGCAGAACCGTCAGAGCGCGGCATCGGCATGGTGTTCCAGTCCTATGCGCTTTATCCGCAGATGACGGTGCGCGGGAACCTCTCGTTTGGTCTGAAGAACGCCAAAGTGCCAAAGGCCGAAATCGACAAGCGCGTCGCACGCGCGGCTGAAATCCTGCAGATCGAACCCTTGCTTGACCGCAAACCGGGCGCTCTGTCCGGCGGCCAGCGGCAGCGTGTCGCCATTGGCCGCGCGCTGGTGCGGGACGTGGATGTGTTCCTCTTTGATGAACCGCTCTCCAACCTTGATGCAAAACTGCGTGTCGATCTGCGGGTCGAACTCAAGCGGCTGCACAACCAGTTGCAGAACACCATGATCTATGTGACCCATGATCAGGTCGAGGCGATGACCTTGGCCGACCGCATCGCGATCATGAAAGGCGGCAAGATCATGCAGCTTTCCAGCCCAGATGAAATCTACAACAAGCCACGCAACCTATATGTGGCCGACTTCATTGGATCGCCTTCGATGAACTTCCTCGAAGGGCATCTGGAAGGCGGCACCTTCAAGGTCGATGATATGGTCATGCCGATGGACGGTTACGAATTCGTCGAGGCCCAACCAAGCGACCGCCCTGTCGTCATCGGCATCCGGCCAGAGCATGTCGTCACCGGCGAATTGGTCAAGAACCTGCCGCTGCAATATCAGGTCGATATCGATCTGGTGGAGCCGATGGGATCGGACACGCTGGTCTATGCAAAGCTCGGAAAACATCCTTTCCGCATCCGTATGGATGGGCAGGCAGTGGTGAAAGCGGGACAGACGCTTGAGATCGGGATTGATACATCTCGGGCGTCGCTCTTTGACAAAGCGACCGAGGACCGTCTGTGACATCAATTGATCTGGCAGGTGAATGGACGCTTTCGGATGAAAGCGGGAAATTCACCTGTCCCATATCATTGCCAACCGACGGGATCACGGCCCTCCACGATGCGGGCCTGATCCCCGATCCTTATTGGGGGCGGAACGAATATGACCTGCGCTGGATCGCCGAACGCGATTGGTCCGCCACGCGCATTGTCACGCTCGACTGCACCGATGTTGCGCTTGTCCTCTCTGGCGTGGACACGATTGTTGAGGTGCGCGTGAATGGCCATCTGGTCTTTACCTGCGACAATGCGTTTCGCAGCTGGCGCATCCCCTTGGGGAAGGTGGCCAAGGTCGGTGAAAACGAGGTCACCCTCACCTTCAAGAATTCGATTGCCCATGCCGCAGAGCTTCAGGCCAGTCAGCCCTTCTATCTGCCATATCAGGAAAGCAACAATCCGATCCCCAACGTGAATCTCTTGCGCAAACCGCAATGCGACTACGGCTGGGACTGGAACATCGCCTTGGCCCCTTTCGGGGTCTATGGCGATACGCGGATCGAAGCGTCAAAGACCCCTCGCATTGAGAGTGTCATGGTCCATCAGGATCATGGTCCTGACGGGGTCACATTGCGCATCACGGCGCAGGTCAGCGACGCCGATGGCGATCTTAAATGCGAGATCGCAGGGCATACGGTGTATGCACAGCCTGTGTACGGTCTGTGTACAGCCAGTGTACAGCTTGTGACACCTGATTTGTGGTGGCCCGCAGGGCAGGGCACCCAGCCACTTTACGACCTTAGGCTGAGCGCAGATGGGGTCGAAACCACGCGCAAAATCGGCCTGCGCACAATGGAGCTGGTGACCGAAAAAGACGCCGCCGGCCTTGGCTTCAAGGTCCGCGTCAATGGCCGCGATGTCTTTGCAAAAGGCGCAAACTGGATCCCCGCCGATGCTCTGGCGGGCCGGATTTCGCCTGAAAAAACACGCGATCTGCTGCAATCTGCGGTCGACGCCAACATGAACATGATCCGCGTCTGGGGCGGCGGTCGCTACGAGGCTGACTGGTTCTATGATCTCTGTGATGAGCTGGGTCTGATGGTCTGGCAGGACTTCATGTTCGCCTGCAACATCTACCCGTCCGACCGTGCGTATCTGGCGAACGTGCGGGCAGAGGCCGTCGAAAATGTGCAAAGATTACAACATCATGCGTGCCTCGCGCTCTGGTGCGGGGACAATGAACTTGTCGGCGCGCTCACGTGGTTTGAGCAAACGCGCGCCGACCGTGATCGCTATCTGGCAAACTATGACCGGCTGAACCGCACACTCGAGGATGCGCTGCTTGCAACCGACCCCGAAGCGAACTGGTGGCCATCGTCACCTTGCGCCGGTCCGCTCAAATTTGCTGACACCTGGCACAATGACGGATCAGGCGACATGCACTTCTGGTCGGTCTGGCACGAAGGCCGCGATTTTGATCACTACCGCGACGTTGCCCCGCGCTTTTGTTCCGAGTTCGGATTTCAAAGCTACCCGTCCATGACGACGGTTGGCAGCTTCGCCGCGCCCGAGGATCAAAACATCGCCGCCCCCGTGCTGGAAGCGCATCAGAAAAACGCAGGCGGCAACGCCCGCATCGCCGAAACCATGTTCCGCTATTTCCGCTGGCCCACGCAATTCCCTGATTTTGTTTATCTTTCTCAGGTGCAGCAGGCGCTGGCGATCAAGACTGCGGTCACGCATTGGCGCAGTCTGAAGCCCCATTGCATGGGCACGCTCTACTGGCAACTCAACGACACATGGCCCGTCTGCTCGTGGGCGTCGCTGAACTACGGAGGCGACTGGAAGCTGCTGCACCACATGGCCCGCGACTTCTACGCGCCCGTGATCGTCGCCGCCGTGCCGGACGGTGATGAGATCAGCTTTGTCGGCGTCAATGACGGCGCAACCGGCGAGGTCAAACTCAGCGTCAGCGCGCTGTCGATGGATGGAAGCCTTCGCCCGCTGACAGAAGCTACCGCGACAATCGGGCAAAGCGCAGAGCCGCTTTGTCGCGTCGCCATCAGTGATCTTGATCCGCAAGAGATGCTCTACTTCCGCTGGATTGGGCCTGACGGCCAAGAGATGGCTGACCACTTTGCCCCGCGCCCTTACAAGAGCTATGATCTGCAACCGTCCGACCTGACCCTGACAACGAGCGAAAGCAGACTGACAGTCACGGCCGGGGGCCTGTCGCTATTTGCGTCGGTCGAGGCTGATTGCCCCGGACGCTTTGATCAGAACGCGCTTCTTCTTTTGCCCGGCGAAAGCCGGACCATCCGCTTTACGGCCACTCACCAAACGCAACCAAAGTTCACGCTGCGCGATCTGCACAGCGCGACCTATTCCTGACGAAAGGATGTCACCATGACGCAGATAGCCTATCAGCTTTACTGTTCCCGGAATTTCCCGCCCTTGGCTGAAACGCTGCAGATGCTGTCGGACGTCGGCATATCCGCGGTCGAGGGCTACGGCGCGTTGCTTGATGATCCGACCGAGCTGAAGTCCGCCTTGGCGTCATCTGGCCTAACGATGCCGAGCTGCCATGTCGGTCTCGATTTGCTTGAAAGTGATCCCGATGGGACAATCGCCTTGCTGGGCGAACTCGGCGTGAAGAAGGCCTATGTGCCCTATCTCGCTGCCGAAGATCGCCCTGTGAATTCAGACGGTTGGCAGGCATTTGCAGACAGGCTTGTCGTGGCAGGAAAACCCTTGCGGGAGGCAGGTTTCGTCTATGGCTGGCACAACCATGACTTTGAATTCGTTACGACACCCGAGGGCGATTTACCGATGGATATCATCGCATCCGCTGATCCGGGTCTGCTGCTTGAACTTGATCTTGGCTGGGTGCAACGCGCCGGACATGATCCCCTCGCGACAATCGCGAAATACGCCGGAAAGATCGCGACCGCGCATATCAAAGACGTGGCGCCTGAGGGGGATTGCGCAGATGAGGATGGCTGGGCTGACGTGGGCCATGGCGTGATTGATTGGTCCGCAATCCACGCCACGCTCAAGGACGCTGGCGTTGATCATTACGTGATCGAACACGACAACCCCAAAGACCACCAGAGGTTCGCGTCGCGCAGCTTTGCGACCCTGCAATCACTCTAGGACATTGATGATGACAAAACTGGGTATCGGCATCATTGGATGCGGCAATATCTCGACGACTTATTGCGGGCTCGCACCGATGTTCAAAGCGCTTGAGCTGAGGGCGGTTGCGGACATCAATATGGAAACGGCGCGCGCCAGAGCCGCCGAATATGCCCTGCGTGCCGAGACGGTCGAAGATTTGCTGCGGGCACCGGACATCGACGTGATCGTCAATCTGACGATCCCGGAGGTCCATTTCGCCGTCACCAAGCGCATTTTGGAGGCTGGCAAACACGCCTATTCGGAAAAACCGCTTGTCCTGAGCCTGCAGGAAGGTGAGGAACTGCGCGCCTTGGCGGCAGCCAAGGGGCTCTATGTCGGATCGGCACCTGATACGTTTCTGGGTGGTGCGCATCAGCAGGCGCGCGCCCTCATCGATGCAGGCGATGTGGGAAAGATCATCGGCGGCACTTGCCACATCATGGGCCACGGCATGGAAGACTGGCATCCCAATCCGGATTTCTTCTTCCAACCCGGGGGTGGACCGGTTCTCGACATGGGGCCTTACTACATAACCAATCTGATCAATCTCGTCGGACCGGTAAAGTCGGTGTCAGCGCTGGCCACAGCGACCTTCCCGACACGCACAATCGGCAGTGGGGCGCGCAAGGGTGAAATGGTCCCTGTCGACACGCCTACGAACATTCATGCCCTTCTGGAATTTGCCAATGGAGCGACGGTGACGTTGGGCGCAAGCTGGGATGTCTGGGCCCATCGCCACGCCAATATGGAGCTTTACGGTGAAAACGGTTCCGTCTTTGTGCCGGACCCGAATTTCTTTGGCGGCGATGTCGAGATCGGCAAACCGGGCCAAGACATTGCGCACGTGCCATCATGGGACCATCCGTTTGGCAAACCCAATCAGGAAACACGTGCCAATTACCGTTGCGCGGGTTTGGCTGACATGGCTATGGCGATTGCTGAGGGCAGACAAAACCGTTGCAACATTGATCTTGCTGTCCATGTTGTTGACGTCATGACAGGCATTTTGCGCTCAGGCGCGGAACGGCGCTTCGTGGACATGACGACGACATGCGAGCGTCCCACGGCGTTTTCACCCGAAGATGCAATGGCACTGCTTGCCTGATCTTCTCATGTAGGCGCAGACCTTGGGGAAGGGTTCCGTCAGAGGCCTGCTTCCTGTGCGATCTGGGCTTTTGACTTGCGCGCGCGTTCTGTGGCCGACTTCAACTGGCCACAGGCGGCCATGATGTCTTCTCCGCGCGGGGTGCGGATCGGTGATGCATAGCCAGCTTTGTAGATGATATCCGCAAAGCGTCTGATCCGGTTGTTTGACGACCGCTTGTATGGCGCGCCCGGCCATTCGTTGAAGGGAATCAGATTGATTTTTGCAGGAATGCCATCAATCAGTTTGATCAGGCGATGGGCGTCCTCATCGGTGTCATTCACACCATCGAGCATCACATATTCAAAGGTAATCCGCTCCGAGTTCGAGACCTTCGGGTATTCCCGCAACGCATCAAGAAGCTCTGCGATATTCCAGCGTTTGTTGATAGGAACCAGCCTGTCTCGCACCTCATCCGTTGTCGCATGGAACGAGATTGCCAACTGGCAGCCGATCTCTTCGGCTGTCCTTGCGATCTCAGGGACCACTCCTGATGTGGACAAGGTGATGCGACGCCGCGAGAGTGAAATCCCCTCGCTGTCCATGGCAATCTTCATCGCGTCGCGCACGTTTTCAAAGTTGTAGAGCGGTTCGCCCATTCCCATCAGCACGATATTCGACAAAAGCCGGGTTTCGTCCTTTGGCGCGCCTCGCTCCGGCCATTCACCGAGGTCATCGCGCGCAACCATGATTTGCCCGACGATCTCGGCTGTGGTCAGGTTACGAACCAGTTTCTGCGTTCCGGTATGGCAGAACGAGCATGTCAGTGTGCATCCAACCTGAGACGAAATGCAAAGCGTGCCGCGATCCGTTTCGGGGATATAGACGACCTCGACCTCATGCCCGCCTGCGATCCGAACCAGATACTTGCGCGTGCCATCGTCGGAAATCTGGCGCGTGACGACCTCTGGCAGGGCAATCACGAAGTTATCGGCCAGCTTTGCGCGATAGTCCTTTGCCAGATTGGTCATCTGTTCAAAGTCGCGCACGCCCCAATAGTAGATCCATTGCCAAATCTGGCCGACCCGCATCTTGGCCTGTTTTTCGGGCGTCCCGACGGCAATCAAGGCTTCGCGCATCGCCTCACGGGACAATCCGACCAGATTGGTCGGGCCATCAGACAGCTTGCGCGGGATTGTCAGCACGTCTTGCGTGATCGGGGCCTTGGCGTCCATGAGGAATCTCGTCGTTTTCGGAATTAGCTGTGCATATAGGACAAAGCGGCGGCCTTCTCAAGAAAGCCGCCGCCAGAGGTCAGAGCTGTGTTGCGTCTTAGTTGCTGCAGCGCCGTGCCGCTTCTTCCACGGCGGCTGTGAAACCAAGCAAGCTGAAGGTGTCTTGCGTTTGTGTGCCGCGCCCTGAAACAGCGGTAAGAACGGCATTTGCACCGCGTTTCATGGCATCAACGAAGCGCGCATCATCTTCTGGCGTTGCAGGCCATGCTGTTTCGCCTTGTGTGAACATCTCATAGCTGCTGTCACCGATCTGGACACTGACGGTTGATCCTTCGCGGAAAGGATAGCCGCCTGTAAACATCACCTGACCGTTCACGTTTTCCGAAGGACGGTAAAAGACGATCAGGCGGATATCGCCGCGGCGCACTTCGACGACGTTGCCGTCGCGTGTGTTGACCGTCTCTTTGGGTGCTGAAACGGCCCAGCATTCGTCGGGATTCGATTCGACGAACACACTCCAGTCAGTGTTGGCCGCAACACGGTTGCTGCTGTCTTCCTGTGCGATTGCGCCGCTGGTTGCAAAAAGAGCTGCACCAATTGCGAGAATACGCGAAGTTTTGAAAATCATTCTACAGCCTCCAAGCTGTCCTTGCCTCTGGAACCCTGCGCCGTTGCCTGTTGCATCTGATGTGCAGCTTTTCGACTGGCAGGGCATTGTTCAACTCGATAGCCTAGAGCTTAGCAAATTTCCGCTTGGCGGGGGAAGCCCTTGGCACGATTGCCGGTGGCCTAAACTATCCCGTCGGGCTTTCCAAGAAGGCAAAATATGACAGCGGCAATTGATTTCGTTGAGGTTTGGCGCGGTGACATGGTGGAATGCGTCCATCAGGGTCACGCAGTTGTGTGTGACGAACGCGGAGAAATCGTCGCGCAATGGGGGGATCCGGCAGCCATTATCTTCCCGCGCTCGTCGTGCAAAATGATTCAGGCCTTGCCCTTGCTGGAAAGCGGGGCTGGTGCAGACCTGACCGACGAGCAACTCGCGCTTGCTTGCGCGTCGCACAATGGCGCTGACATTCACACCCGTCGCGTGAACGCTTGGCTGGGCGATCTTGGTTTGACTGACGACGACTTTCGTTGTGGCCCGCAGATGCCGGATGACCGTGCCGCGCGCGAGGATATCATCCGCGCTTATGGTCGGCCCTGTCAGGTTCACAACAACTGCTCGGGCAAGCACGCCGGTTTTCTGACGCTGGCCAAACATCTGGGTGCCGGACCTGAATACCATGAAGTCGACCATCCTGTGCAGACAGCCTGCAAGGCAGCCTTCGAAGAGGTGACAGAAGAAACGAGCCCCGGGTTCGGCATCGATGGATGTTCGGCGCCGAATTTTGCGTCTTCTTTGCACGGTCTGGCGCGGTCGATGGCCTTCTTTGCCTCGGCACATGGCCGCAGCGACATTCGCAGTATTGCTGCTGACAAACTGGCCCGTTCAATGATGAGCTACCCTGAGCTCGTCGCCGGTGAAGGTCGGGCCTGCACCGACCTGATGCGTGCGATGGACCATAAGGTTGCCGTCAAAACAGGTGCTGAGGGTGTATTTACCGCAATCATCCCCGACAAGAAGCTGGGCATTGCATTGAAAATCACAGACGGAGCGACCCGCGCGAGCAATGCAGCGATTGCTGCGATTCTGGTGAAGCTTGGCGTGCTTGACCCCGATCACCCCGCCACAAAGGCTCATATGTTCGCCCCGCTGCCGAACCGTCGCGGTATGGATGTTGCCGGCCTGCGCCCGACGTCCGCACTCCTGTAAAATCATCCGAGAGAATTCATGCCGTTTACCCTCGCCACATGGAACATCAACTCTGTCCGTTTAAGGGCAGGAATCGTTGCCAAGCTTCTGCAAGACGAGGCGCCAGATGTGCTTTGCTTGCAGGAATGCAAAAGCCCGGTCGACAAGATCCCGGTCGACGTTTTCGAGAACCTCGGTTACGGCCACATGGTGGCGCGCGGACAGAAGGGCTACAATGGCGTTGCGATCATCTCGCGCATCCCGATTGAGGAAGCCGGTGCAGAGGATTACGCAAGTCTTGGTCATGCTCGCCACATCGCAGCACGGCTTGAGAACGGTGTCACGATCCATAACCACTACATTCCGGCAGGCGGTGACGTGGCCGACCGCACCGTCAACGAGAAGTTCGGCCAGAAGCTCGACTATCTGACCGAAATGCGCGACGCCTTCCAGTCTGACAGGCCGGAAAAATCCATCCTGGTCGGCGATCTGAACATTGCTCCGCGTGAAGACGATGTCTGGGATCACAAGAAACTTCTTAAAGTGGTCAGTCATACACCCGTCGAGGTCGCACATTTCACCGATGTCATGGAGGCAGGGCAGTGGTCGGACGTGACGCGCAACGATATCCCTGACGGGCGGCTTTATAGCTGGTGGTCTTATCGGGCAAAGGATTGGGATGCTGCTGACAAAGGCCGCAGGCTTGATCACATCTGGGCGACCCCTGACATCAAGAATGCAGCACACAGCAGCCGCATTCTGCGGGATGCGCGCGGCTGGGAACAACCCAGTGACCATGCGCCCGTCTTTGCGACATTTGATTTGTAATTGAGGTCCGCCATGACGATCCCACAGACGATGCAGGCCTTGGTGCAATTGCACGACGGCTATGCGAGCACCCAGACGGGCCCGCAGATCGATGATCTGACGCCCTTTCTGCGTTACGCAACGATCTCAGTACCTGAAGTCGGCAAAGGGCAGGCCTTGATCAAGGTCGATCTGGCGGCAGTCAATCCATCCGACATTCATTTCATCAAAGGGGAATACGGCCAGCCGCGCAAGAAGGGCGTCCCTGCTGGTTTTGAAGGTGTGGGCGAGGTGGTCGCTGGCGACACTCCGTTGCTGGGGCACCGGGTCAGCTTTTTTGCAACCGCATCAGGCGCGTGGTCCGAGTTCGCGTTGACCGATGTGACCGGCCTCGTCCCGTGCAGGCCTGATCTTTCGGAGGTTGCAGCGGCGAGCCAACTGGTCAACCCGCTGAGCGCAATCGCCATGTTCGATCTGGTAAAGGAAAGCCGCGCGGAAAGCTTTGTTCTCAACGCAGCCGGATCACAATTGGGCAAATATCTGATCGGGCTTGGCAAGGACAACGGCGTTGCACCGATTGCCATTGTCAGGCGCGAGGAACAGGTTGAAATGCTCAAAGACCTCGGCGCTGCAAAGGTCATCGTGTCGACAGCACCGGATGCCCTTGAGGAGGCAAAGACCACTTTCCGCAATCTCTCTCCGGCAGTCCTGCTTGATGCCGTCGGCGACCAGTTTGCCGCTGATCTTTTCTTTGCCATGCCGCGCCATGCAACCTGGGTGAACTACGGCAAGCTGGCGACCGATGCGCCGAAGCTCACCGAATTGGGCCAACTGATTTTCATGAACAAGCGGATTGAAGGCTTCTGGCTGACGCGTTGGATGAAACAGGTCGGACCGGAGCGTGTCAGGGCCGCCTTCGTTGAGATCCAGTCACGGTTCACAGAAGGGAAATGGACCCCTGACGTGACCGATATCGTGCCGTTGGCTGATGCGATGGCACGCCTTCCAGCGGCGTTGGCTGCGCGCGACGGCAAGGTGTTCATTGATCCGCGGAAATAGATTGATGCGCGCGATTTGCGTCGGTGTCAGCGTCAATCCGCGATGCGGGTCTTTGTGATGAGCGATTTGTTGAAAAGCGGACCTTCGGTTGCTATTTTCAGATCATGCCCAGCGTCGGGGTTGGATCGGCGCGTCTTAAGGAGGACAATGAACTGTCTCTATCTTCTATGGCTGCGACGTCAGCCAACACCGGAGCGGACGTAATGAGTGCTCCACAAATCGCAGACAGCGAGACGCTGCTTGCGGCAATTCTCAAATCACTTGATGATGACAAAGGCGAAGACATCGTGCAGATCAATCTGCGTGGCCGGTCAGAAATGGGTGACTATATGGTGATTGCGTCCGGACGGTCGACCCGTCAGGTGACAGCAATGGCTGAAAAACTGGCAGACCGGCTCAAGCAGGACTTTGGTGTCATATCAAAGACCGAAGGCAAGGAAGCCGGTGACTGGGTGCTGATCGACACAGGTGATGTGATCGTGCACATCTTCCGTCCGGAAGTGCGCGAATTCTATCAACTTGAAAAGATGTGGCAGCCAGGGGTTGCTGCTGCGCGCTGATGCGCGTGCAGATTTGCGCGGTGGGGCGCTTGCGAAAAGGCCCCGAGCGCGAGCTTTACGACGACTACCTGAACCGGTTTGACCGGACCGGCAGGGCGCTTGCCTTGGGTCCGGCACAACTGATCGAGGTCGAGGACAAAAAGGGCGGCGGCATGTCTGCCGAAGCCGACCTGCTGTCCCGCGCGGTTCCTGACGGTGCTTTGATCTGCACCCTCGATGAGCGCGGGAAAGTGATGTCCTCGCCAGACTTTGCAGCACTTCTGGCAAAATGGCGCGATCAGGGGCGTCAGGATCTTTGCTTTGTGATTGGCGGCGCGGACGGCATCGATCCCGGTTTGCGCGCCCGGGCGGATGCTTCCCTGAGCTTTGGAAAAATGGTATGGCCGCATATGCTTGTCCGCGTAATGCTGGCAGAGCAGCTCTACCGCGCCGCGTCGATTCTGGCAGGCGGGCCTTACCATCGGGCGTGATTCCGCCTCTCGCAGCGATAATTTGGCAAAGTTGAAACGCGCGGATGGTTTTCCTCGCACCGGCCCTGCGTTAGACATTGCTGGTCCACAAAGAGGTTGAAAACAATGTCCGCACCAAAACCTGTTGTTCTGTGCATCCTTGATGGCTGGGGCCTGCGCGAGGAAAGCGAAGGCAATGCGCCCAAGCTTGCCAAAACACCGAATTTCGATGCGATCATGCAAGGGCCCAATGCTCAGTTGCTGACACATGGCAATGACGCTGGCCTGCCATCTGGCCAGATGGGGAATTCTGAGGTGGGTCACACAAACATTGGCGCGGGTCGTGTCGTTGCGATGGATCTGGGCCAGATCGAAATGGCGATCGAGGACGGCAGCTTTTTCAAGGCCGATGCGTTGGAGCATTTCATAACAAATATGAAAGAGAGCGGCGGCCGCGCGCATTTGATGGGCGTCGTCTCTGACGGTGGCGTGCACGGACACGTGGACCACATCATCGCCGCAAGCAAGGCGCTCGCGGATGCTGATGTTCCGGTTATCATTCACGCAATTACAGATGGCCGTGACGTGGCGCCCTCATCGGCGAAGGAATTTCTCGCGCCGATGGTGGCAGCATTACCCGAGGGGGTCGTCGTCGGGACGGTAATTGGCCGCTATTTTGCTATGGACCGTGACAACAGATGGGATCGCGTTGAACGGGCTTATCAGGCGATAATCTGTGGCAAAGGCGAGGCTGCTGACGATCCGCTGGCGGCAATTGATGCAGCTTATGACGCGGGCAAGACCGATGAGTTCATACCCGCAACGGTGATTGGCGAATATGACGGCTTTGCGGATGCAGACGGTTTCTTTTGTCTCAACTTCCGGTCCGACCGCGCCCGCGAGATCCTGGCGGCGATTGCTGACCCCGCATTCGACGGATTTGAGCGTGAGCAGCCAAAGACAGCCGCCCTTTTGGGAATGGTCAGCTATTCGGATAAGCATGATGACTGGTTCTCTACCGTCTTTCCCAAGCGCGATATCCAGAACACTCTCGGCGCTTGGGTGGCAAAACACGGGCTTCGCCAGTTCCGTCTTGCCGAGACCGAGAAGTATCCGCACGTGACATTCTTCCTCAATGGCGGGATCGAGACGCCTGCCGAAGGAGAAGACCGTTACATGCCGAAGTCACCCGACGTGGCGACATATGACCTTCAGCCGGAGATGTCCGCCGCTGAAGTCACAGAGAAGTTTGTTTGGGCCATCGAAGAGGGCTACGACCTGATCGTGACAAATTTCGCCAATCCAGACATGGTGGGGCACACAGGTGACCTTGATGCTGGGATCAAGGCCTGCGAAGCCGTCGACGACGGGCTCGGCGCTGTGCTGGCAGCCTTGGAAAAAGCTGGCGGCGCCATGATCGTCACGGCAGACCATGGCAACTGTGAAACCATGATCGATCCCGAAACAGGGGGCGCGCATACCGCGCATACGCTCAACCCTGTCCCTGTGGCTTTGGTTGGCGGGCCGGATGGCGCACAGTTGCGCGATGGCCGGTTGGCGGACCTCGCGCCGACTGTTCTGGATTTGATGGGGCTGGAATTGCCGGAAGAAATGACGGGCCGTACTTTGATCCGCCAATGATACGGCTTGCCATAATTCTTCTGTGTTTATGCAGCGCCGTGCAGGCGCAAGAGACCTCGCGAGATGCCATTGCGGCGCTCAATAACGCTCAAGAGCAACTGCAACGCGCAGACACCGCAGAGGACAGGATTGCGGCGCTTACGGGTGCTGTGCTGGCCTTTGAGGCTGGGTTAAAGATGATCCGAGCCGCGGAGCGCGACGTTGGCTTGCAAGAGATTGCCCTTTCCGAAGACTTGGCCGCGCAAGAGGCGCGTATCGCCGACCTCGTGGCCATGCTGACAACCATCAGCCGTTCGTCAGAAGCGGTCAGACAAGCGCACCCAGGTGGGCCGCTCGCCTCGATCCGTGCAGGCATGTTGCTGGCTGATATCGCGCCAGTCCTTGAAGCCGAGGCCGCTGAAGTTGCCGGGATGCTGCAATCCCAACAAGAACTGCGTGCCGAACAGCGCGAAGTGTCAGAGCGCCTTCAGTCAGGGTTGGATCAGATCACCGCAGCACGCCGCTCGCTCGCCTTGGCGATGGATGCAGATCAATCGTTGCCGTTCAGTTTTGAAGACAATGACGCAGAGGTGGCCGCGCTGGCCCAGAGTGCGGAAAACCTGGCAGCGTTTGCTGACAGGCTTGCGCAGACCCGCCCGGACCCTGTCCAAGTTCTGGAGCCTGCGGGAAATCTTCCGCTGCCGGTCGCCGGGATTATCCTGCCAACTGACGGCAGTGGGCGTCCCGGCGTGCGGATCGCGGCACCCCCACGCGCACTTGTCACCACGCCGGTGGCCGCAACTGTGCTCTTTGATGGCCCGCTGCTGGACTACGGAAACATCGTCATTCTTGAACCCGCGCCAGACGTTCTATTTGTCATTGCGGGGCTTGAAGAAGTCTTGGCATCGGCCGGTCAGATCCTTCCGGCAGATGCGCCACTGGGGCTGCTGCCTGACAAACAGACTTATGATGACGGGATTTTGACCGAGAATCTTGGACTGGCGGTGGGTCAACGGGCCCAAAGCCTTTATCTTGAGGTACGAGAGGGGCAGAGTGCCGTGCAAACGGACCGCTGGTTCGCGCTGGAATAGACGAGGAATATTGATGAGAAATACAGTTCTTGCCGCCGTAGGTGGCGCCATCTTGGGGCTTGTGGCGACCAGCCAGATTGCCGGGCCATTGGTTGCGCAGGAAAACGCATCGAACGCCAGTGTTTATGAGCAGTTGGACCTCTTTGGAGATATTTTCGAACGTATCCGCTCGAGCTATGTCGAAGAAGTGGATGACGCCCAACTCATTGAATCGGCTATCGACGGAATGTTGCGGTCGCTGGACCCGCACTCAAGCTATCTTTCGCCTGATGATGCCCGCCGGATGCGCGTCAGCACATCAGGTGAGTTCGGCGGCCTGGGCATCGAGGTGACGCAGGAAGAAGGTTGGGTCAAGGTGGTGGCCCCGATGGACGGCACACCTGCGGATGCGGCCGGAATTCTTGCTGGCGACTATATCACGGCAGTTGACGGTGAAAGCGTGCTTGGCCTGACGCTCGATGAAGCGGTGCAGCTAATGCGCGGCCCTGTCGGCGCAGAGATCGTGATCACCGTGGTTCGCGAAGGCGAGGTTGAGCCATTTGACGTCTCGTTGATCCGCGACACGATCAAACTGACTGCCGTACGGAGCCGGACGGAGGGTCGTGCCGTCGTTCTTCGTGTAACCACCTTTAACGAACAGACGTTCCCGAACCTGCGTGACGGCATCACAGAGCAGGTCGAAGAAGCGGGCGGCTGGGACAATGTGGATGGCTTGATCCTTGACTTGCGCAACAACCCCGGTGGTTTGCTGAGCCAGGCTGTCTATGTCTCAGACGCATTCCTCGATGCAGGCGAAATCGTCTCAACACGGGGGCGTCTTGCCTCTGACGGTGATCGGTTCAACGCCACACCGGGGGATCTGGCCGAAGGCAAGCCAATTGTTGTTTTGATCAATGGTGGATCGGCCTCGGCTTCTGAGATCGTCGCAGGTGCATTGCAGGATCATCGCCGTGGTATCGTGGTTGGCACCAACTCCTTTGGTAAAGGTTCGGTCCAGACCGTGATCCCGCTTGATGACGATGGCGCGATGCGTCTGACCACCGCGCGGTACTATACCCCGTCGGGCCGGTCTATTCAGGCGCTGGGCATTTCACCTGATATCATCGTGGAACAACCACGCCCCGTTGATGATGAGACTGCCGAAGAAGAGGAAGAGCGCCGTCAGCGTTCCGAAGCTGGACTGCGTGGTTCGCTCGAAAACGACAGCCTTTCTGAAGATCAGCTTGAGCAGATCGAAGAAGAGCGTGCCAGAGCTGAGGCCGCTGCTGAACTGCGCGAGCAGGATTATCAGTTGGCCTATGCAATTGATATCCTCAAAGGCCTGAACGCGCTTGGGCCTCTCGCGGTTAACGACTAAGAAAAACCCCTCCTGCGTTGCGGGAGGGGTCCATTCAGTCTCGCTGAATGCAATGCTGAAAATGGCATGGCGGCAGTGACGCAGTTTCCCCGACCTGCCGCCTTGCTGAGATGATTAGTAGAGCGTGACGAAGCTGGCCCAGTCGCGGGGCTTGAAGGTCGTCCCACCCTCGAACGCATAACCGACCTCTACGCTGAGCGTATCGAACTCTGCGTCACCTGAAGTGGTCGTCCAAGACACCTCACCGTAAAGGCCTTGGTCGAGCGTATAGCGTGCACCGTAGCTGATGATGTTGAGCTCAGTGTCGAAATTGTCGGAATAGGTCGTGAAGTCCACGACCAGATCAAGGCCATCAATCACTTCGTAGGCGGCATCGATCCGCAAGAAGTCGGTCTCAAACGTGTCGTTCTTCGTTGGACGATAGGCCCCTGTTGCTGCGTCAACGGCAAAGGGTCCCGATGCGTAGGCTACTTCAACGCCTGCTGTCTCGTATTTGAAGTCACCACCGTTCCAGCTTTCGGTCACATAGTAGGCGCCGACAGCAAGACCCGGAGATACTTCATAGCCAAGGTGGATCGTCGCGCTTGTGAAGTCCTCGAAAGTTGAGGGGCTACCGCTATAGCTCAGGCTCGCGATATCAAGCTGCCCGATGAACTGACCGTTCAAGCGGCCTTCGACCGAGCCACGGAATACGTTCGAACTAAAATCGGAACCGTCTTCCTGGTCGAGATTGCTTGTAAAGCTTGCTTCAGCGCCAGCGAAGGAAATGTCTTGCGCGATTGCCAGTCCTGGAAGTGCGGCAAGTGACGCCGCCGTCATCATTGTCGTGAGTTTCATATGTGTTTCCCGCATGAGGGTGAATGTGATGTAGCCTGAAAATGAGCTGCAAGCGCAGGATAGCGCTGACGCTACGGAAACGACAACTCAAAGCTCTCAGTCCGCATCCGACTTTTGCTTTTGGGTCACACCTTTACCCGCTCGGCAGCAGGGTCATAAAACGGCTTCAACTGGGCTTCGGCTTTCACCTGTGTTCCCATGACGTCGATCTCGTAGGTGCTGCCCAGCATCTCGGCCACGCTCTCGCCTTCGCAAGGCACATAGGCCATGCCCAATGCCGCACCAAGGTGATGCCCATAGACGCCGGATGTCAGATGCGAGACCACCTTGCCGTCCCGCAGCACGGGTTCGTTGTGATAAAGCAGCGGTTCGGGGTCGGTCAGTTTGAACTGCACAAGCCGCTTGGTCAGCCCTTCCTCTTTCTTTCGCAGGACCGCGTCGCGCCCGATGAAATCCGGCTTGTCGGTCTTGACGGCAAAGCCAAGACCCGCCTCAAGCACGTGATCCTCGCAGGTGATGTCATGGCCGAAGTGGCGGAAGCCTTTCTCGGCCCGCCCACAATCCATCATGTGCATCCCGCAAAGCTTGAGCCCCATGTCCTGACCGGCGTCCCAGAGCGTTTCGAAGACATGACCCGCCATATCGGACGAGGCGTAGACCTCCCACCCCAATTCGCCAACGTATGTCACGCGGTGCACACGGGCGAGTCCCATCCCCAACTCGATCTCCTGCGCTGTGCCAAAGGGGTTCACGGCGTTCGAGAAATCGGCAGGCGAGACCTTTTCCAGAAGCCTCCGCGCATTCGGGCCCATGACAGCAAGGACTGCTTCGCCCGCTGTGACGTCGGTGATGACCACATTGAAGTCACCCTTGTAACGCTCCATCCATGTCTGATCAGCAAGGCGCGTGGCGGCAGGGGTGACAACCAGATAGGCGGTCTCGGACAGGCGGGTCACGGTCACATCCGCCTCGATCCCTGCGCGGCTGTTGAGGAACTGGGTATAGACGATCTTGCCCACCGGCACGTCATATTCGCCGCCACCGATGTAGTTGAGGAAAGCGGTCGCATCGCGCCCCTCGACCCTGATCTTGCCGAAGGAGGACATATCGTACATGCCGACATTCGTGCGGACCGCGTTCAGTTCACGGGCGACGTTGCCAAAGAAATTCTGGCGCTTCCATGAATATTCATACGCGGGCTTTTGCGCCTCATCCGCGAACCAGTTCGCACGCTCCCAGCCCGCCAGTTCACCAAAGACCGCGCCGCGTTCCGCCAGATGATGATGGAAGGGCGTGCGCCGGACACCGCGTGCGGTGGCCTTCTGGCGATAGGGGAAATGGTCGGCATAGAGCAGGCCCAGTGTCTCTTTCGAGCGCTCGAACAGATACGTCTTGTTGCCCTGAAACGGCTGCACCCGGTTGATATCCACATCGCCCAAATCAAACGGTTTTTCGCCTGCATCCATCCATTGCGAGAGCGCCATACCGGCCCCACCTGCAGATTGGATGCCGATCGAGTTGAAGCCAGCAGCCACCCAGACGTTATCCATCTCGGACGCAAGCCCGAGGTGATAGGCATCATCGGGGGTAAAGCTCTCAGGGCCATTAAAAAACGTATGGATGCCCGCCTCGGCCAGCATCGGCATGCGGTTGACCGCGTTCTCGAGGATCGGCTCGAAATGGTCGAAGTCTTCGGGCAGTTGGTCGAACTCGAAATCCTCGGGGATGCCGTTCATCGCCCAAGGCTTTGCGTTAGGTTCAAACGCGCCGAGCAGCATCTTGCCAGCGTCTTCTTTGTAGTAAGCGCATTCGTCAGGCACGCGCAGCACGGGCAGTTGTTGCAGACCGGGAATGGCTTCGGTCACGATGTAGAAATGCTCGCAGGCATGCAGCGGGACGTTCACGCCCGCCATGCGGCCAACCTCATGCCCCCACATGCCCGCGCAGTTCACGATCATGTCGCATGTCATCGTGCCGGTTGCGTCACCCTGCGCCCAATCGACTGAGGTCACACGGCGGCCAGACTTGTTGATGGCCGTGACCTTCGTGCGTTCGGCCACCACAGCACCGCGCATCCGCGCGCCCTTGGCCAACGCCAGGGCGATATTGGCAGGATCACCCTGACCGTCGAGTGGCAGGTAAACCCCGGCCTTCACGTCATCAATGTTGAGGTGTTCATAGCGGGCCTTCACCTCATCAGGGGAAATCTCCTCGATCTCGACACCAAAGGCTCGCGCCATGCCTGCCGAGCGGAAAATCTCTTCCTTGCGTTCGTCGGTCAGGGCCACGGTGATCGAGCCGACGCGTTTGAAGCCCGTCGCGACACCCGTTTCCTCTTCCAGGCTGCCGTAGAGTTCTTGGCTGTACTTCGCCAGCCGCGTCATATTCGCCGTGGCCCGTAGTTGTGCGATCAGACCGGCGGCATGCCACGTCGTGCCTGATGTGAGCTGTTTGCGCTCAAGTAGTACGATATCGGACCATCCCAGCTTCGTCAGGTGGTAGGCGACAGAGCAACCGATGACACCGCCGCCGATGATGACGACGCGGGCGTGTGCGGGAAGGGTGGTCATATGCGTGATCCTTCGGTCAGGCAGAAAGGGGAGGGGCGACGATCTTGTGCCCTGCTGCTGTGATTGTCTCGGCCAGTTTTGCGATATGCGCTGGTCCGACCTCGCAGCAGCCGCCAACGATGGTTGCACCTTGTGCGATCCAGTCCATAGCGAAAGCCGCATAGGCGTCAGGGCCAAGGTCTTTGCGCGCCGTCAGCGCGTCAACCGTCGGCTTGTCTTCCAGAAAACCATCAGAGATTTTGGTGAACCCGTTGGCATATCCTCCAAACGGTTTGCCACAATCTGCCAGCACCTTGATCGCGGTCGAGATGGCCTCGGGCGAGGAGCAGTTTGCCAATACCGCTGCCGCGCCGTCCAGATGGGGCAGGGCATCGGCAAGCGCCTCACCGGAGCGCAGCTTGGTGCCGTCCTGATCGTCCACGGTCAGCGCAATCCAGAGCGGTTTTCCACAATCGGACGCTGCAGCAATTAAGGCTTGTGCGTGCGCGATCGAGGCAACAGTCTCGCCAATCAGCAAATCGACATGGGGGGCAATGGTCCCAACGACTTCTTGGTAGATCGCGACTGCCTCGTCATGGGGCGGCATCAGGTCAGGCCGGTAGGAGGCACGCAGCGGACCGATAGACCCCGCGATAACGCCATGACCGCCGGCCTCACGAACAGCGGCCATGTGCAGCGCTTCGAAGTCATCCTCAAGCGGCGTGTCTACCAAGCGATCCCGCAGGATCGCATAGGTGTTGGTGGTGTGAACGGTCGCACCAGCATGGCGGTAGTCAGCATGCACCGCGCCGACCAATCCCGGGTGGTCGAACATAATTTGCGTGGACCAAAGCGGTGTCGGACGGTCCCCCGCACGATGCACCAATTCCTGCCCCATCCCGCCATCCAGAAGAACGATACCTGTCATGGAAACATCTTTCCGAATTTGTCTTTGTAGAGCGCGATCATCTCGGCCTCTGTCACGCCGTCGTCATAGGGCGGGGTCCAGATTTCGCTGGCGGACTCCAGTTTGATTTCCACCAGTGCCCCGATCCGGCGCGAAAGGTCGCCAAAGGCGTCCTGCCAGCGGGGATGCATCTCTGTGAACCAGTCAGAGCCTTTCGCATGGATCGTCGCAGCCCCCGCCACCCGCACCGCCTTGCGGCGGAAGGGATCAATGAAGTTCACCTCGACACGCGGGTCCGCGCTCAGGTTGGCCCGGGTCTTGGGCGAGCGGATATCGCCAAAGACCAGTGTCTGATCGTCAAGGATCAGAAACGTCCCCTTGGGCGAGACCGCAGGCCCGCCGTCCGCCCTGACTGTCGCAACAAACCCCAGGGGGAAGGCCGCAATCAGGTCTTTCATCGCTTGGGTGAGCATCAGGCCTTGATCCGCGCGTTCTCGGGATCCCAAAGCGGGGCGTCCTCGGCAATCGTGGCGGGATAGCGTTCGCCGTAGATATCCACCTCGACCTTGCCACCTGGCACGGCAAGGTCAGCCCGCAGCATCCCAAGTGCAATCGACTTGTTCACACGGTAGCCCCATGCGCCGGAGGTGGTTTCGCCTACAACCTGATCCCCAACCCAAAGCGTCGACATATAAGGCGCGTCCGAAGGTCCGGCCTCGTCCAACGTCAGCGTGACAAAGCGCTTTTTCACCCCCGCCTGCTTTTCGGCCAGAAGTGCCGCCTTGCCCGGGAAGTCCTGCGGCTTGTCGAATTTCACGAAACGGTCCAGTCCGCCTTCCAGCATGGAATAGTCGGTGGAAAGGTCGCCCTTCCACGCGCGATAGCCCTTTTCCATCCGCAGGGCGTTCAGGGCGAACATACCGAATGGTTTCATCCCCAGCGGTGTGCCTGCCCGCATCAGTGCGTCATAGACGGCGGGGGTGTCCTCGACCTTGGAATGGATTTCCCACCCCAACTCGCCCGCGAAACTCACGCGGACCAGTTGAACCCATGTGCCGTCGAGTTCTGCAGGCTGGTGTGTCAGCCAAGGCTGGCTCAGGTCGGCATCGGTGAGGCTGGCAAGGATCTCGCGCGATTTGGGACCTGAAAGGATCTGGCACGAGAATTCCTTGGTCACATCTGTCAGCGTGAACTCCGCGCCTTCGGGCAGATGCTTTTGCAGCCACTCCATGTCGTGCCACTGGGCCACAGCAGCGGTGATCAGGAAGAAGAAATCCTCATCGAGCCGCATTGCCGACATCTCGGTCACGATGCGTCCGCGATCGTCGGCAAAATAGAGCAAGCCGATCCGCCCCACCTTCGGGATGCCGCCTGTGCAAAGCCCACGCAGGAACTCTGCCGCGCCGGGTCCTTGCAGGCGAAAGCGCGAGAACCCCGGCAGATCGAGCAGACCTGCGGCATCGCGCACCGCCTCGCATTCTTCCTTGATGCGCGGCTGCCAAGGGCCATTGCGGTCCCATGTCTGCGTCGCCTCTTCGGAGGTGTCGTCGCCGTCCTTGGCAAACCAGTTGGCGCGCTCCCACCCGTTGTAGGCCCCCATCTGCCCGCCTTGGGCGATGATCCGGTCGTGCACGGGTGACAGTTTCTTGTCGCGTCCTGCGGGCCATGCGTGATGCGGGAAATGCATCCCGTATTCGTGGCCGTAAGTCTCGACCGCTTTCTGGTGGCAATAGTCTTGATCGGTGTAATCGGTATAGCGGCGCGGATCGCAAGACCACATGTCCCACTCGGTCTTGCCATCGACGATCCATTCGGCAGCCACCTTGCCCGCACCACCGCCTTGGGTGATGCCAAAGGTAAACACGCAAGCCTCGAAGGCGTTTTTGACGCCAGGCATCGGCCCCAGCAGCGGCAGACCGTCTGGCGCATAAGGGATCGGGCCGTTGATCACACGGCCCACACCCGATGTGCCAAGGATCGGCACGCGCGCCATCGCGTCCTCGATAATCGCCTCAAGCCGCTCCAGATCATCGGGATAAAGCTGGAAGCTGAAGTCCTCTGGCATCGGATCATCGGGTGTCACCCAATGGGCCTTGCAGTTGGGCTCATAAGGGCCAAGGTTCAGCCCGTGCTTGTCCTGCCGCAGGTAGTAGGACACATCCACATCCCGCAGCAAAGGCACCTTGTGCCCATGTTCTTCGGTCCATGCCTTCAGTTCGGGGATTTCCTCGGTCAGAAAGAACTGGTGGGACATGGTGACCATCGGCACGGTGCGCCCGCCATAGGGTTTGAACCACTCACCGACGCGCTGGGCGTAGTAGCCGGCAGAGTTCACGACAATCTCGCAGTCGATATCGCCCTTTTCAGTATGGACTGTCCATGTGCCGTTGGGGTGCTGGGTCACGCCGGTCGCTGCACAAAAGCGCTCGACCTTCGCGCCCATCTGGCGGGCACCTTTGGCCAGAGCCTGTGTCAGCTGCGCGGGGTCGATGTCGCCATCGTCGGGATCATAGAGCGCGCCCTTGATGTCATGTGTCTCAAGGAACGGGTGCAGTTCCTGCGCTTCTTCGGGGTTCAGTAGACGCAGGTTCAGGCCCTGATAGTTGCCCATCCCCATCGCGCGGGCGAATTCCTGCATCCGTTCCTTGCTATGCGCCAGCCGGATCGAGCCGGTGACGTGGTAGCTCATCGGATAATCGACCTCTTCCGCCAGCCCTTTGTAAAGGCCCAGCGAATAGCGCTGCATGTTCATCACCGCCCAAGAGGTGCTGAACGAAGGGCAGTTGCCCGCAGCGTGCCAAGTGGAGCCCGCGGTGAGTTCGTTCTTTTCCAGCAGAACGCAGTCCGTCCAGCCTTTCTTGGCAAGGTGATAGAGGGTCGAGACACCGACAACACCACCGCCAATGATAACCACGCGGGCTGAAGTTGGGAAATCAGACATGGTGTTGCTCCTTAATATTTCTCGATGTGCGGGGCGTCATTTGGGAGGTCGTAATAAAGACCGCGGTCCTTGCAGAAGATGTGCTTGCCAGGCTTCACGCCGGAACTGTCATCCAACGTGCCAGCCGCGATGTTGATCGCGTCCTCTCCTTTCAACTGGTAGAAAAGACTGCTGCCACATGCGTTGCAGAACCCGCGCTTGGCCCAGTCTGACGAGGCATACCATGCAAGCCCGCGCTCTTGTGTCAGGCGGAAGCCGTCAAGCGGGGCCATAACCGCAGACCAATAATGCCCGCTCGTGCGGCGGCACTGCGTGCAATGACAGAACGAGGCTGTCTCGCTGATCTTGTCGGCTTCATAGGCCACCGCACCGCATTCACATTGACCTGTTATCATGTCGGCTCCTCAATAAACCGGTGGCGAGATGACCCAGATGATCTCGCATGTTTCATGTGATGGATTGCGCCAAGTGAAGAGCTCGCCGCGCAGCCGAAAGCTGTCGCCTGCGGTGAGAGAGAATGCCCGCCCACCGACGTTCAGATCAAAACGACCTGAAACGATGTAACCAACTTCTTGTGTCTGTCGGATGATGGGATCGCCAGAAGTTGCACCCGGTTCAAAACGGGAGTGGATCACCTCGAAGTCATCCGTCAGGTCGGGCGACAAAAGCCCTTCGACCAAACCCGGCGTTCGGCTGCCAATTGGGCGGCGCGAGCTTGCGCGCACAATGATGCCATCTTCTTCGGGCTTTGCTGAAACCTGCATGAAACTTGAAAGCGACACATCAAGAAGGCTGGAAATCCGACCAAGATCAGCAATTGAGGGGTGCGATTTATCGCGCTCGACCTGACTGAGCCATCCAACTGATCGGCCAAGCGCAGTTGCCAAATCAATCAGTGTCATGCCGCGTGACTTGCGCAGACTGCGGATGTCAGCACCCAGTGTCGCGACGGTCAGCCGCTCACCCATGCCGCTGCAACAGCATGATGTTGGGTCTTCCCCGCATCTTCACTGACCTCCCTGGCACGCCAGCGAGGGCGTGTGTTTCAGGAGAGCCTGCCACCGTTTGGTGAAATTTCAAAGACAAATTTCAGTATCGAGGTGAGGCCTGTCACGTCGGTTTCGTCAAAGGCGTCAGGCTGGTCGCTGTCGATATCAAAAACGGCCAGCAAGTCGCCGTTTTTGTCGCAAACTGGCAGCACAAGCTCTGATCGGGTGCTGCTTGCGCAAGCGATGTGACCGGGGAAAGCGTCGACGTCAGGCACCAGTTGCGGCTCTTGTGTGCGGGCGGCGGCCCCGCAGACCCCCCGCGAAAAGGGAATCACCAAGCAGCCGTGTCCGCCTTGATAAGGTCCGATCTTAAGCGTTTCTGGCCCTGTCACACGGTAGAAGCCTGTCCAGTCAAAGCGGTCGTCACTGTGATGGACCTCGCAAGCCACCGTCGCCATCAGCGAAATGACGTCGTCCTCACCTTCTGTCAGCGAGACGATAGTTTTGGACAGGTCATCGTAATTGACGCGCATGGTCAGTCTCCGGTCGGGTTGGCAACGTCCAGGACGATCTTGCCGGTATAGCTTTTGTCAGCAAAGGCCGCCTGTGCCGCGCCGATATCGCGCAAACCAAAGGTCGCCGCAACCAGCGGCTTGATCTCGCCCTTTTCGATCAGCCGCACCAGATTGCCAAAGACCTCTGGCTCCAACGCCGTGCCACCGTAGAATTGCAGGTCCTTGAGGTAGAGCGTCCGCACGTCCAGCTCTACTATCGGCCCGCCGACAGCGCCCGAGGTGGCATAGCGGCCATGGCGTTTTAGGACCTCCAGCAGCGCCGGAAAGCCTGCGCCCGCGACCAGATCAACGACGACTTCCACGGCGTCCTTGCCGAGTTCGGCCAGCAGGTCCGCATTGCGATCAATGCACTGATCCGCACCAATGGCGCGCAGGTCGTTCATCTTTGCCGCACTGGTGAGCGCAATCACCCGCGCACCGCGTGCCTTGGCCAGTTGCACCACCGCTGAGCCGACACCACCGGAGGCACCCGTCACCAGCACCGTTTCGCCCGCCGTCAGTCGGGCACGGGTCAAAAGATTCTCTGCCGTTGAATAGGAGCAGGGGAAAGACGCGAGTTCGATATCGCTTAGGGTGCTCTCAACCGGATAGGCGTGGCGCGCGGCCACAGCGCAGAATTGCGCAAATCCGCCGTCACAATCAGAGCCTAGGAACCAAGGCGGATCGCGCATCGCGCCGCCTGCCTCGATCATGCAAGGTTCCACCAAGACGCGTTCACCGATCCGCGCCGGATCAACGCCCGCACCAACGGCCACGATCCGCCCGCAAACGTCGATGCCCTGAATATGCGGAAACGTCAGCGCATCACCTGCCCAGCCCGCATCCTCGGCGTCATTGTCGCCCTTCGAGTACCAGCCGACGCGCAGGTTGATATCGGTGTTGTTCACACCTGCTGCCGCGACTGCGATCAGCACTTCGCCTGCCTTCGGTTCAGGCTTGGGCAGGTCTTCGCGCCATTCCAGACACTCCGGCCCGCCGTGGCCCATGAGGGCCACGCCATACATCGTTTCCGGCATGTCAGACGCGCTCGATCGCGATGGCCGTGCCCTCGCCGCCGCCAATGCAAATGGCAGCCACCCCGCGTTTGAGGTCGCGTTTTTCCAGCGCATTGAGCAAAGTCACCATGATCCGTGCACCCGACGCGCCAATCGGATGACCCAACGCACAGGCCCCGCCGTTGACGTTCACACTGTCGCGCGGCACGCCCAACTCGGCCATGAATGCCATCGGAACCACGGCAAAGGCTTCGTTCACTTCCCACAGATCAACACTGCCGACGGTCCACCCTAGGCGGTCCAGCAGTTTGCGGGTCGCCCCGACAGGTGCTGTCGTGAACCATCCGGGAGCCTGCGCATGTGTGGTATGGCCCAAGATACGGGCGCGGGCATTTGATCCGTCAGACGACAGCACCAGCGCCGCCGCACCGTCCGAGATGCTCGACGCATTTGCAGCTGTAACCGTCCCATTCTTGCGGAAGGCAGGCTTGAGCATCGGGATCTTCTCGGGATGCGCGCGTCCGGGTTGTTCATCGACGGAATAGATATCCTCGCCACTGCACGAATGGACGGTGACCGAGACGATCTCGTCCTTGAAGGCCCCAGTGCGCTCGGCCTCCAGAGCGTTGTCGAGCGAGCCGATCGCATATTGATCCTGCGCCTCGCGGGTGAACTGGTACTTTTCGGCACAGTCTTCGGCGAAAGTCCCCATCAGCCGGCCTTTGTCATAGGCGTCCTCGAGCCCGTCAAGGAACATGCTGTCCTGCACTTTTTGGTGCCCGATCCGCGCCCCGCCGCGCATCTTGGGCAAAAGGTAGGGTGCGTTCGACATACTCTCCATCCCGCCTGCGACGACCGTCTGTGCCGCACCCAAGGCGATCTGGTCAAAGGCGATCATAGCTGCTTTCATGCCTGAGCCGCACATCTTGTTGAGTGTGGTGGCAGGAATGTCCTCGCCTAATCCTGCGTTGAAACCCGCTTGTCGTGCAGGGGCCTGCCCTTGTCCCGCGGGCAGAACACAGCCCATCAGAAGCTCGTCCACCGCGGGCGCGCCTGCCTTGGCCAAAGCCGCCTTAATTGCCACGCCGCCAAGTGTCGGCGCATCCACATCTGAAAAGATTCCCTGAAAGCCGCCCATCGGTGTGCGGGCAGCGCCAGTGATAAAAACGTCGGCCATCGCAAATCCTCACCTTTTGTCGCGTTAAAACTACGCTTGCGTATCGGACAGGAAAACCCCCCAAGATTGACGTTGCAGTCGGGCAGTGCAGCGCTAGATTTCGGGCGAATACAAAGAAGGGTCTCCATCATGCGCGATTTTCATATGCCCGGGCGTTCGTCTGTACTTGCCAATAATGGGCTCTGTGCAACTTCCCATCCACTTGCAGCGAAGGTGGCGATCCAGATGCTTGAGGCGGGTGGCAACGCGATGGACGCTGCAATCGCTGGTGCGGTCCTGCTTGGGATTGCCGAGCCACAGATGACAGGCATCGGCGGGGATTGCTTTGTGTTGATCACGCCCCCGGGTGAGGATCGCGTGATCGGGATGAACGGGTCGGGTCGTGCGCCCGCCGGTTTCGACGCTGCCGCCCTGCGCGATCAGGGTATGACCAAGATGCCGATTTACGGGGCAACACCCGTGACGGTGCCTGGGGCCATCGACGCTTTCTGCACGCTCTCCAAGGATTGGGGAAAGCTGGGCCTCAAGGCTGTCCTTGCGCCGACGATCCATTATGCCGAAGCCGGTATCCCCGTCGCGCCACGCGTGGCCTTCGATTGGGTGCTGGCCGAACAGCGCGGGGAAGAAGGCGGTCTGCAAGGCATCGCGCGCGATCTCTACCTCAAGGACGGGCAACCGTACCAGCAGGGCGAGATGTTCGCTGCCCCGGCGCAAGCCGAGGTGCTGAGACGTATCGCAACCGAAGGCCGTGCTGGTTTCTACGAAGGCGAAGTAGCCGAAGACATGGTCAATTCGCTGAATGCTGCTGGCGGCGTCCATACGCTCGACGATTTTGCAAACCACACCAGCACCTACACCGATCCTATCTCTGGCGGATATGGCGGGCTGGAGCTTTGCGAGCATCCGCCGAACGGGCAGGGGGCGACCGCGATCCTGCTGCTAAATATCCTCAAACATTTCGACATTGCCGACATGGACCCGTGGGGCGCCGACCGCGCGCATATCGAGGCTGAGGCGACCAAGCTCGCCTATGACGCCCGCAACCGCTTTATCGCGGATGCCGATCACTGCACGCGCGCTGACTACATGATGGCGCCCGAAACGGCTGAGAAACTCGCCGCGCTGATCAAGATGGACAGCGTCCTGCCCCCTGCCGCCTTGCCGGTGGAAGAGGTGCATAAGGACACGATCTATATCACCGTGGTCGACAAGGACCGCATGACCGTGTCGCTGATCTATTCGATCTTCCACTCCTTCGGATCGGGCCTCGCATCTGACAAATTCGGCATTCTCTTTCAGAACCGTGGTGCGGGCTTCAGTCTGGCTGAGGGCCACCCGAACGAAGCCGCTGGCGGCAAGCGTCCGATGCATACGATCATCCCTGGCCTGCTGAAGAAAGACGGGAAGCCCTACATGCCATTCGGTGTGATGGGTGGTGCTTATCAGGCCACGGGTCACGCACGGTTTGTCAGTAACGTCACGGATTTCGGTCTTGGACCACAAGAGGCGATGGACGCCCCACGCAGTTTTGCCGTCGAGGGCGAGTTGCGTCTGGAGCGCGGCTATAGCGACGACGTCCGCTCCGATCTGGCTGGACGCGGACACAAGGTGGTAACGCCCGAGATTGCGATTGGCGGTTCACAGGCGATTAAGATCCACGACAACGGCGTGCTGGAAGCTGGCAGTGACCACCGCAAGGACGGCTGTGCACTGGGCTATTAGGTATCGGGGCAGGTGTTATTGTGCACCGCGAGGCGGACACCTGCCCGAATTTTGCTAGCCCAAAAAAGGTTCCGCATTTCTAACCGCGCCCAATTTCACGACAGATAAATTTGGCAGCGCGGTGGCCGATCATCATACTTGGCGCATTTGTGTTTGCCGACGTAATCTTTGGCATGACCGAGGCATCAGCAGCCCAAAGCCCTTCGACCTGCTTCACCTTCATGTCAGGTGCGACTGGTTCAGAACCCACGCCCATCGCAAGTGTGCCCACTGGGTGATAGGCGGTACCACAGTTGTTGCGGACATAATCCTCAATCTCGTCATCGGTCTGTACCGCTTCGGCGGGGTGGGCCTCCGGCGCTTGGTAGTCTCCAAACGGTGCAGTCGCGATGATTGTGCGCAGCCTCTTGAACCCTGCAACCAGAACAGAAAGATCGGCTGGATCGCTCAGGACACCCAGATCGATGTTTGGCGCGTCATGCGGATCTTTTGACGAAAGCGTTAGCCTCCCGCGAGAGACCGGACGGCACACGCAGACATCAGCAAAGAAACCCGAACCGGTGGTAATCGCCTTGCCACGATAGCCCATCATATAGGGAATAAAGTGGGTCTGCACATCAGGTCGATCATCGCCGTCTGGCCCGACCGGGGCCGCCCTGAAAAACGCACCGGCTTCGACGAAATTGGACGTCATTCTTCCTTTGCGCATCAAAAGCCATTGGATCGGCGACAACATCCACGCAGGCATCTGCTTGGCGGTCAGCCCGTAGCCTGAATTTGGCCCGACATGGTGGACGCCAACGGCGGGGTGGTCATGCAAGTTTTGACCGACACCCCGGGCATCGCACAGGACATTGATGCCTTGCTCTTGCAAGTGGCCGGTTGGTCCGACACCTGACCGCATCAAAATTGCCGGTGATCCAATGCTGCCGGCACTCAGCACGATTCCGCGCCGTGCACTGATCTTGCGCCCATCCGTCAGGACAACAGTTCTGGCACGGTTTTCCTCAAATGCGATCCGGTCGACATTCGCGCCGGGAAGAACCTCGCAGTTTCCGGACCTTTGCGCGGGACGCAAGAACGCATCAGCCGCCGACCAGCGCCTGCCATGCCGCATATTGGTATGAAAGACGCCTGCGCTTTCGCGCTCGGGCGTGGGTGTTGCCAAACCGTTAGATCCCAGTGTTCGCCCGAACGCCTCGGATATGGGATGCGGATCAGGCAGGCGCTGTGGCTGGATTGCTGCTTCGACTTCCTCAAAGTTGTCTTGAACTGATACATGATCCCAACCGGGCAGGTCCCAATTGGCATAGTCGTCCATCCGGCCACGAAACCAGACCATCGAGTTGATCGAGCTCGATCCGCCGATCATCCGCCCACGGCTGACCTTCATACGACGCATCCCGGCGCTTGCTTGTGCGGCCGACTGAAAGCGCCAATCTCGGCGGCTTCCCATCGTGTAAAGTAATCCGAACGGTACCTTGACTTGTGGCACAGCATCAGTCGGACCCGCTTCCAGCACACAAATTGTGCCCACGTTCGCATCTGACAAACCTTTTGCGACTGCGCAGCCTGCAGAGCCGGCACCGATAATGACGAAATCAAATTCCACGCCTGTGACCCTGCATAGTACCTTCAGCGCCGGATCATATCGCGGCCAACCGCGCTTGCAACAAACGCCTATTCGGAAAGGGCGCTATTGGCGGGGCAGAAATACATAGCATTTTTGGTAGAGGTCACCATATGTCCTCCGCGCCGGCACCCTGAACTACCTTCACCGAGTGTAGAAACCGGAGCAACCGACCCGTTACGTTCCGGCCATGTCTCAAAGTCGCAGCATGGCCTGCCGGCCTTGCACAACTGTGCTGTTGGGAACCAAGACACGCGATAGCCGTTTCCTACGCAGATGTTTGTAGGACGACGCCATTGTTAGAGACACTTGATCTCAGAGATCTGCTCTTCGCAGTTGCAGGGCTGGCCTTTGTCGGCCTGACGTTTTTGCCGCTTGTATGTGGCAAGCGGCTAATCAGCGTGCCGATGATCTACGTGTCAGCTGGCGTGCTTTTGGCGCTGTCGCCACTGGGCTGGCCGATCATCGACCCCCGTGGATCGGAGACCCATCTGGCAATTGTCGAGCACGCAACTGAAATCATTGTCATTGTTGCATTAGCAACGGCGGGCTTGGCTGTCGATACCCGCGCCGGACGCGAGACGTGGCAGCATGCATGGATGCTTTTGGCGGTCACGATGCCGCTGACCATTCTGGCAATGTTCTTGCTGGGCCAGTGGGCGGGTCTGGGCCTCGGCGCTGCAATCCTTTTGGGAGGCGCGATGGCGCCGACCGACCCGGTGCTTGCAAGAGACGTGCAGGTTGGCGGTCCGACAGAAGGCGGCGAAGACGATGTGCGTCTGTCGCTCACGACCGAGTCGGGTCTGAATGACGCGCTTGCTTTCCCCTTTATCTGGCTTGCGATTGTCGTAGTCGAAGCGGGGAACGTGCTGACAGGTCATGTGCTGCGCGACTGGGTCTTGCGCGATGTGCTTTGGCGTATCTCGTCTGCAATGGTTCTCGCTGTGATCGTGGGGTGGCTGATCGGGAAATACTCGCTTGGGAGCTATGGCGATCTTGCGACCGGCGGCCACAATGCAGGCTTGCTGTTCCTCGGCTCGACCTTCTTCGTATATGGCGTGACCGAGGCCGTTGACGGTTACGGTTTTCTCGCCGTGTTCGTTGCAGCGCGTGTAGGGCGCTGGGTCGGGCATCGGACTGACGCCGAGGATTATGTACTCAAGCCGCATGCAGCCGGCGAGCAATTTGAGAAGATCCTTCTGGCAGTCCTGTTGCTATGGCTTGGCAGTTTTGCCGCGGCAGGTGGACTCGAAGGTTTGCGCTTCATCGAAGTTATCGTCGCGCTTCTTTTGATCTTCGTGATCAGGCCAGCGGCCGGTTGGGTCGCGCTCTTTTTGACGCGAGGCACGCATCTGGAAAAGGTCACGATCGCCTTCTTTGGCATCCGCGGAATGGGAAGCCTGTTCTACATCGCCTATGGCGCAAGCCATGCGCAGTTTGCCGATATCGATACGGTATGGCGGATCGCGATTGTCGCCGTATTAATCTCAATCATCGTGCATGGTGTCCTCGCTCCGATCGCCATGAGCCAAGTGTCAGAGCGTAGCCGCGAGCCTGCAAAACAAGGCTCGTGAGGCCCTGATTTCTTTGCTCTAACATGTGCCGGGAAGCCAACTTTATGCTCGCTGTTGGCCACTTCAGGGAGGCAGAAACGCGTCCCGAATTCAAGAGAATCGGGTATTTTCAATCGCTTGCTACTGAAGGTCTGACAGGAAATTTCACAACTTAGGGGAACGATTCAAAAAACGCTGCGTTTGGGTTCAGCAAATTCAACTGGCGCAGGGTAAGAAGATGACTTTTCAAATTGTGAATGCTGACACGGGTGAACTGATCAACGACTTCGGAAGCGGTTCGACCCTCTCGAAAGACGACCTCGGCAACTTTGCCGTCGCTTACGAACCATCCTTGAATGACACGGTGTCTGTTCGCTACTTCCTGAATGGGACTGAAATCGGAACAGTCCAGAATCCACCCTACCTCTTGTCGAATGGCAGCGATGGCGAAGCGCTTGCGACCCAGCCGAATGGCCCCCTGACAATTGTTGCAGTTGAACTTGACGCCGACGGAAACGAGCTGCGCCGCGAGACCGTCGATGTTTCATTGGTTGGCGGAACAGCGACCGCAGACGGTGGCGGTTCTGTTGAGGGTCAGGAGATTGACTCAGAGTTTGAGACACAGGCCGAGGCAGAGGCGGAAGCTGAGACCGAAGTCGAAGCTGAAGCTGATTTTGACGCTGTGGCTGCATCGACAGTTTCTGCCGCCAGTGCTGCGGCATATGGCGCAAATGCGCTGACATCGACTGCTGTTTCCGGATCGCTCGATATGAGCCTGATCGGTGAGGATGAGCGCACACAGGCGGGGATGCTTGATACAACCGGCCAAGATGGTGCCGGAGTGCGCGGCGTCGGAGGTGATACCAACGAAGACACGACTGGTACCGCCGCGCCGGTCACAGCTGATGTGACCATTGTCAGCTCCGAAGCGGAAGCTGAAGCCGAGGTTGAAGCAGAGGTTGAGGTGGAAATCCGTGACGGCGCCGCTGTCGCCGCCGCTGGTGCTTCTGCCGCGACTGCCTCAGTCGGAACTACGATTTTCGTCGACGACACAGGGGCGCCACGCGCCGCCGCCGGAGAAACATCATCTTCGATTGACATTGCTTCGAGCACCGCAACAAGCGTTTCCGACAATCTTGGCGAAATCGCCTACACCGACAACAACGATTCCGACGACAGCACCGCCGACGCGTCTGAGACATCTGTAGACTCAGATGGTCCCGGTATCACTGACTTGGTCGATCCCAACGCCACTGGTTTGCGCCAAGCTGACGCGGAGTCGGAGGTTGAGGTTGAATCCGAAGCAGAAGCAGAAGCTGAAGCTGGCACCGGCGTAGCCGCTGCAGGCGTCGCTGGCGGTTCTGCAGTATCTGTCGCTGGCGATTTCAGTTCGGTTGATACGGAAACGGCGGTCCGGACCTCGGTTTCCACGTCGACTGTGACAGAAGCGCCAAATACCTTGTTTGAAGCGCTGAATTCAGCCGATTTGACGGCCGCTTCCCGCGCGACGTTCCCCACAAGCGGCACGCTCTTTAACGCTCTGAACCCAACTGATAGCCCGTCTCTGGAAGATCCGGCACCAGCTGAATCGGTTGTCGCGCAGCCTCGCGACACCAGCGTCCCAGAGAATTACGGCCAGAACGAAGCAGAAGCGGAAGCAGAGTCCGAAGTCGAAGTTGAAGCCGAAGTGGGCAACAACTCTGCGGCAGTTGCTGCCATCGCGACCGGTGGCGCGGGTGCGACCGGTGTCAATGCGACAACGCTCGTGAGTTCCTCCGCAACTGCTGCGACATCGACGACTGATGACAATGGTGATCAACGTGGTCGCAATGACGTTGTCGAAACGGCAACTTTGCGTGGCGACAATGATTTCTCAACTGTCGAAGATCGCGTCTTCGAGCGCATGGATGCAGATGGCAACCTGATCGTGCCGCCTGCCGAAGCTGAGGCTGAAGCAGAAGCTGAGGCAGAAGCAGACCTCTCAGGTGCTTTGCCGACGGCCTCCGGCGTTGCCGACGGCAGCGCGCTGGGCGACTCCACAACGCTCAGCACGATTGCTCTGTCTGGCACACTGACGACACGTCCAGATACGTTCAATTCCGGCATTCAGTCCGTCGAAGAACGCCCAGAGATCGTCGATGACCCGACCCGCGAGCGTGAAGTTCTTTCTGAACCCGGTACGGAAGTTGTTACATCGGTCGAAAGTATCGAAGTTGAGCGCGAAACCGAAGCGGAAGCCGAAGTTGAGGTTGAAGTCGGTTACAACTCTGCTGCCGCAGGTGCAGGTGCCAATACGGCTGTTGCGGGTAACAGTGCAGTTGGCACAACATCTGAAGGTGCAACTGCAACCTCAGTCGCGACCAAAGTGTTCGACAACGACGCAAATGGTTTTGCTGACCGTGATGCACCCGGACCAGAGCCACTGGGTGAGTTTGGCGACATCGTCGTTTCTCCGGTCAACCCTGCGGATTTGATCCTTGAGATCGAGACTGAGGCGGAAGCTGAAGCCGAAGTTGGTATCGGCGCGGGTGCTGCTGCAGCTGCGGCGGGTGCTGCCGGTGCGCTGGGCATCGAAAGCGATGTGCTGACCGGCGCGACTACAAACGCAGCGGCGGCTGCTGCTGCATCGGGTGCAAACGTCGAAATCATCATCGAATTGCCTGAAGATGGCATGGCCGGTGAGGTATATGCCTACGCCCGTGCTTGGGACCCAGAGGGTGGCGGTGTTGCTGTTGCTGTAGCCGTTGCCGGTCTTTCCATGATTGGCGGGATCGACAACGAAGCAGAACTCGAAGCCGAAGGGCTTTACGAAGCAATCGTCGAAGTTCGCATTGATACTCGCGAACTGACGGAAGCCGAAGCCGCATTCCTGTTCGATCTGGCCGTCATTGGTCAGGGAGGCAGTGGTCTTGGCGACGCGGACGAAGAGCCCGAAGGGCCTGACAGCCGCTTCGAATCTGAAACAGAAGTCGAAGCAGAAGCAGAAGCAGAAGCTGGTTATGGTGTTGCAGCAGCAGGCGCAGCGACTGCGGCGGGCGGACTTTACGCCGATGCTCAGGCAGCAACTTCTGTGGCCTCCAAAAGCTTTGACGGCATGTTCGGTGAAGCCAAAGAAGGCGGCATGGATAACGACAAGATCGCGGGTACCGATGGCATTGATATGCTGATGGGCGGTGCTGGTAACGATGATTTGTCAGGTGGCAAGTCCGGTGACCGTCTTGACGGTGGACTTGGCGACGACTTCCTTTCTGCCGGTGAGGGCGACGACAACGTGGCTGGCGGTGAGGGCAATGACTTCGTCATTGGCGGTGCCGGCAACGATTTTGTTGATGGCAACGCTGGAACAGACACCGCGTTTATCGGCAACGAATACGATCGCATCTATTCTGACACGACAGGTCTGATCTACGTTCTGTCAGACGGTGGCGCACAGAAAGACGTCTATGTCAGCGTGGAGCGCTTTAACACGGGTGACGGTGTCATCGAAGCCGCTGACGTCGAACAGTTCGACGGACTGACATACATCGCCACGAACATCAGCGAGTTTGAGCGCTACGATTTGGGGCAGTTGACGCAGGCACAATTGATCGACCTCGCCGCTGCCACCTATGCCACCAAGGGTGCTGAGCGCGGAGACCCGCTGACAGGCTTCTCTGCCGAAAGTTATCTCGAAGCAAATCCGGATCTCGTGTCCAGGTTTGAAGGTCAACCAGTGGAGGCAACATTGCACTATATCCAAGAGGGCGCTGCTGCCGGTCGTGATGCCGGGACGTCCGATGATCAGAAACTTGCTGAAGTAAACACTGCACCACGCAGTGTGGAAGACACTTACAGCACCGATGGCGCGCTTTCGATTTCTGCGGCGAACGGTGTTCTTGCGAACGATTTTGATCCGCAGAATGCATCGCTCGAAGCGATCCTTGATGCAGGACCGATGAACGGCACGTTGACCTTCAATGCTGACGGCAGCTTTGAATATACAGCAGATGCTGGCTTTGTCGGCACAGATACCTTCACCTATCTGGCAAGCGATGGTGCCTTGGACAGCACAGCAACGACCGTGTCCATCGAAGTATCTGACGCCAACTTGGCCAGTGGCCTTGTGACAGCGACAAACTCTGATGCTGCAACACCGATTGCCAATGATGATCAGCTGACCTTCCAGGAAGGCGGAACCATCCTGATCAACATCGACGATCTGCTGGCCAATGACGAATACGGTGGTGACCGTTCGCTGCTGACAATCAACAGCGTGCGCGGCGACACTGGTCCGATCACAGCAAACCCAGAAGACCGCGTGATCGAAGTTCAGATGCCAGAGAATTTCTACGGCACATTCGAGTTGCTCTACACTGTTGAGGTTGCTCAGGAAGGGCTCTCCCCTGCAGACGAAGGTATCGTCCGCGTCACGGTCGAGAATGTGAACGATCTGCCGGTTGGTAGTGAAGACGGGTTCAAGGTTCAGTCGAACACAACACTCGTGACCGAAGCCGACGAGTCGATCCTGGTCAATGATACCGATATCGATGGCGATACGCTGACTGCCGTTCTGGATCAGGACGTGAGCAATGGTACGCTGGTGCTGAACGCAGATGGCAGCTTTGAATACACGCCAAACACCGACTACGAAGGTACTGATTTCTTCACCTACTTCGTGAATGACGGGACATCCAACAGCACCGAAGCGGTGCGTGTCGATATCGACATTCCCGTGACGCCAGTCGGCGAGACGCCAAATCAGGCACCAATCGCCACTGACGACTTCTTTGAAGGTACCGAAGATGAAGTACTGATTATCAAGACGGCTGACGTTCTGTCTAACGACAGCGATCCGGACAATGGTCCGAACCCGATCCAGCTGGATAGTGTGTTTGGTGCCATTGGTGGTACGGTATCGCTTGAAGATGCAAACATCTTCTTCCGTCCTGATGAGAACTTCAACGGCACGGCGAGCTTCGTCTACAACCTGTCTGACGAAGGTTTGACGGATCGTGGCTTGGTCGAAATCAACTTTGCACCTGTCAATGATGCACCGGTTGCAAATGACGAGCCAGAACCATTCCTTGATCGTTACCTCGCTTACACAGGCGACACGATGAGTGTTGTGTCCTCTGAAGGTGTGCTCTTCAACGACCGCGACGCGGATGGTGAGCGCCTTGAGGCAATTCTCGGCACAGGTCCGGCCAATGGCACAGTCACTTTGAACGCCGACGGTAGCTTCCAGTACACCTCCAACACTGGGTTCACCGGTCAGGATGAGTTCACCTACTTTGCGACAGACGGCGTGGCCGAAAGTGCAGAGGCTCGTGTGATCATTGATGTGACCAATCAGGGCAGCGAGCCCGGAAACGGGACGTCAAACACGACGTTGGACAACACCGACAGTGGCACTACCGGTGGCACGACAACGAACGGTGGCAACATCGAAGGTGACGGTGGCTGGGATTCCACAACAGGTGGTTCGACCTCTGGGAATGACACTTACAGTGGTTCCGATGGCAACAACCGTGCAAACGGTGGCGCTGGTGATGACACGCTGAACGGCAACGGCGGTAACGATGAGCTGCTGGGCGGCGCAGGTGCCGATACAATGAACGGTGGTACCGGCGATGACCTGCTTGTCGGTCGTGACGGTGGCGAATTTACGCAGGATACGATGAACGGCGGCGAAGGTAGCGATACCTACATCGTCAACGGATCACTGGAGTCGCAGACGTCTGACGTTGTAACCGAAGCGTCGGGCACGACGGGTTCCGATACCATCATCTCGGAAGGTGCATATTTTGCTGACACCAACAGCGTCGGCGAAACGCTTGCCATCTCCGAAGACGCCACACGTGCGGAAAGCGGGATTGCAGCCATCCAGGGTGGTAGCAATGACAAGACCATCCAGACATCCTCCGGTATGGACCTCGTCTTCTCAGGTGAAGGTAATACAACAATCGAAGGCTCTGCGGCCGACGACTTCATCTTCTTTGAAAGCAGCGCCGATGGCACGGATGCGACGACGCTGGTTCTTGGAACAGATGGTGGCGTAGATACACTCTACGGTCTGGACGTGACCAAAGATCAGATTGATCTGACGGCCTATGCCTTCTCGTTCACAGCAGAAGATCTTGCCAGCATGGTTGAAGACAACCCGTTCACCGGCTCAGCCTATGTGAAGCTTGGTGATACAGGTGATGCATTGATCTTTGACGATCTGTCGAAAGACGACGTCACAGCGGATGTCTTCATCCTCTAACCGAACTAACGATTACGAAACTACGCCGCCCGTTGCACTTGAATGCAGCGGGCGGTGCCGTCTTTATCCTTCAGACGCGCCATGACGACCTCGTTCGGGAACACCGCTGCGCAGGTCGATTTGACGAATGCGTCAGCAAGCGATGACGGCGCGACGAGCTCAAGCAGCCATGCAGCAGGTCCACTTTTCAAAGCATTGTAACCCGCAACTTTTGGATCAAGCGCACCTTTGCTCAGCGCCATATGGGTGTCTTCATCCACCTTCGCCCAAAGCGCGAAACCGAAGTGCTTCTCCTCATCCCCCTGACGGGCCGTGCCCATGACCACCTGGCCGTTGTCCACGTAAGGCGCGAGATATTCTTCCGCTGCTGCGCGATCATTTTCACCGAGATTGTATGCCTCCATGTAGAGCGCAGTCACTGTGTTTAAGCTGACGTTCTGAGAGGTCATATTTTTCTCCTGTTTTGCGGAACTTAAGCGGTTTTTTGGCGTTCTTAAATAGGTTTAGTTGGATTTAGGAGGTCAAAATGGACTTTTCGAGACATTGCATCGCTCTGACTGCGATTGCCGGTCTGGCGGCATGCGGTGGCAACAATGGTGGCAGCGACCCATCAACGTCCGCCGATGCTTATCTTAGCGGTGCGGTCACGGCAGACGCGACAAATGGTGGTGTGATCGGCACAGCCGAAACCGACAACGGCGGGACCATTGATCCAACTGACGACGTTGTAACCGCCGTTCCAGGTTATGCGATCGACAGCTCCGGCTCTGTCACGACGGACATTTCCTCTGTGACAGAGGCAGGTTCCACAACGGTAGAGATCGACGGGCAAACTTACGTCTTGTCGGGTCTGAATACAGTGTCAGATGATGGTCGTCTCGAAAACCTCGCAGCGGCATCCGCCAACGGTGATGCATCCATCGTGACAATTCTCGGCACAGGCACAGACCTGGATGGCATGGGCTCACCTGACGAGCTTTATGCCTACACGCGGGGACTGGTGACAGATGCCGCAAATCTTCCTTCGGCGTCGACGACCTATAGCGGTAATGCGAATTTCGCGACTGTCGGAAGTAGCGATGTTGATGAGGGGACATTCTCACTCACCGTTGGTTTTGGTGACGGCAGCGTAAGTGGCGATGTCGATCTGACCGCATTCGAAGGCACCATCAGCGGCGCCCAGTCTGGTGCGAGTGTGACGGGTACCATCTCCGTAGACGGCTCCCCTGACACGATGGATCTGTCCGGCGGTATCTTTGGTAGCGCGGGTGAAGAATTCGCAGGGTCTGCATCTGGCACCGTAGACGGTACCGCTGGCGTCATGGTGTTGCAGGGCAACTAACCTAATGCGTTGATGAGTATATTGATGTGAGTAAACGCGGGCGCCATAAGGCGCCCGTTTTTTATTCGCTGTCAGTGTTGTCCCATCTGTCTGTGAAGGGTGCACTCGCGAGCATCAGCACAACAATCACAGCTGTGATACTCACAGCCAGCCAGATCTCTCCAATCCCGCAAATCAGGCCAATGGCACCCGCGCTCCAGACACTGGCTGCAGTGCCAGCGCCTTTGACGATGTCACCCTCACGGTACATCGCACCCGCCCCCAAGAAGCCGATGCCGGTGATGACACCCTGCATCACGCGCGTAGGGTCGATCCGAGCGCCATCCGTAACTTGTGCTGTAAGAAGATCCTGTGTCGCGATCAGCAAAGCGCAGGAAACGACAGAGATGACCACATAGGGTCGAAAGTCGATTGGTTTCTCGCGGAAAAACCGTTCAAGTCCAATAGCAAGGGGAAGTAAGGTTGCGGCCGCAAGACGGGTCATCGTTGTGGACCACGATAACGCGTCCGGTGCGAGTAGTTCGTTCAACGCAGGCTCCTAGCATCAATGAGGGCGGAACCAGTTGCATGGGGTCCGCTAACAAAGATGAGATATGTCAGGGAAAAGGAGCGTCAAATGGAGCACCGGCAAGGGTATGCCGGCGCTCTTGGTTTCTTACTGGCTTAGGCTGCCTCAACAGTCAGGTTATTCACCGACTTGATCAGCGAACCCTGGCTCTCTTGCAAATATGCGATCATTTTCTTTCGCATGCCGCACTCTACAGCCCAGCCGTCGGTGATTTTCTTGACCGGAATGGCGAGCCTCACAACCGACTTGATCAGCGATTGATCGACGACAACCATCTCAAGATCATCAACTACGATACGGTCATCATCTTTCGCGGCGTCGCGGAATGCCTCTTCCAAGGCGTCGATGTCAGTGTCATGGGCCACTTCAAGCATCACTGTCCGCGTCATGCCATCGCCGCCAATCGACCAGTTCTCAAACGCTTCGTTCACGAAGGTTTTCACTGGTACGATGACTCGTTTCGAATCCCAGGACTTAAGGGTGATATGCGTAAAGGTGATGTCCTCAACGGTCGCCAGGTAGTCATTGAAAATCAACTGGTCGCCAATCCGCGCCGTCCTGTTCATCGAAATCTGCATCGATGCCAAGAGGTTGCCGAGCACATCGCGCGCGGCAAAACCAAAGACCAAGGAAAGCGCGCCGGCGGAGGCCAGAAGCGAGAAGCCTAAGGTCTGGAAAATATTGGCTGTCGACAGGACCAATCCTGTGCCGACGATGACCGCCAACACGATGACCAAGCGCCTGACCGCGGCAAGCGTCGTGACGCGTGAGCGCTCTTTGCGGGCGTCGGGATCAGACAGATCTTCGACATCGACTGCAAAGAAGAAATCGATAGCAACGTCGATCAGACTCACGGCCAATATCATGGCGGCAGCGACGTAGAAGATGATCGCGATCGGATCGACGATGCTATTTACGATGCCTGACACAACCAGAATCTGTGTCGTCGCAATTTGAAGCGTTGCACCAACAACGACGAGCGTCGTCGGCCAGCGCAGCCCTTTCAGAATTTGGGAGAGCGGCAACCAGGAACGGTTACCGGTCGATTTACTCGCACGTGTCAGCAAACCCCACGCGATCCGTGAGAAGACGTAGGCTGCAAGAACTGTCAGAGGAATGGCAAGCAGCTCCCACCACTTCAGACCGAGCCCGCTGTCCGCACGCATCCAATCGGGAAGCGCCTTTTCAAATTCGGTCGGTCCATAGGCGTCAAAAAGCGCCGGGACATTTTGCACCGTCTGACGGGAGAAAACCCACACCGGATCGCCATCTTCAGGCTTCACGCGGTTGAGCCTGATCACGACCGGTCGGTTGTCCAGTTCAAGCACGCCAAGAAGCAGGCTCTTACGTGCCTGACCTGCCATCACGTTTTCCGATGGTGCCTGCGTATTGAGCGAGTCCGGTCGCTCCAGCAATTGCTGCCAACTGATGACGACTTTGCGGTCGAGCACTGTATAAAGCTGTTCGGCAAGGCCTGAACCGACGATGGCCTGATTGACGGGGTCAATGTCGTTCAGGTTCAGGACATGGGCTGCGTCGGCCCAATTTTCGTTCGAAGCCGCCTCTAGGAATGCTTCCATGGAAGACTGCGGCGTCGAGAGGTCCAGATCGCCAACCGGCTGAGCCAATGCCTCGTTCAAGGTTGGAATTTCAAAGAATGTGCCCTCTTGCGCCTTGGCCTGTGGGCTGACCAAAAACAGTGCCATAGCCGCAAAGAGTGCGGTCATGCACGCCTTGAATCGTGAATGTTGGGTGCGCGACACGCGCTTACCAGTCGATTTTATCATTGGGATTTCTCCTGTCGTTTTACAGACAACGCGTGGAAAATCACGCAGTTCCATCCGGCTGGATTACCGTTTGTGGTTGCATCTATCATGCATCTTGCCGTGCCGATGAATTTGGAGATTTCGCATCTTTGGTTGTAGAAAACCCGCCGCACACGGGGGGGAGAAGCGGCGGGTTTTCAATGGATTGCTCAGCAATCCCGCGACCGGGACAATGGTCATTGCATTGTCCAAACCTTTCTACGTGCGAATGGTTCCCGCCGGATTGCATATTTTTTCAGAATTGCAGAACAACTACTTAGATTTCTGCTTAACAGATTGTTGGAAATGAATAAATTTCTGCATTCGAAAGCAAATGAGCCGACCACAAGGGCCGGCTCATAAGACAATCTTTCGTTCAATATTTAGAATTTGAAGCTTGCGCGGAGTGTTGCGGTCGTCGCGTCAATATCCAGACCATCGGTGTCAGCGAAGTCTTCAAACTGGTGCTGAAGCACTTCCCAGCCAATCCGCATGTTGTCGGACCATTGGTAGTCAATGCCCACACCGGCAAAACCGCCAGTGCCGTCGCCATCAACTGCGCCCGACGTCGTTGCTGTCATCGCACCGGCAACCACGTATGGCATCCAGTCGCCAGCATCGTAGCCCAAGCGCAACTTCGCACGTGCAACACTATCAAGCTCTACACCGTCACCAGGCGAAGCGCTTTCAATGGTCGTTGCGTCCGCGTCGATTTCACCACCGACGACGAAGCTGCCAAGATCGTAAAGATAGCCTGCGTGTAGACCGTAGAGTGCACCGTTGGTGTCATCATCAAGCGCGTCGTTGTCCAACTGGCCATAGCCAACCTGACCACCTGCATAGAAGCCTGTCCAGTCGTTCGAGGCCACAGGCGCCACAGGGGCCACCACTGGCGCTGGAACGACGACGGCTTCTGCCATCCCGCCTGCGAAAGTTGTGGTTCCAGCAAATGCTACTGGCATAGCGATTGCGGATGCCAAGAGTGCTTTGCGCATAGTCATTGATCTTTCTCCGTTTTGGTTGATCATGGCCGGCCAACGCGCAAATCCTGTGGCAGTTCCAGCCATTGCGAAAATTAGCGCTCAACGTATGACGACTGTGTCTTTCCCGTCGCAAGTTGCCAGTAAAGATGCGCCATGACCGCGATGAAAGTGAATGAAATCAAACCCAAAGCGCGCTCGTAGATGCCATCAACGTCATCGGGCAGCATGAAGAAGATCGGTGCAGTGATGATCCACACAATCGACACGCCGATGAGCCAATTGCCATGCTTTCCAGAAATCCGGCTTACCCCGCCAGACAAAAGCCAAGGGATCACAGCCATAAAGAAACCGAGCGCATAAACGAGATATCGGTGGATCACAACGCCATCCTGATCGCTGTCGCCATACTCGTCTCTGGAACCGATCATAAAGACGATGAGTGCCAAGACGGCGAGTGCGAAAGTACCAGCGCTCCAGCGCGGGCCGCCAAGATGTCCGTGTGACGTCAGCATCGCAACGGCGAGGAATCCTGTTGCGAAGATGTAGAGACCAAGGTCAACAACGATTGAGTACTGCCCCGCCGCCAAGTCGCTGATCGTATCCGAAATCCAGTTATGGTTCGGCACGATGATGTCGCCGATGATGACGCTGGCGAAGAAGAATAAGGTCGCGAAAACAGCGTAGCCGCTCAAGAACTTCGTAAAGCCTTCATTAAACGTTTTCTCGAACGTCTGATGTTCCATTGCGTTGCTCCAAGTCATCTGCCCGTCAGTCTCCAATTTGCGTTTCCATCAAATAACGTTTGAACCATCACAGCCGTTCCGATGACGAAACTTGGCGGAACCGGTTAGCCTTCCCTGCGTTTGAACTCCACAGCCGGCACAGCCGGATTTGTTTTCACAACGTAGGAGGAATTATTATGAAACGGCTTCTGACCACCACCGCAGCAGCCCTTGCACTTGCCACGGCGGCACATGCGGACGCACACAGCGAGGTCTTCTCTGACCAACCATTCGATCCGGAATTCAACCTGAACGCCTCTGAGCTGATCGGCATGCGTGTCTATGCCTCTGAGCAGAGCATCGAGAATGGCACATTCATCCAAGCTGGTGCTGAAACCGAATGGGAAGACATTGGTGAGATCAATGAAATCCTGCTGACACGAGATGGTGACGTTCAGTCCCTTATCGTCGGGGTCGGCGGCTTCCTGGGAATTGGTGAAAAAGATGTCGCCATCAACATGCAGGAAGTGCGCTTTATCGAAGAAGAAGGTGAAACAGACGACTTCTTCCTCGTGATCGAGGCGACGGCTGTCGGCGTGCAGGATGCACCGAGCTACGAATACAACCTCGCCACCAACACGCTTGATGAAGACGATGACATGGCAGAAGAAACCATGGCGTCTGACACCACCGAAACTGAAGAGATGAACGACGGTGGCATGGTCGCAAGCACCATGGACGATGAAGACATGTCTGAAGACACCATGATGGCAGACGCTGAGATGCAGGAAGTCACGCCAGACGAACTGACAACCGAAGCACTGACCGGCGCACCGGTCATTAGCGTCAACGATGAAGAGATTGGCGAAGTTGGTGAGTTGCTGATCACTGCTGACGGCGAGCTGGACCGTGCAATCATCGACGTGGGCGGCTTCCTCGGCCTTGGCGAAAAGCCGGTCGCCGTTGATATGGACGATCTTCGTATCATGCGGATGGCCGATGGCGGCGACTTGCGCGTCTACATCGACATGACACGCGAAGCGTTGGAATCAAAGCCTGAGTATCAAGGCTAATATCCAAACAACGGGCGGAGCAGAAATGCTCCGCCTTTCTTTTTCAGGAGAGACACATGGCACAGTTCAAACAGGGCGCAGTTATCGAGATCCCGAATTCAAAGGATGACGTATTCGCATTTGAGGTGAAAGGCGATCTGGACACTGAAGATTCCAGCGCGCTTGCAAGTCACGTAAATGAACTGTTCGACGCGCACCCCTCGATCAACATGCTCGTGGATCTCTCTGCGTTTTCTGGCAAGGCCGAAAGCACGCTCTTGGACAAAGATGTGTTTACGTCGCGGTTAAGGGCCCTCGGTAATGTCGAACGCTATGCTGTGGTGGGCGCGCCTGAAGCCGCCGCCAAGATGATCAAGACCATGGACAAGGTCATCCCAGTCAAGGCTGCGACTTTTGCATCAGATCAAATCGCGGAAGCATGGGCTTTTGTCGGGGCCGAGCCCCTCGAAACCGAGGACTGATTAACCTTCAGCAAGAACAGCAAAAAGGGGATGCGCCACGTCTGGCACATCCCCTTTTAATTGTATCAGAATTATGAGCGGGTCAGCCTAGCTTTTGCTGTCCTGATCCTTGTCTCCATCTTTGTCGGAAAGTGTTTCTTCCTCGATGTGATTTGGATCGCCGTCTTCACCTGGCTCGTTCTTGAGGTCGTGGTGAAGCTCGGAACCGGAGAGTTCCGGGTGCTTTACTTTATACTTGCGGTTATGCATCGTCATTTCCTTTCGATCTTTTGAATTCCTGCGCAAGGCGCGTGAGAGCGCATCACCGGGCTCAATTTACGGACTTCGTATCCGCTAGAAGCGCGCACCGCGGCTGTCGGACATTTGACGGGCCTGTGCCACCATCTGGCGGCGCACCATCTGGCGCGGCATGTTGGCAGGACCTTCAACGACACAAGGATAGCGGAATGTGCCGGCGTCACGTGCGATATCCACACGACCTTCAAATGCACCCGCGATGGCGTTGTACCAAACTTCTTTGATCTGAGCTTTCATAGCGGCGATCTCCTCTCGCATATGAGCACAAACCTCTGGGGCGTAGGGTTAGTTCCCTGCGGCGCAGAATAAACTAAGCATAGGGGATGACTTGGGAAGAAAATTTTGCAGAAACGCCACCCGCTTGATCTATTTGATAGAAGCGAGCGGTGTTCGGGAACCGCACGGGCAGATCAAGCGTTCGTGATCTAAAGGAGTGATGCGTGCAGTTTACCATCAGAACGATCTGTCTCTTTGTGATCGCATCAATCGCGGTGCTCTGGGGATTGCGTGAAGCAGAAGGGCTGCTGGCACCCGTCCTTTCAGCATTTATCTTGGGGATCGTTCTGACACCGGTTTCCGAATTGTGGGATCGTTTGCGGTTTCCAGCTGCTCTCGGCGCATTTTTGACCGTGTCTCTGGCGCTCACACTTATTCTGGTCCTCGCCTTTTTCATCGAACCTTATGTGTCTCAAGCCATCAGACAGCTTCCGATCATTCAGGCAGAACTGCGCGAAGCCCTCGTTGAAATACGCCGGATGCTTCAGGGTCTGGAAAAAATCTCTGAAGATGTCGCCGCCGCAATCGAACCTGAAGACTCTGGTGGTGAAAGCGAGTCATCTGACGAAGGCGGCATGGGCATTCCAACGCTTTACGATGCATTGTTCTATGCGCCGCGTTTCATCGCCCAGTTCCTGATTTTTGCAGGCACGCTCTACTTCTTCCTTTTGACGCGCAACCAGACCTACCATTGGCTGAGCGCCAACGTTGCCGCACTGGGCAAGAAAGATCTCGGTAAAGCTGCAAAGCAGGTCTCGCGCTATGTTTTGACAATCTCTGCTATCAATTTGGGTTTTGGCAGTATCGTGGCAGTTGCGATGCACCTGATCGGCATGCCGTCGCCAATCCTTTGGGGATTGCTCGCCTGTGTGCTGAATTTCGTACTGTATCTCGGGCCATTGTTCTTGGCGACGACGCTGACAATCACAGGTATCGTCGTCTTTGATGGTGCCCTTAGCTTTGCGCCGGTCTTTCTTTATGTCGCGCTGAATGCGACAGAAGCACAGTTTGTGACACCAACTCTTGTTGGCAGAAGCCTGGCTGTGAACCCGCTCTTGGTCTTTCTGTCGCTGGCGTTCTGGCTGTGGCTTTGGGGCCCAATCGGCGGGATCATCGCGATCCCACTTCTGATCTGGGTCATGACCGTGATGAAGGGAATGAGCGATTACGCCATTTCAGAAGGGACGCCCGGCAAGGCCTGAGCTTCGTCCCGCGCAGGCTCCATCTTATAAGGCAGAAGGAAACCGCGACGTTGCTCAGGGGGCAGCGATGCATTCTCTGCAATTCTTTGAGCCCAGGTTTCACATGCTGAATCCATGCCAAGGAAATCCTGGCCAATCGCAGGCCCGTGCCAGTGCGTGTAGCAACGCTGACGCAACTTCTCGATGTTGCGCCGGTTCGTCATCTTCAGACCTGCTTCGGTGTCCCAATACAGGCTGCGCCCATTGAGGTTGGCAGACGAGACGATTGCAGCGGTATCATCAAAAATTGAAACCTTTGCATGTACGTAGATGATCGGCGCGCCAAAGTGCTTTGCGCGGCCTTCCTCGTCGTCAGCCGACCTGTTTTGCACAGGACTGGTCAGCAGTAGCCTGTCTCCAAATCCGGATTGGATGGTTTCCAGACACTTCACCTGTAAATGCTCACCAAACTTGGCATCTGGCCCCCATTCGCCATTAAAAGCGATTTCTTCTGGCGCCGCTGGCAGGACAATAATCGCGGTAAGCTGCGGTTGCGCCTGCGCTCGCGCAGCCAGACAGTCCGCCATTCGCTGATCGCGAAAGAATTGCGTCTCAAGATAGATCAGTTGCTCGGATTTGTTGACGGCATCAATATGCGCCTGGGCGATTTCGTCAACGACACGTTGAGGCGACAGGTATGGCAATGCGATCTGACGCTTCGCCGAGATCGTGCGCAAAAGATGTTTGGGTTGCGGGACCTTCTTGCCGCGCACCGCATCTTCGATTGTCAAAAGATGGGTACGCGCCTCATCGGCGGCCTGACCCTTTGCCAAGATCTGCACGTCATGCCATGTCTGTTCGCTTCGCTGACGGTGTTCTTTCGTATCAAACCGGCGATCATTGACATCAAGCCCGCCGATAAAGACGCGCTCTGCGTCAAACACGGCCAGTTTCTGATGATGCGTCACCGGTACGAGTGGCGGCGGCGGAAACATCTTTGCGCGAAGTGTTTCGCCCTTCTTATGCGCCAATTCCGGCAATTTTGGTGTGCTGTGAAGCAATTCGGTATCTGAGATCTGATGTGCATCCTTCAATCGCGAAATCTGCGCATTCACTTCGCTGACTGAGCGGAACCACAGCAGCGTGCGCGGCAGCAGCCCGACGCGTGCAGGGTGCATCGCGACGCGGACCGTCAAAAGGTCAGGGTTGTCAGATGCCTCACCCGCGGCCGCGAGCGCGCGGAAGCACTGCCATGCGTAGCGATGTTCCCCCATGCGGACGACTGGATCAAAATCTGTCAGTGTGAAGTCGATCTTCACACCGCGATTGAGTGTATGGACGATCAGATCAAACCAGTAGGGTCCCACCTGATCCGCAGCATCCGAACGCAGTTTGGTCCAGGGATCGAAGATACGGAAACCGGCGACGATTTCGTTTTCAGACGACAAAAATTCGCGCTCAAGGCAGGGGTATGCCTCCTCTGCGGTCAGCATGATATCGAGTAATTCAAACTCTTGTTCGTCTGTCATCACTTTTCCTCACTTGGCTGCCGGCGGCGTCTGTCCATCTCGCTCTTGCGAGACTGCCGTGTCATACATTCCCCCCTCATAGATGTGCGGAACGCGCACACACCCCCACACGCGCTCGTGAGCACGTGCAGTATAGAAAGATGACTCATAATAGGGATGAACGTTCCATCCAATCCGGAACAGATTTATCAAAATTAGACTGCGGATCAGACCCGCCGACCCATTCGACACTCTTTCGCGGCACTCATTCCTCAGTGTTCGATGATCGGTGACTGGCCAGTGCGGCTGCAGAAACAGAGCTTTGACAAATAAATTTCCCAAACATTTCTGTGAATTAGCCGAATTTTGGGTCAATTCTACACCTTCGCTGGAACCGCTTGGTCTGTGGCTCGTTGAATCCCCGTAACCTCAATGAAGGGAGTAATAGAAATGAAAGTCATGCCAGTAATAGCAGTAATCGTCGCTGCAATCGCAATCGGTTTTGGTGTTTATATGGTCGACGTCGACCAAACAGAAGAAGGCAGCCTGCCTGAAGTTGACCTGTCTGTCGAAGGCGGCAACATGCCAGAATTTGACGCCGAAGTTGGCGACATTGAAACAGGTACTGAAGAAGTCACGATGGAAGTACCAACCATTGAACTCGAAAGCCCTGAAGAAGCCGCTTCTGACGACAGCTAAGCGGATATAAAACTTCACAGAGCACTCTCCACCGGTTGGAGGGTGCTCTCGCGAAAGGAGACATCATAATGTCACAAGTTACAGCACATGATCCAAGTTTGCCGAACGGCAAAGACAAGGATGGCGTGAAAGAACGCGTCCAGGAAACAGTTGAAAAAGGCGTTGAAGCCGTCAAAGGCTCAGCCGCAGCAGCACAAGACACCGTGGGCCAAGCAACTGAGCAGGCTGGCGAAGAACTTCGTAAGCTGACAGATGCAGGCACGAAATTCGTGCGCGAAAACCCGGGCGCTGCGATTGCAGGCGCTGTCGGCGTTGGCATCCTCCTCGGCATTGCACTGCGCAATCGCGACTAAGTCGACGACAAGTTGAAAAGCAAATGGCCGCTGCGATAATCGCAGCGGCCATTTCTATATCGATTAATTGAAAGAGACCCGCAACACTGCGTTGCGGGTCTTTTTCTTAGGCAGCTTTGTCGAACTCCACGATGTGATGCACGCCCACATTCGGGTGGGAATGATCATCGCTCAGGCCGGCGCGCATGATCTTCAAGCCGACCAAGATGCTGTTTGATTCAGACGCCCAAATGGCAGCTTCTGATGGTTCCATCTTCATCAGCCGGATTTTGGGATCGTTGCGCCCCTCTTCGAACCATGCCGCAGCGAACGGCGACCAGAGTTCATCGAGCTTCTCTTCATCATCAACGCAGCTGATCTGCCCATAGATGCTGGCTTGGTAGTCCTGATCGGGCGACATCAAAACCAGTTGCGCCTCAGCCTGATCGCCGATTGCGCCTGCGAGATCCGTGTCAGAGGCAGTGATGAACCAGATGAGGCCGCTTTCGCGGTCAGCATAGTGCGTCATCGGTTGTGGGTGCTGGTCGCTTGCACGGACGCTCAACATTGAAATGCGGCTTTCATCAAGCTGTTTCCACAGCTGTGAAATTGCCTCGTTCCGATCTTCAGTTTGTTTTGCCATGAGTTGTGTTCCTTTCATGAGCTAGGCTGCGCCGCGATGATCCTCATCAGAGGTGTCGGACACAGCGTTGTTTCCGTTTGATTGTGCGAATTTGGCGCGCTCGGCTTCCTTGCGCGAAAGCTCCTCCTTCAGGACGGCAACATTGCGCTTATGGCTTTTGAAAGTTGCGTCAAAGAGGTCACCCAAGACAGGGATTGATCCAAAAGTCAGATCAAGCGCGGTATTGCCCATCATCCGGGCAAGGGCGCGCTTGCGCACCCCAGACTTATATCCGTCATGTATCATCAGTGCCGCCGGAACCACCGTGATGGCATCACCGACGCCGGGGATAAGGCCCAAGATTGAATCCCACCCAACTGGTATCCCGAAAATGCGGAAACGCGCGTCAAGCGCGTCAGCCCACCGTTCGTACTTTGCAATATCCGCCACGGGTCTAGCGACGCGCGATGATATAGACGGCGTGCACAATCCCGGGGATGTATCCCAATATGGTCAGCAGGATGTTGAGCCAGAAATGCTTCGAAAGGCCGACTTCAAGGAATGTTCCGAGCGGTGGCAGGATAATTGCTGCGATAACTTTAAGCAGGTCCATATTGTCCTCACATGTTTGTTTGACTTGTTAAACAAACGCTCGGGTTTTCCTGTTCGTTCCCATAATCAGCACACGCCTACGCGGAACGTTTTTTCCGCTGTCACGTTGTGAAGACGAACCATTCAAAATGGAGAGTTGTAATGACACACGGAAACGATCTCGGCTCTGCCGCAAAAGAGCACGTCAAAGAAATTCAAGATCAGGCAAAAGACGCTGCTGCGAAGACCGCAACGGCCCATGCCAATCAGGCCAGAGACGCCGCTGCCGCGCGCGTAGATGAAGCCGCCCGCGCAGCTGATGCTGCTGCGTCTGAAATGGCACCAAACTCACCGCAGGCGCAGGCCGTGCAGCAGGTTGCTGACCATATCGAAGGTTTTGCGACGCAACTGCGGACAGCAGACGTACAGAAGCTGGCCCAGCAGGCGACAACCTTTGCACGTCAGAACCCGCTGGTCGCCATTGGTGGCGCAGCACTCGTTGGTTTTGCTGCGGCCCGTTTTCTCAAGGCGCGCAGTACGCAGCCGATGACCGCAGCACCGACAGGTAGCGACCCTTGGGCCAATCCTTACGTCAACACGCGGGAGCCTGAAGAGCAGGCTGATCCACGCGTTTCAATTGATGGCACGCGGGGGGCGAATTCCTATGGCTAAGCACCCGATCAACCAAGCCCCGTCACTTTTGGTCGATACGCTGCGCCATTTTAGTGCGCTGATCCAAGGTGAGTTGAAACTGGCGCGGGCCGAGGTATCAAACATCGTCAGCCGGGCTGGCGTTGGCATCGCCCTGATCGCAATCGCGATGCTGATGGCGCTCGTCTCACTCAACGTTCTTGCAACCGCTGCAGTGGCCTACATCGCCGCCAACGGTTTCTCGATTGGGCTGGCATCACTGATGGTCGGCGCAGCTTTGCTCATCGTGGCTGTCGTGCTGGCACTCGCCGGAAAATCCCGTCTGAGCCCTGAAGCACTGACGCCGAACAAAACCGTTCACAGTGTGAAGAAAGACTACGAATCCATCAAGGAGGCAGCAAATGTCTAACATCGATAACATTTCCCGCGAAGTGGAAGACGAACGCGCCCGCTTGAGCCAGAGCCTCGACGCTCTGTCAGATACGATTGAACCGAAAGCTCTAGCACAAGAGGCGACAACAGTCGCAAACGACGTTGCAACCGCTCTTGCGCAGCAGGCTTGGTCAATCTTGCGCAACAATCCGGCAGGTGGCGTCCTCGTCGCCGCAGGTCTGGGCCTGCTCGCAACCGGCGCAGAGCGTCGCGATCCCGGCGCAAACCCCCATCCTCATGCGACACCAGGCCCGAACGATGACATGCGCGGCTTTGATGCGCGTCTCGCCGCGGCCGATGCCGAGATGAAGGCCGAATTTACAGGCCAGATGGAGCCACAACCGCAAGCATCGCGCCTGCGTGAAACACTGCAGCAGGGCTTGGACCAGCTTCCGCCAGCAGCGCGCAAGCGGGTCGTCCAGGCACGCAAGGCAGCAATTGACGCACAAGAGAAAGTCGAAAAGGGCGCGAAGAAGGCGGTGAAGTCGACAAAGACCTTCACATACGAGCAACCGCTGACGGTTGGTGCCCTTGCACTCGGCTTTGGCGTTCTTGCCGGCGCACTGTTGCCGGGCACTCGCAGAGAAGATGCCTTGCTTGGTGAACGTCGTGACGCACTCATGGCTGAGGCGCGTCGCGCACTTGAGCAGGAAATGGACAAGGCGAAACTCAAGGTGGAATCAACCATCGCAAGGAAAACACAAACCGAGCAGCCGAGGCTGCATAACTAGGTTTTCTCAGACAACTCGAAAATCGGGGCGCGCGAGCGCCCCTTTTTTTGTCGAAGCGGCGACATCGAGGCCTGCGACAGAATTGCTCCGGCGGAACAGAACGCGCCTTCACGCGTTCCCTTTTCAGCAACGAAAGGAGCCAGCACCATGACCAGAGGCCGTGACGCGACCACACCGTCAGAGATCCCGACATCCGGTTGGAAAGACATCGCTTTCCGCGTGAAAGATGAAGTGGCAGAGGACCGCGTCGGTCTGATTGCCGCCGGCGTTGCGTTCTACGGCTTGCTTGCCCTCTTCCCCGCGATCACGGCAATCTTGGCCGTTGGCGGGCTTTGGTTCGCACCCGGTCAGATGATTGACCAGTTTGCGGTTCTGCAAGGCTTCGTGCCCGAAGCCGTGATGAACATCATCACACAACAAGCGACCGAGATTGCCGGCTCGCAGTCAACAGGTCTGGGGATCGCCGCGATCATCGGCCTTTTGCTTGCCATCTATTCCGCATCAAAAGGCATGGGCAGCCTGATGGACGGCATGAATGTCGCCTATGACGAACAAGAAGAGCGTGGCTTTGTGCGTTTGAAGTTGCAGACCCTTGGGCTGACGCTTCTGCTGATTTTCGGACTGCTCGTCGGATTGGTGGCGATGCTCGGTGTGCCGGTCGTGCTGCAGGCCCTGAACTTTGGTGCAGCGGCGGAAACTTTAGGGGCAATCATCATCGTTGCTGTGCTTCTGGGCCTGACGATTTTTGGCCTTTCGCTGCTCTATAAATACGGACCGTCACGTGATCCTGCTGAGTTTCGCTGGGTTACGCCGGGCGCAGTAGTGGCTGCAATCTTCTGGCTGATCGGCTCGGCGGGCTTTGCATTCTACGTGGCAAATTTTGGCACCTATAATGAAAGCTTCGGTGCACTCGGCGGCGTCGTGATCCTGCTGATGTGGCTGTGGATTTCGGCCTTCGTCATCATCTTGGGGGCGGAGCTCAACGCCGAAATGGAAGCGCAGACGCGCCGTGATTCAACGGTTGGTCGCGATATGCCAATGGGGAAGCGCGACGCGCGAAAGGCCGACAATCTGGGCGAGCCTCAAACAAGCTAAGGCCAACCGGCATTGAATAATATGCAATGAATTAAAAACCCGCACGGGCAGGATGCCCGCGCGGGTTCTGTTTTGATCAACTCGCCAAGCGCGTCTGCTCGGCGTCTTCTGCATCTTCGTTTTCGTGCAACGCTGCAATATGTTCAGGGTGAACATTCCGGACGATCGAGATTTCGTCGTCAAAACTGTTTGGATCAATAAAGTCGCCGGGAAAGCCGACACATTCGATATCCGCTGCCTTTGCTGCTTTTAGCGAAACCGGGGTGTCCTCAATTGCCAGACATTCGCTCGCTGTCACTCCGAGTTCGTCCATCGCAAGTTGATAGATCTCTGGGTTGGGCTTCGACATGGTGACGCGATCCGCATCCCCCAGAAAGTCGAACGTGCTCCGGTGCAAGGCGCCGTGCAATGCTTCGAAGATGGCAAGAATATTGTTGCGCGATGTCGTTGACGCAAAGCCAACCTTCATCTCGTTCTCTTTAGCGAAATGCACCAACTCCAGCACGCCTGGACGTGGTGCCAGACCCCGTTCAACCATCATATCATCGAAAAGCGCTGTCTTGCGCTTGTGCAACGCGGCTGCATCGACATCAGTGTCGTGTTCTTCTGCGTAGCGTCTGATGCGCGCCTCGCCTCCCGACTTGGCCAGCATCGGAATATACACCTCACGAGACCACCGCCAATCAAGGCCAGCTTCTGCGAAAGCCATGTTGAATGCATCGAGCTGCATCTGCGAGGTTTCGACGATCGTCCCGATAGAGCCAAAAATGATAGCCTTCTTTGTCATGGGGATACTCTCTTTGCAGGGGGAATGCCTTCGCCGGTCGCGTGACTTCCGTTGAGTGTTGCGGCGGTGTCCAACGCACCGACTTAACTGAACGCCGTGCCATTCACTTGGGTTCCCAACAGATCATGTCATGGAAAATTTCGCGTAACGCGTCGCAAAAAGGGCGCCTCGGTAAACGAGACGCCCTTCGCGTGTTCGATTGATCTTGTTGTCATTCTGATCGGATCAGGCGTCCTCAAGTTCTCTGGAAAGCAGCTTTTCGACCTCTTCAATCGGGTGATTGGTCAGCACTTTCGGCACATCAAGGATCAGACGCTTGGTGACTTCCTGATGCAGCTCCTGACGAAGTTCGGAAAGCACAACCCGGCTGGCAATAATGACCAACTTGTCGAACTTGCCCGAATGCGCGTCCTGATAAAGCATCTCGGCCAGATCGTGTGCAAAGCGTTCCTTTTCAAGCACATGCCAGTCAGTGTCCTGCACAGCAGAGCGATGCACGCTGGGGCCGTCGTTGAAGCGTCCCGGCCGGTTGGCGGCCCAGTCCTGTGCCTGAGGGTTCTCTTGCTCTTCTTTCTGGCGCAGTTGCAGGTGCATGTCCTGCGCGTCGCCGGCATTGACAAGGAAAAGGGCCTTTTCACCGTCTGCAATCAATACCCAAGCGCCATGTGGTAGGCCATCTGCGCGTTCAACCATGTCGTTATCCTCCGTTTTCTGGCCCGCCATGCCAAAGGCATTGCGAGCGATTTCCTTGCTGAATCAACGCAAACTGGGTGGCATTTGTTCCGAACCCGTGCCGCGCGGTGCGATCGTGCTAGATAGTCGGTGGAACCCAGCGACACGCCGCAGCGTTCCTCGCTATACCGCCAAGAAATGAATGTAGGTCTCAATGACGTCTCACCCCCTGCGCGAAAGCTTGTCTAATGGTCTGTTTCGCTGGCTGTTTGCAGGCCTTTTTCTGCTTTTGTGGTCTTTCCCCGGCAGTGAAAGCCTTGCGCAGACCGTATCGGAAACCGAACAGACCGATGCGGCGATCGAGGTGGGCGAAGGTGCGCCGACAGACAGTGAGATCGGGGCGCGGATCACGCGCCTTTTGGCACAGTTTGATGGTTACGGGTCAGTGACTGTCGACGTCAATGAGGGGGTCGTCAGGCTGACCGGTCAGGTCGTCGATGGTGCCGCGCGTGATCAGCTACGCACTTTGATCAATCGCGTTGACGGCGTGGTCGCCATCGAAAACGAGGTGGAGGTATCCGGCAGCCTCGAAGAGCGTCTTGTTCCAGCGGCCGAGCGGATCATCGAGCGGACGGAAAGTCTGCGGGCGAATGCACCGATTTTCCTGGTGGCATTGATGGCATTTCTGCTTGTCGCAGTGCTTGGCTGGCTTTTGACAACACGGATTGGAATTTGGTCGGCCATCGCCCCGAACCAGTTTATCGGCAACGTCTATCGCGCAATCGCAAGGATCGCATTCATCCTGCTTGGCGTCGTTCTGGCGCTCGACATCCTGAACGCGACCGCACTCCTTGGTGCTGTCCTTGGTGCTGCGGGCGTGGTGGGTCTGGCGCTCGGTTTTGCTGTGCGGGACACTGTTGAAAACTTCATCGCTTCGATCCTTCTGAGCTTGCGACAACCGTTTCGCCCCAACGACTTCGTCGATATTCAGGGCGACATCGGAACCGTGGCGAGACTTACATCGCGCGCCACCATTCTGATCTCTCCAGAAGGCAATCATATCCGCATCCCCAACGCGACGGTCTATAAAGGCCGGATTGTGAATTTCACGCGCGACCCTCAGCGCCGGTTTGAATTTGATCTGGGCGTCGATGCCGACGCAGATCAGGCAGCGGCGCTTACAATCGTTGTCGATGCGCTCGAAAGTCTCGACTTCGTGCTGACTGACCCGGAGGTCGGCGCGTGGATCAAGGAGGTGGGCGACTCCAACGTCCTGCTGACCTTTACAGGGTGGGTCAACCAGCACGAGGTGAGCTTCCCAAAGGCCCGAGGCGAGGCGATCCGCGTCGCCAAACGTGCCTTGGAAGATGCCGGGTTCGGCTTGCCGGAGCCTATCTACCGCGTCCGTCTCGACGACAGTCAGATGTCCAACAACCAGTTGAGCCTTGCCGCTGGCGGCAAGAAACCAACTGACGACACGCCGACACAAGCCACCCCCACACCGCGCCCCGCCGATGAACCCTTGCCGCCTGCGGCAGATCCGACGCGCAAGGAAGACGCCGGTCAGGACGCCGCCGAAAGGGAGCGTCGCAGTGATGAAAACGACGAAAACCTGTTGGATAGTTCTGAAAAATCGGAATGACAGTTGCGCGCAAAACAAGCGCGGACAAAAAAAGGGCGGCCCCTAGGCCGCCCTTTCTTTATTCATTTTGCCAGTTAGGCGATGCTGCTGCCCGATGAACGTGGGCCTGCCAGCAGCCAGACGATAAAGCCGATCACTGGGACGATCAGGATGAGAAGTGTCCAAAGCACTTTCGCACCTGTGCTCGCACCGGATGTGATGACGTTATAAATTGCGTAAACGCTGGCGATCAGGACCAGAAGTCCGACAATACCATATTCCATAATAGCCTCCTTGAGTTGCTTGACAGATCAACGCAGCCACTGCGTTGCCGGTTCCGGAAAAGATGCTCAGGCCGCCAGTTGTGGCTTGCCGACAGCGTCATGCAGTGCTGCCACCTCACGGTCATTCAGGCCAAGATTGCTGCCCAGAGATGCCAGAAACTGCTTCTCGTTTGGGTGTTCGGGGTCACCGACCAGCAAGGCTGCCGTATAGACCTGTTTGCGCGCATGCGGTGGCGTGTCGTCAGCAATTGCCTTGGGGTTGATCGGCTCATGCAAGGCATCCTGAAGCGTCGCCTGCTCTTGCGTTGTGGCATCCTGCAGAATGTCAAAGAGTGCCGACTTTTCCTGATCATCAATATTCCCATCGGCGCGGGCCATTTGCACCATCGCACGGACCAGCGGTTTGGCTTCTTCGTCACGGGTGATGTCACTGGTCTCGAATTCTTCTTCCAGCTTGCTTGCAGCCTGTTCTGGTTGTGACTGGTGGCCAAGTGCCGCCGCGAGTGTTCCGAAAAGACCACCGAGGCTTTGGTTCAGTGGGCTTACCTGACCCGTCACACCACTCTCACGGCCATTCGTTGCACCGGCATGGCCCAGGCTGTCGAGTATGTTGCCAAGACCGCCAGTTCCCGCAGCGCGTGTCCCGCCAATACGGCCGTGCATGCCAGCGGTCTGTGTGTCTGGCTGTGGCGGTGCCTTGCGCCCGGCCAGCATATCGCGAACGCCATCGACGCCGCCTGCGTTATTGAAGATTTCGACACCCTTCTTCGCCGCAAAGGCGAGGGCAAGTTTAGTGACCATGCGCTTGATGGACATTTGAGGTTCCTCCTTTGTCAGTTTCCGTTCAATGCTCAACGAATGCTGCCTTGGGGCGGTTCCTCATCATTTGCGAAGGTGAACCAAATCTAGACCTAGTTCACTTCTCGGTGGGGATCAGATCCAGAATTTTCGCGTCCAACCCTGCAAATGTGGTGTCATGGAACGTGGGCACGCCTGTGTCTTCGAGCTTCTTCAGCGCTTTGCGGATCTTGGCATCAAGTTGCGGCCCGGGATCGCGGAGGATGACCGCAGCAATCCGTCCTTCATGCCGTATGATGGCATCGTGGTAGACCTGCGCGTCCTTCTGCCCCAAATCGCCAATCAGGATGGCCTGCCCGTCGGGATTGGCGTCAAGGATCGTATCAATGGCCGCCCCCTTGTGATCGCCGTGACCGTTGGTGATCAGTTTTGTCTCGCTCAACCCCAGATCACGCAAAAACATCGGCCCTTTGACGACGGCAGACCGGTCGAAAATGGTCTGCAGAAAATCATGCAGGTTCCAAGGCGAAGAGCTCACATAATAAACCGGCATTGACCGTCGCGTCGTCAGACGGTCGAGCAAGACAGCACTGTCGGCAAAGACCTGCCGCGTGAGGGTATTGCCAGTGAACGACGTCCACAGATTTCGGGTGAGCGAATAGGCCCCCGTTTTCATCACGGTGTCATCAATGTCGGAAATGATGACGGTCTTGGAATCAACCGGCGCCAGAACCGCGCAGTCTTCGCTATGCAGTAGATTATTGTCCTGATCATGCAGATGGGTTTCGACGGTGACCCAACCATGGCGGCCATTGCGCGGCAAGCGCAGTTCAAAATAGCCTTCCTCATCTGAAGTCGTTGAAATGCCCTCTGCCTGGACCTGCGCACCGGCCACCTCGGCGGTCATGAACCGGCCCAGCATCTGTCCGACATTGCGCACGCGGCTCTGGCCGAAGCGTTCTTCGACGTAGCGTCGCGAGGCAAGCACACGGCCCTTGACCACCAGTTCATCAGGGGTTGCGTAACCGATGTACGGCTCGATCACGCGCGGCTTGCGTCGTTTGGACATGAATTTTGCAAACTGGTATTCCAGTTTGCTGCCGATCTTGACGATTGTACGCTCAAAGGCGTTCATGGTGCTGCTCCTTTCAGGCGGTCCGACATGTCATTCAACGTCCGAACATCGTGCAGGGTTGCGACGGCCGCGGCGAAAGCCGCAAAGCAGCTGCGGAAGGCATGCCAGAAAAGGTGAGGATGTCTGAACCTTGTATCATCTGCGTCGCCATCACCGGCTCATCGCCACGCAAGGCAAACAATCCCGCCGTGCGGATCACTGTGTCCGAACAGATTGAAAGCACACATGAGGCCTAAGAGGCCGACGCGACGATTGCCCATGTCCATGTGCGCAATGATGATGAAACCCCGTCCAGCGATCCTGACAAATTCGCGCGCCTGAAAGAGGGCCTCATCGCGCATTGCCCAGACATGATCATCCAGTTCTCGACCGGAGGGCGGTCGGGGGCAGTGCGGGAACGTGGCGGGATGTTGCCCCTGCGCCCGGAGATGGCCTCGCTTTCGGTTGGGTCGAACAATTTTCCGACGCGGGTCTATGAAAATCCGCCCGATCTGGTGGATTGGCTGGCCGCGGAAATGATGACCCACGACATCAAACCAGAGATCGAGGCTTTCGATCTCAGCCATATCTACAAAGCCGCCCAGATGCACGCGGCAGGTCAGATAGCGGCTACGCCGTGCGTGCAATTCGTGATGGGCGTCAAGAATGCCATGCCCGCCGATGAAGTCGTGTTCGACTTTTATGTCCAGACCGTGGGCGGCTCTTTGGGCCGGATGCCTTTTGGTGCGCCGCTGGTATTGGTGCGTCGCAACTGCTCGTCAATGAATGGTCTGTCAGCGGGGGCGGCCACGCACGCACCGGTCTGGAAGATAACGTGCGGTTGGATCGCGCAACGCTGGCCCCATCAAATGCCGCGTTAGTCAGGCGGGTCTTTGATCTCTGCGCGCAGTATGTGCGCCCTGTGGCCACGCCGCCGCGGGCGCGGCAGATCCTGCAAATTACCTAGGCAGCGATCTGGCTGGCTTGACGGTTGTCGAGCGACCGCGCGACCAGAGGTTGATCAAACACCTGCAACCGCTTCAGTGCAGGCAGGAAACGGTTGTGCCGCTCGACCGCGCCCAGTGCGGCCATCCCCATACAATACTTTGAACACTGTTTGGTCGGATGCAGGTGGACCGCCCTAAGGATTTTGTCAGCCAACCCGTTGCCGCGCGCCGATTTGGTTTCGAGGATAAAATGGCCGGAAGGTGTTGCGCGTCTGAACCTCCCGTTGTGGAACGCCAGATTTGTGTCGATGGTCATCCGCTCACCCCCCTGTTTGGCAACAAGAGTGATGCGCGCATATTGCATCTCGATCACCGGCGCGATCTGCCGCGCCAAGGCGGTGCCATACATATCGCTGTGGCACTTATCGATAAAAGCGAGCGCCTCTGTTGAAAGCCCCTTTTCGGGCTCCGCAAGCTTCAGCCGTTTCTTGACCGTGATATCCCGCACGTCTTTCAGTTTGACTTCCAGATAACTGAAACCGGCATCGAGATAGGTTCTGATCCGCACCTTGCAGCGTTTCCGGCGGCCCTGATGGTGGTCGTGATAAAAGCGCGCATCGTGGTCGTCAAAATACTGTGTAGCATAGGTAAACGAACGCTTTCCTGCGATCTCCAGCACGTCAAAGTGGTCCTGAAACTGTGCAAAGGCAGCAATGAGCCGAGGGGCAGGGACGATATATTTGCGGTCCAGCCTTTCCAGCATCGCAGCCTTGCCGTTCAGCTCTTCGAGTGTGATGGCATCAAATGCGGACAGCGCCGTTGCGACGCGACCGTCCATCACGATACCTGTCCTTTGCCCGTGTTGCGGTAAAAGACATTAATCTGCGCCATATCGGTGATGTAGTTGAGCGCAACAATGTCATAGCTCATCACCTCCACCCCAAGACGCGCCGACAGGCCCGCGCGCATTTTTGCAGGGTCAGAGAGAGCATCATGGTCAATCTTGTCGAGTGTGATCTTGATGCTGTCGACGGATTTCAGAATGCCCGGGTGATCGAAAATATAGGCCCCCAAAAGGACCATCCCCACGATCACGATGACGAAGGGCAAGGTGGTCCCTTTGACCGAACAGATCACGGCAATCGCCACCGCACCGAAGAAATAGGCGATTTCGATCTTGCTGATCTGTTCTGACCGCAACGTGAACAGCGCAAGAATAGCAAAAAGCCCGAAACCGGCTGCCAGCGAAAATTCGACCGAGCCAAGAATGGACAGCACGCCGAAGGCAAAAATATTGAACAAGGATGCAGCCGTGACCAGTTCCTTGTCACGATAACGTCTGTAAAACAGCCCGAAAATCAGCAACGACATCGCTACCAGGTTTACCAAAAAACGTTCCAGCGTGCCTGTGGCAAGCAGGTCGTTGATCATCGGCCGGTCCTCCCCATTTCGTGACGGCGCTGTCACACCGGTGTCATATGAATCAGCGACAATTCCGGTGCGCGGTGTATCGTTTGATAGCGCCTGATTTCTTAACGTCCGGTAAGTGAGATTGGATCACTTGCCATCTCTTGTTTTCGGCCTTCGTCATGCGACATCGGCAGATTTTTGCCGCCCCGCGGTTTTGCGGCAGAGGCCGAAAAGGGAACATATCCCCGAATTCACGCGTTTATCCCGCAAATGAGTGTCGTGTCCGCACACGTCAGAAGGCCACGCGGACCATCACGAAAGGAGAATTGTCATGTTGGCTCGTCGTCACTTTATCAAAACATCCGCAGCTCTGTTCGGGGCAGCGGTCCTGCCGCAAACTGCATTTGCAAGCAGCGGCCAGTGGAACGCATGGGATGCCCAGATCACACCCGTCAATTTTGATCTTTACAGCAGCAATCCTTGGGGAATTCACCCGCGGTTCCTGCCACGTCTTGTCGAAGCAAACGCAGGTCTGACGCCAGGCGACATCCACGTCGATCCTGTTGCGCGTTATCTTTACCACATCCGTGAAGACGGTCTGGCCATGCGCTTTGGCGTCGCCATTGCAAAGGGCAACCTCTATGAGCCCGGTGTCTACACGATCAAGCGCAAGGCGCGTTGGCCGGGCTGGACACCGACGGCTGCGATGATCGCACGCGAACCAGAGGTTTACGCCCAATACGAAGACGGTATGCCCGGCGGGCCGGACAATCCGTTGGGATCACGCGCCCTCTACCTCTACGACGGACCGCGCGATACATATCTGCGCATCCACGGCACAAACGAGCCACGCTCAATCGGTGGGCGCGCCAGCTCCGGCTGTGTGCGCATGATCATGGCGCATATCAACGCGCTTTACCCGATGGTGGATCGTGGCGTGCGTGCACATCTGCACGACGCCAATACACTGCGCACTGCGACCAGCTAGACCGACGCGCAGATGGGACGACCACTTGCATCACGTAGTGGCAAGATGGTCGTCTCGACCGGGCTTGTGTGCTCATACCAATAGCAGTTGTCCTCTTCCCGCAGGATCACGGTCGACAAATCCTGTCCGGGTCCCGCCATCGACAAAACAACGTCCGGCACAGGGCCTTCGGTCTCTGCAACGGGGACTGCTGCACATGCGCTCATCAACATGGCAGTCGCAACGAAGGCTGTAGGGTGAATGCGCATTTTCTTCATGCAACGCTTCCTTTTCCAGTAAAGATTACCGCAAGAGTGCCTCGATTTGGCGCAAGACCTGCGGTGACATTGGGTCAATGCGCGAGTCAAACGTCTCAACGAGATCACCGGTTCCATCCAGCAAAACCTTGTTAAAATTCCACCTCGGCGTGAAGCCCGCCGATTGCGCCAATGAGCGGTAGAAGGGATGCGCCTTGCGCCCTCTTACGGGTGTGATTTCGGTCATGGGCAGATCAAGGCCAAAGACGACCTCGCAGAAATCCTTCACCTCATCGTTGCTGCCAAGCTCTTGGTTGAAGTCATCTGACGGGACAGCAAGGACAATAAGGCCTTGATCGCGGTAGCGGTCATAAAGCGCTTGTAGCCCGGCATATTGGTCGGTGAAGGCGCAGAGTGACGCCGTATTCACAACCATGATCGGGCGCCCCGCCCAATCCGAAAGCCGGATGTCACCACCATCAATCGAGGCAAAAGGCGTCTCAAGATCAAGCTCGGCGGCTGCAAACGCGCGGGGCGCCACAAGCGACAGTCCGGAAACCTGAAGAAAGAGACGCCGGTCGATCAATTCAGCAAATCCTCGTAGTGGGCGTGAAAGCGGCGGTGTCCTGAGCGGTCTTTCGACAGATCAAGCGCACCACGGGTGTCAGAGGTCTCGACATACTCCGGCGATGCCGCTGGCGTCTGCAAATGCGCGCACAGGCGATCGAATTTGTTTTCAGCAGTCTTTTGCATGGTGCTCCTTTCTATGGTGCCGCCGGATCGGGCTTGTGCGCCATACCCATGTAGATGATGAACGTCCCCGGCACGCGGCCAAACCGGAAATCGCCCTTTCGGGTCAGACCGCGTGGGCCAAGACCAACCGGCTTTGTCGGGGCCAGCCCCACATCGGTCAGGGCCGCCTGCAATTCGGACGGCTTGATGAACATCTTGGGATCATGTGTGCCTTTCGGCAGGATCTTCAGCGTATCTTCCGCAATCGTCACTGTCACCAAAGAGGCAAGCGGATTGCGGTTGATCGTGTCGTAAAACAGCGTGCCACCAGGGCGCAGGACACGTGCGATTTCGGCCAATGTGGCGTTCAGGTCGCTGACATGTTCCAGCACATCAACGCACACAACAGCGTCAAAACTCGCGTCCTCGTAAGGCAGCTTTTCTCCGACACCGACGGTGTAGGAAATATCGCGGCCCGTTTCCTGCGCATGTGCGCGCGCCGCTGCAATTGCGTCCTTTGCGGGGTCGATGCCGGTCACCTGCGCCCCGCGATCATGCAAGGCCTCAGCCATGAAGCCGCCAGCGCAGCCAAGGTCCAGAACCTCTTTGCCGTTCCAGTCGATCGCCTGATCGAACCACGACAGACGGGCCGGCACCATGTTCTTGAGCGTCCTGACCCACCGGATATCATCGGACCACCACTGCGCGGCCACATTATCGTAGATTGTCAGGTCGTTGCGTTGCACGTTGGTGCCTCGGTCAAAAATCATGTCTGGAAAAGGACCTAGAAGCCGCGAGGGGATTTCAAGTCCGCGCTAGATCAGTGGCCTTTGTCTGACAGTCTTTGAATCCAGCATCGCCAGCTCGCAGAGCCCATCGAGATCATTCACGCTCAGAATACCATCTGACCAACTGGCCAGCTGGCTTTTGCGGATCGTGGCAAGAACCTTGTTGGTGTGCACCAGTGACAGGCCCAGTGCATCGGCCAGATCTTGCTGACGGTAGGGCAGTGGCATTTGGCCATTCTTCACCAGTCCGATATGGTCTCCGCGCAGATAGATCTTGGCCAAGGCCCAAGCCACCGCTTCAGAGGCGCTGCGCTGCCCCAACGTCATCAGGGCATCCCCTAGAAAATGTTCTTCAGTCGCCGCAAGCCATGTCATGGCATAAGCCCGTGACGGACTGTCGCGGTAGAACCCCCAAAGGGCGGAGCGGTCGAAAACGCACAGCGTCATATGCGTGGTCGCTTCCACGGAATGTCCCATTTCGCCCATGACGCTTGCCTGCAGACCGATAAAGTCCCCGGGCAAAATCATATTCACGACTTGGCGTCGGCCGTTCTCAAGATGCTTGTAACGCAGGCCCATCCCGCGCAGGGCGGTGTAAAGTTGCGGGCTGTTAGAGCCCTCCATCAAGATGGGCGTGCCGGGATCAACCACCAGTTCACCCATTTTGAATTTTTGCATCACAGCTGCATCTTCCCGTGTCATAGGCACGAAAAGGTCTTTCTTCCGTAACGGGCAGTTTTCGCATTTCGTCGCCAAAATTCTCTACCTCCTATGTCATAGATTAATGATTGTGTGTCAGAGTGCCTGTAGTCTGATCCCAGACAGAAAAGGCTGGGAACGCTTTGAACTTCACGATTATCGAATCCGATCCGGTTGTGCTGATGGATCTGGAAAGCCTTCTCACCGAAGCCTTCGTCGATGCACGCATCACCTCAGGAACGTCAGGGGCGGACTTTGTGCGTCTGGAAACCTTCGCGTTTGAGGACTCCGTGTTCATCGTCAGAGGAAGCTTGATCACCAAAGACGCAACACTTGTTGCCTTGCTTGAAAAAGCCTCACAGCACAATTGCAGGATCATCGTAACCGGCGAACCAGTGGCGCTGCCGAGGGATGTCCACTTCATCGACTTCCCTTTCTCGTCCGAGATGATGCTCGATGCGATTACAGGTGATGACAGCGATCCTGAAAGTTCGGCTGCGGAGTGAACAGACCGAACGAACGAAGCTAAGATATCCCAGACAGATTGAATCAACGGTTCCTCCGCTTGTTGACGATCAAGACCACCATGCATCACCTAAACTTTTACTTTTTTTCGTTGGAACACTTGGTCCGAACCCGCGTTCACCAGCAAGTTCCAACGACTGAAGCAGTGTCCACCAAACAAACAGGCAATTGATAATGGCGTACACACTTGTGTTCTTGTCCCTTTCGCTGATTGCGGGGATTTTCGGTTTCGGCGGTTTTGTCGGCACGTCCGCCTCCGCCGACATTGCGCAAATCTTGTGCTTCGTCTTCCTTTCGATCGCTTTGCTTACCTTGATTGTCACTTTGCAAAGCAAGCGCTGATACTTTGGACGTAGGGCGGTCCGGCCCAACACCAAACTTCCGAGGTCTGGCGTCGCTCGCGACACGCAAAAAAGGGTGGCGTAATGCCACCCTTTCTCGGTTCAACTGGTTGGTTTAGCTGTCGTCGGACAGGTCCAGTTCAATCCAGTTCGCTGCCATTGTCGGATCTGTCAGGTCACCCTTGTAGATCACGGCTGCGACTGTCTGTGCATTGTTCAGCTCAAGCGGCACGATGACGTCGTCATTTGCGCCGGCTGTCAGCTCTGCCATGCCCAGCATCTCGCCAAATTCACCACCGGTGAAGTCATATACGGCCACGATACCAGCTTCGTCAGTACGGATCAGGTCCAGCACGATGCTGCTGTCATCTTGTACCTGCGACTGCGAACCGAACCATGCGTCGGCTGCTGCTGTTGTACCTGTGCCCAGTGCTGCGACCAGTGCGGTTGTTTTCATGAAGTTAAACATTGTTTAGCTCCTGTCTTTTCGTTCATTGCAGGGTAGCCGTTCGCCCCCCGCTTCCGGTGACACAACGGGCTCGCCCTATCTGCGTTCCGAAAAAATTTCGAGAAAGCGCTGAATTGCCTGTGGTGTCCTGTCGCAGCCCGTTTTGTGGGGAACAAAGGCTCGCGCGCGCGCGTTGGCTGCAGACAAATTCACAGGAGAACCACAATGGCATACCAAACTGGCGAGATCGTAGAATGGGACTGGGGCAATGGCACGGCGCAGGGCAAAATCCAGGAGCGCCACAAGGAAAGCATCACCCGCACGATTGACGGCAGTGAGGTCACACGCAACGGAAGCGATGACGACCCCGCCCTTGAAATTGAGCAGGATGATGGGACCAAAGTTCTGAAATTGGCATCAGAAGTGCGCTCTGCGTGACGCTGGACGGGCTGATATATTATCCTGACAGCAAGCCGGGTTACAGCCGCCGCCGGTGTGGGCGCGGGTTTACCTATCTCGCAAAAGACGGGACGATCATCCGCGATCAGGCGCTCAGAGCGCGCCTTGCCGGATTGGCGGTGCCCCCTGCCTACGCTGATGTGTGGTATTCACCGCACCCGCATGCGCATCTGTTGGCGACTGGCCGCGATGACAAAGGGCGCAAGCAATACCTTTACCATCCTGATTGGCAGGCCGCACAGGCACAGGCCAAATACGAAAGCCTGATTGATTTTGGACGCGCCCTACCGCGCCTGCGTCGCCGCGTTGTGCGTGATCTGAACGAAGACGTGGGCGAACGCGCCTTTGCGCTCGCAGCCGCCGTTCGCCTGATCGACCGGACCGCCGTGCGGGTGGGGACACCATCCTATGCTGACGAAAACGGCACATTCGGCGCATTGACGCTGAGGCCACGGCACGTCCAGCTTGAGGACAACCAGATCCTTCTCGACTTCCCCGGAAAGGGCGGCCAACAGATCACCCATCAGGTGACCGATGCAAAGCTGGCCGAAACCCTAGAGGAAATCGGCGACCTGCCTGGCGTTGAACTTTTCGCATGGACGGACACCACCGGTGCACCGCAGCGGCTCTCGTCAGAGGCGTTGAACCGGTATTTGGCCGACGCGACAGACCTTACAGATGTCACTGCAAAGACTTTTCGCACATGGGCCGGCACCTGTGCCGCTTTTGATGTCGCAAGGCAGGGCGGGGCGACGATCGCCGCAATGGCCACCGCCGCCGCAGATGTTCTTTGCAACACGCCGACCATTGCAAAGGAAAGCTACATTCACCCCGATGTGCTTGACCTGAGGGGCAAGGACGCACCGCACATCGATCCGATCGAGTTGTCGGGCCTCAAGGTCACAGAGCAACTGCTTTTGGGCTTTCTGGAAGCCCGCGGGTAAGGCGCAGACCGCGCGCCATGCGGAACCAAACGAAACATTCTGGCGTTGAAGATTGAGTATTCCAGACGGAGTTTTCTGAAATGACCGCGAAGATTAAGAACCTTTGGTACAACCCTGCCGAAAGCGCATTTGAAGGTCGCGTCGATGTCGCGAAAGGGGCCGCAACCTACCGCTACCCCTGCACGGTCTCTGGTCCGATGACCATGTCCCGCAAGATTGTGAAAGACCGCATGGTCGCGCAAGCCAAGCGTATGTCCGACAGCCCCGGCGGTATCTATTCGGTCATCTGACCCGCACCCCGCCTTACAACATCTCGAAAGGATCGCGGTCGTTCTCGACGCGGTACTCGCGCGGCGTCATGCCGATCTGCTTTCGGAACAGACGGTAGAAGTAGCTGACGTTTTCAAACCCGCAGCCTTCGATGATTTCATCAACTGGCGTTTCGGTGCTGCGCAACAACTGCGCTGCGTGCTCGATCCTGATCCGGTTGATATACTCTGACGGGGTAAAGCCCGTCACGGATTTGCAGGTCCGGCAGACGTGTTCATGGCTCCGCCCTGCCGCAGCGACCAGTCCAGGCGCGCCCAGACGGAAAATCTCTGGTGACAAGGCCGCGCTACAGGCCGCCGCAAACCAGCGCGGGGTGGAGGCACTGACCCCGATTGGCAAATGGGCAACGCGATTGATCAAAGCCAGCAGGAATTCCTCGATCCGCGCAAGTGATCTTTCCGCCGTCTGAAGCTGCTCTGCAATCGTGATCGCGCGCGCAAAGCGTGACGGACCCAGCGTGTGCAACTCAGGCAAAGGCCCGCTTGCATCGAAAAAGCGCCCCGCAATGGTGTCGCCATAACGCGTCACCAGATGGCGGGCGGTATCCTCGCGGAACATCACATTGATGATCTGGCATCCTGTCTTGCGGTTGGCGCAAAAGGCGTGGCTGTCAGAAGGGCGCATGAACATCAACTGCCCCGCCTCAAGCGTCTGTGCCACCCCGTTGATCCAATGCGACGCGGTGCCATGCTCGATCAGGAAAACCTCGTAATAGTCATGGTCATGGGCGCGCTCGGGATAGCGCTTGGCCAGATGCTTGCGCGCGAAATGGAACGCTTCGCGGGGTGCGATATAGCTGTCGATATAGAAACGCGTCGTCTGCATTGGCCAATATTAGCAAAGCATTTGCCCAAAATGGGAGAAAAATATCAAAATGGTGCAATAAAATGTCAATGTGCGCCACTGACTCTGATCCGTTTCGGAGCATGATCTTCCCAGCTTTGGGAGGAGCAACAAATGCAACAGGTCGTGCAAGACCTTCAGTTTGAGCCCGTGCGCCCCGCCGGTCTCAAGCGGCTCAGCGAGGCCGAGATCGCGCAATACAACGCAAACGGCTTTGTGCAGCCCTATGATGTCTTCTCCGACGGTGAAATCGCTGAAATCCGTGATTACGTTGACGGACTGATGGCCGCCCTCGGCCCTGACGGCGCTTACGGCATCAACTGCTATCAGGCGCGTCTGTCAGGTCTTTACGATATCGCCGCTGACCCGCGCATCCTTGATCTGGTCGAAGACCTGATCGGTCCGGATATCCTGTGCTGGGCCAGTGCGATCCTGTCCAAACGTCCGCATGACCCAAAGGCCGTCCCCTGGCATCAGGATGCATCCTTCTGGGCGCTGTCACCAGCCCGCACGGTCACCGTCTGGCTGGCCATCGACGATGCCGACGACGAAAACTCCGCCATGCGTTTCATTCCCGGCACCCATGACAAAGGGGCGTTGCCGGTGGCCGAGACCGATGGCGCGGCCAATGTCTTTCACAAGGGCACCGCCAACGCAGAGGCGCTTGGCACCCCCTTCACCAACACATTGCGCGCCGGTCAGGTATCCTTGCATGCCGATATGCTTGTGCACGGGTCGCAGGCCAACAGATCAGATCGCCGCCGCTGCGGGCTGACCCTGCGGTATTGCCCGCCAAGCGTGCAGATCACCGATCCGGCGTGGGCCGGTGGTGTCGAAGCGATCTTGTGCCGTGGCGAGGCGCGCGACTGGAAGGTGCACCCGCGCCCTGACAACAACGACATTACGCTGACCTCCAGCCCTCATGTGGTGGGGAACAACTGATGCGGATCAAATGGTACGGACAGGCTGCGTTCATGCTTACCTCCGAAAATGGGCTGCGCGTTGCGACCGATCCTTACACACCGCATGAGCTTGGCTACAGCGATATGACCGACCCCGCCGATGTGGTTCTGACGTCATCGGATGATGACAGCGCCCATTGCCGCTACGATCTGGTGCCCGGCAGCCATATCTGGCTCAACACGCTTGATGTGGTGCGGCAAGGCGCACCGATCACTGTCGAAGGCATCACCGTTGATGCCGTCGAAGCCATGGAGATCGAGGATCACCCGCTGCATGAACCGGGTGCCAACGCGATGTATCGTTTCGCACTCGACGGTATGGAAATCGGCCACATGGGCGATATCGGCAATGATTTCAACGACAAGCAGCTTGCATTCTTTGAAGGCGTTGACATTCTGCTGACCCTTGCCGGCGGAATTTTCACAACCCGCCTTGATGAAGTGAAACGGCTGATTGACCACACAAAACCGAAACTCGTCATTCCGATGCACTTCCGTACGCTCACCTACAAGCCACGGAACCTGCTGTGGATCGAAAGCTTCCTGTCTTACTTCGACGAAAAGCAGGATGTGGATTTTGCCTTCGGCTGCGAAGCCGAGGTGACAAAGGATACCTTGCCAGAGCGCACCCGCGTTTTGGTGATGGACTATGCCCGCTAGGGCGCATTGATGGGCAGTTTGCCCGACCAACTGGGAGGAAAATATGAAACTTACAACGACCCTTTTGGCGTCATCGGCACTTGCCCTTATGGCAGGTGCGGCACTGGCCCAAGACGTCTCTCGCGAGAACACCGTCATTTTCGACCTCGACCGGACGATCCAGGACCCTGAGAACTTCAACTGGATGACGCCTGGCACAAAGCGGATGCATGGTGCCCACCAGACGATGTGGGAACCGCTCTTTATCCTCAACTACGGTACCGGCGAACTGGACCCGTGGCTTGCCACCGGTTTTGAGCAGAACGACGACAGCACCGAATTCACCATTTCACTGCGCGAAGGCGTGGAATGGTCCGACGGTGAGGCCTTCAATGCCGACGATGTGGTCTTTACCGTCAACCTTGCGCTGACCAACGAAGAGATTTCCAGCCGTGAAGCCTCGACCATCCGCGCACAGGTCGCCTCTGTTGAAAAGGTGGATGATCAGACAGTGAAATTCACACTGACCAATCCGAACCCGCGTTTCATCGTGGAAAACTTCGGTGTGCGGATTTTCGGCTCTTTCCTGATCATGCCAGAGCATATCTGGAGCGGTGAAAACGCTGCGACCTTCGCATTCAACCCGCCCATCGGCACCGGCCCTTACACATTCACCTCAGCCGCATCGAACCGCGCGATCTGGGATCGTAACGATGACTGGTGGGGTGCCAAGACAGGCTTCATGGACCTGCCAGCGCCAGAGCGCGTCATCTTCCTTGAGTCAGGTGGCGAGGAAAGCCGCGCACAGCTGATGGCCTCCAACCAGTTGGATGCCGCCCAGAACGTCACCATCGGTACGTTCGAGGCCATTCAGGCCCAGAACCCGAACGTGATCGCATGGTATGCCGATTACCCATATGCCGCCGCTGACCCATGCGCGCGCCAGTTGGAAATCAACACCACGATTGCCCCTTGGGACAATGCCAACATGCGCAAGGCTGTGGCCCACATCATCGACCGCAACCAGATCGTGAATGTTGCCTATGAAGGCACCACCGAAGCCAGCCGCACGATGTTCGCGCAATATGGCTCGATGGCACCATTCATCGACGCTGTGGTCGAAGCTGGATACGGCTTGCCAGCCGCCGCTGACGTGGCCGCCGGTCAGGCGCTGATCGAGGGCGAAGGCTGGACCCGTGATGGTGATTACTACACCAAGGACGGCGAAACGCTTTCGGTTGATATCCATGTGAACTCGGCCTCCACCGAATACACCCGCACAATCGACGTGATCGTCGAGCAGCTTCAGCGTGCAGGCATCGACGCCCGTGCTGTGCCTGTCGAGAACGGCGTGTTCTGGGGTGAGGTGCTGCCATTCGGTGCCTATGAGATGTCCTATAGCTGGCTCTCATGCGGATCGGTGAACGAACCTTGGGCATCCATGGGCCGCTACACCGTGGCCGATGTTGTGCCGGTCGGCGAACGCTCACCTGGCTTCAACAACACCGCCCGTTGGGACGGTCCGGCGGCAGAGGCTTACTCCGCCATCATGGCCGATATTGCATCACGCCCATTGGGTGATGAGGAAATCCCTGGACTGGTCGCTGAGGCCTATCAGCATCTGGATGCCGAAATGCCGTTCATCCCGCTTGTTCAGGCCGCCAAGCTGCTGCCGATGAACGAGACCTACTGGACGGGTTGGCCCACCGCGGACAACTACTACAACCATCCGTTCTTCTGGTGGAACCACACCCACCAGATCATCCACAATCTGGAACCGGCTGGAAACTAAGGGTTCTCCCGGGGGGCTGGCGCGGCGCGTCTGCGCTGGCCCCCTCGGCCCCGACAACCGGGGCTGTATGGCAAGGGTGTATGTACGGCTGGTGCACAGCCTGTGTACAGCCAGTGTACAGGGTGTGTACGCCTCCTGAACCCTTCCCATACCGCCTTTTCGAAAGGAAAATCCATGGGACGCATCCCCCGCGACTACCTGATCAACCGGCTGGTTACACTTGTGCTGACCATCCTGATCGCGGCCACGATTATCTGGATCATCCCGCGGCTCTCGCCTGTCGATCCGGCGGAAATCGCTCTCGGACGCATGGCCGCCGGTGCTGGTTCGGTCGCGAATTCAGAGGAAATTCTGGCGCAGTTGCGCGCGAACATGGGCATCGATCAGCCGCTAATTGTTCAATACTTCAAGTATATTAGCGGTGCTCTGGTCTTTGATTTCGGTCTCTCGACAGCTGCATTCCCGACGCCTGTCTCGACGCTGATCCTCAATGCGCTGCCTTGGACGCTGGGTCTGATGATCCTGTCGCTCCTGATCACTTTTGTGATTGGTAACCTGCTCGGCGCGCTGATGGTCTGGGACCGCTCACCCAAGCTGGTGCGGGTCGCCATCCCCGCCGCCATGGTCTTCACCTCCATCCCCCCAATCCTCTCAGGCCTCCTGCTGATGTGGATTTTCGCAGCGAAACTCCAATGGTTCCCCCTCACCGGCGCGTACTCGATTTTTGTCGAGCCAGGGTGGTCCTGGAGCTTTGTCCAGTCTGTGCTGCATCACGGGTTCCTGCCTGCCCTGTCGATTGTCGTTGTGACCTTCGGCTTCTGGGCGTTGGGGATGCGCGGTCTGATGATCGGCGTGCAGGGCGAAGACTACGTCAAGCTGGCCGAAGCCAAGGGCCTGCGCCCGCGCTACATCCTTTACCGCTACATGATCCGCAACGCGATCCTGCCGCAAATCACGGCCTTCGCGCTCAAGATCGGGCTTCTTATCGCCGGGCAGGTGCTGGTGGAACGGATCTTTGCCTATAACGGGATGGGCAAGCTTCTCTACGATGCGATCCTCAATCAGGATTTCCCTGTGATCCAAGGCGTCAGCTACGTCATTATCCTGATCACGGCGCTGTCTGTCTTCCTTGTCGATCTGCTTTATCCGTTCATCGATCCACGCATCAGACATGAGGCGGCCTGACCATGACATCGCAAGACAACATGCCGATGACCCGCGCCGAAAAGAAACAGGCGCGCCGCATCAGACGTTTTGATAATCCGTGGATCAATCCCAAGCTGATCTGGGGTGCGGCCTTGCTGCTGGGCATCGTCGCTATCGGGATTATCGGGCGTTTCGTCTGGAACCTTGATCTGGTCTTTACGGGCTCGGCACCGCTGAAACTGCCGCCAATCGGGTTCGAGAACCTGCGCGGTCAACCGGGTGTCCTTGATCACCCTCTGGGCACTGACGGCGGCGGACGGGATATGCTGTCGCTGATTATCATCGGTGCGCCCAATACATTGTTCGTAGGGCTACTGGCGTCGCTGATCGGTATGTCGATCGGGATTTTTCTCGGCTTTTCCGCTGGCTTTATGGGCGGGCGCACCGATGACGTGATCCGTGTCGGCGCTGACGTGATGATCACTATCCCGCCGCTCTTGATCCTCGTCGTGTTTCAGTCGGCCTTCGGTGATGTGTCACTAACCATGATGGCCCTGCTCATCGCAGGTTTTGTCTGGCAATCGCCCACGCGCCTGATCCGCGCACAGGTGCTGTCGATGAAGCAGTCCGGCTATGTGCAGATGGCGCAGCTATCCGGTGCATCCACCAGTCACATCATGTTCCGCGAGATGCTGCCGAACCTTGTGCCTTATCTCTTCGGGTCGTTCATCGCGAGTGTGACCACGTCAATCGTGACGGCTGTCGGCCTTGAAGTGCTCGGCCTTGGCCCGCAGCGCATCCCGACCCTTGGCCGCACCATCTACGAGGCGATCAACGCAGGCGCCCTGATCCAGAACCTCTGGTGGTGGTGGGGTATTCCGACGCTCTTGCTGGGGATCATCTTTATCGGCCTGTTGCTGATCAACCTTGGACTTGATGAAGTCTCCAACCCACGTCTGAGGAAGTTGTCATGACCGATAAACCAGTTCTGACCCTCAAGGATCTTTCGATCGAGTTTCCTACGCCGAAAGGTGTTGTACAGGCGGTCAAATCACTCAGCCTTGATATCCACAAAGGCCGCCGCGTGGGTTTCATCGGCGAAAGCGGGTCCGGCAAGACAACCACGGCGCTTGCCGTGATGCAGATGCTTGCGGAACCGGGCCGCGTGTCCGGCGGGACAATTGATCTCAGTGGCACAAATATCCTGCATCTGAATGAAGAGGAAATGCGGCGCACCCGACTGAGCCGCGTCGCCTATATCCCGCAAGGTGCGATGAACTCGCTCAATCCTGTGATGCGGGTCGAGCCGCAGATGTGGGATGCGATTATCGCACATGAAGGCAACAAGGACCGCGCCGAACTTCAGCGCCGGTCGGATGAAGCGCTGGAAAGCGTGGGCCTGCCTCCACGCGTCGGCAAGCTGTTCCCGCACGAACTGTCCGGTGGGATGAAACAGCGCGTCTGCATCGCGATGGGGATTATCCTGAACCCGGAACTGATGATCGCCGATGAGCCGACCTCGGCACTGGACGTGGTCACGCAACGGCAGGTGATCCAGACGCTCAAGGATATCCAGAGCAAGATAGGTTCCGGCCTGATGATGATCGGGCACGATATGGGGCTGATGGCGCAGACCGTCGATGAGCTTGCCGTGTTGAAAGACGGTGAGCTTGTCGAGCATGGCACTGTGCAGCAAATCCTTGAGGCACCCAAGCACCCTTACACCAAGGACCTGATTTCATCGGTCCCGCTTGTGGGCGGCGAAAGCTTTCTCAACCCCGATGCGCGGGCCGAAGCCCCCAAACGCGCCAGCTCAGAGCCACTCTTGCGGTTCGACAACGTACGCAAGGATTATGGATCGGTCACAGCGCTTCGTCCTCTGTCGTTCACCTTGCAAGGGGATACGCCGCAGATCATTTCGATTGTGGGTCAGTCGGGATCAGGTAAATCGACGATGGGCTCGATCATGCTTGGTTTCAATCCACCAAGCCAAGGGCAGGTCCTATACGAAGGGCAGGACATTCAGCGCATGAACGCGGGCCAATCGCTGGAGTTTCGCAAGAACGTGCAGGCGGTCTTTCAGGACCCATACGCCTGTTTCAATCCGTTCTACCGCGTCAACCATGCGCTGAAGTTCCCCTACAAGCAGTTCGGGCTTGCCACCTCAGAGGCGCAGACCCAGCGCGCCATGGAAGAGGCTTGCGCTGCCGTGGGTCTGGACCCCGATCTGGTACTTTCGCGCTATCCGCATCAGTTGTCAGGGGGGCAACGGCAGCGATTGATCGTGGCCCGTGCATTGATGCTGTCACCAAAGCTTCTGATTGCAGATGAACCGGTGTCGATGGTCGATGCATCCTTGCGCGCCACGATCCTGTCGAACATCTATGACCTGAAGGACAAATACGGGATTTCGATCCTTTACATCACTCATGATCTCGCGACCGCCTATCACGTGAGCGACTACGTGATGGTGCTGTTCAAGGGGCATGTCGTCGAAGCTGGACCGCCGAAAGAGGTGATCGGCGCACCCCAGCACCCCTATACCCGACTTTTGATCGACTCGATCCCATGGCCTGATCTGGAAAGATCGTGGGGCGATGGCCGTGGCGACTGGGACCCGGCGCAACTCGAAGCGCAAGCTGAACGTGCTGCAACCGAATATCGCGGGGATGTTCCCGGGTTCGATTTGTTGCGGGCCTAGTCAAATGGGCGGGCGCTGGCCATTCACGGCAGAAAAGATCGCGTCGCGGCTGACGCTGATCGCCCCACATATCTTTCGCCGCAAACTGCCGTTACCTGCGTTTCGCATCCTGCCGCTGCCGGCCGCACAGATTGATGCGCCGATCTGCGCCGACCCGACAGGTTGGGAGGAAATCCCGCATTACACCTACTGGGGCGGTGCCGATCTGAACTTTGTGATGAAGTCCAGTTTCAGCGTGCCAGAGACCTGGGACCGCGATTGTCTGGCTCTTTACATGCCGCTGGGTGTGATGGGGGATATCTTCAATCACCCTGAGGCACTGGTCCACGTTGATCGGGTGCCCATCGGGTCGGCTGACAGATACCATCATACAATTCCGCTTGATCCCTCGGTGGCGGATGGCAAAAGCCATATGCTTTCGTTGGTCGGATGGACCGGTCTTGCCGGTTGGCCGCCTGATCCGAACGCGAAAACCAAGCTCTTTATGGGTGAACCGGTTCTGGTGGAGATCAACCAGCCGCTTTGGCAGTTTCATGCGCAGGCCACATCGGTTCTGGATGCCGCCTCGAAAATGCCATCAGACTCCGACACGCATATCGGTCTGATCCGTGCGCTTGATGCAGCGTTCAAGGCCCTTGATACGCGTGCGCCTTTGGCGGAAGGACTGCAACAGACCATTGCGAGCGCGCAAGCTGTTCTCGACAAAGAGATCGCGGCGGCGGGCAAGCCACTGGATGTCACGCTGCACGGCATTGGCCATGCGCATATGGACATTGCCTATCTTTGGCCCATTGACCAGATCAGGCTCAAGAATGCGCGCACCTATTCCAACGTCTTACGGCTGATGCGTGACGATCCGGATTTCAGGTTCTCGCATTCCCAACCACAGCTCTATGCGATGGTCGAGCAGGACTTCCCGCAGATCTTTGCCAAGATCAAAGACCGCGTCGCGACCGGGCAGTGGGAGGTGATGGGCGGCATGTGGGTCGAACCGGACCTCAATATTCCCGGTCCTGAGGCGCTGGTCAGGCAACTCATGCTGGGGCGTGCCTACTTCAAGGATCGTTTTGGCGATGTCGAAACACCGGTCTTGTGGTTGCCTGACACCTTCGGCTTTCCTGCGCAGATACCGCAACTCATGCGCCATGCGGGCCTGAAATACTTTGTCACCAACAAGCTAAACTGGAACCAGAAGAACAAGGTCCCATGGTCAACGCACCTTTGGGAGGCACTTGATGGCAGCCGCGTCCTCGCGCACATCCTGACCACGCCGCGCGATGTGCAGTATCTGCCATTCCCGACCAACTACAAAAGTGACCTGAGCGCTGGCGAGGTTCTGGGAACGGCAACAGATGCCACGGTGCCTGCGGCCCTTTCCGAGCTTCCGATCTGTTATGGCTATGGCGATGGTGGCGGTGGCCCGACCACGGATCTTCTTTACAAAGCGCGGGCCTTTGCAAACCTGCCGGGGATGCCACGCTTCAAGATGTCGACCGTTCGGGACACTTTTGCAGCGCTGGAGAAACACGCCGATGTGCTCTCTGTCTGGAAAGGTGAGCATTACATGGAGGGCCACAGGGGCGTTCTGACGTCTCAAGGCTGGATCAAACGTGCCAACCGGCTGGCCGAGCGTGCGCTACATGAGGCTGAGGCCCTCGCCGCGATGGCCGGTCATCAGCCTGACCTGTCAGAGGCGTGGAAGCTTCTTTGTTTGAACCAGTTCCACGATATCGTCACAGGCACCTCCGTTCCGATTGTTTTTGAGGATGCGCGTCGCGACTTTGAAAAGATCGGCGCGTTGGTCGAGAAGGCGGCGGGTCAGGCCGCCGCGGCACTTGCGGGGAACGCGCCCGCGGTGCTGAACACCTCACCCTGCACCGGCCCGCGCGTTGTCGCCGACTATGCCGGGGGGCTCCATTACTTTGCAAGTCTGCCAGCCTACAGCGTGACACCGCTTAGCGCAGCGCAAGAACCTGTTCTCCCTGTTTCGATCACGCAGAACGATAGCCAGTTTGTTCTGGAGAATGGATACCTCAAAGTTACGTGTGACAGCCACGGCCGCCTGACCTCAGTCTATGACAAGGCGCTTTCCTGCGAGGTCTTGCCGGACGGCGCGCTTGGCAATGTCCTGCAGGCTTTCGAGGACCGGCCCATCGCGTGGGATGCCTGGGACATTGATCCCTTCTTCGAAGACCGGATGGATGAGGTCAGCGGTGACAGCGAATGCGAGATCATCGAGGATCATCCGTTGCGCGTGCGCCTGCGCGTCCGTTTTGGATGGTGCAACAGCCGTTTCACCCAGACGATCTCGCTTTGCGCCGACTCGCGCAGGATCGATTTCGAGACGGAAGCAGACTGGCACGAACAACATACCTTGCTCAAAGCGGCGTTCCCCACAGGGATCAGGGCCAATTCTGCCGAATTCGATATTCAGTGGGGGTCCGTCCAGCGGTCAACCGCACGGGAAACGTCTTTCGATCAGGCCCGCTTTGAGGTGCCAGCCCAGAAATGGGCGCGGCTGTGTGATGACATGCGGTCGATGGCAGTGCTGAATGATTGCAAATATGGCTGTGACGTGCGGGAGGATACGATCAGGCTCACGCTGATTAAATCGGCAACATCACCCGACCCGCAAGCCGATCAGGGCAAACATGTGTTCACTTACAGCCTTCTGCCATTGACCGGGAATGATCGCGCGACCCTGAACCACGAGGCTTACGCGCTCAACACGCCGTTGCGCATCGTGAAAGAGGCGGGCGACGCCTCTGATCTCACGACGCCATTTGTGAGCATTGATACCGCGCAAGTCATCATCGAAACGCTGAAGCCCGCCGAAGACGGAGATGGGGTCATCCTCAGGATGTTCGAGGCGACGGGCGAAACCGTGCAGGCCAATCTGGTATTCAACCGGCAAATCGCGTCAGCGGAGTGCGTCGATTTCCACGAAGATCACACGGCAAATTTGGCGACTACAGGTGATAAACTCTGCCTCTCATTGAAACCCTATGAGATCACTTCCGTCCGGATCAGGTTTGAAAACGGGGAAGGGGCGTAGTCGGTGGGGTGAGGAAGATTGCATTCGAAAGATGCGCATCCGATTTTTGCATCCAGCCTCTACTTCACCCTGCCCTGAGTGAGCGTAGGAACAGACCAGCGCCGCCAACCAACAAGACAAGAATGATCAGCAAATCAAGGATGCTGATCCTTGCAAACTGGATTTGCATATTTGCAATCACTCCAAAAACAAGAGCGACGACTGAGACACCGGCAAGTATCCAACCGGCCCAGTTCTGAGCGTTATAAAAGATCATTCCGACCCCGAAGACAAATGGGATCAGGATAAATCCGCTTGTGACCGGCAGTCCGCCTACGCGAAAGGCCACCGCGCCGAACCCGAAATTCGGGACCACGATAATGCTGTTGAGCAAAAGATACGCGCCACCAATCATCATAATCAGACCGATGATGAAGCTGGTTGTCCCGCCGTCAGAGCCTCCTGCGCCGCGTGCCATGTGACCCCCTGTCTGCGGTTCCGATGTGGGAGAAATAGTGTGCGGGGCGGATGATTTCCAGAGCGCGATGTCTGCAAATCACATCGCCTACAAAGAGACGGCAGACCCGGGCCTGCCGCTCTATCACATTGGCTTACACCCGCGCTTTCAGCGCTTCCATGAGCTCCGTCATAATATCGACGTAGGGCTCGCTCTTGAGCTTGTCGTTCTCATCAAAGGCGTTACCTGAATCAGCGACAAGCAACTCCGGTCCTTGCAAGATTTCCGGCCGGAAAGGCATCATCATCAAACGCAGGGCAAATTGCGTGCGCTCCCCGCCGGCACGGCCAGCGGCGGCAGACATGATGGCCAAAGGTTTGTGTTTCCATGGTGACCCTTTGGTGCGACTGACCCAGTCCAGTGCGTTCTTGAGCGACCCAGAGGGGGCCTTGTTGTATTCTGGCGTCGAGATGATCACCGCGTCAGCCGCAGCGATCTGATCTGCTAGCTTTTGCACCGATGGCGGTATTCCGTCAGCCTTTTCCACATCGCCGTTGTAAAGCGGCAGGTTGATATCGCCCTCGATAAACGTGTCAGGTGCGAAGACCTCGGCCGCATGGCGCATCAGTTTGGTGTTGGTCGACGCTTTGCGCAGCGATCCGGATATTCCCAAGAGTGTCGTCATCGTCTTTCCTTTTTTCACCGTTCGGCCTGACTTAGGACTACCTCTTGAAAGAGCAACCTGCGTGCTTGCACAGACCTGTCTGCTGACACATGGTGACGGCAGACTTGGAGGGGCAAAGAATGGTTCGGCATGGTGGCAAGATCCTCAGCGATCAATTGGTAAAACTCGGTGTAAAGAGGGTTTTCTCGGTCCCTGGCGAGAGTTTCCTTGCCGCACTCGACGGGCTTTATGATAGCGGGATCGCCAATATTGTCTGCCGTCAGGAGGGTGGTGCCGCGATGATGGCCGAGGCCTACGGCAAGATGACTGGCACACCCGGTGTTTGTTTTGTCACACGTGGTCCCGGGGCGACGAATGCTGCGGCTGGCATTCATATTGCCATGCAGGACAGCACGCCGATGGTGCTGTTTGTGGGCCAGATCGACAACCGCCACACCGACCGTGAGACCTTTCAGGAAGTCGACTACAAAGCCGTGTTCGGCAGTCTGGCGAAATGGGTGGCGCAGGTCGATCACACCGACCGTTTGCCGGAATATATCGGGCGGGCGTTCCGCGTGGCGATGTCTGGCCGACCCGGGCCAGTTGTCTTGGCGCTGCCCGAGAATATGCTGAGCGCTGACGCGGAGGTTGCGGATATCACATTGCCCACACTGCCCAAGGCGCAGATGACGCCTGATACATTGCAATCTGTCATGCATGCGCTTGGTCAGGCCGAACGCCCGCTTGTCGTGATTGGTGGTCCCCACTGGTCACCAGAGGCGCAAGCGGACTTGCAGGCATTCGCAGAAATCCAAAGCGTGCCAATCGCGGTGAGCTTTCGCAGGCAGGACTACATCAACAACCATCACCGCTGTTATGCCGGTGATTTGAATGTCGGGATCAACCCGCGGCTCGCAAAGCGGGTGCGTGAGGCGGATCTGCTGCTCTTGATCGGCACGCGCTTTGGCGACATTGAGACCCAAGGTTACACGCTGGTTGATCCGGCCGATCCGCAGAAGACGATCATCCATATTCACGCAGACGCTGACGAGATCGGGCGGGTCTATACCCCCGCCATCGGGATCACCGCGACTGCCCCTGCGGCTCTTGACCAACTTTCCAACGCAGCCCCCGCCGGTGATTGGAGCGGCTGGACGGCTGCCGCCCGTGCGGACTACGAGGCATGGCTGGCGCCGCAGGAAAGCCCCGGCGCGCTTAAACAGGAAGCGGTGATCAAATGGCTGTCTGACAACCTGCCCGATGATGCTGTCGTCACAAATGGCGCTGGCAACTATGCCGCATGGTTGCACCGGTATTTCGTATACAAAAGACATGGCACGCAACTTGCGCCAACGTCCGGGTCGATGGGCTACGGATTTCCGGCAGCGATTTCTGCCTCACTTGAGCATCCCGACCGCACAGTCGTGTGTCTTGCAGGTGACGGCTGTTTCCAGATGACCTGTAACGAGATGTCGACCGCAGTACAGCACGGGGCCAAACCGATTGTCGTGGTCATGAACAACGGTCGCTACGGCACGATCCGGATGCATCAGGAAAAACACTATCCGGCACGCGTGTCCGGCACGATGCTGGCGAACCCTGACTTTGCCGCCTTTGCAAGGGCTTACGGTGGACATGGCGAGTTGGTCGACCGCAGTGAAGACTTTGGCGCATCATTTGCGCGTGCGGTGGCCTCTGGCCTGCCTGCGGTGATCGAATGTCGGGTGGATGAAGAGGCGCTCTCGACTGGTGCCACGCTGTCGGCGGTTCGGGACGCGGCTTTGGGCAAGTAAGTTCCTTCGAAGGAACCGACCAAGACGTTTCGAAACATCTTTGGCCTAAACCTCGCGCCACTCGGTCGGGCTGTTTTCCTGCCAGTCATTGCGGTGCAGAAGCGGCGTGTCGTCATCCGAGGCCGCCTTGCCCAGACAGAAATACCCCGTCAGAGACCAGTTCGCGGGCACGTCAAAGATCGTGGCAATCCCTTCGGGATCAAGGATCGACACCCACCCCATGCCAAGGTTCTCAGCCCGCGCTGCAAGCCAAAGAGTATGGATCGCGGCGACTGTCGAATAGGCCAGCATCTCTGGCATCGTCTGCCGGCCCAACCCGTGGCCCTCATCCGGATCGGTCTCGGTGAAGATCGCGAGATGCACCGGCGCATCCCGTAACCCTGCCAGTTTCAACGCGTTGTATTCCGCGCGTTTTTCGCCCTCGTAGAGTTTGGCCGCCTCGGCATTTGCCGCCTCGAAATTCGCAATGACCGCCGCGCGTTTATCAGGTGAGACGACATTCAACACCCGCCATGGGCTGGCATTTCCCACCGAAGGCGCCAATTCCATCGCTGCGCGCAAACGTTCCAGAACTGCCTCGTCAATCGGATCAGACAGAAAGTGGCGCACGTCACGCCGCCAGCGCAGGATATCCAGCAGCGCGTCCCGATGGGCTTGCGTCAGTTTCATTTCAGGTCTGCACCCATTTGCCCGCTTGGCTTGGCAGGAAAGCCTCGACTGCCGCTGTGGCCACCACAGCCGTTTCCCCCGTTTCAGGGTTCGGGATGTTGAGGCCGCCTTTGGTCACGGATACCTCGGCCTGCCCGCGGGGCAATCCTGATTTCAGTGCTTCGGGGTCGATCTTGTCGGGTTCCTGCACGGCCACAGTCACCTGCACCCGCATATCGGTATGGGGCAGGCCCGTGCTTTCAAAAATCGGCAGCGTCGAATGGCGTATTGCGTCCTCGATCGCCCGCCGCGCAGCCTTTTGATAGTCCATCCCGTGCAGGTCGTTGCCCATCCCCATTTCGATGATGATGCGTTGTTCCATCAGGCGCGCTCCATGTCGAAGGAGACATTGATCGCGACATTCGCAATCACGGTGGGCTTGCCGCCGTCGCCACGCGGCACATCCAGACCGCCATGTTTGACGGTGATCGTGGGCCGGCCGTAGGGAAAAATCGACATCAGGCTTTTAGTGTCCACCTGATCGGGTTGCTGCACGCCGATTTCCACGTCGATCAGCATCGCCTCTTTCGGGAAGCCGTAAAGCTCGGCCATGTTGATCGAATTGTGCCAGAGCGCATCCTGCAGCCCGCGCCGTGCCGCCTCCGTATAGTCCTGCCTGCGCAGGCTGGTGCCAAGGCCAAATTCCGTGAGAACGCGGTGCTTGGGCATGTCTAACTCTCCTTTCGGCGTGTGAACGCGCGGTTTGTCTTATCCCACCGCAACTTGGCACTCCGCGCCAATCGTGCGCAACTGTCATCAAGTCCCAAACGGTTTGTCCAATTGGAAAGTGACCGGATAGGGATTGCGTGGATATCTCCGAACCCATCGACGAGCACACACTCACGCGGCCCCAATGCGGTGCCTTGCCAGCGGTGACCAAGGACGAAGTTTTTTGGGTTCATGTCGCTTGCGCGGATGTTCAGTCGATAGATCCGGCTGACTGCATCATTAAGCAAATCGAGATCCTCATCTTTCAATGATCCGGATCTCGCAAGTTCCCCTAACGTCTTTCCGAGTGTTCCGTCAGCTTCGGTCACACTTTCCGTCAAACAACCAAGTCCCAGATTGGTGCTGACGAACCCCATCATATGGCTGATTGGTATTCTGGCTTCGCGCCCTTCGGTTTTGAGCATCAGCCGTAGGTATTCCTGATATTCCTTACGCACTTGCCGTAACCGCGTGCTGGGCAATAGCTGGTCCATCCGCCCGTTGAAGTTGCTCCGTTGAGGCATCTCATCGGCGGATTTCAGGACCTTGACCAGTTTTGTCTTGTCGAATGGGTGCCTGAAAATCGCGCGCTGAACACCGCTTGCAATCTGGTCGTCTTTGTTCAGCTCTAGCTGCGCCATCGTCTGCGCGCCATTAAAACTCCACACCGATCTGTGCCTTGATGCCAGATCGGAACGGGTGTTTGACCAGCTCCATTTCCGTGACCAGATCGGCCGCTTCGATCAGGTCTTCATGTGCGTTGCGACCTGTCAGCACCACATGGGTCATCTCTGGCTTGTGGTCGCGCAGGAAGGACACGACCTCGGCAATGTCGACATAGTCGTAGCGGATCGCGATGTTGATTTCGTCCAGCAGGACCATCTTGTTGCTTTCATCAAGGATCAACTCTTTGGCCTTGGCCCAGGCCGCCTGCGCCATCTCGATATCGCGGGACTTGTCCTGCGTTTCCCATGTGAAGCCCTCACCCATGGTGTGGAATGCGCAGATGTCGCTGAACTTGGACATGATCAGATCACGCTCGCCAGTCGACATGCCGCCTTTGATGAACTGCACAACGGCACATTTCATGTCATGGGCGATGCAGCGGAAGATCATACCGAAAGCGGCCGAGGATTTCCCCTTGCCTTTGCCCGTATGGACAATGATCAGACCCTTCTTGTCGGTCTTGGTGGCCATGATCTTGTCGCGGGCGGCCTTCTTCTTTGCCATCTTCATTGCGTGGCGGTCGGTATCTTCAGTCATGTCATGCTCCCTTTGGCGGCCAGGCTATCCCGTCACAATGTCCGCGTAAATGTGATGGAGGTGGGTTTGTCAAAGCCCGCGTGCGCGGTGCGTCCGGATTCCACAAAACCCATGGCGGCAAAGGCCGCGTGATTGGCTCTAAGTTCAATTCGGGATTGCAAGGTCAAGTTCGGCAACCCTAAAGCTCTCGCATGCTCTGCTGCATATGTGATGAGTTGTTTCGCGTAGCCTCGACCGCGTGCTTCCTCTGCCACAGCGATCTTTCCCAGATAAAGGGTGTTCTGCATTTCCTGCATGACCATGGCTGCGACTGGCAGCGTACCAATGACGATCAACTCACCTTTGGTTGCGTGATGCCGCGCAGCGGCAATATCAAAACGCGTAATGGATGACGGCGGGTCGATCAGCCCATCCATATATGCGAAGGCATCCGTGATCAGTCTGTGAACGGCATGCAATCGGTGATCGTTTGCCGTGATGCGCTCAGGATGTGACACGATCTAACGCAACAGACCGGCAATCCGTGCGCGCGCCGAGTTTGATTTGGGCTGCCAGAGATTGCGGTCGATTGCTTCTTGCAGGCGCTGGGCGATTTCCTTCAGCGCCGGTGCATTGGCGTCTGCAATGAAGTCTCGGGTGTCGTCATCGGCGAGAAACGCCTCTTCGACCAGATCAAAATGATGGTTGCGGACCGCCCCTGTCGTCGCGGCAAAGGCAAAGAGGTAATCGACGGTTGCCGCAATTTCGAACGCGCCTTTGTAGCCGTGTCGTTTGACCCCATCAATCCACTTGGGGTTCACGACACGGGAACGCACCACGCGGCCGATTTCATCCTCAAGCGTGCGGATCACGGGCCGTTCCGGGCGCGAATGATCGTTGTGATAGATCGGGCGGTCCTGCCCCTGCAGCGTGCTGACCGCTGCGGCGGCCCCGCCTTCGAACTGGTAATAGTCGTCGCTGTCGAGCACGTCATGCTCGCGGTTGTCTTGGTTCTGGACGATGGCCTCGGTCTGGGAAAGCCGCGCCTCGAAGGCTGCCCGGTCGCGGCGTCCTTCTGCGCCGGACCCGTAAGCGTAAGATCCCCATTCAAGATAAGCCTCTGCAAAATCAGATCGCTCGGCCCAGATGCGTTCGTCGATCAGCGCTTGCAGTCCTGCGCCATAGGCCCCGGGTTTCGAGCCGAAGACACGCGTCTGATCCTCGCCCTTTCTGGTGCGCGCGGCGGCAGGGTTCAGATCGTCGGGTTCGTCCAGCGCCTGCACCGCACGCGCGGCGCTGTCGACCAGCGCGATCAGTTGCGGGAATGCGTCGCGGAAAAAGCCGGAGATACGCAAGGTCACGTCGACGCGTGGCCGACCGAGAACCGATTGAGGCAGCACCTCGAACCCAGTCACGCGGCGGTTGGCGCTGTCCCATTTGGGCTTGACGCCCATCAACGCCAAAGCCTGAGCGATGTCATCGCCGCCGGTGCGCATATTGGCGGTGCCCCAAGCTGTGACCAGCATCGTGCGTGGCCAGTCGCCATGGTCTTGCAGGTGTTTTTCAATCAGCAGGTTGGCCGACTTCCATCCCAACGCCCAAGCGGTGGGGGTTGGGACGGCGCGGCTATCGACGGAATAGAAGTTGCGGCCCGTGGGCAGAACATCCAACCGCCCGCGCGTGGGTGCGCCGGAGGGGGCTGGGGGGACGAACTTACCATCCAGAGCGCGCAAAATGCCTGCTCCTTCGTGAGGGCCGCAGTCCCGAATGGCGGTCGAGATGGTGTCTGCGATTTCTTGCAAAACGAGGCCTGAGGCCGGGCCTGGTGCTTCGACTCCGCCGTCGACAAGCCGTTGAGAGAGGTGTTCGAGACGTTCGACTGTGTCGCCGTTCGTGCGCCATTTGCCTTCGCCTTGAAGCGCCGCAGGTTTGCGCATCGCAGGTGCTGCCAGATCGCAATCCAGAGGGTCGATACCGCAGTCGAGATCGGTCGCCAGCGCGCGCAGCAGCGACGCATTGCATCCGCTACCATCGCCACGTGGGACGCGGGCAATGGCAATGGCGAGATCGCGGGCCAAGGGGCCTTCGGGGGATTGCCCGAAAATGTGCAGCCCGTCCCTGATCTGCGCCTCTTTCAACTCGCACAGATAGGCGTCGAGCTTGCCAAGGTCCGTGTCTTGATCGCCGGTAAAGCCTGCATCCTTTGCCAGACCCGTAACGTCAGAGAGCGACAGGATTTCCTTGCGCAGATGACCAATGCGACGTGGATCGACGCCAGCGGCCTCGTAGTACTCGTCCACCAGCGCTTCGAGATCGCGCAACGGACCATAGCTTTCGGCACGGGTCAGCGGCGGGGTCAGGTGGTCGATGATCACCGCACTGGCGCGGCGCTTGGCTTGCGTGCCTTCACCGGGGTCGTTGACGATGAAAGGGTAGATATGCGGGGTCGGCCCAAGGATCGCCTCGGGCCAGCAGGTTTCAGAGAGGGCGACTGCTTTGCCTGGCAACCATTCTAGGCTGCCATGTTTGCCCATATGAACAATCGCATCTGCGCCCCAGTGATGCCGCAGCCAAAAATAGAAGGCGAGGTAGTTGTGCGGCGGAACAAGGTCAGGCGAATGGTAAGTGTCCGTCGGATCGATATTGTAGCCCCGCGCCGGTTGCAGGCCAACAACCGCATTGCCGAAGCGGTGAATCGAGAGGGCGAAACCGGTGCCGGTTGCAGCGTCGGGTGCCTCCGGCGGGAGTTTTTTCGCCAAGATGAAGGGGTCATCTTCAGGGGCGCCCCAGCGCGTGGTGATCTGTTCCTTAAGATCCCAAGGCAGGGCGTCGTAGTGCTGTTTGTAGATGTTCAGCGGCAGGAATTCTCCGCCATTCTTGTCGGCGCGGTCGGTAAGCCAGTTCGTCGGGCCCGCCATAATCTGGTGCATCAATGCGGCGCTGTCGGCTGGTGGCGTGACGGCGTGGCCAGCGTCTTTCAGAAGGTTCAGCACATGGACGGTGCCAGCAGGTGTGTCAAGACCGACGCCGTTGGCCAGACGCCCGTCTTTATTGGGGTAGTTGGCCAGGATCAGTGCGGTCTTCTTGTCGCCCGCGCGCGTCCGACGAAGGTTTGCCCAGCCTTTGGTCAGTTGCGTTACAAAGTCGATCCGATCACCGCGCGCCTGATAGGTGGCAATCGGGCATTCAGTGGCTTGGTCGAAAAAGGCCTCGCCTTTGAAGCTGACCGCACGCGACAAGACGCGGCCGTCCACCTCGGGCAGAGCGACGTTCATAGCAATGTCACGGGCCGAAAGGCCGTGCAGGCCCTCATCCCACGAAGCTTCGGATGCGCCTGACAGGATCACCTGAAAGATAGGCGCATCGTTTACCAGCAAGGGGTTCGCAGGGCTGTCGTCGCCATCGTGCGGGCTTCCCACGGCGAATGCCGTGCAGTTCAAGATCACATCTGGCGGGGCTGCATCAAAGAGACTGTTGAGCGTGGCCGAGCTGACCGTGTCTTTCAGGCTCGCCACGAAGATGGGCAAAGGGTTCAGACCGGCACGCAGCAAACTGCGGGTCAGTCGATTGATCGGGTTCAGGCCACCACCCTGCACCAGGGCGCGGTAAAAGATGATTGGGATAACCGGTGCGCCTTCGGTCCATTCGGCCTGTGCCGCAGTCAGATCAGCGATGCCCGCACCTGGCCAGTAGACACCAGCACGCAGCAGGGGACTGGCGGCGGCAGGCTTGTCCGCTCCGGTCAGCATCGCCTTTGCGTAACTCAGAAAGGCAGTGCTGTTTTGTGGCCCGCCTTCAACCAGATAGGCCCACAGGGCGTCATAGTCTTCAGCACTTACTGTCGAGAGTTCACGCAACTCAGGATCGGGCTTGTCGTCACCCGGCAAAGCGACGAATGGCACGCCCGCCTCGTGCAGCCTTGCGGCGTATTGGGTCAGGCCGTATTTCCAGTACCCCGCGCCGCCAAGGATGCGGGCGATGACCAGCCCCGATTTTGTGGCACAATCATCCAGATGCAGATCCACCGACATCGGGTGGGTCAGGTGCATCATATTTGCCAAGCGCAAGCCCGGCGGATCAGCCATCTCTGATCGCGCCTCTGAAAGCGCGGCAAGTTCAGTATCGGCGGCAGAGATGACGACGACATCGTCAGGGGTCTGTCCAAGATCGACAGGTTCACTGCCGTCGGAAATCGCACCAGGTGTGGCGGCAAGCAGATGCATCAGACCTGACCAACTTTGGTGGCAGGCGGAACCAGTTCAGTGCCAGAGCGTTCGCCAGTATGAGCAAAGAGAGAGAAAGCGAAGGCGAACCGCTGCGCCCAGACGTCGACGATCTGGAAGAGGCGCAAGAGAAGGCCGATGTTGATAGTGGTGACAATCCGCATGACAGGCCCGCTGACCCGGCTGATCACATGGATGAGGACGAGGCGCATGGGAGAACGCTCCGCGACCTTGAAATGAGGCCTGATCTCTAAGGTCAAATCCGCTTCTCCATGAAGATCGAACTGCCAGCGTTTTCGTAGCCGCCGAAGGCCCCGCATGCGGTAAATCCATGTCTTCGGTAAAGCGCGTGCGCTGCATGAAGGACGTTACCGGTTTCGAGTTTCAGAAGTTCGAGTCCTTCTTCGCGTGCCTGGTCCTCTATCTGGCGCAGGATCGCATCCGCGACGCCTTGGCCACGCATTTCTTCAGCGACAAACATCGACTTCACTTCGCCGTAGCCCGCTTTTGGGGCCAAGGCGCCGGTGCCGCAAAGGTCGGTGCCAATACGCGCGGCGAAAAAATGGATCGATGGATCAACAAGGTCGTCGATATCAAGATAGAAATTGTCTTCTGGCGGAAAGAGGCTTTCCATTAAAGCGTGGCTCTGTTTCAACAAGGCAGTTGCCTGCGGATGACGTGGGTCTGTCCGCTCGACGATGATCATGATGCGAGGGCAGCAGAGATCGCGTCGTGATCAAGTCCTGCCTCACCGATCACTACCAGACGTGTCTCGCGGGTGGCCGCGCCAAACGGTTGATCGAAATAAGTGTCGACCCGGGGTCCTACCGCCTGAATGGTCAGACGCATGGGCTTGCCCTCTACCGCGACGAAGCCTTTCAAGCGCAGGATGTCGTGAGTCCGGATGACATCAGCCACCTGTTGGGCGAAGGCCTTTGCATCTGTGATTTCGCCGCGAGTGAAGATGAAACTTTCAAACTCGTCATGTCCGTGTTCATGTTCGTGGTCGTGATGATCATCATCATCCTCATCGTCGTGGTGGTGATGATGGTGGATTTCGTGGCGGGCCTCCAGATCGTTCTCCGCGCCGATACCCTGACCGAGTAGAACGTCCACTGGCAACGCGCCCATGGCAGCTTTCACCACTTGAACACCCGATCGCGCCTCGGCTTTCAACTTGCTGCTGAGGGCATCGGCTTCCTCTGCGCCTAAGAGGTCTGTCTTATTGACCACAATCATGTCAGCGCAGGCGATCTGATCTTCGAAGAGTTCGGACAGGGGCGTTTCGTGATCAAGGTTCTCATCCATTGCACGCTGCGCGTCGATGGCAGCAACATTATGCGCAAATTGTCCGTCATGGACGGCGCGGCCATCGACCACTGTGACAACACCATCGACAGTCACTTTAGTCGAAATCCCCGGCCAGTTGAAGGCGCGCACGAGTGGCTGCGGAAGTGCCAATCCAGAGGTTTCGATAACGATATGGTCGGGCTTCACGTCCCGCGCCAGCAACGCCTCCATCGTGGGAATGAAATCATCGGCAACGGTGCAACAAATACAGCCATTGGAGAGCTCGACGATATCGTCCTCGGAACAGACCTCGTCGCCGCAGCCCTTCAGAATATCGCCATCCACGCCAAGATCGCCGAACTCATTGATGATCAGTGCGATCCGCTTGCCTTCGGCATTCTGCAACATATGGCGGATCAAAGTCGTTTTTCCCGCGCCCAAGAAACCGGTAACGACGGTGGCGGGTATTTTGGCTGGCATCTGGCGGCTCCGTTCGCATGCAGAAATGACGCCGCAGTTTTGGCGGGCTGCCAGCCATGATGCAAGGGGGCTATTCGACCTGAAATGTCCTTTCCACGAACAGCGGTTCGCCGTTTGCGACCCAAATTCGGTGATCATTGCCACCGAGGTAGATGTGAATTGTCACATCGCCCTCGGGCAGGTTGTTGAAATGATGGTAGTTGCCGTAAAGACGTCCAACGTTCACGCCGTTCACAAACATGTGGCCATGGCCGGTACCAGCCTCGACCGGGCCATTCGTATCTTCGGGTGTCATGACGAAACCGTCAGCCGTCAAGATGAGGTTGTGACCGGAAGAAGGATCCTTCTGAAGGTCGACTGCGAGTTCGGGGACCGGCAACTCGGACGGCCACGGCATACTGTTTGCTTCCCGAAGGTTCTGGTAGGGAGCATCGCCAACCTCCAGGTTTTCGGCAGGCGCCATGGACGCCAAGACATCGCCACCATAGGCAGCGCCGAGGGCCGAACCAGTCACCAGACCGATCAACAGATAAATAAATTTGCGCATGAATACCCCGTCATGAAAGTTGAGATTGCATCTAGCTCACCCATGTTCGGCGGCAAGAAACCGCAATATCTTGTGGATAAGATCGCCAAATATGGCAGATGCAGGTGCTGCGACGTTGACTCGCGCCTTCTTGGGGGGCGATGCTTTCGCATCTTGAGGAATCACGGGCGTCGAATCATTGCGATTTAGCAAACTCAGACTGAACGGCTTTAAAAGCTTTGTTGACCCAACCGATCTGATCATCGCAGACGGGTTGACCGGCGTGGTCGGTCCGAATGGCTGCGGAAAGTCCAACCTGCTGGAAGCCCTGCGCTGGGTGATGGGTGAGAACCGCCCCAAAGCGATGCGCGGCGGCGGCATGGAAGATGTGATCTTTGCCGGGGCAGCGACGCGGCCGGCACGGAACTTCGCTGAAGTTTCACTTGTGATCGACAACGGCGAGCGTCTGGCTCCCTCGACCTTCAATGACAGCGACCTTCTTGAGATCACGCGTCGGATCACGCGGGATGCGGGATCGGCCTATAAGGTCGGCACCAAAGACGTCCGCGCGCGCGATGTGCAGATGCTTTTCGCCGATGCCTCGACCGGTGCTCATTCACCTGCGCTGGTCCGGCAAGGTCAGATCTCGGAATTGATCAATGCCAAGCCGAAGTCGCGGAGGCGTATTCTGGAAGAAGCGGCCGGGATTTCTGGACTTTACCAGCGCCGGCATGAGGCCGAGTTGAAGCTGAAAGGTGCCGAAAGCAACCTCACCCGCGTTGACGATGTGATTGAACAACTCGCCAACCAGTTGGGCCAATTGGCGCGGCAGGCACGACAAGCGGCCCGCTACCGTGAAATTGGCGAAAAGCTGCGGAAAGCTGAAGGGATGCTTCTTTTCCGCCGATGGAAAGAGGCTGACGAAGCCCTGCTGGCCGCCAGCGAGCAACTGCGTGAACGGACAACTGCGGCTGCTCAAGCCGAGAAGGCGGCGCGCGAGACGGCAAAGGCCCGCCAGAAAGCCGAAGAGGCATTGCCGCCACTGCGTGAGGAAGAGGCGATTGCAGCAGCCGTTCTTCAGCGGCTTCTGGTGCAGCGGGACACGTTGTCTGATCAGGAACAGCGTGCACGCGATATGATTGAAACACTCAGCGCGCGTATCGACCAACTGACCCGCGATATGGAACGCGAAAGCGGTTTGAATCGCGATGCCGGAGAGACAATCGAGCGACTTGAATGGGAAGCACGCGAAATCGGAAAGGCCGGAGAGGGGCATGAGGCACGTCTTGAGTCCGCCCAAGCCGATGCGCGTGAGGCGGCAGGCGTTCTACAACAGCGCGAAGCCGATCTGACGCAACTGACAGAAGATGTGGCACGCCTTGCCGCGCGTCATCAATCAGCGCAACGCTTGCTCGAAGACAACCGCACAACATTGGCCAAAAGCGAAGGCGAAGCTGCAAAGGCGAAAGCAGCCGTCGCAGATGCGGAAGCAGCACTTGCCAAGGCCGAGGCCGATTTTGCTGCTGCAGGCGAGGCGGAAAAAGCAGCCGTATCCGCAGCGGCCGAAGCTGACGAAGCCCTTGTTGCTGCAGAGGCTGCGCGCGCCGATACCCAACAGCGCGAAAGCGACGCTCGTGCTTTGCGGTCGGAAGCGGAAGGCGAAGCAAACGCCTTGCGTGCCGAGGTGTCGGCCTTGGCCAAGCTGGTTGAGCGCGATACGGCTGAGGGTGGTCAGGTGCTCGATCTGTTGCGGGTCGAAGGCGGCTACGAGAAAGCACTCGGTGCTGCACTGGCTGATGACTTGCGTGCACCTGAAATTGCCGAGAATGGCGCATCGGGATGGGTGGCCTTGCCTGGCTATGCCAATGCGCAGTCCCTGCCGGAAGGCGTCAAGGCACTCACGAATTACGTTTCGGTTCCCCCTGTCTTGGTGCGTCGGATGGGACAGGTGGGGCTCGTTGATGCGGCTGATGGGCCGCGTCTGCAGTCAGACCTGAAACCGGGCCAGCGCCTCGTGTCGATCGAAGGCGATCTTTGGCGTTGGGACGGATTCCGAGCCGGTGCAGAAGATGCCCCGTCGGCGGCTGCGCTCAGGCTACAGCAGTTGAACCGTCTGACTGAGTTGAAACGCGATCTCGAAGAGGCAAATGCAACAGCGATCGGTGCCGCGCAGGCACATGAAGCGCTAACGCAGATGCTGAAGAAACAGACCGAAGCCGATCATGCGGCGCGGCAAGCACGCCGCGATGCAGACCGCGCCGTCGCTGACGCAAATCGTGCCGCGAGCCGTGCCGAGGCTGACCGGAATCTCTCTCAAGGACGGCTGGAAAGTCTTGGAATGGCTGTGAAGCGCCATGAGGAAGAGGCGATGGCTGCGCGCAAATCTCTGTCTGAGGCAGAGAAGGCGGCGGCGGAGCTTGGCGATCTTGACACCGCGCGTGCTTCAGTTGAGGACGTGAAGATGACGGTCGAGGCCGCGCGCATCACGATGATGTCGCGCCGCTCTGCTTTCGATGAGGTCAGGCGCGAAGGCGAAGCGCGTCTGCGGCGCAGTCAGGAAATCACCAAAGAAGTCAGCGGCTGGAAGCACCGCCTGGAGACAGCCAACAAACGCACCGCCGAACTTGCAGAACGTAAGGAGGCATCTGAAGCAGAATTGGTGACTGCAAGTGCTGCACCTGCCGAGATTGCAGCCAAGCGTGAAGAGCTTGCCGATGCAATCGCGGAAGCCGAAGCCCGCCGCCAAACATCTGCAGACAGATTGGCGGAAGCCGAGACGATCCTACGCGATCTGGGCCATAACGAGCGTGACGCTGAGCGCCTCGCTTCGGAAGCACGCGAAGCACGCGCGCGCGCTGAGGCCCGCAGTGATGCCGCGCGCGAAACGGTCGCTTATGCTGAAGAGCGGATCATGGAGGCGCAGGAGGTCACACCTGCGCAATTGCTTGAGTCGCTTGAGACCGACGTCGCAGGGATGCCGGCATCGGAAAAAGTCGAGGCGGAGGTCAACGCACTGAAACGCCAGCGCGACGCGCTTGGCGCAGTCAATCTTCGCGCTGAGGAAGACGCAAAAGAGGTACAGGTTGAGCATGACGCGCTTGTCAGCGAGAAGTCAGATCTGGAAGCCGCAATCGCGGCGCTGCGCACAGGCATCGCTAGCTTGAACAAAGAGGGGCGCGAACGCTTGTTGACGGCATTTGAGCAGGTCAATGAAAACTTCGGTCTGCTCTTTACCCACCTCTTTGGCGGTGGCGAAGCCAAGCTGGTGCTTGTTGAATCCGATGACCCGCTCGAGGCCGGGCTCGAAATCATGTGCCAACCGCCCGGCAAAAAACTGAGCACGTTGTCGCTTTTGTCGGGGGGCGAGCAGACTCTGACGGCGCTTGCTCTGATTTTTGCGGTTTTCCTTGCAAATCCCGCGCCGATCTGTGTGCTTGACGAGGTGGATGCGCCGCTGGACGACGCAAACGTAAACCGTTTCTGCGATTTGCTGGATGAAATGACCAGACGGACGGAGACCCGCTTCCTGATTATCACCCACCACGCCGTGACAATGAGCCGGATGGACCGTCTGTTCGGTGTCACGATGGGCGAGCAGGGCGTATCGCAGTTGGTATCGGTCGACCTCAAGAAGGCCGAAGCACTGGTGGCTTAAGTTTCCTGCCTCCGGCGGGGATATTTCCGGGCCGATAATAGCTGCGAAGGGCGGCCAAAACCTCAGAGGCGGTTCAGGAGTTCACGCGTCGGCCATGCATCGGCAGGCAGTCCGAGGCGGACCTGTTCTGCCTGAACTGCTTCCCGGGTCATCGCCCCCAGAATACCGTCGATCCCGCCAACATCATGGCCGCGGGCTGTCAACTTTTCCTGAAGAAGGATCATCTCCTCGCCCGAGAGCGCAGGGGATGGGTTGCCGGCATTATAGACTGGTGCGCCTTCCAGCCGTGTTGCGAAATAGGCGGCGGTCGTCACATAGACGAAACTCTTGTTCCAATCAAAATAGACCTCGAAATTCGGATAGGCGAGGAACGCAGGCCCGTTGCGGCCCATGGGAAGCAGAACGGAAGCTTCTAGGTTTGCAGGTCCGAGTGAACCGTTGCGTGCGCGCACACCACGTCTTTCCCATTCCCTGACACTCGCTTTGTGGTTCAAACCTGTCTGTGCCCAGTCGAGGTTTTCTGGAACCACTATTTCCTGCAGCCAAGGCTCGTTCGCCCGCCAGCCAAGCGAGGACAGCACATTTGCCCCGGTCATCAATGCGTCTGGTGATGATCCCTTCAGGTCGACGACACCATCGCCGTCACCATCCATGCCCTGTGCTACAATTTCGCGTGGCAATTTTTGCAACTGGCCGATCTCACCGGCCCATGCCCCTGTTGTGCTCGCAGGATCCATGCCGCCGCGCCGGTAAAGTTCGATCGCGGCGAGCAGTTGAGGCCGGAAAAGATCAGGCCTTCTGCAGTCATGCGCCAGCGTGAGAAGGGCGTTACGTGTGTTGAAGCCGCCCTGCACCTGGCCATAGTCGGTCTCAAACGCCCAAAACGCCAAGAGAACACCGCGCGGAATCCCGAACCGGCGCTCGATGGCGTCAAAGGTTGCATCAAACCGGTTGCCGTAGACAGCCCCGTTATCAATTCTGTTTTGGCTGATCAGGCGGCGCGAGAAGTCTATGAAATCCCTTTGAAAGACGCCTTGTGCACGATCAGCCCGCAAGACGGCGGCATCAATCTCTGCGCCGCGAAAGAAGTTATCAATCGTCGTATCGGGCAGGCCCATGGCGCGGGCTTCTGCTTTCACGCCGTCGATAAATGATCCCACAGGTCCGCCACATGTCTGTGCGTTGGCCGTACTGGCGGCCAAGATAAGGGCAATTGCAAGACGCATCTGAAATCTCCGCTCTGAAATTGTTTTGCCCAAAGCCTAACAGTGGAGAAGGGTGGCGCAAGGCCCAAGGCCGATGTGCGTGCAGGAAACTGCCGAACCCTTAAGCAACCGCAAGCAATCCGATCAAGAGCAACGCCGCGAACCATGTCCGCCAAAGCACTTGCACCGCTTGATCTATGTGATCTGGGCCAGGGGAGAGATTACCTCCGGCGTTGACAAAGGGATAGTCCACTTGGCGACCATCGTAGCTGCGTGGTCCGCTGAGCGCGACCCCGATGCCGTGTGCCATTGCCGCCTCCGGCCAGCCTGCATTCGGTGAGCGGTGGAGCGGCGCATCGCGAAATAACAGAGCGGGATCGGGCCTGCGCGTCACGACCCAGATCAGTAGCGCTGTCAGACGCGCGGGGATGAAGTTCAACAGATCGTCAAAACGTGCAGCGGCCCAGCCAAAGTCTGCGTGTTTTGGTGTTTTGTAACCGATCATGCTGTCGGCTGTGTTTGTGATTTTGTAAACCAGTAGACCCGGGAGGCCGCCAAGCGCGCACCAGAAAATTGGTGCGACGACCCCGTCGGAAAGGTTCTCTGCAGCGCTCTCGATAGCGGAGCGAGAAATGGCCGGGTCATCCATATTTGTCGTATCGCGTCCGACGATCATTGCAACGGCACGGCGGGCATCACCGACGGACAATCGGAGCGCGTCCGCAACGGCCTGCACATGCTCAACGAGAGACCTTTGTGCGAGAAGGATCGCTACGACAACAACATCCAGCCAGATACCTGGAACCGCCGTGATAACCCAGCCGAGACACATTGCGCCGATGCCCAGTGCAAGCATCAAGAGGATGCCATTGCGTCGTTTGGACGGCCCACGATTGAATTTCTGGTCAGCCCATCCGATTAACTGCCCCATCAGCACCGCCGGATGGGGCAGACGCGACCAGATCCATTTCGGCTCACCGAAGATCGCGTCGAGGATCATGCCAAGAAGAAGCGTCATAGGGCCTCTTCAAGCTGTGCCCAACGGTCCGGTGCGGGCAAGCCCAAGCGCAACCACTTCGGATTATAGGGAAAGACCCGCGACCAGACCTGATTTTGCGCGAGCTTGTCTTGCCAGTGACTTGCGTTTTCTACTTGATAGAGGCGGAAAAGGGATGTTCCTCCTATAAGCTCAGCACCGGCCCGCGTGACAATCCGATCCAGTCTTTCGCTATCTCTGCCAAGCCTCGCGCGGGTGTCATCTGCCCATTGTGGATCTGCCAGTCCTTCTGCACCGATTGCGAGGGCCGGACCCGAGACTTGCCAAGGCCCCAGAAGATCCCTCAATCGCGCGACAAGAACGGGGTCACCGATCGCAAAGCCTAAACGCAGACCGGCCATCCCCCAGAACTTGCCAAAACTTTTGAGAATGAGGGTATTAGGCCGCGCAGCCATGTGGATCAGGCTTGCATCGGGCATGATGTCGCAAAAGCTTTCGTCGATCACCAGATAGGGGGCAGTAACTTTCTCCTCCTCCCAAAGGTATCCATCAGGATTGTTCGGATGGACGGCGACCATCGCGTGGTCAGGGGAGTCATCCATTTGCCAGCCTGCTGCGACGAAGGCCGCGCCATGCTCGTTGTATGTGGGGCCAGGGATAAAGACGCCCGACTTCGGCAAGACGTGCGGGATTGCTGCGATAATGGCCGACGCCCCCGTGGCTGCAATGATGTCTGCCTCAGCAGGGACGTTCCAGAAAGTCCGTGCACGCGCGGCCAGATTGGCAAAGGCAGCTTTATCTGGCAGGGCGGTCCATGCATCATCAGGCAAGCCTGGCATCGGATACGGGACAGGATTGATGCCTGTCGATAGATCCGACCAATCGCACCGTTTACCGCCGAACCTTGCGATTGCTGCGTCGATCCCCCCGCCATGATCGCGCATAGTCATCACTCGTCAGCAGGGATCGGCGGGTGACGGGTCACGAAATGCCCTTTGATCGCTTGAGGCCATTCGCGATAAGGGACTTGCCCGCTGTCAGATGCTGCATGTTTCTCAGCGTAGGCGACGATGCCTTCGGCAGCCTCCGCTTCGGGGGCGAAGCGGCCAAGAGTGTAGTTGAGCTTGCCTGGTGCCTGAATTGCAACGTTACAGCCGTGTTTGCATCCCATCAGGCAAGAGACCCGTCGCGTCTTGATCGTCTCGGTGCCTCTGGCAGCATCCTCAATCAGCGCGGCAAGTTGCTCACCATCGGTTTGCTCCATGGCGCCGTCTTCCCAGCCTTCCTGTTTGCATGTGTCACAGACCGTGATCCAAGTCGTCATCTTCGTCTTCCGTTCTTTCCCACGTTTTGTGCGGTTTCCAGCCGGTTGCTCAAACTTTCGTGAAATTCCCGCCGATCTTTGCGCATGCACCACTCGCTTAACCATTCGTTAAGGATTTGAGCGGAGTTGTGTTCACGTGTTGTTAATAAAGTTTACGATTCTGCGCAGTACGCGCGTTAGGAGAAAGAGATGCATTGCCTGATAGTAGAAAGCAATCCAGCATTAGGCGCGCTTTGGGCACGTTACTTGGGGCGTCTTGAGGTCGAGACTACTGTTGCGGAAACTGCCGAGCGGGCGTTGAACCTCATCCAATCAGTCAGCTTTGATGTGATTGTGCTGGATTTGGTCCTGTCGGAAGGAAGCGCCCTTGCTGTCGCCGATTTGGCGCAATTCCGGCAGCCAGAGGCAAATGTCGTCTTCGTCACCAACACAACATTTTTTTCAGATGGTTCGATCTTCAGGCACTCTGCAAATGCAAGAGCCTTCATCGAAACGGCGACCCCGCCAGATGATCTGGCGGAGATCGTTCATTTTTTTGGCGTCAAGCCCCACGCCCGTGCGGTGCGTCAAGATCAATAACCGGATTGATCGGGATGATCCTATGCGGATTAATCGTTTCATGGCTGTAGTGATAGTGGCGGACGATATGGTGCATGTTCACCGTTTCGGCGACGCCTGGCACTTGGTAGAGTTCACGCATGTATCCTGAAAGGTTCGGATAATCAGCGATGCGCTTGCGATTGCATTTGAAATGCAGGTGATAAACCGGATCGAAACGCACAAGCGTTGTCCAGAGCCGCCAGTCGGCTTCCGTCAGACGGTCACCCATGAGGTATCGGTTTTCCGAAAGGCGGTCCTCCAACCACTCGAGTGTGTCGAACAATGGATGGACGGCTGCATCGTAGGCCTCCTGTGTGGTCGCAAACCCGGACTTGTACACCCCGTTATTCAACGTGTCGTAGATACGGTCGTTGACTGGCGCAATTGCGTCGCGCAGTTCCTCGGGCCAGTAATCATCAGTGTTGCCTGTGATCTGATCAAACGCGCTGTTGAACATCCGGATAATCTCAGACGACTCGTTTGATACAATGCTGTCTGTTTTTGTGTCCCAGAGGATCGGGACAGTGACGCGGCCACTGACGTCAGGAACAGCTTTCGTGTAGATGTCGCGCGCAAATGGCAGGCCGAACAGCCTGTCGCCTGTCGCGCCATACTCATCGGTTTCAAATGTCCACCCGTCAGAAAGCATGTCGGGGTGAACAACAGAGATGCCGATGTGGTCAGTCAGATCCTTGAGCTGGCGGAAGATCAGCGTCCTGTGTGCCCATGGGCAGGCATATGAGACATAAAGGTGGTAGCGTCCTGACTCCGCCTTGAACCCACCTTCTCCTGAAGGGCCAGGCGACCCGTCAGCGGTGATCCAGTTCCTGAAGCTTGCGTCCTTTCGGACAAATGCGCCTCCTGACTTTTTCGTATCGTACCAGACGTCGTGCCAGACACCGTCAACCAGCTGTCCCATAATTGATTCCTTTTCCTATCTCGCGATACATGTAGTGCAACGGCATGAATGAACATAGGTGAGGGTTGGCGCATTCACCGTGCGCCTGCGCACATCACCGTCTGCAGCGTGTCATTCGCGGCTGACGCCAGTTAGCTGCAAATCGTCGTTTAAGCGTTTGCTCTGCCAGTGCCGCATCACTATACCCGTCAACGACGAAGCCCAGAACAAGGGCCAGAACGGTTGGAGGCGAAACGGTCGACCCAATACGGGGATCGGACGCCACGTCGTCAAGATCGCCGAAAGTGGCGGGTTTCTGGTCGTCTGCGTGAAACGAAAGGACGCCCATGCGTGCGATACTGACATTCATTCTGATTCTTGCAGGCAGCGCTGCATCCGCTCACCCCGGTCATTGGGGTGATCTTGCGGGCCATGATCACTGGGTCGCAGGGGCTGCGATCGGGTTGGCCGGGCTTGCCGCGCTCTGGGGGGCACTGAAAGGCAAGAAGAAAGACGCCGAAGACGTCTCGGAAGACGAAGCCGAGCTTGAAGAGGAAGCCACATGAAAACCGGTGTGATGATCTGTGGACATGGTTCGCGCAGCCAGTCGGCGGTCGATGAATTCGCGACACTGGCCGAAAAGCTGCCCGCCTACCTGCCGCCTGACTGGATCACCGATTACGGCTATCTGGAATTCGCCAATCCTGTGATTCGCGACGGATTGGACAATCTGCGCGAGGCGGGATGCGAACGGATCTTCGCAGTGCCTGGCATGCTCTTTGCCGCGATGCACGCCAAGAACGACATCCCGACGGTCCTGAACACATATGCCGCCAAGCACGACATGAAAGTCAGCTATGGCCGCGAGCTGGGCGTCGATCCCAAGATGATCGCCGCCGCTGCAGGCCGCATTCAGGAAGCGGTGGATCAAGCCAACGCCAACGACGGCGAGATGCCCTTAACCGAGACTTGCCTTGTCGTCATCGGTCGCGGCGCGTCCGATCCCGATGCCAATGGCAATGTCGCAAAAATCGCGCGGATGCTGCAAGAAGGTATGGGCTTTGGTTGGTGCGAGGTCGGCTATTCCGGTGTGACCTTCCCTCTGGTCGAACCGTGCCTCCAGCATGTAGCGCGGTTGCCCTACAAGCGCGTGATCGTCTTCCCGTATTTCCTGTTCTCCGGCATCCTGATCGACCGCATCTACGGGTTCACCGATCAGGTGGCTGACGAACACCCGGATATCCAGTTCGTCAAGGCAGGCTACCTCGGCGATCACCCCAAAGTGCTCGAAACCTTCGCCGAGCGCATCATGGAACAGGACAGCGACACGCCGCCGCCCAACTGCGGGATCTGCGCCTACCGCGAACAGGTGCTCGCGCTGGAAGATGGCCGACATCACCACATCAAACCAGAAGACCGCAAGCACCCCGCCTTTGGTGCGGTGCCGCCGCCGACGTGCGTGCTCTGCAAGTACCGTGTTCAGGTGCTGGGCTTCGAGGCCGAGGTCGGCGCCGTTCAGGAAAGCCACCACCACCATGTCGAAGGGCAGGGGGCCAATGCACCGGGCTCGAACGTGGCCGACTGCACCCACTGCGACACCTTCTGCACCGGCATGTGCCGTCTGGTGATGGCCGATCACGACCATGATCATCATCACCATCATCATCACCACCACGGTGATGATCATGACCATCATCACCATCACCACCACGCCGCCTACCCGCATGCCAAACACCCGCATGGTCCGGAAAGCGCGCGCAAGGTGAAATCCGACTAGTCTATCATTTTGCCAGAAATACTCCCGCCGGAGGCTCCGGCGATTACCACCCGACCCGAAAGCCTGATCTTGCGTCCTTACGAAAAAGACCCTTCCGCGATCTATGCGGCCAGTTTCGCCACCGTGCGGGCCGAGGCGCGGCTTGAGCGGTTTCCGCCAGCGATGCAGCCGGTGATGACACGGCTGATCCATTCCTGCGGCATGGTCGAGATCGCCGACAGGCTGTCGTTTTCAGAACGGGCAGCCGAGGTCGGCCACGCGGCCCTCAAAGCGGGCGCGCCGGTGCTTTGCGATTGCGAGATGGTGGGGGCAGGGATTATCCGCCGCTACCTGCCTGCGGGCAACGAGGTCATCGTGACGCTCAACGAGTCGTCCGTGCCTGAGCGTGCGAAAGAGATCGGCAATACACGATCGGCTGCGGCTGTGGAGCTCTGGAAAGACCACCTCGCCGGCGCTGTTGTTGCCATCGGGAACGCGCCAACGGCGCTCTTCCACCTGTTGGAATTGCTGGATCAGGGCTGGCCGAAACCGGCGATCATCCTTGGCTTCCCTGTAGGATTCATCGGAGCCGCCGAAAGCAAAGCAGAACTGGCCCGCGATGCGCGTGGGTGTGAATATATCGCCTTGCGCGGACGGCGCGGCGGGTCGGCCATGGCCTCTGCCGCTGTCAACGCGCTCGCTGCAGGATTGCCTGAAGATGCGTGATGCCTGGCTCCATATTGTCGGGATCGGCGAAGACGGGATGGACGGCCTTGTGCCTGCGACCCGTGCTGTGGTCGAGGCCGCCGAAGTCATCATCGGCGGAGACCGGCACCACACGCTGACCGAAAATGTCACTGCCGAGCGGCTTGCATGGCCGCACCCTTTCGACGCGCTCATTGAGACGATTGAGGGGCTCAAAGGCCGCCGTGTTGTGATCCTCGCCACAGGTGATCCGCTCTGGTTCTCTGTGGGGGCACGGATCGGGCGGGGGATTGATCCTGCCCAGATCGTCTATCACCCGCAGCTTTCGGCCTTCCAGCTTGCCTCGGCCCGCATGGGCTGGTCGCTGGCGGATGTGGAAACGCTCACCGTGCATGGCCGCCCTGTCGAGCAGATGATCGCCTTCATCCAGCCGGACGCACGGCTTTTGGTGCTGACCACAGGCGCCGAGACCCCTGCCCAGATCGCGAAATTCCTGACTGAGCGCGGCTTTGGAAAGTCACCCATGACGGTCCTTGCAGCGATGGGCAGCAAGGACGAGGCGCGCTTTGACGGGCTGGCGGAAAGCTGGGACCACACCGTGCCTGCCTTCAACACGCTCGCCGTGGAATGCGTCGCCACCCCCGACGCGGCCCTGCTGCCGCGCGTGCCGGGATTGGCGGATAACCTTTTTCAATCCGACGGCACCATGACCAAGCAAGAGGTCCGCGCGGCAACCGTAGCAAAGCTGATGCCGATGCGCGGGGCGCTGCTTTGGGATATCGGTACGGGCTGCGGCTCGGTCGCGATCGAATGGATGCGCGCCGCCCGCTATGCCCGTGCGATCGGGATCGAACCCCGCGCGGACAGGCGCGCGATGGCCGCCGCCAACGCGCTGGCGCTTGGTGTGCCCAAGCTGGAACTGATAGACGGCACCGTGCCCGAGGCGCTCGAGGGCCTTGATGCGCCTGATGCAATCTTCATCGGCGGCGGTCTTAGCCGCGAGACCTTCGCCGCAGCGTGGGAGGCGTTGCGCCCTCTCGGGCGTCTGGTCGCCAATGCGGTGACGCTGGAAAGCGAGGCAGAGCTGATCGCGCTCCACAGAGAATTTGGCGGCGATCTGGTGAAACTCTCGGTCTACCGTGCCGAACCCGTCGGGCGTCTGACCGGCTGGCGGCCCCTGATGCCCGTCACGCAATGGAGCCTTGTAAAGCGATGACAGAACGCCTCCGGCGGGAGTTTTCTGGCCAAGATGAAGCAGGGGTGCTTTACGGCGTGGGCCTTGGACCCGGTGCGCCGGACCTGATCACGCTGCGCGCCGCGCGGCTGATCGAGGGCGCGCAGGTGATTGCCTATCCAACTCTTGCAGGTGCCGACAGTTTCGCGCGGTCCATCGCTGCCGATCTGATCAAGGACGGCACGCGGGAAATCGTGATGGACGTGCCCATGTCTGTCGAGCGCCAGCCCGCGCAGGATGCCTATGATAAAGGTGCCGCTGAAATCGCGGCGGCGCTCGATGCGGGCCACGATGTAGTCTGCCTTTGCGAAGGTGATCCGTTCTTCTACGGTTCTTTCATGTATCTTTTCGCGCGGCTCTCCGAGAACTACCGCGTCGAAGTCGTGCCCGGTGTCACCTCGATCACCGCATGTGCTGCCCGTGCGGGCATGCCGCTGGCGGCCCGCAATGAGCGATTGACGGTTCTGCCGGGACCTTTGCCCGAAGACGAGTTGCGCGCCCGTATCGCGGGGGCCGAGAGCGTGGTCATCATGAAGGTCGGGCGGCATCTGGCCAAGATCCGCGCCATCATCGACGACCTTGGCCTGACGGAGACGGCCGTTTACGTCGAACGCGCGACCTTGCCTCAAGAGGTGGTTCTGCCATTGGCCGAAGCCCCTGAAAAGGCGCCGTATTTCTCTATGATTTTGTTGACGAAAGGGGCCGATCCTTGGCTTTGAAACCTGTCGTACTGGCCCTCTCGCGTTCGGGCGAGCCGGTGGCCCATCGTATTGCCGCCGCTCTGGACCTCGCCGTGCATGGGCGCGAAGGTCGCGTGGATCAGGCGGATGCCTTTTTCGCCAATGCGCTGGATCATGCGCGTGATCTTTTTGCGGCGGGTGTGCCGATCATCGGCGTTTGTGCCTCGGGCATCCTGATCCGTGCTGTGGCTCCGCTGTTGGCCGACAAGCGGACCGAACCGCCGGTGCTGTCCGTGTCGGATGACGGGTCGGTCGTCGTACCGCTCTTGGGCGGGCATCGCGGCGCGAACAGGCTGGCCGCGCAGGTCTCGGATGCTCTGGGTGCGGTGGCTGCCGTGACAACGGCAGGCGACGTGGCCCTTGGCATCGCCTTGGACGAACCCCCCGCAGGCTGGCGGCTGGTGAACCGCGACGATGCCAAAGGCGCGATGGCGGCCCTGCTGGGCGGTGGAGGTGCCACAGTGACGGGCGATGCCCCGTGGTTGGCCGCACTGCCAAAGGGCGGCGCGCTGCGTATCTCAGCCACAACCGCACGGCAGGATGATCTGGGCGAAAACCAGCTGCAATTCGCGCCACAGCAGATCATGCTCGGCGTCGGCTGCGCCCGCGACTGCGATCCGGCAGAACTGGCTGCGCTGGTGCAATCGGTGCTGGACGAGGCAGGGCTTGCCTCCGAGGCGATCCATTCAGTGAATACGATCACGCTCAAGGCCGACGAACCGGCGATCATATCGCTTGCCGATAAGCTTGGCGTGCCGCTCCGCCTCTTTGATGCCGAAACGCTGGAGGCCGAAACCCCGCGCCTCGCTACCCCCTCTGACGTGGTCTTTGCCGAAGTCGGCACACATGGCGTGTCAGAGGCGGCAGCGCTTGCCCAGGGCGGGTCGGAGGCGGAACTGCTGGTTGCCAAACAGAAGACCAAGAACGCCACCTGCGCGCTGGCCCGCGTGCCTGCACCATTGACCGACCTGAAGGGCCGCGCACGTGGTCGGCTGTCGGTCGTGGGCATTGGGCCTGGTCAGGCAGCTTGGCGCACCCCCGAGGTCTCAAAGCTTGTATCGGAGGCCGAGGAACTGGTCGGATACGGTCTCTACATTGACCTGCTGGGTCCGCTTGCGGTCGGCAAGGACCGCTCGGACTTTCCGCTGGGGGGCGAGGAAGATCGTTGTCGCTATGCGCTGGAACAGGCAGGCAAGGGCAAGAACGTGGCACTCGTCTGCTCGGGCGATGCGGGCATCTATGCCATGGGGGCGCTGGTGTTTGAATTGCTGGATCGCGGACCGGACCAGATGGGTGTCTCGGATGCCGCGCGCCGCGTCGAGGTGATCTGTTCGCCCGGTGTCAGTGCTCTTCAAGGGGCTGCGGCGCGAGCAGGCGCGCCTTTGGGACATGATTTCTGTGCGATCTCTCTTTCGGACCTGCTGACCCCGCGTGAAGACATCATCAAACGTCTCCATGCGGCAGCACAGGGCGATTTCGTGATTGCCTTCTACAACCCTGTCTCCATGCGGCGCCGGACCCTGCTGGCTGAGGCGCGGGATATACTGCTCAAGCACCGGCCAGCCGACACGCCGGTGATGCTGGCCTCGTCGCTGGGGCGGCCCGAGGAACACATCCGCTACCGCCGTCTGGCCGATTTGCAGGTGGATGAGGTGGATATGTTGACGGTCGTTCTGATCGGATCATCCAACTCGCGTCTTGCGCAGTTGGGCGAAGGCCCGCGGATGTACACACCACGCGGTTATGCACGTAAGATTGACGGCGATCTGGCCGGATAGGGCAGAAGCCTCCGGCGGGAGTATTTTTGGCAAAATGATAAAGGCATTGCGATGACAGTCTATTTCATTGGTGCAGGGCCCGGTGATCCTGAGCTTTTGACCCTTAAAGCCGCGCGGATCATCGGTGCTTGCCCAGTCTGTCTTTATGCCGGTTCGCTGGTGCCTGAAGAGGTTGTGGGCTGCGCGCCAGAAGATGCACGTGTTTTGGATACTGCCCCGATGACGTTAGAGGAAACTCATGCCGAAATCGTCAGAGCTCACGCCAAAGGGCAGGACGTCGCGCGGGTGCATTCGGGTGATCCTTCGCTTTATGGTGCCATTGCCGAGCAGATCCGGCGGCTGAAGGACGACGATATCGACTACCAGATCATTCCCGGTGTCCCCGCCTATGCCGCTGCCGCGGCGGCGCTGGGCACGGAACTGACCATCCCGGAAGTGGCGCAGTCGATCGTCCTGACACGGATGTCGATGAAGTCCACGTCAATGCCCGCTGGCGAAACGCTTGAGAATTTTGCCCGCACTGGTGCGACGCTTGCCATCCACCTTGGCATCCGCGCCTTGCGCGAGATCGAACGGCAGTTGGCGCCCTATTATGGCGAGGACTGCCCCGTTGCGGTCATCTACCGTGTCGGCTGGCCTGATCAGATGATCATTCGGGGCACGCTGATGGATGTGCGCGAAAAGGTCCGTGCCGCGAAAATCACGCGTACTGCACTGATCCTCGTTGGGCCTGCATTGTCTGATTCGCACGGGTTTCCGGACTCTGCACTCTATGATGCGGCCAAACCTCATGTGCTCAGACCACGGGTTAAAGCCTGATTTACAAGGGTTTTCTGCACCGCGGCGACGAATGTCATTTGAAATTTACCTCTCTGGCCCCATTCTTTGGCCTAGGTGTAAGAGGTGATCAAAATGTATGCGTTTTTGCCCGCTGCGGTGCGTGAAGGTCTGGAACAGGCACGCAAGGCCGCTTTGAAACGGAAAGACCGCTTGTCAGTGCATGATGGCGATGCGACCTACCGTATTCGTCGTTTTTGGGACGGGGGCTTTGCGCTCGACGTCGAAGGGTCGGAAAAATTGCGTGGCCATGTCGATATCTATGATGGTCCAAAACACCTCTATCAGTGTCTGGTGATGTCTTCGGTTGAGGACGGTGACGAACGTGTCTTTGAGTTCAAATGGGCCACGCCTGTTGCCGCCGGCCCTGCGGCAGATTTCGTAAGACCTGAATTTGTGCCAGCCGGCCTGATCTCTCGCGACAGCTAGGCGCTATTGCAAATCCGAAAATGCATCTTGCAGGCGGCGGACTGCTTCTTCCACGATGTGGCGTTGTGTGGCGAAATTGATCCGCATGAAGGTTTCACCGCCAGTACCAAAGGTCGGTCCGTCTGAGGCCGCAATTTTTGCGCCGTCGCGGAAGCGCGTCTTGATTTCTTCATGGGTCATGCCGGTGCCCGAAAAGTCGACCCAAGCTAGATATGTTGCCTGCAGCGGCATAGACTTTACGCCGGGAATTTGGCTGAGGCCATCATGCAGAAGGTCACGCATTTCCGTCAAATGCACCATTTGCGCGTCGGCCCATTCAGCGCCTTTAGGTGTATAGGCCGCTGTGACCATGCGGATACCCATCGTGTTAGGCTGGTAGTCCAAAGCGTTGATCCGATTTCGCATCTGGGCGCGCAGCGTGTCATCGGGAATGATCATATTTCCGGTGCGCAGACCCGCGATATTGAAGGTTTTGGAGGCAGCGGTGACATAGACCGTATTGTCGGCAGTCTCTGGCGAGGCGACATGCATGGGCACAAAAGTCTCGCCCGCATAGACCAAATCGTGATGAATTTCGTCGCTGATCAACAGCATGCCGTTGTCGCGGGCGAAAGCGGCGACGGCGCGCAGCTCGTCGGCCGTCCAGACGCGTCCTGAAGGGTTCTGCGGTGAACACCAGATCAGCATTTTCTCGCGGCCCGTGAGGCGCTTTTTGGCATCCTCCAGATCAAGGACATAGCGGTTGCCATCAAGTACCATCGGGCATTCGGTGACGGTGCGACCGGACTTGTTAATCTTGTTGGCGAACTCATGGTAGACCGGTGTAAAGATCGCGACGGCGTCACCCTTTTCCGTCCAGACGTCGAGCGCCATGGCTATCCCGTGACCCAAGCCTTGGGACGAGAGGATCCAGTCGGTGTCAACGTCCCAGCCGTGGCGGGCTTTCATCCACCATTGGATTGCATTCAGATAGGCTGCATCCTGCCAGCCATAGCCGAAGACACCATGATCGACAGCCTCTTGCACGGCCTCGCGTACGCAAGGAGCGGTTGGATAGTCCGAATCTGCCGTCCACATCGCCAGACCGTCTTGGGAGGAAATCCCGTAGAGGTTTTCCATCATGTCCCACTTGGAACAGTTCTTGTTGCGGCGGTCGATGCGGTTGTTGAAATTCATGCGTGTCTCCAGTCTTCGATCTGCAAACTGGTGCGAAGCAGTGGGGTGTTCAAGGCCAATATTGCGCGTTGCTTGCGGTGGTCGCATCGACGGACTAGATGAAGCGCATGACTTTGCGAAATATCCTCATCCACCCCGACCCGCGCCTGAAAAAGAAGGCGACACCGATTGCTGCGGTGAACGACGACATCCGGCGTCTGGCGGACGATATGCTCGAGACGATGTATGACGCACCGGGCATCGGGCTGGCAGCACCGCAAATCGGGATCACCGAGCGACTGCTTGTGATGGATTGCGTCAAGGACGAGGAGGCGACGCCTGAACCGATGGTCTTGATCAATCCCGAGATCACCTGGTCGTCAGAGGCGTTGAACGTCTACGAAGAGGGCTGTCTGTCGATCCCCGAACAATATGCGGAAGTCGAGCGTCCTGCCGAGGTTGAGGTCCAGTGGACGGATGAGAAAGGCAAGCAAAGACGTGAGCGATTTGATGGGCTCTGGGCCACATGCGTCCAGCACGAGATCGACCACCTGAACGGCAAGCTTTTCATCGACTACCTCAAACCGCTGCGGCGTCAGATGATCACCCGCAAGATGCAGAAGCTCAAGCGCGAGCGGGCGCGGGGCTAGTCTCATGTCTCATCGACCTTACGTACCTTGGCCGCATCCGGCCTTGAGGAAGTCAGCCGCGCCGGTTGCAGAAATAACTGATGAAGTGCGCGCCATCTGGGATGAGATGATCGATGCGATGGACACGATGCCTGGCGTCGGTCTTGCGGCCCCCCAATTGGGTATAGATATGGCTCTGGTGGTTGTGGATGCCTCGACTAAGCGTGGTCAGGCAATCCGACTGGCAAACCCTTCGATCTTGCACAGCAGTGTCGAACTGCGGGAGCATGAAGAAGGCTCACCCAACTTGCCAGGCGTCTGGGCCAAGATCAAACGCCCGCGTGCGGTGACGGTGCGGTTTCTCAATGACAAGGGGCAGTGGGACCGACAGGAGTTCGTTGGACTATGGGCGACATCGGTCCAACACCAGATTGATCATCTGCAAGGCAAGATGTTCTTTGATCGTCTTGGAAAGGTGAAACGGGATATGTTGCTTAAGCGTGCGCGCAAATTGCAGCGATCTGGGAACTAAGTTGCCGTTTCGTCGTCAATTCAACTGACGCAGAGAAAGAAGGAGCAGTGAAATGCGCGTTATTTTCATGGGTACACCCGATTTTTCGGTGCCAGTCCTTGAGGCGCTCGTAGATGCTGGGCATGAGATCGCTGCAGTCTACTGCCAGCCTCCGCGCCCGGCAGGGCGAGGGAAGAAGGAACGCCCTTCACCTGTTCAGCAACGAGCAGAGGCGCTTGGGTTGCCGGTCAGACATCCCGTCAGTCTGAAGGATGAAGACGAGCAAGCTGCATTTGCCGCACTCGACGCAGATGTTGCCGTGGTTGTGGCCTATGGGCTGATACTGCCTATCCCTGTGCTGCATGCGCCAAAGCGCGGTTGCCTGAATATTCATGCTTCCCTTCTGCCCCGTTGGCGCGGAGCGGCCCCAATTCATCGCGCCATCATGGCAGGCGACGCGGTGACAGGGGTCTGCATTATGCAAATGGAAGCAGGCCTGGATACCGGACCTGTCCTCTTGCGAGAGGCCTTACCAATTGGGGCGGAGGAGACCACAGGAGAATTGCATGACCGCCTGTCAGACTTGGGTGCGCGTCTGGTCGTGGAAGCATTGGAACGGCTTGATGATCTCATCACACAAGAACAGCCTTCTGATGGTGTGACCTACGCTGCAAAGATCGACAAATCAGAAGCACGTGTCGATTGGAGCAAACCTGCCGATGAAGTCTGCAACCTGATCAGGGGGCTGTCACCAGCGCCGGGCGCGTGGTGCATGATCGGAGATGAGCGCATCAAGCTTCTGGGCGCCCGCGTCAGCGAGGAAAGCGGAGCGCCAGGGCAATTGCTTGATGGATTTACGGTCGCCTGCGGGACTGGCTCAGTTGTCATCACGAAAGCCCAACGCGCAGGAAAGAAACCGATGCCAGCCGAAGACGTCCTGAAGGGATTGCAGGCGCGCGATTTGATCTGAGTTTTTACAATTGCGGCCTTGAGGCCACGCTGATCAGGAAACCCATTCGTAATCTGGCACCTATGTGCCCGTTTGGTGTAAGCGTATCGTTGATCAATTGAGGCGTGGCATGACACGAGACCTGATAACAAGACGTCACTTTTCAGCCATGGCTCTTTCGAGCACAGCCGCGGCCTGTACTCCGCGCATTGATGGCATCGAAGATTTTCCCGAGCGGGTTGATTTCATCGACGGCTACGGACCGATCGAGGACGCGGGCTATATGCTTCCTGCGATCCCGGCGAAATACACGCAAGGTGTCAATCGCCGGATGACAGGTATCTACCTCGGAGAAGCTCCGCCAAACTCCTTGGACGTCGATCCATACGCCAAGTTTCTCTACCACGTGAAAGATGACGGAACTTGCACGCGCTACCCCGTAGGCGTTGGACGCGCGGGGCGGTCAATTCGCGGGCGTGCGCGTTTGCAGTATAAGCGTAAGTGGCCAAGTTGGACGCCAACGCGGAACATGTTGCGCACCGAACCCGAAGTCTATGGGCCCTTTGCCGCTGGGCTGCCCGGCGGATTGCGTAGCCCGCTTGGATCGCGGGCTCTCTACTTGTTCCGCAACGGGCGGGACACGCGGTACCGCATCCATGGCACAAACGATCTGGAATCTATCGGCAACTCCGGTTCGGCAGGCTGCATCAGACTGTTCAATCAGGACATTATTCACCTCTATGATCAGGTTGAAGCGCCGATGCCAGTGCTGATCCGGTCAGAAGAAGAGTCGCTGCGGATCGATCCCGAATATTTCGGTCGCGGTATCGAGCTTCCGCCCAAGATTATCGACCCGGAAGACTTGCTTAGCGAAGAAGCGATCGCAAACGATCGCCCGCCAATCCTTGACGAAGCCTGACGGCGAAACAGGTCTTCACCCGAACGAGGCCGGACTGGATTAGGAACATGCGTCGTGCAAGACATGCTGTCTGAAGGGTTGATCGTACCGGCATTGCTCATCGGGCTTTTGGGCTTTTTCACCCCTCGTGCCCTCTCAAAAGTACTCCCTGAAGGGGTTCTGCCGCTCTTGATCAACGGATTTGTTTCGACTGGTCTTTGCACAATACTCTCGGGGGCGTTCTTTTATCTGCAATATCTGTGGCAAGGCATGCCGCTGTCCCAACCTTCGCCATCTGAAACTGCACCCTTAGCACTGCATTTTCTCAATCTGGGGTTGGCCTCTGCGCTGATCTGGGCACCGGTGATGTTGCTCTCGCTATCAGGGCTACCGAAAAGATGGGTGCATGAGACGTGGTGACACGCGCTTTTCGTTGATTTCGCCCGAGCAGGCCCCCAAATAAAGGCGTGTGCAGAAGGAGAACCGGATGGGTTTCATCAAACTTGTCATTTTTGGTTTCATTGGTTTGAGCGTGATTTACCTGTCGATGTCGCTCTTCTTTCGTTCTGTCCGCAAGGAAAACCTCGAAGAAGAGTATGACGCAGCGCATCCTGACGATGGAGACCGCGCGGCGCGCGATGCTTTTGTCGCCGACGGGCTGAAGGCCTATGACAGCTCCATTCGCCCGAAACTTATCGGTCTGGTTTACGTTGTACCCACAGTCGTCATTGGCACTATCATCTACGCGATAAACGCGGCTTAAAGGACTACAATGGACCGTATCAAAACATTCTTCCGCGTTCTGCTTTTCGTCGTGATCGGTGGATTTCTGCATTACACACTACCGCAGCACGATATTGTTCGGGTGACATCCACCGAGATTATCCGCACCGATTTCAGCGGCTGGAACCGGATCTTCTTTGCGTCAGCAGACGCGGGATCAGCCGAACAGAACACACGCGACTTACGCTTGCTCAATACGCAAAAGCAAGACACCTGGTTGCTAGGATTTGTCCCGCGCGAAACTGAAAGTGTGATGGTCTACCGCAATGAGGATACGGGCTGGGGATGGCCGTTTTACTTTAAATTCGACAGTGCCGATTTGCAGGCAGAGGCGGCCAATCTTGCCCGCGGTGATGACTGGGCCGTCATCACGCATTACGGGTGGCGGGTGCGCTGGGCGAGTATCTACCCGAACGCTGTATCAATTCGCCCGGTGGCCGGGCCGGATGTCAGCATAATCCCTTGGTTCAATATCGGCTTCTTCATCTTCCTCGGGATTGCGGCCCTGTTTGTTCGTGCGATGTGGCGACAATTCCTGGAGCGCTCAGTCGATCCGCTGATTGATAAGGCCGAACACCAGATTGATGAGGTGCAGGCCGGTGTCGCAAAGCGTCGCGGACGGCTGGCGCGGTGGTGGCGCAAGGAATGAGAGGGGCTGCGCACTTCAAAATTCGAGTGCTGCACAAAGTCTCAGGCGACCTGAGATACGGCTGATTTATTCGCCGTATGGAATCCAGATGTTCTTGACCTCCGTGGCGGCCAACAAATAGGCATGCGTGTCGGGCCGCATTTCCTTGCCATTGTTCACCCAGGTGCGTTTGAGATTGCCGGCACTGGCCTTTTCTATCTCGCCTGAAAGGTCACTGGACGAGAACGACCAGATCGCGTCCAAGTCCAAATGACTTGCCAGTGTTGGCGCAAGTTCGCTGTGTTTGCCGGTCAGAATGTTGACCACACCGGCAGGCACGTCCGAGGTCTCAAGCACTTGATAAAAATCAGTCGCAGCGAGAGGAAATGGCTCGCTTGCCACGCAAGTCACGCGGTTGCCCATCGCAATTGCCATTCCCATTGCGTCAATCAGACCGCCTAGCGGCCGCGCGTCGTCGCAAAGTACACCGATCTTGCCGACGGGTTCTTTCATCGCAAGTGCGACACCGCGGATCGGCACGCCATGCGCCTGACCATCGTATTTGTCTGCCCAAGCGGCTGCGGTGAACAGGCTGCGAATAGCGCCTTCGACCTCGTCCGTGCCGCCGCGCTTTCCGGTCATATTGTCAATGCGCGTTGCGAATTCTTCAGCACGTGCCGAGAGGTTTTCGGCGAGGTAGTAAAGGATCTGTGCTCTCAGATGGCCGGTCGTTTTTGACCAGCCCTTGGCAGCATTCATCGCTTCGACAGCGTTACGCACATCTTTGCGGTTAGCGACAGAGGCGTGGCCCAGAAGCTTGCCGCGTGGCGAAAAGACTGGCTGCGAATAACCGCCATCGGGGCGCGCCTGCTTGCCGCCGACATAAAACTTTGCCGTTCGGTCGAGAGGATCGGCAGGAGTGCCGTCCTCGCTGGTAAAAGCCGTGATTTGGCTCAGTGTCTTGGCATTGCCTTTGGGCTTGGTATAGCCACTCAGCCCTTCCCAACCACCTTCGCGACCAAAACCGCTTTCGCGTACCCCGCCGAAACCGGCAGCAGCATCCATCATGTTCGTGCCGTTCACCCAGACAATACCGCAGGCAAGTTTCGGTGCAATATCAAGAGCGAGGTTGATGTTTTCCGACCAGACCGACGCAGCCAACCCGTAGCGCGTGTTGTTGGCGATTTCGACCGCCTCAGCAGGTGTCCGGAATGTGGTGGCTACCAAAACAGGACCAAAGATCTCTTCCTGCATCAGCGTGGATGCAGGATGCAGTCCAGTGATGAGGGTTGGCGGGTAGAAACAGCCTTCAGGCGCGGTGGTCTGGAATTTCTCGCCTTCGGTATTGGCGTCCACCATCGCGGTGATCTGCTGCAGTTGCACCGGATCAACGATGGCGCCCACATCAATGCATTTGTCCAGCGGATCACCGACGCGCAACCCCTGCATGCGGGCCTTCAGCTTGGCGTAGAAACGCTCGGCAATGCCTTCCTGCACCAGCAGTCGCGAACCCGCACAGCAGACCTGACCCTGATTGAACCAGATCGCATCGACAAGGCCCTCGACAGCCGAATCCAGATCGGCGTCGTCAAAGACGATGTAAGGCGACTTGCCCCCCAATTCGAGCGACAGCGCCTTGCCGCTGCCAGCGGTGGCTTCGCGGATCTTGCGGCCGACTTCGGTTGAACCGGTAAAGGCGATTTTGTCCACATCTGCCTCGACCAGTGCAGCGCCCGTCTCACCGTCACCGGTGACGATATTGACGACACCAGCCGGCACACCTGCCTCGCGGCAGATTTCGGCAAAGACCATGGCTGTCATGGGTGTGTATTCGGCGGGCTTCAACACCACTGTGTTGCCCATCGCGAGCGCAGGGGCAATTTTCCACGCCAGCATCAGCAGCGGAAAATTCCACGGGATGATCTGGCCGCAAACGCCCAAGGCCTCGCGGTCAGGCAGTTCGGATTTCATCAGTTGGGCGAAGCCCGCGTGATGATAGAAGTGGCGGATCGCCAGCGGGACGTCGATATCGCGGCTTTCGCGGATTGGCTTGCCGTTGTCGAGGCTTTCCATGACCGCCAGCAGACGGGAATGCTTCTGCATCAGACGGGCAATCGCGTAAAGGACGCGGGCACGTTTGTGGCCTGACTTGGCCCATGCAGATTGCGCCTTGCGCGCTGCGGTCACAGCTGTGGCAACTTCTTCTGCTGTGCCCTTTGTCACGCCGGCCAGCTTCTCACCAGTCGCAGGGTTGTTGGTGGCAAAGTCATCACGCAGCGGACCCCATTTGCCACCGATGAAATGACCGGCGATGCCGCCACGGTCAGCAATCCACTGCAGCGCTTCCTTGCTGCTTTCAGGCGCAGGGCCATAGTCCATCGTGTCGAAGATTTCTTTGACGGTCATGGGTTATCCAATCGCATGGCGCCACTGGGCCGAGTAAGCGCCTGTGACATGGTGTTCGAGTTGCCGTTCGATGTCGCCCAGAAGGCTGGAGGCGCCGAAGCGGAAAAGATCAGGTTGCAGCCAGCGGTCGCCAAGCTCGTCCTTTATCATGGCAAGGTAGGTGATCGCATCCTTGGCCTTGCTGATGCCGCCAGCGGGCTTGTAACCCACTTTGATACCGGTCCGGTCCTGATAGTCACGGATCGCGCGGATCATCGTCAGTGTGACTGGCAAGGTTGCGTTGATTGGTTCTTTGCCGGTCGAGGTCTTGATGAAATCGGCCCCCGCCATCATGCAAACCAATGAGGCGCGGGCGACATTTCGCAGCGTGCCAAGCTCGCCCGTGGCAAGGATCGCCTTGACGTGGGCTTCGCCGCAGGCGGCGCGCATCTCTTTCATTTCGTCGTAGAGCGCTTGCCAGTTGCCGGTCAGCACGTGGCGGCGGCTGATGACGATGTCGATTTCTTCGGCCCCAGCTGCGACGCTTTCGCCAATTTCGGCAATGCGCAGATGAAAAGGCGAGAGACCTGCAGGAAAGCCCGTCGAAACGGCAGCGACGGGGATATCGGTGCCCTGTAAAGCGGCGACCGCAGTTGAAACCATATCGTGATAGACGCAGACCGCCCCTGTGGTCAGGCCCACCATGCCCAAAGCCTCAAGGATGGGCTGCGCGACCGGCTGCTTGGCCTTGGCGCAAAGCCGTCTGACACGGCCTTCACTGTCGTCACCTGACAATGTGGTCAGGTCCATCAAGCTGATCGCTTTGCAAAGCCAGGCTGCTTGATGGTCTTTCTTGACGCTCCGGCGACCGGGCAGTGTCGCGGCACGGCGCTCGATCGCGGATGTGTTGGCTTGCACCGCCATCACCCAGTCGAGATCGAGTGGGGTGCCTTCGTTGCGCGGTTCATGCACCTGCGGGAGCTGCGCGGTCATTGTCTTTGGTGATTGCGTCGTCTGCAAAACGGCCTCCTGAAGTGCCGTCAGCGTGGCACTTTGGCATTGTCTTGGCAAGTTATGCAGAGGGCGTCAAAGCGTTAAGACAAGTTGAGCGCCGGGACCTCGCGTCAATTCGGCTGGAGGATCTGGCGCTGGAATTGCTGACGGTACTGTAGTGGCGTCATACCATGCGCCGCGCGGAAGAGTTTGTGGAAATGGGACATGTTCGGAATGCCGCAATCCGCTGCAATCGCGCTGACGGGTTCAATGTCGGTTGTCAGCGCGCGCGAGGCGTAATCCATACGTATCTTGTTGATGAAGTCTGATGGCGTAATGCCAAGGTAGCGACGCATCATGCGGCTTACATGCGGATGTGCCTTGCCAGTGCGTGCGACCAGCCCGGCGGAGCCGTCGCGGAAGACATCAGGATGACGAGCGGCCAAACAGGCGTCGGCAAGCCAGTTTGGAACTTCAGGCGCAAACGACTGCGCTGTCAGATCAGCGCAGAGTGGTAGAAGAAACGCCTCAGTGCTGAGCGTATCATTGTTGCTTTGTTCAAGCTGGACGGCCGCATGGTTGAGTGCCGCAAGCGCCTTCATGTCGCGACGCGCGCGAACAGGTCCTTTGTCAGCCCAGAAAAGTCGGCCTTGCATACTAGGATGGCGGTTCGCCATGCCGATGACCAGTTCAGGATGTAAGGCGATCAACACAATAAGTGCATTTTCACCCTTACCTTGGAGGCCATGTGACTGGCCAGGGGCGATAAAGACCAAATCACCTTCGGACAGAGTTTCTGTCCGTTCGGAAAGATGATGGCGAATTTGACCGTTCTGCACCCAAAATAGCTCAAAGAAGTCATGGGTGTGCAAAGACTTGGGGCGCGAGGACGCCAAGGGTGCGCGGGTCAGCCGCGATTGAGCGCCGCCGAGCAGGATATCTTGGTGTCGAAGGGTCTTGATCATGGCGCAAAGCTATCACCGATCTTGCTGCGCTGCAGCATTAATATCCGAAACTTGCCGTTGTTTGAAAAAAACTTTTCAACTTTGTCCGATTTGGAAATTGTCGCTGCAACGAGGCGTGACAAAGCCTTGGGCTTTGGCGTATGGGGTCACAATCGTTGAATTGGAGCCGCCATGTCATTTGATCGTTCTATCAAGATCGCCCCTTCGATCCTGTCAGCCGACTTCGCAAATTTCGGTGCTGAATGCGAAGCAATTGAGGCGCAAGGTGCGGACTGGGTCCATGTAGACGTCATGGACGGCCACTTTGTGCCGAACATCACATTTGGTCCTGCGACATGTGCCGCCATCCGGCCACACATCAAAGGCGTGATGGATGTGCATCTGATGATTGCGCCTGTTGATCCTTACATTGAAGCTTTCGCCAAGGCAGGTGCGGATGTCATTACGGCCCACGTTGAGGCTGGTCCCCATATCCATCGCACATTGCAGGCGATCCGCGGCGCAGGGGCCAAGGCAGGGGTTGCTCTCAACCCTGGCACTCCGGCTTCATCAATCGAACATTTGTTGGACATGGTCGATCTGGTCTGCGTTATGACAGTGAACCCGGGGTTTGGCGGGCAGAAATTCATCCATAGTCAGGTGGACAAGGTGCGTCAGTTGCGCACGATGATCGGCGACCGTGCGATCCACATTGAAATTGATGGTGGCGTTGATCCGACCACCGCACCACTGGTCGCAGCTGCCGGTGCCGATGTGCTTGTCGCAGGATCTGCTGTATTCCGTGGCGGCTCCGTCAGCGATCCAGCGCCATACGGCGAGAATATCCGGGCTATCCGCGCGGCGGCGCAGGCCTAGCCTTTCACCGCCCCGTCGCTCAGACCGGACACAAGATAGCGTTGTGCGATCAGAAACACGACCGTAATGGGCAAGCCCGACAGGATGGCAGCAGCAGCAAAATCACCCCAAAGATAGCGGAATTCGTTCAGGTAAAGCCGCGACCCGACGGCGAGCGTCATCTGGCTTTCCGACCTGATTAAAACCGATGCAATCGGGTAATCGTTGATGAATCCGATAAAGGCCAAGACAAAAACCACCGACATAATCGGGACGGCCAGCGGCAAGAAGATGAACCTGAAGGTCTGCCAGGGCGTGGCGCCATCAATCGCAGCCGCCTTATCGAGAGCAGTGTCGATGCTGTCGAAGTAACCCTTGATCGTCCAGATGTGCAGGGTGACGCCAGCCATGTAAATCAAGATCAGCGCCACATGGCTGTCCAGCCCTAGAAACGGGCTGACTTCGCCAAGGGCGTCAAAAATCGCATAAATGGCCACCAGCGCGAGGGTGGTCGGAAACATCTGTATCAAGAACAGCCCGTCCAGCATTGCGCTCTTGCCCTTGATCCGGATGCGGCTGAACGCATAGGCCGAGATCGTTGCGATGACGAGTACGCCAAATCCGGCAATCAGCCCGATCTTGATCGAATTCCACATCCACAAGAGTACGGGATAGGGGGGCTCAACCACGGTGCCATCGGCGCGCGTGTAATCAAGGCCGAATGCCAGATACCAATGTTCCAGCGTTGGGTTCTCGGGGATGATCGAGCCTACGGAGAAGTTTCCTTCACGAAAGCTGATCGAAAGAACCATGAAGAATGGAAACAGGATCAGCGCGAGAAAGATCAGCATAAACCCGTGGGCCAGAATCTTCTTGATCAATAAATCCTTGGGACGTTCGACGATCATGGCTTAAGCCCTCCCTGAACGGCGCTGGGCTGCCCGCCGCATCGCAACAAAGTTCGCGTATGAAATTGCAGCCACAACGACAAAGATCAACAGGGTGATTGCGCCGGCCAAACCGAACTCCTGTCCGGCATTGTCGAACGCCAACCGGTAGGTGAAGCTGGCCAAGATATCTGTCTCGCCGGCCGGAATGACAGTGCCGGGAATATCGGGCAGGCCACGCGTCAGCAGGAAGATCAGCACCATATTGTTGAAGTTGAATGCAAAGGAGGCGATCAACAGCGGCAGGAACGGCGGAATGATCTGTGGCAGCGTGATCGTGAAGAATACCCGCAGTGCACTCGCGCCCTCAAGTGCTGCAGCCTTTTTGTGGTCCTCAGGCACAGCTTGAAGGAATCCCATCGCAAGCAGCATCATGTAGGGATAGCCAAGCCAGGTGTTCACGATCAGAACCATTGATCGTGCCAAAGTACCGTCGGTGAACCAGTCCGGCCGGATGCCGAACAGGGCTTCGAGTATCAGATTGATTTCACCAAAGTTCTGGTTGAACAGGCCGCGGAACACGAGGATCGATATGAAGGCTGGCACCGCATACGGCAAGATGAGCAAGATCCGATACAGCGCTTTGAAGCGCAAGTGTGGCCATTGCAGGATAACTGCGAGGGTCAGACCAACCGCGAAGGTAAGGACGACCGACAGGATCGCAAAAACGAATGTCCAAACGAAGATGCTGACCATCGGGCCGCGAATGCCTTCGGACTGAAAGACGCGCTCAAAATTGTCCCAGCCAATCGCTACGCGCCACCCGGGAGGGACGCGCTCTCCTTCGGGTGTTTCGAAAAAGCCGATGTCGTGGTTCGCAGTCAGAACTGTTCCGTCAGCTGAAACGAGGGTGTCGGGGCTAATTTGCTGATAGTCGGGCGTCACCGAGGCAAACGTGCGCAGTCCTGCATTTTGGATGATTGTTCCATCCGGCGTCACAAGGGTCAGCAGCCCCAAGCCTTCACGCAAGCGGATCGCATCGCGCCGCTCAAGCAATGTGGAGGGCTCGGATGCAGGATTGAGCTGCGCCTCTGCAATGCCGTCCAACGCCACGGGGTCAGAAAGCAACCCTGTTTCTGGTAACCAGATGCGGAAATTGTCTCCGTCCGGTGCAACGGCAAACGGCTGTTCTGTTGTCGGATCGACGGACGCGCGTGACGTCAGCACTTCAACCGTGCGTTCATAAGTGAGCAGGTTGAAGGATGAGTAGTTCGTGAAGCCGATATAAATTGTGTAAGCAACGGGAAAGGCGATGAAGATCAGAACCGCCGCGATCCCCGGAAAAATAAAGCGCGCCCCGTAGAAACGGCGCGCGCCAAAAACAATCGCAAAACCGGTCGCCAACGCGAGCATGATCGCCCCAAACAGAGGCTGCCCGAACGCATATAGGATGAATGCAGCAAAGAGCAGCGCGATGCTGATGACGCCAACTCCTAAAAGGCGTGGCAGGTCGGAGCCTTCACTGACAGGAATATCCGCTCTTGCAGTCATTTTGGTTCTGTCCCGCGATGCAAAAGGAAAGGGGGTGGCGTGATGCCGCCACCCCTCTCAGTCTTATTCGCCCAAAATTCGGGTTGCAGCGTCGTTGAGTGCTTCTTCTGGAGACGCTACGCCCGACGTGATGTTTGTCAAAGCAGGTCCCATCGCGGCCCAGAAAGCCCCCATTTCTGGGTTCGATGGCATCGGCACACCGTTCGCCGCAACAGCGAGCATATCGGTTACCAGTTCGTTGTTCTGCGCTTCCGCAGCAGACGCGTCCGCCAAAGCACCAAGTGCGTTGTCAGCATTCCAGGTCGCCAGACCTTCGTCGGTCGCGAGGTAGTTTTCGATCAACTCTACCGCAAGGTCCGTATTCGGTGAGGCTGCATTGATGCCAAGTGCCAAAACGCCAAGGAACGGAGGCGAAACATTGCCATTGACCGTCGGGATCGGGGCCACGCCAAAGTTCAGGCCGGATGCTTCGAATGCGCCCCATGCCCATGGGCCATTCAGTACCATCGCAACTTCACCGTTGTTCATGGCACCATCCATGACGCCATAGTCAACGCCCTGTGGCATCACACCGTCATCAAACAATGACTTCAATACTTCCGCACCTGCGATTGCGCCTTCGGTATTCACACCAGTGGTGGAACCGTCATAGGCGCCATCGACTTTTTGGAAGGCATAGCCGCCACCCGCCATCAGAAGAGGCATGGTGAAGTACGTGTTATTATAGTCCCAAAGGATCTTCTGGCCTTCGATATCGAGGTCGGCGATTTCTTCAAAGGATGCCGGAGGCGTCGCAACCAAATCCTTGTTGTAGATCAGCGTGACAGCCTCAACTGCAATCGGGTAGCCCCACGTCCGGCCGCCAAACTGGACAGCCTCCATTGCGCTTGGAAGGATGTCTTCTTCCCAAGCGGCAGAAGGCTGCACAGGGGCAAGAAGGCCGCCACCAGCCCATTCTCCGAAGCGGTCATGCGCCCAGAAAAGAATATCGGGACCATCGCCGGTCGCTGCAGCTTGCTGGAACTTTTGTGGCAGGTCAGGGTCAACAACTTCGACCTCAACGTCAACGCCGAGATCATCGACAAAGGGCTGTACTGCGGCCAGCAGGGCATCGCGATCACGGTTTGCGCCTGTCCAGATCAGCAGCTTGCCGTCTTCAAGAGCTGCAGCGGGCATCGCTGTTCCCAAGAGCAGCGCCAGGGTAGTAAGTGACTTTTTCATTTTGTTCTCCTCCCAGAGAGTTGGCTTTACACGGACAGGGTAAGCGCCCCGTCGTGCGTGAGATAGGCAAAGCCGTTGCCGGGAAGCGTCAGCTTTGATCCATCCAGGTTTGCGAGATGCGGGCCGATAAGCGTCGCATCACCGGAAAGTTTGATTTCATGGGTGTCTTTCGACAGGTTGAATACACAAGTGATCGTCTGCGCGTCAGACTGACGATGAAATGCGAGCAGCGGCTCCGGCAAAGTCACGAACGTCGTCGCGCCTTCGCGCAATGCCGATTGTGACTTTCTGAATGCGATAGCTTCACGGTAGAAGTGCAGGATGCTGTCAGAATCTGCCTCTTGCAGATCAACCGACCGAGCCGCCTGAGGCGCTTTGACAGGAAGCCAGGGTGTGCCATCGGAAAAACCAGCGTTCGGCGCGTCATGTTCCCATACCATTGGTGTCCGGCAACCGTCACGCCCTTTGACGGCGGGCCAGAAGCGAAGGGCAGGCGGGTCGGTGAGTTCTTCGTAAACCAGCTCGGTTTCGGTCTGACCCAGTTCCTCGCCTTGATAGATCCCGACTGTCCCTTCGAAACTCATCAGCATGGCACAGGCAAAGCGCGCCATCGCTTCGTCACTGACGGCATATTCCGACCAGCGTGATACGTGTCGTGGGACATCGTGGTTGCTGAACGACCATTTAGGATGGCCGTCGGGAGCGCCAGCCTGAAACCCTTCGATGCAACTGCGAAAATGATCAACGCTGAAATCAGGGCCAAGCATTGCGAAACTATAGGCCATGTGAAGGCGGCTGCTGCCTGCGGTATATTCGCCCATGATCTCGATTGAGCGCCGGCCCATTTCGCCGACCTCGCCGACCATCATGATCTCGCCATACTGGTCGGTCAACTTGCGCAGCCGTTCCAGAAAGCCGAGGTTTTCTGGTCGCGTCTTGTTATAGATGTTCTGCTGCATCCCGTAGAGATCGGTCGCCATCACCTGCGGGCGGGTCTGTGCCGGCGGGTTAGACCGCAAGTCCTGATCGTGGAAATAATAGTTCACGGTATCCAGCCGGAAGCCATCCAGACCACGGTCGAGCCAGAATTTGCAGGTGTCGATAATAGCATCAACAACATCGGGATTGTGAAAGTTCAGATCCGGTTGAGCGGCCAGAAAGTTATGCAGGTAATACTGTCCACGACCCGGGTCGAACTCCCAAGCTGGCCCGCCAAAGTGGCTGTGCCAATTCGTCGGCGGCGAGCCGTCTGGCAGAGGGTCCGCCCAGACATACCAATCCGATTTCGGGTTATCGCGACTTACGCGGCTTTCCTTGAACCATGGATGCTGGTCAGACGTATGTGAAAGCACCTGATCCGTAATGACTTTCAAACCCAGCTCATGGGCGCGCGCGATCAAAGCGTCGAAGTCATCAAGTGTTCCAAACAATGGGTCGATGCCTGTGTAATCCGAGACATCGTATCCCATGTCTTTCTGCGGTGAGGTAAAGATCGGTGACAGCCAGATACAGTCCGCGCCAAGCTGCGCAATATGGGGTAAGCGCCGCGTGATGCCCTTCAGATCTCCGACACCATCGCCGTTGTCGTCCTGAAATGAGCGCGGATAGACCTGATAGATCACCGCATCACGCCACCATTCTCGCATACTGTCCTCCCTGATTCGAGCGGACATTACCAAACCTGCTGTCTTTTTCAAAACGTTTTGAAAGCTAGACAGCGCGGCAGATGGCAGCATATAAGGGATTAAAGCACTTGGGGCGACAAATTTGCTCAAATGTTCTAAAACGCTTTGGGAGGTGAGTGATGGCGACACTCAAGCAGATCGGATTGGAGTTGGGGCTTTCCCCAGCGACGGTCAGTCGCGCGCTCAACGGCTTTCCGGAGGTCAACCAGCACACACGTGACAAGGTCCGCGAAGTTGCGGACCGTCTGGGTTACCGGCCCAACCGGGTCGCTCAACGCCTTGTAACGGGTCGCTCGGGTATGGTGGGGATGATCCTGAAAATCCGCCCCGACATGAGCGCCGATCAGACCTTTTTTGAGATGCTCACCGGTCTTACGGCAGCTCTTGCAGCCCATGATGTGGATTTGGTTTTGTCGGTGGACCAAGGGAAAGACCCGGTGAAACCTTACGCAAAGATGATGGAGCGCGACATCCTTGATGGCTTCATCCTGAATGCGCCAACGCCGCACGACCCACGCGTCGATTACCTGCGTCAAAGAAACATACCCTTCGTTTTGCACGGCCAGACCGCGCCTGACGTCGATTACACATGTTACGGCATCGACAATGCCGGTGTCTCCCGAGCGGCTGTCGAGCTGTTGGTGTCGCTGGGACATCAGCGGATCGCATTGCTGAACGGGCCCCTGCAATATGCCTTCGCCCATGATCGGCGACGTGGGTTCGTTTCAGCCATGGAGGACCGCAAACTTCCTGTGCCGACGGATTTTATCTCCGGTGACAATGAAACAGAGGCGCAAGGCTATGCCGCGGCGCTCGCTATGCTCGCGCATCGGCAGCACCTGCCACCGACAGCGATCGTCTGTGGCTCAACACTTGTCGCCGCAGGAGCGATGCGGGCGGTGCGGGACAAGGGGCTGCAGGTGCCAACGGATGTATCAATCGTTGCCCACGACGACGCCCTGCCACAACTTCGTGCCGTAAATTTCTCACCGGCATTGACCGTCACGCGCGCGCCATTGCGCGATGCCTGCCAGCCTCTTGCGGATCTTTTGATCGCATTGATCAAAGGGGCGAAGCCACGTCAGCAGATTGAAGATGCTGAACTTATTGTCCGGGAGTCAACCGGACCCGTACCAACCTCAGGACTTGAACTATGGCCCTAGACACATCAATCACGCCCGCACTTCAGACCGAAGGCTTAGGAAAGTCCTATGGCGAGGTCGAAGTGCTCAGAAACATTGATATTGCGATGGGACAAGGGGAGTTCCTTGTTCTTGTCGGCCCATCGGGGTGTGGCAAGTCAACGTTGCTGAATTGCATTGCAGGACTTGAAGAAATCACAGCGGGCCGTCTCATGATCGGCGGGCGGGACGTGACGCAAGAACCGCCCAAGGACCGCGATATTGCGATGGTCTTCCAGTCCTATGCGCTCTATCCGACCATGACCGTGGCTGAAAATATCGGCTTTGGCATGCGCATCCGCAAAGTGCCCAAACCCGAAATGGATGCCAAAATCCGCGAAGTGGCAGAGCTTTTGCAGATTGACCATCTGCTTGACCGCAATCCGTCACAGCTGTCAGGCGGCCAGCGTCAGCGTGTGGCCATGGGGCGTGCCTTGGTCCGCGATCCCAAACTCTTTCTTTTTGACGAACCTCTCTCAAATCTCGACGCAAAGCTGCGCGTCGAGATGCGTGCTGAGATCAAACGTCTGCATAAGACGACCGGAGCCAGCATTGTTTATGTGACCCATGATCAAATCGAAGCGATGACGCTGGCGAGCCGTATCGTTGTGCTTAAAGGTGGTGACATTCAGCAGATCGGCACCCCGCAAGAAATCTACGATACGCCTGCCAATACCTTTGTCGCTGATTTCATGGGTTCCCCACCAATGAACATCGTCGCAGGTCGCGCCTCTGATGGAAAAGTCCATCTTGGTGACTTGACCCTGCCGGCGCCCGCAGGTTTACCGACTGACGTCAAGGTTGGTATCCGGCCGGAGAAGCTCTCTCTGGCAGACGGCGCACCGGATCTTGTGGTCACACCCACCATGATCGAGAACACTGGTGCGGAGTGCTACCTGAACTTCAGTCTCGGTGGCAGCACGGTGACAGCCCGCTTGCCGGGCCGCATGGATGAAGAAAGTACTGATGAGGTCGGTTTGAATATCGGCGCCGGGGCGCTGCATTTCTTCGATACAGTCTCGGGACAGCGATTGGTGGACTAAAAGTCCACCTCTATCGCAATACCCTTTTCGATAGCCAGATCGACGACGGATGCGGCAACTGCCAGATCCTGCAGGCCGACGCCTGTGCCGTCAAATAACGTGATATCATCTGCACTGACGCGGCCCGGGTGGGTGCCATTGATCACTGCGCCCAATTGGTGGACATCGCTTTCAGCGATCAGCCCTTCGGCAACCGCGTGCTGGGCCTCGCCAATACTGACAGACTGAGCGACTTCGTCGGTAAAGACAGTCGCTTTGGCCAGAAGCGCGGCCTCAACTTCTTGTTTGCCCTTCGTATCGGTGCCCATGCAGGCGATATGTGTGCCTGCGCTGACGTGATCGGCCATGAGCGAGGGCGCAAATGCAGATGTGATCGAGATAATCACGTCAGCTTCCGCCATGCCGGGCAGATCCACAGCTTCAAACGGCAAACCTGCCTCCTCAGCGATTTTGGCGATGTTGGGCAACATGTCTGGATGGTAATTCCAGCCGATCACCTTTTCAAAACTCCGCTGCTCCAAAGCCGCGCGAAGCTGGAAAGTGGCCTGGTGCCCTGCACCAATCATGCCCATGACTTTCGCGTCTTCCCGGGCGAGATGCTTGATTGATACCGACGATGCTGCTGCCGTCCGCAACGCGGTCAGAAGGTTGCCGCCGATCATCGCCTTTGCTTTTCCCGTATCCGGGTCAAAAAGGAAAACGGTGGACTGATGGTTGATCTCACCGCGCTTCTCAAGGTTATGTGGCCAGTAACCGCCCGCCTTGAGACCCAGCACTTTTCCCGCACGGTCAAACCCGCCCTTGAAACCGTAAAGCGCATCCTCATGGCCGATCGCCTCGCGGACGACGGGAAAGTTGTAGGCGTCATCTGCGGCCATGGCCGCAAAGACCTTCTCGACCGCATCAAAAGCAGCGGCGCGTGTCATCAGGTCTGCAATCTCACGCTCTGGTACGATAATCATTGCCCGTTTCCTTCTGGCAATGAGCCGGCCCTTCCGAACCGGCTCTTTTCTTCATCTTGGCAAGAAAACTCCCGCCGGAGGCTCCTGCTTTAGTAGGCCTTACCGCGGGCAGAGACAGGCCACAGCGTTTCAACCTTGCCGTCGCGCACGCCGACGTACCAGTCATGCACGTTGCAGGTCGGATCACAGTGCCCTGGCACCAGCTTGAGCTTGTCGTTGACCTTCAAAACGCCATCAGGGTCAGCAACAACGCCGTGCTCGTCCGAACATTTGACGTATTCCACATCGTCACGGCCAAAGATGAAGGGCAAGCCACTATCCACGGACTGGGCTTTCAGGCCCGCATCAACGATCGCTTTGTCTGCCTTGGCGTGGCTCATGACAGAGGTCAGAATAAACAGCGCGTTCTCCCACTCGCCCTGGTCGATGCGGTTGCCGTCCTTATCAAGGATGCGGCCATAGTCGGCGTCCATGAAGGCATAAGAGCCGCACTGCAGTTCGTTGAACACGCTGGAGTTTGATTCAAAGTAGTACGATCCCGTACCACCTCCCGACACCAACTCAGGCTTCAGGCCAGCAGGTTCCAGCAAATCGATCGCCTCTTGGACCATGGCAACAGCCGTGTCGATCTTGGCTTTGCGGTCCTCATAGCTGTCCATGTGCTGCATTGCGCCCTGATAGGCTTGGATGCCAGTGAACTTGAGGTTCTCTGCCGCATCAATCGCCTTGGCGATCTCCAGCACCTTCTCTGCACCGATCACACCGCAGCGGCCTGCGCCCACGTCCATCTCGATAAAGCATTCGATGGTCGTGCCGTGCTTGACGGCCGCGGCAGAAAGATCAGCCACATTGTCGATATCGTCGACACAGACAATTGTCCGCGCGCCCAGCTTGGGCAGGCGGGCCAGGCGGTCGATCTTGGCCGGATCACGCACCTGGTTGGAGACCAGAACGTCCTTGATACCACCACGGGCAAAGACTTCAGCCTCGGATACCTTCTGGCAGCAGACGCCAACCGCGCCGCCCAGCTTTTCCTGCAGTAGAGCGACATCGACGGATTTGTGCATCTTGCCGTGCACACGGTGGCGCATGCCATGGGCCTTGGCGTAATCGCCCATCTTCTTGATGTTGCGCTCCAGCGCATCAAGATCAAGGATCAGGCAAGGTGTCTGGATTTCGGACTCGTCCATGCCGGGCAAAGCGGGCACGTCATAGCCGACTTCAAGGTTCTTGAGGGTGCTCATATCGTTCATGGGTTTTCTCCGTTAGCCCTTGATCCAGGGCAGTTTATCGAGGTCGACGTTGCCGCCGGTGATGATGACGCCAACACGCTTGCCGGCAAATTTTTCTTTATTCTTGAGGATCGTGGCAAGGGGCACAGCACAGCTTGCCTCCATCACGATCCGCAGGTGCTTCCATGTGATCTTCATCGCCTCGATGATTTCTTCTTCTGAGGCTGTATAAATGTCGGTCACGTAGTTGGACACAAAGTGCCAGGTCCGCTCTTTCAGAGGCACGAGAAGACCATCTGCAATCGTCTTGGGCGCATCGTCAGCGATGATATGGCCTGCCTTGAAGCTGCGATATGCATCATCTGCCTGCTCTGGCTCTGACGCGATGATCTGGACTTCCGGCGCGAGGGTCGAAAGTGTCAGACACGTGCCGGAAATCATCCCCCCGCCGCCGATAGGTGCGACCATCATCTCAAGACCATCGACTTGCTCCATGAATTCCTTGGAGCACGTGCCCTGACCCGCAATTACGCGCGGATCGTTGTAGGGGTGCACAAAATCACCGCCAGTTTCGGCCTGAACCTTGGCAAAGGTTTCCTCGCGTGACGTTGTCGACGGCTCACATTCGGTAATCACACCACCATAGCGGCGCACGGTGTCCTTCTTGGCCTGTGGTGCTGTGCGTGGCATGACCACGTTGCATGGGATCCCACGGCGCATCGCGGCGTAGCTCAGGCAAGAGGCATGGTTGCCGGATGAGTGTGTCGCCACACCCTTTTCCGCCTGCTCATCGCTCAGACCGAAAACGGCATTTGCTGCACCGCGCACCTTGAAAGCACCCGGTTCCTGAAAGTTTTCGCACTTGAAGAACAGCTCGGCACCGACAAGTTCATTGAGATAGGCGGAGGTGCGGATCGGTGTGCGGTTGATGTGTGGTTTGATGCGCTCATGCGCGTCAAGCATGTCCTGATATGTTGGAATATACATCTCGCTATGGTCTTTCATTATGCAGCGTCCTTCATCGGAACAGTTTGGGTTTTGCCCATGTAGAACTCCTGCGCGGCGGCGACCCCTGACCCCAGTTTGATGTCGAGGCCCAGATCAACCATGCACATTTCGGCGGTTGCGATACCGGACAATGCCATCACGTCCGTCATGCTGCCCAGGTGGCCGATCCGGAATACCTTACCTGCAACGTCACCAAGGCCGGTGCCAAATGCGACGCCGTATTTTTCAGCGGCATGGCTGACGATGTCTGATGCATTGAAGCCTTCTGGCGTCATGATGGCACTGACTGTGTCGGAATAGAGATCAGGTGATGCGGCGCAGAGTTCAAGCCCCCAAGCATCGACAGCGGCGCGCACCCCTGATGCAATCCGGTTGTGGCGCGCAAATACGTTTTCCATCCCTTCCTTCAGCAAAGTCTCTGTTGCCAGAAGAAGTCCGTTCATCAGGCCAACAGCCGGTGTGTAGGGATAGGCGTTTGCGTCATAGCCCTTTGTCATATCGTTAATGTCAAAGAAGGTGCGGTGCAGACCGGCCGTCTTGGTCGCTTCGACAGCGCGCTTGCTAAACCCGACAATCGCGAGGCCCGCGGGCAGCATAAAGCCTTTTTGTGATCCTGTGACCGCAACATCGACGCCCCATTCGTCAAAGCGGAAGTCCATTGAGGCGATTGAGCTGACGCCATCAACAAACAGCATTGCAGGATGGTTTGATGTGTCCATCGCACGGCGCACGCCGGCGATATCGGACCGCACGCCCGTCGCGGTTTCGTTGTGTGTGGCCAAAACAGCCTTGATTTTGTGGTCTTTGTCGTCGGCCAAAATCTCGGCGAAACGGTCGGTTGGGATACCTTGACCCCAAGCGGTTTCGACCATCATGACATTCAAACCATGGCGTTGGCACATGTCGATCCATTTGTGGCTGAACATCCCGTTGCGCGCGGCCAAAACGGTGTCACCAGGGGAGAGCGTATTTGTGATCGCAGTTTCCCAGCCGCCCGTGCCGGTTGACGGGAAGATGAATATCTCGGCTGACGTGGACTTGAGAATTTCTCTCACGTTGGCGCGGACGGGATGCAGGATCTGGCCGAACAACGGCGAACGGTGGTCGATCGTTGGCATATCGCAGGCTTTGCGGATCGCCTCAGGCATATTCGTCGGGCCTGGAATAAATACAGGATTCTGAAAACTCATCGTCCAACTCCTCCTTTGGTGTGAGGGTGTTTTGCCAGCCGTGCCGATTCCAATCCATTTTTTTGAAATTATTTTTCAGAAATGAGCTGCACAGAAAAACCTTTAGTTGTCAGAAGGTTGATTTTTTCATAATGTGAAAATTCATTTCACAAATGGAAAAATTATGGATCAGGATGTCAAAAGAGGGCGGGGCCGCCCACGCGCTTGGGACGATAAGGGCGACCAAAATACGATAAAGTCGCTTGATCGCGCGCTTGAGGTGTTGGTGAAGCTGGGGGAACTGCAGGGGGCAACCTTGTCAGAGCTTGCAAGTGCGCTCGACCAATCGCCAGCAACCGTCTACCGCGTGCTGACGACCTTTCAGGGGCGCGGTTTTGTGGATTTTGATGAGATCGGGCAGACCTGGAACATTGGTCCAGCTGCGTTCATGACGGGATCGCACTTTTTGCGGCGCACGTCCCTAGTCGAACGTGCGCGACCGATCATGCGACACTTGATGGAAGCGACAGGCGAAACGGCAAACCTCGGGATCGAAAGAGGGGGCAAAGTGCTCTTTCTGGGGCAAGTCGAAACCCACGCCACGATCCGTGCCTTCTTTCCTCCGGGTACTGAAGGCGCGATGCATTCCTCTGGTATCGGTAAGGCTTTGTTGTCACGCATGGATGATGCTCGTCAGCGACAGGTACTTGCCGCAAGCAAGCTGGAGAAATTCACCCCGCATACATTGACCGATCCTGAAACGATGATTGCTGATCTGCGCGAAACCCGCGCACGCGGCTACGCTTTTGACGGAGAGGAGCGCAACATAGGCATGCGGTGTATCGCTGCGCCCGTGTTCAACGTTTACGGGGAGGCTGTTGCAGGTATCTCGGTCTCAGGACCGACGTCCCGTATCACTGACGACCGGATTCAAGTGCTTGCAGAAGAGGTGATTGATGCTGCCGAAAGGCTGACGCGTGCTACTGGTGGCAACTATCGACCCGCTGGCTAGCGTGTCTCCTTTTTCGCAGGTGTCGGCCATTGGCCAGTATCAGGCGTGATTTTGCATGACTTCATGGAGCACCCTACCTAACGTCGGCTGAAAGACCAAGGGAGGGACACCATGCACTTCGGCCTCACCGACGAACAACAGATGATCGTCGATACCGTGCGCACATTCGTCGAGAACGAAATCTATCCCCACGAAGACCTTGTCGAGCGCACAGGTGAAGTCCCCAAAGAGGTCGCTGACGAGATCAAGCGCAAGACGATTGAACTAGGCTTCTATGCCTGCAATTTTCCTGAAAGTGTCGGTGGCGCGGGCCTGTCCCATTTGGAATTCGCGCTGGTCGAGCGTGAGTTGGGGCGCGGGTCTATGGCGCTCAACCATTTCTTTGGGCGGCCTCAGAACATCCTGATGGCCTGCGAGGGTGACCAGAAAGACCGCTATCTTTTGCCTGCGGTGCGCGGGGAACGGATGGACGCGCTCGCCATGACCGAACCCGACGCCGGATCGGATGTGCGGGGCATGAAATGCACGGCGGTCCGGCAGGGCGGCGATTGGGTGCTGAACGGGTCGAAGCACTTCATTTCAGGCGCGGATCACGCGGATTTCTTCATCGTCTTCGTGGCCACCGGCGTTGATGAAACCACACGCGGACCCAAAAAGCGGATTACCGCCTTCCTTGTGGATCGCGGCACGCCTGGCTTCGAGGTGCGCGAAGGCTACAAGTCCGTCAGCCACCGTGGCTACAAGAACTGCGTCCTGAATTTTGACGACTGCCGCCTGTCTCATGCGCAAGTATTGGGCGAGGTGGACGGCGGTTTTGCGGTGATGAACGAATGGCTCTATGCCACGCGGATCACGGTCGCCACCATGTCTGTGGGCCGCGCGCGGCGCTGCTTTGACTACGCGCTCTCTTACGCGGCTGAGCGCAAGCAATTCGGCCAGCCCATCGGCAAGTTTCAGGGCGTCAGCTTTCAGATTGCCGATATGATCACCGAGATCGACGCCGCCGATCTGCTGACCCTGAACGCGGCTTGGCGGCTTGATCAGGGCCTGCCCGCCAATCGTGAAATCGCCTCCGCCAAGGTCTACGCCACAGAAATGCTTGCCCGCGTGACAGACGCGACGCTGCAAATTTACGGTGGCATGGGGCTGATGAATGACTTCCCCATCGAGCGTTTCTGGCGCGACGCCCGCGTCGAACGTATCTGGGACGGCACCTCGGAAATCCAGCGCCACATCATCAGCCGCGAGCTCCTGCGGCCTCTGGGCGCCTGATGGATCGCCTCGGGCGGCTTTTCCGCCCCAAGTCCATCGTGGTCATCGGCGGCGGCGCATGGGGCGAGGCCGTGCTCCGGCAATGCCAGAAGATCGGCTTTGCCGGAGACCTCTGGATGGTGCATCCGACAAAGGAGGACATCGCGGGTCTGATTCCTTATCGGTCGATTGCCGACCTGCCTCACGCTCCTGATGCGGCCTATGTCGCGGTCAACCGCCTTGCCACTATCGATGTGATCCGAGACCTTGCCGCTATGGGTGCAGGTGGCGCGGTCTGCTTTGCATCGGGTTTCAAGGAGGCCTCCGCCGAGGACGCCGACGGCACCAATTTCCAGACGGCCTTGCTGGAGGCCGCAGGCGATATGCCGATTATTGGTCCCAACTGCTATGGGTTCCTCAACTACCGCGACGGCGTTACTCTCTGGCCTGACCAGCACGGCGGCAAGCGGGTCGAAAGCGGTGTGGCCCTGATCACCCAGTCCTCGAATGTCGCGATCAATCTGACCATGCAGAAACGCGGGTTGCCTATTGCCTATGTGGTAACCGTCGGCAATCAGGCGCAGACGGGGCTGTCAGAGGTCGGCAAGTCGCTACTCTCGGATCCAAAGGTCACGGCTCTCGGGCTTTATATTGAAGGCATCGACGACCTCGCGGGCTTCACCGAACTTGCGCATTACGCACAAAGCATCGGCAAACCTATCGTCGCGCTCAAGATCGGTCGGTCCGAGCAGGCACAAAAGGCCGCCGTGTCGCACACCGCCTCGCTCGCGGGCAGCGACGCAGGCGCGGACGCACTTCTGGCACGGCTGGGCGTGGGACGGGTGCGGTCGCTCTCTGCGCTGCTGGAGTCGCTGAAACTGCTGCATGTCCTAGGGCCGCTGCCCTCAACCGCGATTGCATCAATGTCGTGTTCGGGCGGCGAAGCAAGCCTGATGGCCGATACCGCCCATGGCACAGAAATCAGCTTCCCATCGCTCACTGACACGCAGCGCCAGCAGCTGCGCGCCACCCTCGGCCTGCTGGTCGCCCTGTCGAATCCGCTCGACTACCACACCTTCATCTGGGGCAACGAGGACGCCATGGCCGCGACCTTCACCGCCATGATGACGCCCGCCGTGGCACTCGGGATTGTGATCCTCGACTTCCCCCGCCCCGACCGCTGCACCCATCCCGATTGGGATCTCGTCTGCAACGCCGTGGCCCGCGCGCAAGAGGCCAGCTGCCAGCCCGTCGCGATCCTTGGCTCGTTGGTCGAGAACATCCCCGAAGAGGTCGCCGAACGGCTCATCACCCAAGGCATCCTGCCATTCTGCGGGCTGGACGAGGCGCTGGAGGCGATCACTGTTGCAGCTTCCCTCGGGCGCATCGCGCCAGACTGGACACCAGCACCGCCACCAGTGATTCGCGCTGGCCAAACCCTCACCGAAGCCGAGGCCAAAGCCGCCCTAAGCGCCCACGGCATCCGCACACCAACCGCGATCCGGACTACGCGCGCTATCCTCTCAGAGGTAGCCGCGCAGCTCACCTATCCCGTGGTCCTCAAAGGCGAAGGCATCACGCATAAGACCGAGGCAGGGGCTGTGGCGCTCAATCTCGCTACACCGGAAGCGGTGAAAAATGCCGCCGTCGCCATGCCAACTGACAGCTTCCTTCTGGAAGAGATGATCACTGGCACGGTTGCGGAACTCCTGATCGGCGTGGTCCTCGACCCCGCACATGGCTACGTGCTGACCCTCGCCGCAGGGGGCACTCTGACGGAAATCCTGAACGACAGCGTCAGCCTGATCCTGCCTGTCAGCGATGACGATATCGGGCGAGCCCTCGCGCATCTCCGCATCGCCCCGCTGCTGCGAGGCTACCGCGGGGCATCACCCGCCAATCTGCAATCCATCATCGACTCTGTCCTCGCACTGCAGGACTATGTGCTGACACACCACCCCTATGAGGTCGAAATCAACCCGCTGATGTGTGGGTCCGACCATGCCACCGCCGCCGACGCCCTTATCACGACAGGAGAGCCCGATGACTGACAGCCCGATCAAGACCACACGGCGCGGCCATGTCCTTGAAGTGACACTCGACCGGCCCAAGGCCAACGCGATCGACTTGGTGACCAGCCGGATTATGGGGGAGATCTTTACCGACTTCCGCGATGATCCCGACCTGCGCGTGGCGCTTGTGACGGCTGCGGGCGATAAATTCTTCTGCCCCGGTTGGGATCTGAAAGCAGCCGCTGAGGGCGACGCAGTTGACGGTGACTACGGCAAGGGCGGCTTTGGCGGCTTGCAGGAGTTGCGCGGGCTGAACAAGCCGGTGATCATGGCGATCAATGGCATCTGCTGCGGGGGTGGGCTGGAACTGGCGCTCTCGGGTGACATCCTGCTCGCCGCGGACCATGCCACCTTTGCCCTGCCGGAAATCCGGTCCGGCACCGTGGCCGACGCGGCTTCGGTTAAATTGCCCAAGCGCATCCCCTATCACATCGCGATGGAAATGCTCCTGACAGGGCGCTGGATCGACGCCGAAGAAGCCGCCCGCTGGGGCCTCATCAACCGCGTGGTGCCTGCGGATCAGCTTATGGCAGAGGCACGCAAGATGGCCGACCTCATCGCCTCGGGGCCACCGCTGGTCTATGCCGCGCTGAAAGAGATCGTGCGCGAGGCCGAGGACATGAAGTTCCAGGACGCCATGAACAAGATTACCAAGAGCCAGTTTGAAACGGTGGAGCGACTCTATCGGTCGGAGGACCAGAAAGAAGGCGCACGCGCCTTTGCCGAGAAACGTGATCCGGTCTGGAAGGGGCGGTAGACGGTTTGTCGCAGGGGGCGGGCAGGCCAAGACCAGACAGCAACGTCAAAAACATAATACAAATCAGCATCTTAAAATAAACCAACAAAAATAATCAGGAATACTTGCTATTTCCGATACTTTTTGTCAGGTTCCGCCGCGTGATAAACATCAACGCAGGGGAAACAAATGCGTCCATCACTGAAAGCTTCTCTGGCCGTGACCACCGCTGTTGCGTCGCTGGCCTCCGGCGTCGCAGCCTATGCTGACGGCGAACTGAACCTCTACTCGTCGCGTCACTACGACACTGATGAGCGTCTGTATTCTGACTTCACAGATATGACAGGCATCACCATCAACCGCATCGAAGGCAACGCCGACGAGCTGATTGCCAGAATGCAGGCCGAAGGTGCGAACTCGCCAGCCGATATCCTGTTGACCGTCGACAGCTCACGTCTTGAGCGCGCCAAGGACGCTGGCATCCTCCAATCCGTTGACAGCGACGTGCTCGAAGCACGCATTCCGCAAAACCTGCAGGACGCCGACAACCAGTGGTTTGGCTTCAGCCAGCGTGCGCGGATCATCTTCTACGACAAGAACGACGTCGAAAATCCGCCAATGGATTACGTTTCACTCGCTGACCCGGCTTACGAAGGCATGGTCTGCCATCGGTCATCCACCAACGTCTATTCGCAAAGCCTTCTGTCGGCCGTGATTGAGAACCATGGAGAAGAAGCTGCGAAAGAATGGGCGCAAGGCATGGTCAACAACTTCGCTCGCGATCCACAAGGGGGCGATACTGACCAGTTGCGCGGTTTGGTCTCTGGTGAATGCGATATCTCGATCTCGAACACCTACTACTTCGCCCGCGCGCTCCGGAAAGACGTAGACGGTCTCGGTGCCGAAGATATGGCAAACATCGGCTGGGTTTTCCCTGCCCAGAACGCGGAAGGGGCGCATATGAACCTCTCCGGCGGTGGCGTGGCTGCCAACGCACCAAACCGCGACAATGCCATCCTGTTCCTTGAGTACCTCGCCTCAGATCAGGCGCAGGAGTACTTCAGCGCAGGTAACGACGAATATCCAGGCGTGCCTGGCGTGGGTCTTGCGCCATCAGTTGCCGCATTGGGTCTCTTCCGCCCCGACGCGGTTGATCTGAGCGCCGTTGCCAAGAACGTCCCAACCGCGCAGCGCATCTTTAATGAGGTTGGCTGGGAATAAGGCCCCACGCATCCACTCTAAACTGGGCGTCACTGCGGTGACGCCCTTTTTTGTTCACGTTAGTTGCTTCTGGGATGGCCTTATCAAGCACGGCCTTTGCCGATCCGGCGGCACAGCAGAACGACAGGGATCAACCCGATAGCGGCAATCACAAGGCTCGGCACCGCCGCCCCTTCGAGCCGCTCGTCAGAAGCGAGGCGATAGGCCTGCACTGCCAGCGTGTCATAGTTGAAGGGGCGCATGATTAGGGTGGCGGGTAGCTCTTTCATCACATCGACAAACACGATCAGCCCTGCCGTCAGCAGGCTAGTGCGCAAGAGGGGAAGATGAATCCTGCGCACCATCCCCGGCATGTCTTGCCCGAGTGTGCGCGCGGCGGCATCCATATTGGTGCCGACGCTGGCGATCCCGCCTTCATAAGCGCCGATCGCAGCCGCCAAGAAGCGGATCAGATAGGCAAAGATCAGAAGCCAGATCGAGCCGGTAAACAGCAGACCCGTCGAGATGTCGAAATTGGCCCGCATCCATGCATCCAGAGTGTTGTCAAACGCCGCGAAAGGCACCAACAGCCCTACAGCAATAACACCACCCGGCACCGCATAGCCGATCCGCGCCAGATAGAGTGCTGCGCCGGTGGTCCGGCTATCCTTCGCTCGGTGCAGTGTGCCAAGGACGAGGGCTGCAAAAACGGCAAGTGCCGCCGCGATACTCGCCAACATCAACGAATTTCGGATGAAGCCTAGATAGCGAGGGCTGAGAAGGTCTTGTTCCGATCCAACTGCCATTGTGCCCAAAGCCGCAACTGGCAAGATAACTCCCATGAGAATTGGCAAGAAGCAGAAGAAGCTCGCGACAATCCTTTGTGTGCCGCTCAGCTTGATCCTTTGCATCGGCGCATTCCGGCGTCCGTTTGCGTACTTTGCGCCGCCGCGTGATGTTCGCTCGAGAATTGCCAGGAATAATGCAAAGGCGAGCAATCCCAGGGCGAGTTGCGCAGCTGCGGCCCGGTCGGCCATCGTGAACCAGCTCGTGTAAATCCCGACAGCAAAGGTCTGCACGCCGAAGTAGGCAACCGTGCCAAAATCGGCAATCGTCTCCATCGCAACAAGCATAACGCCTGATGCAATAGCTGGACGTGCCATAGGGAGCGAAACAAAAAAGAAGGCATTGAGCGGAGACTGCCCCAATACCCGCGCCGCCAAAAAGGTGCTCGCCCCTTGGGCTGCAAACGCAGCGCGCGCGAGCAGATAAACATATGGATAAAGCACCAAAGTCAGCATCAGTGCTGCACCGCCTAACGACCGGATTTCAGGGAACCAGTAGTCGCGTGGCCCCCATCCTGTCAGGTCCCGCAGCGTTGTTTGTACTATACCCGGATGGTCAAGAACGTGCGTATATCCATAGGCCAGCACATATGCCGGAAACGCCAGTGGCAGTGCCAGTGCGATTTCCATCCACCGTCTCCCCGGAAACTCTGTCATGGTCACCAACCATGCGGCCCCGGCCCCGATTGCCGCGCTGCCGATCATCACAAGTGCGACAAGGATCACGGTTGTCAGAGTGTAGCGGCCCAAGACCGTGTCAGCCAAATGGGCCAACGTATCAAATGACCCGGATGCAGCTGCCGTGATCACCCCGATGTAAGGAATAACGCAAATGATAGTGACCAGAACGGCAACCACGCCGAAGACACGTGTCATCGGCGACTTACTTTTCCGGGGTCTGAACGCGGTGGTTGTCATGCCTCGGACCTACTCTGCAGGCGCGTTCTGAGCAAGTTGACAAGACGACCGATGCGGCACTAGCACGCATACCGATGCACCAAAGTGACGCAGTTGTGTCTGGTGACTTCTGACGCGTCATGTTTCACTGCGCGCGAAAACTTGATGAGGCGTTTGATGTTCAGAAAAATTGGTTTGGCGTGTGCTTTGGCTGTGTGGCCACTTTCCGCTGTTGCGCAAGAGCTGTCAGAAGACCGGGTCAAGGAGCTTGCGCTACAGGCCATCCTTGAAAACCCGCAGATCATCATAGAGGCTGTCGCCATCCTTGAGCAGGAACGACAAGCTGCACAGATGGCCGCTGGTGCTCAGGTCTTGCAAGAACGCCGCGACTTTCTGGAAGGTGACCCCAATGCGCCATACGTAGGCGCCGAAGAGCCGACAGCCATCGTGGTCGAGTTCTTCGACTACAACTGCCCTTACTGCAAACGCGCTGCGGCCGATGTGAAGGCGTTGTTGGGTGACGATGAAGATGTCCGTGTCGTCTATCGTGAATGGCCAATTTTGGGTGAAGGTTCGGTCTTTGCGGCGCGCGCTGCACTTGCTGCCCGTGAACAGGGAAAATACGAGGAAATGCATTGGGCGCTGATGGAACTTCGCGGCCGGGCCGAGGAGGCGTCCATCATCGCGGCTGCACGTGATCTTGGGCTTGATATCGACCGGCTACGTGCTGACATGGAAAGCGCGGCTGTGACGACGCACATTGAGGACACCCGCGAACTCGCGCAGGCGCTTGGAATTACCGGGACACCCGCGTTCGTCATCGGCGATGCGGTCGTACCAGGAGCAGTTCCGCTTGAGGATTTGCAGAGTTTTGTTGCGCAGGCCCGTTCTGAGTAGCGAGTCTTGAAAGGTCCCCCTTGACCTTCCAGTGAGTGGAACCTTTATGTAGGTGGCGACCGGAACAACAGGACGCCGCCAAAATGTCTCAGACAATCAAAATGCAGCTCAATGGTCTGAATTGCGGATCATGTGTTGGCCGCGCCGAAAAGGCACTTTCAGAGGTTGAAGGTGTATCGGTGGTGGCGGTCAATCTCGCGAACGCAAATGCGACTGTGATATATGATGCCCCTGCCAACCCTGCTGCGCTGACCGAGGCGCTGGATGCCGCAGGTTATCCCGCCACCCTTGATCAGGTCGTTCTTGACGTGGAAGGGTTGAACTGTGGCTCCTGCGTTGGTCGCGTCGAGCGGGCCTTGGAGGGTGCGGAGGGCGTTTCGGAAGTTGCGGTCAGCCTCGCATCCGAAACTGCCACGGTGAAGTACGTGAATGGTGCGACAACGCCCCAGATACTTGCAGGTGTCTCGACACAGGCAGGCTACAAGGCCAAGCCGCGCATCGATGCGACAGTATCAACCGAGCGCAAAAGCGCTGAGGCTGAGGCCCTTTCTCGTCGGGTTCTTGTTGCTGGCATTCTGACACTGCCGGTTTTCATCATGGAAATGGGCAGTCACTTTGTTCCGGGCATGCATCATCTGATCGCGCAGACAATCGGGTTGCAGACAAGCTGGTTGATCCAGTTTGTGCTCGTTACTCTTGTGCTTGCATGGCCCGGGCGAATTTTCTTTGAACGCGGCATACCCGCGCTCCTAAAAGGTGCACCGGATATGAATGCCCTCGTTGCAATCGGGACGCTGGCCGCTTGGAGCTTCTCGACCATCGCGACATTTGTCCCATCACTTTTGCCGGAGGGGACGCGCGCGGTCTATTATGAGGCTGCGGCAGTGATCGTGACGCTTATTCTATTGGGGCGCTGGTTGGAGGCGCGCGCCAAAGGGCGCACCGGTGAAGCAATCCGTAAGCTTGTCGGCCTTCAGCCCAAAACGGCTATGGTCGAGATTGAAGGCGACGCGCGCGAAGTCCCCATTGATGAGATCTCGGTCGGCCAAATCGTGCGGGTCCGCCCAGGTGAACGTGTGGCGCTTGATGGCACGGTTGTGCGAGGAAGCAGCTTCGTCGATGAAAGCATGATCACAGGTGAGCCTGTTCCTGTCGAAAAGGTGGAGGGCCAAACTGTGACGGGTGGGACGGTGAACGGGGCAGGGGCCTTTAGTTTCCGCGTGACCAAAACTGGCGAAGACACAATGCTTTCGCAGATCATTCGGATGGTCGAAGACGCACAAGGGGCAAAGCTGCCTATTCAGGATCTGGTCAACCGTATTACGATGTATTTCGTGCCAGCAGTGTTGGTTATTGCTGCGGTAACTATCGGAATGTGGCTGATTTTCGGGCCTGATCCGGCCTTGAGTTTTGCGCTTGTCGCCGGGGTTGCTGTCCTGATTGTGGCCTGTCCTTGTGCGATGGGACTTGCGACGCCGACATCGATCATGGTCGGCACAGGACGCGCGGCTGAAATGGGCGTCTTGTTCCGCAAAGGAGATGCGCTTCAAGCACTTCAGGACGTGAGTGTCGTAGCCTTTGATAAGACAGGCACGTTGACGGAAGGTCGCCCGGCGCTCACGACTTTTGAGGTGGTTGACCATGATGCTGACGCGGTTCTGCAGAAGGTCGCGAGCGTCGAAAGCCATAGTGAACACCCGATTGCTCAGGCGATTGTACGTGCCGCCAAGGAAAAAGGGTTGTCAATTGCCGCTCCGCAAAAATTCAAAACGCTGACGGGTTTTGGAATTGAGGCCGGTGTCGGCGAAAGTGAAGTTCTGATTGGTGCAGATCGTTTGATGGTCAAACATGGGATCGACCTCGGCGCATTGAGCAACTTGGCCGAAGAAATCGCCTCGAACGGTGAAACACCGCTTTATGCCGCGATCGATGGCAAGCTTGCCGCGCTTATCGGTGTCTCTGATCCGGTCAAAGAGGCCACACCAGCAACCATTGCCGCGTTGCATCGTATGGGAAAGCAGGTTGCCATGATCACCGGCGACAATGCTGCCACGGCCAAGGTGATCGCAAAACGCGTCGGTATTGATCATGTGGTGGCAGAGGTGCTTCCAGATGGGAAGGTGCGGGCAATAAATGCCTTGCGCGACGAACATGGAAAGATCGCCTTTGTCGGTGATGGTATCAACGATGCTCCGGCGCTCGCTGCTTCTGATGTCGGTATCGCGATTGGAACTGGCACAGATGTTGCCATTGAAAGTGCCGATGTTGTCTTGATGTCTGGTTCGATTGGCGGGGTGGTGAACGCTTTCGAGATCAGCCGCAGAACCATGCGGAACATCCGTGAAAACTTATTCTGGGCCTTCGCCTATAATACTGCCCTCATCCCGGTTGCAGCAGGCGTGCTTTACGTGTTCGGCGGGCCACTTCTGTCGCCTATGCTTGCGGCGGGCGCGATGGCTTTGTCGAGCGTCTTTGTCCTGTCAAACGCTTTGCGCCTGGGTTGGGTGCCAAAAGTAGAGGCCGCAGGATGAACATTAAAGAAGCTGCCAAACTCTCTGGCCTGCCAGCCAAGACCATCCGCTATTACGAGGATATCGGTCTGGTAAAGCCACTTCGCGACAATAACGGGTATCGCGCTTTTCGCGAAACCGATACGCACAAACTGACCTTTCTGGGCCGTGCGAGGGCGCTGGGTTTCACGATTGAGGATTGCCGCAATTTGCTGGCTTTATGGGAAGATCGTTCACGTGCGAGTGCAGATGTTCGTGCAATCGCACAGGATCATTTGAATGAGATCGAATCCAAGATTGCGGATCTGCAAGACATGCAGCGGACCCTTTCGGAGCTTGTCGAAAGTTGTGCCGGGGATGACCGGCCTGATTGCCCGATCCTTCAAAAGCTTGGACAAGAAGCCTAAAAAAAGCGGGCCCGTTGGGGCCCGCTGATCATTGAGCGCATTTACATCAGGCTTTGCACGTTGATGCCGAATGTGACGGCGCCAATCACCTCGCCTGTGTCGGGATCCGTGATCGGAAGCGATGCCTGCGATTGATAGAACCCCGTGCTGTCGTCGAATTCCACATCACTGATATGTAAAGCCTCGGGCCCGACCAGATAGGTTTGCTGCCACTTTGCCTCGTCGCCCTGCCAGTAATCAGATGTTTCGACGCTCTGGGCCACGTTGAGACCTTTGTTGTCCATCACGAACACCTCGGTCACAAAACCTGCCGTCGCGTCCTGTTTTGTCCGTAGCCATCCGGACACGTCGCTGCTCAGAAGACGATTGATGAGTGGACCCCCGCCTTCACCAGCTTCCGCGCGCCATTGCTGATCAAGCGCGACAACCGCGTCTTCATTCAGGTCGCTGTGCGCCATATTCTGCGATTGCAGAGCCGCGATGACGGCAGGATCAGTCATCCAGCCGGCAAGCTCATTGCGCGCGTAGGCTTCCAGCGGGATTCGATAGACGTCGTCCTGTCCCGGAGTTGCGATAAGGTAGAGCGTGATTGCATTATTCATCGCCACAGAAAGTCGCGCTGTCAGGTCCGCGGAAGCCTCAACGTCCGCAACCGTCGGCGTATTTCCGGCAATGGCATTGTCATAGATGCCGCGCACACCACGCCAGACAGTGAAGATTTCACTCAAGCGGTCTGAGACCGTCTCATTCGGGGGCGGGTTGATGCCTGCCGCCGGAAAGCCATCGCGCAACGCAATAAGCGTTCGATCAAACAGATCGACAGTTTCGGCAAGTTCCGCGGCAGTTGTCTCGTCTCCGGTTCCGGCGGCCAACTGGCACATGGCGCGGGTCATACGATATGCCAGCGCCCGCTGACGGACCGCGAAATTGAGAACGGTCGCATCGCTTTGCAGCAACGACTGTGGATCGGCATATTGCCCGGACACATCGGATGCCGTCTGTTCAGTCTGGGCGAAGAGTTCAGCATAGTTTGCCGCAATGATGGTGGCATCTGCGCTTTCTCCAGCCCCAGTCGCGAGATTCTGTGCGGCAGAAGCGAGCGGTTTCCAAAGGTCGGCAGTGGCTTGAAGTGACGTCAGCGTCCGTGCGCGGCGTTCAGGTCCGGGCATACCAAGTGCAGGATCGCCATCAATCAGACCTGTGATAATCGCGCTGAAATCTTCTGATGCATTCTTGAGTTCTGCGCGGGCTAGATCGGTGCCGATGCCAGCATCAATTCGGCAACTGGCCGATGCGACAGCTTCGGTGAGTGAGCGCAAACTCGCAGAGCGGCTAACGCGCGCCTTTCCACCGTTTGCAACTTCTGTATTTGCAGTCTCGGCGTTGGCGATTGTGGGTTGCCAAAGCCCGGTTGTGGGAAATGCAATGACAGCCAAAGCAAAGATCAAAGCCTGGCTGCCACCTTTAGCATTCGCAAATGTCGTGAGAACAGATCGTTGAGATTCAGAATCCCGGTTGTGCATCGTTGGTTCCTATCTTTGTAGGGACGTGCACGCGCATTTTGCCCTACCAACCTTTGGCCAAAGGAATACTCATTAAACAACACGCAGTTATAACATCGGAAGGAAGCGCCCAATACGCGGGCCGTCCGGCTCATGGCCAATCGCAGCCATCAAGAAGCGACAATCGTAAAAGAAAGCGGCAGGCATCTGCGTTGATGCCTGCCGCTCTGGATGGAAAGACTTAGCTTTCAGTCGTGCTTGCGATCCAGATTTCGACACGGCGGTTGATACCGCGTCCACGCTCTGAGACGTTGCAGGCAGATGGTGCAACTTCACCGTAGCCTTTTGTCACCATGTTGATGCCAGCAAGGCGGTCGCCAGCAGCGTCGCGGATTTCATCCAGCACCGCACCTGCGCGCTCAATGGCAAGGGCACGGTTGGCTTCGAACGGGCCGACATCGTCGGTGAAACCAACAACGGCGATCTCTGTCCCGACGGGCATGTCCTCAAGATATGCGATCAGACGCTGCAAATCGAGACGGCCACGTTCGTCGAGGCGGGAGGAGCCTGTCCGGAAGCGGAACGTTGTCGACAAGCGGTCGTAGTTAGACATTTCGGTGAGCATGTCAGACATGATTTCGCCTTCGAAACCGATGTCATAACGCTGTGTCTCCTGGATCAGGGCTGCACGACGTGGGTCATCTTCACCTTGGCTGCGGCGAACGATACCCAGATCGATAAAGCCGGATTTGCCGATCACGCTGTCAGCTTCGTTCGACATGACGTAGTCGAGGAAAGCTTGCGCGCTATCATCCAGATTGTCGGAGCGATTGTAGAGATACATACGACGGCTGAGTTCGTATTCCTCGGTCTTGGCCGAGAACGCATCAGGCTGTGTCGAGATTCCGCACTCGTTCAGCAGCTGAACGGGCTTGGCGCCACGCTGGAACGCATAGCCAAGGTAGCCGATGGCGTTGCGGTCATGGAACATGACGTTCGACATGGCCTGATCATCCGCTGCAATGGCTTGCGGACGGAACGCTGGGCGGTCCTCACCATAAAGATACGACATGAAGTAGTCATAGGACGCCGAATTTTGCTCGTGTGAGATCACATTGATTTCGCGGTCAGGGCCACCAACTTCAGACCAATTGGTGATCTGTCCGGAGAAGATGCCGGCAAGCTGTTCTGACGAAAGCTGATCGACAGGGTTCGAGTCGTGTGTGACGACGACCATGCTGTCCACCGCAATAATCCGTTCTTGCGTTGGGCTCACCATGCTGCCAGCGCCATCTGCGCGGAGTGCGCGAGCTTCGTCCTGAGTGATACGACGAGATGACATACCGATCGCGGCGTCACCTTCCAGCAGTGCCTCGAATGCATTGTCATCATCCGTGGACGAAACGAGATAAGAACCGATCTCGTCGCCAAAGCCACCATCGTCAATCAGCGTTGCAATCGACTCGCCAGCGGCGGAGTTTGTGATTTCAGCATCCGCATCCAGCGAAGCGGCAAAGCCGGTCATCAGCAATGGCATCATGCCAAGGCCGATTGCTTCAGAACCCACGATTGTTACATCGGCGGAAGCTGTTTCAAACGTTGGACAAGCAGCACCTTCACAAATCACGCTGCTTGCGGCGATCCGCAGATCACCCAAGGCGGTCCGCAGAACGTATGTTTCATTTTCAAACGAAATAAACTGACCGGTGACATTGATTGTGCCATCGGTCGATACCAGCGTAACATCCTGTGCCAGCGAAGCTGACGGTGCCAAGAACGCGGAGGCGAGAGCCAGGCTCGCCGCAGACGTCTTGAGTGTTTTCTTAAGCTTCATCGCCAAAGTCTTCTCTCCTCTATCGTTTCAGAGCCTTCCCGGGCCCGTCGACCGTTGTTGTGATTGAGGGTGTCGGAATTGCGACATCACCTCCAAGCAAGATCATGAGAGGAAACAAACACGCGAATTTGGGGCAAATTGTGTCGAGAGAATGTTTGTTTTGTAGAAAGATCGCGGTCCCAGCCGGCCTGTTTCAGCCGAATTTGGCGTGTTTCGCCACTTTCTCACGGCTCCGGGCGTGGTTTCAGCAATCTGAGTGCTCGACTTGGATTGTATCGCGATTCGAGAACAATCAGGCTTCAACGCATGGTTTAGCCCCGAGCGATCGTCAGACGGGCGATCAGACCAGCCTTTCCTTCTGCGAAACTCAAGCTCCCTCCGTGTTCCAATGCGATAGTAGACGCGATTGTTAGTCCCATTCCGTAGCCAGGGATTGGTGTGGCGTTTTTGCCTCGTTGGAAAGGAGCGGTCAGCGCGTTGATTTCGCTAATTGCGGTCGGGCCACCTTCGTCTTCAACAAGGATGTGCACCTGAGTTGCCTCTGTTTCCAAACGCACCGCGGCGCGGCGCCCGTATTTGAGGGCATTGTCAATTAGATTGGATAACGCGCGCTGAAGGGCAATCGGACGGGCGTGCACGATCACTTGTGAGGTGTCGGTCAATTCAGTGCTGCCACGGCGAGACATGAAAATGGATTGTCCCCCTTTTATGACGACGCGCTCGGTTTTCTCGAAAATAACCGGTTTATCGATGTCTGCGTAGTCCGCGACGGTTGCGTCGATCAGTGAGGTCAGAGAGACCCTTCGCGGTTCTTCCGTATTCAGTTCTGCGCGCGTGTAAGTCAGAACGCTTTCGATAATTCCGGTCATCTGATCAATGTCGGAGTCGAATTTTTTCCGCAACTCCTCGTCTGCGATCAACTCACTGCGTAGTTTCAGCCGAAGCGCAGGCGTACCGAGGTCATGGCTTACGCCGGACAAAACCATCGCACGATCTGCAAGGTGTTGACGCTGGGTATCGCGGTAATCATTCACGGCGGCAATGATCGCTTGGAGTTCTTCGGGACCCTCTCTTGCGAAATCATCAGCTGCACCGATCCGCCGCCTGGATTGCAGCAGTTCGGCAAAGGCGGTGAATTGTGCAGCCGTGTTTACTGCAATGCTTCCAAGACTGAAGAGTGCAAGGAACCCCAAGAGTGTTGCTGCTAGGCGGTTGTCATTCGGTGCCGCGTCGCACGACCAGACTGCGTCGCCCCTTACCCCGCGCCATGCAGTTTCACCGAAACTGACCAGCAGCAATGCATCGCTGCAATAGGTAGCGATCAGCGCAGTCACATCACCCATCGTTTTAGGCAGCGAATGTGCACCGCTTTGGTCAATTTCTGAGATGGGGTAAACCAGATCAGGCGAAAGAATTGCGATCCGAAGCGCCCCGGACGCCAGCCGGTCGGCAGGGTTCTCAGGCGTCGCGGTAAGGTAGGTGACGAAGATCGGACTTGGCGCAGCACGCATCCGCTCAAACTCGCCCGCCTCAGCGCGAGCCTGATCAGATTGTGAAAGCACGACTTCTGAAACTTCTGATGGCAGGGGGCGGTCGGAGCGAACAGACTCGAAGATGAGGACACCCATCTGTTCTGCACGCAGCAAATGCTTGTCCCATGCAGCCTTGGACGACAACCATAAGGCGGCCGTTCCAACGCCACAGAAAAATGCAACGACCGCAAGCGCAACGCCGCCAACCCTGAGGCTGCCGAGTGGCGATATCACGAGGGGGTCACTTCAACATCCGCAGCGAAGACATAGCCTACACCGCGTTGGGTTTTGATGAGCTTTGGATCCTTGGGGTCTTTCTCGATCTTATTGCGCAGTCGCCCGACCAGCACGTCAATTGCTCTTCCGCTTGAGTCACCATCAGTGCCAGTGACATCAAGGGCAGCTGCGATCTCTTCGCGGGTGAGGGGGATGTGCGGATTTGCCAAAAGCGCCTGGAGCAAGCTGATTTCACGTCGTGAAAGCGTAACCTGATAGCCCTCTGGCGACTTCACCTCGTCGCTGCGACCGTCGTAAAGCCAACCCGCAAAGGCAAATCGCGAAAGACGGCGCCTGTGAGCAAGCGAGGCAGTCCTGCGGGTGCGTGACATGACTGCTTTGATCCGAGCGAGAAGAAGGGACGTATTGAACGGTTTGGCAATATAGTCATCGGCCCCGACGGCATAACCTGCCATCCTTTGCTGATCGGTCGACAGGGCAGAGACCATGATAATTGGAACATCGTCATCCTCGCGCAGTTTGGCACAGATATCGATGCCGCTCTCGTCGCCCAACATCACATCAAGCAATATCAGGTCGATCCGTCCTGCGGTCATGTGCTTGCGGATGTCGGCCTCGTTGGCGGCCGGCAGTGCAATCAAGCCATTGCGCTGCAAGAACTGCGTCAGCATCGACCTGACTTCGGGGTCGTCATCGACAACCAGTATTCGCAGAATCGACACGGCCCGCCTCCCTCGCGCTGTGATCTTGTCATCAGAGGGTTTGTAACAACAGGCAACAAAATCAATCCAGATGTAACAACGTGTAACAGACCGGCATAATTTCTGCGGGCGGCCCTTGAATTGACGCCGTTTCATTATTGATCGAAGCGGCCCTCTCGCGGTTTGCTGCGGTGCACATCTAAGTGAGATGTCATTTTGGGAGGATCAAAGAATGACAAAATCCGTATTGGCGGTATCCGCATTGGCCCTTTGCGTCGCAGGCGCGGCACATGCTGGACCAGAGGCCGAAGTCTTGCACTGGTGGACATCCGGTGGTGAGGCAAAATCTGTTGCTGTTCTGCAAGAAGAGTTCGCAGCAAACGGCGGCACATGGACTGATATGCCAGTTGCTGGCGGCGGCGGCGATGCTGCGATGCAGGCGCTGCGTGCACGTGTTCTGTCTGGCAATGCACCAACAGCCGTCCAGCTGAAGGGCCCGGCTATTCAGGAATGGTATGAAGAAGGCGTTCTGGCCGATATCACTGCCGTCGCTGAAGCAGAGGGTTGGGCAGACGTTCTGCCAGCATCCATTGCAGGCCACATGCAGTGTGACGGCACATGGTGCGCGGCACCTGTAAACGTACACCGCGTCGACTGGATCTGGGCAAATGCTGACGTTCTGGAAGCAAACGGTATTGCGATGCCGACAACCTGGGAAGAATTCAACGCCGCCGCCGCGCAACTGCAGGAAGCTGGCATCATCCCACTCGCTCATGGCGGTCAGGCATGGCAGGACGCAACAGTCTTCGAAGCCGTCGCACTTGGCATTCTGGGTGCAGATGGGTTCCGCAAGGCATTCGTCGAACTGGACGAAGAAACACTGACATCGCCAGAGATGGTCGCTGTGTTCGACCAGATGCGTACCATGCGCGGCTTTGTTGACCCCAACTTCCCAGGTCGTGACTGGAACCTCGCAACGGCGATGGTCATGAACGGCGAAGCGGCCTTCCAGATCATGGGTGACTGGGCCAAGGGTGAGTTCCTGGCGGCTGGCAAAACACCTGGCGAAGACTTCCTTTGCGCATCTACGCCGGGTGAAGGCTTCCTTTACAACGTGGACAGCTTTGCGATGTTCGCCGTTGATGGTGAAGACAAGCAGGAGGGTCAGGCACTCTTGGCTGAACTGATCGTTGGCGAGAACTTCCAAGAGGTCTTCAACCTTAACAAAGGGTCGATCCCAGCACGGACAGACGTGGCTTTGGATGCATTCGACAGCTGTGCGCTTCTTTCGGCGGCAGATATGTCTGCGTCGAGCGAAAGCGGCTCACTTCTGCCGAGCTACGCGCACGGTATGGCACTGCGCGGTGCGCAGTCTGGTGCGATCACAGATGTTGTTACTCAGCACTTCAACTCTGACATGAGCTCCGAAGAAGCTGTGCAGCAACTCGCTGCGGCTGTTGCGAACAGCCTCTAAACACTGATCCCGACATTCATGCTAAACTCCCCCACCGCCTGCATTGGCGGTGGGTTCTCCAAACACACGAGGTCGCCAGATGCAGTTTCTAGAGCGAAACCTTCCCAAGATCATGCTTGCGCCATCCTTTCTTGCGGTATTGATCTTTGTTTATGGCTTTATCGCGTGGACTGGCTGGGTGTCATTGACACGCTCCCGTCTGCTGCCCCGCTACGACATCGAAGGTTTCATCCAGTATGAACGCCTTTTTGACTCACCCCGCTGGGATACAGCCTTCGGAAATCTCTTTCTTTTCGGTGCGCTGTTCATCGGCATCTCGATGATCCTCGGTCTGGTTCTCGCAATCTTCCTGGATCAGAACATTCGTGCCGAAGGTGCCATTCGCACCATTTATCTGTATCCAATGGCCCTTTCGATGATTGTGACAGGTACCGCATGGAAGTGGATCCTGAACCCCGGTCTGGGACTTGAAGCAATGGTGCGCCGATGGGGCTTTGAGGACTTCCGATTTGATTGGCTCGTGAATTCTGACATGGCGATCTATACCATCGTGCTTGCAGCAATCTGGCAAAGCTCCGGATTTGTCATGGCGCTGTTCTTGGCTGGTCTGCGGTCCGTTGACGGTGAAATTATCAAAGCCGCGCAGATCGACGGAATCCCGACCTGGCGCATCTATTCGGCGATCATCATACCGTCGATGGCCCCCATCTTCCTGTCCGCCTTTATCGTACTCGCACACCTTGCCATCAAAAGCTTTGATCTGGTCATCGCGTTGACAGGCGGAGGGCCGGGTTTCGCAACCGATCTGCCAGCCACCTACATGTTCTCGATGGCGTTTTCGCGCGGTGACATTGGTCAGGCAGCAAGCTCTGCCATGGTGATGATGGGCGTCGTCTTCGCGATTGTTGTGCCTTACCTCTATTCAGAACTGCGAGCAAAAAATGACTGATGCCGCTTTCACAAACACCCCAGCACGAACCCAAGGCAAAGCCGTTACGGTTGCACTGCGTTGGCTGCTCTATGTGCTGCTCATCGCCTTCGCGCTGTTCTATCTGGCGCCGCTTTTCGTCATGGTCACAACCTCGCTGAAAAGCCTTGAGGAAATCCGCACAGGTGACCTGATTGCACTGCCGCGCGAAGTAACATTCGATGCTTGGGCTACAGCATGGTCCGGCGCCTGCACCGGAATCCAGTGCGAAGGGGTCCGGCCTTACTTCTGGAACTCTGTCCTGATTGCTGTGCCTGCAGTCCTGATCTCAACCCTGATCGGTGCGATCAACGGTTATGTCGTCGCGCAATGGCAGTTTCGCGGAGCAAACGTCTTCTTCGCCTTGCTTTTGTTCGGTTGCTTCATTCCGTTTCAGGTCGTTCTTCTGCCGATGGCAAGGATGCTTGGTCTGATGGGCATTGCAGGGACCATTCCAGGCCTGATCTTTGTTCATGTCGTCTACGGACTGGGATTTACGACACTTTTCTTCCGGAACTATTACGTCTCAATCCCGTCTGAACTTGTCAAAGCAGCCAAGGTCGATGGCGCTGGATTCTTCCGGATATTCTGGTCGATTTTTCTCCCGCTTTCTCTGCCGATCATCGTCGTGACTGTCATCTGGCAATTCACACAGATCTGGAACGACTTCCTTTTCGGGGTCTCATTCAGTCAGGCGGGAACACAGCCCGTGACCGTTGCCCTCAACAATATCGTCAACTCAACAACCGGTGTGAAGGAATACAACGTTGATATGGCCGCCGCGATTATCGCCGCGCTACCGACGCTGATCGTCTACGTCATTGCCGGAAAATACTTCATCCGCGGTCTGACCGCTGGCTCCGTGAAAGGCTAATCACATGGCACCTATTCTTGATATCAAAGGCCTCTACAAAAACTATGGCAGCACAGAGATCCTTAAGGACATCAATGTCGCGATTGAGCCTGGCGATTTTCTTGTGCTGGTCGGCCCCTCAGGTTGCGGGAAGTCCACACTGCTGAACTGCATCGCTGGACTTGAGCCGATCACTGGCGGTTCCCTGAGCATTGGCGGGCAGGATATGTCAAACGTCAGTCCCAAGGACCGCGACATCGCGATGGTTTTTCAGTCTTACGCGCTTTATCCGACGATGACGGTCGCCAAGAATATCACATTTGGCATGAAGGTCCGCGGCGTGGATCAGGCCGAGCAGGACGCCAAGCTTGAGCGTGTGGCTGAGCAGTTGCAGATCAAGCCGCTCCTCAACCGTCGTCCCAGCCAGTTGTCAGGCGGTCAGCGCCAGCGTGTCGCGATGGGGCGGGCATTGGTCCGTGATCCGAAGCTGTTCCTCTTTGATGAGCCGTTGTCCAACCTTGACGCTAAATTGCGTGTCGAGATGCGTACCGAAATCAAAGCGCTTCACCAGAACCTTGGGGCCACGATGGTCTACGTCACCCATGACCAGATTGAAGCGATGACCCTTGCGACGAAGATTGTCGTGATGAAGGGCGGCGTCATCCAGCAAATCGGGACACCGTCAGAGATCTATAATCGGCCTGCCAACATGTTCGTCGCAGACTTCATGGGCAGTCCGGCGATGAATCTGATCCCAGCCAAGGCAACTGCGAACGGCAATGGAAGCGTCATCGAAATTACCGGCGCCGACGGGACGCCGATCACATTGAAAGACACCGGCACCTCTGGTTTGCCCAATGATGTGATCATCGGCGTGCGGCCGGAAGACATTGCCGAGGCTGGTCAGCGTAGCGGAGAGAGCCTGCAGCAGGCCGAGTGCCGCATCGATATCGTTGAACCTGCAGGCGCAGATACATTCGTTGTCACACATCTGGGCGGAAAGGCCGTCACGGCCCGATTGCATGCTGAGACGACGGCGAAGGCTGGACAGCCGCAGATGCTGTCCTTTGATCTGTCCAAGGTGTCCTACTTTGTTCCGGCGACGGGAGAGCGCCTCAACTAAAGGCGTTCTTTCACGAACCCGAACCATTCAGAGGTCGTGCTGGGAAACCATGCGCGGCCTTTTTCAATTCCGATGTCGGATCGCTACCCAGAAGCAAAGGAGTCTCGATTTCAGGATTTGCTGGCTGGGGTGGTAGGATTCGAACCTACGGTACACGGTACCAAAAACCGCTGCCTTACCGCTTGGCTACACCCCAACAGCGAGATGCTAGTTACTGTGAAGGCGAGGGCTGTTCAAGCCCCGAATATGAAAGAAATGCACCTAATCCGGTTTCTTTCCAAATCGCCCGCTCACCCGGTGTCCATTGCTCAACAAACCCATCTGGCATTAAACGATTGACCTGCTTTGACAGCTAGAACACGGCTGCATGTGTTTAAGCCAATCGGGGCGACCTAGCACTTTCGATAGAGCCAATCAGACGCGCAATGGGTCTGCCTTTGCAAGTCCGTCAAAAGCCATGAGGCTTTTTATGACGCCATCCATTTGATCAAGCGGAATCATATTCGGTCCGTCTGACGGCGCATTGTCCGGGTCCTCGTGTGTCTCGATAAAGACCGCTGCAATCCCTAGCGAAACAGCTGCGCGCGCCATCACAGGAGCGAACTCGCGCTGGCCGCCGGAAGAGCCACCTTGGCCACCGGGCTCCTGGACGGAGTGTGTCGCATCCATCACGACCGGGTAACCTGTCTTGGCCATAGTCGGTAACGACCGCATATCTGCGACCAGCGTGTTATAGCCGAAAGACGCCCCACGTTCGGTCAAGAGAATACGAGTGTTGCCGGTACTCTCGATCTTGCTGACTACGTTCGGCATATCCCAAGGTGCGAGAAACTGGCCCTTCTTGACGTTGATAACGGCACCTGTTTCCCCTGCTGCAAGCAATAGATCAGTTTGTCGGCACAAGAAGGCGGGGATTTGCAGGATATCGCAAACCCCGGCCACAGTGGCACATTGATCGGCTGTGTGAATATCCGTCAAAACAGGGCAGGAAATACTCTCTTTCACCGACTGCATCACCTTGAGCCCTTCATCCATGCCAAGGCCACGTTTTCCTGACAGTGAGGTCCGGTTCGCCTTGTCGTAAGAGCCCTTAAACACGAACTGCGCACCGTGCGCGGCACAGACCTCTGCCATGCGCCCGGCGATCATCTGTGCGTGGTCCTCGCTCTCCAGTTGGCAGGGACCAGCAATGACGAGAAGTGGGAGGTCATTGCTGACCTCCAAAGAGCCGATTTTGACTGTATGCATTATGAACTGACCTGTTCGCGTAGGACCGAAGCCGTGAGAGAAATCATCAGATAGACACCTGAGAAAATGAAGAAAGCCAAGAGCGTGTTTTCAAATGCCCTCGGATAGGTTGCCGCGTCAGGAATAACAGGCCTGACACTTTGAGAGAGGTAGCGAACCTGACGATTTGCCTCAATCCGCGCTGTTTCCATCTGGGTCAGCGCCTGCTGCACCATAATGGTTTGAAAGTTGTAGTTTTCTTCGGCGGTGCGAAGCTCGGTATTGCGTTCAGCAAGTGAGATACGGTCACCGTCGTTGCCTGTCAGTTGTTCGCGTAGGTCGGCAATCGCATCGTCAATGTTGCTGATCTGATCACGTAGGGTCTGGACCTGAACCTCGCTCGGGCGGTCCACGTTCAGACGTGACTGCAGGACCAATTCGAGGCGCTGTTTTTCACTTTCAAGACTGTTGATTTGTCCCATGCGCGCCGAAGTCTCACTGGCAGGGTCAATCTGGTCAACGCGTTCCTGGATCGCCAGCCATTCGGCCAGGGCTTCTGACCGCCGACGTTCGGCATCTTCGTAGCTTTGCTGTGCACCGCGCATCTGGTCGGCCCTCAGACGGCTGGTCAGCTGATCTACCTGCTCTTCGGCATACCCAATCAAGGCCAGCGAAAATTCATAGCTTTTGATCGGATCGGTTGCGACGACCTCCATGCGGATAATGCCTTCGGTCGGGTCATAACTAATCCGGACGTGATCCTCATAGAGGCCAAAAGCCTCTTCGTTGGTTGCACCTTCTGGCAAGCGCTGGATGCCATCGATAGCGGGATCGCTGAAATGCTCTTTGAAGCCGTGATCTTCGTCCAAGCGCAACATTGCTTCGCGTGACGCAAGATAGGACTGTACTGCGATACTGTCTTGTTGCGTCGCCATCGAGGTGCCCTGAAACAGTGTCGCGAGGCTGCCGCCCCCGCCGCCCTGCGGCTGGGCTTGCTGAATGACGATTTCCGAGTTTGTGGCATACATCGGCGTCGCAATATTGTAAAAATACCATCCCACAGCAAACGTGGGCAGCATGATGAAGACGGCTAGGCGTGTCCAAAGCAGGGCTAGTTTGCGCTTGCGCCGCCGTGCAATGTCGCGCTGGATTTGCAGGATTTCCTGCGCGTTGCGTCTTGCTGCCTCCTGAGAGGCCGGGTTCGGCAAGGCAACTTCGCCTTGCTTGGTTGTGTCCGGCAATTGAATGCGCACGCGCTTGCCGGATTGTTTGTCTTTGTCCGGCGCAACCAGATCGACGACAGAACTTCGCTGGAAGGGATCGATACCCGCCGCTCGCAATTGTCTGACGGCATCATAATCGGACGAGGCTTCAAATCCGTTTTTGACAGCTACGCGGCGGGCCATCCGAAGTTGTCGCGCGGTCAGGCCCTCTTTGCTGATCGCTTCGATCTGCTCTGCATGGGTCGGCTGGCGTTTCTCTGTCGCCTCCACCACTTCATCCGAAGAGGTTTCTTGCGGCTGCGCGCTTTCGGGCGAACTGCGCCGACGGATTTGAAACCGTTTAACCCTGGGTTTGGTAGTCATAAAGCACCCGTGCCTCTTCCAAGGAGTCAAACATATGCAACTGCCCGTTCTTTAGCACGGCCGCAGTTTTGACGAAACGCTCAAGCGTCTCGGGACTATGCGAAACGATCACCAGTGTCGCATTTTCCAGGCGTTGCCTGAGGATTTCGCCAGCTTTTCGGTTAAATTCTGCATCAACAGCGCCTGGCATCCCTTCGTCGACGAGATACATGTCGAAGTCCAGTGCAAGTGTCAGTGACATTGTGAACCGCGCGCGCATGCCTGACGAATAAAAACCAAGAGGCTGGTCGAAATATTCTTCCAGATCGCACAGCCAGCGGCAGAAGGCTTCGATGTAGTCGGGATCCAGACCGTAGAGCCGCGCTACATAGCGGCAGTTCTCCATTGCCGACAATTTCTGATTAACACCGCCTGTGAAACCGACCGGAAAGGATATGCGGCAATCCCGCCGGATCGTGCCTTCATCAGGTTTTTCCAGCCCCGCCATCATATTGATGAGCGTGGTTTTACCCGTGCCATTTGGCGCCAGAATACCCAGCGACTTTCCCAATTCGACCCTGAATGAAGCGCGATCAAGGATGACCTTGCGCTGGGTTCCGGTCCAGAATGATTTACTGACTTCTGAAAATTCCAGCATGTCGCTTTAGTATCTCTTGCTCGGTGCCATGTCGGTTTCTAGCGCCACGATGTGCAAACACCCTTTTCCTCTTCTTACCCCAGCATTGCGGCGGGAATATAGCGACAATTCTGTGAGCCTGACTGAGGTGTCACGTTGGCGTTTTGCACAGCGGCCTTACATAGGGTGGCATGACTGACCTTTCCGATTTGCAAACCCGCTTGCAAGACTGTCGCATCTGTGCGGAGCGTTTTGCAAAGACCGCGACGCGGCACGAGCCGCGCCCGGTTGTGTGGTTTGAGAAGGGCGCCCGGATATTGATTGCCAGTCAGGCACCCGGCGCGCGTGTCCATGAGGCTGGAATGCCGTTTTGGGATCGCTCCGGCGATCGGTTGCGCGACTGGTTGGGCGTAGATCAAGAGACCTTCTATGACCGGAAGCGCATCGCAATCGTGCCGATGGGGTTTTGTTTCCCCGGCTATGACCGTTCTGGAGCTGACCTGCCACCCCCGCCTGTTTGTCATCAGACCTGGCGGCGGGAAATCCTTGCCACGCTCGGCGATATACCGGTGACAATTCTGATCGGCGGTTATGCGCAACGCTGGCATCTGACAACGCGCGAGGGCGTCACCGCGACAGTGAAGCGCTGGCGCGACCTTGCACCGCGAGTCTTTCCCTTGCCACATCCGTCCTGGCGCAATACCGCATGGTTGAAGAAGAACCCGTGGTTTGTTGAAGAGCTCCTGCCGGAGCTACGCACAACGGTAGCAAAGGTGTTGGAATGACGGATCTTGATCAAGCACATGCCGCAATGGAAGCAGCGCCCGACGATGATGCCGCGCGTTTGCGGTTTTACGAACGGCTCGCTGATACCGAACTCTTCATGCTTCTCGGCGAAGAGGCCGCAGACGAGCAGATCACGCCAGAGCTGTTCGAGATCGAGGATCAGCGATTTACGCTTGTATTTGACCGTGAGGAGCGCCTTTCCCAGTTCGTGGGGCGTGTAGCACCCTATGCTGGCCTTCCGGGCCGTGCCTTGGTCCAGATGCTGCAGGGGCAAGGTATAGGCCTCGCGCTTAATCTTGAAGTTGCCCCGTCAGCGATGCTGATCCCGGCTGAAGCCGTTGACTGGCTGGTTCAGACTTTGGCGCATGGCCCGACCGAAGCAGAAGCACGCCTCACCGAGGTTCTGGCGCCGAAAGGTTTGCCAGAGACCGTGATTACGGCGCTCGACCGTAAACTGGCGATTGCAGCAGGACTTGCCCGATCCGCATACCTTGCCGCTGCGACCTACGAAGACGGGGGAAGAGGGCATGTGCTTGCCTTTGTTGACGCCGTAGACGGGTCAGAGAAAGCGCTTGCGTCGGCCGCAGGCGAGGCCCTCACCTTTTCGGGGATCGAAGCTGGCGCGATTGATGTCATGTTTATTAAGGCAAGTGACCCGCTTGCGGCACATCTTGCGAAAATCGGCCTCCGGTTCGATTTGCCTGAGCCAGCGACACCTCATATCCCCGGCGCGCCGGGCATGGATCCAGAAAGCCCGCCGAAGCTCCGTTAGTAACCGCGAGCGCGATCCACGAGATACTTAAACGGTTCGCCGCGTTCTCCGCGCAGTATGTTTTCGGCAATGACCTTTGCTGCGGTCTCCGGTCTCGTTGTCGACGCAATATGCGGCGTTACCGTCACCTTTGGATGAGACCAGAATGGATGATCTGGCGGCAAGGGTTCGGTCCGAAAAACATCCAGCGTTGCATGTGCGACTTGCCCGCGATCAAGCGCGGCGAGCAACGCACTATCGTCGATCAGGGGGCCGCGCCCGGGGTTGATGATGAAAGCCCCCTCTGCCAGCAAGCTGAAGGTCTTTTCGTTGAGGATGCCAGTGGTTTCGGGCGTTTGTGGCAATAACAGAATGACAATCTCAGCAGCAGTCAGTGCCTCTATCAAGCCCTCTTCGCCATGGAGGCATCGCATGTCAGGAACTGATTTCGCTGTACGACTCCATCCAGTCACGGGAAACCCTAGCCGCGCCAGCGCCTGCCCGCAGGCGGCACCCAACGCTCCGATTCCGAGGATTGTTACTGGGCGGTTCGTGGCAAGCGGTGGAAAGCTGTCGTCACGCCAGACGCCGTCCTGCCCCTTGATGTGGGTGTCCATGCCCAAGTGATGGCGCAGTGTGTGTCCTGTGACCCACTCGACCATCCCGTCCGTCAGACTTTCATCAACTAGCCGACAAAGTGGTTGGGTCAGTGTGTCATTGTTCACGATCGTCTCGACGCCTGCCCACAGCCCCATCACCGCCTTGGTTTTGCTATAGGGCCTGAAATCCGAAACCGGGCCATTTGGCGCGAAAACAATATAGTCGACTTCATCTGGCGAGTGATCCAGCGCAAGGTCGGCTGCAAGGCCCACGGCCGCGAATGCTGCATTCAAGGGCTGTTCGTATTCGCTCCAGCGGTCGCGGTGTGCGGAGAAGAGAATTTTAAGCATCAGCGTGGCCTATGGACATGTGCACTTTGGACCAACCCGAAGCCCACTAGCAGGACAAGCATCGCGGAGCCGCCGTAGCTCACCAACGGAAGCGGGACACCGACCACGGGCGCGAGACCGGTTACCATCGCCATATTTACAGCGAAAAAGAGGAAGAAGGTCATGGCAATGCCCAAGGTGAGCAACGCTGCAAAACGGTCTTTGTTTCCCAGCGCCGATACGACGCAGAAGACGATGATCAACAGATAAAGTACCAAAAGGGTGAATGCTCCAACGAAGCCGAATTCTTCGGCCAAAGTTGTAAAAATGAAATCCGTATGTTTCTCAGGCAAGAAATTCAGCCGTGATTGTGTCCCTTGCATGAAGCCGCGGCCTGTCCATCCGCCAGACCCAAGAGCAATCTTGGCCTGCGTAATATGATATCCCGCACCCAACGGATCATTCGACGGGTCGAGAAATGTATCAATCCGGCGGTACTGATAATCTTGCAGCAACTGCCACGGTGTTCCACGGCTTTGGAATACGGCAAGAATCGCTGCAACACCGCCGCCGACCACTGTCGCGAAATAAGCCCAATGGACGCCTGCCAGAAACATGATCGTCGCCCCACCAATGAGCAACAAGAGCGCGGTCCCAAGGTCGGGCTGGCCCAGCACCAACATCACCGGAAGAAGGATCAGCACGACAGGGACAGCCACCCAGAACGGGTGGGACGTTTTCTTGTTAGGCAACCAATCGTAGTAAGCTGCAAGAAACATCACCAACGTGATTTTGGTCAGTTCTGACGGCTGCAGCCGCATAAAGCCGATGTCAATCCAACGCTGGGCGCCCATTCTGACCTCTCCAAAAAACTCCACTCCGACGAGAAGCAGAACGGAGCCGGTATAGGCCAGAAACGCCATGTTCCGCCAAAACCAGATCGGAACCATGGCAACGATGAACATCAGAACCAGTCCGAGGATGAAGCGCTGCATTTGTGGCTCGACCCACGGACGGGTAGAGCCGCCAGCGACCGAATAGAGCATGACAAATCCGGCACAGGCGACAGCGACCAAAAGTATGATAATCGGCCAGTTCAGGTGCAGAACTTTCCGAAAGCCCGTAGGGACCGACTTCGTATTATGCTCCAGATAGCTCATGCGCGGCCCTGTACCTTCGCACCGGGCGGAATGCGCGCGCTGATGCGGCGTTGCTGCTCGGCGATCTGGTCCCTCACGTTGGAAGGATATGCTTCGAGAGGTGGCGGCCCGCCATATTGTGCCTGAAGCAAGATATCTCTGGCGATTGGCGCCGCTGCGCGTGATCCACCACCGCCATGCTCGACGACAACAGAAATTGCGTAGCGGGGTTTATCAAGCGGGGCATATCCGACGAACAGCGCATGGTCGCGACGTTCCCACGGCAGATCCTCGTTTCGAATGATACCTGCGGCGCGCTCTTCGGGCGTGATCCGCCGGACCTGACTGGTGCCGGTCTTTCCGGCCATCTTATGCGCATCATCCACAATACGTGACCCGTAGGCCGTGCCGCGCCGGTGATTGCACACATCGTCCATGGACGCCCGGACACGGCGGAGGACGTTTTCGTTGATCCCGAGGCTTTCGCCGATCCCGCTTGGCTGCTCAACACCATCAATCAGACGGACCAGACGCGGTGTCACCTCTCGCCCCGTGGCAAGTCTCGCCGTCATGACCGCCAGTTGAAGTGGTGAGGACAATACATAGCCCTGGCCAATAGAGGCATTAACGGTGTCGCCAACCCGCCATTCTTCGCCCCGCACCCGAGACTTCCACTCTTTGTCAGGCGCAAGACCTTCAGCAACCGCTGAAAGTGGTAGATCGTGCCGGATGCCGAGACCAAGCCGCCGCGCCATGGCCGCGATCTTGTCGATACCAACGCGCTGGGCGATCTCGTAGTAATAGCAATCGCAACTCTGCTTAAGGCTTTCATGAAGGTTGATGTTGCCATGACCACCGCGCTTCCAGCAATGGAAACGGATGTTGAAGACATCCGTGTAGCCGGGGCAGTAGACTGTCTCGTCTGCGGTGACGACACCTTCTTCCATTGCGGCCATGACTGTAACCATTTTGAAGGTCGACCCTGGCGGATAGGTGCCTTGAACGGCTTTCGCAGCCAATGGGCGGTATTTGTCGGCGTTAAGGGCATTCCAGTCAGGGACTGAAATGCCGCGAACAAAGAGATTGGGGTCAAAAGACGGTGCTGACGCAATTGCGCGCAAATCCCCGTTTTCGAGATCAATGACGACCGCTGCCGCTGACTCACCATCCATGCGGGCCTGCGCGTAGCTTTGAAGGCGGCTATCGATTGTAAGCTGGATATCTTTGCCGGGATCGCCCTCACGCCGGTCGAGTTCACGCATGATCCGTCCTGCGGCGTTGACCTCGATCCTTCGTGTGCCGGCGCTGCCGCGCAATTCCTGCTCAAGCTTGTTTTCAGCGCCTGTTTTGCCGATCTGAAATTTAGGTATTTGCAACAAGGGGTCCGGGTCTTCGATACGACTGAGGTCAAAATCACTGACAGGCCCAACGTATCCGACGACATGCGCAAGATCGGCACCCCAAGGATAGACTCGGCTGAGGCCAACTTCGGCCTGAATGCCGGGCAGGGCAGGGGTATTGAGATTGATGGCCGCGACATCCTCCCAACTTAGCCTGTCTGCAATAGTAACGGGTACAAATGGCGATCTACGCCGCATCTCTTCCATGGCGCGCGCAAGATCACCCGGTTCGATGTGAACAATTTCGGTCAGCTTGGCCAGCACTTCACCGACATCACCGGCATCTTCGCGGATCATGATGACCCGATAATTCTGTTCGTTATCTGCAACGGCAATGCCGTTACGATCGAAGATCACGCCGCGCTCAGGCGGAAGCAACCTGATATTGATGCGGTTTTCCTCTGCCAGGAGGCGGAATTGGTCGGCCTGCTCTACCTGCATATCCCTCAGGCGGTAACCGAGTGCGCCAACGATACCAAGTTGCACGCCGCCCACGACAAAAGCACGCCGGTTAATTGTGCGTGCGCTTTGAATTGTGTCTTTGGCGGAGCGTTTCATAGCAGTTGTCCCTTGCTACCCATTTCGCCGCGGGCAGCCCGTCTGATGCCGAACAAGTAATACGCCAAGACAACGACGACTGGATAGAACAGGATTGTCGCAACCAGCTCAATCAAGGAGAGGCCAAGCGGTGGCCGTGGTGCTGCGGTGACTGTCAGGACGATCCTGTTGATCAAAGTGACGGTGACGAGCCCGCCCGCAATTGTGCCCCACTCCACAAGGAAGGCCATGTTGCGGAACTCGCTATGCTGGCGTCTGATGACCTCGGTCAGAACAACAACGAGTGCTGCCCAAAGTCCCGGTGGTCTGAGGAAAAGAAGATCTGCCATCAGGAAAACGATCGCCACCACGAACACCGGGAGCACTGCAGGCCGCCGCGCAACCCACACCAACGTAACCAGGAGAAGAATATCCGGTCCAGCCCAAGCTGTCGGCCGCAGATCAAGCGGCACAAGGTCGACCACGATCAGAACAAATGCGAGCATGACAAAGATGGCGCGCATCATCCACGTCTGGCTATCGATACGCTCAGCCATCTTCGTCCTCCCGCTGGACAAGGGTCGCGGGGTTGAAGAAATTTGGCACAGCAGGGCCGTAAAACTCGCCTCCTGGTGTCACGAGCCCGTCTGGGTCGGCAATCTGTCCATGCGGCTGTGCTCTCAAGACCCGGAGAAACTCCAATCTGCCATAGTCAGCGGCCAGGCGGACACGCATCCGTCCGTCTGTTCCCAGAGCAACCTGACCAACCAGAAGGTCCGCGGGAAACACACCGCCGTCGCCTGACGAGACGACACGATCACCGGGACGGACGAGTGCGGTGTCTTCAAGAAAGTCGAGCGGGGGCGCAAGCGTATTGTCTCCGGCTAGGATCGCACGCTGCCCTGACGGTTGGATCGTTACTGGAATCCTGCTGGAGGTATCGGTCAGGAGCATCACGCGGCTGGTTTCGTTACCGACACCGGCGATCCTGCCCACAAGGCCGATCCCGTCCATCGTGGGCCATCCGTCAACGATCCCGTCGCGTGCCCCGACATTTACAAGAACGGACTGCCGAAAGGGCGACCCACTATCAGTAATGACGACCCCGGTGACATATGTCAGTTGCGGATCAAGACTTACGTTGTTGAGGTCAAGCAGCTTGGCGTTTTCTTGTTCTAGCTGCAGCGCGGCCTCTCGCCAGGCTTTCATTTGCTGGAGCTCGCGTCTGAGATCCTGATTTTGCGCGCGCAATTGCTGATAGCTTTGAAAATCGCTGATCAGATTGGCCGCCCCGGTAATCGGGGCCATTGCCCAAGCAAACGAAGGCACAAATGTATCAATGGCTTGGGCACGCAGACGCTCGACCCGCGGGCTGTCAATGCGCCAGACGAGAAAGAGGCCAACAAGGGCCAAGACCAGAACACCGACAAGCAATCTGCGGATCGGGCCGATATAGTCTTCGTTGGATTTGTCCCGTGCCAAGGGCGGTTGTTCCCTCGTGTGTGGTGCTAGCTGTCGTAGTCTATCACATGCCGGAGCTGTTTTTCATATTCCAGTGCGCGACCAGTCCCCAATGCTACACAATTGAGTGACTCGTCAGCGACAGAAATGGCAAGGCCGGTCTGCTCGCGCAGCGCCAGGTCCAGTTGCCCCAGAAGCGCGCCGCCACCGGTCAGCATCACGCCACGGTCAACGATGTCGGCAGCGAGATCGGGAGGGGTAGCTTCAAGCGCTGTCATGACAGCTTCGCATATCTGTTGCACCGGCTCGGCCAGCGCTTCGGCAACCTGGGCCTGCGTGATCTCGGTCTCTTTCGGAACCCCGTTCAAAAGATCGCGTCCGCGGATGTGCATCGACTGCCCCCGCCCATCGTCAGGCATTCTTGCTGTCCCGATCGAGGTCTTGATGCGCTCTGCGGTGCTTTCCCCAATGAGCAGGTTATGCTGGCGACGCAGGTAGTTGATGATGGCTTCATCCATGCGGTCACCGCCGACGCGGACGGATCGCGCATAGACGATGTCGCCAAGCGACAGGACAGCGACTTCGGTCGTGCCACCACCAATATCGACAACCATACTACCTGTCGGGTCGGTGATCGGCATACCCGCACCAATGGCTGCAGCGATTGGTTCGGCAATCAGGCCTGCGCGCCTTGCGCCAGCAGACAAGACCGATTGGCGGATGGCGCGCTTTTCTACCGGTGTCGCACCGTGAGGAACACAAACGATGATCTTCGGCTTTGAAAAGGTCGAGCGACGATGCACTTTCCGGATGAAGTGCTTGATCATTTCTTCCGCCGTATCGAAGTCGGCGATCACACCATCGCGCATCGGACGGATTGCCTCGATACTACCGGGTGTCCTGCCCAGCATCAGTTTTGCATCCTCGCCAACTGCCAGCACCTTCTTCACGCCGTCTTTGACGTGGTAGGCCACCACAGAAGGTTCGGAAAGAATGATCCCTTTGCCCTTCACAAACACAAGCGTATTCGCTGTGCCCAAATCAATCGCCATGTCGGACGAAAACAGTCCACCTAAGCCTAACATCTGCGCGGCCTTCCCCAACCCAATGTGATTCCCCTGCGCGCGCTGAGCTGCGCAGGTCCCAAAGCGTTATAAAGCGCAGGCGCTGGGGATAGAACCCCTCGTTTTCCGCAACGCGGCGGCATTTCGCTGCTATCATTTTTTCAACCTAATGAGGGTGGATTATGGCCAGAGATGAGATTTACTTGCACGAAAGCGATTTAACGCGGGTGCCCGCCTAGAACAACGCACGCTCTAAGACGCCGCTCACAAAAGAACGGCAGCACAGGTTATGTGCTGCCGTTCATCAAGCTGAGTCGTTTCTGAAGCTATGCGTCTTTGTAGCTAACGCCCTTCACATCATATCCTGGACCTGATTGCTGCCGTCTGACCAGCAAGCGGTTGAGAGCGTTGATATAGGCTTTGGCGCTGGCCACGACCGTATCTGTGTCCGCCGACTGACCTGTCGCAATCCGACCTTCTTCTTCCATGCGGACGGACACTGTCGCTTGTGCATCCGTGCCTTCGGTCACCGCACTCACCTGATAAAGTTGCAGTCGCGCACCATGGTTGAAGAGCGCTTTGACAGCGTTGAATGTCGCATCGACAGGTCCATCGCCTGTTGCTGTCGTGCTTGCGTCCTCGCCGTCAATCTCCATGACCATCTCTGCGGTCTGGGGCCCATCAGTGCCGCAGACCACGCGCAGGGACTTCAGTTTCAGTCGGTCGTCGCCACTTTCGTTTTGGCTCAGAAGCGCCATCAGGTCGTCGTCAAAGACTTCCTTTTTGCGATCAGCCAAATCCTTGAAGCGCACAAATACGTCGTTGAGTTGATTATCAGCCAGATCGAAGCCGAGTTCGTTCAACTTTGCGCGCAATGCTGCACGACCGGAGTGCTTGCCCAAGGGCAGAGACGTCCCCGACAGACCAATATCTTCCGGCTTCATAACCTCAAAGGTCTCGCGGTTCTTCAGCATGCCATCCTGATGGATACCGCTTTCATGTGCGAATGCGTTCTTGCCGACAATGGCCTTGTTGAACTGAACAGCAAACCCAGAGACGGTCGCGACCCGCCGAGAGATATTCATGATCTTGCGTGTATCGACGCCGGTGTCGTAGGGCATGATATCGCCGCGTACTTTGAGGGCCATCACGACCTCTTCCAAAGCGGTGTTACCAGCGCGTTCGCCCAGACCGTTGATCGTGCACTCCACCTGACGCGCGCCACCTGCGACGGCGGCCAGCGAATTCGCGGTCGCCATACCCAAATCGTTGTGACAGTGCGTCGCAAAGACGACATCTCCAGCGCCCGGAACCTCGGCAATAAGACGCTTGATCAAGTCGGCGCTTTCAGCCGGAGCGGTATAGCCGACCGTGTCGGGGATGTTGATCGTTGTGGCACCTGCCTTGATCGCGATTTCAACGACGCGGCAGAGGTAATCCCATTCGGTGCGCGTGGCATCCATTGGTGACCATTGCACATTGTCACAGAGATTGCGTGCGTGGGTCACGGTATCGTGGATGCGCTCTGCCATTTCGTCCTGCGTGAGGTTCGGGATGGCGCGATGTAGTGGCGAAGTTCCGATAAAAGTGTGAATGCGCGGCGATTTTGCGTTCTTCACTGCTTCCCAGCAGCGGTCGATATCCTTGTAGTTCGCCCGGGCCAATCCGCAGATCGTCGCCGATTTCGCATTTGCTGCAATCTCGCTGACTGCCTTGAAGTCACCTTCAGAGGCAATAGGGAAACCTGCTTCGATGATGTCGACGCCCATTTCGTCGAGCAGTTCAGCGATTTCCAATTTTTCGGCATGAGTCATGGTCGCGCCAGGCGATTGCTCGCCATCGCGCAATGTCGTGTCGAAGATCAACACACGGTCTTTTGTCATCTCTGAATTCCTTTGTCCTTAGCGTGAAATTTCCGGCGCTGGTCCCCTCTGAGCGGTCGCGCCGAATGGCACGCTCAGAGGCTGCTAAGGAGTAGGATGTCGCGCAGAAGCAGCCCAGAAAGGGCCGACGATGTGATATGTGCGCAGTTCATCATGTGCGCGACTATACAATCCTGAAGCCGCTTGAAAAGCCTCATATGCGCTCCGCGCGGGAGTTTTTTGGCCAAGATGAAGGGGGAGCATTGGTGGAAGGCGTCCGAACCCGCACTAGCTCACTGCGTTATGACGGATGATTTGAACAAGCGGGCGCTGGTCATCGGCGCGAGTGGTGGCATTGGTTCTGCGGTTGCAGGCTCGCTTGAAGGGCGCGGCTGGGACGTCGTGCGCCTATCGCGGCGGGAACACCGATTTGATGTCACTGATCCCAATCGCGTTGCCGAGGCACTCGAAGGTCTCCAAGGCACATTTGATCTGATCTTTGTCGCGGTGGGTATTCTGGCCGCCCCCGACGGTGCACCAGAGAAAAGCCTGGATGCCATTGAGGCGGAAAGCATGCAGCAGGTTTTCGCGGTCAATACGATCGGGCCGGCCCTTATTCTACGGCATGCCGCTGATCTTCTGTCTCGTGACCGGCGCGGCGTGATTGCGACGCTTTCAGCGCGGGTTGGATCTATCGGCGACAATAAAATTGGTGGATGGTACAGCTACCGTGCATCTAAAGCTGCTTTGAACCAGATCGTTCACGGCGCGGCAATTGAGCTTGGCCGGACACACAAACAGGCCATTTGCGTAGCACTTCACCCAGGCACCGTCGAAACGCCGTTTACCGCCAAATATGCTGGCCGACACAAGACTGTGCCGGCTGTTGAGGCGGCGAAGAACCTGATCGCATTGGTGGAAGGTCTGACCCCCGATCAAACCGGAAAATTCTTCGACTATGCGGGAAAGGAGATCGTCTGGTGAGACTTGTTCTGGTTCTTGGAGATCAGCTGTCGCCTGATCTTACCGCGTTGCAAAAGACAGATAAAAGTAATGACGTGGTGGTCATGGCCGAGGTTGCTGATGAAGCAAGCTACGTCCCGCACCATCCCAAGAAGATTGCCTTCACCTTTGCTGCCATGCGCAAGTTTGCCGAGAGCCTACGCTCTGATGGCTGGACCGTGGCCTACACCAAGTTGGATGATCCGGACAATTCCGGCAGCATTACAGGCGAGCTGCTGCGTCGCGCCGAAGAATATGATGCGGCTGGCGTGGTTTACACGGAACCCGGAGAGTGGCGTCTGATCGAAGCGTTGGGCGATCTGCCGATCAAATCTCACAGTCTTCCAGACAATCGTTTCATTGCCTCGCACGATGAATTTGATGACTGGGCCGATGGGCGCAAGGCGCTCCGGATGGAGTATTTCTATCGCGAAATGCGCCGCAAGACGGGGTTGCTCATGGACGATGATCAACCCGAAGGCGGCAAATGGAACTATGACCACGAAAACCGTAAACCAGCCCCTGACGAGGTCTCATTTGGTGGGCCGATGCAATTTACACCGGACGAAACCGTGCAAGAGGTTCTTGATCTGGTCGCCGCTCGGTTCGGAGACAATTTCGGCTCACTCGAGGATTTCTGGTTCGCCACTGATGCCGGGCAGGCCAAGAGACAACTTGCACACTGGTTGAAGGGGGGGCTGCCAAAGTTTGGTGACTTTCAGGATGCGATGCTGGGGGACAATCGTTTCCTGTATCATGCGGTGATCGGCCTTTATATCAACGCTGGATTGCTTGATCCTCTTGAGGTCTGTCAGCGTGTTGAAGAGGCCTATAAGTCAGGAGACGCACCGCTGAATGCGGTTGAAGGCTTCATTCGGCAGATTGTCGGATGGCGGGAATATGTGCGCGGTATCTACTTCCGCGAAGGTCCCGATTACACGCGGCGAAATCAGCTAAATGCGCAGCGCAAGCTTCCACCTGTCTATTGGGGTGGTGAAACCAAGATGCGTTGCATGGAGAGAACTGTCGCCCAGACAAGAGACGAGGCCTACGCCCATCACATTCAGAGGCTCATGGTCACAGGCAACTTTGCACTGTTGGCAGGCATTGATCCATCAGAGGTGCACGAGTGGTATTTGGCTGTTTACGCGGATGCCTACGAATGGGTCGAGGCACCCAACGTGATCGGGATGAGTCAGTTTGCCGACGGAGGCATCATCGCGTCGAAACCATACATTTCGTCAGGCAACTACATCAAGAAGATGTCCGACTACTGCGGTGATTGCGCCTATCGTGTGCAAGACAAGACCGGCGAAGATGCGTGCCCCTTCAATCTGCTTTACTGGCACTTTCTTGACCGCCATCGCGAACGCTTTTCCGAAAACGGTCGTATGGGGAACATGTATCGGGTTTGGGACCGCATGGATGAAGAAAAGCGAAAGACAATCCTGTCAGAGGCTGATGATTTTCTCGATCGTCTGTCAGCAGGCGAAGCGGTCTAGCTGTCTGATGAAACGACAAAGCCCGCCGAAAACTGGCGGGCTTCAATCAATTGTTCGTAATGCTCAGTTGTCGCCGTTTGTCTCGGATACCAGCGCGCCGTTTGACCATGTCCCGACGGCTTCCTGTCCGCTTGCATAGGTCATCGTGCCTTCGCCTTCACGACGACCGCGGACGAAGCTGCCTTCGTAGACGTCGCCGTTCGCATATGTCGCGACACCTTCACCGTTGATTTCCCCGTCTTGCCAGGTGCCAACGTAGGTAAATCCGTCAGGCAAGTTGATCTCGCCTTGGCCATGGCGCTGGCCGTTCAGGAATGCGCCAATATAGACGGTGCCATCGGCATAGGTCGCGCGACCGAGGCCGTTACGCTGTCCCTCGGACCACTGCCCCTCATAAACGTAGCCGTCGGGGTAGGTCATCGTCCCCTGACCGTGGTGCTTTCCATCTACGAATTCGCCGACGTAGGTTAACCCGTTTTCGAAAGTCGCTGTGCCTGAGCCGGTTATGACGCCGTTTTCCCAGTCACCTTCATAAGTGGCCCCGTTGGGATAGCTGATTTTGCCGGTCCCGTCAGCGAGATCAGCGGTAAAGCTGCCGACATAGACGGAGCCGTCAGGATAGGTGACTTCACCTTCGCCGTCGATCTGCCCATCGACCCATTGGCCGACATATGTATAGCCATCGGTCGCGGTAAATGAGCCCATGCCATGTCTGCGGTCATTGAGGAATTCACCCTCATAAACGTCGCCATTTGCGTAGACTGACCGGCCCTCGCCTTCGCGGCGGCCATCGACCAGATTGCCTTCGTAGACATCGCCATTGGGCTGGGTCAGTGTTCCCAGGCCCTGAATTTCGCCGTCGACCCATGCGCCGGCATAAATCAGACCGTCAGCCATTGTCAGTGTGCCGGTGCCTTCGCGCTCTCCCGCGACCAGGGTGCCTTCATAAACTGAACCGTCTGGGTACGTGATCCGACCTTCACCTTGTTTTTGGCCGTTTTCCCATGCGCCAGCATATGTATATCCGCCGGGGCTTGTCATGGTGCCGGTGCCGTGGTGCATCGCGTTGCGGAATTCACCTTCATAGACCACGCCATTTGCGTAGGTTGCGACGCCGGTACCGGTAATGTTGCCGTCGAGCCATTCTCCTTCATAGGTTCCGCCGTCGGCAAAGGTGATTCGACCCTGACCTTCGGGCTTTCCGGCGACGAAAGATCCTTCATAGACAGACCCGTTCGGAAAGACGGCTGTCCCTTGGCCGCGAATCTCGCCTTCGACCCATTCACCAGTATATTCATAGCCGTTCGGCAGACGATATGTCCCTTGGCCATGCTGCAATCCATTGAGGAAGGTTCCCTCATACACACCGCCATCATCGTACTGTTTTGTTTGGATATCCTGCGCATGGGCAGTAGTCGCAAGGCCTGCAAGCAATGCAGCCAGCGCGACGCCCCTATGTGTGCCAAACATGGCCATGTGTATCTCCCATCATATCTCCCCGACCATCAGCTTAGGAAAGCGCGCCGTCCCTGACAACGCCTAAGGTGTCAGATGGCGGCAAACGGCTTTCCACTGCCGGTCAGTCTGCTACATGCTTTGCAGGGCATTGGGACAAAACTATGACAAAAATTTTTCGCCTCACAATCGCACAGCTGAATCCGACTGTTGGAGATATCGCTGGTAATGCGCAAAAAGCCCTGGAAGCTTGGGAAGCAGGCAAGGATGCAGGATCTGATCTGGTCGCTTTGCCCGAGATGTTTCTTGTGGGGTATCAAACCCAGGACCTCATCGCGAAACCTGCATTTATTGCTGATTTTATGCGGCATCTTGATGAACTGATGTTGGTAACCGCAGAAGGACCAGCGCTGTCGATCGGCGGTCCACTCGTCGAAGATGAGCGTCTTTATAATGCGTATTACACGCTGCACCGAGGGCAGCTGCATGCGGTGACCAAGAAGCATTTTCTGCCGAATTTCAATGTCTTCGATGAGGTGCGTTTGTTCAAGAGTGCCGGTATCGGCGGGCCATATTCAATCAACAACGGCGCCCGTATCGGCAATCCGATCTGCGAAGACGCGTGGTACCCGGATGTGTGCGAGGCCATGACCGAAAGCGGCGCGGAGATCCTCATTGTTCCGAACGGGTCGCCCTATTTTCGCGACAAGTTTGCGATCAGAATGAACACGATGGTCTCGCGCGTGATCGAGAATGACGTGCCGATGGTCTATCTCAACATGGTTGGCGGCCAAGACGATCAGATGTTTGATGGCGGGTCGTTTGTCCTGAACAGGGGTGGCAAATTAGCCGCACAACTCCCGGTTTTTGAGGAGGCGATGGCTCATTTGACCTTCGAAGTTGGCGAAAATGGGTGGTTTGCTCACGATGCTGAAAAGGCGACGCTGCCCGATAGTTTTGAACAGGACTACCGTGTGATGGTCGAAGCCTTGCGCGATTACATGGCCAAAACGGGCTTCAAGAAGGTGGTGCTGGGACTGTCTGGCGGGATCGACAGTGCGATTGTTGCAGCGATTGCAGTTGATGCATTGGGGTCAGACTGTGTCCGCTGTGTCATGCTGCCGTCGGAATATACCTCTCAGGCCTCGCTTGATGATGCGGCTGCCGCGGCGGAGGCTCTTGGCTGTCACTACGACATCGTCAGCATTGCCGGCCCGAGAGCGGCCGTGACTGAGGCATTGGCACCTCTCTTTGGTGATCGGCCCGCAGATTTGACGGAAGAGAACATCCAATCACGTATTCGGGGCCTGTTGCTCATGGCGCAGTCGAATAAATTTGGTGAAATGCTGCTGACTACGGGTAACAAATCCGAAGTCGCGGTGGGCTATGCCACGATCTACGGTGACATGGCCGGTGGGTATAATCCCATCAAAGACCTGTATAAGACCCGCGTTTTCGAGATTGCCCGATGGCGCAATGATCATCACCGTGACTGGATGAAGGGCCCAAAGGGAGAAGTCGTGCCGGTTGCGATCATTGATAAACCGCCATCTGCCGAGCTTAGACCGGATCAGAAGGACTCCGATAGCCTGCCGCCCTACGAGGTCCTGGATGGCATTCTTACGAAGCTCGTCGACGAAGAAGCATCCGTTGCCGACTGCGTCGCGGCTGGCTATGACCGTGAGACAGTCAAGCGTGTGGAACACTTGCTTTACATCAGTGAATACAAGCGATTCCAGTCAGCACCGGGTCCGCGACTGTCAAACCGTGCATTTTGGCTGGATCGGCGGTATCCGATCGTCAACCGATGGCGCGATCCAAGCTGACCGCATGGCTCGTGGTGATGGTATTTCTGCGCGCAGCGCATTTGGGGCTGTGCTTATCGTTCTTGGTGGTTTGCTCTTGCTTGTCGGCCTGCGCTTCGGTGCCCCGCCGTGGGTGCCGTTCTCTGCACTGGCCTTCGTCGGTTTAGGCGCAGTTCTGATCTTTCGCCGAACGAAGGGCTGACTTCACAAGGCAAGCCAACTCGCGCTAGTTTGCGACATGGCCGAGAACAAGACACAAGCAACTGATCAGTCCGTGACCGCGTTCATTGCCGCCGTAGATCATCCGACACGGCGACAAGATGCGGCAACGCTTGATGATCTGTTTCGCCGCGTAACTGGTTTCAAACCACAGATGTGGGGTCCCAGTCTGATCGGCTATGGCAAATATCATTACGTCTATGACAGTGGGCGCGAAGGCGACTTCCTTGCGACAGGCTTCAGCCCCCGCAAAGCAAACCTCTCGGTCTATATCATGCCGGGATACACCGATTTCAGTGAAATACTCTCCCGCCTCGGCAAGCACAAAATCGGAAAGTCCTGTCTCTATATCAACAAGCTTTCTGACATCGACTTGGACGTTCTTGAAGAGCTTGTGCGCGCTGGCCTGCAGGACCTTGATAGCAAGTGGCCGGTAGAGCCGACCTGATACATTATCAGTGCCCCAATCTGTTCATTGTGCAGCCTCTGCGGCTACCGGCGAAAACTGGACAAGTCTGCGCATGCATGATCAAAGCGCCTCAACAGGAGACGCACCATGACGACAACCAGATTCGCCCCTTCGCCGACCGGCTGGCTGCACATCGGCAACCTGCGTGCCGCGCTCTTTAATTATGCGATTGCCCGGCAGAACGGCGGTACCTTCATCCTGCGCATCGACGACACCGACGCGGAGCGTTCAAAGGACGAATATATCGCCGGGATCAAGGATGATCTTACTTGGCTCGGCATTACATGGGATCGTGTTGAGCATCAGTCCGCCCGCATGGACCGCTATCTGGAAGCCAAGCAAAAGCTGATTGATATGGGTCGGCTCTACGAATGTTTCGAGACCCCGACGGAATTGGAACTGAAGCGCAAGAAGCAGCTCAATATGGGCAAACCGCCGGTCTATGATCGTGCAGCTCTGGCACTGTCAGAGGACGAAAAGGACGCCCTGCGGGCCGAGCGGGGATCGCACTGGCGCTTCCTACTGGATCACGAGCGGATCGAATGGACCGACGGAATTATCGGCGACATTTCCATTGACGCAGCCTCGGTCAGCGATCCGGTCCTGTTCAAAAACGATGGCCAGATTCTCTATACGCTGGCATCTGTCGTTGATGATACAGAGATGGGGATCACGGACGTCGTGCGTGGCTCTGATCACGTGACGAATACCGCGACGCAAATTCAGATGATCAAGGCGCTGGGCGGTGAGGTGCCTCGTTTTGCGCACCATTCGCTGCTGACAGGCCCGCAGGGCGAGGCGCTGTCAAAGCGTCTCGGCACGCTTGCACTGCGCGACCTGCGCGCGAAAGGTATCGCGCCTCAGGCAATCCTTTCGCTCATGGCCCGGCTTGGGTCATCCGATCCTATTGAATTGCGCGCAAATATCGAATGCGTGGTCGCGGGCTTTGACCTGTCAAAGTTCGGATCAGCGCCAACGAAGTTTGATGCAGCTGATCTTGTCCCGCTGACGGCTCGCCATCTGGCGACACTTGAGGCACCTGATGTCAGCGACACTTTGGACGCTGCTGGTGTGCCGGTTGAACAGGCGGCTGCGTTCTGGGGTGTGGTGCGCGAGAACATCAACAGCCTTGATGAGGTAGCCGATTGGTGGGCGCTTTTCCGCGATGGTGCAGAGCCTTTGGTTGCCGATGAGGATCGCGCGTTCGTTGCTGATGCATTCGGCTTGCTGCCGTCGCCGCCATATAACGCGGCAACATGGGCCGAATGGACTGCCGTGGTGAAAGAGGCGACCGGCCGCAAGGGCAAGGGTCTTTTCATGCCGTTGCGGAAAGCCGTCACAGGCCGCGAACGCGGGCCGGAGATGGCTGAGGTCATGCCGCTGCTGCAAAAGAAACCCGCGCTCTGATCAGAGATTGGCTTAGAGGGCGGCGTTTCTAATCCGTTCCAGATGAGCGGTGACGAGATCCGTTTCATATGACGTCAACGCTTGGTGGCGTGGGTAAATCGGGTCAGCGCGATCGTTCAGGAGCGGGACTCCCCAGCCATCAGTGGTGTCAAAGAAATGGCCGACACCATCTTCGCCATAGAGACGCAGGTAGCCTTGCGCGACCACATCAACATAGCTGAGCAGGATTGGGTGCGTGCCTGCTGATGAGACATGCTCCGGCTTTACCTGATAGACGGCGGTCTGCCCTATATGATCGACCAAATGGCTGACATCGTGTCGGGCGTACGCGGCCTCTCGCTGATCAAGGGCTGCCCAGTCATCATTGGGTACCCCGGCGATCACGCCTTTTAATGTGGTTGCACCGTCCGGAATGACGGAAAGGTAGCTGACTTCTCTTAATGCTGTGCCACGCCAGACACGTCGCCACCCCCGCAGTGTCGCGGTCCGCGGATCGGCGTAGCTGTGTGTTGCCAGATTAACGAGGCTGCCATAGCCGAAAAACGAAGGGTGGCTCATTCTCTGGCGCGTAGCACCTGTGCCGGACGGGCCGCAAGGGGCCGCCAAGCAAAAGCAAGTCCGGCAGCCGTTGTTGCGATAACACCGCCCCCGACGATCAGCAGGGCATTTGCCCAAATCACCGTGTAGTCGGTATCCATGACAAACGTGGAAACCGCCCACCCGCCGAGGATTCCCGCAACAAGGGCGACAAGCCCTGCCGCAAAGCCGAGGATCGCAGCTCTGAGCGCGAAGCTGGCGAGAATACGACCACGCGATGCGCCGATGGTTTTCAGCACGGCAGATTCGAAAGTGCGGGCACGTTCACCGGCGGCTGCAGCCCCAATCAGAACAAGGAAGCCTGTTATAAGAGTGATCAAGGCTCCGTATCGGGTGGCAGCAGATATGCCGCCAACCAGTTCGATCACCTGATCAATTGCATCCCTGATCCGGATCGCAGTGATGTTGGGATAAGCCGTGGCCAGATCGCGCAGGATCGCTGCCTCGGCCTCTTCTTCTGCATAGACGGTTGAAATCCAGCTATGCGGCGCGCCGGCAAGCGCGCTTTGGTTCATAGCAAGCACAAATCCGATCCCTGCGTCTTCCCAGCTCACCTCGCGAAAGCTTGTGACTTCAGCGGTAATGTCGCGACCAAGGACGTTCACCGTCATCATATCGCCAAGCTGCAATCCCATCTCGGCGGCTTCTTCAGCGGAAAAACTGATTTGCGGAGGCCCGCTATAGTCCTCTTCCCACCACGACCCATCTGTGACAACGGTGCCTTGTGGTTGCTCATCTGCGTATGTGATCCCGCGATCGCCTTGCGTCACCCAATGACCACCGGTGACCTCTTCTGCGGGCTCACCGTTAATCTGCGTGATGATTCCGCGCAGCATGGGCGCCGTATCGACACGGCTGACGGCATCGTCTTCGTCGAGACGCGCACGGAACCCGTCGATCTGGTCTGGCTGGATATCAACAAAGAAATAGCTTGGCGCGACTTCGGGTAACTCGTCTGCAAATGCACTGCGCAGGTTACCATCAATCTGCCCGACAGCTGCCAAGACAGTCAGGCCAAGCCCCAAGGAAAGAACAACAGATGTCGTTTCGCCGCCACGCGCACCGATTGCGCCAAACGCAAGTCTCAATGCGGGGCGTCCGCGCGCGGGCTTGCGGAAGCGTCGTACAATCCAGCGGATCGCGAACGCAGAAAGCACGAGAAGCGCTAAAGCTGCGATAATCCCACCCGCGGTCCAAAGTGTCAGATAAACGGTGCCTGAAAACCAGCTTGCCGCGCCGACAAGCGCCGCGATAAGCACGGCAATCGCGATGAGATATCGTGTTGAAGGCAGGCCACCAGCCGCAGCAAATGCATCGCGGAAGAGTGTCGCTGCACGGATGTCCTCAGTCTTTGCCAAGGGCCATAGCGTGAAGACAAGCGCTGCCAGCACCCCGTAGACCGCCGCCTCGAACAGTGGTGCGGGATAAACTGTAAAGACAGCGGGGATAGGCAATCGTGCCTCGATGAGTGGCGCGAAGAGTACAGGTAAACTGCCGCCGATCAGAAGCCCCAAAGCAATCCCCAATATCGTCAGCATCCCTACCTGAATGAAATAGGTCTGGAAGATAATCGCGCGGGTCGCACCAAGTGTCTTCAGCGTTGCGATTACCCCCATCTTGCCCGCGAGATAGGCACGGACCGCAGCCGACACGCCGACCCCACCAACGGCAAGGCCTGAAAGGCCAACAAGAATCAGGAATGCTCCGATCCGGTCAACGAACTGTGCAACACCACCGGCGCCGCGTCGGCTGTCGCGCCATCGCAAACCGCTGTCGCGGAATTGCGCGTCCGCTTCCGCCTCAAGCGTTGCCAAGTCTGCATCAGCAGGCAGGTCCAGCCGATATTGGGTTGAGAATAGCGTCCCTTCGGAGATCAGGCCCGACTGCGAAAGGTCATCGGTCAAGACAATGGTGCGCGGCCCAAGGCCAAACCCGGCGGCGGCGTTGTCGGGATAGCGGTCAAGAATTGCGCGCAGTGTGAAATCCTGCTCGCCCAAACGAAAGCTATCACCAGCCTGCAAGCCAAGCCGATCCGCCAAGACGCGTTCCATCACGCCGCCAACATCAGCCAACGCATCCTCAAGCAGCATAGGTGGATCAAGCCGGACTGTCCCAATCAATGGATAAAGATCGTCGACGGCCCGAACTTGTGTCAGACCGCGTTCCGTGCCGCCATCGCGATCGACCACCACCATCGACCGAAAATCGACCGTTTCGGAGACTTCATCGGCGATGCTTTCGAGCCAGGCCAACTCTTCATCTCTGGCAAAGCGGTAGGTGAATTCGACCTCAGCATCTCCGCCGAGAAGGGCCGCGCCATCGCGTTGCAATCCTGCCTCGATCCCGGCCCTGACAGTGCCTACGGCGGCTATGGCCGCGACACCCAAAGCCAGACAGGCAAGGAACACGCGAAAACCACGCAAACCGCCCCGCAGTTCACGCCACGCAAAACGCCTCGCAGTTCGCAAACTCATTCTGCAGCCTTCGCCACAGGAGTGTCGATCCGGCCTCCGCGCAACCGGATGATCCGATCGCAACGATTTGCCAGCTCATTGGAGTGTGTCACCATGATGAGGGTGGCTCCGTGACGGTCGCGGAGATCAAAAAGCAGCTCGACAATTGCCTTGCCGTTTGTCTCATCAAGATTGCCAGTCGGTTCATCCGCAAGCAGGAGTTTTGGTCGGGGGGCTGACGCACGCGCGAGAGCCACGCGTTGTTGTTCGCCGCCAGACATCTGGCTGGGATAGTGGTCGAGCCGATCTGACAGCCCGACTGCCTTGAGCTCCGCTTCAGCGCGGTCGAAAGCATCTTTTGCTCCTGCCAATTCAAGTGGCGTTGCGACGTTTTCAAGTGCGGTCATTGTGGGGATCAGGTGGAAAGACTGAAAGACGACCCCCATATTGTCTCTACGAAAGAGGGCTAGCTGGTCTTCATTCATCGTCGTCAGGTCCTGACCAAGTGCCATGATCTTACCAGATGAAGCCTGTTCCAGTCCGCCCATCAACATCAGGAGAGATGACTTGCCAGATCCACTTGGCCCGATCAGACCCAGCGTTTCGCCCATGGCGACGTCAAGCGAGATATCATGGAGGATGTCGACACGCCCGGCGTTGCCATCGAGTGACAGGTTTGCGTTCGCGATGGAAAGGACTGGTGCGGTCATCGGTGCGGCCTTTGAACGAATGAGTTCACTTGCATATGGGTTCTTTTCGCAGTGTGCCAAGCTCGGCACAGCGATCTTACTGTCTCATACGGCGCTGCACGCAGAGGAGATCACTGTCGCGGCGCTCGGCGACAGCCTTACGGCTGGATACGGGCTGCCGCAGGAAGCTGGGTTTGTGCCGCAGCTACAAGCGTGGCTGGTTGAGGAAGGCTACGATGTCAGCGTCATCAACGCGGGCGTATCAGGTGACACCACAGCAGGCGGGCTGTCACGGGTTGGATGGACACTCTCGCCCGACGTCGACGCGATGATCGTCGCGCTTGGCGGCAACGACTATCTTCGCGGGATTGATCCGACAGTAAGCAAAGCAAATCTGGATGGCATTTTGGCTCAGGCCGCGGGAGCAGACGTTCCTGTCTTTTTGGTCGGCCTGGCGGTCGGCACCAACTATGGACGGGACTACAAAGAAGCTTTTGAAGGGATGTATGTGGCGTTGGCAGAGACCCACGATGTTCCGCTCTACTCTGATTTCGCGGCAGGATTGCGCGCCGCGGCCGGTATGAGCGAAGGATTTACGGAATTCTTGCAGCCTGACGGGATCCATCCAAATGCGGAAGGCGTGAAGATCATCGTCAATGCGATGGGGCCAGAAATTGCTGCGTTTCTTGGGGAACTGAATTAGATCATGCCGGGTCGCTACTATCTCACCGATCCGGTTGCAGGTCTTGATAATCCGCCAAGGCGAAACATCGCGCCAGGTGAGGAGGTCGCAGTCATAACGAAGGCGGGCCCGCGCCTCATGCGTTGGGGGCTCATCCCGAATGGGCGCGTCAATGCGCGAGGGCGGCCGGTTTTGGAGACGATCATCAACGTCCGGTCAGAAACCATCTTTGACAAATCGGCATTTGAAGGCCTTCGTCGCGCGGTCGTACCAGCAAGCGGTTGGTATGAGTGGACAGGACAAAAGGGACGCAAACAGCCATGGCGCATCAGCCGGAAAGATGGGGTACAAATTCTCTTCGCGGCTGTCTTTGATGTATGGAAGGCACCCGGCGGGCAAGAGGTTCCGCAAGTCGCGACGGTCACATGTCCACCATCTGCTGACGTGATCGATATTCATCACCGCATGGGCTTTATTCTGGAACTTTCTGATGTGCCGACTTGGCTTGATGCGGACGAAAGCAAAGCCAGCACACTGCTGAAACCTTTTCCGGACGGGCGACTGTTCGTCGAGAAAGCCGATGACGTCGACTGGAACTCCACCTGAGGCGCGACCGTTGTGTTGTTATCCAAAGCGAAAGGGAGAAACATGTCAGTCGCAAAAGTAACCGAAATAATCGCATCATCCGATAAATCCTTTGATGATGCAGTAACGACCGGAATTGAACGGGCGTCAGAAACACTCAAGGGCATTACTGGTGCTTGGGTGTCCGATCAAAAGGTCACTGTCGAAGATGGTAAGATCGCGGAATATCGCGTCGTCCTGAAAGTGACGTTTGTGCTGGAAGACTAAAAAGAAAAAAGCGGCCACCCGGGGGTGGCCGCTTTCAAAATTCGTTTGAGCGTCGTTTAGCTTGCAAGAACAAGATTGACCGCGCTTTCGCGTCCGTCACGTCCTGCCTCAACATCGAAATCGATTTTCTGATCATCGCGCAGTGTCGTCAGACCAGCGCGTTCAACAGCGGAGATGTGAACAAACACATCTTTTGATCCGCCTTCAGGGGCGATGAAACCATAGCCCTTCGTTGCATTAAACCATTTTACGGTTCCAGAAGCCATTTCACATTCCTCCAAAGTAACCGCTCGCGAAGATGCAGCGGCGCGGCGCGGTCAGACGATTCAGTGAACTGGGCCGTGAAGCGGGCAGTGGACGTGAGGTCAACGTTGCCGCGACATTCTGCCACACGGGACAAAAAATTCAACCCTTTAGCAGAGCATAAATCGCGGCAACGATAAGTTTTTGATCTTAGACGAGAGCTAGATTAATCGCAGCTTCGCGACCGTCACGGCCGGACTCAATGTCATAGCTGACCTTTTGATCATCTTTCAGGCCGGTCAAACCGGCGCGCTCTAATGCGGTGATGTGAACAAACACATCCTTTGATCCGCCGTCAGGGGCAATAAACCCGTAACCCTTTGTTGTATTGAACCATTTTACGGTGCCAGTGGCCATCGTAATATTCCTCTCTTTTCAGTCTGCCCGCGAGATTGCGGCAGTGTGGCGGTGTCAGTAAAAATCGAAAGCTGTCGCCGATGAAAAGCAGGCAGTGGTCGAGATGGGTAACGTTCGCGCCCTTACACGTGGGCTGAATCCTGTGTAAATCAAGGCTGACAGTGCAAATTGTGAACTGTGTGACTGTTTTCACGCAGAACAGTTGACGCCGATTCTATCGTGCGAATACAGCTTGAGACCTCCAATCGGCCGACGGTTTATGGGTCGGCCGACGCAGCACTTTCTGGGCTATCCCCTACATCTCGACACTTAGAAAGTCAGCGCACGAACTTCTTATGCTTCATCCGCTTAGGCTCGAGTGCATCAGCACCTAGTCGGGATCGTTTGTCTTCTTCGTAGTCGGTAAAGCCACCCTGGAACCACTCCACATGGGCGTCACCTTCAAACGCAAGGATATGGGTGCAGATCCTGTCGAGGAAAAAGCGGTCGTGGCTGATCACCACCGCGCAACCTGCAAAATCGACCAGCGCATCTTCGAGCGCCCTCAACGTCTCCACATCCAGATCGTTGGTCGGTTCGTCGAGCAGCAGCACGTTGCCACCTGACTTCAGCAGCTTGGCCATATGCACGCGGTTGCGCTCGCCCCCTGACAAGAGGCCAACTTTCTTCTGCTGGTCACCACCTTTGAAGTTGAAAGCGGAGCAATACGCGCGGCTATTCATGGAAGCATCGCCAAGTTCGATGATCTCGGCCCCACCGCTGATTTCCTCCCACACAGTGGCGTCAGGGTTCAGCGCGTCGCGGGACTGGTCGACATAGGCGAGTTTTACGGTGTCACCGTATTCCACGGAGCCTGCGTCGGGCTCCAATTGTCCAGTCAGCATCGAGAATAGCGTCGACTTACCCGCGCCGTTGGGTCCGATGACACCAACGATCCCACCCGGTGGCAGGCTGAATTCCAGATCTTCAATCAGGAGTTTGTCACCCATCGCCTTTTTCAGACCTTCGACCTCGATCACTTTCGAGCCGAGTCGTGGACCATTTGGAATGATGATCTGGGCGCGACCGATTTTCTCGCGTTCCGACTGATTTGCCATCTCGTTGTAGGCGGCGATCCGTGCCTTGGACTTGGCTTGACGTGCTTTGGCGCCCTGTCGCATCCATTCGAGTTCGCGGGCCAGCGTGCGCTGCTTGGATTTGTCTTCTTTTGCTTCACGTTCGAGCCGCTTCGCCTTGGCTTCGAGCCAAGACGAGTAATTCCCCTCATGCGGAATGCCCGAACCGCGGTCGAGTTCGAGAATCCATCCAGTGATTGCATCAAGGAAATAGCGGTCGTGGGTGACGATCAGGCAGGTGCCTTTGTAGTCAATCAGGTGCTGCTGCAGCCAAGCGATGGTTTCTGCGTCGAGGTGGTTGGTTGGTTCGTCGAGCAGCAACATATCGGGCGCTTCAAGCAACAGTTTGCAAAGCGCCACGCGGCGTTTTTCACCGCCGGAAAGTGTTGTCACATCCGCATCGTCTGGCGGGCAGCGCAGCGCCTCCATGGAGATATCGATCTGCGCATCCAGATCCCACAGGTTCATGCTGTCGATCTGATCCTGCAATTGGGCCATCTCGTCGGCGGTTTCTTCGGAGTAGTTCATCGCCACTTCGTTATAGCGATCAAGGATCGCCTTTTTCTCGGCCACGCCGAGCATGACGTTTTCCCGCACCGTCAGGTTGGGATCGAGTTCCGGCTCCTGAGGCAGATAGCCAACGCGTGCGCCTTCTGCCGCCCATGCCTCGCCAGCAAAATCCTTGTCCTGTCCTGCCATAATGCGCATCAGGGTTGATTTACCGGTGCCGTTCACACCGACGACACCAATTTTCACACCGGGCAGGAAGTTCAGACGGATGTTCTCAAAGACCTTCTTGCCACCGGGATAGGTCTTGGACACGCCGTCCATGAAGTAGACAAATTGATAGGCAGCCATGCTGGGACGCTCCGCTTGGGAATTTCGTTTGCGCTTCAATAGCGGGGCTGGGGGGCAGGGGCAATCCGTCGCTGTGTCTAGAGCGTGATCTGCAAGCCGTCTTTCCCTAAAAAGAACGGGCCGTCCCAATGTTTGCGCACGGCATCGGTCCAATTCTGATCAGTGAAGTCAGGATCGCCGTCTGGGACCATATGGTTGAGGGCGAGTTGTTTTACACCTGCATCTTTTGCGATGCGTCCCACGTCCTCTGCATCTGTATGGCTGCGCAAGATATGGGTGCGAAGGCGTTCGTCACCGTTGGTCATGCGCGCGCAGAGTGCCTCAACTCCGTCTCGAAGCATGGCCTCGTGAACCAGAAGATCAGACCCGCGCGCGAATTCGGCCATTTCTGGCATGTAGGCGGTGTCGCCTGACAAGGTGACGCTGCTGTGCTGCCCGTCAAAACGCAGTGCGAATGTATCGACGATTGGCGGATGCACGTTGCGCATTGCGCGCATGGTGATGCCGCCAAAGTCATGGCTGTCGCCAATGACGGAAATTGCAGCAAGGCTATCGAAATCGCAGCGCCCCTCATCCCTGATCCGCAAGTCGATGTCGAACCGCATGCTTTCTTGAAAGGCGTGCCAGTAGTCATCCAAACCCTTGGGTCCGATGACTGGAATTGTCCGATTGAGGCCTGCTGTCCACGCGGTATGAAAAAGGGGACCAAGCTCCAGATAATGATCAGAGTGAAGGTGCGTGATCACGATCATGTCGATCTGGGTCAGCGCGACGCCCTGATCACAAATACCCCGGGTCACCCCGAGTCCGCAGTCGACGACGATATTTTTACCATCCATGCGCAAGAGCATGGAAACCGGCATTTGAGAGCCGGGGCGAATGGCGGGGCCACCCTTGACCCCCATCAGGGCAAGACTGTCGGTCACAAATCGATCCTCATCATGGGATCACTTTGCACCGAAGAAACAGAATTGCCCAGCCATCCGCGCAGCAGACAAACCCCACTTTGTCTGCTGCGAAGCGAACTAGATGCCCGTCTTCGATGCGTCGCTGTAAAGCCCGACAATGCTATTCATCTCAGCCGTCATGGCGGAAGTCTGTGCAAAGACAATCGCGAGTGTCTCGGAATCGGCTTGCTCAATTGACGCAAGAATGGGTTTCAGCGCCTCCCAGCGAGCAGTCACGCCGGCAAGTGCATCTGCAATCTCTTCGGTTGGCGGCGGGCGAACACCTGCGGCTGACATGCCATTCGCGAGCGCATAGAGAGAGTTTTCGAACAATTCCGATGCCGCCTGAAGTTCAGCAGAAACAGTTTCGCTACCAAGACCTGTGCCAGTCAGGCAGGCATTCTTGGAAATGCGCTGCGACAACATACGCTGGCGACCTGCGATGTCGATCAGCAAGGCATCAGCCTGTACCAGCACTGCAGGGTTGGAATATTGCGCGGTAATTTCAGCAGTCATGCGCTGCGCGAACTCCAGAAGAGGCACGCTCAGTGCGGCCAGTTCCGCGACGGTCGTTGCATCACCGGCGCCGACAGAAATCAGACGGGCCTGTTCTTCGACCGGACCCCAATGCTCATTCAACATGGTCAGACCGACCAGTGTGCGGCGGCGTTCTTCTGGATCAAAAATGCCGCGGCTTGGATCACCAAATTCAAGTGCGTATAGGATATCGTTAAATTCCTTCGACGCATTGATCAGCGTGGGCCAAGTGGCTGACGTATCAACACCGGCGCGGACGTAGCAGCCTGCGGCAACAACCTGCTGGCTCAACATCCGTAGCTTGCCTGACTGATTGATCCGTTCACTCGCACCATCGTCTTCAAGCATATTAGCCGCAGCAAGTTGCATGTCTGGAACCGGCTGCGCGGCGTCTTCAGCCAATGCTGCTGTGGCAAACGTAGAAACAACAACCGCGCCGAGCAGATTTGCACAGCGCCCAAAGGGCATACTCTTAAACATTTTGGGGGACTTTCCTCTGGCTTGGCGACCCTGCGTGATCGCACGAAATTGGTTACTCTTAAACTGACACACCTTCTGCCGGATGGCATGCCTCGGTCTCACAAAACGAAATCTAGCTTCGCTAAATTCGCCACAGCCCCCACCGTGGTGCATTCACATGGCCGCAAAAGAATTGATGGGTCAAGCATTTCTGCAAAACATTTGCAAAAAGCCATATTTACGTGAACGGAACATAAAAAAGGGCCGCGAAACCGCAGCCCTTTGACACAATTTTGCCCTATTTTACTGAGGAATCTCTGCGTCGATTCCCTCGACGTAGAAGTTCATGCCAGCAAGCGTGCCATCATCGGCAACCTCGCCGTCAGCAAGCCAGACCGATCCGTCCTGACGATTCAGAGGTCCTGTGAAGGCATGGTATTCACCGGTGCGCAGGCGCTCGATCATGTCCTCAGCCGAAGCTTTGACCTCTGCAGGTACGGCGTCGGTGATTTCACCGATCTTCACCATGCCAGGCCCGATGCCGTCCCATGTGTCCATGCTTTCCCAGGTGCCGTCGATGACAGCTTGGGTGCGGGCGATGTAGTAAGGTGCCCAGTCATCAATGATTGAGGAAACGCGCGGGAATGGCGCAAACTCGGCCATATCCGAAGCCTGACCGAAGGTGACAACATTGCCCGCAGCTTGTGCAGCCGCTTGTGGTGCGGTCGAGTCTGTGTGCTGCAGGATCACATCGGCACCCTGTTCGATCAGAACGTTTGCTGCTTCAGCTTCTTTTGCAGGGTCGAACCATGTGTAGGCCCAGACGATCTTGAACTCGACATCCGGATTCACCTCACGTGCATGGATGAATGCAGAGTTGATGCCGCGGATGACTTCCGGGATCGGGAAGGAGGCGATGTATCCGATGATATTGCTCTCTGTCATGTGTCCGGCGATATGTCCCTGAACCGCGCGGCCTTCATAGAAGCGGGCCGAATAGGTCGAGACGTTGTCAGCGCGCTTGTAGCCGGTGGCGTGTTCGAACTTCACATCGGGGAACTGGGATGCAACCTCGATGGTCTGGTCCATGTAACCGAAAGATGTGGTGAAGATCAGGTCAGCACCTTGCAGCGCCATCTGTGTCATGACGCGCACAGCGTCCGGGCCCTCAGGCACGCTTTCGACATAGACGGTTTCGACCTGGTCGCCCAAAGCCTCTTCCACGGCCAGACGGCCCTGATCGTGTTCGTATGTCCAGCCGCCGTCGCCGACCGGCCCGACGTAGACAAAGCCGACTTTGACAGGCTCGTGCCCGTCAGCGACAGCCCCTGTTGCCATGCCAAGTGCGACCGTCGCACCTGCCAGAATATTCTTAATTGTCATCTTCATCCCCTTGGTGGTGTTAAGTGCCCCTAGCGTGAGGCGTGGAAAGATTGCCCCAGTGACCCGGGCGCACGTCCGGCCCGCATAATAACCAGAACCGCGATGGTGGCCAGATAGGGTGCCATTGAAAGATACTCGACTGCAATTGCCGCGCCGGCTGCCTGTAAGTTCAACTGCAAAACAGTGACGCCGCCAAACAAATAAGCGCCCAGCAAAAGCCGCCATGGCCGCCAGCTGGCGAAGACGACGATGGCAAGGGCGATCCAGCCAGCACCGGCAGTCATGCCTTCGGTCCATTGCGGGACGCGCACCAGGCTCAGGTATGCGCCGCCGAGCCCGGCACAGGCCCCGCCGAACATGATGGCGAGCATACGCACACGCACGACGTGGTAGCCCAATGCATGGGCGGCTTCATGGTTCTCGCCAACGGCTCGCAGGATCAAGCCCGCGCGACTGTATTTGAGAAACGCCCAGACACCCGCAACGATGATCAGCCCCACATAAACCATCGGGTCGTGCTGGAAGACGATAGGTCCGACGATTGGGATGTCGCCGAGAAGGGGGATATCCCAGTCAGGAAAGGACGGTGCCTTGATCCCGATGTAGCCTTGTCCCAGCAGCGCCGAGAGGCCCAACCCGAAAAGCGTCAGGGCAAGGCCCGTCGCCACTTGATTGGACAAAAGGAATTGGGTGAGGACACCAAAAACAACAGAAAGCAGCGCACCTCCAACCGCAGCCCCAACAAAGCCGAGCCAGGGTGAGCCGCTGTTGACGGCAACAACAAAACCGCAGACGGCACCGGTAATCATCATCCCCTCAACGCCAAGGTTCAAAACGCCAGCCCGCTCGACGACCAATTCGCCAATCGCCGCAAGCAGGATCGGTGTGGCTGCAACCATGAGCGAGGCAAGGAGGAGGATCGGATTAATAGAGGACAGATCCATCAGAAGCCTCCATGAATTGCGAGATGAACGACAGAGGCCGTCGCTCCGGCGGACATGACCATGACACCGACATGCCTGGCCCTTGGGGTGTGCATACGACCAAGTCTGTTCCGTAATTGCGGGATGAAACGCCGCGCAACTGCAAATGAGGCGAGAAGCGCCAATAAGACTGCGAAATGCCCCACGACAAATGTTGTTATTGCGGACACAGGACTTGTCCCGCCGCTCAGGGTCTTATGCAGCATCGACAGCATCATCGGTCCCATCAAGGCACCGGCTACAAAGGGTGTGGCTATGCTTCTCACGATGCCACCTCCTTGCGACCGAACTGCACGCGGAAATTCGTCAAAACATCGACGGCGAGCAGAAAGAACAGAAGCATCCCCTGCAAGAGCTGGATCGCTGCAAGTGGCAGCCCGAGGTTTGATTGGGCAATTTCGCCACCAATGTAGGTCAGTGCCATCAATCCACCCGCCAGCAAAATCCCCACGGGATGAAGCCGTCCAAGGAAGGCAACAATGATCGCGGTGAAACCGTAGCCGACATTGAAGTCGATGCTGACCTGCCCTGCCGGTCCTGCGATCTCAAAAAGACCAGCAAGCCCCGCTAGGACACCAGAGATCCCCATGCAGACCAAAACAAGACGCGCGGGGTTCACGCCTGCAAAGCGGGCTGCACGCGGGCTTTGCCCCGACAGTTTGACATTGAACCCAAAGATGTGCCGCGAAAGGGCAATGTAGGCCACGATCACAGCAATCAGGGCCGCGACGACGCCCCAGTGCATGCCGGCACTCTGACTGATCCAGCTGCTCGCGCTGTCGTATTGAGCAAGGTTCCGGCTGCCCGGAAAGCCCATGCCATCGGGGTTTCGCAACGCGCCAAGCGCCATTGAGGCCAATAGCTGTTCAGCCACATAGACCAGCATCAGCGACACTAGAATTTCATTCGTCCCAAACCGCACCCGCAAAAAGCCGGGGATCATTGCCCAAGCAAAGCCGCCCAAGGCACCGGCGACGACCATGAGAGGGAAGATGATGAAACTTTCCATCGGATAGAAAGCCAGACCAACCGCAGCGCCGCAAATTGCGCCTACGATGTATTGGCCTTCAGCCCCGATGTTCCAAATTCCCGCGCGGAAGCCAAAAGAGAGACCCATTGCAATCAGGACAAGTGGCGCCCCCTTGATCAGAAGCTGCGGGCGATAGAACCAGGCGAATTCTGAAAAGAGCGGATCGAAGAAGATTGTTCTGATCGTCTCAAAGGGATTTTGACCAAGCGCTGCAAAAAGCAGTCCGCCGAAAAGCATTGTCAGAAGAACAGCAAGCACTGGCGTGGCAAAAACCCAAGGGCGGGATGGCTGAGGGCGTTTTTCAAGTCGTATCATTGCCCACCCTCTGAAAGTGATTGGATCAAAACGGATATGCGCCGCAGTGTGTTGTCTTGCGTTTCGGGTTGAAGACCCTTTCTGAAAGTCTTCTTATGCATCGACATGCGCCACCTCCATGTCATGTGCGCCGCCCAGCATCAGGCCAATCTCTTCGACGGTCAGTCCGGTCGCCGCGCGTGGAGACGAAAGACGCCCCTCATTCAAGGCGGCAAACCGGTCAGAGATTTCCATGAGTTCATCAAGATCCTGACTGATCACGATGACGGCCGAGCCATTCGCCGCCAGATCCAGCAGGGCCTGCCTGATCGCCGCGGCAGCTGAGGCATCGACGCCCCAGGTTGGCTGGTTCACAACCAGCACATCAGGGCGCTGCATGATCTCCCGACCAATCACAAATTTCTGTAAGTTACCGCCGGAAAGCGAGCGAGCGGCGTTTTGTGGCCCGGGCGTGCGCACGTCGAAGGCTTTGATGACACCTTCGGCAAAAGTGCGTGCCTTGCCCCACTGTAGAAACCCCTTCTTAGCCAGTCCTTCGCGCGTGGTCGCTGTAAGGATCGCGTTTTCTGTCAAGCTCATGTCTGGGGCGGCTGCATGACCCATCCGCTCTTCAGGTGCAGCAAGAAGTCCGGCCTTCCGGCGCGCGTTTGGAGGCAGATGCCCGATATCCTTATCTTGAAAACGCACCATCGCGCGTTTCGTCCGCAGCTCTCCCGAAAGGGCCGCTACCAGTTCATCCTGCCCATTGCCAGCCACTCCACCAATCCCCAGTACCTCGCCTTTGCGGACCTCAAGGTTGATATCACGCAAGGGTGTGCCAAAGCGGTGTGGCGCGGGGGCGGAGAGTCCTTTGAGCGCTAGGATCACGTCACCGACCGGGCGTGGGGCTTTTTCTGGCACATGCAGTTTGGTGCCGACCATCAGTTCGGCCATGTCCCGCGCCGATGTTTCGCGTGGGTCACAGGTGCCAACCACCTGTCCGAGACGCAGCACTGTCGCATTTTCACACAAGGCGCGGATTTCTTCGAGCTTGTGCGAGATATAGAGGATTGCTGTCCCCTCGGATGAAAGCTTGCGCAAGGTTTCGAAAAGAATTTGGACTTCCTGCGGCGTCAACACCGATGTGGGTTCATCCATGATGAGCAGCTTGGGGTCCTGTAGCAGGCAACGAATGATTTCAACACGTTGGCGCTCGCCAGCCGACAACTCCCCGACGATCCTGTCAGGGTCAAGCGGAAGCCCGTATTGGTCAGAGACCTGCCGCACCCGCGCCGCGATCTCGGCCTGTGGAGGCGGGTTCTCCATGCCCAGCGCGATGTTTTCGGCCACATTCATCGCATCGAAAAGCGAGAAGTGCTGGAACACCATGGCTATCCCGGATGCTCTCGCAATGCGGGGTTCCTGTGGCGCGAAAGGTTGGCCCTCAAGCGTCATCGACCCGGCATCGGGTTTCACCAAACCATAGATCGTCTTGACCAGCGTTGACTTGCCGGCGCCGTTCTCACCAAGAAGCGCGTGAACTTCGCCATACCCGATGTCGAATGACACATCTTTGTTGGCAACCACGCCAGGATAAGCCTTGGTCAAACCCGAAAGGCGCAAAAGCGGTTCTGTCATGCCGTGCGATCCTTTGATTGCTCTCTGCTCTGGGTGATCATGGCAGCACCGACACCAAGTGCAATCTCGGCAGGGTGCTTTCCAAGGACCGGATCCCCGATAGGGCACGCGATACGTGCAATCTGTTCAGGGGAATGCCCCAAAGCGGCGAGCCTGCGCTTGAAACGGGCCCATTTTGTCGCCGATCCAATCAACCCGATACTGCCGAACCGCTGTGAGAGCAGAGCATGGCAAAGCGCCAAATCAATTTCGTGGCTGTAAGTCAGAATCAGATGGTCGGCATTCTCGGGCGCGTGTTTGACGACATGAACCGGATCGGAGGCGACGAGCACCGTTACTTCGGTATCGGGAAAACGATCTGCGGAAGTATCGACCCATGTGATGTCAAACTGCGGCAGAGGCGCCATCACATTCACGATGGCGCGCCCGACGTGACCAGCACCATAGATCCACAATGGACGGCTTTGGGGTGTCTCGATAGTTTCAGCCGCTTCATAGTCGAGTGTGACAGACCCACCGCAGCATTGTCCCAAAGCGGGTCCAAGCGGGTAAGTCATCGAAAACGTTTTGCGCCCCTCGGCAAGCATGCGCCTTGCTTCGGTCATCGCCTGCCATTCGAGTGTCCCGCCGCCAATGGTGCCTTCGATCCTATCATTGTAGACGAGCATCTGCGTGCCAGCTTCTCGCGGCACAGAGCCGGCTGTGCGGCTCACCGTGATGCGGATAGCCGCGCTCATCCACGTGCCCTTTTGACGGCCGCCAGAACGGCTTCTGCAGTCGCTGGTGCTTGCAGGTCGGGATAGTTCTGACCACAGGCCGCGCACGCGTCTGACAAGGCAAGAAAGGCCGAAATTCCGAGCATGAACGGTGGCTCACCCACGGCTTTCGAGCGATAGATCGTCTGTGCAGGGTTTGGTGCGTCCCAGAGTTCGACATTGAAAACGTCAGGCCGGTCAGAACAGGCTGGAATCTTGTAGGTTGACGGCGCATGAGTCCGCAGGCGGCCCTTGTCGTCCCAAACCAGCTCTTCTGTCGTCAGCCAACCCGCGCCCTGCACGTAACCGCCTTCTACTTGCCCGATATCGAGTGCTGGGTTCAGAGAGGCACCGGCATCATGCAGGATGTCCGTCCGTAGAATACGGTTTTCGCCGGTGAGCGTATCGATCACGACTTCCGTGATCGCAGCACCTTGCGCGAAATAGAAGAATGGCCGACCCTCACCCTTGATCCGGTCCCAGGACAGATCCGGTGTTTTGTAAAACCCTGTGGCCGAGAGACTGACGCGATTGAGATAGGCGGTCTGAACAGCCTCCGCGAAGGGAAGCTCAATATCGCCAAACGAAACCTTGCCATTTGCGAATTTTATCTGTTCGGGAGATACGTCGTGGAGGCCCGCCAGACATTCCGCAATTCGACCGCGGATCGTGTCGCAGGCATTGGCCACCGCCATACCGTTCAGATCTGATCCCGATGATGCAGCAGTCGCCGAGGTGTTTGGCACTTTTCCGGTATCTGTCGCAGTGATCTTGACCGCAGAGACATCTATGCCGAACCGGCTGGCGGCGACCTGCGCCACCTTCTGGAATAGCCCTTGGCCCATTTCGGTGCCGCCATGGTTCATATGGACTGAGCCATCCTGATAGACATGCACCAATGCACCCGCTTGATTGAGGTGCGTCAGGGTAAAGGAAATCCCGAATTTCACCGGAGAAAACGCGATCCCGCGCTTCAGGATCGGTTGATTTTGATTCCATTCCGAGATTGCGGCGCGCCGGTCTGCGTAGTCAGCCTTTTCAAGCAGTGCGTCAGTCATCTCATGCAGAATGAAGTCCGTGACCGGCATGTGATAGGGTGTGGTCTGAACGACAGGCTTCGGCGAGAATTCACCACCATAGCGGCGGCCGCGCCCCGCTTGCACCTGATGATCCGAAGCATCTTGCGATTGAGCCGACGCGTCGGGCGCTGATAGCCCCACTTTGTCCATCGCCTCATAGAAATTGCGCTGACGCACCAACACCGGGTCCAGCCCGAGCGTGGCTGCGATATGGTCCATCACGCGCTCGATCCCAACGACACCTTGCGGTCCGCCAAACCCGCGGAACGCGGTTGCCGATTGGGTGTTTGTCCGCAACCTGTGTGACGTGATACGCGCGGCGGGCAGATGATAGGCATTGTCGGCATGCAGCATTGCGCGGTCAGCGACAGGTAATGACAAATCAAGCGCCCAGCCACAGCGTGTCATTTGGGTGAAACCTACCCCGGCGATCTGGCCATCATCACCAAAACCAACATCATATGTGATACGAAAGTCGTGACGTTTGCCAGTGATGATCATGTCGTCATCGCGGTCGTAACGCATCTTGCAAGGCCTGCCAGTGGCGCCAGCCGCGACCGCACAGGCGACGGCCAAAGCGTTGCCTTGGCTTTCCTTGCCACCGAAACCGCCGCCCATCCGGCGCACCTCACAGCGAACGGCGTGCATCGGCTTACCTATGGCCTCTGCCACCTTATGCTGAATTTCAGTAGGATGCTGCGTCGAAGAGTGAACCACCATGTCGCCGCCTTCCTGCGGCAGTGCGAGGGCGGCTTGTCCTTCGAGATAGAAGTGTTCCTGCCCGCCCATCTCGATCTGCCCTTGCAGGCGGTGCGGTGCTGATGCAAGCGCTGCGTCAATATCGCCTTTGGCCCAGACGCGCGGTGCTTCTTCAAAATGCGACCCGGCATCCATTGCCTCGTCAAAGGTCAGGATGGGATGATATTCATCATAGTTGATCTCTGCCAGTCGCGCGGCCTTCCTTGCTGCGTGATGCGAAGTAGCAATAACCAGGAAAATTGGCTGTCCAAGGTAATGAATTGTTCCGTCAGACAGCAAAGGCTCATCATGAATCGAGGGTGAGACATCATTCGCGAATGGCAGGTCATCTGCGACCAACACGTCGATGACGCCCTCTGCTGCTTTGACCTTCATCAGATCCAATTCAGTAATCCGGCCGCAAGCGATCTCTGACATGCCGAAGGCCAGATGCAACGTGCCGTTTGGCGTCGGGATATCATCAATATAGCGCGCAGCGCCCGTCACATGCAGGGCAGCAGCATCGTGGGGCAGGGGTTTCGCGACGCTCATGCCTTCACCTCCAGGACACTCACCTCATCGCCCTGCAGTTCGGCGAAATACCGCAACAGAAGGTTGCGCGCAGTTTCCAACCTGTAGTCGGCAGAGGCGCGCATGTCTGACATCGGCGTATAGTCAGCGCCGAATTTGTCAGCCGCGTCGGTGACTGTTTGCTGCGACCAAGGCTTTCCGATGAGAGCTGCCTCGACAGTTTCGGCGCGATGCGGTGTGCCAGCCATGCCGCCGAACGCGATACGTGCTGTTGCGACGACACCGTCCTCGACAGTCACGTTAAAGCATCCGCAAACTGCAGAGATATCCTGATCAAACCGCTTTGAAATCTTGTAGCACCGCAAGGCAGGCGCCGATTTCGGGAAAGTTACGCCGGTGACCAATTCACCTGCTTTGCGGTCCTGCTGACCGTAGGCGACAAAGAGGTCCTCAATCGGCAAATCACGCGTATCTGTTCCATGGCGCAGATGAAGCGTTGCACCCAACGCGATCAGCGCAGGCGGGTTGTCCCCGATCGGCGAGCCATTGGCGATATTGCCGCCGATCGTCGCGGCACTTCTGACCTGCTCGGACCCATAGCGGCGGATCATTTCAGCGTAAGAAGGGTGAAACTGTTTCATCGCGTCATGGACATCTGCCATGGTGACACCTGCACCGATTGAGATGGTCTCTTCACCGACCTCGATGTGCTGCAGATCACGGCAGCGATTGAGGAAAACGACCTTCGGCAGATCGCGCAACTGTTTGGTCACCCAAAGACCAACATCGGTCGCGCCGGCGATAATTGTTGCGTCCGGATTTGCCGCATACCAGTCAGCAAGGTCATCAAGCGTCTCTGGCGCAAATTCTGGGGTTTCGACATCGGGTGTCGCCTCATTGAGCCAGTCCGGCACCGCGGCATCAGCTGCGGCCTCGGCTGCCCGGATGATCGGTACATAGCCAGTGCAGCGACACAGATTACCGGCCAAAACATCGTCGTGGTCTTTGCGGCCATTTGCGTGAGCCACAGCCATCGAAACGACAAAGCCGGGGGTGCAAAAACCGCACTGCGACCCATGATGATCGACCATCGCTTGCTGAACCGGATGCATCTGGCCGTCAGGACCGCTCATCCCTTCGACTGTGCGTACAGTTTTGCCGTGCAGTTGCGGCATAAATAGAATGCAGGCGTTCAGCGCCTTGGCGCCATCCTTGTCAGAGACCATGACAGTGCAGGCCCCGCAGTCCCCCTCGTTGCAGCCCTCTTTGGTGCCGCAAAGACCACGATCCTCGCGCAGCCAGTCAAGCAGGGTACGGGTTGGCTCCGCCTCCACCTGCACGGTTTCCCCATTGAGAAGAAACGTGACGTTCATTGTTCAATTGACCGTCGCCTTACCATCGGTTGCGCGGTGGAAGAGGTGTCGATGCGACGTAGACACCATCCGCGTAAGCTGAAGCCCATGAAAGCGGCGGGAATCGTCTTTGGCAAGGAAATCTTTCCAAGAATCTGCGCTCACAGACGCAGATGCCGGATTCTTCAGCTTTCTTTTCGTTATAATGTTGCTGCGACCTCGACCATTTGATCGGCCGCAGTGCCCCAGCCTTCGAAAAAACCCATAGCCTTGTGCTGTTCCGCGCCGGCCGCATCAACGTGGCGGGCCGTCACCGTATATGTGCAACCAGTGTCTTTCGGCGTGATTTTGATCTCTGCTGTGAATGGAAACTGCCCCTCACCTGATGTGTCTTGCGGATGGAAACCCGCGGTCATCATGTTGGTAAATGCAAAGCGACGGTCCTCTTCTGCTGCAAGCACGCAGCCCTGCCCCGACGTCGGTTCAGGCATATCAGGGATAACCATCGTCGTATCAAACGCCCCGCCGGAGAATGCTTCGATTTTGGTTCAGTCGTCGATACAGGGCGTGGCGCAAACCATTGCTTCAGCAATTCGGGCTCAGTCCAGCACCTCCAGACACTGTGCGGAGAAACTGCGAGTTCCCGGGTAAAAGAAAGTATTGTCTCAGTCCTTGAATTGCTCCAGCGAAGCGGCAACCGCATCCATGCTGTCTAACCGGTTTTCCCAAATCTCTTTCTGCCATGCGAGCCAACCTTGTGCTGCGATCAGCGGTTCCGGTTCGATATGGCAGGTTCTGACCCGTCCTTTCTTGATCGACCTGACGATACCGGTTTCTTCAAGCACCTTGAGATGACGCATGAACGTTGGCAGTGCCATTTTGTGTGGCGCGTGCAGTTCACTGACGCTGGCCGGACCAGAGGCGAGACGTTCAATAACGGCGCGGCGTGTCGGGTCGGACATAGCGCCAAAAAAGGAATCAAGAGGATGAGTCATGACGTCAACATCGTCCCATCTGCATCATACTGTCAATACACTTAGCAATATGGCTAACTAAATTTGAGCCGAATCCAGCTTGCTCACAATGGGTGTTCGGCTACCCTGCGCCTATGGCATCTGATCCCCGATTCATTCACCTGCGCGTTCACACAGAATACTCACTTCTGGAAGGCGCGATTCCTGTCAAGAAACTGCCCGCTTTGGCTGCTGGCATGGATATGCCAGCCGTGGCGGTCACTGACAGCAACAACATGTTTTGCGCCTTGGAATTCTCGGAAGGCGCATCGAAAGCGGGGATTCAGCCTATCATCGGCTGTCAGGTCGATGTGACCTACCTTGAGCCTGAGCCGGGAAAGCGCCCTGAAGCACCTGCACCCATCGTCCTGCTGGCCCAGTCCGAGCAGGGGTATATGAACCTGATGAAGCTGAACTCCTGCGCCTATCTGGATGCGGCAGGTCAACTCCCACAGGTCACAGTCGAGGAACTGGCCGCCCATGCCGAGGGGCTGATCTGTCTGTCTGGCGGACCAGATGGCCCGATTGGACGGCTTTTGCGGCAGGGCCAGCGCCCCAAAGCCGAGGCGCTGATGGATCGCCTGGCGGTTATCTACCCTGACCGCCTTTATGTCGAACTGCAGCGCCATCCCGGCGACGGTGGCCTGCCGGAAGCAGAGCGTCTGTCAGAGCGTGGACACATCGAAATGGCCTACGCCAAAGGCTTGCCGCTTGTGGCGACAAATGACGCTTACTTTCCAAAGCCGGAACTTTACGAAGCGCATGACGCGCTGATCTGCATTTCGGAGGGGGCATATGTTGACCAACAGGAACCCCGCCGTCGTCTGACAGCGCAACATTACCTGAAATCGCCACAAGAGATGGTGACCCTTTTTGCGGATTTGCCGGAGGCGGTCGAGAACACGGTCGAAATCGCAAAGCGCTGCGCATTCAAGGCGTACAAGCGCGATCCGATCCTGCCCAGATTTGCTGGCGACGAAGTCGCCGAACTCCGCCGACAGGCGCAGGAAGGCTTGAAAGCACGCCTTGCAGTCATCCCCCATGCCGCCCCTGTCGAGGAATACGAAAAGCGCCTTGAGTTCGAGCTGGGGATTATCGAAGGGATGGGCTTCCCCGGCTACTTCCTGATCGTTGCGGACTTTATCAAATGGGCCAAGGAAAATGGCATTCCTGTAGGTCCGGGGCGGGGGTCCGGTGCGGGCTCGCTTGTGGCCTATGCGCTCTTGATCACCGACCTTGATCCCCTGCGCTACTCGCTGCTGTTCGAACGCTTCCTGAACCCTGAGCGTGTCTCGATGCCTGACTTCGACATCGACTTCTGCATGGACCGGCGCGAAGAAGTGATCCGCTACGTGCAAGAGAAATACGGCCGCGACAAGGTAGGGCAGATCATCACTTTTGGTGCGCTGTTGTCCAAGGCGGCTGTCCGTGACGTGGGTCGCGTGTTGCAGATGCCTTATGGGCAGGTGGATCGCCTGTCCAAGATGATTCCTGTAGAGGGCGTCAAACCTGTCAGTATCGAAAAGGCGTTGGCTGATGAACCGCGCCTGCGCGAAGAGGCCAAGGCAGAAGAGGTCGTAGATCGTCTCCTGACCTATGCCCAACAGGTCGAGGGCCTGTTGCGCAATGCCTCGACCCACGCTGCTGGTGTGGTGATCGGGGACCGGCCCTTGGACGAACTGGTTCCGCTGTACCAAGACCCGCGCTCGGACATGCCAGCCACCCAGTTCAACATGAAGTGGGTGGAACAGGCCGGATTGGTCAAGTTCGACTTTCTTGGTCTGAAAACCCTGACCGTGATCCAGAACGCAGTCGAGTTGATCAGACAAGCGGGGCGCCCGCTGAACATCGCTGCTGACGGCACCAAGCTTTACGATGCGCCAGCGGGTTTTGAATACGACATCGGTGCAATCCCGCTGGATGATGAGAAATCCTACGATCTGTACTCGGCGGCAAAAACCATTGCCGTATTTCAGGTGGAAAGCTCGGGCATGATGGATGCGCTTAAGCGCATGAAACCTACCTGTATCGAAGACATCGTGGCGCTTGTGGCGCTCTACCGCCCCGGACCGATGGAGAACATCCCGACTTATTGCGACGTCAAGAACGGCAAGAAGGAACTGGAATCGATCCACCCTTCCATCGACTACATTCTGGAGGAAACCCAAGGCATCATCGTCTATCAGGAACAGGTGATGCAGATCGCGCAGGTCATGGCGGGTTACAGCCTTGGCGGTGCAGACCTGCTGCGCCGCGCGATGGGGAAAAAGATCAAAGAGGCGATGGACGCCGAACGCCCAAAATTCGAGGCGGGCGCCAAGGAAAACGGGATCGACGCCAAAAAGGCACGCGAAGTTTTCGACTTACTTGAGAAATTCGCCAACTACGGTTTCAACAAGTCGCACGCTGCGGCCTATGCGGTGGTCAGCTACCAGACCGCCTGGCTCAAGGCGAACCATCCGGTCGAGTTTATGGCCGGTGTGATGAATTGCGATATCCATCTGACTGACAAGCTGGGCGTCTACTTCCAAGAGGTGAAAAAGGGCCTCGGGATCGACTACATCCCGCCATGCGTGAACCGCAGTCAGGCGACATTTGATGTAAAGGATCAAAAGCTGGTCTATGCGCTGGGCGCGCTGAAGAATGTCGGCGTCGAGGCGATGAAACTGATCGTTGATGGACGCGGGGATCGCGAGTTCGTCAATCTGTTCGACTTTGCCCGCCGCTGTGATCTGAAACGCATCGGCAAACGCCCGCTTGAGATGCTTGCGCGGGCAGGGGCCTTCGACGTGCTCGACCCTAACCGCCGCCGCGTTTTGATGAGCATTGATGCGCTGACCAGCTATTCGGCCGCGATCCACGATCAGAAATCCTCCAATCAGGTTTCGCTCTTTGGTGAGGCCGGTGAGGACCTGCCGGAACCCCGTCTGATTGCTGGCGACGATTGGCTGCCGGCTGAACGCCTGGCGGAAGAATTCAAAGCCATCGGTTTCTATCTCTCTGGCCATCCACTTGATGATTACATGGGGCCACTCAAGCGCAAGCAGGTAATGACGCTGGATGATGTGATGGCAAAGGCAGAGCGCGGTGCCGCCATCGTCAAAATGGCTGGCACTGTTTCAGGCCGGCAAGAACGCAAGTCGGCGCGGGGCAACCGCTTTGCCTTTGTGCAGCTTTCCGACCCGACGGGCCAATACGAAGTGACGATGTTCTCTGACACGCTGGAAAAGGCGCGCGAACATCTTGAAACTGGCGCAAGAGTTGTCATCACTTGCGAGGCCACGATGGAGGCGGACCAGCTCAAGCTGCTCGCGCGATCCGTCACACCGATCGACGCTATGGTGGCGGATGCGGGCGGAGCAGGACTGCGCGTCTTCATCGACGCGCCCGATGTCATCACCTCTGTCCAGTCTATCCTGTCCAATGCCGCGCGCGATGGTGTGCGCGGTCGAGGACCGATCTATTTTTGCCTGATGGGCGACGGCCTGCCCGGCGAAGTCGAACTGGACCTCGGCGACGATTTTCCTGTGAATCCGCAGATCAAGGGCGCGCTACGCAGTCTTGGCGGCGTCATCGAGGTTGAGGACGCTTAAGCCCGCTACCTCACCATTTTCAGGAATGTGGCTTGGATGTCGTTGTCATCGCTGGCCGAGTTGCAGCCCGCCTGCGCATTGACGTGAGAGGCCATATCAATCACGCCGTTAGACACCATTGATGTGCCCTTGAAGTCATTGGGCTTTCCCGGAGTTGCAGCGAACTTGATGTCGCCCATCGTAAAGATTTGCGACCCGAAGGCCGCGAAATCGGCTGCAAAGCTGACGCCACCCATCGTGACAAGCTGCGCCCCGTTTTGCTCACACCCCTCAGAGTCCAGAGACCCGAGCGAAAGCCCATGCGGCGCTTGAAAACTCTTGTCGCCCTGAGACAGCGAGATGACGCGCGCATTCTCAATCACGCTGCCCTCGCCGAACTTCACGTCACAAGGTGTGATGACAATCACTTCGCTCAAGACTGGTAGCGCGTCTTCACTGCCACGACCGGTATCGCCATCTGTGGTATCATCGTCCCGATTGTTACGACCGTTATTGTTTTCGTTTTTTTGCATACGCGTATCCTCAGATCCGGCACGCTTGCCTTGTCTGGTCGCGCTGGTGTCATCTGATACGGAGGCTTGGGCACTGCTCCCGTTTCCGCTTGAAATGGTCAGTCCCTTATTCGGTTGTGAGCAATTCACATAATACACACCGCCCGCGGTCAGGGTTGTGCTGTCAATCTCGCTGACAGTCCCAAGGTCCCGCATGATTTTGTCGGTGATATAGGATGGCCAACCGATTTCATCGCCTGACACACCAGGATGGGGGAAGTCGGTGCCAGTGGGGTTTTGATACTGATAGAGCATGTTCTCAATACGCGAGAGCACACGCAGATCGAATTCATCATCGGCAAGGGCATCTGACAAGCCGCTCACATCGTCGATCTTGTCGCCAGGTACCACCACCGTGTTCGCGCCGCCTGGCATCGAGACGATCGCCCCGTTTTCAAATTCGTTATTCACCTGAAGCTGCACTTCGATATTGGAGTGCACACATAAGCCTGCGCCGAAGAAGTTCTGGTTCTGCATGTCGACAATACCTTCAGCCAAGAATCCGTCGCTGAAGCAGTCGGGTGTGTATGTCGCGAAAGTCGACTGCGCGAAAATCTGAAAACTGTCTCGCCCAATCAGACGGAAAAGGAACGTTGTTGCCGCATTCGATCTCTCATCACTGAAGGATGTGATGACCCTGACTGCGACGCGCGAGGTAGGGTCCGCTGTAAAGGTCTCGGTGGCTGGGTCGTAAATGCCGAACTCAATATCGTCCGCATCAACTGTGATCCCGTTTCCGGCAATCGGTAATGTGGCCTGCACGACATCAATCGCGGCAGTCTTGGCTTCGTCGTGGTCCTTGCCACCAATCCGCAAATTATAAAGTGCGGCATGTGCCGCCTGATCAGCAGCCACCTGAAGGTGGGTGCGGTTGGCATACATTGCAGTTACATCAAGTGCGAGCGCACCGAGAATGCCCGACACAACAAATAAAAACAGCCCCAGCACGGTCATGCTGCCGTCAGTGTCTTCTTTAAACTTCTTGGCGAAACGGCGCGTATGCGCGAACCGAGGATCAGCCATTACTCAGTTCTCCATGTAGTGCTGGGAGGTGATGCTGATTTCGGTGTCAACAAAAGTAGGGATTGAGCCAACTGCCATAAGATCGCTGGCCTGCATCGTCGCTGTCGTAATGATGACGCCGTTCACAACGGATGTCGTGACCTCGCTGGCGGGTGCCAAAGCAACAAGCCTGCTCTTGATATAGGCGCTGGTCTCAGTGTCAGTTTCAAGAGAGTTTACGGAGTACGCCCGATTGCCGTCCTGAATGATCCGGAGCGCCTCAGCTTTACCGTAAAAGATGAATGAAACGTCTGTAATCAAAACAAAAAGATAGAAGAACAGCGGCATCCAGAGAAGGGACTCGACTGTGGCTGTTCCACGCTCATCTCCCTGAAATCGTCTTATGAAATGTGTTGGCATTATGAACGCTCCCTTTATGACGCGTTTAAATACCGTTCATATTCGGCCACTTTTGTGATGGGGTCCAGTCTTTTGTGTGACCTGTTTCTGGAAACATCTGGGTTTGTCACCAATACGGGAACAGAGGCGGTCTCACACGCGCTTTCTTGCAAAATTGTCGTCAAAGATCGCATGGTTTCATGCGATGCGCGCCAATCAAAAGGGCCGCACCAATGGTGCGGCCCTTTTCGTGTCAGCTGATGAGTCGCTTAGCTGCGGTTCATGCGATTCTCGATCAGCTCGTCGACGACTGACGGGTCTGCAAGGGTCGAAGTATCACCAAGTGCACCAAAATCGTCCTCAGCAATCTTGCGCAGGATGCGGCGCATGATCTTTCCTGAACGGGTTTTGGGTAGCCCCGGCGCCCACTGAATGAGATCCGGCTTTGCAATGGGGCCGATCTCCGAACGAACCCAGGTCTCAAGCTCTTTGCGCAACTCATCAGATGGCTCTTCGCCGGACATCAGGGTCACATAGGCGTAGATGCCCTGACCTTTAATGTCATGCGGATACCCCACAACGGCGCTTTCTGCGACTTTTGGATGCGCGACAAGGGCACTCTCGACCTCTGCCGTACCCATCCTGTGGCCAGAGACGTTGATCACGTCATCCACGCGACCAGTGATCCAGTAATAGCCGTCCGCATCGCGGCGGCAGCCATCGCCGGTGAAGTAGTAGTTCTTGTAGTCAGCGAAGTAGGTTTTCTCAAAACGCTCGTGATCGCCCCAGACCGTGCGCATCTGTGACGGCCAGCTGTCCTTGATGCAAAGCACGCCTTCTGCTGCGGTTTCGTGGATTTCCTCGCCAGAGGTCGGTTCAAGGATGACAGGTTGCACACCGAAGAATGGCAGCGTGGCTGAGCCAGGCTTGGTCGCCACGGCACCAGGCAGAGGCGTCAGCAAGTGCCCCCCTGTCTCGGTCTGCCACCAGGTATCGACAATCGGGCAGTTTCCCTTGCCAACGACATCGTTGTACCAGTTCCAAGCTTCGGGGTTGATCGGCTCCCCGACCGTCCCCAGCACTTTAAGATCGGAAAGATCGTATTTCTCGACAAATCCGTTTCCCTGACCCATCAGCGCACGGATCGCGGTAGGTGCTGTATAGAACTGGTTGACCTTGTGCTTTTCACAAGTGGCCCAGAAGCGGCCCGCATCGGGATAAGTCGGCACACCTTCAAACATCAACGTGGTCGCGCCATTCGCGAGCGGTCCATAGACGATATAGCTGTGGCCCGTCACCCAGCCGACGTCGGCGGTGCACCAGAAGATATCTCCGTCGTGATAGTCGAACACGTATTCCTGTGTCATCGACGCATAGACGAGGTAGCCACCGGTTGTGTGGACCACGCCCTTCGGCTGGCCGGTCGAACCAGAGGTATAAAGGATAAAGAGCGGATCTTCTGCGTTCATCTCTTCTGGGGGGCAGTCCGCGCTGACTTTTGCTGCCAGATCGTCGAGCCAGAAGTCACGGCCTTCTGTCCAGCCGATATCCTGACCGGTCCGTTTGACACACAGACATTTGCAATCGTGCTCGACCGCGCTCAGTGCCTTGTCGACACTGTCCTTGAGGTTGGTGACGCGTCCGCCGCGTGGCGCACCGTCAGCCGTAATGACGACCTTCGCCTGCGATCCATTTATCCTTGCGGCCAATGCATCTGAAGAGAAACCGGCGAAGACGATCGAATGGATCGCGCCGATACGCGCGCAGGCCAACATGGCATAGGCTGCCTCAGGGATCATTGGCAGATAGAGGACAACGCGATCACCTTTGCTCACGCCGAGCTCTTTGAGCGTGTTCGCCATGATCGAGGTTTTTTCGTGCAGCATTTTGTAAGTGATGTGTTGCGCTTCATCGTCGGGGCTGTCCGGCTCCCAGATGATTGCTGTCTGATCGCCGCGTGTGGCCAAATGGCGGTCAATGCAGTTGGCGCTGACATTCAGCGTGCCGTCTTCGTACCAGCGGATATCGACATTGCCGGGGGCGAAGCTGGTGTTCTTGACCTTGGTATAGGGCTTGATCCAGTCGAGCCTCTTGCCGTGCTCACCCCAGAAGGCTTCCGGATCGGAGATGGAGGCAGCATACATTTCTTCGTATTTTGCTTTGTCGGCATGCGCGCCGGCGGCCATTTCGGCAGATGGTGCATAGGTATCGGCTGGATATTCGGTCATTCACAAGCTCCCTTTGTCTTGGCTTTCCCACACGCACGCGTGCAGGTCTCCTCCGCGTAAAGTGAAACCGAATTCAGTCCTGAATCCAACCCTTTCGCGCGTTCGTGCGCGAATATGCGACGGGCTGGCCTGTCGCCGCTTTGATCTGCGTCAAGAGGGTGAGGGGCTTAAGCCGCCAATGTCCTTGATCAGTTCAACGATTTCCCCGACCCCATGGCCCTGACGCAGTTGAGCGAAAATGAATGGCAAGTCCCCACGCATCCGTGTCGCATCCCTTTCCATCACTTCAAGCGACGCTCCGACATGCGGTGCAAGGTCTGTCTTGTTAATTACCAGAATATCAGAGCGCGTAATGGCGGGCCCACCCTTGCGCGGTATTTCCTCGCCCGCAGCAACGTCGATCACATAGATCGTCACATCGGCAAGTTCCGGGCTGAAAGTCGCGGAAAGGTTATCCCCGCCGCTTTCAATCAAGATCAGATCCAGATCGGCATGGCGGGCTCGCAATTCTGAAACCGCAGCCAGATTGATTGAGGCATCCTCACGGATTGCCGTATGAGGGCAGCCGCCCGTTTCGACACCCATCACACGATCGGCCGGCAAGATTTGCATCCGCATCAGGGCTTCGGCGTCCTCTTGCGTGTAGATGTCATTGGTGATCACCGCGAGGCTGACCTGATCCTTAAGTGCTTTGGCCAGTTCGGCTGTGAGCGTTGTTTTGCCAGCGCCGACCGGCCCGCCAATTCCAACACGCAATGGTCCGTTTGGTGACATGTCTTCTCCTTAAGACCGGAAAATCCGCGAGGCCATCGCCTCATGCTGCATCGAAGCGGTATCGACGGCAAATGTGGCGCTGCCGATATCGTCAAGGCTTGCAGCCTCTGCCTCTGCCGCGACCGCCAGAATGATGGGATGCAGCTGTGCCAATATGCGCTGGCCGTCGGTTTGTCCAAGCCGCATCAGGCGTTGCGCCGCTTGCACAAGGTTCGAGGCGAACGCCTGAAGCCAGACCTGCAACACCGGCGTCAGAGGCAAGTCCGCAAGCGCGGCAGCACGCCCGACCGCAACTGGAAACGCCATATTGGGAAGCGGTAATGCCCAGACCTCGCGGGTGGTGGCAACAAAGGCCGCCCCTTGCTGAAGTGTTTCCATCCGGCGTTCTTTCGACGGCGAAAGGGCTGCTGCCAGCGAAGCGACTTCAGTGACATCATCGGAACGGTAGGCTTCGGCCAGAAGGATTGCATCGCTCCGGCCCGCGCCATGTGTCAACACAGCGGCCAGCCAATCCGCCAACCCATCGCGGCCACTGATATCACCACGGGCGATCGCCTGCTCAAGCCCGTGCGACCAGGCAAAAGCGCCGACGGGGTAAGCCGGTGACAGCCATTGCGTCAGGGTCAGGAGATCAAGGTCACGCATGGGAATGGCTGTGATCGTGACCCATTGTTCGCCCGTGGCCATAGGCCCCACCTTCCGGCGTGAATGGCGCGGTCACGTCCTCAACAGTGGCACCCAGTTGCTCTAGCATAGAGCGCATAACTTTTTCGCGCTGAACGAAAAGCCCGTCATCAGAAATTGCACAGGGCGCATGTCGATTGCCGATATGCCATGCAAGCCGTGTCAGATCTCCAGTGACACGCATCAGCGGCTCATCAGCGGCAATGACAGCGATCTTGCGCCCGTCGGTCAGCAGAAATGCGTCGTGACCTGTGACCGATGTCGTCTGCGCCAGATCAACAAGAAACGGCACGCCCTGATCCGTGATCAGCTTCTTACGGCGCAGCAATCGCGCATCGTAAGTCAGGCTGACCGTATCATCAGGCGTGCCGTGAAAGTGGATGATCTCGTGGGCGACCGTCATTCGCGGCCATCCTGATCAATGCTTATGCGTCGTGATGGAACACCATTGCGGCCGCCTCGGCGCGGGTCAGCCCCTTTGCTTTCAGCTCGGCGTCGGTCATGTCGGACACAGCGCGAAGCGCTTGCGTGCGCGCATTGCTCTCGGCAAGGCGTTCGATACCGCGTGCCAGCGCATAGAAAGGTGCCAGCACCAGTTCGGTCAGCATTTCGCGGTTTGTAATCAAAGTGTTGTCGGGTCTTAACGACATAGATAGCCTCTCGGGATTGGATCGTTCTCCCCCCTGAGACAGAGCTAGGATGCGCCTCTTGGACCATCAACGGCCAAACCTGCATTGCCATCATGCGCGTCATGCAAAGCTGCCCTTGCGTCAAAACAGGAAGTATCGCTGCGCCATCGGCAGTTCCGTTGCTGGCTCACAGGTCAACAACTCACCGTCGGCGCGCACTTCGTAGGTTTCTGGATTCACGTCGACCTGCGGCATCGCACTATTCAGCTTGAGGTCTGTCTTGCCGATCCCGCGTGTGTTGACGACCGGCAGCGTCTTTTTGGCAAGGCCAAGGGTTTCGCCAATGCGCGCGTCCTGAGCAGTCGCGCTTACAAAGGTCACGGCGTTATTCTCGACCGAGCGCCCGTAAGCGCCGAACATCGGCCGCGTATAAACCGGCTGTGGTGTCGGGATCGATGCGTTCGGGTCACCCATCTGGGCGGCCACAATCGTCCCGCCCAACAGGACCATCTCGGGTTTCACGCCGAAAAAGGCCGTATCCCAAAGCACCAGATCAGCGCGTTTGCCGACTTCTATCGATCCCACGTGCTGCGAGATCCCATGCGCAATCGCAGGGTTGATCGTGTATTTCGCGATGTAGCGCCGGACCCGTAGGTTATCATTGTCGCCCTGCTCCTCGGACAGTGCGCCGCGCTGCACTTTCATCTTATGCGCCGTCTGCCAGGTGCGGATGATCACCTCGCCAACGCGGCCCATCGCCTGACTGTCAGACGCGATGATGCTGAAGGCCCCCATGTCATGCAGGATGTCTTCCGCAGCGATGGTTTCGCGGCGGATACGGCTTTCGGCAAAGGCCACATCCTCGGGGATGGATTTGTCGAGGTGATGGCACACCATCAGCATATCGAGATGCTCGTCCACCGTGTTGACGGTGAAAGGCCGCGTCGGATTGGTCGAGGATGGCAGGACGTGGCTTTCGCCGCAAATCTTGATGATGTCTGGCGCATGACCGCCCCCCGCACCCTCAGTATGAAAGGCGTGGATTGTGCGGCCTTTCATGGCGGCAACGGTGTTCTCGACAAAGCCGCTTTCGTTGAGCGTGTCGGTGTGGATCATCACCTGCACGTCCCACGCATCCGCGACAGATAGGCAGGTATCGATGGCTGCGGGTGTCGTTCCCCAGTCCTCATGCAGTTTCAGGCAGGACGCGCCGGCCAGCACCTGTTCTTCCAATGCCGCTGGCAGGGCCGCGTTGCCTTTACCAGCGAAAGCAAGGTTCATCGGGAAGGCGTCAGCGGCTTGCAACATCCGGCCGATATGCCAAGGACCCGGGGTGCAGGTTGTCGCAAGCGTGCCATGCGCAGGCCCCGTGCCGCCACCAATCATGGTCGTCAGGCCGGAATGAAGCGCATCTTCGATCTGCTGCGGACAGATAAAGTGGATATGGCTGTCGATCCCCCCGGCAGTCAGGATGCGGCCCTCGCCTGCGATTGCCTCGGTGCCAGGCCCGATGATGATATCGACGCCTGGCTGTGTGTCAGGATTGCCAGCCTTGCCAATCGCTGCGATCTGCCCGTCTTTGAGGCCGACGTCAGCTTTGTAGATACCTGTCCAATCGACGATCAACGCATTGGTGATGACCGTATCGACCGCCCCTTCTGCCCGCGTGCGCTGGCTCTGGCCCATGCCGTCGCGAATGACTTTACCGCCACCGAACTTGACCTCTTCGCCATAGGTCATGGCGTTCTTGCCTTCACCGTCACTCATTGCGGCGCCGGCGCGTTCTGCGGTCAGGTCACGCTCGACTTCGATGATCAGCTCTGTATCGGCAAGCCTGACACGATCCCCCACCGTGGGGCCAAACATTGCGGCGTAATCGGCGCGTGAGATCGTGGCTGGCATTCAGGGCTCTCCGTTATCAGGTCTTGGCAGTCGCGGGCTTGCCGTCCCAAGGTGCATCGGAGACGGTCACAGGCTTCTTGCGCGGGGCCGTCTTCGGCGCAATTGGGGCTTCCGTCTTCGCGGCCGCTGGTGTCGTTGCGGGCGCAGGCGCTGGCTTGGATGCTGGGGCCTCTACCTTGGCTTTCGGTGCTATTGCTTGTGTTGCCGCGGCTGCCTTTGGCGCCGTTTCAGGGGCCTTTGCTTTCGCCGGTGCCTCAGCCTTGGCGGCAGTTGGAGCAGCGGGCTTGGCTTTGACGTCCGACTTCACCGGAGCGGCTTTGGCGGTGGCTGCCTTCTTTGGCGTCGCAGCCTTGGCAGGTGCCTTGGTTTTGGCAGCTTGCTTCGCTGGTGCTTGAGTTGTCTTTGCCGCCTTGGGTGCCGCAGCTTTCTTGGCTGGCGTCGGTTTAGCGGCTTGCTTCTTGGCCGGTGCCGCTTTGGCGGCGGCTTTCTTTTTGGGTGCGTCGGCTTTTGCCGGTGCCACTGCTTCGATCTTAGCGACCGTTGCGGGCTTCTCAGGCTTAGGTGCTTCCGATTTTACCAGTTTCGGCGCGACCTTTTTGGCCACCGGCTTCGCAGCGGGTTTTTTGACCGGCGTGACAGTTGTGGATTTTTTCTGTGTGGCAACAAGCGAATAGTATGGTGTCATCAGCGCACGATGTGCAACCTGTGATTGATCAATCCACGCATCAGTCAGCCGCATTTGCTGGCCGAACATTGCGCTGGCGACCTGCATAGCCTGAGCAGACATGGAAAGTGTAATTGCGGGTGTCATGGTTTTCCCCATCCAATAGAGTTTACTATAGGTTGATTATAAGGCAGTTCTTGCGGCAGCGCAGCATAATTCTGCGACGCAGAAAGTATGAGCGGGTAACTGATCACAACGGCCCCATCACCTTGGCATTAAACCCAAAAACCTCGCGCGCGCCTGAGATGGGAATAAGTTGCACGTCACGACGTTGTCCTGGCTCAAACCGAACAGCGGTTCCTGCCGCGATGTCGAGTCGCATTCCATAGGCCGCGTCCCTGTCAAATGACAGCGCAGGATTCGTCTCGGCAAAATGATAATGTGAGCCTACCTGCACGGGCCTGTCACCTGTATTGGCGACTTCTAGCGTCACGGCCTCAGCATGGGCATTGAGGGTCAAACTTCCCTCTGCCACCAGAATTTCACCGGGTTTCATTGCGTGCCTCCAGAGTCATCGTCTTTTGATCGAAAGTCTCAACGGATCGGATCATGGACCGTCACCAGCTTTGTACCATCAGGAAATGTCGCCTCGACCTGCACTTCGTGAATCATCTCGGCGATCCCGTCCATGACCTGATCCCGGGTCAGCACTTCGGCACCGGCCTGCATCATGTCGGCGACTGACCGGCCATCTCTCGCACCTTCGACGACAGCATCCGTGATCAGGGCGATTGCTTCGGGGTAGTTCAGCTTCACACCTCTTTGCATGCGTTTGCGCGCAACCTCGGCCGCCATGGCCACCAGAAGCTTGTCTTTTTCACGGGGGGTCAATTGCATGTCTTAAAGTCTCCAGACACGGGGGATTGGCACATCCGACAGACGTGCGAGAACAGCAAGCATTTGCTGGCGCAGCGCGTACCCATCCTCCGCCAGAAGGCGCACCAACAATAAATTGTCGTCAATCAGGCTTGCGCCGGACAATCCGGTCAGAGACAGGGCCGAAGCGCGCTGCGCCGCATCCGCTCCCGCCAGAAGGATCGTTGACATGGCACTCGCACCCTGACCTGTCGCCGCCCGCGCCATGAGGGCATCAGCATCGCCCGAAAGCCTGATTGCGTCGGCAAAGATCAATGCATCGTCCCGCCAGACGCGCCACTGGTCACGAAAGTGAACATCGCGCACCGTCTCGCCCATGGCCCGCCGTCCCAGTATGATCGGTTCGACCAAAAGGACCGAAGCAGCTTCCTGCAGGTGAACGTTCATCCGGCGCGAGACCGCAGCTTGATCAAACAGGATTGTTTCCTGGGGCATCCAGTCAATCCTTGACCCCGCAGCGGCCCGCAGCGTGACGGCGACCTCTGCAATTTCGCCAGACTGGGCACGATATCCGCGTTCAGCGGCCTGTGATGACACAACCACATGGGCGGCCTCTTGGGCGGAAACGTCAAGTTCCATCCGGTCGCCGCCTGTAAGCCCACCGGCAGTATTGAGAAAAACCGTATCGAGGGCAGTGCCGCGCACCTTAGGAAAAAGCGCCTTCAGCGATCCTTCCTGACGCAGGTCAGCAATGACCGTGTCTGCGCTGCGGCGCTTGGCGGAAAGACGCAGCACGCCCCTCGCACGAGGTTGTACAGGCGTTGCATCTGCTGTGGGGACAGGGGCAGAGAGTGTGATCTTGCGGCTCCGCGATTGATATTCGCAGAAAGGCTGTCCAGATCACCGGAGATTGGCCAGTTTGAAACGACACGATGAACCGATTGCCCCGAGATTCCTCGCCGCGCGCCTAAGATTTAAGCATGAAGCCTAAAACTGCATCATGTCGGTATATCACCCGGTCGCGTCCATCCGCACCGCATAGCGCACCGCGCCTTTGACCGGTTTGCTCCAGTGAAGGTGGACGTCACGCCCGTCTGGCCCTTCTTCCCCGCGCGACCACGGCAGGTCAAAGACAGGGACACCGCCATTGTCAGTAACTGGGCCTGCAGGCATGACATGTTCGACAGAACGCGCAACGCCGGCAAAGGGCAGGGCGGCACGGGTCTCCATCACCCAGGTCGCATCTTCGGTCGTCTGCTCATGGGTCAGATAGGCCGGGTTTGCGACAGGCTCATTCACATTGTGAAACGTATTCGCCTCGAACACAAAGCTGCGTGTCTTTTCATAGTCGAGATCGGCAAAGGTCGTGTCCACGTGCTCAACCCGGTCAATGCGGCCATTGAGCGAGCGAAAGACGTTCCCGACCACCGCAAAACCGTTGATGTAGTGGCCCGGACCGAAAGGCTTGATGACGATGAAATTAAACCAGCTTGCGACATCGTTGGTGGTGAACATGTTGCCGGTGATCGTCAGGCCGCCAAACGAAAACTGATTGCCGAAGGCAGGCGTTGCATCATGCTCGTTTGTCCACTCGATGAAATTGTTGTCGCAATAGTTGCCGGTAAAGATGGTTTTGGGGTTCGGTTGGGTGATGACGATGCCACCCTTTCGCACGCCATTGACCTCATCATCACCATGAAACCAGTGGTTGCCCGTGATCAGATTGCCAGACCCCGCGAGGATGCAGAAGTGCTTGAATTTGCTCACACGGTTCGCACGGATTTTGACGTCATTGGCGGTCGCGTTGAAGCCGATGCTGACGCGGTCGGCCACAGGGACGGCTTGTTCGTCTGAAATCAGTTGGCAACGATCCAGCATCATCCCCTGACAGCCCCGCCCCGGAGATGTGATCCCGCGGTCCTTTGGTTTGTTGATGAAGCAATCACGGACATGAAAGGTAAAACCATCCGGTGCCATCATGATGCCACTGGCAACGCCGCGCCCCTGAAACTCGATATCATCAAGAATGAACTGGCTGAGTTTTTCATAGCCTGAGAAATCCAGCATGTATTTGAACCGCGTAAATGTGAAAACCTGACTGCCTTCGGCGTCAAAAAGCGGCCTGTTCAACTCGACGGTCTGCGCTGTCTCGTTGACAGAAGTCACGTAGATTTCACGTCCGACGCCGTTGCCAGTAACAAGCGCACCCACTGGAATGCTGGAGGCATTGACCACATTTGTGAGACGATTGTCATCAGCCGCCGAATAGGTAGCCTGTGATGTGACGACCACAGTATCCCAAGCTGCCCCGTCGGCTGGCTGGAACTGGCCATTGCGGATCACGCGGCGGGTTTCAAATCGCGTGCGAGACGGGTCAGCCGCCTGCATATCGACAGGTTCTGTCAGCAGGACGCGACGGCCGCATAAGTCCAGATCAGCGTGATCGGCAAAGTTGATCAGTGCCTGATAGGCCTTTTTGAAAGCCAACTCCTCGTCCTGAAATGCCGCAAGATAGCTGTCATAGTCAAAGTCGCGCTGCAGAATGAAGCGGTATTGCGGTTCTTGCACGATCCGCCCTTGAAAGCGGACGGGGCTTTGCATGGTGACGTTTGCCGCGATCCGGTAGTTCCCCTCAGGCACCATCACAGTCTGCCCGTCTGCGGCTGCATCAGCCGCATTAAAGGCTGCACTATCATCAGTCACACCGTCACCGATTGCCCCATAGTCGCGGACATCAACCAGCCCAACCAGATCGCGGGTGAAAAGCGATGAGACATCTTCGATGCGCATGTCATCGACCCTGACCAGTCCCCCGTCCGGTCCTGTCAGGTCCAAGCCAAAGTGGCCGTATTGCGCCCCTTGCCAGGCAAGCTCGACGCCTTGACGGTCCGCGGTTGCCACGATCGCCGTCACCTCGACGATCTCTCCATAGGTTGTCAGTTGCTTGGATGGACCAGACGCAGGCAACCCGCTGACAGGCAGACCTCCAGCCATCCCCGCCCATCCAGCAATCGCCACGGCGGGCAACGGGCCAGCCACAGCTTTCACAAGCGCTGTCACCTTCAGATAGCAGCCCGGCAGAATAGGGGTTTCCCCCATGTAGCGCAGCTTCTGCACACTGTCGGTCTTGAGGATTTCCAGACACCCCCCAAAATCCTGATCGGCAGCCACGAAGTTGCCAGAACCGCTGAGGGCATAGGTATCAGACCCTGGGGTGCCATCGCCGCTCGACCACAGCGAAAGTCCCGCAGAAAACGGTAAAGGATCGAAAACGATCCCGTCGGTAATGGCTTTATTCATGGAAAGGCGACCTCTTGGCAAAGAAACAAAGGGCATCACAGAACTGCCCGCTGACTTGCCAAAAAGACTACCTTCGACCGGTAAAGGACTGCCTAGACCACCGTCACGGTGGGGCAGGCAACGGCCTGATCAGGCGCCCACATCAGGCATCGGCAACAGCCTGACGCCGTTGATTTGCCACCCGTCCGCGGTCTGAACCATCTGGTAGTCAAGTACGTGCAAATTGCCTGTTTTGTCGCGCAGCATGATCTTCTGCCATAAGAACCCGTTGATATCGCGCAACTCAAGGAACCGCACCTCGGCGTTATCCCAGACCATCGGATAGCCTTGTTGGACCATCATGCCGAAATTCCCGGGATTGCCGAAAAGCCGCTTGATGTTGGGGCTGGCATATTGCCACGCACTTGGCACATCGCGGTCGTTGAACGCCTCGAGCTGCGAGCCGATCACATCTTCAATCGCCTGAGAATCCTGCGCAAAGGCAGCGGACGCAGCCATCCAAATCGCCAGAATGAACCCGAAAAAACGCATCACCCGCGCCTCCTATGCCATATCCTTCTTATCTGGATACGCAGGAAGGCGCGGGTCAGTTTTGTTTTTCGTTTACTGGTTCAGTTTCTCGTCAATCAGCGCGATCGTTTCATTGACACCATAAAGTGCGATGAAACCGCCAAACCGTGGGCCTTGACTTGCGCCCAGCAGAACTTCGTAAAGGGCTGTGAACCAGGTCCGAAGCGGCTCGAACCCGTGCTCTTTCCCAACGGCAAACACCATGGATTGCAGCTCCTCGGCATCCAACCCGCCGTCCCATGATTTCAGTCGGGCCGAGAGGTCTTCCAGCGCCGCGCGCTCTTGTGGGGTCGGGGCACGATAGACCTTCGTCGGCTTGACGAAGTCATTGTAGTAGCGGATCGCAAACCCTGCCGCCTGATCCATCTGCGGGTTGTTCTCCGCAGATGCCTCAGGTGCGTAGCGCTGGATAAAGCCCCAGAGCGTCTCCTTGTCCTCAGCCCCGGAAACAGAGGCGAGGTTCAAAAGCATCGCAAACGGCACGACCATGTCTGAGGCAGGTACGTTGTGGCCGTGAATATGGAAAACAGGGTTATTGGCGCGGCCAGCATCATCCTGTGTCGCATAAGCACGCAGTTGCTGGTGGTATTCATCCACCGCTTTCGGAATCACATCGAAATGCATCCGCTTTGCCGTCTTGGGCTTCTGGTACATGAAATATGACAGGCTCTCCGTCGCGGCATACGTCAGCCATTCGTCGATCGAGATACCATTGCCGGAAGACTTTGAAATCTTCTGGCCGTTCTCGTCCAGAAACAGCTCGTAAGAGAAATGGTTTGGCTTGCGCCCGCCCAAAATCTCACAAATCCGGTCATAGATCGCGGTATTTGTCGCATGTTCCTTGCCGTACATCTCGAAATCGACATCCAGCGCGGCCCAGCGCGCGCCAAAGTCAGGCTTCCATTGCAATTTCACATTGCCGCCGGTCACCGGCAGCGTCCATTCGCGGCCATCATCGTCGTCAAACGTGATTTCACCCTTTTCGGCATCAACATTCTTCATCGGAACGTAAAGGACACGGCCGGTCTCAGGGTGGATCGGCAAGAAGATCGAGTATGTCTCACGGCGCTCCTCTCGCAATGATTTCAGCATCACCGCCATGATGTCGTCGTAGCGTTCAGCGGCACGCAAAAGGATCTCATCAAACTGCCCGGTGCGATAAAACTCACGCGCCGAATAGAACTCATACTCAAACCCGAATGTATCAAGGAAACGGCGCAACATCGCGTTATTATGATGGCCGAAGCTTTCAAACTCGCCAAACGGATCAGGCACTGCCGTCAGCGGCTGGTGCATGTGTTCGACCAGCATTTCCTGCTGGGGGACGTTGCCGGGAACCTTGCGCATGCCGTCGAGATCATCAGAGAAGCAGATCAGCTTGGTCGGGATGTCAGAAATCACCTCGAATGCACGACGGATCATCGTTGTGCGAAGAACTTCGCCAAAGGTCCCGATATGCGGCAGACCCGAGGGGCCATAGCCGGTTTCGAACAGCACATATCCTTTTTCGGGGTCTTTTTTCTCATACCGTTTGAGCAGGGCGCGCGCCTCTTCAAAAGGCCAGGCCTTTGATGTCATCGCGGCGTCACGAAAGGTGCTCATTGGGATTCTCACATCTTGTTGAAGGGCTGCCGGATTGGCCGCCGGAACGGGCACTCCCTATTGCGAGACAGGCACAGCGTCAATAAATGACACGCAACCACAAAGGAATTGCACCATGCTTGAAGACGCCTCTCTTACCGCGCAAGACGCGCTGGCAGCACTGATGATCGCAGTGTCCGCGTCAGACGAAGACATCCGCACAGCTGAACTGGTCAAGATGAGCAACGCAATCAACAACTTGCCTGTTTTTGCCGGCTATGACGCCGAACGTCTGCCGCAAATCTCACGCATGGTTTTCGATCTGCTGGAACAGGTGGACGGCCTTGATGCGCTATTCGGTTTGATCCGTGACGCGTTGCCGGAGCGCCTCTATGAAACAGCCTACGCGCTGTCATGTGACGTCGCCGCCGCTGACGGGCGCGTGGTCGGTCCCGAAGTGCGGATGCTGGAAGAGATTCGCGACGAATTGAACCTCGACCGTCTTCACGCGGCTGCCATCGAACGCGGGTCGCGTGCGCGGCATATGCCCCTTTAGGCTGGCAGTCTCAGCGCCAGGTGACTGATGATGTCGCGCTGAAGCGTCCGCGCACGGCGGCCCCAACCGCGTGCGCCTTGCGGGCTTTCTGCACCACTGAGAATGCCTGCTGCGCGTTGTTCCAGATCAGCGGAAAAAATCGCAAACGCAAGCCTGCGGCCCTTGTCCGTTCTGACGTAGCCCGCCAGTGATGAGACGAAGTTCAGTGTCCCCGTTTTGGCCTGCACAGCAATCCCGTCCCGCACGACCTCTTGCCCCGCACTGTCAAACACGCGTCGACGGCGCAAAACCGGATAAAGCTGCGGTTCGACATTGGGCGCGCCAAGGATGCCCACCATTTCCGCAGGGCTGATCCGCGATTCATCCCCAAGTCCGGAATGATCGACAAATAATGGCGTCACGCCTCCGCAACGCTCATAGGTCCAGCGTGACATGCGTAAGGCGGATGTCCGCATCCCCTGTACGCGGTCAGTGATCGCCTTGGTGGCAGCCATACCGGTGACCTCGGCGGACAGATTGATGGAGTTGCGCAGCATGAACCGTAACTGCTCTGTCAGCGGTGCGCTTTGGAACTGCGCCAAGACCACGCCGCTTGGCGTTACAGGGGTTTCTTGCGGTTTAGAGAGAACAATACCGTGGCTGCGCATGAAGGTCGCGAAAACTTCGCCGGCATAGAGCGCCGGATGGCGCACAGGGAGCCAACGTGATCCCTCGTCATTGAGGGACCCGCGCGCCACGGTCCAGCGGTCGACATTGCCGGATTTGCGGTAGGTAAAGACAGGTGCATCCCGATCGACCAGATCAACCTCGGCAATCGAGACGGCGGGCCGGTAGTTCTCGCTGCGGGCATCAATCGCGGTGGCAAAACCGTCTTGCTCGCGACGCCATTCGAAGTGGACGCGATTGTAGTTGAGGTTCAGGCCCGTGATCGTCGGGTTATAGCCGAAATGATCGAGCTGCCCGGGGTCGATCTCATCGACATTTCGTAGCGCCTCATCCCACACCAGAAAATCACCACGCACTTCACGCAGGCCAGTATCTTTGAGGCGCGCGGCCAGCGTGGCAATGTCATCCGTCGCCAGATCAGGATCACCACCGCCCGCCAGAATAAGATTGCCATCAAGAACGCCATTCACCACCGGACCGTCTGCAAAAACCCGTGTGGTAAAGCGATGATTGGGGCCCATTGCCTCAAGCGCATAAAGGGCGGTGACGGCTTTGGTCACACTTGCGGGGGGCTGCTGGACGTCGGCGGCGACATCTTCGATCATGGCACCGGTTGCGAGGTCCATAACAGCAACGCCGGTTTCGCCACTCAACCCCGCATTCGCGACAAGGCGGGTGATGACATCGCTGGCGGCCACGCGCGCACGTGGACGCAGCGACGTCAGCGGCGCTTCAGCAAGGGCCGCACTCGCAAAAGTCGATCCCGCTCCGGCCAGCAGGGCACGTCGTGTCAGGCGCATCACCATTCCCCTCTTGCTCTGATTGCTGTTGAGGACTGATCGGTCATCGGCACGTTGATAAACGACCACGCCGGAGCCTCAAGGTGGCCGAGAATATGTGACGCGCGGCCTGTAATCCGGTCGTCGCGGTAGATGCGAGCCGCTTTGGACAATCGCGCGGAAATCCGGTCTCCGGGGCGCGCAATCACACCAACTGGCACGGTTTCCATGATCCAACGCCAATCCTGCCAGCGGTGAAACTGTGAGAGATTGTCGGCCCCCATGACCCAAACAAAACGGACAGCAGGATAGCGTTGCCGCAAGGCCGCAATCGTTTGGGCTGTATACCGCGTCCCTAAATGGGCCTCGATATCCGTGACCGTGACGCGGGGGTGCTGCATCATTGCCTTTGCCGCCCGCATCCTTTCAGCCAATGGGGCTGGCCCGCGCGCTTTCAACGGGTTGCCGGGTGTGACAAGCCACCAAAGACGGTCCAGCCCGAACCGTTTGAGCGCTGCTTTCGAAATATGCACATGGCCGCTGTGCGGGGGATCGAACGATCCCCCCAAAAGGCCCACGACCTGTCCGGCGCGCGCGTGTGGCATTTTCGACATTATGGGGTGGCCCCAAGTGCGGTTGGATTTTCGGGCACGTCTGGCAAGCGTTGTCTCTTACGGTCAATTCGGCGGCCATAGTCAGTTCGACAGCCGCAGGTGTCAATCTCGCAAGGTGCAACGCCAATGCGGAAATGCGAGTTCCTTGTGACCCGCGGCGGGTGTCGGAGCCGCTTGCTGCATGCTAGCATCTTTCGAGCGAAGGAAAGGCTGCACATGACGCGCATCATCACCATGAGTTTGCTTGCACTGCTGATGCTGCCGTTTGCGCTTTATTCCGTTGATTTCGGGCAAGGCGGGTTACGCGACCGTCTGGCTGAGCCGCATTACCTGCAGACAGACAGCGCATCGGCAAATCTCGCGTTATTTAGCCACATGATCCTCGGGGGGATCGTCACATGCCTCGTGCCCTTTCAGCTTATCGGACGGCTGCGGGACAGATACCCGCAGGCGCACCGCTGGTCCGGCAGACTGATTGCCCTGTCCGCACTTGTGACAGCCTTCGGCGGGCTGGTCTTTATCACTCTCAAAGGCACCATCGGGGGCGCGGTAATGGATGCAGGCTTCGCGCTTTACGGGGCACTCTTGCTGCTGACTGCTGGCATGGCATGGCGCATGGCGCGGCAAGGTGACTTTGAAAGGCACCGTGCATGGGCGTTGCGGTTTTTCTGGCTGGCCATCGGATCATGGCTTTACCGCGTGCAATACGGGCTCTGGTATCTGGCGACAGATGGTCTTTGGTCCGAACCGGACTTTTCGGGCAGCTTTGATCTGGCGATGAATTTTGCGTTCTATCTGCCTTACCTGATCGGTGTTGAGATTTACCTTCGCATGAAAAAGGGAAACACTGATTCAGTCTTACGGGGGACGGCATGACACATATGACAACGCAAAGTGGCAGGCCGCTGTCACGCTTTGCCTTCGGTACAATGCAATTTGGCGGCAAGGCCGACGCTGCCGCCAGTCAGGCGATGTTCGAAGATTGCCGTGCGGCAGGCATCAACCATTTCGATACGGCGGTCGGCTATACCGATGGCGCATCCGAGACACTGCTCGGTCCTATGATCAAAGCCGATCGTGAAAACCTCTTCATCGCCAGCAAGGTCGGCTATGTGAGTGGGGCGGGCCGCGCGAATATCATGGCACAGTTCGACAGGATCCGCGCGCAGCAAGATGCCGACATGGTCGATCTGCTCTATCTGCATCGCTTTGATGATGAGACCGAACTTGAGGAAACCTTCACGGCACTTGCCGAACTGCAGCAGTCGGGCGCGATACGCTATATCGGAGTGTCAAACTATGCCGCATGGCAGGTAATGAAGGCCCAGTCTGTTGCGCAGCGTCTCGGCACCCGCATTGATGCAATCCAACCCATGTATAACCTTGTGAAGCGGCAGGCAGAGGTCGAAATCTTCCCGATGGCCACTGATCAACAGATTTCGATTTTCCCCTATTCACCGCTCGGTGGCGGTTTGTTGACGGGTAAATATGCTGAAGGCGCAGAGGGCCGTCTGAAAGAGGACGAGCGTTATACCAGTCGTTACGCGCAAGGCTGGATGCATGAGAGCGCGGCGAAACTGTCTGCATTTGCCAAAGAAATCGGGGCAGACCCTGCGACCCTCGCGGTGGCATGGGTCGCGCGTCACCCTGCGCAGCCGCACCCCATTATCTCGGCCCGTTCGGCCGGACAACTTGCGCCGTCGCTGGCCGCCGCCGGTTTTGAGATGGACGACGCGCTCTATGACCGGATCACCGCACTGAGCGTCACCCCACCACCAGCGACGGACCGCTTGGAAGAAGCATGATCGACTTTCTGGTGATTGGCGGCGGTATCGCCGGTGTTTCAGCGGCAGCGCGTCTGTCTGAAGTGGGACAAGTTGTGCTGTTGGAAGGCGAAGACGCACTCGCTTATCACGCATCAGGTCGGTCAGCGGCAATGTTTGAGGAAAACTACGGCAAGCCCTCGACGATTGAGCTTAATCGTGCCAGCCGGGCATTTCATCAGGGCGCAGAGGTCCTTGGTCCACGCGGGCTAATGCTCATTGGCGGCAAGCAGGATGCAGATGCCTTTGCGCACGATCTGGAGACCATGAAACTTGAAGAAATCTCGACCTCTGACGCCCGGTCGATGATCCCGATTTTACGAACGGACGCGGTGGACCGCGCCGCTCATGATCCTCACGCCTGGGATATTGATACCGACAAGCTGGTCCAGACATTCGTCCGTATGGCGCGCCAAAACGGAGCAGAGATCGTTCCCAAAGCATTGGTTACGGCGATTTCGCGCGACGGGACGGGTTGGATCGTTCAGGTTGGGGGAACCGACTATACCGCACGCAATATTGTCAATGCGGCCGGTGCGTGGGGGGATGAAATCGCCAAAATGGCCGGCATCGCACCTATCGGTTTGACACCTTTGCGGCGTTCGATGGCGCGGATCCCGGCACCAGGTGGCCACGATGTCAGCCGGTGGCCCATGGTCTTTGGCGCTGGCGAGACGTGGTATGCAAAGCCAGATGCAGGGGCGTTGATCGTCTCTCCGGCGGACGAGGATCCGGTCACGCCCCATGATGCGTTCGCTGATGACATGGTGCTCGCCGAAGGTCTGGCCCGGTATGAAGCAAATGTCACAGAACCGGTCACGCGGCTTTTGTCATCGTGGGCGGGTTTGCGGACCTTTACACCGGACCGGACGCTTGTTCTGGGCCCCGATCCTGCCGTAGAAAACTTCATCTGGTGTGCGGGTCAGGGCGGCTACGGGATGCAATCGGCCCCTGCGGCAAGTCAGCTTCTGGCGGATCTGGTCGCGGGGCGGCAGCCAGAGCTTCCTGCCAGCACCGTTAAAGCGCTGACACCGCAACGCCTGCGGGCGCACCACGCTTAAATTTGCGGCAGCCGGACTTCAATTTCGGCAAATAGCGCCTATTTGAGCGGGATGAAGCGCAATCACAGAGAAATAGCCAAAGCCCGGTTTGAGCGGCAGTTCCGATTTTTTTCGGATCGTGTGCCAATGCTCGAAGGTCTGCGCAAACCTGGTTGGATGATTGCAAGAATAATCGTCGGATTTTTTCTGGTCATCGGCGGGATGCTGGCGATCCTTCCGGTGCTGAACGTATGGATGATTCCGGTTGGTCTGCTGTTGCTGGCAATTGACCTGCCAATCCTGCGAGGGCCCGTCACACGCGGGATCATCTTTGGCAGGCGGCGGGCCGAAAACATCCGTCGGACGTGGTTTCGCCGTCAGGCCTGATGAAAACGCAGTGGTTTGGTGTTTTCGCGCACCACCACGCCCTTTGCCTCAAGATCAAGCTGCACGCATTTTTGCCACCAACCTGATGTCGCCCCACCGGGAAACAAATCTTCCGGCAAATGCGCTTTCGCCGCTTCCTTGCTTTCCTTGGCCGTCATGCCCGGCGCGGATTTCGGCAATGTCGCAAGCATGGCGGATTTCATCGCATCGTATTTTGCCTTGTCCACATTGGTGACATGACCGGGAACATTCACGTTCTCGACAGCGATCTTCTCAGACATCTGACAGTCCTTTCAGGGCATAGGTCGGTTGGGTCTCAGCCTACGCCCCGAGAGGGGTTACCCGTCAATCCTGATTTTGGCGTTGGTTGGATCGTAGGGGCTATCTTCGACGACTTCGCAGGCCCAGAGTTGGTCGAGCATCTTGACCTGCAGCTTCGTACCGACCGTGGCCAGTTCCGGTTTCACGTAGCCCATCCCGATCGACTTTTCAAAGGCAACAGAATAGCCGCCAGAGGTCAGACGCCCGACACGGTTACCGTCCATATCATAGAGCGCCTCACGACCCCATGGATCAGCATCTTCCGGGCCATCAATCAGCAATGTGACGCATTTGGACCGGATTCCCTTGGCCTCCATCTCAGCCTTGCCGTGGAAATCCTTGGAGAGGTCCACAAAGCGCGGCAGATCGGCCTCCAACGGGGTGGCGTCGCGGCCAAGCTCGGTGCCGAAGGCGCGGTAGGATTTTTCCTGACGCAGCCAGTTTTGCGCGCGCGCGCCGACCAGCTTCATTCCGTGGGACTCGCCTGCCTTCTCAAGCAGATCAAAAAGGTAGTTCTGCATCTCGATGGGGTGGTGCAGCTCCCAGCCGAGTTCGCCTGTGTATGCGACACGGATCGCGTTGACCGGGCACATACCCAGTTCGATCTGTTTGGCAGACAGCCAAGGGAAGCGCTTGTTCGACAGCGCTGTCGCCGGATCAGCGTCCTTGATCACCGCGTTCAACACATCACGTGATTTCGGACCAGCAATGGCGAACACACCCCATTGCGTCGTGACATTCTGCACGTCGATACGGCCAAACTCAGGTTCTTTATCCTCGACGGCCTTGCGCAGGAAATCTGCGTCATAGTCTGACCAAGCACCCGCCGAGACGAGGTAGTATTCGTCATCCTTCAGGCGGACGATGGTGTATTCGGTACGGGTCGTGCCGTGGCTAGTGAGCGCATAGGTCAGGTTGATACGACCGACGCGTGGCAGCTTGTTGGTGGTGAACCAGTCGAGGAAAGCGGTCGCTCCGGGACCTTTGACGATGTGCTTGGTAAAGGCGGTTGCGTCGATCAGGCCAACACCTTCGCGGATCGCCTTGGCCTCTTCCACGGCATATTGCCACCAGCCACCGCGACGGAAAGAGCGGCTGTCGTGATCGTTAAAGCCCATTGGGGCGAAGTAATTGGGGCGCTCCCAGCCATTCACGAAACCGAATTGCGCGCCGCGCGCGGCCTGACGGTCGTAGGCGGGTGACGTGCGCAACGGACGGCAAGCAGGCCGCTCTTCGTCAGGGTGGTGCAGGATATAGACGTGGTCGTAGCATTCCTCGTTCTTGCGGGCTGCAAACTCGGTTGTCATCCAGTCGCCGTAACGCTTGGGATCAAGGGAGGCCATGTCGATCTCGGCCTCGCCATCGACCATCATCTGCGCAAGGTAATATCCCGTGCCACCAGCGGCCGTGATGCCGAAGCTGAAACCTTCGGCCAGCCACATGTTGCGCAGCCCGGGGGCCGGTCCGACCAGAGGGTTGCCGTCTGGCGTGTAGCAGATCGGGCCGTTGAAATCGTCTTTCAGCCCGATTTCCTCAACCGACGGAATCCGGTGGATCATCGCCATATACTGTTCCTCGATCCGTTCCAGATCGAGCGGGAAGAGGTCAGCGCGGAAGCTGTCTGGCACACCGTATTCAAAAACGGCAGGTGCATTCTTTTCATAGACCCCCAGAATCCAGCCGCCGCGTTCTTCACGCACATAAGATTGCGCGTCCGCATCACGCACGACGGGGTGCTCGACATTTCCGGCAGCGCGGAACTCGACCAAGGCCGGATCCTGATCCATGACAATGAACTGGTGTTCGACCGGGATCGCTGGAATTTTAATGCCCAGCTTCTTCGCAGTAGTCTGTGCGTGGTTTCCTGAGGCGGTGACGACATGCTCGGCAGTGATCACGACCTGCTCGTCAGAGGGGACGAGGTTGCCGCCTTTCTCGACCATCTTGGTGCAGGTGACTTCCCAAGCTTCGCCGTTCCAGTGGAAGGCATCCGCCTGCCATTTGCGTTCGATCATCACGCCGCGCTGACGGGCGCCTTTGGCCATCGCCTGTGTCACATCGGCAGGGTTAATGTAGCCGTCGGTGTGGTGGTAAAGTGCGCCTTTGAGGTCTTCGGTCCGGATCAGTGGCCACTTTTCCTTGATCTCCTCTGGCGTCATCCAGACATAGGGGACATCACAGGTTTCGGCGGTCGAAGCATAGAGCATATATTCGTCCATACGCTCTTGGGTCTGCGCCATGCGCAGGTTGCCCACAACGGCAAAGCCCGCGTTCAGACCTGTTTCGGCCTCAAGCGACTTGTAGAAATCAACCGAGTATTTGTGGATATGGGTCGTCGCAAAAGACATGTTGAAAAGCGGCAGCAGGCCCGCTGCGTGCCATGTGGAGCCAGACGTCAGCTCGTCACGCTCAAGCAGCATCACATCGTCCCAGCCAGCTTTGGCCAGATGATAGGCGATGGATGTGCCGACTGCGCCACCACCGACGACCAGAGCTTTGACTTCAGTTTTCATGACCTGCGACTCCCTTGGGTTCTTGCGCCATAATTTGCGCGAAAACCGCAGCCCACGTCAGAGCCAGCCGACGCGTTTAGGTGCGAAAGCGACAAGCGCCCTATTTGGGTGGCGTGGCCAGTGCTCTGCGGGTTTACCAGTGGGGTGGTTTCTGATCGGCAAGCGGAACGGTCCCGCCTGAGTCTATCTCGCGCTGGGCCTCACGTTCCATCAACATCGCAACGCGCCTTTGGGCAATGGCGAGCTCCTTTTCCTGCCGCGCAACCACGTCTGACAATTCGTCAACGGTGCGAGTCAGATAGGCGATTTGTTCTTCAAGATGGGTGATATCAGTCATGCGGCGAACATAAGCTTTGCCACCTTCCTGCGGAAGGGGCGACTGTGCCGGAAAACATGAAAGCCCAGGAATGTGGGATTTTTAGGCAAGATGGCGGCGGCACAGCAGCTTTTGGCAGGCAAGCTGCATTGCCCCGCTGGGCTTGCCGCGCTAAACGCCCCTCAAACATTGTGATCGCAGGACCAAGTGATGGCCAAGCAAAAGAAACAGCCCCGTCCCAAGGCGCAAACGCCAAAAGGGTTTCAGGATTACTTCGGCGCGGATGTCACCGCCCGGAACGAAATGCTGAGCAAGATTGCGGCTGTTTACCATCGCTACGGCTTTGATGCGCTGGAAACCTCCGCTGTTGAGACGGTCGAGGCGCTGGGCAAGTTCCTGCCTGACGTGGATCGCCCGAATGAGGGCGTTTTTGCCTGGCAGGAAGACAACGACTGGCTGGCGCTGCGCTATGATCTGACAGCGCCGCTAGCGCGCGTCGCGGCCCAGTTCCGCAATGACCTGCCCAGCCCCTATCGCCGTTATGCGATGGGCCCTGTCTGGCGCAACGAAAAACCCGGACCGGGTCGGTTTCGCCAGTTTTATCAGTGCGATGCCGATACTGTCGGCGCGCCGAGTGTTGCGGCCGATGCCGAGATTTGCGCGATGCTGTCTGACACATTGGAAGAAGTCGGTATCCCCCGCGGCGACTACATCATCCGCGTGAACAACCGCAAAGTGCTGAACGGTGTCTTAGAGGTCGCAGGACTGTCAGGTGACGACAAAGAGGTCGAGCGCGGGATCGTGCTTCGTGCAATTGATAAGCTGGATCGTCTGGGCGTCGATGGCGTGCGCGCTTTGCTTGGTGAGGGCCGCAAGGACGAGAGCGGTGACTTTACCAAGGGCGCGGGCCTGAGCGATGCGCAAGCCGATGTGGTGATGGGGTTTGTCGATGCAAATGCCGGTATCGACGAGAAGCTTCGCAATGCCGCAGAAGTTGCTTCGGTATTGGGAAGTGAGAATGTAAACGCCTTGTCGAACGCCTACGACAGTCCGTTCACAGCTCTTTTTGGGCGCGACATTGGCGCTAGCGAAGTTCGCAACACTGTTGTGTTGGCTCACTTAGAAGAACTTGTGCGGGACTCTGAAGTTGGTACCGCAGGTGTTTCCGAACTCCGTGAAATTGTATTGATGTTGGAGTCACAAGGTTATTTTTCTGACAGGATCATCATCGACCCTTCCGTCGTCCGCGGCCTCGGTTACTACACCGGCCCCGTCTACGAGGCTGAATTGACCTTCGAAGTCACCGACGAAAAGGGGCGTCCCCGCAACTTCGGCTCGGTCGCAGGGGGCGGGCGCTATGACGATCTGGTCAAGCGCTTCACCGGACAGGCCGTGCCTGCCACTGGTGTTTCGATCGGCGTGGACCGTCTTCTGGCCGCACTGCGGGCCAAGGGCAGGATTGAAAGCGCTGAGCGGGGGCCAGTGGTCGTCACAGTAATGGATCGAGACCGGATGGCTGACTATCAGTCCATGGTTGCCGAGTTGCGCGCGGCTGGCATCCGTTCCGAAGTCTATCTTGGAAACCCCAAGAACTTTGGCAATCAGCTCAAATACGCAGACAAGCGCAATTCGCCGGTCGCCATTATTGCCGGTGCGGATGAATTTGATCAGGGGATTGTCCAGATCAAGGATCTGATCCTCGGGGCCGAAATCGCCAAGAACGCCACGCTTGAGGAATGGAAGGACCGCCCCAGCCAATACGAAGTGCCGCGTGCCCAGATGGTCGCGAAGGTACGCGAAATTCTGGACGGGCAGGGCTGATGCCAACCTCGCAGGCCACACAGACCGAGGCGCGCCGTTTGCGCGACCTCTTCGCTGCCAGAGGGGCTTTGGTGATCAAGGCGGATGTGCTGCAATCGGCTGGCACGTTGCTTGACCTCTATGGCGAGGATATCCGCGCGCGGTCCTACGTCACATCGGACCCGCTGCGCGGTGAAATGGTGCTGCGCCCGGACTTCACCGTCCCTGTGGTGCAGATGCATATGGACGCCCACGCCGAACCTGCGCGCTACACCTACTCAGGCAAGGTGTTCCGCAAGCAGGAAACCGATGAGGCCCGCGCGAACGAATACGTGCAAGTCGGTTACGAGGTCTTTGACGGCCAGAACCCGGCTGCCGCTGATGCAGAGGTCTTTGCCGCCGTGGCGCAAGGCTTGGAAGGGCTGCCACTGCGCGCTGCCACTGGCGACATTGGCGTATTGATGGACGCGGTGCGCGGTCTGCAAACCACCGATGACCGCAAGGCCGCTCTATTGCGGCATATCTGGCGGCCAGCCCGGTTCCGTGCGCTTCTCAAGCGGTTCGGGTCGGATCAGGTGCCACCGGCGCGGGCCGCGCTTCTGGCCGCAGAAGACCCCTTTGTAGAGGCAGGCCCGGAGATTGGGTTGCGCACCCGCGAAGAGGTTACAGCCAGGATTGATGCGCTGCGCGCGGATGCTGATGCCGCCCCGATTTCCGGCGAAGAAATTGCCTTGATCGACGCCATTTTGAACCTGCGCGAGACATCGACAAATGTGCTCAGTCATCTGCGTGATATCGCAGTGGACATGCCCGCAATCGGCGGTGCCGTGGGGCGGTTGGATGCCCGTCTCGGGGCGTTGGCTGACCGGGCTGTGGATGTGGATGCCTTGCCGTTCGAAGGCAGCTACGGACGCACGTCGCTTGAATATTACGACGGGTTTGTCTTCGGTTTTTACGCCAGCGACCGCCCCGATTTGCCACCTGTCGCCACAGGCGGACGCTATGACGCGCTGACGGCCCGGCTGGGGCAGGGGCGCGTAGTGCCAGCCGTCGGCGGTGTGATCCGTCCTGATCTGGCTTTGGAGTTGACGTGATGCTGAAGCTGGGTGTGCCGTCCAAGGGGCGATTGATGGAAAAGACCTTCGACTGGTTCGGCAGTCGGGGCATCAGCCTGCGCAAATCAGGGTCTGATCGCGAATACGCCGGTGCCGTTGACGGCATTGATGGGGTCGAGCTTGTGCTGCTTTCCGCCGGAGAGATCCCGCGCGAATTGGCCTCTGGCACCATTCATCTTGGAGTGACCGGCTCTGATCTGGTGCGCGAGAAGCTGGCCAACTGGGATGCCCGCGTCGCAGAGCTGGCACCAATGGGTTTCGGCGGAGCCGATCTGATCATCGCGGTCCCGAAGTTCTGGGTCGATGTGCATACGTTGGATGATCTGGATGCGGCAGCAGCGGCCTTTCGGCGGCGGCATGGGTTCCGCCTTCGGATCGCGACAAAATATCATCGTCTCGTCAGGGATTTCCTGCGCGAACATGGCGTGGCGGACTATCAACTGGTGGACAGCCAAGGCGCGACCGAAGGCACCGTCAAGAATGAAACGGCTGAGGCGATCGCAGATATCACCTCGACCGGCGAGACCTTGCGCGCCAACGGGCTCAAGATCCTTGATGACGGGCTAATCCACGCATCGCAGGCGACGCTTTTCCGTGGACGGCGTTTGAATTGGACCGATGAGCAGCGCCAGACGCTCAAGACGCTGCAAGCGGTGCTTGGAATCTAGGCCGTCGCAGCCACCAGTGCATCGTGGCAGGCAATCTCCAACGCGCTGGTTTTCTGGCGTGCATCTGCGATCCCGTCAGCCCCTGCAACGCCCAAGGCCGCGGTGTCCGCCAGCGAATAGGTTTGCACCTGCGTGATCCCTTTCAAGGCCGCGCGGCAAAGCGCAAGCACCAAAAGATAATCAAGGTGGTTGCCCAAAAGCCCAGCGCCCATTTCCTTGCCGCCTTCGGCATTGATCTCACAGGCCGCCGCATCGGTTGAGATAAATGACCGGCAGATCATCGGGCGGGCGTCATAGGCGCGGCAACTGCGGGTGTCTGGATCGAGGGCAGGGCAGCCTTTTGGATGCCACGCGCGGCCGTCCGGTTGCCCTGCTAGGGGTGTCAACGCGGTGTGGAGTTGCTCGGCTTCGAATGCCGTAATCACACCGCCTTCGCCGCCATTCAGGATACAGCAAAAGGCGCAGCCCTCGGCACAGGCGGCCTCTTGGACGACCTTCGGGGGCGACTTCATCAATTCATCCCGCACGGCCATGCCCAGCCGCCACGCGGCTTTGCCGCTGGCCATTTCGGCCAGAACATCCTTGGCCGGAATCTGGTGTGCGAAAGCGGTCTGCAAATAAGACGTCAGGATGCGTCGCGCCCGTTCCACGCGTGCCTTGTCGACCCCCGACACCCGCGCCTTCGCGACGCGCTGGGCGAGCTCTTCGAGCGTGAGCGCGCCTTTGCCGAATTTGGCAGCCTGACGGCGGGCGGCGCGGGGTGACGTGGGCTTCATGAGCGTCCTCGGATTGCGGTTCGCCGTCACTATAGAGACCCGCCCCGTAGCGTCCAGCCGCTAAGACTTAAGCCCGTCGCGCAGGAACCGCCGCAGGATTTTACCTGAGGCGGATTTCGGAATTGCATCTACGAAATGCACTTCATGGAGTTGCTTGTATGTGGCCAGTTGCGCCGCAACATGGGCTTTGATCGCCTCTTCCGTCGGGGCGGGGTCAGCAGCGACGACAAAGGCAATCGGCAGTTCGCCCGCCTCATCATCAGGTCTGCCAATCACCGCAGCATCTGTGACGCCTTCCATAGCAACCAAAGTGGCTTCCAGTTCGGCAGGTGCGACCTGAAAGCCCTTGTATTTAATCAGCTCCTTCAGCCTGTCGGTGATGAACATGTAGCCGTCTTGGTCCACTTTCGCGATGTCGCCCGTGCGTAGCCAACCGTCTGGGGTGACGGTCTCGGCTGTGGCATCCGGGCGATTGAGGTAGCCTTGCATGATCTGCGGGCCCTTGATCCAAAGCTCGCCTTCCTCCTCGGGTCCAAGTTCAGCACCGCTTTCGATATCAACAATCTTGCAGGACGTGTTGGGCGTCAGCACCCCTGCGGCGCCGGACTTGGGTGCCTTGCGCGGCACGACGTGGCTGACAGGGCTCAGTTCCGTCATGCCGTACCCTTGCAAGGCCGTGCATCCCAGCCGTGACGCGATCGCGTCCGAAAGTTCCGGACCGGAAGGTGCGGCGGCGATAAAGACCTCGCGGAGTGCGGACAGATCGTACTCTTCGACCAACGGATGCTTGGCCAATGCAAGTGCGACTGGCGGAACAACCCACATCCGCTGACACTTGTAGTCCTGACTGATTTGCAAAAAGAGCGGCAGATCGAAGCGCGGCATCGTCACCAAAGCGCCGCCACCGGCAAGGTGGATATTCATCAACACCACCATCCCGTAGATATGAAAGAAGGGCAGAAAGGCCGCGGTTACTTCTCCGGGCTGAAAATCAGCGGCAACAATCGATTGATCCGCATTGATGACAAGGTTCCGGTGCGACAGCATCACGCCCTTCGGCAGCCCTGTGGTGCCGGACGAATAAGGCAGCACCACCGTAAAGCTGTCGAGATCGACAGGCACCTGTTCGTTGATTGGATCACCGAAGAGGGCGTCGTATTCCTGCGTCCCGATCGCAATTATGGGCAGGTCTCCGGCCCCTTCCTTGGCCGTATCCATGAAGTCAGGGATCGTGATCAAAAGATCGGCGCGTGCGTCTTGCAGTTGGTGGGCGACCTCGCTGGCTGTGTAGGTTGGATTGAGCGTGGTGATCGTCGCCCCTCCCCAAGCGACTGCGTGAAATACCACAGCATATTCGGGCATATTGGGGGCCATCAAGGCGACGGTCTTGCCTGCGCCAAATCCCGCAGCGGCCAGCCCGCCCGCCATCTGCTTTACCTGATGCATAAACTGGGCGGCGGTCAGCGTGCGGCCTGTCGGCCCGTCGGTCAGCACCACGTCATCCGGTCGGTTCTCCAGATCTGCAAAGACATGTTCGGTGACGCTCAGGTCGCGCGTGGCAACGTCCGGATAAGGGCTTGTGAAAATGGTCATGGCAGGTCCTCCCGCGCCGATCATGGCACGGGCAGGGCAATCTGCCTAGCGGACTCCGATCGCGGCAAGCGCTTTTGACAATTCGGGCGGCAGCGGGTCTTCGTCCTGACGGCCCTCTGGCAGATCGCGCGGCGCATCAGCGACAGGCAGGTAGCGCCACCCCTGAAAGGCGCGTTTCGGTGTTGCCTCGACCCGGGTCAGACCGGGCTTGCAGACGATGGCACAGCGACGGATGCCGTCGGCGCTGAGATATTCATCCAGTCGCAAGACAGGTTGGCGGCAAAGGATCACACCTTTGATCACCCAGAAGATCGACCCTCCATTGAGAATTTCATCGCCGCGCTTGGGCCACATACGCGTGATGTGGCGCGGCAAACCGTCGTCAGTCTGGGCGCGCTTGGTGGCCTGCCAGTCCGCAAGGCCAGCAATATCCTCGGTCCCGACCGAGAGTTTGAGAAGATGAACAGTGCCTGTCATGGCGCAAGTGTTTAGCTGCAGTGGCGGAAGGCCGCAATCTTGCGACTGGTCAGCGCCGTCACGTTTCCGTAAGATGGAGGCCTTCCCTGCAATACCTGACTGGAGAACCCCGCAAATGTCCGCCTTTTCCGCCCCGATTGCCGAACAAATCTGGGATATGAAGTATCGCTTCAAAGAGGCCGACGGGACGCCGATTGACGTCACCGTCGAGGATACATGGCGGCGGATCGCCAATGCGCTGGCCGCTGTTGAAGACGACCCTGCCGCTTGGGAAGGCAAATTCTATGACGCACTCGCAGATTTCAAATACTTGCCAGCGGGGCGCATCACGGCAGGCGCAGGCACCGCACGGTCGGTGACGCTTTTCAACTGTTTTGTCATGGGCACAGTGCCCGACAGCATGGGCGGGATCTTCGACATGCTCAAAGAGGCCGCGCTGACGATGCAGCAGGGCGGCGGGATCGGCTATGACTTCTCGACCATCCGCCCCAAAGGCGCGAGCGTGCATGGCGTCGCCGCCGATGCCTCCGGGCCGCTGTCGTTCATGGATGTCTGGGATGCGATGTGCCGCACGATCATGTCGGCAGGCTCGCGCCGTGGGGCGATGATGGCAACGATGCGGTGTGATCACCCTGACATCGAGGATTTCATCACCGCCAAATCCGACCCTGCGCGCCTGCGCATGTTCAATATGTCGGTGCTGGTGACCGATCCTTTCATGGAGGCGGTGAAATCCGACGGGTCTTGGGATCTGGTTTTTGGCGGCAAGGTCTTCCGCACGGTGCAAGCGCGCGATCTGTGGAACAAGATCATGCAGTCGACCTATGACTACGCCGAACCCGGCGTGATCTTCATCGACCGCATCAACCAGATGAACAACCTCAACTACTGCGAAACAATTGCCGCCACCAACCCATGTGGCGAGCAGCCGTTGCCACCCTATGGCGCATGTCTGCTTGGGTCGATCAATCTGGCCAAACTCGTGAGCGACCCTTTTGCAGACACAGCCGCGCTTGGCGAAGCCGCCCTGACCGAACTGGTCGCAACTGCTGTGCGGATGATGGACAACGTCGTTGATGCCAGCCGCTTCCCGCTTGAGGCGCAGGCGCAAGAAGCGCAAGCCAAACGCCGCATCGGCCTTGGTGTCACAGGTCTGGCGGATGCGCTTTTGATGATGGGTCTGCGCTATGGCAGCGAAGAAGCTGCCGCCCAGACCGACAAGTGGATGCACCAGATCGCCCGCGCGGCCTATCTCGCCTCGGTCGATCTGGCCAAGGAAAAGGGGGCTTTTCCGCTTTTTGATGCCGAGAAGTTTCTTGCAAGCGGCGCGATGGAAGGGATGGACGCTGATGTCCGCGACGCGATCGCCGAACACGGCATCCGCAACGCGTTGCTGACATCGATTGCGCCGACAGGGACGATCAGCCTTTATGCAGGCAACGTGTCCTCAGGCATCGAACCTGTTTTTGCCTACGCCTATACGCGGAAGGTCTTGCAGAAAGACGGATCACGGACCGAGGAAGAGGTCGTCGATTACGCTGTGCAACTCTGGCGTGATCTCAATGGTGATGCCCCGCTGCCGGATTATTTCGTGAACGCCCAGACCCTCGCGCCCCTTGATCACGTCCGGATGCAGGCGGCGGCACAGAAATGGATCGACAGCTCCATCTCCAAGACAATCAACTGCCCCGAAGATATCAGCTTTGACGATTTCAAAGAGGTCTATATGGCCGCCTGGGATCAGGGCTGCAAAGGCTGCACCACCTATCGACCAAACGATGTGACGGGTTCTGTCTTGAGCGTCAGCGAAGATAAACCATCGGAGGATAGCTCCTCGCTTCATCTTGGTCAGAAAACTCCCGCCGGAGGCTCCGACGGTGAAGGTGGCACAGCCTTCCCGACGGAGGGCGAGGTCGTCTACATGTCAGAACCCCTCGATCGTCCGCAGGAGTTGGAAGGGGCCACCTACAAGCTGAAGTGGCCAGACAGCGAACATGCGATCTACATCACCGTCAATGACCTCATCGTGGGCGGGCACAGACGCCCGTTCGAGGTCTTTATCAACTCAAAGAACATGGAACACTTTGCCTGGACCGTGGCGCTGACACGGATGATTTCGGCCGTGTTCCGGCGCGGTGGTGATGTGTCGTTTGTGGTCGAGGAACTTAAAGCGGTGTTCGATCCGCGCGGCGGGGCATGGATGCAGGGCAAGTATGTCCCGTCCATTCTTGCGGCAATCGGCGGCGTCATCGAAAAGCACATGATTGCGACGGGTTTTCTGGCCGGTGAAGGCATGGGGCTCAAAGGTGATCCACAGGCAGATGTTGTGGCCATCAACGGTGGCGGGCGCGGCAAGGCCTGCTCAAGCTGCGGCCAATACGAGTTGCAGATGGTAGAAGGCTGCATGACCTGCCGGTCCTGCGGCTATTCCAAATGTGGCTAGACCGGTTTCCGCCGGAGTAGCCAGATAAAGAACACTCCGCCAATCAGCCCGGTGACAATCCCGATGGGGATGTCATCGGGTGCCATCACGGTCCGTGCAAAAATATCGGCCCAGACCAGAAAGATTGCTCCGACAAGGAAGGAGACCGGCAAGACGCGCGCGTAATCTCCGCCGACGATCAGTCGCACGATGTGCGGGATCATCAGGCCGACAAAGCCGATGATGCCGGAAAAGGCGACCATCACACCTGTGATCAACGCGCCCACCGCAAAGACCGTCAAGCGAAAGCGGCCAACGGCAATACCCAAGGTGGCTGCGGTTTCATCTCCGATTGTCATGGCGTTGAGATTGCGCGTGTTCACGGCAAAATAGGCCCCACAGACGATCAGGATGATCAAAGGATAGGCAAGGTGGCTCCACTGAGCGAGGCCAAGGCCGCCGAGCATCCAGAAAACGACGGTGTGCGCTGCTCTTGGGTCGCCAAGAAAGATCAGCACGTTGGCCGCCGACATCACAATGAACGAAACGGCGACGCCTGCCAGCACGAGCCGATCAGCGCTGGTGGCCCCTGCGAACTGCGATACGCCAAGCACGATCAACGTCGCGCCAAGCGCGCCAAGGAATGCAAAAAGCGGTACGGTCAGAAGGCCAAGGAACAATCCGGTATGCAACAGGGCCAAGATCGCACCGAACGCGCCACCAGATGAAATACCTAGCAGGTGCGGGTCGGCCAGCGGGTTACGTGTGACCGCTTGCAGGCTCGCGCCGACCACCGCCAAACCCGCGCCGACAAAGCAGGCAAGGATTGCACGAGGCAGGCGGATGTCCCAGACAATCGCCTCGCGCCCAGCGGACCAGTCTGGTGTCACCAGCCCCGGGATCATCTTGTTGGCGATGATGCCCCAGACTGTGTGCAGCGGCACCGATACGGCCCCCACACTGACAGCGACTGAAACCGACACAAATAAAGCCGCCAGTGCTGCGCCGAGCGTGACACGCAGTTTAACTGCTTGCGTGGCGCGGGCAGTGATCTGGCGGTCGGCAGGTTCCATCACTGGGCGCGGAATGCCGCCGCGAGCGTCTTGACGGCTGCGATGTTGCGCGGCCCCGGTGTTGCCTCGACATATTCAAGCACCACGAAACGGTCATTCTTCACCGCGTCGATCTCGGCAAAGGCTGGGTTGGAGCGCATGAAGTTGCGCTTTTCTTCTGCTGTCACCTCGCCGTAATTCACGATCACAATGACCTGCGGGTCGCGCGCGACGACGGCCTCCCATCCCACGGTGCCCCAGCTTTTCTCGAAATCATTCATGATGTTGGTGCCACCTGCCGCCTCGATCAGCGCATTTGGCATCGCATAAAGTCCCGCCGTGAAAGGGGCATCCTCGCCGCTGTCATAGACAAAAACCCGCGGGGCTGCGTCAAGAGCAGGCAGATCTGTCAGAAAACCGGCAAGCTCTTCCTGATAGCCGGCAATCAGCGCCTCTGCCCGTTCAGGTACGCCGAAAATGGCACCCAGATTGCGCAGGTCGTTATACATGTCATCCATCGATGCCGCATCAGTCTCACTGATGTGGCTGCAACTCTCGGTCAGTTCGTAAACCTGAATGCCAAAGGGTGCGAGCGTCTCGGGCGTGACTTCGCCACCAACCCGCATCCCGTAATTCCAGCCGGCAAAATAGAAATCGGCATCCGCGCCGATTAGGACCTCTTTGGAAGGGTATTGCTCGGATAGTTCCGGCAGTGCAGCCACGCCTGCGGTCATTTCAGCATCCAGCTTGTTCCAGCCCGAAATCCCGGTGTAGCCGACCATGTGGTCTGTCAGACCAAGGACCAGCATCATCTCGGTCAGGTTCACGTCATTGGACACTGCGGCCTGCGGCGGTGCGTCAAAGGTCACTGTCCGGTTGCAGCTTTGCACGGATGTTTGCGCAGTGGCCGCACAGGCCAGCACGCCAAGGGCGAGGGTAGTCGTGATCAGTTTCATGTGTGTTCAGATCGTAGGCAGATGGAAAGAAAGATGGTGGGCGTCACTTGGCGCAAGGCGCTCGCGGCGAGCATCGACGCGGAAGGTATTTGAAACCAGCGCCTCTGTCAGAAGGTCATCCGGGGCCCCGAAGCCGCGCGGATGCCCGTCTTCCAGCATCAGGATTTCGTCGCAGATATTCGCAGCCATATTCAGATCATGGAGAGAGACGACAATCGTCAGATCAAGTTGCTTGATCAGTGCCAGCACCTCAAGCTGATGGCGGATATCAAGGTGATTTGTGGGTTCATCCAGAACCAGCACTTTGGGCTGTTGTGTGAGCGCGCGGGCCACCATCACCCGTTGCCGCTCACCACCTGAAAGCGTGCCAAAGTCGCGGTGCGCAAGATGCGTGAGGTCAAGCAGGTCAAGCATCTGGTCAACGATCAGCCGGTCATTGGGTCCGGGCTTGGCAAGCCCCGTCAAATGCGGTGAACGGCCCAAGGCCACGATTTCGCGCACGGACAAACCGAATGCCGCAGCCTGTTCCTGCAGAACGGCTGCAACGTTTTGCGCAGCAAGGCGCGCGGGCATCGTCCAGAGATTTGCGCCGTCGATTTCGATGGTTCCGCTGCTGGGCGCCTGAAAACGATAGAGAAGGCGAAGAAGCGTCGATTTACCTGCGCCGTTGGGGCCAACGACACCAAGGACGCGGCCGGTCGCAACGGTAAAGGACGTCGGATGCAGGATCAGCGGTGCTTTCTTGCGGGGGCGCCATGTCACGCCGTTCACGCAGAGTGCTGCACCGCTCATGATGCCAACGCCTTGCTGTCTTCGATGGCGATCATGGCGGCTGGCACACGGGCGAGTGTGGTTTTGCGTAGCTTGCCAGGGCGATCGACAGAGGAACACCAACCATCGTGCAGCACGGCATACTGGCGGGCGAATGCGACCAGATCGTCGATGTCGTCATCCGGGGTGATATCGCCGAAAAGATAGGTGGCCTTCTGCGTGCCGTGATAGGCGACAGTGCATGGGCGGTCGCATCCGGCCATGCAGGCCACGCCTGAAATCGCGAAATCCTCGGCAATTGTGTCACCGGCTGCTGCAATCGCCTTGCGCAGTTTTTCGATCAATTCGTATCCGGGGCGGCAGTCGCTGCCTTTATGCCTACAAGAAGTGCAGACCGTGATACGGTGCTTTGTTGTCCGGTCCATGTCGCCCTCCGCGATATTGCGGGGGCAGATTGAGCATGTGTTCAGTGGCGCAAGCCGTCTTCACCATCATGGTCTCCATTCCAGGCACCCCGCCCGGTGTGAGTTAACGTCCTGATGGCAGGTCTCCTGACTTGCGGGTCACAGCTTTCCCGATCCTTCCCGAACCCTTTGGTCCAGTGGTGATCTTCGGGGTCGCTCGCCGCTCACAGTTGCGGGGGCAGTCACGGTTTTGGCGCCCTTGAGGCTGTTCCTCACCGTATTCCCTTTTCATCCCGTACGCTTTTTCGCCGCACGAGAACCATCGCTGAACAGCATTCGGGATTCTGCGCAAGCGGTCAAGGGCACAGAGCGACGCAAGCCTGCAAAACGCGACGTTCAGTGATCCTCAAGGATCATATCAGACGCTTTCTCGCCAATCATGATGGCCGGTGCATTGGTATTCCCTGAAACGATCTCTGGCATGATGGAGCAATCGGCCACACGCAAACCGGTGATGCCATGAACTCTCAGGCGGGCGTCAACCACAGCATCCTTGCCGTTGCCCATCCTGCAAGTGCCTGTGGGGTGATAGATCGACGCGGTGTTATTGCGCACCCAATCGAGCGTGCCTTCGTCGTCGTCCATACCAAGTGACGGATCGGGGCGGTATTCCTCGCTGATCTTGCTGGTCAGCGGTGCATGTCTTGCGATGCGCCTCGCGATCTTGACGCCCTCGACAATCGTGCGGCAGTCCGTTTCTGTGGATAGGTAATTGGGAATAATCTTCGGGTAGGTTTTCGGGTCTCTGCCCGCCAGCCGGATCTCGCCCCGGCTTTCGGGCCGCAACTGGCAGACTGACATCGTGAAAGCCGAAAACTTGTCGGCACCTTTGCCGGGGTTTTCCGCAGAAAGCGGCTGGACGTGGAACTGGATGTCGGGTGTCGCGACATCTTCGCGCGTCTTGAGAAAGCCTGTCGCAAGACTTGCGGCCATCGTCATCGGGCCAGAGCGAAACATCAGATACTTCAACCCGATCCGTGCCTGACCCCGAAGTGTGCTGACTTCATCATTCAGGGTTGGTTCGTTGCATTTGTATACAAGGCGGGCTTGTAGATGATCTTGCAGGTTTTTGCCGACGCCCTGCAGATCATGCGCCACGTCGATACCATTCTTGATGAGCTGTGCCGCTTCGCCGATGCCTGACAGCATCAGGAGTTGGGGCGAGTTGATCGACCCGCCTGAGAGGATGATCTCTTTACGCGCCTTTACGGTTTGGCGTTTTCCGCTCCGGTCCGTGAAGGTGACAGCCGTCGCGCGTTTTCCATCAAGCACGATCTTCTCGGCCAGTGCGTGCGTAATGACTTGTAGGTTTTCGCGCGATTTGACCGGATGAAGATAGGCGACAGCGGCGCTGCACCTTCTGCCGTTCTTTGCGGTCAGTTGGAAGAAGCCGACGCCTTCCTGCTCGGCGGCATTGTAGTCCGGGTTAAAGGGATAACCCGCAGCCTGCGCTGCGGCGACCCAGGCATCGGTAATCGGGCGCTGGATGCGCATGTTGGACACCGAGAGTGGCCCCTGATCGCCATGGTATGCATCAGCGCCGCGCTCGTTCCTTTCGGCACGCTTGAAGAGTGGCAGCACATCGTCCCAGCCCCAACCGGTGTTCCCCATTTGCCGCCAACGGTCGTAATCCTGCGGTTGCCCACGCACGTAAAGCAAGCCATTCAGCGATGATGACCCGCCCAGAACCTTACCGCGCGGCCATTCAATGGACCGCCCGTTCAGCCCTGGATCGGGTTCGGTTTTATAGCACCAGTCGACAGATGGATTGTGGATCGTCTTGAAATATCCGACCGGAATGTGGATCCAAGGGTTCAGATCGCGGCCACCGGCCTCCAGCAGTATGACCTTGTTTCTGGGATTGGCGCTGAGACGGTTGGCCAATACACAGCCCGCCGATCCCGCGCCTACAACGATAAAATCAGCTTCCACGATCGCCGTCTCCCATGATGTGAGCAGACTGCAAGTGCAGGCTAAAGTCCATACAGCGGTTTTGTGCGACACAGGCTATGATCTATGGCGTTTAGGCGTGCGCAAAACGGCAGGCGCATTTCTGTCGCAATGCCCAGAGGCGCACCGCTGACTGAAATTTGAGTGTAACGTGATCATTGTTCCATCGGGTCGTCGGCTGCGCTACATCTTAGGCAGCCCGACCGTGGCATCTGCGGTCTGAGTTTTGTGACAATGGATTTGGCAGCGGCTTTCGCAACGGTGCCTGCAAGACAATGGACGGCAATGGCAGACGACGACAACGCGGGCTCCGGCCAAATTCCGACGAACCTTCGGCTGTTGCTGTTGCTTGAGGAGGTCGCGAAAGCCGGCGTGCCGGTAACCCCAGCCGTGGTGAACGAAGTCTTGGGGCTGCCCAAGCCCACAATTCACAGGCTCTTTGCCACGGCAGAGGCCGAAGGGTTCCTGCAACGCGATCTCGATGGGCGGTCATACAGTCCCGGACGGCGGATGCGCCTTCTGGCGAACAATACCCTGTCTTCAGAACGCATCCGCACTGTCCGTGTCGCGATTATCCGCAAACTGGCCACCCATGTAGGGGAGACCTGCAATTTGGCGATCCCCGAGCGTGAGGGGATGTTCTATCTGGACCGCGTTGAAACGCATTGGCCGCTGCGCATTCAGCTGCCTGTGGGCACGCAAGTGCCGTTCCACTGTACGGCAAGTGGCAAGATGTATCTGTCGTCCTTGCGGACCGACTACCTCAGTCGTTTTTTGCAAAACTATGAGCTGACAAAATTGACCGAGCGCACCATCACCGATCCAACCGCGCTGAAAGACGAAGTCGCACAGGTGCGCGAGCGCGGCTTTGCGACCGACGATCAGGAATTTATGCCCGGCATGACCGCAATCGCGGTACCCGTCCTTGATCCGCGTGGGCGGCTTCTTTCGACACTTTCCATTCACGCCCCCGAGCAACGCCGCGATATCGTCGATCTGATCGCCTTCCTCGACCCGCTGCGCTCGGCTGCTGATGAACTGGCAGACGTCGTAGGGCGATGAAATATTAAGCAGGCGGACCACCTGCGTCCATTGGGCGCAACCAGAAGAGTCTTAGCGCTAACCCACTGAAAAATATGTAATTTTGATCGATATGCCCATAAGATATTGAAATAAATGGACAAATCTGAATTCAAATCCGTTTGGTTTCCGCCGCGTCACCGCTGCGGCACCGACATCTATCGCGCTAGCCAAAGAAATTCTTGCGCGTCATACTCAGTCAAAGAGCCAAGGGAGGGGTCACGTGTCGCTATCTGTGCCAAAGATCCGGTCCTGCGAGGACTGTCCAATTCGCTACAATGCGGTGTGCTCCAAATGCGATCCGGAAGAGCTGCAAGACCTTGAAGAGATCAAGTATTACCGCTCTTACGCGGCGGGCCAGACGGTGTTCTTCGGTGGCGACCCGCTCGAATTTGTCGGCTCCATCGTCTCCGGTGTCAGCAGTCTGACGCGCACCTTGCCCGACGGGCGGATCCAGATGGTGGGTCTGCTTTTGCCCGGCGATTTCATGGGACGGCCAAATCGCGACACGATTGACTGTGACGTCGTGGCCGAAACGGATGTGATGCTGTGCTGCTTCCGGCGCAAACCATTTGAGCGGATCATTGATGAGACACCCCACGTCGGTCAGCGTTTGCTTGAGATGACCTTGGACGAACTGGATGCGGCCCGCGAATGGATGCTTGTCTTGGGGCGCAAGACCGCCCGTGAAAAGATTGCATCGCTTCTGCATATGATCGCCACGCGTATGGCATCTCTCAAGCCGGGTGAAACTGCGGAAGCCACGTTTACTTTGCCAATCACCCGCGAAACCATGGCCAACTATCTGGGGCTCACAATCGAGACCGTTAGCCGTCAGATGTCGGCGCTCAAGAAAGACGGGTTGATTGCGTTCGACGAGCGACGGGACATTCGTGTGCCTGATCTTGCTGCACTGAAAGCCGAAACAGGCGAAATCGCCTAGCGGCCCGCTCTGGCAAAGAAACGCAGCGTGACCGCAATCGCGGCTAAAGCCAGCCCGACGCCATAGCCGATCCACACGCCGTTGGGGCCCCAACCCAAGGTGAACCCTAACAGGTAGCCGACCGGCAGGGCCACGACCCAGTAGCAGACCATCGTAATGGCCACCGGGACGACGTTGTCAGTCATCCCGCGTGCTGCACCCAGCATCGTCCCTTGCACGCCGTCGGCGACCTGCATTGCCGCAATCACGATGAACATGCCTGTGGCGAGCGTGACTACTGCAGGATCGTCAGACAAAAGCGCTGCAAGGCGTCCACCGCCCCACAAAAGACCCAGCATCACCAGGGTCATCCACGCGATAATCACAGCCAGTGCTGCGTACCCGATGGTTTTGAGGCGCTTTCGCTGGTCGGCGCCAATGGCCTGACCGATACGGATCGAGACGGCGATGGAAACGCCCAATGGGACCATATAAAGCACCCCGCCGACCGCGTTGACGATCTGGTTTGCGGCAAGGGCTGCAGCGCTGAACCAGCCCATCATCAAACCGGCAAAGGAATACGCCCCGCCCTCACCGATATAGCCTGTGGCAATCGTTGCACCCTCTCTCAACTGCGTTCTGACCTCGGCACGCGTGGGGTGGCCGGGCGCGCGCGCATCTTTGGTGAGCACCGACCTTTGCCAGATGATCCACGCGATAACCAGCGCCGCAGTTTGGGAAAACAGGCTCGCCAATCCAGCTCCGAGAAGGCCAAAGCCCTCCCAGTTGCCGATGCCGTGGATCAGAACCCAATTGGCCGGAATATTCAGTGCGACAGCCGTAAAAGCAAGGATGACCCCGACCCAAGGCGCGTCAATCGCATCGAATAGCCCCTTTAATGCATAAAAAACGGTGAACGGGATCAGCAAAAGACTCATCGCGGTCCAGTATCCGCTGATCAGGGCGACGACCTCTGGCGGTTGTCCCAAAAATGGCAGTGCAGGGCGCAACGCCAGCATCAGCAAGGCACCAATCCCGCCTGTGACCGCCGCGATCCACAGACCTGTGCGCGTGGCCACCGACAGGTCGGTGGCATCGTTCTTGCCGCGCGCCTCTGCCATGCGCACGCCGATGGCTGAGACAAACCCGTAAAGCCCTGAATAGAAGATGATCAGCACAAATGTCGTGATTGAGGCCGCCGCGAGTGAAAGCGTGCCCAAGGGCGCGATCATCACCGTATCCACAACCCCGATCAGGGTTGCGGCGGCAAGGGAAATCACAATCGGAAAACCTAGACGCGCGAGGGCGCGCATCTCTGCCGGAACCGACTGTGTTTCACCAATGCTGTGATCGTCAACTTGCATACGCAGGCCTTAAAGACCTGCGCAGAACTGTCAATCTGTCTGCTGACCTAGCGTGACATGAGTATTGGAATGTCGGCGCGCTCCAGCAGATTGCGGGTCGCGCCGCCAAAGACAGCTTCTCTGAGCCGCGAATGTCCGTAGGCACCACTGACGATCATCTGTGCGCCGACTTCTTTGGCGCGCTTGAGGAGCGTTTCGCAGATGGGCAGATCGGACTTTGCAAGAACGGCGACCTCTGACCTTGTGCCATGGCGCAAAAGATACTGTGCCATTGCCCCACCCGGATCAGAGCGTTCCGCGCTATGGGCCGGTGGGTCGATGATGCAGATATCTGCGACATCAGCCTGTTCAAGCAAGGGCAGGGCCGCGCGCGCGGCAGCAAGTGCCTCAGCGGCGTCATTCCAACCCATCAGGATATGACCTCCAACTTCAGGTGCCTTGCACCCTTTGGGAATCATCAAGACAGGGCGTTCCGCCGCAAAGAGGCAGGCTTCGACAAGCGCGGCCGCTTCCGGGTTGTCCTGATAGGGTCTTGGCAAAACGACCAGATCGGAAAACCGCAGTTTTCGGGCCAGAAAACCGGTCAGCGCCGGCCCCTGTACGGTTGCGGTATGGCTGGCCCAGCGTTTCATTTCGCCGTGCATCCGGTCTTTCAGCCAAGCTTCGATCTTGTCGCGCTGTTCCATGGCATCGCGGGTTTGTTCAGCAATCATCAGGGCTTCGGCCCCGATGTAGTAGTTGTTGGTCTCGGTGTGGCTGACGGTGACGATATAGATGTCCAGATGCGCATTCATGCGATCGGCAAGGGCTATCGCGGCATCCAGCCCTTCTGTGGACTGGTCCGTGTCAGTCAAGATCGTCGCAATGATTCGATAGGTCATCGTCGATTTCCCCAATTCGGTGCTCATGGGGGGCGATCGTTCGCGCAAACCGCTCCTCTCAGTGCGACTATGACAGGCGTCCGGAGATCGTGTCTTGATCCACATCAACTGCGCCGTTGATCCACATCAAGGAAGCTGCGCCGCACAGATTCCATAAGCACACTTACCAAGTAGCTGTCGGGCCCGTTTGTGATCCGGCGAAAGAAGGGGATCTCTTATGGGGAACTATGTGAAGCTGATCGTGCTGGGGCTGATAACGCTCTTTGCCGCGGTTGCAGCAAACTGGGGGCGTGATCTTGCGTATATCGTACACGCCATCATCATCATGGGTGTCTCGGCATTCATGTTCGTGCGTGTACTGCGCAGCATGGACAAGCCTGTTTACGCCACACCGGAAGGGTACATGGATGACGTCATCCGCGCCGGTGTGATTGCAACAGGGTTCTGGGGCGTTGTCGGATTTCTGGTCGGGGTGGTTATCGCCTTCCAGCTGGCCTTTCCGCAGCTGAATTTCCAACCTCTCGAACCATTCGGCAATTTTGGTCGTTTGCGCCCACTGCACACAAGTGCGGTGATTTTTGCGTTTGGCGGTAACGCGCTGATCATGTCGACGTTCTACATTGTGCAGCGCACTTGCGGCGCGCGCCTGTGGGGTGGCAACCTCGCTTGGTTTGTTTTCTGGGGCTACAACCTCTTCATCATTCTTGCGGCCACCGGCTATCTGCTCGGCGCGACGCAAGGCAAGGAATACGCAGAACCTGAATGGTACGTCGACATCTGGCTGACAGTTGTTTGGGTTGCCTTCCTCGCCGTATTCCTCGGAACAATCTTCAAGCGCCAGGAAAAGCACATCTACGTGGCAAACTGGTTCTTGCTGAGCTTCATCGTCACCGTGGCGATGCTGCATCTGGTCAATAACATCAGCATTCCTGTCAGCATCTGGGGCAGCAAGTCCGTTCAGGTCTTCTCTGGTGTGCAGGACGCGATGGTGCAGTGGTGGTATGGTCACAACGCTGTGGGCTTCTTCCTGACAGCGGGCTTCCTTGGCATGATGTACTACTTCGTGCCCAAGCAGGCCGGTCGTCCGGTGTTCTCATACAAGCTGTCGATCATCCACTTCTGGGCGCTGATCTTCCTGTATATCTGGGCTGGTCCACACCACCTGCATTACACAGCGCTGCCTGATTGGGCATCGACCTTGGGTATGGTCTTCTCGATCATCCTGTGGATGCCGAGCTGGGGTGGCATGATCAACGGTCTGATGACGCTGCAAGGCGCATGGGACAAGCTGCGGACCGATCCGATCATCCGCATGATGGTCATCAGCCTTGCGTTCTACGGTATGTCCACATTCGAAGGTCCGATGATGTCCATCAAGGCCGTCAACAGCCTGTCACACTACACCGACTGGACCATTGGTCACGTGCATTCCGGTGCGCTTGGTTGGAACGGTATGATTACCTTTGCCGCACTCTACTTCCTGACACCAAAGCTCTGGGGTCGTGCGCAGATGTATTCGATGTCCGCGATCAACTGGCACTTCTGGTTGGCCACGATCGGCATCATCCTCTATGCGGCCTCCATGTGGGTCACAGGGATCATGGAAGGTCTGATGTGGCGTGAAGTCGATGCAAACGGTTTCCTTGTGAACAGCTTTGCAGACACCGTCTCCGCGAAATTCCCGATGTATGTGGTCCGTGGCCTTGGTGGGGTTCTCTACCTCGCAGGCGGAGTGATCATGGTCTGGAACATGTGGATGACCATCCGTGGCGGGGCGAAAGTCCAGGCACCGGTTGGCGTACCGGCTGAATAAGGAGGACTGAGATATGTCTGATACAACAAACTCACCAGCCAAGGGTTTTCTCGCCAAGCACGCGCTGCTTGAAAAAAGCCCAACGCTTCTTCTGGTGTCCTCTTTGCTGGTTGTCACTGTCGGCGGCATCGTAGAAATCGCACCTCTCTTCTACCTCGAAAATACCATTGAAGAGGTAGACGGGATGCGACCCTACTCGCCACTGGAGCTGGCAGGACGTGAAGTCTACATCCGTGAAGGCTGCTACGTCTGCCATAGCCAGATGATCCGCCCGATGCGTGACGAGGTTGAACGCTATGGACACTACTCACTGGCAGCGGAGTCGATGTATGACCACCCGTTCCAGTGGGGGTCCAAGCGGACAGGGCCTGATCTGGCCCGGGTCGGCGGCAAATACTCCGATGCATGGCACGTGGATCACCTGCTGAACCCGCAATCGGTTGTCCCCGAGTCCATCATGCCCGGCTACAGCCACCTGATGAACAACATGGTTAATGCAGAGTATACCGCTGATCTGGTCTCGACCCACCGCTTCGTCGGTGTGCCTTACACCGAAGCGATGGTCGAAGTGGCCGCCGCAGACGTTCTGGCACAGGCCGACCCTGACACGGAGGCCTATGACGATCTGCTTGAACGTTATCCGGGCGCGCAGATCCGCAACTTCGACGGGGCACCCGGTGTCTCCGAAATGGATGCGCTGATCGCCTACATGCAGATGCTGGGCACGTTGGTCGATTTCTCGACCTTCACACCAGATGCAAGCCGCTAAGGAGGAAGTGACATGAACGAGACTTCTCTCTTGCGCGAACTGGCAGATAACTGGCTGCTCGTCGGTATGTTCAGCCTGTTTGTGATCGCGATCCTCTGGGCATTCCGCCCAGGCAGTCGCGCGGTCCATCAGGAAACATCGAACATCCCATTCCGTAACGAGGACTATCCGGCATCACGCCAGGACCGGTCATCTCAGACTGAGGAGCTGCAACCATGAGCAGCAATGATCAAAAAGACATTGATGAAGTCACAGGCACAGACACAACCGGTCACGCCTGGGACGGGATCAAGGAACTGAACAGCCCGCTGCCGCGCTGGTGGTTGTGGACATTCTACATCACCATCGTCTGGGGCATTGCCTACACGATCGCCTATCCCGCCTGGCCTTTGATCTCCAGTGCAACATCAGGTGTTCTGGGGTACTCGACACGCGCCGAAGTCGCATCCGAGATTGCCCGGTTCGAGGATGCCAATGCCGAGATCGCGGCAGAACTGGCCGCCGCTGATCTCAGCACCCTGTCAGAGAATGAAACTCTGGCGCGGTTTGCGACATCGGCAGGTGGTGCGGTCTTCCGCAACAACTGTTCCCAGTGTCACGGCTCTGGCGCCGCCGGTGCAGTTGGTTATCCCAACCTGCTCGACGATGATTGGCTGTGGGGCGGCGATTTCGACAATATCGAATACACCATCCGCCACGGTATCCGGAACGAGGAAGACTGGGACGCACGTTGGTCCGAGATGACGGCTTATGACGACATCTTCTCAAACCAGGAAATCGACCAGGTTGTGCAATACGTGCGCCTGATCTCCGGTCAGCCACATGACGAAGCCTTGGCAGCAGCCGGTGAGGGGCTCTTCATCGATAACTGCACCGCGTGTCACGGTGATGACGGTGCCGGCAATCGTGACCTCGGCGCGCCGAACCTGACCGATGCCATCTGGCTCTACGGCGGCGATGTTGAATCGCTCGAAGAAACCGTCCGCTATGCCCGCTTCGGTGTCATGCCACCCTGGGGTGAGCGTCTGACAGAAGCCGAAATCAAGGCGGTGACCGCATACGTCCACCAACTGGGCGGCGGCGAGTAAGGATCACAACCCCCAAACGACCTGTTCGCGCATCAGTTTGGGGTTTGGTGAAGGGAAGGGCGTCCACGGCGGTGGGCGCCCTTTTCATATTGCGGCGATCAACTGCGCCATCGGGTTTTCAGATCAATCGACCAGTGGCAAAACAAACTTGACGGTATAGAACGTGTCGTCCGTTGTCGCTTCGACCGTGGCATTGTGATCGTTGGCAAGCTGTTGCACCAACATGGACCCAAGGCGCGATGACTTGATCGCATCAATGGGCGTCAGGCGCTCGATCTTGTTCTTTACGACGATGACAACTTGATCATCGGAGGTGACAGTCTGGACGCTCAGGTCAAGGTCACCGGATTTGTTCAGCCCGTATTTGAGGCCGTTTGTGACAAGCTCGTTGACGATCATCGCAAGTGTCGTTGCCAAATCGCTGTTGATGCGTTTGTCCTCACCCTCAAAGGAGGCCTTGATCGTGTCTGGATCCATGTCGACGGTTGATCCCATCTGGGACACCAGCTGATCCAGCAGGTCGCGCAGGGAAACATCGGTCTTTTCTTCGGACAGTTGCATCAAACCATGTGCGCCGGAAATCGCACTGATCCGCGATTCAAAGGCATCAAGCGCTTCAATCGCCGCTTTTGATGCCTCACCGCCACCGCGCTTGATTTCGTTTCTGTCCATCCGCAGCATCGACGCGGCAATGGCAAGCGAGTTCTTGATGCGATGATTCGCTTCCTGCACCACGGATTTGCGCAGTTGCAGTTCGCGCTCAAGCTGCTGACGCGCAGTTTCCACGTCAGTCAGATCAACAAACGTTCCCACCAACCGCGGCCGGCGGTCCTTGGGATCAAGCGTCACCTCTGCCCTGATGCGCAAGAAACGCTCTGTGCCGTCGGATTGTGGCACGCGGTAATCAAAGGCTGCAATTTCGCCCTGTGGTGCCGCAAAAATGCGTTCCACTTCATCGTAGACTGCCTGGATATCGTCCTTGTGCACGCGTTCGAAAAACGGCGCTGCGAAATCGCCGGCCTCGTCGGGTGCGAAGCCGAACATCTCGTCAACCGCTGCGGCTCTTTCAAACTTGTCGGTTTCCGGATCGTAATTGAAGAAGCTGACTGCCGCGGTCGAGTAAGCAGACCGTTGTAGAGAAGCGGAAAATTTTTGGTCCAGCACTTGTCGTGTGACATCCTGACCAAGCTGCAGAATCGCAATAATCGTTCCGTCCTCAGAGACTGGGGACATACGGATATGCCAGTGATGTTCGACAAACTCGCCGGATGGTGACCGCAAATCGTAACGATAAGGGCCGATTTCTACAGGCTTTGACGTCTTCAGGATCTCTCCAACGGCATCCTGAATTGCGCCTCTCGCTGCATCGCCATCATCGGTTTCATTTGCAGCAAAGGCCTCAAACATGCCTTTGCCAACAACATCGATCCCCACCGATTGTGACATCCTCGCATGCGCATCGTTCCGCCAGAGAAGGGTGAAATCGTCATCGGGGAGAAACAATAGCGCGGCAATCGGCGCCTGACCAAGTGCTGCCGAAACAACTGACGCTGACTGCAAATTGAAGTCCTGCAAGCCGAAGACGTCTTCCATGAAAACCCCCACGCTACGATGTCACATGACATAAAACGTTATGCCGCGAAGTCACGATGGAAAAGCGAAAAATCAGGATATCGGCGTCGAACGCATATGTTTGCGCAATCACTACTACTTACAGGCATTGACGCCGCAAAGTGCTGCAACGCGCAATTTATCTGAGGGTTCCAAAGGTCACGCCAGATCGTCCATCTTGGCGGCCAATTTAGCGTCGAGTTCACTGAGACCGTCAACATCATGCGTGGTCAGCGTCACCTCTACGGTCTTGTAAACATTCGACCATTCGGGATGATGCCCCATCTTTTCCGCCCAGATTGCAGCTTTCGACATAAAGCCGAAAGCCTCAACGAAGTTGTCAAAGGTAAACGTCTTTTCGATGGCGTCGCGATCAGAGGACATGCGCCAGCCATTTTCGATCAGCGGGGCAATCATCATGTCGCGGTCGGCGTCGTTGAGTTTGTCTGTCATTGCTGTTCCTCGATTTCAGTTTTGCGGAACGGGCCATAGCTCGTAAGAACTTCGATTTCGTGGTCCACAGCCTCGCGCTCAGCCTCCAGATAGCGCGCAACCGCGTCTTTGAAACCAGAATCACCAAACCAATGCAGCGAATGTGTCGGCACCGGCAAATATCCTCTGGCAAGTTTGTGCTCGCCTTGTGCGCCGGCTTCGACCTTCTGCATGCCATGTGCGATGGCAAAGCCGATTGCGCGATAATAGCAAAGCTCGAAATGCAGGAAGGGATGATGCTCTGTGCAGCCCCAGTAGCGACCGTAAAGCGTATCGCGACCGATAAAATTCAACGCCCCTGCAACCGGCCGATCATCACGAATTGCCAGAACCATAAGCATATCATCGCGCAGGATCTCATGCGCCAGATCGAAGAACTTGCGGGTCAGATAGGGCTGTCCCCATTTGCGCGCGCCGGTGTCCTGATAAAACACCCAGAACGCATCCCAGTGTTCTGGTCTGATCGCATCGCCTGTCAGCGCGACGATCTCGCCGCCAAAATCATTGGCTTGCGCGCGCTCTTTGCGAAGTGTCTTTCTTTTGCGGCTCGACAGTGCAGCAAGAAATCCGTCGAAGTCGGCATACCCGTCATTCACCCAATGGTATTGCTGGCCGATCCTGTGCAGCAATCCCATCTCAGCACCGGCCAGTGCTTCGGCTTCAGTGCAAAACGTCGCGTGAACTGACGAAAGCTGGTTATCCGCCGCGATCTGGACCGCACCCTGAATGAGGGCCGACATACCTGTCGCCTCGTGGCCCGGGCGTGTCAGAAACCGGCGACCTGTCGCTGGCGTAAAGGGGACCGCGATCTGTAACTTCGGGTAATAGCGTCCGCCAGCGTTCTCATAGGCATGGGCCCAGTTGTGATCGAAGATATATTCGCCCTGACTGTGACCTTTGGCATAGAGCGGTGCCACGGCAATCACTTGCCCGTCTTGCCGTGCCGTCAGGTAACGCGGTTGCCAACCCGACCCTGTGCCGACCGATCCGCTATCTTCGAGCGCTTTCAGAAACCGGTGCGTCGTGAAAGGATCGACAGGGCGGTCGCCGGTGACGGTCTCAGGACAGGCGCACGCATCCCAATCACTGGCCTCAATGGCAGCGAGTGTCGGATGTGCGGTGATTTCGATAGGGGCGTCACTCATAGGCTGCAACGTGGGTGCGGTCGCCCACGGGTCAAGCCAGATAGCCTTCGAAAGTCACATTATCGACAATCCTGCGGGCCTCGGCCTCGGCTTTGGCAGAGCGGATCGTCCAAGTCAGGATCGCGGCACCGCCTGCCTTCAGTTCGGCCACGCGCGGGCGGTCCAGATCGGTGGATTCGTGACTGATGAAACAGGCGTCCACGCGGTCGTAATCTGGAATCTCACGCAGCTTGTCCCGGGTCTCTTCGGGCACCTCGGGCCACCAGACGGCCTCATAGCTTGAGGTGGTGATCCCGCGCGGGATGTCCGGCGCTATCTCTGCGAGAACTGCCACACTATGCGGATTGAATGACATCAGCGCCACGTCGCCACTGTAGCCTTTGAGGGCCTTGACGGTTGCACGTTCCAGTGTGCCGACGTCCGGTCCCATCGCGCCGTCCTGATCCTTCAACTCGATCAGAAGCGGAACCTGCCCTGCAACCATCGCCAAAACGTCATCGAGAGAAGGGATCATGCTGCCGTCGTCCGTCAGCGCAATCTGCGACAGTGCAGCCCGCGTCCGGTCCCGCACCGGCCCTGTTTCCCCTGTCAGCCTGTCCAAAAGATCGTCATGGAACACCATCGCGTGTCCGTCCGAGGACAGTTGCAGGTCAATCTCGATCCCGTAGCCAGCCTTGATCGCGGCCTCAATGGAATTGCGACTGTTCTCGACCCGCCCTGCCTTACGATCATGGAGCGCGCGGTGGGCGAGAGGGATGCGTAGTAGGCTTTCAGGCAGCATCATGCGATCTGGAAAATCGCTTCGATCTCGACCGCGACGCCGAATGGCAGGCTTGCGGCACTGACGGCAGAGCGCGCGTGACGCCCTTTGTCACCCAAAGCCGCAACCATGAAATCGGACGCCCCGTTGATCACCTTTGGCTGATCACCGAAATCGGCTGTGGAGTTCACAAAGCCCACGAGTTTGACCACCCGCACCAGCCGGTCGATGTCGCCGTCACAGGCGGCTTTCAACTGTGCGAGAAGGCTGATCGCACAGGCCTTGGCCGCCTGAGCACCCGCTTCGGCGTCCATGTCGTCACCTAGCTTGCCCTTGATCATGCCATCGGCATCTGCCGAAATCTGTCCTGACACGTAGACCATATCGCCAGCGATCACGTATGGGACGTAATTGGCCGCAGGGGCAGGGGCATCGGGCAAGGTTACGCCCAGTTCGGCAAGTTTTGTCTCAATCGCGCTCATGGCAGGTCTCCCGTTTTCTTCGTCAGGGACGCTACCCACCAATCGGCATATCTGCAATCAGGACTCGCGGAAGGCGCGGGTAAAATAGTCTGACAGCGGTTTGATGAGATAGTTGATCGGGCTGCGTTCTGCGGTGCGCACAAAGGCATCAACCGGCATCCCTGGAATTAGTGTCATGCCTTCTGGCAGACGCTCTGCTTCACCGGGGTTCAACTCGACCTCAGCACGGTAATAGGATTGTCCCGAATTCTCGTTTTGGAAGGCGTCAGCCGAAACCAGTGTCACCGTTCCTTGCAGTTCTGGCGTGCGGCGCTGGTCAAAGGCCGCGAAACGCAAAGTTACATCCTGCCCCACGAAGATCTGATCAACGTCAATCGGCTGGACTTGCGTCGCGATAACCAAGGGCCGGTCTTGCGGGATGATGTAAAGCACAGGGTCTGCAGCGCGGATGACCGATTGCTGCGCAAAGACCTGCATCCCGTAGACAATGCCGGCGACAGGGGCACGAATATCAAGCCGGTCCAGTTGGCGCTGCAACGTGCGGCGGCGTTCTGACAATTCCAGTTCGTTGAACTGAAGGTCCCGCAGGCTCGCAATCGCTTCTTCGCGACGTGTCGATGACAGGCCGAGGATCTGGATATCAATTTCCGTCATGCGCTCGGCGGCTTGGCCAAGGCTTGCCGCGAGTTCCCCCAGTTGCCCTTGCAAGGCCGCCTCGTCGCGCTGCAATGCAAGAACGCGGGTGGCTTGCGCAAGACCACGATCAAAAAGGCTCTGCTGGTCGGCCAGTTCCTGACTGATCAGCGCACTTTGCCGCTCAAGCGCCTCGCGCTGGGCATCAAACCCTGAAAGCTGGCTGGCAATCTGCGCACGCTGCTGCGTGAGCTGTTCAACGGCGCGCATATTTGTCTCGCGGCGTGCCTCGAACAGACGGATCTGTCCGTCCATCAGGTCGCGCGCCTCTTCTGTGCCGGCATCAAGCAGGATCGGGCTGAACGTCAGTTCATCATCGCCATCCCGTTCGGCTTCCATACGTGCGCGGCGGGCAAGGATTTCGTAAAGCTGGCCTTCGACCACAGCTAGCTCTGACTGCAGGGTGCTTGCATCCAGACGCACCAAAAGGTCGCCGGCCATGACGGTGTCGCCCTCTTGCACGAGGATTTCTTCAACGACACCCCCGTCAGGGTGCTGCACAACCTGTCGGTTGCGATCGACCTCGATTTGCCCGCTTGTAATGACCGCCCCGCTGATCTGCGCAAAAATCGCCCAAGACCCGAAACCGCCAACAAGGATGAGCAGCCCAACAACCCCGATTGTCAGATGTTTGGTCGCTGACCAGCGCTTTGCATCATTGCTCATGACACACCTCCCGACTTGCCGGTGTTGCGCTGGATTTCCGCATGGTTCTTCACAATTTCTTTGAGAACATCGTCCTTCGGACCAAACGCCCGTCTCGCGCCACCCTCAATATAAAGCAAGAGATCACACTCCTGGATCGCTGACGGTCTGTGGGCCATGATAAAGACGATCTTGCCTGCTGCCTTGGCGGCCTTGATCGCCTTGTTGAGTGCGACAGACCCTTCGTTGTCGAGGTTAGAGTTCGGCTCGTCCAGCACGACCATAACAGGATCGCCGTAAAGTGCGCGGGCCAGTCCGATCCGCTGGATTTGCCCACCAGACAACCGTCCTGAGGTGGCCGAGACACGCGTGTCGTAGCCATCCGGCAACTTCAGGATCATCTCATGTGCGGCAGCAGCCTGAGCCGCAGCGACTACCTGTTTGTCGTCAGGTGTCATTGACATCCGTGCGATGTTTTCTTTGATCGTGCCGTCAAAAAGCTGGACGCGCTGCGGCAGGTATCCAACCAGTTGCCCCAGCCTGTCAGGGTCATACTGGTCAAGTGCGGCACCATCCAGACGCACCTTACCGGCGGCAGGGTGCCAGACACCGGTGAGCACACGCGCCAATGTCGATTTACCTGCGCCGGAGGCGCCGATCACACCGACGGCCTGACCGGGATGCACCTCAAAGCTGACCATGCGCAGTGCGGCCTGCTGTTCGCCTGGCGGGATAACCGTCAACTGCTGTGCCAGCAAATGCGCCTTGGGTTGCGGCAGGGCTGTGCGCGGCTCGTCCGGCGGAATTTCTCCCAAAAGCACGGCAAGGTTGTTCCATGCCTCGCGGCCCCGCTGGAACAGCGCCCACTGGTTCACCAGCAATTCAACAGGCGCAAGCGCACGGCCCAAGAGGATCGAGCCTGCAATCATGGCACCTGGTGTCAACTCGCCGTTCAGCACAAGATACGCCCCAAGACCAAGCATCGCAGACTGCAAGAACAGGCGGAATGCCTTCGTCATGGCGGTATAGCTGCCAGAGGTATCTGCCGCCGCGATGGTCGTATCCAGCGACTTGCCACGGGCAACCTGCCACCGGTCAAACGCGGCATTGCGCATACCCAGTGACTGCACCATCTCGCTTTCGTTGCGGATTTGCGCACCAAGCTGTTCGGCGGCGAAGCCTGCCGCATTTGCAGCTTCAAGGGGTTTGCGTGACACCATGCGGTTGATCAGCGCGACAGCCAACAGGATCACAGCCCCGACAACGGCGAGGATCCCCATCAGGGGATGGAACAGAAAAATCCCGAAAAAGAACAATGGCACCCAAGGCAGATCAAAGAGCGCCATCAACGCAGGCGATGTGATCAGACGTTGCACAGCCTCAAGATCGCGCAAACCTGTGGCCGCTTCCTTGGGGGCGCGGTTCAGGGATGTGGCCTTGAGCACCGCAGCAAAGACCCGCCGGTCCAGACCGGATTGGAAACGCGCACCGACGCGTCCCATCACGCGCCCGCGCACGTAGTCAAGGATGCCCATCATCCCGTAAAGAAAGGCGACCAGAACAGATAGTGCCACAAGGGTCTCAAACGACCGCGAACTCAACACGCGGTCATAGATATTGAGCATGTAGAGCGGGCCTGTCAGCATCAACAGGTTCACAAAGAAGCTGAAAATCCCAACCCCCCAATAAAGCCCGCGACTCTTGCGGCGCTCTGCCTGTAACTCCGCCTTGCCGCGCTTGAATGCTTCGCTTGCCATTATGTCTGCCGTCTTGCCTGATGTGTTGCGGGATACCCTAACGCAATATCGCGAATAGGTAATCGGTAAACCTCAATTTGCCACCGACCGCATAAAAGATTGATCTGGATGCCCGTTTGCCTCAAAACCACCGGTATGAAAAGGACTACTCTTGCCCGTCTCGGGGCAGCCCTGACGATCATGCCATTGGCCCTCCATGCAGGGCCGTTCGACGGCACCTACAAACAGACGGCAAATGCAGAATGTGCGCTTGTCGGTGTCGATGGCGGGTCACTCCGCATCGAAGACGACATTTTCTATGGCGTCGAGGTCGAATGCCGGATGACAAACCCCGTGATGATTGAAGACATGCAAGCCACGGTCTTTGACATGGCCTGCATCGGCGAAGGTTCCACCTGGGAAGAGCGCGTCATCATGATGCTCGATGCCCAGGACCCCGGCATTTACATGATCTGGGATGGCTATGCCTTCCGCTATGAACGGTGCGAAGACCCTGGCGAATAGCCTCTAGTCTGTTCCGCCTAGGATGTTGTCCAGAAGGTTGAGAACCTGCTGGTCAACGACCTCACCCCCCTGACTTTGCAAGAGACCCGTGCTCAACGGCTGTTGCGGCACCATCATCGGCAGCGGTGTCGGTGTTTGCCCTTCAAGGATGCGTACCATCGTTTCGCGCCAGATCTGGGCAGGCAGGCCGCCCCCTGTCACACCCGTCAGACGGCGGTTATCGTCATAGCCCATCCAGACACCGGTGACGTAATCACCCGTGAAGCCGATAAACCAAGCGTCGCGCGATCCTTGGGTCGTGCCTGACTTGCCCGCAATCTGCCAACCGTCGATCTGTGCCCGCCGCCCAGTGCCTTCTTCGACAACCTTTGTCATCATCCACGTCAACTGGCGCGCGGCCTCCTCGCGGATAACCCTTTCGCCGATCCCGACAGAGCTTGCATCCATCAGCGTCGTATCATCGCCCATAAAGCGTAAGTCGGTCAGGCCGTATGGCTCAACCTGAGAACCGCCATTCAGGATACCGGCAAATGCGCCTGTCATTTCCAGCAGCGTGCTTTCTGTGACACCCAAGGCCAAGGCAGGACCAGCGGCGAATTCGCGATCAACGCCAAAGCCGCTTGCGACCTCGCTGACCAGACCGCGTCCGACCTCTTCAGAGACAAGAATGGCGGGGATGTTTCGGCTCTCGGCCAGGGCCTGCACCATCGTGACAGGGCCCTTGAATTCACGGTCATAGTTTTCAGGGCACCATTCTGGGCTGCCTCTGCGCTGCCAGCAGGTGCGTCGGTCGTCAATCATCGCATAGGGCGACATGCCCAGATCAAGCGCGGCGGCATAGATAAACGGTTTGAAGGCCGAACCGGTCTGGCGCAGGGCCTGTGTGGCGCGGTTGAACGCGCCGGTGGCACTGATATTGCGACCACCGACCATGGCGCGGACGGCCCCATCTGCGGACATCACAACAATTGCGGCCTGTGCTTCGGACCCTTCCCGCACATCGCGCTCGAAGACGGTGATCAAGGCCTCTTCGGCGGCCGACTGGATGCGCTGGTCGAGTGTTGTCCTGATGATCACATCTTCGGTCGTGTTGCGGGTGAAGAACTCCGGCCCGCTGTCCATCACCCAATCGGCAAAGAATCCGCCCGATTGCGCGCGTGCGGCCTCGGATAGGGTGGCTGGATTAACGAGCGCTTCAAGTGCCTCGCCTTCCGAAAGATAGCCCTGTTCTTCCATCAATCCGATGACGACAGCGGCGCGGTTCTGCGCGCGCTCAAGACTGCGCGTTGGGGCATTGGCGGACGGGGCCGTCAAAAGACCCGCCAGCATCGCGGATTGTGCGACGTTCACCTCTGCGGCGGAGATACCGAAGTAGCGCTGGGCTGCAGCCTCAAATCCGCGGCTCCCTGCACCAAGATAAGAGCGGTTGAGGTAAAGGGTCAGGATTTCCTCTTTGGTGTAGGCAATCTCCATCCCGATGGCGAAGACAGCTTCGCGGGCCTTGCGCCAAAGTGTCGTGCGGCGACAGTCGGCCTCATAGGCGGCTTCGTCTTCCCAGTCATCAGGATCATAAGGAACGCCGAGGCAGAGCAGCTTTGCTGTCTGCTGTGTGATGGTGGACCCACCATGGCCTGAAAGGGGGCCGCGGCCTTCACGCAGGTTGATCCGTACAGCCGAAGCGATCCCGCGCGGGGAAATGCCGAAGTGGCGGTAGAACCGCTTGTCCTCTGTCGCAATCACCGCGTCGTGCAGATGCTCTGACACGGTCTCTGCCGTCACCATCCCGCCGAATTGGTCTCCGCGCCATGCAAAGACCTCTCCGGAACGGTCGGTCATCGTCACCGACCCGCGTGCGCGCCCGTCAATCAATTCATCAACCGGCGGTAAGGTCGAGGCGAAATAGAATGAGAAACCGGCAACAATCAGCGCGACCACCATGCCAATACGCCAGGTGAAGGCCCAGATCAGGGAGAACAGCCAACGGAATGGCAAAAGCAGATAGCCGATGAATCCCTTCGGCTTTGACCGGCGGGTTGCTGCTCTGCGTGTCCGACGCGTCTTCGCTGGCTTTTTCGGTGCCGCCTTCTTCTTTTTGGCGGCGCTGCCTGCAGGATAGCGCTTTTCAGCCACCAAAGGTGACCGCTTCTTGTTGTTTCCACTCATGGTCTGCCCGACTGAGGTTTGTCTCTTTTGCGGCAGTCTAACCCGACTCGACACGGATGTAGAGCGCGGAGAATTGCCGATTGGCCCTTTTATGTGCGCCTAAAAAATAAGCAAATCAGTCAATTTGTGCAAAAATTGTGCAAATTGATCTGAAAACTGTTTATTTTGCACCTGCAGCATTCTTGTCCAACGCGGGTGTGCAGGCTCTTTGTTCCGGTGCGAGCGGGTGCTGCCCAAGGTGTCCCGCATGGAATTTGCAAGGGGAAGACAGTGAAACTCATCATTGCAACAATCAAACCGTTCAAGCTTGAGGAGGTCCGCGAGGCGCTGACCACCGTTGGCGTGCGCGGCATGATGGTGTCCGAGATCAAAGGCTTCGGCTCTCAGTCAGGTCACACCGAAATCTACCGTGGCGCCGAATACGCCGTGAACTTCGTCCCGAAGGTCAAGCTCGAGATCGTCGTGCAGGACAGCATGGCCGATCAGGTCGTCTCCACGATCGCCTCGACCGCCAAGACCGACAAGATCGGCGACGGCAAGATCTTCGTCCTCGACGTGGAAAGCGCACTGCGCGTCCGCACCGGCGAAACCAATGATGACGCGCTGTAAGCGTGTGAACTCAAGGGACAAACCAATGAAAATGACCAAGTATCTTTCGGTTGGTGCCGCGCTGACGCTGCTTCCGACCTTTGCGCTGGCGCAAGACGCCGCAGCGGGCTTTGATGAAATCGGCCCTTATATCATGACCACACTGCTGTTCCTCGTGGGTGGCTTTCTGGTGTTCTGGATGGCAGCAGGCTTTGCCATGCTCGAAGCGGGCCTCGTGCGGTCCAAGAACGTGGCGATGCAGCTGACCAAGAACATCGCGCTCTTCTCCATTGCCGCGATCATGTATTGGCTGGTTGGCTTCAACCTGATGTATCCAGGTGAATTCAACGGCTATTTCGCGCCGAACTTCGTGCCAACTGTGCTTGAGCCTGTTGGCCTTGCCGCTGACGAAGCAGCCCTTGATTACGCCTCCGTTGCATCCGACTTCTTCTTCCAGTTGATGTTCGTGGCTGCAACAGCGTCGATCGTTTCGGGTGCATTGGCCGAGCGGATCAAGCTTTGGCCGTTCCTGATCTTCGTGATCGTCCTGACTGGCTTCATGTATCCGATTTCCGGGTCCTGGCAGTGGGGCGGCGGCTGGTTGTCCGAAATGGGCTTCTCTGACTTCGCCGGTTCGACAATCGTACACTCTGTTGGTGGCTGGGCTGCTCTGGCCGGTGCGCTGATCCTTGGCCCACGTCTGGGCAAGTACAAGGATGGCCGCACTGTTCCAATGCCGGGTTCAAACCTTGCACTGGCCACACTGGGTACATTCATCCTGTGGCTGGGTTGGTTCGGCTTTAACGGCGGTTCGCAGCTTGCGGCCGGTACCGTTGGCGACATCACAGACGTTGGCCGTATCTTCGCCAACACCAACATGGCCGCTGCATCCGGCGCAGTTGCTGCCCTGATCCTGACCCAGATCCTCTACAAGAAGGTCGATCTGACCATGGTTCTGAACGGCGCGCTGGCAGGTCTGGTGTCCATCACAGCTGAGCCGCTTGCACCATCCCTCTTCGGTGCGCTGATCACCGGTGCCATCGGTGGTGTGATCGTGGTCTTCACCGTCCCAATGCTCGACAAGTTCAAGATCGACGACGTTGTTGGTGCGATCCCTGTCCACCTCTTCGCAGGTATCTGGGGCACGCTGGCTGTCGCCTTCTACACAGGCAACTGGGGTGCACAGATCACAGGTATCATCGCCTACGGTGTCTTCACCTTCGTGATCGCGCTTGTTGTTTGGGTCATCCTGAAGGCCACAATGGGTATCCGCGTCAGCGAAGAAGCCGAGATCAACGGTCTCGATATGGCTGAGCTGGGCATGGAAGCCTACCCTGACTTCTCCAAAGGCTAATCTCTCCCTGATAGCCGAGTGAGCTTGAACCCGGGCGTTCGCGCCCGGGTTTTTCTATGCGCGCAAGAAATCGCTCAAACGCAGAATGGCACCGGGATATTGTCTGGCAAAAGAAGACTATGATGCAAGAAATCCCCGAAATAAGGTTCTCTAGTGTCACTTTCTGCGAAGAAATTGCGTCATGATACGTGAAAATCGCCATCAAAGCCTGAGTCCAGCGATACGGAGCACAACATGATCCAGACACCTTACCTTTTATTCCTTGGCGATGCCCCTGATCAGCTTGCCGCGAAAGTGGCCCAAGGGATCAAGGACTGGCGTCCCGAAAATGCCGTTGGCCAGTTCCGCATGGCGGGCTGTGGGGCCGACCTCAAGATCACGGATATGAGCCTTGAGGATGGCCTTGCCGCCGGCGCCAGGACGCTTGTGATCGGCGTGGCAAACCGTGGCGGGGTGATTTCGCAGGCATGGAAGGATGTCTTGGTCGAGGCGCTGCAGATGGGCTATGACATCGCGTCAGGTCTGCATAATCTGTTGCGCGACGAAAAAGAGCTGATGGCCGCAGCCCGCGTGAATGGCCGGACCCTCTTTGATGTGCGGATTCCGTCTGTTGCCTATCCGATCGCCAACGGCAAGAAGCGCGCGGGCAAACGGTGTCTGGCCATCGGGACGGACTGTTCAGTGGGCAAGATGTATACCGGCCTTGCCATGGATGCCGAAATGCAGAAGCGTGGGCTCAAGTCCACATTCCGCCCGACAGGCCAGACCGGCATCCTGATCACCGGTGGCGGTGTGCCGCTGGACGCCGTGATCGCCGATTTCATGGCAGGCGCGGTGGAATACCTGACGCCGGACAATGATCCCGACCACTGGGATCACATCGAAGGGCAGGGGAGCCTTTTCCATGTCTCCTATTCCGGCGTAACGATGGCGCTGATCCATGGTGGTCAGCCTGACGCACTGGTGCTGGCGCATGAACCGACCCGCACCCATATGCGCGGCTTACCTGATTACGATTTGCCCAGCCTCGAGGCCTTACGCGACATGGCGCTACCCATCGCGCGGATCGCCAACCCGGATTGTCAGATCGTCGGCATTTCGGTGAACACCCAGCATTTGTCAGAAGACGAAGCGCTGGACTATCTGGCGGAAGTCGAAAAGCGTATGGGTCTGCCAACGGTGGATACCTTCCGTCAGGGTGCGGCACGTCTGGTCGATGCCTTGCTTGCGATCTAGACGGCGGAAATTGAGTATTTTTGGCAAAATGATGAGGGTGCGATGAAGATTAGCGTCACGCGAGATGTCTTCCGACTGGCGCAGGTCTTTACCATCAGCCGCGGGTCGCGGACCGAAGCCCAGGTTCTGACGGTCACTGTCGAGGGCTTTGGCGCGCGCGGGCAGGGCGAGTGTGTGCCTTATGCGCGCTATGGTGAGACGCTTGAGAGTGTCACCGACCAGATCACGGGCTTTGACGGTGCCTGGCCAGATTTGCCCGATGCGCTGCCGGCAGGGGCGGCGCGAAATGCGCTGGATTGTGCCTTTTGGGATCATGCCGCGAAACGTGCTGGCAAGCGGGTCTGGGATCTTTTGGGTGTACCTGTCCCACAACCAGAGATCACCGCTTACACGCTTTCCCTTGATACGCCTGAGGCGATGGAGGCGCAGGCGCGCAAGAACGCCGCGCGTCCCCTTTTGAAGATCAAGCTGGGCACGCCCGATGATATGCCAAGGCTTGAGGCCGTGCGCCGTGGTGCGCCGGATGTGCCGATCATCATCGACGCCAATGAAGGCTGGACCGCCGACGTTTACGCCGACCTTGCCCCCCATTTGATGGGTCTTGGGGTGCAGATGGTGGAGCAGCCTCTGCCTGCCGGACAGGACGACATGCTGGGCGAGATCGCGCGGCCCTTGCCGGTTTGCGCGGATGAAAGCTGCCATGACCGCGCGAGCCTGCCTGCCTGCAAGGGCAAATATGACATGGTGAATATCAAGCTGGACAAGACCGGGGGCCTGACCGAAGCCCTGGCGCTCAAGCGGCAGGCACTGGCCGAAGGCTACGGTGTGATGGTCGGTTGCATGGTCGGATCGTCACTGGCGATGGCGCCTGCCACCATTCTGGCGCAGGGCGTGGCCTATACGGACCTTGACGGCCCGCTGCTATTGGCCGAAGACCGTGACCAACCTTTGAAATTCGATCAGGACGGGGTGCATCCACCGTCTGCAGCACTTTGGGGATGACCATGCGCACAGTCTACGTCAACGGCGAGTACCTGCCAGAAAATGAAGCCAAGATCTCGATCTTTGACCGCGGTTTCCTGATGGCCGATGGCGTCTATGAGGTGACGAGCGTGCTGGACGGCAAGCTGATCGACTTTGACGGCCATTCCAAGCGTCTTGAGCGCTCGCTCAATGAACTCGACATGCCACACCCTGCTGTCCTGCCTGACCTTCTGGAGGTCCACCGCGAGCTGGTGCGTCTGAACGGCATCGAAGAAGGCATGATCTATCTGCAGATCACACGCGGTGCCCCAGGTGATCGCGATTTCGTTTTCCCCGATCCTGAAACCACCGCACCGACCGTGGTGCTGTTCACCCAGAACAAGCCGGGACTGGCCGATAGCCCTGCCGCCAAGAAGGGGATCAAGGTCATTTCGATCGAGGACGCGCGCTGGGCACGTCGCGATATCAAGACTGTGCAGTTGCTCTACCCGTCGATGGGCAAGATGATGGCCAAGGCCGCTGGCGTCGATGACGCATGGATGGTCGAGGATGGTTTCGTCACCGAAGGCACCTCTAACAACGCCTATATCGTCAAAGGCAACACGATAATCACTCGTCACCTTGGCAACGAAATCCTGCACGGCATCACCCGTGCGGCGGTCCTGCGTTTCGCGCGCGAAGCGCAGATGCAGGTCGAAGAACGCAGCTTCACTATTGACGAGGCAAAAGACGCTGACGAGGCCTTCATTACCTCGGCCAGCACCTTTGTGATGCCGGTGGTCGAGATTGACGGCGCGCAGGTGGGTGAGGGCACGCCCGGGTCAGTGGCCACACGCCTGCGCGAGATTTACCTCGACGAAAGCCGCAAGGCGGCAGTCTAACGCAGCTTGCGAAACAGCTTTTTGTTGAGCGCGACGAAGCGGTCGACGGGCCAGGTCCAGAAGGACCTGTCCTGTGCGCGCAGATAGGCATAACCGATCCAGCTTGCAGAGGCCGCACCGATCACATCGACGATCAGATCGCCCATTGTATCGTTCAACCCTGATTTCTGCATATTCAGCCCGAACCACTGATCCATCAGGAATTCAAAGACCTCCCAGATGGCACCAATCGCGACGGCGATGGCAAAGGCCAGAAAACAGATCGCCCAATGCGGGGCTGCAAATCTGTCCCCTTCAAACATCATCAGCACAAAGAGGAAGCCGACAAGGCCGAAGCCTAAGGCCGATGAGCCATGGAGTGCGATATCCCACCACCAGACCCTTTCGTAGAAATCAAACGCCTCGCCCATGAAGATCGAGGCCACAACGAAAACGGTTGTCGCGGCCACAAAGGCCAGAGGCAGCGTGATATCAAACCAACGTGCCAGCATGATCGGGGCAAGCGACAGCGCCAAGGTTGCGACGGCCACGAAACTGAGTGACCAGCGCCCTTCGAGAGCGGCTGTTGCCGCTGCAAGCAGCAAGAGCGCCCAGACCATTTTGACGAACAGGCTTTGTTGTCTGAGTTGCGCGAGCATCCCTCCACCCCTGTCAACAAACGGGTTCAATACTTATATGCGTAGCATGAGACAGGCACACAAGCCCCGCGATCTACGCATCGCCAGCTATAACATCCGTAAAACCAAAGGATTGGACGGCAAGCGCAACCCCGGACAGGTCATTGACGTACTAAATGCGCTTGAGGCGGATGTGGTCGCCTTGCAGGAAGCGGATCATCGTCTAGGTGCGCGGCCAGCGGCTTTGCCGTATCAGATGATCACCTCTGGCACAGATTTTGATGTTGTTCCTCTTGCTGCAAACGATGTGAGCCTTGGATGGCATGGCAACGCGATCCTTGTGCGCCGTGGCCTTGACGTTTCGCAGCCGCGACGGTTGCGCCTGCCGGGGTTGGAGCCGCGCGGCGCGGTTGCGGTTACGCTCAATGGCAAAACCACCATCGTCGGTGTCCATCTTGGATTGATGCGCCATTCACGGCGACAGCAGCTCAGCGCGATCATGTCCCAAATTGGCGATCCCGCGCAGACTGTGATGATCGGTGATATGAACGAGTGGGCCAACACGCGCGGGTTCGAGCCGCTGGATGGGCACCTGACCGTGCATAGCCCCGGTCGAAGTTTCCACGCAGCACGCCCGATCGCTGCATTGGACCGTATCGCGATCGGGGTGAATGTGGCCCTTATGGACGCGGGTGTCGATGAAAGCCCGCGGGCCAGTCGTGTTTCGGACCATTTGCCGATCTGGGCCGATGTTTCCGTGGCAGCGGGCTAGACTTAGTAGAGCACCCCGATCAGCGCCGCTGCAAACGTCGTGATCATCATCAATATGACGACACTGGTAAAAAAGCACCCACGCGGCAGTTCAAAACCCTGCACATCACCTGTCATTTCGGTTTTTTGCATCAGCCGTTTCCTCTTTGCTTGCAAAACACCTCACCGGAACGCCCTCCGGTTACGGGTTGTCCGCGTTGACCTGTCCTTGCAACTCTTTCGCCCGTTCTGCTGTGACGCCGAATAGGTCTTCCACACGGTGCATCAACCCATCCTCGATTTCATGCTTGTAGCCATCCGCATAGACGACCTCCCAGAGGGCCAGAAGCACCGCTTCCTTTTCTTCAGTGCTGATCGCCTTATTGAGGATGACCGCGACATCCTCGGTTTCAGGGATCGTAGCTTCTAGCAATTCACACTCGGCGCGCATCTTGGCCGCCGCGACCGGGTTCAAGCCGTGGCGCTTTGCCAGCACCTTGTCGATCGCTGCGATCTCCTCGAAGACATAGGCATGATCCGCCTTGGCCGCTCGGACCAGAAGGGCCCCCATCGCGTGGCTGGCATCAGCCTCAGGCAAGGGTGTGTGATAGCCGGACGGATTTCGGAAAAACGCTTTGAGCCGCTCCAGCATGGGTTTACCCGTGGCTTTTCTTGAAGGCGTCCTGCGCCTTGGCTGATGCTTCTGTCTGGTAGTTGGCCTTCCACTCCGCAGAGGTCATCCCGTAGAACGCCTCTCGGCCCTCTTCTTTGGACATCTCGATGCCGCGTTCGTTCGCAGCCTCCTGATACCAGCGGGACAGGCAATTCCGGCAAAATCCGGCAAGGTTCATCATATCAATGTTCTGCACATCAGTGCGATCTTCCATCAGATGCTTTTGCAAACGACGAAAGGCGGCAGCTTCGAGTTCAATCTGGGTTTGGGCGTCCATCTCTGTTCCTTCACAGGCCGGTGTCTTCCAATACCTGCGATAATATCTTGGCCAGCCGGTTTGCCCAGAGTGTCTGCCCCGCCTCATCCGCAATCAGGTCATGGCGTAACTCAATAAGCACATTCGGCCGTCCCTGTTGCAGCGCGTGGCGGTCAACGGCGTCCCCTGGCAGGTGGCCCGCATAGGGTTCATTGTCACCGGTGCACCAGCCCATCTCGCGGCAGGCCGCGATGATGGCAGTTGAGAACGGGTCGTTGTCAGCGTGAAGAATGCCGACTTCCCACGGGCGCGGATGGCGCCCGCGCAGGCGCGGGGTAAAGCTGTGGACGGCGCAAATGACCGGATTGTCGATCTTGTTTGCCAGATCCGCATAGGCTGCGTGATAGGGGCGATAGAGGCGGCGCAGGCGCTCCTCTTTTTCAGCGTCATCGGCGTTCTTGTTGGCCGGAATAATCGTGCCGTCATAAAGACGCATCATGATGGTGGGATCATCCTCGCCACGGTTGGGATCACAGACCAGCCGCGAAAACCGTGAAAGAATGGCCGGACTATCCAGCAGCGCGGCCAGCTTGCGCGTCACACCTGCGGCACCGATGTCATATGCGATATGGCGGTTCATATCCTCTGGCGGCAAGCCCAGATCACCGCCATTGATCCAGTCAGGCACAATATTCGTGGCGTGGTCGCACGCCACAAGCCACCTGCCGGGGCGATCAGCGCCCTCTACCTCAAATGGGTCGTCAGTCATTGTCGTGTCATTCCTTTGTCACGGCACATAGGCTAGAGCGTCTCGGGAACCAAGACTGAATCAGGAAATGCGCGCCTTGAGGCTGCAAACGACCCGCTCGCGTCTTCAATTTGGAAAAAGCGCACAAGTCGCATTTTCTCAAACAGCGTGAGTTGAAGCAGCGAGGGTTTTGCGCAATAAGGGCGCAACTTGTGCTGTTACCGCTAACGGCACCGACGGACGAAGGATATGATATGAAACGCCACCGCAATGTAAAAATCGTCGCCACGCTGGGCCCTGCCTCTGACGATTACGAAATGATCCGTGCCCTGCATGAGGCAGGGGCCGACGTGTTCCGCCTGAACATGTCTCATGGTGATCATGCCGAAATCAAGCGCCGGCACGAGATCATCCGCAAGGTGGAAAAGGACCTCGACAGCCCGATAGCGATTCTGGCGGACCTGCAGGGACCCAAGCTGCGGGTGGGTGTTTTCAAGAACGGTGAGGAGGAACTGGTCGAAGGGGCTGCCTTCCGTCTGGACCTTGACGATGCCGAAGGCGACGCAACCCGCGTGAAGCTGCCCCACAAGGAAATCTTTGACGCGCTTGAACCCGGCGCACATTTGCTGGTCAACGACGGCAAGATCAAACTGCGGGTCAAGGACTGCGGCGCGACGTTTGCTGACTGCGAAGTTGTCGTTGGCGGGACTATCTCGAACCGCAAGGGCGTCAACGTGCCGGATGTGACGCTGCCTTTGGCCGCGCTCTCGCCCAAGGACCGCAAGGACCTTGAGTTTGTCTGCGATCTGGGTGTCGACTGGCTGGCCCTGTCTTTCGTGCAGCGTCCTGCCGACGTAGAGGAAGCACGCGAACTGGCCAAGGGCCGTGCTGCGATCCTGTCGAAGATCGAAAAGCCGAATGCTGTGAAAGTCTTTGATGAGATCCTGAAAGTTTCTGACGGCGTCATGGTGGCGCGCGGCGATCTTGGTGTTGAATTGCCCGTCCAGAATGTGCCCCCGATCCAGAAGCAGCTTGTGCGCAAGTGCCGTGCGGCGGCCAAGCCGGTCATCGTCGCGACGCAGATGCTCGAATCCATGATCGAATCCCCGATGCCAACACGGGCGGAGGTCTCTGACGTGGCAACGGCGATTTATGAAGGCGCAGATGCCATCATGCTGTCGGCAGAATCAGCCGCCGGGTCTTATCCGATCGAAGCCGTCACAACGATGAGCAACGTTGCCGCCGAAGTGGAATCCGATCCGACCTACACCGAGATCATCGAAGCCTCCCGCAAGGCCGGCGGTGTGACGGTGGCCGACGGCATCGTGTCCGCCGCGCGCGAGATTGCTGAAAAGACCGACGTCAAGGCGATCTGCTGTTTCTCGCAATCGGGGACAACGGCGCTTCTGGTTTCGCGTGAACGTCCGCGTGTGCCGATCATCGCATTGACCAACCATATCGAAACGGCACGCCGCCTGTGTCTGTCTTGGGGCACCAATTGTGCGCTCTCAGGGCCGGTGGACCGCTTCAAGGATGCTGTGATTGCGGCGGTGCGCGCCGCCCGTGCGCAAGATCTGGCCACCGAAGAGGATATGATCGTTGTCACCGCAGGTGTGCCATTCAACACACCGGGGTCGACCAACATCCTGCGTGTCGCACCGTGCGCCGAGGATTTGATTTACGCCGCCGCGTCAGAGTAACCTTCCGGCAAACACAACAGGCGGGCAGGGCAGTTGGACCTCGATTTGATCTTTGTGATTGCATTGCTGGTCGGTGTGTTTGCCCTGCCTTTGATCGTCAGTGCCCTGTCTGACAAGCGCTGGCCCGTCAACGGGGTGGTCATGCTTGTTATCGCAGGCGTCGCCATCGCCTACACGGTGCAGGAAGATGCCAGCCGCTACACCGTCGAGAACGCTGACACCATCGTGGTCGAAGTGCTGGGTCGGTATATCAACTGACCCCCGCGCCTCTCCAGCTCAAAGGCGAAATTGACTTCTCGGGCAGATTGCACAAGGCTGGCAGCACGCCTGAGAGGTTTTCCGATGCCACCTGAAATCAACCTGCCACTGATTTTGCTCGCAGCCCTTGTGGCGGCAATCAGCCCCGGACCAGCAACGCTTGCGCTTGCCGGTACGTCCATGGCGTCCGGTCGACGGTCAGGTCTGGCGCTGGCCTCTGGGATCACGACCGGCTCGCTGATGTGGTCAGTCGCGGCGGCGCTAGGGCTTGGTGCGGTGATGCTTGCGAATGCCTGGGTCTTCGAGACGATCCGTTACTTCGGTGCAGCTTACTTGATGTATCTTGCCTACAAAGCAGCCCGTTCAGCGCTGACCGCCAAAGATCTGGCTACCAGATCATTCAAGGGCGGCAAGCGCACCCTTTATGCCAAAGGGCTGGCATTGCACCTGACCAATCCCAAAGCGATTTTGTTCTTCGGCTCACTGTTCTCCTTGGGCATTCCTCCGGGCACCAAACCAGAGGTGCTGGCAGTCGTGATCGCCGCAGTCGGCTTGCAGAGCGCACTGATGTTTCACGGATACGCCATCGTCTTTTCCTCGCAAACGATGACAAAGATGTATCTGAAGCTGCGGCGCTGGTTCGAAGCCGCATTTGCACTGGGCTTCAGTGCCGCGAGCTTGAAAATTCTGACGTCGAAAGTGCAGGCCCCCTAGAGGGCACATGACGCAGCCACAGCCGTATTTTATGGCTTTTTCCGCTTGCGCTACAGCAAGTCCCGTCTTATAGCGCAGCCTTCACCCGCGCGTCCGGCCGATATGGCATGCCGAGTCGCGTGTTCCGACCGATCTAAAGAGGAGACGGAAATGCCAAAGATGAAGACAAAATCGAGCTGCAAAAAGCGGTTCAAGGTGACGGCCTCCGGCCGCATCAAAGCAGGTCAGGCAGGCAAGCGCCACGGCATGATCAAGCGTACCAAGAAATTCATTCGTGATGCTCGCGGGACAACCGTTCTGGCAAAGGCTGATGAACAGATCATCAAGCCAATGATGCCCTATTCACGCTGATACGAAAGGATTTGAGACATGCGCGTTAAAGGTGGAACCGTCACTCATCGTCGTCACAAGAAAGTCCTGGACGCAGCGAAAGGTTACTATGACCGCCGCTCCAAGACCTTCAAGGTTGCCAAGCAGGCCGTCGACAAAGCCAACCAGTATGCGACCCGCGACCGTCATAACCGCAAGCGCAACTTCCGTGCGCTGTGGATTCAGCGGATCAACGCAGGCGTCCGTGCCGTGGACGAGAACCTGAACTACTCCAAATTCATCAACGGTCTGAACCTCGCCGGTATCGAAGTTGACCGTAAGGTTCTCGCTGATCTGGCTGTCAATGAGCCGGAAGCATTTGCGACAATCGTCGGCAAAGCAAAGGACGCGCTGCCTGCATAAGCAGCCGCGCCCCACAAGACTTTCAAAGCCGCACGCTTCGCCGTGCGGCTTTTTGTTTGGGCCATTGCGTCTTATGGCAGGGGGTGCCCGCGCGCATGGGAAGTGATTTCAAAAAGCCCGCATCTGAACCCGATGGCGGCGGGTCCAGCCCGCGCCCCGCTGCCTGAGCCGAAATCGCGCCCTGCGAATCTCTGATCTGTGATTTCCGGCCTCAGGAATCAGTTCTGCCAGGTCGGGTGGCCCTCTCAAGGCCATTTTGGGGCAAGGTCGCCTTGGTTCTGCCACAATTCGTTTCTCGTTTCACAACAGTAGCTTACGTGGCGGCAGATTTGATCAGAATCAGAAGTATGAATCATATGTGAAGTGACACATCGGCGGATGTTTGCTAGTTTCGAGAAAGTCGCAAATTATTCATAACACTGCCTCATTCTGTATTTGAGGCGCATATTTGACCGGTAAGGAGTAGGTGAAGTGACCTTTGTACGGAAATTCTTTAATGACGAAGACGGCGCAATTTCCGTCGATTTTGTCGTACTCACTGCAGCAATCGTCACGCTCGGCCTCGTCGTCGGCGCGGTGATCAGCAGCGGTGCCGAAGGCTTGGCCAATCGCACCGAAGCTGAATTAAACAATATGTAAGCGGTCTGGGGGGTTAGACCGCTCCTCTCGTCGTTTCTTGCAGGTGCAAACGCACTGTCAAAGCGCCCCCGCTGCGGGGCGCTTTTTGTCTGATGTGATGCCTCTAGACACCCATCCGATAGAACGCGGCCGCCGTTGCCCCAAAGACCGCCTCGTGCATGTCGGCTGGCACAATCTGGCGCATCGCTGACAACAGGATCGCATAGTCGGAATAAAGCGAATCGACCGGAAAATTTGACCCGAACATGCATCGCGTCGGGCCGAACTGGTCCAGACAGGTTTCCACAAACGGTCTGATCGTCTCGACCGTCCAATCGTGGTCAAACATGCCAAGCCCCGAAAGTTTGCAAGTGACCTGTGGTCGCTCTGACAACAGCCTGAGCGCCTCCGCCCATGCTGCATGGCCAGCCGCACTCCGGTCTGTCGGTGAACCGCAGTGACACAGCGCAATCGCTGTTTCTGGCGCATGATCGAGCACACGGGCCATATCGCTGTAGAGGTCGGGGATCAGTTGCAGATCAAAAGACAGCCCGCGCGCTCCCGCACGCCGCAGCCCTTCGGCAAAGCGCGGATCGGCCAATAAACCGTTCGTGCCTGTTTTCGCGTCCTCACCGGGTGCGCGCCCAACAATCTGTCGCACGCCCCGCACGGTCGAGAGGGTCTGAAAGCGATCAAGCTGGCCATCAAGATCATCCGCCGTGACATCGCAAAACACCACCTGCGTCATGGGCCAGTCTGCGTTGGCGTCGGCGACCTTCTGCACCCAGGCGGCCTCGTCACAAGGGTCAGCTGCGCCCACCTGAATATGGACCGAGCCGTCAAACCAATCCGCATCGGCCCTGAATTCATCAATCAGGTAATCGCGTTGAATGGGCGTCGGATCGCCGAAAAACCGCACGGCACCCCGCTCCATCAGCCACGGATAGCTGACCGCGTTCAAATCCCAAAGATGGTGGTGGGCATCAATTCTCATCGCGAAGGTATCCTTGGTTGTCAGGGTGACGCGCTTGGCAAACGGGCTGGTCGGATGTCAGCACCAAAAAGACCTTGCCCAACGCCGGATCGCGTGTCTACGTTTCTGCAAACGTATGCAAAACGGTGCAAGGATCGCAAGCCTCACCTCGAAAGCGGGGGCGGCGATCAGACGGTACCATCAAGGAGAGGCCCCATGGATGACGCGCTGCTGAAACTTCTGACCGAGGTCGACACCCCAACGGTCTGCAACGCCATCGAAGTTGTGGAAGGTAAACGCGGGTTCGACCGCTACACGCGCGGCACCGTGCAGTGCTCGGACCCTGCAGGGGGCGCGATGATCGGCTATGCGCGTACCGCCAAGATTTCGGCAATCGCACCTCCGACCGAAGCGCCAGAGGTCATCAAGGAACGCCGCATGGCCTACTACAAACATATGTCCGAAGGCCCGCGCCCCGGCATCGCGGTGGTCGAGGACCTCGACGGTGAGGCAGCCGTCGGTGCCTTCTGGGGCGAGATCAACACGACGGTCCACAAAGGTCTGGGGCTTTCAGGTGCGCTGACAAATGGCGTGATGCGGGACCTCGGCGATCTGCCTGCAGGCTTTCCTGTCGTTGCAGGTCAGATCGGCCCCAGCCATGCCTTTGTGCACGTCAGGGAAATCGGCACGCCGGTGCAGCTCTTTGGGCTGACGATCGCGGACGGGGAGCTTGTCCATGCGGACCGGCACGGTGCCGTTGTCATCGACGAAGCCTACCTGCCCGAACTTGGCGCAGCCATTCAGAAGCTCCTCAAGACCGAACAAATCGTTCTGTCCGCCGCCCGCGAGCCCGACTTCGACTTCGCGCGTTTTGCAACAGCATGGGCGCAGTTTGAAAAAGAGCGCACCTGAGACGCCCGACGCGGGCAACGCACGGTGCGGTAAGCGGTTTGCAAGCAAATGCGGGTTAGTCTCGTTCCCGGATATCCAACCGCAGGGGTGTGACACCACCCCGACAAGATCAGGTTTCGACTTTGACCCAAAGACCACCCGCATGGGTGCAGGGTCAGGCGATTGCTTCGGCAGGCTGAAAGGTTTGCCGGAATCAGAGACCGTATGAGGCGGGCCCGTCCCTTCTTGATCTATAAAGACTGACAACAGCAATCAGCGCCTGGCTGCCCCGGAACGGAAGGGCCGCCGGGCCATTTGTGCTGCGATTTCGCGCGTTCCGCTAGGGCGGTCGCAACCCTCCGAACAACAGTCCGGATTTCTTCGCAGCCGCGCCCTATTTGTGCCATGTCAGCCATGCTTCTGCCCGCCATAGAGGCGAGCAGACAATGAAACCACGGCAGATTTCCCCGATTCTCCTTTTGACGACCTTGGGCGCGTGCGGGGCTGGCGGGGCCTCAGGCATAGTGGCGGTTGAAGATGTTGATGCCATCGGCATGGGGACGGCCGCCGGTGCCGCTCCTGCAAGTGGTTTGGAATTCGCCAAGCCCGGGCAGGATGTCCGCGACCTCGAGACTTTGCCGGTGACCGTGCGTATGGGCCGGATGCAGCGCGACGGCAGCGCCACCAGATTTTTCTTCAGCAACGAGACTGTCACCTTGCCAGCAGGCTTCTATGAGGGGTTCTACCAACCCTCCAGTTTCACGCTTGATGGTGTGACCCATAGGCTGACCAATGGCGCGGTCACCGTGAACAACACCACGACACGCCACACGGACCGTGAATACGGGTCGCCCACGATTCCGGCGGCACGGCATGAAATCGCAATCGTCACAAACGGATTCCCTGACGATTTCCATGAATATGCGGTCTTTGTTACGGGGTTTGAGACCGACCCCGCTCAATTGCCCGGCGGGACAGTCAATTATGCAGGGCGGTTCAACATCGACACCTGGCCTTCGATTGACGGCGGGACGCCAGAGAACAACTACCGGCCTTTCAACGGAACTTTGAACCTGACCGTCGGCTATGATGATGCGCGGGTCTCAGGTGACTTTGCCGGTACTGCGCAGATCGGCGACAATGTCGGCATCTATGCAGAGAATGTCTTCGGCCATATCGCTGACACCTCACTCGACGGCAATGGATTTGAAGGCCAGATGGTGTTTGAGACCTGCCTTGGCGTGACCAGTTGCACTGGCAGTCTTGCAATTGGCGGCGCGGTCTATGGTGCAGACGGCAGCCGCATTTCAGGTCTGATCATGTCAGACGCGACCTTCGTGCGCGAAGATGACGGGGTGGCGCTGCGCCTGCTGGGTCCGGGTGTCTTTTACGCGGATCGGGCTGAATAGACGGCTGAGATGCCGCCCCGCGCTTGCGCCGCTGCGCCAGTTTGGATAGCAGAGCGGAAACCTTTTCAAGAGGCCCCCGCGATGGATGATCTGAAGTACAAATATCTCAGCCTGATTGCCGATGCCGCTGACGAAGCCGCCATCGAAGACCTGCGTGTGCAGGCCGTGGGCAAAAAGGGCGAGATCAGCCTGAAAATGCGCGAGCTTGGCAAGATGAGCCCCGAGGAACGGCAGGTCGCAGGCCCTGCGCTCAACGCGCTCAAGGACGAAATCAACAGCGCACTTGCAGCCAAGAAGATGGCACTGGCAGATGCCGCATTGGATGAACGTCTGCGCGGCGAATGGCTGGACGTGACGCTGCCGTCACGCGCCCGTCGTCAGGGCACCATCCACCCGATTTCGCAGGTGACCGAGGAAGTCACCGCGATCTTTGCCGATATGGGGTTCTCGGTGGCCGAAGGCCCGCAGATCGAAAGCGACTGGTATAACTTCGATGCGCTCAACATCCCCGGCCACCACCCCGCGCGGGCCGAGATGGACACGTTTTACACCCACCGTGCCGATGGCGATAACCGCCCGCCCCATGTGCTGCGCACGCATACGTCCCCTGTGCAGATCCGCAGCATGGAGGCCACAGGCGCCCCCACCCGCATCATTTGCCCGGGTCGCGTTTATCGCGCCGACTACGACCAGACGCATACCCCGATGTTCCATCAGGTCGAGGGGCTGGCGATCGACAAAGACATCTCGATGGCGAACCTCAAATGGGTGCTTGAAGAGTTTGTAAAAGCCTACTTCGAGGTCGATCACGTCGACATCCGCTTCCGTGCGTCCCACTTCCCCTTCACCGAGCCGTCGGCCGAGGTCGATATCCGCTGCTCATGGGAAGGCGGAACCCTGAAAGTGGGCGAGGGTGACGACTGGCTGGAAATCCTCGGCTCCGGCATGGTGCATCCCAAAGTGCTGCAGGCGGGCGGGATTGATCCGGCAGAATGGCAAGGCTTTGCCTTCGGCATGGGCATCGACCGGATCGCAATGCTGAAATACGGCATCCCCGATCTGCGCGCGTTCTTCGACAGCGACCTGCGGTGGCTGCGGCACTACGGGTTTGCAGCACTTGAGCAGCCGACGTTGCATGGCGGGTTGAGTAGGTAGGTCTGCAGGGCCGCCCCGGTTCGCTGAGGTGCCGCGCCCGTCGGCCGGCCTGCGTGGTCACACCCTACCTTCGCAGGCGCCCCCATCATTTTGCCGTAAATACTCAAAATCCAGGCCTTGCCGATTGCACGGACCTCGCCTTGCTTTGCACCCCGCACCTCAACCGCTACCTTGCGGGCTATGAAAGCAGCTCTTGCCACACTTCAGGCGCGTTACCCCGGCGCACAGACTTTCACCTTCGGTGACAGTGCCGCTCTTTCGGCGCGGCTGATCGCGTTGGTGCGCGATGGCAAAAAGACCGCAACCTGTGGCGCGCTGTCAGACTATGCTGAGAGCCCTGACGAGATGCCGGTGGTGGGCCGCAAAGACATTGCCCTGCATTGGGATGGCACGCCAGCGCTGGTCATGCGCACGACAAACATGGCCCACGTCCGCTTTTGCGATGTCACCGAAGAAATGGCGCTGGCGGAGGGCGAAAACGACGATCTGGCGGGTTGGCGGGCCGATCACGAGGCCTTCTTTGCCCGCAACGGCGGATTTGATCCTCAGATGATGCTGGTCTTTGAGCATTTTGAACTGGTCGAAGACCTCGCCACGTCAGAAGGCGCGCCGTGATGCAACGCCTCTGGATCATCGCGCTCATCACCTTCATCATCCTTGCCCATATCGCCATGTGGACCTCGGACATGCCGCGTGATCTGGCGCTGAAGTTGACCCTCATCAACGCCACAGGCTGGGGCGTGATCCTTGGTGGGGTTTGGCTCGTGGGGCGCTGGGCGGCGGCGCATGCGCGGCGGGACGCTGAATGACTGACTTCGCCCGGGCTTGCCCGGGCAGCGCCCGACCTCCCCCCAGGGAGGGCGCTTCGCTTCCTCCCGAGGTCGGGCACTCCCCTCTCGTTGCCCCCCAATCCACCTTGGGGCCTTCCCCCTCCGCCCCATATCCGCTAATCCCCTTCCAACCCGAAATCACCTGCTGAGAGCACGCGATGAAATTCACCCTGTCCTGGCTGAAACACCACCTTGAAACCGAGGCCTCTGTGGAAGAGATCGCCGAGGCGCTGACCGACCTTGGCCTTGAGGTCGAGGGGGTCGAAAACCCGGCCGAAAAGCTTGCCGATTTCACCATCGGCAAGGTGATCTCGGCTGAAAAGCACCCCGATGCGGACAAGCTGAAGGTCTGTCAGGTCGACACCAAGGATGGCCCCACCCAGATCATCTGCGGTGCGCCGAATGCGCGTGCTGGTATCACCGTCGTCATCGCCTCCCCGGGCACCTACGTCCCCGGCATCGACACCACGATTGGCGTGGGCAAGATCCGCGGGATCGAAAGCTATGGTATGATGGCATCGGAACGCGAAATGGAGCTGTCTGACGAACACGACGGCATCATCGAACTGCCCTCCGGCGAGGTAGGTGAGCGCTTCACCGACTGGCTGGCCGCAAACCGCCCTGACACCGTGGACCCCGTGATCGAGATTGCGATTACCCCCAACCGTCCCGATGCGCTGGGTGTGCGCGGTGTGGCACGCGATCTCGCGGCGCGCGGCCTTGGCACGCTCAAGCCGCTGTCTGTTGAGCCTGTCCCGGCCACCATTTCTTCCGATCTGACCGTCAGCATCGACGCCGATACGCGCGACGGCTGCCCTGTCTTCTGTGGGCGTCTGATCAAAGGCGTCAAGAACGGACCCAGCCCTGCGTGGTTGCAGCAGCAGTTGCGCGCGATCGGCCTGCGACCGATCAGCTTTCTGGTCGATGTGACCAACTGGTTCACCTACGACCTGAACCGCCCGCTGCACGTCTTTGACGCCGACAAGGTGGCTGGCAACCTGCGAGTGCATCGCGCAGCAGGTAGCGAGACCCTCGTCGCACTCGATGACAAGGAATACACATTTGAAAAGGGCCAAATGGTCATTTCCGATGATAACGGCCCTGAAAGCATCGCAGGCATCATGGGCGGCGACCACACAGGCTGCACCGAAGAGACGGTGAATGTCTTTGTCGAAAGCGCCTACTGGGACCCGGTGCAGATCGCCTATGCCGGTCGCGCGCTCAAGATCAATTCCGACGCGCGCTATCGCTTCGAGCGTGGCGTTGATCCGGCCTTCACGCCAGAAGGGCTGGAACATGCCGTGCGCATGATCGTCGATCACGCCGGTGGCGAGGTGTCCGAGGTCATTCAGGCAGGCGACGTGCCAGATACCTCACGCGCCTACAAACTGGACGCCGCGCGGTGTTCCTCGCTCGTGGGCATGGATATTCCAGAGGCCACGCAGAGAAGCACGCTGACAGCACTCGGTTTCCGCATGGAAGGCGATATGGCCCATGTGCCAAGCTGGCGTCCTGACGTGCAGGGCGAAGCCGATCTGGTGGAAGAGGTCGCGCGCATCGCCTCATTGACCAAGCTGCAAGGCAAGCCGATGGCGCGGGTGAATGCAGGTGTTCCCAAGCCGATCCTGACGGCCACCCAGCAACGCCAGCAGGCCGCCAAGCGCACGGCTGCGGCATTGGGCTACAACGAATGCGTGACCTACAGCTTCATTGACGAGGCAGCAGCCAAGCTCTTTGGCGGTGGCGATGATGCGACCATGCTGGAGAACCCGATCAGCTCTGAAATGTCGCATATGCGCCCCGGACTTTTGCCCGGTCTGCTGCGCGCTGCGGTACGCAATCAGGCGCGGGGTTTCATGGATATGGCCCTCTTTGAGGTCGGCGCAGGTTTCCACGGCGGCGAGCCGGGCGAGCAGCACAATCTGGTCACAGGTGTCCTGATCGGGCGCACGGGACCAAAAGATGTGCATGGCACCGCACGTCCTGTCGATGTTTACGATGTCAAAGCCGATGCAGAGGCCGTTCTGGCCGCCATCGGCGCACCTGCCAAGGTGCAGATCTTGCGCGGGGCGGATGACTGGTGGCACCCGGGCCGTCATGGCAAAATCTGCCTCGGCCCGAAAAAGGTGCTTGGCATCTTTGGCGAGCTTCACCCCAAGGTCCTGCGCGAGATGGATGTAAAGGGCCCTGTGGTTGCTTTCGTGATTTACCCTGACGAAGTGCCGCTGCCCAAAAACAAGACCACCAACCGTGGCGCCCTTGCGGTCACCGACCTGCAAGCGGTTGAGCGTGACTTTGCCTTTGTGGTCGATGCGGACGTCGAGGCGCTGACGCTGGTCAATGCCGCCGCAGGTGCTGACAAGGCGTTGATCACGGATGTGCGCGTCTTTGACGAGTTCATCGGCGGTTCGCTTGGCGAGGGCAAAAAGAGCCTTGCCGTCACCGTGCGCCTGCAACCGACGGAAAAGACGCTGAAGGACGCCGATATCGAAGCCGTCAGCGCCAAGATCGTCGAGAAGGTGACAAAGGCCACTGGCGGCACGTTGCGGGGATGATCATCCGGCGCGCCTCTGACGATGATGCAGAGGCGCTGACCGCGCTGATCACCGCCGCCTATGCGCCCTACCAGCACCTCGGTCTGCCACCGGTAGCAGAGGGTGTGGCTGATGATATCACACGCCATTACGTCTGGGTGGCCGAAGTCGCTGGCGTCGTGCGCGGCGGGATCGTCCTGATCATGAGCGGTGACGCCTATATCGCAAACCTCGCTGTGCATCCTGATGCAGGCGGGCAGGGGATCGGGTCAGCGCTGATCAGCAAGGCCTGTGATCTGGCCCGCTGTGCTGGCTTCGAAGAGATCGGCCTTGCGACCCATGTCGGAATGACGGAAACGCAGGCCTTCTATCGGCGGCTGGGCTGGATCGAGACTGGTCACGAAGGGCTACGGGCCTACTTCAAGAAAGACCTGTAAGAAAAGGACCAGCCCCATGACCATGAAAGTCTATCTCTCCGGCGAAATTCATACCGACTGGCGCGACCAGATCACCGAAGGGGTGGAGCAGGCCAGACTGGATGTGACATTCGACAGCCCTGTGACGGATCATGATGCGTCTGATGATTGCGGTGTTGCGATCATGGGGGCTGAAGACAAGAAGTTCTGGCACGACAACAAGGGTGCCAACCTCAACGCCATCCGCACACGTCACGGTATCCAGAACGCTGACATTGTGGTCGTCCGCTTTGGCGAGAAATACAAACAGTGGAATGCGGCCTTCGATGCAGGCTATGCTGCCGCCCTTGGCAAATCATTGATCGTCATGCACGGCCCCGATCATCAGCACCCGCTCAAAGAGGTGGATGCCGCGGCATTGGCCGTGGTGGAAACACCTTTGCAGGTGGTCCAGATCCTGAACTATGTCATCAATGGTGTGCTGCCGGACTAGCCGGCACTGGCAGTCTAGGCCTCTTGGGCCAGCCGCGCTTCGAGCACATCAAACGGCACGCCGGGTTCATCCTTGGCACCACGGATCACCAGCGATGTCTTGACCGATGCCACGTTTTCGGCGCTGGTCAGTTCTTCGGTCAGGAACCGCTGGAACGTGCGCAGATCGGGGGCCACACATTTGAGGATGAAATCCACCTCGCCATTGAGCATGTGGCACTCACGGACAAGCGGCCAACCCTGACAACGGCGCTCAAAGGCCGACAGGTCGGCCTCGGCCTGACTGACAAGACCCACCATGGCAAAGACCTGCACCTCAAATCCAAGCTCGCGGGCGTTGACATCTGCATGATAGCCTTGAATAAATCCCTGCTCTTCCAGCGTTCTGACGCGGCGCAGGCAGGGTGGTGCAGAAATTCCCACGCGTTTGGCCAGTTCGACGTTGGTCATCCTGCCATCGGCCTGTAGCTCTGCCAGAATCATTCTGTCAATTTCGTCGAGTTTCGTGCCCGGCATGTTGTCTCCGCCCTATTTTTGCAAATACTACGCTGTCTTGATCCGGAGCGCAATATTGTTTCGCGTTCAAGCAAGAAAATAACTTGGCGGATTTGCGCGACGGTCGCCTTTCAACGCCGTTCCAGCAAGGGTATATCTAGGCGGAATCTGCATTTGAGGGGGCTGCAATGACCGACACACGTCACACCAAGGTACTGATCATCGGGTCCGGACCTGCGGGATATACGGCCGGTGTCTATGCCTCACGGGCCATGCTTTCGCCGGTGTTGATCCAGGGCATTGAGCCCGGCGGCCAGCTGACCACAACCACAGAGGTCGAGAACTGGCCGGGCGACACCGAGGTGCAAGGCCCCGATCTCATGGTCCGGATGGAAGCCCATGCCCGTGCCATGGGCTGCGAGATCGTCGGCGATATTGTCACCAAGCTTGATCTGCAAAACCGCCCCTTCACCGCGACCTGTGACAGCGGCGCGGTCTATACCGCTGATGCGGTGATCCTGTGCACCGGTGCGCGTGCCAAGTGGCTTGGCCTGCCATCCGAGGAAAAATTCAAAGGGTTTGGTGTCAGTGCCTGTGCGACCTGTGACGGGTTCTTTTATCGCGGCCAAGAGATCGTTGTTGTCGGCGGCGGCAACACGGCTGTGGAAGAGGCGCTTTTCCTCACAAACTTTGCCAGCAAGGTCACACTGATCCACCGCCGCGATGAACTGCGGGCAGAGAAAATCCTGCAGGACCGTTTGTTCAAGAACCCCAAGATCGAACCGCTCTGGTTCCATGAGATCGACGAGGTGTACGGTGCAGACAGTCCGCTGGGTGTCGAAGGCGTGCGGGTCAAACACACCAAGACCGGCGCCTTGACGGAAATCCCGGCGAAGGGTGTCTTTGTCGCCATCGGCCACGCCCCTGCCAATGAATTGGTCAAAGACCAGTTGGAGACACACAACGGCGGCTATGTGAAAGTCGAGCCCGGCACGACGCGCACGGCGATCCCCGGTGTCTTTGCTGCCGGCGATCTGACAGATCATGTCTACCGTCAGGCGGTGACGTCCGCGGGAATGGGCTGCATGGCCGCACTTGATGCCGAGAAATTCATCGCAGAGATGGAAGCCGAAGGCACTGTTCAGGCGGCCGAGTAGGCGGTGGGCACGGCCCACGTCCTGACCTTCAATGACACGGCCTACCGGCTGAAAAACCTTGCTGATGCCGCCGACGTTCTGGCGCCTGCCCACGCACCTGAGGGCCGATCGCACCGCGATGGACAGCGGGCACTTTATCTTTCGCTGACACCGGAGGGCTGCGTTGTTGCAACCCGCCGCTACGTCACCGGTGATACGCCGGAACAGGCGATCTTTCCGCTTCAGGTCACAGCGGCGCGCGTGGTTGATTTGCGTGATGACGCGGCAACCTCAGCGTTGGGCATCGACACCACACATCGCGCGATCGAATGGCAGAGCCTGCGGTCTAAGGGGCTGCCTTCGCCGACATGGGATCTGGCGGATCGGGTCAGGGCCTTGGGGCTGGACGGGATGCTTTATGCCTCGCGCAGTGATCCGTCGAAGACTCACCTGACACTGTTTCGATGGAACGAACCCGGCACAGATGCCCGTGTGTCGCTCGCCGGACCGCATCTCCCCCTCAACGCCGCGGGTGGTTCGGGCGTTTAACGCGGAACAGCATGGTGCATCTGGCGCGCAGATCGCAACAAGGACGCGTTTCACGCGGCAAATGCAGGAACGTTCCCCCTTTCTGCCCTTTGTCCGCTGGACATTCGCCACGCCGCCCGTCTATGCCACGCGCAATTCGACAATCCATTGAGATGTGACCGCTATGGCCCAAGACCTTTCCCCCATTCCTGAACTTTATGTCTCTTACGAGAGCGCGCAGAAACTGAAGGTGGAGGCCGCTGACCTGCCGTCGCACGATCTGACACCGCGTCAGATCTGTGATCTGGAGCTATTGATGAACGGCGGGTTCAACCCGCTCAAAGGTTTCCTGTCAGAGGCGGATTATGACAGCGTGGTCGAGGCCATGCGTCTGGCAGACGGCACGCTCTGGCCGATGCCGATCACTCTGGATGTCTCCGAGAAAGAAGCCGAGACGATTGAAGTCGGACAGGACATTGCCCTGCGCGATCAGGAAGGTGTGATCCTCGCCACGATGACGGTCACCGACAAATGGGTGCCCAACAAATCGCGCGAAGCCGAAAAGGTCTTTGGCGCTGATGACGTGGCCCATCCGGCGGTGAACTATCTCCATCATACTGCTGGCAAGGTCTATCTGGGTGGTCCTGTGACGGGCATCCAGCAGCCGGTCCATTACGACTTCCGTGCGCGTCGCGACACGCCGAACGAACTCCGTGCGTTTTTCCGCAAGTTGGGTTGGCGCAAGGTCGTTGCTTTCCAGACCCGCAATCCGTTGCACCGCGCGCATCAGGAACTGACATTCCGCGCCGCGAAAGAGGCACAGGCAAACCTGCTGATCCACCCTGTCGTTGGCATGACGAAGCCCGGCGATATTGATCATTTCACCCGCGTGCGCTGCTACGAGGCTGTTCTGGACCAATATCCAGCTTCAACGACCACGATGAGCCTGCTGAACCTCGCCATGCGCATGGCTGGCCCGCGCGAGGCCGTCTGGCATGGTCTGATCCGCAAGAACCACGGCTGCACCCACTTCATCGTTGGCCGCGATCACGCGGGCCCCGGCAAGAACTCTGCCGGTGACGATTTCTATGGTCCTTACGATGCGCAGGATCTTTTCCGCGAGCATCAGGACGAGATGGGCATCGAAATGGTCGACTTTAAGCACATGGTCTATGTGCAGGACCGCGCGCAGTATGAACCTGCCGATGAAATCCACGACAAGGATGAGGTCACCATCCTCAACATCTCTGGCACCGAACTGCGTCGCCGCCTGTCTGAGGGGCTGGAGATTCCTGAATGGTTTTCCTTCCCTGCGGTTGTCGAGGAGTTGCGCAAGACCCGCCCGCCACGGGCAGAGCAGGGCTTCACGGTGTTCTTCACCGGATTTTCGGGGTCGGGCAAATCCACCATCGCCAACGCGCTGATGGTCAAGCTGATGGAAATGGGCGGCCGTCCGGTCACGCTTCTGGATGGTGATATCGTGCGCAAGAACCTGTCGTCAGAGCTTGGCTTCAGCAAGGAACACCGCGATCTGAACATCCGCCGGATCGGTTATGTGGCCTCTGAAATCACCAAGAACGGTGGCATTGCTATCTGTGCACCGATTGCGCCTTATGCCAGCACGCGCCGTGCGGTGCGCGAGGATATCGAGCAGTTCGGTGCATTCGTTGAGGTCCATGTCGCAACCTCGATCGAGGAATGCGAGCGGCGCGACCGCAAGGGGCTCTACAAGCTGGCGCGCGAAGGCAAGATCAAGGAGTTCACGGGCATCTCAGACCCTTACGATGTGCCGGAGAACCCCGAGTTGCGGATCGAGACCGAAAGCGTGCCGGTCGATAACTGCGCCCATCAGGTCATTCTGAAACTGGAAAGCCTCGGATTGATCAAAGGCTGATTAACCAAAAGCAAAAGGGCGGCCCCGAAGGCCGCCCTTTTTGTTCAATGCAGTGTCACCGGTTCCATCTTGTGTTCTCTGGCAAGATGAAACGCCAGTTTCCGGTCAGCCACCAGTGCAAGCTGTTCGCCAGAGGCGTTGTGGACCGCGTAAATCTGATCCAGATCACCCACCTGATCCTGCACTTCTGTCGGCAGGTCCGCTGTGACCACGGGTTTCACGTAGACGATGTTCTGGCTGATTTTTTCAAGGTCGAATTTCGTATCCATACGTTACCCTTTCTTGATCTTGATGGTCTGGATAATGCGCTCTGGAATGGCGCGGGTCAGATCGACATGCAGCAGACCGTTTTCCATGACCGCCTCGCCAACATCGACACCATCGGCCAATACGAATGACCGCTGGAACTGGCGTGCGGCGATCCCGCGATGCAGGAACACGCGGCCTTCGCTGTCATCTGACTGACGGCCACGGATCACCAAAGAGCTGTCCTCGACCGTGATGGCCAGATCTTTTTCGGCAAACCCTGCCACGGCAAGCGTGATCCGGTAGGAGTTTTCCGAGGTCTGTTCGATATTGTAGGGCGGGTACCCGTCATTGCCGCTTTTCGCGGTCCGTTCGACCAGCCGTTCAAGCTGTTCAAATCCCAAAAGGAACGGATGGGTTCCCAAAGCCAATTTTGTCATAAGACATGTCCTTTACAAAGCGACTGTCGGTTGCAGGCCCCGTTATGGCGACCCTTTGAACAAAATATGGGGTGTAGCCGTGGTTTGATCAAGGGCACATAAGGCTTGAAAGACGCGTCACACTGTTCACTATGGACCGGCAAGAAGTCCCGAAAGAGGTCGGATGAACCAGTCAGCACAAATGGATCAGGCCGAAGTCCTGCGCATCAAGCTTGAGATGCTCAAGCGCGAGCACCGCGATCTTGATGAGGCAATCGAGGCGCTGCATGAGCGCGGCTCGGCGGATATGCTGACACTCAAACGGCTCAAGAAACAGAAACTTGCGCTCAAAGACCGGATAACACTGCTCGAAGACCGGATTTTGCCTGATATTATCGCCTGAACACCATTGCCGCAGTGGCCCGCGTGGCTATAGTGCCGCTTCCTTTGCAAGGTGAGACACAAGACATGACCAAGCCCCTTGTCGGTATCATCATGGGCAGCCAGTCGGACTGGCCTACGATGCGCGAAGCCGCTGACGTGCTGGATGAACTGCAAGTGCCTTATGAGGCCAAGATCGTTTCAGCCCACCGAACGCCAGACCGCTTGTGGGACTATGGCAAAACGGCAGTGGACCGCGGGCTTCAGGTGATCATCGCCGGAGCAGGGGGTGCTGCGCATTTGCCGGGCATGATGGCCTCCAAGACGCGGGTGCCGGTCATCGGTGTGCCGGTGCAGACCAAAGCTCTGTCAGGTGTCGATAGCCTCTATTCGATCCTGCAGATGCCGCGCGGGTTTCCGGTTGCGACGATGGCGATCGGGGCTGCCGGTGCCAAGAACGGCGGGCTGATGGCGGCAGGCATACTGGCCTTGCAGGATCAGGCTCTTGCCGTGCGGCTGGATGCGTGGCGCGCTGCCTTGTCGGCCTCGATTGCTGATGAGCCTGTCGATGAGTGAGCCGCTGCCGACAGGGGCCACGATCGGGATCTTGGGTGGCGGTCAACTGGGGCGGATGCTGTCAGTCGCGGCATCGCGGTTGGGGCTGAAAACCCATATCTACGAACCGGGTGCCAACCCCCCCGCCGGAGATGTCGCGCACCGTGTGACCACAGCCCCTTACGAGGATGAGGCCGCACTGACCGCCTTTGGCAATGCGGTTGATGTGATCACCTACGAGTTCGAGAATATCCCCACCAGTGCGCTCGATCTTTTGGAAACGCTTGCGCCGATCCACCCCGGACGCAAGGCACTGGCCACCAGTCAGGACCGCCTGACCGAAAAGAGCTTTCTGCAGGATCTCGGTCTGCAGACGGCCCCTTTTGCGGATATCGCCGGTGCCGATGACCTCGAGGCAGCGCTGACCACAATCGGCACACCATCAATCCTGAAAACCCGTCGCTTCGGCTATGACGGCAAAGGGCAGGCGCGGATCATGTCGCCTGCAGATGCGCCGGGGGCTTTGGCGGATATGGCCGATGCACCTGCGATTTTGGAAGGATTTGTTGACTTCACCCGCGAAGTGTCTGTCATCGGCGCGCGCGGGGCTGACGGGGCCGTCGCCTGCTATGACCCGGGCGAGAACGTGCACAAGAACGGCATCCTTGATACCACCACGGTGCCCGCAAGCCTGTCGCCGTCGCAGCGCACCGATGCGGTGCTGATTGCGGCTCGCATCCTCAATGCGCTCGACTATGTCGGCGTGATGGGGGTGGAGCTTTTCGTCACGCCGAAAGGGCTGATCGTCAATGAAATCGCCCCGCGCGTGCATAATTCCGGCCATTGGACGCAGAACGGCTGTACCATCTGCCAGTTCGAGCAGCACATCCGCGCCGTGGCCGGTTGGCCATTGGGTGATGGCAAACGTCACAGCGATGTGGTGATGGAGAACCTGATCGGCGACGATGTGGCGCGTGTTCCGGAAATTGCGCAGACAGGGGCAGCCATCCACCTTTACGGCAAAGCTGAGGTCAAGGCGGGTCGCAAAATGGGGCACGTCAATCGCGTCACCGGCCCCGCCGCCTGAGGCCCTGCCTTAGACCATCAGAACAGTTTGCGTCACTGGTGTGGTCTTTTGGCGACCATTGCTGACTTAATCCGTGCCAAAGATAATGCCTGTCAGGCTGAGGGAGCGGTCAAAACGCCCCTCTCTGAGAAAGACCAGCACCTCTTCGATCACCAGTGGGTTGTTCATCATGAAGGTATGGGTGACAGGCAGGACGATATGGTCCCGCATTCCCTCAAGCCGTGTGGAGGCGACAGAAACCTTGCCGTCATCCGGCCCTTCGATGAGGGCAGAGTAGACCGGATTGAGTGTTCTGTTGCCTGCAATCACGCCGATTTCATATGGGACAGCATCAAGCTGATTGGGCAGGCTGCTCTCTTCTGTGCCCAGCTGCAAACCAGCAGGGCCGTTGACCCACTGAAATGGTTCGATATCGCCGAAAATATCGACAAGCTCCGATCCGCCATTAGGTGGCCCCAACATCACCACGCGCCCCATCTTCTCTGGCCGGTTATTGGTCAGCCACGCGCGCACCAATATCCCGCCCATTGAATGGGTGACAAAATTGATCCGCCGATCCCCGCAGGCGGCCACATCATCGCCGACGTGTTCGTCCACAAGTGTCTGGATATTTGCTTCGGTGGATGGATAGCCTGAATTGACGACGTAATAGCCTTCTTCCTCAAGCACGAATTGCATCGGCGTCAGCGAGATTTCAGTCCGTGCCAACCCGTGCAACAGCACAACGCAGTCTTCCTGCGCATCCGCCGCAGCGGCGGTCACAGGCAAAAAAGCGATCAGGGCGGCAAGAAGCGGTCTCATGCCCTATAGGTAACATGCCAGCGGCCTTGCAAAAGACCCTATGGGTTGAAAACCTAGCGTCGCGCCAGCAGGGAAACGCCGATCCCGCCCAGGACCAGCACCCCGGCAAAGACCAGACGTGCGGTCAAAGGCTCCGACAGAAAGACGACACCGGCCGCCACGGCGATGACAGGCACGCTGAGTTGCGCAATCCCCGCAACGGTGGTCGGCAGTGCAGGCAACGTCCGATACCAAAGTGCGTAGCCAAGCCCTGATGTGATCGCTCCGGCGATGATGGCCGTGATCGTCCCTGCAATGTTGAGCGGGCCAATCCCCGACCAGACAAGCACCAGCGCCACCAGCGGCAGGCACAGCAGAAAGTTGCTGGCGGTTGCACCCAGCGGGTCTGCCTCTGCCCGTCCCAGCAATGTGTACGCGGCCCATGCAGCCCCTGCGAGCGACATCGCAATCGCGCCGTTCAGAGGGACGCTTGCGGCCCCTGTCGGCCAAAGCAGCACACACAGTCCCACCAGCGCGATGCCAGCACCGATCCAGCGCAGCGCGGGGATCGTCCCGCCTTCGATCACGGCCCAGCCGAATACGACGATCTGCAGAACGCCAAAGAGGATGAGCGCGCCCAGACCAGCATCGAGCGTGAGATACGCCCATGAAAAACCGATCATATAGACGGCAAGCGCAAGCGCCCCGAAAAGCCGCTTGGCCGTCAGGACAGGTGGCCTTGGCGCGTGGCGCAGCGCCACAAGCCCCCACAGCATCGCGGCGCCCGCAGCAGTGCGAACGGTGGCAAAATCCATCGGGTCCATCCCCTGCAGACCCACGCCAATCCGGTTGAGCACCGAGTTGGCTGCAAAGGCGCACATGGTGAGGGTGACAAGCAGGAAAAGTCTCATAGGTTCAAGGCGCGCCAAACGGGGCGGGATACACCAGCGCCTGAGGTTTGGCAGGCTGATCCATGCCTGCAAGCATCGTGTGGTCGATCGGGTAAGGGCTGGAAAGTTGTGTAGCCTTCGCCCGCGAGAATCCGGCCCGTTCATAGAATGCAGGGTCACCCAGCACCACGACAGGCGTTTTGGTCAGCCGCGCCCATTCGCTCAGAAACCCGATCATCCGTTTCCCGTAGCCGTGCCCTTGCAGTTCGGGCTTGATCGCCACCGGAGCCAGACAAAGCCAGCCTTTGGGACGGACCATAGACGAGAGTGCATAATAGCCGATGATCTCGCCATCCCACGTCTGGACGGTCTCGCCAGCCATGCAGCGTGCCTTGCGCAGCCTGCGCACCAGTGTGGCCTCTTCCTGCCCGCCGAAAGCCGCCTGCAGCAGGGCATCGACCTGATCTTCTTCGCCTGCGCGTAACTCACGCGCGAAATCGGGACCACCGTTCACGGCAAGCACCTCTGCCTAGCCATTCTCATAAGCCCACGACACCTGTCTTGCGGGGTCTTCGTCCCCGAGCCCTGCGGCCAGCACTTCGTCCCAGCCGACTTTCGCAACGGCCAGAGCGGGGGACTCAAGGCCGTGCGACTGCACGACGCGCTGGAACACGTCGCAGTCTTTTGCTGCCGCCGACATGGCAAATCCGACGGTTTTGTCCTCGCCGAGAATTTTCGGCAACCGGTCTGCTGCCATGGGCATCCCGGCCGGCCCGCCGCAAAGGATGCGCATCGCGGTCTCAAGCGGGAGCCCGGCACGTTTGGCCAATGGCATCATGTCGCGCAGCCCGGCAAAGTAGAGCTGGATCATGCTGTTGTTGATCGTCTTCATCACAAGGCCGGTGCCCAACGGCCCAACATGGAAGACGCGGTTTGAATATCCGGCGATCACAGCCTCAGCCCGCTTGGCATGGGCATCATCACCCCCGATGAACACGCCGCAGGAGCCCGCTGCCACCAGCTCAGGCCCGCCTGAAATCGGTGCATCCACCGCTGCAGCCCCTTTACCTGTGATCGCGGCAAAGCGGTCCTGCAGAACTTTCGGAACGACTGTGCTGGTCTCGATGATCAGTTTGCCGTCCAGATCACATTCCAGACAGGCATCCAGCGCAAAGGCCACAGCCGCATCGTCCAGCAGGCTGAGGACGAGCGTGTCGCTTGATGCAACGAGGCTTGGAAGATCGGGGGCAGAGATCACACCTTCGATTGCCCGCCCGCTGCGGGTCCATCCAGCGATAGAATACCCCTGAGCCACCAGTCTTTGCGCAATGGCGCTTCCCATCCGGCCCAAGCCGATGACACCGATCCGTTCCATGAGGTCCCCCTACAGCTTTGCCCCATGTGATACCGGATCACCGCAAAAGAAAAGGGCGGCTCCGACCGGAACCGCCCTTCGTTTTGCCTAAGGCAAGGCTGGCTTACATCATGCCGCCCATGCCGCCCATGTCGGGCATGCCGCCACCGGCGCCTGCGCCTTCTTTGGATGGCTTGTCAGCAACCATGGCTTCGGTTGTGATCAGAAGACCAGCAACAGATGCAGCATCCTGCAGCGCAGTGCGGACAACCTTGGCCGGGTCGATCACGCCGAACTTGAACATGTCGCCATATTCTTCGGTCTGTGCGTTGAAGCCGAAGGACTTGTCGTCGCTTTCGCGGATCTTGCCAGCAACAACGGAACCGTCAACGCCGGAGTTTTCAGCGATCTGACGCAGAGGTGCTTCGATCGCCTTGCGGATGATGGAGATACCCACGTTCTGGTCGGAGTTTGCACCCTCCAGACCTTCGAGTGCCTTGCCGCCCTGAACCAGAGCAACACCACCACCGACAACAACACCTTCCTGCACAGCAGCACGGGTTGCGTTCAGGGCGTCGTCAACGCGGTCCTTACGCTCTTTCACTTCGACTTCGGACATGCCGCCGACGCGGATCACAGCAACACCGCCTGCGAGTTTCGCAACACGCTCTTGCAGCTTTTCACGGTCGTAGTCGGATGTTGTCTCTTCGATCTGGCCACGGATCTGGTTGACGCGTGCTTCGATCTCGGCCTTGTCGCCTGCACCGTCGACGATGGTTGTTTCGTCTTTGGTGATCGCAACGCGCTTGGCAGAGCCCAGCATGTCGATTGTGACGTTTTCCAGCTTCATGCCGAGGTCTTCGGAGATGACCTGACCACCTGTCAGGATCGCGATGTCCTGCAGCATGGCTTTACGACGGTCGCCGAAGCCAGGTGCCTTGACTGCAGCAATCTTCAGACCGCCGCGCAGCTTGTTGACAACCAGAGTTGCCAGCGCTTCGCCTTCGACGTCTTCTGCAATGATCAGAAGCGGCTTGCCGGACTGGATCACGGACTCGAGCAGTGGGACCATTGGCTGAAGGGAAGACAGCTTCTTCTCGTGCAGCAGGATGATCGCGTCTTCGAGCTCTGTTGTCATCTTGTCAGGGTTGGTGACGAAGTATGGCGACAGGTAACCGCGGTCGAACTGCATACCTTCAACAACATCGGTCTCTGTTTCCAGACCTTTGTTTTCTTCGACAGTGATCACGCCTTCATTGCCGACTTTCTGCATCGCGTCAGCGATCTGGCGACCGATTTCAGCTTCGCCGTTGGCAGAGATTGTGCCGACCTGCGCAACTTCGTCAGAGTCGTTGACCGGGCGGGCAGCGGCCTTGATGGCCTCGACAACTTTTGCAGTTGCCATGTCGATGCCGCGCTTGAGGTCCATTGGGTTCATGCCGGCGGCAACAGACTTCATGCCTTCCTTGACGATGGCCTGGGCCAGAACTGTTGCGGTTGTTGTACCGTCACCAGCTTCGTCGTTGGTGCGCGATGCAACTTCCTTGACCATCTGTGCGCCCATGTTCTCGAACTTGTCTTCAAGCTCGATCTCTTTGGCAACAGAGACACCGTCTTTGGTGATGCGTGGTGCGCCGAACGATTTGTCCAGAACAACGTTACGGCCCTTTGGGCCCAGAGTAACCTTCACTGCGTCAGCGAGGGTGTTGACACCTTTGAGCATGCGGTTGCGTGCATCTGTGTCGAATTTGACGTCCTTAGCAGCCATTTTCATGTGCTCCTTGAATATGTGGTGGTTTGGAAAGTTTGACGATCAATCCGGGCTTACATGATGCCCAGGATGTCGCTTTCCTTCATGATCAGCAGCTCTTCGCCGTCGATGCGGACTTCGGTGCCGGACCATTTGCCGAACAGAACCTTGTCACCGGCCTTCACGGACATTGCGATCAACTCGCCGCTGTCCTTACGGGCACCTTCGCCTACGCTGACGATTTCGCCTTCGGCTGGTTTTTCTTTGGCGTTGTCAGGAATGATCAGACCGCCAGCTGTTTTTTCGTCGCTTTCGATGCGACGGACCAAGACACGGTCGTGAAGTGGTTTAAATGCCATTTCAGAACTTCTCCAGTTCGTGTTTCTCCCATGTTAGCACTCACTAGGGTCGAGTGCTAACGCGACGTAGCTAAGGATCACATCTGGGTGAGTCAACAAGACCGGAACAGATTTTTCGCATTTTTTCGGGACAAATTTCGCCGCAGCGCAGCAAGCCTAGTCGTCAGCCCTCGGCGTGTCGTCATCCTCTGACAGGATACGCCAAGCATCGCCTTCGAGGTCTTCATACTGGTTGGCCCGCAGGCTCCACAAGAAGGCAGCAAGACCCAATCCGCCCAGAAAGAGCGACACAGGGATCAGAAACACCAGCACGTTCATAGTCGTTTGCCTTTCAGGCGCAGTGCGTTCAGCAGCACCGTAATGGATGAGGCCGACATTGCAATCGAGGCAATCAGAGGTGTTGCCAGTCCGACCAGCGCGACCGGAACGGCAATGACATTGTAGATCGTGGAGATCGTGAAGTTCTCGCGGATGCGCTTGAGGGCGGCCCGTGCAAGCAGTGGCAGTTCGATCAGCGGCGTCAAGCTGTCATTCAGCAGAACAATATCTGAGGCCGCGCGCGAGGCATCAGCCGCCGTCGCTGGCGAGACGCTGGCGTAGGCTGCGGCGAGCGCCCCTGTGTCGTTCAGACCATCGCCCACCATCAGCACCTTTCCGCCTTGGGCGCTCAGGCTTTCGATGTAGGCGACCTTATCTTCTGGCCGTGTTTCGGCCTGCCAATGATCGACGTTGAGGGCGGCGGCGATGCGCGCTGTCTCATTGGCGTCGTCACCAGAGACGAGGTGGATCGTCAGTCCGGCCTTTTGCCAAGCCCGAACGAGCTCTGCCGCACCTTCGCGCAGCTCAGAGCGCAGGTGAATTTTCTGGGGTCGCTGGTCGCCGATCTGCAGGTAAGTGCCATTGCCCATCCCCAGCCATGCACCCGATCCCAGCCGCACGGTCTTGCCGTTCCAGATGGCGCTGAGGCCCTTGCCAGCATGCTCTTGCTGATTGGTCACTGCCGCAGGTGCAACATCCACCAGCGAGGCCGCAATGGCCTGACTGACAGGGTGGGTGGCGTCTTTGGTCAACGCCCGCGCGATGGCTTGCGCGGTATCGTCAAGCGCATCCCGCGCCGCGGCGGGCATCGTCAGCGTGCCGGTCTTGTCGAAAACCACCGTGTCCACTTCGGCCATACGCTCAAGCGCTGTACCGTCCTTGACCAATAACCCTGCTCGGAACAGACGCCCTGCGGCGACGGTCGAGACCGCCGGCACGGCAAGCCCCATGGCGCAAGGGCAGGTGATGATCAGCACGGCGACGGCAATGTTGATGGACAGGCGGAAATCGCCGGACCAGAAAATCCAGAAGACGAATGCAAAAAGCGCCAGAAGATGCACGACAGGCGCGTAGATCGCTGCGGCCTGATCAGCGACGGCTGTGTAGCGGTTGCGCATGGCTTCGGCCTGATCGACCATTGTGACCATCTTGCGCAGGGTCGTGTCGGTGCCAACGGTCGTCGCCTTGATTGTCAGCGGTGCGTTCATGGCGATTTCGCCAGCGGTCACGGTGCTGCCCACGCTGGCAGCGGCGGGTTTGCTTTCTCCGGTCAGCAGTGACCGGTCGATCTGTCCGGCCCCTTCTGTGACCGTGCCGTCAACAGGGATGCGGCCCCCTGGCAGGACCTGCACCATATCGCCGACGGCCAGTTCACCAAAGTCGACCATCTGCCGCACGCCATCCCGCAGGCGCATGACGCGAGGCACTTCCAAAGCAGCCAGCTGTGCCGCGGCAGAGGCAGCGGCCTTGCGGCTGCGATGATCAAGATAGCGCCCGATCAGCAAGAAGAACGTCAGCGTGACAGCCGCGTCGAAATAGGAATGATGCCCGCCGTAGATCGTTTCATAAAGCGAGATGCCGGAGGCCAGCAAAATCGCCAGCGCAATCGGCACGTCCATGTTGAGCTTGCCGACGCGCAGCGACCGCCAGCCGCTGACAAAGAAGGGTTGCGCAGAATAGATCAGGGCCGGAATGGCAATCACGGCTGTCAGCCAGTGAAAGAGGTGCATCGTTGCGCCCACGGCCCCTGACCAGATCGCGACCGACAAAAGCATGATGTTCATGTTGGCAAAGCCCGAGACGGCAAGCCGTGTCATCAGGCTGCGCCCGTAGGCGTCGCCTTCGGCGCCCAGCAGGCTGGTGTCGAGAACCCGTGCCTCGTAGCCGGCCAGTTCCAGCGTGTCGATCAGCTCTTCGGGCGGGATGGGGAAGTCCGTGCCGATCGTCACCCGCTTCATGCTGAGGTTCACGCGGGCATTGGCCACCCCGTCAAGTTCGCGCAGCGTCTTTTCGACGCCGTTGATGCAAGCCACGCAGTGAATACCGGGAAGTGACAGGATGATCTGGTTGATCCCGTTGGACCGGGCTTTGTCCAACTGACCTTCGGGCAGGCCGATACAGGCCGGACAGGCGGCGGTGTCGCTCATTCGGCCCTCAGTGGAAACCTGCGGCGGAAATGGGTGCCGTCATCGGCGATCAGTTCCAGACGCAGGTTATAGTTGCCTTTGCCTGCAACCACCGGCGCGGTAAATGCGGTACCGTTCCAGACAAAGGCCGGGGTCTGGTCATCATTGACGTGGGTCGGACGTCCGAAAATCGCGCGGTCCACCTGTGGCTGCACCGGCTGGCCTGCTGCATCCTTGATGGTCACACTCAGGATGCCGTCCTCAAGGCGTGAGGTCACATCCCAACCCAGTGCATCCTGTGCCTGACGCTCGATCTCGAACTTCTGGCTTGCGACATAGGCGTTGCGGTCCTCGACGCCGGGGAAGGTGGCGACAGCGTTATAGGCAAACCACAGGTTCACGGTGATGATGGTGCCGAACATGGCCAGCATCAGGCCAAGCATATGCCAGCCGGTAAATTCACGTGTCATTGCTGGGGCCTCCCGTTGAAAATGGCGTCCTTGTAAGCGCGTTCGCCAGAGACGATGTCCTCGACCCAGAAGCGGAATGGAACGACGTCTTGCGTTGATGCTGCGTCCTGCGGGCGTGCGGTGACATAGACGCGTTGCAGGAAGGTTTCATTGGCAGGGACGTTGACGTTCCGCTCGGCGGTGCCTTCCAGCTCGATACGCAGGATTTCGTCAGAGCGCAGCGAGAGGTGGAACACACGATCCTCACCGTGTTTGTTGAGCAGGCGAATATCGTAAATGTTGCGGATCGACCCGTCAGAGAGTGTCACGAAGGTCGGGTTACGCACAGCCGCGACATTCATCTCGATATCGGCGCGCACAAAGAGCGCAAAGACCAATCCGATCCCGATGGCTGCCCAAAGGGTCGTATAAATGACGGTGCGCAGGCGGAAGACATGCTGCCAGAGCTTCTTGGCGGGTTTGCCTTTGGCCTCTTCTTCCTGATCGGACAGTGCCAGATAGTCGATCAGGCCGCGTGGCTTGCCGATCTTGGCCATGATGTCGTCGCAGGCGTCGATACACAGCGCGCAGGTGATGCATTCCATCTGCTGACCGTCACGAATGTCGATCCCCGCAGGGCAGACATTCACACAAGCCATACAGTCGATGCAATCACCGGTGTTCGGATCGCGTTGCTTGCCGCGGGGTTCCCCGCGCCAGTCGCGATAGGCGACGGTCAGTGTTTCAGGGTCCATCATGGCCCCCTGAATACGCGGCCAGGGGCACATGTAGTTGCACACCTGTTCGCGCATGAAACCGCCGAAAATAAAAGTAGTGGCTGTCAGCACGCCGATGGTCGCCCAAGCGATGGGAGGAGCGCTGAGCGTGGCGAGGCTGACAGCCAAAGTTGGGGCGTCGGCAAAGTAAAATACCCATGCGCCGCCCGTAGCTACGGAGATAAGTAGCCAAACCGTCCACTTGGTGAGCCGCAGGCGGACCTTGCGAAAGTCCCATTTCGCATTCCAAAGCCGCACCCGCGCATTGCGGTCGCCTTCGATCCAGCGCTCAACAAGGATGAAAAGGTCGGTCCAGACCGTCTGCGGGCAGGTATAGCCACACCAGACGCGGCCCAGAGCCGAGGTAAAGAGAAACAGACCCAGACCAGCCATGATCAGTAGGCCCGCGACGAAATAGAACTCGTGCGGCCAAATCTCGATCCAGAAGAAATAAAACCGGCGGTTTGCCATATCCAGCAGCACCGCCTGATCAGGAAGTGACGGACCCCGGTCCCAACGGATCCATGGTGTGAGATAATAGATCCCCAAGGTGACAGCCATCACCCACCATTTCAGGTTGCGGTAGAACCCTTTGACGCGACGCGGGAAGATCGGCTCCCGTGGGGCGTAAAGCGGCTGGTTTTCAGAGGTCGACATAATTGGTCCATCAGGGAAGGTGTTCTGTTCGCATGATGGGTTTTAAGGGAATCGCATTTCGATTCTTTGATGTGGATCAATGGCCGCTTGCTGTGGCGCTGCGGTGGGGTGTCGCAGCGCAGCTGTGGCCCCTTTGATCAGTCGCCGAAAACCACCGCTTCGGGGATTACAAAGCGGTTCGGACCAAAGGTTACGATGTACGTATCGGCAGGTTTTTCGACCGTAAAATCGGCCGATGGCGAGCCTGTCACCAGATCGCCATCCTCAAACAAAAGCTGCTGTTCCACGCGCCCCGGCAGCGTAATCCAGACGCCTGCGTTGCCCGGGCCTTGTCTGATCACACCGAAAGGGCAGGTGGCCTCTGCTGCCGTTGCAGGCACATTGCAGCTCACGCGCCCTGTCGCATCAAAGGGAATCCCGATACCGATTGGCCCGTCTCCGTCTGTGACTGGCAGGCTGGGGGGTGCGGTTTCAGAAAGGTACTGCCCTGCAACCCACCCCGTCAGGCCACTGCCGGTTGCGCGGATGCTGCACCAGCGGGTCTCTCCGCTCAGCCTGCAGCCGCGGTTTTCCAGCACATCACCATTTCTGAGCGTGCCAACCACATCGTAGCGCGTCGCAGGCCCGGACCGCAGGTTGAGCGTTCCCCCAGCGCTCAGGCCGGTGACAGCCCAATAGTCGGGTCCACCGGTCAAACCGTCTGCGAACTCCGGCGCGCCGATGCCGACGGTCAGCGTATAGTCAGCCGTTTCCCCGCGTCGTGCCGTCGCGCGCATCTGATAGACGCGGATGATGTAGGCCCCGTCATTCGGGGCAGGAATATCGGCGACATTCCCGTCGCGCGCGCCGACAAAAAGCGCCACCGCCTCGCCCTCTGGCTGGATATTGAAGTAGGCGCTGCCGCTTTCGCGGAGCAGATCAACGGAAATGATCTGTGACTGATCGGCGCTGACGATGTAATCGACGCTTTCTGCCCCCGTGATCGTGCCGGTCAGGGATATCTCTTCCCCGACCGGGGCCGTTGGGATCGCCTCGCGCCGTTGATCCTGCGCGGTTGCCATCGTTGGGATGGCAAAAAGCATCAAGACAGCAAGAAGATGTCGCATAAACGGCCCTCCGATCCGGTATAGCCATCATGCCGCCGTGATGTCCCGAGAGGCAAGCTTTGCCTATTGCTGTGGTCGTTCGGCCCAGCCTGCAAAGATTTTCTCAAGTGCGACGACTGCGTAGTAAAGCAGGATGCCCAGCACGGCCAAGGCGATCAGCACCGCAAACATCAAAGGGTAATTCGAGTTTGTCTGCCCTGAGAGAAACAGCGCGCCAAGCCCTTTGCCGTGAGGTGAGATGATTTCGACCAGATTGGTGCCGATGAACGCCAGCGTGACCGAAACTTTCAACGCGCCGAAAAATTCCGGCAGTGTTTTTGGCAGTGCGATCTTGCGGAAGATGGTAAAGCGGCTTGCCCCCAAGGACCGCAGGATGTCGCGGTATTCCGGTTCGAGCGTTGACAGGCCAATCCCCACCGAAACTGCAATCGGGAAAAACGAAATCAGAAAGGCCATCATCACGGTGTTGAAATTGTGCTGGCCGACAAACAGAAGGGCCAGAACCGGGACTAGCGTCGCCTTTGGCACCGCGTTGAACCCCACCAGAAGCGGATAAAGCGCATCGCGGGCAATCCGCGAAAAGCCCATCACCATACCGATGGCTGTCCCGACGACGACCGCCAGCAACAGCCCAAGAACGGTGCGCCAAAGCGTGTCCCAAGCACCGGTCAGGAACAGCTCCCAGAACCGGCTGTAGGCCGCTGGCAGGTCAGAGGGGGAGGCCATGACAAAATCGGGCCAATCGTTCACCCAGACCAGCGCCTCCCACAGGATGACGAAGATCAGAATGGCAAGGATCGGTGTGGCGATTTTCTGAAAGGTCTGCATCAGTGTAGCCCCGCTTCGGGATCGCGGCCCTGCGCGATTTTGATCTGGTCGCGCAATGTGGCCAGCATCTCGGCGCATTGCGGTGTGTAAAGCCCGTCGATTTTGCGCAACCCGCCATCATCAGGATAGTCCACATCAAGGACAAATTGTGTCGTTGCGGGGCGTCCCGACAGCACGATGACCTGATCGCCAAGATAGACGCTTTCACGCAGGTCATGGGTGATCAGGACGGCTGTGAAAGGTTCCTGTGCTCGCAGGGCATGCATGGTCTGCCACAGATCTTCGCGTGTGAAGGCATCAAGTGCACCAAAAGGTTCGTCCATGATCAGGACTTCGGGTTTGTGCACGATCGCACGGCACAGTGAGGCGCGCTGGCGCATCCCGCCTGACAGCTCTGAGGGGCGCTTGTTCTCAAATCCGGTCAGGCCCACAAGGTCCAGCAATTCCATCGCGCGCGCCTCTCTGTCGGCGCGGGGCATTGAGGGGGCAACGATTTCCAGCGGCAGGATCACATTGTCGAGGATCGTGCGCCATTCCAGCAGGACCGGATTCTGGAAGGCCATCCCCACGGTCTTGCGGGGCGATTTCACGAGCTGGCCATGAAGCCAGACTTCGCCCTGATCGGGTTTCATCAGGCCGGTGACAAGCCGCGTCAGTGTTGATTTTCCACAGCCCGAAGGGCCGACAACGGCGGCAAATTCGCCTTCCGGCACTGCAAGGTTCAGATCGTCCAGGACCGGAAGTGGGCCGTTGGGTGTCTGATAGGCGTGGGTGACGCCTTTGATCTCTATGAGGTGATTCATGTGCGGCGGCGCCCGCCCCTAATAGGGCAGGCGCCTGTCCTTTATTACTGCAGCATCAGCGCGTCGGCTGCCGGCAGGTAGCTGCCATCGAAGTAGAGCGACATTTCAGGCTCACCGACAAAGTCATAGACAGACTTTGTCTGCTCGATCGCGGCGGCCATGCGGTCTGCATCGACAGAACCCATGCCGTTTTCCATCACGAAGTCAGTGAGGACGTTGGCATCGATCGCCATTTGCAGACGCTCTGTCTCAAGACCGGCGTCAGCGGCTGGGTTCCGCTCGATCAGCGACTCCACGGCTGTGGCCGGATCGGCAATCGCAGCTTTCCAGCCAGCGGCAACCGCCGTCAGGAAGCCGGTGACGACCTCAGGGTTTTCGGCGGCAAAGTCGGTGTTGACGATGATCGCGTTGCCGTAAAGCTGCACGCCATGATCAGCCATCAGGATTACGCTGATGTCGTCAGCCTCGACACCCAGACGCTTGAGGTTCAGTGTTGATGAGAAGGAGAAACCCGTGACGGCAGCCACCTGACCTTCGGCCAGCATGGGTTCGCGGGTGGGGAAGCCGACAGGCTCAACCGTGATGGCATCAACATTGAGGTTGTTTTCAGCCGCAAAGATCGGGAACTGCGCCCAGGCACCATCGGGTGGCGGCGCACCCAGCACACGGCCTTCGAGATCGGCAGGGGCTTCCACGCCCAAGGATTTCCGGCCCACGATGGCGAATGGCGGCTTGTCATAGACCATCATCACCGCCTTCACCGGTGCATCGGGGTTCTGGTCGAGAAAGCGCATCAGGCTGTTGATATCGGCAAAACCGATGGGAAACGCGCCTGTGGCCACTTTCGGGATCGCGTCAAGCGAGCCGTTGCCTTCGGAAATGCTGACATCAAGGCCCTGTTCTGCAAATAGGCCGCTGTCGATGGCAAGAAAGTAGGGCGCTGATGGACCTTCGAATTTCCAATCCAGCGCAAAGGGAATTTCAGTTTGTGCAGTGGCAGTCGTGGCGGACCCGAAAATCGTGAGCGAGGCGGCCAGGGCGGCAGCGGTAAGACGTTTAAACAAGGCGAGCTCCTTTGACTTGTGACGTGCGAGATCTGATCGCACCAGATGCGCAAAACGCTTTCACGCAAGGATGTGAAGGGGAATACGCACCGCCGCATCCTTGAGCATCACCTTACCTTTGCTGAAAAAACAGGCAACAAATATGTCGTGCGCTGCGTGGTTGTGCAGTCAGGCACAGGGGATTGCGCGCGCGACAGCACCGGCCGGACAGATTCTCCGCTCGCTTTTAGTGGTCATTGGGCGTAATTCCGGCTTATGAAGATCGTCCGCCTTGAAGACGCACATCAGCTTCCGCTGTGGCGTCGCCCGACATCGTTGCTGTTTGTTATGGCAATGGCGATGCCTGTTGCCTTTGCCACATGGTCGGCACTGCTCAACAATTTCGTCATCGAGGTTGCGGGCTTTGACGGGGCCGATATCGGCTGGCTGCATACGGTGCGCGAAATCCCCGGATTTTTTGCCATCGGTGTCATTGCGCTGATCATGTTCATCCGCGAGCAGGTGCTGGGTCTGGTCGCACTGGTCATGTTGGGAGCGGCCACAGCGGTGACGGCGGAATATCCGCATATGGCCGGTATCCTGACGGTGACGATGCTGTCGTCGATTGGCTTTCACTATTATGAGACCGTGAACCAGTCGCTGCAGCTGCAATGGATCGACAAGAAGCGCGCGCCGCAGACGCTTGGCTGGATTCTATCGGCAGGGTCCGGCGCGACCCTTCTGGTTTACCTGCTGATTGTTTTGACATGGGAACGCCTCGGGCTGACCTACAGCACGGTCTACTGGCTCTCTGGCGGGTTCACGGCTGTGGTCGCCGTGATCTGTCTGCTGGCCTATCCCCAGTTTGAAAGCCCGCATCCGCAAACCAAGAAGATGGTGCTGCGCAAACGCTACTGGCTTTATTATGCGCTTCAGTTCATGTCAGGCGCGCGGCGCCAGATATTTGTTGTTTTCGCAGGGTTCATGATGGTCGAGCAATTCGGCTTTGCTGTGGACGACATCACCAAGCTGTTCATGATCACGCTTCTGATCAACATGCTGGCCGCCCCGTTGCTGGGGCGTATCGTGCAGGTCTTTGGCGAGCGGCGCGCGCTGATCTTTGAATACGTTGGCCTCTGCGCGGTCTTTTTTGCCTACGGTGGCATTTACTATTTTGGCTGGGGTGTGGTGCTGGCGACGGCGCTTTACATCATCAACCACATCTTCTTCAGCCTTGCGCTGGCGATTAAGACCTATTTCCAGAAAATCGCTGATCCGCAGGATATTGCGCCAACGGCGGCGGTGGCCTTTACGATCAACCACATTGCTGCAGTGTTCCTGCCGGCGATGCTTGGCTACATCTGGTTGCAGTCGCCCGGATTGGTGTTTCTGATGGCCGCAGGGATGGCGATCGTGTCGCTTTTGCTGTCACTTCTGATCCCGCGTCATCCGGCCCCGGGTCACGAAACCGTGTTCCAGACCCGGTTGGTTGCAGCGGCAGAGTAGTAAAATCCGCGCTCAACGCTATATCCTCAAGCAGAGCTAAAGGAGGCCTGCCGGATGTTTTTTATGAATCGCGACAAATCTCAGATGGTAACCGCTGAAGAGGCCCTTCCAGGCCGCGATACTGCGATCCCGACAGCACAGACACATTATGTCTATGGCACCCCGCTTCTGGCAAACACGCCTGTCGGTATGGAAGAGGCGATGTTCGGCATGGGCTGTTTCTGGGGCGTGGAACGGATGTTCTGGAAACTGGACGGCGTGCAATCCACAATGGTGGGCTATGCTGGCGGCTACACACCGAACCCGACATATGAAGAGGTCTGCTCGGGCAAGACGGGTCATAACGAGGTGGTGCGCGTGGTCTATGATCCGGCTGTCATCAGCTACCAAGACCTGCTGCGCGTCTTTTGGGAGGGGCATGACCCGACCCAAGGTATGCGGCAGGGTAACGACCGCGGGACGCAATACCGCTCCGGCATCTACACCTTTACACCTGCGCAAAAATCGCAAGCCGAAGCCTCGAAAGAGGCATTCGCGCCGCGCCTGACGCAGGCGGGCTACGGCGCCATCACGACAGAGATTATTGAGGCCCCTGAGTTCTACTTTGCTGAGGACTACCACCAGCAGTATCTGGCCAAGAATCCGAATGGCTATTGCGGGTTGGGCGGCACAGGCGTGACCTGCCCGATTGGTGTGAACGTCTGAGGATGCGCCGGTGAGACCTGACCTCATCGCTTTGACACTTCTTGCGCCTGTCCTTTTGGGGCAGGCGTTTTTCGTCCGGCGCGGGGTGCAGGTCTTGCCGGAGGCCACAGGCGAAAGGATCGGGCAGGCGGGCGAGGGACCGCCGTTGCGCCTGCTGGTCATTGGCGATTCCTCTGCCGCGGGTGTGGGGGTGAGGTCGCAAGACAGGGCCTTGCTGGGACAGTTGGTCAGTCGCTTGGCGCGGCGTCATCAGATCGCTTACACGCTGGTTGCGAAATCAGGCGCGCGGACCGCCGACGGGCTTGCATGGATCGATGACATTCCGGGCGCGTTTGACGTGGCGGTTACAGCATTCGGTGTGAATGACGTGACAAAAGGAACCTCGCTGCCGGCGTTTGTGAGCGCACAGCAGCAGCTTTGGGAGAGGCTCAAATCCGCAAAGGGTGTGGGACAGGTGTTGGTCTCCGGGATGCCGCCACTTGGCCAGTTTCCGGCACTTCCACAGCCGATGCGGTGGGTTCTGGGTGCGCGTGCGACGCGTTTTGGCGCAGCACAGGAACAGGCCGCCGTTCAAGCTGAGGCGGTGACTTTCGTGAAATTTTCACGTGACCTTGTCGCCTGCGAAATGGCCGCAGACGGGTTCCACCCAGGGCCGACTGTCTATGCCGATTGGGCCGAAGCGGTCGCAGAGCGGATCGCGTTGAAACGACCAGTTGCTTGACGGGCGCGGGTCTGGGCCATAACCCGACAGCGTTACCCCAAGAGGCCCCGGCATGACGACATTCACGGCATTAACGACCATTCACGGCGAAGACCCTGCCTATGCTTTGGCAGACGCCCTTGAGACGTTGGACCCCGAACCTACAGGTGTCGGCGTGTTCGAGATCGAGGACGGCTCAGGTCTTTGGGAGGTTGCGGCCTATTTTCTGGAGCACCCCGATGCGGGGGCTTTGGCGGTTCTGTCTGCGCTGCATCATGCCAAACCCTTCGGAATTTCCGAAATTCCCGATCAGGATTGGGTTTCGAAGGTACAGCGCGAGCTTGCACCGGTCGAAGCGGGCCGTTTCTTTGTCTACGGCAGCCATGATGCCGACAAAGTGCCCGAAGACCGTGTGTCTTTACTGATTGATGCGGCAATGGCCTTTGGCACCGGACACCACGGGACCACCAAAGGCTGCCTTGAAGCCTATGACCGCCTGCTATCCGCAGGGTTCAGCGGTGGGCGCATCCTTGATGTGGGCTGTGGGACGGCCGTGCTGGCGATGGCCGCAGCCAAAACCGTCGATGACACCATTATTGCAAGTGACATTGATCCGGTTGCCGTCGAGGTGGCAGAGGCGAATGTCAAAGCCAACGGTTTGGCGGGGCGTGTGGATTGTATCGTCGCTCCGGGGCTTGATGCGCCAGAATTGGCCGAAAACGGGCCTTATGACCTGATTTTCGCAAACATCCTCAAAGGGCCGTTGATCGGGCTTGCCCCTGATATTGCAGCCCATGCCGCCACGGGCGGCCATGTGATTCTTTCCGGCCTTTTGAACGAGCAAGCAGAGGAAGTGATGTCCGTTTATCAACGAAACGGGTTCAATCTGCATGAAAGAACCTCTATTGTTGACTGGACGACGCTCGTTTTTGGCAAAAAATGACCGATTTGGGGTGCATTTCTCCAATTGTGTTGAAGAAAGCCTTGTTCGGTGCGGAAATCGTTAAGATCATACATCTATTGTATGAGTGATTATCAAATCTGGAGGGTCCGGCGGTGCAACCTAACGTCCCATTTGACAAAAGACTGAAAGAAATTTCCCGGCGTCACGACAAGATGGCGCGTGGTGCTGTGCGTAAAGTGAATGCAGACGGGCTGATTGTTGCGCGCCCTCGCGCTTATCGCCCACGGTTTCCGCTGAAAGGCCTGTTGGTCGTACTGGCGATTGGCTTCCTCTTCAAAGGGTTCCTTTTCGCATACCTGGGCGAAACAGCCTACGCGGAACGCGTTGCTGGCCTGCAGGCAGGGTCAACGATGGAACAGGCAGGTGCATGGGTCATGCAACCTGATCCGGCGACACTGGCTGTTGCAAGCCTCTTGCAGACGATCCTGCCAGAATAATCGCACCACAGAACGCAAAATGGCCGCGCCTTGATCCAAGGCGCGGCCATTTGCGTTTTAAGCTCAGGCTTAGCGGGTGATACGGTCCGCGATGTCGTCGATATCACCGTAGCAAAGACCGATATCGTCCAGCTCACGTGCTGTCAGCTTGGACAGCGCCTTGCGTGTGACGCGGGCGTCGTTCCATGCGGCGACAACGCCGAATGCAGAAACGATAGCGGTTGAGATGCGGCCTACAGAAAGGCCAACAGCGGGGCGGGATGTGTCGTAAACGGCCATGGCCATGTTCCTTTGTTGAATGCTGCTTTGCAGCGATAATCTGATGCGGCGCATGTAGGCGGCGGCAATGACCGTGACTAGTGCCATTTTGGCATGGGTCATATGCGTTTTCAGCATGCCTCATTTTTAAGCACGGGATGCCGCAAACCCCTTGTTTTCTTACCTCAGGGAATGTCGCGATTCAGCGTGGAAGTGACGCTCTTTGCCGTTTTGGCGCGGCCGCCTGATAGCTGCCTTTGCGTAACACTCTTGGTCTTTGTTCGCCTTTTGTGCTACCGCTTTTGCAACAGAACAAAAAACAGAGGCGAGCGATGCGCGTTTTGGGGATCGATCCGGGCCTGCGGAACATGGGGTGGGGAATCATTGACGTGTCAGGATCGCGGATCAGCCATGTGGCGAATGGCATTTGTCACTCTGCCGCCGGTGATCTTGCGCCACGCCTTTTGTCGCTGCATGAGCAGCTCACCGATATCTTTGAAACCTATCAGCCTGACTGTGCGGCGGTCGAACAGACCTTTGTGAACAAGGATGGGGTTGCAACCCTGAAGCTGGGGCAGGCGCGGGCCATCGCCCTGCTGGTGCCCGCACAGGCCGGAGTGCCGATTGGCGAATATGCCCCGAACGCGGTCAAGAAATCAGTTGTCGGTGTCGGTCACGCCGCCAAGCAACAAATCGAGCATATGGTGAAAATCCAGCTCCCCGGTGTGAAGCTTGCGGGGCCTGACGCCGCCGATGCGCTTGCGATTGCGATCTGTCATTCGTTTCACGCCCAATCGCAGGGCACGCTTGAGAAAGCCTTGGCGAGGGCGGGCGCATGATCGGCAAGATTGCGGGCCGTCTGGATTATCGCGCCGCTGACCACGTTCTGATTGATGTGCGCGGTGTGGGCTACATTGTTTATGTCACCGACCGCGTGATGGCCGGTCTGCCGCCAACTGGCGAGGCGGTTGCGCTTTATACCGACCTTTTGGTGCGCGAAGACAATCTGCAGCTTTTCGGTTTCACATCGCTTGTCGAGAAAGAGTGGCACCGCCTTTTGATGTCTGTGCAGGGGATCGGGGCCAAGGCCTCTATGGCGATCCTTGGCACCTTGGGGGCCGATGGTGTGAGCCGCGCCATCGCTTTGGGGGATTGGAACGCGGTGGCAAAGGCCAAGGGCGTTGGACCCAAGACCGCGCAACGCGTGACCATCGAACTCAAGGACAAAGCGCCGTCTGTCATGGCGATGGGGGGCACTGTGTCAGAGGCGCTGGGCGATGAGGTGATCGAAGCCGATACCCCGCCGTCTCCGCGCCCCGCACGGCAGACCCCGAAAGCCAACCCGGCACAGGCCGAGGCGCTCTCGGCACTGGGCAATCTGGGCTATGCACCCGGTGAGGCGGCTAGCGCCGTGGCAGAGGCGGTTGGCGAAAACCCCGACGCTGACACATCAGCCCTGATCCGTGCAGCCTTGAAGCTGCTTGCGCCGAAAGGGTAGTCAGACATATGACCCAGCCTGATCCCACATTGCGCCCTGACCCCCAGCCAGAGGATGCCGACCGCGCCTTGCGTCCGCAGACGCTGGACGCTTTTATCGGTCAGAAAGCCGCAAGGGCGAACCTGTCGGTCTTCATTGAAAGCGCCCGCAGACGCGGCGAGGCGATGGATCATACACTGTTTCATGGCCCACCCGGGCTTGGTAAAACCACCTTGGCGCAAATCATGGCGCGCGAACTTGGCGTCAATTTCCGCATGACCTCTGGCCCGGTTCTGGCCAAGGCTGGCGACCTTGCGGCCATCCTGACCAATCTCGAAGCGCGGGACGTCCTCTTTATTGACGAAATCCACAGGCTGAACCCGGCTGTGGAAGAGGTGCTCTATCCCGCACTTGAGGATTTCGAGCTTGATCTGGTCATCGGCGAAGGGCCAGCCGCGCGAACCGTCCGCATTGAATTGCAGCCCTTTACGCTTGTGGGGGCAACAACACGCATGGGGTTGTTGACGACACCATTGCGGGATCGTTTTGGCATCCCCACGCGGCTTGAGTTCTATTCAGAAGATGAGCTGAACGAGATCGTCACCCGTGGTGCGCGTCTCTTGGGGGCGCCAGCCTCGCCGGAAGGTGCCCGCGAGATCGCCCGTCGTGCCCGCGGCACGCCGCGCATCGCGGGCCGTTTGCTGCGGCGGGTCGTGGATTTTGCCATCGTCGAAGGGGACGGGACGGTGACACAAGCCATCGCGGATCGGGCGCTGACCCGTCTGGGTGTGGATCATCTGGGTCTTGATAATGCCGACCGGCGGTATTTGCGCCTGATTGCGGAAAGCTATGGCGGCGGCCCTGTCGGAATCGAGACCCTGTCAGCCGCCCTCTCAGAAAGCCGTGACAGTCTGGAAGACGTGATCGAGCCTTACCTTTTGCAAAAGGGACTGATACAGCGCACGCCGCGTGGGCGGATGCTGGCGCGGGATGCCTGGGCGCACCTGGGACTGAGCGCGCCAAAAGGGCAGAGCGATCTCTTCGGGTGAAACGCCGGAGCCTCCGGCGGGAGTATTTGAGGCAAAATGATGATGGATACGTATTTCACCCGATCAGACGGCGGCTATGTGTTTGCCCGTTGGGGCCGCCCTATTGTGCCGGTGGTTTTTGGCGTTCAGGACGAAACACTCTCCGTCTTTAAAGGCGCGATCGAGGCTGTTGTGGCCCTTGCCGGTCACAAGATGGCCGAGACCGATCCGGAGCTTGGCGCGAACCTGATGGTTTTTTTCTGCCGCGACTGGGCGGAACTGACGGAGGTGCCGCATCTTGACAGTCTGGTGCCTGATCTGGGACCGCTTGTTGCAAAGCTGGATCAGGCGGAGGCCAATCAATATCGTATCTTCCGGTTTGACGAGGCTGGCGCAATTCGCGCGGCCTTCGTGTTCTTGCGCATGGATGCGCATCTTGAGGCTGTCTCGGCTGACACGCTTGCGCTTAGTCAGGCGGTGCAGACAATCCTGCTGTGGTCTGATCTCGCCTTCACTGATCAATCGCCTCTGGCGGCCATTGACGGCAAAACGGTGTTGCGGCCTGAGGTGGCCGACGTGATCCGTGCAGCCTATGATCCGGTGATGCCGTCCTTCGCCAATGACCCGTCACATGCCTTGCGCCTTGCCGCGCGCATTCAGGTGCCGCAATGACCCATCGTTTTGCACTTCGCGTCTATTACGAAGACACCGATCTTGCAGGCATTGTCTATTATGCCAACTATCTCAAGTTCATTGAACGCGCGCGCAGCGAGTGGGTGCGCGAACTGGGGATTGATCAGGCGCAGATGAAAGCCGACGGTCTGGTCTTTGCCGTCCGCCGCGTCGAAGCCGACTATCTGTCACCGGCCCGCTATGACGACGAACTCTGTGTCGAGACCACCATGCAGCCTGGCTCTGGCGCACGCCTCATCGTCAAGCAGGACGTCAAACGTGGCGAGACGGTCCTTTTCTCGGCGGTCGTTACCATCATCTGCATGACAACAGAGGGGGCCGTGGCCCGTCTGCCAGCGGTGATCCGCCAATTTGTCCACTGATCTGCCAGCTCATTTCGCAGATGTGATGAGGGATGTATTGGATTTCTGCCGCCAGGTAGCGTAATCTCTTGCCATACCAGAGCCCTCAAAGGGCCGCAGACAGAGCAGGCAAATGGAAGCAGCACACGAATTTACCATGTGGGCGTTGTTCGCGCGCGCCACGATTACCGTTAAAATCGTCATGATCATGTTGGTGGCAGCTTCCGTCTGGTGCTGGGCTGTGATCATCGACAAGACATTGCAATACCGCAAAGCACGGGCTGAAGCGGCCGTGTTTGACAGGGCATTCTGGTCGGGTGAGCCGCTCGACGGGCTTTTCGAACAGATCGGCACTGATCCTGATGGCGCATCGGAGAAAATCTTTGCCGCAGGCATGTCTGAATGGCGACGGTCCCATCGCGACGATGGCGGGTTGATTGCCAATGCCACCGCACGCATCGACCGGTCCATGGATGTGGCGATCGCGAAAGAGGCGTCACGGTTGCAAAAAGGGTTGCCGATTTTGGCCACGGTGGGGTCGACCGCACCGTTTGTGGGACTCTTCGGGACGGTCTGGGGCATTATGAACGCCTTTATCGAGATCGCCGAAGCGCAGACGACCAACCTCGCCGTTGTGGCCCCCGGCATTGCCGAGGCGCTGCTGGCCACGGGTCTTGGTCTTTTGGCGGCGATCCCGGCGGTGATCTACTACAACAAGTTTTCTGCAGATAGTGACCAGATCGTCGGCGGCTACGAGGCCTTTGCCGACGAATTCGCCACGATCCTCAGCCGCCAGTTGGATAGCTGATTATGGGCGGTGGTATTCTGGAAAGCGGCGGCGGTGACGGCGGCAGACGGCGTCGCAGACGTGCCCGCCGTGGCAAGCCGATGTCGGAAATCAACGTCACCCCCTTTGTAGACGTGATGATGGTGCTTTTGATCATCTTCATGGTCGCCGCCCCGCTGTCGGTCGTGGGCGTGCCTGTGGAGTTGCCGGAAACGGCGGCGACGGCTTTGCCAGGTGATGAGGAAGAGCCATTGACGGTCACCATCACCGACGATGGCCGCGTGATGATCCAGGAAACCGAAACCGACGAGGCGACCTTGGTGACCCGGTTGCAGGCGATTGCAGCCGAGCGGGAAAGTGACAAGATCTTCCTGCGTGCGGACGGGCGCAATGACTGGAACCGCGTGGCCACGATTATGGGGCTGTTGAACGCCGGCGGCTTTTCCGACATCGGTCTGGTCACGGACACCATGCCAACGGATGGTGCAGGCGGATAAGCCATGGCGACCCCGGGCACATTCATTTCGACAGCAGGCCATATCGGTCTGATCGGCTGGCTGATTGTCGGCTGGGGGATGAATGCCGAACCGTTGCGGATCGAGACGATGGATGTCTCGGTGATTTCGGGTGAGGAATTCGACCAGATGCGGGCGGCAAGGACACCCGTGCCCGGGGCCAATCCTCCTGACGCGCCTGTTATCCCTGCGATCAACCCCGCCCCGCCCGAAGCGCCGGCCCCCGAGCCGCCAAGCGAGGTTGCGCCGGTGCCAGAGCCGGTGACGCCGCCTGAAAGCGAAACGCCGCCGCCACCGCCGCCTCAGCCGGTCGAGACGGATGTTGCTGATGACCTTCCTGCGACGCCCGTGACACCTGAAGCGCCGCCGCCTCTGCCTGATCTGCCACAAAGCGACACGCCCACGCCGCCGCGTGCGCCGACGGTTGCCTCGCAGATCACGGCGCCACCGCCGCCTGATGCGACCGTCGATGACGTTGTGCGTGACGCCGTGGTTCCCGACGAGACATCCTCGGCTGACGTGCGTGCCGACGAACAGGAGGCAACAGCCCCAGAGGAAACGACGACCCAGATCGTGATCGACGATCTGGCGCCTTCAACATCAGTGCGCCCCATGACACGTCCCAACCGTCCGACCCCGCCGCGCGAGAACGCAACGGCCGTGGCTGAAACGCCGGACCCTGATCCTGCGCCCGTGGCTGATGATGTGGCGGCCGCGTTGGAGCAGGCATTGGAGACGACACAGCCGTCTGCGCCTGCGGTGCCTGCCGGTCCGCCTATGACAGGAGCAGAGCGTGACAGTTTCCGTATTGCGGTGAACCGCTGCTGGAACGTGGACCCCGGGTCTGTTGCCGCACGTGTGACCGTCGAAGTGGGCTTCAGTCTCGAGCGGGATGGAACAGTGCGCGGCGGGGATGTCAGGCTGTTGTCATCCGATGGCGACGCATCTGCGACCCAGACAGCCTTTGAGGCCGCACGCCGCGCGATCTTGCGGTGCCAGTCGGGAGGCTACGATCTTCCGGCTGAGAAATACGACCAGTGGCAGGATGTGGTGATTACATTTGATCCCAGTGGGATGCGACTGAGATAGGCGAAACCATGCGCAGGTGACACATCATGTGTTTTTCCCCCTGCACATTTGGCACAGAAAGGACAGGTTGGGCCGCAGGTCCGACAGGTGAAGTGAGGCAAAGATGATGAAACGATTTTTGAGTGTGCTACTGGCGCTGATGTTGGCCGGACCTGTGTTGGCGCAGGGAGGACCGCTGCGCCTGACCATTACCGACGGTGTGATCGAACCTATCACCTTTGCTGCGCCGCGCTTTGAGGTGGAAACGCCAGGCGCGGAAGGTGTCGCCAGCGATATCTCGCGTTTGGTCGTGCAGGACCTTGCCGGTACGGGTTTGTTCCGTGAGGTTCCGTCGACGGCGTTCATTTCGCAGATCACGTCTTTTGCCCAGCCCGTCGCTTTTGCCGATTGGCGCGCGATCAATGCCCAAGCCCTGATTGTGGGCGCGGTTGCGGTCAGCGGTGAACAGATGACTGTGAAGTTCCGTCTCTACGATGTGTTCTCTGGTCAGGAGCTTGGACAGGGGCTGCAATTTGCAGGAACGACAAGCGGTTGGCGTCGCGTGGCCCATAAGGTCGCTGACGCCGTCTATAGCCGGATCACCGGCGAAGGCGGCTATTTTGACAGCCGCGTTGTATTCGTTGCTGAGAGTGGACCCAAGGATAACAGGCAAAAGCGGCTTGCGATCATGGATTATGACGGGGCGAATGTGCAGTTCCTGACAGACAGCAGCAGTATTGTGCTTGCCCCGCGCTTTTCGCCCAACGGGGACCGGGTTCTTTATACCAGCTTCGAGTCAGGCTTCCCGCGCATCAACGTGCTCAACGTTGCAACCGTCGGGCGCCAGCAGCTTGCAACCGCACCCGGCGAGATGGCCTTTTCGCCACGGTTTTCACGCGACGGTCAATCGGTGATCTATAGCCTGTCCAACGGCGGGAATACCGACATCTATCGCACTGACCTCAACACCGGTCAGCATTTGCGCCTGACCTCTGCCCCGTCAATCGAAACGGCGCCGAGCCTGTCACCGGATGGATCGCAGATCGTGTTTGAAAGCGACCGGTCGGGCACACAGCAGCTTTACGTCATGTCGGCCAATGGCGGCGAGGCGCGGCGGATTTCTTTCGGACCGGGGCGCTATGGCACGCCTGTCTGGTCGCCGCGTGGTGATCTGGTAGCCTTTACCAAGCAGAACGCCGGACGCTTCCATATCGGCGTGATGCGCCTTGACGGATCAGAAGAACGCTTGCTGACGTCATCGTTTCTAGATGAGGGGCCGACTTGGTCGCCGAACGGACGCGTGATCATGTTCAGCCGCGAAACCCAAGGGGCTACCGGCGCAAGTTCGATCTATTCCGTCGATATCTCAGGCCGCAATCTGAGGGCGGTTCCGTTGCAGGGCGGCGCATCCGATCCGTCGTGGGGACCATTGCAGCCATAAAGATGTGTGATTCCCCAAGCGGAAATCCCGTGCTAGATTGGGGCCAATAACAATAACGCGCAGTTCATATACAGGATGAAACCGATGACATTTTTGACCAAAACGGCGGCAGCCTTGCTGATTTTGACCACGGCAGCCTGCACCAATCCCGACCGGCTTGGCGGCGGCGGGCTGAACGGGCAGGGCGCTGCAGGTGCGAACGCCGGACTGAGCGGCGCTGCCAGCGACCCCAGCAGCCCGGCTTTCTTTAACCAGACAATTGGGGATCGCGTTCTCTTTGCTGTTGATCAGTCCACCATCACACCCGAAGGCCGCGCCATTCTTGACGGTCAGGCGCAGTGGCTTCTCGCCAATTCTGACTATCGCGCTGTGATCGAAGGACACGCAGACGAGCAGGGCACACGTGAATATAACCTTGCCTTGGGCTTCCGCCGTGCAAACGCTGTGCGCGAATACCTTGTCTCGCGCGGGGTGCCGGCTGGCCGTCTTGAGGTCACAAGCTACGGTAAAGAGCGCCCGATCGAAATCTGCTCGAACGAATCCTGCTATGCGCAGAACCGTCGGGCGGTTACGGTGCTGTCATTCTCGGCTATTACTAGCTGATCAAGACCGAAGGACCTTCCATGTTGCATCGTATTGCTGTTGCTTGTGCTCTGTTGCTGACTCCGCTTCCTGCTTTTGCGCAGAACGAGACCTTGGCAGATATACGTCAGCAGTTGACGGTGCTTTATGTGGAGGTCCAGCGCCTGCAACGCGAGCTGTCCACGACCGGCGGGCTGAATGCCGGTGTGGCTGGCAATACGCCGCTGGAACGCCTTGATGCGATCGAAGCGGAGTTGCAGCGGTTGACCGCGAATGCCGAGCAGCAGGAATTCCGGATCAACCGGATCACCGCTGACGCAAACAACCGCATTGGTGATCTGAACTTCCGGCTTTGCGAGTTGGAGCCTTCTTGCGACATTGGCCAGTTGGCCGAAACACCGCTGGCGGGTCTTGAACCGCAGGCAAACCCGACATTGCCACCGGCACAGGACCCCGCCGCACCAGCGCTTGCCGTGGGTGAACAGGGCGATTTCGATACAGCGCAGGCAGCGCTTGCCAATGGCGATTATCAGGCCGCTGCAGATCTGCTTGCCAACTTCACGGCGAACTATCCTGGCAGCCCGCTCACGGCACAGGTGCAATTCCTGCGTGGTGAGGCGCTTGAGGGACTTGGCCAGATTACAGATGCCGCACGGGCATACCTTGAAGCGTTCTCCGGTGACCCTGCCGGACCGCTGGCACCAGAGGCACTTTACAAACTGGGGGCGTCTTTGGGGCGCATCGGGCAAACGCAGGATGCCTGCCTGACACTGGCAGAGGTCAACGTGCGCTTCCCCGGTGATCCGATGGTGTCGGTCGCGCAGGCCGAGATGCAAGCCTTGGGATGCCAGTAAGCCAGACGCTCGCTGACAGGTTTGCCGAGGGCGTCGCGGCCTACGACCCTGCTGACGGCCCCGTTGTTCTGGCGGTTTCGGGTGGTAGTGACTCCACAGCATTGATGCATCTGGTTGCGGCACAACTGCCCGCCGACTGTTTGGTTGTTGTCTCCGTCCATCATGGGTTGCGGCAGGAGGCTGATGCCGAGATTGCCTTGGTCGCGGCGCAGGCCGAGGCTTTGGGCCTGCGGCACGAGGTTCAACATTGGGCATGGGATCAAACCGGCAATCTGCAGGCTGCTGCGCGAGCTGGGCGCTGGGCGCTTTTGCGTGATTATGCGCAGTCGGTCGGAGCACAAGCGGTCTGGATGGGTCACACAGAGGACGATCAGATCGAGACCGTCCTGATGCGACTTGCTCGCGGATCAGGCGTGGACGGGTTGACGGGCATGGCACCTTTGTCCCGACGTGACGGTGTGCTGATCGCACGGCCGCTTCTTGGTATGACACGTGCAGATTTGCGCGAATGGCTGAAGGAACAAGCCCTGTCTTGGTCGGATGATCCAAGCAACACCGACCCGCGGTATGCCCGTGTCAAAGTCAGGCAGATGTATGCACAGTTGCAGGATCTGGGGCTGACCCCGAAGCGGCTGTTGCAAACGGTCGAGCATATGCAGGCAGCGCAGGCGACACTCATTGCCGCGGCCAAGGATTTCGCGACCAGACATGTGGTGCAAGAGGGTGCTGATCTTGTCCTTGACGGTGCTGTGCTTGACCTCGCGGCTGGCGATACGCCAAGACGGGTGCTGACAGCGGCACTTGCTTGGGTCAATGGTGCCAACTATCGCCCGCGCTTTGATGCCCTACGGCAGGCCGCAGCCGAGGCATGTGCGGGTCAGACCGTAACGTTGGCTGGCGTCATCTGGCTGCAAGAGAAAGACGGGCGCGTGCGCCTCATTCGGGAGGCGGCAGCGACGGCAACCTCTCCGCTTTCCCCGCGCACCGATGGTCAGGACAGGACGTTGATCTGGGACAGCCGCTGGACGATTTCAGGGCCATCTGGCACTGGTTTGCAGGTGCGCGCTTTGGCGGATGGATTGCAAAGCTGTCCCCAATGGCGCGAGACGGGTGTGCCACGCAGGTCGCTGATGGCCTCGCCAGCGATTTGGGACAAGGAGACATTGGTCGCCGCACCGGTCGCAGGGCTGGCAAACGGCTGGTCGGCACGGATTGTCGCGGATTTCCATTCTACGGCCTTTGCCATTGAAGATTAGGGTTTCACCTCTATTTTAGAGGAAACGCTTGTGTGGCGACTCTGTCGCTCCAATCCCCGATTTCAAAGGAGTTTTTCCCTTGGGCAACGCGCGTAATATGGTCTTTTGGGTCGTCTTGTTTTTGATGGTCCTTGCGCTTTTCAATCTCTTCAGCAGCCCCCCTGGCACGCAAAACAGCCAGGCGCGGAGCTATTCGGAATTCGTCGAAGCCGTCGAAGGTGGCCGCGTCACTGATGTGGTGATCGATGGCGAAAGCGTCCGTTATGCCGAAGGTGGTCGGTCGTTTACGACGATCATGCCGCAAGATGCTGAAATCACGAACCTTTTGATCGAGGCTGGCGTTCCGGTTGAAGCGCGCAGTCAGGAAACCTCTGCGTTCCAGTCGTTCCTTGTCAGCCTCTTGCCGTTCCTGCTGCTGATCGGTGTCTGGATCTACTTCATGAACCGGATGCAGGGTGGCGGCCGTGGTGGCGCGATGGGCTTTGGCAAAAGCCGCGCGAAGCTACTGACGGAAAAGCATGGCCGCGTCACGTTTGATGATGTGGCTGGCATCGACGAAGCTAAAGAAGAGCTGGAAGAAATCGTGGAATTCCTGCGCAACCCGCAGAAATTCTCACGGCTTGGCGGCAAAATCCCAAAAGGCGCGTTGCTTGTTGGCCCTCCGGGTACGGGTAAGACGCTGCTTGCGCGGGCAATCGCGGGCGAAGCTGGCGTGCCGTTCTTCACAATCTCGGGTTCTGACTTTGTTGAAATGTTCGTGGGTGTTGGTGCGTCGCGTGTGCGCGACATGTTCGAACAGGCCAAGAAGAACGCACCTTGTATCGTGTTTATCGACGAAATCGACGCCGTGGGCCGGTCGCGTGGCGCAGGCTACGGTGGCGGCAACGACGAACGCGAACAGACGCTGAACCAGCTTCTGGTCGAGATGGACGGATTTGAAGCAAACGAAGGCGTCATCATCGTTGCGGCGACCAACCGCCGTGACGTGCTCGACCCTGCCTTGCTGCGTCCGGGCCGCTTTGACCGTCAGGTCACTGTGCCGAACCCTGACATCAAGGGGCGCGAAAAGATCCTCGGCGTGCATGCCCGCAAGATCCCGCTGGGGCCAGATGTGGACCTGCGCATCATCGCGCGCGGTACACCGGGCTTCTCTGGTGCGGACCTTGCGAACCTTGTGAATGAAGCGGCTCTGATGGCTGCGCGTGTCGGACGCCGGTTCGTCACCATGATCGACTTTGAATCCGCCAAGGACAAAGTGATGATGGGCGCGGAGCGTCGTTCGATGGTCATGACCGCCGAGCAAAAGGAAATGACCGCCTATCACGAGGCAGGTCACGCCATTGTCGGCATCACCCTGCCGAAGTGTGATCCGGTCTACAAAGCCACGATCATTCCGCGTGGTGGTGCGTTGGGTATGGTAATGAGCCTGCCTGAAATGGACCGCCTCAACATGTTCAAGGATGAATGCCACCAGCGTCTGGCGATGACGATGGCCGGTAAAGCGGCAGAGATCATCAAATATGGCGAGGATCAGGTCTCGAACGGTCCGGCCGGTGATATTCAGCAAGCAAGCCAGTTGGCCCGCGCGATGGTTCTGCGCTGGGGGATGTCCGACAAGGTCGGCAACATCGACTACGCCGAAGCGCACGAAGGCTATTCAGGCAATACCGCGGGCCTTTCGGTTTCGGCCAGCACCAAAGAACTGATCGAAGAAGAAGTGCGATCGTTCATCCAGCAAGGCTATGAGACAGCGCACAAGATCCTGACCGAGAAGCACGAAGAGTTCGAGCGACTGGCACAAGGTCTGCTTGAATACGAGACGCTGACGGGCGACGAGATCAAGCGCGTGATGAAGGGTGAACCACCCCACATCAGCCCTGACGCCGATGACACGCCGCCATCGGGTGGCACGCCTTCGGTTACGGCCATTCCGAAAACCAAACCGAAGAAGCCGCGTGCTTCTGATGGCGGGATGGAGCCTGAACCCTCAACCTAACCGACACCATAACGTCGCCCCTCGGGGCGGCGTTTTTCATTGGCGCATCTTTCGGGTTGTCTGACTATCACGCCGCGCGGTAACCATCGTTCATTGTTGCTGCACGGAGACCTTTATGCCCGCACTTGCCCCGACCGGATTTACAGGCACCATCGTCTGGATCGGGCATGTCCCTGATCGCGACAAAGCATTGTCATCCACGAAAATGGACACGGCGGAGCTGACCTTTGCCGGTATCCCCGGAGAGGCGCACGGCGGTCTGACCCGGCCATCCTGTAGCCGTGTCGTCAGCCAGTATCCCAAGGGCACGGAAATCCGGAATACGCGTCAGCTTTCTGTTGTATCTGCTGAGGAGTTGGCGGAAATCGCGGCTGACTGCGGTCTGGATGCGCTTGACCCTGCCTTGGTTGGTGCGTCTCTCGTGATCAGTGGTATCCCGGACTTCACCCATCTGCCGCCGTCGTCACGGTTGCAGATCGCCGAAGGCGCGACACTTGTTGTCGATATGGAAAACCGTCCCTGCCACCTGCCAGCCAAACCGATCAACGCTGCCCACGCGGGTGCCGGTGACAAGTTCAAGGCTGCCGCAAAAGACAAGCGCGGCGTGACAGCCTGGGTTGAGCGGGAAGGGAAAATAAAAATCGGGGACGCAGTCAGACTGCATGTCCCCGATCAAAGAGCGTGGCGCGCCGGTTGACGCGCCAACGGATGCCTTAGGACATCGCTTCGATGTAGAAGTAGTAGGCCGGTACGCCTTTCGCGGCATCAGTAAAGCCGTCGTTCGTTGCGTTTGTTGCCGCTTCCTCGTAGCTGTCGTTCCACTTTTCGACAAACTCTTCGAGGCTCAACATGCCGTCGGTTGTCGCATCGGCCATATCGAATTTCTGGTTAATCTCGCTGATGTCGATCTGGTAGTCGTCTGCACGCGCGACCCATTCGTCGCGGGTCAGTTGACGGTCGGAATTGGCATCGGCTGCATTAAAGTTGACAGCCGCCAGACCGATCCAGATGTCGCGGTTCTCGACGTCGAATTCCGCAGCGCCGGAGCCTTCACCCAGATAGACAAACGGTTGCTCGAAAGAGGTCGCCATGTCACTGTTGTCGCCGCTTTGGGGGAATGTTTCGGCGTGGATATTCTCGGCTTCACCGAAATACTCCTGTGCGGTGATCACCTCGTCGAGGTTTTCATCCAAAGAACGGATCGTCTCTGCGTCCCATTCCAGATAGGGTGAGGCTTTCTCGGTGCAGGCCACGTACTCTTCGCGTGTCAGCGCGCCGTCCTTGTTGACGTCAATCTCTGCAAAAACGGCCTGTGCGTTTTCGGCCAGTTCAGTCGGGTCGAGAAAACCGTCCGTATTCTGGTCCCCCGGGAAGAATGCGTTTTCGCAAAAGCTTGGTGTTGCGCCGTGACCGCCAGCAACAGCTGCCAGTGGCAGGATGGCGGTCGCCGTCGAGACGAGAAGTGTCTTCAATGTGGTCATTGTTGGTCCTCCTGTTTAATACGTTCACCGACACAACACGGCGTGGTTGGAATTGTTCCGTTGCGGTCATCACGGTTCCGATATGAAACAGCCCGCCGCGCAGGCGACGATTCCAAGGGCGAAAATGTCGTAATCACCGTGCATGCCGCTGTATCCAGCGGTTAGAAGCTGATTTGAACAAGAATGGCCTGAGCCAAATCGCAGGGAAGTCACCAATGGAATATAAATCTGATATCGAGATCGCACGCGCGGCCAGCAAACGCCCTATTCAGGAAATTGGTGCGAAGCTGGGCATCGACAGTGATGATCTGCTGCCCTACGGCCACGACAAGGCCAAGGTCAGCCAGCGCCTGATCGACAGCGTGCAGGATCGCGACGATGGCAAGTTGATCCTTGTGACCGCGATCAACCCCACCCCTGCCGGTGAAGGGAAAACGACGACAACTGTTGGTCTGGGTGACGGTCTGAACGCAATCGGCAAGAAGGCCGCGATCTGCATCCGCGAGGCGTCACTCGGTCCGTGCTTTGGCATGAAGGGCGGCGCCGCTGGTGGTGGTTACGCGCAGGTCGTGCCAATGGAAGACATGAACCTGCATTTCACAGGTGATTTCCACGCGATCACTTCGGCGCACAACCTGCTGTCCGCGATGATCGACAACCACATCTACTGGGGCAACGAGCTCGAAATCGATATCCGCCGCGTCGCATGGCGCCGCGTGCTGGACATGAATGACCGCGCCCTGCGCCAGATCACAGCCTCCCTTGGCGGCGTGGCCAACGGTTTCCCGCGCGAAGCCGGTTTTGATATCACCGTGGCCTCAGAGGTCATGGCGATCCTCTGCCTTGCCCGCAACCTTGAGGACCTGCAAAAGCGTCTGGGCGACATCATCGTTGCCTACCGCCGTGACCGCAGCCCTGTCTATTGCCGCGACATCAAGGCCGACGGTGCGATGACTGTACTGCTCAAGGATGCGATGCAGCCGAACCTAGTGCAGACGCTGGAAAACAACCCGGCGTTCGTTCACGGCGGGCCATTCGCCAACATCGCGCATGGCTGTAACTCGGTCACCGCTACGACGACGGCGCTCAAGCTGGCCGACTATGTGGTCACTGAAGCCGGTTTCGGGGCCGATCTGGGTGCTGAGAAGTTCATGAACATCAAGTGCCGCAAGGCCGGACTGGCCCCGTCGGTCGTGGTCGTTGTGGCGACAGTCCGCGCGATGAAGATGAACGGCGGTGTGGCGAAGGCTGATCTGGGTGCCGAAAACGTTGAGGCGGTCCAGAAGGGTTGCGCAAACCTTGGTCGTCATATCGAAAACGTCAAAGGCTTTGGCGTCCCCGTCGTAGTTGCGATCAACCACTTCGTCACTGATACAGATGCCGAAGTGCAGGCGGTCAAGGACTATGTTGCGACCCAAGGCTCCGAGGCGATCCTGTGCAAGCACTGGGCGCTGGGGTCGGAAGGCACCAAGGAACTGGCCACCCGTGTGGCGGAGATCGCTGATAAGGGCGAAGCGAACTTCTCACCGATTTATCCCGATGACATGAGCCTTTTCGAAAAAATCGAAACGATCGCCAAGCGCATCTACCGCGCTGATGAGGTTCTGGCTGACGGCAAAATCCGCGATCAACTCAAGCAGTGGGAAGAGCAGGGATATGGCAATCTGCCGATCTGCATGGCGAAAACCCAGTACAGCTTTACCACTGACCCAACCCGCCGTGGTGCGCCGACGGGGCACTCCGTGCCGGTCCGTGAAGTGCGTCTGAGTGCCGGTGCCGGGTTCGTGGTCGTGATCTGCGGTGAGATCATGACAATGCCAGGCCTGCCACGTGTGCCATCGGCTGAATCGATCATGCTGAATGCCGAAGGCCAGATCGAAGGTCTGTTCTAGACTTGATTGCAGCGGCGGCGCAGCTAATGTGCCGCCGATTTTTGCGTGATCCGCAGGATGCCTCCGGCGGTGGTATTTTGAACATGAGAAGATGCGATGACAGCGACAGTGATTGACGGAAAAGCCTTCGCCGCAAAGGTGCGGGGACAAGTGGCCGATGGTGTGGCCAAGCTGAAAGAGGCGCATGGCATCACACCGGGACTTGCGGTGGTTCTGGTCGGTGAAGACCCCGCCAGTCAGGTCTATGTCCGGTCCAAGGGCAAGATGACCGTCGAGGTCGGTATGGCATCCTTCGAGCACCGACTGGATGTGGACACATCAGAAGCAGACCTTCTGGCGGTGATTGATCAACTCAACAACGATCCTGCGGTGCACGGCATTCTGGTGCAGTTGCCTCTGCCGGGCCACCTCGACAGCGATCTGGTGATCAACAGCATTGATCCGGCCAAAGACGTTGACGGGTTTCATATTTCCAACGTCGGGCTTTTAGGCACTGGACAGAAAAGTATGGTGCCCTGCACGCCATTGGGCTGTCTGATGATGCTGCGTGATTATCACGGCTCCTTGTCGGGTATGAATGCAGTGGTGATTGGCCGCTCGAACATCGTTGGCAAGCCGATGGCGCAGTTGCTGCTGGGCGATAGCTGCACCGTCACGATTGCCCATAGCCGCACGAAAGACCTTCCTGCCGTTGTCGGTCAGGCTGATATTGTTGTTGCAGCGGTTGGCCGTCCACAGATGGTCACCGGCGACTGGATCAAGCCGGGTGCGACTGTGATTGATGTGGGCATCAACCGTGTCGAAAAGCCTGAGGGCGGAACGCGTCTGGTCGGTGATGCGGATTTTGAAAGTTGTGCCGCCGTTGCAGGTGCGATCACACCAGTGCCGGGTGGCGTTGGTCCGATGACGATTGCCTGCCTTTTGGCAAATACGCTGACCGCGTGCTGCCGCGCCAATGGTTTGCCTGAACCCGAAGGTCTGACACCCTAGGCCGTCGGGACAGCGATGGCCTTTCGCCCGGTCATAATGGCCATGGGTGGTGCATCAAAGAGCTTGCGCAGATCGGCGGTATGACTGGCAAGCCCGCCTGTGTAGGTACCATAGGCGGGCATGATCAGCCGCTGCGCATCATAGAGAAACGCAGGGCGGCTGCGGCCCGCCACGCGGTGCTTGGGATGGTAGTGTCCAGAGACTTCGGCGGGGGCACCTGTTGCAATGTGGCGGAATGCCAGTGTGCCGACGGTAATCTCGCCCATATGTGCGCCGCCCAGATCAACAGGGCCCGGATCGTGGTTGCCTTCTATCCAGACCCATCGGCGTCCGGCCTGCAGACGGGCCAGCCAGAGCTGCATATCCTCTGTCAGCGCATTGGCCGCCTCAAGATCATCAAAGCTGTCGCCAAGGCAGATCACCATTTGCGGTGCGCATTCCAGAATATCCGCTTCGAGTTTGGAGAGTGTTTCCTGCACCTCATAGGGTGGCAACATCCGTCCGCTGCGCCGCGCGATCCGGTCAGACTTGCCCAAATGCAGATCAGAGACGCACAGCACAGCCTCTTCGGGCAGGAAAAGCGCGCCAGATGGCATCGCCATCAGCGCCATGTCGCAGAACGTAAAACGAAGATTGTTCATGCTCTGTTCTTTGCGCGTGTGGCGCGCGAGGGCAAGTCTAAATTGCGTTGACACCGGCCGATTGCATCAGCCTTGCTGCCTCTTCTTCGATCATGCGGTCCTGCGCAGCACCGGCAACCGGAATACGCCCCATTTCCAGAAACATCGGGAAGGACAGCGGCGAAACACGGTCGAGGGGCATATGGTCGATCCGCCCTGCCGTGCGTGACAGCATCTCTTCGATCCGTCCAAAATCCACCAGACCGCGCATGGCCTCTTCCTTGGTAATCCTGAGCATGAGGTGATCGGGGTCATACTTCGACAAGGTGTCATAAAGAATATCCGAGGAAAACGTGGCCTGCTTTCCCGATTTCCGACTTTGCGGCAAGTTCCTTTCGATGAGACCCGCGATCGTGGCGGCGCCGCGGAACGTCTTTTTCATCACGGCATTTCCGGACAGCCACGTCTCGAAATCATCCCTGAGATTGCTGCCATCAAAAAGCGGTGCAGGGTCGGTGACCGGATCAAGCCCCCAGATCAGCGTGGCATAATCGGTCGCCACAAACCCAAGCGGGTGAAGACCCACTTCCTCCATCCGTTGGGTCATCAGCATGCCCAGCGTCTGCATCGCATTGCGGCCTGCAAACCCGTAGGCGCAGATATGGTGCCTGCCTTCATGTGGGAAGGTTTCGACAAGGATACGGTCAGCCTCGGGCAGTTTTGAAACCTCACGCTGCAAGGTAAGCCACTCTGCCGTGTGCCGTGGAAGTTCCGGCCAGTTCGGTTGTTCAAACATCCGCAAGATACGGTGCGACAGCTGCGTGCTATTGGCAAACTTCGTGCCCATGAAGGTCGCGATCTTGGGCGTCTTGTCAGAGCGGCGCGAGACCTCGACCGTCATTTCCTTCAGCCCCTCATACCGGACGACCTGTCCGCCGATCAGAAAGGTGTCGCCGGGAGTAAGAGTGGCGGCAAAGGCTTCTTCGACTTCGCCAAGGGGTTTGAAGTTACCCCGCAGACGGACCTTCAGCGTGTCCGTGTCCTGAATCGTGCCGATGTTCATGCGGATGCGTTGCGCCGCGCGTGGGTCACGCAGTTGCCACTGTCCGTCAGGGCGTTGCAGCAACCGTTTCCATTTATCGTAGGCGCGCAGGGCGTAGCCGCCTGTCGCGCAGAAATCCAGACAGTCGTCAAAGGCTGCGCGGCTCAGCGTCCTGTAGGCACCGACGGTGCGGATTTCTTCAAACAGATCGTCTTCGTCGAATGGGCCTGCGCAGGCGCGGATCAGGATATGCTGACAGAGAACGTCTTTCGGTCCATCGCCTTTGGGGTCGCCGTCCAGATCTCGTTCCTTGACCGCTTCAAGGGCCGCAACGCACTCAACAACTTCAAAACGATTGGCCGGAACCAGAAGCGCTTTGGAGGGTGCGTTATAGCGGTGGTTGGCGCGACCGATGCGTTGAATCAGGCGCTTGACGTTCTTGGGTGCGCCGACCTGAATGACCAGATCGACGTCGCCCCAGTCAATGCCAAGATCGAGCGACCCTGTGCAGACGATTGCACGCAAATCACCCGCGACCATGGCCGCCTCGACGCGTTCACGCTGTTCGCGGGCAAGGCTGCCGTGGTGAATGCCGATTGGCAGGTCGTCGGTATTGGCAAGCCAGAGCTTATGAAAGAAGATCTCGGCCTGCGCGCGCGTGTTATGAAAGATGAGGGTGGTCGTGTGTTTCTTCACTTCCTCAAGGACGGCGGGAATGGCGTAGCCTGCACCACCACCGGCCCAAGGCGGATTTTCCTCGGTCACGAGCATCGCAATATCCGGATCAGGTCCGGGATCGGCATGGATGATCGCGCAAGGGTCAGGGTGTCTGGCCAGTTCGTTTGCGATGGCGGCAGGGTCCTCAACCGTTGCTGACAGACCGACACGCCGCATCTGTGGCGCAAGACTTTGCAACCTGCTGAGGCAGAGCATCAACTGATCGCCGCGCTTGCTTTCCGAAAGGGCGTGGATTTCATCGACCACGACCCGTTGCAGACTGCCAAAAATGCGCGGCGCGTCCTCGTAGGATAAGAGTAGCGCGAGGGATTCAGGCGTGGTTAGCAGGATATGGGGCGGGTCAGCGCGTTGGCGGCGTTTCTGAGTGTAGGAGGTATCGCCGGTGCGGTCCTCGATCCGGATGGGCAGACCCATCTCCTCCACAGGTGTTCTCAGGTTGCGTTTGATATCAGCAGCCAGTGCCTTGAGAGGTGAGACATAGAGCGTGTGCAACCCCTCGTGACCGCCGCCCGCAAGGGCCGCAAGCGTGGGCAGGAAACCCGCGAGTGTTTTTCCGCCGCCTGTCGGTGCGATCAACAGAAGTGCCGGATCATCGGCGCGGTCCAGCATGTCCTGCTGGTGCGGGTGTATCTCCCAGCCGCGTTTGGCGAACCAGTCTTGGAAAATCGGGGGCAGGGCGTTCATGGGGGTAAAGGTGCGGCTGGTATGCAGGGCGTCAAGGCACTGGTGGCTTGGGGCGCGGGGTTAGTTGTCTGATGGCGTCCTGAACAGCGCGGGGAAGTGTCGTATCGGCCGCGCCAGCGATATCCAGGGCTGCGGCGACGTCTTTGAAGAGGATACCGATGCTGTTGTCTTCGCTGTAGCCGTCTCTTGCAAATTCGATCTCGTCAAAACCGGACGCCAGCCAGTTCTGCCCCGAGGCTGCGTTGATTAACGCAAGCAGCTTGCCTTCATCGACGCCTTGCGCGTCCGCCCAGTCCAGCACCAGTCGGGTCATCGCCGTATGAGAGGCGGCAAGCAGGTTGTTGAGCACCTTGGCAGTCATGCCCGCCCCGTAGTCGCCCATATGGTGGATTTCGCTGCCCATCGCCGCAAGCGCCGTTTGCACCTGATCTGCCGGACCGCCGGTCATGAAGGTCAGCGTGCCTGCGTCCGCCTTGACCTGTGCCCCTGACATCGGCGCGTCGATCAATGCGATATGTCCCGGCATGCGACCACGCAGACCTTTGACGTAACGAGGTGAAAGCGTGGAGCTGATCACGACCCGCTGCAGGGCTGATGCCCGCGTGACAAGTGCCTGATCGTCAAACAAGACCGCGTCGGTTTCGTCTGTGTCACGAACGACAGTGATCAACGTTTCCAGACCGTCGGCAAAGGCATGAATATCCCGCCCGACCCCTTCGATCTGCCGAATATCAAACCCGCGCGCATCGAAACCTGCCCTGCGCAGATTGGTCAGCATCCCGAACCCCATGCGTCCGCAACCGGCCACGCCGATGATCCCTGTCATGCTGTCCTCCCACGAAAAAGGGCTCCGCACAGCCTAGTGCGAAGCCCCGATAATGAGAATGGCAAAGCGCCCTAGCGGACGATCTCTTCTTCTTTGACGAACATGTTGGCCCAGGCGCGGTCCACCAGTTCCGGCGACATCTGATAAGGGATGCCTTCGAATTCACAGATTGAGATCATCTGGTCGATCAGGAAGATCGGCTGGTAGTTCGCATAGACGTTGTCGATCTCTGGGTAGCGGACGTTCAGCAGATGCACGAGCGTGTCTTCGTCGAGCGGCATTTTGCGCTTGCGGGCAACCATGGCGAAGATTTTGAGGTAGTCTTCCTGATTTGGACCGTCGATCTTGATCTTGTAGAAAATACGACGCAGGGCCGCTTTATCGAAGATCGCATTGGGGTGGAAGTTGGTCGAGAAAACCACCAGCGTGTCAAATGGCACCTCAAATTTCTCGCCCGATTGCAGGGCAAGGATATCCTTGTTTTCTTCCAGCGGAACAATCCAGCGGTTCACAAGGGTCTGCGGCGGTTCCTGCTGACGGCCAAGGTCGTCCACGATAAAGATGCCGCCGGTCGACTTCAGCTGCAACGGGGCCTGATAGGTGCGGGCTGTCGGGTTGTAGACAAGATCAAGCATCGACAGCGAGAGTTCACCACCGGTGATCACTGTCGGACGTTCGCAGCGGACATAGCGCGTATCGAACCGGCCTGACGTGCGACGCAGGCTTGTGGGGTCGTCAACATCATCCTCGGCCGCGCTGTGCACGATCGGGTCGTAAACCGTGATCACCTGACCGGAGTATTCAATTGCGCGGGGCACATAGATCTTGTCACCCAGCGCGTCGCGAATACCGTTGGAAATCGAGGATTTACCATTCCCCGGAGGGCCATACATCAAGATCGAGCGACCTGCGCTGACAGCAGGCCCAAGGTTGGACAACAAATCCTCTGGCAGGACAAGGTGACCCATCGCGGTTTCAAGCTGGTCACGTGTGATCTGGATATTGCGGATCGACTGTCGCTGAATTTGCTGGCGGTAGATTTCCAGCGGGACCGGCATCGCGCCGTAGTATTCGGACTGTCCAAGCGCATCGAGGGCGCGCGCACGACCGGCATCGGTCAACTGGTATCCCATTTCGTTGCCGCTGTTTGCGTTCAATGTGCCTGTCGCCTCAAGCAGGAGCTGGCCGCGTGCGAGGTCAACAAGCTCTTGCGTGACAGGGATCGGCAGGCAGATCGCCTTGCTGATTGTGGACACCAGATCAAGGTTCATCCGGAACATCGTCTTGATCAGAATATCCCGCATCATCGCTGTGGGCAGCAGCATACCTTCAAGCCCGCGCGGTGCTGGAGGTGCCGTGACGCCTGATGTTTGCATGTTCATAGTGTGTCTGCCATCCAATCAAATCGTTCGAATGTCACCTAAAGGGACACTTCGCGTATATACTACCTGCTTTTGTGGCGAAATAGTGAACAAAGCCGCGCCAAGCCGTGGCGATCAATCAAAAACTGCAAGTGCCAAATAAAAGGTCAGAGTCATGCCCAGCGGTAGCCCTTTTGGAAAATAGCGGCCTGCATGCCAGCTTTTCCACTCAGGCGCGAAATTCCGCAGGCCGGTGAAACGAAAGAGGCTATGCACCGCGAGCGATGCGACCAGAACCAGCGCAAAAATGATCATCACAAGTGTGAGGTCGCCCAAGACAAAGTAGGGGGCCATCACGGCGATCATCTTGGCATCACCACCGCCCATCGCGCCAGCAGCCCAGAACAGCATCCCGATGGCAAGCATCACCGGAAAATGCAGCCACTGCCACAGGTACATTTCCAGCCCGAAAGCGAAGGGTCCAAGGATCACGAAAGGCAGGGCGAGAACGATCACCGACCGATTGGTGATCTTCATGGCACGCATGTCGTTCCACGCGATGTAGAGCGTGATTGGCAAAACAGCCGGCAGGAACCAGATCGCGGCCTCAGCCGTCATGCCCATGTCAGTTGACGACGTTGTTTTCGAGTGCTTCGAGCGCGCGGGTTGCCTCTTCGAAGAACTGCGGATGCGTGTCGATCGCGTCAACCAGCAGGGATTTTCCGATCGTGATGTCGTTTTGCTTGATCGCGGTCAGTGCCATTGTGTGCAAAAGCTGTGCCCGCTCGATTTGGGTCATTGGAATGACGGGGAGGGCGTAGTTCCGCTGCGCCCCACGCGCGAGGACCAGATTGTTCTTTGCGGTGAAGAGATTGCTGTCAAAGCGCAGCGCGTCGATGAACAGGCGTTCCGCGTCTGCATATTCCCCGCGCGTCAGCTTGGAGAAGCCCCAGTTGTTGTAGACTGACGCCGGACGCGTGGTCAGCCCCACAGCCGTTTCATAGAAGCTGTCAGCCTTGCTCCATTGTTGGCGGCTGTCAGCGACCATGGCTTCAAGACGGTAGCGGTTGAATGTCTCGAATGTGGGCGGGATCGTGTTCAGTGTCGCCGCAGCATCATCCCACTGGTTGGTCCGCACATAAGCCCCTGCGAGTTCAACCAGATCGTTGTTGTCGGATTCCTCATTTGCGACGACGGTCTGCCAAGCGGCGATGCCTTCGGTCGGACGACCCGCACGGATCAATGATTGCGCAAGGCCACGTTGAAGGTCGATCCGTCCGGGGTCATTCGCGTTCGCGTTGGCGAAATAGCGGACAGCCTCGTCAGCATCCGCGACGGTCAGCATCACGTCGTTGAGGTTTGTCTCGTCGATAACATTGATGTCTGCGAGAGCTTCCTGAACCTGTTCTTCGCTAGACTGCTCGCACGCGGACAGCGCGATCACAGCCGCGCTCAGCGTCACAATAATGGGATGGCGCATCGTTCTGCGTCCTCTTGCTGCTCTTGCCTATAACGGTTCCGACGTCAGCACGAAATCACCTGGGCCCCGCCGGATCAGATTGAAATTCTGATTTTCTTGAGGCTCATTATTGCCTGTATTTTCCAATTTTGCGAGCGCTAAGCGCAGGTTCTCGCGGATTTCATCGGAATTTCCGTTGTCAGCGGCGAAAGCCCGCTGAAATACCTGACTGGCTTCTGCCACTTGCCCACGTTCCATGAGCACGACACCCAGATTGTTCCATGCAGGCGGGAAGGTGGGGTCCTCTTCGACAGCGCGCCGCAACCAACGTTCGGCCTGCCCCAACCGCCCGAGACTGAGGTTGGCAGAGCCGATGGCCGACAGGGTATCGACATTGATCCCTTGTTGCACAGCGGCGCGGTTATAGGCCTGCAGCGCCAGTTCGTACTCGCCTGCCGCCATAAGCCGATGACCGACAAGAAGACCATCAATGTCGCTTTCACCAGCCACGCCCGGGGCAAACACACCATCTGTCCCATTGCCTCGGCTGCTGTCTGCACAAGCCGAGAGCAACAGCCCCGTGAGGACAACAAATGCTGTTGTCCGCATCACTTAGCGGCCGAGGTTGACCGCGATGGCGTAAATGGATGGGCCGATCAGGATCGCCATAAGTGGTGGAACCGTCAGCATCATTGTGGCGAGCGTCATCTTTGTCGGCAGCTTGTTGGCCGCTTCCTCTGCCCGCATCACGCGCTTGTCGCGCATTTCCGATGCATAGACGCGCAGGGCATCCGCAATCGACGTACCGAACTGCTGTGACTGCACGAGCACCGTGACAAAGCTGGAGATGTCCGAGACACCACAGCGGTCGGCCATATCCTTCAGTACTGTGGTCTTGTCCTTACCGGCCTTCGTTTCCTGACTGACGATTTCATATTCTTCCGCGAGATCGGGGAAGCCGCCGCGCATTTCGCGTGCGACGCGCATGATCGCCTGATCAAGTGATTGGCCCGCTTCGACGCAGACCAGCATCATATCAAGGCTGTCAGGAAAGGCGTTGGTGATGTTTTGCTGACGTGTCTGAAGGCGACGCGTCACCCAGTAACGCGGCAGGAAGTAACCGATCCCGCCCGGAACCAGCACCCAAAGTGCGAGGTCTTGAGCGGTGACGGTGACCTGCGCCGACTGGACCATTGCATAGGCACCACCGATGGCAAGGCCGAAAAGACCCAGTGCAAACTGCAGGAAATGGAAGATACGCACAGAGTTCTTGCTGCGGTAGCCTGCCTGAAGCAGGCGAAGCTGCACAGCCGAATATTCTTCAGCGTTCTGGGGCTCCAGGAAGTTCGCATATTTTTCAAGCCGGTCCTTGCCTGACGCTGCACGCAGCCTGTCGCCTTTGCCTTTCTTTTTGTCATCTGCAGCGGCACTCGCCTTCAATCGGTCCAGTGGATCGACTTCCTTGCGCAACAGAACAGGCAAGGTGATCAGGATCAGAAAAACGCCAAGAAGGCCGACAACCATCAGCGGGCCGTAGGGGCCAAGGTTGTCTGTGATCAGCGTTTGGATCTGTTCTACATATTCCATAGGTGGATCCTTAGACTTTGATATCGACGAGGGCGCGCATGACGACCAGGTTCAAGATCAGGAAGGCCAAAACGACAAGCGCCGCTGGGATGAACAGGGACGTTTCCATGACTTCATCGAAATAGTCCGGCTTGACCACGTTGATCCCGAAAAGCGCGATGAACGGGAAGGCAGACAAGAGGTTACCTGACCATTTGGCTTCGGCAGTGATCGCGGCCACACGGCGGAACAGGCGAAAGCGCGCGCGGATCACCTTGGCAAGACCATCGAGGATTTCAGCAAGGTTACCACCTGATGTTTGCTGGATCGTCACCGCAACAGCAAGGAAGCGCAAATCCTGATTGTCCAGACGTTCGGCCATCGCTTTGAGGGTTTCACCCATATCACGGCCATAGGCGGCTTCGTCCGAAATCATTCCCATCTCTGTGCCCAGTGGGTCTGGAACCTCTTTGGCCACAATCGCAATGGCCGAAGAGAACGGGTGTCCCACCCGCAAAGAGCGGACCATAAGTTCCACGGCCTCGGGAAGCTGTTCGCTAAGCAGGCTCATCCGTTTGTTGGCCAGACGGCTGATCCACACGTAGACACCACCGATCCCGAAGACGATGGCCATGACGATACGAATAGGCAGGGCAGCACCGGTAAAGACTGTCAGCAGCCCGAATGCAGCCGCCGAGATCACAACCATCAGCATCACGATCTGCACTGGCGTATAAGCGATGTTCGCTTTCTGGGCCTTTTCCGCCAAGAGCGAGTAAATCGGAATACTCTGCGATTTCATGTGCTGCGTCATTTCCTTGCGCAGCTGGTCGAGAACCTGTTCGCGGTTCCCGCCCTTGTCGAGCATATCAAGACGGCGGTTAACCTTACCGTCCATGCTGATGGATTTGCCGAAAATCACCAGATAGGCACCTTGCACCAAGGCAAGGACCGCCACAAAGATCAGAACGTAAATGACCGGTTCGGCTGAAATCATTGAATGCTACTCCGCAACCATAGGCTCAAAAATAGTTGGCGGCAGATCGTAGCCCCAAAGCTTGAACCGCTCTGAGAAATGGCTCCGGACGCCGGTGGCCGTGAAGTGGCCGATAATCTTGTTGTCTGGGGTGAGGCCCACTCGCTGATAACGGAAGACCTCCTGCATGGAGATCACGTCACCTTCCATGCCAGTGATTTCGGTGATCGATGTCATGCGGCGCGAGCCGTCCTGCAAACGCGAGGCCTGCACGATGAGGTTCACAGCAGAGGCGATCTGGCTGCGCATCGCCTTGATCGGCATTTCGATACCCGCCATGGCGATCATGTTTTCCAGACGCGACACGGCATCACGTGCGCTGTTGGCGTGAATTGTGGTCATCGAGCCGTCGTGGCCAGTGTTCATGGCCTGAAGCATGTCGATAACCTCTTCGCCGCGCGTCTCGCCGACGATAATGCGGTCTGGGCGCATCCGCAGGGCGTTCTTCAGACAGTCACGCTGCGAAACGCCGCCTTTGCCTTCGACGTTTGGCGGGCGGCTTTCCATGCGGCCCACATGCGTCTGCTGAAGCTGAAGTTCCGCTGTGTCCTCGATGGTCAGGATACGCTCTGCGTCATCAATGAAGCCTGAAAGCGCATTGAGTGTTGTTGTCTTACCAGAACCCGTACCACCTGAGACGATCACGTTGAGGCGGGTAGATACGGCAGCCTGCAGGTAGGCCGCCATTTCTTCGGTGAATGCGCCGTATTGGACCAGCTCTTCAATACCGAGCTTGTCCTTTTTGAACTTACGAATGGAGACAAGAGAGCCGTCAACGGCAATCGGTGGGACCATCGCGTTGAAACGCGAGCCGTCGGCAAGACGGGCGTCAACATAGGGGTTCGATTCATCGACACGACGACCAACCGCGGACACGATCTTGTCGATGATGCGCAGCAGGTGCTTTTCGTCTTTGAAGGTAATGTCTGTCAGTTCAAGGCGGCCATGCCGTTCCACGAAAATCTGCTGCGGACCATTGACGAGGATATCGTTGACGCTGTCGTCTTTCAGGAGCGTTTCGAGCGGTCCCAGACCGGTAACTTCAAAGAAAAGATCCTGATTGAGGGTCTGGCGTTCCTCACGGTTGAGGACGATCCCCATCTCTTCAAGCGTTTCGGTGGCAATCGCATTGATCTCTGCCCGCAGGTCCTGCTCTGTCGCGGAGTCGAGGGCGGCGAGGTTCAGATTGTCGAGCAGGGCCTTGTGCAGTTCGAGCTTGATTTCACCCAAGCGTTCCTTGCGGCGCTTTTCGCGGTCGACTGGCCCAGCCTCGGCAGGTTTTTTGCCGGGCATCGCCTTCATCAGGGGTTTGCGCGGTGCTTCGACTGATCCGCCGCCGCCGTCATTCCGCGGAGCAGGGGTCGTTGTCGCGGGGGTGCCGGCTGGTGGATTGGTGGGCTTTTTGTACTTTGAGAACATCTAGTTACCTCTCACGAAGCGGCTTCGGCATCAGCCACGAGGCCAACCTCATGGATTGATTTTGCAAGCTTGAGAATTTCTTTGCGAACGGGGTTCTTTGCGATTGTTTCGGACATGGGTGCGCCGTGGTCAGCACTTTGAAGCACAGGTTTTCCGCCGTCCGGCAGTTGCACTTCGATCGAAATGCCAAGACTTTCCGACAGGCGTTTGACGCGCCCTTTGCCGTTCAGATCGGTAAAGCCGGGCGCGCGGTTCAGCACGAAACGGATTTTGGAAAAAGGCAGATCTTCGGTTTGCAGCGCACGCTTCAGGCGCAGCGTGTTCTGAGCCGATCGCATGTCCAGTTCAATCGTCGCAAAATAGACATGCGCCATTTCGAGAACGGTTTGGGACCACTCGACCATTGTTGACGGCATATCAATCACAACAAAGTCGAAGTGGCTGGCTGCCATTTCAATCAGACGCGAGATATCCTCCGGCGTGATCATATCCAGAGGGATCATATCAGTCGGGGAGGTCAGCACCTCAAGCTTGTCACCGTATGACAACAACGCCTGTTTGAACGCCTCTGAGTCCATCGATTCAGTATCAGTCAGCAGTTCCAGAACGGCTTCGCGACGCGGCAGGTCAAGATAGGTCGCCGCGGTACCAAACTGAAAATCAAGATCGAGCAGACATACCTTTGGCGGGTTCTTCTTGTCGATATTGGCAAGCTCCCACGCCAGATTGACAGCCACCAGCGTTGCGCCGGTGCCGCCAGCGATCCCATGCACGGGAATGATGACCCCGTGTTTGTCGCCAAGTTTCTTTGCTTTCGGATCGTTCGCGGCCGCAACAGGGACCTCGGGTTCGATCAGGACGCGTTCAATCGCCTTGGCGAGCTCATTCTCCGGAAGAGGGTAGGGGACAAATTCGTCACCACCTTCGCGCAAAAGCTGGTGCAAGGCGCTCGGGCTCACGTCCTCTGCGATGAGGATGACTTTTACCCCGGCCGATTTGGCGACTTTGATGATCTCTGTGATCGCATGAAGATTGTTTTCATCTTCGGCGTCCATCGCGATGGTGACGAATTGGAGATTGGCGGCTTCGGGCTGCGACAAAAACGCGTTTGCGTCTTCAAAATTCAGATCACCCCAGGAATCTCCGAGCGCGGACTCCATATCCTCGATCAGCAAATCGAAATTCTGGACATCACGGCTGATGGTGCAGGCAACAATCGGGGGTGTATCGCTTTGCACGGCCTGACTTGAGCTCATATTTTCGGTGTCCTTAGTCGGAAATAGTTTAAATAATCAAATAACTGCATGAGCTTAGCACAAACCCGCACCAGCATTAAGTTTTTTGATCTAGACTCGTCACAATGTTAACAATCGTCGACAACCGTGTCGAGAATTAGGCAAAAAATCCGCTATTGTGCGAAAATTAGCAACGATCAAAAATAAAGTCTGAAAATGAAAACGCCGGGCGCTGGGCCCGGCGTTTTTGCTTTTAGTGTTTTGCGGGCCTACTGGCCGCCAATTGTCGTCGGTGCCAGTGATGAAGCCGGCACGGCGCTCGCGATATATTCGCGGAAGATGACCTGCGCGTATTTACCGTTCAGAAGCGCTGGATTGTTTTCCACAAATCCTGACACCTCTGTCACAGTCCGGCGGTTGCGACGTTCGCGGCCTTCGGTGACGATCAGCGGTTGTGTTTCACCGAAGGAGGCCACGGCCTCCAGGCGGCTCCGCTCAACACCCTGCGAGATCAGGAAACGGACAACAGCCTGTGCCCGGCGCAGACCCAGTGCGCGGTTATACGCTTGGCTGCCAACGAGGTCGGTGTGTCCGTAAACCTTGAAGCGCACTTCAGGGAACTGGCGGATCCAGTCAGCCTGTTGCATCAGCGTTGCCTGTGCTTCAGGGCTCAAAACCGTCGAGTCAAAGGCGAAGTTCACTGTGGAGTCCACGTCCGCGGCAAAGCGGCGGGCGAGGTTCACGGTGTAATCCAACTCTCCTGTCTGGATCAGGCGATTGTTCATTGTCGCTTCGCCGAAGTCACCTGAGTCGAGTTCTGCTCCGGCTTCTGAGAAGAAAGAAGAGAATGTCGGGTCAGCAGGCGTACAGGCTGCGAGGGTTGCTGCGGCGATAGCCGTTGTCATAACTTTTTTCATCGACTTACGCTCCAATCATTCGTCGAGGACATAGCCATAGGACCCGATAAAGTCCTGACGGGCTACTTCACCTGCGCCACCGGAAGATGGTGCATTATTGCGCGCGACGCGACCAAAGAGGAACAGATCCTGTTCCGTCGGTGGGCGGACGCGGTCAGTTGGCAGCGCAAGCGCCTCGCCACGTGTGGGTGTCACGAGATGTGGTGTCACGATGATCACAAGCTCTGTCTGGCGACGTGCGTATTCAGCACTGCGGAAGAGCGCGCCCAGCACCGGAATATCGCCGATCCAAGGCACCTGACCGCTCAGATCGGTGAAATCATCAGACAAAAGGCCTGCGATTGCGAAGCTTTCGCCGTCGCGCATCTCAACGGTTGTCGATGTTTCGCGACGCGTGAATGCATCGATTGAGAAGCCGTTGGCCTGCACCGCGTTTGCTGTGTCGATTGCCGACACGGCAGCGACAAGCTGAAGATTGATGACATCGTGGTCAACAACGACCGGTGTGAACTTCATTTCCACACCAAACGGCTTGTATTCGATGGAAACGCCACCATCACCCGGAACGGGCACAGGATACTCACCACCTGCAAGGAAGGTTGCTTCCTGACCGCTGAGTGCAACGAGGTTCGGTTCCGCCAGGGAGCGGACAACGCCGCGGGATTCCAATGCTTCCAGCAGGATGCCGACTTCAAGGCCACCTGCGCCGAAGTTAAAGATCGCAGCGCCGGTGTTGGCGTTGCCACCCGGAACATTGCCGGCAAGCGAGGTATTGATGCCGCCTTGTGTGACCGAGGCGCCAGTGCCGCCGGTGATGCCGAGCGTGTTGTCAAACCCTGTTCCGCTGATTGAAAGCGAGCTGGACAATGCTTTGCTGACGGAGCGCTGCATCTCTGCGAAACGCACTTTCAGCATCACCTGATGCGTGCCACCAACCATCATTAGGTTGGAGACGCGATCAGGCGCGTAGCGCTGCGCCAGATCAAGCGCGCGGTCCATACGTGCAATCGAACTGACCGTCCCTGACAGGACGATGCCGTTATTGGCCGTGCGCACTTCGATGTTTTCACCAGGAATGATCTGGGAGAGGCGTTCCTTGAACTCAGCAAGGTCGGGCGCGACGTGGACTTCGACATTCGAGATCAGGCGGCCATCTGCGCCGAGCAATGTCAGCGTGGTACGACCCGGCTCTTTGCCCAGAACGTAGATTGTCCGGTCCGAAAGAGACGAAATGTCTGCGATGCCGGGGTTGGCGATGGAAAGTTCAGTGAATGGTTCTTCACTTTCAACGATAATGGCCCTGTTCATTGGGACATTGAGGGCGCTGGACGGTGCGCCGCGCAAAACACGCAGCGTATCGGCCGGGGCCAGTGTTGGTGCTGCCGCGGTGAGCGACAGTGTCAGACCTGCTAATGCAGCCTTCAAAAATCTTTTTTGCGTCATAAGTGACCTGCCTCTCCGATCACGCTGGTTGTGGGTCTTTTTCTGCCCATGATGGCGGAACCATGGGCGAGATGAACATTTATTGCAAGAATCAAGGTGTTGTCGGTCAAAGCAGATGTGGACAAAGCGCAACACTCATGGGTTGAAGAAAAAAGAGCGCCCCAAGTGGGACGCTCAAAAAGCTGGTTCGGTAATCCGGAGGCTGTTCCGGACATTACTCGCATGGGACCTGGATAACCACAATATCTACCCCCCGGCGTTCACGCCGGGTACATATCTCGGGGGTAGGCTCCGGAGCAGGGGCAGGGGCCACAACGATCTCTTCGAGCCCAAGGGCATCGCGGATATTCGTTTCGATCGTTGTGTCGCCACCCTCGGCATCGACCAATGCGACTGGTGTCAGGCTCAAGCTACCCGCAGATTGAAGGATGCGAAGGTCAGCAAAATCGGTTTGGGAGACCTGAAGTGTGACATCTCGACCTTCAATGGCGAGGATCTCCAGGCCGCTCTTCACAAGACGTGACGTCTGTTGCCCGCGAACTTCACCGACCCAATACAAGTCGATACGGTCGGCGACGCGCAGATCCCTGATGAACGCATTGGTCATACCGTTTGGAAGCGGATAGGCGCGCATTCCAGGGTCGAGCAGTGCTGTGAGACCACGCGGGGCGCCAGCCTCGGTCACCTTAACAGACAGGATGGGTTCGTTGACGTACATTGGCACGCGCACCACGCGCGGTGTATCCAAACCCTCCGGGAACAGTTCCTCTTCGGTCCGGTACACACCCTCAGGAAGATCGTCGACCGCATAGCGAACCAGCTTCACGTCTTCTGCACGAAGTAACTCACCATATGTGATGTCCCGCGCAGGCGCATAGATCTCGACTGTTTGAACGATCTGCCGGGCGCGTTCTCTTTCCCGCGCAATAGCGGCGTCTTTCTGTTCCAAAGACTGGTTCACCATATATACGGCGAAACCCGCTAGACCCATGCCGGCAAGCAGCACCAAACCGAAAAGTGCACGCATCTATGAACCTCTAATTAATTACCGCTCGACCGCAGTGGCCGCACTCTATTAAATTTTTCATTCTCTATACAAGGCAACGCAATGATTGAACAGGTCGGATGGTCACAGTTCGTCCGAGTTGATCAAGCGCTTGGGCGCCGCGAACAAGGAAGAAGCGTAGGCGACCTTCGGGGCCCTTAACGACAACGCAGTCCAGAAGCATCAGAACTCAGCTCCCGTATCGGCACTCCGCACTTCGACGCCTTCTTCAGTTGCCAAGCGAAATGAAAATGGCCATGCCCACTACAGGCACGGCCATCAATATCAGAAACCGGCTCACGCCAGATTCTTAGTTGGTTGGCATACCGTCAAGTTCTGCCTCGATGTCGTTTGCCAGGCCTTCAGCACCACGGCTGATCGCGCCACCAACGGCAAGACCGAGCACAACAATCGCGGCGGTCAGAACAACGAAGTCAACAGTTACAGCACCGTCTTCGTCATTACGAAACTTTTCAATAAACTTACGCATTTTCAAATCCCTCCTCAGGGCAATCACAGGGTTTATTCCTTTCCTTGTCGGAACACGCTCTCTGATCGTTACGCTTCCGCCTTGGACAATGCTTTATACTCTAATGAATGGGGCGGTAGTTTGGCATCCCCAAAAAAACACGCCGGAATTTTCACTGAAACGCCGATTTCAACGTAAGTGTATGATTTAATAGCAAAACTTATGCATTCCGAAGTGAAAAAAAATTTTTGATCGTTTAGTGACCACACGTAATGCGTGTAAAAGATTAATTATTGTTTACTTACATTTGGAAAAATGACGGTTTTCTGCCACTTTTCAGCAAACAACAGGCTGAGCGGGCAGAAAAAAATGAATCACTTGAAGGGATTTCTCTTGGCGCTCGGCGTCGTTTGCTGGCCATTGGCCGGATTCGCCGAGGTCGAAAGACTACAACCTGACTTCACCTTCAAGCGGGTCGCGGTGCCAACCGCAACCAGCGGAAGCCGGATAACAGTACAGATCGATCCTAACGCGCCGCGCCTTGATCCTGTCTATGCAGATCCTCCGACAGAGCCAACCGTCTCGCCTGATCTGGCGGCCCTGCCGCCGGTGACCGGTCTGGAATGGTTCTGGTTGGCGATGTCTCCGCAGCTTGGCGCGCAGAACCCTGCAAGGTTTACGATGGCACTCGACAAGATTGCGAACCCGCCGGCTGGTCAGCGTGTGCCTGCGCCGCGGTTGCAGTCGATGCAGAGGATCGTCAATGCTCATGGCCTTGATATCTTGCGCCATACCGTTGGAACAAATGTCTCACCTGCTTTAGTGCTCGCTGTCATCTCGGTTGAGAGTGCCGGTCGCGCCGGTGCGGTCAGTTCAGCAGGTGCGCAAGGGCTCATGCAGTTGATGCCTGCGACCGCGGCGAGGTTTGGTGTCACCGAGAGTTTCAACCCGGGCCAGAACATCCGCGGGGGTGTCGCTTATCTTGACTGGCTCTTGGGCGAGTTTGGAAATGATCCGCTACTTGCGTTGGCAGGTTATAACGCCGGAGAGGGGAACCTGCGGCGCTATCAAGGTGTGCCGCCGTTCGCCGAGACCCGCGATTATGTCCCCAAGGTGCTTGCCGCGTGGCAGGTGGCGAAGGGGCTATGCCGCACGCCACCTGAACTTTTCAGCGATCCTTGCGTCTTCCAGATGGGCGGGGCTTAGACCGAAAAGACATCCGCCCATTCAGGGTGCTTGCGACGCTGAGCATTCACGAAAGGGCAAAGTGGCACGATTTTGAACCCCTGCTTGCGTGCGTCGTCGATCAGACGACGCAACATAATCAGGCCAATGCCATTCCCTTCCTGCCCCTCAGCCACTGCAGTATGGTCAGCAATGCGCAGCTTTTCGGACATGATAGAATAGGTCAGCTCACTTTCACCGCTTTCGTGGCGAATGAAGTAGCGGCCTTTGCTGCCGCTTTCTTCGTGGTGGACTTCAGGATCAGACAATGGTCGCCTCGGTCGCGGCGATGATGTCTTCGCGCGAGACGCCGTCTGCACATTCTACGATGTGAAGACCTTTCTGCCCGACATCAAGAACGCCGAGGTTTGTGATGATCCGATCAACCACCCCTTTTCCGGTGAGAGGCAGCGTACATTCTTTCAGCACCTTGCTGTCACCATGTTTGTTGGTGTGGTCCATAACGACAATCACGCGTCCGACACCGGCCACCAGATCCATCGCCCCGCCCATGCCTTTGACGAGCTTGCCGGGGATCATCCAGTTTGCGAGATCGCCATCCTCTGAGACTTCCATGGCGCCAAGGATCGCTGCTGCAATCTTGCCGCCGCGGATCATCCCGAACGATGTAGCACTGTCAAAATATGCGGTGCGGCGCAGTTCCGTGATTGTCTGCTTGCCGGCGTTGATCAGATCAGGATCTTCTTCACCTTCGAAAGGGAAGGGACCCATGCCAAGCATCCCGTTCTCGGATTGCAGTGTAATGTCCTTGTCACCGACGTAGTTGGCCACCAGCGTCGGGATGCCGATCCCGAGGTTTACATACATCCCGTCTTCGAGTTCCTGTGCTGCCCGCGCAGCCATCTGGTTCCGATCCCAAGGCATTATGCGTCCTCCCGCTTGCGCGTCGTGCGCTGTTCAATGCGTTTCTCATGCTCACCCTGGATAATGCGATGCACATAAATGCCAGGCAGGTGGATATTGTCGGGATCGAGTGATCCGGTCGGCACAATCTCTTCGACCTCAACCACACAGGTCTTGCCACACATTGCGGCAGGTGGGTTAAAGTTGCGTGCTGTTTTGCGGAAGATCAGGTTGCCGGTCTCGTCTGCCTTCCAGGCCTTGACGATGGACAAGTCGGCAAAGATGCCTTCTTCCATGATGTAGGTTTCGCCGTTGAAGTCCTTATGGTCCTTACCTTCGGCAATGACTGTGCCGACACCGGTCTTGGTAAAGAAGCCGGGAATACCACAGCCACCCGCACGCATGCGTTCGGCCAATGTGCCTTGCGGATTGAATTCAAGCTCCAACTCGCCTGACAGGTATTGGCGCATGAACTCTGCGTTCTCGCCAACATAAGAGCTGATCATCTTCTTGACCTGTCGTGTCTGCAGCAGGATCCCGATGCCAAAGTCATCGACACCTGCATTGTTAGACGCAAAAGTAAGGTCCTTCGTGCCAGCTTCCTTGATTGCCTGAAGCAATAATTCCGGGATGCCGCAAAGTCCGAAACCGCCTGCGGCGATCAACATGCCGTCATGCAACAGGCCATCAAGGGCTGCGCTGGCGTTTGGATAAATCTTGTTCATGCAAGTGCTCTCCTGCTGCTTTGCAGCAATTTGTGACGTTGGGTCGCGGGAGAGTCAATGAATTGCCGCGCTGCAGAAGAAAATTGCACCCAGCAGCGCGGCAGGTCGTCATCAAGATGCCTGGGCCTGCGTAAAGGCCGCAGCAAAGCCGGTCAGCCCGTTCTCCATAAACGGACGGAAGTCGTCATCCAGATACGACCGGATAAAGGGTCGCGCGAAGAAAATACTAGGTTTGATATTGTAGGACCACGTCATCTGGGTTTGCCCGCCAATTTCGGTCAGCCGTAGCTCGCCATAGATGTGATCGATGAATCGGCCTGAAGGTGCCGTAATATCCCAGATCTGATAGGTGAGCTCGTCTGCATCGTTGGTCAGGACGCGCTCATGGACATGATATCCCCCGTCCAGATCAACCCGTCTCAAAGAGGGGATGCTCCCCCAAGGGCCCTGAAGAACCTCAATCCCTGTGATCTGCGGAATATTGCCGGAGGGTTCCAGAAATTCGGTGATCGGGCGTGCGTCCATGAAGGCGCGCACAACAGGAAGCGGTGCGTCGAATGTGACCGAGATCACGTTCGATTGGTACTGGCTCTCTTCAGCCAGATCAGGGGCAGGTGGCACTTCGTTTGCTGACGCAGACGTGGCTAGGGCGAGGGAAACAGCAACAAACAGGGCGCTGACCGACAGTCGCGTGGCTTTCATCGTGGTCTCCATTTATTACGAATATCGTATTAAATAGAAACCCACCTTGAAGCTTCAAGCCCTTTGCGGCACGAAAAGGCATGTCGAAACCGGACCAACTGCTCAAAATTGTCGGGACACTGATGCGGGTCATGCTGGTGAGTGAACGCACACCGCGTGCGCAGCAACACGTGACACGCTACAACCCGCATGATTTTCAGACTTTGGGCTTTTTGCGCGAAAACCCCGGGGCGCGCGCCACGACATTAACGGACTATCTCGGGGTGGTGCCGACCACGACCAGCAGTGTGATTGCTCGACTGGTACAGCGTGGCTTGGTGGCCAAGGCGAAACACCCCGAAGACGGGCGCGCTGTTTCACTGAGCCTGACCAAGGCGGGGCAGGACCTTGCCGAAACGATCTATCAGCAGGACCTGAGCAACATGAGACTGTTTCTCTCGGCAATCGACGAGTCAGAGCAGTCTCAACTGATTGCGCTTTTGCAGCGTGTTTCCGACCGGGTGACCGCGCTCGAAAACGGGCGCGACTGAGATCATTTCTTGGCTGTCTTCTTTTTGGCCGCCGGTTTCTTCTTCGCGGGCGCTTTCTTCTTGGCGACCTTCTTGCCGGACTTCGCAGCGCGTTCGTCAATCAGGTCAACTGCCTGCGCCATCGTCAGCTCGGCAGGGTCAACCGTGTCAGGAATTGTTGCGTTGATCTTTTCCCATTTGACGTAAGGACCGTATTTGCCGTCAAAGATGTTCACCGGACCGCCGGCCTCAGGATGCTCTCCAAGCTCCCTGATTGGCACAGCCGCCTTTCCGCGATTGCCGCGTGACGCCACCTTTTCTGCGAGAAGCTGCACGGCGCGGTTCATTCCTACTGTCCATACCTCGTCGATGCTTTCCAGATTGGCATTCGTGCCACCGCGGTGCGAGGTGCTTTCGGCGTGTTTGAGATAGGGACCATAACGACCGATGTTCGCCCAGACGGTGACACCATCCTCGGGGTGTGGCCCGATCTCGCGGGGAAGTTCCAGCAGCTTGACGGCTTCTTCAAGTGACACCTCTTCCGGTGTCCACTCTGGCGGAATACCTTGCCGTGGCGGTTTCTTGTTGTCCTCGGTGACTTGCCCGCGCTGCGCATAAGGACCAAAGCGACCCTTGAAGATCCGGATCTCGTCCCCCTCATCGTGGCCCAGCAATTTGCCATCGGGCGGAATAGCCGACGCTTCCGCTTCGGGATCGGGTGGACCAAAGGGACGGGTGTAGCGGCATTCGGGATAATTCGAACACCCGATAAAGGCACCACCTGACCGCGCTGTCCGCATTGACAGACGCCCGTTGCCACAGTTGGGACAGAGCCGGGGATCGCTGCCATCCTCGGTCGGTGGGAAAAGATGCGGCTCCAACACCTCGTTGATCTTTTCCAGAACCTCTGTGATGCGCAGATCAGCCGTTTCGGCGATTGCTGCCGAGAAATCGCGCCAGAACTGACCCAACACAGCTTTATAGTCGGCATCACCTGCGCTGACTTCATCAAGCTGGTTTTCGAGGTCCGCCGTAAAGTCGTAGCCAACATATTTGCGGAAATAGTTGGTGAGGAAGGCCGTGACCAAACGGCCCTTGTCCTGTGGGATCAGGCGGTTCTTTTCTTTTTCAACATACCCGCGGTCTTGGATGGTTGTCACGATCGAGGCGTATGTTGACGGGCGACCGATGCCGAGCTCCTCCATCCGCTTGACCAGGGTCGCTTCGGTGTAGCGTGGCGGCGGTTGGGTGAAATGCTGCTCGGGATCGACTTTTTCTTTTTTGGCCGCTTCGCCTTCGGCCAGTTGTGGCAGACGCTTATCATCGTCATCCACGACGCTGTCGTCTTTGCCTTCTTCGTAGATCGCGATGAATCCGTCAAAGACCATCACCTGACCATTGGCGCGGAGCACAACTTGTTCGTCGGCGCTTGAGATATCGACAACCGTTCTTTCAAGACGGGCCGCTGCCATCTGGCTGGCCATCGTCCGTTTGTAGATCAGATCATAAAGCTTGCGCTGGTCAGCATCGGCAATTTTTGCGTCCTCGGTGCTGACGGCCATATCCGTGGGACGGATACATTCGTGGGCTTCCTGCGCATTCTTGGCCTTGTTCTTATAAACGCGTGGCTGGTCTGGCAGATATTTGTCGCCAAACTTCGCTTTGATGGCATCACGCGCACCGGTGACCGCCTCTGGCGCCATGTCGATGCCGTCTGTCCGCATATAAGTAATGAGGCCCGCCTCATAGAGGCGCTGGGCGACGCTCATGGTCTGCTTTGCGCCCATCCCGAATTTCCGGCTTGCCTCTTGCTGCAGGGTCGAGGTCATGAACGGTGGCGACGGATTGCGGGTTGCGGGTTTTGCCTCAACAGATTTGATGACGAGATCACGCGAATTGACGGCCTGCACAGCCATCTCGGCTTGGGTGGCATTTGCCAGATCGAATTTGTCGAGCTTTTTGCCAGCAAGGGTGGTCAGTCGCGCCTCGAACGTCTGGCCGCGTGCTGATTGCAGCAATGCTTTGACTGTCCAGTATTCGCGGGCGCGGAAAGCTTCGATTTCCATCTCCCGTTCAACGATCAGGCGCAGGCAAACAGATTGCACACGCCCGGCCGATTTTGCGCCAGGCAGCTTGCGCCAGAGAACCGGAGACAGATTGAAGCCCACGAGATAGTCAAGTGCGCGGCGCGCCAGATAGGCCTCTACCAAAGGCGCATCGACCTGACGCGGATTTTTCATCGCATCGGTCACGGCGGCCTTCGTGATCGCGTTGAAGACAACGCGGCTGACAGGGGTGTCCTTCTTGATTGCTTTGCGGGCGGTCAGCGCCTCAGTCAGGTGCCAGGAAATCGCTTCGCCTTCGCGGTCGGGGTCGGTCGCAAGGATCAGTTCGGGGTCGTCTTTCAGGGCGTCGACAATCGCCTTGATGTGTTTTTTGCTATCGGACGCGACCTCCCATTTCATCGAAAAATCTTCATCCGGAAGAACGGATCCGTCTTTTGGCGGCAGATCGCGCACATGCCCGTAAGAGGCCAGAACGGTGTAGTCCTTGCCGAGGTAGCTGTTGATTTTCTTCGCTTTTGCAGGAGATTCGACAACGACAACTGGCATGAGAATCCTTTGCGGAAATAGCTTTGATCTAAGTCGCGCAAGATGTGGGGACTGCTGAGGGATTGTCAATGCAGCTAAATTTTTGTCGCACCACCGCTGAATTATCCGGCAGGTCGGGCCAGCATTCCGCCAGCCGTCCGCGTGATTTCACCTGCCAGTTCCATATCCACCAGAACAGGTGTCGCCTCCGCGCTTGGTACCTGCACATCCCGCAAGAGCTGATCTTCGGACACTGGCGACGGGCCCAACCGGTCGAGGATCAGGCGATGCAGTTTGGCGGTCTGTCGCAGGCTGCGGGTCGGCTGCGCAACAACTGGCAGGTCGGCAATCTCCGGCGCTGCGCTTGAGGGCAGTATGCGGATCGCCTCAATCACGTCTTCGGCGTCTCTGACCAATGTGGCGCCATCCCGGATCAGCATATTGCATCCCCAGGCCCGCGCATCGAACGGATGCCCCGGCACGGCCAAAACGTCCCGCCCATAATCAAGTGCGTTGCGTGCTGTGATCAGGCTACCGGATTTTGCGGCAGCCTCGACCACCACAACGGCGCGTGCCAGACCGGAGATGATCCTGTTGCGTGCCGGAAAATGCCGCGCGCGCGGTTCCAGCCCCATCGGCATCTCAGACAGACGCAAGTCGGTTTTGGCAATTTCGGCTGCAAGCTTTGCGTTTTCGTTGGGGTAGATAACGTCGACGCCGCCAGCTTGCACCGCAATCGTCCCTTTCTGAAGCGCGCCCTCATGGGCGGATTTGTCGATCCCGCGCGCAAGGCCCGAGACGACAACAAGCCCCGCGTCCGCAAGGTCGGCCGCGAGCCGGCGCGCCATGCGCAGGCCCAGTGAGGAGGCGTTGCGCGCGCCCACAATGGCGACGGCGGGGCGGGCAAGGAGGGAGAGATCACCGAGTGCCCAGAAAAGCGGCGGGGCGTCGGCAATCTCCGTCAGTGAATTGGGATAGTGTTGGCCGTCATTGAAAATCAGGCGTGCACCTGCAGCCCGCCCGCGACGCATCTCGGCAATGGCATCGGCGCGCGAGCAGGCTTGGTAGTCATCCACGCCAGCCGCACGGGCGATGTCTGGCAAAGCAGCCAGTGCCGCAGTTGCACTGCCATGTTCGCCGATCAGCCGTTTGTAGGTCGCTACCCCGACCCTGCGGGATCGCAATAGGCGGAGCCTGTCGATGGCGTCGTCTTCCGGGGAAGGTTGGGGTGGGGGGGAATCGGAAGAATTGCTGGTCCCAGTCATCCGCAGGCTCCGCACTATTGCGCAGCCGAGACTAGAACCCGTTGGTTAACGAGTTCTGAAGACTATCAGCAAGATTGAGCAGATTTAGGCTGCGGCACCACCGACCGTTAGGCCGCCGATCAGCAGGCTTGGTTGCCCGACACCGACAGGCACCCACTGCCCTGCTTTGCCGCAATTCCCGATGCCCGGATCAAGGGCAAGGTCATTGCCGATCCCGCGAATATGCTTGAGGGCCGTCGCGCCATCGCCAATCAGCGTTGCCCCTTTGACCGGCGCACCGACCACACCATTCTTGACCCGATAGGCTTCTGTACAAGAAAAGACGAACTTGCCGTTCGTGATATCGACCTGACCGCCGCCAAATCCTACCGCGTAGATGCCATCCTTGAGGTCAGCGACCAGACTTTCAGGTGCCGCTTCACCAGACAGCATGTAGGTATTTGTCATGCGCGGCATCGGGGCGTGGGCATAGCTTTCGCGCCGTCCGTTGCCTGTAGGCGCGACACCCATCAGGCGCGCGTTCTGGCGGTCCTGCATGTAGCCGACCAAAACCCCGTCTTCGATCAATGTGTTCTTGCCGCTCGGCGTGCCTTCATCATCGACCGTGATCGAGCCGCGGCGGTCCGGGATCGTGCCATCGTCCAGCACCGTCACACCTTTCGCAGCAATTTGTTGCCCCATCAGGCCCGCAAATGCGCTGGAGCCCTTGCGATTGAAATCGCCTTCAAGCCCATGACCGATCGCCTCGTGCAAGAGAATTCCGGGCCAGCCCGGGCCAAGGACAACATCCATCACGCCTGCTGGTGCAGGCTCTGCATCCAGATTGACAAGGGCGATCCGCAGCGCCTCACGAGCAACAGGTTCCCAGTGGTCGCGACCAATCAGACCAATCAGGCCGGCACGACCGCCACCGCCGGTCCCACCGCTTTCGCGGCGGCCGTTTTCCTCGACGATAACGCTGATATTCAGGCGTGACATGGGGCGCACATCTGTGACGAGCGTGCCTTCGGGCCGCAAGATCACGACTTCCTGCAAAGAGGCCGCGACAGTCGCGGACACCTGAACGACACGCGGGTCGAGCGCTCGCGCGAAAGCGTCGATTTCCTTGAGCAGATCAATTTTGGCCGGAAACGTCGCCTGCAACATCGGGTCTTCGTCCGAGTAGAGCCGCGTGTTTGTGCCCGCAGGCCCATCGGCAAGCGTGCCGCCGCCGTCACCCACAGCCAGCCGCGCCGTTGAGACGGCACGTTTCAGCGCGTGTTCGTCTATCGTTGTGGAATGCGCGTAACCTGCGGTCTCCCCACGGACGGCGCGCAGGCCAAAGCCCTCTGACGCGTCAAAGCTCGCGGTTTTGATTCGTCCGTCATCAAAGGAAATCACCTCCGACTTCCGGCGCTCAAGAAAGAGTTCGCCATCGTCAGCCCCGGCGACGGCTTCACGCAACATGTCCAGCGCCTGATCCTGATCAAGATTTGTCTCAAACGGGCGGAAGGTGTCTATGGACATGTAAGATTCCTCATTATCGGCGATTTTTCCCGCCAAAGCGTCTGTTTGACGCAATAGCGGTTCTTGAGTTGTCCTTCAGGATATGGGACATGGACGTCCGAATACAATGGGATTCCGCCTAGACCCAACTGCGGGATTGCCAGGGAAAAGCACCGGAATCGGTGCACGGAGATAAGGGTAAGATATGCGTTTGAACACTTTCGTGGCTTCAATCTGGACGACTGCCGGTCTGTTGATGGCAGGCTCATCAGTTGCAGCTCAAGAGGTCAGCCAGGACCTTGAAATCGTCGGTGCGCCTGTTCAGGGCGGCACAGGCTTTCAGCCCGCAGCAACCGAACTGGCACGCGATGTGCATTGGCTCGACAACATGCTGCTGGTGATTATCACGGCAATCACGCTCTTCGTGACGGCCCTGCTGGCGTGGGTCATCATCCGCTACAACCAAAAGCGCAATCCAAATCCCGCAAGCTTCACACACAACAGCCCGCTTGAGATTGCGTGGACTGTCGTGCCAGTCGTGATCCTTGTCTTTATCGGTGCGTTTTCACTGCCGGTCCTGTTCAAGCAGCAGGAAATTCCCGAAGCAGACATCACGATCAAGGTCACAGGCTACCAGTGGTTCTGGGGCTATGAGTATGTTGACCATGGCTTCGGCTTTGAAAGCTACATGCTGCAGCGCGACGAGTTGGAAGAGTACGGTTACAGCCAGGACGAATACCTGCTCGCTACCGACACTGCCGTTGTCGTGCCGATTGGTGCCACCGTGGTCATGCAGGTCACAGCTGCTGACGTGATCCATTCGTGGACTGTTCCTGCCTTCGGCGTGAAGCAAGATGGTGTGCCAGGTCGTCTGGCAGAGCTTTGGTTTGCAGCCGAGCGTGAGGGTATCTTCTTCGGCCAGTGTTCAGAGCTTTGCGGCAAGGATCATGCCTATATGCCAATCACTGTGAAAGTCGTGAGCCAGGAAACTTACGACGCATGGTTGGCTGACAACGGTGTGACATCCTGACCGGAACTTTTGGAAGGCAGACCGCGTCTGCCTTCTATACCCGCCGGTCAGTTCATCCGGCGCATATCGCAATAGACTGTAAGGCAAGCCATGAGTGACATGAGCGCGACAGACAGAGGCTATGAGGCCAACATGGGCGATTACTTCGCCCTGTTGAAACCACGCGTGATGTCACTCGTGGTCTTTACTGCGCTTGTCGGTCTGCTTGTCGCACCTGTGCCGGTCCATCCTTTTATCGGGTTTGTTGCAATCCTTTGCATCGCGGTCGGGGCAGGGGCCTCGGGTGCGCTGAACATGTGGTGGGATGCAGACATTGATGCGCGGATGAAGCGGACCGCTGGGCGTCCGATCCCTTCAGGTCGCGTGCAACCGGGTGAGGCACTTGGGATCGGTCTTGCGCTTTCGGGTTTCTCGATTGTCTTGCTGGCCTTGGCGACGAATTTTCTTGCCGCTTTCCTGCTGGCGTTCACGATTTTCTTCTACGCTGTCATCTATTCGATGTGGCTCAAGCGCGCGACGCCACAGAACATCGTGATCGGCGGCGCGGCCGGTGCGTTCCCTCCGATGATCGGCTGGGCGGTCGCAACCGGCAGTGTCAGCATCGAGAGCGTTCTGATGTTTGCCCTGATCTTCATGTGGACTCCGCCGCATTTCTGGGCGCTCGCGCTTTTTGTCAAATCCGACTACGGCAATGCCGATATTCCAATGTTGACCGAGACACACGGTCGCGACAGCACACGCAAGCATATCCTGGCTTATACGGTGCTGTTGGTACCGGTCGCGATCGGTCTTGGCTTCACGTCGATCGGTGGTCCCTTCTACCTTGCCGTTGCCGTTTTCATGAATGCCTGGTTCCTCAAAGGTGCCTATGACATCTGGAAGCGCGACGATGCTGCCTGCGAAGCAGACAAGCACCGCACGGAGATCAAGGTTTTCAAAGTATCCCTTTACTACCTGTTTGCGCATTTTGGTGCGCTGCTGGTTGAGGCGGCATTGCGCCTCTATGGGCTGGGAGGCTGGTAATGGCTTTGCAAGTCGAACATGAAATGCATGAGCGCCGCAAAGGGCGCAATTATGGTGTGGGCATTATTCTGATCAGCTTTATCGCGATCATTTTTGGCCTCACCGTTGTTAAGGTTATCCAACTGGGCGACGCAGCGCAGTTCGAACGCTTCGATCACGTCGCGCGCCCGCAACTCGTCCCTGAGGAGGGTGCAGGCGAATGAAACTTTTCGGCAATCTACAAGGACCACAGAGGACAGTTGCGCAAACCGTCTCGGTTGTTGTGCTGATGGGTGGTTTGGCCTGGGCGTCAGTCCCGTTCTACGATTGGTTCTGCCGGGTGACGGGCTTCGGTGGGGCAACCAACGTTGCCGAAGCGGAAAGCGACGTGATCCTTGATGAGACAATCAAGGTGCGCTTTGACGCATCGCTTGAGCGCGACATGCCTTGGACCTTCAAACCGGAGGTGCGAGAAGTTGAAATCCGCATCGGTGAAACCGGTCTTGCCTTTTATGAGGCGCACAATCCGCTCGACGTGCCAATCGCCGGTCAGGCGTCCTACAATGTGACCCCGTACGAGGCGGGTGCGTTCTTCGACAAGATCGAATGCTTCTGCTTTACAGAGCAGGTCCTGATGCCCGGTGAGACCGTGATGATGCCGGTCAGCTTCTTTGTGCATCCTGACATCGTTGATGATCGCGAAGGGCAATATGTCCATACGATCACGCTCAGCTACACATTCTATCAGATCGATGTCCCCGAAGAGGAGATGCAAGCCTCGCTTGACCTCGATCCTTTGACAAGCATGCCGTCAATCGGCATAGAAACAAACTAAAGACAAGCCTGAGGGAACGCACTAAATGGCGCACGCTAAGAACCACGATTACCATATTCTGCCACCGTCCATCTGGCCTTTCATTGCCGGTGTCGGGGCATTTGTCATGCTCTTCGGAGGCACGCTGTGGATGCACGGATCAGGTCCGTACGTTTTCCTCATGGGTCTTGCGGCTGTCCTTTACGTGATGTTCGCCTGGTGGGCTGACGTTGTGCGCGAAAGCAACGCTGGCGATCATACGCCGGTTGTGCGGATCGGCCTGCGCTACGGCTTCATCATGTTCATCATGTCAGAGGTTATGTTCTTTGCAGCGTGGTTCTGGTCGTTCTTCAAGCACGCGATGTACCCGATGGAAGAATACGTCGGCACAACTTATGTCGCGCCGGAATTCTATCAGGTCGATGCGTTCCACCTGCCACTGATCAACACATTGGTTCTGCTTTGCTCAGGCATGGCAGTGACATGGGCACACCACGCGCTGGTTCATGAAAACAACCGCAAAGATGTTGAGCATGGCCTTCTTCTCGCTGTCATTCTGGGCGTGATCTTTACCTTCCTGCAGGGTTACGAATACAACTACCTGCTGCATCAGGACTGGACATTCGGCGGTGACGAGTTCTTCTCGAACTTCTTCATGGCGACCGGTTTCCACGGTTTCCACGTGATCATTGGTACGATCTTCCTGTTTGTCTGCTACCTGCGTGTTCGCGCGGGTCACTTCACCCCTGAAAAGCACATCGGCTTCGAGGCCGCAGCTTGGTACTGGCACTTTGTTGACGTCGTCTGGCTGTTCCTCTTCTTCGCTGTGTACATCTGGGGAATTTAAGCGCGGATGCTCTTGGTCGTGGTTGTCCTGACTGCCGTCTATGTGTTCGGCATCTAGGGCGGCCCCACCACAACAGGTATGGTGGTCAGTGACCACCCGCTCCTTACGAGACGCGCGAGACCTCTCGCGCGTTTTCCTTTGAGAAGGCCCTCCATGTTGCGGAAAATTCTGTTTCCTCTGGTTCTCGGTTTGGCGGGATGTGGCATACTGATCAGCCTCGGGATGTGGCAGGTCGAGAGGCTTGCCTGGAAAGAGGCGATCCTCGCGGATATTGACGCGCGTCTGACGGCGCAGCCGGTTGCGCTGACGCGCTTTGCCAATGAAGCGCAGGATGAATACGCGCGCGTCTTTACGTCAGGACGCCCTACGGGCGAAGAACTGCATGTTCTGGTTTCTGGAACGGAAGCCGGGACAGGGTATCGGGTCATCGCGAAGTTTGAGACCGACATCGGTGCCATCATGGTCGATCAGGGGCTATTGGCCCTGGACAACAAGGATGCCGCGCCTTTGCTGGTTGATATGCGCGTCTCCGGCACGCTGCTCTGGCCCGATGACCAGAACGACAGCACGCCGCCACCCGATTTGGACGAAAACATCTGGTTTGCCCGCAATGTAGAGACGATGTCGGCGGCGCTCGGCACGCTTCCCTTGATGGTCGTTGCCTCACAAACGTCGCCAACTGACCCGCGATTGACGCCGCTTCCGGTGACGACGTCAGGGATCAAGAACGATCATATGGAATATGCGATCACATGGTTCTTGCTGGCGGTCGTTTGGGCCATTATGAGCCTCTACCTGATACGCCGCACTTTGCGGCCCAAGAAAGACTGAGGTGACATGCGTTACATCTCGACACGTGGCTCAGCGCCGACACTGACCTTTGAAGAGGCAATGCTGACCGGACTGGCCCGCGACGGCGGTCTTTACGTCCCCGACACGGTGCCGACACTGACGGCCAGTCAGATCGCTGACATGGCAGGCAAATCCTATGAAGACGTGGCCTTCACGGTCATGCGGCCCTTTATCGGGGACACCTTCACGGATGAAGAATTCAAACGGCTGATTGCCCAAGCTTACAGTGGCTTCGGCCACGCAGCCCGCGCGCCTCTCGTCCAGCTTGATAGTAACCACTACCTGCTGGAGCTGTTCCACGGCCCGACACTGGCGTTCAAGGATTTTGCGATGCAGTTGATCGGCCAGATGTTTCAGGCCGCCCTCAGCCGCTCTGGTGAACGGATCACGATCGTGGGTGCCACGTCCGGCGACACAGGCTCAGCCGCGATCGAGGCTTTCCGCGGGCTTGAGGCGGTTGATGTCTTTATCATGTATCCGCATGGCCGGGTCTCAGAGGTGCAACGCCGCCAGATGACCACACCGTCGGAGTCCAACGTCCACGCGCTTGCTGTGGATGGTGATTTCGATGACTGTCAGGCCGCTGTGAAAGACATGTTCAACGATTTCGCTTTCCGCGAAGAAGTGAAACTTGCCGGTGTGAACTCGATCAACTGGGGCCGCGTTCTGGCGCAGGTGGTCTATTACTTTACTGCGGCTGTCAGCCTTGGTGCGCCACACCGCGAAATCAGCTTTACCGTGCCGACCGGCAACTTCGGCGATATCTTTGCTGGCTATATTGCCAAGCAGATGGGACTGCCGATTGCCGACCTCGTTGTCGCGACAAACCGCAACGACATCCTGCACCGCACGCTGCAGACCGGTGCCTACACCAAAGAGGGTGTTGAGCCGACCATCAGCCCGTCGATGGATATTCAGGTCAGTTCAAACTTCGAGCGCGCGCTTTTTGACGCTTATGGGCGTGATGGTGCGGCCGTTGGAGGGCAGATGGACGACCTCAAGCAAGGTGGCTTTCAGATCAGCCAGGGCGCGTACCAATATCTGCAGGACCAGTTCAAATCCGGCCGCGCCTCGGAAGAGGAGACCTCTGCCGCGATCACCCGCTATTTCAGACAGCATGGCGAGCTTCTCTGTCCGCATACGGCAGTTGGCGTCCATGTCGCCGAAGCGCATCTTGGTCACACACCTATGGTGACGCTTGCGACCGCGCATCCCGCGAAATTCCCTGATGCCGTGAAAGCTGCCTCAGGTGTCGCAGCGCCGCTGCCGCCACGCATGGCAGACCTTTACGACAGGTCCGAACGGCTGACGCGCGTTGCCAACGACCTGTCCGCTATTCAATCACTCATCAAGGAACGGATCGCACATTGACCATCCAGCAGCATCAGCTTCCCAACGGCTTCCAGATCGTCACCGAACATATGCCCGGCCTGAAATCGGCCAGCATTGGGATCTGGGTGCAGGCCGGCGGGCGGCATGAAAGGCTGGAACAGAACGGCATTGCCCACTTCCTTGAGCATATGGCCTTCAAGGGGACCAAGACCCGCAGCGCCTTGCAGATTGCAGAAGCGATCGAGGACGTAGGCGGCTACATCAACGCCTACACCAGCCGCGAAATGACCGCCTTTTACGTGCGTATGCTGGAAGATGACGTGAGCCTGGGCCTCGATGTTGTTGCAGATATCCTGCGCAATCCCGTCTTTGACCCGCATGAGATTGAGGTCGAGCGCGGTGTGATCCTGCAAGAGATCGGACAGACGCTCGATACCCCTGACGATATCATCTTTGACTGGCTGCAAGAGGTGGCCTATCCGGATCAACCGCTTGGGCGCACGATCCTTGGTGAAGCGGCAAAGGTCAGCGGTTTCAGCAGAGGCGACCTGCAAGACTTCGTGGCCGAGCATTATGCTCCGAACCAGATGATCCTGGCTGCGGCTGGTGCCGTTGATCACGACAAGATCGTCGCACAGGCCGAAGCCCTTTTTGGCGACATGAAGCGCGTTGAACGCAGTGCAGCGGCAATTCAGCCGGCAGCCTTCGGTGGCGGTGAGCGACGCGAGAACAAGTCGCTTGAACAAGTGCACTTCACGCTTGGGCTTGAAGGCCCCAATTACCGCGATCCCGCGATTTATACCGCGCAGATCTATTCCAGCGTTTTGGGCGGCGGCATGTCGTCACGCCTTTTCCAGGAAGTCAGAGAGAACCGCGGCCTATGCTATACAATTTTTGCGCAGACAGGGGCTTATGACGACACGGGTCTGACGACCATCTACGCAGGCACCAGTGCCGAACAGATCGGTGAACTTGCGACAATTACCATCGACGAGATGAAGCGTGCCGCCGATGACATGACCGCTGCAGAGGTCGCGCGCGCGCGCGCCCAGATGAAAGCGGGCCTGCTGATGGGGCTTGAAAGCCCGTCCAACCGCGCTGAACGCCTCGCCCGCCTGTGGTCGATCTGGGGGCGCATTCCGACACTCGAAGAAACGATCGCCAATATCGACGATGTGACGACAGGCGACGTCAAAGACTTCGCAGGCAAGATGGCCTCGGGGGCGGGTGCAGCCATGGCGCTTTATGGTCCCGCTGACGCGGCCCCGTCGCTTGATGAATTGAAAGCAAGACTGGCCGCCTAATGCTCGGATCACGCAAAAAGGTGCGGATAGAGACAGAGCGTCTGACGCTACGCCCGCCTGTGCACAGTGATTTCCGCGCTTGGGCAGCACTCCGGCTGGAAAGCCGCGACTTTCTGGTTCCGTGGGAACCGACATGGGCCGCAGACCATCTGACGCGGAAAGCCTTTACCAACCGCGTCTACTGGGCACAGCGGTCCATCACGAACGGAACTGCTTTGCCGCTCTTTCTGGAACGTCGCGCTGATGGCGTTCTGCTTGGCGCGATCACCTTGGACCATATCAAGCGTGGGCCGTCGCAGTCCGGGATCACCGGATATTGGATCGGGCAGAGGCACGCGCGACAGGGCTTCATGCGCGAAGCGATTGAGGCCCTTGTGCACTACGCGTTCTCTACAATGGACCTCAGCCGGATCGAGGCCGGATGCCTGCCCGAAAACACGGCCTCACGGAATTTGCTCGAAAAATGTGGCTACAAATACGAAGGCGTCGCCCAGAGCTATCTGCAAATCAATGGCCGATGGCGTAACCATGTCCTCTATGCCAATTTGCGCCACGACCGTCGCGGGAAAACCGACGTCGGCTGAAGCCACGATTGAGGGAGTGAAGGATGCGCGCTGTCACCTATGATCAGTTCGGGCCCGCAAAGGACGTCTTGCAGCTTGAAAATATCCCGACACCGGACCCGAAGGCAGGCGAAGTGCTGGTTGCGCTCAAGACATCGGCTGTAAACCCGTCGGATGTCAGAGCCCGCGCCGGAGGTCGGCCCGGTGTCACCAAACCTCCGTTTCCCAAGATCATACCCCATAGCGATGGCGCTGGGATTATTGAAGCCGTTGGCGAAGGTGTCGACCCATCCCGGATTGGCGAAAGGGTCTGGATCTGGAACGGACAGTGGCAGCGCCCCTTTGGAACTGCGGCGGAATATATCGCGCTGCCGTCGGATCAGGCGGTGCGTCTGGGCGATAACCTCTCGTTTGACGAAGGGGCAATACTGGGCATTCCCGGGCTGACGGCCTGTTATACCGTTCTTGGCAACGGACCCATAGAGGGCCAGCGTATCCTTGTCAGCGGTGGTGCGGGAAGTGTCGGCAATCTCGCCATCCAGATCGCCGCTGCGAGCGGGGCAGAGGTTTATGCAACAGCGCGCGGTAAGGCTGGCATCGCAGCCGCAAAAGACGCAGGCGCACATGAGGTTTTTGACTACACAAGTCCAACACTTGCCGATGATCTTCTTGCTGCGCCAGGTGGTCGGCCCTTTGATCGGATCGTCGAAGTCGAGTTCGGCAAGAATATCGAAACCGACACACGCGTCATTGCCGAAGGTGGCCGTATCGTGACCTACGGGTCAGCCAAAGACATGACGCCGACGCTGCCCTTCTATCCGCTGATGTTCAAAGCTGTCACGATCGAGACCGCGTTGATCTATCTGTTGGGGCAGCAGCAGCGCGCAGACATGATTTCCGCGCTCTCGACGCTTATCGAAAGCGGGGCGCTGAACCTGCGGGTGTCGGACACGCTTGACCTTGCCGACTGCGCCCGCGCGCATGCGTTGGTCGAACAAGGGGCGAGGGACGGGGCCGTGATCCTGCGGACGTAGCCGCCGCGCTGAAGTTTCGTTTGGACCTTCTGCTGTTTCGCTCCATCTAGTGGGCCAAGATAAAGGACCTGCAATGCTGAACCCAGTAACGCCAGAATTCGTCGAAAAACTGCACGAGATCCTGCCAGATGCTGCCTTCAAGGAAGACACGGCAGCCTATCTGGCCGAACCGCGCGGCAGGTGGAATGGCAAAGGGCTGGTCGTGGCACCCGGTTCAACTGATGAAGTGGCCGCCGTCGTGCGATTGTGCGCAGAGGCGCGGGTCGGCATCGTGCCTTACAGCGGCGGCACCGGTCTGGTTGGTGGTCAGCTTTTGCAGGATGGGCCAGAGCCGGTTGTCTTGTCGCTTGAGCGGATGAACAAGATCAGGGATGTCTTTCCGACAGAGAACGTCCTCGTTTGTGATGCCGGTGCGATCCTTGCCACAGTACAGGACGCCGCCGAAGAGGTGGGGCGGTTGTTTCCCTTGTCGCTGGCGTCAGAAGGATCGGCGCGGATTGGCGGGCTTTTGTCCACCAATGCAGGTGGCGTGAACGTCCTGCGATACGGCAATGCGCGTGCGCAGTGTTTGGGTCTCGAAGTGGTGCGGCCCGATGGCACGATCTGGCACGGGCTGACACGTTTGCGCAAAGACAACATGGGCTATGATCTGCGCAACCTGATGATCGGCGCGGAAGGCACGCTGGGCATTATCACGGGCGCGGCATTGAAGTTGATGCCGCGGCCTGTCGGGGTGGGGGCGGCGTTGATGGCTGTGCCGTCGCCAAAGGCAGCGCTGGATCTGCTTGCGCTTGCAGGAGAGAAGATCGGCGAAGGCATTTCCGCTTTCGAGATCATGCACAGGCAAGGCTACGATTTTCTCGCCGAAGTCGGACCGGAACAGCCGATGCCGTTTGAAGAAATCCCGGATTGGACAGTTTTGATTGATGTGGGGCTGCCCGTCGGCCTCAGTCCTGAGGCGGCGCTGGAAGGGCTCTTTGAAGCGGCTTTTGCGCAGGACTTGGTGACAGACGGGGTGATCGCACAAAGCCACGGACAACGTCAGGATTTCTGGAATATTCGCGAAACTATTCCAGAGGCCAACAGGCGGATCGGGTCCGTCAGTTCGCATGACATTTCCCTGCCTCTCAGCATGGTGCCACGTTTCATTGACGAAGCCGGTGATGCGCTTGCCGCTTTGGGTGATATGCGGATCAATTGCTTCGGCCATCTTGGTGACGGCAACTTGCACTACAATGTCTTTCCGGCGCTTGGAAAATCACGCGATGACTACGAAGAACAGCGACCAGAGGTGAAGCGCATTGTCCATGACCTTGTTCATGCGATGGAAGGGTCGGTCAGTGCCGAACACGGCGTTGGTCGTCTGAAAGTGAAAGACCTCGAAACCTATGGCGATCCTGCCAAGTTGCAGATGCTGCGCGCCATCAAGGATGCACTTGATCCGCTGGGCATCATGAACCCCGGCGCGGTCTTGCGTCAGAAACACTAGAACTCTCTCGCGCGTTCCTCAGTCAGGGCGAGTGATCCCCCATCATCTGGCGCGCACAGCGGCGGCGCGTTCGGCTAGTCACCCTCAAACGCGCAAAGGGCGTGAACGTTCATGCCAAGCCCTTCAAGCTTTTTGCGACCACCGATGTCAGGCAGGTCGATGATGAAGGCGCATCCGATCACCTCGGCCCCCATGCGCTCGATCAATTTGATGCCGGCCTCAGCCGTTCCGCCGGTTGCAAGCAGATCATCGACAAGCAGGACTTTCTCGCCCGCTTGCAAAGCGTCGTCGTGGACCTCCATCGTGGCGGTGCCGTATTCGAGGGTATAGTCCTGTTCGATCGTCTGGCCGGGCAACTTACCTTTCTTCCTGATGGGCACGAATCCGAGCGACAACTGATGCGCGATTGCGCCCCCAAGAATGAAACCACGGGCTTCCAGACCAACGACCTTGTCGATTGGCTGACCAGCGTAGGGGTGCAACAGTTGGTCAATCGCCATGCGAAAGCCGCGTGGATCGGCAAAGAGCGTTGTCACATCTCGGAACATGATCCCCTCATGCGGAAAATCGGGGATCGTGCGGATGTAGTCCTGAACTGTTTTCATGTGGTCTTTCCTAAAGGACGCGGCCTGCGATGGCGTCGAGTTTGGCAAGAAGTGTCGGGTCTTGCTTGTCGGGTGCTGTCATGATCGCATTCTCAAGTGCTCGGTCGCATCCGTGCGGACAGGGTGCGCGATCCGGTCCGAGCAATGCGGGCAGCCTGCTGATCATATCCTGTGCCTTGTTGCCGTTGCCTTGCAAGGTAGCAATCACCTCGGTCACGTCCACCGCACCATGATCTGGATGCCAACTGTCGTAGTCGGTCACCATGGCGACAGAGGCGTAGCAAATCTCGGCTTCCCGCGCGAGTTTCGCCTCTGGCATGTTGGTCATGCCGATCACATCACACCCCCATGCGCGGTACATTTTGCTTTCCGCCTGCGACGAGAACTGCGGCCCCTCCATCGCGAGGTATGTTCCGCCGCGATGCACGGTGATGCCGGCATCTTGTCCTGCCGAGAAACAGGCATCCGACAGACGCGGACAGGTCGGATGCGCAACGCTCACATGGGCAACGCAGCCGGTGCCGAAGAATGATTTTTCCCGTGCAAATGTCCGGTCGATGAACTGATCGACGATCACAAAATCGCCCGGAGCCATCTCGGCGCGGAATGATCCACAGGCACTGACGCTGATGATGTCGGTCACGCCGAGGCGCTTCAGCGCATCTATGTTTGCACGGTATGGGACAGATGTGGGCGAATAGACGTGTCCGCGGCCATGTCGCGGCAGAAAAACCATCTCAACCCCGTCCATACGTCCGGTGAGCAATTCGTCGGAAGGTTTTCCCCAAGGGCTTTCGACCGTCACCCACTCCTGATCCTGCAGGCCAGCCATCTGGTAAATGCCTGACCCACCGATGATTCCGATCTTTGTGCGCAAGGGCCACCTCATAAGACTGCGTTGCGCGCACTGTGGAATCCTCGATCACAAATGTGAAGCCCGAAGCACCGCGTGCCTATGACGCAACACTGCCTTGCGCCCATTGATCCGGGGGTGACATCCCTGCCGTCCTTCGATAGTGGGGCGCAACATCGAACTTTCCCCAAGATCACAGGTATCTTTATGGCGCGCGCACTTTTGGCGAGCTTCGCTGACAATCTTTCCCTTCGCGATCCCGACGCACCGCTGACAGGCGGGCAGTTTCGCACTGAAATCCTCTCCGGTCTGACTGTTGCCTTGGCGCTGGTGCCAGAGGCCGTTGCCTTCGCATTCGTTGCAGGTGTCGAACCGCTCGTCGGCCTTTACGCGGCATTCATTGTCGGCTTGATCACCGCCCTGTTCGGAGGACGTCCCGGAATGATCTCTGGCGCGACAGGGGCGCTTGCTGTGGTCATGGTCAGCCTCGTGGCTTTGCATGGCGTCGAGTATCTTTTTGCGACGGTTGTCCTGATGGGTTTGATCCAGATTGTCGTCGGGATCATGCGCTGGGGAAAGTTCATCCGGCTCGTGCCACACCCTGTAATGCTGGGTTTCGTGAACGGCCTCGCAATCGTGATTTTTCTGGCGCAGCTTGGTCAGTTTCAGGTGCCCGGGTCTGCTGAACATGCAGGTCATGGCATGGCGAATGGCGAATGGCTCTCCGGTGCGCCGCTTATCCTGATGCTGGCGCTGGTGGCGCTGACCATGGCGATCATCTGGCTGATGCCGAAGCTGACCACCATTGTTCCGGCCCCCTTGGCGGGCATCGCCATTGTTGCGGCCATTGTCATCGGTTTCGGCCTCGACGTTCCGCTCGTCGGCGATCTTGCAAGCATCGAAGGCGGTCTGCCAGCGTTCCACGTGCCAATGGTTCCTCTCACATGGGAGACCTTCGAGATCATCCTGCCTTACGCGCTGATCCTTGCCGCAATTGGTTTGATCGAAAGCCTGCTGACACTCAACCTTGTCGGTGAAATGACAGGCAAGCGCGGCGGGGCCAGTCAGGAATGTCTCGCACAAGGTGCGGCAAACACAGTGACAGGTTTTTTCGGGGGCATGGGCGGCTGTGCGATGATCGGCCAGTCGATGATCAACGTCAAATCGGGTGGTCGTACGCGGATCGCAGGCACGGCAGCCGCGCTGTTTCTTCTGTCGTTCATCCTATTCGCAAGCCCATTGATTGAGCAAATCCCGCTCGCTGCTCTGGTCGGTGTGATGTTCATGGTCGTCATCGGCACCTTTGCGTGGAATTCACTGCGCATCTTGCGCAAGGTTCCCCGGACAGATGCCTTCGTGACAATTCTGGTCACAATCGTGACCGTCGCCACTGATCTGGCCACTGCGGTTGTTGTCGGTGTGATCGTCTCAGCACTTGCCTATGCATGGAGCAACGCAAAGCGAATCCATGCAATCACACGCGACAGCCGGACCGCAGAAGGCGCCAAGGTATACGAAATCCAAGGCCCGCTGTTCTTTGGGTCATCTGACGGCTTCATGGAAATTTTCGAGGTCGAGGCTGATCCTGAACTCGTGATCATCGACTTTGCCAACAGCCGTGTCGCTGACCAATCGGCCTTGCAGGCGATTGAGGCGATCGCGCAGAAGTATGAAGAAGCAGGCAAGCAAATTCAGCTTCGGCACCTGAGCCGTGACTGCCACAAACTGCTTTCAAAGGCAGGTCATCTAATGATCGATAGCGACGATGACCCCGACTACGCTTTGGCGGTTGATTACAGCGTTCGGACGGGCATTATCGGCGGTCATTGATTTCCTGTGCCACGGGGCTTGCAAGAGCCCCGTCAGAACACCATTTGCGGCGAAGCCCGTGAAAGGATGAACCCCGATGCTGTTTGATCTGCTGCTTGTCGCCTTTGGCCTCATTGGTCTGCTCATCGGAGGCGAGGGTCTCGTGCGGGGTGCCGTTGCGGTGGCGCGCCGGGCAGGTTTGTCTCCGCTGGTGATCGGCCTGACCCTTGTCGGTTTCGGCACCTCAGCGCCAGAGTTGATGACATCTCTGGTCGCGGCGCTCGACGGGCTTCCGGGAATTGCCCTCGGCAATGTCGTCGGCAGCAACATCGCAAACACATTCCTGATCCTCGGTGCGGCGGCTGTCATCGCACCGCTGGCCGCAGGTGCAATGCTGGGTCGTGACGGCTATCTGATGGTGGCCGCGACCGGTTTGACCATTGCCTTCATCCTCAGCGGCACGGTCGGATTCTGGGCCGGTTTTGCCAGTTTCATCATACTGGTCGGCTACCTGACCTTTACATTGTTCGCCGGCGGCGAAGCTGACCTTGATGTGTCAGAACCACCTGCACCGCTCTGGATGGGGATTGCCTACTTTGTCGGAGGTCTTGTCGGTGTCGTCCTTGGCGCAAACTGGCTGGTTGCAGGGGCGAGCGATATCGCAAGGATACTGGGCGTCTCGGAGGCCGTGATCGGTTTGACCATCGTTGCCATCGGCACCTCGTTGCCCGAACTTGTCACCTCAGTGATGGCTGCGCGCAAAGGTCATGGCGAAATCGCCGTCGGAAACGTGATCGGTTCCAACATCTTCAACGTGCTTGGCATCCTCGGGATCACCGCAATGGTCACGCCTTTGGCTGTACCTGCCGAAATGACGGGTCTGACGCTTTGGGTGTTTGCGGCCGCAGCTTTGGCGCCACTCATCCTGATGCTTGCCCTCGGCGTCCTCAACAGGTTGGCCGGTGCACTGCTTCTGTCTGTTTATTTCGGCTATACGGCAATCCTAGTCATCGGGGCGCTTTAGGCTGAAAACCTCGCGCACGACCGAATAGTCGCGATAGCCCAACCGCGTGAGCGGATTGAACCGCGTGACGTCAAAGAGGCCATCAACCAGACAGTCATCGCGCAGATGGACACCCATCACTTCGCCAAAGACTGCGAAATTCGCAGCACCGGGCAATTGAACGATTTGGGTCAAACGGCATTCCAGCGTGGCTGGTGCATCTGCGACCCTCGGACAGTTGATCGTTTCACAATCCGCTTTCGCGATATTGGCCAGCGCGAACTCGTCCTCATCGCGCCCCCAAGACCCTGAGGTCCGGTTCATCACGTCACGTGCGGCATATTCCACGATATTGACGGCGAAAACGCCCGTGTCGCGGATATTGGCGACGGAGTCCTTTGTGTCGCCGCGATCCTCTTTGGCGCTGGTTGATGCGAACATCACCTGAGGCGGCACGTAAGCCACTGCGTTGAAGAACGAATAAGGTGCGAGGTTGTCTTTGCCATCGGCGTCGCGTGTCGAAATCCACCCAATCGGGCGTGGCGTGACAACCGCGTTGAATGGATTGTGGGGCAGGCCGTGGCCGTTTTTGGGTTCGTAGAACATGCGATGCCTTTTCGTTTGCGCAGCCCTTAGGTAGCGTGCAGCAGAGCGCGGGCCAGATGAAAGAAAGATGCAGCAGACAGCTATCACACTGGCAACGGAAACCAAGGACGACTGGTGGGAGGTCGAGGCGCTCTATGACCTGTGCTTCGCACCAGGGCGGACGGCGCTGTCATCCTATCGCCTGCGGGAAGGGGTGGCGCCGATCACTGATCTTTGTCTGACAGCACGGGACCAGAATGGCATCCTTGCCGGTGCTGTCAGGAACTGGCCGGTCAGGATCGGTGACAAGCGTGCGATCCTGCTTGGTCCGATTGCGGTGCATCCCACACGGCAGGGCGAAGGCGTGGCGGGCATTCTGATGCAGGCCTGTCTGGAACGGGCGCGAAAGACCGGCTGGGACAGGATCATGCTTGTCGGTGACGCGCCATACTATGGCCGGTTCGGATTTGAGCGGCTCGACAGTGTCACGATGCCGCCGCCGACCAACCCCGACCGCGTATTGGGGATCGCACTGACGCATGGCGGTTGGGCCGGGGTCACTGGCGCTGTCTCGGCTGACCGAGATTGACGAATGGGCCGGCCGCTCCCATCTAATGAAGATGGCCGACGACATCACGATACCGCCTCACACCGAAGATCAGTCAGTCACTGATCTTTCAGAGACAGCCAAAGCTGAAATCGCCGCATTGGTGCGCAGGCAACGCGCCGCCAGTGGCGTGTTGATGCGCGCAATCAATTTTGTCGGCGGACAGGTTGAGGATACGCTGCGCCTGTTGCCTTCCAGCGCCCGCAAGGAAATTGACGCGATGGCGCGCGCCGCGTTGCAACAAAGTTATGATGTTGCCGCAAAAACGCGCGGCGGTTTGGGGCAAAACATTGCATCAGATCGCGCGCACAAGCTGCTTGGAACGGTTTCGGGCGCGTTTGGCGGCATTGGCGGTCTGCCGACGGCAATTGCTGAAATTCCTGTCGCAACGACGCTGATTTTCCGCGCGGTTCATCACGTTGCAATCTCTTACGGAGAACCTGCCGATGCAGAGGAAACCCGCGCGAACTGTCTTGCTGTATTCGGGGCAGGCGGGCCGGGGCAGGACGACGACGGCGTGGACACGGCCTTTGTCAGCGCGCGGCTCGGCATTACGGGTGCTGCGGTCCATGGGCTCATCGGCAAAGTCGCCCCGCGTTTCGCGGCGGTTCTGTCTCAAAAGCTTGCAAGCCAAGCCGTTCCCATTCTGGGTGCCGCAGCAGGGGCGGGGACAAACTACGCTTTTGTCGACTATTACGTCGAGATGGCGCATGTGCACTTCGGGCTAAGGCGGCTGGCGCGCACCTACGGTCAGGAGGCCGTCACCGAGCATTTTCACAAGGTTCTGGCAGAGGGACAGCCGCCTCAGACCTGATGAACCAGCCAATCTGCCACTGCGCGGCGCACTGAAAGCTCACCATTGATGATGGCGTTGTCCATCACGTCGCGCACTTCATCAAGGTCAACGCGCCGCAACAGGTGTTTCACCGGTCCGATGGATGCTGGACGCATGGAAAGCGTTTGTATCCCTAATGCTGCAAGGCAAAGCGCCTCGATGGGCCGGCCTGCATCTTCGCCGCAGAACGACAAAGGTGTTTGTGCAATGCGGCAGCGCTCCACCACATGTTTGAGAAACGCCAGAAAGCTGACATCCAGAGTGTCATAGCGGCGGCGAACCCGTTCGTTTTCACGATCTGCTGCGAAAAAGAACTGCTTGAGATCATTGCCGCCGATCGAAACAAACTCGACCTCTTTGAAGAACGCATCAGGCGCATAGGCAAGCGATGGTGTTTCCAGCATCGCCCCGACTTTGAGATCGGACGGAATAGGGTGCCCCAGCTTGCGCTCGCGCGCCAAAGCCTTGTCCATCTCGGCGCGCGCTGCGCGAAATTCACTGAGCTGCGTGATGAACGGGAACATCACCGTCAGCGGCCCGCCATCGGCGGCCCTTAGAAGTGCCTGAAGCTGCATACGAAGCACACCGGGTTTATCCAGCCCGACACGGATCGCGCGCCAGCCCATCGCAGGGTTCGGTTCGTCGTTGGGCTTCATATAGGGCAGCACCTTGTCTGATCCGATATCGAGCGTCCTGAAGGCAACCCGCTTGCCATCAGCGGCTTTGATGACCCGCGAATAAAGCGCTGAGAGTTCTGCCCGTCGCGGCATCTGGTTCCTGATCAGGAACTGCAACTCGGTCCGGAACAGACCGACGCCCTCGGCTCCTGACCCTGCAAGAGACGGCAGATCGGCAATCAGACCGGCGTTCATCTGCAAAGAGACTTCGGTTCCGCATTTCGCGATGGCTGGCAGATCGCGGATCGAGGCATAGCGTTCCTGTGCACGCGTCTGCATCGCGATCTTGTCACGGAAAGCTGCATGGACAGTGTCATCCGGCCGTAGATGGGCAATGCCCTGATCGCCGTCGACCAGAATAGTGTCTCCGTTCAACGCCTCTGTCGTCACGCCTTTGGCATTGATAATCAGCGGAATAGCCCAGGCGCGCGCGACGATGGCGGCATGGCTGCCCACGGAGCCTTCTTCCAGCACGATTCCTTTGATCTGCTTGCCGTATTCCAGCAATTCGCCAGGGCCGATATTTCGCGCCACCAGGATCGGGTTCTCAGGCATGTCTGCGGTGGCATCTGCGCCCTGTCCCGTCAAAAGGCGCAACAGTTTGTTGGAAAGATCATCCAGATCATGCAGGCGCTCGCGCAGGTAGGGGTCGGCTGCTTTCGACAGGCGCGCTCTTGCCAGTGATTGCTCTTTCTCGACAGCGGCTTCTGCTGAAAGACCGTTTTTGACGTCCTCTTCCATGCGCTTGAGCCAACTGCTGGAATTGGCAAACATGCGGTATGCTTCAAGCACCTGTTTTTGCTCGGCATCGACAGTCATCGTGCCGGTCAGCATATCGTCGACACCCGCGCGCAAGTTATCAATCGCCTCAATCAGCCGCGCGCGCTCAGTCTCAGGATCATCGGAGATCGGGTTGGTGACAACGACGCGTGGTTCGTGCAGGTGCACATGACCTTCGCTGGCCCCTTCCTGACCGACTGACCCGCGCAGCATGACGGGTTGCTGGTGGCGGGCCGACAAGGCGGCGCCTTCGCCGACAAACGCGCCAAGCTCGGTCATTTCCGCAATGACCATCGCCACAATTTCGAGGGCATAGACTTCGTCGGGCGTATATTCGCGCTGGGCCTTTGACTGGACAACCAGCACACCCAAGGACTCGCCCAAGCGCTGGATCGGGACACCGCAGAAGGAACTATACCGTTCCTCGCCGGTCTCCGGCATATAGCGGAAGCCTTTGGTCGATGGCGCATCGGCGGTGTTGATGACCGTGCGGTCTTTCGCGGTCCGCCCTACCAGACCCTCGCCCAAGCGCATCCTTGTCTGGTGCACAGCTTCGGCCTGCAGACCTTTTGTTGCGCAAAGTTCAAGCGTCTCAGGGTCGCGGAACAAATAGATCGAGCACACCTCGGTGCCCATCGAGTCGGCGATCAGTTCGACGACGGCATCGAGACGGGCCTGCCCTTCATTGTCGGTCGCCAGCGCCTCGCGCAGACGCCCGAGCAACTTCCGGCTTTCGCTTTCCAGACGTTCAGGCATTGGCCCCCCGGTTCAGCGGACCCCTAAAGTTGTGCTCAGGCCGCTTTTTCCAATTCGAAGGCATCATGCAGGGCCTGCACGGCAAGTTCCATGTATTTTCGATCAATCAGCACAGAAATCTTGATTTCCGATGTTGTAATGACCTTGATGTTGATGCCCTCAGCAGACAGCACATGGAACATCTTTGCAGCCACACCGGTATGGCTGCGCATCCCGATCCCGACGACACTGACCTTTGCGACACCTTCGTCGGCCACCAGATCGTGGTAATTGATATCGCCCTTGGTCTTTGCTTCCTGCATGGCCTTTTCAGCACGCATGACCTGATCCACAGGACAGGAGAAGGTCATGTCGGTCCGGCCTTCCTCAGAGATGTTCTGCACGATCATATCGACGTTCACGCCAGCCTCTGACAGCGGCCCGAAGATCGCCGCAGCGATTCCTGGGCGGTCAGCGACCGAGATAAGTGTCATTTTTGCTTCGTCGCGGGAATAGGCGACACCGGCCACAACATTGGATTCCATGATTTCCTCCTCATCGCAGACCAGCGTTCCGGCGCTGTCGGATGGTTCTTCAAATGATGATAGCACCCGCAAGCGCACCTTGTAACGCATGGCCAGTTCGACCGAGCGGGTTTGCAGGACCTTGGCGCCAAGCGAGGCCAGTTCGAGCATTTCCTCAAAGGCGATCTTGTCGAGCTTGCGGGCCTTGCTGGTGATGCGCGGGTCGGTTGTGTAGACACCGTCCACGTCAGTGTAGATATCGCAACGCTCTGCCCCGAAGGCTGCGGCAAAAGCAACGGCCGTTGTATCCGAACCACCGCGGCCCAATGTGGTGATGCGGCCCTCCGGGCTAATCCCCTGGAAGCCTGCAACCACGGCCACCTTCATACCTTCGGCGAATTTGGCCTTGATATTGTCATTGGGGATTTCTTCGATCCGTGCGCTGGAATGGGCAGAGGTCGTCTTCACCGGCACCTGCCAGCCTTGCCAGCTGCGGGCAGGGATATCCATCTCCTGCAGCCGCAGTGCCATCAGGCCAGCGGTCACGTTCTCGCCCGATGATACAATGGCGTCATATTCACGCGCGTCATAAAGCGGCGACGTCTCTTTGACCCACCCTTCCAACTCGTTGGTTTTGCCCGACATGGCAGAGACGATGACGATCACATCATAGCCGTTGGCCACTTCCAAAGCGACGCGTTTGGCCGCGCGGGCAATCCGGTCGAGGTTTGCCACTGACGTGCCGCCAAATTTCATCACAAGCGTAGGCATGGGTCGTCCCTTGGGGATAGGTCTTTGATCGACGCTCCCTTTAATGCCGCAAGGTCAGAAGGGCAATCGGTTAGTAAGGGTGGGGCCGCCCGTCCCAGTTTTCAAAGACACCTGTGGTTTCAGGACCAAGGGTGTCAAAACGGGCCATAAGACCGTCGGCGCTTTCTTCCATTGAGATTGCGGCATTTGGTCCGCCCATGTCGGTGCGCACCCAGCCGGGGTGATAGACACCGACGCCAAACCCCTCTGACTGGAGGTCCATCGCAAGATTGCGCCCGAGGTTCAGAACGGCGGCCTTGCTGGCACGGTAGATGTAGCCGCCCCCTGATGCGATTTCGGATGATCCCATCTGGGAGCCGATGATTGCGATCTTGGGATGATCGCTCAAACGCAAGTTGGACAGAAGCGACTGCACCGTCATAAAGACACCTGTCACATTTGCCGCAAACGTCGCCTCCCAGAGCTGGCTGCGATAACCGCTTTCAAGACGCTCATCCCTGTCGAGGTTCACCCCCGCATTGCAGACGAGAAGATCAATTGGCTGACCTTTCAGCCGCGTCGCAAGCGCACATTGCGACGCAGGATCGATCACATCAAGCTGCAACATATTGTCTTCTTCAGGCGCGCGATGGGTGCCAAAGACCGTCTCGCCGCGCGTGCGATACCCGTCAAACAGCGCCTTGCCGATGCCGCGATTGGCGCCTGTGATCAGAACTGTCATGTGCGGCTCCCTCTTTCATCTTGGTCAAAAAAACTCCCGCCGGAGGCTCCGGCGCGTCCAGACCGTGCGCCAGTCAAACTAGTGCACGCGGCTGCCTTATCCCGCTAGTTGGTCTTTTTCTTTGGCATGAAGGGCAACGGAACGACGGGCACACCGTCTTCGACCAGTTTCTTGGCCTCTTGCAGATTGGCCTCGCCATAGATGGATCGCGCCGGGGCGATCCCGTCGTGCATGTCGCGTGCCTCTTTGGCAAAGCTCTTGCCGACATAATCCGAGGTGCTCTCGACCTTTTCACGCAAAGCCGCAATCGCCGCCTCTTGCGGGCGCGCTGGTGCTGTCACTGCGCGTGACGTGCTGACGGCGGGTGCCATGACGGTTTTGCTGACTTTGGTCGATCCGCAAGTCGCACAGCTGACCATTCCGGCGGCCACGAGCTTGTCGTAAGCCTCGCCAGACTGAAACCAGCTTTCAAACGCATGGTCCTGTTCGCATTTGAGGTTGAATCGGATCATTGATCTTGTTTGTCCTGCAGTGATCGGAAAATAGGCTTTTCCAACAGGCTTGCAAGTGAGCCTAGCGTCCAAGTGATCTGGGATTGAAGCTTGCCACGATCTCGCGCAGCGCCGGCTCAGAGAGCTTTTTGGCCGCTTTTTTCAGACTGAACCATTTTCTGCGGCGCTCGTCTTTTTCGGGCCATTTGCTGTGCACATGCGTGACGTGCATCGGGTAAACAAGTGTGATGATGGGCGCATTGCCGACCTTGCCGGGTTTGGCATGGCTGTAGACCCCAAGACAGATATCCTGCACCTCGCCGCGCAGTCCCGCCTCTTCATAGGCTTCGGTCGCTGCCGCGTTTGCAGGTGTCTGTTTGTGCATCGGCCAGCCCTTGGGGATGATCCAGCGCCGGCGGGTGCGACTTGTGATCAGGCAAACCTGTAGCTGGTCGTTCTTCATGCGCCAGCAAAGTGCCGCAAATTGCGCGCGCACGTCTGTTTTGTGACCTGTGCGCAGCTTCAGTGGAAGCTGCTTTGCGATACGTTTGCCCATGTTCTCCGGCTGAAAAGAGATTAATTCTGCCCCATGGAAGAAGTTATGCAGAGCGTCGATGGCGGAGCAAGTGGATTACCGATTTTTATCGGCAACGAGATTTACCGTCATTCAAGCTATGGCGCTTGGCATCCGCTCAGGGTGCCGCGTGTGTCGACCGTGATGGATCTGGCGCGGGCATTGGGCTGGCTGCCGCCTGCGCAATTCGTGACCAGTCCGCGCGCCAAACCTGCGGCGCTCACCGGGTTTCATACACCGCGATACCTTTCAGCGCTTGTGCAGGCAGAGCACGATGGTGCGGTGACAGATGACGTGCGTGCGCGGCATGCCTTGGGCACACCGTCCAATCCTGTCTTTCCCGAAATGTATCGCAGACCGGCCACGTCTGCCGGTGCCTCGATCCTGGCGGGCGAGTTGTTGCGACGCGGGGGCGTTGTTTACTCACCCGCTGGCGGCACACACCACGGCATGCCTGATCGGGCAAACGGCTTTTGCTATCTCAACGATCCGGTGCTGGCGATACAATCCTTGCGCCGCAACGGGGTGGGGCGCGTTGCCTATATTGATATTGACGCCCATCATCCTGATGGCGTTGAGCATGCCTTCGAGACCGATCCTGACACGCTGATGATCTCTGTCCACGAGGCCAACAGATGGCCACGCACCGGCGCGTTGACGGACAGTGGCGTCGGGCAGGTCTATAACCTGCCGGTGGCGGCAGGTCTGAATGACGACGAAATGGCGTTGATCAGGGACGAATTGATCTTGCCGCTTGTGACGGCGTTTCAACCTGAAGCCATCGTCCTGCAGTGTGGCGCCGATGCCGTGACCGAAGATCCACAATCGCGTCTGACCCTCTCGAACAATGCGCATTGGGCGATTGTTGCGGCACTCAAGCCCATTGCTCCGCGCTACCTTGTGCTGGGTGGGGGTGGCTACAACCCGTGGTCGGTCGGGCGGCTTTGGACAGGCGTCTGGGGCGTGTTGAACGGCCAACAAATCCCAAAGGCGCTGCCGCCTGCCGCCCAAGGTGTCCTCGGTGCGCTGACGTGGGATGGGCCGCTGCGCCGGCATCATCCGCAAGCTCATTGGATCAACACGTTGCGTGACCACCCACGCGGCGGGCCGATCCGGGATGAGATACGCCGCGATGTGGCGCAATTGGCCAAAAGACAGCAGCCCTGACCAGGCTACCCCCGTTCTGGCCGTCATCAATTTTTCCCCTGCTGCCGCAAAGCTCACCTTGCCACCGCATCGCGCGCGTCCAATAGTCGGCCCATGCGTTTTATCGGTCTCATTGCATGTTTGATCCTGGCAGGTTCCGCGCCGGCACGGGCGGATGTGCTGGTGTTCGCAGCGGCCAGCCTGAAGGGACCACTGGACGAGATCGCGGCGCAGTTTGATGATGTCACGGTTTCTTATGCTGGCAGTGGCACAATCGCCCGACAGGTCAGCCTCGGCGCGCCTGCGGATGTGGTCATTCTTGCCAACGCGGTCTGGATGGAGGTGTTGATCGAAGGGCGTCATGTCATCCCTGAAAGCGTCAAGGACGTGGCCTCCAACAGGCTGATCGTGATTGGTGCGGCGGGAAGCGGTGAACTGGCCCTGACAGAAAAGGCGTTCGTTGAAAGACTGGGCGATGGGCGTCTTGCTGTCGGTCTGACAGACGCTGTGCCAGCGGGGATTTACGCGCGCGCCAGTCTGGAGGCTCTGGGGCTTTGGGGCGCCGTCTCGGATCGCCTTGCTGAAGTCGATAACGTTCGGGCCGTTGTTGCGCTTGTTGCGCGCGGACAGGCGCCACTCGGCATCACCTACCGCACCGACGCAGATGTCTCCGACGCTGTGGAGGAAGTCGCCGCATTTCCCGCCGAGAGCCACTCGCCAATCCGCTATACGGCGGCAATAACCCCATCGGACAATCCTGATACAGCCGCGTTTCTGCAGTTTCTGTCCAGCGACGAAGGGCAGGCGCATCTCACTGCAGCGGGGTTTCTGCCACCGCAACCGGAGCCGATTGACTGATGCTCGGCGCTGAAGAGATGACGGCTATCTGGCTATCGCTCAGGGTGGCGCTTGTGGCCACGCTTGTCGCACTGCCGCTGGCGATCTGGATCGCCTATCTTCTTGCCAGAAAGACGTTTCCCGGCAAACAGCTTTTGAACGGCGTCGTGCATCTTCCGCTCGTGTTGCCACCCGTTGTGACCGGATATCTTCTTCTGGTCGTGTTCGGAACACAGGCCCCCGTCGGCCGCTTCCTGTCGGAAACGATGGGTGTCACCTTTGCGTTCCGGTGGACCGGCGCGGCCCTTGCGGCTGGTATCATGGCATTCCCCCTCATGGTGCGTGCGATCAGGTTGGGCATCGAAGCGGTCGATCCGGGGCTAGAGGAAGCTGCCGAAACGCTGGGCAGCACGCGCACGCGGGTCTTTCGGACGATCACGCTTCCCTTGGTTCTGCCGGGCGTTTTCGCGGGTGCCGTCCTCGGTTTTGCCAAGGCGCTGGGCGAATTTGGCGCAACGATCACATTTGTCGCAGCCATTCCGGGCGAAACCCAGACAATCCCGACGGCCATTTATGGCTTGCTTCAAGTGCCGGGGAGCGAACCCGCCGTCGTCGGGCTGGTTTCAGTCTCGATTGCTTTGGCGATGGGCGCCTTGCTGGTGTCTGAATGGCTGGCACGGCGCATGGCCAAAAAGCTGGGGCGCGCATGATCGAGGTCACCGTCAAGAAAGCGCTCGGGCAATTCAACCTTGATGCACGGTTTTCGGCCCCTCAGGGGGTGACGGCGCTTTTCGGTCCTTCAGGCAGCGGCAAAACCTCTCTGATCAACATGATCGCGGGGCTGAATGTGCCCGACAGCGGTCGCATCGACGTTGATGGCACCTGCCTTTATGACAGCACGACAGGCCGCTCACTGCCGGTCAGGAAAAGGCGCGTGGGCTACGTGTTTCAGGAGGCCCGCCTCTTTCCGCATCTCACCGTGCTGAGGAATTTGCGGTATGGTGGTACCCATGATGAAGCGCAGGTGATCAAGCTTCTCGGGTTGTCAGATCTGCGCGACCGGATGCCTGCGAACCTGTCAGGTGGCGAACGGCAGCGGGTAGCTCTGGGGCGCGCATTGATGTGCGATCCGCAGATCCTGCTGATGGACGAGCCTCTTGCCGCGCTGGATGCGCCCCGCAAGGCCGAGATCCTGCCCTATCTTGCACGCCTGCGCGACGAGGTCAGCGTGCCGATTATCTATGTCAGCCATGACATGTCCGAAGTGGCGCAACTGGCGACTACACTGGTCGTCATGGAGTCCGGCCGTGTTGTGGCATCGGGACCTTTGGCGCAGGTTCTCTCTGATCCCGCGATCGTGCCATTGGTCGGGGTCCGGTCCGCAGGCGCTGTGATCAATGCCACCGTCTCTGGCAGATTGCTTGATGACGGGCTGACCGAAGTGGCGTTTTCCGGCGGCAGGCTTCTGTTGCCCGGCAATTTCGGGTCTTTGGGCCAGAAGATGCGGCTGCGCATTCCCGCACAGGATGTCATTCTTGCACGGTCCCGCCCCGAAGGGATCAGCGCACTCAACGTGCTGCCCGTTGTTGTGAAGGCCATCGAGCAAGGCAAGGGACCGGGCGTCGCGGTACGCTTGCAGGCCGGAGACGACATGCTTCTGGCGCGCATCACAAAGCGAAGCGCAGGCCGGATGCAGCTTGCGCGGGGGCAGCAAATCTTCGCGATTATCAAGGCAACGGCGGTGGGCCGCGAAGACATCAGCCTCTAGCCGCTTCCTTCGGTTAGGCTCTTGACGACGCGGCTGCGCAAACGTAGGTGAAGCGCAGGACGGCGAGTGGGCAGGTAGGTTATGCAGCGGATTGCAAATCCGTGTAGACCGGTTCGATTCCGGTACTCGCCTCCAACATTGCCAAATCCCTTTATCTTCCCTGAAAAAACACGCGGGCTGCGGCAGTCTTGTGCAGCCGTTGTTATTGCCGCCCATGCCCAACTGTGGCATGAAGCTTGTGATCTCTATTGAACGAAAGAGTTTAGCGCGTGACTGACTTTACCGCCCGCCGCACAATGATGGTCGACACTCAGGTTCGCCCGTCAGATGTGACAAAATTCCCGATTATCGACGCGATGCTGTCTGTGCCGCGCGAGGCCTATGTGCCAGATAGCAAACGCGAGGCCGCCTATATTGGCGAAAACCTGCAGATCGACTCTGACCGGGTCATGCTGGAGCCGCGCACATTGGCCAAGATGCTTGAGGCGCTGAATGTGCAACCATCGCATGTTGCGTTGGATATCGGCTGCGGCCTTGGCTATTCGACAGCGGTTCTGGCGCAGATGTGCGACTTTGTCGTGGCTGTCGAGGATGAAGAGGGACGCGCGCAAGAGGCACAGTCGATCCTCTCCGATCAAGGGGTTGATAATGCCGCTGTCATGTCCGGCCCACTGGCCGAGGGGGCGGCCAAGTCAGGACCTTATGACATCATCACAATCCAAGGTGGCGTGGAAGACGTGCCACAAGCGCTGACCGACCAGCTTCGTGAAGGTGGACGGATTGCCTGTGTCTTTCTGGAAGGCACGCTCGGTGTCGTCCGCGTCGGTCACAAGCTTGATGGTGTTGTAAACTGGCGTTTTGCCTTCAATGCCAGCGCGCCGATCCTTGCCGGATTTGAAAAGGCGAAGGTTTTTGCTCTTTAATTGATCGTTGGCAGAAACAGCCGCGTATCACACAACAGTTGCATCGAAAGGGAACGCATGTTCGGACGCAAAGGATTGGCCATCACAGCCGCAATCGTGGCGATGGCGACGGCGCCAGCCGCAAACGCACAGTCGCTGTCCGAAGCACTTGCATCGGCCTACAACAGTTCGGGGTTGCTTGAGCAAAATCGTGCGCTTCTGCGGGCCGCGGACGAGGGCGTTGCCCAGTCTGTTGCCGCGACGCTGCCGGTCATCAACTGGTCGGCCTCTGCCACGCGCACCCGTGTGACCACACCGATTGAATCCACCACGAATGCCGCAAATGCCCGCATTTCCGGCAGCGTGACGATCTATGACGGTGGTGCGAATGATCTGGCCATCGAGGCACAAAAGGAAATCGTTCTTGCAACGCGCCAGTCATTGCGTGGGGTCGAACAAAGCGTTCTGCTGCGTGCTGTGCAGGCCTATGCCAACGTCTTGAGCGCGCGCAACTTCGTGCAACTGCGCGAAAACAACGTCCGCCTGATCATTCAGGAATTCCGTGCAGCCCAGGACCGCTTTGAGGTCGGTGAGGTGACGCGGACAGATGTCTCTCTGGCAGAGGCGCGACTGGCCTCCGCACGTAGCCTGCTGGCTGCGGCGCAGGGCGATCTTGCTGTTGCGGCACAGGAATTCAATGCGGTTGTCGGCCAGATGCCAACAAGCCCGCGTGCGGTTTCACCGGCACCGGTGTCCCGCAGTCTGCGTGAGGCACAGGCGCTTGCGGTGCGCAATCACCCCAGCATTCTCGAAGCACAGCATTCGGTAGCCGCTGCCGAACTCAACATCCGTCGCGCAGAGGCGGCAACGCTGCCACGTGCGACGCTTGATGCCTTTATCAGCATTGATCAGGATGGCTATGAAACCGGCCAGCTTGGTGTGAATGTCGGCGGGCCGATCTATTCGGGCGGCCTGCTTTCCAGCCAGATCCGTCAGATCCGCGCCAACCGGGATGCGGCGCGCGCTGGCCTGTTGGTGGCAGTCGAGGCGATTGAACAACAGGTCGCAAATGCGTTTGCGCAGGTGCAGGTTGCGCGTGCGTCCCGTGAAGCATCCGAACAGCAGATCCGCGCCGCACAGGTCGCCTTTGACGGTGTGCGCGAGGAGGCCCAGCTTGGGTCGCGGACAACGCTGGACGTGCTCAACGCCGAACAGGAGCTTCTGGACGCCAGAGCAAACCGTATTGCAGCCCAAGCCAACGAGGTTGTGGCCTCCTATGGTTTGCTGGCCTCGATGGGGCTTTTGACAGCCGATCATCTGAACCTGCCGGTGCAGCAATATGATCCGTCGGCCTACTACAATCTGGTCAAAACGGCACCTGTCGCGATCTCCGAACAGGGCCGCGCACTTGAGCGGGTGCTGGAGGCAATCGGGCAAGACTGACGTCTGAGTTGTCTCAACGTCAGCTTGGCGCTAAAATTGTCGCCAAGGAGCCACGAGCACGGGAATCTTCGGCATGTCCAGGGGTGACGACATTGACGAACTGCTGAGTTCGGTGCGTAATTTTGTTGCGCATAAGGATGTCCGCCCCATGGCAGAGACCGTGACCTCAGATAAACTGCTTCTTACACCGGAGACACGCCTGTCCGATGAGCAGGTCAAGGCGATTGATGCGGAATGGGAAGCCGAACTGCGCGCGCTGGAAGCCGCTGGGATCATTGCACCTGGCAAGGCTCTGGAAATGACTATTGCCGAACTGGAAGAAGCTGTCGCAAAGCTGCCTGATGACTGGGAACCGAGCGCCGAGTCCGATACGGGCGTTGAGACGCAAGACGCACCACAGACCTCTTGGGCATCTGACCCTTCAGACGCGGACGAAGCCTCTGACATCACCACGTCAGAGACATCAGCACTGGCGCTGAGCGAAGACGATTTGCGGGCTCTCGTGGTCAAGATCGTGCATGAGGAACTGAGCGGCGAGCTTGGCGAGCGCATCACGCGCAATGTCCGCAAAATGGTCAGACGCGAGATCAACCGCGTGATGACCAGCCGCGATCTGGGCAACGACTAGCCGGCGATCGCAAGCAGCGTTTCAATGTCGAAATGCGTTTCGAGATGATCCGCAAGCGCATCAAGCGTATCTTGCACCCCGCTGCCGTAGTCATGGTGGCTGACCGGCAAACCGACCGAGGCAAGATAGCTGCCCCGAAAGCTATCAGCCGAAAACAGGCCATGCAGATAGCAGCCTTTGATCTGTCCGTTCGCCGTGGCCGCACCTTCGGCCCGCCCGTCAAGTGACAGCCAGGCATTGCCGGTATCAGGCCCATCGGTCTTGCCGAGATGGATTTCGAAACCTGATACGGAGTCGCCTGTTGGCAGATAGGTCGCATTCGACAAGGCAAGCCGCTTTTGCGGGACCATCACGGTCGAGACCTGCAACAATCCAAGACCGCTGACGCTGGAGGGGGGACCCTCAATCCCGTCAGGATCGTGGATCTCCTGTCCAAGCATCTGGTAGCCGCCGCAGATGCCAAGCACATGGCCGCCACGGCGGACATGCGCTTGCAAATCAACATCCCAGCCCTGTGCACGGAAATGGGCGAGGTCAGCAATCGTCGATTTTGATCCGGGCAGAATAATCAGGTCGGCATCGCCGGGCAGGGCGCGGCCCGCCTCGATGATTTCGACGGTCACATCCGGTGTTGCAGACAGCGGATCAAGATCATCAAAATTGGCGATACGGTTCAGTCGGGGAACAACAATTTTGATCCGCCCGCCGGTCTTGCTTGAAATATCCATGACGTCTTCGGCCGGAAGCCGCCACGCATCGGCAAACCAGGGGACAATCCCCATCGGCGCCCATCCGGTCTTGTCAGCGACGATCTTCATGCCGTCATGGAAGAGTGTTGGATCACCGCGAAACTTGTTGATCGCGAAACCTTTGATCAGATCTCTGTCGGCTTGGGGCAGAACGGCGTCGGTTCCGACAAGCTGCGCAATGACGCCGCCGCGATCAATGTCGCCGATCAGGACGACAGGCACATTGGCCGCACTTGCAAAACCCATGTTGGCGATGTCGCCCGCGCGAAGGTTGACCTCGGCGGGACTGCCTGCACCTTCGACGATAACAAGGTCACGCCCCCGCCCGATCCTTTCAAAGCTTTCCAGCACAGCAGGCATCAGTTTTGCCTTCTGCTTGCCGTAGTCGCGCGCCTTCAGTGTTGCGAACCGCTTTCCCTGCACGATCACCTGCGCCCCGACCTCGCTTTCGGGCTTCAGAAGGACGGGGTTCATATCGACAAGCGGATCAAGGCCACAGGCAAGCGCCTGCAGCGCCTGTGCGCGTCCGATCTCGCCGCCGTCTGCTGTGACCGCAGCATTGTTCGACATGTTCTGAGGTTTGAACGGCGCAACCGACAGACCGCGGCGGACCAGCGCGCGTGCAAGCCCTGCCACAAGCATGGATTTACCCACGTTTGAACCCGCGCCCTGGATCATGATTGCTTTGGTCATCGGCCTCTCCTACGGTCTGTTGTTAGACGCGTGAGGCGTGCGGGGGAAGACAATGAATACGCCGGCACATCTAATTTTCGGCATGACAGCTTTCGGCCGCGTTGGCAGGCCCGCAGTCACGGCTGCCGCCTTTGCGGGTGCCCTGATCCCTGACCTCTCGCTTTACCTGATGGCCGGTACGCATCTGTTCATTCTGGCTACGCCGCCAGAGGTGGTCTTTGGCGAATTGTATTACTCAAACGCATGGCAAAGCATCTTCCGGATCGACAACTCAATCATCCTGTGGAGCATCGGCCTTGGGCTGGCGGCAATGTTGCGTGCGCCGGTATTCATCGCGTTATGCGCGGCGGCGCTGCTGCATCTTGGCCTCGATTTTCTGTTTCACCATGATGACGGGCGGGCGCATTTCTGGCCATTGAGCAACTGGATATTCGAAAGCCCCGTCAGCTACTGGGATCCTAATCACTACGGTCGGATTGTCGGTGCGATTGAGGTGGCCGCGTCGCTGCTGTGCTGCGCCTACTTGTGGCGAACGTTCGCGCATTGGTTCATGCGCAGTCTGACGGTCATCCTTGGCGCGATGGAGTTTGCACCCTTCGTCATTTGGGCGATCATGTTCTAGCGTTACAAATGAAAAACGCGGCCGGATGGCCGCGTCATTCAACAAGTCATCTTTGCAGATATCAGGCTGCGCGTGCTTCTTGCTCGGCAGCGTGACGACGTTCGCTTTCTTCGCGTGACAGGGCGACAGATGTTCTGACACCTTTGCCGACAAATTCCATCAGACCCTGAACGACACGTTCATTCGGGTCGATGCCAGCGCAAGAAAGCACTTCACGGCCATCACGAGACCGCGCCCAACGGGCGATCTGCTCAGGTCCGTTTCCATATTTTTTGTCGTCCGCAATCGCATCATCCAAAGCAGCTAGAACAACAGCTGCAAAGAGCTTGCGGGCACGGTTACCTTGTTCGTTGTTGAACGCTGTACCGTCGACGAAATCTCGCATACTTAATCCTTCTTTTTGCTCTTGTAGTTCCCGCGTGAGGGCCTTTATGCCTTTTCCAAGGCGATTCGGGGAGATTGATTTTGCATATCAGCCATGCGCACACCACATAAGTCGTGTGCCCCAAAACGCTGTTTTGCTGGTCTTGTCAGTTCCCATCCTCGGGGATATAGGCACCAAATGCGTTAAATCAACCTTAACCAAATTCTGAGACGCCACAAAAATGCCAAAAATCAATGGAAACGAAATTCGCCCCGGCAACGTGCTTGAACACGAAGGCGGCCTCTGGGGTGCAGTCAAAGTCGATCACGTCAAACCCGGGAAGGGTGGTGCGTTCGCGCAAGTCGAGCTGAAGAACCTTCGCGACGGGCGGAAACTGAACGAGCGTTTCCGGTCTGCCGACAAGGTCGAGCGGGTCCGCCTTGACCAGAAAGATCAGCAGTTCCTTTTCGAAGACGGCGATATGCTGACATTCATGGACAGCGAGACTTACGAGCAGATTGCGCTTCCAGCCGATATCCTCGGCGACCGCCGTCCGTTCCTGCAAGACGGCATGACCGTGCAGATCGAATACTACGGTGAAGAGGCGCTGAACGTCAGCCTTCCACAAAAGGTCGTCTGCAAGGTTGTCGAGACAGAGCCTGTTGTAAAAGGCCAGACAGCGGCCAATAGCTTCAAGCCTGCCATCCTCGACAATGGTGTCCGTGTGATGATCCCGCCATTCGTTGGTCAGGACGAAGACATCGTCGTCAACACCGAGACATTCGAATACGCCGAGCGCGCTTAAACTCTACTTCAGGCGGGTGAGCGTTGCCTTGCCCGCCTGCATCTGGCCTTCCGCGCGGTCAAACCGCAGGAACGCCAGCCCCTGATCCCCTGATACTGTATGAAGCGTGCCAGCGGGTTTACCGTCTGCTGTGATCTCGTCGCCTGTTTGCGCGTCGCCGGATATCTGCACTTGCGCCAGGCCTTTGCGCAAGGTGGTCTTGTGCTTCATCCGCGCCACGATCTCTTGTCCGACGAAACACCCTTTCTTGAAGTTCACGCCATTCAGCGCCTCAAAACCCGCTTCGAGAATATAGGTGTCCTCGGTCAATTCGATGCCGGTCTGCGGGATCAGATGCGCGACACGCAAGGCATCCCAGTCAGTGTCGTCGCTGATATCCGTCTCGCCATAGGCGCGCCAACCCAATGCCGGGTGGCGGGGGTCCGGATATGCGCCCTCAGGCGCGGGGCCGGTGCCGCGCGAGACGACAAGATCGGTGAGGTCAATGCTGACGTCTGCGCGTAAGCGATACATGGTCAGCTTCTTGCCCAGCAGTTGTATATGAGACGTTGCCACGTCGATCAGCAGACGGTCCTCTTGCGGAATGACAAAGAAATCGGCGACGAATTTTCCCTGAGGTGTCAGCAGGGCTGTGTAGGTGATGCCGCCGTCTTCGGTCACATCATTGGTTACTAGCCCTTGCAGAAAATCGACCCGATCCTTTCCTCCTAAGGCCAGCACGCTGCGATCAGGCATTGGTCTCACTTTCCTCTTGGCTGAATTGCAGGCGATGCAGATCTGCGTAGATCCCGCCCTTTGCCAACAATGTATGATGATCGCCCTGATCAACAACCCGTCCTTGATCCATGACGACGATCGAATCCGCATCGCGTATCGTTGAAAGCCTGTGGGCAATCACAAGCGTTGTCCGGCCCTTGGAGAGTTTTTCCAGCGCGGTCTGAACGATCTTTTCCGACTTTGTGTCGAGCGCGCTTGTCGCCTCATCCAAAAGCAGGATCGGTGTATCGCGCAAAAGCGCCCTTGCAATGGCGACGCGCTGGCGCTGGCCGCCAGACAGGTTTGAGCCGCGCGGTCCCGCAGGGCTATCGAGGCCGTTGGGCAGCGACGACAGGAAATCTGAAACATGCGCAGCATCGAGCACGCGGCGCAGATGGTCTTCGCTGATATCATCGCGGCCCAGCAGTATGTTCTCGCGCAGTGTTTCATCAAAGAGGGCCGCATCCTGCGACACAACCGAGAAGAGACCGCGCAGGTCCGCAAGATCATAGTCCACGATTGCGTCATCGCCGACGCGCACCGACCCTGTTTGCGGTTCCACCAAGCGTGTGAGCACGTTGAAAACCGTGCTCTTGCCAGCGCCTGACGCTCCGACCAGAGCGGTTGTTTTCCCGGCCTCCGCCACAAAGCTTGCGCCGCGCAAAACAGGCAAGTCGCCATACTGAAGCGAGACATCATCCAAAGCAATGCGTGGCGATTGGGTTGGAACAGGTTTGGCTTTGGCGGGGGACTTGATGGTCGGCGCGAGGTTCAGCACATACTGCAGCCGCTCGACACTTGCCGCAGCCATTTGCCATTGCCCGCTCATCAGGCCCAGGCGGCGCAAGGGGTCAAAGGCCAGTGACATGGCCGTGAAGAAGGCCATGAATTCGCCGTTTGTCTTTTCACCGGCAATAATCTCTGACCCGCCATAGATAAGGACGCCTAGGAACCCTATGCCGGTCATGATGTCGATCAGCGAAGGAACGGCAGCCTGGCCGACGGCGGTTCTCACCTCGGCCTTCACACCCTGCCTGATCAAGGCGTCATAGCGGCTTGCCTGATAGTCTTCCAACGCGTTGAGTTTGATCTGGTTGACCCCGTGAAACACCTCATCAAGCCGTGTCGAAATGTTGCCGGCCACTTCGCGGGCGTTGCGTGACCTGCGGCGGATGTAGGCCTGAACCAGAAGTGAAGGCAGCACCAGAAGCGGAATCCCGACGATGGCCAGAAGTGTCCATTGCCAGTCGATCCACAGGGCCACCGAAAGCAGGCCAATGAGCGAAACCAGATCGCGGGCGATCGCGGTCAGGATGCTGCTCCAGACGGCGTTGATCGCGTTGACGTCGCCCTGCACGCGTTCGATGAGTTGACCCGGCGGATGAATCTGGAAGAAACCGGAATCGAGCGTCATCAGATGGCGCAGCAGATGCTTGCGCATATCCGCAGCCGTGTATTGCTTGATCGCAGCCATCAGAATGCGCTGTCCCGCCGAGGTCGCGGCGCGAACAAAAAAGATCGTCATCACGGCAATGCCGACAAAGTAGAGCGCGTTGCGATCACCGGCGGTGAAAACATCGTCGAACATGGGCTGAACAAGACGGCTGATCAGCGCAAGCATCGACCCTTCGATCATCATCAGGACAATCGCACCGGCCAGCATCCACTTGTGATGGCGCAGATAATCGCGCCAGAGCCAAAGGAAAAGCCTGGTTGCCGATTGCTGCTGTGTGGAAGACTGATCGTGCTTTGGCGGCGCCATGAGGTACCTTTGCGAAACGGTTGCTTCGGTTTACTGCCATTTACAGGATAAGGGCAAGCAAGGGGCGGTTGACCTGCGACCTTGGCAGATTACTGTCCGCCTTTGTAATCAGTTGGAATACCACTCATGTCACTCTCCCAAGGTCGCGAATACCTGGCCATCCCGGGCCCTTCTGTCATCCCTGATCGGGTCTTGCAGGCGATGCATCGCGCCTCACCGAATATCTATGAGGGTGAACTGCATGACCTGACGGATAGCCTGATCCCCGACCTCAAGAAGATCGCCATGACCAAGGGCGATGTGGCGATCTATATCGGCAACGGACACGCCGCATGGGAAGCCGCGCTTTCAAACACCCTGTCACGCGGCGACAAGGTGTTGGTACTGGCCACGGGGCTTTTTGGTGTCGGTTGGGGTGAAATGGCCAGTGGGCTTGGGGTCGAGATTGAGGTTCTGGACTTTGGGCAAAGCAGCCCTGTTGATCTGGCGCGGGTGGCCGATGCGCTCAAAGCCGATACCGCACATGCGATCAAGGCTGTGCTTGCGGTTTTTGTCGATACCTCGACAGGGGTCAAGAACGACATCGCGGCGATCAGACAGGTGATGGATGCGGAAAAGCATCCCGCGCTTTTGATGGCGGATTGTATCGCCTCGCTGGGGTGCGACCGCTTTGAAATGGACAACTGGGGTGCAGATGTCACCGTGTCCGGCTGCCAGAAAGGGTTGATGACCCCCGCGGGGATGAGCTTTGTCTGGTTCAACGACAAAGCGGCCAAGGTGCGCGGCGACTGCGTGACCCCTTATTGGGACTGGGCCCCTAGAACAGATCCCGAAGTCTATTTTCGCTATTTTTGCGGGACGGCACCGACCCATCACCTTTATGGATTGCGCGCTGCTTTGGATATGATCCTCGCCGAGGGTTTGGACGCTGTTTTCGACCGACACCGGAAACTTGCCGAGATCATCTGGAGCGCGATCAATGTCTGGGCCGAAAAAGGGCAGATCGCGATCAATGTGGCTGACCCGGCGCATCGCTCGCATGCTGTGACATCGATCTTTGCGGGATCGCCAAACGGTGATGCCTTGCGGCATTGGTGTCAGCACAACTGCGGACTGACACTTGGCATCGGACTGGGTCGCGAACCTGCCGACGCCTATTTCCGCATCGGCCATATGGGACACGTCAACGCGCAGATGGTGATGGGCGCGCTTGGGACGATTGATGCCGGATTGAAGGCTCTGGATATTCCGCATGGCGCGCATGCGTTGAGTGCGGCGGCAGATGCGCTAGCGCAGCGGGCCTAGGAACTGCGGACGCGGCCAATCCATTTGAAGACTTCATTGATGCCGTAGGCGACGATGGCAAGCCAGATATAGCCAAGCGCCGCAGCGATCACCCAAAACGACATGAACAGGATGACCCAAAGCGTCGCCAGAAAAGCGTTTGTGTAATCTTCAACAGCCTCGATCGGGCGGCGATATGACATGCGATGATCCTCTTACCCAGCCAAGATTATCGGCAATTCTGAAGAAATCACTTTAAATTTTCGTGTGCAGCGGCAAGTGCCGCCGGGAGCGCCTTTTCAAACGCGGAAATCTGCTCATTGGTTCCGCAGCTTACTCTGATGCACCGATCTTGCGGGGCGACAAATGGCATTCTGACAAAAATGCCTGCCGCAACAAGGTTGGACAGCACCGCTCGCGCAAAGCCGCCGTCATGGCCACAGTCGATTGTCACGAAGTTCGTGGCCGACGGGAGCGGCGTCAGGCCGTTGGCGCGGGCGATCTCGCCAATCCGGTCGCGTGAAGCCGCGACTGTCGCTTGGATATGTTCCAGCCATGCGGTGTCGGCGAGGGCGGCCAGTGCGCCGTCTTGCCCGATCCGCGACATGCCGAAATGGTTGCGCACCTTGTGAAACCCGGAAATCACCTCCGGATGGCCAATCGCGTAGCCGACCCGCGCGCCTGCCATGCCATGCGCCTTTGAGAATGTCCGCATCCGCAGGACGTTCTGGGTGCTTGTATCCAAGGCAGGGGCCGTGCCTTCGGGGGCGAGATCGACATAGGCCTCATCCAAAATCAGCAGGCAGCCCTCAGGCAGGCGGTCAATCATGTCTTGCACGACCTCTGCACTGTGCCAGCTGCCCATCGGGTTATCAGGGTTGGCGAAATAGATGAGCTTCGCGCCGACCTCATCCGCCTTTGCGATCAATGCATCGGGGTCCTCAAGGTCGCCCTTGTAGGGCACCTTGTGCAGCATCCCGCCAAAGCCTGCCACATGGTAGTTGAAGGTCGGATAGGCCCCGTCCGAGGTCACAACCGCGTCGCCTTCACCAACGTAGAGCCGCACCACAAGCCCCAACAGCCCGTCAATGCCTTCGCCGACCATGATCGTCTCGGGCGCAATCCCGTGATGGGCGGCCAGCGCGTGACGCAGGTCATGGCTTTCAGGATCGCCATACATCCAGACCTCAGACGCGGCCTTTTGCATGGCCGCAATGGCCTTCGGCGAGGGACCAAAGGTGCTTTCATTCGCGCCAAGGCGGGCGACGAAAGGACGGCCCATTTGCCGTTCTTGTGTCTCTGGCCCGACGAAAGGCACGGAGGCAGGCAGGGATTGCGCAAGCGGGGTCAGGGATGGTTTTTTCATGGCGTCAGATAAGCCTGCACTGGTATTTCGCGCAAGCGCCCATATATGAGAATGGTTCTCAACTGGAGGGTTGACGATGAAACTGAGCAGACGCGGGTTTCTGATCTCAAGCGGCGCTGCCTTGACGGTGCGCGCGGTTCCGCAAATGGCGACCAGGCCCAGTGGCAGGCGTATCCTGACGCTGGTCTATGACAAGGCGCTGGGCATGATGCGTGCCGTAGAAAGGGTTGTGCCCTAGGCCAGCACAAAAACCCCGACGGCCATCCATTCGGGCTGTCAGGTTTCGTGCATGAATAAAGGAAAGATCAAGGGGGCGGGCCCGCCGGAAAACGGTCTCTGGGTCCGGCAGCTGAGAACTGCCGGAGCGATCGCGTGGATCCTGCACCTTTGTCAGAGGTGGTCTTGGGATCCGGTACGAAACCTGATCTTGACCCGGGACGCATTGCTTTGCCCCGAGAATGAGCGCTCGGGAAGAAAGATAACCCCGACGGATTGGCGAGTGGTAAAGGCACCGTCCGGTGGGGCGGGCGGCGCGGGTCTTGCTCGCGCCGCCTGTTCTTGATGCTGTCTAGCCGATCTCTTGCAGACGTGTGATCGCGGCCTTGATCTGGGTCTCTTCATTTTCGCGCAAGCTCAGGTTTTCGCGGGCTTCGGCGACAACCTCATCAGGGGCGGATTCGACGAATTTGGGGTTGTTCAGACGTCCGCGCAGACCGCCGAGTTCCTTGCCCAGCTTTTGCAGCGTCTTTTCCAAACGTGCGATTTCGGCTGCCACGTCGATCAGGCCCTCAAGCGGGATAGCGAACGTGCCGCCTTCCATTGGAATCGTGACCGTGCCCTTGGGGAATGCATCAACCGCCGTCAGGCTTTCGATCCGCGCAAGGCGCTGGATCAGGGCCGCGTTATTGTCCCAAGCCGACTGCCCCTTGGCGTCAAGGTCTTTGACCAGAAGCGGCACCTTGGCCCCTGCAGGCACATGCACCTGCTGACGGGCGGAGCGGGTGTTCTCGATCAGCGCGATCACCCAGTTCATCTCGCGGTCTGCATCGGCATCGACCAGATCGGCTGCCGTGTAGGTCGGCCAGTCGGCGTGCACCAGCATCTTGGCGCGGGCTTCGCCCATGCCCCAGAGTTCTTCGGTGATGAAGGGCATGATCGGGTGCAGCATGATCAGGCACTGGTCCAGAACCCAGCGCAGGGTCTTTTCCGTTTCCTCTTTGGCTGCGGCATCATCGCCCTGCAGGATCGGTTTGGAGAACTCCAGATACCAGTCGCAGACCTTGCCCCATGTGAAGGCATAAAGCGCGTCGGCCACATCGTTGAAACGGTAGGCTTCCATGCCTGCGTCAACGGCTTCGCGGACCTTGGCGGTCTCGCCGATGATCCATTTGTTCAGCGTCTGGCTGGCCTCCGGCATCGGCGCATCGCCGGGGTAGGGGATTTCGTAATGGTCGGCAAAGCTGAAAGCATTCCACAGCTTTGTGCCGAAGTTGCGATAGCCCTTGATCCGGTCCTCGCTGATCTTCAGCACGCCACCAAGGGCCGCCATCTGCGCGTTCGAGAACCGCAGCGCGTCTGCGCCGTAGGCGTCGATCATCTCAAGCGGGTCGATGACGTTGCCGCGGGTCTTGGACATCTTCTCCCCCTTGGCGTCGCGGACAAGCTGGTGCAGGTAGACGGTGTGGAACGGTTCCTTATCCATCACCGCCTCGGACATCATCATCATGCGGGCGACCCAGAAGAACAGGATGTCCTGACCGGTGACAAGCACGTCGCCGGGGAAGTATTTCATCGCCTCGTCTTCGGCGGGCCAGCCGAGGGTGCCGAAAGGCCAGAGGCCGGAGGAGAACCAAGTGTCGAGGACGTCGGGGTCGCGGGTAAGTGTAACGCCCTCGCCAGCAAGCGCTTGTGCTTCTGCTTCTGTCGACGCGCAGAATTGATTGCCATCTGCATCAAACCAAACCGGAATCTGATGCCCCCACCAAAGCTGGCGCGAGATGCACCAAGGCTCGATGTTCTCCAGCCAGTGGAAGAACACCTTTTCCCCGCTTTCGGGCATGATCTTCACGCGGCCTGACCGCACGCTTTCCAGCGCAGGCTCGACAATCTTGGCGCTGTCCACGAACCACTGGTCCGTCAGCATCGGCTCGATGACGACTTTTGAGCGGTCGCCGAAGGGCTGCATGATCTTCTTCTTCTCGACCAGCGGGACGAGTTCGTCGGCATCGGTGCGCGCTTCGCCGCCCTCTTCGGGGGCGACGGGGGTTTTCACGGGGTTTTCCAGCCGCGTGTCGGTGGCCACGGTCATCACTGCGTTGCCTTCTGCGGTGATGTCGGCCACCACGCGGGCGCGCGCCTCGAACCGATCCAGCCCGCGATAGGCGTCGGGCACAAGGTTCATCGCGGCGATCATCGCCTCGTCGAACTCCTGTTCGCCGTTTGCAATCGCTTGAGCAACGGCGGCTTCCTCGGCATAGGGTTTGCCGTCGGCGCGCATGTTCCCCTTGGTATCCATCAGCGAATACATCGGGATATTGCCGCGCTTGGCGACCTCATAGTCGTTGAAGTCATGCGCGCCGGTGATCTTGACCGCACCCGAGCCAAATTCAGGATCAGGGTAGGGGTCTGTGATGATCGGGATCAGGCGGCGGTGTTCTTTTGGCCCAACCGGAATTTCGCAGAGCTTGCCGACAATGGGCGCGTAACGCGCGTCCTTGGGGTTCACGGCCACCGCACCATCACCCAGCATGGTTTCGGGGCGTGTCGTCGCGATCGAGATGTAGTTGCGGATCTCGCGCAGGGTGACGTTCCCGTCCTCGTCCTTCTCCACGTATTCGTAGGTCTCGCCACCGGCCAGCGGGTATTTGAAGTGCCACATGTGGCCGTCGACCTCGATGTTCTCGACCTCAAGGTCAGAAATCGCGGTCTCGAAATGCGGGTCCCAGTTCACTAGGTATTTGCCGCGATAGATCAGGCCCTTGTTGTAGAGATCAACAAAGACCTTGAGCACGGCGTCATGGAAGTTGCCGGGCTTTTCACCTTCGGGCGCGCTTTCCGCCCCCGACATAGTGAAGGCCGAGCGCTCCCAATCCATCGAGTCGCCCAGACGCCGCGCCTGCTGTTCGATCACGCCGCCCTTGTCGGCCTTCCATTCCCAAACTTTTTTCAGGAACGCCTCGCGCCCCATGTCGGTACGCTTGGGCTGCTGGGTTTCGGCCAGTTCTTTCTCGACCATCAACTGGGTCGCGATCCCTGCGTGGTCCAGCCCCGGCTGCCAAAGCGTATCGAACCCCTGCATCCGCTTCCAGCGGGTCAGCATATCCATCAGCGTGTGGTTAAAGGCGTGGCCCACATGCAAGTGACCCGTCACATTCGGTGGCGGCAGCATGATGCAGAAGGTTTCATCCTTCGATTTGTTTGCACCGGCTTTGAACGCGCCTGACTGTTCCCACATCTGATAGATGCGTGGTTCTGCTTCGGCGGCGTTGAATGTCTTTTCCATGGCCATGGTCGGGTCTCTCCTACGCTTGGGGTGGCAGATAGCGGAGAGGGCGCGGAAGGAAAAGGGGCAGCGCGCCCTAGCTGGTCAACGGGACGCGCACGCCTGGTTGGATCACCGCCGGATCATAGGGTTTGCGGGCAAAGACCTCTTCCACTCTGCTCCGGAAATGATCAAGCGGCAGGGTGTCATAGGCGGGATCGAAAGAGCTTTGGTCCCAGCGTTCGCAAAAGGTCGCGCAATCGTCGAAATAGGGGTGGTCTTTGTAGGCGTCGCGCTTGTTGGGATCGCCGCCCACGTGATGGCCGTAATAGACCATCTGGAAATCGCCGTGCTTTTCCACGACCCACGTCACCTGCTCGCGCACGAAAGGGCGCAGGATGGTGGCTGCGTATTCGTCGTGATTGTAGGGGGCATAGATATCCCCGATATCATGCAGCAGGGCTGCAACGATCCAGTCGGTGTCCGCCCCGTCGCGTTCCGCCCGTGTCGCCGATTGCAGCGAATGGCCAAGGCGGGTGATCTGGTAGCCCGAAAGGCTTTCATCAAGGCTCACCAAGGCGTTGAGCAAACGTGAGGCGGTCCCTTTTGTATATTCAATTTCGTGCTCGGTCAGGAACTCGTAATCTTCCTTGTCGCCGTCCTTCATCGCGGTGAATTTGACGTGGTCCATCGGTGCCTCCCCAGCCTGACGTTTCTGTCGCTGAGATTGCGCCGCAAGACGCAATCGGTAAAGACGAAACATTGCCCAAGGGTGGACAACAGGCGGCGCACCGCTAGGGTCCACCACAGGAAGCGCGAGAGGCAGCATGGAAAAGTTCGGCAAATCTCAATCCGTCAAACGTATCGAAGACCTCCGGTTTCTGACCGGTGAGGGGCGCTATGTTGATGATATCGTGCCAGACGGCGCACTTTATTGCTATTTCCTGCGCTCGCCTGTCGCGCATGGGGAAATCACCGCACTTGACGTTGACGATGCCCGCGAGATGCCCGGCGTGCATCTGGTTGCCACGGTCGAGGACCTGATTGCGTCGGGGATGAAGATTGGTCTGGGTGGCACATTGGTCACCAACCGCGACGGGACCAAAGGTGCAGCACCCGAACGTCCGATGCTTGCCAAAGATCGTGTCCGCCATGTGGGCGAGCCGATCGCGATGATCGTGGCGGAGAGCCTTGCAGAGGCCCGCGATGCCGCAGAGGTGATCATGCTCGATATCGACGATCTGCCCGTGCATATCGGTCTGGCAACCGGTGGTCCTGAAATCCACCCCGAGGCGCCTGACAATATCGCTTTCGATTGGGGGTTGGGTGATGCCGAGGCGACACAGGCGGCGATTGCCGAAGCCGCGCATGTGGTCACCTGCGAGGTCATGGACAACCGTGTGATCGTCAACGCAATGGAACCCCGTGGCTGCTATGCCGAAGTCGTGGATGGAAAACTGCATGTCGCCGTGAACGGCCAAGGTGTCTGGGTGCCCAAGAAAGACCTGATGGACCATTTCGGCCTTTCCGCCGACGAGGTGCGCGTCACCAACCCCGATACAGGCGGCGGCTTCGGGATGAAGGCCATGCGGTACCCGGAGACCTTCTGCGCGGCATTCGCTGCTCGCGCGCTCGGTCGTCCGACGCGGTGGATGTCGGACAGGTCAGAGGCCATGCAGACAGACAATGCGGGTCGTGATCTGACGACTAAAGCGACACTTGCCTTTGATGCTAACTATCGCATGACCGCCTATAGCATTGAAACCATTGCGAATATGGGTGCGTATAATTCTCAGTTTGCACAGCCGATCCAGACCGAATTGTTCTCCAAGGTCCTGATGGGCACCTATGATGTGCAGAATGCCTTTATGCAGGTCACAGGGATTTTCACCAACACCACGCCGGTTGATGCCTATCGCGGCGCTGGACGTCCCGAAGCGATCTTTGTTCTTGAACGCACCGTAGACGAGGCAGCGCGTCAGTTGGGCCTTGATCCTTGGGAATTGCGGCTGAAGAACTTCATCAAGCCTGACCAGTTTCCATACACTTCCGTGACGGGGCTGACCTATGACGTGGGCGATTTCGCTATGGTGCTGAACAGCGCGTCACAGGCGGCAGATCGCGAAGGCTTTGCAAAACGTGCTGAGGCATCCCGCGCCGCTGGCAAGCTGCGGGGCCAGGGGCTTTGCTATTACATCGAAAGTATTCTGGGTGATCCCAGTGAAACCACGACGGTTGCATTTACCGGCGATGGGGCGCGAATGTATGTGGGCACCCAATCGAACGGGCAGGGCCACGAGACAGTCTATGCCCAGTTTCTTGAGGACCACTCCGGTATTCCTGTCGACAAAATCGAGATCGTGCAGGGTGACAGCGACCTGATCGCGCGCGGTGGCGGGACAGGTGGCTCGCGATCAGTCACAGTCCAGAACACCGCCACCCTTGCAACAGTGGAGGCGATGGTGTCCGCCTTCACCGCATTTCTGGCAGATGCAGAGGGCGTGGATGCCGCGGCGGTCAGCTTTGACGACGAACGCTTCAGGATCAACGGCTCCAATCTGACGCCAACGATGCTCGAGGTCGCCGAGATGGCGCGCGAGGCCGGTCGCGATGATCTGCTCAAGCATTCAGCACGGATCACGCTCGACAACCGCAGCTTTCCAAACGGTGCCCATGTTGCCGAGGTGGAAATTGATCCCGAAACCGGGGTTGTCAGGGTCGATCGCTATACGGTCGTCGATGACTTCGGCAACCTCATCAACCCGATGCTCGCCGAAGGACAGGTCCACGGTGGCGTCGTTCAGGGGATCGGGCAGGCTTTGACGGAACGGGTCGTCTTTGACGAGGACGGGCAGTTGCTCACGGCAACGTTCATGGACTATGGGATGCCACGCGCTGATGATGTTCCCATGATCGCCTTTTCGACCGAATGCACACCGTCGCTTTACAATCCGATGGGCATGAAAGGCTGTGGTGAGGCCGGCACTGTTGGCGCGCTTGCGGCCATCAGCAATGCGGTTGTTGACGCGCTCTGGGGCATCGGTGTGAGACATGTCGAAATGCCCTTCACACCGCACCGCATCTGGCAGGTGATAGAGGACGCAAAGAAGAACAGTGCCGCTGCGTGATTGGTTCTTTGGGCTTTTTGGGCGCAGGCCGCGCACCGAAGATGACGCGGCCCGCAGCAAAGACACTGCGACCCACGTCATCATCCTCGACGGCACCATGTCGTCGCTGCAAGAGGGGCGCGAGACGAACGCCGGGCTGACCTATAAGCTTTTGCTGGAATCAGGTCGCCGCGCGAACCTCACGATCCATTATGAGGCAGGCATCCAATGGCGTTACTGGCGCAGCGCGTGGGACGTGATCACCGGCAAGGGGATCAATCGCCAGATCGCGCGCGCTTACGGTGTCCTTGCCAGCCGCTACCAGCCTGGCGATGAAATCATGCTCATTGGGTATTCACGCGGGGCCTACGCGGTCCGGTCGCTGGCGGGCGCTGTCGATCTGGTCGGGCTGGTCAGGCAGGAATGCGCAACCGAGCGCGTGATCCAGCAGGCCTACCGCCACTACAAAGAAGGCGCGACAAGCACCGCGGCCAAAGAGTTTCGCGACGCCTATTGCCACGCCGATGTAGAAATTGAGGCCGTCGCCGTCTGGGATACTGTCAAAGCGCTTGGTTTGCGGTTGCCGATTGTCTGGCGGTGGTCGGAAGGCAGGCACGGCTTTCACAATGACGCGCTGGGCCCGCATATCCGCAACGGCTTTCATGCATTGGCGATGGATGAGACCCGACTGGCCTATCAGCCGATCATGTGGGCCAGTGCCGACGACAGCGCGACCCATGTCGAGCAGGTCTGGTTTCGCGGCACACATGCCGATGTGGGCGGTCAGGTCTGGATCTATCCCCCCGCGCGGCCACTGGCCAATATTCCGCTGGTCTGGCTGCTTGAGCGCGTTTCTGCCTGTGGCTTGCCCTTGCCTGATGGGTGGTCAGACCGCTTTGTTCAGGATGTCACCGCACCATCAATTGGCGGATGGCGGGGATGGGCCAAGTTCCTGATCACCCGGCGGAAACGCAAAATCGGGCAGGACCCGTCGGAACGGATACACGAAAGTCTGGGCGAAACGGCTGTCGGCCGCCCTGACCTAGTCCCGCAGCTCCATGATCAGGCAGGTCGCTGAGCGAAGGCCGTGCCCGGACCGCATAATTCGGGGCTATTGCGCAGTTTTGAATTTTAGCACACCGGTATCGACCAGTGCTTTCGATCCCGCGACCGAACGCTTGCCTAGCCGGGCCTCGCTGGCGGTGCCTTTGCGGACAATAGCCATAGAGTTGGCGAACTCGACCGAGACAACCTGTTGCAGGATATCCGGGTCGACAGACACGCCATATGCGGTCTCAAAGGCGGCAAATCGCGATGCAACCGTGCCCTGTTTCTCCCAATGCTCAAAGTTGATTACGTCGGTTAAGCTGCGGAAAAACGACAGCGATGATGTGTCCAGATTCAATCCGCCCTGAAACGATCGCCAGTAGCTGCAGTGAAGATCTTCAGCCACAAACAACCCGCCATCGGCGATCATGGGAAAGTAGGTCAGGAAAGATTTCACAATATCTTCCGAGCGATGCGAAGCGTCATCAATCACGATGTCGAATGCATCCGACTTTGCCCTGATCTGTGTCTGTGTCTGCGGAGCATTGGCATCCCCGATAATGACATTGATCCTTGGATCCGCGTAGGACAGACGCTCACATGCGGGGTTGATGTCACAACCGATGAAGGTTTTCCCGTTGCGGAAGTATTTCGACCAAAGCTCAAGCGAGCCACCGTTCTGGATGCCAATCTCCAGCAACCGGATGCCCTGCTTGCGATAAGGCACAAGAAACCTGTCATATTGGGCCAGATTGTTGGACCATTTGTCCGATACGTAGCCGTCGTGCCTGTTGTGCAACTCCTGCAGCGATAATGCGTCCGTGTCAGTCGGTTCCGGTTTTGCTGTCACGACGGTGGCCTTTTGTTTGAAGTGGGTGCGTCTAACTTCGAACCAATCGGGGTGGCCTTCAAGGTTTGCAGCGACGTCAATTTCTACCGTCTCGCCCAGCAGCATAAGTTGTTTCTGTTCAAGGGCCGGAATTATGCCAAACAGCCGTTCGGCGGCATGTTCAGGTTGTCCATCGAATTTCTTATGCTCAACAAATTCGATCTCGTTGAACTGTTCCGCCATTTCGGAAAAGAGTTGCGGACGACACCAAAACATAGTGCCCGCAAAGAACCCCCAGGATTCAGGGCGCGCGGCACAGAACCGCCGCATGATGTTCCAGTTGCTGCCCCCCAGATGCTTTTCGCCATCCAGATACAGCAGTTTCGGGCCGCCGATCACCAGATCATCGTTTGCAGCGAAGGCAGCGAGGTATGTCTCAACAATCTTTTGTGAGCCCACCAAAGAACCAACGGCGGCCTGCCCCCACTTTCGACGCACGCCAACTTTTGATTTGGTGTGCAACTTGCACACAACGTCGAAGGGCTGGAGTTCGGGAAGAAGTCCAAGGAAGGGCCCAACATCTCGGCCCACGTTCGGAAACGTCCTGATCACCGCATCGGGATAGGCCTTATATATGGTATCTGCAAAACGGCTCTCTGGTTGCAGGCTGACGAAAAGGTTGAAGGGGTGCGGAATGTTTGCGAGATAGCGAACAAACTCGCTCCATTGCTTTTCATGGTAAAGATGCAGAACGACTGCGATCTTGAGGTCATTAGCTTTCATCGGATCCCCCTAGTCCCGCAGTTCCATGATCAGGCAGGTCGCTGAACCTGTTGCGTAGAGACGCCCGGAGGCCGCGTCTCTGATTTCGCCGCTCGCAACCCCTGTTGATCGCCCGGCGTGATCTATGGTGCCCGTTGCCAGAATTTCGCGCCCGATCGGGATCGCGCCTGTGAGGTTCACCTTATACTCCAGCGTTGTATAGACGGACCCTTTGGGGGTTTTCGTCATCACCGCGCAGGACATGCAACTGTCGAGCAGTGTGCCATACCAGCCGCCGTGGATGCCGCCTGCGGGGTTGGTGTGCTGAAACGCGGGTTTGCCTCTGAAGACAACGCGCCCTTCCTCGACCTCTTCGAGGGTGTAGGCCATTAGCGCTGAAATCGGCGGTCTGTTGATTTTACCCGCTTTCATCGCGCGCATGAAGTCGAGGCCAGACATGGAGAGGATTGTCTCCTGATCGGGCATCTCTTCGGGCTTGGTTGCTGTAAACATGGTCGCCTCGGTCAAACTCTGACCGAGGCTTGCCGTGTCAGGCCACGTTTTGCAACTGCACTTTCGGTGTGACCCCCAATGCATGACAGATGTCGCGTGTCAGTTCCGGGCGGTTGAGAGTGTAGAAGTGCAGGTGATCAACGCCACCTTGCAGCAGGTCATCGCAAAGCTCCGTTGCGACCGCAGTTGCCAAAAGCTCGGTCGTGCCGGTCTGTTCGGCATTGTTGAACGCATCACGCAGCACCTGCGGGATGAACGCACCGCATTGCTTGGAGAACTTCTGCACGCCTGACCAGCTTTCAATCGGCAGGATGCCGGGAATGATCGGTGCGTCGATCCCTGCTTTCACGCAGTCATCACGGAACCTGAAGAAGCTTTCGGCCTCAAAGAAGAATTGGGTAATGGCTGATGTCGCGCCAGCGTCGAACTTGCGCTTGAGAAAGGCGATGTCTGCGGCCTGATCAACGGCTTCGGGGTGTTTTTCAGGGTAGGCCCCGACCCGAATGTTAAAGCCTCCGCGCTCCGACAGCGCCGCGATCAAATCAATGGAGCTGGCAAAGCCCTCTGGATGGGCGGTGAAGTTGCTGGCCCCTTTGGGTGCATCACCGCGAAGGGCAACGATTTCTTTCACCCCTGCCTTGGCATAGGCGTCGGCGATTCCGAGCGTTTCTGATTTGGTGGCATCGACACAGGTCAGATGTGCGGCGACGTTCAGACCTGTATTTGCCTGAATGGCCTCAACGGCTTCATGGGTGAGCTTTCGTGTCGTGCCGCCAGCGCCGTAGGTGACAGAAACGAATGACGGATCAAGCGGCGCCAATGTGTTGACGCAGTCCCACAGACGGAACGACGCCTGCAAAGTCTTTGGCGGGAAGAATTCGAAAGAAACGGTTGGCGCAGGCATGATGAATCCTCTTGTTGCTTTGCTCTTTTGCCAGCTTTAAGGATAATGAGGCAAATTCATAAACTTCACCAAAGTGATGAGGTCCGCTCACATATGCATATCGAGTTCCGGCATTTGCGCACGATCAAGGCGATCCATGATACCGGCGGTCTTGCCCGCGCGGCTGACCAGTTGAACATCACACAGTCGGCGTTATCGCATCAGATCAAGGGTATCGAAGATCAGGCCGGTGTTGAGCTTTTCGTCAGACGGTCCAAGCCGTTGCGGCTTTCCTCGGCGGGGATGAAGATGCTGGCAGCCGCAGAGGCGATCCTGCCGCAGGTTGCTGCACTTGAAGCCGAGTTCGAGGGTTTGATCGCAGGGAAGGCCGGACGTCTGCATATCGCGATCGAATGCCATGCCTGTTTTGAATGGCTGTTTCCGGTTCTTGAGCAGTTCCGCAAAGCATGGCCCGAGGTTGACGTCGATATCCGCCCGGGGCTTGCGTTTGATGCCATGCCAGCGCTGAAGAAAGAAACGGTTGATCTTGTGGTGTCGTCAGACCCTGAGGATTTGCCAGATACGGATTTCACACCGCTTTTTGACTATGAGCCTGTGTTTGTCGCCTCTGCGGCGCATCCGCTTGCGCAGAAAGACGTGATCGAAGCGGAGGACTTTCGCGGCCAGACGCTGATCACCTATCCTGTGGATCGTGCGCGGCTTGATATCTTTTCGCAATTGCTGACACCGGCGAAGGTCGAACCCGCCGAGGTGAGGCAGGTTGAGCTGACCGCTGTCATCCTTTTGCTTGTCGCCTCTAATCGCGGCGTGGCGGTGCTGCCCGATTGGGTGGTCAGGCAGGTGAGATACAATTCTGATTATGTCACACGCCCTCTGACCCGCGAAGGCATCACACGCAGGCTCTACGCGGCGACACGGTCGGAGGATACCAGCCGCCCCTTCATGGCGCATTTGATCAGGCTTGCCCGTCAGGAAGCGGTGAAATTGCAGCGCAGCTAGACCCTTGCCACCTGTTCACGAGCGTCCTATACGCCGCCTCTGACCTCAACCAAGGACCGAACCACAATGGCTGGCAGCGCAAATCTGAATGTTATGATGAAAACCGCTCGCAAGGCAGGGCGCGGTTTGCTGAAAGACTTCGGCGAGGTCGAGAATCTTCAGGTCAGCGCCAAGGGGCCGGGTGACTTCGTCAGTCGCGCGGATCGCGCCGCCGAAGAACTGATCCGCACCGACCTGATGGCAGCGCGCCCGTCATACGGGTTTCTTGGCGAAGAGGGCCAAGAGATTGACGGCGAAGACCCGACGCGTCGCTGGATCGTCGATCCGCTGGATGGCACAACCAACTTTCTGCACGGGCTGCCACATTGGGCGATCTCAATCGCTCTGGAACACAAGGGCCAGATTGTTGCTGGCGTGATCTATGACCCGGTGAAAGACGAGATGTTCTACGCCGAAAAAGGCAACGGGGCGTGGCTGAACGAAAGCCGTTTGCGCGTCTCGGCCCGTCACCGGATGATCGAGAGCATCTTTGCAACCGGTGTGCCTTTCGGGGGTCGCGCCGATTTGCCAGAAACGCTGCAAGACCTTGCACGCATCATGCCAACCTGCGCAGGTGTCCGTCGTTTTGGTTCTGCCGCGCTGGATTTGGCCTATGTTGCCGCTGGTCGCTATGATGGCTTTTGGGAGCGCGGCCTGCATGCGTGGGATATCGCGGCCGGTATCATCATCGTCAAAGAGGCCGGCGGTATTGTCGAGCCGCTGCAACCCAACGAGAGCCTTTTGGAAAGCGGGCAGATTGTCTGCGCCAACGAGCCGATTTTTGACACCTTCGCAAAGGTGATCCGCAAAGCCTAGCGCTTGCGGACGATTGGCACGCTGCTGGACCTGTAGGTTGCATCAGGGTGCGGTGGGTGGCCATCTGTGGCGCGCCAGAACGACGGCCCGCCCAGCTTGAACCACAGCGGCAAGGTCAGAACGATCCCGATCACGAAACCGCCCGCGTGCGCCCAATAGGCGACCCCGCCTGCCGAAGTGTCCACGTTGACGCCGCTGAAAAGTTGCAGTCCGAACCACAGCCCCAGCATCAGCCACGCGGGGATCGGAATGACGCGGAAGTAGACGATCAGAATGAGCAGGATATCCACTCTGGCTTTGGGAAAGAGCAACAGATAGCCCCCCATAACACCGGCAATCGCGCCTGATGCGCCGACCATCGGCACGACAGAGCCCGGATCGGTGACCACATGGGCGAGGCTCGCACCGACCCCGCTTGCCAAATAGAACAGCAGGAAGGGCAGGTGACCCATCTCATCTTCCATGTTGTCGCCGAAGATCCACAAAAACAGCACGTTGCCTGCCAGATGCATGAACCCGCCATGCAGAAAGATCGACGTGACCAAGGCGATTTCGTTCTCGCCATTGGCAAGTCTTGCTGGCAGCAACGCGTAGTCGAAATAGAACTGTGCAAGCGCCCGGTTTGTGTCGAGCGCCGACAGTCCCCAAAGATAAACGGCGACGTTGATCACGATCAGCGTGATGGTGACGAAGGGGACCCGTTGAGAGGGGTTATGGTCGCGGATTGGAAACATGCCGCGACCGTTGCCCAAGTCCTCTTGAGGGTCAAGTCACAGCTCCGTGCCGACCTCGGCAAGCAATGCCGCGTTCCCCCCTGCTGCTGTTGTGTCGATGCAGACATGTCTTTCGTGCATCACGTGGGCGACATCAGGCATCTGGGTGACAAGTGCGATGATCGGCCCATCACGTTGAGCGAGAACGGTTTCAAACGCACGCGCTGTTGCCGCGTCCCCCCACCAGATCACGCACCCGATTGGCGAAAGCGTCCCAAGCACGTCAGGTGCGATGCGACCGGTCGCGCCGACGCCGACGCCACCCAAGGCTTCGACGGCAGAGATCTGGGCCGCGACACATGCCTCCCCCGGGCCAAGGCAAAGGACCGGATCACGCGGATGCAGGCTGTGGCGGTTTGATTCCCCCGTAGGCCCTGGCATGTCAGTCGAAAGGCTGCCCGCGCGGGAAGGCGCTGACCTCAGCGCGTTTTGCAGGCGTGCCGCGTCATCATCGGTTTCCCATGTCCCTGTGGCCGTTGGTGCGGCTGGCGCGGTAAACCGTGGCAGATAGTGTGGACCACCTGCCTTTGGCCCGGTGCCGGAAAGACCCTCACCGCCGAATGGCTGGCTGCCGACGATTGCGCCAATCTGGTCACGATTGACGTAGATGTTGCCCGCCTGAACCTGCTCGACAATCGTCTGGACCCTGTCGTCGATCCGCGTGTGAAGCCCGAAGGTCAGACCATAGCCCGTCGCGTTGATGTCAGCGATGATCTTGTTCAGCTCATGCGCCTTGAATGTCGCGATGTGGAGCACCGGTCCGAAAATCTCTTTCTCCAGATCACCGATGCCTCGCACACGGATAGCCGTCGGGGCGATGAAGTGCCCTGCAGCCGGTGTTGGCAACTGATGGATGATCCGTCCGTCCTCTTCTGCATTCGCGATATGACTGGCGATCCCGTCTTTTGCTGCCGCGTCGATCACCGGACCCACATCAGTGGCAAGGTGCCACGGATCACCGAGGGCGAGTTCGTTCATCGCCCCTTTCAACATCTTGATCAGCTTGTCGGCGATGTCTTCCTGCACATAAAGGCACCGCAGGGCCGAGCATCTTTGACCGGCTGAGCGAAACGCGCCGTTGATAATATCGCGGACCGCGTGTTCGGGCAGGGCGGTGCTGTCGACAATCATCGCGTTGAGCCCGCCGGTCTCTGCAATCAAAGGTGTGCCTGGCGCGCAATGTCCGGCCATTGTTTCGCGGATTTTCCGCGCGGTGGCTGTTGAACCTGTGAAGGCCACACCGTTGATACGCGCGTCACGCGTGAGGGCCGCGCCCACCTCGCCACCGCCGGGCAGCAGTTGCAGCACGTCTTTCGGGACACCTGCCGCATGTAGAAGCGACACCGCGCGGAAGGCAATGAGCGGGGTCTGTTCGGCAGGTTTGGCCAGAACGCCGTTGCCTGCGGCAAGAGCGGCAGCGATTTGCCCTGTAAAGATGGCCAGCGGGAAGTTCCACGGGCTGATACAGGTCCAGATACCTCTTGGATTTTCATCCGGCGTTGCCTGCGCTGCATAATAGCGCAGAAAGTCGACCGCTTCGCGCAACTCTGCGACAGCGTCGGGCAGGCATTTGCCAGCTTCCCGTGCGAGGATCGCGAAAAGTTCGGCGGCGTTCTTCTCATACACATCAGCGGCGGCGTTGAGCACCTCGGCGCGCTTTGTGACACTGTCATTCCACGGCTTTGCGGCCTCGATGGCTTTCGCGATATCTTCGGCGTCGGCGGTCTGGATTTTTCCAACCGTGTCGCCAGGCACTGCGGGGTTCAGGACAGGTTGCCCGAACTGGAGCCTCCGGCGGGAGTATTGCGGGCAAAATGATGTGAGCGGGTGTGCGCCCCAATCCGCATCCTTGAATTCCAGACGGGCAGTTGCCAGATTTTGAAAAGTCGGCGCATGGGTCAGATCGAAGCCCTTGGCATTGGTGCGTTCCGGCAGGAAAAGCTCCGGCCCTTTCGCGATATCCGGAACATTGCCGATTTCTGCAAAGGGGCAGGCGGCCACGACCTCGGCGGGAACGTCTTCGTCGACGATCTGATTGACGAAGCTGGAATTCGCACCGTTTTCCAAAAGCCGCCGCACCAGATACGCCAGCAGGTCTTCGTGTGCGCCGACCGGCGCATAGATACGGCAGCGCGTCTTTTCTTTCTGGAGAACGATCGTGTGCAAGGTTTCACCCATGCCGTGCAGGCGCTGGAATTCAAAGTCATTGGCCGTCCGGCCCAGATCGCGTGCCAGATGCAGGACAGCGGCAACAGTATGGGCGTTATGGGTCGCAAACTGTGGGTAGATCCGGTCCGTCAGGCTGAGCAGTTTCCGCGCGTTTGCAATATAGCTGATGTCGGTGTGATGTTTGGCGGTGAAGACCGGGAAACCGTCCATACCTTCGATCTGGGCGCGTTTGATTTCAGCGTCCCAATAGGCGCCCTTGACCAGCCGGATCATGATTTTGCGGTTCAGACGTTCAGCCAGTGCGTAGAGATGATCAATGACAAGCGGTGCCCGCTGCCCGTAGGCTTGAACGACAATCCCGAAGCCCTCCCAGCCCGAAAGGGCGGGCTCTGCCAGAACCGCCTCGATCACCTTAAGAGAGAGTGACAGCCGGTCCGCTTCTTCAGCGTCGATGTTGAAACCCATACCTGCCGACTTTGCCAGCATGGCAAGAGCGCGCACGCGCGGCACCAGCTCTGACATCACGCGTCGCTCCTGCGCCACTTCATAGCGCGGATGAAGGGCTGACAGTTTGACGGAAATTCCGGGGTTTTCTGCAACGCTGTCTGATGTGCAGTGCTCAGCTATCGCGCTGATCGCACGGGAATATGCAAGATGGTAGCCGCGTGCGTCCGCATCGGTGCGTGCTGCTTCGCCCAACATATCATAACTGTAGGTGAAACCCTTTGCCTGCATCCCCTCGGCGCGTTTCATGGCTTTGCCGATATCCTCGCCAAGCACGAATTGGCGGCCCATCTCGCGCATGGCGCGCGCTACGGCGGATCTGATGACCGGTTCGCCCAAGCGTTTGACGGCAGATCGCAAATGTCGTGACACGCCGGGTTTGTCGTCATCAAGAACGCGGCCTGTCAGCATCAGCGCCCAGGTCGAGGCATTGACCAGTGAGGAGGCGGAATGGCCAAGGTGCTTGCCCCAATCGGACGGCGCGATCTTGTCTTCGATCAGATCATCCATGGTTTCGGCGTCAGGCACCCGCAACAGCGCCTCTGCCAGACACATCAGCGCGATACCCTCATCGGTCGAAAGCCCGTATTCGGCCAGAAAAACCTCCATCAGGCCGGGGTCCGTGCTGGCACGGATCTTGCGGACGAGCGCGGTCGCATCTGACACGATCAGGTCACGATCCTCGGCGCTGAGACCGGCGTGCTGGACCAGCGCCGCGACGGCCTCCGGCTCAGGCTGATACATGTGTTCATCAATGTGTGTTTGCGTGTTGCGCGGTAACGGGGCGTTCATCGGGTTCTCCACACTACTTTCGACCAGCATATCCGAAACCGGGTAGTCAGTTTGCCTATCTTGTGCCATCTTCGCGGACGGAGCGACTTTAAGTGGGGGCTGGGGTGGTCGAAAAGACTTTGGATCTGGACGGGTTTGACCGGAAGATCATCAATATCCTGTCAGGGGAGGGCCGGATCAGTGTCACCGAGTTGGCGCGGCGGATCGGCTTGTCGAAATCCCCGACGCAAGCGCGTCTGAAAAGGCTAGAGGAAAGCGGCGTCATTCGTGGCTATCGTGCGCTTTATGATCCGATCCTTCTGGGGCGCGATCACGTCGCCTTTGTCGAAGTCAAACTGTCCGATACGCGCGAGGCTGCTCTGGCAGCTTTCAACAAGGCGGTCGTCGTCATCCCCGAGGTCGAGCAGTGCCACCTGATTGCCGGGGCTTTTGACTACCTTCTGAAAGTGCGGACTGACGGTATGATCGGATACAGGGCCGTGCTTGCCGAAAAGATCTCGACCTTGCCACATGTCTCGCACACATCAACCTATGTTGCGATGCAGGCGGTGAAAGAGGACGGTGTGGGTGGAAATGGCGGCGGCGGGACTTGACCCACTGGGATGCGGCTACAGGTGAGAGATGATGAAATGGTTCACGATCTTTCTGTTGGGGGCAAGCCCGGCATTTGCCGAAACCTGTCCTGCGGTTCCTGACCGCACAGATGAGAAGGCGGCGCTTTACGCGGGGCTTCTTGCGTCCGAGAACGAACTTGCCGCAGCACCTTACAATGCAGGCCTGTGGGAAATCTGGCTCGATGCCCCAGATGAAATCGCGCAGGAGATGCTTGATCGCGGCATGGAGCGGCGTCGGGTCTCTGACTTTCTGGGGTCAATCGCGGCACTTGACCGGTTGGTTGACTACTGCCCTGCGTATGCCGAAGGCTACAACCAGCGTGCCTTCACTTATTTTCTGGGCGGACGCTTTGAGGAGGCGCTGGCGGATCTCGACCGCACGCTTGCAATTCTTCCCGATCATATCGGTGCCTTGTCAGGCAAAGGCCTGACCCTGATCGAGCTTGGCCGCAATGACGAAGCGCAAGAGGCGCTGAGGTCAGCGGTTGCGTTGCACCCTTGGCTGTCAGAACGGTTCCTGATCACAGAGCCGCCTGGAACCGACCTTTGATCAACGCTTGCTCCCTTGGGGGACTGCGCATAGGAATAGCGCCGTGCCCGCGTGGTGGAATGGTAGACATCGGAGACTTAAAATCTCTTGGCCGAAAGGCCGTGCCGGTTCGAGTCCGGCCGCGGGTACCAGCACACATCTGATTCACGACTGAATCGCCTCTGGATCGTGTCCTTAGGTCAACTCTTTGACCAGAATCACCAACTCTGTCATGCTGTGGCTCCGGTCTGCTGTCTTTGCCCTCTAAGGGCATGGGCAAAGGCCCAATAAAATAAGGGTCTGCGGCGTCTGCTCGGCAAATTTTTCGAGAAAGTAATTTTTCTTGAAAAAACCTCTTGCGGGTTTTGTTTGTTATCCGTAGAACCCCCTTCACCGGCGGCGCTGAGGCGCGGTTGGGACGCGGAAGCGGGGCATTGCTCT
>NZ_FOZM01000002.1 GCF_900114675.1 Yoonia litorea
AGAGCAATGCCCCGCTTCCGCGTCCCAACCGCGCCTCAGCGCCGCCGGTGAAGGGGGTTCTACGGATAACAAACAAAACCCGCAAGAGGTTTTTTTCGTTTTTTGCCATTTTTCTGATCGTGTCTGTTTTCCCCTTGTTTTGCAGGGTTTTTGGCAATTTCCGGTTAGCTTTGGCGATCTTGCCAGCAACAATCTTAGGCACGATTGAAACCTGCGCCACTACATCTTGGGTTATCCACAGGATGGTATACCAAAGGGCCACGCCAACAGGCCTGAATCGCGCTCTACACCCGCTGAACATCTGCGCGAGTCGCTCCAGATGCAGGCGACTCGCATGATCAGGACGGTGCTGTCTGGCGTTTGCGCGGTATCGCCACGTAGCGTGTTGCCACCAATGCGATGATGACGACCAAGTAGATGATGGGTTCGATCTGGAACCCTTTTACCAGCCACAGATAATGAAGCGCCCCAAGGACTGCTGCTGGATAGGTCAGCTTGTGCAGCTTGCGCCAAGTGGCGGCACCAAGCTTGCGCACAGAGAGGTTGTTTGATGTCACCGCCAGCGGAATGAGCATCACGAACGACAGCATGCCGACGGTCACATAAGGCCGCTTCACAATTTCAGTCCATACGCGTTCGAGGCTCTGAACATCCAAGATCGCAAACACAAGGAAATGGGCCAGCACGAAGAAGAAGGCCGTCACCCCGATTGCACGCCGGAACTTCAGCAGGTTCAGACCGACCCATTGGCGCAAAGGCGTCACCATCAGCCCCACGACCATCAGGATCAGAGCGACCTCGCCATAGGCGCGTTCAAGCACGTTGATCGGCTCGACCAGATAAGGTCCGATCTGGTTGAGCGCACGCCAGAATTCCCAAACTGCATAGGCTGCGCCCACCACATAGATCAGCCAGGCGGGGATCTTGCGCAGACCCTTATTCAATGTGTCGGTGACAGCCATCCTAGTAGAACCGCGTCAGATCCATGCCTTCGTAAAGGCTGGCCACTTCGGGGTAGCCGTTGAACATCAACGTGTCCTGTCGCGCCGCAAACAGCCCACCACCGATCCGCCGTTCGGTGGCCTGGCTCCAGCGCGGGTGATCCACATTAGGGTTCACATTACTATAAAAGCCATACTCGCGCGGGTTGGCCTTGTTCCAACTGGTTGGCGGTTCATCCTCTTGCAGCGTGATACGGACGATCGACTTGATTGACTTGAAGCCATATTTCCAAGGCACGACCAAGCGGATGGGCGCGCCGTTCTGATTATAGATCGGCTCATCGTAGATGCCGGTCGCCATGATCGTGAGCGGATGCATCGCTTCGTCGATCCGCAATCCCTCGACATAAGGGAAGTCGAGGACCCTGCGCTGCACGCCGATCATGTTCTCGGGCTGTACGACAGTTTCGAAGGCCACGTAGCGCGCGCCCGACTGGACACCGACTTTGTTGAGGATATCGGCCAACTCGATCCCATTCCAAGGAATGACCATCGACCAGGCTTCCACACAGCGGAACCGGTAGAGGCGATCTTCGACAGAGAGACCGGCCAAGAGATCATCCAGCGCATAGTCGCCCGGGCGATCCACCATACCATCAACCTTGATCGACCAAGGGGACGTCACGAGCTTATGCGCATTCGCAGCTGGATCACCCTTGCCCGTCCCGAACTCATAGAAGTTGTTGTAGCTGGTGATTTCTTCCAGCGTGTTCGGTTCCAACCCCTGCGCCGATGCACGGCCTGCAAGTCCAATCGCCCCCAGACCGACAGTCCCGGCCAGAATCTGGCGGCGGTTCAGATAGGCGGCCTTTGGTGTGACGTCGGCCATCGTCAGATCGTTTTTCCAGCGGTATGCCATGAAGCTCTCCGTTCAATGCGTTTGCAAAGCATATAGGCGGTAACGTTTGAAAGGTGTCTCACGATCCTGCCAGATCAGTGAAATGTTCCAAAAACCGCCCCGATTTATCACGCAATTTCACTAAACTGTGACTGGATCGCCGAAAAATCACAGGCTTAGATTTCCATCGCGACGCGGCAAGAGACAAAGCGGCGCATCACGCAAAAAACCAGTTGGGTTTTTCCACGTAAAAGGATCGATGCTGAACAAAAGCATCCCTTTTTGAAATGGGAGAACACCTATGCTTCGTAAGACTGTATTTGCTTTCGCCGCTGCTGCTGCAATGGCTACATCCGCTTTCGCCATGGGCGAAAAGGACATCGTCGACACCGCCGCTGAAGCTGGCACATTTACAACTCTGCTTGCTGCCGCTGAAGCAGCCGGTCTTGTTGACACACTGAAGGGCGATGGCCCATTCACTGTCTTCGCACCAACTGACGAGGCTTTCGCTGCACTGCCTGAGGGCACAGTCGAAGGCCTGCTGGCTGATCCGGAAGCTCTCGCAGCAATCCTGACATACCACGTCATTCCTGGCGAAGTGATGTCGGGCGATCTGTCCAATGGCATGACAGCGACAACCGTGAACGGCGCTGACGTCACAATCATGACCGAAGGCGGCGTCATGGTGAACGACGCTAACGTCATCACAGCTGACGTCGACGCATCAAACGGCGTCATCCACGTCATCGATAGCGTGATCATTCCTGCAAGCTAATCGCTCCGGTCTTGCAGAACGAAAGCCCCGGCCATTCGGTCGGGGCTTTTTGACTCAGGTGGCGACGTAGCGGTCACGCCGGTGATTGATCGCGATAATCAGGTTCAGCACCACTGCCCCCAAAAGTGAGTAACCGACAACCCAGATCGGAAAGATGAGGAAGGCGATGCCAAAGACCAGCGCGTCAAAGATCAACTGCACCCATCCTGCACGAAAACCCGTGCTATCCTGGATCAAAAGCGCGACGACGCCCAAACCACCCAAAGACCCGTTGTGGCGGAACAGCGCCAACAGCCCCAGCCCAGTTAAAGCCCCAAAGGCAATCGCGCCCAGCGCTGTATCAAGGTACTCAAAGACCATGCCGTGCGGAATGACTTCGGTCAGCAAGGAAAGCGCGGTGACAGAGGCAAGAGACTTGAGGGTGAATTCCACACCCAACCGCCGCCATGCGAGAAGGTAGAATGGCAGGTTGATCAGAAAGAACATCAACCCGAAAGAATACCCCGTGAGATATGAGGCGATAACGGCAACCCCAGCCGTCTGACCTGTGATCAGACCAACAGTGGTGAGCAGGTGCAATCCCAGCCCGGCAAGAAATACACCAAGCGAGATGCCTTGCAGGTCATCAAGCCACGTATGTCCGGTATCTTCGCGAGGTTCAGCCATGGGGCGCTATATAGGGCAGTATTTCTGACCTACAAGCGAAAAAGAGGGCGCCACGACGGACGCCCTCCTGTTTCTTTAGTGAACAACCGCGTCTTCTGGCGGCCGGCGGTTGCTGGTCGATACGCGATCTCCAACAATCAGCCCGTCTGTGCCAGCGCTGACACCAATGGTGTCGCCATCCATCACGTCACCGGCAAGGATCATCTCGGCCAGTTGATCTTGCAACGCACGCTGGATCACGCGTTTGAGCGGACGCGCACCAAAGACAGGGTCATAGCCTTCGTCGGCCAGCCACTTCAGTGCCGCTTCGTCCAGATCGAGGCTGATGTTCCGCCCCGCCAGACGCTTTTCAAGCCGCGCAAGCTGGATCGCCACGATCCCTGCCATATCCTCACGGGCCAGACGGTCGAAGATGATCGTCTCATCCAGACGGTTCAGGAACTCCGGCCGGAAATGCGCACGCACCGCATCCATCACATCACGCTTGGCCGGTGCAGGATCAGCGCCATCTGGCAGCTGGCTCAGTGCTTGGGCCCCGAGGTTTGACGTCAGGATGATCAGCGTCTGCTTGAAGTCCACAGTGCGGCCCTGACCGTCGGTCAGCACACCGTCATCGAGAACCTGCAACAGTACGTTGAACACATCAGGGTGCGCCTTTTCGACCTCGTCAAACAGGACCACCTGATAGGGACGCCTGCGCACGGCTTCGGTCAGCACGCCGCCTTCGTCGTAGCCGACATAACCCGGAGGTGCACCGATCAGACGTGCAACCGCGTGTTTCTCCATGAATTCTGACATGTCGATGCGGACCATCGCATTGTCATCATCAAAGAGGTATTCAGCCACTGCCTTCGTCAGTTCGGTCTTACCAACACCGGTCGGCCCGAGGAAGAGGAACGACCCCAGCGGGCGGTACTCGTCGTTCAGACCTGCTCGCGCACGGCGGACAGCGTTTGACACAGCACGCACGGCCGATTTCTGGCCGATGACGCGCTTGCCCAGCTGCTCTTCCATGCGCAAGAGCTTGTCCCGCTCACCTTCAAGCATCTTGGACGTCGGAATGCCTGTCCAACGCTCGACCACTTCGGCAATCTGTTCAGGGCGCACGGCTTCTTCGACCATCAGATCGTCGGTGCCTTCTGCCTCGGCCAGCTGCCTTTCAAGCTGGGGGATCACGCCGTAAGACAGCTCACCGGCTTTGGCCAGATTGCCTTCACGCTTGGCGATATCCAATTCGGCCCGCGCACGATCCAATTGCTCCTTGGCGCCACGCGTGCTTTCCAGCTTGTCCCGCTCGGCCTGCCACTTGACCGTCATCTCGGATGCACGGTCCTGCAGGTCGGCCAGTTCTTTCTCAAGTTTGGCCAAACGGTCCTTGGAGGCCGCGTCGTCCTCTTTCTTCAGCGCCTCGGCTTCGATCTGAAGCTGCAGGATCTGGCGATCCAAGGCGTCGAGCTCTTCGGGCTTGCTGTCGACTTCCATCCGCAACCTGCTCGCGGCCTCGTCGACAAGGTCAATCGCCTTGTCCGGCAGGAAGCGGTCGGTGATGTAGCGATGCGAAAGCGTGGCAGCCGCAACAAGGGCACTGTCAGAGATACGGACACCGTGGTGGAGTTCGTATTTTTCTTTGATGCCGCGCAGGATGCTGACCGTATCCGTGACCGTGGGTTCTTCAACCATCAATGGCTGGAAACGACGAGCAAGAGCCGCGTCCTTTTCGACATACTTGCGGTATTCATCAAGCGTCGTTGCACCGACACAGTGCAATTCACCGCGCGCCAGTGCAGGCTTGATCAGGTTGGCCGCATCCATCGCGCCATCCGACTTGCCCGCGCCAACAAGCGTGTGCATCTCGTCAATGAAGAGGATGATTTCACCTGCGGCAGCCTCGATCTCTTTCAGGACCGCTTTCAGACGTTCCTCGAATTCGCCGCGATACTTCGCACCGGCAATCAACGCCCCCATATCCAGCGCCATCAGCTTCTTGTTGCGTAAGGATTCCGGCACGTCGCCATCAATGATCCGAAGGGCAAGACCCTCTGCAATCGCTGTCTTACCGACACCGGGCTCACCGATCAGAACAGGGTTGTTCTTGGTGCGGCGTGACAAAACCTGCATGGCGCGGCGGATTTCCTCGTCACGGCCAATGATTGGGTCGATTTTGCCTTGCTCTGCAGCCTCGGTCAGGTCGCGAGCGTATTTTGCAAGCGCCTCGAAGCTGTCCTCGGCTGTCGCACTGTCAGCAGTCCGCCCTTTGCGGATATCGTTGATCGCAGCATTGAGTGTTTGTGGCGTGACGCCGCCGGCATCCAGCGCATCCTTGGCCTTGGATTTCACCAACGCTAGCGCAGTCAAGAGCCGCTCGACAGGCACAAAGCTGTCGCCTGCTTTTTTGGCTACGGCCTCAGCTTCTGCCACGACTTTCGCTGTCGTATTGTCCAGATAAACCTGAGCAGCATCGCCGCTGACCTTTGGCAGCTTGGTGACAGCCGCGTCTGCGGCCATGCGCACTGCCTGTGGGTTACCGCCTGCACGGGTGATCAGATTGGCAGCAAGGCCCTCTTCATCGTCCATCAGTGCTTTGAGCAAGTGTTCGGGTGCAAGCCGTTGATGGCTTTCCCGCAATGCGATCGTCTGGGCAGCCTGAAAAAAGCCGCGCGACCGCTCAGTGAACTTTTCTAAGTTCATGAGTCTCTCCTTTGTTAAGCGCCCGAATGATGCATACCCGCTTGGCGGCATATGACTTTGTGGGCCTCGCTAAGAAAGTGGGGTTTGGGAAGGTGTCCTTCAAGGGTTTTGGATGCAATATCCGCACCCGGCGTGCCTACTTTGAGCCTGCTACACGCTTTCAAAAGATGAAGGCGCGCGCAATCTGCGCACGCCTTTCTAAATGTTAATTATTCGTCACTTTCAGTCGCAGGAACAGTCGTCACGAATTGGTTGGTATCCTCGGGTGTGATCGCCGGACCGCTGAATTCGGTGACATTGCCACCGTCCATTTGCCGATCTGCAAGGGCTGCTGGCGACATGTCGTCTTCACCCAGAGTGATATTCTCACCCGGCGGGACCTCAGTCGGGGCCGCTTCTACACCGACATATTCACCGCCCGGCAGCTCTGTGATCCAGACCAAAAGGCCAATCACAACGATGACGCCAAGCGAGACAATACCGAAAATCATCGGTGAGGAGGGACCCGTAGTTTCACGATTGTATGTATCTGACATGGATCTTCCTTTCATCTTTTGTTCAGCAAAATAACGATCATACCGCGCTGAAGTTCCATCTTTGGCCTTGACCCCACCGCCTCAATCCGGCACGCGCAGGCGAAATCTGACGAGGAGATCGACCATGCCAGCAGCAACGGATCAACTGATTGTCGCGATGGACGTGCCCAATGTTCTTGACGGTCTCGAGCTGGCAAAAACCCTTGGCGATACGGTCAGCTTTTACAAAATCGGTCTTGGAATGCTGACTGGTGGCGGGCTGGCTCTGGCCAATGAACTCAAGCAGGAACATGGCAAGCGCATCTTTCTGGATATGAAGTTTTTCGACATCGGCGCCACCGTCGAGGCGGCCGTGCGTGGCGTAGCGCAGTTCGATCTCGATTTCCTGACGGTTCATGGCGATCCACATGTCGTGCGCGCGGCGCGCGAAGGGGCCGGTGGGTCAGACATGAAAATTCTGGCTGTGACGATCCTGACATCGCTGGACCGTGACGATCTGACGGCGTCTTGTATCAAAGACGGCGACGTGGCCGATCTGGTTCAGGAACGCGCAGGCATCGCGCTTTCCAACGGAGCAGACGGTGTCATCGCTTCACCGCAGGAGGCAGCCCTGATCCGCGCATTGCCGGAAGCCGAAGGCAAGCTGATCGTCACACCAGGTGTGCGTCCGGCCGGTGCCGACCTTGGGGACCAGAAACGGGTGATGACACCGGCGCAAGCCATTGCCAATGGTGCCGACCACGTGGTCGTCGGGCGTCCCATCTGGAAGGCCGCCGACCCGCGCGCAGCGGCGCTGTCGATCTTGCAGGAAATCGCGTCACCGCAGGCCCAGCAGCCAAACCGATAAACCGCGCATTTTTTCGGGAACCCGATGGGGTCACCTGCGTTAGCCAAAGAGCAAGCCAGGGAGATGCCCCATGCAGTTTCACAACATCCATTACAGCGCGCGTCGGAACGTGTTCCGCGCCATTGTCACAATCTCTGATGATCTGTCGCAGAGTTTCGCGTGCGAAACTCAAGGCCCGCGGGATATGTCGCGCCACCGCGTTCTTGAACATCTTCAGCAGCGTGCAGCCCGTATGCTGCAACGCTAACCCAATGTCACCGACTGGACCTCGACCTACCTCTCCCGTCGATATTTTCCCCTGACCAGTCGTAACTGGCCCGACGCTTGCGTCGGGCCTTTTTTATTTGTTGTCGTTGATATCGGTGTCCCAGATTTTGACCTGCCCGCTGCGCAGTCCAAAGAACTTGCGCATCGCAAGATACGACAGAAGCGATAGTCCGGCGAAAATCGCGAGGGTCAAGGCAAGCCCACCGGCGCTGATCCCGAAAAGCATCAACAGCCCCATCACTGCAGCGCCAACGGCGAAACCCAGAAAAATATAGCCTGGGATCAGCACCTCAAGCGTTGCCAACGCAAGCGCCGCTGCCATCCAGACCCACCATTGCATCCACAACATCATGCGCCACGCCCCTTGAGCATTTTGAAGGCGTCCGCAAACGCGTCAAGCGCATTTGCGGGCAGGACAACAGTCTGATTGCCCGTTCCTTCGCCGAGTTTCGTCAACGCCTCAACCTGTTTCAACGCGACTTGATACTGTGCCGCTTCAAGGCCGTTTTGGGCAATCGCTTCGGCCACGACACCGGTTGCATAAGCTTCCGCATCGGCAAGGACACGACGCGCTTTGGATTCTTGCTCTGCTGCATAGAGATCGGCGTCGGCCTGCAACTCAACCGCCCGCTTCTTTCCCTCAGCTTCGGTGACCTGCGCACGGCGGGCGCGTTCAGCGTTCAACTGCTGCAACATCGCCTGACGGGTCGCCTGATCAAGATTCACATCGAGGATTTCGGCACGCGTGACCTCAATGCCCCAATCATCGACCTGTTGGGCAACCTGCTCACGCACGGCGGCGATCAGGGTTGAGCGGTTCGCCTGCACCTGATCCAACTCCATGCGACCAATTTCAGAGCGCACAATCCCCGCAACAGTGGTCGAAATCGCACCATCCACATCACGGATCCGGTAAACCGTCTTTTCGGGTTCGATGATCCTGTAAAAGACAGACGTTTCGACCTGCACGAGGACGTTGTCAGAGGTAATCGCGTCCTGTGTGCTGGCCGGTAGCTGGCGTTCAAGGATCGAGACCTGATGACGGACCCGATCCAGAAACGGAACGATAAAGTTGATCCCCGGCCCCAGAACCGAATGCAACCGGCCCAGACGTTCGACCACGAATTTTTCGGATTGGGGAACAATCCTCACACCTGCAAAAATGCAGACCACAATGAAGACGGCCAACATCAAAAGGACGATGTTGCCGCCTATCAGTTCAGCAAGTAATTGATCCATCCAAAATCCAACTCAAATGCGTGCAAGCTGAATAGAAGATAAAGACCACTTAGGCTGATTTCAATTTCTGCTGTGGCATACCGTGCAGTTTTCGCTGACCCAGCTTCGACTGGATCGTGCCCGCGACGATGTCGGCTGTGGCGGCTGACAATGTCCAGCCCAGATGCCCGTGACCGGTGTTGTAGAACACCCGCGCATCACGACCAGCGCCCACACGCGGCATCATGTTCGGCATCATTGGCCGCAGACCTGCCCACGGCACACAGCTTTCGGTGCTGACACTTGGGAAATGGGTTTCGCACCAGTCCACCAGTGGCTTGACGCGGTCAGCACGAATATCGCGGTTCTCGCCATTGAATTCGGCAGTGCCAGCGATGCGGAAGCGATCCTTGCCCAGACGCGATGTGACGATCTTGGCTTTGTCATCCAGCAAGGACACCGTTGGCGCGGCGGCCTGTGAAGCATCGTCACGCAGGTTCACCGTGATCGAGTAGCCCTTGACGGGATAGACGTTCACACGATCGCCCAGCATCTTGGCGAAATAGCGTGAGGCAACCCCGGCCGAAACGACAACCGCATCGAAACGCTCTTCGTTGCGGCCGCGCACAGTCACACCATCAGCGTCTGAGCGCACGTCGGTCACGGCGTGGCCCATCTCGAAACGGACGCCTTGGGTCTTGAGCCATTCGGCCATGCCAAAGGTGAACTTGTGGATGTCGCCTGTGCTGTCGCTTTCGGTCCAGAAGCCGCCCAGAATATCGCCAGACAGGGTCGGCTCCTTTGCAAGGGTTTCTTCGGCGGTCAATTCCTGACGGTGCAAGCCACCTTGGGCCAGCAGGCCAGTCACGCGGCGTGCGTGATCAAAGTCTTTCCGGGTCTTGTAAAAGTGCAGGATGCCCGCTGGGGTCCAGTCGAAATCAACGCCGGACCGCTCTGCCATTTCCATCAGACCAGCACGCGCTGTCACGGCCAGACGGGCGGTTTCAATGGTGTTCGCTTTGTAGTTCGGGATGTTGCCAAGAAACTCGGCCATCCAGCTGAATTTGTGCCAGCTGGGGCGCGGGTTTACCGACAAGGGCGCATCGCTTTGTAGCATCCACTTGATGCCTTTGAGCACGGTGGACCATTGGTTCCAGACTTCGGCGTTCGATGCGGAAAGCTGGCCACCGTTGGCAAAGCTGGTTTCCATCGCCGCATAGCGCTGGCGATCAAACACAGTCACGTCATAACCGCGCTGGGACAGGGAATAGGCAGTGGTGACACCAGTGATACCGGCACCGAGAACAGCAATAGAGGGCATGGTACATCTCCAACCATGTGCGCTTTCGCGCCGCCCCCACCGTCTGCTGTGCCTGAGAGTTTCGCCCTGGCTGGGCTTGCTCCTTCGGCGGGCCACTCAAGGCCACTCTTCGGCGTTTTGCACCCCAACCGGTCCTTTTGCCTGAGAGTGACCGGGGCGGTTGCTCCTTCGGCGATGAACCCTGCGACTGAAGGGAGCATTCTCTCCCGGTCGGCGTGTTTCCTATGCGAAACCTCTAGTCCCGAAGCGAAACCAAATCAAGAAAATTCTTCATCTGGCGGAGCGCTTGCTGGCATTCAAAAAACGTTCCACGAAATAGAACGATACCTTGCAAATGTTGTATTTTTCTTTGCGGAAGGTCGCCACTACATAGCCATCCAGTTGCAATGGATAGGCAAAACCATGGACATTCTCGTTTCGATCTTCAGCACACTGGGCGATCAACTTCAGAAGCCGACTCTCTCGTTCCTGATCGCGGGCATGGTCCTTGCGGCCATGGGCAGCAAATTTGAAGTGCCCGAGCCTGTCTACAAGTTCATCGTGATTCTGCTGCTTTTGAAGGTGGGGATGGGCGCTGGCATCTCGATCCAGTCAGCAAGCCTCTCTGCGCTTGCGGTTCCGGCAATCGGAGCAGCCGTCGTTGGCATTGCAATTGTCTTTCTGGGGCGCTGGACACTAGCGAGGGCCAAAGGCGTGCCGCAAGTTGACGGATTGGCCACGGCGGGACTGTTCGGCGCTGTTTCTGCATCGACTCTGGCAGCCGGTATGGCGATCCTCGACGATGGGAATGTTCCCTATGAAGGCTTCATCGGTGCTCTTTACCCGTTCATGGATATCGCAGCACTGGTCACCGCAATTGTGATGGCCAAGATGGCCAAAGCGCGCAAGCTCGCTTCATCTGTGAACGCAGGTGGCACAATGACAATGGGCGGTACCGGTGGCGCTGGTCCGGCTGTGCCTCAGGGATTGCTGAAAGACATCCTGATCGACACGGTGCGCAGCCCCGCCATTTCCGCCTTGCTGGCAGGTCTGGCCCTGGGTGTCTTCGCAGACCCGAAATCCGTCTATGACAGCTTCTATGAACCCCTATTCCGCGGACTTTTGTCGATCCTGATGCTGATTATGGGGATGGAGGCATGGTCGCGCCTTTCGGAATTGCGGAAGGTTGCGCACGCCTACCTGATTTATGGTCTCGCCGCACCGTTTTTGCATGGGGCACTGGGCTTTGCGGCAGGCTATGTCGCCCACGTGACAACAGGTTTCTCGGCTGGTGGTGTGGTGTTGCTTGCCGTGATGGCTGCCTCAAGCTCTGACATCTCCGGGCCGCCGACATTGCGCGGCGCGCTACCAGAGGCAAACCCGTCGGCCTATGTGGGCACATCAACGGGCATCGGCACACCAATCGCGATCCTGAGTATCCCGCTCTGGATTGCCATCGCAGAAGCCCTGATCGGCTGGTAAACACATCCAAGGCGGGTCCCGGTTGCCATTGGGACCCGTCTTTCGTTGTGGCCCCCTTCGCAGCATCATATGATACGCAGATGCCTGCCCTTTGCCGCGATTGCCTGACGACCTTTGACAGCGAAACCCGTTGTCCGAAGTGTCGTAGCCCGCGTGTGACACGGCATCCTGAACTTTTCGATCTTTCAATCGCCCACATGGATTGCGACGCCTTTTATGCGTCTGTCGAGAAACGCGACAATCCCGCGCTCGCCGACAAACCCGTGATTATTGGCGGCGGACGCCGTGGCGTTGTTTCGACCGCTTGCTATGTCGCGCGGATCAAGGGTGTGAAATCTGCCATGCCGATGTTTCAGGCGCTCAAGCTCTGCCCTGAGGCCGTTGTCGTACGCCCCAATTTTGAGGCCTACACCGAGGCCTCCAGAGCGATCCGCCAGATGATGGATGAGCTGACGCCGGTCGTTGAGCCTTTGTCGCTGGACGAAGCCTTCATGGACCTCACAGGCACAGCCCGCCTGCATCATGCGCCGCCTGCGGTGATGCTGGCGCGTCTGGTCAAGCGCATGAAGGACGAGTTGGGCCTGACCGGATCAATCGGCCTGTCACACAACAAGTTCTTGGCCAAAGTCGCATCGGACCTCGACAAACCACGTGGTTTCTCAATCATCGGCAAGGAAGAGACGACAGAATTCCTGCGTCCCAAATCCGTCAGGCTGATCTGGGGGATCGGCCCTGCCGCGCAAGCCAGCCTCGAGTCGGCGGGTATCAGGACATTTGACGATCTTTTGCGTTGGGACCGTCGCGACCTGCATGACCGCTTTGGCGGGATGGGCGAGCGGCTTTACAGTTTGGCGCGCGGCGAGGACGGGCGCAGAATTTCGGCCCATACACCCGTGAAGACGCTCTCGAACGAAACGACCTTCCACGAAAATACAAGCGATATCGAGATTCTGGACGGACATCTCTGGCGCATGGCGGAAAAAGTCAGCGCGCGCGCAAAAGCCAAGGACAAAGCCGGGCGGGTCGTGCAACTCAAGCTCAAGACCCAAGACTTCAAGCTAATTTCCAAGCGGCAAAGCCTGCATCACCCGACGCAGATTGCCGATACGATCTATCGGACTGCACGCGGGCTGTTCGATCAGGTCAGCAACCGCGGACCTTTCCGGCTGCTCGGCGTTGGACTGTCGGAGATCACGTCGGACAGTGATGCTGACCGCGAAGGCGATTTGCTTGATCCGGGGGCCGGCAAACGCGCCGAGGCAGAGCGTGCGGCCGACAAGATCCGTGCGAAATTTGGTAAGGACGCGATCATCAAAGGACGGGCGCTCCGCTAGATATCACCGAGCGGTGGATAGCCTTCATTCAGCGGCGCCATAACCTCAGCGATCAAGCCGCGCATCCAGCGATGGGCCGGGCTCCCTGTGAACCGCTTGTGCCAGATCATGTTGATCTGCACACGGTCCACGGGAACGGGGGGCCAGAACACATCCAGCTCCGCTTCGCCAGCGATCTTGTGGGCCAGTTGCTCAGGCAGGATTGCGACCGCGTCTGTTTGCAAAACATTGCGCCACACAGCCGAGAATGTCGGCACGGTCATCACAACGCGTCGCTTGCGTCCGACGCGTTCCAATGCGGCATCGCCCATCGCCTTGAGATTGCCTTGTGGCGAATAGAGGACATGGCCGAGGTCACAAAAGAGATCCATGGGCACTTTCTGCCCCGGCTGAAGGCCAGCGTGTGCAATGCGGGCATTCTCCTTACTCGCAACGACAGCGAAATCGGAATGAAAGACCGCTTGGCCTTCGACCCAGTCGGGCAAGGTCGTTTTCGGGACCATCGCCATATCGACCGAATACTGCTGAAGCGACGCGAGATGGCTGTCCACCACCAGATCAACGAGCTGCACTTTCACGTTTGGCGCGGTCCGCTGCAAGCGTTCGACAAGCGGCGGTAGCATGAACTCTCCGTAGAAATCACTGCCAGCGATTTTGAATGCAAAATCCGCCTCTGCGGGGTCGAAACGCTGGTGGGCTGACAAAAGTCTTTCGATATCCCCCAGAAACAAACGCAGGGGCAGCTCGATTTCAAGCGCATAGTCAGTCGGGATCATTCCCTGACCGGAGCGGACAAGGAGCGCATCGCCTGTGGCCTCGCGAAGCCGCCGCAGCGCTGCCGAGACAGCCGGCTGTGAAAGGCCGATCCTGTGGCCAGCCTTGACGGTCGAGCGCTCCAGCAAGAGCGCATCCAGGACGCGCAGCAGGTTCAGATCAAAGTTTCTAAAATTCATGAGACAAATACATATCATCCAAACAAGCAATTTCACAACTTAACCTTCGCGCGATAATCTGTCGTCACGAAAGCGCTTTCGTTTCCATTGAGACACTCGGAGGGAACGATGACTACAGACACTGAATCAGATGAATTCATTGAATGGCGGGGGACCCGCTACAAAACCAGCCTTGCATCGCATGCAACCGGCGGCGCGATCAGCATCGTCGATAGCGTATCGCCGCCCCATTCGGGGCCACCGCGGCATGTCCACCATGATGCTGATGAGACGTTTTTTGTCCTGAGCGGAGACGTCACCTTCTGGATGGAAGGTGAGACAGCCAACGTCGGCCCCGGCGGCACGATGTTTGTCCCGCGCGGCAAGGAGCACACCTTTCGTGTCTCAAGTGATGTCCCGTCGCGGCATCTTGTGATCCTGACACCCGGAGGCTTCGAAGGCTTCTTTGAAGAAATGGCTGCCGGGCAATTCCGCATTCCAGAAGAAATGGCGCAAATCGTCGAAATTGCAGAGCGCTATCACTTGTCGTTCACCGGCCCACCACTCGATGGCACTAAATAGGGAGAATAATCATGCCAAGACTCGCATCCACATTTTTTCTGAGTGCAGCCACCTTTGCCTTGTTGGGCATGATCTGGGGTATCCAGATGTCGGCCACACATGACCATTCGCTTTCAGCCGCACACGGCCACCTGAACTTGATCGGCTTTGTCGCTATGTCGGTCTACGGCGCCTTCTACGCGCTCTCGCCGCAAATGGCTGACAGTGGTCTCGCACGGTTGCACTTCATCACGGCCTTACTGGCCGTCGTGGTGATTGCACCCGGCATTGCGGTCGCGATCAGCACCGAAAACCCCATGATTGCCCAGATCGGGTCGGTCCTGACGCTCATCAGTATGGTGCTGTTCATCGTCATCATATTCCGGTCCCGCCGCCTCGCCGGGACTTGACCTCACGGGCCGCAGCACCCTACCGTCGCTCTAACGGTCACATCAAACAACAGGAGGGCAGTGCTGAATATGCGTATCATCCGCCGACTTCAGCATGGTCCCCGCCAAGCCCTGCAGATCCGTTTGCAGGGCTGATCAGGGAACACAACCATCCCATCGGTCTGCCCAAAGCCGCACTGCGGCCCCTTTTTCGTTTGAGCAAAGACCAAAATGACCATTCTCAATATCAAAGACCTCGGCCTTACGCTGGGTGACGTGCTTTTCACCGACCTTGACCTGACAGTTTCCAAAGGCGACCGCATCGGCCTGGTCGCAGCCAACGGGCGCGGCAAGACTACGCTACTGGCCTGTATCGCGGGCGAAATGGAACAAACCACTGGCGAGATTACCCGCGCACGCGGACTGCGCATCGGCAATGTCCGCCAGTATGTGCCGGACACCGCGCTGGATCAGACGCTTTATGATCATGTCCTTTCAGCGCTGCCGCCAGAGCAGGCGGACTATGAAAGCTGGCGTGTGGATGTTGTTCTTGATGATCTGTCGGTGCCTTATGAGCTGCAACACAAGCCATTGCGCGAGCTCAGCGGCGGGTGGCAGCGCACGGCGCTTTTGGCGGCGGCGTGGGTGACAGAACCGGACCTGCTGCTGCTCGACGAACCGACAAACCACCTTGATCTGCACCGGATCGGCTTGCTGCAAGGCTGGCTTGACCGCTTGCCGCGTGATGTGCCGGTGATCCTGACCAGCCACGACCGCGCCTTCCTTGATGCGGTAACCAACCGCACGCTTTTCCTGCGGGCCGAGCGGAGCCGCGTGTTTCAGGTGCCGTTCTCCCACGCCCGACTGGCACTCGACGAAGCTGATGCTGCGGATGAGCGACGCTTTGCCAATGACCTGAACAAGGCGCAACAATTGCGCAAACAGGCCGCGAAGCTGAAGAATATCGGTATCAACTCCGGCTCTGACCTGTTGGTCACCAAGACCAAGCAACTGACCGAGCGCGCCGCCAAGATCGAGGCGACTGCCCGCCCGGCGCATCAGGAGCGGAGCGCGGGCGACATAAAACTGACCAACAGCGGGACACATGCCAAGGCGCTGATCACGCTCGACGAGATTGACGTCACGACGCCGGACGGACGGTTGCTCTATAACACGGGCAAGAAGTGGATCGCGCAGGGCGACCGCATCGTCCTGCTTGGCACCAATGGCACTGGCAAAACACAGCTGATCCGGCGTATCGCCACGGCGGTGCAGGGTGAGCCGTCAGAGATCAAAACCGCCCCGACTGTCGCGATGGGATACTCGGACCAGCACCTGAGCCAGTTGCATGACGCCGACACCCCAATGCAGGCCGTCGCTGGTCAATTCGATGTGGGCGATCAGAGGGCGCGTGGCCTTTTGGCAGGTGCGGGCGTCAACATCCAGATGCAAGACACCAAGATCGGGGCCCTGTCAGGTGGGCAAAAGGCGCGACTGGCGATGCTGATCCTGCGGCTGGCGCAGCCGAATTTCTATTTGCTGGATGAACCGACCAACCATCTTGATATCGAAGGGCAAGAGATGCTGGAAGACGAACTACAGGCCCACGGGGCGACCTGCCTGTTGGTCAGCCATGACCGCAGTTTCATCCGCAACGTCGGCAACCGTTTCTGGCAGATCGCGCGGAAAAGACTGATCGAGGTCGATGATCCGGAGGCGTTCTTGAACGCCGAAATGCAGAAAGCCTGATTACTCTGCCGCAAGTCGATCCGTTTTCGCGGCACCAATCTCGGCAATCTCGGCAATGACACCTTCGAGCAGTGACTTGAACGCATCAAAGTCCGCGCGTTTCTCAAGCGTGGTCTCATCCATGTAAAGCGCGCGGTTCATTTCGATTTGCAGGGCGTGCTGCCGCCGCGACGGGCGACCGTAATGCTGCGTGATGAACGCACCGGCGAAGGGCATATTTCGCGCGACCCTGAGACCTGCGGCAGCAAAGGCCGCCTCTACCCTTTCGACAATCTCGCCAGAGACTGTGGCACCGAACCTGTCACCCAGCACGATATCGGGACGTGCACTGCCGGGCGGGCCGATGTTTTCCACTGCCTCGTTCGGCATTGAGTGGCAGTCAATCAGAATGGCCTCACCGAAATGGTTGCGGCTTTCATCAAGCAGGGTCTGCAACTGGTCGTGATAGGGACGCCAATAACGCGCGATGCGGTCATGCGCATCCTGCAGGCTGATTTTCCCGCGGTAAATCTGGCGGCCGTTTGCCACGACCCTTGGGATCACCCCGAGGCCACTGGTGATCCGAGGGTTATGCGGATTGCGCCGCACACCTTCGATGAGGGCCGAATCCAATTCATCGGGGCCGCGGTTGAGATCAAGATAGGCCCTCGGCACCAAAGCCGTCAAAAGCGGTGCGCCGTGATGCGGAACAGAGGCAAGAAGCTGGTCAACAAACGCATCTTCTGACGATCTGATCTGGTGAGCGTCCAGGACTGCCTTGCGCAGGAACGCAGGCGGATACACCCGCCCGCTATGGGGCGAGGCAAACACGACACTTGTCATGCGACGCTCTGGCATCGTCAGATTGAAGGCGGTCATGGTCACGATTCCAGCTTCCTTTCGCTGATAGATAGCCCGTTTCCGGAAATTTCCAAAAGCCCTTGATCCCTCTGACGACTCCTTTTATAGACCGCACGACTGACGCGGATCACACCGCGTCCTATTTCGTTATAGGGCGTGTGAATCGCAGACGACACGGACGATTAGCTCAGCGGTAGAGCACTTCGTTGACATCGAAGGGGTCACTGGTTCAATCCCAGTATCGTCCACCAGAATTCACCGGACTTTTGGTCCGTCATGCAACCCAAGGCGCAATCCGCGCGCCGCGACAGACAAGGAAGAGCACCATGAAGGTTCGCAACTCCCTCCGTTCGCTCAAGCAGCGCCACCGCGATTGCCGCATCGTGCGCCGCAAGGGCCGCGTCTATGTGATCAACAAGACGCAGCGCAAGTTCAAGGCTCGTCAGGGCTAAGAACTGCGACAGCAGAACATGAAAAGGCCGCTGCCCATCGGGCGCGGCCTTTTTCTTTTGCCAAATCCGGCGATCAGCGCTGGTCATACCACGGTCGTCCGCGTTAGCCTTTCTTCATTGAACGTTCACGTAACAAAGGACTGCTGACAGATGACCCGCCGCCCCTTCCGCCTCCCGATGTTTGCAGCCCTTCTTGCCGGTGCGGCAACACCGGCGCTTGCACAAGATTCATTCTGCGGCGGATTCGGCGATGGCGGCGTCTGGATCGGCAATGCCGAAGAGAACTCGGATATTGCCACAGTTGACACCTATCGCGAACAGATGGCGCTGGTTCTGGGTGGCAACGAATACGTCTCGCTCTTCAGCCTGTCAGAGCCAACCGCCGTCCGTGTTGAGGCCGAAGGCCGCGGATCAGGCGATCCGATCATTGATTTGCTCGACAGTGCCGGCGGGATCATCCTGTCTGACGATGATTCCGGCGGAAACGCCGCATCGCGTGCGGAAACTTTTCTTGAGGCAGGAACCTACTGCATGGCGATGCGCAGCTATGACGGTGGGCCGATGACGGCCTTCGTTCGCATCGGACGGGAAGAGCACGAACCGCTGACCGAGGGCTTGATGGATGTGGCAGCCGATACGGGACGTACCGGAAGCTGCGCCGAAGCCTCACCACTTGGCGCGCTCGGCGACAGCGCCAGCGCCTCTGTTGAAGAAACACCTTACTGGAGCTTCACCCTCGACAGCCCGACCGCTGTAACAATCACCGCCAGCAATGAATCGGCCGATCCGGTGATCACACTCTATGACGCCAACGAAAACTACATTGCCGACAATGACGACTTCGACGGGCTAAACAGCCGTATCGACCTGACAGAGCCCTTGGCGGCGGGGACGTATTGCATCGAGATGGCGGCACTCAATGACGAAACGCTCCCGATCACTGTTTCGGTAAGCGCATATGACGCTGAAGAGGCTGTGCAGGCACTTTACGCACAAGGCGAGATCGCGCCGCCGTTGGACGGATCAGTTGCGGTAACTGATCTTGGCGTCCTGCAATCGCGCTTGCGGCAGGACGTGCAGGCAACGACTTCGGTAAGCTGGTTCACGATTGAACTGGAGGCTGCGGGGCTTTTGGTCGTTGAAGCGATCGGTGGCGGAAACAGCGACCCTTGGCTTGTTGTTTATGACGATCTTGGACGGAGCATCGGCATGAACGATGACTACGGCGACAGTCTCGACAGTCTGGTTTTTGCCCGAGTTCAGGCAGGCACGTACATCGTGGGCGTTCGCCAGTATGAAGGCGGGCCAGGCCTGATCAGACTGCTGGCGGAACGCTACGTTCGCGCAGAATAAGAAAAGGACTCGGCGGCGATGTCCCGTAAGCACGGGACAGCCTAAGACAGCGTTTTCCGCAAAACATGCCATGTTCCATGATCGTCGTTGAGCTGCCTCAGCTCAGCGAACCCGGCGCGTTGCATTAGGCCCAGCGCCTGCGATGTCGTGGCAAAGACCTGACGATGGCCGGTGGACGTCGCGACGCGACATAGATCCTGTACAAGCTGGCTGGCGATTCCATGCCCATGCATGTGTTCAACAACGCAGAGCCCGGTGATCCACGGCGCCTCATCTGATTGAGCGCCATAAGACGGACCGCTCAGCGTTCCGGTGCCGACCAGCGTGTCGGTTTGATCAATCGCGACAAGGCCGATTGGCAGCCGTTCTGTTTGCGCGCGGTCAGTGGCGTCTTTGGTGGCAAATCCCGGACCGGTTGGACCATAGTGATCCGGCCAGGTGGTTTCCAGCAGAGCAGCACAAGCCCCGATCAGGTCGCGCCGCTCTGCCAGCAAGCAAGTGGTGTATGTCCTACCGGCCAAACGTATCGGCCAGAAGGCGCGCCAGCGTGGGCTGGTCGATATAACCGCTGGCCGTCAGGTTGCGGCTTGACTGGTAGTCAGCAATCGCACGGCGCGTGTTGCGGTCAAAACGCCCGTCGATCTGACCGGGGTTGAACCCGAGGCCTGCCAGCCTGCTTTCAATCAAACGGCGTAGCGTTGGGTTGATGTTCAGCGCGTCTTCGCGGGCTTGTGCTTGCGCGTTATCGGTCACAGCACCCAAGGCCTGCCGCGCCTGATCGGCAAAGATGCCATCAGGATAGCGTTCCAGATAAGCGCGGAGGTTCGCTGCACCGCCATTTGCGCCGGTCTCATCCCAATAAGCGCGGTCCTGCTGTTCACGCTGTTCGCGTTCGCGTTCTTGCTCCTCAGCGATTTCAGCCTCGCGCCGAATAAACTGGGCGGTCATCTGATCAATCTGGGCCTGATTGAGGAATGAGGTCGGGGTATAGGCATTCGCGCGCTGCCAGCTTTCAATCGCCGAACGCGTGCCGGGGCCGAAGATACCATCGACGCCGCGCGTGTCGTAACCAAGCGTTGTGAGCATATCCTGAATTTCGCGCCGCTCATTGCGGGTGAGGTTCAGACCGTCTTCGGTTGCTTCGGCGACACGTCGCGGATCATTTTCCAGATCATCAAGCCGTTCGCGGGCTTCCGAGGCAAATGGGCTGCGCGGAAACGAGAAGATGAAGTCACGGTAGCTGTCAGCTGTGTTTGCGGCTCTTGCACGATTCCATGCCGCAATACTCGGATCGACAGTCGGGCGTGCGGCCACCGGTTCGGACCCCTCAGGTGCCAGCACGAGCGCGCCCGGCTGATATCCCAGAATATTCAGGCGGCGGTCGTTCTGGACATAGGCGATGACATCTCCGCCTTCAGCAGCGACCGCGCGGTCCAGCAGATCATCGACCCGATTTGGGGCGCCATAAACAACGGTCACACCTTGCGGGATATCCAGACGGCCGACGCCTTCGCGCAAATAGGGGCCAAAGCTTGCAAAGTTGTCCTGATCATATCCCAGAACCAAAAGCGCCTGACCCGGCGCGCGTGACAGAATGTCGAGCACGGTATCAACCGAGATCGCATCATCAAGGCCGAATGGCGTCGGTGTATCGCTGTCTTCGGTCAAGAACCACGTGCGGTCCTCATCAGTTGCAAAGCGGCCAGACAGACCGACAACTAGCCGTTCTGCATCTGTCGCCTCGTCCGCGAGTTGCTCAAGCACGCGGCGGGTGTCTCTGATGGACCCATCCGCGAGGGTGGAGACATTAAAGCCCACATCACGCAGTGCATCGGCAGTATCAATCAGATCTGTTGCGCCACTCACACGGCGAAAATCATCATAGCGGTCAACGCCGATCAGCACGGCAGCATCATCGGCGAGCGCCGGGGCCGCCAGACAGGACAGTGCTGCAATCAGGGTCAATTTACGCATGGTCTTACCTCTTGTTTACGAAAGGCGCACCAAAAGGCGCGCCGCGTTCGTGGTAAAGCTAGGTCAGCACCGTGCTGCTATTCAATAGCGCCCCCGCATAGGATCAGACTTGCGGCGTTACTCCGCCGCAAGCTGATCTGGGGCTTTTTCAACCCGCACCGCAGCAAACTTGAACTCGGGAATCTTTCCGTAAGGATCCACGGCCGGGTTTGTCAGCACGTTCGCTGCCGCTTCAACATAGGCGAAAGGTACGAAAACCATGTCCGGTGCGACGGCCCGATCCTCGCGTGCCATGATGGTGATGCTGCCGCGGCGGGTGCTCAGCGTGACCATCCCGCCCGGTTCGACCCCCAGCTTGCGCAAGGTCGACGGATGCAGCGAACAGTTTGCCTCAGGCTCGACTGCATCCAGCACTTTGGAGCGGCGGGTCATAGATCCGGTGTGCCAGTGTTCCAACTGCCGACCGGTGGTCATGATCATCGGATAATCGGCATCGGGGGCTTCGTCCGGTGGGATCACGCTTGCAGGTGTGAAGCGGGCGCGACCATTGGGACGCGGGAAACCATCACCGAACACGATTGGCTGACCGGGATCGTCCGGCGACAAAGACGGATAGGTCACAGCGTTCTGTGCCTCGAGCCGGTCCCAAGTGATGTTGGAGAGCGATTTCATCGACAGCGCCATTTCGGCGAAAACGTCAGATGGATGTGCATAGGTCCAGCCCAAGCCAAGTCGCTTGGCCAATTCGACGGTGATCCACCAGTCTTCCTTGGCTTCGCCAGGTGGCGACACAGCAGGGCGGCCCATCTGCACCTGACGGTTGGTGTTGGTGACTGTCCCCGATTTCTCGGCAAAGGCGGAGGCAGGCAGGATCACATCAGCAAAGTTGGCCGTCTCTGTGATGAAAATATCCTGCACCACCAGATGCTTGAGCTTGGCCAGCGCGTCGCGGGCGTGTTCGACATCAGGATCAGACATCGCAGGGTTTTCGCCAAGGATATACATGCCGTTGATATCGCCCGCGTGCACAGCATCAAGGATCTCGGTCACGGTCAGACCCTTGTTGGGGTCAATCGACCCTTCCTGCCAGATTTCCTCAAACGCACTGCGCACACCGTCATCGCCCACTGGCTGATAATCCGGCAAGAACATCGGAATAAGGCCAGCGTCAGAGGCACCTTGCACGTTGTTCTGGCCCCGCAATGGGTGCAGGCCCGCACCCGGCCGCCCCACCTGCCCTGTCATCAGCGCGAGGCTGATCAGGCAGCGCGAGTTATCAGTGCCGTGGATGTGCTGGCTGACGCCCATCCCCCAGAAGATCATCGCAGCCTTGGCACCGGCAAAGGTGCGGGCGACGTCACGCAAGGTCTCTGCCGGAATGCCGCAGATCTTTTCCATCTTCTCTGGCGTGAAGTCGGCCAAATGTGCTTTCTCGGCTTCCCAGTTCTCGGTGTAGGCTTCGATGTACTGCTGGTCGTAGAGACCCTCTTCGACGATTGTGTGCATGATCGCGTTCAGCATCGACACATCCGCACCCGGGCGGAACTGCAGCATATGGCTGGCAAAGCGTTTCAGCGCCTGCCCGCGCGGGTCCATCACGATCAGCTTTCCACCGCGCTTGGTGAATTGTTTGAAATAGGTCGCTGCAACCGGATGATTCTCGATCGGGTTGGCCCCTATGACGATGGCCACATCCGCGTTCTCGATCTCATTAAACGTCGCGGTGACGGCACCTGAGCCGACGTTCTCCATCAGCGCCGCAACAGACGAGGCGTGGCACAGACGCGTGCAGTGGTCGACGTTGTTGTGCCCGAACCCCTGACGAATGAATTTCTGGAACAAATAAGCTTCTTCGTTCGTACATTTCGCCGAACCAAAGCCCGCCACGCCACGTCCGCCGATATCCTTCAACCCCTTGGCAGCGACATCCAGCGCCTCGTCCCAAGACGCCTCGCGGAAGAATTCCTGCCAGTTGCCCGGATCGACGTTGAGGCCCTTTGCAGGGGCATCTTCGCGCCGGATCAGCGGTTTTGTCACGCGGTGATCATGGTGGATGTAGTCAAAGCCGAAGCGGCCCTTCACGCACAAACGCCCTTCGTTTGCGGGACCGTTGATGCCTTCGACATATTTGACCTTATTGTCTTTGACCTTGAGGCTGACCTGACATCCGACACCACAGAAGGGGCAAACGCTTTCGACTTCGCGGTCGTAGTCCTTGCTGTCACCGATCTGGTTTTCATCTGTCACGGTTGCGGGCATGAGCGCGCCTGTCGGGCAGGCCTGTACGCATTCGCCGCAGGCCACGCAGGATGAGGCCCCCATGGGATCATCGAAGTCAAACACCGGATAGGCTGTCGCCCCGCGCCCGGCCATGCCGATGACGTCATTGACCTGCACCTCGCGGCAAGCCCGCACGCAAAGGCCACACTGGATGCAGGCATCAAGGTTTACAGACATCGCCACATGGCTGTCGTCAAGCAGGGGAATATGTTCCTCTTTCGCGGGGAAACGGCTTTCGCTGACTTCCTGCTTGGCCGCCATGTCCCAAAGATGGGCGGATTTGTCATGCGCCACATTCTGCGCGGGCTGGTCAGCGACCAACAGTTCCATGACCATCTTGCGGGCCTGACGCTCGCGCGGTTGATCGGTCGTCACCACCATGCCTTCACTTGGCTCGCGGATGCAGGATGCGGCCAGTGTCCGTTCGCCTTCAATCGCGACCATGCATGCGCGGCAGTTGCCGTCGGACCGGTAGCCTGGAGCAGGCTTGTGGCACAGATGCGGAATGACCAGGCCGCGACCATGCGCAACCTCCCAGATTGTCTCTCCGGGGGCGGCGGTGACGGTTTCACCATCAAGGGTGAATGTAATGCGATCCGACATCGGAAACCTCCATCTGCACTGGGACAGAATAGATCATTTCGCCAGTCGTGCCGAAAGGTCAGGCGCGACCGCAAGCGGTGCTTTTGCGCCATGCGACATTTCCGAAATGCGTCATGGATTCACAAAGACGGTCAGCAACGGCACCCGTAAGGGTGCGATAGCCGCGATCAGATGAATGCGCTCATGTTGTTGATCAGGAAGATTCGCAGGATTTCGATGCCGACGAGGACCACGATCGGTGATAGATCAATGCCGCCAAGGTCAGGCATAATCCGGCGGATACGGCTGTAGATCGGATCAAGAATACGCTCCAGCCCGTACCAGACCTGCCCCACAAACTCCTGACGGATATTGAGCACCTCAAAGCGGATCAGCCAGCTCATGATGAAGTGTGCGATCACGAAAAAGCGCAACACGCCGAGGATCAAAAGTAAGGCTTGGAGGATGGTCAGCATAGTCACGCCCTTTTCTTGGTGACAGAGACCTATGTTGTTGTTTCGCATTCGACAAGGCCAAGGTTGCCGCGAGGTCAAAGTTGACGTGCGCGTCAAGCGATACCAGTTGCTGCCTTACCAGCAGGAGCGGTCCCATGTATCCAATTGTCAGAGTCATCAAAGAGCTTTTGCGCGCGCGCAAGATGCCGGAACTTGGCGCGCTTGACGCGCATGTGTCTTACCACCGGTGCTGGCCACAGGACGTGGACAATTATCTTGAAATGAACAACGGCCGGATCCTGTCCATTCTCGACATTGGTCGCACCGGCCTTGCGCAACGGGTCGGGTTGATCGGCGCCTTGACGAAGAACCGTTGGGGCCTAACGATTGCAGGAAGCTCCCTGCGTTATCGCAAGCGGATCAGGCCTTTCGTCAAATTCCGGACGGTCAGCCGCTGCATCGGCTGGGACAAACGTTTTTTCTACATCGAACAGTCGATCTGGATTGGTGAGGATTGCGCCGTTCAGGCTCTTTTCCGCTCTGCTATGACGGACAAGAACGGGATCGTCCCCCCCGAAGCCGTCTTTGCAGCCGTCGGCTATCAGGCCGACAGCCCTCTCCTGCCCGCTTGGGCCCAAGCATGGATTGACGCCGACAACACACGGCCCTGGCCGCCGGAGTTTGACGGGACGTCGCAGCCCACTGCATAAAGCTAGACTTGCCAGAAACCGGTTTCTCTGTGTCTTATCCTCAAAAAGGCGCGACGGGGGAACGAGCAGATGGCAGTCAGCAAGAAACGTATCTGGGGGTGGATGTCATTCGACTGGGCGTCCCAGCCCTTCTACACCCTCGGACTGACGTTCATTTTCGGCCCCTACTTTGCCGTTGTCGCGACGGAATACTTTCTGGCAGGCGGCATGGAGGAAATCGCCGCTGACGCCCAAGCCCAATGGGTCTGGTCCTTGGGCCAAACCGTTGCTGGCTTGCTGATTGCGGTCACCGCGCCGTTTCTGGGCGCGTTTGCTGACAACTCGGGACGCAAGATACCCTGGATTGCGTTCTTTTCCGTCGTCTATGTCGTTGCAACCTTCATGCTGTGGGGGCTCACACCTGACGGCAGCGCGCTGATCCTGATGTTGATTATCTTCTACACCGGTTTCTTTGCCGCCGAGAGTTCTCTCAACTTCGTTAACGCGATCCTGCCGTCGCTGGGGACCGAGAAAGAGATCGGTCGTATTTCCGGATCTGGCGCGGCGATGGGCTATTGGGGCGGCGTTGTTTCGCTCTTTATCATGCTGCTGCTGTTTTCGGAAAACGACAAGGGTGTCACGCTCTTGGGCAACGCCCCGCTTTTCGGGCTTGATCCGGAAGCGCGCGAAGGTACGCGGTTTGTCGGGCCGTTCATCGCGATCTGGTACATCATCTTTATCATCCCCTTCTTCCTTTATGTCCGCGACGACCCGAACGCGCCCAGCAAATCCACCAGACTGAGCGCGGTCTGGGGTGAATTGATGGACACCTTGCGCGGCGTCTTCCAACGCAAGAGCCTGCTGAGTTTTCTTGCCGGTTCGATGTTCTATCGTGATGCCCTGAACGCACTCTACGCCTTTGGCGGGGTTTATGCGGCTTTAGTGCTGGACTGGGGGATCATCCAGATCGGCGTCTTCGGGATCATCGCGGCGATTGCCGCTGCGATTGCGACCTGGATCGGCGGCCTTTGCGATCAACGTTTCGGACCCAAGCCCGTGATCCGCACCTGTGTCTGGATCCTGATCGGTGTCTCAGCGATCATTATCGGCATGTCGCGCGAGGCCATCTTCGGCCTGCCGTTCGCAGAAGGATCAGGCACACCTGATCTGATTTTCTATGCCTGCGGTATTTGCATCGGCGGGGCTGGTGGTGCGCTGTACGCCTCGTCACGCTCCATGATGGTGCGTCACACACACCCCGAGCGTCCGGCAGAGGCCTTTGGCCTGTTCGCTTTGACAGGCAAAGCCACCGCCTTTCTCGCGCCTGCGCTGATCACCGTGTTCACAATCATGACGGGAAGCAATCAACTGGGCTTTTTGCCGGTGGTATTCCTTTTCTTCATCGGACTTTTGCTGCTACGCTGGGTGAATAAAGACGGAGATCGCGCAGAATGGTCCGCTTCATCGTAGCAGTCATCCTGGCAGGCGCACTTGCAGCCTGTCAGAACAATTCCACAGAGACGGTCAGCGTCTCGACCCAGAACGTCAATGACACAAGGGTTGCCAAGTTCCTTTTCGGCGCAGCACCCGAAGGTTCACCGCAGTCGCCGCAGGCAATTGGCGGCTACGCCAGAGGGTGTCAGGCCGGTGCGGAACAACTCGCCGAAACCGGGCCAACCTGGCAAGCGATGCGGCTGTCGCGCAACCGCAACTGGGCACAACCGCAGACGGTGGACTTCGTTGAGGACCTGTCGCGCTTTGCTGCAACTCTTCCCGGTTGGGAAGGCATCTATGTTGGTGACATGAGCCAGCCGCGCGGTGGGCCGATGCTGACCGGTCATGCCAGCCACCAGTCCGGTCTTGATGTGGATATCTGGATGTTGCCGCCTGATCGCTTGAACCTGACAGAGCAGGAGCGCGAGAATATCTCCTCGATCTCCATGCGGCGCGCGGCAGGTGCCTATACCAATGACCGCTGGACGCCGCAGCACGAAGCCTTGCTGCGCGCAGCGGCATCGGACCCGCGCGTGGCGCGGATCTTTGTGTTTCCCGGGGCGAAAGTCGCCATGTGTAACTCGGCGACCGGCGATCGCGATTGGTTGCGCAAGATCAGACCATGGTGGGGGCATCACTATCACTTCCATGTGCGCCTGAACTGTCCTGCCGGGGATGCCGCTTGCGTCGATCAGGCCCCGCCACCGCCGGGTGACGGGTGCGACGATGCCGAAGGCTGGGTTGATCGTATTCTCAACCCACCGCCGCCAGATCCTGATGCGCCGCCACCAACGCCCCGCCCTGATATCACGATGGCGCAACTTCCGGGTCAGTGTCTGGCCGTGTTGAACGCCAACTGAATGCGCCATTTTCTTGTGATTGGCCTTCTGGCGAGCGCCTCGCCAGCGGCCAGCGATGTCAGCCTTGTTTCCGATTTCGTCTGGCGTTTCGACGATGACCGCTTCGGCGGTTTTTCCGCGATCGAGATGGCGGATGATGGCGCTAGCTTTACCGCACTCAGCGACCGTGGAAATTTCGTGCGCGCAACCGTTTCGCGTCAAGACAACCAGATCAGTGATGTCCAGCTTCTGAACTTCTATCGGCTGACGGATGAGAACGGGCGTGGCCTGATGCACGCCTTTAACGACAGCGAGGGGTTGGCCGATCTTGGGAACGGTTCCTTTGCGGTGTCGTTTGAGTGGACCCACGGTTTGCGGACTTTTGATAGCATTGCTACCCCGCCTTCCCCGTTGATTACAGCACCGGGGTTTTCGATCTTCCAGCCGAACTCGTCGCTTGAGGCGCTCGCGGTTGATCGCGAGGGCAGTCTCTATACGATCCCGGAGCGTTCGGGCCGCGCAGAATGGCCGTTTCCGGTCTATCGCTACAAGGACGATGAATGGCGCATCGCATTCGAGATACCGCGCCACGGGAGCTTCCTGATCGCCGGGGCGGATTTCGGACCGGACGGCAGGCTTTATGTGCTTGAGCGCGATTTCCTCGGCATCGGGTTTCGCAGCCGGGTGCGCAGTTTCGAGGTCAACGGGTCAGACGAGAGGACCGTCCTGCAGACCGGGCCACTGGTGCATGACAATCTGGAAGGCATCAGCGTTTGGCAAAGCGGCGATGACATCATGCTGTCTCTGATCTCTGACGACAATTTCAGTGCGATCCAACGCACAGAGCTTGTCGAATATCGGTTGACGCAGAACTAGCCAGGCGGTAGATCGCGCCGTCCCCAGGGTCGGGGACCAAGTGCCGCAACCTTGTCAAAACGGATATCTGATATGACACGCATCCTTCCCGGCGTTCTCGCCATGGCCACGATTGTGGTCGCCTCAAACATTCTTGTGCAATTTCTCCTGCTCGACGGTCTGCTGACCTGGGGCGCGTTCACCTATCCGCTGGCGTTTCTTGTCACCGATATCATGAATCGTGTCTATGGCGCCGCTGCCGCGCGGAGGGTTGTCTTTTCGGGTCTCGTGGTCGGGATCATCTGTTCGCTGATTGGCAGCCAGATCATGTTGCAGGGTGATGGTTACGAATATCCTGCTGTTGCGCTCAGGATCGCGATTGGTTCGGCAACGGCGTTTCTGGTGGCACAGCTTCTTGATATTGCCGTCTTTGACCGTCTGCGTGACGGCTCGTGGTGGAAAGCACCGCTGGGCAGCACGCTTGTCGGCTCGACCGTCGATACAATCATCTTTTTCAGCATCGCTTTTGCGTCTGTTTTCAATGGGTTGAGCGCATCAGCCGCGGAAGAGGTCATCTGGGCGCAGGACGCGGCCCCGTTCCTAAACATCGGTCCGATGGTCCCTCTTTGGGTCACTTTGGCTGTCGCTGACTGGGGGGTGAAGCTGAGTATCGCCCTGCTTGCACTGGTGCCATTTCGCATCATTGTGGGCCGGATCATGGCACGGACGGTCTAAACGCCACTGCTGGTATCTTTTTTCTTGAATTATACCAAATCTGTGCCAACTTTCGATTAGGCGAAACATTTGAAAGGAGGTGATCCAGTGCATCATGAGGTATTGGAGAAGTGTGTCGGGACAACTTGGGAGGTTCGCAGCTGAGGCAGCCCTTGGCTGAAGAATACCCAAGGTGGGGATCCTAACCGAACCACCTCCCTTAATTCAGGAAAGGGCCATCCCATCGCCGGGGTGGCCCTTTTTCCATGTGCACAAGGCGTACACAGGCTGTACACCAGCTGTACACAGCCTGTGCAGACACCTGCTGTACAGACATCCACCCGCCAAAGGCCGCATATGCGCATCAATGACAAGATCGAGATTGCCGACTGGGAGCTGACCGAAAGCTTCGTGCGGGCCTCTGGTCCCGGTGGGCAAAACGTCAACAAGGTGGCCACAGCAGTCGAGTTACGGTTCGAGGCCATGCGCTCCCCGCATTTGCCGCAGCCGGTCAAGGCGCGGTTGAAGCGGCTGGCCGGCAGCCGTTGGACGCAAGACGGTGCTGTTGTGATCTTTGTTCAGGAGACCCGCAGCCAAGCCAGAAACCGCGAGATCGCACGCAAACGGCTGGCCGACCTGATTGCGAAAGCCTGCGAAAAGCCAAAGCGCCGCATCCCGACAAAGCCGACCTATGGGTCGGTCAAACGCCGCCTGAAGGCCAAAAAGGCGCGCGGAGAAATCAAAGCCCTGCGCGGGAAGGTCGAGGAATAGGCCCCAGATCTGCGCCAGCCGCTTTCGCGGCAGAGTCATACCGGATTTTAATCTTTTTGCTTTTTTCTGTCGACGCGACGTGAGCGGGGCAAGAACATGCAATTTTTACAAATCCTCCTGGCACCTGCACTGGCTGTGATGGGGATCGCATTCATTTACAATCTGCTACTACAACGCTTTGCAGACAGTCGGTTTCGTGATGCCGCCTTTGGGTTGATGTTCGGCGGGGCCATTGTTCTTGGCATGGCAAATCCGATTTCGCTTGGCGACGGGGTCATCTTTGATTCGCGCAGTCTGATCCTGGGTGCTGCCGTGGCATTTTGCAGCTACCGTGCTGGTGCAATTGCACTCGGCATTTCCTTGTGCAGCAGGATTGTCATCGGGGGGGCGGGTGTTGTCTCGGGCGTCGTCGGGCTGATTTTGGCCTTTGGACTTGCGGTCGCATGGGTCCACTGGGCATTTCCAAAGATCAAGAACCCTTTCATCGCTGATGCCAGCCTTGCAATTGCCATCTCTCCGACCCTTCTGGCTGTGTTCCTCTTGCCGTGGGATCTGGCTATTTCCATTCTTCAGACCGTGGGGCCGGTCATCACGCTGTGCAATCTGGTGGGAATGGTCGTACTGGGGTTCGTTTTCAGACGTGAAATCCGGCAGTTCAACCGCCGTAGCGACCTTTTGCGCGAGGCGACAACAGACCCGCTGACGAACCTGCTGAACCGCCGTGGTTTTGATCGCAGCGTGCATCACGCCGCGCGACCACATCAGACCGGGCGTGCCTTGCTTTACTTTGACATCGACAACTTCAAACATATCAATGACACCCTCGGGCATGACACCGGCGATCTTGTCCTGGGTCTGATCGCCAAACGTATCGGTGAAAGCCTGCGCGAGGATGCCAAGTTTGCCCGCCAGGGCGGCGACGAATTCTCGATCTATCTGCCAGACATCGACGAAACGGACGTGCGCAGCGTCGCAGACCGGTTGTGCCGGATCATCAATCAGGCCCCTTTCCAGATTGATGGAAAGCAGGTGGACGTCTCGATCAGCATGGGCGCGTTCTGGGCCGAAGAAGATCTTTCACTCGACCACATGATCAAGGCCGCTGACGAACAGCTCTTGCTGGCCAAACAAGCCGGAAAAAACCGCGCGCAGATACGCTTTGCCCGCACGACAAATCTGGCAGCCCACGCCTAGGTCGCGGCCCGGCCTTAGTCTGCCAAAGACTTGAAACAGCACTGATTGCCGCGCGCGAAAGTTGGCACCAATCTGACAGGCGCGTCCTAGACAGTGACTTTCATGGCCGTCTGGTCGCCCACGTCAAAAACCCGCTTGTAACGGGCAATCTCTTCAGCGGGGCCCATTGCTTTGTTGGGGTTGTCGCTCAACTTCACGGTCGGACGTCCATCTGCGGCTACCGCCTTGCACACTAGCGAAAATGGCACGAGCGCGTCTTTTGCCACCAGGCCCTTGAAGTCGTTGGTCAGCATCGTGCCCCAGCCGAACGACACGCGCACGCGGTCGGAAAACTGGCCGTGCAGTTCCTTGATCTTTTCCACATCCAGCCCGTCCGAAAAAATGATCAGCTTTTCTGACGGGTCTTCGCCACGTGATTTCCACCAATTGATCGCCGTTTCCGCACCGACTGCCGGATCGCCGCTATCAACGCGGATGCCCGTCCAGCCTGCCAGCCAGTCAGGCGCGCCTTCCAGAAAACCCTTTGTGCCATAGGTGTCAGGCAGGATGATGCGCAGGTTGCCGTCATGTTCCTCATGCCAATCGGCCAGAACATCGTATGGCGCCTGCCGCAGCGCCTCATCGCCCTCGGCCAAAGCAGCATAGACCATCGGTAACTCATGGGCGTTGGTGCCGATGGCCTCGATATCGCGGTGCATCGCAATGCGGCAGTTCGACGTCCCGATAAAGCTTTCGCCGAGCCCTTCCATCATGGCCTGGACGCACCAGTCTTGCCAAAGATAGCTATGTCGCCTGCGTGTCCCGAAGTCAGCCAACCGCAATCCCTCGACCGGCTTGAGCGCCTCGACCTTTTCCCACAGCTTCGTCATGGCGCGCGCATAAAGCACCTGCAGTTCGAATTTGCCCATATCCCGCAGAACCGCACGACTGCGCAGTTCCATGATCACGGCCAGCGCGGGAATTTCCCACAGCATGACCTCCGGCCATGTCCCCTCGAAGGTCAGCTCGTATTGGCCGTCCTTCTTCTCCAGATGGTAGGGCGGCAGTGACAGGTTCTCGAACCATTCCATGAAGGCCGGCGTGAACATCTGCCGCTTGCCGTAAAACGTGTTGCCCCGCAGCCATGTGCTTTCGCCGCGTGTCAGACGCAGACTGCGAATGTGGTCAAGCTGTTCGCGCAGCTCGCCTTCATCGACAAGTTCGGCCAGTCTGATCGACTTGGTCCGGTTGATCAGGGAAAACGTCACCCTGGTGTCAGGCCGGTTGCGAAAGACGGACTGACACATCAGAAGCTTGTAAAAATCTGTGTCGATCAGTGACCGGACAATCGGATCAATCTTCCATTTATGGTTCCAGACGCGTGTTGCGATATCGACCATGTGCTGTTCCCTCGTTTGGCAACGGTCTTAGACCAAGTGTCGCCCGCACTGGCAAGAAAAACGCGCAGTGACGCGCCGGGGCAAGAATAGATATCGCGATCGGGGCAAAGCTGTGGTCTATCTCGCGCGATCAACGGAGCAATCATGACACAGCCCTCTTCCCCCTATTCTGCCAGACTGGTGCTGACGGTGGTCGTTGCCATGACGCTGATTGTCGGTGGTGACGCAGCTGCGACAGTGCTGACGGGATCGGGCTTTCCGCAGACCTTCGTGGCATGGACCCGCTTTGCCGTCGCGGCTGTGCTGTTGGCGCCTTTTCTGGGTTTGCGGCGCAGCGAGGTTGCGCATTTTCTCGACTGGCGGCTCTATCTCAGGGCGGGGCTGATCGTGGGAGGGATCGTCTCGATCCTGACCGCGCTGCTGACAGAACCGCTGGCCAATGTCTTTGGCGGTTTCTTTGTCGGTCCGGTAGTGTCCTATTTTTTGTCGGCAGCGCTTTTGGGCGAACGGATCACACCGTTGCGCACGCTGTTGCTGCTTGGCAGCTTTGCCGGGGTGCTTCTGGTGGTCAAGCCGGGGTTCGGCATGACCGTGGGGATGGCATTTTCATTGCTCGCCGGCACGTTTTACGGCGGCTATCTGGTCGCCACGCGGTGGCTCGCCAGCGCATTCAGGCCGCGTTTTCTTTTGTTGTCGCAACTCAGCATCGGCGCGGTCATGCTCTCGCCCTTTGCCTTCGCAGACAGGCCCGATTTCACGGTGCTGGCCCTCGCGCTGGTTCTGATGTCAGCTTTGGGCTCGGCTGGCGGAAACTTGCTGCTGGTTCTGGCCAATCGCAGTGCACCAGCAGGCGTCATTGCACCGCTGATCTACAGCCAGCTGGTCGCCGCCATGGCCATCGGCTGGGCCGTCTTTGGCGATTGGCCGGATCTGCTCAGCTTCGCCGGTCTGGTCGTGATCATGGTCGGAGGCGTGTCCTCGGTCTGGTTTGCCAGACAGGGACGCTAGGCGAGCGTCACACCGGCCCCCCGCATGGAGTCCTTGGCCCCCTCCAATGACCCGTCGAAATCAATCGCGCGACACAGATCCTCACGTACTTTGACGTCAAATCCCAGTCGCGCGGCATCAACCGCCGAATAGGCCACACAAAAATCAGTGGCCAGCCCGACAAGGGTCAGCCGGTCAATGCCGCGTGTGCGCAAATACCCCTCTAAGCCGGTCGGCGTGGTCTTGTCGTTTTCAAAGAAGGCAGAATAGCTGTCGATTGCCGGATTAAACCCTTTGCGGATGATCAGATCGGCACGGTCAACGGCGAGATTGGTGTGAAACTTGGCACCCATACTGCCCTGAATACAATGATCAGGCCAAAGGACCTGCGGCCCGTAGGGCATCTCGGTCATGGTCATGGGTGCTGCATCGTGGGTGCTGGCGAATGACGAATGCCCCGCCGGATGCCAGTCTTGGGTCAGGATAACAGCCCCGAAATCGGCCATCAGCATATTGATCCCGTCAACGATCTCGTCACCCCCGCTGACAGCCAGTGCGCCGCCGGGGCAAAAATCATTCTGTACGTCAATCACGACCAAGGCTTCGGTCATTATGTGGCCCTCCATCAGATGTGGTAAGGATTAGCAGCCCCACGCGATGAGCGCGACCAACTTTCCAGACAGCCCCGTCGAAAACGCGGCCTCGATCATTATCGGCCCCGAAATATCCTGGGGGAGCCCCGCTAGGGGCGGGGGCAAAGCCCCCCTCATCACGCTTGAAGAAATCCCGGCCCCGTCGTATGGGGCAGGCATGTATACGATCGCTGCTCTTTATCATTTCACCCGATTTGACGACCTTGAGGCCATTCAACAGCCGCTCAAGACGCTTTGCCAATCCGAAGGGATCACCGGCACGTTGCTGGTCGCCAAAGAAGGGATCAACGGAACAATCGCTGGCTCACGCGAGGGCATTGACCGGGTCATTGCGCATATTCAGGGCCTGCCGGGCTGCGCCGATCTGGAGTGGAAGGAAAGCCACGCCGAAACACCGCCGTTTCATCGCATGAAGGTGCGCTTGAAAAAAGAAATTGTCACGATGGGCCAACCTGACGTCGATCCGGTGGCGCGCGTGGGTCACTATGTTGATCCTGCCGACTGGAACGATCTCATCTCGGCGCCTGATGTGGCGGTGATTGATACGCGCAATGACTACGAGGTCGCGATCGGCACATTCGAGGGGGCGATCGACCCTGAGACCACAAGCTTTCGCGAGTTCCCGCAATGGTGGGAAGAGAACAAGGATCGGTTTCACAACAAGCGTATCGCCATGTTCTGCACCGGCGGCATCCGCTGTGAAAAATCCACCAATTACCTGATGGGGCAAGGCGTAGACGAGGTCTATCACCTCAAGGGTGGTATCCTGAAGTATCTTGAAAACGTCCCAAAAGAAGAAAGCAAATGGGATGGAGAGTGCTTTGTCTTTGATGCCCGCGTCAGCGTCGGGCACGGCCTGAAAGAAGGCCCGCATATCCTGTGTCATGCCTGCCGCCGTCCGTTGCGCCCCGAAGACAGGGATCATCCGGGTTTTGAGCAGGGTGTCTCCTGTCATCAGTGTGTTGACGAAACCTCCGACGCCGACAAGGCCCGCTTTCGTGAACGTCAAAAACAGATGGCGCTCGCCAAGGCGCGCGGCACCCACCACATCGGGGGCATCTAGGGCCTGACGTGAGCGCACCACCCCACATCCGGCATCAGGTTGTCGCCATGGCGATCGGGATCTCCGGAGGTTTGATCGCTTACTATGCGGGACTTCCCCTGCCGTGGATGTTGGGGCCGATGATCGCCAACACAGTTGCCGCGATGTTGCGTGCCCCTATCGCGGGGCCAGACCAGCTGCGTCCTGTGATGATCCCGATCATTGGTGTCATGCTTGGTTCAGGGGTCACCGCCGAGATGGTCGGCCAGCTTGGTACTTGGGCCATCACACTGGCGCTTTTGCCTGTTTTTCTCGCGCTCGCCGCCGGTATTTCATTTGCCGTATACCGCAGGATCGGCGGCTACGATCCGGTCACTGCGTTTTATGCCGCCATGCCAGGTGGCCTGAACGAGATGCTGATCCTTGGCACAGAGGCAGGCGGCAATGAAAGGCGCATTGCGCTGGCGCATGCGTCGCGGGTGTTGTTGATCATCATTTTCGTGGCCCTGTTTTTCGGGCTTTTCATCGGGGTGACGACCGGCGGTCAGTCAGGTGCTGCGTGGGTGGGTCTCGCTGACATTACCTTGGTTGATTATGCGATCCTTCTAGCCTGCGCTGTCCTTGGGACGGTTCTGGGACGGCGGCTGAAAATCCCTGCTGCCCCCGTGTTCGGCCCCATGATCCTGAGCGGTGTGGCGCATGTGCTCGAATGGGTCACGGTTGCGCCACCAACCCTATTCGTGATCGCAGCCCAGATTACCATCGGCTCAATTATCGGGTCGCGCTTTATCGGTGCGACACTGGCCGAGGTGCGTCGCGACATTGGACTCTCCGCGATTGCATCCACGCTCATGCTTGCAGTGGCGGTTGTATTTGCTGAAGGGATTGTGCTGCTCAGTGGGATCCCGCTCGCGCAGGCGTTTCTGGCCTTTTCACCGGGCGGCCTGACAGAGATGTCGCTTCTGACCTTGGCGCTTGACCAAGACGTGGCCTACGTCTCGGTCATGCATATCATCAGGATCACATTGGTGATCGCAATCGCGCCATACGTCTTTGCCTTGGTGCGCCGCCGGTTCTAGAAGTCGAGGTTTTCGACGTTCAGCGCGTTCTGCTGGATGAACTCACGACGCGGTTCGACCACGTCTCCCATCAGCTTGGTAAAGAGATCATCTGCCTCCGCGACATCCTCGATCTTGACTTGCAGCAGGGTGCGCGCGTCAGGGTCAAGTGTCGTCTCCCACAACTGGTCGGGGTTCATTTCGCCCAGACCTTTGTAGCGTTGCAGTGACAGCCCTTTTTCGCCTTCTTCCAGAATGGCGTTCAGCAGGTCCAGCGGACCGTGGATCAACTGGCTGCGATCCTTGCGCACCAGCGTCGCCGGCAAGTTGTACACGTCCTGAAGGCTCTGGGTGAAGCTGCCTGTCCGCCGTGCCTCGCCAGAGCGGAGCATCGGTCCGTCAAGCGTGCGCACCTCTTCGACGCCACGCAGGATGCGGGCAAGACGCATGCCTTTGTCTTGCGTGATGCGTCCGGTCCAGCCGCGTTCCCATTCCAGCGCGATCAGGTCGAGCCGTTTGGCCACTTCGTCGGCAACGCCTTGCAGGTCGTTGTCTACCGCACCGGGGACAAAGGCCCCGGCAATCGCGGCCTGTTCGAGAATGTGTCTTGGGTAATGCGTCGGGAAGGCACCAAGGACGCGCTTGAGTTGCCGCGCCTCATCGACGACACGGCGCAGATCGTTGCCGGTGATTTCCTCGCCATTGCCCTGACGGAGCATGGCGCCTTCGACGCCTTGTTCGATCAGGTATTCATCCATGGCGGCCTGATCCTTGAGGTAAACCTCTGACTTGCCGCGCGACACTTTATAGAGCGGTGGTTGCGCAATATAGAGGTACCCGCCTTCGATCAGTTCCGGCATCTGGCGGAAGAAGAACGTCAGGAGTAGCGTCCGGATGTGCGCGCCGTCTACATCAGCGTCGGTCATGATAACGACCTTGTGGTAGCGCAGCTTGTCGATGTTGAATTCATCGCGCCCGATACCGGTGCCCAGCGCCATGACAAGGTTGCCCACTTCCTGACTGGACAGCATCCGGTCAAAGCGCGCACGCTCCACGTTCAGGATCTTCCCGCGCAAGGGCAGGATGGCCTGGGTCTTGCGGTCACGGCCCGTTTGGGCTGATCCGCCTGCAGAGTCGCCCTCCACCAGGAAGACTTCGGTTTTCGAGGGGTCCTTTTCGGAACAGTCCTTGAGTTTGGAGGCGTTGAAATTCACATCCATCGCGGATTTGCGGCGGATTTCGCGGGCCTTGCGGGCCGCCTCGCGGGCGGCGGCGGCTTCGACGATTTTGGTGATAATCGACTTGGCCTCGGCAGGGTTTTCCTCAAACCATTCGCTCAGCTTTTCGTTCATCAGGCTTTCGACGGCAGGACGCACCTCTGAGCTGACGAGCTTATCCTTGGTCTGGCTTGAGAACTTCGGATCAGGCACTTTGACTGACAGCACGCAGGTCAGACCTTCGCGCGCGTCATCACCGGTCAGCGACACCTTTTCCTTTTTGCTGATGCCGCTTTCGGTCGCGTATTTGCTGATCGCGCGTGTCAGCGCACCCCGAAAGCCCGCCATATGCGTGCCGCCGTCGCGCTGCGGGATGTTGTTTGTGAAGGGCAGCACCATTTCGTTGTAGCTGTCATTCCACCACATCGCGACCTCAACGCCGATATCGTCGCGTTCACCGGCGACATAGATCGGTGCCTCCATCAGGGGCGTCTTGGAGCGGTCGAGATATTTGACGAATTCCTTGACCCCGCCTTCGTAGAGCATCTCTGTCTTGAGAGGCTCACTGGGGCGCAGGTCTTCGAGGATGATTTTCACGCCCGAGTTCAGGAAAGCCAGTTCGCGCAGACGCTTTTCCAAAGTCGAAAAGCTGTAGTCACGGTTGCTGAAGGTGTCGGTGGAGGCAAGGAAGGTCACTTCGGTTCCTTTGCGCCCATTGGCATCGCCCTCAACCCGCAGATGCTCTGTGGTGAAGCCGCCCTCAAAGCGGGCGTAGTGTTCCTTGCCGTCACGCCAGATGCGCAGTTCCAACCAGTCAGACAGCGCGTTGACCACCGAGACACCCACGCCGTGCAGACCGCCGGACACCTTGTAGGAGTTGCTGTCAAACTTACCGCCAGCATGAAGCTGGGTCATGATCACTTCGGCGGCTGACACGCCCTCTTCTTCGTGGATGCCGACAGGAATCCCGCGTCCGTTGTCACCCACCGTGACGGACCCGTCGGTGTTGATCTTGACGTAAACATGGTCTGCATGGCCGGCCAATGCCTCGTCAATTCCATTGTCCACGACCTCATAAACCATGTGGTGCAGACCCGACCCGTCGTCGGTATCGCCGATGTACATTCCAGGGCGCTTGCGGACTGCCTCTAAGCCCTTGAGAACCTTAATGGAATCGGCACCATATTCTGCTGGATTTTGGTCGTTATCGGCCATGTCTTAAACCTTGTGCAAAGTTACGCAAAATATATGGGAAACGGGGGTGTTTGTCACGCAAATGACACAAGATTTTGTGGGCATTGCCTGACAGTTCAAGCTCGCTCAACTGACCGCGATGACAAGCCCGACAATGACCAGAAGCGCGCCTGATGTGACGTTCAGACGGCGCAGCGCTTCAGGCGATTTCAAGAGCCCCCTGACGCGTCCGACGAACGCTGCCAAAAGCAGGTTGCCCACCAGCGGAACCAGAAAACTCAGCGTGCAAATGGCGACCATATCAGCGGCTGTGACCGTGGTCAGATCAAAGAAGCCCGGCAAGACACCCATATAGAACAGCACGGCCTTCGGGTTGCCGAGGATCACGGCCAATCCGGCCACGAACCCGGCGCACATGCCGGGCCGCGTGAGCCTGCTGTTGGTCGAAAGCGTGCCCCCAGCGTGGCGGATCAGCCCGACCCCCATCACGATGAACACGACGACCGCCACCCACTTGAGCACCAGCATGAAGCCCGAGAACACCGAAACGAGCCACGAGACCCCCAGCACGGCGACCAGAGGCCAGAAGATGTCACCGATCGCCACGCCCAGCGCCAGCGGCCAGGCCGCCTGCAGACCGCCGGACAGCGACCTGGCGATCAGGGCCACCCAGACCGGCCCGGGCGTCATGAAAAGGATGGCCAGTGCACCTGCATAGAGCAGGAGTTCGGCTGTGGTGATGGTCATGTCAGAACAGGTGCCCCAGAAGATCGACGTCAGCCTGATCATCCCACGCCTGATCGGTCAGCGGGAGAACCTGCAAATACCGTGTTGGGGCGCTGACCACGCTTTCTGTGCGGCTATCCTCGATCTTGGTATAGCGCAGGGTATTGGTCACAGCGCGAAACCCGTTTCTGGCATAGACCGGATGGTCACCGAAGAGCAGGACAAACGCGGCTTGTGTCTGACGTAACAGCGCGATCGTGTGCTTCAGCAATTGCCCTGCGATGCCTTGGCCGCCGTGATCGGGATGGGTCGCAACCTCGGCCAGTCCGGTGACAGGGACGAGCGTGCCAGCGACATTGATGACGCGAAAACAGATTGCGATATGACCAATCAACCGCCCATCACTGCGGCCCAGAACGCGCAAGTGGTGCCGCTGTTTGTAGAAGGACCGCCCGCCGAAATCATCGTCGCCGTTCTGCCCGAAGGCGGCAGACAAAAGGCCCGCAATCTCGTCATCCTCGGCGCGGGTCAGCGACAGTTCATCGCGGTTTTCAATCTCAATTCGCTTCAAGCGTCAGGCTCCCGTCATCGCCGAGTTCCCAATAGGGATTGTAGGCGGTTTCCCAGACATGGCCGTCAGGATCGGCGTAGTAACTTGAATATCCACCCCAAGCCATTTCCGCAGGCGCGGCAAGCGGTGTGGCACCTGCGGCGATGGCCTTGTTGTAGGCTTCATCCACGTCTTCGGGGCTATTCATGTTCTGCGCCAGTGTTATCGCACCGGTGCCCAACGCGCTGACCGGACGATTTTGCTCTTTGGCGAGCGCTTCGCGGCTGAAAAAGCCCAGTGCGGACCCATGCATCTGGTAGAAGACGACCTGCCCTTCGATCTCTCGGGTCGGGGTCCATCCGAGTGCCGCGTAGAATGCCTTGGCGCGCGTGATGTCTGCGACGCCGAGAGTGATGAGTGTGACGCGCTGCGGGGTCATGGTGTCTCCTTTGTGTTAATCACCGACTGCCCTTCGGTTTCGGTGACTTCAATATACTGCGCGCGATTGCCCAATTCGGCAAACAACTCCGCGCCCGTCCCTGTCATGAAAGCTTGTGCGCGTAACGCGCAGATTTCGTCATAGAGGGCCGCGCGTCGCGCTGCATCCAGATGGGCTGCGACTTCATCCAGAAGCAAGATGGGTGCTGCACCAAAGTCACGCGCCAAGGCGCGCGCATTGGCAAGGATCAGGCTGATCAGAAGCGCCTTCTGTTCGCCGGTGGAACAATCTTTGGCGGGCATCTGCTTTTCGGCATAGACGGCCTCAAGATCGGCACGGTGGGGCCCAATCAACGTCCGGCCCGCGGCCATGTCCCGTGGCCGGTTGTCTGCAAGGCTGCTGGCGAGATCATCGGGAATGGGTTCTGCGGCGGTGATAGCCAAAGTCGCGGTAGGAAACGCGGTTTCGGCGCTGTCCTGTGCTTGCGACAGCGCATCCACGGCACGGTTGCGGTTGGCAATCATGGTGGTAGCGGCTTCGGCCATCTGCGCCTCGATCGCGGCATACCAATGGGGATCGCGCACCATGTCTTTGAGCAGACGGTTCCGCTCTCGCATCGCCTTTTCGTAAGAGAGAACAGCCTCGGCGTGTCCGGGCTCGAAACTGAGCGTGGCGCGGTCAAGAAACCGCCTGCGGCCCTCTGCCCCTTCGATCCACAGCCGGTCCATCGAGGGTACAAGCCAAAGCATCCGCCCGATCCGGCCCAAGGCGACCTGTGGCGCTGTCTTGGCGTCAATGCGCAACTGGCGCGATTGCCCCGCTTCGGCCCAGGTTTCAAGTTCATGCGTTTGATGGAGCGACTGCAACACGCCAGAGATCTTCCATCCCAGCGCCTCTGGTCTACGGGTGAGGTCATCGGCGCCAGCACGCCGCAGCCCCCGCCCAGGGGAGAGCAGAGAGACAGCTTCCAGGATGTTGGTCTTTCCGGCCCCGTTCGGTCCGTAGATCGCGACAGGGCGGCCATCAAATCCCATTTCCGCGCGCTTGTGGCTGCGAAAGTGGGACAGCGTGAGTTCTCTGATCGCGAGACCGGTCATCGGCGCACCGTGTGGCCGACGCCCCGCTGACCCAAATAACTTACCTGGATTGTGAGGCTCACACGCGCATCGGCATCACGACATAGACAGCCGAGGTGTCGTTACCTTCGCGCATCAACGTGGGATCGCCTGACGAATTGAACATGAAAACCGCGTTCTCGCGATCAACCTGACTGGCGATTTCCAGCAGATATTTCGCGTTGAAGCCAATCTCGAGCCGTTCGTCACCATAGGCCACGGCAAGCTCTTCTTCAGCCGCACCGCTGTCGGGGGCGTTGACCGACAGGACAAGGCGATCTTCGTCGAGGGCCAGCTTGACCGCCCGCGAGCGTTCGGATGAGACCGTCGCCACACGATCAACCGCGCGCGCAAATTCGGCAGCGTCAACCTCCAACCGGCGCGTGTTGCCCATTGGAATGACGCGTGTGTAATCGGGGAAGGTGCCGTCGATGACTTTTGAGGTCAGCGTGATGTCGGGCGTGGCAAACCGTATCTTTGTCTCTGACACAGAGACCGCGATCTGCATGTCGTCGTCATCTAGCAGTTTGCGCAATTCGCCGACTGTCTTGCGCGGAACAATGACGCCCGCCATCTCTGACGCACCATCAGGCAGGTCTGCATCAATGCGCGCAAGGCGGTGGCCGTCGGTTGCGACACAGCGCAGGACCTTTCCGCCGTCGGCGTCAGCGACGTGCATATAGACACCATTGAGGTAGTAACGTGTTTCCTCGGTCGAGATGGCGAACTTCGACTTGTCGAAAAGGCGGCGCAGCACCGGAGCCGCGGCAGAGAAATTCGCCGCATATTCCGATGAGGCCATCACCGGGAAATCCTCTTTCGGCAGTGTCGCCAATGAGAAATTCGAGCGGCCTGCCTCGATCGTCAGGCGACCGGATGCGCCATCTTCGGTCAGCGTCACAAGCGCGCCGTCGGGCAGCTTGCGGACAATCTCGTTCAGGGTGACTGCAGCGACGGTCGTGGCACCCGCACGCTCCACCTTTGCAGGGGCGCGATCAACAACCTCGATATCGAGGTCGGTTGCGCGGAACTGCACGCTGTCACCTTCGGCTTCGATCAGGACGTTGGCGAGAATAGGAATTGTGTTGCGCCGTTCGACGACCGACTGGGCCTGCGCGACCGCCTTTAGTAGTACAGCGCGTTCAATGCTGAATTTCATGTCCCAATCTCCCGCGTATCTTGGCAACCCCATTTGCCGGGACACGAAATGTATCCATTTCCGGGGGCGGCTCAAGCGTTTTGTTGGACTGTTGACGATGCCTGTGGCGGCGTCAAGCGCCGCCCCAAGAAGCGTGGCTTATTCCTGAAGTGCGCGGCGCAGAAGCTCCAGATCGTCAGAGATCTGGCTGTCTTTGGCCATCAGTTCTTCGATCCGCTTCACCCCATGCATGACCGTGGTGTGATCGCGGCCGCCGAAACGCCGTCCGATTTCCGGCAATGAGCGGCTTGTCATCTGCTTGGCAAGATACATGGCGATCTGGCGTGGCCGCGCATAGGTGCGCAGACGCTTGGGGCCGATCATGTCAGACAGGCGGATGTTATAGTGCTCCGACACTTTGCGCTGGATTTCTTCGACAGTCACCTTGCGGTCTGAAGCCTTCAGCACGTCAGACAGGCAATCCTGCGTCAGTTCCAGCGTGATTTCACGGCCCACAAGTGACGCAAAAGCAAAGAGACGGGTCAGGGCACCCTCAAGAACGCGGACGTTGGTCGAGATGCGATGGGCGAGAAACTCCAGCACGCCATCGGCGATGACGAGTTCGGGGTATTGTGCGGCGTAAACTTCGACTTTGGACTGAAGAATGCCAAGACGCAGTTCGTAATCCGTCGGATGCAGATCCACGACCAGGCCACACTGCAGACGCGACTTGATCCGCTCTTCGAGGTCCTTGATTTCACCCGGGGCGCGGTCGGCAGAAATGATGATCTGCTTTTGCCCGTCCACGAGGGTGTTAAAGGTGTGGAAAAATTCTTCCTGCGTGCTGTCTTTGCCTGCGATGAACTGCACATCATCAACCATCAGCACATCGACAGACCGGAAAAGCTGTTTGAAATCCATCATCTTGCGTTCCCGCAAGGCCGTGATGAAGCGATACATGAATTGTTCAGCCGAGAGATACAGCACGTTCAATTCTGGTGAGCGCAATTTCAGCTCATGTGCAATCGCGTGCATGAGGTGGGTTTTACCAAGCCCCACGCCGCCATAGAGGAAAAGCGGGTTGAATGAGACAGGCCCGCCTTCTGCGACGCGACGTGCTGCGGCATGTGCCAGTTCGTTGGGCTTGCCCACAACAAAGGTGTCGAAAGTAAACCGGCTGTCGAGTTGTGCACCTTTGTCATCGTCTGATTTGGTCACTTTGACAGTAGGCTTTACCTGGGCTGTCTTGCGCGCCTTGGAGGGCACCCGAAAGGACAAGCGGCGTGCCTCATGGCCCGATTTATTCAGTTGGTAAAGAATTTGGTCGCCGAAGTTTTGCGACACGTAGTTACCGATAAAATTGGTCGGCACATGAAATGTCGCCACACCGTCTTCGAGCTGCGCAAACTCGAGTGGTTCGATCCAATTTGAATAATTGCTTTTGCCGAGGGCCCCCTTGAGAGTGCTTAAAACCTCAGCCCAAACGTCGTTCGTCATTTTTGTCTTTGTCCCCAAAACGCACTGTCACTTCCGGCACCGCAAAGTGCCTGCGTCCCAATGGCCGGGAAAAAAGCCACGTGTCGCATGAATTGCCTCTTTCATGCGGCGAGCTTTACCCAATCTCCAAACGATCAGTGCTATCCGCACGGTTGTGCGGACCAGACACCATTCGGCAGCGCGCGGGTTCTCTAAGCAGCACCTGATCGGGGGGCAGATCCCCGATAAAAGCGCAGACACAATGAGGCTAACAAGGCGCAGAATTGCGCTCATTCGCCACCACAGCATGAGTTCTACAACAGGAGGCGCATGTCATCATGTCCGTGATGACATCGGCTTGCCTGATGCTGATCTCCCTCAAGTCCCCCCGGACAATGTGAATCGCAGAGCCAAGGTAGCAAGGCGTTTGCGGCTGCTTCAACACAACATCACACTTGACTCAAAGATTGACGAAAAAGAATCTGTGCACCGCCTAAAACCGTGTCATTTCTGCGCGGCGTGGACACACCTCGACAAAAAAAGCGCGCCCCTCAGGGACGCGCTTGAAAAGCTCTCGAAAACCCGCAAGCGGGTCCAGAATCAGCTCAGAGCCTTCACACGGGAGGACAAGCGAGACATCTTCCGGGACGCCGTGTTCTTGTGCATGACACCCTTTGTGACACCGCGCATCAGTTCAGGCTGTGCGGCCTTCAAAGCTGCTGCTGCAGCTGCCTGATCGCCAGAGGCAATCGCCTCTTCGACAGCGCGCAGATAGGTGCGGATGCGCGAACGGCGCATTTTGTTGACTGCAAAACGGGATGCATTCTGACGGGCGCGTTTTTTCGCCTGTGGTGAGTTTGCCATTTGATCATTCTCCTAAAGGCCAAGGGCCATATTGAATTCTATTCGCGCAATCAGCCCTCGCCCCGGGTTTTCCTACCGGATGATCTGGCCAGAGCGGGCCTCACGCGCATGTCTGACGGTGCCTTTATGGGAGTCGCTGCCTTGGTTCAAGCCCAAAACGCATCGCCCTTAATGAACCTTGGCGTGATCCTGATAAAGAAACAGCAGGTCCAAGATCACAACGCGTTCGTCAATCAGACCGTAGTAGAGCGCATGACGATCCGTCTCAGACAAAGGTTCGGACAGGGCCACACGGTCGAGGAATTTTCGGTTCTGGGTCCAGACCCCGGCAATTTCGGACAGCTTGTCTGCGATACCAGGTGTTTGGGGTGGCAGGATGCCCATCGCGTCATACCCGTGCGACAGGGCGTGAAGGCTATTCTGATAGTTCGATATCGTACGATTAAAGTCTTCAATCACTTCGGGATCAGCACCATTTGAGGCCAGCAGGCATGCCTCAAGCGCGAGGTGCTGGTTCATCGCGGCCATTCGGCCTGACAACTGAATGAACATCACATCGCGCCTCAGTATTTCGGCCGCGCCAGAGTATTGGCTGTCGAGTGTTGTCAGCAGCTTGTAGGTTCTGTCTTCGAGCATATCGGCCGCGCCGTAGACAAGCGATGCGGCCACAAGATCCGTCGGATCATCCAGCAGGCGCGTTGCGGCCACTTGCACCGGGACCCAATCCTCGCGCAGCGCGGCAATCTCTGCAAGCGTCTTGCGGCGGGTCTCAGGGGTAGTGATGCCCCAGAACAGATCACCCGCGATCAACGCATCGAGAAGTTCATCAATCTGCGCGACGCCATAGACGATGTTGTCGGTAGCATCTTCGACATTGATCTGATTGTGCAGATGGCACGCCGCCGCGGGAATTTCTTGCGTCAGCGTTCTCAGCAGTTCACCGACAACAAGGCGGTTTGCCACGCCGGTGTCCTGAATGATGGATCCAGCACTGACCTCGGTCGCCGCATGGGTGGTTGCGGCAGGGCCGTTGGACGAAAAACTGGCAGTCGGGAGAAGCGCACATGCAGAGACGGCACAGGCTTTAAGCACAGAAACAAGACGCATTGGATCACCGCAAATCAGGTGTGAAAGGGACCCAAAAGCGGCCCTGCCGCCCTTGAGCTTTGTTGCGTCCAACATCTCATGGTTACAGTGAAGGGACCTTGATCCAGCGCACCGAAATGCGGCGGAAATAAGGTGTTCTTATCTGTTAGCGCTATAAGGCGTGCATTACCGCCCGCTGTTCGCAAGTTGCGAAAACTGGCAGGTTCTGATCACTTGTCGCGGAATTGCGCCTCGCGCTTTTCGGTGAAGGCCGCCATGCCTTCGGCCTGGTCCTCGGTCGCGAAGAGCGCCTGGAACATCCGGCGCTCATAGTTGAGCCCCTCGGCAAGGGTTGTCTCAAAGGCGCGATCAACAGCGTCTTTTGCAGCCATCGCGGCAATCTGCGATTTCTCGGTAATCTTTTCGGCTGCAGCCCGTGCCTCTGACATCAGCTTTTTCGCTGGCACAACACGGCTGACAAGCCCGCTGCGCTCTGCCTCTTCTGCATCCATAAAGCGACCGGTCAGATGCATATCCATCGCTTTTGATTTGCCGACATAACGGGTGAGGCGTTGTGTGCCGCCAAGGCCTGCAATGACACCAAGATTGATTTCGGGCTGGCCAAACTTGGCGTTATCCGCGGCAATGATGAAATCGCACATCATGGCCAGCTCGCACCCGCCACCCAGCGCATAACCTGCGACGGCAGCGATAATCGGTTTGCGAATACGATGAAAACGATCCGTTTCGTTTTCAAAGAATCGCTGCGTGTACATTTCAACGAAGGACTTATCGGCCATCTCGGTGATGTCAGCGCCAGCTGCAAAAGCCTTTTCAGATCCGGTGATGATGATGCAGCGCACCTTTTCGCTTGCGTCCGCTTCTTCCAGCGCTGTGCAAAGCTCGGAAAGCAAATCGCTATTCAGCGCATTCATCGCATCAGGGCGATTGAGCGTAATCGTAGCGATATAGTCGCTGATCTCGACGATGATCTTGTCAAAGGCCATGCGGAAGTCCCTCTTTTCGCTGGTCAGGCCACAACGCTTAGCAAAGCCCGCAGCCAGATCAAGCTATCTTTGGCATTGCGGACAGAAGAAACTTGAGCGTCCGGATTGAACGATTCGCCTGATTTTTCTGTCACAGTCAGGGGTTAGGCAGGCTGCGCCCTCGCGGTCGTAAACTTGGAAAACATGCTGGAAATAGCCAAGTTCTCCGTCAGACTGCCGATAATCGCGCAAAGATGATCCGCCAGCCGCAATGGCTTCGGTGAGAACCTGCCGGATCAGGGGTACCAGACTGGCAACACGTTTGCTGCTGATCTTGCCGGCTTTGCGTGCGGGGTGAATACCCGCGCGGTAGAGCACCTCGCAAACATAGATATTGCCGAGCCCTGCAACAATCCGTTGGTCAAGCAAGGCAGATTTGATCGGGGTGTTCCGGCCTTTCAGCTTTGCTGCAAGGTAGTCTTCGTCAAAGCTGTTTCCCAAGGGCTCAGGACCAATATCCCTGATCAGCCAGTGGTCTTCCTGTGCTGCGGTCGGCATCAGATCCATGGCACCAAATCTGCGGGCATCATTGAAGGTGACACGGCTATCGTCATCCATATGCAGCACCACATGGTCATGTTTGGCGGGTGCGGGATGGGGGTGGTGGAACGCGCCGATCTTTTGGCCGGAGACGAGCATCCGGCCTGACATACCAAGGTGGATCAGTAACGTTTCACCACTATCAAGATCGACCAGAATGTATTTCGACCGGCGGCGCAGGGCAGTCACGCGGCTGCCGGTCAGCCGGTCTGCCATATTCTCAGGAAAGGGCCAGCGCAGGTCGGGGCGGTTCACTTCAGCCTTGGCGATGATCTTTCCAGACATGGCCGGGCGGATGCCTTCTTTGACTGTCTCGACCTCTGGTAGCTCTGGCATAGGGCGCTTTCTTTTGATGACTGGCCTGTCAGCCAGTGGTTCGCGTTGTTCCACAACTGACAGATACTGCTGTGACAAGCATGGCCAGAGATAAGGCGCAGTGCGATGGGCTTCAACACTGGCTGAGAGTGACGCGACGCGCTGCAAATGGCACGGGTTTTGCCCCATGGCCTCGCAAGGTGCGTGCTTTTGCTCCGATTGTCATTCGCCACAAGCGGCCTATAAGGTCTTGCAGACAGTTAGTAGGCGCTTTCCATGACCGATCCCAAAGATACGACCACCCATTTCGGGTTCGAAACCGTTCGCGAAGACGAAAAGGCCGGTCGCGTGCAAGGCGTGTTCTCATCGGTGGCGAGCAAATACGACATCATGAACGACGTCATGTCGGTCGGTATTCACCGCATCTGGAAAGACGCGATGATGGATTGGCTGGCCCCGCGTGCAGGTCAAAGGTTGCTGGACGTTGCCGGAGGCACCGGTGATATCTCGTTCCGTTTTCTCAAACGTGCCGGACACGGGCATGCGACCGTCCTTGATCTGACAGAATCAATGCTGGTCGAAGGCCGCAAGCGCGCCGAGGCCGAGAAAATGTCTGCGAGCCTTGATTGGGTGGTTGGCGATGCAATGGCGCTGCCATTTGAGGCGAACACGTTTGATGTTTATACGATCAGCTTTGGCATCAGAAACGTGACCAGACCGCAAGACGCCCTCAAGGAGGCCTTTCGTGTTCTCAAACCGGGCGGCCGCCTGATGGTGCTTGAGTTCAGCCAACTGCCAAATCCGATGATGCAGGCAGCTTATGACGCCTATTCGTTCAACGTCATCCCCCGGATGGGGCAGATGATCGCAGGTGATCGCGACAGCTATCAGTATCTGGTTGAGTCGATCCGCAAGTTTCCCGATCAGGACAGTTTCCTTGGCATGATCAAGGACGCCGGGTTTGGCAATGCCAAGTACCGCAACCTGAGCATGGGGATTGCCGCGCTGCATTCCGGTTGGAAAATCTGATCATGCGTGGCCCTCACAACATTATCAGGTTGATCCGGACGGGTGCGACGCTTGAAAGAACGGGTGCAATGAAAGTTGTACTTGATGCTTTCGACGCCGGACCAGTCTTGCGCATCACGGTGCGGACGCTGGTTTGGCCCTTCCGGTGGCTTGGATACAAGGGCGATGTGACATCGCCGCCCGCGGTGCGCGCACTGACGGCATTGGGGCCTGCGTATATCAAGTTTGGTCAGGTGCTTTCGACGCGGCCGGATGTGGTCGGCGACGAACTGGCGGTTCAGTTGCGGGTCCTTCAGGACAAGCTGCCGCCGTTTTCGATGCGCGATGCGAAAGCGACCCTACAGCGCGAGTTGGGGCAATCCTTCGACCAGCTTTTTACCTCTTTTTCTGAGCCTGTTGCGGCCGCATCGCTTGCGCAGGTGCACAGGGCGACGCTGGCCGAGTCCGGCGAAGACGTCGCGGTCAAGATCCTGCGGCCGGGGATCGAGAAGGCCTTTCGCAAGGATATCGACGCCTTTTACTTTGCCGCACGCGCGATCGAGTTCCTCTCTCCTGCCTCGCGCCGTTTGCGTCCGATGGATGTGATCACGCACTTTGAAGGCGTGGTCATGGGCGAGCTGGACTTGCGTTTGGAAAGCGCCGCCGCCGCAGAGTTTGCGGCGAATACGGCAGATGACACAGGTTTTGCCGTGCCGCAGATCCGCTGGCATCTGTCTGGTCGGCGTGTGATGACGCTGGACTGGGCCGAGGGCACCAATATCGGGTTGAATGATGCCCTTGATGCAGCCGGCCACGACAGGCGCGTTCTTGCGGCGCGTGTGCTTGAGCTTTTCCTCAACCACGCGCTGCGCGACGGTTATTTTCACGGCGATATGCATCAGGGGAACCTCAAGGTTTCCGCAAATGGCGACATCATCGCCTATGACTTCGGGATCATGGGGCGGATCGACGAATACACCCGCCGCGTCTATGCCGAGATTTTGTTCGGGTTCATCCGCAAGGACTATCAACGCGTGGCCGAAGTCCATTTCGAGGCGGGCTATGTTCCGGCGGATCGCGATGTGGACGAGTTTGCGCGTGCGCTGCGCGCTGTTGGTGAGCCGATTTTTGGCATGGATGCGAGCCGGATTTCGATGGCCCGGTTGTTGAGCTACCTTTTTGAGGTGACAGAGCGGTTCGGGATGGAGACGCGCACTGAACTTATCCTGCTGCAGCGGACGATGGTTGTGGTTGAAGGTGTCGCGCGCTCGCTTGATCCGCATATGAACATCTGGCAGGTCGCAAAGCCGGTCGTCGAAAACTACATCAAGGAAAGCATCGGACCGAAAGCACTGTTGCGCGATCTGGTCAAAACGGCTCAGGTCCTTGCGCGGTTCGGCCCGCAGTTGCCACGGATCGCCGAAGATGCGTTGATCAGGCAGAATAACCCGCCACCGCCGCCGAAACCACAGCGCCGCATTGCCCGTCTGTCATGGATGGCCCTTGGCGGCGTGATTGTGGGGCTGGCCTGGGTGTTGACCGCGCTTGCTTAGCTTTCACGCAGCGCTGTCACATCCGACAAGGGGATGCGCGCCCCGCCTTCGATGACAAGGATTTGGTTGCCCTGATCAATACGGGCCTCGGTCACGCGTGCATAGGTTTCAACCTCACCTTCAGAGACGATCTGTCCGTTGCTGAGGCCGATGGCCTGAAAGGTATAGGTGCCATCTGTTGCCATCAGGCCACCATATCGCAATCCGTCCCAGACAGCAGTGTCCGTGTCGGGGTCGACAGTGAGCCGGCGCACCTCCTCACCCTTGGCGTCGCGGACGCTTACCTCCCACTGATCGGCGAACCCGTCGGTGCGCGGATAAAGCGTGACGGGCTCGCCCTCAAACCTGACGGGGACAGTCGCCCGCACCTCTTTGCCAACCCAAGGGGCGAGGTCTGTCAGCCCGCCAACACCAAGCTGGTTTGTCAGTGACTTGAGCAAATCATTCGTTTGCACTGCCTGTTCGACACCTGAAAACGTTGCGAGTTGCGTTGCGTAATCGGTCGAGTCAATCGGATTGAGCGGATCCTGATACTGCATCTGGGCCGTCAACATCTGCAAAAACACCTCAAAATCAGAACTCAGTTGGGTTGCAGCTGTCGCATTGGGCGTCTGCGAAAATGGCTCAATCGGCGTGGCCGAGGTCAATGGTTCAACAATCATATCCGGCCCTCTTATAGTCTGACATCAATGCTGCCATTGCTGTGCCTCATCTGTGTGTGCCTGATGATTTCTTCGCTGGCATGCGGCTCGTCTGCCGCGCGACCCCCATTGTCGCCGGGCTGTTCACTTGCCGTGCCATTCTCTCCGAAGCTGAAAGTGATGTCTGCATAACCCAACGCACGAAATTCCTGTGAGAGAACGTCAATGTGGCGCCGCAAAAGATCTGCAGTTTCCGGGCGCTCTGCCAAGAGCGATAACGTCACCGCGCCTTCTGTCGCGGTGAGTGACAATTTGACCCGACCAAGTTCCTCAGGGTTCAACGCAATTTCGGTTGCACCACCGGGCGCCTGAATGATGCTGGTCGCGACCTGTCCCGCAACCAATCGCGCGCCTTCTGCTTGGTTGGCGGCCCCGTGAAGGAGAGCCCCAGTTGATGCACCGTTGACCGACACGCGTTGACTTTCAGGGGTTGTCCCGATGGCCACACCCTCAGGGGTGCGCGAAGCCATTTCCTTAGTGTCTTTCAGGTCTTGTAGAAAAGCGGGCGGTCCGCCCTGTAAAACATTTACACTTGGCTGCATCTGAGGCTGCGGTTTTTCAAATGTTGGTCGTTCACGCGTCAGAGGCTCTGGCGAGGGATGGCGACCTCTTGTGTCTTCATGGGGCAAGCCTTCGCGATGCAAAGCGTCGCGTGCAGGAATGGTTTTCTCATCCACGCGTGACCAGGCTAATGGCGGCGCATCGCGCTGAGCGCGATCCGCCGTCCGCGCGATTGCGGTTTCATTTGCCCGGGAGTGCGCGATGCCGTCTTCATCAAGCGGAAAAGGCCCCCGGGCAGCGTTGCCCATTTCCTTGGAATGCCCGGGGCTTTCAGGCGCCGCCCGTTGACTTCCCTGTGTGATCTCTGTCCCGCCTTCGGGTGCAGCAGGCCGCCCAGAAGGCACGTTGATTGCTAGTTGCGGCGCGTCAGGCAAAACCCGCAATGCTTGGTCGGGAACCTTGCGCGGTAGGTCGACTGTGGCGTTATTTGTCTGCAGGTTTTCGAGGACAGATACAGCACGCGACAATCCTTTTTCCAAAGCCGTATCCGACGCCTTTTCACGCGCTACAGAAAGCGCTGGGACTTCCAGTTCAGGCTCGTCGATGACTTCACTCGGCGCTTCTGTTTTCTGAAAGGCGCCCTCTTCTACCTCTACAGTTGGAATTGCATCCACCGGAAGGGCGAGTGTTTCGACCTCATTTCCAAGTTCAAGGTGGAACCCCGCATGAAACCCTTCTGCGGTGTTCGTCGCTGCCTGTCCCTGATTGCTGGTCGGTCTCTGCGACAGTTCGAGAGGCAAAGAAGTGAGCATAGCGGTTCCAATACACAAGAATCATCTTTGTCTGTTTCTGGGGTGCAAAACTTACGAAATGTTTAGGAAAAGGCGTCATTTGTGCTGCAAAACAGGTGGAGTTTCCCATGACGCTGATCCCTACACTGCCGCCTCCACGGCCCGCCGTCGACCTGCCGACCTTTGTTCACAAGGACACGAAACTACGCGAAGCGGCCGTCGCGCTAGAAGCTTCGTTTCTGGCCGAGATGTTGAAATCCACAGGCTTTGGCGAAGGTACCACGTCATTTGGCGGCGGGATCGGGGAAGAACAATTCGCGTCCTTTCTTGCGGACGCACAGGCAAAGGAGTTGGCTAAGGCTGGTGGGATTGGTTTGGCGGAAGCAATCTTTGAGGCGCTTAAGATTCAAGGGGTAAATGATGTCGCTGATTGAGAAGCTTCACGGACTTCTTGACGAAGAAAGGCTCCTGCTGCGGTCCGGCCAGATCGATCAACTCGCAGATATTGCCAGACAGAAAGAAACATTGATGCTGAAACTGCCGGGGTCGCGAATGGGCCGCGCTGAAGCCATGAAACTTTCAGATGCCCTGCAACGAAATCAGACACTTCTGGCCGCCGCCATTTCCGGCGTGCAGGCAGCAAGGCAGCGGTTAAAGGTTCTGCGTTCTGTCCATGAGGGGCTGACGACCTATGACGGCAACGGTCGGTTGGCAACGCGCGGCCAGAAAACCGGAACGGTCGAGAAGAAGGCGTGATTTAGGTCAAATTTGCCAGATCGCGCTGCCAGCAATTAATCGGTTGTTGATCTTGCGATGGTCTATCCTCCGACAACCAGAACGGCCGGTCGGTGAATATACACACCGGCATTTACGTCAGAACGACGCTTCACCCGCAAATCGCGGATATCTGAAACGTAGGGCGCAAAGCGCTTCCAAAGGGGACCAAAATAATGTCCAGCATTCTGACCAATAACAGCGCGATGGTGGCGCTGCAGACACTCAAATCAATTAACAACGACCTTTCCAAAACCCAGGCGATGATCTCGACCGGCAAAGAAGTCGGCTCAGCAAAGGACAACAGCGCAGTTTGGGCCATTTCCAAGGTAATGGAATCTGACGTCAAAGGCTTCAAAGCCATTTCCGAGAGCCTGTCACTTGGTGAATCGTCCGTCGCCGTTGCGCGTAATGCGTCGGAAACCGTGACCGATCTGCTGACCGACATGAAAGAAAAAATCGTTGCAGCGCAGGGTGAGAACGTCGATCGCACAAAGTTGCAGGATGATATCAATGCGCTAAGTGACCAGATCGCGTCGGTCGTCGGTGCAGCGCAGTTCAACGGGCTCAATCTGCTTCAGGGCACCGCTGATGTGAACATTCTGTCATCGCTTGACCGCAACGGAAGTGGTGAAGTCGCGGCCAGTAACATCACGGTTGCGCGACAGGACCTTACCGCCGACGCTGGCGTTTACGGAACCGGTGCCGACCTTTCCCCCAATGTGACCGCCGCTGACGGTGCGAATAATGCAGCCGGTGCCGGCGGCAGTGAATTCTCCAACGTTGGTAACACGCTGACAATTGCACTGGCCTCTCCTACTGCAGCAAGTAGCAATACCTACAATTTGCAGGTTGCCGGTACGACGGTGACCTACACGTCCGATGCGACAGGCAATAGCGCAACGACTGTAGCCGCCGGTATCACAGCCGCATTGAATGCCGCTGGTATCGAAGACATCACGGCGAGCGAGGCGACCGGGACAATCACCATCACTTCGACATCTGCATTCGACGATGTCGAAGTCAATTTCACAACCACTGACACGGCGGTCACGGCCAACGTTAACGGCGCAGGTGCGGGAACCGCCGGTGCAGGGTTCACTGGCCAAACCATTGACGCAAGGGCGTCGACGATCACCTTCAACGCCTCCGCCAACATCGCAGAAGGTGACGGTTATCGTGTCAATATTGGCGGCGTTGCCTATGACTATATCGCCGGAAAGAACGAAACGTCAGAGGATGTGGCCAGAGGCCTGAAATCCGTCATTGATGGTGCAGGGATTGAAAACATCTCTACACGGGTCGTCCAAGACAGTACCACAAATGAGTGGGTGTTGCAGATCGACAACGACGGTGCCGATCTGGCGCTGACGGCAGAAGGTGCGGCGGGCGGTGAAGCCACAGGCGGCCTGGTCGGTTTGGACAAACTGGACGTCACCACCAATGAAGGGGTCGAGGCGGCACTTGCCAACATCGAGACAATGATCGACCGCTCCATCGATGCGGCCGCAGCATTTGGCTCGAGCCAAGGCCGTATCGAAACGCAGTCTGATTTCATCTCCAAGCTCACGGATTCACTCAAGTCCGGCATTGGTGCGCTGGTCGATGCCGATATGGAAGAAACCTCAGCGCGCCTGCAGGCTTTGCAGGTGCAACAGCAGCTAGGCGTTCAGTCACTTTCAATCGCGAACCAGGCGCCGCAGACAATCCTGTCGCTGTTCCGGTAAGCGCATAGGCGGCGTCACGATTGTGACGCCGTCACCACAAACCACTGCATAAAGCGCCAGTTTCGATGTTTCCCGAAGGGGTATTTTAAATGAGTGCGATCACCTTAGCACAACAGGCCTATAGTCAAACCCAGGCTACTATTCGTACCGACCGTGCAACCGAAGCACAGCTCTTTGGTCGGATCACGCAGCAGCTCAGGGCTGTGCAATCGACAAAACGGGGCGAATACCCAAAGCTCGTTTCGGCCCTTTATGAAAACAGGCGGATGTGGGCAACAATCGCCGCCGAGGTAGCGGACGCTGCAAACGCGCTCGCACCTGAACTGCGCGCTCAGATTTTTTACCTTGCGGAATTCACAGAAAGACACAGCCAGATGATCATGCGCGGCGAGGCCGACGTTGACGCGCTGATTGACGTCAATACAGCCGTCATGCGCGGCCTCAACAGCAGGACCGCTTGATCGTGTCTGGACTTGTACTGAAACTCGGACCTAAAGAACGTGTTCTGGTCAATGGTGCCGTGATCGAAAACGGCGACCGACGCGGACGGATCTCGATACTGACACCAAATGCAAACATCTTGCGGCTGCGTGACGCGATCCGACCTGATCAAGCAAAGACACCAGTGTCACGGGTCTGTTATATCGCGCAACTCGTTCTTTCCGGCGATGCGAGCGAGGTCGAGGCAAAACCACAAATCCTGAGCGGCATCGAACAGCTCAGCCAGGTTTTGAGGGACGAAGACAGCCGCGCCCACCTTGACGCAGCGACCAGCGCCTTTTGCACAAACGACTTCTATCGCGGTCTCAAGGCTTTGCGAAACCTTTTGCAACGCGAGGCAAGATTGCTTGGCGGCGGAGCAAAACAATGACTTTTCAACCGCTGTTGCCTCTCACAGGATATAGCGGTTGGAAAGTCCTTGAGCGTACATTGGGCCCACAACAGAACGCCTTTGCAAATAGCGCTTCTGTGTCCCGCCTTACCGATACTTTCAAAGAGCGCATCCCTACGATCCAAAACGCTCAGCAATTGGTAAATGACAGAGAATTGTTAACGGTGGCTTTGGGCGCATTCGGTCTGCAAGATGACCTGAACAACCGGTTCTTTATCCGCACAATTCTCGAGGAAGGGACATCCGATCCCGAATCCCTTGCCAACCGCTTGGCGGACAAACGCTATGCGGCGTTTAGTGAGGCATTTGATTTTTTCGGCTCGGGTGTATCACGCCTGCAAAACCCAGCCTTTGCCGAAGACGTCGTCTCACGTTTCGAACGTCAGCAGTTTGCAAGGGCGGTAGGCGAGCAGGACAACAACATGCGCCTTGCACTCAACGCCGGGGAGGCGCTGACACAAGTTGCTGCACAAAACAAAACCGAAGGAGGTCGGTGGTTTGCGATCATGGGCAATCCGCCACTACGCGAGGTATTTGAAGTTGCTCTGGGACTGCCAAAGGCAATCGTCGGGATAGATTTGGATCGCCAACGCGAGGTCTTTCAGGAAAAGGCGCGCTCAGCCTTCGGCACGGATGATATTGACGAATTGCTCACCCCCGCTGGTCTGGACCAAATCAGACGTCTGTTTCTTGTCCGTACTGAAGCGGCAGATGTGTTGGGTGCAACATCTGGCCGAAATGCACTTACACTTTTGCAGTCTGGCCCGATCAATCCTGGCAACCGGACATTGGGCTAAATGATTGGCAGACAGCCAAAAACCTTACACCAGCGCCTGGCGCAGTCTGGAAAAGTGCGCCAACCTGTCGCGCCCATCTGCCGTTGCCAGGAAATGCTCTAACGCGGAGAAACATGCGACTGCCCGATCAAGCAACGGGTCCGAACCAGCTTCATAGAGGCCCGATCTGACCATCAGCGCGGCTTGGTCATTTTGAGACAGCAACGACCTTGCCTCGGCAATCAGGACGTTTTCCTGATCTGTCGCAGCGGTGGGAAGCGCGCGCGAAACGGATCTGACGACATCAACGGCAGGGTAGCGCCCCGCCTCGGCAATCTCTCGGCTGAGGATCGTGTGCCCGTCCAGAATACCGCGCAAAAGGTCAGCGACAGGTTCGTCCATGTCGGCCCCAGCAGTCAGAACGGAGAAAACGGCAGTGATATCTCCCGCACCAGCAACCCCCGGTCCCGCACGCTCACACAAATTGGCGACAGCAGGGGGCAGCGACGCAGGAAACCCCCGCAACTTGGCCTCTTCACCCTGGGAAATCGCCACCTCGCGATACGCTTCACAAAAGCGCGTAATTGAGTCGATGAACAACGCAACCTGTCTGCCTTGATCCCGAAAATGTTCAGCAACTGTCATCGCCGCGAGCGCGCAGCGCTTGCGCACCAAGGCTGACCGATCAGACGTCGCGGCGACGATCACTGTCTTTCGCATGCCGTCATCGCCCAGCACCTCTTTTATGAAGTGTTGCAGTTCCCGCCCGCGTTCACCAACGAGGCCGACGACAATTACATCGGCATCAAGACCTTTCACCAAATCGCCGATCAACGTGGTTTTGCCGACGCCTGCCCCGGCAAAGAGCCCGATCCGCTGACCTGACACAATCGGCAGCATCGTATTGAAAACAGCGATCCCTGTTTCAAATCGCACACCAAAGCCGCGCCTGAAATAGGCCGGGGGCGGCGGGTTATCGTGTTGTCGCGCGATTAAGCCCGGCAAAATCGGCCGCCCGTCAAGCGCATTGCCATCCGGATCAATAACCCGGCCGATCCACCCGTTATCAGGTGCAAACCGCGGCGGCTCGGAAAGTAGGATTCGATCCCCGATCCTGAGGCCAGTGGGAGGCGCATCAAGCAGCGCATGAAATCCAGCTGCCGTGAGTTTGATGACTTCGGCAGTGAGAGGACCCGGGGTGGCGGCAATGTGCAGGCGATCACCCACCTTTGCGTGCGAACACGTCATATCGCCTATGACAACCTGCCCTTCAACGGCAATCACCCTGGAAACAGTCTGTCTGATCGGAACATGCCTGATCGCAGCGCGCAGTTTCTCGATTTCCTTGCTCAGCATTCTGCTGCTCCCAAAGCTGCGGACACCTCTTTTTAAGGAATCAGGCTTAAGCCTTCGTTGAGATCGAAAAAGGGAGAATCCCTCATGTATGAAAAGGTGGCTTTGTTCCAGGTGGCGAGCGATATGGCGCGACACGCTGGCAGCCGGCAGGCTGTCGTCGCGCGCAATATCGCAAACGCGGATACACCGGGTTTTCAGGCGCATAGGCTTGCCAGCTTTGCCGACATCGTCGGCCAAGGGCAGAGTTTGAGCATGAAGGCGACCCGTGCAGGCCACATGCGGCTTGCACCCTCTTCCGGACCACACGGATCGCTACAGCTGGCCGGCGCGGCTTCGCCAAACGGGAACTCGGTCTCTCTGGAAGACGAGTTGATGGAATCTGTATCCGTCAGCAGGGAACACAGTCGTGCGATCACCGTTTATCGTCATAGCATGACAGTCCTGCGCACCGCACTTGGACGCGGATAGGTGCGATGACCGACTTCTCAGAAGCAATGAGCGTCGCCACGAGCGGCATGAAAGCGCAAGCCAGTCGCTTGAGGCACGTCTCAGAAAACATCGCAAATGCTGACACACCCGGGTACCGCCGAAAGATCGTTGCTTTCGAAAGCCTCGTGAACGAGGGCCGTCGCACTGGCCAAGTTTCAGTCGGGCCGGTGCAGTTGGATCGCACTAACCCGACGCAGATATACGACCCCAATCATCCGCTGGCTGACCCGTCAGGGCATTACGACGGCTCGAATGTCAATTTGTTGATCGAGATTGCCGACGCGCGAGAGGCCCACCGCAGTTACGAGGCAAATCTCAAGATGTTCGATCAGGTCAGGCAAATGTCCTCGTCACTCATGGATCTATTGCGAAGATAAGGAGAACCCTATGGACGTAAATTCGATTGTCGCACAAAGCTATGCGGCCACAAAAAACCTTGCCGCACCGTCTGGCAACGGGACCGCAAATGCTTTGACAGGTGCAGCAGAAAGTTTTGCCGCAACACTTCAACGAAGCGAAACCGTGGCGATGCAGTCGATGACATCTGGTGCTGATCCTCATGCGTTGGTCGATGCGTTGGTACAAACCGAATTGGCGGTGCAGACAGCAGTCACAGTGCGCGATCGGGTGGTCGAAGCGTATCAGGAAATCCTTCGGATGCCTGTCTGATGGGTGAAGCACTTTTCTACGACACCTTGCGACAAGGCCTGTGGGTCGCATTCCTGATTTCACTGCCTATTCTCGGCGTCGCTCTGGCATCTGGTCTGATCGTCGGGCTTTTTCAGGCATTGACGTCAATTCAGGAAATGACGCTGACCTTTGTGCCCAAACTTGCCGCAATTGTCTTGGTTTTCTGGGCGTCAATGGGCTTCATGACACAGACGTTGGTAGCGCTTTTTCGGGATGTTTTGATGCCCATCGTCGCAGGAGGCTGGTGATGGATGACGCAGGCTACACCACCTTGACCCGTCAGTCGGGGCTCTTGCAACAAATGCAGGTGATCGCCAACAACATTGCCAATGCCCCGACCACAGGTTTTCGCGCGCAAAGTCTGATTTTTAGCGAACATATCAATGCTGGGGACACGTGGCAGCCATCGTTGTCTATGGCGACAGCGCGCGTACAACAGTCGCTGAACGGTCAGGGGGCGCTTTCACAAACAGGCGGTACTTTTGACCTCGCGATCGAAGGCGACGGGTTCTTTCTCGTTGCAACACCAGAAGGAACCCGCCTGACACGGTCCGGCGCCTTTACAACGAACGAAAATGGCGACCTCGTGACGGTAAACGGGCATGCCGTCATGGATACCGGTGAAGCGCCAGTCTTTATCCCCCAAGGGCTTGGCCCTGTCGGGATCAGCGCTGACGGTACGATCAGTGCAGGTGGCGCACCGGTGGGTCAGATCGGGCTCTTTCGTCCACTTGATCCTGACCGCGTTGAGCGGGAAGGAAACGTACTCCTCAACCCCATTGGCGGGGTGGCAGCGCAACCAGACGGAAGAATGAAACAAGGTTTCCTCGAAGGCGCAAATGTTGATCCGCTTCTGGAAATGAGCCGCATGATCAACGTGCAGCGCGCCTACGAGCTGGGGCAAAGCTTTCTCGACAAGGAGGATCAACGCATCCGCACAGTGATTGACGCAATCAGCCGTTAAAGGAGCATTACCATGCGCGCACTTGAAATTGCAGCCGCCGGCATGTCGGCGCAACAAACCCGGGTCGAGGTGATTTCAAACAATCTGGCCAACATGAACACCACCGGCTACAACGCCCGGCGTGCCGAATTCGCAGATCTGCATTACCAGCAGGTCGCACGACCAGGGACCATCAGCGCCGCAGACGGGTCAACGCTTCCTACAGGAATTCAGCTAGGACTTGGTGTACGGCCCGCAGCCGTTTCAGTGATGCTAAGTCAAGGCGCGCTCTCTGCGACAGGCGGCGATCTTGATCTGGCAATCGAGGGTGACGGATATCTGGAGGTGACCCTTCCGTCCGGCGTCGCGGCTTATACACGAGACGGTGCGCTAAAGCTTACCGGCGACGGCCAACTGGTAACATCGGAGGGTTATCCGGTGGTCCCGGACATCACAATCCCACGCGATACACGCTCCATCTCGATCAACGCGGACGGCGAGGTTTACGGCTATTTCGTTGACGAAGTCGAACCACAGCTTTTGGGTCAGTTTACCTTGGCCGGTTTCACCAACCCGAAGGGGTTGGAGGCTTTGGGCAGCAATCTGTTTGCCGAAACCACGGCATCAGGACCACCTGCGATCACCACGCCAGGCCAAGAGGGGTTGGGCGTCCTGAGGCAAGGGTATCTTGAGGAAAGCTCGGTTGATCCGGTCAAACAAGTAACAGATCTCATCGCCGCCCAGCGCGGGTACGAACTGAACTCCAAGGTGATTACGGCCGCGGATCAGATGCTCGGTGCGATGGTCCAGATCCGATGATCCGTTTGATCATCGCTTTGCTCAGCTTGGCTGATGTGGCTGCTGCGGATACAATTCTCGCGGCGCGCACAATTCCGGCGAAAACGATCATCGCACCCTCCGATCTTCTCTTAAGCGACGATGAGGTGCCCGGCGCGGCCTCGGACTCGGCATCGGTCGTCGGGATGGAGGCGCGGGTTTCACTTTATGCAGGTCGCCCGATCAGACTTGCCGACCTGGGGCAACCTGCACTGATAGAACGCAACCAGATTGTGCAGCTTCAGTATCGGGGAAATGGCCTTGTGATCCAGACTGAAGGGCGTGCGCTTGGCCGTGCGGGACCGGGTGAAAGTATACGTGTAATGAACCTGAACTCGCGCGCGACGGTGACGGCAGTGATGGGCGATGATGGGGTTGCGTATGTCCATCGCTAGGCCCTTGGCGCTCACTGTCGGTCTGTTGTCTGGATGCAGCCAGAGCTTTGGCGGTCCTCCGCCTTTCACGCCAACGGTCGATGATCGCGAGCGACGCGCGATGCTTGGTGCGGCGCCATTGCCAGCAGTTGCCCCCGCTCCGCCGACGTCGGCCAATCGCGCCTCCCTTTGGACCGGTGCACGCGGATCGCTTTTGGGTGATCGCAGGGCAAGGCAGCAAGGCGATATCCTGACTGTCGTGATTGAGATAGACGACCGAGCTGAGATATCGAATTTATCTGATCGGTCACGACGCGCAAGCCAGGAGCTTGGCACGCCGCAACTCTTTGGTTTGCCGCAGCGTCTGGATGAAAATCTGCCCGCAGGCGCAAATACAGCATCGCTCGTCGATCTGTCGGGCCAGAGCAGCGCCTCTGGCGATGGCAGTGTTAGCCGCAACGAAAGACTGACCTTACGTGTCGCTGTCACTGTGATGGATGTTTTGCCGAACGGTGTTCTGGCGATTGCAGGGCAGCAGGAAGTCAGGGTCAACTTCGAACTGCGTGAGCTTCTGGTTTCTGGTTACGTCCGGCCGGAAGATATCACCCGCCAGAATGAGGTCACCTACGACAAAATCGCGTCCGCCCGTATTTCTTACGGCGGCAGAGGACAAATCTCTGAAATGCAGCAACCGCGGGTCGGACACCGGTTGCTCGAGTCGGTCCTGCCATTTTAGTCCGTGGAAAGGTTGGCATGAATGAAGGCTGTTATTCTTCCGATCGTTCTCTTCATCCTTGGCAGCAGTGCCGGTGCAGGCGCAGGGTATTTCTTGAATGTGACCCCTTCGGAAATGGATGATCAGGGCTGCGTCGTACCTGAAGATCACGCCGACAGCACCACCGAACTTCCGCCGATCAGCGAAGAGCGCGAGTACGCCAAACTGAACAACCAATTCGTGATACCTGTTGTGGAAGACGGCGCTGTGGCGGCGCTCGTGGTTTTGTCTCTCAATTTGGAGGTGACAGTAGGCAACAGGCCGGCAATCTTCGCCGCAGAACCCAAGCTACGGGACCGTTTCTTGCAAGTGATGTTCGACCACGCCAATACCGGCGGCTTTTCCGGTAACTTCACGTCGGGGCTGAACATGCAGGCGCTTCGCCGCGATCTTTTAAGAGTAGCACAAGATGTCAGCGGAGATGCGATCACTGATGTCTTAATTATCGATATCGTCAGGCAAGATACCTAACTTTCGCGCTTTGCCGCGCGCCGCGCCTCTTGCCGTTCCTGATCTTTGATCAGCTGTGCCAATGCAATGTCTTTGGCCATCACGCGCCGCATCCTGACGCGCGCCTCCTCCCATTCTGCGCGCAGTCTTGCGCGTTCGATCTGGATCGCGGCGCGGCGCTGATCTGCCCATCGCTCCCATAGATGGAGCCTATGCGGCAGGGCTGTTTCATGGGGACTCTGCGTTGCGACATCAATGGAACGAAGCCGATCGAGGGCTTGTTTCAACGCATTGTCCCGGTGCGCAACGTTCGAAAGCTCAGCTTGCGCTTTTGCAAGTTGATGCCTGGTCAACGCGGACAGTCTTTTCAAGGTGGCAATCTGGGTCAAATGGTGCTTGCTTTCTGCCGCATTTGGTCAGCAAACCTGATTGCCGCTGCAACAGCTTTGTAATGCGTTGGCTGAATCTCGGCACCAATCTCGACTTGCGCGAAAAGCGCGCGGGCCGTTGGAGGGTCTGAATGAACCGGCACGCCGTGTTCAGCGGCACGGAGCCTGATTTGCGCGGCAACTGCGTCAACACCTTTGGCGACGCAAGTCGGGGCCGTTTCACCACGATCCCACTTCAAAGCTACAGCGAAATGTGTCGGATTGACGATAACAACGCTGGCCTGTGGCACATCAAGCAACATCCGGTTTGTGGCAATGTCCTGTGCCCTCTGCCGTCGCTGTTGTTTCATCAGTGGATCACCTTCGGACTGCTTGAGCTCATCCATCATTTCCTTGCGGCTCATCCGGTTCTTTCGCAGGTGGTGAGAACGCTGCCAAAGGTAGTCAAACACCCCTAAACACAGCGCAATCAGGAGGACAATCGCAACAAGTGGGGCAAGTTGATCGTTGAGCAGGCCGATGATCTGACGCGGTGTGAGAGAGGCGCTCATCACGATATCATCAATCTGGGACCAAAGCAGGAGACCGAGGCAGACAGAAAATATGACAAGTTTGGCACTGCTTTTGAGGAATTCGAACAGACCTTGCGCGCCGAACTTGTTCTTTACACCAGAGACCGGCGAAATCCTGTTAAGCTTTGGCATGATTTTTCCCGGGGTTAGTTGTAACGCCCGCTGGGCCGCCACGCTCACCAAGGCGAACACAGCCGGCACTGCAAACCACACAATTAAAGTTGATCCGACCGTACCGAGAAATCCGCCAGCAGTGCTTGTTCCTCCGTGAAAGACAAGATCTGCAAATGCGAACGGATCATCCAGAAAAGGGACCAGTGCCTGAGAAAATGAATCCAGTGACGTGTTGGCGACGGTCAGCAGAACGCACAGAAACCCGGCATAGGACGCGGCCGTGGTCAGATCAGCCGATCTTGCAATCTCACCTTTCTTTCGCGCGTCTTCCAGCTTTTTCGCGCTGGGCTCGTATTGCTTGTCACTGTCCTCATCATTCTCGCTCATGGAACGGGCATCCCGGGGCTTTCCAAAAACGATTGGAATGCATTGATCCAGACGGCCAACATCAACGGTGCAGACAAAAAGAAAAGAAACAGCCCACCTGCCGTCAAAGCCGGTGCCCCGACAAACGAAACCATTAAAAGCGGCATCGCCCGGTTAATTGCGCCCAGAACCACGTTGTAGAGCAATGACGCGATCAAAAAGGGCGCCGCGAGGCTGAAGCCTAATGAAAAGGCGCGCCCGACCTCCCCTACACCGAGCTCTGCCACGATACCGGGCAATGGCATCACCCCGAAGGGAACCAGCGCGAAACTGTAGATCAGGTAGGTGGCAACCTGGACATGCAGTCCCATCATGACAGCAAGCGCAGTGCCAGCAACGACCAGAACATGCCCAATCGCAGGTTGGGGATCGACAACCGCCGTGCCACCAAAAATTTGGGTCAGCGAGCTTGCTTGTGCTGCAATTGCGCCAGCAATCTGCAAAGCAAGCACGAAAAGCCGCAGTAAGATACCGAAGAGAAGACCGGAAATGACTTCTGGTCCCAGATACACTGCGGCAGAGATCAAATCTTCCGGTCGCGTCGGTAAGGTCGATGCGACCGCCGGTGCAACGATAAGAGTAAACATGACTGCCAGCACCAGTCTGACACGCGTCGGGACGGGCTGGTCACCGAATGCGGGCAAAACAGCCATGACGGCTGCCACTCTGACGAAGACGGCCAGGCCTTGCCAAAGCACCTGTTCGCTCAGCGCAAGCAACTCGAACAACGTCCCGATCATGTGCTGACAAGCCCGACGAGCGCGGGGCGTGCGTCCATCCCGATCTCTTCAAAAGACAAGACCGGGTTCATAACCCCCTTTGCCGCCATGACGGTTCTGATGAAGCGCCTCCTCTTTGTGGAGGTGACAACCGCTGCATAAGCACCTGCGTCGGCAGCTTGGCCCAATTTCTCAGCGATCTGGTCAGCAAGCGCGTTAAAGCTATCGGGTGGCAAAGCGACATCGCTGCTGGCGCCGCGATCGTTACGAATTTCGTAAGTGGCGAATGTGTCTTCCCAGTCTTGGGCAAGTTGGACGAGTGGGATCGTTCCATCAGTTCTCCGCAATTCTGCCACCAACTGAAAGCCGAGGCGTTGCCTGACGTGTTCGGTGATACCGTCAACGCTTGCGTGCAGTTGCCGTCCTTCGGCAACTGCTTCGATGATCAGTTCGAGGTTTCGTATCGAAACCCGCTCTTCCAGCAAAAGCCGCAGCACCGCCAGCAGGACATCAAATGGCACCTTGTCCGGTATCAATTCATCCAGCATGCGCCTGTTTGCATCCGCGCGCGACGCATCAGACAGCCTTGTCATTTCATCAAGGCGCTTCTTGAGCCCTTTGAACGTCAGCAAACGCGGGAAATTGCGCTTCACAACTTCCATGAGGTGCGTGGCCAAAACCTCTGCCGGTTGGACGATCGTGAGGCCAGAGGTGGCCGCAGCCTCCTGATCGCTGGGCAAAATCCAGCGCGCAGGCGCGCCATAGACTGGTTCCTTGACAGGTTCGCCGGCGAACGTCTGCTCGGCGTCTTCACTTTCAAGTGCCAGGACCATCTCGGGTCGAAGACAATCCCTGACTTGTTCGACGCCCTGGACCTTGATCAGATATGTCCCGATTGGCAGGGCGGCATTATCGGTCAGCCGTATCTCTGGCATCACAACGCCATAGTCTGTTGCGATATGTTTGCGCATATTGACGATGCGCGCATCAAGGCCTGTGCCGGGATCAAGCGCCATGTCGATCAAATCAGGCGCAAATTCGACGTGAATATCATCAAGATCCAGCATGTCACCCAGTGAACCTTGTGCTGGTCCTCTTGCCTCGCTGTCGGCTTCAGCTGGTTGCGAAGCCTCCTCCGCTGCAGGTTTTTGTGCGGTGAAGAAGGCCAAAACGGATAGACCCGCACCTGCGAGCAAGAACGGGATGAATGGCAGCCCAGGCACCAATGCCAGAACGATCATCAGAACGCCGACAGTCGCGAGCGCCGCTGGATGCCTGCCCAATTGAGACCCAATGGCGACATCCGTCGCACCCTTCGCCCCGCCACGGGCGAGCAAAAGGGCAGACGCGACAGAAATGACAACTGCCGGTATTTGAGCGACCAAACCGTCGCCTACCGTCAGGATCGCATAGGTTTCAAATGCCCGCCCGGCAGGCATGTCATGTACCGTCAGGCCGACAATCAAACCCACGATCAGGTTCAGCGCCGTGATCAAGAGACCCGCGATTGCGTCACCTTTCACAAATTTGGATGCACCATCAAGCGACCCGAAAAACGTTGTTTCCGCCTGCTCCACCTCGCGTCGTTCTTTCGCCTGATTGTGGTCGATTGCACCTGCGGCGACATCGCTGTCGATGGCAAGTTGCTTGCCGGGCATCGCATCTAGCGCAAAGCGCGCGCCGACTTCGGCCATCCGCGTTGCACCTTTATTGATAACCACGAAATTGACGATCAGGAGCACACAGAAAATAACGAGGCCAAGCAGCAAGTTGCCGCCCATCACAAACATGGCAAAGCCTTCGATGACCCCACCTGCTGCATCGGTGCCTGTATGACCTTCGCCGATGATCAGCTTCGTTGAAGAGACGTTGAGTGAGAGTCTCAAAACCAAAGACGCAAGCAGAACGGTTGGAAAGGCGGAAAAATCAAGCGGCCGGTCTATAAACAGCGTGACCGTAAACATCAGAATTGCCAGCGAGAACGACAGGGCGAGGCCCAGATCGACGACCCAGGACGGCATCGGCAGTATCATCATGACGATGACAGCCATAAGCGCGACCGCCAGAAGAATGGTTGGCTGGAAAATCTGCTTTCCGAAAACCATCAAAAGATCAATCGCCAGAGTGATTTACGCACAGGCGGATGCATCGCCGGCTGAAATGATCGCATCTTGTCCACGGGCATTCTGCCTCAACAAACGGGCTTCAAAGCTGTCCGCTTGATCTAAGATGGAAATGGTTGATTTTGTCTTACTCGTTCTCCTGTAATGAGAGTTCCTGCAGCCTCTGGAGTATTTCCGCGCGGGTGGTGCTGGATGCCTCAATCAGGGTTCGGCTTTCGGCAATTGCCATGTCACGATTTGTTTGAGATGCAAACACACCGCTTCCCCCATCACTCACCTCGACATCTATCGATGGTGGGCTAAGATTCGGAATGTCATCGGTTGATGCAGCGTTAGGTTGCGCCGACCTAAGGTCAGACGCCGCTTCTGTCTTGCGTAAGCCAAGGATTTCTGACGCGCGCTCAGCAAACCCCAAGTCAGCCAGCCTAGAGGCGATGTTTTCCCGAACAGTTGGATTTTCCGGTAGTCGCAGATCGTCGAAGGCAAAGCGCGCAAACGCCTCATCCGTCATGCGGTTTGTCGCAGACTCTGCGAAAGCCTCTTTGAAAGCTTCGATCTGATCGGGAGAGCGCGCAACGCGCGGATCTGAAAGCACGGCGCCGGCCAAAGCAAAGTCAGACAGGCGCAAGGCGTAGTTGAACTGGGCATCACCAAGTCGTTGACCCAGAAAATCCCCACCAAGTTCAAAACGCAGACTGTCGGCAATCGCGATCGTTTCAGCGGGAACGGCTGACTGTGTCTCGGCACTCAAATCGAAAAACCTGATCAGCAGTTCTGGCGTCACCGGCCCACCCTGCAAGATCGCTGTAGCAAGTTGGTCGCGGGCTAACAAAGGTCCGCTCTCGCGCGCAATCAGATCACTTTTCGCGATTGCGAGCGCCGGCTGCACAGCGATGTCGGCTGAGGTGCGCGTCAGGATTTGTTGTGCTGCATCACCATCACCAACAGCCATAAAGGCGCTAGCAAGTCCGGGCCCGACACGGGATTGTAAATGTAAAGGGAGCGCTTTGAATGATGCGAGAATGGTTGCGCGCAATGTATCGTCAGGCACTCGCACTGGAGGAGTCTCTAGCATCGACCACATCGCTGCGGGCGATGAGCACTCACCCATTTCGCGGAAGACTGAGCTGTCATCGACAGGCTCCAGAACATTGGCGATGCCGCGCGCGATTTGATGAGCTCTTGAACTCATGTCGCCCGTGTTCAAGAGCTGTCTTGCTTCGGCAACGAAACCAAAGTGCAGATATAGACGTATCAGAGGAAGTGTGTCCTCTGACTTATCCGGTTCATCGCCGAAGACGGCCCCGGCAGTCGCGCGGTACTGTTGGTGAAATGGCGCACTGTTGCCCCAGGTTTCGACCGCAAGGAGATCACCGTCAGGACAGTCAGCTATCTGGGCCATGTCCGGCGACGGCTCTAATCCGGTAAGTTGCGTGGAGGTTACCGAAATTCCTGGATAGGTTTCCGATATTGGATCGTACTTTGGAGATATGTTTGATGTCTTCGGCAGGCTTGAACTGACAGTGCCGTCGGATAAGGCCCGGGCAAGTGATCGCGTTAAGGTTTCTTGCAATGAAGTGCCATCTTCAATCTCGCCGGATGAAGCCGGATTGAAACGCACTGACGCGGGCCGCACATCAGGTTCAGTCGGCAGACGCGCTGCGTCCCCCACAGCTTCGAACGGTTGATAAAACGAGCGCAGTGCTGGCAGGTTCACCCGGAACGCCCGACCGCGCTGCTCTTCATCCTCTTGCGGCGTGATGGCAAGCGGATCTTCAAACAAGGCGTTTTGACCCGGTGGCCCATCCCGGACATCAATGATCAGGTAACGGTCCAGGTACTCAGACGCGACCGCATGGCAGTCGCAAACAATTGCCAGGTCCAAAACTCCCCTCGCAGGAATTTGGCTAACGTCCCCGATCCGGCGTTTCGGAATAAGCGCAAAGAAGCGACCCAGATCAAACTCGGCCTGCCTCATCAAGTCGATTCTGTAACCCGCCGCGGTCCGGCCCATTCTCCAATCGGCACCCTCAGGCAAAGCGATCACGACACGCGTAAAGTTTTCATGCTCTCCTGTCTGGACGAAAAGCGGCTGCGCTTTGGCAAACAGCGGAAAGCAAAGAAAGAATAGAACGAAATGGGGGCGCATCACGCTGCCTCCTGTTTGGTAGCCTTCAACGCCTCCTCCATTTCCGAAAAACTTGGTCGATGATGTTCTGGCAGATTTTGTCGCCCGACCTCGACACAGATATTGGGCGCATGCGCATGTAGGTTTGCGACCAAAACCTCTCGGATCAATTGGTGAAAATGCGCATCTTCTTCGATGACGGATTTGACCTTGGCAGAGAACGGGCCCACAAACCCATAGGCAAGGAATACGCCCAGAAAAGTTCCGACGAGTGCACCACCAATCAGCTTGCCGAGCACCTCTGGCGGCTGATCAATCGAGGCCATCGTTTTGATCACGCCGAGGACAGCCGCGACAATCCCCAGCGCTGGCAACCCATCAGCGACCGTCTGAAGCGCATGGGTCGAATGCATCTTGTGATGAAGCGTCGCTTCAATCCTTTTCTCAAGGATTTCTTCGACTTGATGCGGGTCATCGTAATTCATTGATGCGGATCGCAGGGTATCGCTGATCAGCGCAATGGCTTCTTTGTCATCAAGAATTTTCGGATACTTCCCGAAAATCGAGGATGTGTCAGGTGCTTCAATATGGCTTTCAAGAGCGACGGGGTTTGTGCGTGCGACTCTGATGAGTTCAAAGAGCAGGCAAAGGAGATCGCGGTAGTCCTGTGCCTTCCACTTGGGTCCTTTGAAGACCTTTCCCATGTCCTTGAGAGTATGTTTGATCGCAGCGCTGTCATTGCTGATCGCAAACGCGCCGATGGCAGCACCACAAATCATGATCATCTCGAAAGGGAGCGCCTTGAGGATGATCCCCATCTTGCCGCCTGCAAGGAGGTAACCGCCAAAAACTGTCGCAAAGACCACGACAATGCCAACAAGGCCAACCATCTCACCCCCATCAACTTCAGATACAGCTGGAATCACTGATAAAGGGGAAGGATTAATGTTTGGTCGATGCTACCGAGACGCCTCATCTGCATTGCGGCCTGCCAAAACGACACTGAATGCATAGGCATCGATAGGGTCAAGCTCAGTCATGATCGCCGCCGCCGTATCAGGGCGCATCAATGCCAGAAAACCCGCTGCAAAATCCGGTGACATTTCTGAAAAGAGCGCAGCTGCTTCTTTCGGTTTCATATTTTCGTAGACAGTGGTCAACTGAGCGATGTCAGTCGACGCAGCGGTTTCTGCCATGGCGATTGTCGACAAAAGTGCCTCTTCAGCCGCTGAAAGCTCTGCCAGTTTTTCTTGAAGCGCAGCTTCAGCTTCTTCAATGGCAGCAAGCCGCTGCCCCAATGCAGTCTCTCTTTGGGAAAGAGCTCTCTCGCGATCTTGGAGCGCCGACAAGAGGCCATCCTGCAACGGCGCCCCCTCTGTTGCGTCATCTTTCGACGTCTCAGAAATGGCTGCGATCGCGGGCCCTGTTTGGACAGCAAACCTGGCGGCCGCAGATACGATAAGCATCAAAATAATTGTCCGCAGCACACCCGCAAATTTTCGCGGAGAAGCAGTTTTGCGAGTCGTCATGCTTTCTCCAGTTCAGCTGGTCGGCGTACAAAATAGGCACTCTTTGCCCCTGTTGGGCCCAACTCCTGCGGCAGGTCGTGAAGCGATGCCAACAAGAGTTCCAAATTTGCTTGCGCGTGTTCCGCGCGGTCATTCAAATCTGCCAGACGCGAGGCAGACTGCCTCGCCTCATCTTTCGCTACATTGAGCGTGCGTGAAAGATCATCAACCTGAATTGACATGACAGCAACAGCACCGCCGACACCCTTTTCGAGGTCGGTGAACCGGCGCAGACGCCGCGACAGCACAAAGCAGTAGAGAGCTGCCCCAATGGCGCCGCAGGCGAGCAGAAAGTCGGCAATCATCGTCATTTGGTAGCCTTTCTAGCTGAGTACAAATTCCATGATCAGAAGGTCCTTGATCCGTCCCTCCCCAGCAACAACCTGCACCCGACGTAGCATTTGCGAGCGCATACGTTGCAGGGCCGACGGGTCGTTCAGCATCTCAATTTCAACCGCTCGGAGATAACCGTTCAAAATGTCGATGATCCGCGGCTTCAGCGCCTCGACTTCTCCGGAAAGACCAGGTGCAACCTCGATCTGAGCTGAAAATCTCAAATGGCTCCGGCCTTGGTCAGTCGACAGAGAAATTATCAGCGGTTCAAGCGCAACAAAAACAGGCAACGGCGCATCACGTGAAGGCACCGCTTCAAATGCGGCCTCGTCTGCGGCGGAGATTTCCGGGCCAGCCAAAATGGATACAGCAAAATATCCGCCGACAAGCCCAACACACCCCAGCAGCACGCCTATCAAAAGCGGTTTCTTCCCGGCTTTTGCGGGAGGAACATCAGCGATGTTTGATGAGTCAGTCACGGTCACCTCATGATTTCGATCATGATCCGGATAACCCGGAAAGCTCTAACGGATTGTTAAGACTGGCCGTGCAATCAATACCGCAGTGGCAGAAAGCCATGCGGAGATTCGGTTTGAAAAACCTTCTTGATATATGGAACCAACTCGGTATCGGGCGCCGAATTGCATTGGTTGTGGCAGGCCTTGCGGTCTTTGCAGCGGTCAGTTTTCTGGCGCGTAATGCGGCGCAACCAGAAATGTCTCTGCTATTTGGCGGACTTGAAGGTCAGGCAGCCGGTGACGTGATCAGCGCGCTTGAACAGGGTGGCGTGAACTTTGAAGTGCGCGGGAACGCCGTCTACGTGCCGACATCAGAGCGCGACCAACTGCGTATGAACCTTGCTGGGCAAGGCCTCCCCATGAATGGCAATCGCGGATACGAGTTGCTGGACCAGTTATCCGGTTTCAGCACAACGTCGCAAATGTTTGATGCCGCATACTGGCGGGCGAAAGAGGGCGAACTTGCGCGGACAATCGTTGCGAGTCCTCACATTCAGACTGCCCGCGTCCACATATCGACCCCATCGCGACGCCCCTTCGAAAGGGAACAGACACAGACTGCCGCCGTCACGGTCACGGCAAATGGTGGCATGTCGGAAGAACATGTACGCGCTTTGCAATTCTTGGTTTCGGCAGCCGTACCACGACTTCAATCCTCCGACGTTGCCGTCATAGATGACAGCGGCCGACTATTGTCGGGCGGCGACCAGGAAAACCACGCACAGTCGACAGAACAACGCTCACAAGCCCTTCGCCATCGGGCTGAACGCTTGCTGTCAGCGCGCGTGGGGCCTGGCAATGCCATTGTCGAGGTGACAATCGACGCAACGACCTCGATGGAACAAATCAACGAACGACGCGTCGATCCCGAGAGCCGTATTGCGATCAGCACGGAGACGACAGAGAGCTCCGGGAATTCGAGCGACACGCGCGGCGGACCCGTCACAGTGGCATCCAATCTACCCGACGGTGATGCGAACGGCGAAAACGCCACGGCAAACAATGAAACCAGCGAAAGCAGGACCCTGACCAACTACGACATTTCGGAGACTGAGCGCCAGCTGATCAAGGGGCCCGGTGAAATCAGGCGTCTCACCGTCGCTGTTCTGGTCAACGATGTTGAGACAGCACAATCAGACGGCACAACGGTGAGCACACCTAGAGAGCCTGAAGAGTTGCAAGCATTGCGGGAACTCGTCGCCTCCGCTGTTGGTTTAGACGAGGCGAGAGGCGATACCTTGACCCTGCGCTCCATGCGGTTTGAGCCGTCGCCGAACCTCGGGACTGAAGCAACTTCAGCTGTCGCTCTACAGGGCCTCGACATCATGGACTTGATACAAGTGATTGCCTTTGCACTTGTCGCGATTGTTTTGGGACTATTCGTGATCAGGCCAATCCTTGCCAATGCGCGCACTGCCGTCACGTTAGAAGAGCCCGAACTCTCAGGTTCTAGCGATCTGCAGCAACCTGTCGAAATGGCCATCGACAGCTCAGCTTTGGATAGTTTCATGTCATCAGGGCTGGGCGCAGGCGACGCGATCGAACAGGACGCCTCATCCCGCTTGCGTCAGATGATTGCTGATCGGCAAACTGAAACACTGCAGGTCCTAGAAGATTGGATTTCGTCCGGCGATCAACAGAAGAAGGCCTCATGATGCTGTTGGAATCCTTTGACGAAGGACCCCTGCCGAATGAGCCCGTTCGTACGTATGAGCAGGGTCTGGCTGATGGGCATGCTGCAGCAACGCGCGAATTTGAGAGTGTGCAAGGCAGACTGACAGACGAAACCGTGCAGACACTCAAGGATCTGGAGTTTACCTTTGCAGAAGCGCAAGCTGACTTGCAGCATGCACTCAAGCCGCTCTTCGCTGACGTTTGCAGTCGTATTTTGCCAGAACTGATTGATCAGGCGCTGCCCTTACATATTGCAGAGATCCTCAGCACCGCTGCGTCCGAGCTTCTTCCACGTAATCTTTCTATCACCCTGCACCCTGACCAGGTCGATTCAGTATCGCATATATTGCATGCGATGGATGCAAAGGTGGAGGTCACCGCTGATCACGCGTTCGGAAGATATGCAGCAGCCGTATCGACCAAAAACACTGAGCGTTACTTTGATCTTGAAGCGGTGAGCGAGCAGATTGCCGATTTGCTTGCGAACTGTTTCCACTCTTCACAAGGCGATATCCACCATGGCTGATGACCCTTTGCATCTTCCGGACCTTTCCCTTTCGGCATTGCCGATTGAGATATCAGTCAATGTCGGCAGGGCGCGCCCACTTGTCCGTGACTTATTGTCTTTGCAGGAAAATGCGGTTTTGCCTTTGGATCGAAGGATTGAAGATCCAGTCGAACTATATGTTGGTGATCGCCTGATTGCACGTGGCGAGCTTCAGGAGGCTGAGGGCGGGGAGCCGGGCCAACTGGCTGTCAGGTTGACGGAAGTCGCCCAAGACACATCCAAGTCCGACTAAATGAAAAGGTCAATTCTTACCTTGTCAGTCGTTTTCGCTCTGACGGCATGTCCCGCGTTTTCACAAGAGATCAACCTGTCTCTGAACGGCGGTGACAGCTTATCAGTGAGAGCGCTACAGTTGCTGGTGATCGTCACGGTGTTGAGCTTGGTGCCCGGCATCGCGATTATGGTCACCTGCTTCCCCTTCATGGTCACCGTCTTTGCAATTTTGCGCCAGGCCCTTGGGCTTCAGCAGTCGCCGCCAAATATGCTGATCATCAGTCTGGCACTGTTTTTGACCTACTTCGTCATGGAACCCGTCTTCGCCGCGGCCTGGAACGCGGGTGCAGTTCCTCTGATCGAGGGTGGGATAGAATTGGATGAGGCTTTCCTGCAAGCAATCGGCCCCTTCCGCAGGTTTATGCAGGATCGTATTTCAGTGGACACATTCCTCGCGCTTGCCGATTTGCGGCCTGACATTGACGCTGGTACAGAGGTTGAGGACGCACCCCTGTCGATCATCATACCGACGTTTCTTCTAAGCGAGATGGAACGCGCCTTTCAGGTCGGTTTTATTATCTTCCTGCCATTTCTGATTATTGATCTGGTCGTCGCAGCAGTGTTGATGTCGATGGGTATGATGATGGTCCCGCCAGCTATCGTTTCGCTTCCGTTCAAGCTGGCCTTTTTTGTTGTCGCCGATGGTTGGGCCCTCATCGCTGGCAGCCTCGTCATGAGTTATCGGTAGTCAGACTGCTTTAAAGTGGTGTGATTCATTCTCTCAAAATACTTGAGCAACAAATCGTCTCATTCAACCTCTTCGTCAAAACGGTGATACCATTTGGACAAAGCTGGTTTGATTAAGCTTGTGATGCGTGGATATGGCGCTCAGCAATATCTGCCGATTTATCGTATTCCGCGTTGGCCAACGAAAATGTTTCTTCCCTTGCTAGGTATAGAACTAGTTTCGAAATAATTGTCCCATCCGGGAAATTGGCTTCAATCTTTGATAGATTAAGCCCATCGAGCCACTCCGCACGAAAGGCACTCAAGATCTGGCGCTATTGTACAAAACCGGGACAAGTTTCATTGCACGATAAACTCTGCGTGTAGAGCTCCGCTCGCCTTAATTGTTTTGAGAATATCGATTAGGTCTCTTGGCGACACACCAAGCGCATTCAAACCCGCCACGACTTCACTCAATGACACGCCTGCTGAGAGCTCGACGAGGCCAACTTCATTGCCCTCAATGATGTCGGCATCCGTGCGCGGAATGACAACTGTTTGCCCTGGCGCAAATGGGTTCGGCTGAATAACCGAGGGAGTCTCCTCAATACGGAGCGTTAGATTGCCTTGGCTGACAGCCACGCGACTGATCCTGACGTCTTCACCCAGAACGATCGTGCCTGAACGTTGATCAACAACAACCCGCGCACGCCGTTCAGGTTCGACGAGAATGTTTTCAATTCTAACGAGCGCGTGCGCCGGCGAAGGTAAATGGGTTGCCAGAATATTGATCTCGACCGTTCCGGCATCGCGCATTCTGGCCACGATGCGGTCAAAATCGTTGTTAATTGCCCGCTCAATGCGACTGGCCGTCGTGAAATCTGGCACACGAAGCGCCAAACGCACCGTATGTAGTGTATTAAATTCGAACGCAACTTCGCGTTCAACTTTGGCGCCAGAAGGAACGACACCCGCTGTCGGCACACCTTGAACAATGCGCGCGGCATCACCCTCTGCTGAAACACCCCCAGCCAGGATAGAACCTTGCGCAACGGCATAGATTTCGCCGTCTGCAGCATTTAGTGGTGTCATGATGAGGGTGCCGCCCAAAAGGCTACTTGCATCGCCTATCGCAGAAACCGTGACATCAATTGTGCTGCCAGCGCGTGCGAATGGCGGTAGCGTTCCGGTCACAATAACCGCTGCAACATTGCGTGGGCGAAACTGCTCGCCTGTTACGTTTACTCCAAGACGTTCGAGAACATTTGCGAGAATGTCCTCTGTGAAAGGACTGTTCCTGAGGCCATCACCTGACCCATTCAGCCCAACAACCAGTCCATATCCAACGAGATCGTTGGATCTGACACCATCAAATTCGACGAGGTCCTTGATTCTGATGGGGTTGGCGACCGATTGCGTCGCAAGAAGTAGCAGAACTACGCATTGCAGCAGAAAACGACCCATCACAGATACCTTAATAGTGTGAGACTCGACAGCCGTGCCATCGACGCAAAATGCGTCTGTAGTTGTAACTCGACAGCCTGAAGTTCTGTTGCAGCACGGAATGGATCTACCTGATGGAGCGTGTTTTTCTGTATCGCCAATGCAGTTTTTTTAGCTTCCATTTGTGTAATGGCTCCAGCGACACGCTCCTCAGATAGGCCGAGCTTCGCACGAAGGTTTGCGAACGCATCGCCTGAGGCGGTCATCATGACACCACCTTCTTCCAGCAGGCCCTTTCGGACAAACAGATCAATTGAAGGATGTAGTTCGGCGGCCGCGGCAACTGCTGCCGATTTCAAAAGAGAAAGGACTGCAGGGTGATCGGCCTTGGGTGCAGCAGACAAAGACATATCACTTGCCACACGCAGCGGCGTTTCGATACCCTGGCTTCCGGCGTAGTGTGTTGCACGAAATCCACCGGTGGTATCGGCAAACCAGTCGTCAATCTGCTGTCTTATTTCATCCGCTGTTGTGACAGTTGAAATGCGAGCGGTTAAATCCGCAACGATTCCGTCGATATCAGGGAAGGGCAAGGCCTCTGTCGACGAGCCCGAAAAAAGGCTTCGGTCTATTAGTCTGGTATTCAGGATCGACAGCATTTCGGTGAACGCCTCGACACTGCTGCTTGCGGCAAGCTCCACCTCCAGAGTGCTGCTGAGATCACTGACCTTCAGCAGTTGCGCGGTGGTATCTTCCCTCAGACCGTCGATCCTTTCGAGAGCCGTTTGTGTCGCCGCAAAGCGCAGTTCTATTTCACTTGCTGTTTGAAGATAGGCGTCAATCTGAGAAATCTCGTGGCCGATCCCAGAAAACGCACGGGTATCACCGCCCAAATGGCGCGTAATGTCGTCCACCGTGCCGCGTGATAGTGCGGCAGCCAATTCGTTGAGGTTTGTCTTGATGCGCGTCGTTTGCTGTGAGTTCGATAGATACTGCGCAGCGTCACCGTAGCCGATTGTCATCCTAAATCTCCAGCAGACGTCTGATTAGGAAGTCGACTGTCTCGATAACCTTCGCGTTGGCACCATAGGATTGTTCCACCTTCAGAAGTGTTTGCAGCTCCTGATCAGTATCGACGCCCTGCGCAAGTTCGGCCTGCGTCAAAGTACTCAGACGTGCCTGCGAAAAACTTGCATCTGTTTCAGCCGAGAGGCGCGTTGCGCCGAGGCGAGATGTGAAATCTGCCGCCCGCGCAGAGAGTGACTGTTTGCCTGACAGAGGCAAATCTTCCCTGAGCTCAGAGAACGCAACAATCCATCGATTGATCTGGGTCGCGTCGCTGTTGGGTGCGAGCACCGGGCCGTTCAGCCCATCCCGAATGCGCGCAAAACCACCACCGACTGATGGATCAAATAGCGGGTTGAGTGTCAGCCGACCCGCTAGCCCTGCAACATCAAGCGGGTTCAGTGAGTTCCCTTGAACGGTGACGAGGCCAGGATCGCCGGCTGTCAGTGTCGGATCATTGGCTGGATCCTGGAATCTGGCAACCATATCGACTGCGAGCGTGTCGAGGCTAGCTTGAACATTGACAAGTATTTCATCGCGCATCGCGAAAGCAGCACCGATCGATCCACCGTCGAGCCTGCCTATACCGTCATCATTGTCCAAAGGCTGGCCGTCCCACAAAACGCCAGAAAGTGCGCCCGAAGAGAGCGACATATCGGCTGTGATTGTTGGCGTCATCTTGAACGAAAAACTTGCCGGCCGACCATCTAACAAGGTCAGGCCACTTGTTGTCATCAAACGCACCGTTTGATTGTCGCTTTCGGTGACGCGGATCGGAACCAGCTCGGCAACGGTATCGATCAACCTTTGTCGCGCATCGAGCAGTCCAGAAATATCCGTTCCAGACGCCGAGAGGCGCAAAACGTCCGCGTTCAGTGCGGCAATCTGTACCAGCCTGTCGTTGAGTGTCGCGATCTGTCTGTCAATTGTGCGGTCAGCTTCTTCGCGAAGGTTTTGAATGTCGTCGTTGTTTTGATCGAAGGTGGCGATCATGGCGCCAAAGGCGTCGGCGACTTGGGTCAGTCTCAACTCAGAAGACGGGTCCCCGCTTGCCCTGATTAATGCAGCCTCAACGGCTGCAATGCGCGAACCGATGTTACTCGGGTCATCTGCTGCGCCAAGGCCGCTTTCAAGACGCGAGAGCATATCCGCAGTCAGCGACTGGCCCGAATACTGCGCGTCTGCAAGACGTCTGTCGGCGATCAAGCCACGATCGATCATCCGATCTATGCCATCGACGCTGACGCCACCCAATTCTTTTGATGAAAGTTCGATGACGCGTCGGGCATATCCGTCGGTGAGCGCATTTGAGATATTGGAAGAGACGACCTCCGCCAGCCTCGAGCTGGCGGTCAGGCCGGTCAGTGCATTGTTCAGTGCGCCCGATATGCTCATCGTCTAATCTCGCTTACCGTTTGATATTCGTCGTTTCCTGAAGCATCTCGTCGACGGTCTGGATTACTTTCGCATTTGAGGAATATGCCCGTTGGGTCTGGATCAGCTCCGTCAGTTCGCCAGCAACATCAGTGGCAGATTCCTCTCTCGCGAAACCGACGATGTCGCCGGTTGGCCCGTCACCAGCATCCCACAAGAAGAAGGAACCGCTGTCGGGTGTCACGCGGTAGCTTTGCTGATCAAGCGTTTCCAACCCGTTCACGTTTGGAACGTCGACCAGTGGAATTTGATAGAGAACCCGATTGATGCCGATATCAAAAGACGCCCTTACGAAGCCGTTTTGATCCACCTCGATCGAGGTGAGGCTTCCAACAGGTGTTCCGTTCTTTGAGATCGAGACCGGTGCAAACGCGTCAGAGAGCTGCGTCAGTCCGATAGAACTGCCCAATTCACCAATATTAATTTCCATCGGACCACCATCTACGTTGATGTTGAGCGCACCGGTCGTTGGGTCGTAAGAGCCACCCACTGGGTTGAGTGGGTCAGCGAAGGCAACGCTCGCCAATGTCCCGCCGCCGCCACGCGTGTCATCAAACGTGAGTGTATATTCGCCAACAATATCTGGCAGGCCGTCCGCGTCTGTGTCTGTCTCACTGTCGCGGATCACCATTGTCCATTCATTCGAAGCCCCATTCGCAGGAACCGTCGGTGTAAATGTAAAATTGAGGTTTGATGATGCACCGAGGTTATCGAAATATTCGACGGAGAGCGTTTCTGTATCTCCTGCTGACCCCTCCCGGGTCGATGTGGCAGGCAGGTTGACTGACAAATCTACCCGTGTGGTCGCCTCTCCAGCAAACTGGTTGGCGTTAATTTGTACCGGAACAAGCCCGTCAATGGAATCGCGTGGATAGTTCGGAATGGTACCGTCAGGCGACGCGGGAACCCCGAGCAACACCAGTCCACCTGACGTGCGCAGATAGCCTTGATCATCCGGCCTGAACGATCCGGTGGTCGTCAAGAAGAGCGGGTCGTCACCATTCCCGACAGCCACCGACGTTTCTGACGTCACTGGCAGCATCCCGCGTCCGCGTACCGCAAGATCGGTGGGGTTCGAGGTGGACACGAGCGCGCCACGTTCATCAATCAGGCGCGCGGTCGTCGTGCGCACACCACCCGCTGAGTATGTGCCTTGACCGCTTTCGATGACCATGGACTGAAAATCAGTTACCGCCCTTTTGTAGCCGTATGTCGACGAGTTCGAAATATTGTCAGAGATCGTCGCCAACCGCGATGCATTCGCGGCGAGGCCTGCAACGCTTGCATTCAAGGAAGAAGAAATCGTCATTCAGGGCGCCTTTCTGGATGGTGGAGAATCTACCTTTGCTCTTCTTAGGCACCGCGCCTTAACGGAGCGCTAATTCCAGCGGGGCCGCTTCATTCATCTTCCCGCAGCAAGATCACCTTCAGCCGGTTATTGCGGGGCTCAGTGGCATTTTGCGTCGCCGGTTCTCGATCCCCGCCACCTGCAATTTGCGTAATTCTGAGTGGGTTGAGCCCTGCTCCTTCGAGCAATAGCCGCATCTGTTCGGCACGGCCGGTTGATATCTCCCAAACGGGATAATTCGCGTGAAGGACGGATTTGGCGCTGAGGTGGCCTTCGATGTGTATGTCGTTGCTCACGATCCCGAAGACTTCTGCCATGACCCCTGCAATTTCGCCGGTGACAGATGTCGGCTGCGTGGTATCGCCAAAGAAAAGACTGGCGTCGGGCAGGTCGAAAAGCTCGATGATCAAACCCTCATCAGTGAGCCGGGTGACAACATGACGGAGTGCCTCCTCGGAAATCATGCTCTCTCCGCCTCGGCCTAAGAGGACTGCCTCAATGTCGCGAAGTGCAGCCACCTGCGCTGCGGTGGCATCATCGCCCGTCCGGCGATCAGACCTGATAGGCTCGGATCCAAGCGTCGGCTGCGCGATTCCGGTCCCGCTTTGTGCAAGGGTTTCGTCTGTAAAGATGTTGTCGCCACCGAACGCGCCGTCGCCACCGCCCGATACACGGTTGATAGGGATTGTGGGTGAAAAATAGTCCGCAATGCCTTTGCGCTGCTGTTCGGTCGTCGCATTCAGCAGCCACATTAGCATGAAGAAGGCCATCATCGCGGTCACGAAATCCGCATACGCAACCTTCCAGGCACCGCCATGATGGCCACCCCCGGCGACCACTTTCTTTCGCTTGATGATTGTCAGTCCGTTGCTGCCATCCGCCATGCGCACCACCTCTCATTACCACCGGCGCACGAGGTAGTTTCAGGGCCGTAAAGGCGACCTTAACAGGTGCATTTGAGTCAACTGAGGTGCTTTGACTTAGATCTGCTGGTCTGCTGCGCCGTGCTCGTTCGAGAGAACAGCCAAGTCCAGGACACGCTGAAGGTTTGCGCCTCTGGCGAAATCAGGCAGCACCTGGGTGCCGTCACGTATCGCTTGGACAAACCGCTGGTAGTTGGTCGGAACATCGGGCGGTGTCAGGTCAAACCATTCGCCTGATTTCAGCGCTTCGCCCTCAGAGATGGAGAGACGGGATTGCCCTTTCTCAAACCGGACATCGAGCCCGCCCTTGGTGCCATAAATCCGCAAACGCAGGTCGTTGAGGTGACCGCTTGCAAAACGCGTTGCGTGGATGACCCCGATTGCACCTGTGCTGAGTTGCAGGTGCATTGCCATGCTGTCGTTAGCGTCGAGTCTGTAGGGCCAGATTTCGTTGCCCTTCACTTTCTCAAAGGTCTGCAGGCGGCATGAAAGTTTATCGACGGCTGCGCCTGCTACGAAGGTCGCAAAGTCAACGATATGCACGCCGACATCACCGAGCACCCCCATCGACCCATGGGCGGTGGACAGACGCCACAGCCATTGCGGGTCATCAGCCCAATGCCCCCAGGCATCTTGTGTCAGCCAACTTTGCAAATAGGACGCTTCAAAGTGCCGAACGTCGCCGATCCGTCCTTCGGCGACCAATTGCGCTGCGTGGATCAAAGCGGGGACATTGCGGTAGGTCAGATTGACCATGTTGACGACACGAGCCTGTTGCGCGGCCGTCGTCATTTCATTCGCGTCAGCTTCGCTCGTCGCAAGCGGCTTTTCGCACAGAACGTGCTTACCAGCTTTCAAGAAGGGTAAAGTAGTTCGCCGGTGTATGGCATCGGGCGTGACATTGGAAACGGCGTCAAACTCTCCCCATTTCAAGGCATCCTCGACGCTCGAAAACCCGTTTTCGATCCCAAAGTCCTTGTTGAATGAAGCAAGCGCCTCTGCATTGATGTCGACACTTCCGACAACCGTGACCCCTTCCATTTCTTGGTAGGCTTCCGCATGCGCACGGGCCATCCCGCCTGTGCCGACGATGAGCAGTCGGATCACCGATAACCCTCCTCGCCGTCTTTGTGCAGGCGCGGGCCACGTTCCTCGATCGGCTCCAGCGCCTGATCGACAGGGACATTTGGCGCATCGTTGACATCCTTCACGCGCGGCGCGGGGTTAAAGGCCCATCGCACCGCATTGCACAGGACTGTCTGGATATTGGGATCGTGGTAGGTCGGGTAGGTTTCGTGACCCGGTCTGAAATAGAACACATTTCCAGCACCCCTTTTGTACGTCAGGCCAGAGCGGAAGACCTCGCCGCCCTGGAACCAGCTAATGAAAACCGTTTCCAATGGTTCAGGGACACCGAAGGGCTCCCCATACATCTCTTCGTTTTCGAGCGCGAATTGATCTGGAAGACCTGCGGCGATGGGATGGTTTCGAGACGTCACCCAGATGCGTTCACGCTCCCCGGCCTCGCGCCAGGTCAGATTGCACGGCGTGCCCATCAAACGTTTGAAGATCTTTGCAAAGTGAGCGGAATGCAAAAGGATCAGACCCATGCCTGCATTCACGTGGTCGGCCACGCGCTCAACAACCTCATCAGAGACGTCACCATGCGCAGCATGGCCCCACCATAAGAGAACATCGGTTTCGGCAAGACGCGTATTAGTTAAACCATGTTCGGGGTCCTGCAGGGTCGCCGTTGTTGCTGTGATTCCATCCTGCCGCAACGCGGCCGCAATTGTCTCATGCATGCCATCTGGATAGATCTCAGCCACGATCTCATTGGTTTGCTCGTGGACGTTCTCCCCCCAAACAACAGCCCTGATTGTCATCGCGATTCTCCTTCCAAAGCGCTTTGACGGGACGTTGTGTCAGTATGTTAGCGTTAGCAAGAGACAAATACCTGCGTGTGCGGGGAATTTTTTGAGAGGTGAGAGCTACGCGAGATCGGGACAATATATCACACTGTCAATCCCAGTTTACACTTGCCGAGGAATTCTTGTAAATCTAGACTTACAATATGAGTGTCACGTCCGATTTACACCTCAAGTCCGGACCGCGCCGCTGGCCAGAGCCGCGCGCGATGCTCACGCTCATCAAGCCTCATACCTGGTTTCCGCCAATGTGGGCTTATCTCTGCGGTGTCGTTTCTGTCGGGGCTAGCCCGTCAGATCACTGGTTTTTGATCACCTTGGGGATCGTCCTTGCCGGCCCGGTCGTTTGTGGGATGTCGCAGGCAGCAAACGATTGGTGCGACAGGCATGTCGATGCCATCAACGAACCACACCGCCCTATTCCATCCGGCCGCATTCCTGGGCGCTGGGGGCTTTATATTGCGCTTGCAATGACCGCTCTGGGTCTGTTGATCGGGTATCAGCTTGGTCCATGGGGTTTCGGTGCGACGATTCTCGCAGTGGCCGCCGCCTGGGCCTATTCCGCCGAACCTGTACGCGCCAAACGCTCCGGCCTTTGGGGTCCTGCCTTATGTGGCCTGGCCTATGAGACCCTGCCCTGGATCACCGGCGCAGCTGTTGTGGCAGCAGGCGCACCGCGTCCGGAGGTCATCGTCATTGCCGTCCTCTATGGCCTCGGCGCGCATGGCATCATGACCTTGAACGACTTCAAGGCAATTGAAGGTGATCGCGCTATGGGCCTGAGATCCTTGCCTGTCGTGCTTGGACCCAAGCGCGCAGCGAAGGTCGCCTGCTGGGTCATGGCTGTTCCGCAGATTGCAGTCATCGGACTGTTGCTTCTTTGGGCAAAGCCGGTTCACGCGCTTGGTGTTCTGCTCATGCTCGGCGTTCAGTTGAGCGCGATGCGTGTCTTGTTGCGCGATCCAGAAGGCAAGACGCCTTGGTATCAGGGGATGGGCATCGTCTTTTTCATCTCCGGTATGATGATAGCAGCGCATGCACTGCGGACGGTGGGGGCCTGACGGATGCTGAGCTGGTTCCAGATCGTCAGATTGGGCTTTGTTCAGATGGCTCTCGGCGCAATTGTCGTGCTGACGACCTCAACCCTAAACAGGGTCATGGTGGTGGAGCTTTCACTTCCGGCAATCCTTCCGGGGTTGCTGGTGGGATTGCACTATGGAATCCAACTGACGCGACCGCATTGGGGCTTCTACTCTGATGCCGGTGGGCACCGCACCCGTTGGATTATCGGGGGAATGATAGCGCTAGGAACAGGCGCTTTCTCGGCAGCACTTGCACTTCTAGTATTCCCGCATTCGTTTGCATTTGGCCTGACAATCTCCGTGATTGCCTACACGTTCATCGGACTTGGCGTCGGTGCGGCCGGCACGTCAATGTTGGCACTGCTAGCAACAACCACGCACCCTGATCGACGGGCAGCGGCCGCAACAATCACATGGTTGATGATGATTTTCGGCATCGCAATGACGGCGGGGATCGTCGGCCAGCTTATCGACCCGTATACACCGGCCTTGCTGCTCAAGATCGTCGCGAGCGTTTGCGTCATTGCCGTCGCAACAAGCGCACTTGCCGTCCTGGGGATCGAGAGAAAACTGGTTGCCGTCCGTGAAACCGACCCCACCCCTTTCATGGAGGGCCTCAAAGAGGTCTGGGCAGAGCGCAAAGCCAGAAATTTCACGATCTTCGTCTTTCTGTCCATGACTGCATATTTCATGCAGGAGCTGATCCTGGAACCTTATGCAGGACTGGTCTTTGGCTATACGCCTGGCCAATCAACATCGTTGTCAGGGGCACAGAATGGCGGCGTTTTCCTAGGGATGTTGACTGTCGGGATCATGGCCACCGGACTGAAGATCGGCGCGCTGCGTAACTGGGTAATGGTTGGGTGTCTTGGTTCTGCCGCCGCCCTCAGCCTGATCGCAGGCCTTGGCCCCGTCGGACCTTCCGCGCCACTCCTGCCCGCGGTCGTCATCCTTGGCTTCTTCAACGGCATGTTTGCAGTCGCTGCAATTGGATCAATGATGGCGCTTGCTGGCGATGGGGTGGAGCGTCGTGAAGGCACGCGCATGGGCCTATGGGGTGCTGCGCAGGCAATCGCTGCCGGCTTCGGCGGCCTTTTAGGCGCGGCTTGCGTCGATGTTCTGCGCGTAAGACTGCCGGACAGTCAGGCATTTGGCACAGTCTTTCTGGTCGAAGCCGCAATCTTTCTCGCCGCGACCGCCATGGCCGCCAAAATCATGGATCGCAAGATCCCAACCTCCACCCTCGTTCCAGGAGAATGATACATGCTTTATGATGTTGTCGTTGTGGGTGCTGGCCCGTCAGGAGCCACCGCTGCCGAAGACCTCGCCCGCTCAGGCCATACGGTAGCATTCATCGACCGCGACGGTCGGATCAAACCGTGTGGCGGGGCGATTCCGCCGCGACTGATCGAGGACTTCTTCATTCCGGACGAACAGATCGTTGCGCGGGTGAATACCGCACGGATGATCTCTCCAACCGGACGGCAGGTGGATATCCCCATCGAAAACGGCTTCGTCGGGATGGTGGACCGCGAACACTTTGACGAATTTCTAAGACAGCGCGCACGCGATGCCGGTGCCCATAGATACACCGGCACCTTCACGCGGATCACGCGGGACGGAGAGAATCCAAAAGTCCATTACCGCGACAAGATCAGCGGCAACGAAGTCGCGCTGGAGGCCAAGTTGATTATCGGCGCTGACGGTGCACGATCCAATGTTGCGCGTGCTGAGGTCGAAGGTGGGGACCGGATCCCTTATGTCATCGCATACCACGAAATCATCGAGGCGCCCGGCGCAACCCTGACGTACGACCCCAAGCGATGTGACGTTGTCTACGATGGACGCATTTCACCGGATTTCTATGGATGGGTCTTTCCGCATGGCGCGCAGGCAAGCGTGGGCATGGGTTCAATGATCAAGTCTGTTGATGTCAAACAAGCCACCGCTGACCTGCGCGCGGCATCCGGACTTGCCGATTGTAAAACGATCCGCAAGGAAGGCGCACCGATCCCGCTCAAACCCTTGGACAGATGGGACAACGGGAAGGATGTGGTGCTTGCAGGCGATGCAGCCGGCGTTGTCGCACCATCCTCGGGTGAAGGCATTTACTATGCGATGGTCGGGGGTCGCGTGGCGGCCACTGCAGCCGCTGCGACACTTGCCTCCGGTCAGGTCAAGGATCTGCAACTCGCCAGGAAACTTTTCATGCGCGAGCACAAACAGGTCTTCCGCGTCCTCGGCGCTATGCAAAACGCCTATTACCGCAGCGATGAGCGCAGGGAACGTTTCGTTTCTCTGTGTCATGATGTCGACGTGCAAAAGCTGACCTTCGAGGCGTATATGAACAAAAAGCTTGTTAAAGCACGACCGTTGGCGCACCTGAAAATTGGCATCAAGAACCTCGCCCACCTGACCAGAATAGTTTCACCGCTACGCACATGACCACGATGATCCCGGCCTGGGTGAACGGCAATCTCAAGCCTGTCGAGAAACTCGACGCGCACGTACGCGGCCTAAAACACAAGGCTGTAAGTGTGTTCGTGATGAACCGCGGGCGCGTTCTGATCCAGCAACGCGCAATGGGCAAGTATCACACGCCCGGACTTTGGGCGAATACCTGCTGCACGCATCCCGAATGGGATGAGGACCCCAGCGATTGCGCCATCAGACGCCTCGATGAAGAGTTAGGCATCAAGGGTCTCTACCCTTCACACCGTGAACAGATCGAATACCGCGCCGACGTCGGTGGTGGCCTGATCGAGCATGAAGTCGTCGAAGTCTTTTTGGCAGACGCACCGAATGACATGGTCTTCAGGCCAAATCGCGACGAGGTCATGGCAACACGCTGGATGGACTTTTACGACCTTTGTGCCGACGTCGCGCGCCATCCTTCGCAATACACCCCTTGGCTGCGGATTTATCTCGAAGACCACAGCAGCGCAATCTTCGGGGACCTCCTGCGCGCCGTCTAAGCCATTTCACTCTTTCGCACGTGATGCTAAAGGCGTCAAAGCGAGGGAATTGAGACATGGCTCTTTGGGTATTTGGATACGGCTCACTGCTTTGGGATCCGGGCTTTCAGCCTGCCAGACAGGTCAAAGCACGCTTGCAAGGCTATCATCGCAGCTTTTGCATGTTGTCGATCCACCACCGCGGATCGGAAGACGACCCCGGGCTTGTTCTGGCACTCGACAAGCAGGACGGAGGGCAATGCACTGGCGTCGCCTTTGAGGTGGCCGCCGGAGAAGAAGATCACGTGCTTCAGATGCTGCGTGACCGCGAGCTTATCTCCTCGGCCTATTATGAGGATACGGTGCAACTGACCACCGATGGCGGCGAAAAGATTGATGCGCTCGCCTATATCATCAACCGCGATCATGTTCAGTATTGCCAATTCGATCTGGAGCGGCAGGCGCAGATCATTGCGAACGCGGTTGGTGGCCGCGGCCCTAACACGGACTATCTGTTCAATACAGTCGCCCATCTCGATGAACTCGACATCAAGGACGATGAGTTGCGCTGGCTGAAACAGCGGGTTCGTGCCTTGCAAGCAACATAAATCTGCCCCGATTTTGTTAGGCTTTGCGTCTATCCCCCCATATGCTGTTATGCATCGCAACGAGGCAATCGAGATAGGGGCGCACCAAGGTGTCTGAGAAACGCCAACCCAAAGCACAACCACAGTTTTCGCAACCGATCCGTCAGCTTCTTTTCATGCTGACAGCATTCGGGCTCGTCGCGGCCGGTTTCTACCTCGGACAAGAGCAGATCATCGCGATCTATCAGTCCAACCCCTACCTCAACGGGGTTATTCTTGGCGTCTTTGTCTTGGGCGTCTTGTCCTGCTTCAATCAGGTCTTTGTCCTGATGAACTCGGTCCGCTGGATCGAGCGTTTTGCAAATGATGCAGGCGGCCATTCCTACAGCACCGCACCATCACTCTTGGCGCCGCTGGCAACCTTGCTGCGACAGCGTGGCGCGCGGACACAGGTTTCGTCTTCTTCAGGGCGTTCGATCCTCGACTCTGTCGCTCAGCGCATCGACGAAGACCGCGAGATCACGCGCTATATTGGGAACGTCCTGATTTTTCTCGGCCTGCTTGGCACGTTTTACGGCCTCGCAACGACCGTCCCTGCGCTGGTTGAGACGATCCGTTCGCTGAACCCCGGTGAGGGTGAGTCTGGTGCTGATATCTTCGCACGTCTTCAGTCCGGACTTGAAGCACAGCTTGGCGGTATGGGTACAGCCTTCTCAAGCTCGCTGATGGGTCTGGCGGGATCGTTGATCGTCGGCCTGCTGGAGCTTTTTGCCGGTCACGGCCAGAACCGTTTCTATCGTGAACTCGAAGAATGGCTCTCGACGATCACACGTGTCGGAATTGACGGCGAAGAAGGTATGGGCGCTGATATGGGTGCCATGGGCGCCTTCGTCGATCAACTCGGCGAGTTGATGGACACGATCCAGATGATGATGGGTCAAGCCGATGCTGATCGCGAACAAAACGAACGCCGCTTTGAAGCCCTTGCAAGCGCAATGCAGCAAGTTGCACAAAATGAAACGGCAAGCTCGAATACCTCACTTCTTGAGCGCGTCGCACTCGGGCAGGAAGCCCTGATCAAGAAACTCGACGAAAGCGGCATGGAAGGCATCGACGCTGAAAGCCGGATGCGGCTTCGGTCGATTGATGTCCAATTGTTGCGGATACTTGAAGAAATGTCAGCGGGCCGTCAGGAAAGCATCGCTGACCTGCGCGGCGACCTCATCAATCTTGCGAACGCAATCAAGAGCCGGGGCTAACCTATGGCGCTGAGCCGCAGGAAATCCAACAGAGTTCAGAACGCAATCTGGCCCGGTTTCGTAGATGCGATGACCGGTCTGCTGCTTGTGTTGATGTTTGTTTTGACCATCTTCATGGTCATTCAATTCGTCCTGCGCCAACAGATCACAGGGCAGGAAACAGAGCTCGATGCGCTCAGCAATGAGGTAGCTGCACTTGCAGCGACGCTTGGTCTTGAACGTGACCGCAGCGCGTCCCTTACATCTGACCTCGACGCGGCCAATGCAGAGGCCGAAAGACAAGCAAGCCGGATCGCATCACTCATCGCCGAACGGCAGGCGCAAGATCAGGCGTTGGCAGATGCGCAGTCCCAGATCACTCAGTTCGAGGCCCAGGTCGCTGGGCTATTGTCAGATCGGTCGGAAGCTCTTGCACAAATCTCAGATCTGGAGGCGGAGCAATCCGATCTGCTTTCAGAGAAGGAGGCGTTGAACCTTGCTTTGGCACAGGCCCGCAGCGAAATCGACGCCGGTGTTGAGGCGGCGCGCCTAGCAGCGGCCCGTCGGGAAGCTCTCGAGGCACTTGTCGCCGACCTCGAAGCTGAAAACGCAGCGCAGGTCGAAACGATCACTGATCTGGAGGCTGAGGCGCTTGTCGATGCCGCAGCCGCAGAAGCCCTTCGCGAGCGTCTGGCAAATGCTGACACAGAACTGACCGCGATGACATTGAACCTTGAACGGCAACGTCAGGAAGCTGAAGACACCCTTACCCTTTTGGCCGCAGCCCAAGCCGCACAGGCAGAACTTGACCGGCTTCGCGCATCTCTTGCTGATGAAAACGACAGTCTTGAGGTGCAACTCGCTGAATCGCGAGCGCGCGTGTCCCAGTTGGAGGCGCAACTCGCGGCCTCCGAGGAAGCACAGACCTCCGAAGCCGCACGTCAGGCCGAATTGCTTGCCCTTGCCAATGCAGCTCTTGCACAAGAGGAAGCGCTTTCGGCTGAAAGCCAACGGCAGGTCGCACTGCTCAACGAACAGATCACCGAATTGCGGACCCAAGTCGGCAATTTGCAGTCCCTTCTCAATCTCGCCGAAGATGCCGACCGTGAGGCGCAGGTCCAGATTGAAACACTTGGCGCACAGTTGAACACCGCACTTGCACGCGCGGTTGCCGAAGAACGGCGTCGGATCGCCTTGGAAGAGGCCGAACGCATTCGCCTCGAAGAAGAAGCCATCCGGCTGGCCGAAGAAGCCGAGCGACTGGCTGCAGAGGCGCAAAACCTGGAACGTTTTCGGTCTGATTTCTTCGGCCAGCTCCGCGATATCCTCGAGGGGCAGGAACGCGTGCGCATCGAAGGGGACCGGTTTATCTTCAATTCCGAGGTGCTTTTCGCGCCGGGAAGCGCAGAGCTATCTGCCGCAGGCGAAGAGGAAATCGCAGGTATCACTGATCTTCTGGCGGGAATTGCCAGCCAGATCCCGGACGGAATTGACTGGCTTATCCGCGTCGATGGCCACACCGACAACGTGCCCGTGGGAACAAGTAGTCGCTTTGCCGATAACTGGGAGCTTTCCCAGGCGCGGGCGTTGTCTGTTGTACGCTTTATGTCCGAAGAGCTTGGCTTCGATCCCCGTCGACTTGCAGCGAACGGCTTTGGTGAGCACCAGCCACTGAACCCCTTGGATACGCCCGAAGCACGTGCCCAGAACCGCCGGATCGAGTTGAAGCTGACCGAGCGCTAGCCTTCGATCGCTTTGATCATGTCAACGCGGGTTCCGTGACGCCCACCTTCGAATGTGGCGTCGAGAAACGCGTCCACGATATCCAAAGCAAGCATGTCACCAACGACCCGCGCCCCGATCGAGAGCATATTGGCATCGTTGTGCTGTCGGATCATTCGTGCCGAGAAGGTGTCCATGCAGACACCGCAACGGATCCCCTTGACCTTGTTGGCGGCCATCATGATGCCCTGCCCTGTCCCACAGAGGATAATGCCGAGAGCGCAGTCACCTGATGCAACCTTCTGGGCGGCAGCTTCACCATGTTTGGGATAGTGTGTGCTTTCTGTCGTTGTCGGGCCAATGTCGACCACCTCGTAGCCTTTCGCAGATACATGCGCTGCAATCGCTGCACGTAGGTCCAAAGCTGCATGGTCACTGGACAGCACAATTCGTGTTTTGGCGCTCATGACGTTGATCCCTCATGACAAGTGGCGTTTGTCGCCTTGGACCAGTTTCGCTCCTTCTGGTCAAACAAAAACCCGCCGCAATTATCTGCGGCGGGTTCATTCATCAATTTTAAGCTTTGCTTAGTCGGCCGTCAGCAATGGCGGTTTGTTTCCGCCGCCAGTGATGCGTCCCGGACCCGGCTCTTCGAACCGCAGCTCAAGTGCACCTTTCTTTACGCCGACTTTCACGATGCCACCCTTAACCAGTTTGCCGAACAGGAGTTCTTCGGCCAATGGTTTCTTGATGTGTTCCTGAATGACGCGGCCCAACGGACGCGCACCCATTTTCTCATCGTAGCCTTTGTCAGCCAACCACTCGGCTGCCGCGTTGGTCAACTCGATATGGACGTTGCGGTCAATCAACTGCGCTTCCAGTTGGAGCACAAACTTTTCGACCACCTGCAAGATCACCGGTTTCGGCAGTGCGCCAAAGCTGATGACCGCATCAAGACGGTTGCGGAACTCAGGCGTGAAGGTGCGTTCGATCGCGGCGGTATCTTCACCTTCGCGCGTTTCACGTCCAAAGCCCAAAGCGTTTTTCGACATTTCTGCCGCACCAGCGTTGGAGGTCATGATGATGATCACGTTGCGGAAATCAGTCGTCCGCCCGTTGTGGTCGGTCAGCTTCCCGTGATCCATCACCTGCAAGAGGATGTTATAGACATCCGGATGTGCCTTCTCCATCTCGTCGAGCAACAGAACACAGTGCGGGTTCTGATCCACACCGTCTGTCAACATGCCGCCCTGATCAAAACCAACGTAGCCCGGAGGCGCGCCGATCAGGCGAGATACGGCATGTTTCTCCATGTACTCTGACATATCGAAACGGAGCAGTTCGACCCCAAGTGTGTCGGCCAACTGTTTGGCAACTTCGGTCTTACCAACACCTGTCGGTCCGGCGAACAAATAGTTACCAATCGGCTTCTCGGGCTCGCGCAGACCAGCGCGCGCCAGTTTGATTGCCGAAGACAGCGCCTCAATCGCAGCATCCTGACCGAAGACGACGCGCTTCAGCGTTGTTTCGAGATCTTTCAGCACCTCTGCATCGTCCTTAGAGACATTCTTCGGCGGAATGCGCGCGATTTTGGCCACGACATTCTCAATCTCCTTGGCACCGATCGTCTTACGACGCTTAGATTCCGCGACAAGATGCTGTGCGGCACCTGCCTCATCAATGACGTCGATTGCTTTGTCAGGCAATTTGCGATCGTTGATATAACGCGCCGAGAGCTCAACAGCTGTCTTGATGGCATCAGCCGTATATTTGATGCTGTGGTGTTCTTCGAAGTATGGCTTCAAGCCCTGCAGGATCTTCACAGCATCAGAGACAGACGGCTCCGTCACATCAATCTTCTGGAACCGGCGACTCAGCGCGCGATCCTTTTCGAAGTGCTGACGGAACTCTTTGTAGGTGGTTGAGCCCATGCAACGCAGCTTGCCGCCCTGCAAGGCTGGCTTCAGCAGGTTGGACGCATCCATCGCGCCACCAGAGGTGGCGCCAGCGCCAATCACGGTATGTATTTCATCAATGAAAAGCACCGCGTCGGGATGATCTTCCATCTCTTTCATCACGGCTTTCAAGCGTTCCTCAAAATCACCGCGATACCGTGTGCCGGCCAAAAGCGCACCCATATCAAGAGAGTAGATCGTTGCCTTCGACAGAACCTCCGGTGTTTCACCGTTGACGATCTTGAAAGCCAAACCTTCTGCGATTGCGGTTTTACCAACACCCGGATCACCCACCAGAAGCGGGTTATTCTTGCGACGGCGGCAAAGTACCTGAATGCACCGTTCCACTTCGTGCGCGCGGCCGATCAAAGGATCAACGTCACCTTTGGAGGCTTTCGCATTAAGATCAACGCAGTATTTGGCAAGTGCGCTTTCTTTCTCCTCGCTCTCACCGGCGTTGATCGTTTCGGATTCCTCGGTAGAGCCAGTGACCGGGCGGCTTTCGCCGTATGCAGGATCTTTGGCGACCCCATGCGCGATAAAGTTCACCGCATCATAGCGCGTCATATCCTGCTCCTGCAGGAAGTATGCCGCGTTGCTTTCACGTTCTGCAAAGATGGCGACCAGCACATTTGCGCCGGTGACCTCACTGCGGCCAGAAGACTGGACATGGATAGCCGCACGCTGGATCACGCGCTGGAATGCCGCCGTTGGCACAGCCTCAGATCCCTCAACATCTGTGATGAGGGTCGAGAGGTCATCGTCGATAAAATCTTCAAGATCCTTGCGCAATTCATCGAGGTTGACCGCACAGGCCCGCATAACCCGCGCGGCATCGGGTTCATCGATCAGCGCAAGCAGTAGGTGTTCCAGTGTAGCAAGTTCATGCTTGCGCTCATTGGCCAGCGCAAGTGCGCCATGAATGGATTGCTCTAGTGTTGTCGAGAATGATGGCACGCTTTGTGCTCCTTCATATCAGGGGTCAGTGCGCGGAGCGCACTCACCGTGGCCTCTTACCTTTAAGGTTTGGTTTTATTTCCCAACCTTCAAGGACTTTTTTCGGATTGGACTTCACAAAAGACGTGATGCCGCAGTTTTCAGCCTCATTTCGGCGCGATGAGGATGTTTCAGACGTCAAAAGCGGTCTTTGCGCTGACGCACCTCGGTGAAAACATCCACCGCAGAAGCGTCCGGCATACCGATAGCCGCTTTAAGTTGGGGAAGATCTGCACGCAAAAAAGGATTTGTGCGCTTTTCTTCAGCGAGGGTGGACGGGACTGTGAATTCACCCGCGGCACGGGCGCTCTCAATCCCCTTGGCTCTTAAGATAAGGCTGGCGTTGTCCGGTTCAATGGTCAACGCAAACCGCGCATTGGCGGCGGTGTATTCGTGACCCGAACAAATCAGCGTATCGTCTGGTAGCGCACGTAGTTTTTGCAGGCTGTCCCACATCGACAGGGGGCTTCCCTCGAAAAGACGTCCGCACCCCAAGGCCATCAAACTGTCTGCGGTAAAGGCGTAGCCGCCAGTCGGCATATAAAAAGCGATATGCCCGATTGTATGGCCGGGGACGTCGAAAACATGGGTGCTACAGCCTACGACTTCGAGAATGTCACCTTCACTCACCTTGCGATCCAGTGGGGGCAAACGGCTGGCATCAGCCGCAGCACCAATCACGCGTGCGCCCTTGCGCAACTCATCGACACCGTCAACGTGGTCGCCGTGATGGTGCGTGATCAGGATATCCGTCAACGTCCATCCGCGCGCGTCTAGCGCAGCCTGAATTGGGGCCGCTTCGGGTGCATCTACGAGTGCAGTTTCGCCGGTCTCTTCGTTATGTACGAGATAAGCGTAGTTATCTTGCAAGCAGGGCACGACAACCAGTTCAAGGCCGTTTGTGTTTGTCATGGCAATGCTCTCTTTCCTTGTTATTGTTAACAGGTAGCTTTGCCGAAAGGGCAGTAAACAGCAATGCACCTTGATGTGCTCGATCTGCGAAATTTCTATTACCGCAGCGCGCTGGGGCGGGCTGCTCAAAAGGTGATCCGTGACGAACTGACGGCAATGTGGCCACAGACCAAAGGTCAGATGGTTGTGGGTTTCGGCTTTGCAGTGCCACTCTTGCGACCGTTTCTGAAGGACGCCAGACGCGTCATCGGTTTGATGCCCGGACCTCAGGGGGTGATGCCATGGCCCGCCGACGGCAAGAACGTCAGTGTACTTTGTGAAGATACGCTTTGGCCGATTGAAACCGGCCACGTGGACCGTCTGGTCGTCATGCACGGGCTGGAAACCAGCGAGCAGCCCTCAAACCTTCTGGACGAGGCATGGCGGGTACTTGGCCCGGGTGGCCGCGCCGTTTTCATTGTGCCCAATCGTGCCGGACTGTGGTCGCGGTCAGACGCAACACCTTTTGGCTACGGGCGCCCCTACAGTCTGGGACAGCTTGAGGCCCAACTGCGCAAACACCAGTTCGTGACAGAGCGCACGATGTCGACGCTCTACCAGCCCCCGTCATCGCGCAAGCTCTGGCGCAAGTCTGCTGGCTTGCTTGAAAAAGTAGGGCACAACCTTCCGGTCATCGCCGCTGGCGGGGTGCTCATTGTAGAGGTGAGCAAACAGATGGCTGCCCCGACGCGGCCCGGCTTGACCGAAGCGGTGAAACGGCCGCTCCGGGCGCTTGAGGGCATTGCTAAACCTCAACCAAAGCCTGAAACAGCGCGCATCGCAGTGTCGAAACGCCCTGCCACCGAACGATCCGAGACACGTAGACGCATCTGATGACATCAACATTTGAGATTTACGTTGTCGCCTCTCCGGGGCTTGAACCTCAAATGCTGCAAGAGGTGGTCGAAGCAGGTTTTCCTGATCCCGTGCTTCAGCAAGGCGGTGTCAGCTTCGAAGGGACGTGGGAAGATGTCTGGCGTGCCAATCTGGTCTTGCGTGGTGCGACGCGGGTGCTCGCGCGGGTTGGTGAATTCATGGCATTTCACCTTGCGCAACTCGACAAGCGATCCAGAAAGTTTCCTTGGGGCGACGTCCTGCGTTCGGATGTGCCGGTGCGCGTCGAAGTCGCCACGTCGCGAAAATCAAAGATCTACCACGCTGGAGCAGCGAGCCAGCGGATTGAAAAAGCACTGACCCAAGAGCATGGCATCACAATCAGCCCTGATGCCGATGTCGCGATTAAGGTCCGGATTGATGACAACAAAGTCACGATCAGTATCGATACGTCTGGCGAAAGTCTGCACAAACGCGGCCACAAGGAGGCCGTCGGCAAAGCGCCAATGCGGGAAACACTTGCTGCACTCATGCTGCGGGCATGCGGCTATGATGGGAACGAGTCCGTACTTGATCCGATGTGCGGGTCTGGCACTTTCCTGATTGAGGCCGCAGAAATTGCCGCGGGCTTGATTCCGGGACGTAGCCGCGACTTTGCCTTCATGAAACTCGCAACATTTGATCCGGCACGATGGTCAATCCTGTGCCGTATGGCCAATACGCGCAAAGCGATAGACCACCACTTCTACGGCAGTGACCGCGACGCAGGTGCGGTTCGCATGGCGCACAGCAATGCGACACGGGCGGGCGTGCAAAATGAGATCGACTTTCAAAACTGCAACGCGTCGGACATCCAAAGGCCAGACGGCCCTCCTGGACTTGTGATCTGCAACCCGCCGTATGGCGCAAGGATCAGCAACCAGAAGATGCTCTTCGGGATTTATGCCGGATTGGGTGAGAAGCTTCGCAAAGATTTCGCCGGATGGCGTGTCGGACTGGTGACGAGCGATCCAGCGCTGGCAAAGGCAACGAAGCTACCATTCAAATCAAAAGGGCCACCGATCCCGCATGGTGGGATCAAGGTCTGGTTGTTTCAAACCGACCCGTTACCCGATGCAACGAAGGGACAGATCTGATGATCGCCGCCTTTAGAGGTCTATCCGCATTTCCCATAACCCCCTGCAGCGATGATGGCGTCGTCAATGAAGCGGCTCTTTCCGCGATGATTGAGAGGATCTCGGGCGCTCAGGTCAATTCGATAGGCTTACTGGGCAGCACTGGAACCTATGCCTATCTGGATCGCGAACAGCGCAGACGTGCAGTTGCGGCCGCTGCAAAAGTAAAAGGCACTGTTCCGCTGATAGTCGGAGTTGGGGCCATGCGCACGGATAGCGTCGTGGCGCTTGCGTCCGATGCAGCAGATCAGGGGGCGGACGGGCTTCTCCTTGCGCCGGTGTCCTACACGCCGCTGACAGATGACGAGGTTTTTTCACTCTATCATGACGTGTCTACCTCGACCGACCTGCCGATCTGTATCTACAACAATCCTAGCACCACCCATTTTACCTTCTCGACAAGTCTGTTGGAGCGACTGGCCGCCTTGAAAGGTATTGCTGCGGTCAAGATGCCGCCTCCAACGCAAGGCGACTTAGCGGAAGATTTGGGGCGGTTACGACGGGCGTTGCCAGATGATTTTGTGATTGGCTACAGCGGCGATTGGGTCATCTCCGACGCGCTTCTCGCGGGAGCGGACGCATTCTACAGTGCTCTTGCCGGAACCCTGCCGCACACCTTCGGCACTCTGGCCAAGGCGGCGAGCGCCAAAGACGTCGAAGTGGTCAACGGGTTGAATCGGAAACTCGCACCGATTTGGGATCTCTGTCGCCGTTACGGAAGTCTTCGTCTTGCCTACGCACTCAATCACCGACTTGGACACACAGACGCTCAGCTTCCCCGACCGCTCCTCCCAATTGACGATAAAGGGATGCAAAAACTGGACGGGTGGCTAACGGAAAATCAGGACCTGGCGCGCTAAACCGGCGTATCGGCGCTTGTGCGGCGCAGCTTGACCCCTGCAGCCTCCAACACTGTTGCAGCGATATCTACCGCAGTCAGTCCGGCCTCCGCATACATTGCATCGGGTGCCGCGTGGTCGATGTAGCGATCTGGCAAGGTCATCGTTCGGACGGCACAGCGGCCATCGAGCAGCCCCTCATTTGCAAGGTAGTGAAGGACCATCGCGCCAAATCCGCCTTGCGCACCTTGTTCAACTGTCACAAGCGCCTTGTGATGACGTAGCAGGTTCCGGATCAGGCCGTGATCAAGCGGTTTGGCAAAGCGGGCATCTGCAACTGTGGCCGAAACCCCTTGGGCTGCCAGTTTCTCGGCCGCCTTTCGGCATTCTGCGAGGTGGGCACCGAATGAAAGGATGGCAACATCGCTTCCTTCCTCGACGATGTGCCCTTTGCCGATCTCGAGAATTTCACCACGTTCAGGCAACGTCAGACCAACGCCTTCGCCACGCGGGTAGCGGAATGCGATTGGCCCATCATCATAGGCCGCAGCGGTGCGAACCATATGCATCAGTTCAAGCTCATCAGCCGCCGCCATCACCGTCATATTCGGCAACGCCGACAGGTAGCCAATATCAAATGCCCCGGCATGTGTCGGTCCGTCAGCGCCAACCAGACCTGCGCGATCGATTGCAAAACGCACTGGTAAATTCTGGAGCGCAACATCGTGCACAACCTGATCGTAACCACGCTGCAAAAACGTCGAGTAGATCGCGCAAAACGGCTTGAGACCGCTTGCAGCCATACCCGCACTGAAGGTGACGGCGTGTTGTTCGGCGATACCCACGTCAAACACGCGATCTTTGAAACGTGCGCCCATGATATCAACGCCGGTCCCTGAGGGCATAGCAGCCGTCACTGCGACAATGCTGGGATCCAACTGCGCTTCATGTGTCAAAGACGACCCGAAGACCTTGGTATAGCTTGGAGCGTTGGGGCGCGATTTGGCCTGCGCACCGCTTGCAACATCAAACTTGGAAACGCCGTGGCCACGGTCAGCGCTGTTTTCAGCCGGTGCATAGCCTTTGCCCTTTGTCGTGCAGACGTGGATCAATACCGGACCGGTTGCCCTTGTGCGCGCAGCGCGCAGAACCTGAAGCAGTTGGCCCATGTCATGCCCGTCGATTGGACCCACATAGGAAAAGCCGAGCTCTTCGAAAAGTGTGCCTGAACCACCATTTTGCATACCGGTGACCAGATTGCGGGCGCGCCGGGCATGTTCGCGCAAAGGACCGGGCAATGCTGCCTCAAAACCTTCAGCCATTTTGTGCAGGTCACCCATCGGCGATGCATAAAGACCCGAGAGATACTTCGACATCGCACCAACTGGCGGCGCAATCGACATTTCGTTATCGTTGAGAATGACAAAAAGGCGGCGGCCTTCGGCACCCGCGTTGTTCATTGCTTCATAAGCCATGCCAGCGCTAATTGATCCGTCGCCGATCACAGCGATTGCATCGCCGGTGGGCATCCCCATATCGCGACCGACAGCAAAGCCGAGTGCTGCAGAAATCGAGGTGCTTGAATGTGCCGCGCCAAAGGGGTCGTATTCGCTTTCTGCGCGCTTGGTGAAGCCGGACAAACCACCTTCCTGGCGCAAGGTACAGATACGATCGCGCCTGCCGGTCAGGACTTTGTGCGGATAGCATTGGTGACCCACATCAAAGACAAGCTTGTCGCGAGGCGTGTCAAAGACCGCATGGATCGCAACCGTGAGCTCGACAACACCGAGCGAAGATCCAAGGTGTCCCCCCGTCTGCGATACCGCAGATATCACTTCGGCTCTGACGTCATCTGCCAAATTGGCAATCGCGACGTCGTTCATTCGCCGTATGTCCGCAGGACCGGCAATACTGTCCAGAAAGGGTGTGTGAGGCAGGGTCGTCATAGCAGCACCTATTGTGATAGAAAAAAGCGCCGCAACTGGGGAAACCCAATTGCGACGCTAGTCTCCTGTAGCCAACAGGAAGGGAACTGGGGCTCTCGCCCCGATTATCGGGCCAGCCAGGGAGGGTAGCCCGATGGCGAAGGCACAGGCAGGGCGTCGCGCGCTGCCTGCACCAATCTCTTAGACCGTATCGGTCTCTACGATCACTTCGATCATCAACGAGGACGAGCGATTGATCGGATCAGGCGTCTCGCGGCTCTGGTCAGGCAATGCGCGCCCGATACCGGCGATCACTGCAACGATGAACCACAACGCAAGAACGAAGACTGCTGCGTATCCTGCGCCTTTGAGCATCAGATAGGTGATGTCGGCAAAGAGACGAGTCTTGTTGTCCAGATCGAGGATATTTTCTTGTTCACTCATGATCTTTCTCCTCAGTTGATCGGCGCGTAGCCGTGCTCTTGCGCCCAGACGAACCAGTTATCGACAACCGTGCCGGTCAACAGAATTCCGATACCGCCGGTCAGCGTTGTCAGAACTGCAAACCACCACGCCCAGCGGTGGATACCTTCCATCGTGGCGTTAAAGCCCATGGTCCAGCGCCAGAACAAAGCTGCACGCTCTGTCGCTGTGCCGCGATCGACGATCTGTTCGATCTCACGCTCACCGCCGAAACGGCTGACCGCGAGGATTGTCGCACCGTGCATCGCAAACAGCAGGGCAGAGCCATAAAGGAAAGCGATGCTCAGAGCATGGAACGGATTGTAGAACAGGTTGCCATATGTGATCGAAAAGAGGTTCGTCCAGTCGAGGTGACTAAAGACGCCATATGGTACCATTTCGGACCAGTCGCCCATCAGGATCGGACGGAACAGACCCAAGACAAGGAACAGCCAGATTGCAGAGGCAAATGCCCAGGCCACATGCTTGCCCATGCCCAATGCTTCGGCACGCAGGTAGGTGCGAACCCACCATGTGATTACCGAGATCAGCAGGAAGAACGATGCGATCATGAAGTAACCGCCATCATCCATCGGAGGCATGCCTAGACCATAGCCAGGGCTTGGCGGATCCAGTGACAACCAGAAGAGATCCCGCAGGAAAATCGCCGGGTTGTAGTCGGCCTGCGCCCAGAACGACATACCCACCATGACGAACCAGATCAGACCGGTCGCAAGCGAGATCATTCCGAAGGAACCCAGATAGACTGGCCCCAACTGCGCATTGCCGAACCATCCAAAAAGCTTGGAAAAGCCAGCCTTGTCGCCGCGGTCAATCGCGGAACCGTCCGGTGCGGCGACCCCCATTTCAGCAGGGCCTTGCACCTGAACCTGGGTGAAGATGTTTTGATATTCAGCCATTGTTCATACCCTCCTTAAAGGTCAACCCACCAGGGCAATTCAAAGTACCAATCCCACCAGATGATCCACTCTTCGAACCAGACGGTTCCTGAGATCACGATGCAGACCGCAGACCAGAATCCGGCATTGAGCGCCAGAAACAGACCCAGACGGTGAATGCCCAAAGGCCCGATCGAATAGCCGATAAGATCACGGAAGTACGTATCTTCATGGTCCGGTGACTTGATCTCCTGACCTTTCGGCGGGTTCACGGCGGAAAGAACCAGCGAGCCGTGCAGGGCCAAGGCCAAACACGTTGTAAAGAAGAAAGTGATCGCGACCATGTGGGCGGGATTGTAGTGGAAGTTACCGTAGGTGTAGCCCACGTTGTTCACCCAATCGAGGTGGCTGAAGATGCCATATGGGAACCCATGCCCCCAAGCGCCCAGCAGGACCGGACGGATCACAACCAGCGTGACATAGGCAAGAATTGCGACCCCGAAGGCGAACGGGACGTGATAGCCGATGCCGAGTTTGCGGCAAATCTCGACCTCTCGCATCATCCAGCTCACAAAGGCACCAATCGCGCAGATCGTGATGATCTGCCAAAGGCCGCCTTCCATCAGCGGGGCTGCCCCCAATCCATACTCAAGAGGCGGTGGATCGATCGAAATCAGCCATGGATTCCAGGTTGGGCCTTGGCTGGCCCCGTAAAAGATCAAGATTGTCCCAAGGACGGCGAAAAAGAACGTCGTGACTCCGAAGAAGCCAACGTAAAATGGCCCCACCCAGAAGTCGAACAGATCACCGCCTACCAATGTCCCGCCACGGACCCGGTATTTTCTTTCGAAGCTGAGCTGTGCCATCTTCCTACTCCAATTTATCACAGGCCATGCGACGAAACTTCGGCGCGCCCTGTATCTCGTAGATATCGGTGTTTGCTACGGGCGGACGCTTGACCCGCCCGTAGCTTTGTTTGTTGCGGCAAAAGCCGGTTCTTAGCCGCCAAAAGCGAGTGAGAACCAGTTTGTGCTTTCATTGCTGAGCAGGACGAGGTGAATCATCGCTGCAAGCAAGAACAGGAAAACGCCCTGCGCCACGAAAACGCGGCGAGGATCGAAGACCAGCCAGATTTTGTAGAACTGTGCCATTCGTGAATTCCTCTCTTACCAGCTGAACCAGGGCAGCTTGATGTACGTCAGCACGTGAGCAATAACGGCAACGATCGTGAAGATCGTGAACCCGCTCATGTAGACTGCGTGCAGCTCCTGGGCCTGCTCGTCAGTGAGACCTGTGAAAGACAGATCAGATTTGTCAGCCATGTTTTGTCTCCAAAATTGTGTACTGACGCCGCGCACCCCCCGCGGCCGGGTTACGACAAAGGCTCATCCTTTGCCCCAATCCATCACCCCGGGGGGGAGCGATGAACCTCTTCTGCCCTTTGCAGGGCAAAACTGATGCCACAGCCTTCATGCGTTGAAGATCTGCGGTGTGATAATGCGCGCCTGTGTCCAGGCCTTCGCCATCGGCCCCTTTGCCGGAAGCTCCATCCGACGAGCCGCAGAAAGGGCCCAAGTCAGAAAGCAAAGCGGCAGTGTGGCCAGAAAAATCAACGTAAAGTACGCGTAATATTCCCGCTTCGGAGGTGCGGTCCGGACCCGTGCAATGGGCGCATCGGTTGTGAAGTCAGTCATGATCGTCCTCCGTTGGTACGTTCGAGTGTTTCGACGGTCGCAAGGACAACCCGGTCGTTGCCGGCGTCGAGCGCCGCCCGCTCAGCTGCGTCGCGCAAGCTTTTGGCGGCGGAAATACGTGTCAGGATCGGATGTGTCGCAACGATCTCATCCAGCTTTGCCTGCGCGTCAGCATCCCAAGGAAAATCGCGGCGCAGCGGTGTCAAAGTCGCTTCGCCGCTGTCCATCTCGCTGCCCAAAGGCAGAATGTGGAACAGTGCATCAAAAAGCCCGTTGCAGACTTCCTGCAAAAGATAAGTTGCGCCCGCATAGCCCATGAAAGGGGTGCCCGTCGCACGGCGTATTGCAGCGCCGGGGAAGCTTGCGGGGATAAACACTGGCGACGGGCCATGGCCGGATTTCATCTCGGCCATATACATTTTCTCGTTGATCGACCCCATAACGACCAAAGGTCGCTTGGTATGGATCAGGCTGCGGACCTCTTCGTTGTTGGTCTTCTTGCCACGACAGCGCGCCACGGCAAAAGCGCAGGGAAATCCAAGATCATTCTCGAGGAAATGACGGACGCCACGGGCATAGGTCTCGTTCGCGACGATACCGAATTCCGCCGTGGCAAAGAAATCCTGCGTCACCGACCGCCAGAGGTCCCAGACAGGTTTAATGGTCGAGTGTTTTTCACGTTCAATAAACGGCTCAGGATCAAGGCCCAGCAACTCACCCAGCGTGCGCAAGAATTTGGTGGTAGAATCGATCCCGAAAGGTGCCTGCAGGTAGGGCTTGCCCAAGACTTCGCAAAGGCCGCGTCCGAACTCGCGATACATCGTCACGTTCACGTCAGCGTTCACAAGGTTGCGCATTTCGGCCAAGTGCGCGCCAAGCGGCATGACCATGTTGATTTCAGCGCCGATGCCTTCGACGAGGCGACGGATCTCAGCCAGATCAGATGGCATGTTGAAAGCGCCATACATCGGACCCAGAATGTTTACGCGTGGCTTGGCACCTTCTTCGCGCTTCTTTTCCGGTGGCATCCGGCCCTTGGTCATCCCGAATTCGGTGAAAATCCACGTCATCGCGCGGTCAGCACATTCCCACTGATCTTCATCAATGGTGCGTGGCAGAAACCGCTGGATGTTAGTGCCTTGCGGCGTGACACCGCCACCAATCATCTCGGCAATCGAACCTGTCACAACAACGGCGGGCAGTGCAGGATCAAGCGTGTCCCACGCCCGCTTCATGGCATCTTCTGTGCCCTCGCCCATCTCGGTCTCTGACAGTCCGGTGACCACAATGGGCAACTCATGGGGTGGCAGACCGTCGGTGTAGTGAAGGACCGAAGTCACGGGCAGGTTTTCACACCCCACAGGGCCGTCGATCACGACCTGAAGACCTTTTACAGCGCAGAAGGCATAGACTGCCCCCCAGTAGCCGCCAGCGCGATCATGATCAGTGATAAGCATCAGATCATCTCCTGCGCTTTGGCGGCTCGCGCCAGTTTGTCGAGTTTTTTCTGATGCTGGGCGCGGAAATCAGGGCGCAGATTCGGTGAACCTTCCCAGACACCTGCGGTGTCCTCACGGCCGACACCCTCAAAGAAGGCGCGCATCGTATCCATTTTCTCTTTGCCCTTGATCGCTGCATTGACGACCTGAGCGAGCGAACCCGCACCAGCAGGCCCCATCAGCGGACGGGCAGAGATCAGGTTGGTGAAATAGAGCGCAGGGATACCGCGTTCCTTGGCGTGCTGGACGACCGGTGTCGTGCCAATCGCCAGATCAGGCTTGATTGCATCGACGGCAGAGCAATCCTCCTCAAGTGAGGCACGATAGACGACCTTCACGCCGCGCGATTCAAGCCATGCCGCATCGTCGGCGGACCATTTTGTCTTCGGACAGGCGGTGCCCACGTAAGGCACATCAGCGCCGCTTTCGACCAGCAAACGCGCGACCAGCAATTCTGAACCTTCATAGCCAGAAAGGGTAATGGTCCCCTTGATCTGCGCACCTTTGAGAGCCTCTGAAATCGCGGGCAAGAAGGCGTTCTGAGCGGCAGCCACTTGCGCCTTTGGGATGTTGAACGCTTCGCCGATGTTCATCAGCCATGCTGCAGTGCCGTTATACCCAACAGGGGCAGATCCGACGATTGCACGACCGGCGGCCTCGAATTCTCGAATGGCGGAGGTGTAGAAGGGATGGATCGCAGCGGCCGCACCGCAGTCAAGCGCGGCATAAAGTTCCCGCCACTCGCGGGTCGGAACTGTGGGTCCAGCGGCCAAGCCCAATGGGGCGAGCATGGCACCGATCATCATCGGATCAGCTGGAAACATCTCACCCAGCAGCGCAACTGTCGGGCGGTCGGACTTTCCACCAACCGGTGCCTGCACAGGCCCGGCAGCCACCTCTTGACGCGCATAATTCAGCATGGCGCCAGCCAAGACATCCTTGGCTTCCGCATGGGTCGGAATCCCGAAACCCGGAACATCGATCCCGACAATTCTGACGCCATTGATCTCACTGGGGAGAAGGCGCAGCGGAACGCCCGATGCCGTGGGAACACAGAGGTTTGTCACGACAATCGCATCATAGCGATCAGGATCTGCCATTTCGTGGACGCTTTCGCGGATATCTTCAAAGAGCTTGCCCGTGACGAGGGTTTCAGAGTTGAAGGGCACATAGCCAACAGACCTACGCGCGCCATAGAAGTGCGACACGAATGTCAGGCCATAGACACAGCAAGCCGAGCCTGACAGCACCGTCGCCACACGCTTCATCCGTAGCCCCACGCGCAGTGAGCCGAACGCTGGGCACATGCTTTGCGGCTGGTCATGCGGACCTTGCGGATAGTCTTTGGCGTATTGATCCAGAATTTCGGCCTTGCCTGCGGCGCGCGCAGCGGCTTCCATGCTGCCCGCACTTGCCGTGCATCCACCTGATAAAGCTGTTTGCTGATCGCTTTCGGTGAGAGCGGTTTCGTCTCTCGGAAGCGGGGCACCCTCGATGATCTCAACTTCGCCAGCGGCATCGTAGCCGACTTCATAACCTTTAGTTTGCGGATCATGCGTCATATCTGGCATCCCCCGCGATTTCTTCGTCACCACACAGAATATCCCACAGCAGCCGATCCAACTGCTCGGCTGTTGCTCTTGCCAACATCGCGCGGACGTCGTCAGGGATTTGGATATTCACCTCAGGCATCGTCGTAGATCACCTCTAGGCTTTCTTTCGGCTTGGCGTTTTTGCCGCGCATATCCAAGTCCGTGGCCGGGACCAGCTGATAGTCACCGCCGGTGTCTTTGCTGTCAAAAAGTCCGAGCAAGCCGTCTTGATCCAAAGGCGCAGGGCGGACTGGGGGTGCATCAGCGACCGCTACAGCAAGACCCTCGAATAAATCCCCCCAAGGTCCAGCTTTCGTCCCGACGATTTGGTAATTGGCCGATTTCTTGCGCAGGTCGTCATCTTGTGGGATCGCCGCCAGGACCGGTATATCAACCGCCTTGGCAAAAGCCTGAGCCTCACCAGTGCCGTCGTCCTTGTTGATGACAAGTCCGGCGACGCCGACATTCCCGCCAAGCTTCCGGAAATATTCCACTGCTGAGCAAACGTTGTTTGCCACATAGAGTGACTGAAGATCATTGGATCCGACGAGAATGACCTTTTGCGCCATATCGCGCGCAATGGGCAAACCAAAGCCGCCGCAGACCACATCACCTAGAAAGTCGAGAAGGACATAATCGAAGTCCCAGTCGTGGAACCCCAGTTTTTCAAGCAACTCAAATCCGTGGATGATTCCACGACCACCACAGCCGCGGCCAACCTCAGGTCCGCCGAGCTCCATGGCGAACACGCCGCCACGTTTGAAGCAGACGTCACCGATCTGGACCTCTTCGCCAGCAATTTTCTTCTTGGCTGAAGTTTCAATAATCGTGGGGCATGCTTTGCCGCCGAAAAGCAGGCTCGTCGTGTCTGACTTTGGGTCACAGCCGATCAGCAAGACCCGCTTGCCCATTTCCGCCATCATATGACTGAGATTTGCCAGCGTGAACGATTTGCCAATGCCGCCCTTGCCGTAGATGGCAATGATCTGGGTTTTGGAAGTTGGCTCGCCTTGCGGAACTTCGAGTGTCGGCTCAGTCGCCGCCTCGTCGCGCAGACGTTTGTCAAAATCCTTCAGGTTTGGCACTTCGTCCTTCATGCAGTTCCCCAGTTCAATATCATTTTCAGGCAGGCCGGATCGGTGAACGCCGTTTGATAGGCTTTATCCGCGGCTTCAGCGCTTTGTTGGTGGGTAATGAGGTCGGCCAGCTCCAAAGCGCCGCTTTCGACCAGCGCCTTGGTTGCAGACATATCGTCGGCTGCCCATTCCGAACTGATCCGGAACCGCGCCTCTTTCATAAATGCGGGCGGGAAGGCGAATTGCAGTGGCGCTGTATAAAACCCCGCGAGCACAATCTCACCACCTTTGGCGATACGGCCGATCCAATCATTCAGAAGGTCGCCACGTCCTGACGCATCATAGACTGATGTGTAATCTCGTCGCTGATCACTTTCGGGGGTGATGACGCTATAGCCGTCAGCGCCTGTCATGCGTGCGGGGTCGACCTCCCACACAGTTGGGGCTGGTGCGCCGGAAGCGATGGTCAGCCTGGCAAGCAATCGCCCCAACACGCCGTGACCGACGATCAGATCCGGCACGGCCTTGTTTGGTCCCGCCATGGCATGACGCGCAGTTGCGGCAAGCGCCAGCAAGGCACCCGCGGCGCCCAAAGCGCGATCAATACGGGTGACCCGATGCGCCTTGGTCACAATGGTTCGGGCAGCAGCCCCGAAAAGCCCATGTGCGCCTTCGTAGCAATTTGCCCCCGGCACAAAAACATGTTCGCCGACCCGAAAGCCGCTATCAGACCCCGCTTCCACAACCTCGCCAGCGGCCTCATAGCCGGGGATCAGCGGGTAACCCATTCCGGGAAACGGCGGCATTTCTCCGGTCCAAAATAGTTTTTCTGTGCCAGTAGAGATGCCGGAATGACGAATTTCCACAACGATATCATCCGCTTCTGGCGGAACGATTCCGATCTCTTCAAGCGAAAGCTTGCCGGGCGCCGAAAGAATTACTGCGTTCGTTTTCAAGGTCTTCTCCGTCGTGCCGCGCGTTTCCCCAGACTCAGGGTGCGACACTCTGTCCTGCCACAGTGTAGCCTTACACCCCATGCTGTCAAATCATTTAGACACCATATGTGTCAATCTGGCTTTACACCCACGATAACTGAGGTGACGTAAGGGCGTGGCGCACGTGGCTGACTGATCTCGCCGAAGCCCGCATCCGTCAAAAGCGCGCCAATCTCTGCTGAGGAGCGCGCGCGCCCTGTGCGCATCGCCATGCAATAGAGCGCAAAATATGCATCCCCCGCCTTTTGAGGTTCTTCGCCTCCGGTCATGGGCTCAGAAATGATAATGCGACCGCCAGCAGGGAGTGCGGCGAAAACGGACTTTAGAAGATTGGCGACGGTATCGTCCGTGTGGTCGTAAAGCACGCGGACCAAGGTAATATGATCCGCCCCTTGCGGCAGCGCGTCATCTCGAAATGAACCGGGCACAATATCCACCGTCTTTGCCAGACTAGCTGCGCGAAACCTTTGTTCTGCTGCTCCGGCAACGGCGGGCAAGTCAAACAGGGTCAGCGCAACGGAACGATGTGCCTGACCCAGCGCCGTCAGGAAGGCGCCGGTGCCGCCTCCCACATCCATGACATGACTAGCGTGGCTGAAATCGACCATTGCAAGCGTGTCTTCGGCGACGAGAACCTGACTGTCAGCCATCAAACGCGAATAGCGTGCGGCAGTTTCTGGATTGCTCGCACCACCCGCCCCGAAGACGTAAGGCCAGAAATCGGCAAGTTCGGTTTCTGTTTCGCCTCTGAAAAAGGCAACCGGGTCAGCAAGGTCGAGGTAAAGGATATCGTGGTGGTCGATCATACCGCTCAAACCCGGCACACCAGCCAAAGCGGCACCGCGACGCGAAAGCGCATAATATCCCGTCCGACGAAGCTTCAGCAAGCCAAGAGCGATCGCTCCTGAGAGCAGCACTTTGAGACGGTCAGGCGGAATGCGCGTTTCCTGTGCAAGCGCGGGCAGGCTCATCTCTTCGCGGAGCAGCTTTTGCGGCAGTTCAAGACGGACAAACGCCTGAAGGATCTGACTGTGACAGAAACCGGCAACCAGATCGAACATCGCCTCGCCTTCCGCGCGGACGATCTTTCTGGTGAAAGGGAAACGTGCAGCCCAGCGCTGAAACCCTCTCGATGCCATCAGGCGGGCCCACTTTCGCGACGGGCGCCGCGCACCAGCAGGAGGCGGTTCAGTTGGGGTGGCGGCCGCTATATCCTTCATCACTCACCCGGAACAGGCGATCTACCCCGTGCACCGGCAGGGACCAGCTTGTCAGCATAAGCCCGGACCATCTGCGCAAGAGCCGCCTCGCCGGGACAGGCCGGGATCGAAGCAATTGCCCCGCCCAGAATGTCATCAAACCGCTGGATCGCGCCCTGCACACCATAAACCGCAACCGCATTCGGTCGACCATGCAGGTCATCCTGTCCGGCAGGCTTGCCCAAGGTCGCCTCATCACACAGCGCGTCGCGCAGATCATCAGCGACCTGGAACGCCTCTCCGATCCTTGCGCCAAGCTCGGACCAAGGCTCCGCCTCTTGTCCAGCCGCAACTGCACCCATCTGCGTGGCCGCAATGAACAAGGCTCCGGTCTTTGCCTGATGGTATGCGGAAAGGTCGATCTTGTCTTCGCTTTCCCAGCCCTGCCCGGCGCAGATGCCGAAAGGCATGCCCGTGCGGGTGCCCAGAATATCGATCAGCGCCAGCGCGCGATCAGGCGCACTTGATGAGGCGCGCGCGAGAATCTGGAACCCCATAATAATGAGGCTATCGCCAGTCAGAACCGCAAGCGGTTCGCTGTAGGCACGGTGCAGCGCAGGCTTTCCACGCCGCACATCGGCATTATCGAAACAGGGCAAATCGTCGTGGACGAGACTCGCACAATGGATCACCTCAAGCGCAACAGCGGCCGCATCGGTCAAAGCTGGCCGATCATCCCCGCACGCCATCGCCACGGACGTAAGGATTGTCGGCCTGATGCGCGCCCCACCGGGAGTAACAGCGTATTCAAGCGCCGAAGCCAGCTTCGCAGGTGATGCCCCACCCTGACCATGCGCAATGGCGCTCTGCATCGCGGCGTCAATTCGATCCGAGATTCGCATATGAGCTCTCCTTTGCAATCTAGTGTGTCTATTTTGGTTTACATATGTCAATGTAAATTAAAACAAACAATGAATCGGGATAGGGATGACAAAGGATCAGCCACGGACCGTCGTTGTCGGCGCCGGAATCGGAGGGTTGGCTGCAGCACTACGGCTGGCGCAGCAAGGATGTGAGGTCACCGTCCTCGAGGCCCACGCCTCGCCCGGTGGAAAGATGCGCACCGTTCCTTCAGTGGCCGGGCCGGTTGATGCCGGACCAACTGTCCTGACCATGCTTCCTGTCTTTGAAGCTCTCTTCTGGGATGCAGGCGAGGACCTGCATGATCATATCACGGTGCGTGCGCTCGATACGCTGGCAAGACATTATTGGGATGACGGGGCAACTCTCGATCTGGTAACAGACGAATTGCAGAATGTTGCGAACATCAGGGCGGCATTCGGCAAATCATCCGCAATGGAGTTTGAAAAATTCACAGCCAGAGCACGCCGGCTTTTCGACAGCTTTGATGCGCCAATGATGCGGACTGCATCACCAAGCCGGGCGGCTTTGACCAAAGCTGTCCTGCGCCAACCACGCCTGATTGCCGATATGGCGCCGCACCGGACATTGGCTGGCCTGTTGAAATCAAGCTTCTCGGATCACAGGCTTGCCCAGCTCTTTGGGCGTTACGCCACCTACGTTGGCGGATCACCCTATGCATCCCCAGCCATCCTTTCCCTGATCTGGCAGGCAGAGGCCAAAGGTGTCTGGGTAGTTGAAGGTGGCATGCATGCGCTTGCTCAGGCGATCTCAAAGCTTGCCGAGAAACGCGGCGTCCAGTTTCACTTTGAAACAACCGCAACAAGGATCACACAACAAAACGGAAAGGTCTCTGGCGTGCAGACCCACAAGGGTCACTTCGCAGGCGATATGGTCCTTTTCAATGGTGACCCGCGAGCCCTCGCGACAGGTCTACTTGGTGAGGGCGTCACGTCAGCGGTTCAAAAGGCCCACGTCGCACCACGCAGCCTTTCAGCCTACGTCCACGCTTTTGCTGCCGTCCCACATGGCCCTGAGCTGGCGCACCATACCGTATTCTTCGCCCGTGACCCGAAAGTCGAATTTGGCGCTTTATCAGATGGGGAAATGCCCCCAGATGCCACGCTCTACCTCTGCGCCCAAGACCATCAGCGCGTTGCCCCTGACGCGATGCAGCGCTTTGAAATCATCATGAATGCCCCGCCGGTCCTCAACGAACCGAAACAGGAGAAACCACCATGTCAGACTCAGATATTCAGCCGGTTTCGCGACTTCGGGCTCCATTTCACACCGACACCAGGGCCAGAGGCGCTGACCACACCAAAGGAGTTCGACGCACTGTTTCCGGCGAGCCAAGGTTCCCTCTACGGGCGGAGCCCGCACGGCCTCATGGCAGCTTTCAAACGACCGACAGCACGGACAGCGATACCGGGTCTGTATCTATGCGGGGGCGGCACGCATCCGGGGGCGGGGGTGCCGATGGCAACCCTCTCCGCAGAGCACGCGGTCGCGGCGATGATGAGCGACCATGCTTCCACCTTGACGTCCCACCAAACGGTTACGCGTGGTGGTATGTCGACGGGATCAGCGATGACGGCACGCAAGCCGTCTCGGTCATAGGGTTCATCGGATCAGTCTTTTCGCCTTGGTATGCATGGTCTGGCCGCAAAGACCCAGCCAATCACTGCTGCATCAATGTGGCCACATACGGTCGAGGCGGGCGGTTCACCATGACCGACCGAGGCCGCGAGGCGCTGCATACCACACCGGACACGTTTCAGGTTGGCCCGTCGTCCATGCACTGGACCGGCAAGGACCTCATCATTGATATCGATGAGATCAGCAGCCCGCCAATCATAAGCCGCGTGAAAGGCCGCATAACCGTGACGCCACACGCACTTACATCGGTCGAATTGCCGCTGACACAAGACGGCACGCATGTATGGCGACCGTTTGCCCCTTCATCGGTTATCAAGGTCGAGCTAGAGGCCAATGGGTGGCAATGGTCAGGTCACGGCTACTTCGACGCGAACTTTGGAACGCGCGCTTTGGAGCAGGATTTCAGCTTTTGGACATGGGGCCGCTATCCCACGAAGGATGGGGCGATCTGTATCTATGATGCGGTCAGGCGGGATGGCAGCACGTTAGACACGGCCATCGCATTTGACGCGGATGGCCGAGCGACGGTTACGGACGCCCCGCCCAGAAGGCGGTTCAAACGATCTTTGTGGCAAGTCATGCGCGAAACGCGCGCGGACAGCGGTGTCATGCCAAAACAGGTACTGAATATGCTGGATGCACCGTTTTACTCACGCTCGGCGGTACGTACGCAGATCAACGGCGAGGTTGTGACAGGGGTGCATGAGGCGCTTGATTTGAACCGGTTTGCCTCACCGCTGATCAAGCCAATGCTTGCCGTGAGAGTACCCCGTCGCAGGGGCTGGCCGGAACAGCAAAACTGACCGGCCAGCACAAGGATTACTTCGCGACCGAGCAGGTGTTCACGCCAAGAATACTATAAAGCGGGCAGGTTCCGACCAGACCAGTCAGAAGTGGCACAAGGCCAACCCAGCCCCATGGTGTTTGCGGTCCGACAAAGACCAGCGAAAGTAGCACGAGGCCAAGCACGACCCGCAGTGCGCGGTCAATTGTTCCTTCATTGCGTGTCATCGGGATTCTCCTTCTTCAGATATGCCTCCAGTATACGCCGCTTGACGACACGCGTCGGTGACACTGTCACACATCATCTGCGGCAATGCGTTCCAAACCGCGCTTGTCGATCAGCGCAATGAAACCCCGGTGACGCTCCACCAGACCGCGCAGCGCAAATTCGGCAAGTCGACGGCTTACAAAGGCGCGGCCCGAGGCTGTTTCCGAGGCAAGCTGCTCATGTGTTGCCGGCACTTTATCATCGGCGTCTGCCAGTCGTATCAATGCGCGGGCCAACCGTGCATCGAAACTCGTCAATGCCACATCCTCGACGAGGCGTTCATAGTCGAAAAATCTTGTGGCCACAGCACCCAGAACCGAAGACAGAAACGACGGATCGGTCTCCAGTTTTTTACGGAAATTGCTATGGCTGATAATTTCACCTTCCAAATCGGTTTCCGCAATCCCTGTCGCCGAATACGTCTTGCCTTCTACAAGACAGGAGAACGTCTGAAGACAGAGCCCCCCTGGCTCAACACGGTAAAGCACTACTTCGCGGCCCGAGGCCGATGTCAGAAGGACACGAATTTTCCCTTTCGTGAGCCTGACAAAGCCGGGACATTCCTGCCCGGGCTGAAACAAGACTGTACCAGCAGGACACTTCAGCGGTGTGGATGCAGGTGCGTTCATGGCTACTCATCTATCGCTGATCTAGTTTTATTCTCCGAAGGCGTGATCGCGCAACCAGCAGCTACTCAGCACCTAAGGTGATTACACTGCCACCAGCCGCACGTGCATCCTCTTCGTCGTGCGTGACCATCAAGACGGGAAGTGATCTTGCGCGCGCACGATCAAAAACCATAGTCCTGATCTGCGCTCGCAGGGCCATATCAAGCCGAGAGAACGGTTCATCCAACAGAAGGGCTCGGGGTTCTGAAAGAAGCATTCGCATCAGGGCGACGCGTGCTTTTTGCCCGCCCGAAAGCGTCGCAGGATCACGGTCGGCAAACCCTTCAAGACCAATTTCTTTCAGCGCCTCGGCAACCTTGGCAAGGCGCTCTTGCCGGCCGCCGCCTTGTGCCAAACCAAATGCGAGGTTGGCGCCAACTGAAAGATGCGGAAACAAAAGATCATCCTGAAACAGGATTCCAACGCCACGGGTGTGCGAGGGCAGATCCGTGATATCTTCTCCGTCAAGAAGAACCCGTCCTTGCGCCCGAAAATCGGGGGCAAGCGTTCCGGTGATGAATGACAACAGCGTCGACTTCCCAACGCCCGACGGCCCCATCACTGTCAGGACGTGACCCGCAGAAATATGGTGATCTACCTGCAAAAGGCACTGATCCCCTTTTGAAATCGTCACATTGCGCAACGTCAGCCCGCTATCCATACCGCAGCCCTCTTCTGTTGCGCCACACAAGCGCCGGAACAAGAAGCGCCAATGCGAACGGTATCAGCGCAGCGCCAGTCTGCATCAAGGCATAAACCCCGATCGCCTGTCGGTCCCCGCCTGATGCCAATGCGACAGCTTCCGTCGTGAGTGTCGCCACACGTCCCCCACCAATCAAGAGAGTCGGCAGATACTGACCGACCGAGACAGCCAGCCCCACGGCAAACGCCGTCAGGATCGGTCGCAAGAGCATCGGCAACCTAACGTGCCAAAGAACTCTCTCAGGGCCCGCACCTAGGGCCGAAGCGATCGTTCCCATACGCCCATCCCACGCCCGGTAGGGGTCGGCCAGCGACAGGAAAACGTAAGGAAGGACAAAAACCAGATGCGCAACGATGACCGGGATGCGCCCAATTTCCGCCCCCACGCCGAGAAGCAGGGTTTGCAGACCCGGCAGAAACGCTATCTGAGGCACCAGAAGTGGAAGATAAAGCAACCAAACAGTCCGCGCGCGAAGCCGCAGGCCGTAGCGATATTCTGCTTCAAGACACCCAATCGTCAAAAGTACTGCGGCGGTGGCCGCCACTAGGGCAATGAAAGCTGTCTCTCCAAGTGCTTCAAGCGCACCGTCGCCATGACGCATCCAGTTGCGCATGGTAAACCCATTGGGGAGCGCATCTGGATAACCCCAAAACCCAGCGAATGACCAGATCGCCAAGACAAGAAGGCCAAGCAGCACAGCCAGAGCCGCTGCCGCACCGCCGAACAAAGCCGTGCCGGCGACAACGCCATCCCATCGTCCCCGCCGTCCTGCGCAAATCCAGCGCTCTCCGAGAAACGCGACAAGACTTTCGCCTGCACGCCAGAGCACGAGCGCCCCGATGACGAGGCCAAGCTGCAGTAATGCACCCGCTGCCGCTACCAAACGCATCGCGAGGTCAGGATCGGACATCCATTTGACAATCTGCACTGACAGCGGCGGTGGGGTGTTAGGGCCGAGAATGACCGCCACATCCACGACGGACATCGAATAGGCCAAAACCACATAAACCGGTGGCCGTATTTGCGCATATACGCGCGGGAAAACGGTCTTGAGCCACCCTGTCAACCGCCCATAACCCAAGGCTTGAGCGACATTGACGCTTTGCCGTGCATCGGTCTGGCCCAAAGCCGCAAGCGTGATCAGCAAAAGAAACGGGACTTCTTTAGCGACCAGCCCCGCCGCCATCGTCAGACCCCAGGTGTCCTGCACGATCAACAGATCAGGGGGGCGCTCCCATCCAGTCAAGCCCGGGGAGACCATCCGCGACAGCCAGCCTGATGGTGCAATCAAGAATGCCAGGCCAAACGCGGCAGCAGCATGGGGAACCGACAACAGTGGCGACAAAAGCCGCTCCAGCACCCGAAATGGTTTGGTGCCTGACCATCCTGCCGTGACCAGCGTAACGATCAACAACGAAACCGCCGTCGCGATGAGGCCGGTGCTCAATGATAGAAACGCGGCGCGCGGCAGGCCCTGCCAATCAAACAACGCATTGAAAGGATCAATGGATGGACCGGTCAAGCCGGCGGCGGGAAGATGCCCAAAGGCTGGCAGAAGCGTCCACCAAAGACCTGCCGCAACAGGCCCGAGCATTGCCAGAAGCGTAAGCGCTGGCAGCAGTGGCAGGAAGCGGCGGCGTCTCATTCGTTTCGATGGCGCGGCCCAAAGACCGCGCCGCATCCATTACTGCGCGACGCCGTAACGGTCTGCCCAGTCGTCCGCAATACGGGTCATCCAGCTTGGGTGTGGTTCATCCTGAACAGTCCCTAGCTCTGCGGGCGACAGTGTCGCAATACCCAGTTCGAGGTTTTCAAAGGCAGCACGATCGTCGTCACTCAAAGCCTGCATATCGAGAACCGTTCCGTACCCGAGTATTTCGGGATTCTGAGCGCGCACCTGCGCCTCTGGTGACATTAGGAAATTCGCCACAACCATGGCCGCTTCCTTACTGCCGGAATTGTATGGGATCGCCACAAAGGACGCATTCCCGATCGTGCCTTTGTCCAAGACAAACGTCCGGACGCTGGGCGGCAACTGGTTGTTTGCAATAGCGGCTGTGGCCTCACCCGGGCTGAACGAAATCGCAAGATCAACCTCACCATCTGCAATGAGCTGCAGCTGTGCAGGCCCGCTGGCCGGATATGCACGTCCCTCACGCCACAAGGTCGGCGTCAGATCCTCAAGAAAGGCCCAGAGCGGTGCCGTCACCTCGGCATAGTTTTCGTCAGTTGCGGGATCGGCCAGAACGGATGGGTCATCCAGCAGATCAACCAGCGCCTGTTTGAGGAAGGTCGTGCCAAGAAAGTCAGGTGGCTGCGGATAGGTGAACCGGCCAGGATTTGCCTGCGACCATTCAAGTATCGCATTCATCGACCCCAGAGGTTCGGCCAGATCAGCGGTGTCATGGATAAAGACCACCTGCGCCATGGCCCACGGTGCCTCATACCCTTCGACAGGGACCGTGAAGTCCGTCTGCACGGTCTTGCCTTCGACATCGACAAACGCCCAGTTTGGCAGTTGCTCTGCAAATGGTCCGAAGAGCAAATCAGCCTCTTTCATCGCCGCGAAGTTTGCACCGTTAATCCAGATCATATCGATGGCACCGTCGTCATCTTCGCCCGCTTGCTTTTCAGCAAGCACACGCGTGACAGCATCGGCAGTATCCGTCAGCTTTACGTGTTCAAGCGTCACACCGTAGTCTTCAGCCACACGCTCTCCGACCCAAGCAATAAAATCGTTGGTTGTGGTTGACCCACCCCAGGCATTCCAGAAAACGGTCTGGCCCTCAGCTTCCTCGGTTACCGCAGTCCAGTCACTGGGGTCCGGGTTGGCGATCGCAGGAAGTGGCGTCAGCAAGGCGGCCAGAACGGCGAGATGTTTCATGTTTCTTGTCCTTTTAGGTCGGGTAGTTCTGTTTGGCGGCGTAGATCCGCAAAAGCGCGGTCGCAAAGCACAATGCGCCAAATATCCAGGCCAGGGGTGCAAAATAGGTGGGCACGATGCAGAGGATAACAAAGAAGACGATCGTTTCCGTACCTTCCAAGATCCCATTGGAATAGTAGAGCGACTTTTGGCCCTGCGCGTCGGTTTTATGGCCGTTCTTTTCGGCAAGGATCGCGTAGCCAAGAAAGCTCGTGCCGTTGAAGTAAAACGACGCCAATAGAAATGCCCCCGCGACCCCGTTCGCGACAGGGTCGGCCACAACGAAAGCAAAGGGAATGGCGCCGTAAAAAAGAAAATCGGCAGCAATATCGAGGTAGCCACCGAAATCAGTTTTCTGGGTGGCCCGTGCCACCGCGCCGTCCAGTCCATCGGCAAGGCGACTTGCCAGCAAGGGGGCAAGCGCCAGCGTTGCTGCACCGAACGCAATCATCAGCGCTGCCAGCAATCCCAGACCCAGACCAATCAACGTCACCGTATCTGCGCTCATGCCAAGAGCGGCGATCCTGCGCCCCGTCCAGTTCAGCGGCGGGTTAATGATTTGGCGGGCGTAGCGGTCAAGCATCTGGTCGCAGTCACATTTGTTCGCAGTCCTTGTGCAGCATGCGGCGGGATGACGCAATTCGCCTGACGCGAAAGTGAGTGTGCTGCCCTGATCTGACACAATCTAGGCGTCCGGTGCCGTGATCCTTGGCCGCCCGCTTGCCTCAACCCGGATAAGAGCTTCGACGAACATCTTCCGGTTCTCGACGTCGACTTCTGAGATGTCGCGAGAGACGCTGAAACGGACTTCCTCAACGCCGGATGTCCTGACGGCGTTTTCAGCCTGTGTCCGCAGATGGGTTTCAAGTGCTCTCAGTGCCGTATCGCGGTCTGCAAACGACTTTGGTCCATCGGGAAAATGCACCGCAAAGACACCTTCGCCCGCACTTGTCACCGTTCCGGTCGCTTGCATGCGCACCTGTCCAACGACGGCCCCGATAGCATTTGCCACGCCCGCATGTTCTGGCAGGACCATGCGTGTGCCAAGTCTTTTGCCAACCGCAGCATAGTAGGTGGGGGCAGATGCTCCGAGCCCGACCACCGGCACACCCAGCGCGAGCTTGATATTGACCACACCCTTGGTTTCATCGAGGCCAGCAAGCGTCAGTGGATGTGAGGCAAGTCCAGCCGGGTCGCGCCAGTCACGTTCATCTTCGGCAAAGCCTGCTTGCAAAAGGCAATCAACGGTCTGGGCCGTCAGTTGATCGATAACCCGTCGCGCGAGGGCCTCTGCACCATCCGCAACCCGGGTGCCGCTCCCGGTTCTGCGTCGTGCAAACAATGTGAGGGCCTTTCGCGCTGCATCAGCATCCCAGGCGCTGTTCAAATCCAAAACATGAGAGGCATCAGACGGTGTGACACCGGAAAGCATCGCAAGGCCACGGTTGACCAACCGCATCAAGGCGGGATTCTCCATCCGCGATTGTACCGCATGTCCCAGACGCAAGGGCCCATCGGTGAGCCGTGCGGCGACTGCTGCTTCCTTGGCATCAAGGCTATCAGGTATGGCATCAAAAAGCGGGATCACAAAAAGCCCGCCGTCAGACGCAGGCACATCCTGCGCCAAAGCGCGATCCAGTGTCGCGTGGACAAGTTCAGGGAAGTGAACCGCCGCAAGTGACAAAGGCATCAGACGGCGCGGCCCCAGAAAGAGCCCGCCATCCAGCCCATCCCGAACATGAACCTCGCTGTCACCGCCCAATCCCCAAGTCCGCATCGCCACGGCCTCGACCATGGTGCGGAACGGCCCTACCCTCGCGCCTTGCGGGTCAATCTTGGGCCTTCCGTCGCGCAGCAAACAAATATCTGTCGTTGTCCCGCCGATGTCACTGACAAGGGCATCCGTCTCTCCTGTCAGCCAGCTTGCACCGGCAATTGATGCAGCAGGTCCGCTGAGAATAGTTTCGATAGGCTTTTCACGCGCGATCTTTGACGAGACAAGCGCGCCGTCACCCCTGACCACCATCAGCCGCGCCGAAATGCCGACCTTTGCAAGATGCGCCTCGCAGGCCGCGATAAGACGATCAATCATGCCAATCAGACGCGCGTTCAAAACCGCGGTCAACGCACGCTTTGGGCCGCCAAGCGCCTGGCTGAGGTCATGCGAACAACTGACGGGTTTTTGCGTCGCCGCACGGATGATATCGCGAGCAGCCACCTCATGCGCTGCATTCCGGGTCGCGAACGCAGACGCAATTGCGAACCCGGTTATACCGTCATCAAGATCCGCCACGGCATGGCGCAACGCGTCATGATCAAGCGGGCAACGTTCCTGTCCTGCGTGATTATGGCCCCCTTCAATCATGATCACGGGCTCGCTCCGCATCGCATCAGCCAATCCTGCACGGTTCAGGTCGCCATCATCAAACCCGATCGCGACCAAGGCCACGCGTCCGCCTAGCCCCTCGACAAGCGCATTCGTCGCGAGCGTCGTCGAAAGCGAAACCATCGCGATATCTGAGGGATCAACCGCAGCGTCTCCAAGCGCCTTGTCGATCGCCTCGGCTACGCCAACAGCAAGATCAGGCCGCGATGTCAGTGCTTTCGCCGAAGAGACAACTTTGTCTGATGCCTCGTCCAGAATGACTGCGTCGGTATAGGTTCCGCCTGTATCAACACCGAGCAAATAGGCCATTCTTCACCTTCAGACTTATGAAGAAATTTCAAATACCAACAATGCGCCCGCGTCCAGTCTTATTGGTATCAGCCAGTCGGCGCTCGCCCCTTCGACAAGCTGCTGCGCGAACCCTTCACCATACTGCGACGTCTCACACAGGATAAGGTGGGTCGCATTGGTCTGCATGACCCAGTCCCGCATTTCGGCTTCGTTCAGGCGAAACGGCGTATATCCATTCGCAAATGCATCGGGGCTTCGGTGATATGGACCAGACACCGTCTTGTGCTTCGTCGCAAAGAGGATTGCAGGACCAAGATTGAGAGACCCGATGAAGATGCTTGGCTCCAGCGCATCCAGTGCAGCCAGATCCTCAGCCACGCGACAATCAGTATCAAGGCGGCCAGCCGTGCTTGGGCTGTTGGCGAAGACCGTCTGGTTCAGAGCGTCGCGCAGCAAGACTGGAGCTATGACCAGCACACCGACGAGCAGCAGGATACCCGCGTCACGCAACGACCGATTGCGCAAATAGCGCTGTAGAAGAGCCGCCATCCCGCACCCGACAAGCAATGGAACGGCCGGCGCGCTCATCAACACCAGTCTAACCTGCGAAAACGATGCAACAAACCCAACAATCGCCAGAAGGATTAGGATACCCAGACTGTCGCGCTCAACACGCGCGGAGCGTCTTGCGAAGAGCATGCCGCCCATGAGAATGGCGCCAACGACCGGTGCAACGATCTGGAAATAGAGTGCGGGGTTGAAAGCTGCAAAGGACAATCCCGGGCGCGCTTCCGTAATTCCGGTCGCGATAATCCGGCGCACATCATCTGGCAAAGCGCCATAGGGCCCCGCCAGGCATGGTCCCAGTAGCGGCCATGCTATCGCGCAGCCAACAAGAACAGTGCCGAGCCCAATCGCCCACCGCAAGGCGATACGCTCCTTTGCAATGGCAATTGGCAAGACACTTGCGACAAACGCAATCAGGGTTAGCGAAACAACGGGTGCGCCGAGTTGATCGCAGACTGGTCGTGTCAGGTCCGACGGTGCGGTCTGTCCAATCCAGAACAAAACACTTCCGAAAAAGAGCCCACCACTGAACCCCGTCAGGATACGATCAGCTTGCTGAAATCGAACCAAGTTTGCGCGAATAAACAGCAGCAATCCCAATGCCAGAATGAAAAGCAGCGTCTCCAAGCCTATCGCCAGCGCAAAGGCTGCGATCAGGCCCGATAATGCTGCCGAGCGTTGCGGGTTTCGCGGCTGAATGACTAACAGCGTCAATGCGACAATGGCCACGATCTGCACGTTATGATGATCAATCTTCCCGGGTAGGAAGTAAAACTGCTGCGTGACCGGCCATGTCGTTGCCGTCAGAACGGCAAAACTGGCAGCAACCCCACCGAAAAGACGGTATGCACCACTGCCTACCACCGCCAATAGAACAAGTGAGAGGAAGACGGGCCAGATGATAACCGCCCACAACTCCGCCTCGGCGGCAGGCAGGAAATTTCCAAGCAACAGCATCATGCCGCCCAGAATGCCGTCGATGTACCGCGACCAATGCATGTTGACGCCGTCAGGCGGCATCAGTCGGTATTCGGTTGTATCGAACCAAGGCTGCCCTTCCAGCCAACTGCGCACCGTCACGAGACGCATCACGCTGTCATTGTCGAGCTTGAGCACATCACCATCCAGGAACCAGACAATCGCATAAGCTCTTGCAAGGATGAAAATGGCGCAGAAAATCATTGCGAGTGCAAAGACCACTTTCACCGATTTGCTGTCGCGACCACTGATTTTTGCTTCGTGAATCATCAATGCGGCGACTTTGCTTTTGGAGTGGGGAGCTTGTCGTCCTGCTGAGAGGCCCTGAATGCAAATTGTCTTGCGCCAACAAAGTTGACGATGGCGCCCAATGCCGAACCCAAAGCAAAACCGACCATGACATTCGCCGGATCAGTGCCAAAAACCGCGATCCAGAATGCGTAGACGACGTAGTTCGTAAGCCCGCCGACGACTTGCACGCCAAAGTAGCTACCAAGTTGTCGCAAATGACTGTCCGCGCGCGACGCTGAAAACGTCCAGACGCGATTACAATACCAGGTGACAAGTACAGCGCAGGGAAATGAGATTGCCCGCGCAAGATAGGGGTCGATCCCATTCTCGACAAAAAGCCAAAGCAGTCCGCCATCGACACAGAAACCCAGTGCGCCGACCACGCCAAACTTCGCAATCTGTTGAAACAGGCGGTCAGCCATCCCTCTATTCCGCTTTGACGGCTGGTAAGGCGAGATATGCCATCCGCTTCATCTCGCGCCGCCCGACTGTGACAGTATCCAAGATGAGAGCCGACATCAGCGACAGCACCGCGATGACCATCACAGCCGACGCAAGAATGGCCGTCGGAAAGCGCGGGACGAGGCCAGTCTCAGCAAATTCAAAAATCACCGGCAAGCCCAGCGCGATGGAAATGACGGCAAGCAAGACCGAAAGCCCGCCAAACAGCATCAATGGGCGCTCTTCCTTTACCAGAAGCAGGATCATCGTCAGGATTCTGATCCCGTCGCGGATTGTGTTCAACTTGCTGTCCGATCCAGGCAGGCGATCTAAGTATGCTGTCTCTTCATCTGCAATAGGCATACGCAATTCAAGCGCGTGAACTGTCAGCTCGGTTTCAATCTCGAACCCGCGCGACAAGGCCGGGAAGCTTTTGACGAAGCGGCGCGAGAAGACACGATAACCTGACAGCATGTCCTTGGTGCGATTTCCGAAGATACGGCCCACGAGACTGGTCAGCATCCAGTTTCCAAACCGATGGCCCGGCCGGTAGGCATCGCGGATTTCCGTGACACGGCACCCGTTCACCATATCGAGGGTCTCGGACTTGAGCCGTTCAATGAGGCGCGGGGCGGCTGCGGCCTCATAGGTGTTGTCACCATCGACCATTACATAAATATCGGCCTCAACATCTGCGAACATCCGACGGACGACGTTGCCTTTGCCTTGCTGGGTTTCGACCCTGACAATTGCCCCCGCATCGCGCGCCACATCAGCCGTGCCATCTGTCGAATTGTTATCGTAGACGTAGATTTTCGCATCAGGCAAAGCTTCACGGAAGTCGGCAACGACTTGCCCGATTGCGACTGCTTCGTTGTAGCAAGGGATCAATACTGCAACTTTTGGCTGCTCCATGCCCCAACTGCCTCTCTGTTTTTCATTTTTGCGTAACTTTGAACCGCACGCGGCAATCAAACAAGCCGTTGCGCCGCTTTTAGGGTCGTTTTGTGGCACGGTGATGCATTTCCGGTGACGCACCGTTGCCGAGCGGAACAAACCGCTTGATAGTAAGGTATGACCGACGCTCTTCTCCGTGCCATTGATCAACGCCGTGATGACCTTATCGGTCTCACACAGGATCTGATCCGCATCCCGACACTGAACCCGCCGGGGCAGGACTACAGGCTGATCTGCGAATTCTTGGACAATCGGCTACGAAAGTCAGCCTTTGAAACCGAATTCATCCGCGCGCACGGCACGCCGGGTGATAGTGACCGATACCCCCGCTGGAACATCGTTGCGCGGCGAGAAGGCTCCCGGTCGGGCGATTGTGTGCATTTCAACAGCCATACCGATGTCGTCGAGGTTGGTCACGGCTGGACCCAAGACCCCTTTGGCGGTGCGTTGATTGACGGAAAAATCTACGGGCGTGGCGCATGCGACATGAAAGGCGGGTTGGCGGCGTCTATCATCGCCGCCGAAGCCTTCATCGCGACCTATCCCGCATTTGCTGGCGCGATCGAAATCAGCGGGACAGCTGACGAGGAATCAGGCGGATACGGTGGCGTGGCCTACCTTGCCGAGCAAGGCTACTTCGATCCGGCACGCGTGCAGCATGTGATTATTCCTGAACCGCTCAACAAAGATCGCGTGTGTTTGGGGCATCGAGGCGGCTGGTGGGCTGAGATAGAGACCTTCGGCGAAATCGCTCATGGCTCGATGCCGTTCCTCGGTGACTGCGCGGTGCGGCATATGGGGGCTGTGCTTGAGGCATTTGAAGAAAAGCTCTACCCCGCAATGGCCGCGAGGACGACAGAAATGCCCGTGGTGCCCGAAGGCGCGCGGTCGTCAACGATGAATATCAACTCCATCCACGGCGGTCAGCCGGAACAGGACGCCGACTACACCGGCCTGCCCGCGCATTGTGTGCCAGATAGCTGCCGGATCATGATCGATCGACGGTTTCTGGCGGAAGAAAACATCGATGACGTCCGTGGCGAGGTCCGCGCCCTTCTCGACGATATCAAAGCCAAGCGCGACCGTTTCGACTATGACCTGCGCGAAGTGAACGTGGTCCTGCCCAGTATGACCGACCGAGAGGCGCCGGTGGTCCAGACAGTCGCCGCCGAGATCGAACGTGTTCTCGGCAAACCCGCCGAATTCGTGGCTTCACCGGGAACCTATGACCAAAAACACATCGACCGGATCGGGAAGCTGAAGAACTGCATCGCCTACGGGCCGGGGATACTCGAGCTGGCCCACAAGCCAGATGAATACGTCGGGGTCGACGATATGCTGGACAGCGCCAAGGTTATGGCGGGGGCGTTGCGGCGGGTTTTGACTGGCTCGACGGAATAACAGTTTAGGTCTCGGACGCGCGTATGCGGCCTATTGATCGCTACCGTGCTGTACCCAAAGGGCGCCCCTCTTCCAGAACACCTACGCTTAGAAATTAGCGCTAAGTCCGTTTTTCTGGTAGGGTGAAGCCAAAGCCTGTGCCGAACTCCAGGGAGGGACAAGTGCTCAAATTTGATGCAGAGGTCACTCGTCTTCTGGACAATGCCTACCAAGGGGCGGACCTTACCCGACGAAGACAGGCCTCCTTTGACGTGCTCCAACCAAGTCCGGGAGAGACAATTCTGGATATTGGCTGTGGCAATGGATTGCTGACTGCGGAATTGGCCCGTGCAGTTGGACAAAGTGGTTCGGTGATCGGCATCGACCCCAGTGAGGATATGCGCACGGTTGGTGTCTTACGGTGCAAAGACTATCCTTGGGTCAAATTTCTTGATGGCTTCGCGAACGAAATGCCGGTTGAGGATGCTGTAGCTGACAAGGCCGTTTCGGTTCAGACCTTTGAGTATATCGAGGATATCGAAAGTGCAGTTACGGACGCCATGCGCTGCCTTAAACCGAAGGGTCGTCTGGTCATCAGCGATTTGCACTTTGGGAGTTTCATTTGGTTCAGCGACAATCCAGAGCGAATGGCAACGCTCATTGCATCATGGGACCAGCACTTTGTTGCAGGCGATCTTCCTGCGCGCCTTCCGGGGATCATCAGGAGCCTCGGTCACCACATTGATGCTGTCAATCCTGTCACACTGACAGACCATATTCTCAAACCCGATGGTATTGCGATCATGATGATGCACCTGATGCGACAATACGCGATAACGAATGAGCATGTGGCGGTTGAAGTCGCAGATGCGTGGTTCGACGAACAGATCAGTCTGGCAAAGGAGGGTCGGTTCTTTTTCTCGATTACGCAGTTTGTTGTGTCGGCAAGAAAATCTGGATGATCAGGTGTGCCAGTTAGCTGACGCTGTGACATTCAGCGCGAGTTAGTGGTCCGTCCTGAAATTATCCTCTGCCGCCCCTCAGACCCCGATATTGTCGATCAGACGCACACCTGCCAGCCACGCGGCGGCAAACAGGCGCGCATCCTCGCTGGCGGTATCCAAGAGCCCCAGATCACGGCCGGCGCGCAGTTCCAGATAATCGACCTTGTTGAAACCCGCCGCGAGGATCCGCGCTTCGGCTTCGGGTCCGATCTCGGACATTCTGCCACCCGCCCGCAGCGCATCGCGCACATCGTTCATCACCTCGGCCAGCACGGGTGCCTTGATCCGCGATCTGTCCGACAAAAGCAGGTTGCGCGATGACATCGCCAGCCCGTCTTCCTCGCGGATGGTCGGGCACCCGATGACTTCAATCTCGATATCCAGATCGGCGGCCATCCGGCGCACGATTTGCAGCTGTTGAAAGTCCTTTTCGCCAAAAAACGCGAAATCCGCACTGGTCTGCAAAAAGAGCTTTGAAACAACAGTGGCCACGCCGTCGAAGTGCCCCGGCCTGCTTTCCCCACAGAGCATATCGGTCAAGCCAGAGACCGAAACGGTCGTCGCGAACCCCTCTGGATAAATCTGATCCGGGTCGGGGACATAGATCAGATCAATTCCGATGGATTTCAGCTTGCGGGCATCTTCCTGCTCTGTGCGGGGATAATTCTCAAGATCTTTGGGATCATTGAACTGCTTGGGGTTAACGAAGATCGTGACGATGACGCGATCGCATTTGGCGCGTGCCGCGCGCACCAGTGACAGATGCCCCTCATGCAAAGCGCCCATCGTTGGCACCACACCAATTGTTTCGCCAGCCTTGCGCCAGACTTTTGTTTCTGCACGCAGCTCAGGCAGCGTCCGAACAATCGGAGCAATCATTTCTTAACCTCGTCTGCAAAGACATGTTCGTCACCCGGGAAGCTACGTTCGCGCACTTCTGCCGCATAGGCGGCGATTGCATCCTCTGCGCCTTGTCCCAATTCGGCGTAACGTTTGACAAACTTGGCTTTAAACGCGGTAAAGAGGCCCAGCATATCATCAACGACAAGGATTTGTCCGTCGCACCCGGCGCTGGCCCCGATACCAATCGTGGGGATCGGTATGTCGGCTGTGATCTGATCCGCTAGGTTTTGGGGGACTTTTTCCAGCACGACCGAGAACGCGCCTGCCTCAGCTACAGCCGTTGCGTCAGCCACAAGAGCATTACGCTGCGCACCACGCCCCTGCACCTTGTAGCCGCCAAGCGTGTTGATCGATTGCGGCGTCAGACCAATATGCGCCATGACGGGAATGCCGCGCCGGACGAGAAATGCAATTGTTTCGGCCATCGCCACGCCACCTTCCAGCTTCACTGCACCTGCATGCGTTTCAGCCATCAGGCGGGCAGCATTGCGGAAGGCTTGCTCGGGGCTTTCCTCATAGGATCCGAAGGGCATGTCGATCACCATCATCGCGGTTGATAGCCCGCGCGCAACAGCCTGACCGTGCATGATCATCATTTCCATCGTCACACCCAGCGTCGACGGCAGACCATGCAGCACCATCCCGACGCTGTCGCCAACAAGCACAAAGTCGCAATGCGCGTCCATCATCTGGGCCATCGGTGTGGTATAGGCCGTCAGGCTGACCAGCGGCGTCCCGCCTTTTGCAGCGCGGATATCATCAGGCATCGGCGCCCGTTTCTTGGCGGTAGCACTCATGGTCGTTCCCCTTTGGCTACTGTGGCAATAGCAGCGAAAATGCGTCCTTTCCAGCATGAAGGCATTGATCTGAAACAACGTTGCGGCAAATCGGACGCGCCAAAGATGCTAGGCGCGCGCCTCTTTAATGCTCAGGCAGCCAGCATCAAAGCAGCCTTCGCGGCCTCTTGCCCCTTGATCACAAAGTGGTCTTTGTAGATCGCCTTATGATGTTCGGTTTCCTGAAAATGGTGCGGCGTCAGGCTGACGGAAAGCACCGGAACGTTGGTGTCGAGGCCAACACGCATCAAACCATCAACAACAGCGCTGGCAACAAAGTCATGGCGATAAATCCCGCCATCGACGACCAAGGCTGCGCAGGCAATCGCCGCGTACTCGCCTGTCTTGGCCAACCGTTGTGCCATCAATGGCATCTCGAATGCACCCGGCACATCAAAAACACTGACTTGCGCTTTGGGAATTTCAGTCAGGAACCCATCAAGTGTGCGATCGACGATCTCGCCATGCCAACCGGCCTTGATGAATGCAAATTGGGGAAGTGTCATAGTGATCTCCTTTTGGTTCGACACGTCACCCCAAGGCATCACACGCCACATCCCGCAGCCCTTGCCACGTGATCCGACGCATTCTCTTTCATCCGGACTATCACCGTCGGCTCAGGCATCGCACCTGATCTGCTGACCCTATCGCTTCATGCAAAAGGCGCTCGCGGGCTCGTGGTTCCCCACATACCGCCGGTGGGGAATTTCACCCCGCCCTGAGAATGCGTCCTCTGTGCCAGCGCAGGCGCTGAGCCGCAACAAGAAACCCGTTGCGGTGCACGCCCTCTGCTCTAGGCTTGCCGCATCAAAAGGGGGATCTGGCATGAGACTGCAGGGCAAGCGCGCAATCGTCACAGGGGGTGGCTCCGGCTTTGGTGCAGGTATTGCCCGGAAATTTGCTGCAGAGGGTGCGACAGTCATCGTCGTCGACATCAATTTGCAGGCAGCAAAGGACATTGCCTCAGAGATCGGTGGCACGGCGCATGTGTGTGACATCGGCGATGGCGGCTCTGTCAATGCCCTGGCCAAGACTGTTCTCGGCGAAGGTCCGCTCGATATTCTGGTGAACAACGCCGGAACCACGCATCTGCCAACAGCGATGGAAGATGTCTCAGAGGCCGACTTTGATCGTGTCCATAATGTGAACATGAAGTCCGTCTATCTGACGGCCAGAGCCTTCGTTCCGCATTTCAAATCGCGCAAGAACGGCGTGATCCTGAACGTCGCCTCGACCGCAGGCGTGTCTCCTCGACCTCGGCTGAACTGGTACAACGCGTCAAAAGGCTGGGTGATCACGGCGACCAAAGCCATGGCCGTCGAACTCGCGCCAGACGGCGTGAGGGTCAATGCCATCAATCCGGTCGCTGGTGAAACGCCACTGCTGAAGTCCTTTATGGGCGAGGACACACCTGAGGTACGGGCCAAGTTTCTGTCAACGATCCCGATAGGGCGTTTCTCCACGCCAGAGGATATGGGGAACGCGGCCTGTTTCTTGTGCTCTGATGAAGCCAGTATGATCACAGGCGTCGCGATGGAGGTTGACGGTGGCCGCTGCATCTAGACCCGGTCCCCTCAACCTCATCACCGATATTGCAGGTCTGCGCGTCGGTAACGCCGAAGATCATGTCATCAAGACAGGGACAACGGTCCTTGTTGGCGACGCGCCTTTCACCGCAAGTGTACACGTCATGGGCGGTGCACCGGGAACCAAGGAAACCGACCTTCTCGCCCCAGACAAGACAGTCACACAGATCGATGCGATTGTACTTTCTGGCGGCTCGGCCTTTGGCCTTGATGCCTGTTCCGGGGTCATGGACGGATTGCGGGAGATGGGGCGTGGTTTCCCAGTTGGAATTATGCGCGTGCCGATTGTGCCAGGCGCTATTGTTTTCGACCTCATTAACGGTGGCAACAAGAATTGGACTGAAAACCCCTATCGCGGGCTAGGTCGTCAGGCGCTGGATAAAGCTGGCGTTGCGTTCAAAATCGGCACTTCGGGTGCGGGAACAGGTGCCATGGCCGCAATGCAAAAGGGAGGCCTGGGATCTGCCTCGGTCGTAATGGCAGACGGAACTACCGTTGGCGCATTGGTTGTGGTCAATAGCCTTGGCAGCGTCACCACAAAAGGCGATCGGCACTTCTGGGCGGCACCATTTGAAATTGGTGCTGAGTTTGGCAGCGCAGGGATCGACCCACACCCGATGGCCCCCGAAACACCCAGCCGCAAAGCACAAGCGATGATGATGCAGGCAAATGCCATCTCCAACACGACAATCGCCATTATCGCAACCGATGCGCCACTGAGTAAAACACAATGTCACAGGCTCGCCGTAACGGCGCATGACGGCATGGCGCGGGCAATCATTCCCGCACATACACCATTGGATGGCGATCTGGTCTTTGGCGTCTCAACAACCAACAATGGAGAGACAGATGCGGCGCAGTTTACGGAGATTTCAAATGCTGCCGCCATCTGTCTTTCCCGGGCCATTGCGCGTGGCGTTTACGCCGCCTCACCGACCGACGACGATCTCATCGAGACATATCAGCGGATGAACAGGGGCTAGATCATTACGCTTCGATGCGCGGCCTCAGTCAAATTTGCCGTCATAGTGGATCGGAATATCCTCACCCATCGCGACCAGCGCACCGAGCCTGCCAAGTTCGTCTGCACATTTCGCGCCTGCGCCGTTGCCAGCGGTCAATGCCATGATCCTATTCGTCTGATGATAGATGAAAGGGTTGCCGTGCGGCGAAAACGACGTCGCGCAGCTTCCATAGCTTATCGACTTATACGCCAGATCAGGCATCAAACCCAGCAGCGTCTCAGCGATGAAGCGCCCCGCAGTCGGGTCGCCACTGGATTGAAACCAAGCCTTCATGTCGTTCACCGTCACCAGTTCACGGTCAATCGGATCGCCGCCAATCTTGATGTAAGTCTTTCCATCAGGATACCGCACAGGGGGTAAAATGTAGGGATCAGTTCCTCCGCCCGGGGGAACATAGACCACCGAGGGCATTCGGAACAAACGCGCAGCCTCAGCTTCGTCCAGCTCAAAAAAGGCAATCGTTCTGGCATAAACCTTCATTGGCAGCGGCTCTGGCAATAGCCCCACTGCCTTTGAAAAAGGGCCGCAGGCGACAACCGCCTTGCCAGCTGTCACGTGCACACCATCCGCACAGATTGCCGTGACCATTCCGCCTTCGTCTTTCAGCTGTCTGACTTCGGCACGGATCAAGGAAACGCCAAGAGCCTCGGCGGCCGCAATCTCAGCCGTGATATGCGCACGTGGATCAATCCACCCGGCGTTCTCCGCTTCGTAAAGCGCCAGTATCCCCTTTGGAAACGCAAACTCTGGAAACCGCGCAGCCAGCACGTCGGCCCTGAGCGGTTCGTATGCAACGCCATCCTTGTCAGCATTTGCCTGCGCATTGCGAATGAAGTCCGATCCCGCCCCGTGTTCCGGCCCCGCAATTATCGCGCCTGTTGGACGAAAGAACCGCTCGCCTCCGAGGTTTTCGATTTCGGAATAGCGCTGGATGGCCGCCTGACTAAATCTGGACCAGTTCCGCCGCGTATCGATCTGCCGGGTGATCCGGGCTGCATCATAGTGGCTTGCAAAGACGCCCTGATGGCTTGCTTTGTCGGCTGGCTCTGCCGGTCCGATAAGCGCCACTTTCGCCCCCATCACGGCCAGATGGCGGGCGGCTGCGCTTCCCATTAATCCAGCCCCGACTACAATGACGTCATAAGTCGTCACGGCAAAGCCCCCGCTTTGTCACGATCCCCATGCGCCGGAACATCTGCAGCAACCCCAGCCCACCCCGTTGGAACAGGGCTGTCCAGGAGTTGCTGTTCATCGCCTCTGAAATTCTTTCGGCGCATTCGCAGTGCTTTCCATCATCGCCGCCCGCTGCAGCGACCTCAGGCTATGCCAACGCGAAAGCGCGTCAAGGCTGCTTTGCCGCATCTTCGCGAGCGGAACTGAGCCGGACCAGACCGCGTTAATTGCAAAAGAAAGGATTTATGATGAGCTATACGCTAACACTGCAAGATATCGCGCAGGTCACACCTGACACCTATCAGCTGACCTTCAACCGCCCCGAAGACTTCACTTTCGAGGCAGGCCAAGCCACAGAACTCGCAATCCAGAAAGACGGGATCAGGGATGAAGGTCGCCCTTTTACCATGACTTCCCGCCCCAACGACCCGCATCTGGAGTTCGTGATCAAATCCTATCCGGACCATGACGGCGTCACCGCAAAAGTGCCCGATCTTGCCATGACCGATCAGGTCATCGCGTCAGAACCATTCGGAGCAATCACCGACCATGGCACAGGCGTCTTCATTGCCGGCGGTGCAGGCGTGACACCTTTCGTCTCAATTCTGCGGACACAGCAACAAAAAGGCGAAGGCACGTCCAAGCTGATCTTTGCCAACAAAACGCCTGAAGATATCATTCTGAAGGAAACATGGCAGTCGATGGCGAACGTCGACGAAACCTTTGTCGTCTCCGAAGGCGACGTTCCAGAAGCACGCCAAGGCCAGGTTAACAAAGCAATGTTGGAAGAGCTGGTCGCGGATAAAGAGCAGCCGTTTTACATTTGCGGCCCCGGCGAAATGGTCAACGATGTGCGCGACGCCTTGAAAGACATGGGTGTGAAGAAAGAAAACATCATTACCGAAGAAGGCTGGTAAATGAGAAAAGGACCGCAACTTGCGGTCCTTTTGCTTTAGTGATTGCGTAGCGCTTCGATCAGCTCGTCCTTGTCCATGTCAGAGCGTCCTTCTATGTCGAGCTCCTGTGCCCGCTCATAAAGGTCATCCTTGGTCCAGTCCTCATAGGACTTTGCCTTGCCACCTTTCTTTGATGGATCTTGATCATCGCTTGCTTGGGCGTTTGCGATGCGGGCGGCTTTTTCTTTTGAGGCCCCATCTTCGCGTAGGGCCTCATAGGTTTCGTCATCCTTGATGGATGGACCGTGATCTTTCGTCATTGTGTGTCTCCTTTGGAAAGTAGAACCACTGACGAAGCGATCGCGTTCCCTCAACCCTACCAGTCGAAGGCGTCAACTTCGACACGCTTACCCAGTGTCATAGCGTCGGCCACATGCAGCATCGGGCGGACGTCCACCTCTGAGGCCCCACCAGCGACAAGCTCCGCCATTCGCGCGTAAAGTGCCGGGTATTCTGCGCCCGGCCCTGCGATCACTTCGGCCCCGTCAATCACCAACCGCGCGCCACCGTCATGCAAATTCAGCGTGCCGCCGTTTGTCTCGACAGTAATGTCCCAGCTCTGCGGGCCTTCCTGCCGCCAGTCGAAATCGCCCGTGACACCTTCAGTCCATGTCAGATGTGCGGCAATCGGTGTATCACGATTGGCAGGAAAAAGCAGGTCAGCCGACCGCAGATGGACCGGTATCGGCAGGATCTCGGTCATGATCGAGAGTGCGTTGATGCCCGGATCGAACACGCCCATGCCGCCCGGATCAAAGACCCAATCCTGACCCGGATGCCAGCGACGCACGTCCTCTTTCCAGTTGATATGCGCAGAGGTGACCTTTTTGTCCTCCAGCCAAGCCTTTGCGGGGGCCACGCCCTCGGCCATGCGGCTATGCCATGTAGTATAAATCGTGACGCAAGCGGCCTTGGCCATCGCCTCAAGTGCAGCCACCTCGGACAAGGTTGCCCCCGGCGGCTTTTCAAGCATCACATGACGACCTGCGGCAATCGCGCGTGCGGCATAATCGTAGCGCGGCACCGGCGGCAGGCAGAGCGATATGGTGTCGATATCACTCCGCTCATCCAGCATCAGGTCGAAATCGGTATAGGCCTGCACCCCGTCAACCGTCCCGGCGCGGCTGACGGTCGCGGCCAGTTCCCAATCGGCACTGGCTTTGATCGATGGTACATGCTGATCAACGGCGATCTTGCCGATCCCCACAAGGCAGATCTTGCGTGGCATCAGTGTGCTTCCTTGCCCACAGCGTTGCCGCGATGACCCACAAGGAAATCAAAGTCCGCGCCTGTATCCGCACCCATCACGCGGTCATGGTAGAGCATCGCATAGCCGCTCTCGGGACGCGGGTTCGCACCGGACTTCTCGGCAGTCCATTCGGCCAGACGCGCGGCGAGTTCCTCGTCCGAGATATCCAGATGCAGTTTGCGGGCCTCTACATCCAGTTCGATCATATCGCCATTGCGCACCACAGCCAGCGGCCCTCCGCGCGCGGCCTCTGGCGAGGTATGCAGAACCACAGTGCCGAAGGCCGTCCCCGACATGCGCGCATCGGAGATGCGCACCATATCGGTGATGCCCTTCTTCAGGATCTTCGGCGGCAGGCCCATATTACCCACCTCAGCCATGCCCGGATACCCGCGGGGCCCGCAGTTTTTCAGGACCATGACGCAGGTTTCATCAATATCGAGATCGTCATCGTTGATGCGGGCCTTGTAGTCGTCGATATCCTCGAACACGACGGCACGGCCACGGTGCTTCATCAGTTCAGGCGTCGCTGCCGAGGGCTTCAACACCGCGCCACCGGGGGCAAGGTTGCCGCGCAGCACAGCAATACCGCCCGACTTGGTCAGCGCCTTTTCAATCGGCAGGATCACATCCTCGTTCCAGTTCTGGACGTCCTTGACCTCATCCCAGATCGACCCGCCAGAGACGGTGAGGGCATCCTTGTGCAACAGCCCCGCCTCGCCCAGACGTTTGATGACGACGGGCAGACCGCCTGCATAAAAGAATTCTTCCATCAGATATTTGCCCGACGGCATCAGGTTTAGGATCGTCGGCACATCGCGCCCCAGACGATCCCAATCATCAAGCGTGAGTTTCACATTCTCCGTCCGGCCCGCCATTGCCAGCAAGTGGATCACCGCATTGGTCGAACCACCAATGGCCGCATTCGTGCGGATCGCGTTCTCGAAAGCCTCCTTCGTCATCACGTCCGATGGCTTCAGATCATCCTTGACCATCTGCACGATGCGACGACCGGTGATATGCGCCATCACACGGCGGCGGCTGTCCACAGCAGGGATCGCGGCGTTACCGGACAGCGCCATGCCAAGCGCCTCGGCCATACTCGCCATGGTGCTAGCCGTGCCCATCGTGTTGCATGAACCGGGGGAACGGGACATTGACGCCTCGGCCTCGACGAATTCTTCAGCCGTCATCTCGCCTGCGCGCACGGCTTCAGAGAACTTCCACAGATGTGTGCCTGACCCCACGCGCTCACCACGGAAATGACCGTTCAGCATCGGCCCACCAGAGACCACAATCGCAGGCAAATCGACCGAAGCAGCCCCCATCAAAAGCGCAGGCGTGGTCTTGTCACAGCCCGCCAGCAAGACAACACCATCCATCGACTTGCCACGGATCGCCTCTTCCACGTCCATGGCGCAGAGGTTACGGAACATCATGGCCGTAGGGCGCAGGCTGCTCTCAGCAGGCGAAAAGACAGGAAACTCCACCGGAAAGCCGCCTGCCTCGTAAACGCCGAACTTCACCCGCTCTGCCAGATCGCGCAAATGCGCATTGCAGGGGGTCAGCTCCGACCATGTGTTGCAGATGCCGATCACGGGACGGCCATCCAGCAAATCCGCGGGCAGGCCCTGATTTTTCATCCACGAGCGGTGATAGATCGCGTCCTTCGACGACCCCCCGAACCATTCCTGAGAACGCAACTTACGGGGCCATTTGGCAGGCTTGAATGCCATTTTGATCTTCCTTTGCGGTGGTGATAGCGCCATCATTACCCCGCCCGGTATGCAAATCCAAGGAGCGACGATGAACCAGCACGCACAAAACATCACCCATTGGGACGCGCGCATTGACATGGCTGCGGCCTTCCGCTGGACAGCGCGCCTGAACATGCATGAGGGCGTTGCCAATCACTTCAGCTTTGCCATCAACGAGGATGGCACACGCTTCCTGATGAACCCCAACCAGATGCATTTTGCGCGGATCAAAGCCAGCGACCTGATCGAGGTGGATGCCAATGACCCTGAAACGCTGACCGGTCCAAACGCCCCCGACCCGACCGCTTGGGGCCTGCATGGCGGCATTCACCGCCACGTTCCGCATGCGCGCTGTGCGATGCATGTGCATTCAATCCACGCCACGGTGTTGGCGTCCCTCAAGGACAGCCGCCTGCCTCCCATCGACCAGAATTGTGCGACCTTTTTCAATCGCTATGTCATTGACGAAGGCTACGGCGGACTCGCCTTTGAAGAAGAAGGTGAGCGCTGCGCCGCCCTCTTTGATGATCCAAAAAAGCGCGTGATGATCATGGGCAACCACGGTGTTCTGGTCATCGGCGAAACCGTGGCCGAGACTTTCAACCGGATGTACTACTTTGAGCGCGCTGCCGAGACTTACATTCGCGCGCTACAAACTGGTCAGGAATTACGGGTCCTGCCTGATGAGATCGCCGAAAAGACCGCACGGGAACTGGAAGACTACCCCGAACAAGACGTGCGGCATCTGGCCGAGCTCAAAGCCATCCTCGACGCAGAAAAGTCAGATTATGCGCACTAGGACTTGGTGAAAATCACGAGGCGGGCAATGTCGTTGCGATGCACCTCGTCAGCGCGATCATCATAGATGCGTACATCGCGGAACTGTAAGGCACTGATTTGTGCGCCGAGATCCTCGAACACCGCCTCAAACCCGCCTGTCGCATAGTGCGCCTGATTGACCGACAGGACGAACACTGCGCCAGTTGCTGCAACATCAATCAGGTTATGGATCGCCGATGGTCCCACATGTCCCAGCGTAAAGGTTCCGGCGCTCACGACCCCATTGTAGGGAGCATCCCGAAGATCAAGCGGCTCTGTCACATCACACACAACCAGATGCCGATAGATGCCTTTCATAGCCGCCATATCAAGCATCTCTTGAGACAGGTCGATCCCGTCGATTGGTTCGGTGTTCATCACCCGTAGCACTTCGCCGACAAGCCCGGTACCCGCACCCACATCCAGAACCGGGCCTTCACCGCCCGCGCCGACAAAGGCAGCCGCCACTTCGCGTGGCAGTTGGTACCCTTGGGATTCACCAAATCCGACATCATAGCTGTGCGACCACTGCCGGTAGAGGTCCTTGATCTCATCCGGGGATGTCAACGCATAGGCAGAATCAACATCGGGCAGCTTAGCCATAGACAAACGCTAGCATAGGCTTGCGCTTTCACAAGCGATTTGGCACGACCGGCAGCATGACCAAGACACTGATTTCTTTCGGGCACGGCTATTCAGCCCGCGCCCTCGCGCGACTTCTCTTGCCGCAGGATTGGCGGGTGATCGGAACGACCCGTTCCGAAGACAAAGCCCCCCGGCTGATGACTGAAGGGGTAGAGCCGCGCATCTGGCCCGGTGCGGATATGATACCGGCACTCAATGCGGCGACCCATCTTCTTATCTCGGCGGCACCCGACGACAATGGTGATCCCGTTCTCGCAGAACTGCGCGACGAGATCGCAGAACGTGCGGAACAGTTTGAATGGGTCGGCTATTTGTCGACCACAGGCGTCTATGGTGACCATGATGGCGATTGGGTCGACGAAAACACGCCGCTGACGCCAGCAACAAAACGCGGTGTCGCCAGACAAGCCGCAGAAAGCGCATGGGCCAGTATCCCCGGTCTGCCACTGCATATTTTCCGGCTGGCTGGCATCTATGGGCCAGGGCGTGGTCCGTTTTCAAAGGTGCGCAACGGGACTGCGCGGCGGATCATCAAGCAAGGACAGGTGTTCAGCCGCACCCATGTCGCTGACATCGCGCGAGTCTTGGCGGCGTCTATCGCACAACCCAATCCCGGTGCTGCTTATAACGTCTGTGATGATGACCCGGCCCCGCCAGAAGACGTGATCGCCTATGCCGCTGAGCTGCTCGGCGTCCCGGTGCCACCCGCCGAGGACTTTGAAACCGCCGACATGTCACCGATGGCGCGCAGCTTTTATGCCGAAAGCAAAAAAGTGCGAAACGATCGGATCAAGGACGAGTTGGGCGTGGAACTGCTGTATCCCGACTACAAATCCGGCCTTAAGGCGTTGCTGGCGCAGGAAATTGGCGTCTGACGGCCCATGCGATCGCGGCGTAAAACAACAACAAGACAAGCGCGGTGGCAAAATTTGTCACGTAAAAGACGGCGCGGTCCGAGAATTCAAGACTGTTGAGGAACGGGTAAGGCAGGCCGGACGTCACCGACCCTGCTGGTGTCGTGTTCAGCGGTTGGAAAACCAACTCTGCCAAAGCCAGATAGGTCGCGATTACGCCCAAAAGCCAGCCAAGCGCCGGCATGAGCCTGCGGTAGCTGCGGTGCACAAAGATTGTATCAATCACCTGTAACAGTGGCCCGACAAGGTGCATGTAGATTTCAAGATGCCAGGCCGCCAACTGGCCATCACGCGTCACTGATGTCGGATCAGCAAAGTAAAGACGCCAGTAAAGGATCACGACCATCGTATTGATGACGGCCGTCATCGAAACAAACCCGTCCCAGCGTTTGTCGCTTCGTCCCTCTTCAAGCGCCATCATGCGGCTGAAGGCGAAAAATGAAAAGAACAACGCCCAGACCGTGAGAAAGCGGAAGGGTCCGCCGAATGACTCCCACCCGCTGAAAACCAAGGTACGCACGCAATACCCTGCGGCCAACAGGAAGGCGGTCCAGCGAAAGATCAGACGGGGATTGAGGTTCATGATTTGCTCACTTTCTGCACAAACCATGCAAAACACAATCCATCTGCGTCCAGACTGACCTTGCGTCCCGCTCCGCGCTTGTAGGTCAGCAAATTGCAGGCCATATGACACGCATTCCAGACGGTAGACATCCAATGACCTTACGCGAAAAGACAACCGCCTTTATCGAAACCAACCAGGTGCGCAACTTCATCGTTGCGGTCATTGTGTTTAACGCGGTTATCCTCGGGATGGAGACCTCTGACCGGCTGATGAGCACGGCTGGTCCACTTATCCTGCTACTGGACCGGATTTGCCTTGGCATTTTCGTGGTCGAACTTCTGTTGAAGCTCTTTGCCTACCGCGGGCGGTTCTTCCGGTCCGGCTGGAACATCTTTGATTTCGTCATCGTCGGCGTGTCGCTTATTCCTGGCAATGGCGGGCTCTCTGTATTGCGGGCATTGCGCATCCTGCGCGTCTTGCGTGTGATCTCTGTGGTGCCTTCGCTGCGCCGCGTGGTCGAAGGTTTCGTGACAGCCCTGCCAGGCATGGGATCGGTATTCCTGTTGATGGGGATCGTGTTCTATATCGGCGCCGTGATGGCCACCAAGCTCTTTGGTGACGCCTTTCCCGAGTGGTTCGGCACGCTGGGGCGGTCTGGATATTCCCTCTTCCAGATCATGACGCTGGAAAGCTGGTCGATGGGCATCGTTCGCCCCGTGATGGAAGTCTACCCCTACGCCTGGGTGTTCTTTGTCCCATTCATCATGGTCACGACCTTTGCGGTGGTGAACCTGCTGGTCGGTCTGATCGTGAACTCGATGCAAGACGCCCATGCCGAAGAAACCAATGCAGCAACCGACAGCTACCGTGACGAGGTGCTGGCAAAGCTGGCCGCGATCGAGAAAAAACTCGAAGAGCGGGGCTAGCCACCCCGCGCAGCGCGGAACTGCACTTTCCTGATCGTCCTGACGACACCTTCCTCGATTTCTTTCAGGATCTTGAGGTAGTCCGCGCGCCTGTAGGTCGGCATATGCGCATTCGACAGAATTGACATCGCAGCGTTCGCCTCGAACAGGACGAACTGATCGGCCTCTGACCAGCCCAGATCAATGCCGAAAAAGTCCAGGCCGATCCGCGTTCTGATCTCGCTGACGACAGACTTGAAGGTTTCGCTTTTCTGCAGCTCTTCGTGCAACGCAAATTCGCGATCGACGATTGCATCGGTCCGATCCATCGCATGAACCAGCCAGTTGTCCGAAATCAGCACATGGCGGATAAAGATCCGGTCACCGGCGCAGACAGCCCTGATCTTGAGGTATTCACCCTCTGGCGTGGCGAAATCAACAAACTGCGTCATATGAAGCGTGTGCCCGCCCCAAGGAATGCTGTGAACCTTGTCCCAATCAGCGCTGTTGTCGATCCGCACCAGATGCACCCCGGATTGGGTCGCGATCGGGCGCACCAGCACGGGATATGACAGACCGCTTTCTTCAAAGGTCCGCACGAAGTCGTCAGGCATCTTTGGCGTAAAACGGACACAGCGCGGCGTCGTCAGGTTCGGGATATCCTGCAACAATGCCGCGACCTTATCACGGCGCGAATTCATCACGGCATCGGGATGGTTAAAGACCGGCGCGCCAGTCTTTGAGAGGATATGTTTCAGATAGGTCATCGCCCGACTGTACTCATCGGCATCCGCGCAGAAGTTGATAAACCATGGCTGTTTGGGCAGCGAAACCTTTGTGCCATCCTTGATCGGAAACCAAAGTGTCTCTGCCGTTTCGCCAATCAGCTTTTCAATCCGCGGGGTCGGGATAAAGCAATTGGGAAAGCCCAGATTGAGCTTGTTCTGCGCATTCACCATGACAGAGGCTTGCCCGCTATCCGGTACAGCCCGATAGAAGATTCCGGTTTTCTTTGCCATCGTCCTCGCCCTTTAAAATGCGGGCGGAGATACGCGCAGATTACGCCCGCTTCTCCATGACCGCGACGCCCAATACATCCAGCACTTTTGCTTCAATATGCTCGGCGTTCATGCCTGCAATATCATACATCGCCTTAGGGCTTGCCTGATCAATAAATGTATCGGGCAGAACCATCGACCTGAACTTCAAGCCGGTGTCAAAGACACCTTCGTCCGCCAACAGTTGGGCCACATGCGATCCAAAGCCGCCGATAGCACCCTCTTCGACGGTGATAAGCGCCTCATGCGATCTCGCCAGATCCAAGATCATGTCCCGGTCGAGCGGCTTTGCGAAACGCGCATCGGCAAGTGTTGGCGCGATGCCCTTAGCCGCCAATGCTTCGCAGGCTTTCTCGGCCTCTTGCAAGCGTGTCCCGAATGACAGGATCGCAACCCGCGCACCCTCACGGATCATGCGACCCTTGCCGATTTCCAATGTTTCCGGATTCTCGGGCATCTCGACCCCGACACCCTCACCACGTGGAAAGCGGAAGGCGATCGGCCCTTCGTCATGGGCGGCGGCTGTTGCCACCATGCGCACTAGTTCTGCCTCGTCGGCAGCCGCCATCACGACGAAACCGGGCAGATTGGCCAGATAGGCCACATCGAATGATCCCGCATGTGTAGCCCCGTCCGCCCCGACCAGTCCGGCGCGATCAATCGCAAACCGGACAGGCAGGCGTTGGATGGCCACATCGTGCACAACCTGATCGTAGCCGCGCTGCAGGAATGTCGAATAAAGCGCACAAAACGGGCGCATCCCGCCGGCAGCAAGGCCAGCACTGAACGTCACCGCGTGCTGTTCAGCAATGCCCACGTCAAAGCAGCGGCTGGTATAGCGTTCCATAAAGCGCGAAAGGCCTGTGCCGTCCGGCATCGCCGCCGTTACCGCGCAGATCTTGCTGTCATCAGCGGCGAGCTTGCACAGCGTATCGGAAAAGACCGAAGTGTAGCTTGGCGCGTTACTCGGAGCTTTCTTTTGCTTGCCTGTGACCACATCGAATTTAGCCGTGGCATGACCCTTGTCATCGGCAAACTCGGCAGGGGCATAGCCCTTACCCTTTTTGGTGATGGCATGGATCAGGATCGGGCCGTCAGCGCGCGCCTTGACGGTACGCAAAACCGACAGAAGCTGCTCCATATCATGGCCGTCAATGGGCCCCAGATAGGAAAATCCCAGTTCCTCGAACAAGGTGCCGCCGACTGTCATATGCTTGAGCACATCTTTCGCACGTTTGGCCCCTTCGCGGAAAGGCTCAGGCAAGAGCGAGACCGCGCCTTTCGCGGCGGCTTTGAATTCCTGAAACGGCTCGCCTGCATAAAGACGCGACAGATAGGACGACATCGCGCCCGTTGGCGGGGCAATCGACATTTCGTTGTCATTGAGGATGACAATCATCCGTTTGCCCAGATGACCGGCATTGTTCATCGCCTCATAGGCCATGCCTGCCGACATGGACCCGTCACCGATAATGGCAATCGCGTCACCACCTTCGCCACCCAGATCGCGGGCAACGGCAAAGCCCAAGGCTGCAGAAATCGACGTGCTCGAATGCGCGGCACCAAACGGATCATATGGGCTTTCGGAGCGTTTCGTGAAACCCGACAATCCGCCTTCCTGGCGCAAGGTACGAATACGGTCACGGCGACCTGTCAAAATCTTGTGCGGGTAGCACTGGTGGGACACATCCCAGATGATCTTGTCCTTGGGCGCATCGAAAACAGCATGCAAGGCCACAGTCATCTCGACCACGCCGAGACCGGCCCCCAAATGCCCGCCCGTTTCCGACACTGCCGAAATCGTCTCGGCCCGCAATTCATCAGCAAGCTGGCGCAACTCGCGGTCCGTCAGCCCCTTCATGTCGGATGGGGTCTGCACCCGATCCAGAACGGGAGTGTGCGGTCGGTCTGACATGACGAGCCTTCCTAATGCGTGCGCGCAATGACGAACCGCGCGGCTTCTTTCAGCGTTTCGGCGTCTTCGCCGTAAGGAGATAGCGCGTCGCAGGCATCATCAACCAGTTGGCTTGCGCGTCGCTTTGCCCCATCGAGGCCTAATAGGGAAACAAACGTCGCTTTACCAGCCGCCGCGTCCTTGCCAACAGCTTTGCCCACGACAGCGGCATCGCCTGTTTCATCCAGAATGTCGTCGGCAATCTGGAATGCCAGACCCAAAGCCTCGCCGTAGATTGTCAGCGGCTCGCGTTCGGCCTCTGCCATGCGCGGCCCCACAAGCGCCGACCATGTGATCAAAGCACCGGTCTTGCCCGCCTGCAAAGCCATGATCTGATCCAGATCGAGCGGCACAGCGGCTGACTCGGCTGCAATATCCGCAGCCTGACCACCGACCATTCCGCGTACTCCCGCGGCATGGGCCAAGGACACCACAAGGTTCATCTTGGCCCGCGGCGAGCATTCGGCCTGCACGAGCAGCTCAAATGCTAGCGCCTGCAAACCATCGCCGGCCAGAACGGCAGTCGCTTCATCCCATTTGCGGTGCACGGTCGGCTGACCGCGGCGCGTGTCGTCGTCATCCATGCAAGGCATATCATCGTGGACCAGCGAATAGGCATGGATGCATTCGATCGCAGCAGCAGCACCGGCCGCCTTGGCTGGATTGATGTCATGCAGGCGGGCGCTTTCAAGCGCGAGGAACGCGCGGAGCGCCTTGCCGCCTTTGACCGCATAGAGCATCGCCTCTGGCACGGCACCATCCAGCGCACTCAGCGCAAATCCGATCCGCGCCTGCGCGACCTCACCGGCATGCGCCAGCGCGTCCGTCAACGGACGGCGCTCCAGCGCGGCAAGACGAAGGCCGGTGTCAGCCATCCAGAGGAGCCGTCTTCTCTGGTGCGCCATCGGCACCCAAGGTGATCTTGGCGACCTTTTCCTCGGCCTCCTTAAGCTTGGCTTCGCAGCGGGCCTTCAGGGCCGCGCCACGTTCGTAAAGCGCGATGCTTTCATCCAGCGCCACATCGCCACGCTCCAGCTGACCAACAACTTTCTCAAGCTCCTTGATCGCGTCTTCAAAGCTCATCCCGTCAATATCGCTCATCGGCCTCTTTCCTCCAGAACACGGACATGGGCGGCAGCGGACGCGCCCAACGCGGGCAAGTCATAGCCCCCTTCAAGACTGGAAACCACCCGTCCGGCACAGTGTTTGTCCGCCAAATCACAGAGTTTCTCGGTGACCCACGCGAAATCGTCCACCTCAAGTTCCATCCCCGCCAAAGGGTCATCCTTATGGGCATCGAACCCTGCCGAGATGATGATAAGCTCCGGCTTGAAGGCATCCACACGCGGCAACACCTGCGCCTCGTAGGCTGCACGGAATCCGGCTGATCCCGTTCCGCCGGGCAAAGGCACGTTCAGGATATTGCCGCTACCGGTCTCATGCACGGCCCCGGTCCCGGGATAAAGCGGTGACTGATGTGATGAGCAGAACAGAATGCGCGGATCATCCTCGACCAGATCCTGTGTGCCATTGCCGTGATGGACATCAAAATCCACGATGGCCACGCGCGACAATCCGTGATGGTCCAGCGCATGACGCGCGGCCACAACGACATTGCCGAAGAAACAAAATCCCATCGCCGTCTCTCGCTCGGCATGGTGTCCGGGGGGACGCACGGCAGCAAAGGCGTTCTGCGCCTCGCCCCCCAATACAAGATCAACCGCACGCACAGCACCGCCTGCCGCGCGATAGGCCGCAGCCAATGTGCCTGCTGACATATGGGTGTCAGCATCCAAAGAGCGCCACCCCTCTGTGGGGGCCGCAGCACGGACGGCATCAATATGACGCTTGGGGTGCGCCCGCAGCAAATCATCATCGGCTGCCAGTGGCGCCTTGACCCGCTTGAGATCAAATCCCTCAAGCGCACCCAACACCGCGTCAAGACGCGCCACCTGTTCTGGATGCCCCGGAGGCGTTACATGCCCGTAGCAATCTTCATGTGTTATCAAAGCTGTTGTCATACCGACAACAGACCCAATTCGGCGGGCAACTACAAGCTGCTCGTGTTCTAAAAATGCCTTTGGCGCGGACGCCTATTCGGGCGACAACATATATCCCGCACCGCGCACAGTCTGCAGATAGCGCGGCTGTTTGGGGTCCACCTCGATCTTGCGACGCAGTCTGGTGATCTGCACATCCACCGCGCGTTCCTGCGTTTGGCCGCCTGACCGGCTGAGCTCTTCGACCAAACGTGTGCGCGTCACCGCTTCGCCAGGACACCCCGAGAAGATACGCATAAGCTGGCTTTCCGTCGCTGTGAGGCGGACAAGCTGATCGCCATTCCACATCTCGCCGCGCTCAATATCGTAACGCACCGGCCCGAGATTCAGGACTTTGGGCAGAACAACTGCAGGCTCTGCCGCCGGAACACGGCGCAGGATCGCATTGATCCGCAACAACAGTTCTTTTGGCTCAAATGGTTTTGCAAGGTAGTCGTCCGCCCCCGCCTCAAGCCCCGTAATACGGTCGTCAGTTCCGCCCTTTGCGGTCAGGAGCATGATGGGTGTGGTCATTTTTTGGCGGAGATCACGACAGAGCGCCATGCCGTCTTCGCCGGGCATCATCACGTCAAGCACGATCAGATCAAACTCCAGCCCTGACAGAATACGACGAGCATGGGCCGCATCCCGCGCGGTCGAGACCAGAAAACCGGAGCGGATCAGGAACTTCTGCAACAACCCTCTGATGCGCTCGTCATCATCGACAATCAACAGGTGGGCGTCGTCGCTATTCATTCACTTCGGTCCTTCATCGCCTTATAATGCTGGCGCGTCTCGTCATCCATCATCGCTTCAAGCACCTGCCGGAAACCGGCAACCGCCTCTGGACCGGCGGCACGATAAGCCGCACGCATCCGGTCACGCTGGGCGTCCGACAACTCGCGCTCAAGGGCCGCACCCGCATCAGTCAGGTGCAAATGCCGCTCGCGCTTGTCACGGGTGCCAACGGTGCTTGCTACCAAACCGTCTTCGATCAAAGTCCGCAAGACACGATTGAGCGACTGTTTTGTAACGCCCAGAATAGACAGAAGATTATTGACCGTTGTGCCGGGGCTGCGGTTGATGAAATGGATCGCCCGATGGTGCGCACGACCGTAGGATTTCTCGGCCAGAATGCGGTCGGGGTCCGCAGTGAACCCGCGATAGGCAAAGAACATCGCCTCGATCCCCTTGCGCAACTGCTCATCTGTCAGAAAAAGCAGGCTCTGCCCCATCTGCGGTGGCAATCCCTGATTCATGCCTGTCCTCCCTCAAACTGACGCAAGAATACGTCAGCTTTGTTGACATTCCAAGAATCAACTGTTAGCGATCGGCAGAAACTACGTAATATTATGTCCGAAACGGACCTATCTGCGTAACTTATGCAAATTTGGGATGGAGGCAGCGATGGCTGGCGCATACGACGATAGAGACGGCAAAATCTGGATGGACGGCCAGCTGGTCGAATGGCGGGATGCAAAGGTGCATATCCTGACCCACGCCATGCACTACGCCTCCTCCGTCTTTGAGGGCGAGCGTTGCTACTCCGGCAAGATTTTCAAATCGCGCGAACACTCAGAGCGCTTGATCAAATCCGGCCAGTTGATCGACTTTCAGATTCCCTACACCGTTGACGAAATCGAGGCCGCCAAGCAGGCCGCGCTCGACGCCAACAACCTCAAGGATGCCTATGTCCGCGCGGTCGCTTGGCGCGGCGCAGGTGAGGACATGGGTGTCGCCTCTGCCCGCAACCCTGTCCACATGGCCGTCGCAGTCTGGGAATGGGGCAACTACTACGGTGATGCCAAGATGAAGGGTGCCAAGCTCGACATCGCAAAATGGAAACGCCCAAGCCCGGAAACAGCGCCATCACAGGCAAAGGCGGCTGGCCTTTACATGATTGCGACCATGTCCAAGCATACGGCTGAGGCCAAAGGCTGCTCTGACGCCATGATGTTCGACTATCGCGGCTATGTCGCAGAGGCGACAGGCGCCAACATCTTCTTTGTGAAGGATGGCGAGGTGCATACCCCTCTGGCCGATGCTTTCCTCAATGGGCTGACCCGCCAGACCGTCATCGGTATGCTCAAGGACAAAGGACTGACAGTGCACGAACGGCACATCATGCCTGAGGAACTGGAAGGTTTCGAGCAGTGCTGGCTGACCGGTACCGCAGCCGAGGTCACGCCCGTCGGACAGATCGGCGACTATAATTTTGAAGTTGGCGCAATCACACGTGAGATTGCCGAGGACTACGAGAAACTCGTCCGTTCCTAAGCGCGAAGCTTAAAAATGATCCAAAGGGGCGCAGCAGCGCCCCTTTTTCATGTGTTCAGGCCTCTTCGCGTGCGCAGCGCAGGAATTGCGCCTGCTTCTGGCCGTCCTGCCGCAAGCGCGTCCGCCGCTGTAGCGCCAGTGTCTCGCGATGTGGATATTCCTTACCGGCCTTCAGAACCGCGTGCGCCAAATCAGAATCGCGCTGCTTCGTCGGTCTGTCGAGTATGTGTTTTGCCATCTCATCCTCCGATCGTTGGGCGTCCACCATAACACCAATCGGCGGATTTCCGTCAATTCCATCTGTTTTGTCTCAAATTCAGCGATAATCAGCCGCTCTGACCCGCGATTACGGGCGCTTGGGACAACAACAAAATCCCGATCATGGCAGGCGCAGTCAAACTTCTGACGGGATTATTGGCGAAGCTATACGGAATTTCACGAGTAACAGATTGATTAGCCATGGTTCTCCCTGACGATAGAAACGCACCCCCAAATCCCAACCGAACACGCATGTCCGACAACGATTTCAGAATTCGGAATCTGCTCAAACATGCGCCACAGGACCTGTGGCTCGACACGATCCGCCGCGCCCGCAGCGATGCGCACAACGGGCTGATCCACTGGATGTTGAGCCAGCCGCAATGTGATTTCGCCGTTGCCGCCCATGCCTTCTATCGGTCAAACCCGGCCCAACATGTCGACAGACCGCAACCGCTGCCGGCGCGTCCGGGCCCCGACAACCTGTTTGCCGTCGTGCTCTTTAACTGGGACACGGGCTCTTTCAGGACGCATAACCTCATGGTCGAGGCGCAAGACGCCCACCCGCGCATGATGTCCCGCCTGAACCAGAAACTGCTGGTGCATGCTACAAACAGCTTGCCTTTCCACATCCCGACAGAGTTCCAGCGCCCCCAAGGTGGTGTGCCTGCCCAAGTGCCCTCGCAGCTTTCACCGGACACAGACCCGCGCATCTGGTCGCTTTATGCCGATCTGGGCCTCAACGTGCCCGATCAGCCCCCCGGTCTGGGACGCAAACTTGCCTCTGCAAAGAACCTGATCCGCAAGATCGGTCTGGGCCGCTAGGATCCTACGTTGCCGGTTGCTTTGCGCTGCTGTGCGCGCTGCAACCCCAACTGGCGTTCCCGCCAGATGATGAGGACGCCTGCAGCAATCACGATCCCTGCACCGACCAACATGGTGCCGGTCGGCACCTCGTCGAAGATGAAAAAGCCGATCAGCAAGGCCAGCAACATCGAGGTGTAGTCAAAGGGGGCCACAAGCGATGCATCGGCATAGCGGTAGCTTGATGTCAGCAGGATCTGCCCGATCCCGCCAAGAAGCCCCGCCATGACCAGCATCGCAATCACAGGCCACGACGGCATCACCCAGCCCCAGGGCAAGGTCAGCAGGGCCAGCAGTGACGATGTGATCGTGAACCAGAAAACAATCGCCGCCGTCGTCTCTGTCTGGACCAGTTTGCGGATAAACACCTGTGCCAGCGCAGCCAGCACCGCGCCCATCAAAACGACAATCGCCCCAAGCGTTTCAGACATGTTCAAGGACGTCCCAACCGACAGCCGTGGTGACAGAACAATCAGAACGCCGACCATGCCCAGCGCGACCGCAGACAGGCGAAAAGCCCTGACGTTTTCGCCCAGAAACATCGCCGCAAAGACAACGACCAGAAGCGGCGCCGCATAGCCGATCGCAGTGACCTCTGGCAACGGCAAGAGGCCCAGACCGGTAAAGCCCAGACCCATTGCGCTGGTCCCGATCAGACCGCGCCAGACATGGCCCATCGGGTTCTTGGATTTCCACCCGTCCCGCAATTCATGCCGGATCGCGAGCCACCCCAGAATGATCGGCAGGGCAAAGAATGACCGGAAGAAAACAGCCTGCCCCGGCGGCACCTCTGCAGATGACGCTTTGACGAGGCTCGCCATGGCCATGAACATGCAGACAGACAGAATTTTGAAGACGATGCCGCGCAGCGGTTGCATGATAGGGCCCCTTGCTGAGGCCAACCTATGCCGCCCGTCTGCGCAGCGAAAGTCTTATTGCGGGATCACCCGCACCGCGCGTCCACTGTCATTGATGACAAGGACCGCACCGTCATCCAGCACCTCGATATCACGCAGACGCCCAAGCTCTCTGACAAGGCGTTCCTCACCCGCAACACGGCCATCCTCGATATCAAGACGCACCATGCCACCGGGATTCAGTGACGCAATCAGCAGGTCTCCCTGCCACGGCCCGAACGATCCGTCATAGACGGTCATGCCAGAAGGCGCGATCACAGGGTCCCAATAGTAAACCGGCCCTTCAAATCCTTCAGCACGGGCGATCCCCTCGCTCACCTCGGACCCGCCGTAGTTGATGCCGTAGCTAACAACAGGCCAGCCGTAATTCTCGCCGCTTTGGGGGCGGTTCAATTCATCACCCCCGCGCGGGCCGTGCTCGACTGTCCAAAGCGCACCGTCCGGCCCAAGTGTTGCACCTTGCACGTTACGGTGGCCGAGCGACCAGATTGCGTCATCGCCGTCGCGGCCCACAAAAGGATTATCCTGCGGAATGGAGCCATCGTAGTTCACGCGAATGATCTTGCCGTGGGTGCTGTTGATGTCCTGCACAAGATCGCCGCTGTCACCGGCACCACGGTCGCCGGTCGTGATAAAGACGGTGCCATCTGCCATGGGAACGATACGGCTTCCGAAATGACGTCCACCGCGCACCGGTGGGTCTTGTACGAAAATATCCATGACGTCCGTCAGACGGCCCTGATTGTCGAGCGTGCCTCTGGCCGCTGCAGTCACAAGCCCGCCATCGACAGGTTTGGCGTAAGTCCAGAATACCAACCGGTCGTTGCTGAAATCCGGCGAGACATTCACGTCCAGCAATCCGCCCTGTCCCTGCACGGCGATCTCTGGCAGGCCCGAAATCGGGCCGCTGACGCTTCCGTCAGCATTGATCACACGCATGTCACCCGTAATTTCGGTGACAAGAAACTGACCGCTCGGCAGGCGATCAAGCCCCCATGGCCCGTTCAGGCCGGTGGCGAAAACCTCTGTCGAGACAGATGTCTCCGGCAAGGCAGGCGCGCGTGTCTGATTTTCGAAGGCAGGATCGAAATCTGCGTTGGCAGGCCCTTGGGCAACCTGTGCTGCCACCGAGAGCGGGAAGAGGCTAAGTACGATCGTCTGTTTCAACATTGGCAATCTCCTTTATGCGGGAGATAGCCCAACGCGCCGCGTCGGCGACCGTTGCGTCCTGATCCTCAAGCAAAGGTGAAACCGCCGTCAACAGTGCAGGATCGCCCGAATTGCCGATCGCATAAGCGACATTCCTGACAAAACGGTCGCGCCCGATGCGCTTGATCGGTGATCCCGAAAATTTCGCGCGAAACGCCGCATCGTCCAATGTGGCCAGATCTGCAAGCGGTGGCGCGACCAGATCGTCGCGTGCCGCAAGACGCGCATCCCGTCCCGTGACCGCAAATTTGTTCCAGGGGCAAACTGCCAGACAATCATCGCAACCGTAAATGCGATTGCCCATCAGCGGACGCAAGCTCTCGTCAACCGGCCCTTTATGTTCAATCGTCAGATAGCTGATGCAGCGGCGCGCATCCAGTTTGTAGGGGGCCGGAAACGCATCTGTCGGGCAGATATCAAGACAGGCCGTGCAACTGCCGCAATGACTGGTCTCGCCGCGATCAGGGTCCAGTTCAACAGTCGTGAAGATCGCGCCAAGGAAAAACCAATTGCCCAGATCACGGCTCAACAGGTTGGTATGTTTGCCCTGCCAGCCAAGACCGGCAGCCTGCGCCAACGGCTTTTCCATGACAGGGGCGGTATCGACAAAGACCTTGATCTCCGCCCCTTCCACCTGATCAATCAACCAGCGCCCCACCTTCTTGAGGCGCTTTTTCACGACGTCATGGTAATCCTTGTTTTGCGCATAGACACTGATCGCCGCGCGATCGGTTTCTTCCAGCACCGCCAAAGGATCGTGCTCGGGTGTATAGATCTCTGCCAGCATGATGACCGAGCGTGCCTCGGGCCAAAGGGCCGCAGGGTTCGCGCGCCAGTTCATGCGCTCTGCCATCCAGCCCATCTGGCCGTGCATCCCCGCACCCACAAAAGCCTGCAGTCGCGCTGGCAATTCAGGCACCGCATCAGGCCGGCATACGCCCATTGCGGCAAAGCCAGCCGCCAGCGCCTCTTCCTGCAAACGGTCTTTCAGACGGTCCATGGTGCCAAATCCCTCGGCAGAGGCAGCCACCCCTAGAAATCGAGGTCCGCGTAATGCGCCGCCGGTGTGAACCCCGGCACCTCGTCGGCCAGAATGGACCGGAAGGCCGGCCGCGATTTGATCTTCGCATACCAGTCCTTGACCGCCTCGCTGCGGTTCCAGTCCACGTCACTGGTGTAATCAAGGCATGACAACTGCGCCGCCGCTGCAAAGTCCGCCAGTGTCATGTCATTGCCGGCCAGCCAGCGGCGGTCCTCCAGCAGGAACGCCATGTAGTCGAGGTGATACTTGATCGCCTTCGCCCCCGCCTTGACGTTGGAACTGTCTGGATAGCCCGTGCCCATCACCTTGCGGTTGACCCGCTCACCGGTGAGCATCGCTGTCACCTCATGGTAGAACTTGTCGTCAAACCATCCCACCAGCCGCCGTGCTTCGAACCGTGCCTTGGGATCACGCGGCAGCAGGTTCGGCGTCGGATAGGCCTCTTCAAGATATTCGCAGATCGCCGCGCTGTCGGACATGGTCATGCCGTCCATCTTCAGCACCGGCACCTTGCCGGCGGGATTGCGGCGCATGAAGTCAGGATCACGCTCCCAATAGCGTTCCTCGACCAGTCCGACCTCGATCTTCTTTTCCGCCAGCGACAGCCTGACTTTGCGGCAAAAAGGGGAAAGCGCGTAATGATAAAGCGTATTCATGCAAAAGCTCGCAATATGGGGGTGGGTCTTCAATGCCGCAAGCGGCAGCCCAGATCAACGGTCAGCGGCGTTTTCAAAGCAATCCGCGCGCCCGTCCGCCGCAATCGTATCGGCGCCTGACAGGATGGAGGCCGCACGGTTGCGCGTAAATGTGCTGGGGTTGCTGGCAGAGCGGTCCTTCGGCGCAGGCAGGATCGCCGCCAAACGCGCGGCCTGCCTGCGCGTCAAATCCGCCGCATCCACACCGAAGTAATGCCGCGCCGCCGCCTGAACGCCAAACACACCTTCATCAAACTCCGCCACGTTGAGATAAAGCTCGACGATACGACGCTTGGACCAAAGCGCCTCTGTCACAGGGGTCCAGAGCGCCTCGATGGCCTTGCGCGCCCAGGACCGCCCGTGCCAGAGAAACACATTCTTCACCACCTGCTGTGAAATGGTCGATGCACCGCCAACCCCGTTATCCACCGCCCGCTGGATGGCATTAACGTCCAGCCCCCAATGCAGACAGAAATTTGCATCCTCAGCGGCAACAACCGCACGCGCCATGACCGGCGCGATCTCCTCAAGCGGCACCCAATCCTGTGCGATACCATCCAGACGACGGCTTTCGGAAAACATGTATGGCGTCGTCGGCGGGTTGATCACCGCATAAAGCGCAGTCCAGAGAACGACAAAACCCGCCACACCCAAGACAGCCCACATCACACTGCGACGGACAAACCGGCGCACACGCAGGATCAGCCCGGGCTGTTCCTGTTTCTTTGATGCGGTCTTCTTTTTCGGGGCTGGCTTTTTGCCTTTGGCCCGCGCTTTGCTCTGCTCTGCCATTGGCTCCATAAGCCATGCAGATGGCCAGAACGTCAACGCCCCCGCAGTAGGATTACTGCGGGGGCGTGTCCTTTATTCCGCAGGGATCGCGGTTTCTTCGATGCTCAGCGGATGCGGCAGGTGGACCAACATCTCTTTCGGGCAAATCTGGATGAAGTTCGCCTTCTCCACATCCCAGTGCTGCAGGATATCGGCGGCCTTGACGCTGGCTGTCTCGGCCACATGGCGTTCGATCAGTCCTTTAAGCTGCGCTTCCCAATGATCGACAGTGACAGGGCATGTCACCAGCGTTTCCATGTTCATCAGCGGTGCAGCCTCGCCTGTCGGGTCATAAAGATAGGCCATACCGCCTGTCATACCCGCACCGAAGTTCGCCCCGATTGATCCAAGGATCACCGCAACGCCGCCGGTCATGTATTCACAACCATTGGTGCCGCAGCCTTCGATCACGACCTTTGCACCTGAGTTGCGCACCGCGAAACGCTCACCCGCACGACCGGCAGCAAAGAGATAGCCGTCAGTCGCACCGTAAAGCACCGTATTGCCGATGATCGTGTTATCAGAGGCAACAAGCGGGCTGACCATCGGCGGACGCACGACGATCGTGCCGCCAGACAGACCCTTACCGACATAGTCGTTGGCATCGCCTGAGACTTCCAGTTTCAGGCCGGGCGCCGCAAAAGCACCCAAGGACTGACCGGCCGACCCACGCAGCTTGACCGTCAGGTGATCAGGCTGCAGCGCATTGCGCATCCCGAACTGCTGAACAATGTGGCTCGACGTCCGTGTGCCGATGGTCCGCAGCGTGTTCTGCACTGCATAATCCAACTGCATCTTCTCACCATCGTTGAGGAAACGTGCCGCATCCTTGACGATCTGTGCATCCAGCGTGTCATCCACCGCGTTGCGGGGACGGTTACGGTCATAAGTGATCTTGTTGGCACCATCGACCGTGATCAAAAGCGGATTGAGGTCCAGATCATCCAGATGCGCCGACCCACGCGAAACCTGCGTCAACAGATCAGCCCGACCGATCACGTCATCCAAGGACCGCGCTCCGATGGAGGCGAGGATTTCACGCACTTCGGTCGCATAGAAGGTGATGAGGTTCACGACCTTGTCGGCGTTGCCGGTGAACTTTTCACGCAAGGCTTCGTCCTGCGTGCAGACACCGACAGGACAGGTGTTTGACTGACACTGACGTACCATGATGCAGCCCATGGCGATCAGGGCGGCGGTGCCGATGCCGTATTCCTCGGCACCCATCATCGCGGCCATCACAATGTCACGGCCCGTCCGCAAGCCGCCATCCGTGCGCAGCGTGATCCGCTCGCGCAGGTTGTTCATCGCCAAGACCTGATGCGCCTCAGTCAGACCCATCTCCCAAGGCAGACCGGCATATTTGATCGACGTGCCTGGCGATGCGCCCGTGCCGCCATTGTGACCCGAAATCAGGATCACATCGGCCTTGGCCTTCGCGACACCGGCAGCAATCGTGCCGACACCCGAAGACGAGACGAGCTTGACCGTCACCTTACAGCGCGGGTTGATCTGCTTGAGGTCATAGATCAGCTGCGCCAGATCCTCGATAGAATAGATATCGTGGTGTGGCGGCGGCGAGATCAGGGTCACACCCTTTGTCGAATGGCGCAGGCGGGCAATCAGGTCGGTGACCTTCATCCCCGGAAGCTGACCACCCTCACCGGGCTTGGCGCCTTGGGCGACCTTGATTTCAAGCTCTTCGCAGGCGTTGAGGTATTCGGCTGTGACGCCGAACCGGCCGGAGGCCACCTGCTTGATCTTCGCAGACGGGTTGTCGCCGTTGGGCTCCGGGTTGAAATGTGCCGGATCTTCGCCACCCTCGCCGCTGTCAGACTTTGCGCCGATGCGGTTCATGGCAACGTTCAGGGTCTTGTGGGCCTCGGGGCTCAGCGCGCCAAGCGACATCCCGGGCGTCACGAAACGCTTGCGGATCGCCGTGATGCTTTCGACCTCTTCGATTGGAACTGGCGCACCCAGCGGCTTGATGGCCAGCAGATCACGCAGATGGATCGGCGGGTTGGATTGCATCGACTTGGAGTATTGCTGCCACAAAGCATAGGACGCCTTGTTACACGCCGCCTGCATCATGTGCATTGTCTGTGCTTCCCAAGCGTGCTTCTCGCCTGAGCGACGCGCCTTGTAGAAGCCACCGATTGGCAAAACGTCTGTGCCGCCTTTCCAGCCTTTGGCGTGGACCTCTTCCAGCTTGCCCTGAATACCGTTGGTACCGATACCAGAGATACGGCTGTGCATACCGGGGAAGTATTCCGCACACATGGCGCGCGACAGCCCGACAGCCTCGAAATTCAGACCACCGCGATATGACGACAGAACAGAAATCCCCATCTTCGACATGATCTTGAGAAGACCGGCGTCAATCGCCGCACGGTAGCGGCGGACGGCATCTGTCAGCGATCCTTCGATCAGGCCACGGCGCACACGGTCCGCAATGGAATCCTGTGCCAGATAGGCGTTCACTGTGGTCGCACCACAGCCGATCAGCACGGCAAAGTAATGCGGATCAATACACTCAGCCGACCGGACGTTGAGCGAACAGAAGGTCCGCAGACCCTTCTTGGTCAGACCGGAATGCACCGCCGAGGTGGCAAGGATCATCGGCATCGCGATCCGGTCCTCTGACTGTTCCTGATCGGTCAGCACAATATGCCCGGCACCCGACCGCACCGCATCCTCGGCCTCGTCACGGATACGCTGCAACCCTGCGTTCAAAGCACCACGGCCCGCCGCGAATGTGCAGTCGATCACCGCGACGCTATCGCCAAAGTGGCGCATCATCTCGTCAAATTCGGCATTCCCGACAAACGGGCTTTCCAGCACCAGAATCTCTGTCTGGCTGCTGCTTTCATCCAGCACGTTCTTGAGGTTCCCGAACCGCGTCTTGAGGCTCATCACGCGGCTTTCGCGCAAGCTGTCAATCGGCGGGTTCGTCACCTGAGAGAAATTCTGGCGGAAGAAATGCGACAACGGACGATAGGTCTTGGACAGAACCGCCGACGGCGTATCGTCGCCCATCGAGGCGATCATCTCCTTGCCGTCTTCGGCCATCGGGGCCAGCACCTGCTCAAGCTCTTCGATGCTGTAACCGGCCGCCACCTGACGCTTGCGCAGTTCTTCGGCCTCATAAAGCGCCTTCTCGGGCACATCGCTCATCAGATCATTGAGATCGACGACCTTTTCCACCCATTCACCGAACGGCTGTGCCGCGGCAAGCTTGTCTTTCAGTTCCTCGTCATGGAACAGACGGCCTTCCTGCATATCGACAGCAATCATCTGGCCGGGGCCCAAGGCGCCCTTTTCAACCACGGTTGCCTCGTCGATTGTGACCATGCCCACTTCGGAGCCCGCCACCAACAGACCGTCACCAGTCACAACGTAGCGCAATGGGCGCAGGCCGTTGCGGTCCAGACCGCCACAGACCCAGCGGCCATCCGTCATGGCAAGCGCTGCCGGACCATCCCAAGGCTCCATCACAGCGTTGCAATAGCCATACATATCCTGCCACGCCTGCGGCATTTCCACAGCCTGCTTTGACCAGGCCTCAGGCACCATCATCGTTTTGGCCATCGGCGCATTGCGGCCAGCGCGGACCAGCACCTCGAACACTGCGTCAAGGGCGGCAGAGTCAGACGCACCCGACGGGATGATCGGCTTGATGTCCTCGGCCTTGTCGCCAAACGCACCAGAGGCCATGCGGATTTCATGGCTGCGCATCCAGTTGACGTTGCCTTTCAACGTGTTGATCTCACCGTTGTGCGCCAACATGCGGAACGGCTGTGCCAGCGACCACTGCGGGAAGGTGTTTGTCGAATAGCGCTGGTGATAGATCGCAAAGGCGGATTCGAACCGCGCATCCATCAGATCGGGATAGAACTCGGCCACCTGCTCGGCCAGCATCATGCCTTTGTAGATCAAAGACCGGCAGGACAGCGAACAGACATACATGCCGGAAATCCCGGCAGAGGTTGCCGCCTTCTCGATACGGCGACGGATGATGTAAAGCTCGCGCTCGAACTGCTCTTCATCCAGACCCTTTTCATTCCGGATCAGGATTTGCTCGATCTCGGGACGGGTCGCATTCGCCTTCTCGCCCAGAACTTCGGTGTTCACCGGCACATGACGCCAACCGTAGATGTAGTGACCCATCCGCAGGACTTCGGTTTCCACGATGGTCCGGCAGCTTTCCTGCGCGCCAAAGTCGGTGCGTGGTAAGAAGATCTGGCCAACCGCGATCAGCTTGTCATTTTCAGGGGCATGGCCCGTGCGCTCGATCTGGTCGTAAAAGAACGGAACAGGGATCTGGACATGAATGCCGGCACCGTCGCCGGTCTTGCCGTCAGCATCAACCGCGCCGCGGTGCCAGACGGCTTTCAGCGCATCAATACCCTTTGCAACAACATCGCGTGACGGCGTGCCGTCAATCGCAACAACAAGGCCCACGCCACAAGAGGCATGCTCGTCATCCGCCTTGTAAAGACCATTCTCGGCCATCCACTGGCGCTTGGCCTCTTCGGCGGCAACCCAAGTCTCGTCAAAAGTTGTCATCGGTCGTTCCTTTTCTAGGCGGGGCCACCACTGGGGTGGGCTTTGGGTCGTTGCAGATTACGGACGGAAGGCCGCATCAATTTCGTTGCATTCGTAAACCGGTTCGGCTGTGAAAAAGCCCTGCTCGCCGGGGTAGATGAATTCGACAGGCGAGAAATCGAGGATGTCGTCAGGGCTTTCGGCCTGCCATGTCTCACCAAGGAAAAACATCCGGTGCTTCTCGCTGACGTACTGGCGGCCACTGCTGGCGTCGATTTCGTCGCCTTCGGCGTCAATCGTGCGGCCCTGGAATTCGGTCTGCAGCAGTTCTTCACCGTCGATGATCACTGTTTCACCGGTCAGAAGGTCGTATCCCACATGGCGCTCAAGCCCCAGATCGGTGTCGAGCGTGAAATCCCACGTATCAATCTGGTTGGCAAAAAGCTCGTCAAGCGAGGCAGGGTCATCTGCCGGCATGATCAGCTCTTCGTCACCGGTGATCTTGAAGGCTTCGATCCACTGGAACTCGCGGTCAACACGCTGGACGCTGAACAAACCGCCTTGGCTCAGAAGCGCGATCCATTGATCACCCGGATTGTCCTCTTCGCACTGCCAGACGTTCACGACGATACAGCCCTTGTGCTGCACGGTCAGCTTGGCTTCGCAGCCCTCGGGGGCGGCGAAACTCTGCTGGGCAACAGCCGGTGTTGTTGCGGCCAGTGCTGCAAGCACGATCATCGGTTTCATCATCTCTTTACCCTTCAGGTCAGTGCCATTGACGTATCGGTCATCAGGTTGTCTGCACAGTCGGTGCACAGGTTGTGTACAGTTGGTGTACGGGGTGTGACTCACTCTGCGGCGACGGTTTCGGCCTGTCCGAGATACTCCAGAATGGCCTCTGCACAGTCGCGTCCGTCCCGGATCGCCCAGACCACAAGCGACGCGCCGCGGACAATATCGCCAGCAGCATAGACACCCTCAAGGCTTGTCTTGCCGGTCGTGAACTCGGCCTTGATCGTGCCCCAGCGGGTGACTTCCAGACCTTCGACGCCCCACAGTTGCGGCAGGTCTTCAGGCTCAAAGCCCAGCGCCTTGATCACAAGGTCGGCTTCTTCGACATAATCGGCACCTTCGATCACTTCCGGTGTCTGGCGACCTGTCGCATCAGGCGCGCCCAAGCGCATCTTTTGCACCTTCACGCCAGTAACCGCGTCACCTTCAAAGCCGTCAGGCGCGGACAGCCAGACAAACTCCACGCCTTCTTCTTCTGCGTTCTGAACCTCGCGCTGCGAGCCTGGCATATTGGCCTTGTCACGGCGGTACAGGCATTTGACGCTGGTCGCGCCCTGACGGATGGCAGTGCGCACACAGTCCATTGCCGTATCACCACCGCCGATCACGACAACGCGCTTGCCTTCGGCGTTCAACTCTCCGCTTTCGAACTCAGGCACATCATCGCCAAAGCTCTTGCGGTTGCTGGCGGTCAGATAATCAATCGCGCTGACGATCCCTTCTGCATGGGAATTCGGCAAATCCCTTGTTTTATAGACGCCTGTGGCAATCAGCACGGCGTCATGCTTGCCGCGGATCGCGTCAAACGACAGGTCCTCGCCAACGTCGCAGTTCAGCACAAACTGCACGCCACCGTCCTCAAGTTGGGCCATCCGCTGCATGACGACATCTTTTTCCAGCTTGAAGCCGGGGATGCCATAGGTCAGCAGACCGCCACCACGGTCATAACGGTCATAAACAGTCACCTGCACACCCTGACGGCGCAGCATGTCAGCAGCGGCCAGACCACCGGGGCCGGCGCCGATGATGCCCACGCTTTCGCTGCGCTCCATCGACGGGCGGATCGGCTTGACCCAGCCTTCTTCAAACGCGGTGTCAGTGATGAATTTCTCGACAGAGCCGATCGTCACAGTGCCGTGGCCGGATTGTTCAATCACGCAGTTGCCTTCGCAAAGACGATCCTGCGGGCAGATACGGCCACAGATTTCAGGGAAGGTGTTCGTGGCCTGGCTGACCTCATAGGCCTCCTGCAAGCGACCCTCGGCGGTCAGACGCAGCCAGTCGGGGATGTTGTTGTGAAGCGGGCAGTGGGACTGGCAGTAAGGAACACCGCATTGGCTGCAGCGGGCCGCCTGCTCTTCCGCCTTTTCCAGGGCGTATTCGGCATAGATCTCGCTGAAGTCTTCCTTGCGCAAGTTCGGCGGCCGCTTCTCCGGCATTTCGCGCCCGATCTGCGTAAACTTCAACATCTTCTGGCCAGCCATCCGCCGCCCTCCCCGATTTCCAAAGCGAGATGCCTTGTAAAACGCTCTTCAGGAAATGAAAAGGCAATACTACTGACCTATATGAGCAAAAATGATGATCTCGATAGCGTCATTATGTAAATTTTCTTAAGATTTAGGTCCGAATTGTTACCTATATCCCCTCTTCCCCCAAGATTCTAGGCGTTTAGGTTGTCGGCAACGAATCAAAAGGCCCCACCATGACCACCTTTAATCTGCTGTTGATCGCGCTGATCCAAGGTCTGACCGAGTTCCTGCCGGTGTCATCCTCTGGCCATTTGATCCTACTGCCAAGCCTTTCGGGGCTGGCTGATCAAGGCCAGGTCATCGACGTTGCGGCGCATCTGGGCACGCTGGGCGCCGTCATTCTATACTTCTGGAAGGACGTGAAACTCGCCCTGAGCGGACTTGCGCGATTGGCGCGAGGCAAGATCGACACGCAAGGCGCGTTCCTTGCGCTTTGCCTGATCATTGCAACAATCCCGGTGGTGATTGCTGGCCTGATCCTGAAGGTCACCGGTCTTTCGGATATGATGCGTGGCATTGCCGTGATCGGCTGGGCAATGATTGTTTTTGGCATCCTGCTTTATTGGGCGGACCAAAAGGGCACGCAAGACCGCGCGGCCGAGGGCTGGACACTGAAACATGCCTTCCAGATGGGGCTTTGGCAGGCAGTCGCCTTGATCCCTGGCACATCGCGGTCGGGCATCACAATTACGGCCGGACGGATGCTGGGCTATGGACGATCAGAGGCAGCGCGGCTTGCCATGCTCATGTCTATTCCGACGATCATCGCATCGGCCTCCTTGCTGGGACTCGACGTGATTGCATCGGGCGACACCGGCGCATGGCGCGACATTGGTATCGTTGTCGCCATGTCATTTGTCGCCGCGCTACTTGCACTGAGCCTCATGATGCGGCTTTTGAAGTCGATCAGCTTCACGCCTTACGTGATCTACCGGATCGCGCTGGGCGTTGTCCTGCTCTGGATCGCCTACACTTAGGCTTTCAGGTTCTTTGCGGATTCCTTGATCGCATCGTACTGACCTGACGGACGGAAACGCCACAGATAGTCTGGCAAGACTGCCTCGATTGCTGTGGGACGCAGACCCAGATCATCAAATCCTTGCGCCCCCTCTGAAACCACGTTGTAGACCGCGAGATTGCGAATCTGATCTTTCGTGACAGGAGGCTTGACCAAACCGGCGGTCAGGAAGCGAACGGCGGAAAAACCGGTCGCCATGATATTGGCAAACCAGAAAGGCAACCCGACGACCAAGCGGCGACGGCGGATCACGTCCAGCATGATATGCATCAACTCGCGGAAACTGTGAACATCGGGGCCACCCAATTCGTAAACGCCGCCTTTCACGTCGCCCAAGACGGCATTGGCTGCGACTGCGGCAACATCATCCACATAAACTGGCTGGAACTTTGTTTCCGCACCGACGACCGGCAGCACAGGGCCAAGGCGGCTCATCGAGGCAAAGCGATTGAAGAATTGGTCTTCCGGTCCAAAAATGATCGAAGGCCGCAAAATCACCGCATGCGGCATGTGTTCCAGGACACCGGCTTCACCCGCAGCTTTGGTCTTGGAATATTCGCTCTGTGCGTTTTCGTCCGCGCCGATGGCAGAAATGTGGACCATACGGGTGATCCCGTGCTCTGCGGCGATGCGCGCAATCCGTTCTGCACCCTCGGCTTGCACGGCACTGAATGTGTTCTTGCCAACCTCATCAAGAACACCCACGCAATTGACCACTGCGTCGGCGCCCTTTGTCACCAACGCGACAGAGGCATCATCGCGAATGTTGCAAAAAACAGGTTCAACCTGACCCACCACACCGTAAGGGCGGACGAACATTGCCTCGTTGACGTTGCGCACGGCCACGCGGACACGCCACCCTTCTTTTGCCATGCGGCGGGCAATGTAGCGTCCGACAAAACCGGAACCGCCAAAGATTGTAACGAGCTTGGACATCGCGGGGCCTCTCAAATAGTCGGCTTGGGTTTACCCCTGAGGATGGGTCCAGACAAGGCGCAAACCAATGATTCCGTGCGGCCGCGCCTTTTTGTCCTCGAATCGCGTTGACAGCCCCCGCGCTCAAGCGTAAATCGCGCTTCACCGACCCTGTGCCCAGGTGGCGGAATTGGTAGACGCGCCAGCTTCAGGTGCTGGTGTCTGTATGGACGTGGAGGTTCGAGTCCTCTCCTGGGCACCATTTCCAAAGTTCTTTTCCCATCATCTGCCGGACGGGCTGGCATTCGTTTGCGCTTGCCTTGACTGAAGCGACCCGACTCAGCAGTCCATCGTCAGATCGTCTGTGCGATAGGTCTGCAAACCTGCGCTGATGTCGGCAAAATCGTCTCGATCAAAGTAGTGCTGCAGCCTCTTACGCGTCTCAAAGACATCACCTGCGAGATCGCGCAACACTCTGAACCTTTTCCGCTCTTCAACTGGCTGGCGAAAGCCCCGCCGATGTGCATCTATTTCATCATGCAGACTATTTTCCCGCAAAAACAACTGCATCTTGTACCAATAGATTTCCTCCTGATGCGCCAGCGGATCGACCCATGGTTTGTTGCGGCCGATGAAGTGCACGATCCGCGGGTTGCGGGAGGCGATCAGTGGTTGATAGGGCAGGATTGCCTGCCAGTTCCAGCTTGGCGAAAGCTCGATCCAGTTACCGTCAACGACACGGTTGAGCGCTGACTGGTCGCCGAAGCGGCAGGTTTCCGGATTTTCGGTCCAATAGGTTGCGGCACGCCGTCCAATTTCCTCTAACCGGAAAGCATCTGAATTGACGAGGAGCATGCCGGAATTGAAGTAGTTTCCACGCACCTTTGCGGGCAGTGACCGATGATAGTCCCTGTGCTTGCCAATCGGTTTGCCTTGCCAGAGCGATACGTCCCTTACGGCGGCAAGAGGCCGGTCCGCCATTTCAATCAGCGATAAATGGGCGACACTGCCCCATCTGGCAAAAATGTCAGAGTCAAAATAAACGACCCTTTCAAATTCCTCTGACAGTTGCTCCAAGGCGGCAAGCCTGAGGAAGTGTCCCGATGTCAGCGTTGGCAGCCCCGGTTCAGACCTGTTTCCGTCGACGGGTGCTGACTGTTTGATCAAAGTGACCCCTTGCGGCACCGCGCTACGGTATCGTTCATCAAAAGATGCGCTGTGAAAAAGGAAGAAGTGCACGTCAGGTCCGTCATTCAGTGCGATCAGCCTTCCCAACGCAAAGAGTGATTGCCAGATCATGTTGGCATCCGAGCACAGGCAAACCGCGAGCTGTTTTTTCGGTTTCATCATGGTCAGTCCATCCGCCCCACTCTGCTGACGTACGCTAATCCAAGCCAGGGACTGTATTCTTTGCCTTGGCTGGCATAATGACGTGAACGCAAAAGCAGTAAACCCGATGCACCACCTCAAACCAAACAGTTCTCACGGCACAATTATGGCCGTATCGATGATGAAGGACGAAGCGCCTTTCCTGTTGGAGTGGTTTGCCCATCATCTGGCGGTCGGCTTTACAGATATTCTTGTCTACACGAACGACTGTACCGACGGCACGGTCGAGATGCTGATGCGCCTTGAAGAACTGGGGCTTGGGCACCATCGCCCAAACAGGGTCCCAGAGGGTGGCAAGCCGCAACCTTCAGCGATCAAACATGCGCAGGCTGAACCACTCGTCAGAGCGTCGGACTGGATGATCTTGCTGGATGCTGATGAGTTTCTGGCAGTCAAGCATCCCTCTGGCACAGTTGATGGCATGATCACAGATGCCGTGGCGCGGGATGCAAACGGCATTGTCATCACATGGCGCATATTCGGATCAGGAGGACAGGTTGCATGGTCTCGTGCGCCTGTCACCGAACAGTACCTCCGCGCGGCTCCGGAACTCTGGAACAAGGGCTGGGGTGTCAAAACTCTTTTCAAATTTGATCCGACATATTGGAAGCTTGGAATACACCGGCCTTCAATCAAAAACAGATGGCTTGAGACGGAATTTCCCGAGACGGTGAAATGGCTCAATGGGTCTGGCGATCCGATGGAGGACTATTTCAAGTTTCGCGGTTGGCGCTCGATCAGGCGAACCCTTGGATACGACTGGGCGCAGATGAACCACTACGCGGTCAAGTCGGTCGATGCATACGCGGTCAGGAAGTTCCGGGGTAACGTCAACAACAAGAAAGACAAGTATAACGCCGACTATTGGGCACTTCAGGACCGCAACGAGGTCGAAGACAAAGCCATTTTGCGCCACGCTGCAATGCGACAGGCCATCATGGATGAATTGTTGACTGATCCCGTTCTGAACCGCCTGCACTTTGCCGCGCTTGACGCGATTGAAGCGAAACTTGCAGCCTACAAAGCCACCGATGCTTATTGCCAATTGCGTGATGCCCTGATTGAGGCCAGCAATGTGCCTATCACTCAGGTCGTTGCGAAACCGCCTGTTGCACGCGACCCGGCAAAGATCGCCGCCTTGATGAGCCGCGTTGAACGAAATGTCGGAAACCAGCCGAAAACCGAGCGCCGCCAGCCCAATGTGGCAGGGTGGGGCGACGCGGCTGGCGATCATTACGTCCAAGGTGCGATAGAGGTTTCTGGAGACAACACAGTTGACTGGGTGCCCAATCATGAAATTGCACTGCCTACCGACCCGCGCATCTTTCATCCTGATAGCCTCAACAGCGTTCTGACAGGTCGGTTCGACCGACGTCATGCGCGCAATATCGGCAGCTATCTTGTCGGTATGAAAAGGCTCTTGGACATCGGGACTGGTGTCGGCTTCATTCCTCTCAAAGCGCTGCGCGAGACTGACGAGCTTGTCGTGATGGCGCAGGACTATCGCAAGGGGCTGATCAGAATTGCAAAAGATATCGCAGCGCGAAATGGGATGGCCAGTACAGCGCGGCTCAAGCTATCGGATGCTGATCTATTCCTTCCGGCAGATCGTGACGGTGCCGCGTCGGGATTGGCTGCCTACCTGCGGGACTTTAAACCGGACGCTTTGCGCCTGTCTCACGCGCCAGATCTGCCACCAGACGCTCTCGCGAAGGCTGACCTGGAATCCGTCCGGCGTGTGATCATACCATTCCACGACACGGCGACCGAGGATCGTTATCGCACAGACTATGCGCCAATACTCAAGGATAACGGCTTTTTGGAAACCGAAGGGCGTGCAAGCGCTGGATCGCTGCAGTTCGATAAGTCAATCTAGCCTTCAATAACTTGCGTTGCATCGCCCGTTGGTTTCAGATGTGCTTTGACTGAATAATCCACCAAAAACAGGGCAAGCTTTGGCAGAAGAACCAGACGACACAAAAGCAATAGCAGGCCATGGTGTGGTCGTTGTTTCGCGCAACGGCGATGTGATCCGCTATGACCCGACCGGGTTGGTCATGCGCCTTTCTGACAAGGTGATCGACGATATCGCACTGCGCCTGGATCATCGCATTCCGCCTACGTCAGAACGGTCTGATAGCCAGAAACCTTCCAGCATCCGTGTCGATCCACATGAGCATCTGGAAGGCATCGACGCTTGGGAGGTGCGGCAAGACGGGGAGTGGCTATATTTTGCAGCCAACCTTCCAGGCGATCAAGGTGTTCGCGGGTTTCGCAGGCTCGGCGACGGCGGCGATATTCTAGGTGATGCACCGGGCCCGCTCGTCGGGATTCTTGGCCTCGGCGGTCCGCGCGCGGCCATCGCAACCCGTGAAGCCTCACATTATCCGCAGCATATCACGGCACCAGCAGACGACATCGGCGCAGTTGGACATGCAGGCGTCGAGGATGCCAAATCCGTCGATACGCTTGAACATCTGCGCGAGGTCACCCACGAGGCGCTGGTCGCAGAAACCTTCATTCGTTGGCAGCAGGAAAAATACGCGGCTTTTCCTGTTTTCATGACCCGGGTGGAAACCGACAGCTCAGCAACATCCGCACAACTTGCCAACGGAAAGGCGTTTGAGAACTTTGTAGCCGCTGCCAGCAACCTTACTTTGGCCGCCAAACGCATGGGAAAAAAACCCAAGCTGATGTGCGTCCACCTGGACTACAGCCTAGAAGATACATCGGATGACGCGGTTGCTTACCGAGATGGGATGCTGTCGGTCATGGGTCGCGCTGAAGATGCGCTTTTCAAACTCGGGTTTGAAAATCCTGTTTTTGTCGCACGGATGGAAAGCGGAACGGCTGAAATCACACAAGCTGCGGCGATTGAGGGGCAGTGGGAACTGGCTTGGAACCACGGGTCACATCGCTTTTTGTATTCTGCCCCGAGCTACATGTTTGCGCACGACAGATTTGAACGCGCAACGACGGACGCGCGCCGCGAGATGGCTGAAATGACGGCTGCAGCTATCGCTGATCCCGAAAACTGGCAATGCCCGACATTCTATCTGGCCGAACGAACGGGCGATCCCAAGGTGATTAAAGTCGTCGCACAGTCGATGACTGATCTTGTTGTTGATCAATACGATCCTTTCGATGCCGGGGCCGGTGGGGGTTTTCGCGTGCTGTATGCTGACAATCCCGTTGATGTGACGGACGTCAGCGTCGACCCAGATGACTCGAAGGCCTTGCATCTGCGACTTTCGGCGCGGCCAGAGGGTGAAGGTGTGCAAATCGCCTACGCGTTTGGTGCAGCACCCCGCGATGGCAGTTATCCGGCAAATTGTGGTGTTGTCAGGGATACCTGGCAGTTGGAAAGCAAGACAGGCCGCGTTCTGAACCGTTGGGCGCTTCCCTGTCTGTTACCGCTACAGCCGGGGGCCTCCGATGCTTAAGCTGGACCAATCCCTGCCGGATGGCGCCCTTTTGGGCGGTGCACGCGAGACATTCGCCAGCCAGCTGCAACGTACGGGCGCAGTCTGGCTTCATGGAGACAGGGAAAGCTTCGAGGTTGATGACGAGACCGGTGCAATCCAGAAATGGCAGAGTATTGATGGCCACAAGACAGCGACACCCGCTGAGCCTAACGAGGGCAACGGGCGGCTCTTTAAGTCTGAAGCTCTGGTTGGGTTACAGTGCATCCCTGAAACCAATTGTGGACTTGTTGTCCCGAACATCACGGAAAACGCAGGCACCTTCTCAATGGCGGTTCTCTATCGGCCCGCACCGGATGGGCAATCAAAGACGCTTGTGACCGTCAACACCGGCTATTCTGGTGGCAGCGACGCCGACAGCAATTATGTCTTTCTGTCTGACGCTGGCGATTTTTTCACTGCGAAAGATACGCGTGGCGCTGTCGAAGTCTTGGCTCCTGTCACCTCTCCATCGGACCGTGTTCGCATGGCGATTGTTACCTTGTCCGGCAACACCTTGGCCGTTGCGGAAAATTTGTCAACGCCTGTCGTTGCTCATGGCGCTGATGCAGGTATGCGTACCGAGGCTGATCTCTTTATCGGATGCCGCAGCAATCGTAGCGGGCTCAAAAAAACTTTGGGTGGCGCGACAGTTCTTGATGTTCTGTTCTGGCCCAAACACGCGCTGTTGATTCCGCGGGGCGCTGAGGACGCAAAAGCCTATACAGACCTAAAACGCTATTTCCTTTGGGAGCACTGACGCCATGGCCTTTACTGCCGAAAGCGTAAAGGGCGGGAATATCTGCGCCATTTGGGTGGATGACATGATTGATGTCTTCACTTGGCGCGACACGTTCGGAATTACGATCCAGACCCCCAACCTTGATCGCTTCATGGCAGAAGGTGTGAGGTTCACGAACGCTTATGCGACAGTGCCGCTTTGCGCACCATGCCGTGCTGAGCTTGCGACAGGCATATCGCCATTTCGCAGCGGTCTGGTCGATCTCAACCGGTTCTGGCGCGATATCTACCCACCCGAGAAGGCTTGGGCCTACGACCTGAGACGGGCTGGCTTTTACAATTTCACGACCGGTAAAGTAGATGCCAACTACCGCCCTATGCCAGCAGAATACCAACGCATCCTGTTTCATGAAGACTGCCGCGCCGTCGACAATAGCAAACGTGAAAGGGTGCATGACTACCTTGGACGCGGGCCGGGCATTCGTGGTGTAAACCACCCCGATGACGACGGCTCACAGGACGACAAGTTCTATGACTTTCAGGTTGCTCAAAACGCGATTGATTTCCTCAAGCGTGTGGACCCGAACCGGCGGAACCTGATTCAACTCGGCTTTAAGCATCCGCACTACAACCTTGATTGCCCCGACAGGTTCTATCAGCAGTATGACGTGCGCGGCATCAAGTGGCCCACGATTGCGGCGGAAGAAGATTACCACGGACCACAGCCGGGTTTTGCGGTTTACGAAGCAGCCTACATCGCCAATGGGCGCTGGACACCGGAAAAATCAGGGGACGAGGCTTGGCGACAAGTCGTCCGCGCCTACTTCGCCGCGATTTCTCATGTTGACCATGAAATCGGGCGTTTCCTTGATGCCTTGCGCGCCTCACCGATCGCAGAGAATACCACTGTCGTATTTCTGTCTGACAACGGTTTCAATCTTGGCAATCACGATAGTTTTCACAAGATGAGCCAGTGGGACAGTGCAGCACATATTCCGCTCGGTATCTGGCACGCTGGCATGAATGGCGGGCAGGAGATCGCGCTTCCTGTATCGCTTCACAACATCCCCAAAACGATCATGCAGCTTGCCGATCTGCCGCCAAGGCCAGATTGGACAAGCGGTCAAAGCCTTCTGCCGTTGATCGACCCATCATTCGGACACTTTGACCGAAGCAAGTCCCCAGTCACATGTGTTTTTGGCACGTTGTCGGTCAGGCCGTCGGTCGAAGGCTACGAGCATTTGCGCTATTTTCGGTATCCCAACGGCGAAGAACACGTCTACGACATCGTCAGCGATCCCGGCGAGACGACCAACCTCATCGAGAGTGCGCCTATGGATTTCCTGCGCAACGAACTCGTCAGTGGGGCACTTGAACTCGGTCTGGACCTGCGCGGGTTCGAAAACCCCGCCAAAGGCGTCAATGCGATGATGGCGGTTGACGGTAGTGTGGTTCTGGCAGGGGGTGGCGCTGACAACCACTATTGGGCCTATGGCAGCGACGCGGAAAAAATCAGTGAGGACAAGGACGGCGGGACAGACACGCTTTGGTACATGGCGGGTCCGGACGACTATGTCCTTCACTGTCCCGCCAATGTTGAGAAGATCCGCATCGCGACGGTGGTTTCACGCAAAGAATCCGACGGAAGCTCAGCCAAGACCATCCAGATTGTTGCCCACCCTGACAGTCCGATTGAATTTGAAACCTCAGAGCGTGTCACCGTCGACGTGAAGGGTTCAACCAAAGACGACATCATGTTCGGGCCTAAATACGGTGGCGCGACATTCTATGGCGGCGCTGGCGACGATCAGTTGATTGCGAAAGCCACGATGGATAACGCGCGCCATTACTTTTACGGCGAAGCTGGCAACGACTATTTGTCTGGTGGACCGGGCAACGACCTTCTGGATGGCGGAACCGGGGATGACGTTATCCATGGCAGACGCGGAAACAACAAACTCTATGGCGGTCACGGGAATGACCGTATTTATGACGGTGACGGATCATCCTTTGTTGACACCGGTCCGGGCCAGAACCTGATTTCTCTGTCCCACGGTGACGACGTTGTTGTCGTGGGAACCGGTGTGAATCAAATTGATCCCGGCAGTGGTGCTGTCACATTTCGGATTGGCTATGGCGGGATTACCATCATTCGCAGCTGGGCGCCGGAACAAATCTACGATCTGAGCGACTGGCCAAAACGACCAAACGTGCAACTCTTCGAGAAGGGCCGCGTCCGCCTGCGCTGCGGTCTGTCCATCGTGGAAATCACCGGTGTGCGCGAGCCGGATCATATCAAGGATCAACTGCTTCTAAGCACCTAATCCCTTTGCACATTCCCCAGAAATGGGGATAGTCTCGCTAAATTATTCCCAACCGACCAAGGCAAATGCGATGCCCCTCGACCGCCGACCTGTCGCCTCTCTGTGGATCGGAGACCGGCTTCAATATCTCAACCAACTCTGCCTGAAATCGCATCTTCGACATGGGCATCCTGTCACGCTTTACTGCACAGACACGGTGACGAACGCGCCGGATGGTGTCGAGATCCGGCCCGCTTCCGAAATCATGGATGTTCCGATGGACATTGTTGAAGCGACGTCAGCTTCGTTTTTGTCCAACGTCTTTCGCTACAAAATGATCCAGAAGACAGGCGCCATCTGGATCGACTGCGACGCCTTCTGTCATAAGCCTTTCCCGGACGAATGGAAGTGGATCTATGCTGGACACGGCATGCGCGGGGCATTGAATTGTGGCGTGGTCGGCCTGCCAAGACAGTGTGAACTCATCGAACAGTTGATTGATTACTACGACAATCTTCCCGACTATCCCGCTTGGTGGAATGCCAACCAACGCAAGAAAATGGACCGCCAAAAGGGCAATGAGTCCCACGCGGTCAAGATATACAAAACCGAACGCACCGCATTCGGACCACAGGCATTTACGCACTTCGCCAAGCAAACAGGTGATTTCGACAAGGCGATGACACCGGATGTTCTTTACCCGGTGCCATTCCAACTCAACGATATTTTTTATGACCCCCACGGGCGGGTTGAAGGCTGGTTCACGGACCAGACTGTGTCAGTCCATCTTTATACCAACGGCACGAAACCTTGGTGGCGTAAGCACAAGCCTCTCAAAAACAGCTATGCGTGGCGTATGTGCAAGGAAGTCGGAATCGATCCCGGTGAGGCCTTGGGCTAGCCGTCGGTTCGTGGGAGTGCTGACTCTATTTCATTCACCAGCCATTCCGCCCATCCGGTCAGTTCGCCGCGGTTATCGGTTAAAACCTCTCTGACAGGCCGCATATGCTGACCATAAGGAATTCGATTGATTGTCACCGGCAGCGCATTGGCATCAATGAATGCATCAAGTCGGCTGATATCATTTCTCGGGAAGACCTGATCGCCTCTCGCGCATAGAAGACTTACAGGGGGACCATCCTGTGACAGCACCCAAGGTTGTGGTGCTACGCTCGCAATGGCGATGCATTTCTTTGGCCGCTGCACCCCCGGTTGAGGCTCGAGTCCTTCTAGTCCGTGCGCAACTCCGATGGCCGCCAATGCGCCAGAGGAGTTGCCCATCGCCACCCAGGAACAGCCTTTCAATCCCAAAGCCTCCTCAGACCGCAGAAACGCAACTGCTTTTCCGAAGTCCACAGCCGCCCGGTAGAGTGCAGGCCCGAATAAGCCTTCCCTCACGTTCGGGTAGAAGGCTGCGCTCTTGCTTGATGCGGCGCTGATACGCTCAAGCGCCTTGGGTTCAAATGCACGGCGCGGCGCACCCCCTTTTCGATAGGAGATACTGGCAAAACCGATGCCGCGGGCCGACAACAACGGTCCGTAGGCCCGCGCAATACGATCATCGCGGGAGCCATGCACAAAACCGCCCCCATGCGCATGGACCACCAAGCCTCTATAATCCTTCTCAGGACGCCACAAATCGAGCGCCAGATGAGGTGGGGCATAACTTAATTCTATGGGCTGGATTGCAATCTGATCAGTCATCGGACTGCTATGGGCCGAAATGCACTCATGGACCCGTTATGCGTCCCGTAATCATGTTGCTCGATTGGGCAGCAGGCGAGGTCTTGCATCAGAAATCGGGTGGCTTGCGTTGCACCAGTCAGATGTTGCGCACTGGCCGTCACAACGACAGCGTCCTCTTTCAGAAGTGGCAACGCGGCTTTGAGGACTGAAAGACTGGTGACGTCACTTGCAGGCATCAAGAGTAGATCGAAGCGGCGATGGTTTGCAGCGTCTTGGGACATGTTTGTCAGATGCTCAGCTTCCATCCCAACTGATGCAGAGACGGCTTCGGGAAATCGCGCATTCAGCCAATTTGCTGCTGCCGGAACATAAACTTGCGTCGCCGGAGGGTTGCGATCTTTGTCACGGCGCCATTTGCCGCTGTCGATCGCACATATCCGCAAATCAGGGTTAAGGTGCATCGCCACAAGGGGAAGATGTCCGGCATCATAACCGATCACCAAAGCATCCTTTGCCTGCGCCAGCCACCCAAGCAACCGTGCTCGGATCGCGTCAGATCGTGTTCTGAGCTTGCTACCAATCAAAGACGTGTTCTGCATATGGCGGTAGAAATGCAACCCATGCACGGGTTGGTTTTTGAAGCCTGAGGCTTTCAGGCTTGCCACCACAGCGGTGTTCAGGCGTGCCAAATCGGCTTTGCCATCATCAGAGGCGAGCACTGCTTTGACACGATCAGCGTAGCGTCCAACGTCGTCCAATTTCGGCTCGTCCAGATCACGCAGCGGCGACAGCGGCCGTCGGGATCCGCCAGCAAGTTGTTCCAGAACTCTATTGCGATTGCTCTCGACTTCCGCGGCCGAGAATGTCACGTCGCTAGGCCCATCCTCGCGGTTGTAGGAATACATGGACGTCGCCCACTTCTGCTCGGCATAGACCTTGTCCGGGCCGTCATAGTAGGCGTCAGGGTCGCTTTTTTGCCATGGCACGAAGTAGTGTGTAGGCCAGATTTTCAGATCGTCTTCGTTCGGCTGCCATTCCCTGATCTTGCTCATCAGAAAGCGGTTGCCGGTCGACACCTCCGCTTTCCGCAGGGCTTCTGGAGGGACAGATGCCAGTGTCTCAATGATCTTCCCGACAAACGGGTTGCCAGGTTCGCACGCAAGGATTGGGCAGACCCCGCGAAATTTATCAGTCTCAGGACGATCATAGACCGTGTAGGCGCGCTTTTGATCAAGCAGTTCATCGACTGGGTGCAAACAGATTGCATCCGCGTCCGCCATAAAGCCGCCAAACCGATAGAGAATTTCGTAGCGCATCATATCTTGCACTCCGGCATAGAGGCCGCGCCAGAAATATTCGTTGATCTGCTTTCTCAAGCGAAAGGGAAACCCGGTCAGGAAATCATTGTCGTAGACCGTGTATTCCCAGTCAGGGTGTTTTTCGGGCCACGTGTTCATCCAGTTGACTGGCGCGGGTTTGGGACCAATCCAGATGTGGCCCAATCGCTTTGGAATTGCAGTCATGGGGTGCCTTCAGGTGATGCGATGGCGGCAAGCATATCGCTGATCCGCGCGGGCAGTCGATAGACCTTCGGGTCATTGATCGGTGCAATCCGCCAGAACCCCGATCCGGCGGGCGACTTGGACTCGATTAATGCGCGTCTTACTTCCTTGAGTTCCATGTCGATGAGGGGACTCGCATCCACACCTTCCGCCTCTGCGTTGTCCGTCATCTTTACAAGGCAAATCTGCGGGTCAACCGCGAAACTCCGATTGCTGCAGGCTTTACCGTCCTCGTCGAAATCAATGCGTCCCCGCGTCATGCAAGGCTTCTGCACATTCGACGAAACACGCGCAAAGACAGGTCTTTCGGTTGGACTATTCACAAGCTCGAAGCCCAGCGGCGCTGAAATCTTCGGGACGCGACCGCTTGCTGCAAGGTCTGACAGGTAATGTGACAAGTCGCTCGCCGTGAGCGGATCGACGATCAGAAACTCATCTATGCCAATGAACGCGACCCAATTGAAGTATAGGGTCAGACCCGATGCAAAACTCCCAGCCGCACTTAAGACAGCCTGTTCATCGATCTGTTGAGGCAATGGTATGATGTTCGCATCACCACACCGCACAGCGATGTCTTTTGCGTTGTCGGGACACAAAATATAAAGACTTCGGTCGCCAAAGAGGCGCACATAATATCTGTACCATCGTCCGAGCGCCTCATCAGCTTCGCGCGCTACTGTGACAAGCGCAATTTGCGCTTTCGACGGATCAGGCACCTGAATGCCGGCTGCTGTTTTTGGCTGGACTTCACCTTTGGGATTGATTCGTAGCGGTAAGCTGCGATGCTCGGGTACGTCAAAAACACGCCTGACAAGGTGCGTGCCGATCTGTTTCTTCAGCATCTCGTCCAGATCTTTCTTGCGACCATCTGCGCCGAGAACTTCACGGTTTTGATAGTGTAGAAGGACCGGCTTGGGCAAATTGCGGTGCTTCGTCTTCCCATCAATGGTCAGCCTGAAGCGGTCGTTAAAATGTTTCCAAGTCATCCCAGCGCGGGCGATGGCGACAGGCAGTGACATCTGATCAAGATGAGGGCGTTTGTGCGGGATGAAACTATGTCGATCTATAGTCTGCGCGGTTTCCATCCAAACATCTGCAAATCGTTTGCCGTCCGCTGTTCGGTAGGTCTCGTCGATGACAATCACGCCTGTATCAAGAAATGGCCCAGCATTGCTGGCAGCGGTTTTTGTAGCCGCCAGATCTTCATCGGGAACGGCCAAATCGAAGACGCCATAGATGTCGGTCCAGATGGTCTGGTCGGTCCATCCTTGATCTTCCGCTGGCACCACGCCGATTTGAGCCTCGCTCACAAGTTCTTCAATCGCACGCTGACGCAGAAACACCGTGTTGGTGTCGAGATACATCGAAAAATCGGTTTCTTTTGGCGCCACTGAAGCAGTGATCTTCAGCCCGTCGGGGTAGTTTGGGACGAAATTTACCGCCTCTGGCAGTTCTTGAAGTTTGCACCCGAGCCTTCGCATAACTTCGCGCAGATCTTTCCCCATTTGATTGAGTGCACCGGCCGGACAATAGCCTATGAGTGTTACATCCGGCGGCAGATGCGTTCTGACGGATGCGGCCAGATGACAGGCTGTGTAAAGCCGCTCTGCTGAGTCGAACGTGAAAAATACAGTAAAGCTTGGCATATGTTCCGTTCATCCCAATTCAGTCACGTGTAGCCCAAAGCACACTGTGTTTGGAAGTCTGCGCGGAAACCCGGGACGCGGCCGATCGGATTGATTGCACTCGGCAGCCAAAATAAAGAGTATCCGGTATCTCGATGCGACGCTTGTTCGCCCTGCCGAGGTGATTGAGAAACGGATGGTGCTTTGGGCCTAGATCTTCGGGAAATAGCAACTGTAGTGGTTACGGTTTCGCCTGCTGATGATCGAAGCAAGGCCATCGGAGACGACCTCAAACAAGTCGGGATAACACCTGAGTTCGTGAAGGGCGCTGAAAAGCGCAGCGCCAACAAGCGTGAAGCAAGTGCTTTCGCGCGTGGCTTTGACCAAACCGAAGGGCAGATCTTTCTGATCGTTCAGGACGATCAACGCCTGGTGCGTGATGAAACGGTTTTGCCATCAATCCCTGAAGGGGCCGACGTCATTTTGCTTGCAACTGCTAACGCTGGGACGCTTCCGAACACATCAGAGAACCGGGAGGCCTACGGCACAAATGCTTATGACGGCCTCGCTTTAGTCGAAGTTCACGACACCGACTATTATCGTGTTTCATCGATGGCGCATGCAAAGGCCATTCTGATCTGTTCTTCGCGTGGTCGCGCGCGCTTTAGAGAGGAAATCCAGAAGGCGTCCAACAGGTCAAATTCAACTGCGGCTCGCCTTTCTGTCGCGATTGCTGACCTGAACGCCTATGCGCTGCGTGCACCCCTCTTTGACGCGGTTGGCGGAATGAAAAAGACGGAGCCGCCACAAGTTTCACCGGTGATCACCAGTTCGTCTTTGCGGCATGCGAAGGTAGGGGAGGTCCGGATCGCGCGAAAGGGGCGACGCAAGATTGCTGTTCAAGCTGTCAGAAATACAAGCACCGCTTTGCTTGGCTGGGACGTTATCGCTGATGTAAGACAAGACGAGACCTTGAAACCAATCAAGACACACAACGTGCGCTTGCCGCTATATCATCAGGATGTTCTCAAGGACCGGTTCGACGTCATTCCGAACGCGCGCGTCTTCCCCCCAGACCCAGAGGCACAATCGTGTGGTGTGACTGATGAGATCGGTCAGTTCAGCATCCTTTCGGCGGAATTCAAATGGATCAGGCGCCCGATGCTCGCCCCCGAAACTGAGCGGATGGCGGGTCCGCTCAAACAACTCAAAGGGACATACATATACGGTGGCTGGCTACACCCACACTTCGGGCATTTCTTGGCAGAGTCGACTGCGAGGCTGTGGGCTTTGGCAAAGAACTTTGGAAAAATTGATGGCGTCCTGTTCATCCCCTACGGCCCGAGAACCATCTGGCGCACGCGCAGGAAGTACGGGCCGATTCTGAATCTTTTCGCTGGAGAAACGCCCATCACACCCCTGACGGGTCCGGCAATTGTTGACAAGCTTATCGTCCCTGAGCCCGGCTTTGGGCACCAATCACGTATGCTCGGCAGCCGTGAATACATCGATTTCGTGCGCAATCGCGTGTCATCTCAGATCACGCCTGAAGGTGGCGATCGCATTTACATTTCGCGGTCAAAGTTAAACGCCAAACGTGGCGGCATATTCGGCGAAACATCACTAGAGGCGTTTCTTGCTGAAAATGGCTACGAGATCTTCCATCCTCAACAGCACAGCGCCGAAGAACAACTCAGCCGCTACGCAGCGGCGCGCTACATCATTTCGCTTGATGGATCGCCGCTCCATTTTGCCTCTTTTGCGCTGCGTCCAGATGCGAAAGTCGCTATTGTGAAACGCAGAACCTCAACAATTCAGGAACGCATGGCTGAGCAGGTCCGCAGATTTAGCGGGGCAGAAGTTCACGTGATGGATCACATTGAGAAAATGTGGGTCCGCGAGCATTTTCAGCGGATCGACTACAGTTCCTACGGTGAACTGGATTTCGTTGGGTTGGGAGACTCCTTGCGTGAATGCGGCTTTTTGAAAAGCGGCGCTCCTGCGCCTTCGTTCGGGGTCGATCAGATTGCGCAAGAACTGGAAAACCGTCCTGCCGAGCTTGGTCCACTTGTGCCGCTTGAGGGTCCGTAATGTCGCAAATCCCCGCAGAACCGCCCCAGGATACGAGCATGCCTGACGAAATCTCCATGCGGGACGCAAAGCCAGACAATGCATTCCGGGTCATTGGAAAATCGTCTTACCTGTGGTTCGAACCGCGGTCGCCGGTTCTGGTTGTGTCTTTCGACAATTTGGCGACGCTTGATGATCCTTATCCTCGGATGCCCTGGATCGCCCGACAGGTTGCAGATTTGGGGTTTTCCATCCTCGGTGTTCAGAGCAGGCGCAAGGACTGGTTTCGGGGCACGGACGCTGATCATCTGATTCAAACCCTCTCTGATCAGGGCTTCTTTCAAACTTTCGAAACAGTCGTCTTTATCGGTGCTTCAATGGGAGCATTTGCAGCTTTGAATTATGCACCTCTTGTTTCGGGTGCACGCGTCTTGGCGCTCTCGCCTCAGTCAACAATGAATAAAAGGATCGCCCCGTTTGAGACAAGATTTCCTTGGGCCGTCAAAAACAGCGATTGGACCGAACCCGCCTTTATCGACGCGGCCGACGCAATTCCCGACATTCCATCAGTGACTATCGTTTTTGACCCGTTCGACGCCACTGACAAACAACATGCGATGAGGATGCGCGGCCCGCACGTGCAGTTGGCTCCAGTCCCAAATAGCACGCATGAGGCCGTACGGACCGTTATGAAGGCGGGAGCGTTTGATGCAATGCTCTTGGAGTTCATCGAAAAGGGCAAGCTCGGCTCGGATTTCTGGAATGCAATGAGGCAACGCAAAACCGTTCGAAAGTGGGCGCGCGCTTTTGTTTCAAATCTCTCGCAATCACATCACCCGACGATGGCGCTGCGGGTCTACGATCATCTCATAGAAAGAGACCGGTATCATTTCGCAATGCAGGCACGGCGGGAGCTTCTTGAGGCTCATCCGGAATTGCGCAATCTATAGCGGTTCCGGAGTTTGATTTGCCAAAAACCAAAGCCCCCATAGCCGCCCTGACGATGGTCCATACCGAGGATTTTTTCCTCGAACGCTGGCTCGCGCACTGGCGTAGATTTCTGCCCGACGAACATATCTACGTCATCAACCATGGCGCGGACCCGCAGGTTTCCGCACTCGTTCACGGATGCAACGAAATCACGCTGCCTTACGACGCGCTGAAGAAAAGCGTCAATCAGCGGCGCTGGCAAATTCTCTCGCTATTCACGTCAGGCCTGACCTACGGGTACGATTGGGTCATCTGCAACGATGTCGACGAATTTATCGTTCTCGATCCCCAAATCTCGGACGACTTGCCAGCATACCTGGCTGAGGTTGCCGCGCGTGACGAGGTTCCGAGCGCGATCACGGCTTTCGCGATCGAGATGGTACATGTACCCGAACTCGAACCGGCACCCATCGTTTCCGGCGAACCCATCATTGGCCCACGCCGGATTTATCGTCTTAACTCAAACTACGCCAAGCCCTGCATCGTCCACCGACCCATTGAATTCAAAGCAGGGGGCCACGGCGGCAATCACAGTGACATCTATCTTGATCCGCACCTTTACAATTTTCATCTGCGATTTGTGGACTACGACTATTGCATGGGACGCTTCAAAAAGAGCCTTGAGCGGCGCCTTGCCGGAAAGACCGCCGAGGAACAGGCGGAGATGCGAAAAGGGCAATGGGGCTGGGCGAGCGTCGATCAGACGTTCGAGGCGTTGTCAAAAAAGCATCCTGTGTCAGAAACCATTGATCACCCTGATTTTCGACGGAAGATGCTGGACAATCGTATCCTGCGTCCGCCATTTACACTTATGGGCGGCGGACGGCCTCCAGATAATTATCGGCTGCCAGAACGATTCAATGGCGTTTTGTAAGTGAGAGTACAGAGAGCGGAGCGCACTTCGTGGAAATTCAAAAGACCTCCATCCCGGATGTGAAGGTGATCATACCCAAACGGCACGGTGATGAGCGCGGGTTCTTTAGTGAAAGCTGGAACAGGGCCGCTTTGGCCTCAGAGGGCATTGAATTCGACTTCGTACAAGACAATCACTCGCTTTCTCGCGAAGCCGGCACGGTTCGCGGATTACACTTCCAGACGCCCCCGCATGCGCAAGCCAAGCTTGTCCGTTGTGGCCGCGGGCGCTTGCTGGATATTGCAGTCGACATCCGCAAAGGGTCCCCGTTCTATGGAAGTTGGGTCTCGGTAGAACTATCGTTCGAGAATGGCCGGCAATTGCTTATCCCTGCAGGCTTTGCGCATGGGTTTGTCACCTTGGAGGCGGATACCGAAATCATCTATAAATGCAGCGATTACTACGCACCCGCGTGCGATCGTAGCCTGCAGTTCGACGATCCAGACATCGGGATTGATTGGGGTATATCGCGGGAAGACGCGATCCTGTCAGAGAAAGACGCGCAGGCGGTTCGGCTGGCGGATTTGGATAACCCCTTTGTTTATGAAATGAGAGAGGCATGAAGATCCTCATTACAGGCGGCGCGGGGTTTATCGGCTCAGCCGTCGTCAGGCTAGCAATTTCGCAGGGCCATCAGGTCGTAAACCTTGATGCGCTGACATATGCAGCCTGCCTTGAGAACGTCGCAACTGTCGCTGACAACCCGAATTACACATTCGTCCATGCGGACATTTGTGATCGGGACGCTCTGGAATCCACGTTTTCCGAGCACAAACCAAATGCGGTCATGCATCTTGCTGCAGAAAGCCATGTTGACCGTTCAATCGACGGTCCAGGCGCATTCATCAGGACCAATGTCACCGGCACTTACACACTTCTTGAGGCCGCGCGCAGCTATTGGACAAAACAGGGAAAGCCTGACGGCTTTCGCTTCCACCATATTTCCACTGATGAAGTTTATGGTTCGCTGGGCGCCGATGGTGCTTTCACAGAAAATACACCCTACGCACCAAACAGCCCCTATTCCGCTTCCAAGGCGGCTTCAGACCATTTGGTTCGCGCGTGGGCCGAGACCTATGGTCTGCCAACGCTCATCACCAACTGCTCGAACAACTATGGACCCTTCCATTTTCCCGAGAAGCTGATTCCGGTCGTGATCCTCAATGCATTGTCCGGCAAAGATATCCCGATCTACGGAGCGGGAGAAAACGTGCGCGACTGGCTCTACGTTGAAGATCATGCAGATGCACTTCTGACAGTGCTTGCGCATGGGCGGATTGGGCGGACGTATAATATCGGTGGTGAAAACGAGGCGCGGAACATCGACCTGGTTCGCATGATCTGCACCATTCTTGATCGCTTGCGCCCGAACAAGACGCCATACGCCGAGCAGATCACATTTGTCAAAGACCGCCCCGGACACGATCTTCGCTATGCCATCGATCCGACGCGGATCAGGACAGAGCTCGGATGGCGGCCGTCCGTGACGCTGGAAGAAGGGTTGGAAAAGACTGTCCAATGGTATCTCGATAATCCCGATTGGTGGCAGGCACTACAGAAACGGGATGGTGTTGGAACACGTCTTGGGGCCGCTGAATGAACGTCCTCGTCTTTGGTGCAAATGGCCAGTTAGGAAGGGCCCTACAGTCAAAAGATGGCGTCACAGCTCTGAACCGACAGCAGGCCGATCTTTTGAATCCTGAGCTATGCAAACGGATTATCGAAAAGACGACCGCTGATGCGATTATCAACGCCGCCGCCTATACGGGCGTTGACGCCGCCGAGACAGATCGTGACACCGCGTACGCGATTAACGCCATCGCCCCCGCCGCCATAGCAACCGCTGCGGCAGCGCGTGATATTCCATTTCTGACAGTCTCCACTGACTACGTCTTCTGTGGAGATGGAGATACGCCATGGAAACCCGATGCTCCAACTGCGCCTATCAACATCTACGGCGCCTCAAAGGCCGCAGGTGAGAAGGCCGTCCGAGCAATGGGGGGGCGCCATGTGATTTTGCGCACCTCGTGGGTTTTTTCTTCGCACGGAAATAACTTCGTCAAGACAATGCTGCAATTGAGCGAGACGCGAGACACTCTCTCAATCGTAGGGGATCAGATAGGCGGTCCAACTGCCGCCCATGACATCGCCGACTGCCTTCTGTCGATGGCTGCACAGATGACTGAGGGGGCTACCGGCGGCACTTATCACTTCAGCGGCAAGCCTGATGTCAGTTGGGCCGACTTTGCTAATGAAGTTTTCAGACAAACCGGGCGTGAGATACAAGTGACACCTATTCCGACATCGGACTATCCGACACCAGCAGCAAGACCGCGAAATTCACGACTGGACTGCGGGTCTTTGTATGCCGACTTCGGGATTTCTCGACCAGACTGGCGTAAATCGCTCAGTCACGTTCTGACAGATTTGGGCGAAAGGTAGCACAATGAAACGCAAAGGAATCATTCTTGCCGGCGGATCAGGCACGCGCCTTTACCCGATCACGATGGGCATCTCAAAACAGCTCTTGCCCGTCTATGACAAGCCCATGATCTATTACCCGCTTTCCGTGCTCATGTTGTCGGGGGTCCAGGACATTGCGATCATCACGACACCACAAGATCAGGCACAATTCCAAAATCTTTTGGGTGACGGGTCGCAATGGGGGCTTTCACTTTCGTATATCACACAGCCTAGCCCTGACGGGTTGGCACAGGCTTATATTTTAGCGGAGCAATTCCTGAGTGGCGCACCGAGTGCAATGGTTCTCGGTGACAATATCTTCTTTGGCCATGGCTTGCCGGAAGAGCTAATAGCTGCGGATACGGCGAAAACAGCAGCGACTGTCTTTGGATACCGTGTGAGCGACCCCCATCGATATGGCATCCTCGGTTTTGACGAAAACGGGCGCGTCCGCTCGATTAAGGAAAAGCCAGCCCAGCCCGCGTCAAATTACGCCGTGACCGGTCTCTATTTTCTTGATGGAACAGCGTCAGAGCGCGCCAAGCAGATCGAACCCTCAGAACGCGGCGAATTGGAGATCACCAATCTGCTGGAAAGTTATCTGAAGGAAGGCGCTCTTGGTGTGCAAACCATGGGCCGTGGCTTTGCTTGGCTTGATACCGGCACACATGCCAGCTTGCTCGATGCGTCGAATTTCGTCCGAACACTCACGGAAAGGCAAGGCCAGCAGGTTGGCAGTCCCGATGAGATTGCATTTGCGAAAGGCTGGATCAGTCAGGCGGACCTACACCAACGGGCTGCACTTTTCGCAAAAAGTGCTTATGGCGCATATCTCGAAAAGCTGGCTGATGACGGTGCAGGCGGCGATACAGCCCGCACATCCTGATCCGCCGCTACAATACAGACAAAAAGGGCGTGCCAAAGCACGCCCTTTCTCGTTCCGTGATCCTTAACCGATCAGTCCGTTCAGTGTTGCCGATGGACGCATGGCTGCAGCAGCCTTTTCTTCTGACGGGTTGTAATAGCCGCCAAGATCGACTGTCTGACCGTTGCCTGCTGAAAGCTCAGCCAGAATTGCCGCCTCGTTGTCCGCCAAAGCTTGCGCCAGCGGAGCAAACTTCTCTGCCAGGGTCGCATCTTCGTCTTGAGCTGCCAAAGCCTCAGCCCAATAGCGCGCAAACCAGTAGTGGCTGTGCCGATTGTCAGGCTGTCCCACTTTGCGCTGCGGGGAACGGCCTTCGGCAAGCACCTTTTCAGTGGCCGCATCAACTGCATCGCCCAAAACCTTTGCCGAGGGGTTCGCTTTCGCCGAAGCGAGTGCGCGCAGACTTTCACCCAAAGCACAGAATTCACCGAGGCTATCCCAACGCAGGTGGTTTTCGCCGACAAGCTGCTCAACATGCTTCGGAGCCGAGCCACCAGCACCAGTTTCAAACAGGCCGCCACCATTCATAAGACCGACGACTGACAGCATCTTGGCAGAAGTGCCGACCTCAAGGATCGGGAAGAGGTCCGTCAGGTAATCGCGCAAGACGTTGCCAGTGACAGCAATTGTATTGTCGCCTGCGTAAATCACTTCGAACGAACGTGTTGTCGCTTCTTTTGGCGCCATGATCTTCACTTTGTCGGCGACGCCAGCGGCTTCGAGCGCAGGTTCAACATACTTGAGCAACTCCGCATCATGTGCACGGTTGCGGTCGAGCCAGAAGATGGTCTCATACCCGGTCGTGGCCATGCGATCGAGCGCCAATTGGATCCAGTTCTCAATCGGTGCTTTTCTGGATGACGCCATGCGCCAGATGTCGCCTGCTTCGACGCTATGCTCGTGCAGCACATCACCATTGCCAGCAATCACGCGCACCGTACCGTTAGCAGGTATTTCGAAGGTTGTCGGGTGCGAGCCGTATTCTTCGGCCTTTTGCGCCATCAACCCGACGTTCTGCACGGTACCTGCAGTTGTCGGGTCCAGCGCGCCATTGGCTTTGCAGAAATCGACCGATGCCGCATAGACTGGCGCATAGGAGCTATCAGGGATGACACAGTTCGTATCGTCTTCCTGTCCGTCCGGACCCCAACCCTTACCGCCAGCGCGGATCACGGCGGGCATAGAGGCATCGATGATGACGTCGGACGGCACATGGAGGTTTGTGATGCCACGATCGGAATTCACCATGTAAAGTGGCGGGCGCTCAGCCAGAACGGCATCAATCTCAGCCTGAATCTCGGCACCATTTTCCATTTCAGCGATGGCAGCAAAGAGCGTGCCGAAACCGCCGTTCGGGTTGATGCCAGCCGCCGCAAAGTCGTCGGCGTATTTGTCAAACACGGGCTGCAGATAGGCAACAACAGCATGACCAAAGATGATCGGGTCAGAGACCTTCATCATCGTGGCCTTCATGTGCAGCGAGAACAGCGTGCCATCAGCCTGTGTGTCGGCAATTTGCGCGTGGAAGAAATCCTTGAGGGCCTTGGCCGACATGAAAGTCGCGTCAACGATGGTGCCTTCCGGCATCGAAATGCCGTCTTTCAGAACAGTCACGCTGCCATCTTCGGCGGTGTGCTCGATCTTGAGGCTGCCAGATGCCTGTTCTGCAGTCAGAGTTGTCGATGTCTCGTTCGAAAAGAAGTCGTTCGCACCCATGGTTGAAACCTTGGTTTTGCTGTCGGACTTCCATTCCCCCATGCGGTGTGGGTTCGCCTTTGCATAGGCCTTGACCGAGGATGGTGCGCGGCGGTCTGAATTGCCTTCACGCAACACAGGGTTCACAGCCGACCCCTTGATCGCATCATACCGCTTGCGTGCTTCCTTTTCGGCGTCTGTTTGCGGCGCTTCAGGATAGTCAGGAATGTCAAAACCCTGTGCCTGAAGTTCTTTCACCGCAGCAACCAACTGAGGCACAGACGCAGAAACGTTCGGCAACTTGATGACGTTTGCATCCGGGGTTTTGACCACATCACCCAAGAGCGCCAAATCATCGTTTACGCGCTGCTCTTCTGTCAGGTTTTCAGGAAACTGGGACAGGATTCGGCCAGCCAGCGAGATATCTTTCGTTCCGATCGTGATATCAGCTTCGCCAAGAAACTTTTGAAGGATCGGCAAGAGAGAAGCTGACGCAAGCTGCGGCGCTTCATCTGTTTTTGTGTAAATGATATCTGGAAGTGTCTTGTCCGACATTGGAATGTCCTCGTTCTGCGGGCGTCATTGTTCAGATGAACGAAAGACACCTGCGGGTGAAGCACAGGAATCGCACATCTGATTTCCCGCTCCGCATACAATGGCATACAATCAAAAGCAAGCCTGAGTGGCTGCGCAATTCGCCACAGGCGTGCCCTGTCGCGCTCAAGATGCGGCACTTGCTGTCCTCGCGTCAGGCCGCCGATGGTGCCGCCGTCTGCTGACCCATGAATTTGATGTTGAAGATCAGCAAACCGATGACAGCAAGAGCACCAATGATGTTGACCAGCATCAATCCCGGCCAAAGGGCCGCAGCCCCGGCGACGCCCACGATAATCCGCATGACAACCCCGAACGGTTTTTCCATGCAGCCCTGCAACGCGGCGGACAGACCGTAGACACCAACAACACCGAAAGCGAAGATCGTGATCATCTCTGACCAGTTGCCTGACAGGAACGGAGTGTAGGCAAAAAGCACCGGCACAATGTAGAGACCCTTTGCCAGCTTCCAGCTTGCGACACCGGTCGCCATTGCAGGCGCTTTTGCAATTGCTGCGGCAGTGAATGCTGCCAACGCGACGGGTGGTGTCACATTACTGTCTTGCGACAACCAGAAGATGATCATGTGCGCCGATAACAGCGCCGACATGGCGACCTCTGGCGGGACTGTCAAATCACGCAAGGGTGCCGCAATCTCCAGCGGCAAAGACTGGATGAGTGCCGCGGCCTCTGGGCGGGTGACTTCGCCTGCAAGCAACGCCGCCTGTTCAGGAACACCAAACAGCAGCACCGCCTTGGCAGGTTCAGACAAAGCACCAGCAGCAAGCTGTGAGATCACGAACTGGTCCGAGATCATTCCGGCCAGCGCGGGAGCAGAGAGTGTTGCAAGCACGATGTAGGCTGCGGTCACAGGCAAACCCATACCAAGAACGAGGCTGGCCAGCGCAATCAGGATCACGGCAATCAGGATGTTCCCACCTGCCCAATCTGCGATCATCAGGCTGAATGTGTTACCCACACCAGCGGTGGCGATCACATTGACCACAAGGCCGACAGAACACAGCAAGACGGCCGTCAACACCATCCCTTTGGTGCCCATCACAAAGGCCTCAAAAACTGCGCGCGGCCCCATGGGGTTCTTGGTCAGCCAACTGGAAACGATCACCGCACCAATACCAAAGATGGCGGCGTAGGTCGGGGTGTAGCCGGACACCAGCAAGCCGATCAGCAACCCGATTGGGATCACGAAACTCGCACCACCTTCGCGAAAAGCAGATCCAAGTGTCTGACCTTCATCAGGCAGCGGCGGCAGATTGTTCCGCTTTGCTTCGATGCGGACAAAGAAGGCGACGGACAGGAAATAGAGCAGGGCAGGCAGGGCAGCCACAGCCACAATATGTTCGTAGGGAATCTGCGTGAAGCTGGCCATGACGAAGGCACCAGCGCCCATGATCGGCGGCATCAGCTGACCGCCAGTTGAAGCAGCCGCCTCAACACCACCTGCGAACTTGGGCTGAAACCCGGCACGTTTCATCAAAGGGATCGTGATCACGCCAGTCGATGCTGTGTTTGCAACTGCCGAACCAGAGATCGTCCCGGTCAGACCGGAGGCAATCACCGCCACAATGCCCGGACCGCCGACAAGTTTACCTGCGACAGCACGTGCTAGGTTGATAACAAACTCACCCGCGCCTGAGCGCAGCAGGAAGGCGCCGAAGATAATGAAAAGAAAGACGTAGGTCGATGAGATCCGCGCGATTGTGCCAAACATCGCATCGTCGCCATAGATCGAGCGGAACGCCACTGTCTCAAGGCTGAGACCGGGGAAGGCGAAAACACCGCCGATGAACTGCCCCCAGAAAGCCACGTAGCTAAGCGCTAGAATGATAAGGATGGGGATGATCAATCCGGCGACGCGACGGGTGAGTTCAATTGCACCCAGAATACAGATGACCGCAGCGACCCAGTCCGCTGTCGAAAACTTCACGCCCCGATCGTAAATCGCGTTCTCCGCGAAGGCGAGCCAGATCGCTGATGCGGCGACAAGGACGCCAAGGACAGCATCAAGGCCAACCGGAGCTTTTCCCCCACTGGCTGTCCGCCACATCGGGTAGAGAAGTGCCGCAAGAGCGGCGAAACCGGCAAAGTGGAACGCATTGCGCTGAAGCTCGGACAAGAGGCCGGGATCAAAAGCAACGTACAGATGCCCAACCGCGATCAGAAAACACGCTATCGAAAGCGCGATGTTACCGATCCCATCGAAACTGCGCAGTGCTGCAGATTGCTGTTCTTCTTGCTCTGCCATTTAAGGTTCCCTCCCCTGAAACCAAACCGGCCCGCACCTAGGTGCGGGCCGGACAGTATTCTGTCGCCTTACTGCGCGATCAGACGCTCAGGAATGTCGAGACCGACTTCCTGATAGTAGCGTGCCGCACCAGGGTGCAGTGGCAGAGGCAAACCTGCAATCGCGCTCTCGATCGCCATCGCCTTGGTTGCCGGATGGATTGCCTGCAGGAACGGTAGGTTCTCGTAGATGGTCTTGGTCAGCAGGTAGACATGCTCTTCCGGCAGGTCAGCGCTTGTGGCAAGAAAGTTCGGCTGTGCGATTGTCTGCACGTCCGCATCCTGTCCGGGGTATGTGCCAGCCGGAATGGTGTAAGGTGTCCAAAGACCGCGGCCACCGTCAGCGATTTCCATTTGCTCTTCTGTGAAGCTGAGCAAGGTCACGCTGTCACCGGCAGAGGCCATCAGCTGGCTGACTGCGCCCACTGGCACACCGGCCGGTGTCCCGATCCCTTTGACCTGACCGTTTTGCAATGCCTCGGCCGACGGACCATAACCACCGAACACCAGTTCATAGTCGGCATCGAGATCAATACCAAATCCGCTGAGGATCGTGCGGTTTGACCCGATCGTGCCAGAGTTCTGGCGGCCCATCGCCATCGCCTCACCCTTGAGGTCGGCCAGCACGCCGACGGTTCCGTCGCCTGCTACGTCGGAAGAGACAAGGAAGTGCTCAACGTTCTGCCACAGCATCGTCACAGAACGGAGGTTCTCCTGCGGGCCAGACTCTTCGAGCGGGCCGGTGCCTGTCGCAGCGTAGTAGCCGAACAGGCCCTGCATGATACCGAACTGTGCTTCGCCTTCGCGGATCAAACGGACGTTTTCACCCGAACCTGCGGAGCTGATCGCCGACATGCCGATACCATCCCGCGGCTCCAGCTTGACCTTTGCCAGCGTCGCGAGCGCCACGCCAACTGGATAATAGGTTCCGCCAGTTGATGCGGTCGCGAGGATGTAGTTTGCGTCGTCCTGTGCATAAGCACCTACGCCTGTCACCGAAAGCGTCGCAGCGACAAGGGCTGTCTTCAATGTTTTCATGGTTTCCTCCCAGAATCTCCCCACCGGTGGGGAATATGAAAACTATAGTACGCATAGGCGTTTTGTCCCGATATGAAGCAATCCGCAGTGTCTGCGCTAACATCTCTGCGGATATCCGCAGAGGCTCAATTCAGGAAATCTGACTTTTCCAGACCGAGCTTGACGATCTTTTCGTTCAGCGTGCGACGCCCGATGCCAAGCGCTTCAGCCACAGCGTCCATACGTCCCTCATGAGACCGGATCGCCTGCCCGATCAGCGTACGCTCGAAGCGCGCAACAGCGTCACGCAAAGTCGCCGGGACATCGTCGTGTGAGCTATCATTTTGCAATGCCGCCGCAACTGAGCCGCCCCCGCGGCGTGCTGCCAGAACGCGTCGTTCCGCAACATGCCGTAATTCGCGGACATTGCCCGGCCAATCATGGGCCAGCAATGCTGCCGCATCGTCTGCACTCAGTTCAGGCGGTGCAATCTCGTAAGTTTCAGACAGTTGCGCCACAAAATGCTGGAACAGGAAAACGATATCGTCTCCGCGTTCGGTCAGCGGCGGAAGATGCAGATGAAACGTGTTCAGACGGTATAGAAAATCAGACCTGAACCTGCCCTCCGCAACCCGGCATTCAAGGTCCTCGTTCGATGCCGCAATGACGCGCACATCGACCCTTACGTCCCGGTCGCTGCCGACAGGCTGAAACTCGCTCGTCTCAAGCACACGTAGTAGTTTGGCCTGCACTTCAATTGATATCGTACCCACTTCATCCAGAAAAAGTGTCCCACCGTCCGATTTACGAAACACACCCTGCTGGCCGTCTACCACTCCGAAAACTTGTTCTTCCATGCGATCGGCGCTCAAGGTGGCACAGTTCAGCGCAACAAACGGGCGCTCGCTTCGCGGCCCAAGCCGATGCAGCGCACGCGCAACAACCTCTTTCCCCGTTCCTGTTTGACCTGTGATCAGAACGGGCCCTTTCGCTACGGCCAGATCAATTGCGTCCTGCTTGAGTTGGGTCACAGCAGGACTGTTGCCCAACAAAACCCTATCCAGACCCGATAGCGCCACAAGCTGCGTCCGCATCTGCTGCGCGGACCGGCGCAAGCGGTGCTGTTCGGCCGCATGTCTGATGATCGTCAAAAGCCGCCGCGGTTCGAAAGGTTTTTCAAGAAATGAATACGCACCCTTCTGGATCGCATCGACAGCCATCGGAATATCCGCATGGGCCGAGATCAGAACAAGTGGTGGATCCTCATTGCCTTGCAGCCGGTCCAAAAGATCCATGCCTGACATCGCTGGCATACGCACATCTGAAAGAATGACATCCGGGGAGAGCGCTGCGAGACGTTCCAAAGCTGCGGACGCGGCCTGAAATCTGGTCACTTGCCACCCGGCACGTTCAAGCAAGACACCAAGCGAGTCCCGCATCTCGCGGTCATCATCGATGACAAAAGCCGTAAATGCATCTGGCACAGTCAACCCACCCTTGGCAGTCTGACGCTAAAGATCGCGCCACCCCCGACACCTGTTCTTGCGTCAAGCGTTCCGCCCATTTCATTGATGATTTGCGCCGAGATCGCAAGACCAAGCCCCATTCCTTCGCCGGAAGGTTTCGTGCTGAAGAAAGGTTCCGACAGGTCTTCCATGCGCAAATCACCCAAGCCGCGGCCATTGTCGGCGACCTCGAGGATGATCTCGTCGGCATCCATCAATCGCAGCTCAATTCTACCTTCACTCTCGCCCTCAACAGCGTCGATCGCGTTACGCAAGAGGTTGACGATCACTTGTTCGAACCGCGTGGACAAACCTCGTGTTTTGAGCGGGTCAGAGGCCAGATCAACTGCCACACTCACATTCGCCGCCTCAGCGGTATGTTTGACAAGTGTTAAAGCGTTCTCGACTGCATCCTGCACCACGAACGACCCCATCTGCGCCGGATCGTTGCGCCCAAAAAGCCGGAGTTGATCGACAATCCGTTGCATGCGTTCAACCAGTCCTGTCAGTTGCGGCGCGAAGCTTCCGGGGACAGCATCCCTGGCGATCTCCTCTGCCGTGAGATAGTTGCGCATCGCAGATATCGGTTGACCGAGTTCATGCGTAATGGAGGCGGATAGCTGTCCCAAGGCCGCCAACCGGTTCTTGCGACTGAGTTCCGCTCGCGCTTTCTCCAGTTTGGCTTCTGCGATTTTGCGATCACTGATTTCCGTCTCAAGCCGCAGGCGGTCAGCGTCAGAAATAGCAAGTGCGCGGCGAAGTTGCGAAGCCCGCCAGAGGGCTGCCGCAATAATCAGTGACAGAGTGGCAGTCAGCGCAATCGCCACGAAAAGCAGGGCCTGACGGCGAATGTCAGCAACATTCGACAACAGATGGACCGTCCAGTCTTCTTGCGCGAGCGCGGCAGGTGTTCTGAGATAGCTCACGCCAGCCAATGTCAGTCGCCCATCGTCATGAACTTGCCAATCAAGCGGCCGGAGAAGTTTATTTCCGAACTGCTGCTGTTCCTCCAGCCGGTTTGCCGCATTCGAATCGAGAGGAGCAACCAACCCATAGACGAAATCCGGCTCCGAGGCCGCAAGCACGACACCTTCCCGATTGGTCACCAGGACCAGATCGCCACTATCGACAATCGTCCGACTGAGGTCGCGCACAGGCACTTTGACAACGACGACGCCAAACGTCGTGCCGCTTTCGTCTTTCACCGGTTCGGCGATGAAGTAACCGGGCCTGCCGGTTGTGACACCAACGGCGTAGAACCGCCCCTGGCGGCCTTCCATCGCTTCACGGAAATAGGGACGAAAGGTATAGTATCTGCCGACGAGGCTATCAGCATCGTCATAGTTTGACGACGCAAGCGTTTTGCCATTGGTATCCATGAGAAAGACGAACTCAGCCCCCGACCGCTCGGCAATCGCTGCCAGCGTCGGGTTTAGACGGTCTGCATCACCGGTGCGCAGGGCTGCAAGTGTTCCGGGATCGATCGAAAGCACATAGGGCAAATGAGCGAGCCGTGAGAGCGCATCATCAATCGCCCCTGCGAAGAACTGCGCCCGCGCAGGAGTTTCACGCAGTTTTTCGGCCTGAAAGAAGCTTGAAAGCCCGGCAAAACCAGCGGCTGACAATGCGATCAAAACCGCAACCGCCGCCAAGAGTTGGATCGCCCGTCGCGTGGCCTGCGGGTTCTGGGTGTGGCTAAGGGTCTGATCCATAGGTCCGTGAGACAGATTGCGTAGGCCATCGCACGAGCCATGCCGCGCTTGAGCGACGATAACGCAAAATCACAGGCCTGTAAGACCCCATCTTATGGAGGGCGGTGGTGCCGCTGATAGGACTCGAACCTACGACCCCATCATTACGAATGACGTGCTCTACCAGCTGAGCTACAGCGGCCAACCGGCGCTCTCTTAGCACTGCGCCGGACGTGCGAAAAGGCCTATTTCTTCTCTTCTTCGTCGACAGCTTGCGGCGGATCGGTCACGTCTTCGGCTTCTACGATTTCCGCTGGCACGACCTCAGGGGTTGACGACTGTCCAACAATCAATGGCAGCATTTCGGTGCCAACCGGCATCGCAACTTCACTGGTCGGAGGTGTCTTCCACGACAGGGTATCGAAGGATCCGCAGTTGTCGCAGGTCGCGCGCCACTGCGCATGAATGTTCTGGCAATTGTCACAGATCCATTGCGGCCCCCTTGGCGCTGTCAAAGCGCGGGTCAACCATCCGCGCACAACTGAATCGTCAGCACCCTCACCGCGCTCGATCGCCGCCATCAGCGTCAGCACGCGCGCGGAGGGGTCTTGATCGACCAAATCAGCAATTGCGCGGCGCGCCTCGGGGAAGTCTTCTGCCGCAATATGCAGCTCTGCCATCAGCATTTTGGTCTCAGGATGGTTTGGCGTTGTTTTCGTCAGCGCCTTGAACCGCTTGAGCCGCTCGGTCGCGTTCTCGTCCGGTGCGATTTCAGCATAGGCGGCTGCAATGTCGGGATGTGGCTGCACGCCCCAAGCTTTGGTCAGCACACGAGCGGCGTAGCGGCTGTTTCCGTCGCCGATATATCCTTGCGCAGCCATGATCGCTGCCGGGATCAGGTCTGGGGAAAGACGGTTTGCCTGAATAGCAGCCTCGCGCGCCTCAATCGTTTTGCCCTCATCAAGGACATCGCGCGCTTCTGACAGGGCCAGAACAGCATCACGACGTTTATGCACGTCCCGCGGCAACCCGCCGGATTTCAGCTTTGCTGCAAGTGTTTCGCGCGCACCGCTCCAGTCGGATTTCTCCGCCTGCAGCCGCAACAAAACATCTTGCGTTTCTTCGTGTCGTGGCTTCAGCGCGAACGCTTTCTTGGCAAGTTCGAGCGCCAGGTCCGTATCACCCTCCGAAAGCTTCTGTTTCATGATGCCACGCACACCGACAAAACGGGTTTTGTCGTCGATAAGCAGCTTCTTGTAGGTCTCCTCTGCCTTGCGTCGGTCACCTGTCATCTCAGCCGCCTGCGCTGTGAGCAGGTTCGTCAGTTGCGGCTGCTGCAGGTATTTTTCCGCGCGGGCGGCCTTTGTCATGGCCAGATGACCTTCGCCAGAGGCAAGCGCCATCATCCCCTCGCTCAGGGCCTCATAACCCTTTCGCTCGCGATTGCGGTCGAAATAGCGCGAAATCGCAGTTTCATCGCCATTGAGGAATTTGAATGTCGCGACCAGCAGCGCCAGAAGCTTCAATCCGACCCAGACTGCTACGATCAACGCAACAAAGGCGAAGACCATCTCGAGCGGGCTCAACGTGAATTCCTGTCCTGCGACGTCAATCGTGGCGCCACCGTCAACTTCCATAAGCTGCGTGCCGCCATAGGTCAGCGCAGTGATAGCGGCGACAAATGCAAGGATTTTAATGAGAGACCAAAGCATATTCAGCGCCTTTAATTATCAGAAAGGTTTGAAGAAAGGACATCGACGGCTGCCACTGCACTCGCGCGGGCTTCTGCCTGTGCAAGCCAGTCCGACATTTCAGCGCGGGCGACCTCTGGCAAGGCACTGAGTTCTGCAAGCGCATCAGACAAACGCCCACTGCGCAACGCGGCTTCAGCCCGAGAGAGTACGGCATCCGCATCATCGCCGTCGCGTGGTGCGGTTGACCTGACATCAAACTGGTTGCGCAGGAATGCGCCGAAGCCTGTCGTCGCTTCACCTGCAACGCCTTCTGAGCGTGCGGTTGCGAGCGCTTCGCGCGCAACCTCAGAGAAGGAGTCCTGCAATGCTGGCAATGTGACAACACCATCCTCGACAGCCAGAAGAGCGTCGGGGACAGGCTCATCCAACACCTCTTCGAGGTCTGCGAGTGCTGCACCGATTGGTGCACCGCTTTCCATTGCAGTCTGGATCCGCGCCAAAGCCGCACGGGCCGCAGCGTTCCGGGCAGCGGCAGCAGCGTTTTCCTCAATCGCAGCGGCTGCAGCACGGGCCTCGTCCAGTTCCGCTTGTGCTGCATTTGTCATATCGGCGATCTGCGCACGCAGCGCATCCATTTCGGCAGTGACCGCGGCGCTTGCTTCGGGGTCACCTGACGGCACAGCAGCAGGACGACTTTCAAGATCTTCTATACGCGCAGCAATATCGGCGATCGACGCCGAAAGATCGTCAAGCCGCGCATTCATCGCTTCTTCGATCTCGGACGTATCGAAGTTGGGCTGCGTGTCCAACTGCGCCTCCAGGGCTTCAATTGCAGCCCCTTGTTGCGACAGCGTAACCGCAACCCCATCATCAGAAGTGGGCGTTGTCAGCGTTGCGACCGCATAGCCAATGGCGCCCGCAAATAATCCGCCCAGCGCCAAAGGAAGGAAACTGCTCATACCTGTCTTGGGCGGCGGCGTTGTGCTTTTAGGTGCCGCATCGACAGGTCTCTCGTTCTGCACCGGTGGCACGGACGGAGCCAGTGTCGGTTCCTCAACGGCGGGGGCTTCATCAGGGGCAGGATCCGAGTTTGAGGCATGCACTTCGGGTGGAATCGCATCAACATGCGGATCAGACACACCAACCGATTCGGTAGAGTCTGGGGCCGTTTCAGTTGTTTCGTCCGTCTTCTTGGACCTCTTTTGGTCCTTGGTTGGCTGTTTTGCCACGTTTTCACCCTTTCACCGCCCCCACCCGCCAAAATGCGCAGGTGATACAACAGAGTAGCCCGCCTCCCTCCGACCCTCAAGCAAGCTGCGACATTCTGTCAGCTAAGATCGAGCGCCTTCAGCGCCTGCACAACCGCGTCTGTCATGGAAGCGGCATCAGGTTTCTTTGCCAAACGCATCTCCGCGACAGGTCGTTCCGCCGTCGCGTCCTGAACTGCCTTGCTCATCGCAACGAGAGACAAAGGGGCTTTGAACGGCCCTTGTTTCATAAATATGTCGGCTGTGCGCGGTGAAAAGAGGGGGACGACCACGGGTGCGCTTTGATCAAGGCACTCGCGCGCCTCTGGTGAGAGAGCGAGAGCTTTCTGCTCATAGGCAACAACATCATGGCAGTTCAGGCCCGCGTCTTTCAATTTTTCGGCAATCTGCCCCCGCGTATAGGTGCCGCGAATATGGGCAAGCGTGCCTTCAGGACGTGCACTAATGATACTTGAGGCCAGACCATGCGCGTCGCCCGGACCTGTGATTGCCGCAAATCCCGATTCTCCTGCGGCTTCTGATGTCTTTTGGCCGACACACCATGCGGTGCGTCCATCATTGAGCCCAAGTCGCTTGGCTGCTCTGACGCCATGCAGTGACGTCAAGATGACCGCGTCTGCCTTTGGCTTGGCTACCTCGAAGAAACAGATCTCCAAAAGTGGCGACCCGATGACCTTTAGAGCCCCCTGAATGCGCGCTTCGACGGTCTTTGCAAAAGGCGCATTCTGACCCTCCGGTCGTGTCAGCAAGAGAGTGGGGGTCATCGAGGCACCATTGTTTGCGCGTATCCACAGTGTTACCTGCGTTGCACCAACACGCAACCGGACAAGCAATGACCGACGCACTGACGATTTTGGGCATCGAAAGCAGCTGCGATGATACCGCGGCAGCGGTCGTGCGCGGTAACTCGGTCCTTTCGAATGTCGTTTACGGCCAGACATCTTTACATGCAGACTTTGGCGGTGTGGTGCCCGAGATTGCTGCCCGCGCGCATGCCGAAAAACTGGACCATGCTGTCGAGGAAGCCTTGAGCATCGCCCAACTCAAGCTGGCGGACCTTGATGGCATTGCCGTGACAGCCGGACCGGGCCTGATCGGAGGCGTCTTGTCAGGCGTGATGTGCGCCAAGGGTTTGGCTGCGGCGACAGGTCTTCCGCTTGTTGGTGTCAATCACCTGGCCGGTCACGCCTTGACGCCGCGCCTGACAGATCAGATTGCCTATCCTTATCTGATGTTGTTGGTATCTGGCGGGCACTGCCAGTTTCTGATCGTCAAATCCCACGATGAGTATGAGCGGCTCGGAGGCACGATTGACGATGCTCCTGGCGAGGCCTTCGATAAAACCGCCCGTCTTCTCGGCCTGCCCCAGCCAGGCGGCCCCTCAGTTGAAAAGGCGGCGGCTGACGGCGACCCAAAACGTTTCCCTCTTCCCCGACCGCTTTTTAATCAGGCAGGATGCGATATGTCATTCTCTGGATTGAAAACAGCGATCCTGCGTGCACGTGACGCCGTTGTTGCCGAAAAGAATGGCCTGACCGTCAAAGATCAATCTGATCTGGCGGCAAGTTTTCAGGCGGCAGTGGCGGATGTCCTGATTGAGAAGACCCGTCGCGCGGTCGACAGCTATCTGCGTCTGTCACCTGATGCGCCTAGCTTTGCCATTGCTGGCGGCGTTGCGGCCAATGGTGCGATCCGGCAGGGGCTTATGGACCTTTGTCAGAAAGCGAATGTGTCATTTATCGCGCCGCCACTCCGTCTTTGCACGGACAACGCAGCAATGATTGCCTATGCTGGACTCGAGAAGATGGCCGCTGGCGAACAAGACGACCTGTCTTTCTCCGCACGGCCGCGCTGGCCGCTTGATCAGCGGGCAACGCCCATGCTTGGCTCAGGCAAGAAAGGGGCGAAGGCATGAAGATCGGGATCGCGGGCGGAGGCGCATTCGGCACTGCACTGGCCGTTGCGCTTGCCCTGAACGGCAGGCAGGTGACGCTTTGGGCGCGGGGTGGTGACACAGTTGACCAAATAGTTCGATTTCGTACCAACTCGCGTTTGCCCAACATTGAGATACCTCCGAGTGTCGAAGCTTCGACCGAAATCGCACCATTGCTGACCTGTGATACGATCCTGATAGCGATACCCGCTCAGACTTTACCGGGCTTTCTTGCTGAACACCGGGACAGTCTATCTGGGAAGGCGCTGGTCGCCTGTTGTAAGGGCATCGACCTGACACGGATGACCGGGCCCGCGACGACGATCCAAGACGTTGTTCCGGGTGCGACCGCTGCAATGCTCACAGGACCGAGTTTTGCAGCCGACATCGCAAAAGGATTGCCGACAGCTTTGACCCTCGCCTGCGGTGATGATGCGCAGGGACAGGTTCTGCAAAAGGCACTTTCGACAAATAGCCTTCGCCTATACCGAACGACCGATACGGTTGGCGCGGAATTGGGTGGCGCGTTGAAGAACGTCATGGCAATCGCGTCAGGGATCGCGATTGGCGCGGGTTTTGGCGAAAGCGCACGCGCGGCGTTGATTACGCGCGGATTTCCAGAGATGCAGCGGCTCGCACTCCAACTCGGTGGAGAGGCCGACACACTGGCCGGATTGTCTGGTTTCGGTGACCTCGTTCTGACGTGCACGTCAGATCAGTCCCGCAACTACCGCTTTGGGCTGTCATTGGGCCGGAACGAAAGCTTTGACAAAACGACCACGGTTGAAGGTGCGGCCACTGCCCGCGCCGTCAAACAACTGGCACAAACTCGCAAGATCGACATGCCAATCTCGACGGTTGTTGCCGATCTCGTTGACGGCCACACAGACATTCGCACAGCACTTGATACATTGCTTTCACGTCCACTGAAGGAGGAATAGATGCGATTTGCGCTGATGACAAAAGACAAGCCAGGGGCATTGCAGACGCGGCTCGACAATCGGGAGGCTCATCTCGCCTACATAGCCGAGACCGGTGTAGTGGAAATAGCCGGCCCCGTGCTGGATGACGAAGGCCAGATGTGCGGCTCGCTGATTATCCTTGACGTAGACGACCTGGTGACAGCGCAAAACTGGGCTGACAATGATCCCTATGCCAAAGCGGGCCTTTTCAGTGAAGTTACACTGCGTGCCTGGAAGAAGGTGATCGGCTGATGGCCTACTGGCTGTTTAAATCAGAACCCGACGTCTGGGGTTGGGATGCGCAAGTTGCAAAGGGCGACAAAGGCGAGCAATGGGACGGCGTGCGCAATTATCAGGCCCGCAATAACATGCGGGAGATGAAACTGGGCGAGAAGGGATTCTTCTACCATTCACGCAGCGGCCTTGAGATCGTGGGTATTGTCGAGGTCTGCGCAGAGGCACATCCGGATACCACCACTGATGACCCCCGTTGGGAATGCGTCGATATCAAAGCACTTCGTCCCTTTACCGTGCCAGTCAGCCTTGATGCCATCAAAGCCGATGAACGTCTCTCGGACATGGTGCTCGTCAAAAATTCACGCCTTTCGGTCCAGCCGGTGACAGAACAGGAATGGCAAATCATTTGCGAGATGGGCCAAACGGACCCCTAGTCGCATTGAAAAAACACCGTCATAGTTGTGCCAAGCCAGCTTGAGAGGGAACTATGGGTGTTATTTCGGTCATCGTCGCGGCCGCCGCCGCGTTTGCCTTTGGGGCAGCATACTACATGGTTCTGTCAAAACCATGGATGGAAGCGGCCGGCGTCGAAGTCGGGCCTGACGGACAGCCCGTCAATTCGGGAAATCCGATCCCCTATGTGGTGTCTTTCGCCTGTATTCTACTTGTCGCTGGAATGATGCGGCACAGCTTTGTCCTGTCCGGGATTGATACGGTCGGCAAGGGCATCATGTCCGGACTGGGCGTGGGACTGTTTCTGATCACACCGTGGATTTTCATCAATGTCGGCTATTCCAACCGGCCTTGGAAACTGGCGGTCATCGACGGAGGCTATGCAACTGCCTCGGCAACGATCATCGGATTTGTTCTGACAGTGATGTAAGCTGATATCCTCGCTGCCGCAGTTAAGTTGTCTGCGGTGTGTGGGTTATCATAGCAAAACGCCCGCCGGAGGGCGGGCGTCGGAACCGTCGTTCGAGAAAACTGATCAGTTATAAACTGACTCTTTGCCGAAGTGTTTTGTGAGCATGTAGTACACCACTGCGCGGTACTTGTTCCGCTCTGACTGGCCATAGGTCTCAATGACAGACTGAATGGCTTCATCAAGCTTGGGACTATCAGAGAGACCGAGCTTCTTGATCAGAAAGTTGTTCTTTACTGTTTCAAGCTCGCCAGGCTGACTGGCAGCAACTGTCGCAGAGTCTGCATTATAAATCGACGGGCCGCACCCGATTGTCACCTTGGTCAGAAGATCCATGTCAGGCGTCATCCCGCACTTGTTCTTCAGATCATCTGCATACTTCTCAATCAGTTCATCTCTTTTACCCATTAAGCTGTGTCCCCATTGCTAAAGTTGTTCATTATAACGCGTCGCGCTTTGCGGCGTTCCTGAGAAGGTAAGATGCCTGTTGCAGAGAGGCAAAGAAAAAAGAAACACAGAAGAAAGCCGGTCCTACCGGCATCCACCCCACCCGCGCGACTGCAAATGAAAGTGGTCGGCGTGTAATCTGTTGTAATCAGGCGATAAGGTCAGTTCGAACCAGTCACATGCGCCGTCGCGAACCTGTCGGAGAAAATCCGCCGCTGCTGCTGAGTCACCATCCCAGTCTTTCACCAGCCTGATGCGACGCCCGTTTTCGAGGTCAAAACCGCTGATGTCGATTGCGTTTGCAGTGGCATGCGTGCTCATCCGCGAAGAGGTACCGCGCGGTGTACGGATCTGCCTGCAACTGTAGCTGCCAAAGTGGCGAATCGCACTGACCCGACTACCAAGGTGCGTTAACGCTGCTGGCTGGAGTGAATGCTCTTCCCACATCGCGAGGCGAAGGGCGATTGCGCAGCGGGTTTCCAACGGATCAACTCGGGCGCTGCCCACTGCCGACACGTTCACGCGATCTCTGATGAAGCATTGCTCGCTCTCTTCCAACGGCGACATGGCCGCCACGCGTCCAGCCGCGTCCATCGTCGCAAGACAGGCGGCATAGTTCTTGGCTGTCCTGTCCAGTTTCCAACTGGTCAGCGGCGTTACGGCATCACTGACCTGCAATGGTGTTGTCGGGTTCCAAGCCGAAGGCAGCGGCGTTTGCGGGTGCGTAAGCAGCAGATAAACACCGTAGGCGAGCAAACCCGCAAAAGAAAACGCCGCCAAACCACTGAGAATGGCGAGGCTGCGTCCTTTTCTTTTCTGTCGTTCTTCGCTGGCACGCTCTGCGATTTGTTGCCGCCGACCATGCCTCATGCGCGTTTAGTACCGGTAATGCTCAGGCTTGAACGGACCCTCGACAGTCACGCCAATATAATCCGCCTGATCCTTTTTCAGTTCGGTCAGCTTTACGCCGATACGCTTGAGATGCAGACGGGCGACTTTTTCATCGAGGTGCTTTGGCAGGATATGCACGCCGATTTCGTAGTTGTCGCCATTGTTCCAAAGCTCCATCTGGGCCAGAACCTGATTGGTGAACGATGCAGACATCACAAAAGACGGGTGACCGGTAGCATTGCCAAGGTTCAGCAAACGGCCTTCGGACAGCAGGATCAGACGGTTGCCGGACGGCATCTCGATCATGTCCACCTGTTCCTTGATGTTGGTCCATTTGTGGTTTTTCAGCGCAGCAACCTGAATCTCGTTGTCGAAGTGGCCAATGTTGCCAACAATCGCCATGTCCTTCATCTCGCGCATATGCTCGATCCGGATCACATCCTTGTTGCCGGTCGTCGTGATGAAGATATCAGCGGATTCAAGTTCATCTTCCAGAAGAACAACCTCGAACCCGTCCATTGCGGCCTGAAGCGCGCAAATCGGATCAACCTCGGTCACCTTGACGCGCGCGCCAGCGCCACGCAAGGATGCGGCAGAACCTTTACCGACATCGCCATAACCACAGACGACCGCTACCTTGCCTGCCATCATGGTGTCAGTCGCACGACGGATACCGTCCACCAGTGATTCCTTGCAGCCGTATTTGTTGTCAAACTTCGACTTTGTGACCGAGTCATTGACGTTGATTGCAGGGAAAGGCAGTTGGCCCTTTTTATGCAGGTCATAGAGACGATGCACGCCTGTCGTGGTTTCCTCAGACACGCCTTTGATCGCTTCCTTGGTTTTGGTGAACCAGCCGGGGCTTTCTTTCATGCGTTTAAGGATTTGCGCCTTGATCACGGCCTCTTCTTCAGATTGAGGAACAGGGATGATTTCTTCGCCAGCTTCAGCACGGGCACCGAGCAAGACATAGAGCGTGGCATCCCCGCCATCATCAAGGATCATGTTCGCGCCTTCAGAGAACATGAAAGACTTGTCGAGATAGTCCCAATGCTCTTCCAAGGTCTGTCCCTTGATGGCGAAGACCGGGATGCCGGCCTCGGCAATTGCAGCGGCCGCGTGATCCTGGGTCGAAAAGATGTTGCAGGATGCCCAGCGCACGTCGGCACCCAAAGCGACCAGAGTCTCAATCAAGACGGCAGTCTGGATCGTCATGTGCAAAGAGCCGACAATCCGCGCACCCTTGAGTGGTTTGGCGTCGCCGTATTCTTCGCGGAGCGCCATCAGCCCCGGCATCTCTGTTTCGGCAATATCAAGCTCTTTGCGGCCAAACCCTGCGAGATTGATATCCTTGACGACGTAGTCTTTCATTGGTTGCCTCCTGCGGCACGGATATTTGAGTTCATTGCGCTGATAGCAGGGTGGTTCTTGACCGACAATGGCAAGGCGCCTGCCCTGATCAATTGCGATATAGCACCCAAATTAAGAAGTCATGTCTCTGAGGCGGTTTACCGCGCCACCGCCTCGCACTATCCCTAGTTCCGCACCACAACCGAGGTCACGATGCCCAAAGCTCAGCCCCGCGCTTGGCAGCGCATGCTTTCAGGTCGCAGGCTCGACCTGCTTGATCCCACGCCGGTCGATATCGAGATCGAAGACATCGCCCACGGACTGGCATTTGTGGCGCGTTGGAATGGGCAGACAAGCGGCGACTACGCTTACTCGGTTGCTGAACACTCTCTGCTTGTGACCGAAATCTTCAGCAGCCAGAACAAGAATGCCCCTGTGAAGTGGCAGCTTGCCGCGCTTCTGCATGATGCGCCAGAGTATGTCATTGGAGACATGATCAGCCCGGTCAAAGCTGCGGTCGGGCCAGGCTATGGTGCGCTTGATGAAAGGTTAACTGCAGCGATCCATCTGCGGTTCGGACTGCCCGCACAGATACCCGTCTCTATCAAGCGACAGATCAAACGGGCCGACCGCCTGTCTGCTTGGCTTGAGGCTGTTCAGATTGCAGGCTTCTCACGGACCGAAGCCGACAAATTCTTTGGCAAGCAGGATCCCGAATTGGCCGATCGCCTTGCAATCAAGTTGAGACCACCAGTAGAGGTGCGCAAAGCCTTCACCGAGCAATACTTCACACTTGCGCGCCGCCTGTGAACTGAGACCACTCAACCGATAATTAAGTTATCCAGACGACAAGGAGCCTAAGAAGTTGGGATTCTTGTATGTCGCGCCGCTTGAGGAAACTGAAACGGAAAATCGCGCGAGGGGCGTTAGGTAACCCCTCACGTATCTGGTTGCAGCATGCTCTCGCCATCCTGACTGTATTGGGTTTGGCGGTCGCCACATACTTCTTCAACGGTTTAGCCATTGAGCGCGCCAAACTCGCATCTGACGGGATGAATACGTCGAACGCGCAGTTGCTGCATGCGCAGGAAACCATCGCACTGGTTGAGAATTGGCCAGCGCCAACAGACCCCGATGCGCGGGAACTCAGACAGGCTGTCCAGAAACTGCTTGCGGCCACAGAGAAGAGCCGAAACCAACTTTCGCGGGTGAGCCACGAAGACGGCGACACACATGAAATGTTCGATGAGCTATCCGAGCGCATTGAGGCATTTGCGGCACTTGCAATGGCGGTCCCTGGCTTAAGCGTTGGCGACGCAATGGAGACGCAAGAACGGATTCAAGACATCTACTGGAACGGCGGTTTAAGAACTGAAATGATCGCTGCGTCAGCAGCGTTTGCACGCATTGTCGAGGAAGAGGCCAACCATCTTTTGCGCCTGCGCGACGCACTCCTTATTGCGTCAGCTCTGATTATTCTCGCGGAAGCGGTTTTTGTATTTTGGCCAGCGCAATACACGGTGAAATATACGATCAGACGGCTTCAAAGGCAGAAAAAGGTTCTGCAAGCCTCACGGCGGCGACTGAAACTGGCGAATGAGCAACTGGAACATATGCTCACGCACGACCAGTTGACCGGCCTGCCCAATCGTAGCGCCTTGGCAAGGTTTATTGAAAAGGCGACCCAATCTGACGCGACGACTGAACTACATATGTTCCTTGTAGGCCTCGACGGTTTCAAGGACGTCAACGACACAGCCGGTCATGACATTGGTGATCGTCTTCTGGTGAAAGTGGCACATATCTTGCAAACATCCGTCAACGATGAGGATTTTGTGGCGCGCGTCGGCGGCGATGAATTCGTACTGGTCTGCTACGAAACACCGGATTCGGTGCTCGACCGGATCAAATCAGTCCTGTCACGCCCGATTGTGATATCCGGACGCCGCCTGAAAGTCAGGGCAAGTATAGGCTTTCTCGCGGTGGATGGATCGACACAAAAACCAATGGATATCCTGGCAGAAGCAGAGGTGGCAATGTTACTTGCAAAGTCCGAAGGCGGAGACTGCGCGCGGCTCCATCTGCAGAGTATGCGCCACGACAGAAGCGACTTTCAAAAACTCCAGTATGAACTGCGGGATGCGATCCAGACCGGGCAAATTGAACCTTGGTTTCAACCTCAGTTCTCTTTGCAGAATGGCCTTCTTCACGGTGCAGAGGTTTTGGCACGATGGAACCATCCTGAGCGCGGACTGATCATGCCGGTCATGTTGTTCAAGGCTGCCGAAAATGCTGGCTTGATTGTCGAGCTCGACCACGCTGTCTGGCGCGCAGCGCTGCAACAGGCAAAGCGGTGGCAGGATCGGCATCTTTGGACACCGCGTATTTCACTCAACGCTGCACCTGAGACCTTGGCCGACCCAAACTTTATTGAAAGGTTCTTGTTTTCACTCAATCGATCGGGGCTCGCTGAGGATCAGGTCCTCATTGAGGTGTTGGAGACGACACTGATCAAAAGCTCTAGCGACATGGCCGCCATCAATATCGACCAGCTTGCGGAATGCGGGATCGGACTTGAACTGGATGACTTTGGCACTGGCTACGCGGCACTTTCAAAGGTTGCGCAGCTTCCCATTACCGGCCTCAAGCTTGATCGTTCGCTTGTGGCACCACTGCCCGACCCGACTGCTGATTCCGTGGCCCGCGCCGTTCTTGCACTTGCTGCTGAACTCGGCTTGCACGTCGTTGCTGAAGGTATCGAACATAGCACCCAAGCTACCCATCTGGCCGCGAGGGGCTGCCAGATCGGACAAGGTTTTGGTTTCGGAAAGCCAATGGCGCCTGATGCCTTTGGCAAATGGCTGGAAAAGCACGCAAACCGGCCATCAGAATTCGCCTTTCAAAAGAGCGCCACTTCGCGACGGGCTTGAGGATTCAGCTGGCAGCCCGTATCTGAACATCAAGTACTTCGGAACAAGGGGCGACCATGGCGAATTATCTCTATCAGAAAGACTTGCCAGCGGACCTCGACCTTGGGCCAGTCGTTGCCATCGACTGTGAAACGATGGGGCTAAATCCTCATCGAGATCGTTTGTGCCTGATCCAGATGTCATCCGGTGACGGCGATTGCCATCTTGTCCAAGTCCACAAGGGCCAAACTGAGGCTCCCAATCTCTGTGCGATGCTTGAGGACCCAAACGTTCTGAAGCTTTTTCACTTTGGACGTTTCGACATTGCTGCAATGCACAACGCCTTTGGCGCAACCGCCGCGCCTGTCTACTGCACGAAAATTGCGTCGAAACTCGTGCGAACGTTCACTGATCGCCACGGATTGAAGAACCTTTTGCAGGAGTTGCTGCAAATTGACATCTCAAAACATCAGCAACAAAGCGATTGGGGCGCGCAGAACCTCACAGAGGCACAACTCGATTATGCCGCGTCTGACGTCCTTTATCTGCACCGGTTGCGTGACAGGCTGGACAGGTTGCTCGAACGTGAGGGGCGGACTGAAATTGCCCAGTCTTGTTTCGATTTCCTACCGACGCGGGCAAAGCTCGATCTGGCAGGCTGGCCAGATACAGACATTTTTGCGCACTGATGGCTGACAACGACACATTTCTGGCGACCGCCAAGGCGGTCATCCAGACAGAGGCGGACGCCTTGCGGGTACTCGCCGACAGCCTCGATCAGAATTTTGCCGACGCGGTGGCACTACTTTTGGGCGCGACAGGGCGGGTGATCGTCTCAGGCATGGGAAAGTCCGGTCACATCGCACGCAAGATTGCAGCAACATTCGCAAGCACAGGCACGCCGGCGCATTTTGTTCATCCAGCTGAAGCCAGTCACGGCGACTTAGGAATGATGACCAAAGGCGATGTCGTGCTGGTTCTTTCCAACTCGGGCGAAACACCCGAACTGGCGGACCTCGTCGCCTACACACGGCGTTTCGGCATCCCGATGATCGGGGTTGCCAGTAAACTTGAGAGCACCTTGCTTACCAGGGCAGATGTGCGGCTTGTCCTGCCCCAACTGGGTGAGGCCTGTGGCACCGGCGTTGTTCCAACAACGTCGACGACGATGACGCTCGCTTTGGGTGATGCACTGGCCGTGGCGCTGATGAAGCATCGACAATTTACGCCTGAAAACTTCCGCGAATTTCACCCCGGCGGCAAACTCGGTGCGCGATTGTCGAAAGTCTCCGACCTAATGCACACTGACGCGTCTGTTCCGCTGGTCCATGCCAGCACTTCGATGGGCGAAACCTTGTTGGTAATCAGCCAAAAAGGTTTCGGCGTTGTGGGTGTCGTCGATGACGACGAAAGGCTGATCGGAATTGTGACAGACGGGGATTTGCGGCGGCACCTGGACGGGCTGCTTGATCACACCGCGGGTGACGTTATGACGGCAAATCCCAAAACCGTGTCACCAGAGGCCCTCGCCGAGGAAGCAGTCGCGCTGATGAATGATCGTAAGATCACCTGCCTGTTTGCTGTTGACCCACAAACCGACCGCAAAGTTGCGGGGCTCTTGCATATTCATGACTGCCTGCGCGCCGGGATTGTTTGACGGTGGAACCGAACGACAACCTCTATTCGCAGTTTGTCGGATGGGCCAAGATCATCCTGCCACTGTGCGCAATTGCATTGCTTTCAACACTGTTTCTTTTTGCAAGAAGCGCAAACGACACAGATGAAGTCGCAATGGCTGAGGTTGAACAGATCGCGCGGGAACAAAGGCTGGCTGCACCCGAGTTTTCAGGATTGACAGATGACGGATCGACGGTGGTGGTTTCTGCAAAGTCGGCACAGCCCGACCAGAACAATCCTGACACAGTTATGATTTCAGATATCGGGATGCGGTTGAACACGACCGAAGGTATCCAGATTGACGTGACCGCGGTGTCGGGAGAGCTCGATGGGCGCGCACGCGTCGCACAATTTCTGGGCCTAGCAAGGATCGAGACCTCGAACGGCTATCAACTTGAGACAAACGGGTTGATCGCCGATCTTGGATCCGGCGTCGTGACGTCAGATGGCCTTTTGGAGGTTCGCGCCCCTTTCGGTGAAATCACGGCCGGAAATGTGCGGTTCGAAGTCACCTCCGAAGAGGTGGGCCAGCAGATGGTGTTCACCAATGGCGTGCGGCTGCTATATACAGGCCAAAGGCCATGACAAAGGAAGCGCAGAGATGACAAGAATTTTCGCCTTGGGCGTGACTTTTGTCATGGGTTTCGCCTCTCTCGCGCAGGCGCAGACAAATGTCGATCTCGGGGGCCTGACTGTCGACAATACTGCCCCCATTGAAGTGACAGCAGACACGCTGTCCATCGATCAAGATACCGGTATCGCGCGGTTCGAGGGCAGCGTAGTTATCGGCCAAGGTGATTTGCGCATTACTGCCGGTAGCGTCGAAGTCGTCTACGGCGCCGATACATCAGAAATCGCTCAGCTTGTTGCGGCCGATGGCGTCACTTTCGTCACGGCAACCGAAGCCGCTGAAGCGCAAGAAGCGGTCTATGATATTGAAACGGGCCTTCTTACACTCACTGGCGATGTCTTATTAACCCAAGGACCCAGCGCCATTGCGGCAGGACGCATGGTGATCAATGTCACCACAGGAAGCGCGACGATGGACGGCCGGGTGAGAACCGTATTGCAACAAGGTGACGGCGAATGACCGACACTGCGCAATTCACTGTCACTGATGGTTCCCAAGGTCTGGAAATCACCAACCTTCGCAAAAGCTACCGCAAGCGCCCGGTCATCCGGGATGTGAGCATGCATCTTGGCCGCGGCGAGGTTGTTGCGTTGTTGGGTCCGAATGGGTCAGGCAAGACGACCTGCTTTTATTCCATCGCGGGTCTTGTCACCCCCGAAGGTGGCCGTGTTGCGATTGATGGGCGCGATGTTACCGCCTTGCCCATGTACCGTCGTGCAAAACTGGGTATCGGTTACCTGCCGCAAGAAATGTCGATCTTTCGCGGGCTGACTGTTGAAGACAATATCCTGGCCATTCTCGAAATAGCTGTCCCGGACCGCCATCGCCGACGCGAACGCCTTGAAGAGCTGCTTTCAGAATTTTCTATCGAGCATTTGCGGCGGGCATCGGCCTTGGCCTTGTCAGGCGGTGAAAGGCGGCGGGTCGAGATTGCACGATGCCTCGCAGCCGGACCAAAATACGTATTGTTCGACGAACCCTTCGCGGGTGTAGATCCGATTGCAGTTGGCGAAATCAGACATCTTGTCGCCGATCTAAAGAACCGTGGAATCGGTGTTCTGATCACTGATCATAATGTCCAGGAAACGCTTCAAATCGTTGATCGCGCCTACATCTTACATGACGGCAAGGTCCTGATGAGCGGCACGACACAAGAGGTTGTGCAGGACGAAAACGTGCGGCGCGTATATCTCGGCAATAACTTCCGCGTTAATTGATTCTTTTCAGCGCGTTAACGACTGTGTCGTTGACAACACCCTCGATTTCATCGCCAAATGAAGGGGATGATGACGCGACGTTTCCATTCCGCTCGACCATCGGCACCTTGCCGGACAAAGCGGCTTAAACTCAGGAAATCGCGTTCATACTTCATAACGTAGTGTCGGGATTTGGTGCATGGGCAACTGTTCATGCACTCCTGTCAATGAACGATCAAAGGAGGAATGATGCGTTACCAAATCAGCGGAAAACAGATCGACATAGGCGAGGCTCTCCAGACCCACGTTAAGACGGAACTGACCGATATTGTGAGCAAATATGCCGGTCGCCCGACCGAGGCCATGGTGACTTTCTCAAAGTCGGGGCATGAGTTTGTCTGCGAAACCGTTGTCCACCTTTCAACGGGTCTGAATGCTTCCGCGACAGGTAAGGCGCATGAAATTTACGCCGCATTCGACTCAAGCTCAGAAAAGATGGATAAGCAGCTTCGTCGATATAAGCGCCGCTTAAAAGACCACCATCGCGAGCGATCACAGCCAGTTGAACTTTCGGATGCGGGGTCATATATCCTCGAATCAAGGGACGAGTCGGAGGACTCCGAACAGGACGCATCAAACCCCATGATCGTCGCCGAGATGGAGGCAAAGATTCCTTCTTTGTCGGTCGGTGAGGCGGTGATGCAGATGGAGCTTTCGAGTGCGCCTGTTTTGGTATTTCGGAACGAAAAACATAGCGGAATAAACGTCGTTTACCGGCGTGATGATGGAAACATTGGCTGGATTGACCCGCGAACAAATGGGTCGGCATAGCCACCTGAAAACAAGAGACGCGTTCGATGCGAATGAGCACGATACTTAGGGCTGATGCGGTCAAATCGATTTCTTCCTGCACCAGCAAGAAGCGTCTTTTCCATGATCTGGGTGAACTGGCAGAAGCCAGCTATGGTTTGTCAGCAACCCAGGTCATTGATGCTCTGATCGAACGCGAAGGGCTTGGCCCGACTGGCGTTGGCCATGGCATTGCACTGCCACACGCGCGCCTGACAACTGCGTCAGAGGTGTGTGGACTGTTTCTTCGTTTGGAAAAGCCGATCAACTTTGACTCCGTCGACCGTCAGCCAGTCGACCTCGTCTTTGCTTTGATCGCACCTGAGGATGCGGGTGTTGACCACCTCAAGGCACTTGCACTGGTGTCGCGGACGCTCCGCGATCAGGCAATTTGTGCAAAGCTGCGGGCCAATAGCGAGGCAGCGACATTACATACAATTCTGACCGAGGTTCAGGCATCACAAGCCGCCTAGGCCCAATCGCGAAAGCCGAAGATCTCATAGTCTCGTGCATACGCGGCGCGAGCTGCTTTTTCGATTTCCAGATCGTAGATCTCGTCAAGCCAATCCTGATATGGATGCCTTGCGTTGATGAATTCGGGCACCCCGGACTTGCCAATTGCCGCTGCAAGACTGGGCAAAGCCGTGTGAAGCTCCTCTTCCCGCAACACGGCATCCGGGCAAGCAAACTGCGTGACGCCATGCAGTAGGGCATGTTGGCTCGCCCAAGTCGGATCGACACGGATGCTGGTCTGCCCCGAAATATTCAACCGTAAGAATTTCAGAAAAGCGGCAAACGCAGTTTTGTGTGCTTCAAGGTCATAGCCGTCTTCGCGTGTCATTGACGGCGCTTCTTGCGGGATCGGTAGCTTGTGGACGCGACGCAGGTTTGCTCGAATTTCCGCGAAGCGCCCATTCTTGTCGATCAGGATCCGGTCGCAGAAAGCGGCGTGTGCTCTGGCGACGGGGTGGCGCACCACTGTGAAACTCCGGTGCGGCAGGTGCTGTTCGTACCATTCTCTCAGGCTGCGCTGTGTAAATTTTGCCAGCGGCTGGACACCATCAAGCCGTTCCAGCCATTCTTTTACTGCAGCATCCGGGCCGGATTTCAGAGGGGCATATAACAAACCTGATCGCCCTGCCGCGATATAGGATGGAATAGATGGGCCGCGTTGCGGCTCAAAGCTGGACATACCCCAAAGACCAAACCAATCAACCTCCTTGAGGGTCTCTGACATTTCATCAAAGTTTTTTATTTTGATTTTTTGACTTTCAGGGTTTTGCTTTTTAATTTTTTTCTTGATCCTACCGAGTTTATTTTGCGACTGCAGAAAACCCAGCAAACCGTTCAAAACCTCAACATCCTGAAGATCATCGTAGTCAAGCTGGAATGCCGTCTGGCCGGTCACTTGCAACTTGCGCAGGAGTTCTTTCTGAAATCCAGTGATTGCATCAAGATGGGTCCGAAACTCTGAAATATCGAAAGAGATCGGTTGCGATTTTGAATGTGTCGCGTTCGTGAGTTTCCATTGTCCGGTAGCTTGCGCGATCTTCCAACTTACAAAGCTGTCCAGCGGATTGCGTCTGAGGATGACTTTGGCACAACGGGGGTCTTCCAGGCACGCTTGCACGATACGCGGATCATGATTGTGAAAGAGGCGAAAGCCCGCCATCGCGTCGCTTTCCTTGATCCTTTCGAGAAGCACAAAAGGTTTCGCTTCCCGTTCCTCCAGCGTGACCCCCAACAGCGCCTCCGTCTTTGGTGATCCAATGAAAGATGGATTGAAAGCCTCGCCATGGCTGGTGACGCCTTCAACGTGGTTCAGGTTTTCTTCAAGGAAGTTTGACCCCGTGCGCATCTCGGCCAGAATAACGAAGTAATCGAAACGGCTCATTTCCCGGCCACGATGTAAGGTTTGCGGCGTGATTGCCGACGTCGCGTCTGCACCGTTAGCGCGGTGATGTCACCGGTGAGGAAAGGGTGCATCCCTTGGTTCTTGAGATCTTGCAAGAATGCCGCAAGGCCTTCGATATCGGCCATGCGAGGTGCCTCGGAAATTGCCCGCCCCTTGTGCCCTGCGATTTCATCAATGATCGTCTGCAGAACATCCATCGGTGCCTCGACAAATTCGGCGAGCGACATGATCCTGACGCGGGCGCGAACCTGTGGCGACCGCAAGACTTTCAGAAATTTGTTCTCGATACGCTGCAATCGAGCAGCCTCTGCGCGCACCTCACTGGCCGACCTTCCAGACAAGAATAACGGAACCGACCAAGCGCCGGTGACAACCCAGATACTGGCATTTGTATCCTTGGCCAGGGTCCAGCAAATTCCTTGGCTGTCGGCGGGGCCAAACTGAAAACAGTGATGCTTTTCACGGGCGTTCCAAATCAGGTTCGTCAAAAACATCTTGGGATTGTAGTCCCGCAGGCGCGGATGGTCTGACAAGCCGCCCCTGTACAATTCAACGCCATCGGCGAAGTGTACCCGATCACGGGCAAAAAGATGGCCATGTACTTCTGCGCCGGTTCTACGTGCAAGCCACCGTTGGAAATCAGGGAAAATATCATCAAAACCCTGTAGAACCGCGTAAGGCGAGGCGGTCAGAACCGCTTGCCGGTCACTGCTGGGAAAGCGGCTTTGCATGAAGAGACCGGGCCGACCATAGGTGCGGCGTTCAACAGCTTGCGAGAACAACCGATCAACCGCCCCGGTATTGGGTTCAGCATCAATTTGGTCCGGCGCACTCGGCTGAGGAAAAGTTTGAAAAAGGAGTTCGGCATCTCGCCAAATCTTACGCGCGACAAAGCAACCTGACCTCTGCAATAGCTCAAGATGGTCATCAAAGAAGATGTGCGGCTTTCCCTGGTGATCAAACTTTGCCAGCGTAAGTGACTTACTCTCGACGCGCCTTGCATGCATGCGGACGAGGCTTTGGTAATAGCTTTCGTCGGGGATCCAGACGCTTTTGAAGTAACGGTCATACGCTGGGCGTTTTGGGTCTTGTAGGATGGCCTCAAGCGTTTGCCGCGTCAGACACCACCACTGCGACCCCATATGGGGAACCAATCCTTCAGGAAGGGCGCGCCGGTAGCCCACGAGTTGCTGCAAACGAACTGCGAGGTCGAACAGCTTGCGGTTCTTTTTCCAGGCGAAAGGGAAACGCAGCGTGAATCGTTCGCGGTCAAGGCCTCCAACAGTCCAGGGGACATCAGCAGTGGTCGCGCTTTCGATGAAGTCTGTATCCGGATGCCGGGCAAGATAGGCCTCAAGTTCAGAGACGGGCCGCAAAGGCATACAGGCCCCAGAGGCGAGATATACATGGCTGACCGAAGGAAACTCATCGAGCATCAGCGTTGCGGCCGATTGCGTTGCTTCAACGAGACCCCAGGTCCCCCACTCACACCGAGACCGGCTGGCAAAACGAACATCCGGCAGATCGGAAATTGCATGCACAAAATGGTCGTGTGTTGCGGGCTCAACGTTTCGATCAACATGGATCACAACCGGACAGCCGCCTTCGGCCCAGCGGCGCACCATCTGTTCAGCGCGATCAAAGGCCGTATGGACCAACATGATGACACCAAGCGTCATGCCCAATTTCCCTTCGACATCAGCCCCAAGATCTCCAGCTGCCGCCAGTTGATGTATTGCTCGCTCCATTCACACCAAAGGTCTGGGTCAGCTCCGTGGCGTTCGGCATAAGTCTTGTATTCCTTTCCGCCCTTATAGTGTTCCCCGCGCTCCGCCTCCTCACTGGCGCGTTCCACAAATGTGTTAAGGAACTTGGCGTGGAGCAGAATGCCGGACGTCTTTTCACCACCCTGTTGGTCATAGACAAGGTTCAGGCCACGCGGCAGCATCATATGTGTTGAGCTCACGTAGGTGTAGGGCTTCCGCCACTTTACAAATGGGATTTTATTGAGCGCGGGCGCCTGCTTGGGTTTGCCTGCGAAAAATGCTCGCGCACGTGGCCCGCCTTGGATCCACAGATTGCGCAACAAGGCATTTCGCGAAATGACGTAGTTGCCTGGGTCAAACCAGCACGCGGTTTTAAATGGGTCTTCACCCGCCTTGTAATTGGTGCTTCCAACCGGCCCTTTGGGATACATGTCCAAAAGCATCGCGCCGAATGAACGCACCTGCGACGCGTCTAACCAATCAGCCAGCGCCCGGATTGGCCGCGTGTCACAGAATGGGTAGACAAAGAATTCATCAACATCGACTGTCAGCGCCCAATGCCCCGGCGCATACTTTCCTTGCAGATAGGTCAACCAGTCCATGCCAAAGCGTGAGTCGCCATAGGCGCCTTTTGTCGTCCAGAGCGAAACATCAGGTTGTTTCAGAACGTAAGCTGCGCCTTCGTCCTGGCTGTCATTATCGACCATGATAAAGTGATTGACGCCAAGGCGGCGGTAGTAGGACAGGAAGTACGGGAGCCGCACGTCTTCATTACGGAACACGCAAAACAAGAGGATATCATCAGGGGCGATGCGCTTGGTTCTGTTCGCAACCTCCCGTAAGTCGCGGCCCTTTTGCAAAGCGCGTAGGCGCCAACGCTTTCTTTGCCAACGCAACCGGTATGAGGTCAAAATTCCCAAGGTACGAAACTAGTCTCTGTCTAAGAATAAAGCCTGCATATCAGACCCAATCCCCTTTTGACATCAACCCGCATTCGACAAGTTTTTGCGGTCCATCATAGTACGCGGCGTCCTTGTGCCAGAGGGTAATGCCACTCGCCAGACGCCGGTGGTAGTCTTGGTAAAGTGTCGTGTTTTGAAAATGCTGTTTTCTTTCCAGTTCCTCGGCCGACTTCTCAGCGATGATCGGCAGAAACTTCGTATGAAGTAGTGCGCCGCTCGCTTTCGTTTTCCCCTCAAGGTCGAACGAATCGTGAAGATGACGGGGCAACATCTGATGCGTCGAACTTACGTAGGTGTATCGGCGATTCCAGCGCACCAGCGGGGTCTTGTTCAAAGTCGGTGAGCGTTCTGGTTGATCTGAAAAGAATACGCGTTCCCTGACACCGCCCTGAATCCAGGTGTTGCCGTAGTATGCGTGAATGCTGCTTCGGTAGTTACCTTGATCGAACCAGCTAAGGGTCTCTGTAGGATCATCACCAGCGCGATAGGAACTGCCGCCCAACGGGCCTTTCGGGTAAAGGTCCACCATCACTGCACCGAATGATGATCTTTGTTTGGTGTCCAGCCAAGAGGTCAAATTGCGTAAATCGCGCGCTTCGCAATCTGGATAAACCAGAAGTTCATCCGCATCGACCGTCAGACACCAATGCCCATGACCAAATTGCCAAAGCAACCAACCCAACCAGTCCATACCGAAACGGGAGAGCCTGTATGAATGCGCGCTGTGCCAGAGAGAGACATCGGGTTGCTGTCGCAAAAATTCGGCCGTCCCGTCAGAGCTTTCGTTGTCAACGAAGAAAAAGTGGGTCACCCCAAGCTTGCGATAGTAGGCAAGGAAAAACGGCAGCCGCAACGCCTCATTACGCACGGTAGAGAACAGTAAGATGCTATCGCGCCTGATGTCGCTGGTCCGATCCACGATAGATGTAATCTCGTGCCGTTTCCGCCAGATACGGAACAGGAAACGCCGCCTTTTCCAACGCAACCGATAGGCACCTGACAGTCCCGGCAAGCCCTTGTCTGAGCTCAACGCCATCCGGCGAAGTCCTATTGCGCCGCCTGCCTTGTCGCGTGCATTTCCGAGAGAAAGTCAGAGAATTCATCCCGCAGGTCTGGACGCGACAATGCAAAGGCGACTGTCGCCTGCAAAAAGCCAGCCTTCGATCCGCAATCATATCGTTGCCCGTCAAATCGGTAGCCATATACATCGCGTCCAGCAGTGATTTCCGCTGCGATGGCATCGGTCAGTTGAATTTCACCGCCCGCACCGCGTTCGATATCCTCAAGATTTCGCATGATTTGGGGTGTCAGGATGTATCTGCCAATGACCACGAGGTTTGATGGCGCTTCGCCAAGTGGCGGTTTTTCCACCATGCCTTGCACCCGCGCGAGCGGGCCATTCTGTTCAGCGACGTCGAGCACACCGTAAAGCGAAGCTTGTTGAGGCGATACTTCCATTGCTGCAACCATCGCGCCACCTGTTTCCTCATACGCCTCAACCATCTGCTGCAAACAGGGTTTGGGTCCGGAGATCACGTCGTCCGGCAGCATGACAGCAAACGGTTCGTCACCGATCAGCTTGCGCGCACAGGCAACAGCATGGCCAAGGCCAAGCGCCTTGTGCTGGCGAAGATAGGCAATCGTGCCACTTTCCATGTTGGTTGCCTGCAAAACCTCGAGCAGATCTGTCTTTCCTGCTTTTTCAAGCTCTGCTTCAAGATCGGGAGATACGTCAAAATAGTCTTCGAGCGCAGACTTGCCGCGTGCCGTGACGAATATGAAGTCCTCGATCCCGGCGGCACGCGCTTCATCGATTGCATATTGGATCAACGGACGATCAACCAAAGTCATGATTTCCTTAGGAACCGACTTTGTCGCAGGCAAGAAACGTGTCCCCAGCCCTGCGACGGGAAAGATCGCTTTGGTCACTTTTCTCTGCATTTCTCTGCCCATTTGCTGCGATTCAGATTTAGCATCCTGCATAGCCGGTTAGTGCGACGACATTAAGACGGCATGAACACATAATTCCGATTAAACCGCCACACGAAAGGCGATCATATGATGTCAGCTCCGAACCCTAGTCCAGTCCCATGTCCTGCATCATTGCTTCGATCCGCGGAACATCTTCCGGGTTATTGAGCTCCCAAAACTGGCGCCCCCGTGCCTCGACCTCGACGCAAAGCATTGGAACCCCGCGCTCAAGGAAGCGCAGTTGCTCAAGACCCTCCAGATTTTCCAAAGGTCCGGCCGGCCAAGTGGCGTAGGCACGCAGGGCATCAGGCCGGTAGGCGTAGACACCCACATGATGAAAAACAGGGGTTTCGTCAGTATCTGCAAAGGTCTGCCCAGTGTAGGGAATGACCTCTTTGGAAAAGTACAGCGCGTTGTTGTCGGTTCCAAAGACTGCTGTTGTGCCACCGACCCGGCCTGCGCGGCGGTCCGCCAGAAATCCGTTGAGGGCACGTCCATCTGTGCGCAAAACCGGCGTTGCGACATCAGCGTCAGGGTTCTCTCGAAGTCCCGCGATAAGATCCTCGACGAACCACGCAGGCGTAAGAGGGGCATCGCCCTGTAGATTGACGATAACATCAAAGTCTCTACCCAGATTTGATAGGGTTTCCGCGCAGCGCTCAGTCCCGTTTGCGCAGTCAGTCGAGGTCATGGCAACTTCAGCTCCGAATGCGCGCGCCGCATTGGCTATCCGTTCGTCGTCGGTTGCCACGACAACCTGATCGACACCATTGACCGATATCGCCGCTTCCCACGAGCGTTGGATCAGGCTTTTTGACTTTCCGCCTGCCCCGCGCAAACCGACCAACGGCTTTCCCGGATATCGCGTGGAGGCATAGCGGGCCGGTATCGCAATCAGAACAGACATCACGCTTTCTCCAGATTTACGCCGGGCGCAAAGGCGATAAAGAACGGGTTTTCAAATCCTGCCTTGCCGTACGTCAGCGGAGTATGGTCATCAAAGCGGACGACTTTTCCGCCTGCACCGTGCAGTACGGCATGTCCTGCCGCGGTATCCCATTCCATGGTGCGACCAAGCCGAGGGTAAATGTCCGCCTCTCCTGTCGCAACAAGGCAAAATTTCAGGGATGAGCCCGCACTCTTCATGTTAGCAGCCGCGTATTTCGAGATATAATCGTCCGTCGCCTCATCCCGGTGCGACTTGGATGCGACAACAAGCAACGCTTCGTTATCAGGATGCGACACCGAGATCGGCTGTGTTTGCCCGATTTCGTCTTTCGCGAATGGTCCTACTTCTTCGACCGACTGGCCGTTCTGGTCGGTGTAGAACAATCTTTCCTTTGCTGGCGCATAGACCACACCGCGCACCGCCTCGCCTTCGACGACATATGCGATGTTGACGGTGAAATCGCCGCGCCTCTTGATAAATTCTTTGGTGCCATCCAACGGATCAACAATCAGGAAGGTTTTAGCGGTCAGCTCATGTGATGCCGCTTGCTCCTCGGCCACCAGCGGGACCGTCGGAAAGGCGTCTCTGAGGCCGGCACTGATGATTGCATCCGCTGCTTCGTCAGCAGCCGTGACCGGACTGTCATCACCCTTTGCACGAACGTCGAAGTCGTCAGCGGCATAGATTTCCATGATCTTGTCGCCAGCATCGAGAGCGAGTTTGCGCATGACGCGGGTCAGGGCAGCGTAGTCCATCAGGTCTTACCTTGAGTTGATCCGTTTTCTGCAGTCGCTTATGGTCTCTCGATAGCAAATCAGCAAGTTTGCTGGGCTATGTTGGCAGCGGAGCCACGGCATCGGATAAAATGTTTCAAACCAATCGCATCCATCGCAACAAGGTCAGCAGCTTCTTTGGCATCGTGTCGGTGATTTACCACACGATTGTGCAGAATATCCGCGGTGGCCATCGCAATGCCATTGTCGGAATTCTCGTGGTGATCATGCGCAGCGTTATTCTGGTTGGCGTCTTTTTTGTCATGTTCCAGCTGATCGGCGTCAGGACGTCACCAATCCGCGGCGACTTCATCCTCTACATCATGACAGGAATTTTCCTCTATCTCACGCATGTCATGACCGTCCGCCAATTGGCCCAAGCTGTTAGCCCGACATCGCCTTCGATGATGCATAGCCCCATGAACACGGTCATTTCGTTCATCGCGACCACGTTCAGCATGCTTTACCAGAAGACACTGGCGATCGGCATCATGCTCCTTGCCTATCACCTTCTCATCAACCCGATTACCATCGACAAGCCGATCGGCGCTTACGGGATGCTTCTGCTTGCCTGGGGAAGCGGCTGTGCGGTGGGGTTGATTTTTGGCGTCCTGACACCGTGGTTCCCCAACGCTATGCCCCTGCTGATGCAGTTCTACATCCGTGCAAACATGATCGCTTCTGGCAAAATGTTCTTGGCCAACTCTCTGCCCGCAACGATGGTGGCTTGGTTTGACTGGAATCCGCTGTTTCACGCGATTGATCAGGCGCGCGGTTTCGCTTTCCTGCACTACACGCCGATGAACTCCCAAATCGCTTATCCAGTGATTTTGACAATGGTGCTTTTGTTGATCGGCTTTATGGCGGAATTTTTCAGCAGGCAGCATGCATCTGTCAGCTGGTTTGCTGCCAGATAGTAAATATCTGGCGCTCATTTAGCTACTTCAGGGCTTGCGCGGCGTGACGGGCAAAGAATCCGCGTTTTTCCCTCTTTCACGCCTGTGTGACTGGTTGCAGCACCGAAAACCCAACCCTATATACGCCAAGATCGAGTTTTCAGGCGGTCAGCCTGTCTTCTCACTATGAAACTGGCGTGGATGCCGAAACGGGTTCATGCCGCTCAAACCGCCTAAAGTAGAGGGATTTGAAAAATGGCCAAAGTTATTGGTATCGACCTTGGGACAACCAACTCCTGCGTCGCCATCATGGATGGCTCCAAACCGCGGGTGATTGAAAATGCCGAAGGTGCACGGACAACACCATCCATCGTTGCGTTCACAGATGATGAGCGCCTCGTCGGGCAGCCTGCCAAGCGCCAGGCCGTCACTAACCCAGAAAACACAATCTTTGCCGTCAAGCGTCTCATCGGTCGCCGGTTCGACGATGCTGATTTGGCAAAAGACAAAAAGAACATGCCGTTTGCCGTTGTGAACGGTGGCAATGGCGATGCATGGGTCGAAGCCAAGGGTGAGAAATATTCGCCCAGCCAGATCTCTGCTTTCATTCTCGGCAAGATGAAAGAAACCGCCGAAACCTATCTTGGCGAAGACGTAACGCAAGCCGTCATCACGGTTCCTGCGTATTTCAACGACGCCCAGCGTCAGGCCACCAAAGACGCCGGCAAGATCGCCGGTCTGGAAGTGCTGCGGATCATCAACGAGCCGACAGCCGCCGCGCTGGCCTATGGCCTGGACAAGAAAGACAGCAAGACAATCGCCGTCTATGACCTTGGTGGCGGTACATTCGACGTCACGATCCTCGAAATCGACGACGGTCTGTTCGAAGTGAAGTCCACCAACGGTGACACATTCCTTGGCGGTGAAGACTTCGATATGCGCATCGTCAACTACCTCGCTGACGAGTTCAAAAAGGAACATTCTGTCGATCTGACTCAGGACAAGATGGCCCTGCAGCGTCTCAAAGAAGCTGCCGAGAAGGCCAAGATTGAGCTGTCGTCTTCCTCCAGCACTGAAATCAACCAGCCGTTCATTTCGATGGGCGCCAACGGCCAGCCGCTTCACATGGTGATGAAGCTGACCCGTGCGAAGCTGGAAAGCCTTGTGGGTGATCTGATCAAGCAATCGATCAAGCCTTGTAAGGACGCGATCAAAGACGCAGGCCTGTCGGTCAACGACATTGACGAGGTTGTTCTGGTCGGCGGTATGACACGCATGCCGAAGGTGAAGGAAGAAGTTGCCAAGTTCTTTGGCAAAGAAGCCCACCAAGGCGTGAACCCTGACGAAGTGGTTGCCATGGGTGCCGCTATTCAGGCTGGTGTTCTGCAAGGCGACGTCAAAGACGTTGTTCTTCTCGACGTCACGCCATTGTCGCTCGGTATCGAGACTTTGGGCGGTGTGTTCACACGTCTGATCGACCGTAACACCACGATCCCGACGAAGAAGTCTCAGGTCTTCTCGACCGCGGAAGATAACCAGAACGCTGTGACACTGCGCGTGTTCCAGGGTGAGCGTGAGATGGCAGCCGACAACAAGCTGCTTGGTCAGTTCAACCTCGAAGATATCCCGCCAGCACCGCGTGGTATGCCACAGATCGAAGTGACCTTCGACATCGACGCCAACGGCATCGTTGAAGTCGGCGCCAAGGACAAAGGCACCGGCAAGGAGCAGAAGATCACGATCCAGGCTTCTGGTGGTCTGTCCGATGAGGATATCGAAGCGATGGTCAAGGACGCCGAAGCAAATGCTGAAGCTGACAAGGCCCGCCGCGAGTTGGTTGATGCGAAGAACCAGGCTGAGAGCCTGATCCACTCGACCGAAAAGTCGATGGAAGAGCATGCCGACAAGGTCGACCCGACAACAATCGAAGCCATCGAGCTTGCGATTGCGGCGCTGAAGGATGATCTCGAGGGTGATAACGCCGACAAGATCAAAGCCGGTGTGCAGAACGTCACCGAAGCGGCCATGAAACTGGGTGAAGCGATCTACAAGTCGCAGCAAGAGGAAGACGGCAACGCAGAGCCAGAGGCATCTGCCGCTGACGATGACATTCTTGACGCTGACTTCGAAGATCTTGGCGACGACAAGCGTGACAACTAAGGCCGCGTGTCTTTGAAGATGACCGGTCAGGAAACTGGGCCGGTCATTGTCATTCCCAAGGGGAAATGAACATGGCGAAACGTGACTATTACGAAGTGCTTGGCGTCGAGCGCGGGGCTGATGCAGCCGCAATAAAGAAGGCCTATCGCCAAAAAGCGAAAGAGTTGCATCCTGATCGCAACGCGGACAATCCCGAGGCTGAAGCACAGTTCAAAGAGGCAAACGAAGCCTACGAAGTCCTGAAAGACGCTGAAAAGAAGGCAGCCTATGACCGGTTCGGACATGCCGCATTCGAGAATGGCATGGGCGGTGCCGGACGCGGCGGACCGAGAGGTCAGGGCGACTTTGCAAGCGCATTTTCAGATGTGTTTGACGACTTGTTCGGCGACTTCATGGGTGGCCGCGGCGGTGCGCGCCGGTCTTCGGCCCAGCGCGGCAATGATCTGCGTTACAACCTGCGGATAAACCTCGAAGATGCCTTCTCGGGGATGCAAAAGACCATCAACGTCCCTACCGCCGTAAGCTGTAATTCCTGCAACGGAACCGGTGCTGAAGGTGGATCAGAACCGCAAACCTGCCCGACATGCTCAGGCATGGGTAAGGTTCGCGCGCAACAGGGTTTCTTTACAGTCGAACGCACCTGCCCGACGTGTTCCGGTATGGGCCAGACAATCAAGAACCCCTGCCAGACATGTCATGGACAGGGTCGTGTCGAAAAAGAAAAGTCGTTGTCGGTCAACATCCCTGCAGGCGTTGAAACCGGCACACGTATTCGCTTGGCTGGTGAAGGCGAAGCGGGAATGCGCGGCGGACCAACCGGCGATCTCTACATCTTTATCGAGGTGATGGATCACGCACTTTTTGAGCGGGAGAACACGAACCTTTACTGCCGTGTGCCTGTTTCAATCGCGACAGCAGCGCTGGGCGGCGAAATCGAGGTGCCAACGATCGACGGTGGACGCAGCCGCGTGAAAGTCCCTGAAGGATCGCAGTCTGGCCGCCAGATGCGGTTGCGCGGTAAAGGGATGCCAGCCCTCAGAGGCGGCGGAACCGGCGATATGTTCATCGAATTGGCCGTTGAAACCCCCGTCAAACTGACGGCACGGCAGCGCGAAATCCTTAAGGAATTCGATCAACTCAGCGAAGAAAATAACCCGCAAGGGTCCAACTTCTTCAACTCGGTCAAGAATTTCTGGGACTCGATGAAGGGTTAGTCTTAACCCGATTGTAACCAAATCTTCGGCAAACTGTATCCATGCGACAGTTTGCCGAGGCACCCACACTCTTCGATGATTTGGACGAGGTTCTGGAACCCGTCCCGCTCGGAACGGGGCGGTTGCCGTCTTACATTAGGGACCACCGGAAACGCCTGCGCGCACGCTTTCTTGAAGGTGGGTCGCAAGCTGTTCCTGAATATGAGCTATTGGAGCTCGTGCTGTTCCGTGCGATCCGGCGGCAGGATGTCAAACCACTCGCTCGCCGTCTGATCGATCACTTCGGCGATTTCAACGGCGTCTTGTCCGCCAGCCAAGACAGCCTGCGCAAGATTAATGGTGTCGGTGATGCTGTCATCCTTGAGCTGAAAATCATCGAAGCAGCAGCTCATCGACTGTCCCGCGCAAAGGTGATGCAAAGGCATGTGGTTTCTAGCTGGGACGCACTGCTCGACTATTGCCACGCAACAATGGCGCACCGCGAAACCGAACAATTTCGCATTCTGTTTCTCGACACGAAGAATGTACTGATTGCAGACGAAGAACAGGCAAAAGGAACCGTTGACCATGTTCCTGTCTATCCGCGCGAGGTCGTCAAGCGCGCGCTAGAGCTCAATGCGACGTCGATCATACTCGTGCATAACCACCCTTCGGGTGACCCGACACCGTCTGCCGCGGATATTGCGATGACACAACAGATAGCCAGCGCCGCATCGGCCCTGTCGATCACAATCCATGATCACCTTATCATCGGTCGCTCGCGTGAAATCAGTTTTCGTGCTGAAGGACTGCTCTAGCCAGCCCCGGCAATCAGGGTTGGCACATCATCCGCCAGAAGCACAACCAGACCGACTTGATCACAGGCCGGCATCTTCGGGGAGGCTTCAGTCGCGATCGGAAAGTTCCCTCCAAAGGCCTCAATGACGGTAAAGTCAATCTCGCGCCCGCAGTTTTCATGATCGAGAAGTATACCGATCCGGATCGAAACCGATTGGTCGTAGGCGCGGTGCCCAGCCGGGAAGGTGTAAACCTCCATTTGTGCTGGCGGTTCGGTCGCTTCTCCACCCAGCGCAACTGTATATCCAGACTCCCCGCTGGCAGCGTCACTTGCTCTGTTGCTGCTGCCGACCCAGATGTGTCCTGGTCCGCCGATAAAAGCGGCCCCCTCGAAAGCATGAAGGTCAAGACGCTCGGGTGTATTCCAGTTCAGGGCGATCCGGTCATAGTTGCGCGCCGCTGGGACATAGATTTCGACTTCGTCGTATTGAATGTTCTGGCGGTAGACGGAAAACCTCGATCTTTGTGCAAGTGCCGGAACTGTCACCGTGGCCAAACCCTGAGCTCCGGTCCACACAGTGAAGCTTGCCGGCCCATGACGGATAAGAAACGTGGTGTCAGGAAAACAAGGCGACCTGACCGTAAGGTCCACCATCGCCACGGGCGCTCTGCTCGCGGTCAATCGTGTGGTACAAACCGATGATGCGGGGGATGCCTGCAGCTGGCCAATCACCGGAACATCAAACTCGGCATAGATGCGGTCCACATCGGGCACTGCTTGCGTGGCCTTCCGGTGATCGACCGGGCGAAAAAGGGCGTCAGGTAGACCGAAGACGGGGCTGTGATTTTCACCAACTGCAAGAATGGCGCCGTCGTCCACGACAGTGGTGGATGCAGTCTGTGGAACCGATGTTGTCAGAGCAACGCGCGTTTCTGGACGCGTAAAGAGTGACACCGCCAAAATGGCGAGAGCGAAAAGAACACCCAGCAGCAAAAACCGACTCTGAAACATCACACCCATAATCCCTCAGCAGGAATATAGTGCAATTTCACCCAAGCAAGTAGACCAGCGTCGTTTGAGTCTCTTTTGAGATCTAGGCGAGACGGCCGTGACAGTGTTTGAATTTCTTTCCTGACCCGCACGGACAAGGGTCATTGCGACCTGGATTGCCCCATGTGGTTGGATCGTTCTCATCAAACCCTTCGATTGCATCTTCGGTTGGTGCTGGTGTTGCAGCAGCCGCAGCAGCGGCTGATGCGCGCGCTGCAGCCTCTTGTTGTTGCCTGATCTGGGCGATCATCTGTTCTTGTTCTTCTTTACTCATGGGGCGGATCTGCGACAGCTTCTTGGTCACGTCCGTGCGCAGGCCATCAAGCATACTTTCGAAGAGCTGAAACCCTTCGGTTTTGTATTCATTCAAAGGATCACGCTGCGCATATCCGCGGAAGCCCACCACAGACCGCAGGTGCTCAAGGGTCAGCAGATGTTCACGCCATTTGGCGTCAATTGTCTGCAACAGAATTTGCTTCTCGACCCCACGCATCGTTTCATCGCCGAAAGCTTCAGTCTTCTCGGCCATGAACTTATCGGCTTCCTGCTCGAGCCGCTCGCGGATGTCGTCGTCATCAACACCTTCTTCGGATGCCCATTCGGCAACCGGCAGATCCAAGCCAAGCTGTTCCTTCACCTCGCTCTGCAATCCTTCGGTATCCCACTGATCTGCATAGCTTTTCGGCGGCATATGAGCGTAGACAAGATCATCTATTACCTGATCGCGCATGTCCTTTGTCACTTCGGAGAGGTCTTTTGCCTCCATGATGTCGCGACGCTGACTGAAGATCACTTTCCGCTGCTCGTTCATCACGTCGTCAAATTTGAGCAGCTGTTTACGGATATCGAAGTTTCGGCCTTCTACCTTGGCTTGCGCGCGCTCAAGCGACTTGTTGACCCAAGGGTGCACAATCGCTTCGCCCTCTTTCATCCCAAGACCTGCTAGCACTTTCTCAAGCCGCTCCGAGCCGAAAATCCGCATCAGGTCGTCTTCGAGCGACAAAAAGAATGCTGACCGGCCCGGGTCACCCTGACGACCGGAACGGCCACGCAACTGGTTGTCGATCCGGCGGCTTTCATGGCGCTCTGTCGCAAGGACAAACAAACCACCGGCTGCTTTCACCTTTTCTTTTTCATCGGCGACTTCTGCCTCGATTTTCGCGCGCAATGCCTCTGGGTCAGCTTCCGGATCGGCGGCCATTGCCTCCAACACGCGCATCTCGACGTTCCCACCAAGCTGGATGTCAGTTCCGCGGCCGGCCATGTTTGTCGCAATCGTTACTGCGTTCAATTTACCCGCATCAGCGACAATCTGGGCTTCCTGTTCATGCTGACGTGCATTGAGAACGTTGAAAGTGATTCCCTCGGCCCGCAACAAATCAGCAAGCTCTTCTGATTTTTCGATTGATGTTGTCCCAACCAGGATCGGTTGACCCTTGGCATGCGCAGCTTTGATTTCCTGGACAATGCCATCAAACTTTTCGCGCGCGGTCCGGTAAACCTGATCGTCCTCGTCGATACGCGCCACCGGACGGTTTGTTGGGATTTCGACAACCCCGAGGCCATAGATTTCGCGGAATTCTTCAGCTTCCGTGGCGGCGGTCCCTGTCATGCCCCCAAGCTTGTCATAAAGCCGGAAGTAGTTCTGGAAAGTCACCGACGCGAGGGTCACGTTTTCAGGTTTGATCGAACACCCTTCTTTCGCTTCGATCGCCTGATGCAGACCATCTGACAAACGACGGCCAACCATCATGCGGCCGGTAAATTCGTCAATCAGGACGACTTCATCATCACGGACGATATAGTCCTTGTCACGTGTGAAGAGCTTGTGCGCCCTCAGACCCTGACTGACGTGATGCACAAGCGTGGCGCTTTCGGGATCGTAAAGTGTCTGGCCTTCTTCCAGAAGTCCGGCAGCGGAAAGGCGTTCTTCAAGGAAATCGTTGCCCTCGTCTGTGAATGTGGCCTGACGGGTTTTTTCATCCAAGGTGTAGTGCTCATCAGCCACCTCAGGGATGATCTTGTCGATTGCGACGTAGAGTTCGCTCCGATCTTGCGCTGGACCGGAAATAATCAGCGGCGTCCGCGCTTCGTCAATGAGAATACTATCGACCTCATCGACAATCGCAAAATGGTGGTCGCGCTGGAACATCTGGCTCAGCTCGGACTTCATGTTGTCGCGCAAGTAGTCAAAGCCCAACTCATTGTTGGTGGCGTAGGTGACGTCGCACGCATAGGCCGCCTGCTTTTCGTTTTCAGGCTGTTGAGGATACACAACGCCTGTTGTCATGCCGAGCGCTGCATAGACCTTTCCCATCCACTCTGCGTCACGGCGCGCAAGATAGTCGTTCACCGTGACAATATGGACGCCCTTGCCAGTCAGCGCATTCAGATAGGCCGGGAAGGTCGCAACAAGGGTTTTACCTTCACCGGTTTTCATCTCGGCGATGTTTCCTTGATGCAGGAAAATCCCGCCTATCAGCTGCGTATCAAAAGCGCGCAAACCCAAAGCCCGCTTCGCCGCTTCACGGCAGTTCGCAAACGCTTCAGGAAGCAGATCGTCGAGGCTCTCACCTGACTTTGCTCTTTCGGCGAGCTCTGCGGTTTTGTCTTTCAGGCCATCGTCAGACAGCTTCTCGAACTCGGATTCAAGCGCATTGATCTTGGCCACAACCGAACCCACGGCCTTCACCTTGCGGTCGTTCGCGGTGCCAAACACCTTTTTGGCAATCGTTCCGAAACCCAGCATATTTTCTCCGGCGGCGCGCTCGCGCCTGTCTGACGTCTATTTGAGAGGAGGTCGCTTGTAGGCCAGTCGCGGGCCACATAGAAAGGGCCAAAGGCTACGCTTGCACGTGCACCCCCTCGGGGCATTCAAGGGATGTAAGGGGCCACCTATGGACTGTCAACGCCGCGCGCCTGTGCGGCCAATCAAGGGATCGTATAATGCGGAAACATGTGACTTATTTGGGTGTAGCAGCCCTTCTGGCTGGCTTTGCAACAAGCGTGTCGGCACAGGATGTCACTGCAGATACCGTCGTCGCAACCGTCGGCGATACAGAAATCACACTTGGCGAAGTCATCATCGCGCGCACCGCACTGCCTGCGCAGTATGCACAATTTCCCAACGAAGTTCTCTTTGACGGATTGGTCGATCAGCTTGTCCAGCAACAGCTTCTTGCTGACGAGCTTGCCAACGTCGCGCCCCGCATCGAATTGACGCTGCGCAATGAGCGCCGAGCCTTGATGGCGGCTGACGTCATTACCGAGATTGCCCAAAGCGCGGTGACAGAAGAAGACATCGTAGCTGCCTACGAAGCTCGGTTTGCCAACGCTGAAGAAATCCCTGAGTTCAACGCGTCGCACATCTTGCTTGAGACGCAAGAAGACGCCGCAGCCGCCAAGGCACGCATTGATGCCGGCGAAGAGTTCTCCGCTGTTGCGCAGGAAGTCTCGACAGGACCCACAGGTCCAAACGGGGGAAATCTAGGTTGGTTTGGAATGGGCGCGATGGTGCCTGCATTTGAAGAGCAGATCATGAACCTCGAGGTCGGAGAGGTCAGCGAACCATTCGAGACGCAATTCGGCTGGCATGTTGCCAAGCTAAACGAGGAACGTGTCCAGCCACAGCCAACGCTAGAGGATCTTCGTCGTGAAATCACTGGCCAGCTGCAGGAAGAGGCCATCAGCGCCAAGCTGGAAGAACTCGCAGCAGAAACAACTGTTGTGCTACCGGCCGAAGGCGACTTTGATCCAAACCTGATCAACAACCTCGAACTTCTGGACCAGTAAGATGACGATTTCACCGCTTGCGCCCGCTTCGTTCCCTGATCTGCCTGTCATTGATGGTGTCACGTTCGCAGCGGCGCAGGCAGGCGTGAAGTACAAAAACCGGACCGACGTGATGTTGGCATTGCTGGACGCAGGCACAGCAATTGCTGGAGTCTTTACGCGCTCTGCAACACGCTCTGCCCCTGTCCTGGATTGTCAGACGAAATTAGGGGGCGACCCCACCGGTCCGGCAGCAATCCTTGTCAATTCAGGGAACTCCAATGCGTTCACAGGCGGGGCCGGTGTTGCATCGGTCGCGGCTGTCACATCAGCGGTCAGTAGTGAAACAGGTGTCCCGGAAACCCGTGTCTTTACTGCATCGACAGGTGTTATTGGTGAACCTCTGCCGCACGACAGGATTGTTGCGAAGATCGCCGAGCTCAAGGCAGGACAATCCGCAGATGGGCTAGCTGACGCGGCCAAGGCAATTATGACGACCGATACCTTCCCGAAAGGATCGGCAACCGAAATAGAGGTGGGTGGCGAAAAGGTCAGGATCGCAGGCATCGCAAAAGGATCGGGGATGATCGCACCAGATATGGCGACGATGCTCGTCTATATCTTTACGGATGCGAAGATCGATCAATCAGCGCTCCAAGCAATCGTGTCTGAAAGGAACGACCAGACGTTCAACTGCATCACGGTCGATAGCGATACATCGACGTCTGACAGCTTGATTGTTGCCGCTACAGGTAAGTCTGGCGTTGACGTGACAGGCAACGCCGATTTCGCCGAAGCGGTGCATTCTGTCATGTTGGACCTCGCCCATCAGGTCGTCCGCGACGGCGAAGGGGCGACGAAATTCGTGACTGTCTCCGTCGAGGGAGCGCAGACAGATGCGGATGCAAGAAGGGTCGCGCTTTCTATTGCGAATTCTCCCTTGGTGAAAACTGCCGTCGCCGGAGAAGATGCGAACTGGGGCAGAGTCGTCATGGCCATCGGAAAGTCTGGTGCCGTGGCAGACCGCGACCGCATCTCGATCCGGTTCGGTGACATCACCGTCGCTCAGAATGGGTGGCGCGCGCCCGACTACTCCGAAGAGGCTACAAGCGCTTATATGAAAAATGCGGAACTCGAAATCGGTGTCGACTTGGGGATCGGCGCGGGATCAAGCACCGTTTGGACCTGCGACCTGACCCATGGGTACATCAGCATCAACGCCGACTACCGCTCATGAAAACAGTTCTTGTCTCAGCGGTCGCGCTTATCGATGCAGACGGCCGCGTCCTGCTGGGACAGCGTCCCGAAGGAAAATCCATGGCTGGTTTGTGGGAGTTTCCTGGTGGAAAGGTCGAAGACGGCGAAACCCCCGAAGTTGCGCTAATCCGCGAACTTGAAGAGGAATTAGGGATCAACACATGGGCGTCTTGTCTCGCGCCTTTGACCTTCGCCAGCCACACCTATGAGACGTTCCATTTGCTTATGCCAGTCTTTGCGTGTCGTCGCTGGGAGGGCACACCCCAATCCCGCGAGGGACAGGCGCTTAAGTGGGTACGCGCTAATGAACTGAAGGACTATCCGATGCCACCGGCAGATATTCCCTTGATCCCCATCCTCAGGGATTGGTTATAACAGAAACGTATTATTATTTTTCAATAACTTACTCTGTTTTTTGGAACTCCGATTTTGCCAATGGAACGATCATCCGTGGCGCTTGTTGAGTCCCCGGAAGCAGCGCAGATACGCCTGTGCTGCAATGAACAAACACAGGAGCTAGACAATGTTTAACTTCATGAAAACAGCCGCCGTCGTCGCCGCACTGGGCACCGGTACAACCGCAGCCGCTGATGGCTGGTTTGGTCTGCAGGAAACTGTCGAAGATAACGGCAGCATCACGCTGGACCTGATCCGCACTGACGCCGCTGGCTTTGTCGCAATCTACGACTATTCCACCGGTGAATTCGGCGAGATGCTGGGTATGGCAGAACTGAACGCCGGCGCAAATGCTGACGTACCAGTGAATCTGGAGCTGAACTCAGCTGAGACTCTGGCCGCAGTCATCTTTGAAGGTGAAATCGGCGACCCGGCAATTGCAACTAATTGGATTGAGCTGGACGTATCCGAAGACAGCTAATCCGTTGTGATTTACCGAAAGGGCGGCCTTTTCAGGCCGCTCTTTTTTTTGCGCTGGTTCCTAACTGTCCAACCACGCCTCGGCTTCCTCAAGATCGTCCAGACCAAAGGCTTTGATCGAAAGTCCCGGAATAAGCGCTCCTTCAACCTCAGCTGCAGTTCTGATCCAGCCAGCATCCGTCAAAACGGCACATCGGTCGTACTTGCCCAAAAGCCCGAAGAGCTTCGGGAGTCGGGCCATTTCGACGCCAATCGCGCCAAAACTTGGCATGGCGAAACTGGTAATCCTGTAAAGCATCTTACCGTTTGTGACGCCCTCAGATTGGGTGATCAATTCATCCAGTCCCTTTGCCATCATGTCAGAGTCCAGCTGACCGCTGAGATCGATATCAACGCGGTCGTCAGATTTTTTCGTGATCTTGAACATTGATTTTCCTCCTTTACCTACGCCCAATTCTCACATGCCGCGCGGAATTTGGCGTTGATGTCAGTCAATCGGACAACAAAAAAGGCGGCCCGGAAGCCGCCCTTTTCTATACCTGCCAAACCTATTTTAGAGTGCGCGCTCGACTTCTTCACGCTCGAAGATTTCGATGACATCATCTGGACGAATATCGTCATAGTTTTCAAACGCCATACCGCATTCCTGACCGGACTGAACCTCGGCCACTTCATCCTTGAAGCGTTTGAGCGTTTTCAATGTCCCTTCGTGGATCACGACGTTGTCACGCAGCAAACGGACGCCTGCGGAACGACGCGCAACACCTTCGGTGACGATACAACCTGCGACTTTACCAACGTTAGAGACTTTGAAGACCTCTTTGATTGTTGCATAGCCGATGAAGTTCTCACGGATTTCAGCCGACAAGAGGCCTGATGCCGCCTTCTTCACGTCATCGACAAGATCGTAAATGACGGAATAATAACGGATTTCGACACCCTTCTGGTTTGCCGTGTTCCGCGCTGATGCATTCGCACGAACATTGAAGCCGAAGACAGGTGCACCTGATGCTTCTGCCAAACCAACGTCTGTTTCGGTGATAGCACCAACACCGGAGTGCAGCACGCGGACGCGGACCTCGTCGTTGCCGATCTTTTCCATCGCCTGAACGATGGCTTCAGCAGACCCTTGCACGTCAGCTTTCACCACAATCGGCAATTCGCTGACATTTTCATTGGCTTTTGCGTTGGCCATAAGCTGTTCAAGCGTCGTTGCGGCACCAGCAGCAGCACGCTTCTCTTTTGCGGCTTTCTCGCGGTATTCAGCGATTTCACGCGCCTGCGCATCGGTTTCAACAACGTTGAGAACGTCGCCTGCTTCCGGTGTGCCATTCAGACCCAGCACCTCGACAGGTACGGACGGACCTGCCTCTTTCACGCGCTCACCTTTGTCGTTGATCAACGCACGCACTTTACCGTGCTGTTCGCCAACGACGAAGATATCCCCTTGGCGCAATGTACCATGCTGGACCAGAACGGTCGCGACAGGTCCACGACCCACGTCAAGCTGTGCTTCAATCACGGCACCCTCTGCGGCGCGATCAGGGTTCGACTTGAGTTCCAGAATCTCGGCCTGCAATGCAATCGCCTCAAGCAGTTCATCAAGCCCTTGGCCAGTGATTGCGGAAACTTCGACATCCTGCACATCGCCGGACATCTTTTCGACGATCACCTCGTGCTGAAGCAGATCAGTACGCACTTTGTCCGGATTTGCATCTGGCTTGTCGATCTTGTTGATCGCGACAATCATTGGCACCTTCGCGGCTTTGGCGTGATTGATCGCCTCAATCGTCTGCGGCATCACAGCGTCGTCCGCTGCGACCACCAAGACGACGATATCAGTGACCTGCGCACCACGAGACCGCATAGACGTAAAGGCTGCGTGACCGGGCGTGTCGAGGAATGACAGCACCGCACCGCTATCGGTCTTTACCTGATAGGCACCGATATGCTGTGTAATCCCGCCAGCTTCGCTCGCGACAACCTTGGCATTCCGGATCGCATCCAGAAGCGAGGTCTTACCGTGGTCAACGTGTCCCATGATCGTAATGATCGGTGGACGTGGTTTCAGTTCTTCAGGCTTGTCCTCGACCTGCTGGATCACGTCCTCAACGTCAGCGTCAGAAACACGCACAACAGTATGGCCGAATTCTTCGACGATCAGTTCGGCAGTATCCTGATCGATCGTCTGGTTTTGCGTCGCCATGATGCCGTTTGTCATCAAAGCCTTGACGACGTCAGCAACCCGTTCTGTCATCCGGTTCGCCAGTTCTGAAACGGTGATCGCTTCAGGAACAGACACTTCGCGGTACACCTTTTCGCGTTCGGCCGATTGCCCCATTGCTTTTGCACGGGCGCGATCCTGCTTGCGCTTCATGGCCGCCATAGAGCGTTGACGTCCACCTTCACGACCCGTCAGCGCATCGTTCAGCGTGAGCTTGCCGGAACGACGGTTGTCGTCTCCGCTTCGGCCGGGCTTGGACTTGCCGCCACGGTCGCGATCATTGTCACGTTCCTGCTTGCGTGGTGCAGCGGTCGGACGCGAAACAGCCGTTTCACCGGGCGCAGCAGCGGCAGGAGGCGGCGCAGCAGCCGCAGCTTTGGCACGCTCTTCTTCAAGGCGCTTGCGCTCTTCTTCCTCAGCCTTGGCTTTGGCGCGCTCTTCGCGCTCTCGGTCCTCAGCTTCTTTTGCCTCTTGTTCTGCACGCCGTGCCTCGCGCTCTTCGGCGCGGGCTTTTTCTTCGGCTTCGCGCTTGGCTGCTTCTTCAGCTTCACGCGCCTTGGCCATGGCCAAAGCCTTCATCCGACGTTCGAGTTCGGCATCCGAAATTCCAGCAGGACGTTTCGAGGGATCACCACCAGCCGGTGCTGATTTCCCAGCCGCACCAGCAGCGGGCTTTGCCGCACCTGGCTTGGGCACCACGACACGCTTGCGCTTCGTCTCCACCACGACGTTCTTGGTCCGCCCATGGCTGAAGCTCTGCTTCACATTTGAAGGGCGTGAACCACCAAGGCCGAGTTTCTTTTTACCGTCGTTATCGCTCATCTAGCTTTCTTTTCCTTCCCGGAGGCCGCATTGCCTCCGTTGCCTTCGCGCAATCCGCGTAGCTTTGTGGCTTCCTCTACAACACGATCGCTGAGTCCACCAGTGCCGAGCGCGCCATGTATCACACTTTGCCGTCCGAATGCCAAACCCAATTCGGCTGCCGTTAAACAACCGAAATAGCGGGCACCTTCAGGCGTCCATAATTTTGTTTTGCCCCGTTCAGACCCATCTGAGGCCTGCACCAGAACGCGGACACGCTCGCCACCGGCAAGCCATCCTTTTACCTTTTCAAAGCCGCACACGGCGCGACCTGATTTGCGTGTCAGCGCGATCAGATCCACAACGCGGCGAGCAAGCTGGCGTTCAACTTCGTCAACCAGATCGTCAGGAACCGTGACCTGCTGTTTGGCAGAGCGCGAGAATTGACCCTTACGCGCTTCCTCCAAGGTCTTGCGATCTGCTGTGACATACATTCCGCGCGCCGGGAGCTTACCAAGCACATCGGGCACGACCTGATTTTCCGGACCCACAACAAACCGGATCAGCCCTGCCTTGGGCTGCACGTCGCCGGTGACGATGCATTTGCGTTCTGCATCGCCCCGATCTTTGTTATGGCCACCACGCGCCATGTCTGTGCCTACCACGAGGCCTGAAATCAGGCCTCGTCCTCCTCGGCAAGTTCTGCTTCGTCAGCGTCAGCCTCAGATTCAAGATCCGCAGGATCGACCCAACCAAGCATGACACGCGCAGTCATGATCATATCCTGAGCTTCTTCCAGAGATACGTCGAAGGATTCCAACACACCCTCGTCTTTGACACGCTCCCCATCGACGGTGGTCCAACCACCGGCAAGTTCCCAGTCAGCACATGTTGCGAAGTCCTCAAGTGTCTTCACACCGTCCTTGCCCAATGCCTCCAGCATCTGCGGCGTCAGACCTTCGAAGTCAGCAAGGCTGTCCTCAACGCCCAGCGCTCTTGCAGCTTCCATCGCTTTGGCGGCTTCGGCCTCAAGGTAGTCGCGGGCACGGGCCTGCAATTCGTTTGCGGTGTCTTCGTCCACACCTTCGATGACCAGCAATTCGTCCAGCTCAACGTAGGCGACTTCTTCAAGGCTGGTGAAGCCTTCAGAAACCAGAAGCTGGGCAAAGAATTCGTCGAGGTCGAGCGTATCCATGAACAGTTTCGTACGCTGCTCGAACTCGGCCTGACGGCGCTTGCTCTCTTCCTCTTCAGTCAGGATATCGATGTCGAGGCCGGTCAGTTGCGACGCCAGACGGACGTTCTGTCCACGGCGGCCAATCGCAAGTGAAAGCTGCTCATCAGGAACAACAACTTCGATCTTGCCGGCTTCCTCGTCCAGAACCACCTTGGAGACCTCGGCAGGCTGAAGTGCGTTCACAAGGAACGTCGGCATATCTTCATTCCAAGGAATGATATCAATCTTTTCGCCCTGCAATTCGTTCACAACAGCTTGGACACGCGACCCGCGCATACCGACACAGGCGCCGACTGGGTCGATTGAGCCGTCATATGAAATGACAGCAATCTTCGCACGGCTGCCGGGATCACGGGCAACAGCTTTGATTTCGATGATGCCTTCGTAGATTTCAGGCACTTCCATCTTGAAAAGCTCGGCCATGAACTCAGGGGCGGTGCGGCTCAGGAAGATCTGAGGGCCACGCTGCTCACGGCGCACTTCTTTGATGTAGCAACGAATTCGGTCGTTCGGGCGATACGCCTCACGACCGATCTTTTCGTTCCGCCGCAGGACGGCCTCGCCAGCGCCGACATCGACGATCACGTTGCCGTATTCCTCGCGCTTGACGAGGGCGTTGATGATGGTGCCTGCACGATCCTTGAATTCTTCGTACTGCTTGTCGCGCTCTGCTTCACGGACCTTTTGCAGGATAACCTGCTTGGCTGACTGTGCGGCAATCCGGCCAAGCTCAACTGGTGGAACTTCTTCGACGAACTGCTGTCCGACTTCAGGGTTCTCCATGTATTGCTTTGCCTGCTCGACGGTGAATTCAGCCTGATAATTCTCAAGCTCTTCATCCTCAACCACGGTGCGAACACGGGTAAACGTGGCTTTGCCAGTCTTGCGATCAATAGACACACGGATGTCCATTTCAGCGCCGTAACGCGACTTGGCTGCGCGTGCGAGCGATTCTTCCATCGCTTCGACAACAAGGCCGGGCTCAATGTTCTTTTCGCGCGCCACGGCTTCTGCTGTCTGCAAAAGCTCAAGCTGGTTGGCAGAAGTATATGCCATCAGGTGTTCTCCTCACCGTCAATGATCGTTTCAATCTGGTCGAATTGGGTCTCGTCGATCTGACCCGCATCTTTGCGTCCGCGTAGCACATCACGGATCAACTCATCTGTCAGGACCAACTTTGCATCTGAAAGCCAGTCGAATTTCAGGCCAATCGTGCCTTCCTGTATGGTGATGAGAACCTCATCACCCTCTGTTCCTGCCAACTGACCCTTGAAGCGGCGGCGGCCGTCGATCAGCTCTTCGGTCTCGATCTTGGCTTCAAAACCTTCCCATTGGTCAAAGTCTTTCAATCGGGTCAAAGGGCGGTCGATTCCGGGGCTGGATACCTCAAGATTATACTCGTCAAGAATCGGGTCTTCGACGTCCAGAACGGCCGAGAGCGCCGTCGAAATCTGCCCACATTCGTCAACTTCAATCTGGCCATCTGGCCGCTGAACCATGATTTGAAGGATCGTGTCCTTGCCGGACATCAAGCGAATACGCACGACTTCGAAGCCCATGTCTTCGACAACGGGTGTAACGATCTCTGCGATCCGGCGATCAATCGCCGCTTTTGCTATCAAGTCGTTCATCAGTTCCTAGCCCTGTCTGCGGGCACAAAAAAACGGGCGCGCGGCCCGTGTGTCATTCCGGTGGAAGTTTGGGGGTGGAGACCAAACCGCCGCTGTTGCAAGTCATATACGCAACAGCGGCGGGATCTGCAAGGGGCAAGCGCCCCACCTGAGGATTTGTGTTTTAGTCGTCCAATGGCTCTGCGATACCGAGCATGTAGTTGAGTGCGTCAATGGCACCACGTGTCAGAGGCTCGTCACGCGTATCGTTCAATACTGCGAACGCCGCATAAGCATCAACAAATTCATCGCTGATGCCGGTGACTAAAGTGAAGGACTCCGCATATTCGCCGACGTTCTCTGCAGTAATATCAATTGTTTCACCGCTTTCGGGATCGACGATATCTGTTTCGATCAGAGTACCAAGATATTCCTGATAATCGTCGTAGGCTTCGATGTATGCCATGACACCTGCGTAGCTTACACCACCACTCTCAAAATACGCGCCCAACGCCTGATGAATTGGATCAGATGAATTCGAACGGGCGTTTGCGTTGGCATTCGCCTTGTTCAGTTCGCCCAATTCAGAGGCGATTGCACCCCAGTTGCTTACACCGGCGTCGGCCATGATCTGCTGGCGCGCCTGCTGGCGTTGCTGACCGCGATTGGTTGCTTGGTCGCGACCGCGATTATCACGGTTCGCACGGCCGTTTCCGTTGCCGTTGTTGCCGCGCTCGGCATAAGCCGCATCCGCAGAGACGAATGTCGTCACGCTCGCGACAGTCGAGAGCATAAGTGCTGTCGCACCGATATGCAGGAGTTTGCGAGTAAAGGTCATTGAGTGGTTACTCCTAACAAAACAAGTGGATGGAGCGATGAGATTCGCCGCCATTGATTGGGTTGAATATGGCGATGTGCTGTGAACCTCTGCAAAACATCACGTTCATACTTCGTTTAAACTATTCATCTTTCTGCGTTTTTCGGCTTGATTCCGCCGAACGGCACCAGAATTTCGGAAATTTTCGGCTTAAATAAGGCAAACGCCCCACCAAATGGCGGGGCGTTCGTTTCTTTATTGGATCGCAGATTAAGCGACAGACCAGCGTTCAGCCATCCGTGCGTTATCCATCTGCCACAGGTTACCGACGACGTCTGGCGACGAAATCCGGTTGTTCACGGCCTGTACGTAGTTGGCAAACATCGGCACAAGCACACCGCCTTCGTCACGCAGGATCTGCTGCATCTCGTAGTACTGCTCGCGGCGGCGGTCGCTGTCGAGTTCAGCGCGCGCAATCAACAGAAGCTCCTGGAAGCGGGCGCTGTCTTTCTCGTCCCACTGGCTATCGTTCCAAGGCACGCCGGCCTCATAAGCGGTGGAGAACATCCAGTCCTCGGTCGCGCGACCGGACCAGTAGCAAGCGCAGAACGGCTTCTTCAGCCAGACGTTTGACCAGTAACCGTCGGCTGGTTCCTGAATGACGTTGATGTTGATGCCAGCGCCGGCAGCGGATGCCTGATACAGCTGCGCGGCATCGACCGCGCCTTCAAAAGCGGCATTCGAGGCTGACAGCTCGATATCGATGCTGTCGAGACCAGCTTGCTGCAGGTAGAACTTTGCCTGATCAGGATCGTACTCAAGCTGTTCCATTTCAGCGTGATAGTACTGGTTTGCAGGGCCGATTGGCGTATCGTTACCGACCGCACCGTGACCCAGCAGGATCTTGTCGACCATTTCCTGACGGTTGATGCCGTACTTCAGCGCCTTGCGGACATTCACATCATTAAACGGTGCGACATCTGTCAGCATCGGGAATGTGTACTGTTGGTTGCCGGTGACTTCCTGAATGCGAAGAGCAGGGTTCGCCCGCAGCAATGCCTCGGTTTTGAAGTCGATCCGGTTGATCGCATCGACCTGACCGGTCATCAGCGCGTTCATGCGTGCAGTATTGTCGTTGATCGCAATATATTCGATCTCGTCAAAGAAGCCTGCACCATCACCCTTGTAGTGATCGGCATAGCGTGTCGCGACCATCCGCACACCGGGATCAAAAGACTGGACCTGATACAGACCCGTACCGATACCATTTGCGATCGCTTCTTCGATCTGGCCTGCCGGATACATCAGCAAGTGATAGTCGGACATCAGGTAAGGGAAGTCGGCGTTTCCTGCTTCCAGAACGAACTGAACCTGGTGTTCGCCCAACTTTGTCATTTCGCTGATTGCAGCAACGATTGGCTGTGCCGCAGACTTCGCACCTTCGGCCACGTGAAGCTGCAGCGACTCGATCACGTCGTCTGCGCCAAATGACTTTCCGTTGTGGAAGGTCACGCCCTGACGCAAATTGAACGTCCAGGTTTTCGCGTCTGCAGATGCTTCCCAGCTTTCGGCCAGTTCGCCGACAAGTGAACCGTCGGCGGCAACTTCTGTAAGGCTGTCAAAGACTGCACCTTGTGCCGAAGCAATCATGAACAGGTCAGAGTGCGTCCGACCGTCCCAGCTATCAGATGTGTTCGCACCTGACAGACCAGCCGTCAGTTTGCCACCACGGGTCTGGGCACGCAGGGGCATCCCTGTCAGGCCAAGTACACCAGCGGCAGCACCTGTCTTCAAAAGACCGCGTCTGCTAATTCCGTGCATATTGTTTTCTCCCTAGTTTGTTAATTCAGGCGTTCTCCGCCCGATAGTGTCATCACTTTCGTGGATGATTCGGCTTACATCTTATCAACTGCTGCATCACCGATGTTATCAACTCCGCGTTCATTGAGCAGATTTGTCAGCCAATCCGGATCCATTTCAGGGACAGAGGACAGCAAAAGGTCGGTGTAGGGGTGATGCGGTGGTTTGAACATTTCCTTCTTCGGGCCTTGTTCGACAACGCGCCCGTCTTTCATCACGACCACCTCGTCGGCGATTGCTCTGACAGTCGCAAGATCATGCGTGATGAACATATAGGTGAGTTGAAGTTCATCCTGAAGGCGGGCCAATAGTCGCAGGATTCCCTCAGCGACAAGCTGATCCAATGCAGATGTCACTTCATCGCAAATGATAAACTTCGGTTCGGCCGCCAATGCGCGCGCGATACCGATGCGCTGTTTCTGACCCCCCGAGAGCTCAGATGGCAGACGGTGATAGTATTGTGTAGGCTCAAGCTCGATCTGTTCAAGCAGCGCATCAACCCGGCGCCGTTTCTCTTTACCCTTGAGACCCAGATAAAACTCGACGGGACGGGCAATGATCTGACCGATGGACATGCGCGGATTGAGTGCGGTGTCTGCCATCTGATAAATCATCTGGACCTGACGCAACTGGTCTTTCGTCCGCTTCTTGTAATCAGCAGGCAAGGTCTGTCCGTCCAGCATGATCTGGCCGGATTTCGGCGGCAGCAGACCCGTTATGCAGCGGGCCGTCGTTGACTTGCCCGATCCGCTTTCGCCGACGACCGCCACTGTGCGGCCCTGATGCAGATCAAAACTCACATCGTGAAGCACTGGCACAGTGCCGTAGGCCGCATCGACGTTCTCGACACGGATGACCGGGACGGCATCGCTTTGCACGACCGGTTTTGTCGGACGTTCAAAACTGCGGACAGCCCAGAGTGACTTAGTGTATTCCTGCGTCGGTGCTGCAAGCATTGTACGCGTATCGGCGGTTTCGACCTCGTCACCTTTCAACAGCACTTTGATCTGGTCGGCCATTTGCGCCACAACCGCCAGATCGTGCGTGATGTAGATTGCAGCGGTGTTGAATTGGTCAACGATGTCTCGGATCGCGGCAAGGACCTCGATCTGCGTGGTCACATCAAGCGCTGTGGTGGGTTCATCGAAAATGATGAGATCAGGGCGGCATGACATCGCCATAGCTGTCATGCAGCGCTGCAACTGGCCACCAGACACCTGATGCGGATAACGGAACCCAATCTGGTCAGGGTTCGGCAATCGCAGCTTTTCATAAAGCTCGATCCCGTCCTGTGCGCTTTCGTTGCGCCCCATCACGCCGTGCTGCACCGGTCCCTCGACATGCTGATCAAGCAGCTTGTGCGCCGGATTAAAGCTGGCAGCCGCCGATTGCGCGACATAGGCGATGCGCTTGCCCAAGAGGTCACGCTTGGTCGCCGCCGACGCCTTCAGAAGGTCAATGCCGTCAAACTCGACCGTTCCCTCGCTGATGCGCACACCGTCACGGGTGTAGCCCATCGCCGCCAATCCGAGTGTTGATTTGCCCGCACCGGATTCCCCGATCAGTCCCAGCACCTCGCCGCGTTTGAGTGTTAAATCGACACCGTTGATTATGGGCGACCACGTTTCGTCACTGCGGCCTTCCATTTTGACGCCGCGCATTTTGACAAGGATATCGCTGGTCTCGTCAGTCATATCACTCTTTCAATCCCGAGGATTTGTGCAGCATCCAGTCAACGACGAAGTTAACGGCAACGGTCAGTAGCGCGATCGCGCCGGCGGCCAGCAGTGGCGCGGTTGCTGCAAGCGGTGCGAAAGCCGCAAAATTCACAAAGCCACCAAGATCGCGAACCATTGTGCCCCAGTCTGCCAATGGCGGCTGAATACCGACACCAAGGAATGACAACGCTGCAATCGTCAGGAAGACAAAGCAGAAACGCAAACCGAATTCCGCCAGCAGAGGCGCCGTCGCATTCGGCAGAATTTCCTTGAAGACAAGATAGCCAAGGCCCTCGCCGCGAAGCTTGGCTGCCTCAATGTAGTCCATCACCACAATGTTCTGCCCCACCGCACGGGCCAGACGGAAAACACGGGTGCTGTCGATCACCGCAATGATGATGACCATGAACACTGTCAGCGGAATACCCAGCTCAGGCGCCCAGACACTCGCAATCGTCATCAACAGCAACGCAAAGATAAGCGAAGGGATCGCCATCAGCACATCAACGGCCCGCGACAAAATCTGGTCCAGCCATCCGCCCAAAGTGGCTGCCAAAAACCCAAGCGAGCCGCCTAGCAGAAACGCAAGACACGTGGTTGCAAATGCGATCCCAACCGTATTCTGCGCGCCATAAATCAGACGGCTAAGAATATCGCGTCCGATCTGGTCTGTGCCGAGTGGGAATTCGGGGTTCCCGCCCATCGCAGGATCACCACCGGGAATGATATTTGCAGCGACGCCCGGAATAATCTGTTCTTGTCCATAAGGCGCAATGACACCGGCAAAAATTGCAAAGATCGCGTAGATGATGATGGTCAGGATTCCGAACGACGCGGTCAGCGGCATGGACCGGAACATCTTGCGACTCCAGGCCGTGCCAACCGACCGACCGAACAACCGGAAAATCCATGCCGCGATTGAAAAGATGATTAAGCCTTCGATCGCGATGCGTAGGAAAAAGAACTTGTTTGCAACCGCCGGATCAGAGCTGCGTCCTTGCAGATATGCCCAGACAAGCCAGATCAGAACGAACACCCCAAGGACATAACCGTATGCGACACCAAACGGCATGTCGCGGAACTTGGGCGCGTTCCCGGTCACAGCTTGTCCCGCAAATCTGAATGCCCATGCAATGCCCAGCATCACGACCAGTGCTATGGCGGTCCACACGATCATTTTGGATGCCTCAGCCGTGGGTTTGACAGGATCGACATGATGTCAGCCGTCAAATTCAAAAGGATAAAGGCGGTCGCAAAGATCAGGCAGCATGCTTGCACAACTGGAATATCGCGGATTTTCACACTATCCACGAAAAGCTGCCCAATACCCGGATAAACAAAAACCACCTCAACGACCACCACACCAGTGATCAGATATGCAAGGTTCAACGCAATCACGTTGATAATCGGGGCGAGCGCATTTGGCAGCGCATGCTTTACGATCACCCGCATCGGGGAAAGACCCTTGAGCCTTGCCATCTCGATATACGGGCTGGCCAGCAGGTTGATGATCGCCGCGCGGGTCATACGCATCATGTGCGCAGTGACCACAAGCGTCAGCGTCAACGCCGGCAACATGGATTTCTCAAGCCGTTCACCGAACGACATACCTTCGAAGATGTTCGAAAGGGACGGGAAGATCGGGTTCAGAACCGCCAAGAACAGGATCAGGATGTAGGCGAGGAAGAATTCAGGGCTCGAAATCGACGAGAGGGTGAAAATGTTGGTCGCGCGGTCAAAGACGGTATTGCGATAAAGCGCAGCCAGCACCCCGAGAATGATCGAAAATGGGACGGCAATCGCAGCGGTCACCATCGCAAGAAACATTGTATTGGCAAAGCGCGGGGCAATCTGCGCCGCAACTGTGGTCGCGCCAGAATCCGTACCGGTAAATGTTGCAAAGTTGGCTTGTGCAAAGCTTGTCCCAAGATCGCCCTGCAGCACACCACCAAGCCAGTCGAAGTATCGTGTGATCAACGGCTGGTCGAGACCAAGATCGCGCCGGATGGACGCAACCGCCTCTGGCGTTGCGCCTTGCCCAAGGATGGATTCTGCGAAATCACCGGGCAACAGGTTGACGGCGACGAAGATCACAATCGATACGATCAGAAGCGTCAGAAGACCAAGTGCCAGTCTTTGAAGAATAATTCTTAGGACACTGCCCAATGTGAAACACTTCCCCCGTTCGCTTTTTAAAGAGTAACGAGAGAATCCTGACTGTAAAGCCTAAAGCCCAAGCGCATTTCGATGCGCACCCATCATATCCATACTGCGGACAAGTTCTGCGGAGATCCCCGGCTCTGACAACGCATGGCCAGCGCGTCCAATAAATGTCAGGCGCGACTTGGGCCAGGCTTGCGATAGCAGGTGGGCGGAGAGCGGCGGGCAAATCATGTCATAGCGGCCCTGAACGATCACGCCCGCTATATGAGCAATTTTTTCCATCTGGTCGGGGTTCAAGATCTGCTGAGACGCATCAAGGAACCCCATGTTTTGGAAATAGTGGTTTTCTATCCGCGCAAAAGCACGGGCATATTCAGCGGGACTCTCACCAGTGATCCCGTCGCTGTCCATCGCTGCGAGCGCATTTTCCCAAGACGCCCAGGCCCGCGCATAGCGAATTTCGATACCGCGATCACCACAGAAAAGCCGACGATGATAAGCTGCGATCAGGTCATCATGTTCGTCTTCGGGAATGATCTTCGAAAAACGGGCCCAGAGATCAGGCCAGAATTGAGCCGCACCACCACCGTAAAACCAATCGAGTTCGCGTTGGGTCATCAAAAAGACCCCTCGCAGAACCAGTGCAGCGAGGCTTTCAGGGTGCGCCTGTGCGTAGATCAGGGCCAAGGTCGCGCCCCACGAGCCGCCAAAAACAATCCACCGGTCAATCCCAAGCGTTTCTCTGATCAATTCGATGTCGGCGACCAGATGCCAGGTGGTGTTAGCTTCGACGCTCGCGTGAGGGCGTGACCTGCCACAACCACGCTGATCGAACAGCACCACCCTGAAGATATCAGGATCGAAGTAACGCCGCATCGCAGGGCTACACCCGCCACCTGGACCCCCGTGCAGCACGACAACCGGGATTCCGTCCGGGTTTCCACACTGCTCCACATAAAGCGTATGGCCGTCCCCAACCGCCAGCATCCTTTGATCAAAGGGATCAATGGGCGGGTAAAGATGTGCACCTGGGCGCTTTTGACCTACGACTTTGTCCATAAGCAGACTATATCCCCTAACGACGCAAGTGACCATGAACGAGGCATAAAATGTCGGCAACCAATACCGTCGATCCATCTGAAATCGCCAAATTCGAAGCGATGGCTGCGGAATGGTGGGACCTCAACGGCAAGTTCAAACCGTTACACATGATGAATCCGGTGCGCCTCGACTACATCACCCGGCAGATCGCAGCTGAATATGGCCGCAACCTGTCTGAACCAGAACCTTTCAAGGGGCTTCGAATCCTCGATATCGGATGCGGCGGCGGTCTGCTTTGTGAACCAATGGCACGCCTTGGCGCAAGAGTCGTTGGCGCCGATGCTGCAGAGCGTAATATCCCCGTTGCGCGCATACATGCGGAACAGTCAGGGCTTGATATCGACTACCGCCACACGACGGCCGAAGCACTTGCAGAGGCGGGGGAACAGTTCGATGCGGTTCTCAACATGGAAGTGGTCGAGCATGTGGCCGACCCGCAAGCCTACCTTGATGCCTGTCAGAAGTTGCTGAAACCCGGCGGCATCCACATCTGTTCGACGATCAACCGCAACCCCAAAAGCTTTGCAATGGCTATCGTCGGCGCTGAGTACATTATGCGTTGGCTGCCGAAGGGAACGCACGAATGGAACAAGTTCATCACACCAGATGAGCTGTTCGGCTTTATTGAAAAGGCTGGCATGACGCCGGTTGACCGGAAAGGCTTCGTTTTCAACTTTGCCAAGTTCACATGGTCGATTTCGGATAAAGACTTGTCTGTGAACTACGTCACCGCCGCCACAAAGCCGTAAAACCCACGGTCGTTAGCCGGTTTCGCTGAGTTTCACGCGCATTTCGCGCAAGATGGGAAGGACCGTTCTTGCTCGCTCTTCTCCGACGTTATTGACGACTTCAGCGATGATCGGCGCGATAGCTGCAAGTGCCGCATCCCGGGCGGCTTGGCCAGCAGGGCTGATTGCAACCATTTTGCGCCGCGCGTCATCCCAGTCGGGGCGGATATGGACCCAGCCTGCCCATTCCAGTTTGTGCAGTGTGTTCGTCATAGCCCCGCGTGTCAGATGAAACGTTTTGGCCAATTGCGCAGGTGATCTTTCCGACCCCGCGCGCGCCAAGTGATTCAGAACCGAAAAATGAGAAAGCTCCATACCCTTCGGCATCGCCTTTGCGACGCTTGCGCGAGCAAGTTGGTCTACCATCAGGATTTCGCTGAAAAGCGAAACTGCAAGGTTATCCGACTGGTTCGACATCTATGGGCCTCTGAAGGCCCTGTCGTGTTGGAGGGCCGCGATACGTTTTCTGCTTTTTGCCACTTCGCCAAGGTTGAGATCAACCACTGCGACGCCGGGTTGCTGCCCCATGTCGCACAAGACCTCGCCCCACGGTGATATTGCGATGCTGTGTCCGTATGTTTGCCGTGACTTCCCCGTTTTCGCGTTATGGGTCCCGGTTTGTGCCGCCGCGAGCACGAAACATCCGGTTTCAATCGCGCGTGCGCGCAATAATGGCTCCCAATGTACCGCGCCGGTCACTGGCGAAAAGGCTGACGGCACAAGAAGAATCTCTGCACCTGCCTGCGCCAATGCACGGTAAAGATATGCGAACCTGAGATCGTAGCAGATACTGAGCCCGATATTTGCAAACGGTGTCGCAGCAACCACCGCTTCCTCCCCCGGACGATAGCCTGCAGATTCACGATAGGTTTCCGTTTCTGAAACGGTCACATCGAACATGTGAATCTTGTCATAGCGGGCTGCCACCGCACCGGTGCGGTCAATCAGAAACGATCTGTTGGCAAACCGGCCATCAGCGTCATCGGTCTTGAGTGCCAAAGATCCGATCGAAAGCCAGATGCCATGTGCGGCGGCTGCCTCCCTGAGCGCAGCCAAGGTCGGATCGTCTTCCTCGTGATACAATACATCCTGCTGGCGCCTCCGATCTTGAGACACACAATTCGTGACTTCAGGCGTCAGAACAAACGCGGCGCCGTTGTCAGCCGCTTCCGCGACCATGCGTCTGGTCGTAACCAGGTTCTCGGCGGGATCGTCGCTTGCATTGAGCTGAAGAAGCGCTGCCCTCATGCAGCTAGCATCGCATCCAGCTTGCCGCCACGCTCCAGCGCGAACAGATCGTCACAACCGCCGATGTGGGTTCCGTCGATGAAAATCTGTGGGACGGTTGATCTGCCACCTGCGCGTTGAATCATCTCCGGCCGCCGCTCCGGTTGCGCAGAGATGTTCACTTCTGAGAAGCTGACATCCTTCGATGAGAGCAAACGCTTCGCCATATGGCAGAAACCACAGGTTGGTTTGGTGTAGATTTCGACTTGAGCCATGTCAGCGCTCCTTTGAACAGGTTGCTATTGACTTAATGACCTTTGAGCACTCTTGCCAGTGTAACAACAAACACATCAGTGGCACCTGCTGCACAGACGGCCTCTGTTGCAGCCGTCAACGTGGCGCCAGACGTCATGACATCATCAACCAATAGAATAGAACGGCCATTGATCGAGGCTTGGCGCTTGGGATGCGCCGAAATTGCGCCGTCGAGGACAGCAAACCGCTCATCGCGTGAATGTCCATCAAGCGGCACGGTCCGTTGTGCACGCACCAACCCATCCACCAGAACCTCTGCCTCACGAAACCGGGATATTGCTTGGGCCAATAGAGCCGCCTGATTGTAGCGCCGTCGCATCAGCCGCGACCAATGCAAGGGAACAGGCATGACAAGACAGCTATCGGGGGCAATATCTTTCACCCTTTGATGCATCCATCGCGCCAACGTGGGCACCAGATCGGTTCGATCACCATGCTTGAGCGAAAGGACAAGGCGACGGCCGACACTCTCATACGCAAAGACTGCGCGCCCACGGCGCCATAGTCGCGGTGATGCCAAGCAATCATCACAGAAGGCGACGGTTCCATCATCTTCACCCGGCAGTGGCGCACCACAGGCGTCACAAACAGGACCGGCACAAAAATGAGTTTCTGACCAACATGACGCACATAGGCCGTTTTCCTGCTCAACGGGTGCATCGCACGCGAGGCAAGCCGCCGGATAAATGGCACGAATGACGCTTTGCAACTGCATGAATGCATCCTACATGAGCGGCATGAAGATGCCCCAGATTACTGACAGAGCCGCCCTCAGCCGCAATCGTGCGAGGGCAGAGCCCGAAGCGCTGTTCTTGCAGGAACACGCCGCTGACGAACTTCAGGAGAGACTGAACGAGGTTAACAGAACCTTTAAGTCAGTCGCGATTGTTACGGGATTCCCGCGTTTCTGGCAGGACCGCTTTCCGGATGCAAAAGTCATCACTGACACCGAAACACTGGATTTGAGTCAAGGCGCACATGATCTGGTCATCCATGCGATGAGTTTGCACTGGGCCAACGATCCTGTCGGACAACTGGTGCAGTGCCGACACGCGCTGACGCCGGATGGACTTTTGCTTTGCATTTTTCTTGGTGGGCAGACTTTGCACGAACTGCGCGCATCCTTGGCTGAGGCTGAGGCGAATGTTACTGGCGGGTTGTCACCGCGGATCGCGCCAATGGGTGAAATCCGCGACCTCGGTGGCCTGTTGCAGCGGGCGGGTTTCGCACTTCCAGTTGCGGACAGCACCCACCTGACAGCCAGCTACGTGAATGCCTTTCATCTGATGCATGATCTGAGAAAGATGGGCGAAAATAACGCGCTGTCCGACCGCATCAGGCACATGACCCGACGCAATGTTCTGACAGAGGCTGCGTGTATCTATGCCGACAACTTCCGGAATGACGACAACAGGGTCGATGCGACATTTGAATTTATCACACTCACGGGGTGGTCGCCGGATGCAAGCCAACCGCAACCGCTGCGACCGGGCAGTGCGACAGCCCGCCTCGCCGACGCATTGGGAACACAAGAAACGCCCCTTGATAGGTCCAATGACTGATTTGGGACGTATCCCATTTAACTACCACCAGAATGACGCTACCTAGAGGGCGATGAAAATGTTCGATGCACAAACCCAAACGGAAGAGCGCCCAGCGGTTTGCCCTGTCCATGCACAGCCTGATCATCCGCCAATCAAGCCAGCGCGGGTGGGTATTCTTGTTGCGAACCTGGGAACACCAGACGCGACCGACTATTGGTCGATGCGGCGTTATCTGAACGAATTTCTTTCTGACAAGCGCGTCATCGATTACTCGGCATGGATATGGCAACCGCTATTGCAACTCGTGATCCTGTCAAAGCGTCCCTTTTCTTCTGGAGCGGCCTACAAGTCGATCTGGAACGAGGAAGAGAACGAAAGCCCTTTGATGACCATCACGAAGGCGCAGACAGCTGCGATCAAAGCAAAGATGGTCGAGCGTTACGGTGATGATGTGCGCGTCGATTTCTGTATGCGCTACGGCAATCCGTCAACCAAATCCAAAGTCCGCGAAATGGTTGAGGCCGGATGCACGAAGATCCTGTTTTTCCCGCTCTACCCTCACTATGCAGGAGCGACATCAGCGACCGCCAACGATCAGTTCTTCCGCGCGCTCATGGAAGAGAAATGGCAGCCGATCGCGCGTGTGGTCGAACCCTATTTTGATGATCCCGCCTATATCGAAGCGCTCGCACAATCCATTGAGCGCGCATATGAAAACGCAGAAACGCGTCCGCAAAAACTGGTGTGTTCCTATCATGGCGTGCCGGAGCGCTATCTGCGTGAAGGCGACCCCTATCACTGCCAGTGCCAGAAGACGACGCGCCTGCTCAAGGAACGTCTGGGGTGGGACGACACTGAAATCGTCACGACCTTCCAGTCCCGCTTCGGGCCCGAAGAATGGTTGAAGCCGTACACAGTCGAAGAAGTCGCGCGCCTGGCCGAAGAAGACGGGATCAAGAACATTGCTGTCTGTGCACCTGCCTTCTCGGCAGACTGCATTGAAACGCTTGAAGAGATTAACGAAGAGATCAAAGAAAGCTTCGAAGAAGCGGGCGGTGAACACTTCACCTATATTCCTTGTCTTAACGATGACCCTGCGCATATCGATGCACTTTGCGGGACAATTGAACGTAATCTCAAAGGCTGGCTTGCCTGAACATAGATGAAAATCAGGTGGACACCGCAAGGCGCTGAAATCGATGCCGTCGATCTCGGCGGTTTGCTAGGACTTGATCCTGCAACGGTGCCAGCAAAGATGCGACAGGGTGAGATCACGAGCCGTTCCGAGGAAGGCATAGACGAGGACGCTGGCAAACATCGCCTGACGTTCTGGTACAAAGGCCGCCGTGTCCGCATTATCTGCGACGCACAGGGAAACGTCCTAAAAACAACACGAACGAATCCCCCGAAATCCTAGCGGATGGTCAGGTTTACCTAAGGGTAGTTTCATTCAGCCAGCGTGAAACCATGACGCGAATTTTGCAAAAATCCTTGTAATTCTTGCGGAAAATGCCGGTAAACGGGCGGTTTCGACGCCCGCTGTTCATGTAAATGCCTCAATAGAGCCTCATTTATCTGGCATTCATTATGATGATTTTTTGTGTTGGTTAGGAGCGCGCCGGAGTTTTGGCGCGATAAAAGGTGATATTATGACAGCAGCAAAACATGCTGATCTGGATATCGTCCCCCCTGAGGGTAGTGAAGCACTTCCAAGCGGGACGGACCTGCTTGGGGATCAGTTTACAATCGAACGTCCGCTGAGCAATGGCGGGTTCGGAATCACCTATCTTGCCAAGGACAACTTCCTGAACAGGCGGGTTGTTATCAAGGAATGCTATCCCGAAGTCTTTTGCCGGCGTGAGGGCCGCAACGTCCTGGTCCGCTCAAGCGTTCACCACGAAAAATACCGCGCCATCGTTCAGATGTTCATGCGGGAAGCGCGCGCCATTGCGAAATTGAAGCATCCCAACATCGTCGGCGTGCACAGAATTTTCGAGGATAACGAAACCGCCTACATGGTTCTCGACCTGATTGAAGGTCGCGACCTTCTGAGCGTGATCAAAGATACCTACGACGAAGTTGCACCCGATCAGATCAAGGATCTTCTGATCAAGGTGCTTGATGCGATTGATCTGGTTCACCAGCACGATCTGCTGCACCGCGATATCTCGCCTGACAACATCCTTCTCGATAAATGGGGCAACCCGATCCTCATCGATTTCGGCGCAGCCCGCGAGGAAGCAAGCCGCGAAACTCGCGCCGTCTCTACCGTTTTGGTCGTGAAAGACGGGTATTCCCCTCAGGAGTTCTACTTTGCAGGCGGCAAACAAAGCCCAAGCAGTGATCTCTACGCTTTGGGGGCTACCTTCTACCACCTGATCAGCGGCGAGGCGCCTCCCAACAGCCAGACACGGATGGCCGAGTTTGCCAGCAAGAACCCCGACCCCTGTGAGCCGCTGGCAGGCAGGTTCCCGGAATATGATCCGGAGTTCCTAGAGGCCATTGATCAAGCGATGGCGATCCTGCCCAAACAACGCATTCAAACAGCGCGAGAATGGCTGAATACGGTGACCGGCCGCAAGGACAAAGTCCGGCCTATCCGGCAGACTTCGACTGATGATCTGAACAAGGTCTTGTCGCGCCTTGTCTCTGAGACAAATGAATACCTGAGTTCCGAACCGCGTGGCGCTGATCCGCGCACCCGGCGCAAGCCGACCCATGCCGAAGCGCCGATACTGGAGCTTTCCGATCCTGAACCGCAAGAAGAGCCGGAAGAATACGCGTGGCCAGCACGCGATCCTGACCGCGTATGGTCAGAACCGGTCATCGCAAAACCGGGGCGGCTCGCTGTACCAGCCAGACGGCGTTGGTGGCAATTCAGCTTGTTTGGACGGACCTAAAACCACAAAGGGCGCCTTTGACGGCGCCCTTTTTCGGTTAGGTGAACTGTCTGTTACAGGATCAAAACCTGCGTGCCGACTTTCGTCAGATCGTAAAGCTCGGCAATGTGCTCGTTATACAGCCCGATACATCCGTTCGAAGACCTCCGCCCGATCTTCCGCGTGTCGTGGGTGCCGTGGATACGGTAATACTGCCACGTCAAATGAAGCGCGTGAGATCCCAGCGGGTTATCAGGACCCGGGCCGATGAAGTCTGGCCATTCAGGGTTGCGCAACTTCATGGCCGGTGTCGGTGCCCAGCTTGGCCCTTCGACCTTGCGCGTAATCGAGGTGCGGCCGGTCCGCGTCAGATCCTGTGTCAGCGGCACACTTGTCGGGAACAGTTTGTAGACGCTCTCGTCTTCAGACCAGTAGTGCAAAGCGCGCGACTGGATGTCGACCAGCACGGCCCCGTTACGCAAACTTGTAAAATACGGCTGCCAGTCAAGCGACCGGAAGCTTGAAATATTCCGCTGTACGCCATCAATGATGTCAGCTTCGATTTCTGTGCTGTTTTCGGTCTGTGCAGTGGCCGAGGTGCCAATTGCAGCAGCAGTCGCGGCAATAAACCCGCGGCGGGAAAAATTGTTGGTCATTGCGATCTCCCTGAAGAGGATGGCGGTAATTAATCATCAGATATTGTGTCTCTTTGACGACTGCAATTCAAAGAAACGTCATCCCGAGCGGTTCAATGCCAAGTGTGTTTGAAGTGCCGCGACAATAGGGCTAAGCACGATATGAAATTGTTTGGAAACACAACTATGTTGCGACGCTCGTTTGTTCTTAGTCTTCCTGCCGTGGCATTGGCAGCCTGCGCATCTTCGGCACGGCGTCCCATCGGCCCTGATGGGCTGCCGCTCGATGTCGCTTACCGCATTGATCCCTCGGACACTGCTGCGATCCAGTTTCGGATGCTCGACAGCGTGAACGCACTGCGTCGCAATGCCGGTGTGCCGATGGTTCAGTTGGATGCGCGGCTGAATGCCGCCGCAGCAACCCATTCGCGTGATATGGCCGTGCAGAACCGTCCTTGGCTCTTTGGATCTGACGGCTCCAGCCCGCTTGAGCGGGCGCGGCGCGTCGGGTTTCCAGGAAGGCTCTTGGGCGAAAACATCTCGGAGTCGTTTGAAAGCGAGCTGCAAACACTTGCAGCGTGGATGACGCAGGAAGATACGCGAGCCGTGATCCTTGATCCACGCGCCCGCTTCATGGGCTTCGCCTGGTATCAAGAGCAAGGCGGTAAGCTGTGGTGGACGCTCAACATGGGAAGCGACCCCGCAGAAAGCCGCCCGATCGCCAGCATACTTTAAGGGTAGATGTAGATTTTCGTTCCGGTTTCGACCATTGCGAAGATCTCTTCGACTTCTTCGTTCTTCACTGCGATGCAACCCCACGTCCAGTCAGGCTTCCCAAGCCATTCATTCGGCGTGCCATGAATGAAGATATCCCCACCAGGGCTAACACCACGTGCCCGTGCCTGCGCAATGTCGGAAGGTCTGGGATAAGAAATACCCAAGGACAAGTGAAAGCGGCTGTTGGGGTTCTTCCGGTCAATCCGGTAGGCACCCTCAGGCGTGCGCCCGTCGCCTTCCTGCATCTTATGGCCAAGCGGTTCAAACCCCAGGTCGAAGTTATATTCCTTCAACAGGGTTCGGTGATGCAGAATTTGCATTAACCGCCGGTCTTTGAAGACCTGAATACGCGTAACCTCTGGCCCGCGATATTGCGCCGCCCCGGCCGAGCAACCTGCAAGGCCAAGCGCCGTTCCAACCAACATGGATCGTCTTGTAATCATGAATACTGCCCAATTTTCACGGTCTTTGCCGCTTATGCGAGAAAGATAGCGCAGCTTCGCTTCATCGGGCAATAGGATGCGACAATATGGGTTTCTACCGCGTGAATGGTGCAACAACTTCGGTGTGAGGTGACCAGCGGAACTGATCGACCACCTGCACCCACGGCATTGCAAACCCCGCAGCCACCAAGGCCTGTGCGTCCCGCGCAAAAGTGACAGGGTTGCATGACACCATCGCAATCGTCTTGATGTCCGATTTTGCCAAAGTCGCAATCTGTGCCTCGGCGCCGGCACGTGGCGGGTCAATCACAGCAGCATCGAATTTGCGCAGCTCATCTGCCTCCAATGGGCGACGAAAAAGATCCCGCGTCTCGGTCGTGACCCGACGCAGCTGGAAGCCTTCACGCCACCCGCGATCAAGTGCTTTCAGCATCGCTGCCTCACCCTCAACAGCATGAACTTCTGAACGCTTTGCCAGCGGTAACGTAAACGTGCCGCACCCTGCAAAAAGGTCGATAATCCGTGTGGCCTTGGCGGTGATTTCCTCAACAGCCGCAAGCAGACTTTCTTCGCCATGCCGGGTCGCCTGCAAAAAGGCACCCGGCGGCGGCACCACAGTCGTACCACCGAAGTCCTGCGAAGGCGGATTGATCGTCACAACTGGCTCATCGTTCCATTCCAGACGCGACAACCCGTATTGGTTTGCGAGTTGAGGCAGCTCGATCCTCAGCTGCGCAGTCAGCTCTTTGTCGGTTTCGACAAGTATATCAGGTCCGTGGTCTGTCTCTGTGACAGTCAGGTCAATCTCGCCCTTGCGTGAACAGGCCAGCAGGGTCAGCGCCTCTAGTGCTGGAAAGCTTGCCATCAGTGCAGGAGAAAGCAACTTGCAGCCCGGCACCTCAACCAAAGTATCTGACCCTTTCGCATGAAATCCGATCATCGCACCCTTTTTGGTGCGGCGACCCGATAGTTTGGCGCGGCGGCGCGATTGCGCAGGCGAGGTCGCAACAGGACGAAATTCGGTGCTCAGGCCACGCGCGGTGAGCGCCTTTTCGACAATCTCCTGTTTCCATCCGGCAACGAATTCATCGCTGGCATGCTGCATTGCACAGCCGCCGCAGGACTTGAAATGGCGGCAAGGTGGTGCAACTCGATCAGACGATGGAGTCACAATCCGCACAGTCCCGTCTTGCGCGACGTCCACCTCCTCCCCGGGCAATACGCGCGGCAAAAGAGATTGCCCGTCAGAAGCACGCCCCAACCCCAGATGTGTCAGGCTTTCGATCGTCAGCATTTATTCCGCCGCATCTTTCACATTGATAAATCCGCCAGACTGGCGGTTCCAATAGCGCGCATAAAGCCCGCCTTGCGCCAGAAGCGCCTCGTGCGTTCCTTCTTCGACAATGCGACCTGCGTCAAGAACGACGATCCGGTCCATCCGCGAAAGTGTTGAGAGCCGATGAGCAATGGCGATGACAGTCTTATCGCCCATGATGCTTTCCAAGGCATGTTGAATTGAGGCTTCCACCTCAGAGTCCAGTGCGCTTGTCGCCTCGTCCAGCACAAGAATGGGCGCATCCTTCAGAATGGCGCGTGCGATGGCAATCCGCTGTCGCTGCCCGCCTGATAGCTTGACGCCACGCTCACCCAGATGGGCATCATAGCCTTTGCGACCCTTGTGGTCTTGCAGATCAAGGATGAAATCATGCGCCTCAGCTTGCTTGGCGGCCGCATGAATTTCGACCTCCGTCGCGTCGGGTTTCCCGTATCGGATATTGTCAAAGGCAGAGCGATTGAACATCGCTGTTTCCTGCGTGACCATCGCGATCTGACTGCGCAGGCTCGATTGGGTCACATCCCGCACGTCGTGACCATCCAGCGTGATGCGACCCTCCTCGGTGTCGTAGAGACGCAGAAGCAAGGCAACCAATGTGGATTTACCCGCGCCTGATGCACCGACGAGGCCCAACTTCTCACCCGGGCTGATCGTCAAGCTCACGTCATGCAAACCGCGAGGCCCACCACCGTAGGAAAAGCTGACACGTTCCAAGGAAATTTCGCCATCATTGACTTGCAAAGGCTTTGCATCGGGCGCGTCAGTCAGCGTGTGGGCCGGGCTTAGCGTATGCATGGCATCCTCAACCTCGCCCACGTTGGCATACATGCCCATCAGTGTGAAACTGACCCAACCTGTCATCTGGGCCAGTCGCAGGGAAATCGCACCTGCGGCCGCGATTTCGCCAGCAGATGCCGCGCCGATCGTCCACAGATAAAGTGTCGTTCCAACCAGAATGACTGGCAGGAGCCCACCGAGCGCCATCAGCCAAAAACGGAACGCTGCCGAAAGCCACCCGAAGTGGACAGCCTTGTCCCAATACCGCGCCATCGCATCCGTTGCCGCGCGATCCTCATGGTCGTCATGGGCGAACAACTTCACGGTTTTGATGTTGGTGATCGTGTCCACAACCTGCCCGCTGACCATCGCGCGCGTCTCGGCCCGCGCCTTGGACCGTGCCCGCACCCGCGGAATGAAAAAGCGGATCATATAGACGTAAGCGACTGCCCAGCCCGCAAGCAAAACTGCCGCCCGCCAATCGACAGCAAAAAGAACAACGACTGACCCGACGAGTGAGGCAAGCGCAAAAGCCACGGTGTGGATCATATCGACGATCAGATCGCCCGCTGCTCTGGCGGCTTGCATCTGCTTTTGTGCGATACGTCCGGCAAAATCGTCGTCAAAGAACGTGACCGACTGCCCTAGAGAGTGACGGTGCAGGCGTGACAAAATGAGGTTGCCGAGTGCAGGCCCGACCACCACGGATTGCATCATTCCTGACAGGCCCATCAAAGCGGGGCGCAGCAGGATGAAGAAGCAAAGGACCCCGATCAACAGCAGCACGTTATCGCTGAAATAGCTGTCAGCCGAAGACGCAAGGGCAGCGTCAATGACCCAACCCAGCATCAGCGCGGATGCAACCTCAAGCACGCCGCCCAGCGCCGAGATGACCCCCGCTATGACGGTCACCTTCGTGCTGCCCTTCAGGCACCAGCGCAGAAACGGCAAAAGCCGTTGCGGTGGTGGCCCATCAGCGGCCTGAAATGGATCAATCCAGCGTTCAGGTGTCATATCCGTCTTTCATTACTGCCCAAGGAACCCACCGGATTGGCGCGCCCAGAACCGTGCGTATTGTCCGTCTGCCGCGAGCAGCGCGTCATGGGTGCCGTCCTCAACGATGCGGCCCTGATCCATGACGATGATCCGGTCCATCCGCGCGATGGTCGACAGACGGTGCGCAATGGCGATGACGGTTTTACCGTCCATCATCCGGTAGAGCGTTTCCTGGATGGCGGCTTCGACCTCACTATCTAGGGCGCTTGTGGCTTCGTCCAAGACGAGCAGGGGCGCATCTTTCAGGATCACCCGCGCAAGACTGATCCGCTGACGTTGGCCACCTGAAAGCTTCACCCCACGTTCGCCGACCTTGGCGTCATACCCCTTCCGACCTTCGTTGTCCTCAAGCCCCAAGATAAAATCATGCGCTTCGGCCTTCTGGGCGGCCTCGATCATTTCCGCTTCAGTCGCCGCAGGATTGCCGTACAGAATGTTTTCGCGGACCGAGCGGTGCAAAAGGGCGCTATCCTGCTGGACCATCCCAATGGCACTGCGCAAGCTGTCTTGGGTCGCCTTGGCGATATCCTGACCATCAATCAGGATTTGTCCCTTTTCAGCGTCATAGAACCGCAAGAGCAGTTTGACCAAAGTGGATTTGCCAGCGCCGGACTGCCCGACCAGACCTACCTTTTCTCCGGGCGCAATCGTCAGGTCGATCTGATCAAGACCACCTGTCTGCTTGCCATAGTGGTGCGACAGATTCCGCAACACGACCCCGCCTGCGGTCACTTGCAGCGGCGTCGCATCAGGCGCGTCCACCAGCTCCACCGGTTGCGCGATGGTCAACATGCCTTCTTTGACAACACCCAATTCGCGGAAGAAGTCCGACAAGGCCCACATGATCCAGCCGGACATGGCATTGAGGCGCAGCGCCAAAGACGTGGCAACGGCAACCATACCGATTGAGGCAGCCCCTTGCATCCAGATCCAGATCGCCCAACCAACGACACCAACGACCAACACACCATTGAGGATCATGAGTCCCGCATCCATCGTGGTGTAGAGGCGCATTTCGTATTGGAAGGTGCGGCGTGCCTCTTCAATGGCTTCCTTGGCATAGTCCACTTCACGGTCGTGATGGGCGAACATCTTGACGGCGTGGATGTTTGTGTAGCTGTCCACAACGCGCCCGGTCACAGCGCTGCGGGCGTTGGACGCAGCCTCGGAGGCTGGCGTCACGCGGTAAAGCACCCAGCGCACCAGAAAAAGATACGGGACCAGCCAGAACAACAAAGGGATCACAAGGGCCGGATCGGTCTGCGCCAGAAGAAAAATAGAGGCGACGACATAGGCGATGGCAAAAGTGATCGCGTCGAAAAGCTGGAACACCACAGCACCTGCCGCTGGCGGGGTTTGCATGATCCGGTTTGCAATCCGACCTGCAAAATCATCCTCAAACCAGCCGACTGACTGCCGCAACACATGCCGATGCGCCCGCCAGCGGACCAATGTGCCAAAGTTCGGCAGGATCGTGTTGTTGAGCAGCATGATCTGCACAACATGGACCAAAGGCCGGATCGTCAGGATCAGCACGGCAACAAGGATCAATTCGACCCCGCTACGCGCCCAGACTTCCGCTGGGGTGCCGCTCCCGAGAATATCGACGAGCCTTCCCAGATAGGCGAGCAGCCAGATCTCTACGATCGCAATGATCACAGACAACGTGCCGGTGACCCAGAACACCTTTTTGAACGGCTGGGCATAATTCAGCAGGAACGGAAACAGTCGCTTGGGCGGCGTGTCGTTCTCGGCATAGGGGCCGTAAGGGTCTACAAGGCGTTCGAAATAGCCAAACATGGGGTAGGTCTCAAATAATCAGAGACCCGCTATACCAAGCCGGTTACAGAAAAAGAAGCAAAGAGAATCCGGCCAGCGCCACAGCCATTGTGCGCATGAACACACGCCAGGCGGTCGGGTTGGTCAGCAGATACGAAAGCAGGCTGCCGGCCGTCGCCCAAAACGTGCAGACGCCGAGGTTGATCCCTGAAAAGGTCAACGCCAGTGCCGTGGCCTGATCAAGTGGTGTGAGCATGGCGACATAGGCTGTCGCACTGAGCGCCACAGCCCAGACCTTGGGGTTGACCCACTGGAAAAGCACCGCCTCGATAAACGTAAACGGGCGGTCACGACTTGTCTTTTTTGTGGGGTCGGCATTCCAAAGGTTATACGCCATCCAGAGAATCCAGAGGCTCGCAATGATCTTGAGAACGAGGGTCAAGGCAGGCAGAGCCGTCAGCAGCGCCCCGATGCCGATCCCTGTGACGAAAGCAATAACGCCAACACCCAGCGCCACACCAAAAATATGAGGAACCGTGAGCTTGAAGCCGAACCGCGCACCCGATGCGGTAATCAGAATGACATTCGGCCCGGGCGAGAAAAGGCCGAAGAAGACGAAACCGATCAGTGGAAGGTAATCAGCCAAGAAGCTCTGCCTTTGTCAGTGTGAAACCCGATGCGATCCAGCGCGCCTCGGCCTCTTTCAGTGCCGCACCCAGTGCAGCACCCTCCAAGGCAGGCATCAGATCGGCAGCGCGCAGAGGGAAGACCTGTTTTGCTGCGCTTTCAAGCTCTGAAAGTTGTCCTGGCGGCAATGGCTGCCCAAGGGAAGCCGCCCGGATCAACGCGGCATCGCGGGCCGCATCAAACCCGTGGCGATAGGCGAGTTCGGCCAACCCTGCGTCATCGGTGACATGCGCCAGATGTCGCTCGTCTGATTTTGACAGGCGCAACCCATCACGCTGACCGCCAATCACCGCAAGCCGGCGCAGCGGGGCGGGGGGAACCTCTGCCAGTTTTTCGAGGTGTGCTAAAACGGCCAAGGTTCCGGCCTCGGCACCTGGCAAGATCTGCGCCAATGCCCCTGTCGAGGCCATGCTGGCCACCGCGGGGGCTGGTTCTGGTGCGGCCAATAACTTCAGCAATTCCGCCGTCACCCGTTCCGCCGAGAGTGCGGACAGACCTTCAATATTTGCAGCACAGGCCGCGAGACCGTCCTGATCAATCCCAGCATCAGCGTCACCGTACCAGGCATGAAACCGGAAGAAACGTAGTATCCGAAGATAGTCTTCCTGAATGCGCCGCTCGGGGTCTTCGATGAAGCGGACGCGGCGGGCCGCAAGATCGGGCAAGCCGCCTAACGGATCGGACACAGTGCCATCAGCTGCCGCATAGAGAGCGTTCATCGTAAAATCACGACGGCGAGCGTCGTCCGTCATGTTGTCCGCGAAGACGACCGTTGCATGACGACCGTCAGTCGCTACATCGCGGCGGAAGGTCGTGACCTCGAAGGGCACATCGTCAGCGACGAGCGTTACTGTTCCGTGATCAATACCGGTGGGGACGGCTTTGATCCCTGCGGCCTCTGCCAGTGACATCACGGTCTCGGGGTGGGCGTCGGTGGTCAGGTCCAGATCACTTACAGGCGCGCCGATCAGATCATTGCGGACGCAACCACCGACAAACCACGCCTGATGCCCTGCGTCAGTCAGCAGCTGACAGACGCGCTGGGCGGGGGCGGATGTCAGCCAGTCACCTGTGATCCGTGTCATGCCACACGCTCCGCCAGACCGCGCAGCATCCGACCTGTCGCACCCCAGATGTAATAGGGGCCAAAGGGAACCGTGTAGTAATAGCGCTTGCGTCCCTGCCAGTGGCGACCCTCGACGCGGTAGTTGTTCAGATCGAGGAGATGGGACAGGGGTACCTCGAAAATTTCGCTCACTTCGCCCGCTTCGGCAATATGATCGAAATCTGCATTGATCAGACCCACAACAGGCGTGACGTGATAGTTGGTCACTGTCTGATGGTGAGGCAATGTGCCAAGCACATCGACAATAGCTGGGGGAAGACCGATTTCTTCCTGCGCTTCACGCAAAGCTGCATCAACAGGCGTGGCATCCGTCGGATCCTGACGCCCACCAGGAAAGGCGATCTGGCCGGGGTGATGCTTGAGGCGCGCCGAGCGTTTCGTCAGCAAAACCGTCTCGGTTTTGGCAGAAATCCCGATCAGAACACCCGCAGGCGTCAGACGCCGCTGGGGCGCAGTCACATCGGGATTGAGGTCAAAGTCAGAGGACACATCGCCCTTGAGGGACAATGCATCCTCCAACCTTTGACGCAGATCAGGCACTTTCATCATTCGCTTCAAACCCCAGCGTATCGGGGTCGAAGACATAATGAGCCCCGCAGAACTGGCAGTCTGCCGTCACGGTGCCTGCATCGGTGATCATCGTGCTGATATCCTTGGCCGAATAGATCGACAGAGACTGGCGGACCTTGTCGGCCGAACAGCTACACCCGAACTTCACCGGTTGCGGATCAAAAACGCGCGGCTTTTCTTCGTGGAACAGACGCACGAGCAACTCAGTCGGAGCAACGGACGGGCCGATCAGTTCAAGCGCATCCACGGTATCGAGCAAGACGTTTGCACGGTTCCAGTTTTCACCCTCATCCTCATCAAGAATGTCGGTCGCCTCCAACAGGCCATCCTCGCCGGATCCGCCTTCACCTTTCATTTCAGGTGAGGCTTTGGGCATATGTTGGAGCATGATGCCGCCAGCGCGCCAATGCGTCCCTTCTCCTGCAAGCTGCGAAAGCCCGTAGGTCAGCTCAAATCGCGTCGGCAACTGCTCTGACTGAGCGAAATAGGTCTGGGCACAGGCCGAAAGCGATCCGCCAGCAATCGGTGTGATCCCCTGATACGGCGTCATGCCCTGACCCTGGTCGATTAGGATCGCGAAATACCCCTGACCGATCTGGCTGAATGGATCAGCGTTCTCGTCCAGACGCTCTGCATCATAAGACGCGTAGGCACGGATGCGCGCAGGCTCACCATCTTCGGTGGGGCCGTAGTAGTCGGTGGCGATCAGACGGGCAGGGCCTGACCCCCGCACCTGCAACGACAGCTTCCAGCGCAGCTTGATGGATTGTCCGATCAAGGCCGTCAGCAATGCCATCTCTGCCACCAGTCCTTCTATCAGCGGCGGATAGTCGTGCTGTTTGAGAACCTGCTCCAGCACGCCATCAAGACGCGCCACACGTCCGCGAATATCGGAGGCGTCAAGCTGGAATGGCAGGACGGTATCGTCCCAGGCGATTTGGTTGCCTGTGGTCATAGTCTTTCCTAACACGTTTCGGGGTGGCATACCGCGCCTATATAGGCGGAGCAACCGCGCGTCCAAGGGGGCAAGCTATGATCAGACGGTATGGCGATACGCCAAAACCGGGGCAACGATACAAGGCACGTCCCGGTGTCTATGCGATCCTGCCGCTGGGTGGAAAGCTGCTGCTGACCTATCAAGGCGACCCGCACCACGAAATACAATTGCCAGGAGGCGGCATCGATCCGGGTGAACACCCCCTGAATGCACTGCACCGCGAAGTCTTTGAGGAAACAGGTTGGCGCATCGCGGCGCCGCGCAAACTGGGCACATTCCGCCGCTTTGCATACATGCCCGAATACGACATGTGGGCCGAGAAGCTTTGCCATATCTACCTGGCACGTCCCGTCCGTCCGCACGGCCCCGCGACAGAACCGGGGCATATCCCCCTCTGGATGGCGCCAGAGGTTGCGGTGTCTGAACTTTATAATGACGGCGATGCAGACTTTGTAGCATGGGTTGCGGGGCTATAGGGGGCTCTGCCCCCATCGCCTGCGGCGATTCCCTCGGGATATTTATTGGCCAACAATGATGGGGGCCTAGATCGGCAGGTCGCGGCCTTCAATCAGGTGGCCATACAAGGTCGTCAGGATGCTGACGCCGAGCATCAGCACCGTCCATCGCACAGCGATGTCCAGAACAAAGCCAACCAGTGGCAGGACCGCCGAAATCTCTGCGATCAGCACTGTCGCAACGCCGTTGATGCCCATCAAGAGGAAGGCCACGCCAAAAATGGTGCCAGACATCCCTTTGGTCGCGTGCCATGAATCGCCCATCGAAATCGGTTGTCCTATGGCAATGGAAGGCAAGGCAATCGCAATCCGCAACCAGACATAGGTCATGAACCCCGTGATCAGAACGGAGACGAAGACTGCGGCGACCCCGCTCCCCGCCATCATGAGCGGCATTGCCAGACCCATCGTCAGGAAGATGAGTGGCAGCGAGGCAAGCGCGATAATAAAACCATAGAGTATGGAACGACCCACATAGGCCCAGATCGGACGACCAGCCAATTGCGGCAGAAGCCCGGGGTATTCCTCAAGCAGAATGAAGCGATGCCAGGCGACGGCAACCCAGGCAACGGTGAAAAGCACGACCGGGATCAGCGCAAGAATGATCAGGGCCGCGGTCGGCTGCATGGGTTCTGCTCCACCCATCGGCGTTCCGTTATCGAACATGCCACCGGTTTCGCTGATCATGCCCACAGCCAGCACGACGATGACCGACAGGATCAGATATGGGCCCACCGAAACCTTGAGGGCCTCGCGCAGGTTGCCAAAGACCATGCGGAAGGCGTGGCGGATGATCTGAAAGGCCATGGCAGTTCCCTGATTTGCAATTCGTGATCAAGATGCATGTCACAGCGATCCGGTCAACAGGCCACTCCTTGCCCCTTTTGCCAAAACCCGCTATCGCGCCATCGCAACCCTATTGACGCAAAGGCACAACGCGCATGACTGCTCCGAAGAAAGTTGTTCTGGCCTATTCAGGTGGCCTTGATACCTCGATCATTCTCAAGTGGCTGCAAACGGAATACGGCTGTGAGGTTGTCACCTTTACTGCCGATCTGGGTCAGGGCGAGGAATTGGAGCCTGCCCGCAAAAAGGCCGAAATGATGGGTGCCAGCGCAGTCTACATCGAGGATTTGCGCGAAGAATTCGTGCGTGATTTCGTCTTCCCGATGTTCCGCGCCAATGCGCTTTATGAAGGGCTCTATCTGTTGGGCACGTCGATCGCCCGTCCGCTGATCTCGAAGCGTCTGGTCGAGATCGCCGCCGCAGAAGGCGCGGATGCGGTGTCACATGGCGCCACTGGCAAGGGCAACGATCAGGTAAGGTTCGAACTGGCCGCCTATGCGTTGAACCCCGAGATCAAAGTGGTCGCCCCGTGGCGCGAATGGGATCTTTCGAGCCGGACCAAACTCATTGATTTTGCTGAGAAACATCAGATCCCCATTGCCAAGGACAAGCGTGGCGAAGCGCCGTTCAGTGTCGATGCCAACCTGTTGCACACGTCTTCTGAGGGCAAAGTCCTGGAAGATCCCGCGCAGGAAGCACCGGACTATGTCTATCAGCGCACGGTCGCACCCGAGGATGCGCCCGATCAGGCCGAAATGGTCGAAATTGAATTCGAGCGTGGCGATGCCGTTGCCATCAACGGTGAGCGGATGTCCCCTGCGACGATCCTGACAAAACTGAACGAGTTGGGCGGCAAACACGGTGTTGGCCGTCTCGATTTGGTCGAGAACCGTTTTGTTGGCATGAAGTCCCGCGGCATCTACGAGACGCCAGGCGGGACGATCCTGCTGGAAGCCCATCGCGGGATCGAGCAGATCACGCTGGATTCCGGTGCGGGTCACCTGAAAGACAGCATCATGCCGCGCTATGCCGAGCTGATCTACAATGGCTTCTGGTTCTCGCCTGAGCGCGAGATGTTGCAGGCGCTGATTGATAAATCCCAGGAGCATGTCTCGGGCACGGTCCGCGTAAAGCTTTATAAAGGCTCAGTAAATACCGTCGCCCGTTGGTCGGATCATTCGCTTTATTCCGAGGCCCATGTGACCTTTGAAGAAGATATGGGTGCCTACGACCAGTCGGATGCACAAGGTTTCATCCAGTTGAATGCACTGCGGTTGAAACTGCTGGCGGCACGTAACCGCAAGGGGTGAGGGGGCGCTGCCCCCATCGCCTGCGGCGATCCCCCGGGATATTTATAGGCCAATAATAACAGTGGCTTAGAGTTTCTCGGCTGCAAGTTTCTCATAGTGCGGCATCGCGAGGTGCAGCATTTTTTCCTGGGTTTCGGCAAGTTCAGGCAAAGGGCCTTCGGCCCCTGCGAAACCGGTGCTTTCATGCACTGCGCCGTACCAATGCGCAGCCCAGATACCGTCGTCTTTGCGCGGGCCTGCGGGCCAGTGCAGCATGGCGGGATCAAAATCTAAGCCTATGTTTTTGCAAAGCTTTTTGAGCATCTTTTCGGGATCGGCGCGGATATCTGCGCTGTCGATCACGAGGCCGCCGATCCTGTCATAAAGTGCGGTTTGCTGGGGGTAGCCGATATCCGCCAGCGTCATCTCTTCGCGTTTCGCCCCGTAGCTGGCGATCACCCGTGCGGGGTGACGGATCAGGTGAATATTGATGCAGTCCTTTGCCCAATCGAGCGGGAAGCTCGCGATCATGTGATGCGGCATGTGCTTCATATAAAAGTGTTTTTTGCCATCAGGCACAGGTCCGCTGCATCTTGCCGCAACAGCATGCGGGTCGGTTTCATGTGCGCTGAGGATCGCCTCTCGCATCGGGTGATGAAGGCCGGTTGCAGCCAGAAAAGGCGCATAGAAGGGTTCGTCCCAAACCGCAAAATCGGCGCGGTTTCCAAAGGCATACATCATCGCGGTCGAAAGGTTCCGCGGCCCTGACCACATGGCGATTTTCATGTCGCACACCCTGTGCACCACATGTACACAGCCTGTACACAGGCTGTACACCAGCTGTGCAGACAGGCCCGTCTCATGAATTTGCCACCAGATCTTTGTAAAGGTCGCGCAGTCGTGCGGTCACAGGACCCAGCTTGCCCGTCCCGATCTGCCGGCCGTCGATGTGACTGACCGGTGTTTGTGCACCGAACGTGCCGGTCAGGAAGGCCTCGTCTGCCGCATAGGTATCCACCAGTGAGTAGTTGCGCTCGTGCACGGGGATATCATTGGCGCGGCAAAGGTCGATGACCTTCTGGCGGGTGATTCCGTTCATGCAGTAGTCGCCAGTGCTGGTCCAGACGGCACCTTTTTTCACAATGAAGAAGTTGCAGGCGTTCGTTGTGTTCACAAAGCCATGCACATCAAGCATCAGCGCCTCGTCCGCGCCCGCCTTCCCGGCGGCGATGCAGGCAAGAATGCAGTTGAGTTTCGAATGGCTGTTCAGTTTGGGGTCTTGCGTCATTGGCAGGCCGCGCTGATGCGGAACAGTGGCCAGAGTGATCGGGCGCGGGATCTTGGGTTTGGAATGCTCCATGATGATCACGAAAGTCGGGCCCGATTGCGACAGGCCGGGGTGCTGGAAGGGCCGCACCTTGGTCCCGCGCGTCACCATCAGCCGTGCGTGGGCGTCTGTGGTCATGTTGTTGGCGCTGCGTGTGTCCTCAAGCGCCTGCATGACACCGGCGCGGTCCATGCCGATATCGAGATCAATTGCTTTGGCTGCTTCAAAGAGCCGGTCGATATGTTCATCCACAAAGGCCCATTTGCCATCGTAGAGCCGCAGACCTTCCCAGACGCCATCGCCCAGCATAAAGCCGCTGTCATAAACGCTGACGGTGGCCTCCGCCTTTGGCACGATCCTGCCGTCTACGTAGATCAGGATCTCTTCGTTGCGGGCGTCTTCTTCGGCCTGATGGGTGGTGACTTCGGGCATGGCTTGGTCCTTTGCTTGCCGCGCGAGTGATGGAGAACGGATTACAACCTGTCAGATCAGGACTTGAAAGGGCACTAGCCATAGTGCGTCCGTCGGCTTCGCTCTTCTCCGATACTTTTCCATAAGAACCTGCCAGTTTTTATAACGACGCAAACAGCAAGCAAAATGCAATCACGCTGATAAGCTCTACAGAGCTCTTTTTCCACATCAAAGTCCGACTATCAGTGGTGTCGGGACGAAAACGAGAAGCATGGTCATTGTAAGTGGATTAGAAACCTCGCTACCTAAATGATCTGATCAACAGATTTCGATTGCTGACTTTATCATTTGGTGAACTTGCGGCAGGTCCGACGCCCCAGTGTCACTTCTTTGCAGAGCCCGTCGATGTATCGCAGAGAGTTTATCTACCACCGGGCAGAACAGTGTTCGTAGGATGGCCCACAGGGACACAAAAGAACATTGCGTTCCATGAATGGTCGGAATTCGAGAATCCGGCTGGGGAGACCCTGACAGACTATTCGCCGCACCTTGTTTGCCAAGTCCGCTGCACTCGCTGGTCTGTGTAGACTTCACCTAGCTGTCACGACCGCGCGCATAAATGTCCTCATAGCGAATAATGTCGTCTTCACCGAGATAAGTTCCGGTCTGCACTTCGATCAAAGTCAGTGGTACTTTGCCGGGGTTCTCCAGGCGATGGATCGCTCCAAGGGGAATGTAGACGGATGCGTTTTCACCAATGAGCTGCACGTTTTCGTCAACGGTAACCTTGGCGGTGCCTTCCACGACGATCCAGTGCTCAGAGCGGTGGTGATGACTTTGTAGCGACAGGGCTGCGCCGGGATTGACTGTGATGCGCTTTACCTGAAACCGTGGGCCAACAACGAGACTTTCGAACCAACCCCAAGGGCGGTAATCACGGGGAAGGGTTTCGGCCTGTGCCACGGATTTGCGTTTGAGGGTGGCGACAGCCTCTTTGACCTCTTGCGCGCGGTCTTTACGGGCGACCAGCACTGCGTCGGGCATTGCGACCGCGATGATATCTTGCAGGCCTATCCCGACAAGCTCTTGCGCATCGTCTGTTGCTTGCAACAGTGTTCCGGCGCAGTCGAGCGCGGTCGAAGGGCCGGACGTGACCGTGCCGCTGTGATCCGCTTCTGCCTCGCGCCAGACGGCCTGCCAGTCGCCAAGATCGGACCATGCGCCAGCGTAGGGGACGACGCTGAGGTTGCTGGCCCGTTCCATCACCGCGTAGTCGATCGAGATATCGGGCAGTGTTTCCCACGCCTCGGGCCCCAGCCGTATAAAGGCGAGGTCGCGCTCGGCAGCGGCGAAGGCGGCTTGCGTGGCCTCAAGCACCTCGGGCGCATGTTGGGCGAATGCGTCGAGAATGGTGGTTGTGGTGAAGAGGAAGATCCCTGCATTCCACAGGTGCATGCCTCCTGCAAGCAAAGCCTCGGCCTTGGCAGGGTCCGGTTTTTCGACAAAGCTCTTGAGCGGCTGCGCAATTGAAGCGAAGTCGTCTGTCGCCTGCGATAGCTCGAGCCAACCATAGCCCGTCTCGGCGCGGTCAGGGCGAATGCCAAAGGTCACGAGTTGTCCATCTCGCGCAGCAGAGGTTGCGGCGTGCACCGCCGCGCGGAAGCGAGCGCCGTCAGGGATCACATGATCAGATGGGGCGACCAGCATGAGAGAACCGGGCGCGCGCGCCTCAAGTGCGATTGCAGCTGCACAGATCGCTGCAGCAGTGTTCTTGGCCGCTGGTTCAATCAGGATATCGGCGGGCGCCATGTCGAGTGCCGCAAGCTGCTCGATTACGATGAAACGGAAATCCGAGGCTGTCACTATCATGGGGGCCGCGAAACCAGCCCCTGACAAACGGCGGGCAGAGGCCTGATAGAGGCTCTCGTCGCCTGTCAGTTTGACGAATTGCTTGGGGTAGGACTTGCGCGAGAGTGGCCAGAGGCGGGTTCCAGAGCCACCACAGAGAAGAACCGGATGAATGTCTTGCGTCATAGGTCCAATCCTTCAGCAGCGCAGGTCAGTTTGGTTATCCAGAAACCACGTATAGGTGGAGCGTAGGCCCTCATCGAGACTGATCGTTGCCTCCCATCCCATCGCCTTCAGGCGTGAGACATCCATCAGCTTGCGCGGTGTGCCGTCGGGTTTGTCGGGGTCAGTCGTGATGCGCCCTTCAAATCCCGTGATTTCTGCAACCTGTTGAGCAAGTTCAAGGATAGAGATATCCGTGCCGGTGCCCACGTTAATGTGGCTTAGCATGGGGTCGGTGTTGGCGTCGTAGACTTCCTTGGGCAGGTCCATCACAAAGAGCGAGGCGGCGGCCATATCGTCCACATGCAGGAACTCTCGGCGTGGCGTGCCGGTGCCCCAGATCACGACTTCGCCAAGCTCGTCTCGTGCGGCTTCATGGAAGCGGCGGATCAGGGCAGGCAGGACGTGGCTGTTTTCAGGGTGGAAATTGTCGCCGGGTCCGTAGAGGTTCGTCGGCATCACGCTGCGATAGTCGACCCCGTGCTGCCGGTTGTAGCTTTCGCAAAGCTTGATGCCAGTGATTTTGGCGATGGCGTAGGGTTCGTTGGTGGGTTCCAGCACACCGGTCAACAGCGCATCCTCGCGCATGGGCTGCGGGACAGCTCGCGGATAGATGCAAGATGATCCAAGTTGCAGGAGGCGTGTGACGCCGGCTGCAAAGGCCTGATGGATGACATTCGCCTCGATCATCAGGTTGTCGTAGATGAAATCAGCCGGATAGTTGTTGTTAGCAAGGATCCCGCCCACGCGGGCCGCGGCGAGGATCACCACATCAGGGCGTTCTGCTTGCATGAAGGTGCGGACGGCAGCCTGATCAGTGAGGTCCAGGTCTGCATGGCTGCGCGCGATGATCTCGATGCCGTCACGTGCCTGCAACTGGCGCAGGATTGCGCCGCCGACCATACCCCGATGACCTGCCACATAGACCTTCATCGCGCTCACCCGTTCTCGACCGAGACCGGAATATCGTGCCCATGTGCCTTCAGCAGTGCATGGCGTTCGGCCACGCGCAGGTCTTCGGCGACCATCTCGGCGCACATCTCGCGGGCAGTAATCTCCGGTTCCCATCCAAGACGCTCCTTGGCCTTGCTCGGATCACCCAGCAGGGTCTCCACCTCGGCAGGGCGAAAATAGCGGGGGTCGATGCGGACTATGACGTCGCCAACCTTGAGCGCAGGCGCCTTGTCGCCGGTGATTGCAGCGACGGTGGCGATCTCGTCCGCGCCGCTCCCCGTGAACTCCAGTGTGATCCCCAGTTCAGCGGCAGACCATGTGATGAAATCTCGCACCGAGAACTGCTGTCCCGTGGCGATCACGAAATCCTCAGCAGCATCCTGTTGCAGCATCATCCACTGCATGCGTACATAATCCTTGGCATGGCCCCAGTCGCGCAGCGCATCGATGTTGCCCATGTAAAGGCAATCTTCGAGCCCTTGCGCGATATTGGCCAGACCACGGGTGATCTTGCGGGTCACAAAGGTCTCGCCACGGCGCGGGCTCTCGTGATTAAAGAGGATGCCGTTGCAGGCATACATCCCGTAGGCCTCGCGATAGTTGACCGTGATCCAGTAGGAATAGAGCTTGGCCACCGCATAGGGCGAGCGCGGATAGAAGGGCGTGGTCTCGCGCTGCGGGGTCTCCTGCACCAATCCGTAAAGTTCCGAGGTCGAGGCCTGATAAAATCGGGTTGTCTTCTCCAGCCCCAGAAAGCGGATCGCCTCGAGCAGGCGCAGGGTGCCCATGGCATCAACGTCGGCGGTATACTCGGGACTCTCAAAGCTGACCGCGACATGGCTCTGCGCACCGAGGTTGTAGACTTCGTCGGGCTGGGTTTCTTGAATGATCCGGGTGAGGTTGGAGGTGTCGGTCAGATCGCCGTAATGGAGATGCAGTTGCGGATTGGCGGCGTGTGGATCTTGATAAATATGATCAATCCGTTGGGTGTTAAAAGATGATGCGCGGCGTTTGACACCGTGCACCACGTATCCCTTGTTCAACAAAAACTCGGCGAGGTAAGAGCCGTCCTGGCCAGTGATGCCGGTGATGAGAGCTGTTTTTGTCATTCGGTTGGGGGCTTTCGCAATTTGAACTGTTCAATTTTTCTCAGGTTCTTGAGTGCCAACGCGGGGATACCCCCGACACCGTTTCGCCTCAAGGCGAAGTAATCTTCCCTGCTCTTTTTAATGATACGACCAAGAGACCTATTGCTCTCACCGCCAGTCCGCATCCTAACCATCACAATCGGAATGTAGGCTGGCTTCAGGTTGTGAATCCATAACCACCTCAGCATCGCATCATAATCTGCTGCGATCTGAAACGATGTGTCATAGCTGCCAAATTTCTCCAGCAGAGATCGACGAATATAGAAGGTTGGGTGAGGCGGCATCCAGCCAGAGCGGATGTTGTTTCGATCATAGAAGCCCGCCTTCCAGTGTCGAACGACGCGCGTCGGATCATTCTCTGAAACGTACTGGAGATCGCCATACACACAATCAACCATTGGGTCAGAAAATGCTGCTGCAACGTGAGAAAGCACATCCCTTCGAGCGAAAGTATCATCCGAATGTAACAGCCCGACGATATCACCTGTTGCGCGCTTCAGCCCTCTATTGATGGCATCGTAAATTCCATTGTCGGGCTCGCTCACTAGGTGGGTCCGTAAACCAGATACCTCTGAAATGATATCAAGCGTACCATCCGAAGATCCGCCATCCTGCACCAGGTGTTCAACGTGACTATAGTCCTGCGACCCGACTGAATTCAGTGTGTCTTCGATAGTTAAGGCACGATTGAAAACCGCAGTAACAACTGAGATTGTGAGTGGATTATTCATCGAAGAATTTTTCTTTCAGCGGTGCTCTGGTAGAACACTCCATATTGAAGTGCAGCGCATTTGCCCATGGACACGAGCTTTAAAACTTCGTGGCTCCGAAGGGGTAGCGGAGAACCACTTTCGCCAACTGCCTTTTGATTTGTGATGCCGAAAAAACTACAGACAGAATAAGAACGTCCTTCAAACCAAGATACGATTTGTATTTCCAAAGTAGCGCAAACCGTCTGGGGTGATGGCTGGTCAAGCGTTCGCGCCCGTCAGATGGACGCATGAAGACCTTAGCTTTTGTAGAAAAGCGAATCTTTGCACCGGAAAGAATGACCCTAATGCCCAAATCTCTGTCTTCTGAGACGACTAGGTCTTTGTCAAAACCCCCAACAGTCCAGAATAGATCTTTACAAATGACAAAGTTTTGGCCGCTCGCACCGACATTCCTGCGTAACAGCCCCTTAACCGTAAAGTTTTCTGATGATGGCTGGGCAAGACATATCGGTGTTTCTGGTCCCATCTGAAAGATACTCGAATAGACACATTTGGCATTCTCTTGAGCAAGTCGCTCCAGACAATCCGAAATGAAATTACTGGACCAAACGTCGTCATCGTCCAAGAAGGCGATAAACCGCCCTTTTGAAAAGGCGGCACCAAAATTTCGGGCGATGGATGCACCTACACGAGGAGCAATGCGGAAATACAAAACCTCTTTAGGTAAACCTTCGACGTCTGCAGCGACCGTTCCATTGTCGACAATAATCACTTCAGTCGGTGGGCAAGACTGACCTAGCACAGAGTGAACCGCTTCGAGAAGCATCGAGTGAGGCCTATCGCAAGTTGGAATGATGACTGAAACCGGCGATTTTTTGGCTGAGGTAAGTTCAGTCATTCAGAAGATCCCAAACGATTCAGAGGTTTTCATTAAGAAACGCTAGCGATTTGCTTCGCAATTCTTCTAGGTCTGCAGCGGAGATCGGTCGTCGATCAAGACCCTCGATGTCAAAATTGGCATCTGAAACTTTCACAAACCGCTCGGACATATTGAGTTCGGCAAGGAGGCTTTCAAAGCGCGAAGATCCGCGACCAGGGTTGTCTAGAACCAAAAATGGTTTCTGAAAAATAGTGGCAAAGATTGCGCCGTGATATGAGTCTGTCACAACAAAGCGTGCTTGTCGAAAGCCATTGAGCCATTGTTCGACCGGAGGGAGGGGATCGCTTTCACTGCCACCAGTTTGGGAAGCCGTGCTTTCGGCCTTTCCCCTGAAGTTAATGGCCTTCAATTGAAAATAATCTGCAACCTGCTGCACCATGCCCAACTTGTGAGAATTCTTGTTGAGTAAATAGGCGTATATGTATTCAGAAGATTGCAAACTTTCTGTCTTTGCGCACAAATCCTCGTAGTATTCTCTGGTAAGCAGCAGTGTCGGATCAAGGACCTTGCTTGCCGCGACATCAAGATGTTCACTGCATAATTCAATCCCTGACGCTTCCCGCACACTAATTGCGTCAATCCGTTTTGCCAGACCTTGGCATCGCTTTGTTTGCTCAGGCGTAAATTCCCATTTGTCGACTCCAAAGGACGCAGCATATGCAATCCTTTTGGTGGTTTTCGCGTCACTCTTCTCCAAAAAGTCTAGAAAGAAGTTATATATGTTCGGAGAATAAGCAGGTCGCCAAACCTGGTCGCTTCCGACAACCACTGCTTCAAAGCCACCGGCAAAGAAATAGCTCATGAGGCTTTTGTCGTCATAAATGGCTGGAGAGATATTAAGCTTCGTGTCGATAAATTCTCGGGTGTTGGTTGAGACGATCTCGATATGCTTTTCCAGAAAAACTGGTTGCTTTGACCCACGTAGGAATTTTCTCCCAAGGCGAAGTCCAAGACGCAATAGTGACATCAGAGCACCGCGACGCGCGGCGCGACGGTCTATTGTTTCGACGATGTGTCCCTTCTCTCTCAGCACAGTTTGCAATGCCCAAGCTTGCATTATTCCACCGTAGTTATGGCCTAGCGGCTGAGTGAGTATTGCTATTTTCATCATCTTGCCCTGTCACTTTGTAGAACACCGGTTTCCTATGTCAGCAGCTGGAGTCAATTCAAAGTCGACAAGCCTACTATATGCTTCGTGCTTTTCCCCTTTAGCTCTGCAACATCTCAAGGTTTTCTTCATGTGACCTGCTAGCGCCAACGATCTCCTTGTAGAGCTCAAGGTACTTCATCCCGATCACCTGCGGAGAAAGCTCCCTTACACAAAATGAAACTGCCGCCCGTGAAGCTTCGCAGTAGTTCGACATGATGCGCACAGTCGCATCTGCAATTTCTGTTTCTGCTTTACCATCAAAATCAATGAGCGCTCCGAATTCATCTTCAACGTAGCTATCCATCCCCGTCTCTGACTGTGCAATGACCGGCACCCCATTCGCCAATGCTTCGGTCAGAGTATTCGGTGAATTGTCCAGCTTGGAGGGGCACAACAGAATATCAAAGGAGCGATAGACTTGACGCAGATCTTTCTGAGCGAAGGGTGGGTGAGTGTGGACGATGATCCCAGACGGGAACCTTGGTATGTCATTGCTTCCTTTACCATAAATGTGAAGTTCAACCTCGGAAAAGCGCGCTCCGATAGCTGCCAAGGCTGAAGGAAGTGATGCAAGATTCTTTCGTGGATCATTTACAGGATTAGCGATGAAACCGAAGCGGACTTTGTCTTTCTCAAAGCGTCGGGTTTCTTCTTCTGCTGCGATATCGACAGCATTTCTAATTACCTTTATGCGGTCGACACGACTTCGTTCACATAACCACTGCGATGGCGCTACCAGTAAGTCAGGCTTTGCTTTGCCATCGTAAAGTGTTTTGCGCATTAGATAGTTCGCAAAATTGCTGCTGGCCTCCATGTTGAGACCATAGTGCTTTGCTCCATGATACGGCCAAAAATCACTCATACGATGGACGACTGGGCAGCTCACAGCATTTAGATCTTCAAAGCCTATTGTATTGCCAGAAACATCGCAAAGCTGAATGAGGTCTGGCTGGTATTGCTTCTCAAGCTGAAGAAGACTGAAGACCGGTGGGCCGATGCGGAGACAATGAACATCTGTCCCAAAAAAAGATCGCTCACAAATACGTTCTATGAGGCGTAGCAATCTAATTGGGCGGTAGGCCTGCGTTCGGTACGCATCTAAGGCAACTACTTCTATGCCAGCTGAACTAAGTGCGCGCATTAGATTCCGAGCACCTGTGGCGGCGCCACCTTTTTCCAACGACTTTGCAACTAGCAGCACTCTCATGCCAGTTGTCTCAACCTGATACGTCTCAAGATAGCTACGATGAAATACACTGCAGCGAAAACGTAAATGAGACGCGTTCCGGTCCTCAAATTGTACTGCAATTGAATAAGAAACGGGAATGCAAAGAATGAAAAACACAAAATAGCTTCAAATATATCGCGCCTCGTCGATAAATATTTTCGTGCAAGAAGAAAGCCGAACGACGAAAGAAAAACTGCCCCGATGTAAAGAAATGGACCCATGTAGGAGATCGCATATCCAAAACCTGGGTAAGGGATGTTCGCCCGAAATCGGTGAGTGGAGTTAAATTCAGCAGTGAGATCATACAAAACAGATGGTACCGGAATGATCGAGTAGTAGAACCATTTTGCTTCCGCTGCGACCGTTTCCAAGAGCTCGCCATTGAGGACAAATGAGAGATTGAAGATATAGTTAGTCCCATACAACACCATATGGGAAACGGCGGAAAAGTCTGAAAAAAAGGCGGCTTGGAAGACCGGGAGAATGCCGCCGCTATTGACGATACGAAGATAGAGGATTGCTCCGAGCAGCCAAAATGCCAGCAAGCCTATTGCGATTGGTACCCAAGAGCGGTGCCGACGCAAGACCAGCATCTCGACCGCAGCAAAAACAATAAGCATGACAATTGCTGACCGGCTGCCAACCGCGAGAAATGATGTTGTAACTACGAACAAGCACAAAAACTTAAATCCGTTCCGCCTGATAAAAGGCGTCAAAACGGCAGATAGAAATAGCAAGAGATCCGCAAACCGCATCCAGTGGTTCGAGGCACTAATGTAAATGAATGCTGGCCGCTCCCAAAGATCGCTATTCGGCACCGCCAGAAAAACAAAGAACGCCGGAGAAATACAAAAAAGGAATCCGGTAATTCCGATATCGAGCTTCCGGAAATAATTGACGTCGACCGCAACATAGCTGCGATTATCAAGCAGATCGACAAAACGCATAGCCGCCAGAACCGCAAAGAAGTGAAAGCATATCATCGTCAGGACAAAGCCGTAGACATCGAGCATATTTCTCGAAAAATAGTCGAATGGCATATCTTCCCCAAAAGAGAAGACAAGAATACTCAACACAAAGTAGCCGCAGTAAATAAGTGGAACGCACAATACTGCCAATTCCAGCAAACGGCGACCACTCCACGCAAGCAATGCAAACATCCCAAGCAGAAGGTAACTGGAGACTGCTACAAATAGACTTGTCGTCATTTGACAGGACAATCTTGCAGTAGCCAAAGATCCAGGTCTGGCAGGTCGACATCCATATAAGACATTAGGCCTCCCGACCTCGTTCTATTTCTCTGCAATTCAATTACACCAAACTGAAGCACAATTTGTAGCTTCCGAAGAATGTTCCTGCGTCAATGGTGAAATACTTGCAGAAAGCCGCCAGCATCAAAGCAACCGCCGTTACTCGTGCCTGATGATTTTTCGGGCAAGTTTAATGCTCTTGGCACCCAAGGCGGCTTTGGCGGCCGTTTTGAATTGGCCATGAACGTCCACTGCCAAATTCTTTACCGTCTGAAGCGCCTTGCTTTCGTCTTCTGCATCAACGAAAGCTTCTACAATCTGCGGGCTTTCCGATGCCTTTGATGAAAAGAAAGCCTTGAGCGCTTCTGCTGCCTCTTCCTTTGAAGACGCAGATGAGTATCTGAAACCGAGGGCTTCTGCATACGCCCTTACCAAGTTTCGTGATTGATTTCCGAAGTGCCCACTCGCGGCGACATATTTTTCAGCATCGTGCTTATACTTTGAACCTGCGTGGCCATATTGTGTGAACTCGGTTCCCTGACCATTGTTTACGAGAAGAATTCGGATGTTGGGTCCAATGTGGCGGCTACCCAAGGCATTCATGTCATAGAAGAAGGCCAAGTCCCCCGTGACAAGATAGAATAGCCTCTCGCGATCAGCCATTGATGCTCCAATGAGAGACGACAGACAACCGTCAATCCCGAAGCCGCCGACGTTAGAAGCCGCTGATACTCCGGTCGGGACATCGAAGAAATTCCACGCCCGCAAACTGTTGAGGATGCTAAAGTGAACCACAGAACCCTGGGGGATTTGTGAGGCAAACTTCGACGCGAGCCATAAATTGGAGAAAGGCAGATCTGGGACTTTAGAGCGCACTCTATTCAACACTTCTTCGCAGCTGGCAAAGTACTCCATCGGACTGCTTTCCTTGTGCGAGTAACCTTCAAAGAAAGCCTTCTCCGGCATCTCGAAAATATGCCGAAGCTTGCGATAGGTATCTCGGAGCTCTCCATCAGGACTGACGCGCCAGACCTCTGAGCCCGTTAAGGCAGGGGTATAATAATCGCCCGAGACCTCACCGATGTGGATACTAATGTCAGGTTTTATGCTCGTTTTTCGCAGCCTTTCCTGAGCGCCGACCAAGGCCATAGGCAAACGATACTTTCCGGTGTATGAGCTGGTGTGATCGCAAAAAACTGCGGCATTGTTTGTTTCGCAGAACCTTTCGACTGCTGCTGTTTCGTCGGCTGTCCATTTCTTGTGCGACCCAACAAATATTGCAATGCGTCCGGCAATCGTTGGAAGTGTGTCGCCAGGAGTCCATCGATCCATTTTTCTGAACACGGGAAGCGTTTTTGTTTCATAGTCTTGGCTATAAACGGTCGGCAAATTGATATGTGCCGGACCACCGCCATGGCGGCGCAGTTCAAGGATTGCTTTGTTAACTTTGATCTCACATTCCCAAATATCATCAGAGTCCTTAACGACAGGCAGATGCACGCTGACCTTCGCCACGTCATTCGGGATTGAAGATCTATCGACTACTTGTGCCACATTTTGGCCAACTCGCGCATGGATTTGCGTCGATGTAATCGCGAGAACTGGCAATTTCCGGTAAAATGCCTCCGTCAGGCCAGGCATATAGTTACGAGACGCCGTTGCTCCTGTGCAGCTTAGTGCGACCGGTTCTCCGAGCTGTTCGGCCATTCCACATGCCATGTATGCTGCGGAGCGCTCATCAACGGCTGAGAAGATCTTGAAGAAAGGATCGGTCTGTATGCTGCCAACGAAAGTCAGGTTTGTCGCGCCCGGGGAGGCGATCACGTACCGAACACCGTGTGCCTTCAGCAGAGATATCACAATCTGCGCCTGCTTTTCCGCCGTATATGAGCTCATACTATTTTCATTTGCCTCATAATTTGAACAGGAACGTGGCGAAAAAAGAGATATCGAGATAGTGATGAAAGCGTCTCAAGATCGGTTAGGTCCACGTATTCTCCACTTGCCTTATCCCTCAATGCTTCTGCTCTCCAGTTTATTCTACGAAATCTAGTTTCGCCTGCCAGTTGCTTTTCGAAGGAAGCTCTGAGGTCAACAAGCGGGTCTGCAATTGTGTTCAGATCGAAGAATGGAGCGATCTTGTTCGTCGAGAAACGCCTATCGTAAGCGCGGTCAAACTTTACCTGTTCAGGCTTTGTGTGAAGGCAAAACTCATCAAGGTTTTGTAAGACAACATCACCTGTCCAACGCAGCGTCTCGCGAAGAACCGCTGAGTACGTTTGAAGTATGTCCGCCCATTGTATTCCGATGCCGCTTGTCAGGTTGAAATCATTGCAAATCGCTTCGCTTCGTCCGACCAACGACGCTATCATTCCTGCCACGGTATCGCTGTTGGTCAAAGTCGTCGTCCGATTCATAAGATCTTTACAAAATACAACTTTTCGCCCTCTGACGGCGCGGTATAGCCAGTCTTCTTTTTCCAGCGGGCCCAACTGAAATCGCCCCTTTCCAAAAGTGATGTAGGGCCTGACGATCGTCCAATTTGTACTCGACGATTGGCGAATGTAGTCCTCCTGTCGCGCCTTTGCCAAGCCGTACTCATCGGTGGTCAGATAGTGTGGATCTGTACAAACGTCGAGTAATCGAGGAGAGCATTCATCTAGATCAGTCTGGCTGGCGGCAAATACCCGACATGAGCTAAGAAATACATACTGATCTGTCGCCCTGTAGAGCTGTTCAAATCTCTGCAGGAATTTTGGTGTCGTGTACGCCATAAAATCAATGATTGCGTCCCAGCGTGTGGACAAGAGGCTGCTTAAGAACTGGTCGTCCTGCGCGTCTCCCTTCAAGAATTTTACATTTTGGCGATCATTCAACGTTTTCCGGCTTGTCACCCAAATTTCGCTTCCGGCCCTCTCAAGCGAAAGGATCAGCGACGTGCCAATGACACCGGTACCGCCGAGGACGAGCACTTTCATTTGGCGGCTCTTTTGGCCAGGATTGACCTAAGCAAAATCTTCAACTGCGCCCTCTCCCCGCTCGTAAGGCCAAAACAATAGATGAGCGTTGGCGCAGCGCCCAAGATCGCCAAGAGGCCTACAACTGATCCGAGCGATATCGTCGTGAACCCCGCTTCGAAAACGAGGGCAGACGCCGATATGACAATGATGCTTGAGGAAGTAACTACCTTGAAAATAGGCATCAGCGCGCGGTCGAAAAAGGCCCAAACGCTTAGTCCTACCATGCGTGACGCGATAGTGAGCCTTACAAAAAGCATCAAGATGTTCATCAAAATTGCGACGACATAGACAGAGTATGCAGGGAATCCTGTGCTAACAAGCAACCATGACAGCAAGAATATAAGGACCTGTAGGCTACCCAGGACCAATTCGTAGGTCCTAACTTTACCGGCTGCCCTTACAGCCGTCATCAGCGGAAAGCTCGCGGAAACAATCAAGCTTTCGATAAGTGCAAGCCTGGTGAAGAGCAATGCTTCCGGTGGATAGTCGCCAATCCAAATCGAGAGCACAGGGCGCAAAAGCGCAATCAACGGCAATGTGACTATCCACGCCAAGAAAAACGCCGCTTTGCTGCCCATATAAACAAGGGCACGCGTTTGTTCATAGGCTCCTGAAGCGAAAGACTTCGTGATCGGTGGATTGAGTGCCGCGATAAAATTTTGGGAAAATGTCTGTACTTGGGCCTGTATCGTAAACGCTAGCGCACGCGCAGCGACAGTCGTCGGATTGAAAGCTTGGTTGATAAGCAGCGTAATAGCTTGTGTTCGACAAACGGTTGTGAATTGACCAAACAACGTCCACGTCAAGAACCCGAGCATTTCCCGCATGGCTTGGGTGTCACTGCTTAGCCCGCGTAGTTTGCATTCGTCATACTTGAAAACGCAATATATCCACTGCGCGAGCATGACAGAAAGCGTCGCCAGGAAAAAAAAGAACCCGTAAATCACAAGCCCGTCCTGGTTGAAGGCTGAGATAGACAAAGCTGCTCCAAGTCGGAAAAGGGTCGTCAGAAATGCAAAAAACGCAAATGCAAACATGTCCTCATGCGCTAGCATAACTGACGCGTGAAACATTGCGATCGCACCACAAACAGTGCTTAAAACGAAGAACTGGAATAGAGCTTCAACCTCATCCTGTCGACTGAACTCGACAACGAGACCATCTGAAACAAACCAGTTTCCGCCCGTCTGCAAAATAACAAAAATGAACGCGGCGCTCGCCAGTGTCAGAAAAAAGCACGTATCATGGAACCGACGAAGATTTGCGAAGGAATTCTCGCCAATAGCAAATGCCAGATAGCGCTGCGTCAGCATTCCGATGGAGTTCGTGACAAACGACAAAAGAAGCGCGACGCTGAGTACGACATTCATCAAACCGAAGTCGACAATGCCGAGTTCTCTTACAAGAACGCGAATAGTATAGAGTCCGATGATTGCCAGAACAACTTGTCGGACGAAGAGGATGGTCGTGTTCTTCGCTACTCTATTCAAGCCATCAACCGAGATTTTGACTACACCTCTAACGTGGTGGGACCCTAATTGATATCCCCAAATCTTGTGTCTCGGATATTATTGGATTGTTTTAGACAGACCGGCGGCACCAAGAAGGGTCGCGTTGACCGACTTGTTTTTGTTGCTATTCGTATCTGAAAATAAATAATTGAAGACACGACGATTGGCATTGCAGCAAATGAGCGTCTCCATAGTATGACAAGGGCAACGAACGTCTTTGCCAGAGACATACCTTAGTGATGACATAGTTAGAACAAGAATTTTCTATGGAAACTAGTTGAAAGATTCTTAATATTTTAGGAGAGAACATGGCACGCGACACGATTGAAAGCATCGGTCTTTTTGGGCTTCAGGTTGACACTACCACGGGCGAATACGCCATCGTGGAATACAACGGGTCAGGAGAACTCGTCACAGACGGGGTCGATCTGAGTATCACTCGGGCCGGTGTCGGCGCGATCACAGAGACCACATATACAGACAATGTCTCGTACAACTTCCAGGCCACACAGGTGGCGGCTGACGACACGCCTGACGCAACCGGATACAAGGTTCTCTTCCAAGACTCATTCAGCGGTCGCATGATCGTCTGGACCGTGGATGACACAGGTGCCTATGTATCGCAGCAGGAGATCACCAATGATCCGGCCGCCATCCGCGATGCAGAGGTTCTCTTCGATGTCGATGGCCTTGACGATGTCGACGGAATTGGCGCTGAAGTTGGGCCAACAGTCGTCGTCGTTGATGACAACGCCACCGGTGTTGATCTGATCACAACAGATGGCGCATATGGTATCGTTGATGCTGCCAACTCCATTGACCTCGATCTCACGAGGGAAGGTGTCGGCACGATCACAGAGACCACATATACCGACAATGTCTCGTACAACTTCCAGGCCACGCAGGTGGCGGCTGATGACACGCCTGACGCAACCGGATACAAGGTTCTCTTCCAGGACTCATTCAGCGGTCGCATGATCGTCTGGACCGTCGATGACACAGGGGCCTATGTATCACAGCAAGAGATCACCAATGATCCAGCTGCCATCCGCGATGCAGAGGTACTCTTCAATGTCGATGGCCTTGACGATGTACCCGGCATCGGTGCTGAAGTAACTCCGCCAGATCCAACAGTCGTCGTCGTTGATGACAACGCCACCGGTGTTGATCTGATCACAACAGATGGCGCATATGGTATCGTTGATGCTGCCAACTCCATTGACCTCGATCTCACTCGGGAAGGTGTCGGCACGATCACAGACGCCACATATACCGACAATGTCTCGTACAACTTCCAGGCCACACAGGTGGCGGCTGACGACACGCCTGACGCAACCGGATACAAGGTTCTCTTCCAGGACTCATTCACCGGTCGCATGATCGTCTGGACCGTCGATGACACAGGGGCCTATGTATCTCAGCAAGAGATCACCAATGATCCAGCTGCCATCCGCGATGCAGAGGTACTCTTCAATGTCGATGGACTTGACGATGTACCTGGCATCGGTGCCGAAGTTGGGCCAACAGTCGTCGTCGTTGATGACAACGCCACCGGTGTTGATCTGATCACAACAGATGGCGCATATGGTATCGTTGATGCTGCCAACTCCATTGACCTCGATCTCACTCGGGAAGGTGTCGGCACGATCACAGAGACCACATATACCGACAATGTCTCGTACAACTTCCAGGCCACACAGGTGGCGGCTGACGACACGCCTGACGCAACCGGATACAAGGTTCTCTTCCAGGACTCATTCACCGGTCGCATGATCGTCTGGACTGTGGATGAAACAGGTGCCTATGTATCTCAGCAAGAGATCACCAATGATCCAGCTGCCATCCGCGATGCAGAGGTGCTATTTGACAGCGATGTGGATAGCGACAACTTCCAGTTCCTGGAAAACAATGGCGCCGTTGGTTTGAAAATCGATACTCAGACTGATCAATACGTCGTTGAAACTGAGAGCAACGAAATCGCCCTTACGGATACAGGAGACGCACTCATCTTCTCTGAAAGCGGCCCGATTGAAGCAGAAATAGATGATTTCCAGGTACTGCAACTACTCTTTGAAGTTGAAGCTGGATACGAGACTGTTTCGGTCGACTTGCTTTCAGGCGCAGTTGATCAATTGTCAGCTACCGCAATCAGTGAGCTCGATGCAGAGAGCTTGTTTGATGTTGATCTGAACGGCGACGGAACTATCGGGGTCATCGCCTAGTAAGTACTCCAAAGCCTCATGAAATCTATAAAGCGCCCGCATTGCGGGCGCTTTCCTTTTGCGGGTGATTTATCAGCTTTCAGAGACTTTATAGACTTCAAAAATTTTTAGATGCTTTTGTTCCGCCAGCGTTCGCATAACGGTTGCCAGAAACTAAGTGATGATTCTGCTATCTAATGGTGGTTTGACATCCCTTCAGATATGAAGCGGTCAGTCAAACATCTGTTGGAGCGAAGCAGGATATGAAAGACCGTGATTTCTGCACGCAGTCCGACAACAACAATTCGTGAAAATGATCTCAGCGACTTGGTAAGTCGACAGAACTTTCTAACTTTCCTTCAGAAGGGTAGTGTAGATGTTCAAACCGCTTGCCGTTTTGCTGTCGTTATTGCCGCTGCCTGTCTTGGCGGATGAAACGAGGACGGCCTATTTTGCCGGCGGTTGTTTCTGGTGTGTTGAAAGTGACTTCGAGAAGGTACGTGGTGTCGCTGAGGTGGTGTCTGGCTACACAGGCGGGACCACGGTTGATCCGACCTATGAAACCCTCAAGGGGTCGGGCCATTATGAGGCGGTGGAAATCACCTATGATGCCGATGAGGTGAGCTACGAACAGTTGCTTTATGCGTTCTTCCGGTCAGTCGATCCCACAGATGCCGGGGGGCAGTTTTGTGACCGCGGGGATGTTTACCGCACGGCGATCTTTGTCACTTCACCTGAAGAGCGCGCTGCGGCAGAAGCTGCAAAAGCCGCGGCCGGGCGGGCACTTGGCCAACAGATCGTGACGCCGGTCCTCGATGCTGGAACATTTTACGAGGCCGAGGCCTATCATCAGGACTACTACAAAGGCGAAAGCCGAGTGCTGACGCGCCGTGGGATCAAGACACAGGCCGAGGCCTATGCGTTCTACCGCGAGGCCTGCGGCCGAGATGACCGTGTGCTTGCGCTTTGGGGTGATGCTGCGCCCTTTGCCAAATAGGCTTATTGTCCTGTGGCGCGCGGTGTACCTTCGGGCGCGATGCCGTTCTGGGTAATGTCGTTGATGTAGAACTGCATCTCGTCAATTTCCGAGACCTGAGCCTCGATGATTGCTTGTGCCAGCGCCTGAACGCGCGGGTCTTCGAGATTTGCGCGTTTGTTGCTGTACATGCCCAACATGAAAGCCAGCATGATAATCGCCATCATACCGCCCATATAGAGCGCCATCCACACACGCGTCTGCGAGAAAAAGACATGATCCAGCGCTTAGGTATTCAGGTACATCAACCCGTACATGACGACGGTCAACGTGATGATCATTGTGAAAAACCGCAAATAGCTGCCGTGATGTTCTGATCCGTGGTCTGTCATTTATGCCCCCGCTTTCCTTCTGACGTAGGATGGGAAACGCGGTGGCGGCATGACTGTTCCGTCGGGGCGGTCAGCTCTGGAAGTCCTGCACCTCTGACAAATCGGGGATCACATCTGCCGTGCCGTGGCGTGTGACCATCAGCGCACCGGCGATGGTGGCCTGCTTGATGGCCTGAGCCATCGGCATCCCGCGATCAAGACCCGCAAGCACGTAGCCGGTGAAGGTGTCACCCGCGCCGGTGGTGTCGACGGGATCAACCTTGATTGCGTCGAAGTGCTGCTGCCCATCCGGCCCGTACCAGTCAGCGCCCTCGGCACCACGTGTCACAATGACGTCCCTGACCGGCAGATCGGCAGGTGACTGACCGGTGGCCTGTTGGAGTTGCTCCGCCTCGACCGCGTTCAGGATCAGAAAGTCGAGATGGGGCAGAACGGCCTGCACCCGCTCTGCATCAAAGGGGGCTGCGGCATAGGCCACCTGCAGGCCGAGTTTCTTGCCAAGGCTGGCTGCGGTGCGTTGCAGGTTGGTTTCGTTCTGGATGACCAACCAGTCGCCCGTCTCTGCCTCTGACAAGGCGGCTTGTAATGTCGCTTGTGGGATTTCGGCGTTCGCACCGGGGTGCAGGATGATGCTGTTTTCACCTGCGGGGTCAACCATGATGATGGCCTGTGCGGTTTCGGTCTCGATCTCGGTGATGTTGCGGGTGTCAACGCCGTATTCCAGCAAGCGCTCAGCCGCCCAGCGCCCGTCAGAGCCGAGTGCGCCGATATGGTTGACCCGTGCGGCGGCGCGGGCTGCGGCGACGGACATATTGGCACCCTTCCCACCAAGGAAGCGTTGCCGCCGTGTTGAGGCGAGCGTTTCACCGGGCGTCGGAATATGCGGGACGCTGTAGACGAAATCTGCGTTGATGGAGCCGAGGTTCCAGATTGCCATCAGTCGACCCGGCAGGCCGCGATCACGGCCATATTGACGATGTCATTGACGGTCGAGCCGGTTGAGCAGATCTGGATCGGTTTGCCAATTCCTGACAGGATCGGGCCGATCACAGTCGCGCCGGCCATTTCCTGCATCAGTTTCACGGAGATCGATGCGGAATGTCTGGCCGGAACGACCAGAACATTTGCAGGGCCGGTAAGGCGCTGGAACGGGTAGCTTTCCTGCGCCTTGACGTTAAGAGCGACGTCAACGGTCATTTCGCCTTCATATTCAAAATCCGCCTTGCGGGCGTCGAGCACCTTGGGGGCCTTGTGCATTTTCTCGGCCCGTTCGGAGACCGGATAACCAAAGGTCGAGAACGACAGGAAGGCGACACGGGGTTCCAGACCCAGTTCGCGGGCCACTGCGGCACCGCGTTCTGCGATATCGGCAAGGTCTTCTTCGTTTGGCCATTCATGTACCAGCGTATCGGTAATCAGCACGATCCGGCCTTTGTGCAACAAGGCTGTCACACCTACGGCACCATCGTGAGGCTGGGCATCAAAGACGTGGTTGATTAGCTCAAGGATGTGGGCCGACTTGCGGGTTGCGCCCGTCACCATCCCGTCGGCGTGACCGTGGGCGAGCATGAGGGCTGCAAAAACGTGACGGTCACGCGCGGCAAGCCGGTGGACATCTTGCATGTCCACGCCCTTGCGCTGAAGCCGTTCGTAAAGGAACGCCTTGTATGTCTCCAGATGAGAGGTGTTGGCGGCGTTGACGATCTCCAGTTCGTCGTAGGCTTCCGGCATTCCTTCGCCAGCCAGCTTATCACGCACGTCATCTTCACGCCCGACAATGAGGGCCTTGCCCATACCGGCGCGCTGGTATTGCACGGCAGCGCGCAAGACACGTGGGTCATCACCTTCGGCAAAGACCACGGTGGATTGGTTGGCACGGGCGCGGGCGTTCAGGCTGCGCAGGATCGACTGGGTCGGGTCCATGCGGGTCTTCAACGAAAGCTCATAGGCATCCATATCGACAATCGGGCGACGCGCGACGCCGGTCGCCATACCGGCTTTGGCCACAGCAGGCGGAATCCGATGGATCAGGCGCGGGTCAAATGGTGTGGGGATGATATAGTCACGGCCGAAGGTCAGCTTCTTGCCGTAGGCCATTGCGACTTCGTCAGGCACGTCCTCGCGGGCGAGCGCGGCCAAAGCCTCAGCACAAGCGATCTTCATCTCATCGTTGATTGCGCGCGCGTGGATATCGAGCGCCCCGCGGAAGAGATACGGGAACCCAAGCACGTTGTTGACCTGATTGGGGTAGTCACTGCGGCCGGTGGCGACGATGGCATCTTCGCGCACGGCATGCGCATCTTCCGGTGTGATTTCCGGATCGGGGTTGGCCATGGCAAAGATGACGAGATTGTCGGCCATATTGGCGACCATCTCTTGCGTCACAGCACCCTTGGCGCTGACACCGAGGAACACATCGCATCCCTTCATCGCATCATCGAGTGAGCGGGCCGTGGTATTGGCAGCATGGGCGGACTTCCACTGGTTCATGCCCTCGGTCCGGCCTTGGTAGATGACCCCTTTGGTGTCGCACATGATGCAGTTGTCATGCTTGGCACCCATTGCCTTGAGCAGTTCCAGACAGGCAATGCCAGCAGCACCCGCACCATTGAGAACGATCTTCACATCCTCGATCTTTTTGCCGGAGATATGCAGCGCGTTCAGAAGGCCAGCCGCACAGATCACTGCCGTGCCGTGCTGATCATCGTGGAACACCGGAATATCCATCTGCTCCTTGAGTGTTTGTTCAATGATGAAACACTCAGGTGCCTTGATATCCTCAAGATTGATGCCGCCAAAGGTCGGGCCAAGCAGCCGCACCGCTTTGATGAATTCATCGGGGTCTTCGGTATCAAGCTCAAGGTCGATCGAGTTCACATCGGCAAAGCGTTTGAACAGAACCGACTTGCCCTCCATCACCGGCTTTGAGCCCAGCGCGCCAAGATTGCCCAGACCAAGCACCGCCGTGCCATTCGAGATGACAGCGACGAGGTTCCCCTTGTTGGTATAGTCATAGGCTGTAGCGGGGTCTTCGGCGATTTCCTCGCATGGGATCGCGACACCGGGTGAGTAGGCCAGTGACAGATCCCGTTGGGTCGTCATGGGGACTGTGGCTTGGATTTCCCATTTGCCCGGGCTTGGCTGCATGTGGAATTGCAGCGCATCCTCGCGGGTCAGTTTGTTCTTGGCCATTGATGTTCCCCCCTTGGCAGTCCCCGAAACATAGCGGGCTTCATCAGGCAGTCGCAACGGGGTGATTTCGGGGTTTCGTCGCTAACATGGGCTGATAATGTGCGGCGCATGATCCGGGGGGATGCATGAGCAGCGCAAAGAACACCGTCACGCCCATGATGGCGCAATACCTTGAGATCAAGGCCCAGCACCCTGACGCGCTGTTGTTCTATCGCATGGGCGATTTCTACGAGATGTTCTTTGACGACGCTGTCGCGGCAGCCGAGGCGCTGGACATCGCGCTGACCAAACGCGGCAAGCATGACGGCGATGACATCCCCATGTGTGGTGTGCCGCATCATGCAGCAGAGGGGTATTTCCTGACGCTGATCCGCAAGGGCTTCCGTGTTGCCGTCTGCGAACAGATGGAAAGCCCCGCAGAGGCGAAAAAGCGTGGCTATAAGGCAGTTGTGAAGCGCGAGGTCGTGCGTCTGGTGACACCGGGCACGTTGACCGAAGATTCCCTCTTGGATGCACGCCGCCACAACTTTCTGGCCGCCTACCATGTCGTGCGCGATGAGGGTGCGCTGGCCTGGGTCGACATTTCAACCGGGGGGTTTCACGTCATGCCCTGTGCCGGTGCCGCGCTGGGGCCGGAACTGGCACGGATTACCCCACGAGAAGTGATCGTCATTGATGGATCAGAGGGCCAGTGGTCCGAGGTCATCGCAGACTCTGGTGCCACACTGACGACCTTGGGGGCGGCGGCCTTTGACAGTTCCGCGGGCGACAAGCGGCTGTGTGCGCTTTACAAAGTCGGGTCGCTGGACGCCTTTGGCACGTTTTCCCGCGCCGAGATCGGGGCCATGTCAGCCGTCGCTGAATACCTTGATATCACGCAGCGCGGAAACCTGCCGTTGTTGCGCCCCCCGGTGCGCGAGGGGCAATCGGCGGCGATGCAGATCGACGCGGCGACACGGCGCTCGCTGGAGTTGACCCATGCGATGAATGGCGGGCGGCAAGGTTCGCTTTTGCACTGTATCGACCGGACGGTGACCGCAGGCGGCGCGCGCTTGTTGGAGCGGCGGCTGTCGTCCCCTTCTTGCAGTATTGAGGTGATTGCGGCGCGTCAGGACGCCGTTTCATTTCTATGTGAAAATCAGCGGCTAACTGAGGATATCCGCGATGCGCTGAAAGGTGTTCACGATATTGATCGCGCGTTGTCGCGTCTTGCGCTCGACCGAGGTGGACCACGCGATATGGCGGCGATCCGCAACACGCTGGGCCAAGCTGCTGACCTGTCGCAAGGATTGCCGGAGAACCTGCCATCTGTGTTGGCAGATGCCGCGCGCGACCTGACCGGCCATGACGCTTTGCTTGACCTGCTGGATCAGGCGCTGGTTGCTGAACCGCCACTGCTTTCCCGCGATGGCGCATTTATTGCACCCGACTACAACGAAGAACTGGATGAGGTGCGCAAGCTGCGTGACGAAGGCCGATCCGTCATTGCAGGGATGCAGGCAGAGTATATTGCGCTCTCAGCCGTGCAATCGCTCAAGATCAAGCACAACAATGTGCTGGGCTACTTCATCGAGACGACAGCGACCCATGCCGAAAAGATGATGGCACCGCCGTTGTCAGAGACCTTTATCCACCGCCAGACGACGGCCAATCAGGTGCGGTTTACCACCGTCGATCTGTCGGAAATCGAAACGAAGATCCTGAATGCAGGCGGCCGTGCGCTTGAGATCGAAAAGCGGCTTTACGCAGATCTGCGTGCCGCAATCATTGATCAGGCGGGGCCGCTGGGGGCATTGGCACGCGCGCTTGCCACGTTTGATCAGGCAGCGGCGCTTGCCCATCTGGCAACCACAGAAAACTGGGTGCGGCCAAGAGTGGACGACAGCCGCGCCTTTGAAATCACCAACGGGCGGCATCCGGTGGTCGAGAACGCATTGCAAAAGGACGGCACACCCTTTGTTGCCAATGACTGCGACCTGACGGACGCCCATATCTGGCTGCTGACCGGCCCCAATATGGCGGGTAAATCAACATTTCTGCGCCAGAACGCCCTGCTCGCGATCCTTGCGCAAATGGGGAGCTTTGTGCCCGCGTCAGAGGCACATATCGGCGTGGTCAGCCAGATCTTCAGTCGCGTGGGCGCGAGCGATGACCTCGCCCGCGGGCGATCTACCTTCATGGTGGAAATGGTTGAAACCGCGGCGATCCTGAATCAGGCCGATGACCGCGCCCTTGTGATCCTTGACGAAATCGGACGCGGCACTGCGACCTATGACGGCCTGTCTATCGCCTGGGCGACGCTTGAACACCTGCACGACGTGAACCGGTGCCGCGCGCTTTTCGCCACGCATTATCACGAGATGGCCACGCTTTCGAACAAGCTGGAGGGGGTGGAGAACGCCACGGTCGCAGTCAAGGAATGGGACGGCGATGTGATCTTCCTGCATGAGGTCAAACGCGGAACCGCCGACCGCAGTTATGGTGTGCAGGTAGCAAGGCTGGCAGGGCTGCCGCCCGTCGTGGTGGAACGGGCCAAAGTGGTGCTTGAGGCATTGGAAAAGGGCGAGCGCGAAGGCGGATCAACGCGCAAGACCGTGATTGACGACCTGCCGCTTTTTTCTGCCACACCTGCGCCCGCGCCTGCCAAGCCCAAGTCATCGCAGGTTGAGGAAAAACTCCAAAACATCCACCCCGACACGCTCAGCCCGCGTGAAGCGCTCGACCTGATTTATGAGCTGACGGAAATGGCAAAAGGCGCGGAATAATCCGCGCCCTTTCTGGTGTTCAAAAGTTTCGGTGCGCCACCGACAAAGGTGATGGGATGGGGCGCGATTACCCTTGCATCGACGACACGCCCACCTGCGCGGGGCGCAGCAGGCGATCGTGCAGCATGAAGCCCGTTGCAGAAACCTGAATAATCTCGCCGGCCTTGGTGCCTGGCAGCGGTGCTTCGAACATTGCTTCGTGCATCTGCGGATTGAACTTGTCACCAACCTCGGGCTGGATCGGTTCGATGCCATGCTTTTTGAAGACGTTGATCAGCTCGCGCATCGTCAGCTCGATCCCTTCCATGAGGGATTCAGGGGCTTTCTCGTCGCTTTCCTTCGCCGCGGCCAATGCGCGGTTGAGGTTGTCGTAAACCGGTAGCAAATCCCGCGCGAGGCGTGACCCGCCGTAGTTTTCCGCCTCGCGACGGTCACGCTCGGCACGTTTGCGCGTATTCTCGGCATCTGCGAGGGCACGCATGAATTTGTCGCGAAAATCGTCGCGCTCTGTGCGCAAGGCTTCGATCTCATCAAGGCTGTCGGCGGCCGCGTCGAAGTCGGGCTCATCGCCTTCAGCGGCGAGTTCATCGAGTGTTTGCAGCTCTTCGTCTTTCTCAGACATCAATTCTTTCCCTTCACGAGCGGTCAGCGATCATCTTGCCGACAAGCTTTGCGGTATAATTCACAATCGGAACAATACGACCGTAGTTCAGGCGGGTCGGCCCGATCACACCGACAGCACCAATAATCTTTCGGTCGGCGTTCATATAAGGGGAAACGACCAAAGATGAACCCGAAAGTGAGAACAATTTATTCTCCGAGCCGATAAAAATGCGCACGCCGTCGCCTTCTTCTGCAAGGTCGAGGAATTGTGCGATATCGCGTTTGCGTTCCAGATCATCAAACAGCGTGCGAATGCGCGCGAGGTCTGTCTCTGATTCACCATCGCCAAGCAGATTGCCACGACCCCTGACAATCAGACGCTCGGTTGCCTCACCTTTGTTTTCCCAAAGTGCCAGACCGTTTTCGACAAGATCACGGGCCAGAGCATCAATCTGCTGACGGCGGGTTTCGATCTCACGCGCGATGACCGATCCCAGCTCGGACAGGGTGTGACCCTCTGCGATGGAGTTGAGAAAATTCGCGGCTTCCCGCATCGAAGATGGGGTTTGTCCGACGGGTGGCGTAAACACGCGGTTTTCGACATGGCCATCTGCAAAGACCAGAACGACAAGCGCCCTTTCCCGCGACAAAGACACAAAGTCGATGTGTTTGATCGGAGCTTCGTGTTTGGGCGTAAGCACAAGGCTGGCCCCATGCGTCACACCGGAAAGAGCACGCCCCACCTGATCAAGAACAGATGTGACGTCGTGATCATTGGATGTCAGCGTGCGGTCGATTGTCTCTCGGTCCTTGCCGTCCAGATCGCCAACCTCAAGCAGGCCATCGACAAACATCCGCAAACCCAATTCGGTCGGGATGCGTCCGGCACTGACGTGTGGGCTGCCGAGCAGACCAAGGTATTCGAGGTCCTGCATGACATTGCGGATCGTCGCCGCGCTGACCTTTTCTGAAAAGTCGCGAGTCAGCGTCCGCGATCCGACAGGGGCACCGCTTTCGAGGTAGCCTTCAACGACACGGCGGAACACCTCGCGCGAGCGGGCATTCATTTCCTCAATGTTTGGCGGTTGCTCTGCCATTACGTTCCTCTTTTGAAGGCGGGCCAATTAAAACGAAGTCGCGGGCGCGGTCAATCGGGGTTGGATTCCAAATGTGGGCAGCGTATCGACGGGATGCAATCAAACAGGAGTGATCCCATGCGTCCATCAGGCCGTCAGACCAACGAAATGCGTGCTGTCTCCATCGAGACCGGTGTGACCATGCACGCCGAGGGCTCTTGCCTGATCAAATGCGGGAACACGCATGTCCTGTGCACCGCAACGATTGATGAACGCGTCCCTCCCTTTCTGAAGAACTCTGGCCTTGGATGGGTGACTGCTGAATACGGGATGCTTCCGCGTGCGACAAACAAACGGATGCGCCGCGAGGCAAAGAACGGGCAATCCGGTCGCACGCAGGAAATCCAGCGCTTGATCGGACGATCGCTGCGCGCGGGTGTTGACCGTGTGGCCTTGGGTGAACGTCAGATCGTCGTTGACTGTGACGTCATTCAAGCGGACGGCGGCACACGTTGCGCGTCAATTACGGGCGGTTGGGTTGCGCTGAAACTGGCCGTGCAGAAGTTGATGAAATCTGGCGATGTGATCACCGATCCTTTGGTCGATCCGGTGGCGGCCGTTTCCTGTGGAATCTACGCAGGGCAAAATGTGTTGGATCTTGATTATCCTGAAGACTCAGAGGCCGGTGTCGATGGTAATTTTGTCATGACCGGCGGCAAGCTGATCGAAGTCCAGATGTCGGCTGAAGGCGCAACGTTTACACGGACACAAATGGACGGTCTTCTCGACCTTGCGGAAAAAGGCATTTCTGAATTGACCGAAGCACAGCTGGCGGCGGTCGGCTGATGCGCAAGTTTGACGGCAAGGAGTTGGTCATCGCGACACACAATCGCGGTAAGCTGGAGGAGATCGCGGATCTTCTTTCCCCTTTCGGTGTGACACTGACCTCCAATGCCGATCACGGATTGCCCGAACCTGACGAAACCGAGACGACTTTCGTTGGCAATGCCCGCATCAAGGCCCATGCAGCAGCCAAGGCGACTGGCCTGCCGGCCCTCGCCGATGACAGCGGGATCGAGATTGACGGGCTGAACGGTGCGCCGGGTGTCTATACTGCGGATTGGGCTGAAACGCCTGACGGTCGTGATTTCAAAATGGCCATGGAACGGGCGTGGCGCGAACTTGAACAACTGAACGCGCCCTACCCGCGATTGGCCCGTTTTTGCTGCACTTTGGTACTGGCTTGGCCTGACGGTCACGACGAAGTGTTTCCCGGTATCATGCCTGGTGAGATCGTCTGGCCAATGCGTGGCGATCAGGGCCACGGCTATGACCCGATCTTTCAACCCCACGGATATGACATCACATTTGGTGAAATGGACCGCTGGGAAAAGAACAAGATCAGCCATCGCGCCGATGCGTTCAAGAAGCTGATCGCGGGCTGCTTTGGCTGAGGATTGGGAAAACGGAGGCTTCGGCCTCTATATTCATTGGCCGTTTTGCCAGGCCAAATGCCCCTATTGCGATTTCAACTCACACGTTGTCGCGCAGATCGACCAGAAGGCTTGGGAAGCTGCATATGTCAGTGAGATAGACCGTATCGGGGCCGAGACAGAGGGTCGCGTGCTGCGGTCCGTCTTTTTCGGCGGCGGAACACCAAGCCTGATGGACCCAGAGGTCGTGGATGCGGTCATGACCAAAATTCGCAGCACCTGGCCTGTGGCTAACGCTGTCGAGGTCACGCTAGAGGCCAATCCCACTTCGGTCGAGGCAGGGCGTTTTGCCGGATACCGTGATGCGGGTGTCAATCGTGTCTCGATGGGCATTCAGGCGCTGAATGATGCTGATCTAAAGGCTTTGGGGCGACTGCACTCTGCATCCGAAGCCATGAAAGCCTTTGACATCGCCAGAGGCGTGTTTGATCGCGTGAGCTTTGACCTCATATACGCGCGACAAGGCCAGAGCGCGGCTGATTGGGAAGCAGAGCTTCGTCAGGCGCTTTCGATGGCAGTCGATCACCTGTCCCTTTACCAACTGACGATCGAGGACGGGACTGCGTTTGGAGACCGCTACAACGCGGGCAAGCTTCGTGGCTTGCCGGATGATGATACGGCCGCGGATATGTACCTGTTGACGCAAGACCTTTGCGAGGACGCGGGGTTTGCGGGGTATGAGGTGTCAAACCATGCCCGTGACGGGGCCGAAAGCGTGCACAACCGGATCTACTGGCGCTATGGCGACTATGCAGGGATCGGTCCTGGCGCACACGGGCGTCTGACATTAGGCGGACAACGATATGCAACCGAGACACCGCTGTCTCCGGCGGGGTGGTTGGCACAGGTCCGACGGACCGGTAGCGGAGAGAGCCCGCGTGAGCCGTTGTCCGTTGAAGACCAGTTTACTGAGTTTCTGTTGATGGGCCTGAGACTGCGCGAGGGCGTTGACCGGCGGCGCTTTCAAGATCAGTGGTCTGATGAATTATTGAATAATATCAATAATTTAGAACAACTAGACATGCTGAAGATGGATGAAAATCACCTTGCTGTCACACCGACCGGCCGCCCCGTTCTCAATGCTGTCTTGCGACAGCTTCTTGAAGGCTAGTTTCCAGAAAGCACCCGCAATAGATCGTCCAACTGCTCAAGAGAGCGATAGCTGATCGTCATCTTGCCACCTTCGGTTCCGGCAGCGTGATCAATGGACACCTTCATTTTCAGCGTCGCGCCAAGTTCTTTCTCGATCTGAACGGTGTCAGCATCTTTGGTACTGTGGGAACCGCTGGTCTTGCGGCGGGTCTCGTCCTGAAGGCCTTTTTTCACGAGTGCCTCCGCTTGGCGGACTGACAGCTTTTCATTGATGATTTTGCGCGCCAACAGCCGGGCGTCATCGTGTCCGATCAACGCGCGTGCATGACCCGCCGTCAAAAGGCCGTTGGTCAGATAGTCCTGCACCTCTTCGGGCAGGTTCAGCAGACGCATTGCATTCGCGATGTGGCTTCGGCTTTTGCCAAGAGCCTGTGCAAGCTTGTCCTGAGTGTGTCCGAAGCGGTCCATCAACTGCTTGTAGCCGGCAGCCTCATCAATCGGGTTGAGGTCGGCGCGCTGGATGTTCTCGATGATTGCGATTTCAAGAACTTCGGTGTCATCATATTCGCGCACGATAACCGGCACTTCGTGCAGCTTCGACATCTGCGCGGCACGCCAGCGCCGCTCGCCAGCAACGATTTCATAGCCATCATCGACAGTTCTGACGATGAGCGGCTGGATGATCCCTTTTTCTGCAACGGATGCTGCCAGTTCTTGTAGCGCATCTTCTGCGAAATAGCGGCGCGGCTGATCAGGGTTCGGGCGCACCTGTTCGATCGGAACAACAAGGTCAGGACGCTTGGGGGCAGCCTGCGGTCCGGCCTCGGTTGCCACATCCGACATCAAGGCAGACAGCCCACGCCCCAAACCACGCGATTTCTTTACATTGCGTGCCATATCAAGCGGCCTTTCTTTTCTTCGTGCGTCCAATCACCTCTTTGGCAAGCGCACGATATGCGGCGCTGCCTTTGGAATTGGTGTCGTAGTTCAAAACCGGTACCGCAAACGACGGCGCCTCACTCAATCGCACATTGCGCGGAATAACGGTCTTGAACACCATGTCACCCATGTTTTCGCGCGCATCATCCTCAACCTGCAAAGACAGGTTGTTGCGTGCGTCATACATTGTCAGGGCGATCCCTTCGATCCTGAGATCCGGATTGGCCGACTGACGGACGTCGCGCACCGTCAAAATGAGCTGTGAAAGCCCTTCAAGCGCAAAGAATTCGCTTTGGAGGGGTACAATGATCGAGTCTGCAGCCACCATCGCGTTGACCGTCAGAATGTTGAGCGACGGCGGGCAATCTATCAATATATAGTGGTAATCTTCTGCCCCACCACCAGATTTACGTAGGACTTCGCGAAGAAGAAAACTGCGGTTGGCGTTATCGCCGAGTTCGATATCGGCTGAGCTAAGGTCAGTTGTCGCCGGAACAATCTCTAGCCGGTCGACACTTGTTGTCAGGGCCGCATCTGCGAGTGAAATCTCGCCTGACAGCAAATCATATGTCGTGGCATCGCGCATATCATACTCGATCCCCAAGCCGGTGGAAGCGTTGCCCTGCGGGTCAAGATCGACAAGCAGCACGCGCTTTCCAAGCTCTGCAAGAGCGGCGCCAAGGTTAATCGTTGTGGTCGTTTTCCCAACGCCACCCTTCTGGTTCGCGATCGCAATAATTGTGGGAAAAGAGGCAGATTTAGGTGCCACCTTGCAGAATCCTTCGTATGGATAACAGTCGTGCCTCAGGATCAGTGATACTGGGCTGATCTTCAAGGGCAAACGACCAAGTCTCTTGTGCCTGCGCAATCTCGCTTGCCGCGTTACGACCCTTATGGATCAGGCAGACGCCATCTTTTGCAAGGTGGCGGTGAACAAGCGGAAGAAGCGCCGGCAAGGCAGCAAGCGCCCTTGCGGAGACGACATCGGCTTCTTGCGGTGCTGCAGCTTCAATCCGGTTAGCGATGACGTTGACAGAAAGTGACAATTCTCGCGCAGCCGTCCGCAGGAAGGTGCATTTGCGTTGGTCGCTTTCGATCAGCGTGAAGCGCGCGTCAGGGTGATGTTGGTGGCCGAGGATAGCCATTACAATGCCAGGAAAGCCCCCACCACTGCCGATATCGACCCAATGTTCGAACTCTGATGGCGCCAAAGCATATAATTGCGCCGAATCGACGATGTGCCGGTCCCAGATCTCTGTCGTCGTGCCCTTTGCGATCAGGTTGATTTTTGGTGTCCATTTGAGCGTGATTGCCGCGAATGCCTCCAATCGCGCCAATGTTTCACGTGAAACAGGAACACCAGCGACATGTTCCATGGTTATGTACCGGTCGCTTCTGTCTGGTTGCGCTTGAGTGCAGAGATAAGCAGCATCAACGCTGCTGGTGTCATGCCTTCTATACGGCCGGCCTGAGCAATCGACGTTGGCCGAGTCGCCTTGAGTTTGCTGACAATCTCGTTCGAAAGCCCTGTAATCCGGGCAAAATCAAGATCATCCGGGATAATCTGCTTCTCATCCCGCTCCATCGCAGCGATATCACGCTCTTGCCGCGCGATATAATGCGCATAAAGCGCGTCCTTCTTGACCTGATCCTTGATTGCTGTGGGCGTCTCGGTCAGTGGAAAACCCAGCGTCTGGAGTTCATTAAATCCAAAGTCGGACAAAGCCAGCGCGTCGATGGCACTCCGTCGCGGCCCGTCGGGGTTCAGTTTGGCTCCTGTACCTGCAATATCGCGGGAGGTCAGTTCGATTTCGGCAAGTGCAGCCTTTGCCTCGGTCAGGTGCGTCATCTTATCAGAGAACGCGGCCCAGCGGAGATCACCGACACACCCAAGGTCACGGCCCATTTCCGTTAACCGCTGATCGGCGTTGTCAGCGCGCAGTGACAACCTGAATTCGGCCCTTGATGTAAACATGCGATAAGGTTCGGAAACACCGCGGGTTGTCAGGTCGTCGATCATGACGCCGATGTAGGAATCACGCCGGCTGAACACCACCTCGCCCCGCCCTTGCGCCTGTGCCGCTGCATTCAGCCCAGCGACAAGACCTTGTGCGGCTGCCTCCTCATAACCTGTGGTGCCATTGATTTGACCTGCCAAGAACAGCCCTGGAACATCGCGAAGTTCGAGTGTTGGTCGCAAAGCGCGGGGGTCAATGTAGTCATATTCGATGGCATAGCCCGGCTGCAAAATCTTTGCGTTTTCAAGGCCATAGATCGAATGAACGTAATCTTCCTGCACATCTTCAGGTAACGAAGTGGAGATCCCGTTGGGGTAGACCGTATCGTCACTCAAGCCTTCCGGTTCCAGAAATATCTGATGTGATGGCTTATCTGCGAAGCGGACGATCTTGTCTTCAATGGACGGGCAATAGCGTGGACCGACGCCGTCGATATGACCTCCATACATCGCTGAACGCGCAAGGTTGGCACGGATGATCTCGTGCGTTCTTTCATTGGTATGTGTAATCCCGCAATCGATCTGTCGGACATACGGTTGCTTCGATAGAAAGGAAAACAGCACCGGATCCGGGTCGCTTGGCTGCTTTTCAAGCAGATCCCAATTGATTGTCTTCCCGTCCAGACGCGGCGGTGTTCCTGTCTTCAGACGTCCCATTGGCAAACCGAAACTGTCCAGACGCTCGGCCATTTTGACGGACGGATCATCGCCCATCCGTCCACCTGGGCGGGAAACATCACCGATATGGATCATGCCTCGCAAGAATGTGCCTGTCGTGAGGATCACATTTGCAGCACGGATTTCACTGCCGTCCCGAAGGTGAAGGCCGCAGACACGCCCGCTTTCGACGATCAGGTCGGTCGCCTCGCCCTCAATGATTGTCAGGTTTTCCGCTTCGGCAAGTACCCCTTGCATCTCGTTGCGGTAAATCTTGCGGTCAGACTGCGCCCGTGGGCCCTGGACAGCCGGACCTTTCTTTCTGTTCAAAAGCCGAAACTGGATTCCAGCCTTGTCAGCGACCAGCGCCATGACGCCATCCAGCGCATCAATTTCTCTGACAAGGTGGCCTTTCCCAAGTCCGCCGATGGCCGGGTTACAGGACATTACACCAATTGAGGCCTTGGTCAGCGTGACCAAGGCAACCTGCACTCCCATCCGGGCAGCAGCATGCGCAGCTTCCGACCCGGCATGACCACCGCCGATAACAACCACATCAAAGTCGCGATGTTTCACGTGAAACACTCCCTACTTTCCAATGCAAAAGCTTGAAAAAATCTCTCCAAGCACCTGTTCTACATCAACCCGACCAACAATGCTATCGACAGCCCTGATTGCGGAGCGAAGTTCTTCAGCAATGATGTCGGCCAATCCAGCCTCCGCCACCATCATACTCTGTGCATCATCCATGTGACCAATAGCACGCAGCATGGCTGTCCGATGCCTCTCACGCATCGCGACGCCGATCATGCCAACCTTTGTCTCAAGGCGTTTCCGAATATTTTCAATGAGTTCATCGACACCTTCGCCAGTTTGTCCTGAAACACGCGGTGTTTCAGATGCGCCCAGATCAGCCTTGCCCCAAACCACAATGTCATCCTCACCGCTGGCTGCAGGTCGGGTCTCACCCGGAGACAAAAGGTAAACTCTCAGGTCGGCCTGTTCGGCCCGCTCTCTGGCGCGCGCAACGCCAAGACCTTCAACAACATCCTCTGTTTCCCGAAGTCCCGCCGTGTCAAGCATCGTCACCGGCAGCCCACCCAGATCCATACGGACTTCAATCACATCGCGTGTCGTTCCAGCGATTTCTGATGTGATCGCAACATCACGACCGGCGAGCCGGTTCAGTAATGTTGATTTCCCCGCGTTTGGTGCGCCGATGATCGCGACTTCAAACCCGTCTCGCACACGCTCAGCGATCTGAACGCCTTCGGCTTCGCGCTTCATCGCTGCAGAAACGTTGGTCAACAACGCAGTCACTTCAGGGAATACATCAACCGGCACCTCTTCATCCGCGAAGTCGATTGTCGCTTCCAGTAGGGCGGCAGCTCTGATCAGTTTCTCGCGCCACTCACCTGCGAGCGCACCGAGTGCACCAGAGAAAACGCGAATTGCCTGCCTGCGCTGACTTTCGGTTTCAGCGTCAATCAAATCTGCGAGGCCTTCGACCTCTGCAAGATCGAGTCTGCCGTTCTCAAGGGCACGGCGGGTAAATTCCCCCGCCTCCGCCTGCCGCAGATCAGGCATATTTCCCAACTCCCGCAGGACCGCCTGAACCACAGCCGGGCTACCATGCAAGTGCAGCTCAATGACCGTTTCTCCAGTAAAGCTGTGACCAGCCGCGAACGTTAGCACCAAAGCTTCATCGAGAAGCGCGCCTTCGGCATCCCTGAGCTTTCGCACCCCTCTGCGTTCGGGCACGTTGGTACAGAGGCGTGCAACGCTGTCAGCTGCAGCCGGACCTGAAATCCGGACAACAGCAACACCGGCGCGTCCCTGCGCGGTTGCGAGAGCAAAGATTGTATCCATTTTTAACCCATTGTTATTAAACAATAAGTTACGTGTTCATCGAGTCGAAGAAGTCGGAATTTGTCTTGGTTTGCTTAAGCTTCCCGATCAGGAACTCGATCGCATCTGTGGTCCCCATCGGGTTCAGGATGCGGCGCAACACGTAGGTTTTGGCAAGATCGGCTTTATCCACCAGCAGCTCTTCCTTGCGGGTGCCGGACTTGAGGATATCCATTGCAGGGAAGACGCGCTTGTCTGCGACTTTACGATCAAGCACGATCTCGCTGTTACCTGTGCCCTTAAATTCCTCGAAGATGACTTCGTCCATCCGGCTGCCGGTATCGATCAGGGCCGTCGCGATGATTGTCAGCGATCCACCTTCTTCGATATTCCGCGCTGCACCAAAGAAACGCTTTGGGCGTTGCAAGGCGTTTGCATCCACACCACCAGTGAGGACCTTACCTGATGACGGCACCGTCGTGTTAAAGGCCCGGCCCAGTCGCGTGATCGAATCCAGCAGGATCACAACATCACGCTTGTGCTCGACCAGTCGTTTGGCCTTTTCGATGACCATTTCAGACACAGCGACGTGGCGCGACGCGGGTTCGTCGAACGTCGAGGAAACAACCTCGCCTTTGACAGAACGCTGCATGTCGGTGACTTCCTCTGGTCGTTCGTCAATCAACAGAACAATCAGGTAGCACTCTGGGTGGTTTTTCTCGATCGAGTTGGCGATGTTCTGCAACAGGACAGTCTTACCGGTCCGCGGTGGTGCCACAATCAAAGAGCGCTGCCCTTTCCCGATCGGTGCCACCAGGTCGATGATCCGCGCGGAGCGGTCTTTGACTGTCGGATCCTCGACTTCCATCTTGAGCCGCTCATCAGGATACAGCGGTGTCAGGTTGTCAAAGGCCACCTTGTGCTTGGCCCGCTCCGGTTCCTCGAAGTTGATCCGCTCGACAGAGGTCAGCGCAAAATAGCGTTCATTGTCGTTCGGCTCTTTCATCACACCTTCGACGGTGTCGCCTGTTCGCAAGGAATGCTGGCGGATCATGTCTGGTGAGACATAAATATCGTCCGGACCCGGAAGGTAGTTGGCTTCAGGCGATCTGAGGAACCCAAACCCGTCCTGAAGTACCTCAAGAACCCCGTCACCGCCGATGACCCATTCCTCGTCTGCGCGTTCCTTGAGAATGGCGAACATCATGTCGCCCTTACGCATGGTCGAGGCGTTTTCGATCTCAAGCTCCTCGGCCAGGGACAAAAGGTCTTTGGGGCTTTGCGCTTTCAGATCGGCAAGGTTCAGGCGGTGCTGTGACATGACATATTCCATAGGGCCACGTTTCGCGGCCATCTCTAAGATCAAAATCGGAAATACACTTTCCCGGACGGGAAGCGGTTTCACAGATAAGCGGTGGTTGGGTGTGAGTCAATCACACCATCAAAAGGGTCTCACAACCACAGCAATCACGATCAGGAACATCAGGATCGTCGGGACCTCATTGAAAATCCGGTATTGCCGCCCTGTTCTGGTGTTTGTCCCGTTCGCAAATTCCTTGCGCCGTGCAGCCATCCAGATGTGCGCCCAGGTCATCGCAAGAACTGCGCCAAGCTTGACCCAAGACCACATCGCACCCCAATCAAAAGCGCCCATGCCCAGCATCACAAGACCAGCCAGCCATGCCACGATCATCGCAGGACGCATGATCACCCGCAGCAGCTTCTCTTCCATGACCTGAAATGTTTCATCAAGTTCAGAGCCAACTTCTGCACGCTCAGCGTGATAGACAAAAAGCCTTGGAAGATAGAACAAGCCCGCCATCCACGCGATCACAGCCATGATGTGTAAAGCTTTGATCCAGGGATAAATTGAAAACAAAACGTCTGGCATGATTGTCCAACCCTTCTTTGCCTTCTTCTTTCATAAATAAAGAAAGAAAGAAAAGATGATGTTGTTGATAGTGTCTCCGTTTTCTGTGGGTTGTTTTTTCATCCGCAGAGTTATCCCAAGGAGCCATTCCCTTAATCAGACTGTTTCTGGTTTGGAATTTATGATTTTATCCATGTAAAACAGTATTTTATGCCATTACAGCGACCCTTGCTATTTTGGAGACCGCAATTTTTTCTTGGGTGCAGCCAGATTCTTCCACAGGCTCAAGTTGTTCTCATCCACCGTGGAAAACGTGCAGTGAATCGGACTGGGACATGTCACTTCTACCCATCTTCATGTGATATGCTAAATGTCCCCAAAATGACCCGCAAAGCGACACAGAGTTTCTCCCAAAGGTTATCCACATGACCGATCGACTTATTCTGGCCTCAGGCTCTGAAATTCGCGCACAGCTGTTGCGAAATGCAGGTTTGCAGATTGAAACCATTCCAGCACGTGTTGACGAAGATGCCGTGCGCGATGCCTTGCTTGCCGAGCAAGCAAGCCCGCGTGATGTGGCTGATACTCTGGCTGAGCTCAAGGCGCAGCGGGTCGCCGGAAAACACCCCGATGCAATGGTCATTGGATGCGATCAGGTTCTTGCCTTTGGTCGCGACATCTTCAGCAAGCCTACTTCCCCCGAAGATGCGTTGGCACATTTGAAGGCGCTGCGCGGACAAAAGCACCAGCTTCTTTCTGCTGCGGTGATCTATGGAGAAGGCAAACCGCTTTGGCGTCATGTCGGTGTTGTCAGGCTGACAATGCGTGACGCCAGCGATGGATATCTTGAAGATTATGTCGCGCGGAACTGGGACAGCATCCAGCACTCGGTCGGCGCTTACAAATTGGAAGAAGAAGGAGTGCGACTTTTTACACGCATCGACGGAGATTATTTCCATGTTCTCGGCATGCCGCTACTGGAACTCTTGTCATACCTGACCTTACGCGGAACATTGCGCGCATGACCCAAATCCCACGCGCTGCCGTCATCGGAAACCCAATCAGCCACAGTCTGTCGCCAAAGCTTCACGGCTATTGGCTCAAGCGGTATGGCCTTGAGGGATCCTATGAAGCCTTGCAAGTCGCAGAGGATGCGCTTGAGGCTACGCTCCATAGTCTGCCCGCAAAAGGATTTGTCGGAGCAAACGTCACGATCCCACATAAGGTGTCGGTTCTGCAATTCGCGGATCAAGTCACGGACCGTGCGACTCTGATCGGTGCTGCGAACACGCTGATTTTCAAGGCGGACGGGCGTATCTTTGCGGACAATACCGATGGTTACGGATTTATCTCTAATTTGCGCCAAGGGGCTCCGTCCTGGGACCCAAAGGCAGGACCAGCCGCGATTTTCGGTGCAGGAGGGGCCGCCCGCGCGGTTGTGGTCGCATTGATCGACGCCGGTGTCCCGGAGATCGTGATCTCAAACCGGACACGGCCCAAGGCTGAGGCGCTCAGAGATGATTTCGGCGCGCGGATTCGGGTGGTTGATTGGGTTCAAGCCGACACGATGGTTGAAGATGCCATGACAGTGGTCAATACAACGTCGCTCGGCATGAAAGGTGCGTCTGATTTCAAGGTGTCGCTTGATGGTCTGCGTAAAGAAACCGTCGTGACGGACATCGTCTACAATCCGTTGAAAACGCCATTCCTCGAAGCTGCCGAGAAACGTGGGTGCACCACCGTTGATGGATTGGGGATGCTCTTGCACCAGGGCGTTCCCGGATTTGAGCGTTGGTTTGGTCATCGTCCCGAAGTGGATGAAGAAACACGTCAGGCGGTTCTCTCTTGACCCATCTTCTTGGGCTGACGGGCTCGATCGGCATGGGGAAGTCCACGACTGCCGAAATGTTTCGGGAAGAGGGCATCCCTGTTTGGGATGCTGATGCAACGGTTCATAGGCTTTACGGCAAGGGCGGCGCGGCCGTGGCCTCAATCGCTGCTGCCTTTCCTTCCGCCGTTCAGAACGATGCGGTTGATCGCAGTGCTCTCAAATCGCTTATCGCCAATGATCCTGAAGTGATCGGTCGGTTGGAAAAAATCGTGCATCCCCTCGTCGCCGCTGATCGGGCCGCCTTTCTGGCGAAGAATGATGGGCCGCTCGTCGTTTTTGATATCCCATTGTTGTTCGAAACAGGTGCTGACGCCTGGCTGAGCAGCGTTCTGGTTGTGACGGCTCCGCCGGAGGTTCAAAGGGAGAGGGTGTTGGCGCGCGGGCAAATGGATAGCGCGATGTTCGAACAGATACTTTCGCGCCAGATGCCTGATCAAGAAAAACGCAGCCGCGCCGATCATATCATTGAGACGCTGACACTGGACGACACACGCCTTGCGGTGCAGAATCTCATACGGGAACTGACAGGAAAGACCGATGCGCGAGATCGTACTTGATACTGAGACGACAGGGTTCGAGCCTGCTGACGGGGACAGAATTGTCGAGATCGGTGCCGTCGAACTGATGGGCCATGTTCCGACCGGTCGGACGTATCATCAGTATATCAACCCACAACGCTCCATGCCTGCCGAGGCCTTTGACGTGCACGGGATCGGGCCAGACTTGCTGGAGCCGCCACAAGAGCCGAAACCCGGTCAGGAAACCCTTCGCGACAAACCCGTCTTTGAAAAGATCGGGCAAAGTTTTCTCGATTTTGTGGGTGACGCCAAATTGGTCATTCACAATGCGGCTTTTGACATGAAGTTCCTGAATTTCGAGCTTCATCGCATGGGTTTGCGCCAACTCCCAATGGATCAGGCGATAGATACGCTTGCGATTGCGCGCCGGAAATTTCCAGGATCGCCGGCCTCGCTTGACGCACTTTGCCGTCGGTTTGGGATCGATAACAGCTCTCGGACATTGCACGGCGCGCTGCTAGATAGCGAGATCCTCGCTGATGTCTATCTTGAGCTTATTGGTGGACGACAGCCAGACTTCGGGCTTTCTGCAAACGTATCTGCGCAAACGCCTGGCGCAACTTCTGAGGAATGGCGTCCAACACAGCGGCCAGAGCCTTTGTCACCACGGATCACAAAAGAGGAAGCCGCCGCCCATGCTGAATTTGTGGACAGCTTGGGCGACGGCGCTTTGTGGAAAAATCTCGCTTAGTTGGCTTTCGCTTTTTCAGCTTCGGCGCGACGTGCCAGTTCTGAGCGATAAAGTGCGAGGAAATCAATTGTCTCGAGGTTGAGCGGTGGGAAACCACCGTCACGCGTCACATCGCTGACAACCCGACGCAGGAACGGGAAGGTGATGCGCGGGCATTCGATCAACAGATAGGGGTGCATTTGTTCGTCAGGCACACCTTTGATTTCAAAGATGCCGGCGTATTCGACTTCCAACAGAAACAGCGGATCGCCGCTTTCTTTCGTTTTGCTGGTCACGTTGAGCTTTGTGATGACTTCGAACTGGTTGTCCTGCTTGCGCTTGCGCGCATCAAGGTTCACCTGAACCTGAATTTCAGGTTGCGCATCACCTGTGACACCCTTTTGCGCGAGGATGTTCTCGAATGACATGTCGCGGATGTATTGCGCAAGGACGCGGCTGGAAACTTGTGGTGCGGCGGCAGCGGCTTCTTGTGTTGCTGCGCCGTTTTCGGGTGTGTCAGACATAAGACCTGCTCCGGTTAAAAGACGTTCGGGTGTTCCTATCAGCCAATTCGTGAAGGCTCAATGCCGGGTCCACTCCGATGGCTCATCACGGCGTGGATTGCCTTGTGTGACGTCTTCAAAGTCAACGTCGATCACGCGGTCTTGCGGTTGCTGAGGATGATGGGGCCGCTGTGGTGGCTCGCCCATGGTGAAGCTCTGCACCTTGATGCGTGATTTTGCCCAAAGAAATGCCGCGCGCCTGACTCGTGGCACAAGCAGGGACAAGCCGACCGCATCAGTGAAGAAACCCGGCGTCAGCAGTAGAGCACCTGCGAACAGGATCATTGCGCCATTGGCAAGTGGCTCCGTCGGGTCGTTAAGCTCAGAGAAAGAGCGTTGCAAATTGCTTATTTCTCGCAACCCTTGATTGCGCACCATATATGATCCTGCAATTGCGGTGACGAGAACGATCAGGAGAGTCCACCACACCCCAATCAGACCGCCGACCTGAATAAACAGTGCGATCTCGATCATCGGAACAGCAATAAAAGCAAGAAGTAGCCACATATGATCAGCCTTTCATAACATGTTCGGGGGCAAGGTGGACTCGGCCCTACACACGACCTACATAAGAATTCAAAGGGCGCGTTACTATGCCCTCTCCCGAAACGAGGTCGAAATGAATTCTCCGATTATTCAACTCCTGGTGCTTGCGGGCATCGCGGTTTTCCTCATCCTGCGTTTGCGCGGCGTGCTTGGCACACGTGAAGGTTTCGAAAAACCAGCGGTGACACGGCCAGAACCAGCGAGCCGTCTTGGAAAGCCGGAATTTGATGTTATCGAAGGTGGGCCTGATCTGGATATCACCGATCACGTTGAGGATGGCTCTGAAAGCGCCAAGGCGCTTGCCGCCATGAAACGTGCGGATCCGACATTTAATGTCAGTGAGTTTTTGGGCGGTGCCCGTGGCGCTTACGAAATGATCCTTATGGCGTTTGAAAATGGCGATCTCGATAGCATCGTCCCTTTCATTTCCGAAGATGTTTACGAGGCATTTGCCTCGGTCGTGGATGAACGCCAGCGTCAGGGCCTCTCTGTGGATGCTAACTTCATTGGGATCAGCGACATGTCGTTGGTCGGCGCTGAATTCGATGAAGTGACGAAAGAAGGCGAAGTATCCGTCAGGTTCAAGGCCGAGATGACATCGGTTGTTCGCAACGCCGAAGGTGAAGTGGTCGAAGGCAGCGAAAAAGAAATCAAGCGCATGAAGGACACCTGGACCTTCGCACGCAAGATGGACTCTGACGATCCAAACTGGCGTTTGGTCGCCACTGGCGAATAGAACCGCTCGGGCCGGACAATGGCCACGCTGCGCTACACCAGATTGGCATTTGCGGATTTGCAAGGGTGGGCTGATGATAATCATCAGGCCGCCCTTTCTGCTTATCGCCTGACTGTGGACGCGCTGGAGCCGCACTGGCCAAGGCCATCAGAGGTTGGGGCCAGACGCTTTTTCGAGACTGCGTTCACGCCGGTCCAGATCACCGATGACACCGAGATGCTGTTCACCGGGTATTTCGAGCCAGAGTACGACGCCGTATTGTCACCAAGCGAGACTCATAAATATCCCGCATATGCTCCGCCTGAAGACCTCGACCCGTCTGCCCCGTATCTGACAAGACAGGAAATAGACGCAGGCCGGCTGCAAGGGCGCGGTCTTGAACTGGCTTGGTTTGACGATCCGCTGGACCTTTACTTTCTGCAGGTACAGGGATCCGGACGTATCAAGATACTAGGGGGCGAGGTGATCCGACTTGGCTTTGCCGCGAAGAATGGTCGCCCGTACACATCGCTGGGCAAGGTCATGATCGCGCGCGGCTACTTGGACCCGAAAGAGGTTTCTCCAGAAACGATCCGGCGCTGGTTTGCCGAAAATCCTGAAGAGGGCCAAGCACTGCTTTGGGAAAACGAAAGCTACGTGTTCTTTCAAAAGCGCGATGGCGTTCGACCGGATGAGGGTCCACTCGGTGCGATGGGCCAACCTGTGACGGCCGGTCGGACAATAGCGGTGGACCCGGAGGCGTGCCCACTTGGTGCACCTGTCTGGATTGAAAAGTCTGGTGACGCTCCAATCAATCGTTTGACTGTCGCACAAGATATCGGCTCTGCGATCAAAGGCGCGCAACGCGCAGATATCTTTTGCGGGACGGGTGAAGACGCGGGGCGGCCAGCAGGTCAGATCAAGGATCGTGGCCGCATGGTGGTTCTGATGCCGCATCAGATGGCGAATGCGCTCTGCGAGGAACATTGATATGCGCAAACCTCGTCATCTATCCAAGGAAGAACGCGACTTGTGGGATCGCGTCGCTGCAAGGACCACTCCGTTGCGGGAAGGTTCTTCGGAAAAAAGTGAGCCTACAGCGCCGCCGCAGAGAGCCAAGGCGCGGCGCGGCGATGACCCGTCTGGCCCGATGCCGGATTTTCGGGTTGGCCAAAAAGTCAGACATGCGCGCGACCATGACCTGTTGAAGCCGATCTCAGACAGGCTTTCCAAAGCGCCTGTTAACATGGATGCGAAGTCTTTTGGCAAGATGAAGCGCGGCAAGTTGAAACCAGAGGCGCGGATCGATCTTCACGGCATGACCATGTCAGAAGCGCATCCTGAGCTCACAGCATTTATCCTCGGCTCTCAGGCGTTGGGGCGGCGCCTTGTGCTGGTGATCACCGGCAAGGGCAAAGAAAGAGACGATGGCGGCCCGATCCCGACACGTCAGGGGGTGCTGCGTCATCAGGTGCCTCAGTGGTTGGCCTTGCCGCCTTTGGCGCAGGCAATCCTGCAGGTGACGCCCGCGCATCTTCGTCACGGGGGCCACGGGGCTTACTACGTCTACCTCAGACGCAACCGTTAGCAGGTATTGCGGCCCGAGGGAGCCTCCGGCGGGAGTTTGTTGGCCAAGATGAAGGAAATCCTAAGGTACGGGCGACGCCATAGCGGCGCGCGCGGTGCGGGTGGGCACAATCAGGATGATTGCGGCAAACGCAAAGATGGCAGCATATCCCAGTTGCTGCACCTCAAAACCGACACCTGCGTCGATGAGCCAACCGCTCAGACCCGGTCCAATCGCTGACCCAAGGACCATCAGGGCCGCGGCAGCAGCCTTGATCGCGCCGATGTGTCGTGTGCCGTAGAATTCTGCCCAGCAGGCGTTGAGCAATGTCGCCTGACCACCGCCCGCAATGCCCATCAGGATCACGGCGGCTGCCGTCCACCAAAGCGAAGGGGCATACCAGTGCAGGATAAAGGCAACGATCAACGGGATCAGATAGATCGGCAGAAGGCGCGTAGCACCAAACCGGTCAACGGCCCAGCCGTATCCGATCGTCGAAACCATCAGGGCGAATGTTCCCAAAGGAAAGACAGCGACGAGCGAAAGATGCGACCAGCCTTTGATTTCTGCGAAATGCACCTGATGAAACCAGAAGGCCGTACCAAATCCCGAAAATGACATGACTGCCGGCACCATCGCCCAGAAAAGTGGATGGCGCAGTGCTTGCGCGCGGGTCCAATGCCGCCTTCCCATGCCGAGTGCGTGAGACTCTTCTGCCATCGCTTTCGGAGTGCGTTCAAGTTTGAGTAGGTTGTAGAGAACACCGCTCATCAAGAGCGCAAAAAGCGCGCATCCGATCCAGAGTGTCCGCCAGTCGAAGAATGTTTTCAGCCAGACCATCCCAAGTGGCAAAGTTGCCTCGCCAAGAAAGAACCCGAACGCGGCGACAGCGAGGGCGCGGCCCCGTGCAGCGATGAACCAGCGTGCCATGGCGACAGTCGCCACATGGGTTGTCATGCCCTGCCCTGTGAAGCGCAGTGCAAAGACGACCAGAGGTAAGAGCACGGTGGTTGTGTTGAATGCCATGAAGAGGCACGCAGCGGCCAAAAGCCAGACAACGAGAATTCCGAAAGTTCGCACGCGGAACCTGTCGGCCAAGCCACCAGCGAAAACCATGACGGCGGCAGAAGCCCCCGTGCCGACCATGTAGATCAGGCCCCAGCCGCCGTTTGTCATCCCGTAAGCTTCACGGATTTCGCCACCAAAGATCGCGATAAAAAAGGTCTGCCCGAAGCTCGACAGAAAGGACAACAAAAAGCCCGTCCCGAGAAATGGCAGGTTCTGACGAATGAAACGAAAATATCCGGTGGACTGGCCCATCGCGCATTCTTGCGCCGGTTCCTGCTAGTATTGGAAGCGTTATCTTACCGCGCTTGCCAATTATTGTAGCGGCGCACCAGCTCACTCTCGCAGATTTTGAACCCGATGTAAGAGACCATTGCGACGGTGCCTGATGCTATGATTTGCAAAAGCTGCAAGATCGCACCCTCCTGGACGGCCTCCCAACCATACTCGCGCAAGAACCGCGTGTTGGCCATCGACATCTGAAAAAGGTTTACCGTGGCGTAGGCAAACACAATCGCAAACAGTCCCGCAATCATGAGGACAAGAACCACAGGATAACGGTTCAACCGAAGCATGGATTACAGCACGTAGCGGCTGACATCCATTGAACGCGCCAATTCGCCCAGGTGTTTTTCAACGAAAGCGGCATCGACGGCAATGTCCTCTCCTGCGCGATCCGGCGCGTTGAACGACAAATCCTCAAACACACGCTCGATCACCGTATAGAGACGCCGCGCACCGATGTTTTCGACGCTTTCGTTGACCTCGGCTGCGATCTTGGCCAATTCCTTGATGCCGTCATCGGTGAACGTCACTGTGACATCCTCGGTCTTCATCAAAGCTGAATACTGCCGTGTGAGCGCATTGTCTGTTTCGGTCAGGATGCGGACAAAATCATCTTCGGTCAGAGCACGCAACTCAACGCGGATTGGCAGGCGACCCTGCAATTCAGGCAAAAGGTCTGAGGGCTTTGCGACATGAAATGCGCCTGAGGCGATAAACAGAATATGGTCTGTCTTGATCGGGCCATGCTTGGTGCTGACAGTGGTTCCTTCGATCAAGGGGAGCAAATCGCGTTGAACGCCTTCGCGGCTGACATCAGCGCCGCGTCTGTCTGCATTGGCACAAACCTTGTCGATTTCATCAAGAAAGACGATGCCATTCTGTTCGACCGCTTCGAGCGCTGCTTTCGTCACCGTCTCATCATCCAGCAGTTTGTCGGCTTCGTCAGCGATCAAGGCTTCATAGCTCTCTGCAACGGTCATCCGCTTCTTGACGGTGCGTCCGCCCATGGCTTTGCCGAACAGATCGCCAAGGTTCATCATACCGCCCATGCCACCGGGTTGACCGGGGATTTCGAAACCACCCAGGGGATTGGATGTATCCGTCAACTCAAGCTCGATGACCGTGTCGTCAAGTTCGCCCGACTTTAGCTTCTTTCGAAACATTTCGCGCGTGCCGTCGCGTGCGTCAGTGCCAGCAACAGCAGTGATCACACGGTCTTCGGCAGCCTGATAGGCTTTCGCCTTGACGTCTTCGCGCATGTGCTCGCGTGTGTCGATGATCGCAGTGTCGACCAGATCGCGGATGATTTGTTCGACATCACGGCCAACATATCCTACCTCCGTGAACTTCGTTGCCTCAACTTTGAGGAATGGCGCGCGCGCCAATTTGGCCAAGCGGCGGCTAATTTCGGTTTTGCCGACGCCTGTCGGGCCAATCATCAGAATGTTCTTGGGATAGACCTCATCACGCAGATCGTCGCCCAATTGTTTGCGCCGCCAGCGGTTCCGCAAGGCCACAGCCACGGCGCGTTTCGCGTCCTTTTGGCCAATGATGAAGCGGTCAAGCTCCGAGACGATTTCGCGAGGGGTCAAGTCAGTCATAATCACTCACACATGGGATGGAGGGAGGCGGTGCAGCGGGATAAACCCCGGCATCAGGCGCAGGGCCCTTGCGCGGATACGTTCCCAGAAAGCACCCAAAAGAAGAAGTACGATGCCGAGCATCAGAACGGTCAGTGCCGTTCCTTCGCCGTCAAAGAGCGTGGCGGCGAGTGCCACAATGTAGCCGATGGCTGCGATCAGAAATGAGCGCCTGTCAATGACGATTGCGACAATCGCAAAAAGGGAAAGCACGCCGAGCAGGATCAGGTTTGAAAATGCCGTGTCCTGCGAAATCAGTGACAGCGCCACAGTGTTTACCAAAGCTGGCGCGGCAACGACATGCAGCCAGAAGCCATTCGCCGATCTGCGCGTGACGCGATGCGGATCGCTCATATCAAAGGCCATCGCCACGGCAAAAACCGCAAAACCCAAGGCAAGGGTGATCCACGCGAAGGGGCCATCTGCGGATAACAGGAAGAAATCATTAATATCTTCCACCCGGCCGCCCTGGCTGGCCGCAAAGACAATTGCCACTGCAAAGAGGCCGACAGCAATCATCGCCATCGCGAACGGCACACGGAACCGCCACCAGTAGACCAGTAGCAAAAGCGTGGCGATAAACAGCGGAAGTGGAACGCTGGAATAGTCGTTTTGCGCGACCATGAACGGTTCGGTCATGATCAGATTCATGACGCCTGCGGCAGTGCCAGCGAACATGAGCGAAAGCATAATCGCCGGAGCCACCATACGACGCTTGCGGATAAAATACTCAGACAGCAACCAGATCACGGCACCCGACAAGGCGCCAACGGCAGCCGTCGTTGACTGAAGACTGCCCATATTGTCGGCAATCATCACGCCTGCAAAGCTCCACCAACCGACGGAGAGAATGATCAGGCCGATCACAATGAAAATCTCGTTGAACCCTTTGAAAAGTTCGAATGGTTCATCCCCCGCCGCAAGGTTTTCGCGCGCGCCACGGCGGCTGTCAGACAGGCTGATCAGACCAGCCGCCTGTTTCTCGCTCAGCAGACCGCTGCTGACAGCCGCTTTGAGGTCGTCGCGCTCAATCATCCGCTGATTGTTTCAACCGTCAGGTTGCCGTTGGTGTAAACACAGATATCTGCAGCGATTGCCATCGCAGCGCGGGCGATGGCTTCGGCATCTTTGTCACTGTCCATCATTGCGCGTCCTGCCGCCAAGGCAAAATTACCGCCTGATCCAATCGCGGCGATATCATGCTCTGGTTCCAAGACATCGCCAGCACCAGTGATCACGAAAAGGTCGTTACCGTCGCTCACGATCAGCATCGCTTCAAGTTTTTGCAGGTATTTGTCGGTCCGCCAATCCTTGGCAAGTTCGACGGATGCTCTGGCAAGCTGACCCGGGGTCGCCTCAAGCTTTTTTTCAAGCCGTTCCAGCAACGTGAAAGCGTCGGCGGTTGATCCTGCAAAACCGCAGATCACATCCTGACCACCAGGGCTGAGACGGCGCACCTTTCTGGCAGTACCCTTGATCACTGTCTGGCCAAGGCTGACTTGGCCATCACCAGCGATGACAACTTTGCCGCCTTTGCGCACACCGATGATCGTCGTGCCGTGCCAACCGGGGAATTCGTCTTGTGCCATTCGTAGGTCCTTTTCGTCTTGGAAACTATATGGCGGGCCACTGGGCAGCAAACAACCCCGACCGTCTTGTTCCATGGCAACCGTGCCGATACCTTTGCGCAATGCGCGCCAGTGATACCGTCACATTTTATCTTCATCCCAAGCTGCGGCGTCAGGCTGAAAACGGCAATCACAACTTCATTTCGAAGATTGCAGAAGTTCTCGGGGCAGCCGGCATGTCCATAGCTTTCGATGGAGATGATGCCGCTGCGAGGCTCCGTGCGATGGCGCGACCGGGGCGCGGTCTCTATTTGATGCAGGACCCCGTGAACAGCCGCGGGTTGGTTTTTCGCAAAACGTATCTCTATCCCTTTTGGCATATCGAGAAAGAGGCCGCCCGATGGGAATGGCCTGTCGCTAAGTCTGCCTTTGATCCAAACGAAATAGACCCCCGCAAAGCCTCGAATTTCTATCGTTTCTGGCGCAATCGGTTGTTTGATGATGCCGCGCGTGACGCGCGGCGTGATGGGTTCGTTTTTGTCCCCCTGCAGGGAAAGTTGCTTGAGCGGCGGTCGTTCCAGCAATGCAGCCCCATCGACATGCTCCAAGCGGTTTTGTCGCATGAGACAAAGAGGCAGGTTGTCGCGACACTTCATCCCAATGAGACCTATTCAGCAGCTGAAGAAGAGGCGTTGCGATCATTATTCGAAACGCATGACAGGTTCTTTTTGCAGCCCGGTGGGTCTGCCCGATACTTGCAGAACTGTGACTACGTGGTGACCCAGAACTCAAGCGTCGGGTTCATAGGTTTGTTTTACGGCAAGCCACTGGTGCTATTTGCCAAAACGGACTTTCACCATATCGCGCTCAACGTGGCTGAGTTCGGCGCAGAAGAAGCAATCAGCCGCGCGCCGTCCCATGCGCCGGATTGCCCTTCATATCTTTACTGGTTTTTGCAGGAACAGGCTATCAACGCTGGCAGACCTGAGGCCAAGGAAAAAATCAAAAAGGTACTGCGCGGCCACGGTTGGCCCGTATAACGAAAAAAGGGCGCCACAGCGGGCGCCCTTTCGATCTATCAGATCGGCAATCAGATTGAGTCTTCGATCCAGCCCTGGATCGCGGCTTTCGGCGCTGCGCCGGCTTTGTTAGAGACAACTTCGCCGTTCTTGAAAACGAACAGCGCGGGAATGCCACGGACACCCATCTGGGCAGGTGAGTTTGGATTCTCATCCACATTCACTTTAACGATTTTGACCTTACCAGCCATTTCATCGGAAAGCTCTTCAAGTGCCGGGCCGATCTGCTTGCAAGGGCCGCACCATTCGGCCCAAAAATCGACGACGACGGGAATATCGGACTGACGCACTTCAGCGTCAAAGGTGGCGTCTGTCACTGCTACGGTTGCCATCAGGGTCACTCCTTGGCGGGGAAAGTTGAGCGCAGAACCTATGTAGCCTCGGTCACTTGGTCAAGATGCTGTAACAAGACCGAGAGCGTTTCCCAGAACCGCCTCTGGAATGGGCATGAGTTCTCCGGTTTCAGTCCAGAGGATTGCCACTTCGACCTGTCGGTCAGGAAAGATCTGGCGAAGTGCTGCATGGTAAACGGCCATTTGCCGCAACAGCCCAGCGGGTGTCTCGGATGCTTCGCGTGGCACAAGTCGATTGGATTTATAGTCGATGGCGGTCACGGTCGTTTCGGTGACGATCAGTCTGTCGATGGCACCATGAATTCGGCCAAGGCCCTGAATATCAGCGGTGATATCGACCTCTGTCAGTGCATCCGAACACCACAACCAAGAAAGCTTATTATTCTCAATGAGGGCTGAAATCGCTTCAACAAGTTCGTGTTGTCCTTCGGCGAGTTGCAGTCCAACTGTGAGGCGTCGGTCGGGTGGCGTCTCCGGCAGGTGTTCCAGCAATCGATGTATCATCGTTCCACGCGCTTTTGCTGCATCAGATTCACTGGTGTCGTGTTCGCCCGCCAAGACTTTCGCACCCCCGAGGTCGGATGGTGAAAGTGTCTGTTCTGTTACGGGCGCAGAGACATGGCCAAATTCTGGCAAGACTATTTGCGTTTTCGGTTTCTGTTCGGGCGTCGTCACCTCTCCAACGTCCCAATCTAGCGTCGAAACTCTTGTGATCGGCAGTTCACCCGAGGTTGCTTCATATGCGCCACGTTCGCTCATGCCATCCTGAATGATGTTGTACCAACTTGCGTCGCCATCGCCCACATCGCCTGCTGCTCCGACGATGAGCCATTTTTCGGCACGGGTCATGGCGACGTAGAGCAAGCGCATTCTTTCGCGGCGCTCTTTTTCAAGGATGCTTTCGCGAATGGGCTTCAGCGTATCTGGTATGTCGTCGGCCAATGGTTTCCAGACAACCTGATCACCCACCGGCAGAAGCTCTGGCCTCAACGGCACATCTCGTTTCGCGGTGTCCGGCAAAATGACGATTGGCGCCTCAAGCCCTTTCGCACCATGGACAGTCATCACCCGAATCCGGTCGCCCTGACTTTCCATCTGGCGTTTGACCTCAATGTCATCTGTCTGCATCCAACTCAGGAAGCCGGTGAGGTTTGGAACATTGCCGGATTCATATGCTAACGCTTGCGCAAGCAAAGCATCGATCCCGTCTTCGGCCTCCGGCCCGAGGCGCGCAAGTAATTTGCGGCGGCCATCATGCCGAATGAGAATGCGTTCAAGCAAATCGTAGGGACGCAAGAAATCAGCTTGGCTGCGCAAATCATCGAGGATAGCGCGCGTTGCATTGTGGTCCGAATTGCGGAGTGCTGCCCAAAGGAAGGATTTGGGCGGACGGTGATGGGCAAGCGTGAACAGGTCCTGTTCTGACCAACCGAAAAGCGGAGAGCGCAAGGCCGCAGCGAGCGACAGATCATCTTCTGGCAGGGCCAGGAAACTCAGAAGCGCGGCGAGATCCTTGACGGCGAGTTCTGCGCCAACCCGCAATCGGTCTGCACCAGCAATTTTCAGGTTTGCCGCTTTGCAAGCACGGATGATCTCGGCGAAAAGGTCAGAGCGCCGTTGAACGAGGATCAGAAAATCGCCTTCGGTAATTTTGCGGCGATTGTAGGTTCCGGTGTTCCCGATTTCTTCGGGGATGGATTCATTTTTGATCAGATACCCGATTTGCGCAGCGATCCGCTCTGCCAATACTACGGTGTGATCGGTTGCGCTGGGCTCATCGACGGGTTTGTACCACTCGCGTGTATCTTCAATCTGCGGCTTCTCGACCACCGGCCAAAGGTCGACCCGTCCCGGCATGTTTTCCTTAAAAGCAAGGTGCGAGATGCTGTCATCCATGCCTTTGGCGCGTTCACCAGTGAAGCAGGCATCAACGACAGACAGAATAGCCTGCGCGGAGCGGAAAGAGTGCTTTAGCGATGTATCAAACAAGGTCTTGCCGATATCCGTCTGCGCCTTGGCGAAGTGCTCCCGCATTGCATCAAACGCATCAGGATCGGCACCTTGGAAGGAATAAATCGACTGTTTCTTGTCCCCGACGACAAAAACGGTCCGTTCACGTCCGGTATTGGCGCCATCACCTGCCGCGAATTCCTGAGCGAGATTCTCGATCACTGACCATTGTGTCGGGCTGGTATCTTGCGCCTCATCAACCAAGATATGATCAATGCCGCCGTCGAGCCTGAATAGAACCCATTGCGCGACATCGCGGTCCGTCAGGAGGGCCCTTGCCTTGCGGATCAGGTCATCAAAGTCTAGCGCTCCCATCATGAGTTTGCGCCGCTCGTAAGCGGGAACAAATCTTGTCGCAAAATTATAGAGGGCCTCGGTGCGTTCAAAGCTGCGCAAGGCAAGCCGCTGAGGCCTGATTTCCTCAATGCGCGTCATCAGATCTTCGACGCGGCTCATCAGGTCGGGTTGTGCTAACCGTGTCGCTTTCGTGGGAAGTTTACCAATCTTGGCTGTATAGGGTTCTTTCGCAGACTTTCCGGTCAGAAACATGCCTTCGAGAGCGGCAAGGCGACGGTGTGGATCAAGCTTGGCCGCGAGCAGCGCTTTCAGGTTTTGAGAAAGCGTGATGTCAGATTTGCTGCCGCTAGCACAGGCATCTGAAAGATCCCGCAACAGCACCTCATCATAGACCTCATTGACAAATGCATTGGCTGATGCGCCATCGGGGACGTTCAGAAACTGTCTCAGTTCATCTGCTTTGAAGGGCTGAAGGAACGCGTCGCGGTTTCGGGTAATCTCAGCCGTCAATTTTGATAGGTCGTCGCCTGTGAAGTGTCTGAGCATGTCATTGACGGCTCCGGCATCGGGGCCGGTAAGAAGCGTGTCCACCACTTCAGCCCGCAAGAGTTCAGCATCACGATCTTCCATTTCGCGAAATTGCGGGCTGACCTGTGCTTCAAGTGGAAATCGCCGCAGAACACCTGCGCAGAACGAATGGATGGTCTGGATTTTAAGTCCGCCCGGTGTCTCAATAGCACGTGCAAAAAGCGTGCGTGCTTTTGTGAGTTGGTCAGGGCCAACCTGCCGCTCAACGCCAAGTTCGTTAAGCGTACCGCGCAAGTCTTCATCTGCCATCATCGCCCACTGACCCAGACGCAGAAACAAGCGGTTCTGCATCTCGGTTGCTGCGGCCTTTGTGTAGGTCAGGCAAAGGATGTTTTGAGGGGAGACATCCTCAAGCAGCAGGCGCGCGACGCGGTCGGTCAGCACACGGGTCTTGCCTGAGCCTGCGTTCGCAGAAAGCCAGGTAGAAAACTTTGGATTGGCAGCATCAACCTGCCGCTGCGTTGCCTCGTCCCGTATCATGTGAGCTTCTCACTTTCAGGATCCTGACTCGTATCCCATTCGCCATAACGTGAGAGGTGGTCGTAGGGACTAACTTCGGTTTTCGAAAACAATGCCAAGCGCGCTGTGTAGCCGCGTTTGTGTTGACCCCATGCCTCGAAAAGTTGCTGAAGTTCGGCCCACACCTTTTCGGGCGGATGAGTGTCCAGCGGAGCGGCTGAAGTCTTCATTGCGGCGTTCACGCCAAGAAACGCGGCCGCCTGAACCTGTTTTGGGCCAATCGCCGTGAATGCGCCTCGCGTAACCATCGCAGCTTCGAGAAGCAGTTGTTTGTCAAAGCTTTCTTGCTGTGGCTTGGTTGGCACTGCTCCGGTCTTGTAGTCGTAGATCAGCGCCTCATCAGTTTCTGTCAGATCAATCCGATCCGCTTTGCAGGTCAGTTTGACACCGCTTGCTCCAACTTTGGTTTCTCCCCAAAGTTCGGTTTTGATCGTGCGTGCTTTTGCTTGCCTGTCAGCTTCATCGGCAAGAAACGCGTCTGCGATCTGGCGAAACCGTGACATCCATTGTGCCCGCACTGTGGGCCACGGGCAGTTTGCGGTGAACTCCTCTTCGGCTATTGCAAGCAGCGCATCGCGGTCGTTTGGCCCGTGGCCATTTCGGATGAAGAGTTCAAGAATCTTGTGGATGATGATCCCCTTCAGCGGTGCATCTGCCTGAGGCGTCAGCGGGTCCAGTGGGTCAAGGTGAAGGACCTTCCGCGCATAGATTGCAAATGGGTCACGGACCAATGTCTTGATCTGTGTAACTGAAAGTTGGTCTGGCCGCGCAGAGGGGGGAGGACAAGGTGACGGTCGCGGGGCAGGTGGTGTGCGATCTTTCGGTGAACTCAGTGCATTGGCTATTTCAATCCAATGGTCTCCGCGTGCGCGCATCGCATGCAACGCTGCTTCCCCATTTTGTGCAGGCAGCCCTTTCATCAGATTCACAAGCCGGTTGACCCAGCGGGATGGCACGGTTTCCGCATCTGCAGAACGTTTGGATCGCGTGATCCAGATGTCTGCGCCGCCCATGGCTTGCTGATAGTCATGGGCGGACAATCCGATGCGCCGTTCTGGTAATAGCAGTCCTGCCTTCGCCCGCATCACCCGATTGAGCCAGGGATCGGGTGCTGGCGCCTCAGGCCAGACCCCATCGTTCATTCCGGCGAGGATCGTAAGGTCTGCGCCTTGAACACGCGCTTCGAGGGTCCCCCAGATCAGGATGTTCGGATGGCCTGCATCCCGGTCGCGCACCACACCGTCATTCATGACACCAGCGAACAGAGACGCGTATTCCCGCGCGTTCATGACGCCACCAGCGTCAGCCGCATCTTGGAGTTGGCCACATATGCGTTGGGCCTCATGCCCTGCATTCTTCGCCCAAAGCCCCCCGGCGTCGATCCCGTTCGGTCCGGCTGCCAGGGCTTCGGCCAGTGCGATGTGACGTTCAAGTCTTTCTGAAAGCGGGCGGTCCGTATCTACCTCAAGGTCTGTCATATGCGCGACCAGCCAATCGGCCCAAACACTGCGGCCCTCCGCGCTGTTCGCCCATGCAAGCAAAGCCTGCGCATCCGGAAAGGCGGGCCCGTTTCGGCGCAGATGAAGCTCCAGTTCGCGGGTGTGACGCAGATGTGCGCCGCGATCAGGGTGCTCAGAATGGCAAAGCGGGTGTTTGAGCAGGGTGAGCAGTGCCTCACCCGTCAGCGGTTTTCCGAACAGATCAGCAACATGGCGCAAAAAGCGCCCGGGCGGTGACAGGGCAAGTGGAATACCTGCACTATCATCAGGTGTGATGTCCCAGCGATCGAGTGCTGCTGCGACCTGACGTGTCAGCGTTCTATCTGGTGATATAAGCGCCGCGGTGATCCCATCATCAACGGCTTGCCGCAAACGCAGCGCAATGGTTTCGGCTTCGGCACGCGGGGACGGCGCCTCAACCAAAGTCACGTCCCTTGTCGCCTCCAGTAGGTTGCCTAAAGTCGGCCCATCTGTAAGCCATTGATCAGTAACCGGCGCGGGCCGCAGTGAAAGTGAGACCAAGGCGTTCCGCTTTGGATTGGCGGGACGCGTTTGCTCCCACTCTGCGACATCTTGCGGCGCAAAGCCGATCAATTCCATCAAGCGCCGAAATCTGAATTGCGGGTGATCTTCGAATTTCAGATCGTCCGTCATACCGTCCCACACCTTTGGAGGCAGATCAAAGTCAAAGCCGGGCAGGATGATCGCGCCCTGCGGCAGCTTGGAAACGGCCTGCATCAAAAGCGCTGTCGTTCCGCGCGAACCGGTCGAGCCCGCGATAATGACGGGGTGTTCGGGTGGAGTATCTGACCAGACCTTGGAGAGGTTTTCGACCACGAGCCGTTGCCGCGCTTCTTTATCTGGTGCCTGGTCGGCGCGATTGAAGAACGGTGTAATGATCCTGAGGAATGCCAATGCGCGTTCCCAGTGTCCGGATTGGTCTGTGACGTCGAGGTTGACCAGAACATCAGGATCTACACCTTCGCCCTGCATTTCATCCATCAACTTTGCAAGGCTATCCGAGAGATCGTAAAGCGCTGCGCGCGGTGCGAGGTCCGGTTGGCTTTCAAGAAGCTTCGCCACGAATTGTGACAGCTCCAACCGGCGTCTGAGCGGAGACACCGCTGGTGGGACACCCAAAGACAGCGGATCATCAGCCAAATCAGTGATCAGTCGTATGCGGGGTAAAAGCCGTGCTGGACCTGCGTCGAATACCGCGCGGATGCGCCGTTGCATCCTTGCGGTATTGACGAAGATCTCTACCCGCGCCCAATCCGCTGGGTTGTAGTCGCCGCACCTGTTTTCAAGTCCTCTGACAAGCGACTCTGCAAAATCGATGCCAGGGGGCATACCAAAGATGCGCGGCTTAGAAGACTGGTCAAACATTCAGCATCGCCTCTGCAATGGGAATACTCTCAGGTTGTCCGACATCGCACCAATTGCCAGGATAAGTGACGCCGTGAAGCTGGTTCTCGGCAATCAGCCTGTTCCAGATCACGTTCATTGAGAAAACTTCATCCGGGACTTCGGAGGCAAGGTCGGCGCGAATGATTTGCGCGCCCGAATAGATCATTTCCTTCCCGCGTCTCAAACGACCGTTTTCGTCGCAATCAAAGTCGCCCGGGCCGAGATGGCCGTGAACGTTGTTACGCGCGATCAGAAGAAGAAGACACTGCATATCAGGCTTCCAGTGATCCAGTAAAAGCTGCACCGGATTTGGCCCTTGCCAGACGGCGTCAGTGTTCATTGTGACTATCGGCCCGTCGCTGAGAAGAGGGCGTGCATGTCGCAGACCTCCGCCTGTTTCGCGCAAATAATCCGTCTCGTCGGAAAACCGGATCGCTCGGCCACGCAGATGCGCATGCATCATCTCTGCGAAGTGGTGCGTGTTGACCACGATGGGGCTGCAGGCTGCCTCAGCGACAAAGTCAAAGGCGTGATCAAACAGCGGTTTTCCGGCGACTTCGATCAATGATTTTGGCTGTGTATCAGTCAGAGGGGCCATGCGTGTGCCTCTCCCCGCCGCAAACAGGAGCGCTGGCATTGTCATACCGCAAACCTCTTGAGGTGATCCTGATCGGGCGCGGGAACATTTTGCAGGACTGCCAGCCTCAGGTCCGACAGCGCGTCGTGGTGCAGATCGGTTAGAATGCTCTGCCAGACACGGTTCATAAGAGGCAAATACTTGGGCTTGCGATCTTGGCCAACCAGCTTGGCAAAAATGCCGAGAATTCGCAGATTTCTTTGTACCGCCAGCGTTGCGAACTGTGCGCTGAATTGCGCGGTTTCCATTCTGATTTCCTCTGCAAACGCGCTGATCAGGCGATCAGCGACGCGCGGATCGACATCGCGCCGTGCATCACGCAGGAGCGAGGCGAGATCGTATCCCGCTGGTGCGATAAAGGCGTCTTGAAAATCGAGGAGACCTACTCTGTCTATTCCCGTCAATTGCGGTCTCCATATCAAATTCTCCGCATGGTAATCCCTCAAGGACAGCGTGTCAGCGGTTGGTGCATATGACTGAAGAGCGGCGAGCAACAAATCCTGTATCTGCCGCAGGTTCTCAACGCCGTAGTGCTCGCCCAACGGATGAATCATGCGGGCGCCGACCTCTGGTGTCAGACGAGACAGCATCTGCGGCGCAGGTGTCTGTGACAGCCGGACCAAAACGTCAGTCGCATTCTCATAAAGCAAAGCCTCTTCGTGTGGTGAGGCGTTTAGGTGGCGTACAAAATCGCTCAAGCCAAGGTCAGAGAGGACAACAATGCCAAGGCTCAGGTCACGATGCAGGATTTCTGGGGCCGCAAAACCATGGGCGGTCAGGTGCGTTGCGATCTCAACGAAACGTCCGGTGTCGTGACAGGTTTCTGGTGGAGCATCCATCAATATGACTGACGCCTCGCCGTTTGACAGCCTGAAATAGCGGCGCGTCGAGGCGTCACCTGCGATTGCTTCGCTTTGCCATCCTGCCCATGCGGTCTGTTTCAAGGTAGCAGCAATGACTGCATCACGCTTTTGCATCGAGCCCCTTTAGCCGGTCGGCCCATTCATCCGCGCCACTGATGCTGACATCATGATGCGTTTCTCTAGCGGCAAACGAGAGGCGGAGTGCCGTCTCGGGCTGTTCTTCACCCAGTCTGTCAGGCCACTCCACAAGGCAAATTGCTGTTTCAAAGGCCTCGTCCAGCCCCAGTTCCAATGCCTCATCAGGATGTGTCAGCCGGTACAGATCACAATGCCAGATCTCACCGCCGTCGCTGTTGTAGACCTGGACAATTGTGAACGTCGGTGATGGCACATCTTCGAGGCGGCCAAGTTTTGCGCGAATGAAACCTCTTGCGAATGCAGATTTTCCGGCTCCGATCTCACCTTCAAGCAGAAGTGTGTCACCATTTTTTGTACGCTCAGCAATCAGGCCCGCAAGCTGCGCCATCTCGGCCTCATCGCGGGCTCGAAACTGAAGAAATGGGTGTGACATGCCCCGACATTATGGTCTGCGCGGCGACCTGCAAGAGCTTTCAGCCCTGACGCGCCAGTATCGCTGGGTCAGGTGCGGTCAGTTTGCGAATAACAGGTTTCACAGCTGCCCCGAACTCGAACCTGGCGAGTGTCATACCACCCTCAAGCGGCGCAGCGTGGCAGCGCAGCGGGCGGCCGTCGATTAGCAGTGCGTCGGCGAACCAGGGTTTGCGCTGCCCGCTCTCGCGAATGAAGTCGCGCAGTTGAATCCAGATAGGTGAAGCAACCGTATTTTTCTGCCAAATCGCCATTTCGGACGGAAACTCGCGTAAGGCGACAACCGCGTCTTTGACGCCCCACAGATCATCGTAGGCGCGATTGTTAAGCACGAGAGTTCCAGCTTGGGAAAATACTGCGAGTGCATCGCCCAGCGTATCCATGACGCATTGCGCGGTTTCGATTTCTGCCCGAAACCGCCGTGTCAGCGCCAGTTCTGAGGTAATGTCCTCAAACAGAAGTGCGAAAGCACCATCAGGATGGGGCCGTCCGCTCACCCGGAATGTCTGGTCACCCGGCAAAGCCCAGTTCTCGCAAAATGTGCCGCGGCGCGCGCGGTCTTCGACAGCAGAGTATTTCTCTCGCCAACCGTCATAATCCTTCGGTTCCGGGATCATCTGGAGTTCCCGCAGCCTGTCGAGGACCGCCTCTATGCGAGGTTTCTCGCTTAAAAATGCGAAGGGCAGCTTCGTCATTTCGAGAAGGGCAGGATTAAACGTCTGCAAAGTTCTTTGCTTGTCAAAAATTGCCAGTCCGATGGAGAGGTCGGCAAACGTCTTTCCCAATGTTTGTACAAACCCCTGCCTTTCTTTTTCCGCATGAACGAGCGCGGTGACATCTGTTGCAAAGTAGGTGAGACCGCCTTGCAGCGCCTTTGCAGTCACATCGAACCAGCTTTCAGGATCGGTACTGACTCTACAGCGTGTTGGTCTGTCATTTGGTGTGCGCGGAAGGTTTGAAAGAAAAGCTGCGTCGTCGCCCCCCGCTTTCTGTCGCACGTCCTGATAAGCGGCGTTCGACCAGATCAAGGCTCCATCTGGGCCGATTTGCCAAATGGGCTGTGGCACCAGCAGCGCAAGATCGACTTCGGAATGGTCTGTGTCGCTTTCGTTAGAACTTGAGAAATCGAACGCACCGCTGAAGTCGAGACGAAGGCAGCCAGCGTAGCTTACTGCTATCAGATTGGTTTTCTGGTCGTTGCTTTTGAAGTGATGTTCACCATCGGCAAGACGATCGAGCAATATCGATCCGAAAGCGCTGGTGAGATACTCTTGGAGGTCTGGCAGTGTGTCGATTGAACCGGCCAACCTGTCCCATCCTTCGACGGTATGATCTGCTAACTTCCCGTCCTTGTAGAGCAGCGACGCGGACAAATCCCGAAACTCAGATGCTTGGTCTTCTTCTACGGCGGTCGTCCATTTGCGTGACACCCATAACAAGCCAAGGAGGCTGAGCATCACGAGGCTTGTGTAGATGAAAATCAAATCAGGACTCCGAACAGGGAAGGCTGCGATGGAGTCGCTTCTTTCAAGACAAGGTTAAAGTACGCTTAATTCGTCCGATCCGGCCTATTCGACAACGAAACGCTGGTTTTCACCTAGCGCGTCCTGTTTGACATTTTCCCTGATACCTAGGGACTCATTCGGCCAGGATACATCAATGACCGCGCCGCCAGTCGCCTGCCCCGTCCAGCTCGCGTGGCCGCGTCGCCTGCTGTTTGAGAAATTCAGTTTCGCACCTGACCGTTCAAGTAAAGTCTTGGCGATAAACAGCCCAAGCCCCATACCTTCGTATCCGGGCCTTTTGGCGCCATCTTCGGACAGGCGCCTGCGGCGGACGTAAGGATCACCGATACGGCTCAGCACCGATTGTGGAAAGCCACGGCCATCATCAGAGATGCGCACGTCAATGGTTTCCAGGGTCCAAGCCAGTTCGACGGTGACTTCAGAGCGCGCGAAATCTACCGCGTTCTGGATCAGATTGCGGATGCCATGAATGATTTCAGGACGGCGAGGGATAAAAGGTTGCGTTTGTGGTCCGCCCTCAGCCGGGGCAATGTTGAACCGAACCGACTTCCCACGGTTCATATGGGGTTCGGCAGCTTCACGGATGACCGTTTCAAACGGCGCGCGACGCAACATCAGATCGTCTTTGCCTGCCCTGCCCATTGAGTGGAGAATGACCCTGCAACGCTCGGCCTGTTCGCGGATCAGTTCTGCGTCCTCGTAGAGGTCTGGAAACTCATTCAGCTCTTGCATCAGTTCGCTGCTGACAAGCTTGATGGTCGCCAATGGTGTGCCAAGTTCATGGGCAGCCGCGGCAACCACTCCACCGAGGTCGGTCAGTTTCTGTTCGCGGGCGAGGGCCAGTTGTGTTGCCACCAATGCCTCACCCATGGTGTGCATTTCGTTCGTCACCTGGCGGGCATAAAGGGCTAAGAACACTAGACCAATCAGAAGCGCCACCCAGAAGCCGAACTGAAAAATTGGCGGCAGCGTAAGTGCGAGGCCATTTGCATCGATGATCGGAAAATAGAACACGCTTATCGCTGTCGTTATGGCGATCGCAATGAGCCCAAGAATGATTGTATTCCAGACATGCAGGACCGTCGCGGCAATGGTGACCGGCGCAAGCAGCAGCATTGCAAACGGATTAGTCAGCCCGCCGGTAAGAGATAAGAGCAGGCCGAGTTGAACCAGATCGAAGACAAGCCAGAGGGTCGCTTCATTCTCGGAAAGTCGTTTATTGTCGGGATAGGTGTTCGCCGAAATCAGATTTACAATAACCGCTGCAGTGACCACGGGCACCGCATAGCCGAGCTGGATTTCGAGGTTGTAGTACTGCACGGCAATCAAGAGCGCCGTCGCCTGTCCAACGACTGCACACCAACGCAAGCCGATCAGTGTGCGCAAGCGCACCCAATTGCTCCGTTCTTGTTCGTTGAAGATCTGGATGTCTGAGTTTGGCATTGCTCTTCGGGCTTTCCGGTTTCACCTCAGGACAATAACCGGCAACCGGTCGGTTTCAATTCTCTTCAATTGTCGCAGATCGAAAGTCACGGGGCCAGCATACCTGGTCTTTCTTGCTGATCTTGAAGAATTGTTGACGGATGAACCCTTGCGCCTATTTTCAAACGAGAAGCAGCAGCAGGTCGCATCATGAATATGGAACCGTTGGATCTTGGCGAAGACAAAACTCTTCTGCTCGTCGATGATGACGAGGCATTTTTGCGCCGTCTGGCAAAGGCGATGGAGAAGCGTGGATTTGATGTTGAGATGGCCGGATCGGTTGCCGCCGGACAGGCTATCGCGACCGCAAGGCCGCCAGCCTACGCTGTGGTTGACTTGCGTCTTGAGGATGGAAACGGGTTGGACGTCGTTGAAACCCTTCGCGCGCGCCGTCCCGAAAGCCGGATCGTTGTTTTGACGGGATACGGTGCAATTGCGACCGCCGTTGCAGCCGTAAAGATCGGTGCAACCGACTATCTTGCCAAGCCCGCAGATGCGACTGATGTGACAAACGCGCTTTTGGCGCGGCAAGACGAGTTACCACCACCACCTGAGAACCCGATGAGTGCCGACCGCGTGCGGTGGGAACATATTCAGCGCGTTTATGAGCTTTGCGACCGCAATGTCTCGGAAACAGCAAGGCGGTTGTCGATGCACAGACGCACTTTGCAGCGCATCCTCGCGAAGCGTAGTCCGCGCTAGTTATTCGTCGTCAGTATCGCGGTTCAGCAGGTCGAATTTCCGAAGTTTGACGTAGAGAGATTGCCGCGACAGGCCGAGCATTTCGGCCGCGGCCACACGGTTGTTCATCGTCAACTCGACGGCAGTCTCGATACACATCTTTTCCACGACGTTGGTCGTTTCGGCAACAATGTCTTTCAGCGTAGCACTACCGACCAATTCGACGACGGAGCGCATGCTGTCATCTGATGGGCTGGTCGCTTTTGACTGGCTTGGATCAATCTTTGCTGCGTCGCGAATTACAAACGCAAACAGCAATTTCGAGCCTGCTGTAAGCTTTGTCACGGAAATCTCGACTGCGCGCGGACTGCCGTAGTCACCGGCCATTTTTGTCGCGTAATTTCGCATCCGCCCAGCGCGCTGGGCATTTTCGGTCATGACCTTGAAATCTACAGTGCCCCGCTGGAGGTAATCCGCAAAACTGCGACCGCGCAGGCTAATATCGTGCCCGACGTGTAGGATATCGAGAAACGCATCGTTGGCTGACAGGATGTCCCCTGTATCGGACACGAAAACGATAGCTTCCGGTCCAGCATGATAAAGTTCGAGCACGTTGCTGTTGAGGTCATCTGTTCTTGCAACAGACTCGCCTGCTGGCAAGAGCCGACAGAGCAGCATCTTCTCGCCCGCTGCGCGGTAAAGGACAGGTACAATTTCCACCTGCCCGCCTTTGCCGTCGAGCATCGCCGAAAATGGTTTTTGCGATGGCGAAATCGCATGGTTGGCAAGCGCCTGAACCATATCGACGGATTTCTTCACATCGAAGAATGATTGGAAATTGCTACCAATGGCGCGATCGCTGGGGCGATCAATCAGGGTCGCAGCCGCCGAGTTCGCATCAATGACTTGCCCGGTGTGGACAGACACAAACACGATTGCATCGCTCACGCTTTCCATCAAAACGCGAAAGCGCGTATCAAAACCGCGATTATCCTCATAATCACGCTCAAGCGTCAGCTGTGCCTCGACCAACTGTTGCTGCATGTCCGCAATTGGCTGCAGATCGCGACCCAAAAGCAGAATGGCGCCATCAGGGCCGATCCGGTGGAAGCTGTAGCGGACCGGTGATCCCCAAAGCTGGCTGCCATCAGCGTGGTTTAGCTCAATCGGCCGCACGTTTTCTGCGCCATCCAAGAACTCGGCAAGGCGCACGTCAAACTTGCGATTGCTCTCGTCCGTGAGGAAGTTCCGGATGTCGTTGCCTTCCCACAGATCAAGCCCTTTGAACGTGGTCGCGCTCGGATTGACCAGAACGGAAAGAACTTCTCCATCTTCGGAGATAACCACGCCGACGTCGGCAACTTGCGCGATAATGTCGCCGAGGATTTCGGGGGCGATCAGGGGAATAGCACCACTATTCCAATATTTCGTTCCGCGGGAAGTCACGGACAGCACGCTCTTTGATTGGCCATCCTCATGGCTCAACCCCTGAACTTGGTCAGCGCGTCGTCTTGCGTTGTTCGAAGGAGGCCGCAAAAGTCTAGAGCCTCTTCTGCATTGCCTGTCGCATAGTCTGCACGCGTCTCCTCCAGAACCTTCTGCGTCTTTTCAGCGTCAAGGATAGCTCCACCGACAACAATAGGCGGTGTTTCCTCAACTGCTGACTTCACAGCATCAATCATTAATCGCAGCGATTCAAGACTATCGCTCTGCGACGCTGAGACAAAGATAGCGTCGAATGCAGAACGGCTCAATTCATCGGCAATCGTTTTAGATGTACCGCCCAAAAGCATTTTTACAGAGATGCCTTTTCGCCGCAGTTGGCCACTGAGCACAAATGCACCGAGTGTATGGAAGATGTCCTGAGGGATGACGAGCAACAAGGTGGCATGGGATACCCGAAGCTCGTCTGCGCATGGCCAGTCAGTTTCGAGATCGCGCAAGACCGCTTGCAGGCGAGAGACGGCAATCGTGACTTCGCCAAACGTCAGCTCATCCGCGCACCACATATCGCCATAGGCACGCGCAAGGAAGGGCACATAGAAATCTGCGATATCTTCAGATGGGACACCTGACATAACGGCGCGGCGCACAGCGGCTCTGCCATCATGGGGCCGCATGCTGAGCATGGCATCGTGCAATTCGGCAAGCAGCTTCGGATCAAGTTGATCGACAATGTCGCCGATAATTGCGGCTGACGCCCTTTGTGCTGCAGTGGGTGATAACGCTTCTTGCGCTTCGGGCCGCTTCTTCGCATCGACGTTCCGGTAATCGACCATCTGCGGTCCTCTGGCTGCTTAGTCTCACTTGTCTTGGTCGTCTCGCAATGCTTGGTATTTTTTACGTTGCCCAGTGTAATGTCAAAGGAAATTGACATCTATAGTCGAGCAAAGAGGTATATATTCAATAACCCCATGAAAAATATAGTGTATTTCAAGATAGCGCACCATGGCCGAAAGGCACCTTCCAAATAGTAACTAGGTGTAACTTAAAGTTGACACCCTGACTTCCTGACTAATACTATTTACATAACTGTCTGTCAGGAAGGATTTACATGACGACTGCCAGCACGAACGCCAGCCGGATTCCGCTGACCCGGAACCGCCTCTATACAGATGAGGAGCGGGCACGTCGGGACTCGACCAAATGGACGCTCGTTCAGGGTCTTTTGGCGCCCTTTCAGTTCGTGGTTTTCCTGATCTCTCTGGTATTGGTTCTGCGCTACCTCTGGACTGGCGCTGGCTACGAGTTGGCAAGCCTCTCAATCGTGATCAAGACGGGCGTTTTGCTGGTCATCATGGTGACCGGCGCGATCTGGGAAAAAGTGGTGTTTGGGCAGTATCTTTTTGCCCATGCGTTCTTCTGGGAGGACGTCTTCAGCTTTGCTGTTATCGCCTTGCATTTGCTGTATGTTTTCGCGCTTTCCGGCGGTTGGTATGAACCCACGCAGCTAATGTATATTGCGCTGGCTGCCTATGCGACTTACGTCATTAATGCCGGTCAATTTGTCTGGAAGTTACGGCTTGCCAGACTGGATGCTGAGGGCCGCGCATGAATGTCCCTCTCACCCCGACAAACGGCGGCTGCCGTGGCGCACCAGTTCTTAAAGAGCGCGGCCAGCGAGAGGTCTTTTGCGGCCTCACGGGGATCATTTGGTTGCACCGCAAAATGCAGGACGCTTTTTTCCTGGTTGTAGGGTCGCGGACTTGTGCACATCTGCTGCAATCCGCGGCTGGCGTCATGATCTTTGCCGAACCTCGATTCGGTACAGCGATTCTCGAAGAATCAGATCTCGCGGGCATGGCGGACGCGCATGAAGAGCTTGATCGCGAGGTTGCGCGCCTTTTGGAGCGTCGTCCTGACATCCGCCAGCTATTTCTTGTGGGGTCCTGCCCGTCAGAGGTCATTAAGATCGACCTTGCACGCGCAGCAGAACGATTGAGCAAGGTGCATGCGCCGCATGTGAGGGTGTTGAACTATTCGGGCTCGGGGATCGAGACTACGTTTACCGAGGGTGAGGATGCCTGTCTGGCATCGATGGTGCCGGTGCTGAAAGACACCACCGCGCGCGAGCTTTTGTTGGTGGGTGCCCTGCCCGATGTGGTTGAGGACCAGATGCTGTCCCTTCTGGGCGATATGGGCATTGAAAATATCCGCCTGCTTCCGGCGCGCCGTATCGACGAGACAACCGCAGTCGGGTCAAATACGGTCTTTGCCTTGACCCAACCTTTTCTGGGCGAAACCCACGCGGCGCTTGAACGCCGCGGTGCACGGCACATCGCGGCACCATTCCCGTTTGGTGAGGAAGGCACGACAGCGTGGCTGCGTGCAATTGCTTCCGAATTTGGCGTGAGTGCTGAGACATTCGACAAGGTGACCGCCGCTCCACGCGCCCGTGCAAGAAAGGCGATTTCGCAGGCAGCAGAAGTGCTGCGCGGCAAATCCATCTTCTTTTTCCCGGACAGTCAGTTGGAGATTCCCCTTGCACGGTTCTTGACCCGTGAATGCGGGATGACAGCGGTTGAGGTGGGAAGCCCTTATATCCATGACGCTTTACATGGCCCTGATCTCGACCTTTTGCCGGCGGGTCCACAAATCGCGGAAGGGCAAGATGTTGAGAAGCAGCTTGATCGCGCACTTGCTGCCCGTCCTGATTTGACCGTTTGCGGCCTTGGACTTGCCAATCCGCTTGAGGCGAAGGGCATAACAACCAAATGGGCCATCGAACTGGTGTTCACGCCGGTGCACTTCTACGAACAGGCGGGCGACCTTGCCGGGCTATTCTCGCGGCCAGTCCGACGCAAGCAGCTTCTTCAGTTGGAGGCTGCCGAATGAAGCTGACCGTCTGGACATACGAAGGCCCCCCGCATGTTGGTGCGATGCGCGTTGCAACGGCGATGAAGGGTTTGCACTACGTGCTGCATGCACCGCAGGGCGACACCTATGCGGACCTGCTTTTCACGATGATTGAACGTCGTAACCACCGCCCGCCGGTCACCTATACCACGTTTCAGGCACGTGACCTCGGAGCGGATACCGCGACGCTTTTCAAAACGTCGTGCCATGATGCTGTCGACAGATTTGATCCTGAGGCGATCATTGTCGGCGCATCATGTACGGCTGAACTGATCCAGGACGATCCCGCGGGATTGGCAGAGACGATGGGTCTGGAAATCCCGGTTATCCCGTTGGAGTTGCCCAGCTATAGCCGCAAGGAAAACTTCGGGGCTGACGAGACCTTCTATCAGATCGTCCGTCATCTTGCGAAGCCGCAGGAACGTACTGATCGGGTGACATGCAACATTCTTGGCCCGACGGCGCTGGGCTTTCGTGCACGCGACGACGTGGAAGAACTGACCGGCCTTCTGTCGGAGATGGGGATTGACGTCAATGTCGTGGCCCCGCTGAATGCGAGGCCCTCGGACATTGCCCGCATTCCTGCCGCCCATTTCAATGTGCTGCTGGTGCCTGAAGCTGGCGAAGCGGCTGCGCGCTTTCTTGAGCGTGAATACAAACAGCCATTCACCAAGACCGTGCCAATCGGCGTCGGCGCAACCCGTGACTTCATCGCTGAAGTCGCCGCGATCACGGGTGTTTCGCCCAAGATCGACGAAAGCCGCCTCCGCTTGCCCTGGTGGTCGCGTTCGGTCGACAGCACCTACCTGACCGGCAAGCGCGTCTTTATTTTTGGCGATGGCACGCACGTTGCTGCCCACGCAAGAATCGCCAGAGATGAAATGGGTTTCGAGGTTGTGGGCGTCGGTTGCTACAACCGCGAAATGGCGCGGCCGATCCGAGCATTGGCGAAGGACTACGGCGTCGATGCGCTTATCACAGACGACTACCTCGAAGTCGAACAGGCTATTGAGGCGCTCTCTCCCGAGATGATCCTCGGCACGCAAATGGAGCGTCACATCGGCAAGCGGCTGGGAATTCCCTGTGCTGTGATCTCCTCCCCCGTGCACGTGCAGGATTTCCCAGCTCGCTACTCGCCTCAGGTCGGTTTCGAAGGTGCCAACGTGATCTTCGATACGTTGATACATCCGCTCGTTATGGGCTTGGAAGAGCATTTGCTGACCATGTTCCGCGACGATTTTGAATTCCATGATGACGCTGGCGCGAGCCATCACGGCGGTAAGGCGAAGCCGCAACCGGTTGATGCCTCCGGCGGGAGTTTTTCTTCCAAGATGAAAGAAGAACCGCACGCGGGTGGCGACCCGCAGATAAATGACAATGTGATCTGGCTGTCGGATGCCGAGCGCGAGTTGAAGAAGATCCCGTTCTTTGTGCGTGGCAAGGCGCGCCGCAACACCGAAGCCTTCGCACTGGAAAAAGGGCTGCACGAAATCAGCCTCGATACGCTTTACGAAGCAAAGGCCCATTATGCGCGATGAGGTGATCCATAAACCTTACCGCGTGGTCATTGTCACGCTGGACAGCCATGCAGCGGGGCCGGCCTTGCGCGTGGCTACACGGTTGGCACCCGATTTTCCTGGTTTGGATGTGCAGGTCTTTGCGGCAGCTGAATGGGCCGAAAACCCTGAGGCACTAACGCGTGCAAAGACTGCCGTCGCGCAAGGCGATCTGATCATCGCGAACCTTCTCTTCCTCGAAGAACATGTCAATGCGATCTTGCCGGATCTGAAAGCGCGCCGTGACAGCTGCGATGCCATGATCGGTGTCATCGCGGATGGCGATATCGTGAAGCTCACCCGGATGGGCGATCTCGATATGTCCAAGCCAGCGAGCGGTGCAATGGCTTTGATGAAGAAACTGCGCGGCAAGTCGAAGGCTTCCGCAGAGTCTGGCGCCAAGCAAATGCGTGCTCTGCGCCGTCTTCCCAAGATCCTCAAACTGATCCCTGGCAAGGCGCAGGACCTGCGTGCCTGGTTCTTGTCGATGCAGTATTGGCTGGGTGGGTCCGACGACAATATCGAACAGATGATCCGTTTTCTGATCGGGCGGTATTCGGATCGCCCCGACTGGCACGGTGTAAAAGCGGCCCTGCCAATCGCGTATCCGGACCTCGGGCTTTATCACCCCGACCTGCCTGATCATCATATCACCACGGACCTAAATGAATTGCCGCGCAATGATGCTGCGGTTGCGACTGTCGGTGTCCTGATGCTGAGATCCTACATACTCGCATCTGATACTGCCCATTATGATGCGGTGATCCGCGCGTTCGAGGCTAAAGGCATGCGTGTCATTCCGGCCTTTGCCGGTGGCCTTGACGGGCGGCCAGCAGTCGAGACCTACTTTCAGGGTCGCGTCGATGCGATGGTGTCGCTGACCGGATTCTCGCTGATCGGAGGACCAGCCTATAACGATAGCGAGGCGGCTGTTGAGGTCCTCAGCAACCTCAACGTCCCATATATTGCGGCACAACCCTTGGAGTTTCAAACGCTAGGCCAGTGGGCCAACAGCGGACAGGGTCTAGGGCCGATTGAAACGACCATGCTTGTCGCTCTGCCTGAGATTGACGGCGCTACAAACCCGACAGTCTTTGCAGGTCGCCACAGTGCTGATGGTTGCAACGGCTGTTCGACCGGGTGCGGGGTGCAGTCCGATTGCAAGGCGATGGCGCCATGCCATGAACGCATCACCTCACTTGCCGAAAAGACGCTGCGCCTTGCCAGTTTGCGGCGCAAGCAAAACGCCGAAAAGAAAGTCGGCGTCGTTCTGTTTGGCTTTCCGCCGAATGCGGGGGCCGTCGGAACGGCCGCGTATCTCAGTGTATTTGAGAGCCTCTTCAATACCCTCACCCGCATGAAGGCCGAGGGATACACCGTCGATGTGCCAGAAAACGTGGACGACCTGCGCGCTGCGATCCTTTTGGGCAATGCCACGCAATACGGTCAACAGGCCAATGTCGCGGCCCATGTCGACGCCGATACGATTGTCCGCACAACGCCACCACTCAAAGCAATCGAGGCGGTCTGGGGCCCCGCCCCCGGTAAGATCCAGTCCGACGGACGTGGTGTGTACGTCTTGGGTCAGCATTTCGGGAATGTCTTTGTCGGTGTGCAACCTGCCTTCGGCTATGAGGGTGATCCGATGCGGTTGCTCTTTGAAAAGGGCTTTGCCCCAACCCACGCTTTCGTCACATTCTACCTGTGGCTGCGCAATACGTTTTCGGCTGATGTGGTCCTGCATTTCGGGATGCATGGCGCGCTTGAGTTCATGCCGGGTAAACAGGCGGGTCTGGGTGCGCGTGACTGGCCGGATCGCCTGATTGGCGAGATGCCGAATGTCTATCTTTACGCCGCCAATAACCCCTCCGAGGCGACGCTGGCCAAACGCCGCGCAAATGCGGTGACCATCACGCATCTGACGCCGCCTTTGACGACCGCCGGTCTCTACAAAGGGCTGGCCGAGTTGAAAGACAGTCTGACCCGCTGGCGCGAGATGCCCGCTGACGATGACCAGCGTGATGAACTGGCGCTCCTGATCCGCGATCAGGCCACCGCGGTTGATCTGGATGCGCGTGATCTGAATGGTCTTTGGCTGAAACTGCTTGAAACCGAAGGCTCGTTGATCACCGAGGGTCTGCATGTCGTTGGCAAACCGCTGACCGACAGGGCCAAGGCCGAGTTGATCGCCCTGATGCCAGAGGGTGAGGCAACAGATGCCGCCGCCGCGATGCTGGGTGAGGATCACGAGTTGGCGGGCCTGATGGCGGCGTTGTCGGGTCACTACATTCCGCCGGTACCGGGTGGAGACCTGATCCGCTCGCCTCAGATCGTACCAACGGGCCGCAACATCCATGCGTTCGATCCGTTCCGGATGCCCACAGCCTTTGCCGTGGCCGAGGGAAAAAAGCAGGCTGATTTGCTGCTGCAAACGCACAAGAGCCTGCCACGCACGGTGGCTTTGGTGCTTTGGGGGTCGGATAACATCAAGTCCGATGGTGGCCCGATCGGACAAGCGCTTGCTCTGATGGGCGCTGTCCCGCGCTTTGACAATTTCGGACGTTTGTCCGGTGCCGACCTCATTTCGCTCGCCGCGTTGGGTCGTCCGCGCATTGACGTCGTGATGACCTTGTCGGGTATCTTCCGCGATTTGCTGCCGTTGCAGACACGGATGCTGGCCGAGGCCGCGTTGAAATGCGCCACGGCGGATGAGCCGCTGGAGCAGAATTTCATTCGCGCCCATGCGCTCGCCTATGCTGAGGAAATGAACTGCAGCCTTGAAGATGCGGCGCTGCGCGTCTTCTCGAATGCCGAAGGTGCCTATGGATCGAACGTCAACCAGTTGGTCGATAGCTCTGCCTTTGGCGATGAGGATGAATTGGCGGATGCCTATGAGGCCCGCAAGAGCTTTGCCTACGGCGTGAATGGCAAGGCTTCCCAGAACCCCGCGCTTTTGCAGAAGGCGCTGAAGGACGTTGATCTGGCCTATCAGAACCTCGAAAGCGTGGAGCTAGGGGTGACGACGGTTGATCATTACTTCGATACGCTCGGCGGCATTTCCCGTGCAGTGAAACGTGCGAAGGGCGGACAAGCAGCGCCTGTCTATATCGGTGACCAGACGCGCGGCGCTGCGAAAGTGCGCACCCTGCAGGATCAGGTTGCGCTCGAAACCCGCAGTCGCAGCCTGAACCCGAAGTTCTATGAAGCCCTATTGACCCATGGCCATGAAGGTGTGCGCCAGATTGAAGCGCATGTAACCAACACGCTAGGCTGGTCGGCGACGACTGGCGAGGTTGAGCCTTGGGTATATCAGCGTTTGTCGGAAACCTTTGTGCTGGATGAAGAGATGCGCAACCGTTTGGCGGCCCTGAATCCGCAAGCCTCCATGCGGATGGCGAACCGCCTGCTTGAGGCATCTGATCGGGAATATTGGTCGCCTGATGAAGACACACTCGCGGCGTTGCAGGATGCCGCCGATGCGCTCGAAGACCGGATGGAAGGGGTGGCAGCGGAATGACGATGACCCTCCAGATCGTGCTTTGGAAGGGGGCCAGCCCCCTCGGCCTGACGGCCTCACCCCCGAAGTATTTTAAGCAAAATGATGAAGCAGGAAGGAGGCTCGCATGAGCCCCAGAGATGAGATCCCGAATTTGAAAGGCCTTGATGGCGAAGGCTCGGTGCAGGTGCATCAGCCTGAGGATGCCAAGATCGAAGGCGCAAAGGTCTTTTCGGTCTACGGCAAGGGCGGGATCGGCAAATCGACCACATCGTCGAACCTCTCGGCCGCGTTTTCGATGCTGGGTAAGCGGGTTCTACAGATCGGTTGTGATCCCAAGCATGACAGCACATTTACGTTGACCGGATCTTTGGTGCCGACGGTCATCGATATCCTCAAAGAGGTGGATTTCCACGCCGAGGAACTGCGACCCGAGGACTTCATCTTTGATGGTTTCAACGGGGTGAAATGCGTCGAGGCCGGTGGCCCGCCTGCTGGCACCGGATGCGGTGGCTATGTTGTGGGCCAGACAGTGAAACTGCTCAAGCAGCACCATCTGTTGGAAGACACCGATGTGGTGATCTTTGATGTGTTGGGTGACGTGGTTTGCGGGGGTTTTGCCGCTCCGTTGCAGCACGCGGACCGTGCGCTGATCGTGACGGCTAACGACTTTGACAGCATCTATGCGATGAACCGGATCATTGCTGCCGTGCAAGCCAAGTCCAACAATTACAAGGTACGTCTGGCCGGATGTGTGGCCAACCGCAGCCGCGAAACCGATGAAGTTGATCGCTATTGCGAAACGGTCGGTTTCAACCGCATTGCGCATATGCCCGACCTTGATGCCATCCGTCGCAGCCGCTTGAAGAAGAAAACCCTCTTCGAGATGCCGGATGACGAGGAAATCGTGCAGGTCCGCAAGGAATATATCCGTCTGGCCGAAACACTCTGGAACGGGACCGAGCCTTTGGCACCTGCCCCGCTACCGGATCGTGAGATCTTTGAACTTCTGGGATTTGATTGATTGAGCAATTACGCCGCCACTCGTGACAGGGTCGAACATTACTTCGACCGCACTGCGACCAAAGTTTGGGAGCGGTTGACGTCTGATGCGCCGGTGTCGGGCGTGCGCGCGACCGTGCGTGCAGGGCGCGACCAGATGCGTGCGTTGATGTTGGCGCAACTGCCCAATGATTTGCGCGGAGCGCGGGTACTGGATGCGGGCTGCGGGACTGGGACCATGACTTTCGAGTTGGCCCGGCGTGGGGCCGAAGTGGTCGCGGTCGACATTTCCCCTGCTTTGGTAGGAATCGCCGAGAGGCGTATGCCGCCAGAACTGTCAGGCCAGATCACCTGGACAGCGGGTGACATGCTTGAAGATACCTATGGTCGTTTCGACCATATCTTGGCGATGGACTCGATGATCTACTATTCCGCATCGGACATCGCAGGTCTGTTGGCAAAAGCTGCGCCACGACTGAATGGCAAATTCATTTTTACAATTGCTCCACGGACACCGGCCCTTATGGCGATGTGGCGGATTGGCAAACTGTTCCCGCGCGCTGATCGCAGCCCGGTCATGATCCCACAGACGACAGCAGCAATTGCTCAGGCCTTGCGTGATGTAGGTAACAAAGACCGGCTGGCAGAAGTCAAACAGGTCAAATCAGGGTTCTATATCTCCAAGGCACTCGTGTTCGAGGGAGATCGCTGATGATTTTCAAAGCCTCCTCTCTCAAGAGCATTTCGGTCAATCTGTTGCCTTTCGCTGATGCGGTGAGTGACGAGTTGCCTTTGCGCCAATTGCTGCGCCTTTCGCTTTTTCAGGTGTCAGTGGGAATGGCAGCCGTCATGCTGCTTGGCACTTTGAACCGTGTGATGATCGTGGAGTTAGGGATCGGGTCATCGCTTGTTGCTGCGATGATTGCCATTCCGGTGCTTGTCGCGCCGTTCCGTGCTTTGGTCGGGCACAAGTCTGACAACTACAAATCGGCAATTGGCTGGAAACGCATACCCTACCTGTGGTTCGGGACGATGTGGCAGTTTGGCGGCTTGGCGATCATGCCAATGGCGCTTCTGGTTCTCTCAGGGGACCGTACGCTTGATGTCCCGATTGCAGGTTACCTTGGCGCCGGTCTTGCATTCTTGCTGACCGGTATCGGGATGCACATGACACAAACCGCCGGATTGGCCCTCGCGGCTGATCGCGCGACAGAGGAAACACGACCCAAGGTCGTGGCCCTGCTTTATGTCATGAACCTGCTTGGGATGGCGTTTTCGGCGATTATCATCGGTGCCCTCTTGCGGGATTATTCAGCCCTGCGGCTGGTGCAGGTGGTGCAGGGCACTGCGGTCGTGACGCTTCTTTTGAACCTGATTGCCCTGTGGAAGCAGGAAAAGGTCAGCCCGATGACCAAGGAACAGCGGGCCGAAGCCTCGCCAACGTTCCGTGATGCATGGCGTGACTTGGCGGATGGCGGCGATGCTGGCCGTCTTTTGGCTGTCGTCTTTATCGGCACAATGGCGTTCAACATGCAGGACGTGCTTTTGGAACCCTACGGTGGCGAGATCCTCGGCCTTTCGGTTTCGGCTACGACGCTTTTGACGGCGATGTGGGCGCTGGGTGCTTTGGTCGGCTTTGCGATGGCTGCGCGCTGGCTCAAGGCCGGTCTTGATCCTTATCGGATGTGCGCCCGCGGAATCCTTGCCGGAATTGTCGCCTTTGCCACGGTCATTTTCGCTGCACCCGTCAATTCGCCCGCACTCTTCTACGCCGGAGCGACGCTGATCGGTTTCGGTGGCGGTCTTTTCGGGGTGTCCACCCTGACGGCTGCCATGACAATGCCCACGATCGGCAAGGCCGGTCGCGGTTTGGCCCTTGGTGCCTGGGGGGCTGCACAAGCCACCGGCGCGGGGCTTTCCATCTTTATCGGGGGATCGATCCGTGACCTCGTAAACCATGCCGCAGGGAACGGCACTTTGGGAGAGGCGCTCGCCACGCCTGCTACCGGCTATTCGGTGGTCTACCACACCGAAATTGGCCTTCTTTTTATAACCCTGATTGTGCTGGGGCCGCTTGTGCGGTTGCGGCCAATGAAACCCGGGGGGACTGCCAAGCTGGGTTTGGCAGACTTCCCGACCTAAACACCGAAAGGACTAGAAAATGGTTGGTGTAGAATTCTTTGGCGACTTTGATCTGGCGAGCCTCTCGATCTGGCTGTTCTGGGTCTTCTTTGCGGGGCTCGTTTACTACCTGCAGACGGAAAACATGCGCGAAGGCTATCCTTTGCGTGATGACAATGACGAGGTTCCAGCGAACGAGAGCCTTTGGCCATTGCCGAAAGAGAAAACGTTCATCTTGCGTGATGGCCGAGGCACTTTGACAGTGCCGTCTCGCGAGTACGAAAACGCAAAATTGCGCGATGGTCTTGCACTTGCGCAGTCTTCGCCAGCGTCAGGCTCTCCTTGGATTCCGACAGGTGACCCAATGGTCGATGGCGTTGGTCCGGCTGCATGGGCGCCGCGCCGCGACGCACCAGAGCTCGATGCGCACGGTCATGTCAAAATCAAACCGATGTCGATGCTGCCTGACTTCAAGATCTCTGCCGGACGTGACCCGCGCGGGAAAGCCGTTGTCGGTCGTGACGGTGAGGTTGTTGGCCGGGTGATCGACATGTGGGTCGACGTGCCGGAGGCGCTTGTGCGCTACCTGACGGTCGATCTCAATCCAGAAGGGTCCGGCAAGACACGTCTGATCCCGATCAACATGGCCCGCATCCAAAGCGACCGTGTGACAGTCCGCTCATTGAAGGCCGGCAACTGGGACAACGTTCCTGCAACCAAGAGCTCCGAGCAGGTCACCTTGCTCGAGGAAGACAAGATCATGGCCTACTACGCCGGCGGCACACTTTACGCCTCCTGATTACGTCTTTTTGACACCAACCATCGCCCCCGTTTCGCCAGCGGGGGTGGAAGACAGACGAAAGGGAACACGCCATGAGTCACGACGACTTCAACTTTGAGCCGATCCGGGGGCTCCCTGAAAAGCTGCCCGAAGGCGAGCATATCCTCTGGCAAGGGGCACCTGACCCGCGACGGTTGGCGCGTGAGGCGCTGGGCGTAAGGTGGGTGGCAGGTTACTTCTTGCTGCTTGCGGTCTGGCGTGTAGGCGCATCGGCAACAGAAGTGCCTTTCAGCGTCGCCATCCTTCATGGGGCTCCTTTTGTTCTGTCTGGCCTTGTTGCTTGCGCTATCCTCTACGGCATTGCGTATGTGCAGGCCCGATCCACGGTTTACACGTTGACCAACAAGAGGGTCGCCATGCGGATTGGCGCGGCCCTCACCATGACGTTGAACCTGCCCTATACATGGATCGGCACTGCAAAACTGGACCTCAAACCATCGGGTCATGGCACCCTCGCGTTCGAACTGATCGGGGAAACGCGGATATCTTACCTGATGTCCTGGCCACATGTACGGCCATGGCGCATGGCGCGGACCCAGCCCGCCCTGCGCTGCATCCCCGATGCCGAGAACGTCGCTCGTATCTTTGCGGAAGCCGCTGAGACGCGAATTTCCGAACCAAAGCTAGAACGTATCCAGCAACCAGACGGCGATGCCGTCGCAGCGGAGTAGCATTATGTCACAACTTGAACAGCAAATGCGCCACCGCGACAAAGAGATGGTTCCACGCATTCTGGTGCAAGCGATGTTTGCCCTTATGTTCGCGAGCCTTGCATTGGTTGCCTACGCACAGTGGTTCAACGTGCCCAACCGTGGTGTACTGGTCGAAGCGCCTGTGGTGCAAACTCTCGATATCGTCATGGAAGGCGACCGCAACGGCGTTTACCTCGTGACCACAACCGACGGAAACCAGATCGCATCCTCCGCTGACGAGAAAGGCGGATTTCTCGGTGTGATCGGGCGCGTGATTGACCGGGAGCGGTTCAAGCAGAACGTGGTGGGCAATCCACCCTTTCAGGTGGTCCGTCGTGAAAACGGCAACATCGCCATTCTGGATGACGCGACCGGCCTGCGGGTCGAATTGATCGGATACGGACAAGACAACGTGGCAGCCTTCGCAGGGCTGCTGGACTGAAACAATGGGCAGATTAGCCACCTGCCATTCAATCTGAAAGGGAACGCAAATGGGACTATTCTTTCGTGAAAAGGAGACCGCACCTTGCACGGTGACGATCTCCCACCGCTTCGAGGAATTGTCGGCACATGTCCGTCTCGACAATGGTGCCGTCATTCATCCAGGCGATACCGTGCAGGTCCAAGGTCCCGAGATCATGGCCGCATTTGGTGAGTTGATCGAAGAACAGCGCACCGCTGTTATTACCCGCGCTTCAAAGCTCGAGCAGCTCTGGACCCGCGCGACGGGCGATCTGGAGTTTATGGAACTTTGCGAATTCTCGTTCAGCGAAGAGGTGATGTCATGAACGTTCAACGCCCGACACATTCTGCGGACGCCTCCACGGTTGAGGACGCACTGGCCGCTGGCAACTATGATCCGGTGATTGACAGCAAAACAGCGACCGATGTTGCGCTGCAGAATACCCTTCTGACACCCCGCTTCTACACCACCGATTTCGACGAATTGGACGCAATCGATGTCTCTTCTGTCCGCGAGGAATGGGACAAGCTCATTGGACAGATGAAGGCGGACCCCAATAAAGGCCACTTCAAAAAGAACGAGGACTGGGACCATATCGATTGGGACGGGATGGAGCCCAAGCTGAAAGCCGAGTTTATCGACTTTCTGATCTCGTCTTGCACTGCCGAATTCTCTGGCTGCGTCCTTTACAAAGAGATGAAGCGCCGCGGCTCGAATAAAGACATCACAGAACTGTTCCAACTCATGGCCCGTGATGAGGCGCGTCATGCAGGCTTCATCAATGACGCTCTGCGCGAGGCAGGTATCGCGGTGAACCTCGGCTTTCTGACGCAGGCGAAGAAATACACCTACTTCCGCCCCAAGTTCATCTATTACGCGACCTACCTTTCAGAGAAGATCGGCTATGCGCGCTATATCACGATCTATCGTCATCTTGAGGCAAACCCTGACAAGCGCTTTCACCCGATCTTCAAGTGGTTTTGCGAATGGTGCAACGACGAGTTCAGCCATGGCGAAGCCTTTGCCCTCTTGATGAAAACCGATCCCAAGCTGACGGAAAGCTATGCCAACCGCCTATGGATCAAGTTCTTCCTGACGGCTGTTTTCTCGACCATGTGGGTGCGTGATCACCAGCGTCCGGCTTTCCACGCAGCACTCGGCGTTGACCCGGAATGGTATGGGCAGGAGGTATTCCGCAAAACCTCGGAGATCTCTAAACAGGTCTTCCCGATGACGCTGGATATTAATCATCCGCGATGGATACCGGCGCTACGCCGGATGCAGGACGCCAATGCGCAGATTGCTGATGGCCGCAAGCAAGGTGGACTTGGTGGATGGTTTGCGCGGATGGCTGGCTCTGCAAAGGCAGGTGCCGCTTTCGTTTCACTTCTGACAATTCCCGTCGAAAAGAATGCCGTTCCTGACAGTCCACGTTTGGAGCCAGCCTATTGAACCTCACTACACGACATAACGAAAGCGCTGCCAAGTGACGTCGCCGTGGGTCGCCTCTTTCCTTGCGATATTTGCCTGGTGGTTTTCCACCGGGCTGATCCTGATGGTTGTCCGCAGAGCGGATCGATTGGGAAGTCACGGCATGACGGTCTTTGTTGCCTTGCCGATGCTGGTGCTGGGCGCTTGGGCCGTGCAGGGGTCACTGCATGAGCTTTCGGCGGTAGGTGCTTACCTTGGCTTTGCGGGAGCCTTGGCGATTTGGGGATGGGTTGAACTGGCATTCCTTGCAGGCGTGATTACAGGACCCTCGCGCGACGAATGCCCCCCGCAAGCCAGAGGCCGTGACCGGTTCTTTCGGGCGTTTCAGACGGTGGCCTACCATGAACTGGCTTTGACGCTTGGTCTCTGGGCGCTTGTGATTGCGTCTGATGGTGCCGAAAACCGGATCGCTTTGGCGACCTATCTGATCCTGTTTCTTGCGCGCATTCTGGCAAAGTTAAACCTTTTCCTCGGTGTGCCACGCATCAACATGGAATTTGTCCCGGCGCGGCTTGTGCATCTGAAGTCCTATTTCCGCAATGGACCGGTTTCCTTGATGTTTCCGTTTGCAATCACTGTTCTGACGGCGCTTTTGGCTGTTTGTGCCGAACGCCTTTGGGGTGCCCAAAGCGATGTTGCGCTTGTCGGCTTTGCACTGCTCACAGCGCTTGCGGCGCTCGCTCTTCTCGAACACTGGCTGATGGTCGTGCCATTGCCTGATGCGAAACTCTGGCGCTGGATGTTGCCCGCGCCCAAAACAATGACCAAAGAAGAAAGATAGACGGATGGACTTTGACGCGCTCTTTACCGAACAACTGGACCAGCTCAAATCGGAAGGAAACTACCGCTATTTTGCCGAGTTGGAGCGAAAGTGCGGGAAGTTTCCGAAAGCGGCCAATCATGCTGAGGAAGGTGTCCGCGATGTGACCGTCTGGTGTTCGAATGACTATCTGGGCATGGGTCAGCATCCGAAAGTGATCGGCGCAATGTGCGAAGCGGTCGAGCGCACTGGAACTGGCGCTGGCGGCACGCGCAATATCAGTGGGACCAACCATGATCACCTGCTGTTGGAACGCGAGTTGGCTGATCTGCACGGCAAAGAGGCGGCACTGCTTTTCACGTCTGGCTATGTGTCAAACTGGGCTGCGCTGAGTTGCCTCGGAAGCCGTCTTGAGAACTGTGTGATCCTGTCGGATGCAGGCAATCATGCCTCGATGATCGAAGGCATCCGTCATTCGCGCGCGACAAAGCTCATCTGGCGGCACAACGATGTCGCTGACCTGGAGGCAAAGCTGGCAGCCCTGCCGGCAAATGTGCCCAAGATCGTAGCATTCGAAAGCGTCTATTCGATGGACGGCGATATCGCTCCGATCCGCGAAATTGTCGAAGTGGCCGAGAAATATGGTGCGATGACGTATCTGGACGAGGTGCACGCGGTCGGTATGTATGGTCCCCGCGGGGGCGGCGTCAGCGAGCGTGAGGGTCTCGCTGATCGCATCACTTTGATTGAAGGCACTTTGGGCAAGGCGTTTGGCGTCGTTGGTGGGTATATCACCGGTTCAGCAGCCCTGTGCGACTTCATCCGTTCCTTTGCTTCAGGCTTTATCTTTACGACGGCGCTACCGCCTGCCGTGGCTGCTGCAGCGCGGACCTCAATTTCCTATCTGAAGGAAAGCAAGATCGAGCGGGCTCAACAGCGTCGTCAGGTTGCCCGACTGCGCGCCGCGTTAGATCTGGAAGGCATCCCGCATATGCACAACGAAAGTCATATTGTCCCTGTGATGATTGGCGATCCAGTCAAGACACGGATGCTTGCTGACTACCTGATGCGCGAATGGGACATTTACGTTCAGCCAATCAATTATCCGACGGTGCCGAAGGGGACTGAGCGCCTCCGTTTCACACCTTCACCACTCCATACAGACGCCGATATTGATCATCTGGTCAATGCGTTACGGGTCTTGTGGAAACAATGCGCGCTCGCGCGTGCGGTGGCCTGATAGCCTCACGCATTCTTTTGGGTGCAGGGGTGGACCATCGCCAACCTTGCGTTACATTACGCTCCGACTGGGGCGAACGGTCACAGAATCAGATCGAAAAGGAAGACGATCATGAAACGTTATACAATCGCAGCAGCCCTTGCTGTTCTTTCCGCACCGGCTTTTGCAGACGGTCACGCCGCAACGATTGGCGATGCCGCAGCAGGTGAAGAGCAATTTAACCGTCAGTGTGTGGCTTGCCACGTCGTTGCTGATGCCTCTGGCGAGGTTCTTGCCGGCCGCAACGCGCGGACAGGTCCGAACCTCTATGGCATTGCCGGCCGTGCGCTCGGCTCGGTCGAGGACTTCCGCTACAGTGATGGTCTTATCGAATTGGGCGAAGGTGGCACTGTCTGGACTGAAGAAGCTTTCGTTGGCTATGTTCAGGACCCAACCGGTTGGCTTCGCGAAACTCTCGATAACCGTCGTGCACGCGGCAAGATGGCCTACCAGGTCCGACAGGAAGATCAGGCGTATGACCTTTATGCCTATCTCGCCACATTTGGCGCCGATGAGGCGATGGAAGACGGTGAGATGGAAGATAGCGACAGCGACAGCTAATTCGCTCATCTTCTTTTGTTAGAAAGCCGCCGGATGTCCGGCGGCTTTTTCATTGGGTGATGAGGTCCGCAATCGCCAAGGCATTTTCCTCATGCGCGAGATGCCCCAACCCCCGAAGAGTTGTTTGCCGGGCAAAAGGAAGGCGCGCGGCGGCTTCTGCACTGACTCGCGGTGGAACGGCCTTGTCATTCTCTGCCGCGATCAAATGCACCTTGGTTTCGATCTGCGGGAGCCTGTTGAGCAACCCGTCCAAATGCCACTGTGCCATCATCGATAGCGTGGCATCTACATGACCTGCGTCAGTCGCCAGCCGATAGTAGAGGTCAATCCCTTCAGCGCCGAGCGTTGACCCCGTTCCTTCGATCAGGTTCTTCACAGATTGGCGGGTGGCAGTATTGGCAAAAAGGCTTGCGCTAAAGGGTGTCACGGCCAAGGCCTTTGCCATCATGGGAAAAAGCCAGCCTGCAACACCCTTGAAGTTTCCCAAGGCAGCATTGATGCAAGTCACACCATGCTCGGGCCGCGCACCGAGTTCCCAGATGCGCAATGCAATCGCAGCACCTGCAGAGTGTCCAACGATCATGTCTGGCTTCCAGGCTTGATTGCGGCAAAGGGACAAAAGGTCCTCGGCCATATGATCGAGGCCGCAACGTTGCTGCGCACCCAACTGGGTAAATCCCTGACCGGGCAAATCAACAGCGACGACACGGTGAGTTTTGGCCAAAATCGGAAAGAGATGCCGAAAGCTTTGTGTGGCCCCGCCAGCACCATGAATCAACAGAATGAGGGGGCCAACTCCATGCTCCTGGACGTGCCAGCGATGTGGGCGGTGCAAAATTCGGCGGGAGTAGTCAGACAGCGGCCAATCGTGGGCGTCAGCGGGCCAGCGCATCGCCTAGCTTTCCAGCACGGTTGCGACAGACTTTGAAAGTCGTTCTGCATCAGCGCGTGGTAGCGGCAGATAAGCTCCGTCAAGAATTTGGGAAAGGTTGCGCAACGCAGGTTCAGGCCTGTTGCCGGTATCGATGATAATGGCATCAGTGCCTGCGGCACGGAGCGATTTTGCGACCGTTTGGGCATCAACCGCCGCCTGCTTGCGGTCTACGCTCCCGTCCAAGGCGATATTGGCACGCCCATCAGTCAGAATTGCAATCGTCGGTGTTAAACCACGCCGCGCGGCTTGGGCAGACTGCTCAAATGCTGTGAGCATTCCAGCGGCCAGTGGCGTGCCGCCGCCGCCCGGCAAGGCCGCAAGTCGCCGTTTTGTCTGCACCAGCGACCGCGTTGGTGGCAATAACAGCTCGGCCTCTGTCCCGCGAAAGGCAATCAAGCAGACATGATCGCGGCGCGCATAAGCTTGCGTGAGAAGTAACTCGACCGCGCCTTTGGCCTCGGCCAGTCTGGTGAGCGCGGATGATCCGGATGCATCCACCGTGAAGATCAGCAGCCTATCTGATTTTTCCTCATAGCGCTTGATGTGGATATCTGATGAATGGATGTGCAGACCTTCCCGCCCCGTGGCCCTGCGCCTGATCGTCTGCCAGGGGGCGGCTGCGCGCAGTGTTCCGATGATATCAATGCGTGCCCCATCGCTGAGACGACCGGCCCGCGACGGCAAGGGCCGGCCGCGACGGTTGCCTTTCCGTGCAGCACCCGTTCCATTCCCGCGCCCTGCCCGGGCTTTCTGTGCTGCAAGTTGGTCAAAGAGGTTATCTGGCAGCAGCGCCCGAACCGCTTCAAGCAGCAATTCATCGGGAAGGTTAAGGCTGTTATTGTCGCCGTTGTCTTGGCTTTCATCGGACTGGTTCTGCGGCGGCGATTGTTCTTCCTGCTGCGGCTCCTCCGGAACCCGCGTTGCACGGTGGGCAAATGTCATTGCGCAGGCCAATTGAACGTCTTCGGCAATGACCTCAGTTCGCTGGTTAAACGCGGCAAGTGCTTTGGCGGCGCGGATGGCGAACAAGGGTGCGCGCAAACTGTCGATCCCGAGTTCTTCGGCGATCCGGGTGATCTGCGTGATCGTGTCAGGCGATATTGTCGCGGTCCCGCGAACCGCAAGAGGCGGCACACTGATTTCATCGCAATCACGCAGTGCGCAATCCGAAAGGTCCACGAAAAATGCAAGTCGTTCGGCAAGTTTTGGGTTGAGCGCCTCGTCTGGCTCAGCCCCTTCATCAAGCGCAATCAACGTGTGATCGTTGCTAGTGTCCAAGGCTACGGCAAGTCGCGCCGCGAGCGCAGTCGACGCGCGTTCTGCCATCGTCAGCAGCAACGGGCCCGACGTTGAAAGCAAGCCCGTGTCTTTGACAAGCTCGCCACGTGCAAGCGTCGCAGAGAGGTCCAAGCCGCCGTAGAGCGCTTCGTCCGAGATGGCGGGATGGATGCGTCTCGCATCGGCAGGAAACATCTGCGAAAGGCGTTCACGCACCGGCCCTGAGCGTGCTTTGATACAGATGCCGCCAAGACCTGGGTCAATGGCGATCAATTGCAACGCAAGAGTTGCGTGGTGCCAACTCTCGTTAGCCAAGGACGTCTTCCACGGTGCGTGTGACCCGCGTTCCGCTACCCGCTTCATCCAGTGGATCACGGCGCAAACGGTGGCGCAGGGCCATGGGCGCGACTTCTTTGATATGGTGCCTCGACAGAGATCTGTCACCCTGCCACGCTGCAAAGGCGCGGGCGGCCTTCAGAAGGGTCAATTCACCGCGAAGCCCGTCTGAGCCAAGCGTGAGACACAATTCTGCGACATCATTGAGTACCTGATCCGGCGTTTTGATTTTGCCCAGCGCACGGCGGGCCTTCAGAATGCGGTCACGGATTGCCGCGTCCTCTGCCTGCCAGCGCAGCATGAATGCCGTGTTGTCATTTTCAAAGGCATCCCGCCGTTTGATCACTTCAACACGTGTGGCAACTTCTTTCGGTGATCCGACTTCCACAGAAAGGCCAAACCGGTCGAGCAATTGCGGCCGCAATTCTCCCTCTTCCGGGTTTCCCGAACCGACCAGTACAAAACGCGCGGGATGCCTGATTGACAGACCCTCACGCTCAACAACGTTTTCGCCCGATTGCGCCACATCAAGCAGAAGATCGACGATATGATCCTCGAGCAGGTTCACCTCATCAATATAGAGATACCCACGATTGGCCTTTGCCAGCAGGCCCGGCTGAAACGCCTTTTCACCTTTGGTCAGCGCCTTCTCGATGTCGAGCGCGCCGGTCACGCGATCTTCGGTGGCACCCAGTGGCAGATCAACGACAGGGGTGGGGGCTTCCTCGGTCTTTTTAGCCTTGAGTCCAGCCCAAGCAGGCACATCTTTTGCGAACTGGCTGTTCACAGGGCAGCCGCGCACGGCCTTGATGGGTGGTAGCAGCGCGGCAAGCGCGCGGACCGCAGTAGATTTCCCGGTACCGCGGTCCCCGAATACCAAGACACCACCTATGCTGCCGTCAATGGCTGTGAGGATCATCGCCTGCTTCATCTCGTCTTGGCCGACGATGGCTGAGAATGGGAATGGTTGCATTATGCAGCCTCCAACTTTGCGAGGGGCGAGGTGCCGTTCCAGGTGCCGCGATCGGAATGGACTGCGAAGCGGGCATATAGTTCTTCGCGAAACCAGCCTTCGTCGCGGACGGCACGGATCGCTTCGGCGTGTGGGCCCGTCCGTGCAAAACCGGCCATTGTTTTTTCGTCAGGCCAGATCGAGAAGGTGACCTGATGCAACATTGGCACTTCGCCGATGCCGATCTTGAAGGCGACGTTCGGATCTTGCCCGATGACCTCTGAAATATTCGGCACACGAGCCCAAAAGCGGGCGGCAATATGGGGCTTGATCGTTGCGCGTGTCAGTGCCGCTAACGCACCCGTGCCGGAAGCCTGTGTCGGTGCAAAGGGCGATTGTCCTGACCAGGCACCGCGAACGGATTGGGTTTGCAAGAAGACCGTCCAGGTCTCGGTTGCTTTCGCAATATATCGGGCAAAGACGCCTTCGGTTGTGCGCTTGCGGGCTGTTGCGGCATCCGGCCATGTTGCGAGGATCGCGTAAACAGCTGTGTTTGGAACGGGGGTGAAACCTTCGCCAGTGCCAGAGCCGCAAAGCTTCCAAAAGCCAATGTCGGGTGTACGGGCCAAAGGTAGCCTTGCCGCTCCCATCATCGTTAACGCCCAAACACGCGAAGCAGCGCCGGCGAAGCGGTAGAAAGAGAGGCTTACAGTTTGTGTCACGAGTGACCCCTGGCTTGTCAGTCAATCCTGACACATGACTCGAGCTTTGGGAAGTGATTGACAATATTAATTGTAAACTTGTGTTTACACTACTACGCTGTCCGCATGCCGAAGGACATGGAAAACGACTCATCTCAAGCGATTGTCATCGGTGCCGGCCTTGGCGGGTTGGCGGCTGCAATGCGACTTGGCGCGAAAGGATATGCGGTCACGGTTCTTGACCGATTAGACCTACCAGGTGGGCGCGGATCATCGGTGACGCAAGACGGGCACCGGTTCGATCTCGGGCCGACGATCATTACCGTGCCGCAGGTCTATGAGAGCCTGTGGGCGGCTTGTGGCCGCAATTTTCACGAAGACATTGATCTGCGGCCGATGGATCCTTTTTACGAGGTCCGCTGGCAAGATGGTTCAACCTTCACGGCCCGTCAGGACACGGATGCAATGCTAGCAGAAGTCGCGCGCCTCAGCCCGCGTGACGTCAAAGGCTACAAAAAGTTCCTCAAGGACAGCCAGCGCCGCTATGTCGTTGGGTTCGAAGGTATGGTTGCCAAGCCGATGCACAGGCTCTGGGAAACGATCAAGGTTCTTCCCGAATTCGCGGTTCTGCGCGCAGACCGGTCAATCCTTGGCCTTGCAAAGGCCCGTGTAAAAGATCCCCGATTGCAAATGGCGCTTTCGTTTCATCCGCTCTTTATCGGCGGCGATCCGCGTCACGTGACGTCTATGTATGCGCTTGTTGCCTACCTGGAGAAAGAGTTCGGGGTGCACTACGCGATGGGCGGCGTCCAGGCGATCGCAAAGGCCATGGCACGCATTGTCAGGGCGCAAGGTGGTGTGATCCGGCAAGGTGCGGAAGTAGACGAGATTCTGGTCCAAGATGATGCAGCCAAAGGCGTGCGCCTGAACACGGGCGAGCAGATCCGTGCCGATCTGATTGTCAGCAACGCGGATGCGGGCCACACCTATCAGCATCTGCTGCGCAACAGACAGCGCAAACGCTGGACAGATGCAAAGCTCAAGTCTCGCCGTTGGTCGATGGGGCTTTTCGTTTGGTATTTTGGCACCAAAGGCACGGCGCAGATGTGGCCAGACGTTGGTCACCATACGATTACAAATGCGCCGCGCTATGAGGGATTGCTCAAGGATATCTTCATCAAAGGCAAACTTGCCGATGATATGAGCCTCTATATCCATCGCCCCGGAAAAACAGACCCAAGCGTCGCGCCAGAGGGCGATGACACGTTCTATGTTCTTTCACCGGTGCCGCATTTGGGTTTTGACAAACCGGTTGACTGGAAAGCCGAGGCAGAACGCTACAAAGCCAAGGTCCAAGCAGAAGTCGAGAAGACGCTGCCGGGCTTTGCTGAGCGTATCTCAACCGAAATGGTTCTGACGCCGGAGAACTTCCGCGACCGATACCTGTCTCCTAACGGATCAGGCTTCTCTATCGAGCCACGGATCCTGCAGTCAGCATGGTTCAGGCCGCACAATATCAGCGAAGAAGCCAAGGGTCTCTATCTGGTCGGCGCGGGCACGCATCCCGGGGCAGGCGTGCCCGGTGTGATTTCTTCGGCTGAGGTACTGGCCAAGATGGTCCCTGACGCACCTGTCCCTGTCGAAATGAAGGTTGCGGCGGAATGATACGACCTGACGATCTTGAGCACTGCCGCGAGGCAATCCGCCATGGGTCGCTTTCGTTTCATGCCGCCTCCAAATTGCTTCCGGCCAAAGTGCGTGATCCTGCACTTGCTCTTTATGCTTTCTGCCGTCTGGCAGATGACGAGGTTGATGAGGGTGATTATCAGGCGGGAGCAGTCTTTCGTTTGCAAGAACGGTTGGATGCGGCCTACGCCGGGCGGCCCAAAGATGCACCTGAAGATCGCGCCTTTGCAGCGATTATCGAAGATTTCGATATGCCACGCGCCTTGCCTGAGGCTTTGTTGGAAGGGCTGGCATGGGACGCTGCGGAGCGTCGCTATGACAGTCTAAGCGGCGTTCGCGACTACTCGGCGCGTGTGGCAAGTGCCGTGGGTGCAATGATGTGTGTCCTGATGCGGGTGCGCGATCCCGATGCGCTTGCCCGCGCCTGTGATCTGGGTGTCGCGATGCAACTGACCAACATCGCCCGCGACGTGGGTGAGGATGCGCGCATGGGGCGAATCTACCTGCCGCTTGACTGGTTACATGATGCGGGCATCGACCCGGTGAATTTCGTGCGTGAACCGCTCCCGACAAGCGAGGTGCGCCGGATGGTCAAACGTCTTCTGGCAGAGGCTGAGCGACTCTACCGCCGATCGGAGGCCGGGATCAACGTCTTGCCATTGCAAGCGCGCACTGGGATTTGGGCGGCAAGGCTGATCTATTCGGGAATCGGCACGCAACTCAGGCGTCAAGGATACGACAGTATCTCAATGCGGGCGCATACATCGGTCGCACAAAAGCTTGGATGGCTTGCGCAATCGGGTGCCCGCACAGTCGGATCAGTCATCATGCCAAGATCAGCGGTTGTTTACGCAAGACCATTGGATGAGGTGGCGTTCCTTGTGGACGCGGCCAGCCATGGACGCCGCAATGCAGGGCGCCCGATGACGGTTCTGAATATGCTGGCTGAATTGAAGGCGCGCGAAGCGCGCGTTGGATCGGGCAGGACAACGCCCTAAGTATCGCACGGGCCCAAACGGAGGCACGACGATGGACTGGATTCTTTTCTGTATCTTTCTTGCGGCAACTTTTGCCGCCGGTGCCACTGGCGCCATGTTTCCGACGGGTGAATGGTACAAGCAGCTCAACAAGCCATCATGGACACCGCCAAACTGGTTATTCCCCATTGCTTGGACGACGATCTATCTTCTGATGTCGTTTGCCGGTGCGCGCGTGGCCGTGCTGGAAGGCAGCGCCTATGCGATGGCGTTCTGGGCCATGCAGATAGCTTTCAATGCGCTCTGGACGCCGGTTTTTTTCGGTTTGCGGAACCTCAAAGCCTCTTTACCGATCATGACAGGGCTTTGGCTTGCGGTGTTGGGGTGTCTGATCACCCATTGGCAGCTTGATATCTGGGCTGGTCTGGCCTTTGTCCCCTATATGGCTTGGGTCACGGTCGCGGCAGCGCTGAACCTGTCCATGGTGCGTCTCAATCCCGACCAGAAACCCCTCAAGCTCCAGACGCTCTGAGACCTCTTGCACGTCCCCCAAAACGGTGAAACCATTGGGGATGGAACATCACATCAAATCATGGGCCGAGTGCGCCCCCCGGTTGGTCGCTGTCGCGGCAGGCCGCGATAAGGCGGATCTTGTCATTCGCGGCGGCAAGCTGGTGAATGTGCAATCCCGCGAAATTCTTGATGATTGGCAGGTGGCCGTCGCCGAAGGGCGCTTTGCCTATGTCGGACCTGATGCATCGCATTGCATCGGCCCCGATACCCGCGTGATCGAGGCTGACGGCCGCTATCTGATCCCCGGACTTTGCGATGGTCATATGCATATCGAAAGCGGGATGTTGACCCCGGCCGAGTTTGCCGCTGCCGTGATCCCCCATGGCACCACCACGATGTTCACTGATCCTCATGAGATAGCGAATGTCCTCGGTCTGCGCGGCGTTCGCATGATGCATGACGAGGCACTGATGCAGCCTGTGAACATCTACACGCAAATGCCGTCTTGCGCGCCATCCGCGCCGGGTTTGGAGACGACAGGGTTCGAGATCAGCGCCGAAGATGTGGCCGAGGCCATGGCATGGCCGGGGATCATCGGACTGGGCGAGATGATGAACTTTCCCGGGGTGATCAATGGCGACCCCCAGATGCTGGCCGAAATGGCGGCGACGATGAACGCAGGCAAGACCGTCGGCGGGCACTACGCGTCACCTGACAAGGGGGTCGCGTTCTCGGCTTATGTGGCCGGCGGTGCCGCTGACGACCACGAAGGCACGGCAGAGGCCGACGCCATCGCGCGCGTCCGTAACGGGATGCGGTCCATGATGAGGTTGGGCTCGGCCTGGTATGACGTGGAGAGCCAGATCACTGCGGTGACGGAAAAGGGACTCGACCCGCGCAATTTCATTCTTTGTACGGATGATTGCCACTCGGGGACCTTGGTCAACGACGGCCACATGAACCGCGTCGTGCGTCACACGATTGCCTGCGGTTGCGATCCGGTGATCGCGCTGCAGATGGCGACGATCAATACCGCGACACATTTCGGGCTGGAGCGCGAGTTGGGTTCCATCGCGCCCGGGCGGCGGGCGGACGTGATCCTGACTTCGGACCTCACGACCTTGCCAATCGAGGAAGTGATCGCGCGTGGTGTCACCGTCGCGCGGAACGGCAAACTAACCGTGAACTGCCCCCACTACGACTGGCCCGCTGATGCACGAGGCACGGTGCACCTAGGTAAAGTTCTGACAGCGACCGACTTTGCCATTACAGCCCCCGAAGGCAAGAACAGCGTCAAAGCCAAGGTGATTGGGGTTGTTGAGAATCAGGCGCCGACGCAGGCCTTGACCGCTGAGCTGCCGGTAGTTGACGGTCTCGTCGAGGGGGAAGGCGACACATACCAGATCGCCCTTGTTGAGCGGCATCGTGGCACAGGCGCTGTGACCAACGGTTTTGTGTCCGGCTTCGGCTATACCGGCAAGATGGCGATGGCCTCCACCGTCGCGCATGACAGTCACCACATGATTGTGGTCGGCACGGATCGGGAAATGATGGCGGCAGCCGCGAACCGGTTGGGTAAGGTCGGTGGTGGCGTATCAATCTGGAAAGACGGGGAAGAGATCAGCCTTGTCGAACTTCCTATTGCAGGCCTCATGTCTGACAGCCCTGCCGCTGAAGTTGCAGCACAGGCCGACCGCATGGTTGCAGCGATGGCAGCCTGTGGATGCACGCTCAATAACGCCTATATGCAGCATTCGCTGCTGGCACTTGTTGTCATTCCCTCGTTACGGATCTCTGATCTGGGTCTCGTGGATGTTGACAGGTTTGAAATAACAGAATTGTTCGAGGACAACGCATGAATATGGCAGAGCAGGCAATGATACGCACACCCGACGTGCCGGGGCCTGAAAGTTTCACAGATCCCAAGGCAGCAGTTGCGCGTCTGCAGGAACTCTACCACACCGCTGTCCACTTCTTGTCGGACGGTTTTGCCAAGGCGCTTCGCGAAGGCCAGCCTGCGAGCCGCATTCGGGCCTACTATCCGGAAATTCGCCTGACAACGACAACCTACGCAAAAATGGACAACCGCCTCTCGTTCGGCCATGTCGCCGAGCCCGGCACCTATGCGACGACAGTCACGCGGCCGGACCTGTTCGCGTCTTATCTTGAGCAACAGATCGGGCTCTTGATGAAAAGCCATGGGGTACCCGTGGTTGTTGGCGCCTCGACCACCGAAATGCCTGTGCATTTTGCGGCAGCGAACGATCCCGGCCTGACCGTTCCACAAGACGGTTCGATGGAGTTCAACCTGCGCGACAATTTTGACGTTCCGGATCTAAGCACGACCCATGACGATATCGTCAACGGTGAGGGTTTCACATATCCTGACGGCGCGCGTCCACTTGCTCCGTTCACGGCACAGCGCATTGACTACTCGCTCGCGCGACTTGCGCATTACACGGCGACGGCACCAGAGCACTTTCAAAATCACGTGCTTTTCACCAACTACCAGTTCTATGTGGAAGAATTCGAGGCCTATGCCCGCCACATGCTGGCCGACAAAGACAGTGGCTACACCAGCTTTGTCAGCACAGGGAATGTCGAGATCACAGAGCCGGACGCGCAATTGCCTGTGCCGGCCAAGCTGCCGCAAATGCCGACATATCACCTGAAACGCGCAAACGGAGCGGGCATCACGCTGGTCAATATCGGCGTCGGCCCCTCAAACGCAAAAACCGCAACTGACCATATCGCCGTCTTGCGGCCGCATGCGTGGTTAATGGTCGGCCATTGCGCCGGTCTGCGAAATTCGCAGCGATTGGGCGATTTCGTCCTAGCGCACGCCTATCTGCGCGAAGATCATGTTCTCGATGATGACTTGCCGGTCTGGGTGCCGATTCCGGCGCTGGCCGAGATACAGATCGCACTGGAAACGGCAGTGGCGGATGTGACAGAGCTGGAAGGGTATGAGCTCAAGCGCATCATGCGTACAGGAACGGTTGCTACGATTGATAACCGAAACTGGGAGCTGCGAGAGCAAGCTGGACCTGTTCAGCGTCTTTCGCAATCGCGGGCCATTGCCTTGGATATGGAAAGCGCCACGATTGCCGCAAATGGTTTCCGCTTCCGCGTTCCGTACGGGACATTGCTTTGCGTCAGCGACAAACCATTGCATGGTGAACTGAAGCTGCCCGGAATGGCATCCGAGTTTTACAAAACGCAGGTCGCCGCCCATTTGATGATCGGTATTCGTGCGATGGAACGCCTGCGAGAGATGCCGTTGGAACGCATTCACAGCCGGAAACTTCGGAGTTTTGAAGAGACCGCCTTCCTCTAGCGACAAAAATCACCAAAAAACTGCCGAAAACCCCTTATTTTGTGCAGCTAATCGTTGTGGTGTCACACAAGATACCGTTAAATGTTCAAGCAACGGGCCCAAATTATAGGGCGAATGAGGGAGAACAGTCGAATGGCGACAAAACCAATGACAAAAGCACAGCTGGTAGCTGCGCTGGCCGATGAAACAGGCATGGACAAGAAATCTGCAGGTGGCGCGATCGACGCACTGACCGATATCATCACGAAAGAGGTGTCCGGCGGTGGCGCAGTAACCCTCCCTGGTGTTGGCAAGATCTACTGCCGTGAGCGTCCGGAGCGTATGGTGCGCAACCCTGCCACCGGTGAGCAGATCAAGAAAGAAGCCGACAAGGTCGTCAAGATGACGATCGCCAAAGCGCTGAAAGACAGCGTAAACGGCTAAGCTGGACCACTTGGTCTGAGCAATGACGCAAAGGGCCGCCTATGGGCGGCCTTTTCTTTGGGCTCATTTGGGATAAGTTTCGGAACAATTCCAATCGGCCGGCGGTTAGTCGTCTAAACAGGGGGACTTTGCCATGAGTGGATTACTCGCGCTTCTTGACGACGTTGCAGCTATCGTCAAACTCTCAGCGGCCCAGTTGGACGATATCGCAGCACAAGCCAGCAAGGCTGGTGCCAAGGCTGCAGGTGTTGTGATTGATGACGCGGCTGTCACCCCGAAATACGTGACCGGGCTACCAGCGGCACGAGAACTTCCCATCGTCTGGAAAATTGCGCGCGCCTCATTCTTCAACAAGCTTGTCATCTTGCTGCCCGCAGCTTTGCTGCTGGATGCGTTTTTGCCGTGGCTTCTGACGCCTCTACTGATGATTGGAGGGGCCTATCTCTGTTTTGAAGGGGCCGAAAAGGTCTGGCATCTGATTGTGCCGCACAAGGAACATGGCCCCCAGCAGGCCGAAACGCTGGATGCAGCACATCTTGAGGAGCAACGTGTCAAAGGGGCGATCAAAACAGATTTCATCCTTTCGGCTGAAATCATGACGATTTCCCTGTCGCAGATCGATTCAGATGTCTTCTGGATCAAGCTTGCAGCACTCGGCGCTGTTGCGATTGGTATCACTGCCTTGGTCTATGGTGCAGTTGCCCTTCTTGTGAAAGCTGACGATGCTGGACTTCTTATGGCCAAGCAAGGCCGCTTGGCGACAACACGTCAGCTTGGCCGAGCCATCGTAAAGGCGATGCCGAGTGTCATGGTGGCAATCGCCACTATTGGCACCATTGCCATGCTTTGGGTCGGCGGAAGCATCATTGTTCATGGATTGCATGATTTGGGATGGCATTTGCCATACGAGACGATCAAGCATGTGGCAGAGGACTACGGTGGAACCTCAGGCTTTGTAAAATGGGCGATCACCGCAGGGCTTGATGGATTGCTTGGCCTCGTTTTCGGACTGTTGCTCATTCCGGTCGTAACAAAAGGTCTCGTTCCGGTTATGGGACGATTGTTCCCTGAGAAGTCACCGCAACCGCACTAATGGATGTCAAAGCGATCATGATGGGGCTGGCGTTCGCATTTATGTGGTCATCAGCCTTTACCTCTGCGCGGGTGATCGTCGAATATGCGCCGCCACTCTCTGCACTGGCGTTACGGTTTCTCATTTCAGGGCTTCTTGGTGTTGTGATTGCGCTGGCGCTCGGCCAGTCCGCCAGACTGACTTGCAAGCAATGGCTAGGCGTCGTGATCTTCGGGCTTTGTCAAAATGCCCTCTATCTTGGCCTCAATTTTGTTGCGATGCAGACCGTTCCGGCATCGCTGGCAGCTATCATTGCATCGACAATGCCGCTGCTTGTGGCGATTGCCGGTTGGCTGGTCTTCGGGAACCGTGTGCGGCCTCTGGGCATTGCCGGTCTGATTGCGGGGGTTGTCGGGGTCGGTCTGATCATGGGCGCGCGCTTGCAAGGTGGCGCCGACCTCTATGGGATCATCCTTTGCGTGATTGGTGTGGTCTCGCTGACAATCGCGACATTGGCTGTTCTTGGTGCGTCCTCAGGCGGCAATGTTCTGATGATCGTAGGGCTACAAATGCTGGTCGGCAGCGCGATCCTTTGGGTGCCAGCACTCGCTTTCGAGACTTTGGACGTGACCCTGAACTGGCAACTGATCGTTGCGTTCATCTACACGACGCTGGTGCCCGGGCTGGCGGCGACATGGGTCTGGTTCGTCTTGGTGGGGCGGATCGGGGCGGTGAAGGCCTCGACGTTTCACTTTCTTAACCCGTTTCTGGGCGTCGCCATCGCGGCCGCGCTCTTGGGCGAAGCCATCGGCGTACTGGATGTGATTGGTGTTGTGATCATCGCAGGCGGCATTCTGGCCGTGCAGCTGTCGAAACAGGCCTAGCCGATCTTGCCGCGCACGCCGCCTGTCTGACCGCGATCGAGCAGCAGATGATCAAGGATCACGCAGGCCATCATCGCCTCGCCCACAGGCACCGCACGAATGCCGACGCAGGGGTCATGGCGCCCTTTAGTGGTCACTTCGGTCGGGGTGCCGTCCATGCGGATCGACTTGCGTGGGGACAGGATCGACGAAGTCGGTTTCACCGCAAAGCGCACGACGATGTCCTGCCCTGTGCTGATGCCGCCAAGGATGCCGCCTGCGTGGTTCGAAGAATACGCTGGCTGGCCGTCGTTCCCCATGAAAATCTCGTCTGCATTCTCACGGCCTGTGAGGGCGGCGGCGGCCATGCCTTCGCCGATCTCGACGCCTTTGACGGCATTGATCGACATCATCGCGGCAGCAAGGTCGGTATCGAGCTTTCCATAGACCGGCGCACCGATTCCGGCAGGGACACCGCGTGCAACAACCTCGATGATCGCGCCGACCGAGTTGTGATCATCCTTGCGCAGCCACGCGAGGTAGTCGTTCCACTCTTTCGCGGCCTCTGCATCAGGGCAGAAAAAGTCGTTTTGGTCGATCTGGTCCCAATCCATGCGCGAGCGGTCGATCTGCTTGGCACCCATCTGGGTCATGTAGCCCTTGATTTGCACATTAGGCGCGATTGCCTTGATCGCCTCGCGCGCGACACCACCGGCGGCGACACGGGCGGCTGTTTCACGGGCAGAGGACCGCCCGCCGCCGCGATAATCCCTGATCCCATATTTCTGGTGATAGGTGATGTCCGCGTGACCGGGGCGGAAGGTATTGGCGATATCGCCATAGTCCTTCGACCGTTGGTCGGTGTTCTCGATCATCAACTGGATCGGCGTGCCGGTTGTCTTGCCCTCGAACACGCCGGACAGGATTTTCACCGCGTCAGGTTCATTCCGCTGGGTGGTGTTCTTGTTCAGACCCGGACGGCGCTTGTCCATCCACTGCTGGATCATGGCTTCTTGCAGCGGCACACCGGGCGGGCAGCCGTCTACCGTGGCACCCAAAGCGGGCCCGTGGCTCTCGCCCCAGGTGGTGAAGCGATAGAGATGTCCGAAGCTGTTGATCGACATGAGATCTCTCCAAATTGCCGTTCGGGTCTAGCGGGGGTGGCAAAAAGGCTCAAGAGGTTTCCCTTGTCTTGGCGCAGCATCCGTTCTACCTAAGCCCTACCTCGGGGGGCCAATCCTGGCTGAGATGCGTATCGCGCGGACCCGTTGAACCTGAACCGGTTAAGACCGGCGGAGGGAAGGTTTAGCAATTCCGCTATCCCCAAATCCGCCCGTCGCATTTGGAGGATACGATGAAGAACACCACCTATCTGCCAGCTGTTGCGGGATTTGCCCTGATTGCCACGGGTGCCGTGGCGGACGGTCATGCACCTGTGCTGCAAGTCTACACCTACGACAGCTTTACCAGCGACTGGGGTCCCGGCCCCGCGATCGAGGCAGCATTCGAGGAAACCTGTGCCTGTGATCTGCAATTCGTGGGCGCGGGCGACGGTGCGGCCCTGCTTGCCCGTCTGCAGTTGGAAGGCCCGCGCACTGATGCCGATATCGTGCTGGGGCTGGACACCAACCTGACAGCGGCGGCCCGTGAAACCGGCCTTTTTGCCCCGCATGGGGTCGAGGCTGATCTGGACCTGCCAATCGCATGGACCGACCCTGACTTCCTGCCCTTTGACTGGGGCTATTTCGCCTTTGTCGCCAATGCCGATGCGGCGGCGCCCGCCTCGCTGACCGAGCTGGCCGCAAGCGACACCTCCATCGTCATTCAGGACCCCCGCTCGTCCACGCCCGGTCTGGGTCTGCTGATGTGGGTGAAAGCTGCCTACGGTGACGACGCCGCACAGGTCTGGGCGGATCTCGCCGATAACATCGTGACCGTCACTCCCGGTTGGTCCGAAGCCTATGGCATGTTCCTTGAGGGCGAGGCCGACGCGGTGCTGTCCTACACCACATCGCCTGCCTATCACCTGATCGCGGAAGAAGACGCGAGCAAGGTCGCTTGGGCCTTTGACGAAGGCCATTACATGCAGGTCGAAGTTGCGGGCAAAGTTGCCACCACCGACCAGCCGGAACTGGCCGACCAGTTCCTCGCCTTCATGGTGACGGATGCATTCCAGAGTGTCATTCCGACGACCAACTGGATGTATCCGGCTGTGGTGCCTGTAGAGGGTCTGCCCGCTGGATTTGAAACTTTGGTGACGCCTGAGGCTTCGCTACTTCTATCGCCGGAGGAAGCGGCGAGCGTCCGTGATGCGGCGTTGGACGAATGGCGCAACGCGCTGTCCCAATAACTTCAAGGGTGCCAGCTATCGCTGCGGCGGGGCTGGTTCTTTTGCTGACACTTGGCACGTTGGGGGCTGTGCTTTGGCGCGCTGAGTGGCAGGGCGGTCTGTCGCCCGCTGACTGGGCTGCCATCCGGTTCACTGTCTGGCAAGCGCTTCTGTCGGCGGCAATCAGCGTTGTTCTGGCAATCCCTATCGCCCGCGCACTGGCGCGCCGTCAGTTCCGGGGCCGTCAATTTCTGATCACCTTGCTTGGCGCGCCGTTTCTTTTGCCTGTGATCGTCGCGGTCCTTGGCCTTCTGGCGGTGTTTGGGCGCGGAGGCATCCTCAATAGCGGGTTAGAGGCGATTGGCCTGCCGACCGTTTCGATCTTCGGGCTGCAGGGCGTTGTACTGGCGCATGTCTTTTTCAATCTGCCACTAGCGATCCGCTTTATCCTGCAGGGGTGGTTGGCGATCCCTTCAGAAAGGTTCAGGCTGGCCGCAACCCTGAACGCCCCGATTGGTCGCCTGCTAGAATGGCCGATGTTGCGAACAGTGGTTCCGAGCACTTTTCTTGTTATCTTTCTGATCTGTCTCACCAGCTTTGCTGTTGCGCTGACTATGGGTGGTGGCCCGCGCGCCACGACGGTCGAGCTTGCGATCTATCAGGCATTGCGCTTCGATTTTGATCTTGGACGCGCCGCTCTTTTGGCAGTGATCCAATTCGGCCTTTGTGTGGGCGCTGCATTGCTTGCATGGCGGCTCACCGGAGAAAACCTGAGCGGTGCGGGATTGGATCGGGTCGTCCAAAGATGGGACACACCGAAACCATGGATCGATTTCCTCTGGATTGCAGCGGCCGCCCTTTTTCTTCTGATACCCTTGGCGATGATTATCCTTCGCGGTTTGCCAGGAATGTTTGACATGCCCGAAAGCATTCTGGCAGCGGCTATGCGGTCCGTCCTTGTCGCGGTCGGTTCTTCGCTGCTTTGTACGGCGATGGCCTTCGCTTTGGCGCTCAAGGGAGGGATAGCTGTTTCGGTTGTTGGCGTCTTGCCACTGGCCGCTTCAGGGCTGGTCGTCGGAACCGGTGCGTTCCTTATTGTCTTCCCGTTCGCCCGCCCCTCAGATGTGGCGCTGCTCGTGACCATGCTGGTGAATGCAACTTTGGCTTTGCCTTTTGCCTTGCGCGCGATCGCGCCAGCGATCGCGGCGATCCAGCAAGACTTTGGTAGGTTGGGAACAAGTTTGGGAATGGGCGGCTGGTCATGGGTTCGGTTGGTGGTTTTTCCCCGTGCGCGGCGACCTTTAGGTTTTGCTGCCGGATTGGCTGCGGCACTGTCCATGGGGGATCTCGGTGTGATTACACTTTTTGCAGGCCAATCTGAGGAGACACTTCCCTTGGCGATGTATCGGCTCATGGGGGCTTATCGAATGGAGGCTGCTGCGAGTGCGGCTCTTTTGTTGCTTGTCCTGAGCTTTGCCCTGTTCTGGCTGTGTGACAAATGGGGGCGCAGCGATGCTGACATTTGATCGGGTGGAACTGCGCCAAGGGGATTTTCGGCTCAAGGCGCATTTGTCTGTTGCGGCCGGCAGTCTTAGTGCGTTGATCGGGCCTTCAGGGTCCGGAAAATCGACGCTTCTCGCCGCGATTGCTGGCTTTATCGCGCCAGCCCAAGGACGTATCCTTTGGGCTGGGAAGGACATGACCGGAAAGGCGCCCGGTCAAAGGTCCGTTGCGATGCTGTTTCAGGACAACAATCTCTTTCCGCATCTGTCAGCTGCACAGAACGTAGGGCTCGGCCTGAGACCGGACCTGAAATTGACGCAAGATGACCGTGAACGTGTTTCTGACGCGCTGGGTCAGGTCGGTTTGGCCGGACTTGAAAACCGCAAACCGAGTGCTCTGTCGGGTGGTCAACAAAGCCGTGTCGCAATAGCCCGTGTTCTTGTTTCGCAAAGTGACATTGTTTTGCTTGATGAGCCCTTCGCCGCTCTTGGCCCCGCGCTCAAGGATGAGATGCTTGATTTGGTCGCAGACAAATTGTCAGCCAAAGGCCGGACGGTCATCATGGTTACCCATGATCCTGCTGATGCACGGCGTATCGCGTCGCAAACCATCGTCGTTTCAGATGGCATCGTTCATCCGCCAGTGGAGACAGGACCACTTCTGGATAATCCGCCAGAGGCTCTAGCGGCCTATTTGGGCGGAAAGAAAGACAAAAAAGGCCCGCTCAACTGAGCGGGCCTTTTCAATTAATCGCGTAAATTACGCTATTCTTTGTTCTTGTGGGGTGCCCACAGACGCTTGTTCGTCAGGTATAGCAGCACAGACAAAACCGTCAGGAACAGAACACCTGTTAGACCGGCTTGCTTACGGGCAACCAGTTTCGGTTCGGCTGTCCACATCAGGAATGCAGCAACGTCCTTCGAAACGGCTTCAATGTCTGTTGGCGCACCGTCTGCATAATCGACATCGTCACCCCAAAGTGGTTGAGACATCGAAATCCACGAACCCGGCACCATGTGCTTGCCTTTGTCGTCGATGCAGCTTGCAGGGAAGCCACCGGCCGCAAAAGCAACGTTGTAGAACCCGTCCATCGGCTCACCTTCGAGCGCGCACTCTGGCTCCTCATGATAACCGGTCAGCAGGGACGCGATATATTCAGCGCCACCCATACCCTTGAAGAGCTGGTTCAGACCAGTGCCGTAAGGGCCATGGAAGCCCGCGCGTGCCTTGGCCATCAGGCTGAGGTCCGGTGCGGACGAAAGGCTGGAGCCTGGAAAGTGGTCCGCCGGAGTAGCAGGGCGGAAGTCACCTTCGCCGTCAAACAGCGACTGATCGAACACTTCATAGAACTCTGCATAGGCACGCATCTGTTCGTCCGGCAGGCCAGGTCCGCCATCGTCAGAAAGGTTACGGAATGCAACAAGCTCAAGCCCGTGACAGGCTGCGCAGATTTCAGTGTAAACCTGAAGACCGCGCTGAAGCTGCATCTGGTCGAAGCTGCCGAACGGCCCTTCAAACGGGAATGCGTAGTCGGTGATCTCTGTTTCGACTTCGGCTGCCATGGCCTGCCCTGTCATCAGGGCAAGCGCAGTTGCGGCAGTAAGAGTGAATTTACGGAACATCAGTTTTTGTCCTTTCTCACTCGGCCGGAGTGGCGGCTGGCTTGGAACCATCGCCCTTCGGCCCGTAGTGGGCGTTGAAGTCTTCTTCGATGGTTTCAGGCTGTGCGTCTGGCTTCTCGATCACACCAAGCAGTGGCAGGATCACCAGGAAGTAGGCAAACCAGTATGTCGCGCCGATCAGGGCGATATACGGATAGATGCCTTCCGCCGGACGGGCGCCAACCCACATCAGCAGCATGAAGTTTGCCGCAAAGAGCCAGAACCACCACTTGAACATCGGGCGGTAGCGACCGGAGCGCACCGAGGATGTATCCAGCCATGGTGCCAGCGCCATCACGACGATCGCACCGAACATGGCGACAACACCGAAGAACTTCGCGTCCACGATACCGAATGTCAGCCATTCGACCGCAATCACGAGCCAGACTTCACCGTCAAACGCACGCAGGATGGCGTAGAATGGCAGGAAGTACCACTCAGGCACGATGTGCGATGGTGTCACCAGCGGATTGGCCGGAATGTAGTTGTCTGGGTGGCCCAGGTAGTTTGGCATAAAGCCGACGATTGCCACGAAAACAGCCAGGATCACGGCCAGTGCGAACAGGTCTTTGATCACGAAGTATGGCCAGAATGGCAGCGTGTCTTTTGCTGCGTCTTCTTTCGATGTGCGACGCACTTCAACACCGGTTGGGTTGTTGTTGCCCGTCGAGTGGAAGGCCCACACGTGGACGATTGTCAGACCCAGAAGGATAAACGGCAGCAGATAGTGCAGCGAGAAGAAGCGGTTCAACGCTGGCTGTGCAATCGAGCCGTTTGGCGTGCCAAGCAGCCAGATCTGGATGGATTCACCGACAAATGGGATCGCGCCGAACAGACCGGTGATAACCGCAGTGCCGTGGAAGGACATCTGACCCCATGGCAACACATAGCCCATGAAGGCCGTGCCCATCATCAGGACGTACATCAGGATACCGATGATCCATGTCACTTCGCGCGGCGACTTGTATGAACCGTAGTAGAGCGAGCGGAAGATATGCGCATAAACAGCCACGAAGAACAGCGACGCGCCATTCATGTGGAAGTAGCGGATCATATGACCGCCGTTGACGTTCCGCATGATGTGCTCAACCGACTGGAAGGCCATATCGACATGCGGCACGTAGTGCATCACAAGCACGATGCCTGTGACGATCTGCAAAACAAGCGTGAAAACAAGAACGATACCCCAGATCCACATCCAGTTCAGGTTCTTGGGTGTGGGGATCATCAATGTGTCATACATCAAACCTACGATGGGAAGGCGCTTGTGAAGCCACTTCTCGCCACCGGTTTTCGGTTCGTAATGGTCGTGGGGGATACCAGCCATGGATCGCTCTCCTTAACCGAGTTGAATTGTTGTTTCGTCCACGAAGGACGCGACAGGAATTGGCAGGTTGCGCGGCGCTGGGCCACGACGGATACGCCCCGAAGTGTCATAGTGCGAGCCGTGGCAAGGGCAGAACCAACCATGGAAATCACCGGCATCACCCAATGGCACGCAACCAAGGTGTGTGCAGACACCCATCTGGACCAGCCACTGACCATCTTCAGTCAGTGCGCGGTTTTCGTCGGTTGCAGGCGCAGGGCCGATGTTTTCGTTGTTTGCATCTGCATCTGGCAGGTCGCTGACGTCAACGGCGCGGGCCTCTGCAATCTCTTCTTCGGTACGTGACCGGATAAAGACTGGCTTACCCTGCCAGAGGACTGTGATCTGTGTGCCAGGCGCGACAGCACTGATATCGACACGGATCGATGCCAACGCCAGAACGTCGGCCGAAGGGTTCATCTGGTTTACCAAGGGCCAAACTGCAGCGCCTGTCACTACCGCGCCGGCACCAGCCGTTGCATAGTAGAGAAAGTCGCGGCGAGTGCCCTGATGATCATCTGCATGTGACACGGGATGCATCTCCGATTCTTTTGATGGGCCAAAATGCCCGCACGATAAATAGACCGCTGTTACCAACGGTCAATTTGCGCGCTGTTTAGCTAGCAAAGACCGCAAGGTCCAGCGGACAATCGGGCGCAGGCTCCACACATCTGATAAATAAGGCGTAACCAGCCACGGTCTGACCCGAGGCGCGAAGAATCGGTTATCGCTAACAGGATATCGACGCCGTTCTTGTGCGCTTTGTGGTCTGCGAAATGACACCAACAGCACGCATTTTTCGGCGGATTTTCACTGATATCACGTGGAGTTGTGTCAGGGCAGCCACATTTTGATCAGAGCAGTTAAGCTATTTAAGGACGGTGATTGTAAGCTGCAGTGCAGCGTCATACCCCTAGATGGTCTCGCTCGCGCAGAAAGAATTGTGATGAAAGCTGCTATTGCCCTTTGGATCGCCTTGCTGGTGGCGCCGACTTTGGCGGCCGCTCAGGTTGAGCTCAGCTTTTATGGCGGCGTCCAGTCTGCGCCAGCGTCCGACATTTCGATTCGTGGTGATAGTGCGATCTCGAACGATGCCTTCTCGCTTGATTGGGAAGGCCGCTCATTCGATGCCCCCCCCTACTACGGACTGCGCGCAACCCAATGGCGGTCACCGACATTCGGGATTGGTGTGGATTTCGCACATAACAAGGTGTATCCGGTCGCAGATTCACTGCCGGACGTCTACGAGGTTTTGGAGTTCACCGACGGTCTGAATACGCTGACGGTCAACGCCTATCGGCGGTGGAACGATGTTGTTGGAAACGTCACGCCCTATGTGGGAGGCGGCGTCGGTATTTCGATGCCCCATGTCGAAGTCACGGCCAATGGCTCTGAGACCTTCGGATATCAGCTGACCGGACCTGCAGCGACGTGGATCGCGGGTGCGAGCCTTCCGATTTCAGACAGCATGTCGGTGTTTGGTGAATATAAAGGTACCTTTTCGTCCAACACCGCGGATCTCGCCGGTGGGGGGACACTGGAAACCGACATTATTACCAACGCTGTGAATTTGGGCGTCAGCTTCAATTTCTAAGCGGGGACTGTCTCGGTCATACTAGGGCGCTGGGCAAATTCATCGTGCCAGGCAGCAAGAGCATCATTGCCTTCCCGCCATCCCCGCGCATCGTGGCGCAAATCCAGATAGGCAAGCGCCGATCCCATAGCGATGTGTCCGATGTTGATTGGCCCGGTCAGATGGCTCATCCAGACATCGTTCACTGCCTTAACGCCACGTGCAGCTTTTTCCCACTGCGCTTCGATCCAGTCGGGCGACTGTTGGCTTTCGGGCCGCAGGCGGGTCTCGTAAGACATTGAGACAGCGGAATCCATGATGCCGATTGCCGTCGCCTCAAGCGTCATCACCTCCCATTTGCGGCTTTCCGGATAAAGGCCTGACCCGGCATGAGCGTTAAGGAATTGCGCGATGACGCGACTGTCATAAAGCGTCGGACCATCATCGCGTACCAATGCCGGGATTTTCCCAAGCGGGTTGGCTGCAATGATCTCGGGCGCGGAGTTGAACGCTGTTGTTGTGATCTGCCCTTCCTCGACGGTGTCCATGAGGTCCAATTCGCGGATCAAGATGCGGATCATGCGCGCATAGGGCGATGGGGGCGACATCAACAGTTTCATCAGATACGTCCTTTCAGCTTTGCGGAAAGATGACCTGATCCTGCCCCTCCTGCCAAGGTGGATATTTCACCATGATGCCACGAAACCGCTCAGTGGTCAGAAATTCGTCGAGCCATTTGGTCACAGCCGGCAGGTCCTGGGCATCAAACCACTCGCGATCAGTATTGGCGAACTGGCGCACAAAAGGCAGGATCGCCATGTCGGCCAGCGTGCGGTTGTGGCCCATCAGGAACGGCGTGTGTTGCAGTCGTGTTTCAAGTTTCCGCAGAAAGCGCATTGCTTTCTCGCGCTCCTCGGCCTCATCCAAGTCAGGATAACGAACCGCATACTTGGTGTGGTCCAATGCCGCCTTAAAGGGGCCGTCGCACTCGTCGATCAACACATAGCCCTCGTCTGGCATGTCCAGCCAGCCCTCAGGATCGGCCCGTTCCAGCGCCCACAGCATCACGTCACGACTTTCCTCGACTACGCGGTCTCCGTCTTGCAGCACCGGGACGGTGCCTTTGGGAGAGGCTGCCAGGAATGGTGCGGGTTTGCCTTTGAGCAGGATTTCCTGCAGCGCAACGTGCTGGCCGCTCGACTGGATCGCAAGGCGTGCGCGCATCGCGTAAGGACAGCGCCTGAAGGACCAAAGGATCGGTAGATCAGCCATCAGGCAGCTGTCAGATGCGTGCCGGCGACGCCCGTGATGGTCGCACGGACGATCTGGCTTTCGGGTTGGTCGCTGTCAAAGACAACTTCTGTAAATTGTGCCGTGCGTCCCATGCGCTGGCTTTCCATAAGGATGTGATGGGTCTTGCCGGTTTGGGCAGCCAAGTGCTTGGCGACCTGCGCTTCACCTGCCGCGCGCAGACGTGCTGCGCGATCCTTGATTGCCTTGCCATTGACCGCTGGCATCCGTGCGGCAGGTGTGCCTTCGCGGGCTGAGTAAGGGAACACGTGCAGCCAGGTCAGGTCACACTCCTCAACCAGTTTCAGCGAATTGGCGAACATCGCTTCGGTCTCGGTCGGGAAGCCAGCGATGATATCCGCCCCATAGGTCATGTCGGGGCGCAACTTGCGCGCTTCTTCACAGAAGCGGATGGCATCATCGCGAAGGTGGCGGCGTTTCATGCGTTTCAGGATCAGGTCATCGCCATGTTGCAGCGACAGATGCAGATGCGGCATCAGGCGCGGCTCGGTTGCGATGGCGCACAGCAGGTTCTCGTCCACCTCGATACTGTCAATCGAACTGATCCGCAGGCGCGGCAGGCCCGGCACCAGCTTCAATATGCGCATGACCAGATCGCCGAGTTTCGGCTGGCTGGGCAGATCGGCCCCCCAACTGGTGAGGTCAACGCCTGTCAGAACGACCTCATTATACCCACGATCCACCAGTCGCTTGATCTGGTCCACGACAACGCCTGCCGGGACAGACCGCGAGTTTCCGCGACCGTAGGGGATAATGCAGAATGTGCAGCGGTGGTCGCAACCGTTCTGGACCTGCACATAGGCGCGGCTGCGGGTCCCGAAACCGTCAATCAGGTGGCCTGCGGTTTCGGTCACAGACATGATGTCGTCGACCTGCACGGGTTCAGTCGTGCCGATAAGATCGGGGGCCATGCCCGCCCACGTCGCGGGCTCCATCTTTTCGGTATTGCCGAGGACGACATCCACCTCATTCATCGCTGCAAAAGTCTGCGGTTCGGTCTGGGCAGCACAGCCTGTGACGATCAGCTTGGCGTCAGGGTGGTCGCGGCGGAGTTTGCGGATATCCTGCCGTGCTTTGCGGACAGCTTCAGCCGTGACTGCACAGGTGTTCACGATCACCGCATTGTCCACGCCTGCGGCGGTCGCGAGTTCCTTCATCGCCTCCGTTTCATAGGCGTTGAGGCGACAGCCGTGGTTCGAGAATATGGGTGCTTTGTTTGTCATCAAAGACGCCATTGCCCGTCAAAGACATGAGCCGTTGGTCCAGTCATCCAAACGCCATCGTCGCGCCAGTTGATTTGAAGTGTGCCGCCATCGAGGTCGATGGTCACATCCCTGCCCGTCAGCCCTCGCCGTGCAGCGGAAACAGCCGTCGCGCAGGACGACGAACCCGAGGCCAAGGTCACACCCACGCCGCGCTCCCAGACCCGCATCCGCAGATGGTCGGGGCCGACGAGGCTAGCGAACTGAACATTGGTGCGCTGCGGATAGAGCGGGTGATGCTCAATCTCGGCGCCGCGCGCCTCAAGATCGACGGCTTCGGCGTCGTCGACGAAGAACGTGCAGTGCGGGTTGCCCATTCCGGTGGCGGTTGGGGCGCCCTCAATGGGCAACTCCAATGTATCCATCTCCCGGGCCAGCGGGATTTCGTCCCACTGAAGTTGCGGGTGCCCCATATTGACGGATGTCAGGCCCTCGCCACCCTCCCGCGCGAAAAGCGTGCCACGATCGGTCGTGATGGTCAGTGCGTCGCGGCCTGTCTCGTCCATCAGGTGCCGCGCGATGCAGCGCGTTGCATTCCCGCAGGCCGCCGAGAGTGACCCGTCCTGATTGTAGAAGGTCAGATGCACATCTGCCTGATCAGTATCTGAAAGGACGGCCAATTGATCGAATCCCACCCCGCGATGCCGGTCCGCAATAGCCACGGCGATTGCCGCGTCAACGCGCGGGGTGATTCCCCGTTCGTCGACAACAACGAAGTCGTTGCCAAGGCCGTGCATCTTCATAAACGGCAGATATCTCGAGTCGTTTGCGGTCATGGCGGCCATATAGTGAAAGCGGATGAACTAATCCAGCACCGCGCAGCATTTGGGGGTTGACCGCGCAAGCGCAGGTTTCTAGATAGCGCCCCTAGTGGGCCGTTAGCTCAGTTGGTAGAGCAACTGACTTTTAATCAGTAGGTCGATGGTTCGAACCCATCACGGCTCACCACTTTCCTCACGACGTTGGCGCAACGAGTGCTCATGCTGCTTCTTGGCGTGGAATTTCCCTATCTGTGCGCGTCGCCGCGAAAGTGTGTCATCCACTTCAATGAATCATCAGTTTTGCCGACTGGTTTATATTCCGCACCAAAAGGCGCGTTCCAGCCGAGTTGCGTGAATGCGTCAAAGACATACTTGTAGTCGATCTCGCCGTGGTCCGGCGCGCCGCGATCCGGCACTGATGCGAATTGCACGTGACCGATGTGAGATTGCAACGCTGCAAAACGGGTTACGAGATCACCTTCCATCCGTCCCACGTGATAGCAATCAAACATCAGTTTCAGATTGGGTTTCACGACCTTCTCAATGAGGGCGCGCGCCTGATCTGTCGTTTGCAGGAAATAGCTCGGAGCGTCGTGCCGATTGAGCGGCTCAATCAGGATCGTCAAGCCTTCCGCCTGCTGGCAGGCATAGCTAACGTTATCAACGAAAACGCGTTCCGCATCAGGCCCCGACGCGAAACCGGCCATCACGTGAACCGCACGCGCACCGACGGCGCGCGCGTAGGAAATTGCTTCATCGATTGCAGCGCGGGCGTCGGGTTCGCGCCCAGGTAAGGCGGCAAGGCCGTTTTCACCACCCGCCACATCACCCCGAACAGTGTTCAGCCCCAACATCGGCAAGCCTGTTGCGTCCAGTGCCGTCTTCACTTCAGCGGGATCTTCGGCATATGGCCAGTGGCATTCGACAGCATCGAAACCGGCGGCCTTTGCTGCACGTATGGCGTCGGGCAGGCTGCGGTCGGTCCAGAGAAAACCGAGGTTGGCAGAAAATCGGATCACGCGTCCCACTCCACATCGAATTTGGTGACAAGTGCTTGTATCTGGTCGTCCGTTAGCGCTCTTGGATGGTGGCCGCGTGTCAGCATGGCCAGACGGGCCGTATCTTCCAACTCCTCAATGGCATTACATGCCGCCTCGACATCCTTGCCGGCCACCACCGGGCCATGATTGGCCAACATGACCGCCGCGCGTTTGCCTGCAAGGCCGCGGATGGCCTCACCCATGGCCGGATCACCCGGCAGATAAAACGGGAGCAGCTTGACGCGGCCGAGCTTCATGATTCCATAGGGTGTAAGTGGCGGGAGGAAGTCCTCCTCGTTGACGTCTGGCATCATCGACAAGGCGACGGCGTGGCATGAATGAAGATGCACAACAGCGCCTGCTGTGCTGCGGGTTTCGTAAAATGCGGCATGAAGCGGCATTTCCTTGGTGGGCTTGTCGCCGTCAATCAGTTTCCCGGTCTTATCGAACCGAGAGAGCCGTCCGGGGTCAAGCCGTCCGAAACTGGTCCCCGTCGGACTGACCAGTAGCCCGCCATCATCTGTGCGCGCAGAGATATTGCCGGTGCTGCCGCCGGTCAGACCACGCTCGAACATCGATCTTGCAAGTTCGCAGATTTGTTCGCGAAGGCGGGCTTCATTTGTCATAACGCGTCAATCACCTGTTGAGCCTTTGTGAAGAAGTCTTCTGAGCCGAAGTTCCCCGATTTGAGCGTGATAGCGAGGCGCTGGCCTGCGCTTTCGGTAAATGTCCAAGGCACGCCGGGCGCAATTTCCGGCCCGATTTCCAGCTGCGTGGCTTTCAGCGCCTGCGTCACCGCGCCGGAGGTCTCACCGCCTGCCACAATAAACCGCCGCGCACCTGCATCTCGCGCAGTGACGGCGCATTCTGCAAGCAGGTCTTCAACGATCTGGCCCGCCTTCTGACGTCCGAGTTTCTCTTGTGCGGCCGCGACGCTTTCGGGCGCTGCCGTCGCATAGATAAGTGGAGCACGGCTGAGGTCTTGTTGCGCAAGCCAACTCAGGACGGGTCCATTCCCTTCTTTGGCCAGCATCAGTGGATCAACCTGATATGCCGGTGCTCCGTTCTTGAGGTATGTTGCCACTTGCGCGTTGGTCATCGCCGAGCAGCTTCCTGATAGTACGATAGACCGGGCGACTGGCGCAGTGTGGTGCGCTGTCTGAGAGTTTGCGCCCAAGAGGCCTTCATCCGCATATATTTGCGGGAGCGGCATCGCGATTGCTGAGCCGCCAGTCAAAAGCGTGAGATGGCGTGTGCCCTGAGCAATGATCTGAAGGTCGGCATTTTCCACTGCATCGAAGACGACATGAGCCGTCCCTGCCTTGCGCAACGCCATCAAAGCGTCTCGCACCGCGTCAGGCCCTTTGGCGACGGTTAGCCGGTTCACGAGGCCTACTTGTCTTGACACCTGAGGTGCCAGCAATCGCATCAGATTGCTGTCGCGCATCGGTGTCAGGGGGTGATCCTTCATTGAACTTTCGGCCAACGGCTGCTCGCCGACAAAAAGGTTGCCCATAAAGATGGCGCGCCCGTTCTCGGGAAAAGCAGGGCAATAAATTGTCTGATCGGCTCCGATTACATCCATCAGCGCCTCTGCGACTGGACCGATGTTGCCTTCGGCAGTGCTATCGAAGGTAGAGCAATACTTCCAGAAAAACCGCTGAGCTCCTGCATCCTTGAGCCAGCGGCACGCAGCGAGCGCGTCGGCAATCGCCATGGCCTTTGGCGCGGTGCGGCTTTTCAGGGCAATGACTTCAAACGGTGCTGTGTCTTCCGGCGCAGTATCCGGAACACCGATCCGGAGGGACACCCGCATTCCGCTACGGGCCAGCAGCCCCGCAAGATCGGTTGCGCCGGTAAAATCGTCCGCGATGCAGCCAAGGACCGTTGTCATGTCACGTGCCCTCACCGGGTAAAGTCAGACCCGCATTTCGCGCATAGACCTTTGCGACAGCGGCGTCGTCTTCGCCGCCATGACCCATGCCGGCAGCAGCAATGAATTGCTGGAGAGCAGCTGCTGTGATTGGTGCGCTGAACTGTGCGTTCTTTGCGATATCAAGAACGATGCCCAGATCCTTAGGCCAGATATTGACTGCGCTCATGGGTGTATAGTCGCCCGAGACAATATGGGGTGCGCGGTTTTCCAGCATCCAGCTTGTTCCGGCGCATTTGCTGATGACTTCTACAAACTTTTCGGGTGAGACGCCTTGCGTCATCCCGAACGTCAGTGCCTCGGCCATCGTCGCGATGTGGACGCCAGCCAGCAGTTGGTTCACAGCCTTCATTGCGGAACCTGCACCGGCCGCATCGCCAAGCGTGAAAACCGTCTCAGCCGTTGCGTCCAGAACCGGTTGTGCCGCGGCGAAGGCCTCTTTGCTCCCAGATGCCATAATCGACAGCCTTCCCGCGGCGGCCTTGGCGGCACCGCCAGAGATCGGCGCGTCCAGATACAATACACCATGCTTGGCGCAGCGCGCCTCCATTTCGCGGGCAAAGTCTGGTGGAACGGTTGCGCAAGCGATGACCACTGCGCCAGTCTTCATCCGCGCAGCGAGGCCGCCCTCACCGAAGAGGACCGCTTCTGTCTGCGCGGCGTTCAGTACGACGACGGCAACGGCATCAAGATCGCCACAAATCGCGTCAAGGCTGCCCTCGGCACCGCCTTCCGCCCGAAATTTCTCTGTCTGGGTGGTCACAACATCAAATCCGTAGGTTTTATGCCCGGCACGAAGGATTGAGCTGGCAATGCCATATCCCATCGCACCCAAGCCGATAACGGCGATCTTGCTCATTTGGCGACCTCCCTGTTTCTAGCGCATTGTTTGAGGTGCCAAATCCCCTGATCTAGAGCAGATAGCACGGCATTTCCTGAACGCAGAGACGGAAAGAGATTATTGTTATTCAAGCTGGCGTCCATCGGTCAGCCCGTTCACCTTCTCCACGATTGCAGCAGCATCAATTCCGTGATGCCGGTAGAGATCACCGATGGTGCCTGTCTGGCCGAAGTGTTCGACACCCAATGGGAGGGTTTCGTGTCCTTTGACGCTTCCCAACCACGACAGGGTAGCAGGATGACCGTCAATCACGGTGATGATTTTGCAATTTGGCGGAAGGCCCCCCATCAGCGTCTCAATATGCGAGCGCGCCGCGCGGTTGCCGCGCGAACGTGCGCGCTGTGCAGCCGTCCATCCGGCGTTGAGGCGGTCTGCCGATGTGACCGCCAGCACACCGATGTCGCGACGTCCCTCGCCGATGATGCCTGCGGCCTTGATGGCTTCCGGTGCGACAGCGCCCTGATAGGCAATGATGACCTCGCAATTGGGTCCGGGCTTGCGCAGCCAATACGCGCCGTCTATCGCACCTTGAAGAAAGGCTTCGTCATGCCGCTTTCCCGGTTGCTCAATCGGATTTGTTGTCAGTCTGAGATAGACTGACCCACCTGTCTCATCGCGCAGCCAAGTCCGTTCATCAGGGTCACCCTCGCCATCCCGTTGGATGTAGTTAAAGGCCCATGCCATGATCACTGACAGTTCGTCCGCAAAGGCGGGTTCAAAACTCGCAAGCCCGTCTTGCGACATACCGATCAAAGGCGAACCGATGGACTGGTGCGCACCACCTTCAGGCGCAAGTGTGACGCCTGAGGGCGTGCCAACAAGAATAAAGCGCGCATCCTGATAACAGGCGTAATTGAGCGCATCGAGGCCGCGGGCGACAAACGGATCGTAGACCGTGCCGATTGGAATAAGCCGCTTGCCAAACAGGGAATGCGACAAACCCGCAGCGGCCAACAGCAGCATCAGGTTCATCTCTGCGATGCCAAGCTCGATATGCTGCCCATCCGGCGTGAACTCCCACTTGGCAGTGGAGGGGATGCGGTTTTCGATGAATGCGTCCGCCTGCTCGGTACGGGCGAAAAGCTTACGTCGGTTGACCCAAGGCCCCAGGTTGGTTGTCCCTGTCACATCAGGAGAGGTCGTGACGATCCTTTCCGCAAGCGCGCTGTCGCCTTTGGAAAGATCATCCAAAATTTTGCCGAAGGCCATCTGCGTCGACATCTCGCGCGCCGTATCAATCTCTATCTTCGGCACATCCAACTTGTCGTCGGTGTATCGGCGTGGGCCGTTGGCGAAAAATGGCACGTCTTTAAGGAACGCGCGCAACGCTGAAGGGTCGGGAACGGTTGCAAATGGTTCCCATTCCTCGCCTTGTTCAACGCCCATGTGGCGCTGCCAAGCGGCGAACTGCGTTTTGTTCATCAAGCCGCCATGATTGTCCTTGTGGCCTGCGATAGGCGTTCCCCAACCCTTGATCGTATAGGCCAGAAAGCAAGTCGGCCGGTCGTGATCAATCGCCGCGAAGGTCTCGGCCATCGTCTCGACGCAGTTACCACCGAGATTTTCCATCAGCGCGGCAAGCTCTTCGTCACTGCGCCGATCCAGCAGCGCAGTCACATCGCCCTGATCACCAAGATCGTCCATTAAGCGTTTGCGCCAGACCGCACCCCCCATGAAGGTCAAGGCAGAGTAATCCTGGTTCGGGCAATTATCGATCCAAGTCCTGAGCTTATCACCGCCCGGCTCGGCAAAAGCTGCCCGCTGCAACGCGCCGTGCTTGATGCGCACGACATCCCAGCCAAAGACATCGAAAATCTCCTCAATGCGCCCGAACAGACCTTCTCTGACAATCCCGTCAAGTGACTGGCGGTTGTAGTCAATGACCCACCACGTATTGCGCAGGTCGTTTTTCCACCCCTCCTGAAGCGCTTCGTAGATGTTGCCTTCGTCAAGTTCAGCATCACCGACCAGTGCCACCATACGGCCCATCGGGGCATCCGCCCCCCACGCCTTTGCCGTGATGTAGTCCTGAATGATCGACGCAAACGAGGTGATCGCCACGCCCAGGCCTACCGAACCGGTCGAAAAATCCACATCGTCGATATCTTTGGTGCGGCTTGGGTAGCTTTGAACGCCACCATAGCCCCTGAAGTTTTCCATCTTTTCGCGCGTTTGCTGGCCCATCAAATATTGGATGGCGTGAAAAATGGGTGATGCATGCGGTTTGACCGCGACCCGATCCTCCGGCTTGAGTGCTGAAAAGTAGAGTGCAGTCATGATCGAGACCATTGAAGCGGAAGAGGCTTGGTGCCCGCCGATCTTGATCCCGTCCACCTTAGGCCGAACATGGTTGGCATGATGGATCATCCAATGCGACAGCCACAAAAGGCGCTGTTCAATGGTCTTGAGATGGCGTGTATCTGCGGTCATGACTGCGCGTTCCTCAGGCAGTAGGGTATTCGGCGGAAGGTTTTCGAACCCAACCTGTCGAATGAGTCCCGCAAATTGCGTGCGCAATCAAGAACTCTTACCGCTGCGAGGCTGCTAGATGCGGGTAAAGGCACTAGACAGATCCATGCCAAGACGGCGCCAATTTGCAATCAGCCGTGCTCACAGCGCCGATTGTGGACACGACGTTGGGTCATTCGCCATTTGCATATGACATAGTGCCTTCACAAAGCGGCAAACTGTTTTAGTTTCTTTCAAACGCTTTTGGGAGGAAGCACCTTGTCAGTACATGACCGTCCATGGACGGCCTTCTATGGCCCGTCTGTTCGAAAGACGATTGATACCCTCGAATACAATTCTATCGGTGATTTTATCAGCGCAAAGGCTGATCAGTTCGGAAAGTTGCCTGCTTTCACGACGTGTTTGCCTAACGGTATGAATGGCACACTCAGCTACAAGCAGGCTGACGAAATGTCCGATGCGCTGGCGGTCTATCTTCGCGACATTGCTGGACTTGCTGCCGGTGATCGCGTGGCGATCCAGGTGCCCAATTGTTTGGGTTATCCAATTGCCGCAATGGCTGTGTTCAAGGCGGGATGCGTCTTGGTCAACGTGAACCCGCTCTACACAGCGGAAGAGATGGTCAAACAGTTCAAGGATGCCGAACCTGCTGCCATCGTCATCATCGATATGTTCAGCGACAAGCTGGAAGATGCGATGCGCGATTACAGCTTCAAATCTGTGATCGTGACACGGATTGCTGAATTCTTGCCTGCAATGCCACGGGGTATTGTCGGTCTGGTGCAAAAGTACTGGGATAAAACGATCAAGCCGATCAATTTCGATCACGTTCGCCTGCCGGATGCGATCAAGCAGGGGCGAGCAAAACACGACCACATGCATCAGGTGATAGAGGACTATCGCGCCAACCTGAGCCCCGATGATGTCGCTTGCTTGCAATATACCGGGGGCACCACAGGTGTCGCCAAAGGCGCAATCCTGACGCACGGCAATATTCTTATGAATATGGCGCAGGTGATGGAACTCATCGAGAACCTTGAAGAAGGTAAAGAAGTCGCGCTCACTGCGTTGCCGCTTTATCATATCTTTGCGTTCACCGTGAACTTCCTCGGATTTTATTCTATTGGTGCGCGCAATATCCTGATCCCGAACCCTCGCCCATTGAGCAATCTCAAACGTGCTTTTGAGAACTACAAGATCACATGGATGAGCGGTGTAAACACGCTCTTTAATGGGTTGAACGGCGAGGTTTGGTTTCAGGACACGCCACCCAAGCATCTGAAGTTTGCCTCTGCCGGCGGTATGGCGCTGCAAGGTGCTGTCGCCCAGCGTTGGGAGGAGGTCACAGGCAAGCCGGTTCTCGAAGGGTACGGTTTGACGGAGTCATCGCCGGTGCTGACCTTCAATCCCTTCGGGCAGACGCGATTGAATTCGATCGGTGTGCCTGTCCCGTCGACCGAAGTGAAATGTGTTGATGAAGACGGCAAGGACGTCCCGCAAGGTGAGCGCGGCGAAATCATCGCCCGCGGTCCGCAGATCATGAAGGGCTATTGGAACAAACCCGAAGAAACCGAGAAGACGATCATGAACGGGTGGCTTCTGACCGGTGACATCGGGGTCATGGATGCAGACGGTTACTTCCGCATCGTTGACCGCAAGAAGGACATGATCCTCGTTTCAGGCTTTAACGTTTACCCGAACGAAGTCGAGGACGTGATGGCCGCACACGAGGGCATCGAAGAGGTGGCCGTCATCGGTGTGCCTGACAATGCCAGCGGTGAAGCGGTAAAGGCGTTTGTCGTCAGGCGGGATGAAAACCTGACAAAAGATGCGGTCAGGGCATACTGCAAAGAGCACCTAACCAACTACAAGGTGCCGAAACTTGTGGAATTCCGCGATGAACTGCCAAAGTCAAATGTCGGGAAAATCCTGCGCAAAGACCTGAGGGCTGAGGAATTGGCCAAAGTCAGCAATACTGAAGGGAAGGTGTAGCATGGTCGGACCTCTCGAACAGGCAATCCTCGCACTGATGATCTTTGTAATCATGCTCGGGATGGGGGCATCCCTGACACCGCGTGACTTTACGCTCGCGCTCAAGCGGCCATACGGCCTGTTTATCGGTGTTGTTTCGCAATACGGCTTCATGCCGCTCATCGGCTTCATTCTGGCGACAACACTGCCGGTCAACGACACGATCAAGATCGGCATCCTGATTATGGCCTGTATGCCAGGTGGTACGACTTCGAACATCTTCACCTACTTTTCAAAGGGCAACCTCGCGCTGTCCGTGCTGATGACCGTAACATCGACAGTGTTTGGGGTAATCCTGATCCCGATTGTGCTCGTGCTCTATGCGGGTGCTCTCGATTTGGAAATTCCGCGCGAAAACATCATTGCAACGCTTGTGCTTCTCTTGGTGCCGGTGGCAATCGGAATGATACTGCGCAAACTGAATGCCAACATTGGTGCAGTGACCGAATTCATGGGATCACTTCTGGCTGTGTTCTTCATCGTATTTCTGATTGTGTCGTGGATCCCGCGGAACTGGGAGTTCCTGTTGGGCACCACGTGGGGCACGTATTTCGGTGCGATCACGCTGGGGTTGTTCGGCTTCCTGCTGGGTTACGGCTTTTCCGCCTTGTTGCGTTTGCATCCCCGCAACGCGCGTACCGTGGCGCTTGAAACCGGTATCCAGAACGGGCCGCTCGCGATTGCGATTATCGCCTTCACGTGGAGCGGCGCCGAGGCACAATCGGTTATGGCTGTGCCGGTGCTCTATTCACTCTTCATCGTCATCACATCGACGATGGTGACCATGTGGTTCCGCCGGATCAATACGGCAAACGAGCAACCATTGCCGAACGGGCTGCTTTAGCGGCGCATTGACGTTGCTTCTTAGTTCATCGAAAACGGCGGCACGTCCGCCGTTTTTGCATGTCCAGAGGTAAGATGCGCAGAGTTTTGATCACGGGTACCGCCGGATTCATCGGATTCCATCTTGCGCAATTGATGCTGGATGAAGGATTCAAGGTGATCGGTTATGATGGCATGACTGACTACTACGATATCGAACTAAAACGCCGGCGACATCAGATCCTTCTGCAGAACCAGAACTTTAGCTGCACCGAAGGTATGCTTGAGGATAATGCCCTGCTGTCCGAGGTCTGCGATGCCGCACAACCAGACATCATTGTCCATCTCGCCGGGCAGGCCGGGGTCCGCTATTCGCTAGAGAACCCGCGCTCATACATGGAGTCGAACGTCATGGGGACGTTCAATGTCATTGAATGTGCGCGGCGTCACAAAGTCGATCACCTTCTTATGGCGTCAACGTCATCGGTGTATGGAGCCATCACGGAGATGCCCTTCACCGAAGTGCAGCGCGCAGACACGCCACTCACGCTTTATGCCGCCACCAAACGCGCAAACGAACACATGGGGCATTGCTATGCCCATCTGTGGAAGATCCCGACCACGATGTTCCGCTTCTTCACGGTCTATGGCCCTTACGGTCGGCCCGACATGGCGCTTTTCAAATTCGTGAAAGCCGGATTGAGCGGTGAGCCGATCAATGTTTACGGTCACGGGCAGCAGGCGCGAGATTTTACATATGTCACAGACTTGGTGCGCGGCATCCGTTTGTTGGTGGATGCACCACCAGAGCAACCCCAGACACCTGAAGAAATTCCGTCTGGCGACAGTCTATCGCCGGTCGCGCCTTACCGTGTCGTCAACATCGGTAACGGAACCAAGGTGCCGCTGATGACGTTCATTGCGGCCATCGAAACCGCGCTGGGCATGGAGTTGAAGAAGAACTTCATGGAGATGCAGATGGGTGATGTTCACGAAACATGGGCTGATAATGGGCTCCTGCAGGACTTGACGGGGTATCGGCCACAAACAGACGTCGCAGAGGGTGTTCAACAGTTTGTCTCGTGGTATCGGGACTACTACGGCGTCTAGACATCGGGGCCATCACGTCGGTTTCGTGCGATGGGTCTCGCAGAAATCTCGAGAAAAGAGAGCAGAATGAAGATTGCAATGATTGGTACAGGCTATGTCGGTCTGGTTTCGGGTGTCTGCCTGTCAGATTTTGGGCACGAGGTCGTTTGTGTTGACAACAATCCGGATAAGCTCGCCCTTCTTCGCGACGGCAAAACACCGATCTTTGAGCCGGGCCTCGACGTTTTGATGGCAAAGAACACAAGCGCCGGGCGGCTCTCGTTTACGGACAATCTGGATGAGGCAACTGATGGCGCTGATGCCGTCTTTATCGCCGTTGGAACGCCAAGCCGACGCGGAGACGGGCATGCCGACCTGACGTTCGTCTTCAACGCTGTGAAGGATGTCGCCAAGTCGCTCAAGCGACCAACTGTTGTCGTGACCAAATCGACTGTGCCTGTCGGAACCAATCAGCAGGTTGCAAAGCTCCTGAAAGAACAGCGGCCTGATCTTGATTGCGACGTCGTTTCGAACCCCGAGTTTTTGCGGGAAGGCGCGGCAATCGACGACTTCATGCATCCCGATCGTGTGGTCATCGGCGCAAACACTGAGCGCGGCGCAAATGTCTTGCAGGAGATCTACCGCCCGCTGTCCCTCCGCGATTATCCGGTACTGACGACTGATCTGGAAACGGCGGAGATGATCAAATACGCGGCCAATGCGTTTCTTGCGACCAAGGTCACCTTCATCAACGAAATCGCTATGCTCTGCGAAAAGACCGGCGCAGACGTCAAAGAGGTCGCGATGGGCATGGGCTTTGACAGCCGGATCGGCCCGAAATTTCTGCAGGCTGGCCCCGGATATGGTGGTTCATGCTTCCCGAAAGATACCAAGGCGCTAGCTCGCATCGGTCAAGATCATGCTGCCCCCCTCCAGATCGTCGAGACCGTCATCAAGGTCAATGAGGAAGTGAAGCGTCTCATGGTCGAAAAGATCATCGACCTGTGTGAGGAAAAATTGCGCGGCAAGACAATCGCGGTTTTGGGTCTCACATTCAAACCCGACACAGATGATATGCGCGACGCGCCTTCGCTGACGGTGGTGCCAACACTGGTCGGTCACGGTGCAGACGTCCGCGTTGTTGATCCTCAGGCATTTCGCGAAGCAGAAGAGCTTTTGCCAAACGTCACGTGGTGCGACGACCCATATGCAGCGGTCGACGGCGCACATGCAGTGATCATGCTGACTGAGTGGAACGAGTTCCGGGCGCTTGATCTCAAGGAAATGGCAAGCCGCATGGCGGCACCGCGCATGGCGGATCTGCGAAATATGTATTCGTGCGACCTCGCGATTGATGCAGGCTTTGAGGCCTACGTCGCGATGGGACGGCGCGGGCATTTGCCGAACTAGGTGAAGGCGGCGTTTGCGACAGGCCGGGCAACGGCATTCGCAAACGACTGAGACAAACTGCCCCATGACGCGCAAAAGCCCGCTGAGTTCTGGCGCCGCATCGCTAATCTTGGCAGATAAGGCAGAGACGCGAAGGAGGCTGAACTGATGGTCGATCTTTGGGACGGCCTTGTGCAAGCAGTTTGGCTGATGGCGTCCCTTGATGCAGAGCTCGCAGACATTGCGGCGCGATCACTTTACGTGACGCTGACGGCGTTGGTCGTTGCGTGCGCTTTGGCGTTTCCGCTTGCGGCGTATCTCGCCGTGCGCCGTTTTCGGGCACGTCGGACGATTATAGCCATCCTCAACGCCCTTATGGGGCTTCCGCCTGTTGTGGTCGGGCTGATCGTCTATTTGCTACTGTCACGTTCGGGACCATTCGGTGTTTTGGGCCTTTTGTTCACACCAACCGCCATGATCATCGCGCAAGTGCTGATCATGGTCCCTCTGATCGCCAGTATTGCGCACCAATCACTGCGTGATCTTTGGCAGGAATATCATGACCTTCTGATCTCGATGAACGTCACGCAGGGGCAAAAGCTTCGGACGCTTTTGTGGGATGCGCGGCGCGCGCTTCTGACGGCGGCCTTGGCCGGTTTCGGGCGTGGCATCGGTGAGGTGGGCGCAATCATGATTGTTGGTGGGAACATCGACAATGTTACGCGCGTCCTGACCACCGCGATCGCACTTGAGACCGGCAAAGGCGAGTTCGCATTGGCATTGGCTCTTGGGTTTATTCTGATCGGACTCACGATTGCAGTGAATTTGTTGATCCATTGGCTGGGCCAGACCGAAAGGGAGGGCCGCTGGTGAGCAGTATGTTCCCTCTTATCGTCAGCGGAGCTGAGGCGCGACGGCGCGGCAATCGCCTGATCGGACCAATTGACCTTCAACTTGAAGGTAAGGGGGCGACGGTTGTTGTTGGTCCGAACGGATCAGGCAAAACAACCTTGTTGAACTTGTTGCACGGTACTGTTCGCCTCGCGCGGGGCCATGTCCAATGGCAGGTCAACACCGAGGATGCGCGCCGGATGCAATCTTTCGTTTTCCAAAGGCCCGTGATGCTCCGCCGATCGGTGATCGACAATCTGGCCTATCCACTCGTTATCCGGGGGCAAAGCGCACGCACCGCAAGAGAGGCTGCCGCATCCTGGGCTGAACGGATTGGGCTTTCTGCAATGAAGGACCGTTCTGCGACCAGCCTGTCAGGGGGTGAGCAGCAAAAGCTCGCGCTGGCGCGCGCATTGATCACCGAACCTGTTGTGCTTTTTCTGGACGAACCTTCGGCTTCGCTTGACGGACGCGCAACGCGCGACATTGAAAATCTGCTTCTGGAACAGAAGGCCGCAGGGACACGAATAATCATGTCGACGCATGATATGGGTCAAGCAAAGCGCCTTGCGGACGATGTAGTCTTTCTTTGCAACGGACATGTGGCAGAGAAAACAAGTGCGGCAGAGTTCTTTGCGCAACCAGCGACCCTGCAGGCGCAGGCATTTTTGAACGGAGATATTGTTGAATGAGACTGCTAGCTACCATCCTTCTTGTACTTTGGCCGTCTGTGTCCTTGGCCGAAAACACCATGCGGATGGCAGTTACAACGTCGTTCCATAATTCCGGATTGGCGGACGTCCTGCTTCCTGAAATTCAAAACGATCTGGGGCTAGAGGTGCAGCTTTTGATCGTCGGAACCGGACAGGCAATCAAACTGGGACAAGCTGGCGACGTCGACGCAATTCTTGTGCATTCCCGTGCAGCAGAAGAGGCTTTCGTGGCTGAAGGATACGGCACGCATCGCCGTGAGGTGATGTATAATGACTTTGTGATCATCGGCCCTGCTGCCGATCCGGCGAGTGTGGCGGGTGTCGAAACAGTCACAGAGGCGCTGCAACGCGTTGCGGAAGCCGAAGCAATTTTCGTCAGCCGCGGTGATGATAGCGGCACTCACCGCAAGGAACTCAGCCTCTGGTCCAGCGCTGATCTTGATGTCGAGGCATTCGGACCGCACTATCGCGCCGTCGGTGCAGGAATGGGGGCGGCACTCAATACTGCGGCCGACATGAACGCCTACATTCTTTCAGATCGTGCCAGTTGGTTGAACTTCGGCAACAAAGCGGACCTCGCGCTGCTGTTCGCTGGCGATCCGGTGCTGTTCAATCAATACAGCTTCCTTCCGGTAAACGCCGAGCTGCATCCGCATGTGAACGCAGAGGCCGTTGCCGCATTGGAAGCTTGGTTGACAGGCCCACGCGCTGCTGAGTTGATCAACAGCTACACTATCGACGGTGAAACACTCTTCGTCTTCAATGCCACGTCAGAAGATTAGCGGATTGCTCAGTGGCCTTCGTCGTCGAGTGATCCGTGCACGGCAAATTGAGCCAGATCGGCTGGCTGCGCTTCAATGACACGGTATGCCTCTTTCACGCCGGCCGGCGTCAGTTCGCGCGACACAGTAAGCATGGTGCCTTGCTCATGATCTTCGCATAGATCGGCCATATGCGCGATTTCGGCTTCGGCGACGGGCATTGCGGCCTCAATGGAAGGGGCGTTGTAGTAGGTCACGAAATGCTGTGCGAGCGTGCTTGTCAGGCTGGCGACCTTTGCAGGTGAGACATCTGTCACTGAAACGAATGTTGCCCGTCCACCTGTCTCAAGCCCGAACCAACCGTTTGCGAAGGCCTGTCGTGCTTTGCCAACCAGATCATTGTCTGACCAGTTGGAGAATTCAAAACCACCCGAAATGCAGTACTCACCGGTCCGTGCAGGATTTGCGAAGACACGCTGATCGCTTTCGTCAAGATGGGTTGCGACTGCAAGTTTCATGCCTGACCTTTCAAGAGTGTTGTCAGTGGCAAAAGATGTGTCTGTCCATTTTCATCTTTCAAAAGCATCCCGAAGTCTTCATCAATCCCCATGAACGTTCCCTTGAGGCCCGACTGGGTGACGTCTTCGCCAATTCCGTGTGACAGTCCGCGCCATTCGGTATGCACACCACGCGGGCCATCTGTTTCCCAGCGATTGATCCAGTGCAACGTGTGGCGCGCCCAGCTTTCGATAAGTTGGTCCGGAGCGACATCAGCGCAGCCTTCCGCAGCCAAAGCGGTCCGGTCTGGTGTGTGGCCCATTTCATCGCTTTCCGGCAGGAAAGGCACCCTGAACCCCACCACGATCCAGTCCGGTTCCGCATTGGGATCATCTGTCGAAGCTGCAACATCAAACGCACCGCAGGATGCGCCATTCACACGCAGTTTTCCGTCCCATTCCAAGTGGACGGAAACCTCCGGCGGGGCGAGAGCGCCGAGTGCATTCTGAAAACCGACAGCACACAGCGGCAGCATCGCCATAGCCTTTGACAGAGGAACTTCCGGTGAGAGGATCAATGCCGCTTCGATCACATCTGCGCGTGTGCCGTAGGTTATAAGGCCTGCGTCACACCCGAGCGTTGCCTGGCGCTGGGCTTCGGTGAAGGCGTCTTCATCAACCGGCTGACCTTGCATCATTGGCGGAAACGTCAGCGCCATCACTTAAATCCTGCGGCGAGTGTACGGGCGATCTGGTAAAACGCGGCTGCTTGCGGCCCGTCAGGGTTGCTCACAGTGACCGGCGCGCCGCCATCGGCGGCCAACCTGACTGCAAGATCAAGTGGCACCTCGGCCAAAAGCGGCACATCCAGTTTGGCGGCCTCAGCGGCGACACCACCGTGGCCGAAGACGTGTTCTTCATGTCCGCAGTTAGAGCAGATATGCGTGCTCATGTTTTCGATCATCCCAAGGATCGGCACGTTCAGTTGCTTGAACATATCGATCCCCTTGCGCGCATCGAGCAACGCCACGTCCTGTGGAGTAGAGACAATGACCGCGCCGTCGACACGTGCCTTTTGTGCCAATGTCATTTGCACGTCTCCAGTGCCCGGCGGTAGATCCACCAGCAGCACATCAAGGGCACCCCACTGCACTTGCATCATCATCTGCTGCAACGCACCCATCAACATCGGCCCGCGCCAGACGACCGCTTGATCATCGTTCGTCATCAGGCCAATCGACATGAGCGTCACGCCATGATTGCGCAAAGGCAGGATCGTTTTGCCGTCAGGTGATGCAGGCCGCCCAGAGACCCCCAACATTCTTGGTTGTGAAGGCCCATAGACATCGGCATCCAGCACCCCGACCCGCAGCCCCATCTGGGCAAGCGCACAAGCGAGGTTGCTGGTGACCGTAGATTTGCCGACACCACCCTTGCCTGACGCGACCGCTATGATGCGATCAACGCCGGGAATGCGCTCCGGTCCGGTTTGTTTTGGTCGCTGTGGCTGTAGATCGGGCGGCGCGGCGGTTTGTGTATGGCCCGTCATCACAATGGAGACGGCATCGACACCATCAAGTGCCTTCAGCGTTGTCTCTGCCTGGGATTTAACAGGTTCATAGGCCGCAGCCTGATTGCCGGGGATTTCAAGCACAAAGCGGACTTTTCCCGCATCCACATTCAAGGCCCGCATAACGCCACTTGAAACGATATCGCCGCCAGCGGGGTCCGATATGTTTTTCAGGCAGTCAAGCACTGCCTCGCGTGTGATACTCAAGTGGCGTCGCGCCCCGTAATATTGCCGCTGACCTCATGGACCATGTCCAACCCGTCAATCGTAATGACGGCTTTTACGGCATAGACCTGATCGGATTGTCCACCGTTTCGCATTGCTTCTTCAATTGCCTGCTGTGAGGTCACACCAACCTGTTTGAGAAACTTGCGCATCGACATGTTGAAATCGTCATTACTCATCATCGAGCCCTCCCTGTTCGCTTACGTCATTCTATCAGTGATCGCGCCGTGCCGACAAATAATCATCGGTTGTTCGCGGGCGAGGACGTTCGCCGCCGCTGAGCGGTTGGTCCTCGCTGTGCATCTGGTGAGCGACGCGGCAGTCATCACACATCTGGATCATCGCCAGTCTATCAGAGCCTGCAAACATACTGTGGCCCGCCAGCTTTTCTGTGATCCGGTCGATCGTCTTCTTTGAGCCGAACAGCGTGTTGCACGAAATGCAGGCAAATGGCTCTTCCTCATTGAGAATGCGTTGCTCAAGGGCTGCGTCTGTCAGATCGAATTGTGGGGTCAGGCTGATTGCCTTCTCGGGACAGATCGTGGCGCAGATTCCGCATTGCAAGCAGGCGTCTTCCTGAAAGCGCAACTGAGGTTTGTCCGAGTTATCACCCAATGCGCCAGAGGGGCATAGCGAAACACATGAGAGGCACAGCGTGCAGCTATCTGTATCAACAGCGATTGCGCCATAAGGTGCGCCCGTTGGAAGGGCAACGATATCCTGTTCGGGATTGAGTGCCTTCGCTGCTGTGCGCGCAATTTGGCGACGGCTGCCAAGCGGTCTGACCGACTGGTGTTGAGGAGGCATTGTCCCGGCTTCGAATACATCAGCCAAGGTTTCAGGGTCGGCGATATCTGCGATGAGTATCCGTGTCTTTCCAGCCAAGGCGGTCGCAAGCGCAACTTGAGATGCGATTGCATCCCGATCTGCCAGCGGTCCGGGGAGAATAGCAATCTCGACGAATCCGGCAGCTGCCGCTGCCAATATCTCTGCGTGACCGAAAGTGCCGACAGCCGTCACGTGGAGCGGGATGACGTCAGCATCCAAGCCATCGTAGTGACGGCGCACGAGGCGGATCATTTCAGCGCCATGCCCATCATGGATCAGCAGCTTTGGAGCCTCTACACCATTTGCTATGATTGTTTGTGCAAGGGATTGGACACGTCTGATCGTCACTGAAGTCGGCGGAGCATCATAGCGGATTGCCTCAGACGGGCATGCGGCAGCACAAGCGCCACATCCCGCGCAAACCATCGGATCAATCGAAACATGGTCCCCATTCGGAGAGATTGCCCCCGTCGGGCACAGATCAAGACACCGAGAGCAACCGGTCTGTCCGGCCCTTGAATGGGCACAAAGCAATGCTTCGGTCTGCACATATAGCGGTTTTTCAAAGGTGCCTGTGAGATGTGATGCGGCAAGCACCGCTGCGGAAACGGCCGCAGGGTGTGCAGGATCAGCACGCAGGTAGCCTTCTCGTTTTTCGTGGGCCGGGAATAGCGGTGTGTCACCGCGTAAATCGAGGATCACGTCACAGGTTGACCGTCCGCCGTCACGTGGCTCGGATAGGGTTGGCACTTCACTTGAGCCCGGATGAGGCAATTGCAGCGCATCAAGCGTGACGTCGAACTGGCCCAACGCACCTGTGGCGCTTCGCAATTTTCCGACGATGACTTCAACGCCATCAATATCAGGCTGGTTGTCACTGCCTTTAAGCAAAAGCGTCACGCTGAGATACGGTGCCAACTGTCTGGCAGCCTCTGTCGCAACGGCTTGATCGCCTACGACAAGGCATCTGCCTTCAGAAATGACGTCAAGCGTTTTGGCCGGCGCTGCGGGCGTTGCCGCGTCATTGAGCAGGGCGGCGAGCTTTGCCAGTGGTGCGGGGTGCTGGCCCGACCATCCTGAGACCGCTCGCAGGTCAACGACAGCCGGTGCAGGGACATCACTATCGTAGGCGCGGGCTTCGAAATGTTCGATGCTTTTATGGCAGCAGATAACCTGCGCCACGTCTTCTGGCGAAAGCTTGGTGGCATCGCACATAAAATGAGACGCGAACCGCACTTGATGCGGTGTCATGGTTGATAGCGTTCTGGCCTGATCAGCGGACAAACCTGTGCATGGACAGATCATGAATTCCACGGTCATCGGTGCCCTCCCACGCCACAGTTGCAGCGGCTTATGAAACATCTCTTTCGGGCGACAGCATAAGCACAGCTTTGGAATGGCAACAATTCGGCTGGGGTGCGGCGGAACCGCCCACTTGGGCGATGAAAATGTGATCAGAAAAAATATAGTATTTTGATCAGCTTACAGTTTTTTCCATCGTTATCAGCCGGTTGTATGCAATGGTGCGCAAATTGTCGCGTAGGATAAAATCAAAATGCGTCAAGAGCATTCACATACTATTGTAGATTGTGAAGGGAACGATTGGATGAATGCTTTAGCCGAGCATAAGACCTGCACACTTCCGGTCGGAATTGTGATGCAGAAGAAGCCAGGAGTAACGCGTTGGGCCAAGTGGACATGGTCGGCGCGCGCTGTGATTCCGGGTGCTGCGCCTGCTGATTGGGTTGAAATGCGCCGCGACGGCGATTGCGTGGAATATCATGCCGCCACGCGTTCGATCGAGCTCTTTTCCACTGATACCGAAGCTTACCTTCACGGCCTACATGCCCGTGATCCCTCAGTTTACGTGATTCTCAGGCCTGTGGAGGCAGGAGTGCCTCTTGATGTCATCCTTGTCACCGTGTCGCCCTACGAAGCTCAGGACTACGCAGACAGTGGCGAAGAGATGATCGAAAAGGTTCCAATGCCGCCTGTGGTGAGGGAATGGGTTGAGGATTTTATTTCGGCGCATCATCGCGAAGAGACATTCAAAAAGCGACAGCGTGACAAGAAGCGGATCGATCTTGTGCAAGACGGCATCGGTGATGCGCGGTTGGCGCAGACCGCCGATGTCTATGCATCGCCGCAACGACTCAAGGGACGTCTGCAATGACCGAATTGAGTTTCTGGGAACAACGCAAGCGCGGTATTGCAGCTGAACAGACAGCCGAAATGCAGCAGCGCAAAGAAGCCGACGCTCGCGCTTGCGAAAATGAATTCGAACACCGGTCCGACGCAGACATTCTCGCAGAGCTTGGTCTGCCGGAACCGGAAGGGATTGAGACTGCTGAACAGGTTCGCGCGTTCTTGAGCCACACCCTCCCCCAACGTCTCAAGGTGCGCGCTTTACGAAAACTTTGGCGTCTCAATCCCGCTTTGGCTAACCTCGACGGTCTTGTGGACTACGGTGAGGACTTCACTGATAGCGCCACAGTGGTCGAGAACCTGCAGACAGCCTACCAGGTTGGCAAAGGTATGTTGCGCGATCTTCTCGAAGATACGCCCGAGACAGACGTCCAGCCAACAGACACACCCGATGAAGAAACACTCGACGCGGTCGCTTCCTCGTCGTCGGACACCGATTCACCTCCCACGGTTTCCGACACTGTCCCGATAGACCCAGCCTTTGCTGCGCAAGAGGAAGCGACCGCATTTGAAACACCGCCACGCCGCTTCATGCGGTTCAGCTTTGAGCCCGAGACAGACCGAGGAGCCGCATGACCGTGACCGCTGATATCGCGCTTGCACCCGAAGACCGCCAGCGTGCGGACCTTTACAATTTTCTGGGTGTCCTTTTGGCGTCGCCACCGGACGAGCTTTTGCTCGAACAGGTCAAGGGCCTTTCCGGCGATCAAACGCCGTTGGGCGAAGCAATCACTACACTGGCGAAACTCGCGAGGGTCACTAAGCCGAAAATGGCAGCACGCGAGTTCAATGCCCTGTTTATCGGTATGAGCCGCGGCGAATTGCTTCCCTATGCGAGCTACTACATGACGGGCTTTTTGAATGAAAAGCCGCTCGCGCTATTGCGTCAGGACATGGCAAAGCATGGACTGGCGCGGTCTGAAAAAGTGTTCGAGCCCGAAGATAATATCGCCAGCCTGATGGAAATGATGGGCGCGATGATTGCTGGTCGTTTTGATCAACCGATCCCGCTTGATGCGCAACGCGCCTTTTTCAACCGTCATATCGCGCCATGGGCACGTCTTTTCTTCTCCGATCTCGAAGCCGCGAAAGCCTCGGTCTTTTACGCCCCTGTCGGGACCGTGGGCCGGATTTTCATCGAGATTGAAGCAGAAGCCTTCCGGCTTGCCGGAGAGGCATGAATTACGCCGCCTTCCCTGTTGAGAGCAGGGGAGCGGTTCACGACGGGGTAGTGCACTGCCCCACATTGAAAGGAGGGTACATATGGCCCCCAAAACCGAAGAAAAGCGCTCGGGCAACCGTCGCGATTTCCTCAAACTCTCGGTCACAGCCGCGCCAGCCGCCGCTGTTGCGCTGGCAGGCAGCGCAGACACGGCAGAGGCAGCGCCAGCTGATCTGTCCAGCGACACACTGCAAGACACAGCGCAGACACGCGCCTACTACGACAGCGCCCGGTTCTAAGCCGGACGGTGACACCTTCATGCCTTGAAGCGAATGGTTGCGTGACGCCCGACTGCCAAAAGGATTTCGACGATCTCCGCACTTCGAAGGGCACTTCGAAGCAGCATGGGAGGACCTAAATATGCTTAGGAAAAAGACCAACGGGATTGCGCGACGCTCCCAACGGACCTCGATCCTGTCTGATGTGGCCAACACATCAGTTGACCGCCGCGGGTTTCTGCGCGGTTCCGGCCTTGCCATCGGTGGCTTGGCTGCGATTGCTGCCACTGGCGGCACTGTCCAGAAAGCACAGGCCGCTGGTGCGGCCACGATGGGCAACATTGATCTCAAAAAGACAGTCTGCACACACTGTTCTGTCGGGTGCACGGTTGTGGCCGAAGTCTCTGACGGTGTCTGGATCGGACAAGAGCCGGCCTACGATAGCCCGTTCAACCTTGGTGCGCATTGCGCCAAAGGGGCTGCAGTGCGGGAACACGCCCATGGTGAGCGCCGTCTGAAGTATCCCATGAAGAAAGAGAACGGCGAATGGATCCGTATCTCATGGGAACAGATGATCGACGAAGTCGGCGACAAGATGCTGAACATTCGCGAAGAAAGCGGCCCCGACAGCGTTTACTGGCTGGGATCGGCCAAGCACAGCAACGAACAAGCCTATCTATTCCGCAAGTTTGCTGCCTACTGGGGCACGAACAACGTGGATCACCAGGCGCGTATCTGTCACTCAACGACCGTTGCGGGTGTTGCGAATACATGGGGCTACGGCGCCATGACCAACAGCTACAATGACATCCACAATTCGCAGGCGATCTTCATGATCGGCTCGAACGCGGCAGAAGCGCACCCTGTTTCGATGCAGCATATCTTGCGCGCCAAGGAACGTAACAACGCGCCTGTGATTGTTTGCGACCCGCGCTTTACGCGCACAGCGGCCCATGCGGACGAATATGTCCGCTTCCGTCCCGGTTCGGACGTGGCGCTTGTCTGGGGTATTCTGTGGCACATCTTTGAGAATGACTGGCAGGATGATGAATTCATCCGCACCCGCGTATGGGGCATGGACCAGATCCGCGAAGAAGTCGCCAAGTGGAACCCGGAAGAAGTCGAGCGCGTAACCGGTACACCCGGAAGCCAGCTTGAGCGCGTGGCCCGTACCCTTGCCAACAACCGTCCGGGCACCGTCATTTGGTGCATGGGTGGTACGCAGCACACCAACGGGAACAACAACACCCGCGCTTACTGCATTCTGCAGCTGGCCCTTGGCAACATGGGCACATCGGGTGGCGGTACCAACATCTTCCGTGGCCATGACAACGTGCAAGGTGCCACGGACCTTGGCGTTCTGTCACACACACTGCCGGGCTACTATGGCCTTTCAGGAGGTGCATGGGCGCATTGGGCGCGTGTCTGGGGTGAGGATCCAGAGTGGCTGAATGGCCGCTTTGCTAAAATCACCGCCGCAGATGGTTCAGAGAAGTCATTGCAGAACCTGACCGGTATTCCGGTTTCGCGCTGGATTGACGGTGTTCTTGAAGACAAGGACAACATGGACCAGAACGACAACGTGCGGGCCATGGTGCTTTGGGGCCACGCGCCGAACTCTCAGACCCGTCAGGTCGAGATGAAAGCCGCGATGGAAAAGCTCGACATGCTTGTCGTGATCGATCCATTCCCGACAGTGGCATCTGTTTTGAGCGACCGGACCGATAACACCTACCTCATCCCTGCGACGACTCAGTTCGAGTGCCGTGGTTCCGCCACAGCTTCGAACCGGTCTTTCCAGTGGCGTGAGCAGGTCATTGATCCGCTGTTCGAGAGCAAGCCAGATCACGAGATCATCGCGCTTTTCGCACAGAAGTTCGGCTTCCATGACCGTCTCTTCCGCAACATTGCCTTGGAAGAAGACGGGCTGACACCAAACCCGGAGGACACACTCCGCGAAATCAACCGCGGTATGTGGACAATCGGGTACACCGGTCAAAGCCCGGAACGCATCAAGCTGCACATGGAAAACCAGCACACCTTCGACCGCACGACGTTGCAGGCGATTGGTGGACCAGCCGATGGCGATTACTACGGTCTGCCATGGCCTTGCTGGGGCACTGCAGAGATGAGCCACCCTGGCACACCGAATCTCTATGACATGTCCAAGCCTGTCTCCGAGGGTGGTCTGACCTTCCGTGCGCGCTTTGGTGTGGAACGTGACGGTGAGAACCTGTTGGCTGAGGGGGTCTATTCCAAGAACTCCGAAATCCAGGACGGCTACCCTGAGTTCACCATGCAGATGCTGATGGACCTTGGCTGGGATGGTGATCTGACGGATGACGAGCGCGCGGCGATTGACGCTGTGGCCGGTCCGAACACCAACTGGAAGACCGACCTTTCGGGCGGTATCCAGCGGGTTGCGATCAAGCACGAATGTGCACCGTTCGGCAACGCCAAGGCGCGGGCCGTGGTCTGGACCTTCCCGGATCCGATCCCGCTGCACCGTGAGCCGCTTTACACCAACCGTCGTGATCTTGTTGCGGATTATCCGACATATGAGGACCGCAAGTTCTATCGCTTGCCGACCATGTATGCCTCGATCCAGAAGCAGGATTTCTCACGCGATTACCCGATCATCCTGACCTCTGGTCGCCTTGTCGAATACGAAGGCGGCGGGGACGAGACCCGGTCCAACCCATGGTTGGCCGAGCTTCAGCAGGACATGTTCGTGGAAATCCATCCGCGCGACGCCAATAATCTTGGTGTCCGTGACGGCGCGCAAGTCTGGGTCGAAGGACCAGAAGGCGGTCGCGTCAAGGTGATGGCGATGGTGACTGAACGGGTCGGCGAAGGCGTTGCCTTCATGCCGTTCCACTTCGGCGGGCACTTCCAGGGTGAGGACAGAAGGGACATGTATCCTGCAGGCTCCGATCCTTACGTGCTCGGTGAAAGCACCAATACCGCGCAGACCTATGGCTATGACTCCGTGACGCAGATGCAGGAGACGAAAGCCACCCTCTGCAAGATCATGCCAGCGTAAGGAGACCGTCAAATGGCAAGAGCAAAGTTCCTGTGTGACGCCGAACGCTGCATCGAATGCAACGCCTGTGTCACCGCTTGTAAGAACGAACATGAGGTGCCTTGGGGGATCAACCGTCGCCGTGTTGTGACCATCAATGATGGCACGCCCAGCGAAAAGTCGATCTCGGTGGCGTGTATGCATTGTTCAGATGCGCCCTGCATGGCCGTCTGTCCGGTAGATTGCTTCTACCAGACTGCTGATGGTGTGGTGCTGCACTCCAAGGATCTGTGTATCGGTTGCGGATACTGCTTCTACGCATGTCCGTTCGGTGCACCTCAGTTCCCAGCGGCAGCCAACTTTGGCAGCCGTGGCAAGATGGACAAATGTACCTTCTGTGCCGGTGGTCCTGAAGAGAACCACTCGGCTGCGGAATTCGCCAAATACGGGCGCAACCGTATCGCGGAAGGCAAGCTGCCTGTCTGTGCCGAGATGTGTTCCACGAAAGCCCTCCTCGCTGGTGACGGCGACACGGTGTCGGCCATTTACCGCGAGCGCGTCGTCGCCCGTGGTTTCGGGTCCGGCGCTTGGGGCTGGGGCACGGCGTATGATGGTCGTGACACCTGATCCATGTGATCTCAAGACTGAAAGGGCGCGCCGAGTGTGCGCCCTTTCGAGAAAGATTTTCTATATTTCCGGCATGTTTTCTGGAGGCATACCGCAATGATGACCCGGCTTCTGGCTTTGGTGATGACCTTTTTGCTGATGGGCCCTGCACTGGCGCAGGACACTGCCCCTGACCGCAGCGCAACCGGCGGGGCGCAGACCCTCGAAGATATTATGGCACGCCAAGCGGGGCTTGCGGTCAATGATGCCGAGAGGCGAGCCAATGTGGGTGATCCAGACAGTGCCGCCGGCATTGCCGAGCAATTCGGTGTATTGGGTGGGGTCTCTGATCCGGAGCTTTGGCGTGGTGTCCGCTATGATAGTGCCGATATCACGGTATCTGCCGGTGGTCCTGTTGCTGAAACGCTTGTCCAGTCTACAGGTATGACCTGGTTCGCCTTCCGTGAAGGGCCCTTGGCGACCTATGGCGGTTGGCTTCTGCTAGGGACGATCGGGGCGCTCATTCTTTTCTATGTCGCGCGGGGCAGGATCCTCGTCGATGGCGGGATGACGGGCCGCTTTGTGGTGCGCTTTCAGTTCATCGAACGGTTTTCGCATTGGCTTTTGGCTGGATCGTTCATTCTGCTTGGACTGACCGGTCTTGCGATCCTCTTTGGTCGCAAGGTAATTGCCCCGACATTCGGTCCAGAGGCAAACGCCATGCTGCTCAAATGGGCAATGTATGTGCACAACAATGTCGCGTGGGCGTTCATTCTGGCATTGGTCATGATTTTTCTGCTCTGGGTTTGGCACAACATACCGAACCGTCTCGATCTGATCTGGTTTGTGCAGGCTGGCGGGATCATTGGTAAGAACCACCCCCCAGCCAAGAAATTCAACGCAGGTCAGAAAATCATCTTCTGGTCCTGCATCCTGCTCGGCAGCTCGATCGCGGCATCTGGCGTTGCATTGCTGTTTCCGTTCGAGGTGAATCTCTTTGCCAAGACCTTTGCGCTCCTCAATGCCACCGGACTGCCGGAACTTGTCGGCTACGGACCGCTGCCTGAAGTCCTTGCACCACAAACCGAGATGCAACTGGCGCAAGCGTGGCATGCGATTGTTGCCTTTGTTCTGATGGCCATCATCATCGCGCATATCTACATCGGATCTGTCGGCATGGAGGGTGCGTCTGGTGCCATGACCCATGGCGAAGTGGACGAAGCATGGGCACATCAGCACCACTCGATTTGGCTGGATGAAGTCAAAGCCAAGCAACAAAACGAAGCACCCGCTGAATAAGCGGCGGGACTGAGGGATCAACGATGAAACCGATTTTTACCGGATTTGCAGCAATCATCCTGATCGGCTTGGGAAGCGCATTCATCCTGCCCGAATTGGGCTGGTCAAGCGCCGAACGGCAATCGAGCGAGAACGTCCGACTAGACTAGCGCGCGATCGACGTCACGTTCTGTAGCGTTCAGTGAAACGGCGCAGGATTTCGCCCGGAACGGTAACGTCGGCGGCTTTGCAGACTTCGATCAGCCGGTCGGCATCTTCCGGCGGGAAATAGCCATGATTGCGGTAGACCCTGATCCGTTTTGCAAAGTCGTCTGAGTCCGCTTCTGGATGGAACTGCGTGGCATAAACATTCTGACCGAAGCGTAGCATCTGGATCGGACAACTCTCTGATCCAAGCAGGTGCACGGTTCCGTTGGGCAAGCTCTGAACAGCCTCTTTGTGGCCGACAAAGGCGGAAAAACTGTTTTCCAGCCCGTCCAGCAAAGGGTCTGCTTCAGCGCCTTCGATCACTGTGCAGAGCGTCGGACCTACCGCCTCGGCATAATTTTCTTTGCTCACATTGCCGCCAAGATGATGTGCAAGGATGCCAAGCCCGTAGCAACACCCCATAAACGGGTGATCTTCTTTCGTGATCTGAGGCATCAGACCGAGAATTTGCCGCTCAATCCTTGCGTCCATCTCTGACTTCTCATCAGGCGCATCGCTGATACATCCGGGCCCACCGCCGACGATCACACCGGAGTAGTCGCGAACGTCGATGTCTTCGGGAAGTTCTTCGCGATCCAGACACACACGCACCGTCTCATCGGCCGTCAGGCCGCACTTGTTCAGAATTGCCGCATATTCGTCGTCAGATGCATCTTTTTCTGGACGGAGTTGGAGGATCAAGAACGGCTTCATCGGTGGTCGGCATCTCTTCTGACAAGTTCGATTGAAACCTAGTCAAAGTCCCATGCCGATTCCAGCCGCGCGACCCGAATGTCAGACTATTTCGCATTTGCCGCAAAGGCAGCGGTTTGGCGACGGAAAAACAGTTTTCAGCCATGCCCTCGTCGCCGCGATCACCGGATCGTTCTTCCGCGTTTCGTAAAACACAAACCACAGCCCGCGTCGCACCAGCAAATGCTGGTTATCTTTCTCGACTGGTTCCAGCGCAGGGAAATCTCTGGCGATGCAGGTTGGGACGATGCATGACAGACCCGTCGCTTCTGCCGCTTTGGCAATCGCACGGAAGGTATCCAGTCGGAAGCGTGGATCGCGACCAAAGTGGGTTTCGGCAAGTGTGACTTCGGCCAGTCCCCGATACGCCGGAGGAAGCCCTATCCAATCAGAGTCGCTGCCGCCATGTGGGCGATAGATGCCGACATTACAGTTCGCAAGTTTCGCACGCGCAATGCCGGGTGTCTCTGGTCGCGATAGCCGCAAAGCCACATCAGCCTCGCCGCGTTCAACGGCAGTTGTCCTGTCGCTTGCCTCAAGATTGACTGCCGATTGCGGGTTGTCGGCATACCACTGCCCGATTGCCGGCGCGAGGTGGTCGCTGATGATGAAGGATGAAGTGTTGATCGTCACGGTGCCGCGAAATTCGCTTCCGTCTTCGAGGTTCTTGAGCATGAAGCCAAGGTTTGCCTGAGCGGTTTCTGCAATCCTTAACAGGTCCTGCCCGGCGTCTGTCAGTTCCCACTTGTTGCCGACAGGCATCAGCACTGGCTGGCCGATTTCTTCGTTGATGGCTTCGATGTGGCGGGCAACTGTGCTGCTCGTGATCCCCTGCTTTCGCGCAGCCGCACGGTAAGAACCCGCCTCGGCGACCGAGAGAAATGTCTGTAACTGACCCCAGGATCGAAAGCGTCTCATGCGCGAAGTTTTTCATTCTTGCGCTTTAGTGGCCACTAGGCCCCTGACCAAAAGGTCAGGTCGGAGTGTTTGATTTTTGAGAGGGGGTGGCTGATTTTTGGATGTGTGTGTGCCACTGGTGTTGCGTTAATTCTCCCTAAGTCACTCACGGCAACTTGCCAGCAAGGCCACGACCTGCCTGAAGCGCCCGCGCCAGGATCAAGGGCGGCTTTGCTGGCTTTGCCGTTTGAGCACCCCATGCAACATCATCTCAGTATGCGCAGCGATGAAACTGTCGCGGTCGATTGGACCGTGCATCTGAAAGACCATGCTGTGGATTGCATAGAAAATCGCCGGCGCAATCACGACCTGCGGATTATTAACGATCGGTGACGGATCAACTTCGCCGCGCGCGACTCCTCGCTCCAAAATTGTGCGGAGGAGCGACGTTCCGCGCTGGATTGCCATTGCATGATAACGTTCCACGACCTTGGGAATGCGATCTCCTTCAGCAACCATGATCTTGAGAAGAGTTTGTGCGCGCCCGTCCACGAATTGGTCGTAGATCGCCGTCAAAAGATGGGTCAGCAGTTCTGCGGTCGTGCCTTGAAACCCAGCAAGGGTGGTTTCGTTTTCAGCCAAAACCTCAATGACGTGCTTTTCCGCGGCGGCAAGAAATAACGCCTCTTTGCTTTCGTAATAAAGGTAGATCGTCCCCTTTGCGATCCCGGCAGCCTTGGCAATGCGGTCAAGGCGGGCGCGTTCAAACCCATGTTCGGCAAATTCGTCGATACCCGCATCAATGATCTCACTCGGGCGTGCATCTTTACGACGTTGAGCACGTGGTCGTCCTGCGTTTGGCATCGGCTCTTTCCTGCTCTTCCCTTTGATCTGCGTCGATCAGCTGTGAAAATTCATCCAATTTCTGCACCGCCGCGTAGAAATTACAAGTTTACCATTTACTGACCGGCAAGTCAGTATTAAATGACTCGTGAGTCATTAAGGAAGGATTGTGCGATGCGCAAGGTTTTCAAGTTCATCGGGACGGCAATCAGGGAGTTGTTCTGGATCACAGCAGCGGTCGCAATCCTGGCTGGTGGCTATTTTGGCTTCCAGTATCTTGGTGACAACCGTGAGATTGTTGAGGCTGAACCAGCGGCGCGTCCAATTACTCTGGTCGAAACTGCTGGCTTCGAGGCCGTTTCGGGACCTCTGCCTATTCGTGGTGAGGGGTTTGTAGAACCATTTCGCACCGTAGCGCTGTCAGCGCCGACGGGGGGCCGTATCGTCGCTTTGCACCCCGCGATCACAAGTCGCGGCAAGTTTTCTGAAGGTGACGTGCTTGTTGAAATCGAAGCCAACACAGAGCGGGCGCAGATTGAACAAGCAAAAGCATCAATCGCAGCGACGGAAGCGCGGTTGGACCTGATAGAGACGCAGCTGGACCGCGCCAATAACCTGCTGGAGCGCAATGCAATTTCCCAAGCCGCTGTCGACGACCTTCTGGGCCAGCAAGAAGAGGTGAGAGCCAACCTTGAAGGACAGAGAGCGCAGCTTGTCTCCGCTGAAATCGCTTTGGAGAACAAGATCGTTCGCGCACCATTTGACGGGACTGTTCAGACAAAAGAAGCAGAAATCGGCAATGTTGTCGCTGGTGGCAGCCCGATTGCGCGCATCTATACCGATGATCAGATGGAAGTCAGTGTCGCGATCCGTGAAAGCGATGCCGCACTTATTCCGGGACTGTTCGAGGGCCAGCCTGCACCCGCGACCGTCGAAATTCGCTTTGCCGGTGTCACCGAAGCCTGGAGTGCCGAAGTCGTTCGGATTGATCCTTCGCTTGATCCGCAAACCCGCACGTTGACGGCGACTGTTGCCTTGGGTGACCGTAACGAAAGCGCCAACGCGCTGCCGTCAGGTGCGCCGCCAGCGCTGATCAACGCATTTGCAGAAGTTGTGATTGATGGCATCCAGCCGAAAGAGACCTATGCCATCCCGTCAACCGCGCTGCGCAATGGTGGCCAGATTTGGTTGCTGCGAGATGATGCGCTGGTGATCCATCCTGCCACTCTTGTCCATGTCGATGGCGAAACATCGTTTGTTCGCGTCGAGAATCTCGATCCTGATGACCGCTTGATTCTCACCTCGCTTGCTGCACCGCAGCCTGGCAAAGCACTGCGTGATATCGCTGACGAATCGCGCACCTCGCAAAACGACGCCTAGGAGACTGATCGTGAACGCAGCAATCCGATGGATGACAGAGCACCCGGTCGCGGCGTGGCTTTCGATGATCCTGCTCGTAGGCATGGGGGCGATTACGGCCACCAACCTGCCGCAGAAGACATTTCCTGAATTCGCCCTTGATGCGGTTTCGATCTCGGTAAGCTATCCCGGGGCGTCACCATCAGAGATTCAAGCCAGCATCGTGCAGCCAATCGAGGACGAATTGAGCGGTGTTGACGGTATCGACGATATCACCGCCAATATCTCCGAAGGGCGGGGCGGTGTTACCGTAACCTTTCTTGACGGTGAAGACATCGAAACCAAACTCGATGAGATCAAAACCGAGATCGATGGCATCAACGTCTTTCCAGAAGATGCTGATGATCCCGTCGTCGTACGAGCCGACAATTCGACACGGGTTCTTGAGATCGCGCTTCACGGAAGCGCCACTGAACGTGTTCTCAAAGAAGAAGCAAGACGGCTCAAAGATGAGCTGACCTCACTTGACGGCATCTCATTTGCCGAAGTCACGAACGTCCGCGACTACGAAGTCAGCATCGAGATCGACCGCAACACACTGCGTGCCTATGGCATGTCACTCGATGAGGTCGCGCGGATCATCGGGGTAAACTCGCTTGAGTTGCCTGGCGGTTCGATTGAGACAGAAAGCCTTTCGATCCCGATCCGGACGCTGGGGCGCAACTACACGCGCGCGGATTTCGAAAACATCGTGATCCGTGCAAATGAAAATGGGGCACAGGTCTACCTGCGCGATATTGCAACGGTCAGCGATGGATTTGAGGACAGTGACCTGTCTTCACGTTTCAACGGGGACCCTTCGGTTTCGGTAAATGTCTACCGCGTTGGCGATGAGCAGATCCTGCGCATTGTCGAATTAGCACAAGAACATCTGCGCACAGAATTCCGTCCATCGCTGGAGGAAGGGATCGAAGCAACCGTCTGGCAGAACGAAGGCACGCAGCTTCAGTCTCGCATTGACCTGCTTACAAAGAATGCTTTTGTCGGTCTGGCTTTGGTCATTCTCTGCCTTGCGCTATTCCTCGACGTCCGGCTGGCATTCTGGTCTGCGATGGGGATCGGGATCAGCTTTGCGGCCACCTTCATTGTCATGGGCGCCCTGGGTATGTCGATCAATATGATCTCGCTCTTTGGTTTCATCCTCGCCATCGGGATCGTCGTCGATAATGCCATCGTGGTGTCAGAAAATATCTACAAGAACGGCGAACGTGGTCTGGCCCCGATGGAGGCCGCGGTTAAAGGCACGCAGCGGATCGCAGTTCCTGTTATCTTTTCCACGCTGACAACGCTGGTCGCTTTCTGGCCGTTGCTGCAGATGCCCGCACCGTTGGGATCGTTTCTGGGTGATATTCCCACGGTTGTGATGATCGTTCTCACACTGTCGATGCTGCAGGCCTTGCTGATCTTGCCGCGCAATTTGTCAAACCTCGATATCGGCCCGAATTATCGGCCCAACCTCGTGTTCCGCTTCATCGGCGGGATCCGGTCTGTGATTGACCGCGGGCTGAAATGGTTCATCAAATACCCCCTCGATGCGATGCTGCGGTTTTGTGTAAACCGGATTTTTATCCCGATTGCGGGCGTCATCGCGCTGATGATGCTGACAATCGGTCTGATCTCGTACGGTTACGTCCGCTTTAGCTTCTTCCCCGAAATCCAGGGTGAGTTTGTCACGGCGGCCGTCGAGATGAATGATGGCACCACATTTGAGCGGACCGAAGATGTCGCTGAAGGTTTGCGACAAGCCGCGCTGCGCGGCGGCGACAGGTTACAGGACACCTTGCCAAGTGATGCACCAACTGTGGTTGTTGGCCAATATACGGTTGTCGGTATCGGCGCGGGTGGTGGCGGACCCGTTGGTGGCGCACCGCCTGTCTCCCCGACGATTGCACAAGTTGTCGTCGAGGTGACCGAAGCTTCTGCCCGTGACTGGGAAACTGCAGCCTTTGAACGGCTGTGGCGTGAAGAGGTTGGGCAGATTGCAGGGGTCAATACGCTGACAATTTCCTCATCACTTGTGGATGCGGGCGATGCGATTTCGGTTGAGCTTTCATTGCCGGGCGATGCAGACATCACACCCGTCGTCGAAGAGTTGCGCGCTGGTCTAGAGAATATTCCAGGGGTGTTCCAAATCCTCGACGACAACTCGTCGGGTAAACTGGAATATACACTCGCGCTGAAGCCCGAAGCGCGCCTTTACGGCGTGACGCTGCAGGATCTGGCGCTTCAGACGCGAAATGGCTTCTTCGGGATTGAGGCGACGACCGTTCAGCGTGGCCAAGATAATGTAGCGGTCATGGTCCGTTATCCGTCTGAAGATCGCGACAGTTTGGCCGATCTTCTCGACACCCGCATTTCGACGCCAAGCGGTGATCTGATACCGCTTTCTACTGTTGCAACACTGGCTGAGGGTTTGGCACCTTCGGAGATCCTCAGACGCAACGGGCGTCAGGTGACGACTGTCACCGCCGATGTTGACGAAAGCATCATCACTAACGGTGAAGCCAACCGTATCATCCGTGAAGAGTTGCTGCCGCCATTGATTGCGGCAAACCCGGGCTTGAATGCAAGCTTCGGCGGTGAACAGGAAACCCAAGGAGACGCGCAAGCAGCACTGGGTCAGGCACTTGGCATCGCTCTTTTCGTGATCTTCGCGCTTTTGGCGCTGATCTTCCGCAGTTTCGTGCAACCACTTGTTGTTATGCTGGCAATTCCGCTCGGCCTGATTGGTGCGGTGACCGGTCACTTGATCCTCGGCATTCCGCTTGGTCTTTTGAGCTTCTTCGGCATTATCGGTCTGGCTGGAGTTGTGATCAACAACAGCCTCGTCATGATCGATCTTTACAACGAGTATCTGGCCAAAGGGTATGCGGTTAAAGACGCTGTTGTCGAAGGTACAAAGGACCGGTTCCGCCCGATCCTGCTGACATCGGTTACGACCTTCCTCGGGGTGTATCCGTTGATCATGGAGACATCGCTACAGGCGCAGTTCCTGATCCCGCTGGCTGTGTCGATCGGGTATGGTGTTCTGATCGGGACCGTGGTGATCGTTTTTGCCATCCCGGCTGTCTTCATGCTGGTACACAACATTACCGCTGGTGTGAAAGCTGTTGCACGTGCACTGGGTGGGCAGGAGGCAGACGACGGGCAAACGGTAAGCGACGAGCCTGAACCTGAAGCGGCACCCCAAATGCGCCCGATCCATACACCGCTCAAAGCTGCGGAGTAGCGAAGCTACTTGATCGCCCGCGCGAGGAAAGCCTGTGTGTCAGCCTCGCGCGGAGCGGTAAACAAGGTAGAGGGAGGGCCCTCTTCGATGATCTTGCCGTCCTTCAGAAAGCAGACCTTATCCGCGGCTTGTCTGGCAAACTCCATCTCATGTGTAGCAAGGATCATGGTCATCCCTTCGGCTTTGAGCTGCAAGAGCACGTCGAGAACCTCTCCCACCAATTGCGGGTCAAGCGCCGAGGTGATCTCATCAAACAGCATCACGTCAGGCCGCATCGCCAATGCGCGAACAATTGCGACCCGCTGCTGCTGACCGCCTGAAAGCTGATCTGGATAATTGCCCATCCGGTCAGCCAACCCGAACCGGACGAAGAGGCCCTCGATTTCCTGCCTGTCACTTTCGCTGTTCTGTCCCTTCACCAATCGTGGAGCGAGCAAAGCGTTTTCTAGCGCGGTCATGTGGGGAAAAAGATTGTAGCTTTGGAAGACCATGCCAATGCGGGACCGGACTGTCTGCGGATCAAGTCCGGGAACGGTGATATCTTCACCATCCAGTCGGATCTCACCGTCTTCGATGACTTCGAGCAAGTTGATGCACCGCAACAGTGTTGATTTGCCGCCTCCGGATGCGCCGATCAAGCAAACCATCTGCCCCTCTTCCACATCCAGATCGATCCCATCACAGACCGTCGCATCGCCAAACCGTTTCACAACGCCGCGCAGCGCTAGCTTTGCCATCAGCGGCGTTCCTTCCGTTGTTTGGCCATGAGGTAATCGGCATAACGCGTTGCTGGAATTGTCACGATCAGAAAGATGATGGCGGCCCCGACATAAGGCGTGAAATTCGCAAGCAAAGATTTGAACACGCCTGCTTGCCTGAAGATCTCCACCGGGCCGATGAAGCTGAGCAGCGAAACATCTTTTTGCAGGGCAATCAACATATTCATTTGTGCCGGAACAACATTCCGGATCGCTTGGGGCAGAACAACGTAGCGCGTGACCTGCCGCTCCGAAAGGCCCAGCGACAGGGCGGCCGATCTTTGACTGTGATGGACGGAATCAATGCCTGAGCGAAAAATCTCGGCCACGTAAGCGGCATAGGTCAGTATGAGCGCCAAAGAGCCCCAGATGTAGGGCGAATTCCAGGGGCGCGGCAGGCCAAGGCCGGGAATGCCGAAGCCGATCAGGTAGACGGTCAGGATCACGGGAATTCCGCGAAAAATATCCGTGAAAGCTGCACCAAAGATGCGCAACGGGAACAGAGCCGGCGATTTCGTGTCACGTGCGAGCGCGATCAACAGCCCGAGAATGGCAATGGCTGGCGCGGACCAAAGAAAGATCATCACGTTGATCTTGAAGGCATCCAGCAGCTTGGGAAACGTGTCGACAAACGTCTGCCCGTTAAAGAAACTGCGTTGTACCTTTTCCCAGCCGGGTGTCATCGGAACCAAAATGATGATTGCCGCGACGACGAGGGCCGTGCTGGTTGCAGCGATCAGCGTGGATCGCCTGCGCTGGGCCGCCTCATATTGTTGGCGGCGGGTCAAACCCGCCGCTTTCGGTGTTGTCATAAGGTGTCGTGCCTATTCGATCACGGGAACGCCGGTCGTGTCCTGAAGCCATTGCGCTTCGATGGCGGCCAGTTCGCCGCTCTCGGTCATGGCTGCAAGTGCCTCGTCAACGCAGGCCTTGATCGGGTTGCCTTCTTCCATCAGCAAGCCGAACTGATCAGGGTTATCGCTGGCGTCAGGCGCAAACTGCCCGATCACTGCTGAACCGGGGATCATCACCGCTGAGAGAAACAGCGCGGTCGGCAGGTCGAAGAGCGCCGCATCAATCTGGTTGGCTGTCATCGCGGCATTGACGTCAGCATTGTCGCCGTAGAGAAGCGGATCATCTTCGGGCTGGATAACCGATGCCAGTTTTGGCACCGCAGTTGTCGAACCTACAGCACCCCACTTCAGGCCACGCAATGCCTCTAGTGTTGGCTCGGTGTCGACAGCGCCTGGGCTAACGAGAACTGCCATCGGCGCAGTGTAGTAGGGGGCAGAGAAGTCGACGACCTGATCACGCTCGGCTGTGATCGAGTATTGCTGCATGTTGAAGTCAAAGTTTTTTGCACCCGGCTGGATCGCCTCATCGAAGGAAGACCGCACCCAGACGACGTCTTCTGCGGCAAAGCCCATTTCGGCGGCCAGTGCATAAGCAACTGCGGCCTCGAAACCTTCACCACTTTCTGGCGCGTCATTCATCACCCATGGATAGTAGGCCGGATTACCTGTCGCGATTGTCAGCTTGCCATCAACAAGTGTCTTGTCTGCCGCACAGTGGCCGCCAGCCATGGCTGCGGTCGAGGCGAATGCCAGCACCGCCGTCAGTGAAATAATCTTGGACATTGTTTTTACCTTCCCGTTGGAACACTAAAGAAGGATATGGCGGGGGCTGAAAAAGAGTCCAGCAAGATGTAATTGGGACATTGCAAGTTCGACCCGGGAATTTACCGCTGTGTGAGATCACGGCGGAAACTGCGCAATTCAGAGGCAGGGAATATGGAAAACGAAATCACAATCGCCGGGCGCCGGATTGGTCCCAGTCATCCGCCACTGGTGATCGCCGAAATAGGGATCAATCATAATGGTGACCTGGACGTTGCCAAAGCGATGGTCAAAGCCGCCGCCTTGTCAGGATGCGAGATGGTCAAACACCAGACGCATGTGATCGAAGATGAGATGACGGATGAAGCGAAGAAGATTTTTCCGCCCAACGCAGATGTATCTATCTGGGAGGTGATGGAGCAGTGCGCGCTGTCTGCCGATGATGAAAAGGCAATGAAGGATTACGCCGAGTCTTTAGGCCTGATCTGGATCTCTACGCCATTTTCACGGGCGGCCGCTGATCGGTTGGTCGGCTGGGATGTGCCTGCGTTCAAGATCGGCTCAGGCGAAGCCGACAATCTGCCGTTGATCCGGCACATCTCCAAACAGGGTAAGCCAGTGATCATGTCGACGGGTATGCAGTCTATCGAAAGTCTCGCAGCCTCTGTGGCAATTCTTGAAGATTCAGGGGTGCCTTACGCTCTGCTAGAGTGCACGAACCTCTATCCATCACCACCCGAAATCGTCTCACTGCGCGGAGTGACGGAACTGCAATCGGCCTTTCCGAATGCCGTTGTCGGGTTTTCTGATCACTCCATCGGTCCGGAAATGGCGCTTGCATCTGTGGCTTTGGGGGCGTCGATCCTGGAGCGTCACTTTACCGATACGCGCTACCGCAAGGGTCCGGATGTATCATGCTCCATGGACCCTAGCGAGCTGCGCCACATAATCGAACGGTCAAAAGAAATCTGGATTGCTGCGCGTAATCCCAAGGCGCGTTCGTCGGCAGAGGAAGATGTCTACCGCTTTGCGCGCGCCTCGATCGTGGCTGATAAAGACCTGCCCGCAGGTCACGTCATTGGTGAGGCTGACATCTGGGCCCGCCGCCCCGGCAATGGCCCTATTGCAGGATATGAGTTCGATCAGGTCTTGGGTCAGCGGCTTAAGCGGGATGTCCGCTTGAATGAGCAACTCAGCTGGGACGATCTTGAGAAATCCTGACGAATTTCGGTCCTCTGCCTGTCAGATGACTGTTTTGCGTGTATGACGGTGACCAAGAGCAACTGAAACGAGGGGCAGACTTGTCCAAATCCTTGTTATTCGTGACAGGTACGCGTGCCGACTACGGCAAGTTGGAGCCGCTGGCGCGCGCCGCGAAAGACGCGGGCTTTGCTGTCAGCTTCTTTGTGACCGGGATGCACATGATGGACCGCTACGGGATGACGAAGCTGGAGGTCCTGCGTTTCGGGGCACCGGTGCATGAATTCCTCAACCAGCGCGAGGGCGATCCACAGGATATCGTTTTGGCGAAAACAGTTGTCGGTTTTTCCGACTACATTGCGGAGGCGCAGCCTGATCTGGTGATTGTCCACGGAGATCGGGTGGAAGCGCTGGCATGTGCCTTGGTGTGCGCGACCAATTACATCCGTTGTGCACACGTCGAGGGGGGTGAAGTCTCTGGCACGATTGATGAGGTATTCCGGCACTGCAATTCAAAGCTGTCGTACGCACATTTCGTGTCGTCAGAGGACGCCGCGACGCGCTTGCGTGCCTTGGGGGAGGATGCAGGATCAATCCATGTCATTGGCTCTCCGGAGTTGGATTTTCATGCGCGGTCATCAGGCGTTCCACTGTCTGAGGTCAAATCGCGCTATGACATCCCGTTCGAAGACTTCGGCATTGTGATCTTTCACCCCGTGACCTCTGAGGCTTCAGACATGGGTCGTCAGGCAGAAATGCTTTTTGGCGCACTTCAGTCATCCGGGAAGCATTTTGTCACCATTCTTCCGAACAATGATCCCGGCTCCGAGGCGATCTTGCATGTCATCGAAGGGCTGCCCGCATCTCATTTCCGCGTGATCCCATCCATGCGGTTTGCACATTTCTCTGAATTGATGCGCAATGCGGCCTGTATTGTTGGGAATTCGTCGATGGGCGTGCGCGAAGCCCCTTTTCTCGGGGTTCCGTCGCTTGATGTCGGGACACGACAGACAAAGCGGGGCAAAAGCCCATCCATCACATCTGTTCTGGCGAGCGACAGACAGACGATCGAAGCCTTCATCGAAAGCGAATGGCTGAAAAGATACGAGCGTGATGCAGGTTTCGGCAAAGGTGACGCGGCGCAAGGGTTCGTAAGCGTCTTGCGTGAACCCTCATTCTGGCAAGGTGGAATGCAGAAGACATTTCAGGATGCCTAGGACGATGCCCCCATCGCCTTCCATTGGTTTGGGGGATTGGGTGGCAGTTCAAGGCTATCGTGCATTGACGACCACCTTGCGACCGCTGCTCCCGGCGTATCTCAAGCGACGTGTTGCACGCGGCAAGGACTCTTCTGATCGTTGGCGCGAGAAGCTTGCCGAACCGTCATCGACACGTCCAAGCGGCGCGCTTATCTGGTTGCACGCCGTCGGTCTTGGTGAGGTGATGGCACTCAGAAGCGTCATCGCGCATTTGTCCAAAACAACAGATGCATATTTTCTGGTGACGTCCACATCGCGCGGATCAGCCGAAGTCTTCACGCAAGAGCTGCCCAAGCGTACGCAGCACCAGCTATTGCCTCTCGATAGCCCAACCTTTGTAAAACGATTTCTCGATCATTGGCGGCCTGATCTCGTGATTTGGGCTGAACAAGAGATCTGGCCCGGATTTGTCTTTGAGGCGCATTCGCGCGGGTTGCCCCAAGTCTTGATCAACGCGCGGATGGACCGGAAGAGTTTCGAAAGCCGTAGGCGGGTAAAATGGCTGTTTCGAGCAGCACTTTCGCGCCTGCGGTTTGTATCGGCGCAAGATGAGGTGACAGCACGGCACCTCCGGCAGCTTGGTTCAATTGACGTCACAGTCGATGGATCTCTCAAACCCGCAGCGCCACCGTTGCCCTTTGACCAGGTTGAGTATGAAGCGGTTCGCGGTGAATTGAAGAAAGGTCGTTTCATCTGGGTGCTTGGATCAAGCCACCTGGCAGACGAAACAGTCGCATTGGCAGCGCACGAAGAGTTGCTCAAGACACAACCAGACGCAATTCTGGTGATCGTACCTCGGTTCCCTGATCGTGCGTCCGATGTAGCGGCTGCTGCCGCAGCTCTGGGCAATGCCGTTCACGTTGAAAACGGTTTCGGCAAACTGGGGCTTTGGTATCGATTGGCAGATGCTGTCATGATGGGTGGCACATTCAGCGATGTCGAAGGCCACAACCCTTGGGAACCGGCGCGATTGGGCCGGGGTGTCTTTCATGGACCCAAGTTCGCGAACTTTGCGCCCGACTATGCCGCCCTCCAGAAATGCGGTGGCGCGATGCAAGTATCGGAAGCCACTGAGCTTGCTGACCTCTTGGCCAGTCGCCAATTAGGCGTCATGGGGGCCAAAGCAGAGTCATGCGCCATGGAACGCGCCGCAGAACTGTTGCCGCTCTTTGCGCGCTTGGAAGGTCTGATCGATGAAACCGTTTGATCGCCCCAAAGTGGGCGCTTTTCTTTGGGTCTGGCGCGCTGTCTGGTTTCTTGGTTTACCCATCGTCCTTGCCTACCTCTGGTTTCGTGGGCGCAAAGACCCAGACTATTTTAAGAATGTCCGCGAAAGGTTCGGAGTTCATCAAGCGCGTCAGAACGTGCACATCTGGGTGCATGCGGTGAGCTTTGGTGAGTTGAAATCTGCAGAACCGCTTATCCGCAGCTTGCTCAATGACGGCAACTACATTGTCACAACACATATAACACCAGCCGGTCGCCGCGCCGCGCAACGGCTGTTTGCCGAGGAAGTGCAACGTGGTCAGCTTGTGCCGGTTTGGATGCCATTCGACTATCCGCGTGCCTATCGCAGGTTCTTTGATGCTTTCAGACCAAAATTCGGCTTGGTCATGGAGGTGGAAATCTGGCCGGGCATGATAGCGGCCTGTGCGGCGCAGTCGGTCCCGCTGTTTCTTTGCAACGGGCAGTACCCGACACGCAGTTTCGAAAAAGATGCCGGAAAGATCATCTCGCGGCGTGATCTAGTGTCTGGCTTTGCAGGAGTGATGGTCAAGAACACGATGCAGGCCGACCGATTTCGATCACTGGGCCAATCGAATGTTGCTGTTACCGGCGAAATGCGCTTCGAAATGCCGATCAATGAAGATCAAGTTGGTGCGGCCCTGACTTTGCGCGGGCCACTGGACGCCCGCCCCATCGTTGCATTCACCAGCGTTGTTGAGGGCGAAGACAAGACGTTTATTGCTGCAATCAAAGAGTCCGGTGTGCGCGCCATCTATGTGCCGCGTGCGCCGGAGCGTTTTGGCGAGACTGCCCAAATGCTTGAAGCGGCGGGTCTGAACTTCATCAGGCGTTCTGAAACACTGGATGCTGACCTTACCCCGATCGGAGCAATGCCGACAGATTGGGATGTGCTTCTGGGTGACAGTATGGGCGAGATGTACTTCTATCTCGCGCTATGCGACATGGCAGTGATCGGTGGCGGGTTTGTTCCTAAAGGATCGCATAACATCATCGAACCCTTGGCTTTGTCCAAACCTGTCATCGTCGGACCGGAAATCTGGACAATTACCTACCCCGCCGAAGAGGCGCTCGACGCGAAGGTCGCCAGACAGGTCAGCGCGTCGAACTTGCCTGCTGCCCTGACAGAGCCCCTGCCACAGGGGGATATCTCGGCGTTTCTGGCGTCCCACGGTGGGAGCGTGGCCAAGACCCTTGCTGCGCTAAGGGCATTTGGCATCAGCGTTTAACCAGCAGCTTGTCAGCTTGATTGCCGATGCTTCAGCAGGGCTTCGACAACAGTCCAGTCAAACTCGCTGTCGATATCAAGGGATCGCTCTGGCGGCATGATGTAGGGAATCACTCTGCCGTCATAAAGGCTCGTGGCTGTGCGCAGATAAGACGGTGACACAACATAGACGCCGCCCACGTGTTCGTAGACAATAGGAGCCTGTTGGCGCGCCACCACCCCGTCAGGGAGCGGTTTCGAGACGTGCAATGCCCCGGTTTCGTCGGGCTCTACCAAATTGAAATAAGGGTTCTTCCGCGCCTCTGTGCATGACATCACCATGTCCGGATGCTCTGCGAAGAAGAGATCCAGCGCGCGATCAACATCTGCAGGTTCGCGCAGAGGACAGGTCACATCGAGATCAACGAACGCGGTCTGGGCCTCGCCAAGTAGCTCGGCCGATGCCTCGTGGGCATGTTGCCAGACCGGCCATTTGGCAGCGCGGTCGGTCGCCAGATGGTCCGGGCGCAATCCGATTGGCAAGGTTCCTTTGGCGATTGCGTGATCGTACATTTCCTGATCGTCGGTTGAGACGACGACTGCATCGATGCGGGGATGGGCCAGCAAAATATCGAGAGACCAGTCAAGAAGCGGGCGCCCCAGCAGTGATCGGAAGTTCTTGCGCGGCACACCTTTAGAGCCTTTTCGCACGCCGATATGTCCCAAGATCATCTCTTACTCCTGTTCAGGCCCCATGACTGGCTAGAGCAGGTCTTACATGGTTCAAAGCTGGGTCGCCATCCTGCTTTCCAAGGTGCCGGTTACTCCGCTGCGAGCCTGAGCGCAGGTTCCGGTGGCGCTTCCCGCATTTCAAGTGCCTTGCGACGCGGCGCGTAGAGCAATCGAAACATCGGTGGCGTAAAGTAGAAAGACACAACCGCTGACAAAAGCACCCCTCCTGCGATGGCGACCGCGAAGGGCGGCCAGAAACCTCCACCACCCAAGATAAGAGGCAGGAACCCACCAAACGTCGTGATCGTGGTCGAGACGATGTGACGGCTTGACCGGCTGACGACATCGGCCATGGCCTGTGTGTCGCCCGCCACGGCGTCAGGGTCCGCTTTAAGGCCAGTCAGGATAATGATTGCGGCATTGATCGACACACCGATTGATCCAATAACACCAATGATTGCGTTGATCCCGAAAGGAAACTGCATCACCGCAAGCGACAACATCGACAGTCCGGCAGACAGCACGCAGACCACAAGCGCAATGGCAGTCAGGCGGAATGAATTGAAGGTAAGCGCAATCGTGGCAATCGTTAGTGTTACGATCAGCCCGATTGATGCGAGTAGATTGCCGACGGTGCTTGACCTTGCATCGCTATCGCCACCCAATTCGATCCGGTATCCCGGTGGCAAAGTGAACTCAGCGCTTTCGAACGCGGCAAGCACGGATTGCAGTGCCTCTTCAGGCAGAACGTCTGGCACGATGAAGGCCTGTACCGTGTTCACACGCTCACCGTTTCGCCTGTTGATGACACTTGCCGATGGCTCAAGGACCGGCACAGCCAGCTCAGAGAGTGGTACCGCCGGGAATGCACCGGTAGCCGAGACCATTGCGGCATTGGGCAGCAGAACAGGTAGATCGGAAAGCGATGCTAGATCGGTGTAGGCAGATTGATCGAACCGGACTCTGACAGGAAGTTGGTCGGTGCCTTCAACAAGACTGCCGCCGATCAGCCCGACCATGGCATGATCAAGCTGTTGGGCGATATCAGTGACATCCATCCCCAAGAGTCTGGCCGCTGTTTCATCGATTTCGAAGCGCACCTGTGGAGCACCACCTGAAACCTGTGTCCGGACTTGCGTGACAATCGGAACGTCGGCAATCAGTGATCGTGCACGATCACCATAGTCGCGCAGCACGTCGAGATCTGGTCCGACAAGCCGCACTTCGACGGGGGCTGCGACAGGCGGCCCCTGCACAAGCGCCCTGACAATGATGCTTGCTTGGGGATATTTCGCGTCAAACGTCGCTTGGAGCGTCTCTGTCAAGGCAGCAGCGTCCTCGGCTGTTCGGGTCTTCACCATTGCAACGGCGTAAGACGGATCTTCCGAACGGCCACCGGTAATATTGTAGTAAAAGGCTGGTCCTGATTGCCCGACCGACCAGTAGACCTGATCAATACCGTCCAATGCCGCGAGGTCTGCGTCCATCGCACGGGCCAACGCGGATGTTTCAAGGATTGAAGAGCCTGCTGGCATCTCGACCTCGATGTAAAACTGGTCGCGTTCTACACCCGGGAAAAACTGCGCCTTTAGTGTCGGGAAGGCGAGGAATCCGGTCAATGGGAGAACAAGTGCCAAGGCAATAGACCGCAAGGGATTGTTGACAGACCATTGGATGGATCTGGCGAAAAGACGGCCGACAGCGGGAATATGCAGACCGCCTTGTCCCTGCGGATGAATAAACCAGCCTGCAAAAGCAGGGGTCACTGTCAGTGCTATCAGCAAAGACCAGATCAGCATCACAACCACTGCTATCGCGATCGCACCGACGAAATCGCCCGCGGCCCCCGGCAGCAATATCATCGGAGTGAACGACAATGCGGTTGTAACGGTCGAAGCCAGAAGGGGTGCGGCAAGTCTTTTGACTGCATCGCTCACAGCGTCCTCGCGCTGCATACCGCGCGCAAGCCTTTGGCGGACTTCATCGACCATCACGATTGCCGCGTCGACCAACAAACCCAGAGCAACGATCAATCCTGTCACCGACATCTGGTGGATCGGCAGACCAATCATGTTCATCGTTGCCAGTGTCGCAAGCGAGACAACCGGCAGGACCAGTGCGACGATTGCGGCAGCGCGTAATCCCAAAGTGACGAGCAGGACAAGCACGACCAAACCGACACCGATTGCCATGTTGGTCCCAACCTCGGTGAGGCGTTCAGCAGTGTAGGTGCTTTGGTCAAAAAGCAGGACTTCGCTCAGGCCTTGCGGCACTGTCACTGCGCCCGCCTGCAATTCGTCGCGCACAAACCCCATCCAGCGATCAATCTGCACGCCGTCTTGTGCCAAGACGGCAACCAGAACAGCCGGGCGTCCGTTTGCATATGCAAGTTCATCGCTCGGTGCCCGCGGCCCGCGTTCGACCGTCGCGATGTCACCGACCGTAACCGTGGCGCTTTGATCTTCTTCGCGCAGGATGATCTGCGCCACCCGTTCGAGCGACGTGATCTCGCCAGAGATATTGATGGTGAGGTCAGATGTTTGCCCGCTCAGTTCACCTGCCTGAACCTTGCCATCGGCAGATGCAATTCGTTGCGCGATTTCGGCGACGCTCAGACCGAGTGACGCGGCAGCAGCCGGATTGATTTCGACTGTTATTTCTTCTTCGGGTACGCCGAACAGATCAACAGCCCTTGTCTGGGGAATAGATCGCAGACGATCAGCAAGTGTATCAGCATGGGCATCCAAAAGCGTGAGAGGCACAGCGTCATGATCTGCAGAAACAGCGATAACGGCTGAATACGCCGAAATCCCTTCGGCATTGAAATCCGGTGGCTGCACACCTTCCGGGAATGCGCGCCTTGCATCTTCGATGGCATCGCGGGCTTCTGACCAGACTTGCTCGATTGTAACCTCATCAAGCGTCTCAATGAGTTCGATTGAGACGACAGACACGCCTGTCCGCGAAACCGACGAGATCGTGTCGACCTCGGCGATCTCGCGCAGTTCCTCTTCAATCTCACTTGTGACCAATGCCTCGACCCTCGCGGGGTCTGCGCCAGCGAAGCTCGTCGTGACTGTTGCAAAAAGATTGGTAATGGTTGGATCTTCTTGCCGGCCAATCGACAAAAATGATGAAAATCCGGCAGAGATCAGAACAAGGAGAATGAGCGCGACCAGACGTGGCTGGCGGTATGTGAGGCCAAACATCGGATTATCCCTGTGACTGGAGGACGCGGACGCGTTGACCCGGCACGACACGGTGTGCTCCGGTTTCTATAAGCAAGGCATCCGCTGCAAAGGTGCCGCGAACGAATGCGCGAGAAGGCTCGGTATGCAGGACTTCGACAAGAGCGTGTCTGACGATCTCGTCGTCAACAGTCAGGATCGACCATGCACCACCCTGGCCCTCCTGCAGAGCATCAAGCGGCACCCATGTGCCAGTTGCAGCGACAGCCTGATCAAGGATCAGTGTTGCCGTCTCGCCAACTACAATCGGTTGATCAGTCTGCAGAGCGAAGATCGCCGTGCGCGTGCGCGTCACCGGATCAATGTCGGGCCGAATTTGGAGCAACTCTGCGACGAATTCATCACCTCTGATACGGACCGTTGCGCTTTGCAGCATCTGCTCTGTGACCGACAGCGGCAGACCCACCCGAATTTCAGGTGCGTCTGTCTGGACCAACGTCAGAACAGGTGAGCCGGCAGCGAGCGCCTCCTGACCATCAACATTGGTGAGGCCGATACGTCCGTCGAAGGCGGCCGTGATCTCGGATTTCTCCAGATTGATCTGAACGGAATGAAGGGCCGCCGCTATTTCATCTAATCTCGCGATAAGTTCGTCACGGTTTGCGCGGGCCTGATCGACAGCTTCAGTGCTGGCAAATCCGTCTGACTGTAGCGCCACGGCGCGTGTCAGACGGCTTTCGGCAAAATCTGCTTGCGCCCGTGTCGCAGCTTGCGACGCCTCCAGCCGTTGCTGTTCTGCCTCTAGCAAGGCTGTGTCGAGCCGCGCGAGAACATCGCCCTCAAACACACGCTGTCCCTCCACGACAAGTATCGCCTCAAGTTGACCGCTGCGTTCAAATGACAATGTGACGTTTTTGGAGGCTTCAACTTGTCCAACAAACTGCCGAGATAGCGTAAAGCCACGCCGCATTTCGATCGGCCGCACCTGAACGGGCAATGGTTCGGCAATGGATGTGATTGTGTCGGCTTCAGCGCGTTGGGCCAACGTGTTTGACCCCCAGAGCACCAGACCCATCGCGATTGCTGTGACAAAGAGGGTAGCACCAGCCCGAAGAAAAGCGCGGAGGCCGCGGCGGAATAGATTAAAGGACTGTTCGTCAGACATGGAGGACTCCCTAAATGTTAGAGACTCTAACATATGTTAGTACCTCTTACTTTGACAAGTCTTACGAAGTCTGAAACTTATCGGATCATGAATAACCGCGAAGAAAACACCAAATCCGGGCGCTACCACCACGGTGACTTGCGTGCGCAATTGATTGAGGCGACCCGCCAACTGGTAGAGCAAAAGGGCCCCGAACATCTCTCTGTCTCTGAAGCAAGCCGGCTTGCGGGTGTCTCGACTGCAGCACCCTACAAGCACTTCAAGGACAAGGATGCGCTGCTGCGTGCAGTGGCTGATGCAGGAATGGTGCGCCAGAAAAACCAGATGATTGAGGCACTTGCCCCGCTGCCACGGCAGAGCCTCGCACGCATTACGGCACTCGGTCGGGTTTACGTGACCTTCGCACAGCGCGAGCCTGCGGTTTTTCGATTGATGTTCGGGCTCTCCTCAGACCATGGACAGGATGATGCGCTGGTCGAAAAGGGCGAGGCGACTTACGATTTGGTCAAATCCGAAGTTGCGGCTTACCGGGGGAGTGAGATCGTCGAAGATATTGACGAAAAACGCGCATTCCAGCTCTGGAGCTTTGTTCACGGAATGTCGTTTCTCCTGATCGATGGTAAGCTAGGCGAACTTGAGTTGTCGTTCGATCTTGATGCGATGCTGAATGATATTGGCCAGCGGGTCATGACGCACTGAAGGATCCGAATGGCGACCCCGGCAGGGTGTCCAGCCTTCTTGAAATTGAACGACAATCCCGAAGGTTTGCGGGAGCCAGGCATGTCTTGGTTCGCTAGCCGATACCCTAACGGGGCACCTGCTACTTTCTTAGTGGCGATGCTGAGCACTGTCATAGACAGCTTTGAGCACCGCATCCCGCACCATCGCCCATGCCTCCGCATTACCGAGCAGTTTTGCCAAGACTTCAGGGTTTCGCTCATTCCTTGCAAACGCCTTGTCCATCACGGCATCAGCATTGGCCATAGTAAAGTTCTCATAGCTATTAGAGCGTGCCTGGGCGACGACCGAGGCATCAGCCATCATATCAGCGGCCCACTGATCCACAGCCAGCTTGTCTGCATCCGTGAAGTCAAAATTGAAGCGGTCATTTACCTGGCCAAGAATTTCGGACAAATGCGCTACTTCTGGGTCACCCGCCGTGCTGGTCCCGACGCTCGTCGTTCCTGACAAAGGCACCGCGTCACCCTGAACCAGTGACGCATCTCCTTCGCTGGTCTTCTTTAGGCGATAGTATTCCAAGCCAACATCGCCATCGATTGCAAGGGCACCACCGCCCTCCCTCCTTGGCAAACGGGCTCTCAACAGACGACCGAATGTATAAAGCTTCTCCAGTTCGATGTCTTCGAGCCGAACCATCTGCGTAATAGCAGCGTAGAGCCTCAGGAATTGCGTTAGGGTCTTTCTGAAGGTCTCTTGCTCATCTTCATCCAACTTGGCGCTGAAGCGTTCCACAGCCGGGTCTGTGGCGGCGTAGAGCTTGCCCTGGTCACTCGGCCTCCGCTTGGGATCGTAGAATGCCTGTGCGAAGGCATCGAGTTCCTGCGCCCAAAACACCTGCGTGTTTACCAGCGTAGAATGCAGAACATAAATCTGGTTGGGATCGGTTGGTTCATCAATCTCGGCAGTCTCGAAATACGGCTTGAAGGCTTCCTTGATCTCGTCCGCTTCGTTTACGAAGTCGAGGACGAAGGTGTCGTCCTTCCCTGATGTTGTCCGGTTGAGGCGGGAAAGCGTCTGAACCGCTGCCAGGTCTTGCAGCCTTTTGTCCACATACATCGTATGCAGAAGCGGCTGATCGAAGCCCGTCTGATACTTCTCTGCGACGATCAGGAAGTGCTGATCTGCTTTACCAAACTTCTCTGGCAATTCGGTTTCTTTGATCCCGTTCATACCTGGTTCTGTATACTCCTGCCCGGGAATATCTGGGTCCGGCACAGAGCCTGAGAATGCGACGAGGACTCCAAGATCATACCCTTTCGCGTTGATGTATTTCTGGAACGCCTGGTGGTAGCGGACAGCATGAAGGCGGCTGGATGTCACAACCATCGCTTTGGCACGTCCGCCCAACCTGTGACGGACATGGGTGCGGTAGTGTTCCACCATCACCTCAGTCTTCTGTGCAAGGTTATGCGGGTGCAATGACATGAACCGGGCGATGGCCTTCTGAGCCTTCTTCTTTTCTAGCTCCGGATCGTCTTCAATGGTCTTCTCAAGGCGGTAGAACGCCTTGTAGGTCGTGTAGCCCTTCAGCACATCATGTATAAAACCTTCCTCGATAGCTTGACGCATCGAGTAAATGTGGAATGGGGCTGGTTCGTTCGCTCCCGGAGGATAGTGGCCGAACGTCTCGACCGTCCGCTTTTTGGGCGTGGCCGTGAAGGCGAAGAAGCTGAGGTTGGGCTGCCTACCCTTCTGCCGTATCGCGTTGACGATCAGCGGGTCCACATCGCCGTCGGCCAGTTCAACAGCTTCCTTGCCCTCTGACCCAAGCACCTTGCGCACATCTTCTGCGGCGCTGCCGTGCTGACTGCCGTGGGCTTCGTCCACAATCACAGCAAAGCGTTTGCCAGATTGGTCGAGCACATCGTGAGCATCACTGCCATAAACGGCGGAGAAGCTCTGGAGGGTGCAGACGATGATCTGCTTTCCCTCGTTCAGCGCCTTGGCAAGCTGGGGTGATTTCGATCCCTTTGCTGGATCGATCCGTTCCACCTGGCCGGACTTGTGGTCGATGCCGAACACCGTCTCCTGCAATTGGGCGTCCAGCACACGGCGGTCGGTGATCACGATCACACTGTCAAAGACCCGTTTGTCCTGAGCGTCGTGCAGGCCCGCCAGACGGTGCGACAGCCACGCGATGGAGTTGGACTTCCCCGAACCCGCCGAATGCTGGATCAGGTAGTTCTGGCCCGCCCCTTGCGCCCGTGCGTCGGCGATTAGTGCAGTTACTGCATCAAGCTGGTGATAGCGGGGGAAGATCATCGTCTCTTTGACCTTCAGCTTGCCCTTGTCGTCCTTCTCTTCCTTTCGGTCGAGGAACATGAACCGCTGAATGATGTCGAGCCACCGATCTTTGGCCCAGACATCCTCCCACAGATAGGCGGTGCGGTGGCCGGAGGGGTGATCGGGGTTGCCCGCCCCACCATCGCGACCACGGTTGAACGGCAGGAAGAAAGTGGCCTTGCCTGCCAGTTTGGTCGTCATGAACACGTCTGATGCATCCACGGCGAAATGCACCAGGGCACCGGACTTGAAGGCCAGCACGGCATCCTTCGGAGATCGGTCGAACTTGTACTGCTTCACCGCGTTCTCGACGGTCTGTCCCGTGAAACTGTTCTTCAACTCCGCCGTGGCAACGGGGATGCCGTTGAGGGACAGCACGAGGTCCAGACGGTCGGCGGTGTCACGAGTGGACTGGTGCACTTCATCAGTTACTTCGAGGATGTTGGCGGCGTAGCGTGCGGCGGTGTCTGGATTCAGGCCGGTGTTGGGCTGGAAGTAAGCCAGCTTGACCTGGCCCACGGTCACATCGCGGAAGCCCTGGCGGAGCAGATGCAGCGTTCCGTCCTTGGCCTTGGTCTCCATGATCCGTTCGAGGACACGGGCCTCGACCTTGGGGCCATAGGCGCGTTGCAGGGCGTCCCAGGTGTCGGGCTGGGTGGCCTGGATGAACTGGAAGATCGAGGGCGGGAAGAGACCGCGTTCGGCGTTGAAGGTGGTGCGGTCGCCTTCAGTGTAGCCTCCTTTCGCGCAGAGGCTGGCCTTGATGATGTCCTGGAATGTGCGTTCGGTATGGATGTTCATGCCGCGTCCTCCGGCTGAGTGTCGGGGATCATCTCGGCGACGGGGATTTGCCCTGTGACGGCTGCGGAGATCAGGGCGGAGCGGCGTTCCTTTGAAGCTGTGATCATCTTCTCTACACGCCCGATGGCCGAAGCGAACTCCTGAAGCTGAGAGTTTAGTTCGGTCATCAGATCGACTTGCTCTGCCAACGGTGGCAGGCACAAGACCATGTTTCCTAAAGTCTCCGAGTTTACACCGCTCAGAATAGCACCACGTGCGTTCAATCGGGTCTGAACCTCGGACATAGTGCTCTGTGTCAGCGCCAGTCTCACAAACGCTGTCGCTGCAATGGTTTCATCAAGACGCACTCTTATTGTGTCAGAGTCGATGATGGCACGACCCATCATCGGCGGGACTACGCTGCATTTTCCGATGCTGCCCTTTCGGGTGAATAAGATATCACCTTCAACAACCCAATATCGCGGCACTCCTTCATACTGATCATCGTTGATCCAGCGGTCGCCTTTCGCAAAATCGTTGGAGAGGACGTTCTCCTGACCGATAAGTTTTGTCGTCGAAGCATCGACGGTATGTTCTCTAAGGAATTGTCCGAAAGGTCCAATTTGCACACCCTTTGGGACGACGATGTGCTTGAGCCGCTTCACCTCCCAATGAGCCGGAACCTCGCCGAGCCAGTCGATGCCGCTGTCTTTCATCGGGGCGTCGGGGTTGAGGCCCTTGGTGACGGCCTCGGAGATGACGGCCTGACGCTTCTCGGTCAGCAGCGCGATGAGCCGCTCCAACCGTTCCACCAACGCATCAATCCGCCCCGTCTCCCGATCCAGATATGCCGAGATAATCCCTGCATCTTTCGATGGTGGAACGGGCAGAGATAGACTGGCAAAGTCCTCGAACTTGATCGCCTTACCTTGCCGGATGCCAGACGCGACCGAGTTCACGGCGCTTATGAAAGGAACCGACTTAAAGAACCAGCGGTAGAACTCGTTCAGGTCAGGACGCAATGGGTGAAGAGTTGTGTAAGCGGGGCTTAGGATTCCGGTTATTCGACTGATCTCGAACCCTCCTTGGAAAGAACGCAGGCTGATCACAAACTGACCTGGCTCAATACGTTTGTAATTCGAAGTGTCTGACTCTGGGTTCCAGACCTGAATATCCAAATCATCTCTTGCAACGATGCCCCGTTCCTGTGTGGCCGAAGCCAACGGTTCATCACCATGAGACCGAACAACGACTTCTTTGAACAGTCTTCGGGCATTGAGGTTTTGCCAGCCATTTGGACCGCCGACAGTTGCCCAAGGGAATGCGGGTGATACTGCGTTCATCTTCACACCTCCATCAGACGCTTGGGCGACCAGCATTCATTGGCAAGCTGCGTGTAGAGGTCCTGCCGTTCATCCAGATCGGCCTTCTTGAACGCCTCCTTGGGAGCGAATGGCAGGCCGGAGGATTGGCGGTCGCACCAGAGAAGACGATGCGAAGAGATTGGGAGATCAAAGATCATGCGTGCTCACCATCGCCAGGCTGCGCATCGTCTGCTGCTACGGCAGGTTGCTCTTGCTCTGGGAACAAGTAACCAACGATCTCGTTGATCAGGTTCTCCATGAACGGCATGCGGCCTCGGAAATCGTCATCTTCTTTGTTGGCGTAGTGTTGAGCCATGGGCCGTTTGCCCCCCTGCTCAAACTCCCGCTTGACGAAGATCGCCCAATCATCATCAAGGTTGTCGTCCAAGGTGGTTTCACCAGCGACGATGCGTTGATTCAGTTCGGCTGGAATGACCCCAGGTAGATGCCGGGGCTTCAAGTGTCCTCGTCCTTCCGCCCATTCCCAAGCTTGCCGATCATATAAGCACTCAAGCACCACTGGCATATGAAGACCGGCTTGGAAAATCGGAACAATGTGGGGCGGTGTGGGTAGTTTGAAGCACTTTGCAGACTTGATGTTGTCTGGCACTTCATTCCACAGCTTGGAGGCGGTCTTTGCTTCGGGATCGAGGTCGAGCAACCCTGCTGCTCTTGGGAGCTCTGGATGGTGCTTTGCGCGGCTACGCCATGACCGAAGCATATCGATCACGTAGTTGATCCCGGCACTCTCTCGGGTCTCTACATCGATCTCGCCCACACGATCTGGGGCAAACACAGCAAGTGCCTTATCAACGATCAGCTTGTCCGACGGCCCCTCGACAAAAAGCTTGCGCCGGTTTGCCTGGGCTAGCTGCTCGACTTCTGCCCGGGCCTGTTCCTGGCGACGGACCCTATCCTCTAGCTCAGTAACCATCGGAGCGAACAAAGCGGTAGTGCCCATCCTATCATCAAGGTCACCGAGTTCGGTCGCCTCCTTCGTTCCTTCCGCGTCCACCTCCCTGAAGATGTGATGGCATGTGATCCGATCCCCACCTTCTTCCTGCTTCCGGTGCAGGTTATAGAATACCGGAGAATGAGTGGTCAGGAAAATCTGGGATACACCATTATCCACGAAGCCCCAGAATTGGTCGGCCAGTTCCACACAACTGGAAAGTTCCAGATTGTTCTCCGGTTCTTCGTATCCCCAGATGAATGTGTGCGGTGCAGAGCCCCGGACTTGGAGCCGCCGTTTCTTGTCAGCCATGAACTTGAGGATCAACGGGATGTGGCGGGCCTTGATCCCGTCACCACGAGAGTCCAGCGAGATGTCCTGTCCTTCGCTGAGAAAATCGAGACTCTCGAAAATGTGGCTTAGGTCCTTGGGTAGAGCCAGCCGGGATCGAAAGCCCAGCGATGCCGTAATCTGAGTTGTAAGGTCTTGAAGCTGGTCCGAGATCGACTGCTCGAAGTCTTGGCTTGAATTCCGGAACTCTCGGTCAGCAACCTCAGCGATTATGTCATAGATGCTGGCCCGAAGTTCGGAGAAATATTCCAAGTCTTTGATTGCAGGAACATAGACATAATTGATGTTGCGAAGGAGGGCATGAACGTTGGATCGGTCTGGAATGTCTACTGTTTCTAGGCTGGCACCACCCCTAGGGCCCGCAACCTTCCGGCGTCCAGAATATTCATCGAAGACCCGCCCCTCGGATCGCCAGCGACGCTCCCATACCACAAAGTCACCATTGGTCTCCCGGTAGGATTCGGGCATTGCGATTTCCAGCTTGATCGAAATTTCCTTGGCGCGGCGGTTCGGCTGGTTGAACACGTTGTGGTCAGTATCGAACTCGAGATCATCGGCGGGCATCGTCTTGCCGTTGAAGAAGAGATTGAGTGCCCGGAGAACATTGGACTTACCGGAGTCGTTCTTGCCCACCAAGACGGCGAGCTTGCTTGGTGATAGCGACAGGTTCCGGACCGAGCGGAAGTTCCGAATGTCGATTTTCGTGATGCGGAGACTCATGTGATCACTTCGTTCAGCAGGTCCTGAATCTCTCGTCCGAGTACCTGCAATTCGGCGTCGATCTCGGCCAGTGAGCGCGGCGGCTCGTAGCGATAGAAATGACGATTGAAAGGAATCTCATAGCCAACCTTCGTCTTTGAATGGTCGATCCAAGCGTCTGGCACGTGGGGGAGAACTTCGCGTTCGAAATATGCGTCAATGTCTTCCTTCAGTGGCACGTTCTCGTTGTCCCGAAGTTCGGCATCGGGCTCTGGGTTCCCGTTCCGGTCACGGCAGATGTCGGCATCTGGGTCTCGCTCGCTCAGCCCCATCAGGACGGCTTTGAAGGTGGCGGCGGGTAGGCTGACCCCTGTAGCCTTAAACGCGGCCTTGAGATGGGTTGTGAACGCCTCTCTGTTGATCCAAACCTCATCCGCTTCCATCCCCCGAAGCGTGGACAGGATATCGGCCTGAAGTCGCTCTCCATCTACGATCTCTTGCTCCTTTGCCGCGCCTTTCTTCTTGGACGTGGCCAGGTTCTGGAACGGTTTTGCCGCCTCAACGACTGCGATGCGATCTGGAGTGATGGCGAAGTTCAGCCGCAGGGGGCGTTCGACGGTAATCCGGTTATAGCCGAAGTCGGAGTTGTCGAAGACTTTGGAAATGTCCGAAACTTCCATATCCCCGAAGATTTGGGCGATGCGGTGGATGTCAGCCTCTGCGATCTCTTTGCGTTTTTCGCCCAGAGAGCGGCGCATCTTGGTCCACATGGCGGAGGCGTCGATCAGTTGCACCTTGCCCTTGCGGCGAGCGGGCTTGCGGTTGGTGACGATCCAGATGTAGGTGCTGATGCCAGTGTTGTAGAAAAGATTGTCCGGCATTGCGACGATGGCTTCCAGCCAATCCTGCTCAATCACCCAACGCCGGATTTCAGACTCCCCAGACCCGGCCCCGCCCGTGAAGAGAGGTGACCCGTTTAGCACGATAGCGAGCTTTGACGACGCATCGTCGTGGAACTTTGAGATCATGTGCTGGAGGAAGAGCAGCGACCCGTCGCTTACCCTCGGTAGGCCCGCCCCGAAGCGGCCAGAGAAACCCCGGTCCGCTTCTTCACGAATGGTCTTCTCGACTTTCTTCCACTCGACCCCGAACGGCGGGTTGGAGAGCATGTAGTCGAAGCTGCGACCCACATGTGCATCGGTGGTGAAGGTATTGCCCTGGGCGATGTTCTCGGCGCGTTGACCTTTGATCAGCATGTCTGACTTGCAGGTCGCGTAGGACTCCCCGTTCAGTTCCTGGCCGAACACGATTAGCTTCGCGTCCGGGGCCATATCACGCAGGTAGTCTTCAGCGACAGACAGCATTCCCCCGGTCCCACAGGCCGGATCGTAGAGCGTCTTAATGACCCCTGGTTGGGTCAGTGCATCCCCATCCTCAGTAAACAATAGGTCCACCATCAGGCGGATGACTTCACGAGGTGTAAAGTGCTCCCCTGCCGTCTCGTTCGACTGCTCTGAAAACCGCCGGATCAGTTCTTCGAACACGTATCCCATTTGCATGTTACTGACGCGATCAGGTGATAGGTCGATATTTGCGAACCGCTCAACTATACGGAACAAAAGGTCTGCATCCTCCAGCCTCTGCACCTGGTCGAAGAACTTGAAGTGAATGCCAACCGTTTCCCGGATGTCATTCGAGAATGCGTTCACGTATGCCTTCAAGTTGTCGGCGAGACCATCTGCGTCTTGAAGCAGCTTTGGGAAATCAAATGGTGATGTGTTGAAAAAGCCGTGACCTGAGGCTGATTTCAAAGCCTGCTCCCTCATTTCAGGATCGGCAGTGTTCGGTATCATCTTAGCACGTTTGAGAACCTGATCCTTCGTCATCGATTGAATACAATCGAGACGGCGGAGAACGGTGAAAGGCAATATGACACGCCCGTATTCAGATTGCTTGTAATCGCCCCGGAGCAGGTCTGCGATAGACCAGATAAACGATGTTTTTTCTTGATGGTTCACAACTTCATATCTCGTTTCGGCTCATAGTTTTCATGCGATATCACCTTACAAACATCGTCTCGATTATGCCGACATGCCGTTTGGGATCGAATGCGGACTTGGGATCGCTCACGATATGATCGATCTCAAGCCGGTATAGTTCGGCCACCGCCATTCCCATCTTCTCAGGGGACGGTCGGACCCTGAGCCGATTGACGACAGCTTGCACTGTCTCGACAACGGCCCTCATCCGCTCGAGGTCAACCGTCGAGGGGCGCGTCACGATGCTACCCTCGATGAGAGCAGAGGCTGAGACTTGATAGAGTTCAGCCAGCATCTCCAAGCGATCCGTCGTAACTTTTGAAAGACCATTTTCCATCCGCGAGAAGCTCGCACCAGAAATACCAATGCACTCGGCAGCTTGCTCCAACGTAAGCCCCGATTGTTCACGTGCCTGCCTAAGGGTGTTGTGGATCGCCACTGCTCAGCTACCGAATGCATGTCTTCTTTCAAGTTACAGTAAACGTAACAGATACTCTTGCCCACCAACGAATTGATGTAGCGAATCACTTACGTTTATCGTAAATCGCAATATATGAAGCTCAATGACTTTCTCTCTTCGAACCAGATGACTATGGCCAGCTTTGCCAATGCGGTCGGGACCACCACGGCGACGATCAGTCGGGTTGCTGATGGTCATGTGATGCCAAGGAAGTCTTTGCTTGGTCGTATCCACAAAGCAACCGGCGGCCTTGTGACACCGAATGACCTTGCTGGCCTGTATTGCAAGGAACCCTGCCACCACATCGCCAAGCCCGCCCGAGGCACGCAACCCGAAAGTGACGACGATGGAAAATGATCAGCCAGGAAAGACAGGTGACGAGGCGACCACCCAAGATACCGCTCTCGGACTGGTGATGATCATTGGGGTGATCGCATTGGTCTTCTGGTTGTTCTCTGGCGGCGACCGCGCCGTTGTCGCTCGCTGCAACGAGGCAGTTGCAGAGGCTGGTCGAGGGCAACTGGCCTACGGTGATCTTCGCAGCCTCCACAGGGCCGTCGAAAACGCCAATGAGGTTGAAATCCAGCGGCAGGAGAAATTTCCATTTGGTCAGGTCATGATGACGAGCCTCGACTTCACCATCGATGGCAGACCCAACCATTTGATGTGTGCGATGTGAACGATGGTGAGGCTGACATAGTTAAGGCGAAAAAAGAAACGAGCCTGATCCCGTGCGAGGCTTGCGGCTCGGACATCAGCACCGATGCCAAGACTTGTCCGCAGTGCGGGCATGCCAACGCATGGCTGCACCCGCAGTTGAGGAAAGCGATCGACCACATTCGAAAGTTGGATCGGGACACAAAGGTTGAAGCCGTCGGCAACACGATGACTTTGGCAACCTCTGTTCAGAATGGGCGACAGGCTTTTGCTTCACTGCTTCTGGTGATTTCCGGCGTGCTACTCGCAATTGGGCTGTTTATTCCTGCCCTTCTGGGCTTGGCAATCTTCCTGATGATCGTGGGCGGAATGCTGATCGGTTTTGGCCTAAATGCATCGACACGCCATGAACTACGGATCGATATGCGCACCGCAAATAAGGTGGTGGGCGAGGCGGATCAGAAGTTCTGGAAAGACGTGAGCAACATCGTGCGGGAAGAAAAACTGAATGATCCCGAGTGAAAGAAGACGTTCAGCAGCAGAAACAGCGAATCCTTGAGGGCCTGTGGCGGAGGAATGCGAAGCGCATCGCCAAGGGTAAGGCTCGCCTCAATATCAAGGCAATCTACACAATCCGACTGCGAATGATCACAACCAACGCAGCCGCTGAAGTAGTTGTTCATCCCCAATCTACAGTGCCTAGCTCAAGGCCAGTAGGGCATTCTGTTGATCGCATCCGCTAAATACCAGTGCACAATGAAATTTGGAGGCGCGGTACGATGGCTATGTATGCAATTGACAAGGAAGGCACAGACATCGCGCGGGATGCGGAAGCGTTCTTTGCGGAAGTGGCAGATGATGATCTGCTGAAATTTCTGTCACAGCTTCCCATGATCTGGGGCAACGAAGAACGGATGACAGTCGCGGACTTTACCTATGAAGCGATGCTCTGGCCGTTCATCAAAGACGCGTGGAGAAAAATCGATGGCAGTCCAGGCCTCGCTGGCAGGCTAGGTCAACTTGATCAGGTGTTCGACCACGCAGAGAAGCACTTGGAAAAAGAGACAGGTCGCACACGCCGAGTGCCCCGTACCACCAATCTTGCTTCATTCATGCAGATTTTCATGCAGGGCAAACTTCAGGCATGACCTTGTTGTTCAGCAGCCCGGTTGTTGCGAACAAGCGGATCACGCACTAGCGCCATCGACTTCATCTTCATCCTCAGCCTCTATTACATCGTGCCAATAGTTGAGAATGCAGTCCTCGATAATTGCGCCAATCTCTCTGCGCTCCATCGTCCTAATCTCGGACAGTATCGCTATGGCCTCTTCGTCTAACTTGCGGATTGAGTAACGTTTCAACATCGCGATATCCCCCTGCACTTATTTATCATTTGACCTCTGTCAGTCAGACTGTTGTCGGTTCTGATCCATATGTCCGACCTTGCACTCGATTCATTGAATGAATGGCCCTACCTTGAAGATATGCGACCACGCTGCTGTGATCGCACACCGAGATGAGGATCACTGTGTCCAGCAAGACACTTGCGAAATACGACAATGCTTTCTCCACACGCGGCAATGCGATTGGCCAAAAACGTATGGATGCCCAGAAAGGCAGAATCCAGAATGTGTTGGGCACGAAAGGCCCATTTACCGACGAGTTTAAGTCGCTGGTGCTGTCTGACTATCTCAACATTATGAGCAGCCCTTACCTGGCAAAAGAGTTGAAGGGAGCCAAGATGGTGCTGCGAGCCTTGAGTGAAGACCGGCATTCACCAGAGGCTCAGGACCTGTTTGATCGGATGTCAGGTGATTTCGTTGAACGCAATGAACCCTGTATGCTTTGTCCGATTTGGCGACATGAGGAAGCGATACGCATTCTGTCTGCTCTAGCATTACGATACTGCTTTGAAGACGTGCGCGACGAGCTATTCTTCGCGACTATTGTTTTTGGCTTCGCCGACAACCTCGAAAGCCTGGAAGTCCTGATCGAGGATACACGACAGCAATTGGCCGACGTCCAAAAGGCCATGACCATGCAAAGACGGGGACTGGTGCTCGCCGGTGCTTTTGAGCCAGACCTGAGATCACCAGAGCAGCTTCGAGACATGAAGCTATTGTCAGCCTTGTCACAAGAGTTGTCATGGGGCGTCGCCAGCCATGGTGGTTGGGTCCTGACGGGCCACTTTATCGGACGTGCGCCATACCGCAGAGAATTTGAGGCGCTGTGTCGGAAAACCTGGCCTAGCCGCAATGACCGTAGGGTTGATTTTGCCCCGCTCCATAAGGAAAAGGCCATCACTGAAAGCTTGGCCGAACTCGTGTCATATCTCTTCAAGTTTGAACAAACGCTCTTCAATACGTCAGGCACCAGAAAGAACGGGAGTCCCAGGTCGTTCAGGTCGGTCCAGAACGCATTCCACGGTCCGACTCTAGACACGCGCAAAGCAGTCCCAAAGGGTTTTGATCGCAAAGCAGCCATTCGACAGTGGGCGTTGTTTGTGGACCGACTTGGACCTGATAGACTGCTTTATTCGGTTGAAACGGCCCATGCTCAGAAGTGGTATTCGGAATCCGAAATGGCATACTTTAGGCGTGCTGAGGACTTTGACATGATCAATGGCGCACATCGCATTGAAGTGCATCGAGACACGGGACCTCATGATCAATCAATTGACCCCGAGAAGAAGCATCGGGTTCCTATCCGAAGGACGCGCAAGCTTAGGTTCGATGAAGACTGGTATAACAGGACAGATATCCCCGATGTCGATCCGTTCACACATGCAGTTGCCATCATGCTGTAATGCCCTTCTGGGTAGAAGGGTAAGTGGAATCTATACGGTTACTATATAGAGTATCACACCAGTGAAATAACGGCTGTTGCTGTGGTCGAAGTGACATCAGTGCCGCGTCCTTCGATATCAATGGTGAGACTGAAACATAGCCTACAGTATCTGAACGTTAGGCCTGACATCGAACACCCAGAGGTAGGACATCGGCTTTCGTGCGTGCTTCTGCGTTTTCCAGTTGCCATGTGGAATGCGGCTCGTAGCGTCTAGGATGAACAAATCACGCCCAACAAGACCCATGCCCTCCGCATCTTGCAGGATGTGAACGTGAAGCCAGCACTGCTTCGGTCCACTTACCCCATCTTTGCACTTCACCCAGAGTTGGCGGCGGGCAACACGCTGACATTCTCTCAATCCAGCGCGATACAGTTCGCGGATATCATTCGGACTGAAGCCCTTGGTGGTCTCAGCGTTGCGATATCTCTCGTCCGACATGTGGTTACCCGGCCAAGCGATGTAAGGTGGATCAAAAACAACAATGTCGAATGAGTTATCGGCATATGGCAGATCACGAAAATCGTAGGGCCGTGCAGGAACAGTATGCAGATCGGAGCCTGTCACGTTCAAATGGGGTGTCCGTTTCCAGAATGTGCCACGGCCAAATGTCACATCAGCGATGCTGACACTTGGGTCAGGGGCATAAAGGCGAGCGACCTCTCTGATAAGGTCTGCGTTGTTGCCACGGACCAAAGCCTCGACTGGTCTTTCCTTCACCGTCCGTCGGCGACGATAGTTACGTTGGCGGCATTTGTTGGAACAGAACCGTCGATCAGATCGAGACGATCCTGCCGCTATGGGGGAATCGCAAACTGCGCAAAGTGTAACGCTTGAACCGGCCTTCATGCGTTACAGTTAGCTACGTTCTCGTAGACACTCAAACGAGAAAGCGTGCGGCAAAGCATGCAATTGATGCTCGCTGTTGCCCGAAGGTTGGGACTTGAATACTCAGTTTGGTGAAGGCTCGCAATGATTGCCGCATTCACGCGGGTCTGTCGTCGGTAGATTTGTTTTGCACCTCATTATCGAGAGCCACTCGGTAGCCATCGATACAATGTTGGCACAGATACACCGACCGCAGTTGCGGCGTCCTTAGCCGCAACGCCATCAGCGAGAAGTCCGCGTACCGCCGCGATCTTCTCGTTTGTCATCCGTCTGGGCCGACCACCGATCCGACCCTTCGCCCTTGCTGCCTTGAGACCTGCTGATGTCCGTTCTCTGATCAAGTCTCTCTCGAACTCCGCGATTGCTGCGACCACATGAAAGAGCAGCCGTCCGCCGGACGTATTGGTGTCGATAGCCTCTGTCAGACTTTCAAATGCGATATCCGAGGCTTTCAACTTTTCCATGATCTCGATGAGATGAGGAAGGCTTCTAGCCACTCGGTCCAACTTATACACGACTAGTGTATCACCCGCACTTGGCCGTAGGTAAGCCAGTGCTTCTGCCAACACTGGGCGATCTCTTTTCGCGCCTGATGCCGTCTCGGTAAAAATGCGTCCACACCCTGCCGCAGTCAGTGCCTCGATCTGGGCATCATTTGTTTGCACATCCGTGCTCACCCTTGCATAGCCAACTTTCATCATCCCTCCTTCTCAAAAGTCATCATTGGTCTAAAGAGGCGAGCGATTGGTATCGAGATGGTGTTTTGAGAATTGCCGAGTACGTGTTTTCCAGGCCGGCGAGCAGGTATCACGCTGTGGGTTTTGAGATGCTTGGAAACGACCGTTTACGATAAATGGCAGGGAGCCGATAATCAGACTCCAAGAGGTGGCCCTTAATGTTTGTGAATGTCCCAGAGTCTGAGCAACTCGAAAACACGGCGCTTCGTCTATTCTTCGATGGTTGGGAGCGAACAGTAGACCTTCATCTGGACTTTTGCTCAGTGTATGCTGTTCCAATTGAAGAAGTAGCTGGCAAACACGATTTCTCCGAAGAGTGGACCGAATACGTTGATAGCGCCCAAGCTGAAATGGGAGCTATCTGTGCGGTCATTCAACAAGCGGCAGAAATTCGGTTGAAATCGATCATCTGTGCGGTGAGCCCCTATCTCCTCCTTCTTAACAGTGAAGTTCCCTTGAAGATGACGGACGCTGATCTGGATTTCACAGGTCTACGAACTTTGGATGCTGTCGATCTACCAAGGGCCGTCCGGACAATGACCGATTTCGAACTGCCCGACAGCTACATCCAACAATATGGAGAACTACGCAAACGCCGCAATCAAGTCGCGCATCTTGGTTTACACAAGGGCGGGCTATCGCCATCACTGCTGATCGACTTCTTGTGTCAGCAGTTCCTTGCATTGTGGCCTGATGGGCGATGGCTGAACCGACGAGTTGAGTTTGATGGGAACAGTGCCCAACGTTTCTTTCATGACGGAAGGTATTCGTCAGTCGAAACTACGGTGATGATTGAACTACCAAGCACCCGTGCCCTGTTGGACAACGAAACTTTCAAGAAGGTCGTTGGGGTGTCCAAGAGCAAACTGAAAGGCTTCTGCCCCAACTGCGTTGATTCCATCGCAAGGAAAACAGGGATCGATCCTGAAGCAACAGCCTACCAAACAGGTGAACTGACAGCATTCTGCGCGATGTGTGAAAACGGTTTGCAGATTCATAACGAGCCAGAGTGTTGTGATCGGTGTGAAGCGGGACAATTCGCAACCAGTGTTTCTGATGCAACCGGGACCATTTCTGTTTGTTACTGTTGCGGTTGCAGGTAGCCTTGACCGCTGGCAGAGAACCGCCTCTCGATACCAGGCTGCATAGGTTCATTTCCTGAGTAGTGGACAAAGTAGCTAGAATGGCTTTATGTGAACACATGAAGAACATTTCGGCCAAAGACGCGAAGAACCAGTTCGGCAAGATGATCGACGACGCCAGGCTAGAACCTGTGGTCATTCAAAAACATGGCCGTGCAGTCGCCGTCGTTTGTTCGGTTGAAGAGTATGAGCGCCTGATTGCCTTGGATGGCAACAATCACCGAGTGACCGGATCATGAGCGAGGTGCCGGATAAGGTTCGTATCTTCCACATCGTGCATGTGGACCGTCTCCCTTCGATCATCGCTGATGGCTTTCTTTGGTCTGACGCCGAGACACGTCGGCGCGGTTCACCAGGCACAACAGTAGGGATGCAGAGTATCAAGGATCGCCGCCTGACATCATTGCTTACGTCCCATCCAGGGCTGACTGTGGGCTCCTGCGTCCCGTTCTACTTCTGCCCCAGGTCAGTTATGCTGTATCTGCTCCATCGCGGAAATCATGAAGGCGTAACTTACCAAGGCGGACAACAGAACATCGTGCACCTGGTCGCCGATGTTCCGGCAACTGTTCAATGGGCAGAGCAGAACAACAAACGCTGGGCCTTTACGCTGTCAAATGCAGGGTCAGGTTACTTCGAAGATCGGTCCGATCTCGGACAGTTAGGTGAAGTGAACTGGGATGCTGTCAAAGCCACGCAATGGGGCGGTAACGGGGTCAGCAGGGACATCAAGGAAGGCAAGCAAGCGGAGTTCCTCGTCGAACACGCATTCCCGTGGGAGTGTGTTCTGGGCATCGGAGTCTTCTCGCAGGTCCAGGGTGAGCACGTGACGCGATTGATCTCAGGACTAACGCACAAGCCGAAGATTGGGGTCCGAAGAAATTGGTATTATTGAAAAGTAAGGGAGGCACACGATGATTCGATATACGACGGGCGATGTCCTTCGCGCTGACGTTGATGCCATCGTAAACACCGTCAACTGTGTGGGCGTGATGGGGCGTGGGATCGCGCTTCAGTTCAAGAAGACGTTTCCCAAGAATTACGAGAAGTATCGTGCAGCTTGTGACAGGGGCGAAGTCGTTCCTGGAAAAATGTTTATCACCGAACGCGACGCAATGCTGGGTCCGCGCTTCATTGTTAATTTTCCGACCAAGCGACACTGGCGTGGAAAGAGCCGAATAGAAGACATCGAGTCAGGCCTAGCTGCACTGCGAGAAGACATCCAGGCATACGGGATCAAGTCCATCGCAATCCCTCCGCTAGGTGCGGGCTTGGGAGGGCTGAATTGGGCTGATGTGCGCGACAGGATCGAGAGAGCCCTGGATGAACTGGACATCGACATCGTGGTGTATGAGCCAGGTCAAGCACCAGACGCTGCCGTGATGGCTCGAACCAAGGAAGCGCCGGCGATGACAGTTGGTCGCGCCACCTTGGTGACGCTGGTTGATCGGTATCTTGCAGGTCTGCTTGATCCGTTCATCACGCTCATCGAATTGCACAAGCTGATGTATTTCATGCAGGAAGCAGGGCAGCCGCTTCGGCTGAATTATAAGAAGCATGTCTATGGCCCTTACGCTGACAACCTAAGACACGTGCTACATGCCATCGAAGGTCACATGGTATCTGGCTACGCTGATGGTGGTGACGCGCCAAACAAGCAGATTGAATTAGTGCCTGGTGCGATTCAGGAAGCCAGAGCATTCGTAAAGTCAGATGACGATGCCCAGGAACGTTTCGAGCGTGTCAGCGAAATGGTCCAGGGCTTTGAGACCCCCTACGGTCTTGAACTCTTGGCCACTGTGCACTGGCTGATTCAACATGAGAATGTCACCAGCAAGGATGAGGTCGTTCAACAGACCCACGCTTGGAACGACCGGAAGAAGCGGTTCACTCCCCGCCAAATCGGTATTGCGTATGACCATCTTGTCGCATCTGGTTGGGCTCCAGGGATAGCTCCCCATTAGTCTGAAGCCTTGACTGTCGGTGAGCGAATAGCTCCAAGACTAACGCGTTCCAACCCACGAGCGCGTGTTTCGACCACTCACTCAAACCAGTGGGCGCGATTTATTATTAGTATTTTCAATATACTATCCAATCTTTCCAATTAAGTTCGCTTCGCCGTGTTGAAAAAAGTCATAGGGATTCCAATGTTGAAAGTGTCCACGAAGGACAATTATCGAAACTGCTCTCGAAGACGGGTGTAACCACGGTCGAGACCTCAAGGCGAGGTTTATCGACCATGATCAATACACACTTTTTCCCTCATACCGTCATCAATCCCCCCACCACTGATCTGATTGAGTTTGCGCCTGCGAAATCCGTGAAGGTTCGCTGGCCGGAACTGATGGGCATCGCGACCCTTGCTGAATACCTGGACATGTCCGAGGCGTCAGTGCGCAAGCTCATTGACCAAGGGGTTCTTCCGCCAGCAACAACCGCCCCCAGTCCTCGATTGAAACGATGGAAGCGTTCCGTCGTCGATGAGCGGTTGCAGCGTATCGCGGACCATGGCCGCAGTGGCGGCAAGTCCATGGACGCAGTTCTGGCAGGGCGCATCGCCACCATTCGGGGGGGACGCTGATATGCCCCGTATTCGTGAGCACCTTCTCCAAACCACCAATCGGCACGGCAACATCCGCTATATGTTCCACCGTCTCCCAGATGGTCGGCGCATCACCATCAAAGGTGAACCAGGCGACGCAGCGTTCGAAGCGCGTTACGACTTCCTGGTGAGTGGGGGCGACCGCATCGAGGAACTCGATCAGGCGTCCATAAACCGTCAACGGGAGGGTGAACGGCCCGAACTTGTGCGGGAACTGACTCGACTACATGAACGCCACTTGGACAGGCTGGTTACGCAAGGTGCTCTGTCGTCCAGCACTTCGGCACATTATGCCCGCTTCACACGCAGGTTCGCTGACGAATTCGGTGATGTGCCTTTGCATACAATCACTGATGCCCATTTGATCCAGGTTTTGGACATGTGGAGTGAGACTGCCAACGCCTACAACAACGCCTTGCGCTCCCTAAAACACCTGTTCGCTTATGCGGCAAGCAGGTGGGGCCTGCGCCCAAGCCCAGCCGCATTGATCGCGAAGAAAGAGGTGGCAACTGATGGCTTCGCCCCGTGGTCAGAGGATGATCTGAAACGCTACTTCAAGCACCACAAATTGGGGACCAAAGCTCACCTTACCATGATGCTCCTGATGCGAGTTGCACCCCGCATCAGTGATCTGGTGAAGCTCGGACCCAAAAACATCGTTGAAATCGGCGGTGTTCGATACCTTCATTTCAAGCCACAAAAGACCAAGAGCGTGGCGGTTACGGTGCCAATGACAGCCGATCTTCTGGAAGCGATTGATGCCACTGAGACTGGAAAAGAAACGTTCCTAGTCACCACCCATGGCAAGCCCCACAGCGCCAAAGCGTTCTGTTCCAACATCGCGCAGTGGCGGCGGGAAGCTGGCATCACTGAGCAGTTGTCAGCACACGGTATGCGGAAGACCGTCGGCATCAACCTCGCGGAAAATGGTGCCACGGAATACCAACTTATGGCTGCCCTTGGTCATACCACTCCAAAGGTCACAGAGGTATACACACGTGCTGCGAAGCGTCGTGACTTGGCAATTGCAGCAGTGGCAAAATCCACACTTCGTGATTTCAGCAAAAGCGGGGAGGAACAGTGATGCACCCACACGAATTGAAGTCAAAGTATGGAAAACCCATGCGGCAACTGGAAAGCGCAATGATTGTGGCGCTGTCTGGCTACGGAGATGGAAAATGGTTCAGCCTGTCCCAGTTGATGAAGGAGATGCGTTTGCCGTTGGACTTCGCCCTGGGGAATGATGTCGAGGGGTTGGTTGCCCAAAGACTGGCTGCTTGGAACTGGTATCGTCACAACGCACAACGGGGCGACCGTTTCGTGCGTAGGAACCACAAGACCGAGACCAAGCTGATCATTCTTGCGGATCGCCGCAACATCAAAACTGACGCATCGTGGCCTCCGCACGAAGTGAAGGACACCACCTCCGTTCCTGAATCAACCGGTTTGCTCAGCCGCATTCGGAAACGGAAGCGTTCGTTGCAGTTACAAAGAACAACCTGATTTAACGATCAGCTTTGTGGGCGGCCAACCGAAAAGCTGGCCACCCCGAAACTGGACTGCGATCACAATCGAAGTGTTCATCCGGCAGGACCGGGCTTCTTGATCATTTCTAGATCGCAGAGCCGATACGACGCCCGAACAAGGCCACCTATCGGCCTATATAGTCGTAATTGGCTCTATGACTACTAAATGTTGTAGAGGGGCCTCTTGACCCGTTCTTGATGATCTCTGCACCCAAGGCCCTAAAGCCGCCCGAAATCCTCCCCGATGAAAGATATCGACAGTTTGACCGGCGGTCATCGAAACTCGCGTTTCCGACCACCTTACATCAGGTTCCGCACACCCTTCCGCACACCTTTGGGTGTGTTGGCAATTTCTTCAATTAAATCAGTAAGGCTGGTGACCCCGGCAGGATTCGAACCTGCAACCTGCCCCTTAGGAGGGGGCTGCTCTATCCAGTTGAGCCACGGGGCCTTCTTGAGGGTTAGTGCCTGCCTTTGTGACGCGGGTCAACGTCTACAGTCGGCTAGATTTCGTGAGCGCTACCAGCTAAGAAGGTAAAAAAGCTGAATGGAACCGACGACTTGACGAACCCCATTAACCGCCCGCTGACCTTGCGCGATGTCTCTGAAGCGTCAGGTGTCAGTGAAATGACTGTCAGCCGCGTACTCCGCAACAAAGGCGATGTAAGCGCGGCAACGCGGCAAAAAGTACAGGATGCAGCCAAGCGTCTCGGCTATGTTCCAAACAAGATCGCTGGCGCATTAGCATCACAGCGGGTCAATCTTGTTGCGGTGATCATCCCGTCACTTGGCAATATGGTATTCCCTGAAGTGCTCTCAGGTATCTCGCAGACCCTTGAGGGCACGGAATTGCAACCTGTCGTCGGCGTGACCGATTATTTGCCCGAAAAGGAAGAAACAGTTCTGTTCGAGATGCTGTCTTGGCGGCCCTCAGGCGTCATAATTGCGGGCCTGGAGCATTCGGAAGCCTCACAAGCGATGTTGAAAAGAGCGGGCATCCCTGTTGTCGAGATCATGGATACTGACGGCGAGCCGATCGACCACTGTGTCGGTATTTCGCACCGGCGTGCGGGTCGCAAGATGGCAGAGGAAATCATTGCCGCAGGCTACAAGCGAATAGGTTTCATGGGCACAAAAATGCCCTTGGACCACCGTGCGCGTAAACGGTTCGAAGGGTTCACACGGACACTTGCCAAAGCCGGGATCGAAATTGCCGATCAGGAATTCTATTCCGGCGGCTCCGCCTTGGCCAAGGGGCGCGAGATGACGGCAAAAATGATCGAACGGACACCCGACCTCGATTTTCTCTATTATTCAAACGATATGATCGGTGCTGGCGGGATGCTCTATCTGCTTGAACAGGGCATCGACATACCAGGGCGCGTTGGCATTGCAGCATTCAACGGCGTCGAACTGCTGGACGGATTGCCACGACAGCTGGCCACGATGGATGCGTGCAGACGTGAAATCGGCATCAAGGCAGCAGAAATGATTGCCGCGTTGAACAAGGGTGAGGCTGTTGCCGACGGACCCGTGATCACGCTCGAGCCGACGCTTGCCCACGGCGATACTTTGCGGCGCTAAGAAAGCTACAGGGACAGCGCGCTTAGATCATCCGTATGACGTCTTTGTCGATTGCAAGAACATATCCCTTGCGGGCGATGTTCTTGACCAGAAGTTCACTCATCATCTGATTGCCGAGTGTGTCGCGCAGGCGCTTGATCCGTGTTGCACCAGCGGCTTCTTCACAGTCCGCCGCGCTGCGGCCGGAAATGACAGCCTCAATCTCTGCACCAGTCAGAACTTCATCATCCATCCGCGCTTCTGCAAGGACCGAGATCGTCTCGATTGCCGCGTCCGTCAGCTTGAATTCGAAGTCGTTGAGATAGACGGCCTTCTGATCACGGCTGATTGTAAGCGAGTTCACCTCGATGCCCTGGCGTTCAATTCGGCTCATCCGCCGGTTCAATGCAATGAGCATGACGAGAAAAGCGACGGCCGCAATCAGTAGAGCTGTGGCAAACACCAGCAGCACAAAAATCACAAACCTGTAGGACGCCAGCGTATCAGAGAAAGCGGTGCCTGACCCTGCAAGGATTTCGAGCAGTTTGATCTCTGCATTACTTGTCAGGTTGTCATTCTCGACAAAGAGCTGCTCAACCCTCGCGTTGAAGGCGTTTGCATCTGGCAGGTTGATGAATAGCAGGACTGCCGCAATCGCCAGAATGGTGACGATTGCCGCAATGCCTGCGACAACGATCTTGTTTCCGATTTCGCGCGCTTCAGAAGCGGAGGAAGTATTCACCTGCGCTATCCTTTCTCTCATCGAGTCCACTGTCGTCGAATACACCTAATACGTTGAGGAGCTGCCAACCATTGCTGGTCAGTGTTTCCTCAAGCTGTTGTTCAGCAGAAGAGACTGAACAATCGCCGCGCACTTCGGTCACCCCATAATGCAGTCTGAGGGGATCATCGCGCTTGGCTTTGTAGTCGGCATAGCACTCTGCCTGCGCAACGCCAGCAGAAAGCATCAAGACCATGAGAGAGAAAGAAAGCTGTTTCATGCCACGATATTTGCTCCGCCGTCATCTGCTATTCAATAACGCCTGATAATACCGCGGCTGCCATCGCATAACCATCCCCCGATATTGCCTGGCAAGGGTCGGAGCCTTCAATTTCGTCGAAAGCACCCGCGACGGGTGTACCGATTGACCGATTGGAGGAATGAGAAATGTGGAACAAAATAACAGCAGCAATCACGGCAATGTCCTTCAGTCTTGCAACTGTCGTTCCAGCATCTGCCGAAGGTTTTGATCGTGAGGATATTGGCAAACTGTTGCTTGGTCTTGCCGCAATCGCCGCCGTGAACGCGGCCATCGAAAACAATCAGCGTCGCGAAGACCGAACTCAAGCAGATGAGCGGACGTCTCGCTCAGCGAACTCTGGCAGACATGATTGGGCAGACCTCAACCGTCCGCGGCCACGGGGCGAGCGTCATGCGGATGTTTTGCCTTCACAGTGCCTAAGGACTGTTGAAACCCGTTTTGGAAACCTGCGCCTGTTTGGGCAGCGTTGCTTGGAACGCAACTACCGTTTCGCAGAACGCCTGCCTCAACGATGCGAAGTGCGCGTCTACTCAGATCACGGTCCGCGCTCTGGCTATGATCCGTTCTGCCTGCGTGAGCACGGTTATCGCACCAACAGGCGCCATTAAGCGCGTCTTTTCGCGCGGCTGCTTGCCCCAGTTGCCGCGCCACTTCGGGGGGAGTGATGCCGGAAAGCCGCCGAGCAGGGCGCATGGCATCTACCCGAGCAGGGGCAGAGAGGTTGGACATGGCTCTCTGCCCCTTTTTTCTTGCATCTCTCTCCGTGCTTCTGTTCAGAGAAGTCATGTCAAAGCCTGACTTCAGTTTTGAGGACGCTGCTCATCGCCGGGGCCTATCTTGCGTTGCAGGCGTGGATGAGGTGGGGCGGGGCCCCTTGGCCGGTCCGGTTGTTGCGGCTGCAGTGGTCCTTGATCCTGCCAACATTCCCGACGGTTTGAACGACAGTAAGAAGCTGTCTGCCAAGAGGCGGGCCAGCCTTTATGCGCAGCTCATGGAGTGCGCCGATGTCTCTATCGCGCAGGCGACTGTCTCAGAGATTGATGAGTATAACATCTTGCGTGCCTCCCATATTGCCATGGTGCGTGCTGTCGCTGGCCTCAAGTTGGTGCCTGATCACGTCCTGATTGACGGCAATATGGTCCCGCGCGATCTGACAACAGCCTGCGAGACAATTGTGAAAGGTGACGCACGTTCGCTCTCGATTGCGGCGGCTTCTGTTGTCGCAAAACTGTGGCGGGATGAACACATGGTGGCGTTGGCGCAACAGTACCCTCACTACGGCTGGGAAAAGAACGCCGGATACCCAACAACCCAGCATAAATTGGGCCTTCAAGAGTTTGGTGTCAGCCCACATCATAGACGTTCATTTAAGCCCGTACACAATATCTTGTATCAAGACAAAAACGTAAGTCACTGATTCAATAAAGTTTTTGACAGCGAATCCTCTCTGACTCAAATTAGACGAAGCAAAAGAGCGGGACACCCGCCGGGCTTAGAGGCAAGTTATGACGATCAAAACAAAGACGAAGAGTGCGCAAGCGCTCCCGCTGAACACGATTCTTGATGGCGATTGCATCGAGGTGATGAACAGTCTTCCGGCTGGTTCTGTGGACCTGATCTTCGCTGATCCCCCTTACAATCTGCAGCTCAAGGGTGACCTGCACCGTCCAGACAATTCCAAGGTGGATGCGGTCGATGACGCGTGGGACCAGTTCGACAGCTTCAAAGTCTATGACCAGTTCACAAGGGCCTGGCTGAAAGCCGCGCGTCGCCTTTTGAAACCGAATGGCGCAATTTGGGTGATCGGGAGCTATCACAATGTCTTCCGCATGGGCGCGGAACTGCAAAACCAGGGCTTCTGGATTCTCAATGATGTGGTGTGGCGCAAGTCAAATCCCATGCCAAACTTCCGCGGCAAACGCTTTACCAACGCCCATGAGACCATGATCTGGGCTTCCAAAGAAGAAGCGAGCAAATACACATTCAACTATGAGGCCCTGAAGGCTTTGAACGAAGGCGTACAGATGCGCTCGGATTGGGTTCTGCCAATTTGCACCGGACATGAGCGCCTGAAGGACGAGAATGGTGAGAAGGCCCATCCGACCCAGAAGCCGCAATCGCTTTTGCATCGCGTTCTGGTGGCGACGACCAATCCCGGTGATGTGATCCTGGATCCGTTCTTTGGCACGGGCACCACAGGTGCGGTTGCCAAGATGCTTGGCCGTGACTTCATCGGCATTGAGCGCGAAGAAAGCTACCGAAAGGTAGCCGAAAAGCGGATCAAGAATACCCGCAAGTTCGACAAAGAGGCGCTGGAAGTTTCAACATCGAAGCGGGCCGAGCCACGTGTTGCATTTGGTGTTCTTGTCGAGCGTGGGTTGCTGCGCCCCGGCGAAGAACTCTGGAGTATGAACGGTCGTCACAAAGCAAAGGTCCGTGCCGATGGCACGTTGATCGGCGATGACATCAAAGGATCAATCCATCAGGTCGGCGCGCATCTGGAAGGTGCGCCAAGCTGTAACGGCTGGACCTATTGGCAATTTAAACGCGACGGGCAGAAAGTGCCTATTGATCTGCTGCGCCAGCAGATCCGCTCAGAGATGGCAAAGCACTAACCAGCGCTGATCTTCGCAAACGTTGACGGAACTATCCCGGATTGGTCTGGCGGGCCAAAGGGTACCATGCGTCATCGGAAGAACCAGCGAGTGCTTAACCAACGTTGATACCGCCGGTGCCTGCGGCACTCGTTTCCAAGGTGGGGGCGACCGTATGCACTAACTTTCAAACCCCGCTATCCTGTGTGATAGCGGGGCTTTTTCTTTGCCGGTTCAGCCCATCAATTGACCGGCTTCGGGAACCCACTGGAACTCGGCATCGCCGGCGCCAGTGTCCACATAGCCGACAGCCGGGAAGGGCATGTGATAGCCGATTGCCGGGATACGATCCGCAGCGATCATGCCAAGGACATTTCGACGGCTGGCTGCGGCCGCTTCCTTGTCAGCATCAAAACGCACCTCCCAACTCGGGCGGGCAAGTGACCAAACTGGATGGTTGGCGAGGTCTGCAAAAATCACAAGACCTTCGCCAGCACTATCGAGACGATAGACCATGTGACCGGGTGTGTGCCCGAAAGCGGCCATTCCGGTGATCCCTGATACGACATCATTGCCGTCGCCGATGAACGTCATCTGATCGGCAAGCGGTCGGACATTCATGTCGAAACCCTCGTTTCCGGCGGCCGCCCAATGATCATATTCAGCCTGACCGGTTACGTAGCGGGCGTTCGAAAAGGTCGGTGCGCCATCATTCATCAAACCGCCGATGTGGTCCCCGTGCATGTGTGTCAGAACCACGACGTCGATCTGGTCTGCGCTGTATCCTGCCGCTTCCAAAGCGCCGGTGGTCCCACCGGCATTCAGTCCAGTATCGAAAAGCACAAGTTCCGATCCGGTGTTCACGACAGTGGGTGTGAAGAAGAATTGTGTCGCCTCAGGAGAGAGAAAATTCGCGCGGCTCACCTCAGCGAACTCTTCTTCCGAGACATTCATGCCGAAAATACCCTGAGGATTATCACGGGGTGCACTTCCGCCGAGAATTGTCGTCACTTCAAAATCACCGATCATGAAACGGCGGTGCTGCGCAAAGCTCTGCCCGAGCATTGGTGCCTCGGCTTTGGCCGATGTGGCAGCCAGTCCAGCCACAGGCATTGCCGCCCCGGCCTTCAGTAGTGTGCGTCGTGTCAATTTCGTCATGTCCACTCCTTTCAAGGTCATGCCGCAGCATGTGTCTGGAAGAGGACATAGCTTGATTGCGCCGGTCGCCAATCACGGGCGCGCCATCAAACCCGATACCTTAGCGCGGCAAGGGGTTGGTAGCCCGTTTGTAAGGCGTCCAATCCTTGATTTCAGGATAGAACCGCGCGCGCCATTCTTTTACGCGCGGATTCATCACCTTCTTCCAGAGTGGCGGGAAAAGCGCGATCCATGTCATGACTGGATAGCCAAGCGGCAGCTGTGGCGCTTCGTCTTCAGCATATGTCTGCAAAAGTGGAAAACGGCGGTTTGGCTTATAATGATGATCCGAATGTCGTTGCAGGTTGATGAGAAGCCAATTTGATGCCTTCTGAGAGGCGTTCCACGAGTGCCGCGGTTTGACATGTTCGTATTTGCCATCTCCGAGGTGCTTTCTCGTCAGACCGTAGTGTTCGACGTAGTTGACGAGTTCCAGCTGAAAGATCGCCCAGAATGCTTGTGTTGCGAATAAGAACACGCCCCACCAGCCCCCAATCGCGGCGGCAAGCACGAGAAATCCCGCTTGCATACCAAGATACAACCAGAATGGATTGCTGCGGTGCAGGCTGCTCAGACCCTTTCGTGCCAACATTGCACTTTCGGCGCGGAATGCAGAAATCGGTTGCGTCCACAAGACCCGAAGAAAGAAGCGATAGAAGTTTTCGCCGAACCGCGCTGTGACAGGGTCGCGCGGAGTGCCGACATAGCGATGATGCACATGCAGATGCTCTGAGCGGAAATGACCGTAGAGGACGGATGTCATCAGAATGTCCGCAAGCCAACGCTCAAGCTTTGGTTTCTGATGCATCAACTCATGCGCATAGACGATACCTACCGTCCCCGACAGAATGCCTAACCCTGCAAACAACGCCCATTCTTCGAGACGCGACAGGTGTCCGGAGTTCGAGACGTAGAAAAGGATACCGAAGATCGTCATCAACTGCAGTGGTGCCCAGAGGATCGTAATCAGCCGATACCAGAATAACTGAGCGTCCGGCGTCTCGGTGTCCTGGTTCTCAAACGCGCGACCAACGATGGCGTCGAGTGTGCTGAACAGCAGCCAAGTTGACATCGGCAACAATGCGATCGTCCATCCACCATAGACTGCGGCGACAATCGCAATTGGGATCAGCCCAAGCGAGAGCCAGAATGGTGCCGCCGTGCTAAATCGCGCAATGCTCGGAGTGCCGGGAAGGGCTGTCATTTTGGGGTCCTCTCGCAGTTACCACATTTTATCAGCGGTCAGCGGGCGGACTCAATTGTCTCGTAACGTCGCATCTACAAGATCGAACACCTTCCGCATCGCTGTGGGAAGCGACGCTGGCGAAAATGTGGACGCTGGCACGAAGTCGCCGCGCATCGGCACGGCGTCAGTCGCGACTCTTGCGTACTGGATCGACAAACGCAGGTGAAAGTGTGTGAATGTATGGCGCGCCTCTTCGGAAAGCGTTTTCCAGTCTGCGATCAGCGGTGGATCGGCTTGGGGCGCATCGGTCCACTCTGTTGTCGGCCAGCCCAGCATGCCTCCTAACAATCCTGTCTCGGGGCGAGTTTCCAGCAGCCAAGCCCCGTCTTCGCGTTGTGCGACATACGCTATACCAAAGCGCGTCGGTGTCTTCTTTTTGGGCGTCTTTTTCGGAAGCATTGCTGCAGTTCCAGCGGCACGCGCCTTGCAGGGCTCCCGCCAAGGGCAGATGCCGCACGCCGGACTTCGCGGTGTGCAGATTGTCGCGCCAAGATCCATGACAGCTTGAGCATAGTCGCCCGGACGGGTGTTCGGTGTCAGATCGCTGGCGAGCTGGGTCAATTGTGGCTTGGACGCTGGTAAAGGTGTGTGAATGTCGTGCATTCGCGCCATTACACGTTCGACATTGCCGTCAACGACGGTTTCGGCGCGGTCAAAGGCAATCGCTGCCACCGCCGCTGCTGTGTAGGGTCCGACGCCCGGCAGTGTCAAAAGCCCCTCGTAGGTGTCTGGAAACGCACCGCCCCAATCAGACACGACGGTACGCGCGCATTTCAGAAGATTGCGAGCGCGGGCGTAGTAGCCCAAACCTGCCCATGCGGCCATGACGGCCGCATCATCTGCAGCAGCTAGATCTTGGACCGTTGGCCAAATTGATAGGAAATTCCGATGGTAATCGCGCACAGCGGCAACCGTCGTCTGTTGCAACATGACCTCAGATAGCCAGACAGCATATGGATCGGGTTTGATGCCTGCCTTCCGGTCCTGCGGACCGACACGCCAGGGCATGACACGGGCATGTCGGTCATACCATTCCAGAAGGTCGGCACTCAGGTCACGCAATCTTTATTACCCTTTCAAGCTCGCCCGCTGACTTGGCGTGGCCGTTTGCTTAGAGTAGGGCTTAGACATGAAAGCGCCACGCCATTCCAGCACCACGCGCGGATTTTCCCGCGCGTCGACGTTGATGCAAGACCGCATTCGCAAGGCGAGCGAAGAGCGGGGTTTTGCTGTGTCCCGCCTTCTTACGCATTGGGCAGAAGTTGTTGGCAGCGCAGTTGCCGATGTAGCGACCCCTGTAAACGTGACCTACAGCAAGGGAGGCATGGGCGCGACTTTGACCCTTCTGACCACCGGATCGCACGCGCCCATGGTCGAAATGCAAAAAGAGCAGATTCGCGAGAAGGTAAACGCCTGCTATGGCTACCGCGCTATTTCGCGCGTCCGTATCACGCAAACGGCCCCTACAGGTTTTTCGGACGGTCACGTTACGTTCAAACCCGCGGTAAAGCGGCAAAAAGCCCCGAGTGAGGCGATGCAATTGCAGGCGAAAGACTTATCTAGGGGCGTAGAAAGCGATGCGCTACGCGCGGCGCTTATCGCACTGGGTGCGAACGTATTGAACAAGAGAAACTGAACTCTGATCAGAGGTAGATGATGAAACGCAGAACTCTTTTGGCCGCCGGTGGTGGCGCCTTGGTTGCACTTGGTGCTGGTTGGACAATCACACGTCCCGACCCGGCCAGTGGTTTGCTACCAGGCGCAGCGATGGCGCAGTCCGCCGATGCAGAGGCTCCGGTCGTTGTGGAAATGGTGTTGGGCGACCCCGATGCGCCGGTCGAAGTGATCGAGTATGCATCATACACCTGCCCGCACTGCGCCAGTTTCCACGCAAATCAGTTCAAGGAACTGAAGGCCAACTACATTGATACCGGCCGCGTCCGTTTTGTTTATCGCGAAGTCTATTTCGATCGTCCGGGTCTTTGGGCCTCGATGATTGCGCGCTGTGCCGATGATCAGAACTTCTTCTTTGCGTTCACAGACCTGCTTTACCAAGAGCAGCGCGCCTGGCTCGCGAGTGGTGATCCGTCAGGTATCATTGCTGATCTCCGCCGGCTTGCGAAGACTGCGGGCATGGAAGATGCGCAACTGGATGCTTGCCTGAGTGATGCTGCCAAGGCCGAAGCGCTTTTTGCATGGTATCAGGAAAATGCCGAGAACGATGGCGTGAACTCGACCCCATCCTTCGTGATTGACGGCGAGAAGTACTCGAACATGGCATACGAGGATTTCGCTGCTATTCTGGACGAGAAGCTCGGCTAATCCGGCCGTTCGCAACGTCCAAGAGTTGAATATGCAGCCTCTTGCGGGCCTGAAGGTAATCGAATTGGCGCGGGTCCTCGCGGGCCCGCTTGCCGGTCAGACACTCGCTGATCTTGGTGCAGAAGTCATCAAGATCGAAAGCCCCGGGGGCGACGATACCCGTCAGTGGGGGCCGCCATTCATTAAACATGACGGGGCTGAAAGCGCGGCTTACTTTCATTGCTGCAACCGTGGCAAAAAGTCAGTCGTGATCGACTTCCGGACCCCAAAAGGGCAGGCGCAGGTGCGTGATCTGGTCGCTGATGCCGATATTCTAATCGAAAATTTCAAGGTCGGCGGATTGGCGAAGTATGGTCTCGATTATGCGTCATTGGCGAGGCTCAATCCGCGTTTGATTTACTGTTCCGTGACGGGGTTTGGACAAACCGGCCCTTATGCAAAACGTGCAGGCTATGACTACATCATTCAGGGTATGTCTGGCTTGATGTCAGTCACTGGAGATCCGGACGGACAACCGCAAAAGGTTGGCGTTGCCGTCACGGACATCTTCACCGGAATCTATGCCTGTACCGGTATTCTTGCCGCCGTGCACCAGCGCGCAATCACCGGCCGCGGTCAACAGATCGATATGGCGCTATTTGACGTCGCAACTGCGGTTATGGCCAATCAGGCAATGAATTACCTAGCAACAGGTGAGGCACCGCGACGCCTCGGGAATGCGCATCCCAATATCGTTCCCTATCAGGTTTTTGATTGCGCCGACGGCCATATTATCGTGGCGAGTGGCAACGATCGACAGTATCGCCAATTCTGCCAATTGCTTGGGGTCGATCATCTGGCGCTGCATGAAGACTACGCAACAAATGCGGCGCGCTTGCAGAACAGAGACACGCTCACGGGGCTGCTGACGGAACAGACAAGGCGGCGGACCAAATCGGACCTTCTGGCCGCTTGCGAAGCGCATGGCGTGCCTGCTGGACCGATCAATGATTTGTCAGAGACCTTTGCTGATCCGCAAATCGTTGCACGCGGTATGCAGATTGATCTTGATGGCGTTCCTTCGGTGCGTCTTCCCATTACCTTTTCGGACGGTGAATTGGAGACCCCGAAACCTTCGCCAAGATTGGGCCAAGATCAGGATTTGCTCGGCTAAAGTCCAAGCTTGTCGAAGGCTGCATCCACCGGCGACCAATCCGCCAGTTGTAATCTGACAGGCAGTGTCAAAACTTTCATTCGAAAACTTTCCGGCAGGCGAACGGCATCTTTTTCTGTGGTCACAAGCTGTGCCAGTTTCGCCTGAGCTTCGATTTCAAGGCGTTTCATCAGGGCATCCGTCAAAGGCTGGTGATCGCCCAATGCTTCAGCACGGACGACGGTCGCACCCATGTCGCGCAAGGTGATAAAGAACTTTTCAGGGTGGCCGATGCCTGCGAAGGCCAGCAGCTTCAGGTCGCGCCACGGCATTCCGGTCGGCAGAGGTGCGAGGTGGCCTTGAAGATGTGGCAAGTCGGTTTGCCATTCTGCAAAAAACCGGTCCTGTGCGTCGGGTGGTCCTATGGTCAGCAGCAGATCAGCACGGGCTAGCCCTCGGGTAACCGTCTCTCTCAATGGGCCTGCAGGGATGACACGGCCATTGCCGAAACCCCGCAAGGCATCAACGACGACGATAGACAGATCTTTGCCCACGTCTGGGTTCTGAAACCCATCGTCGAAGATCACGACATCCGCGCCTGCTGCTTCGGCAGCCTTCACGCCGGCCACGCGATCCTTTGCCACCCATGTCGGCGCAAATGCAGCAAGCAGCAGTGGTTCATCACCGGTTTGATCGGCTTTGTGGGCACGCTCATCAACGCGGGTAGGCCCCTGCAAGGTGCCCCCATAGCCGCGCGAGACGACGTGAGGCGTATGTCCACGCGCAATGAGCCGTTCAATCAGGGCAATTGCCGTCGGTGTCTTTCCTGTGCCGCCAGCATTGAGATTGCCCACGCAGATGACTGGAACGGATGCCTTGTATTTTGGCGGCTGGGCCACCCGTCTGGCAGTCGCAGCCCCGTAAAGAGCGCCAAGCGGTGCCAAAAGACGCGCTTGCCATGCGGGTTTCTCCGGTGGCGTGAACCAATACGGTGGTGCGCGCATCAGACTGCCAATTCTTCAAGGCGCAACTGGATGTAAGTTGCGATCCGGTTGGTCACGTTGGCGCCCTGCGTGACAACATCCCAGGCAGTGTGAGCCTGTGCTGCAGCCTTGTCAGGTGACAACAGCATCTCAATCGCTGGACCCAGATCATCTGCAGCCCTGATCAGGACTGCACCCCCAGCAGCATTCAGGCGGTTCGCATTCTTTTGATATGGCGCCACCTGCGGCCCATAGACGACCGCGGAACCAAGTGTCGTGGCTTCGAATGGGTCGCTGCAGCCTGTGCCTTGCAGAGTGCCGCCGATGTAGCTGACTGGGGCAATTCGATACCACAGTCCCAGCTCTTCTTCGGTATCTACAAGATAGATTTGTGTCGCGTCATTAAGCTGGTCAACTTCGGACCGGAGCGCGACGTTCATTCCCGCCGCTTTGAAAGCATTGTGCAGGGGCTCCGTATGCTGTTGCAGGCGAGGAACAGCGATCATGACCAACCTGTGTGCGCGTCTACTGGCCTCGCGCTGGGCGTGTGCCAGCGCCAGTGCTTCGTCAGGGTGAGCATTTGCGGCCAGCCAAACGGGTCTGGTGCCCAGAATTTGCAAGACCTCTGATCGTTCGGTTTCACTATAGGGCAGCACCGGTCCGCAGTCTTCCATTGCGCCGGTGACAATCGTCGAGTCCTTGTTTGCGCCGGCGCGAACAAGTTTTTCGGCATTGGCATGATCGAGTGCCAGAATTGCTTCGAATTGCGTAAGCAGTGAGCGTAGAGCGCCAGGCACCCAGCGGCCGACGATCTTGTCCAGCCCCTCAGCTGTCGCGTCGACCATCATGTTGCGCACCCCTGCATCCCGAAGTTCAGCCAAAAGTCTGGTATCAAGATCGCCCCCGACCCAAATGGACATTTTGGGCCGCCAGTAATCGAGAAACTCCTTCGTCTCGGCGCGCCCAACCGGTTGTGGTAATGCACGATGCGCATCCCGACGCGTCAGTTCCGGCACAGTCGTCACCAGATGCAGGGGATCGCCTTCAAGGGTCAATTTTCTGTTGAGAGACGAGACCGCGTTCAACTGGTCACGGCTGCTGCACCGCACCCATAAGACTGTTCCGTCAGGGCGAGGAGGTGGCGCGACCGTCCCCGTCGGACGGTGTTGTGCCCCCAGTCCCGCCAGATATGCAGCAATGGTGAGCGAACTCGCCATCTATCTTGCCTTAGTTGTCCAGCTCTTCCGTTGGCGAGGCTTCGGTTTCTTCGTCCCGAAGCCGGTGGATGTGTGCGATGTAGTAGCGCATATGCGCATTATCGACGGTCCGCTGTGCTGCGGCCTTCCAGGCATTGTAGGCAGCATCGTAATTTGGAAACATCCCGACAATGTCGATCGCGTCAACATCCTTGAATGCGTTCTTGCTTGGATCGATGAGTTCGCCACCAAAAACGAGGTGAAGCCGCTGTGTCATTGTGAAACCTTTTATGGCTATGAGTTTGGAAGGCAGTCTATGATTTCGTCTGACCTGTCTCAAGGCGTGAGATCAACTCTGAATGGAGCGATTGCGCGCCCACAATCACACCCGGAACTTGTGGATGACGATTATTGAAGCGCAGCTCCGCGCCGAATTGATCGCTGACGGTTGCACCTGCTTCGGCGGCGATGAGCGCACCTGCTGCGATATCCCATTCCCAGCTTGGTCGCAGCGTGATCATTCCGTCAAAACGGCCCTCTGCGACAAGGCAAAGGCGGTACGCCAGAGATGATCGAAACGCCCTTTTTACTGGTGGTGGCGTGCCACCGACCCAGAAACGCGCGTCAAAATTGGGCTTGGCACCGAGCAGGGTCGCCGAAGAAATAGCGTCCAGTCCGGCAATTTCTATGGCAAATCCGTTGACCTCTGCACCTTGACCAAGCTGTGCAGTGAACATCAGATCTCGCATCGGCAAGTAGACTGCGGCGGCAATCGGTCTGCCGTTTTCGACGACGGCAAGCGAATGCGCCCAGTCCTTGGTACCATTGATGAACGCCCGTGTGCCGTCGATTGGATCAATGATGAACAGCCGCTGCTGTTCCAACCTGACGGCGGTATCTTCCGACTCCTCTGACAGCCAACCATAGTCGGGGCGCGCGGCGCGCAACTCCGCTTCCAGCATCCTGTTCACCGCCAGGTCGGCGACGGTAACGGGACCTGCGCCGTCAGGCTTGTCGGTGACATCAGGGTCGCGCTGGAAATAGCTCTTGGCAATTTGGCCTGCTTCGCGTGCCGCCGCCGCCAAGAGTGCGACGTCACTCTCCGGCAAGCGTCAATCCCTCGACCAGCAATGACGGAACCACACGCGACAGATGCTGTTGCGCATCGTTCGCCGGTATGAGTGTTTTCAGCATGTTGCGAAGGTTGCCTGCAACCGTGCACTCATTGACGGGATAGGCGATCTCGCCGTTCTCGACCCAGAACCCCGCAGCACCACGCGAATAGTCGCCGGTGTTGGGATTAATGGTTGAGCCAATCATCGACGTGACCAAGAGGCCAGTGCCCATTTCGCGGATCAACGCGTCGCGCGTTTTCATACCCCCTGTCACCGTGACATTTGTGAGGCTTGGCGACGGTGGTGCGCTGGTGCCCCTTGCCGCGTTGGCGGTGCTTTCCATGCCCAATTTGCGTGCGGTCGCAAGATCAAGGGTCCACCCTTTGAGCACGCCGTTCTCGACAATCGCGCGTTCACTTGTTGGAAGACCTTCGGCATCAAAGAGACGCGAACCCGTGACACGCGAACGGTGAGGCTGCTCTACGATGGACATGCTGGCAGGAAGGACCTGTTCACCGATCGCATCGCGCAACCAGCTTGACCCGCGAGCAATCATCATGCCGTTGGTGGCTTGCATCAGATGTCCAATCAGGGAGTTTGCGATCCGCTCATCGAACAGGACCGGATACGCTCCTGTCTTTGGACGTCTGGCGCCCATCCTTTCGGCAGCGCGCGCAGCTGCGCGTGTGCCGATCTCTTCTGCATCACGCAGATCAGACTGAAAGACGCGGCTATCGTAGTCATAGTCGCGTTCCATCCCTGTGCCGGTACCGCTGATCGCCACACAGGACAGGCCGCGATCAGACCGTGCATATCCGGCGGAAAAACCATTCGTTGCGGCCAAATGGATCCGGCGGCGGGAATATCCTGCCGAAGCCGACTGAACCTGACTGACGTCTTTGTTTCGTAAGGCAGCTGCTTCTGCACGAAGCGCATCTTCTTGCAGCGCCGCAGGGTCGGGTTCGTCACTTGGATCGTAGAGTTCAAGCCGCTCCGTTGCGGTATCTTTGGCAAGCTGATCTGCGCTTGCCAGTCCTGCGTGGGGATCGTCTGGCGCTTCTTTGGCCATGGCCACGGCACGCTCCGCCATTTGTGCAAGCGTTTCAGGCTTTGTGTCAGAGGCGGAAACACACGCTTGGCGTTGACCGACAAGCACGCGAAGTCCGATTTCGACACCTTCTGACCGTTCGGCATGTTCCAATGCACCCGCGCGAACAGTGATCGACTGAGAGGTTCCATTAACTGCAATCGCGTCGGCAGCATCAGCGCCTGCTTTACGTGCTGCGTCGAGGATTTGCGCGGAAAGTTCAGAGAGTGATTGTGTCATCTGGCGTCCTTTTCTTGGCAAAGACCTAGTGTGGCCCGGGTCGGGCCGCAAGGTCGGACGCCAGAAACGCGAAAGGCGCGAGCAAATGTCTCGCGCCCTTTTTGCATGTTTTGCTGGTCAATCAGCGAACGCGGTTTCCATTCACATTGACTTGGCCGTTTGGTGCGACTTCGACTTCGATTTCCATCTGGTCGTCACCTGTTGAGCGGGCAAACATGCCCATCATCATCCGTGGTCCCATAATCTGATCTTGCGGCACCAGACCCATTGTCACCAGATTATCGAGAAGTCCGTTCAAACCCTCGATTTCGATGGTCGCGCTGCCTTCAGGTCGCGGCATCGGCGCGAAGGTCTCCAGATCGCTATTGTCAAAATCGAACGCGCCGCTTCCGGTGATCAAGGCACCTGCTGCAGAAATCCGTAGGTTATCAAGTGAAATCGAATATGGTTCGAACGGAATCTCGGTGCTTTCCATTGCATCGGCGTTCGCAGGGTCCAAGAAATCGATCAAAGCGCGCGCCGTTCCGTTCAAAGCAATCTGGAGCGTGGCCGGATCGCGTGGCAGAACCGCGTTCGGATCGAAAATGTTCCAAAGCATTTCGCTGATCTCAAGGTCGACGAGATCGAATTGCAAACCAAACGGTGCCGGTTCATCTGTGACACCAATCGGCATCTGAAAACCAACACCATATTCATCAACGGAAAGTGCAATCGGCAGAGGAAAGTCGCTCGTCTGCATGCTAACAGCGATATCGCGTGTATTGCTGGCATAAGCGACCGTTTGTGCGTCCATCTCTGCGCTTAGGGAAACCGGCCCAGTCGAGACCGACCCTGCAGCCTGATCACCTTCTGCGTTGATGTCGAAGACGTAGTCGGCACTTTCGATTGTGTAGCCTGCGTTGAATCCAAAGCCATCCATGAAGATCATGTCAGGGTTTTCGAAGTCCGTTTCGCTTGGCACGGTTGCCTCCCCCTGAGACGACAAACCGTTGATCTTGGCGGCACCTGTGACGTATTCGCCTTCACCGCCTGGCAGTTGGAAATCTACAAGGATATCGACCGTCGCAACGGAGATGTCAGAGATAACCTCCCGCAGTTCGCCGTCGTTGACGACGTAAGAGCCCGTAACGGTATTTGCCATAAAGCTCGCGTCGCCGGTGTATGTCACTCCGCCATCAATCGCATCGCGGAAAGCAATGCCGTAGGTATCGGCAGACACGGCGTAATTCATGGCGTCAGTTGTGCCGCTTACCACCAGAACAAAATTGTTCTGTACGACATCGAGTGTGATCACGACACCATCGTCGCCGGTGATCACCATGGGATAAGTCTCTTCCATGGTGACGCGGACAGTACCGTCTGCCTGTTCATTAAAGAACATATCGCCGACCTCTGCCGTAACCGACACTTCTTCATCGGCAAAGGTGACGGCGATATCGCGGACCGTCACAGTGCCGCTTGATGTTTCTTCAGCGCCGATGGACAGCCCGTCTTCGCCATAGACCTCAAACTGCGACTTCAGATTTTGCCAAACTTCCGCGGCCGTGACATCTGCGGCTGCGGCGTTGCCTGCGAAAAGTGCCGCGATGCAGACCGCGCTCTTCAGTGTCTTTGAATGCGCCATAACAATACCTTCCTTATTATCTTTCCGGTCCCGCCTTGCGGGGATAGAATGCCTGGGTTGAGGTTTATGTTCTATTCATAAGACGACGTCCACAACCCCGTTCGAAAGGAAGCAGTATGAAAAACGAAGATTTGCGTGGGAAAACTGTATTGATCACCGGCGCAAGCCGCGGGATCGGGGAGGCGGCTGCGCGGGCTTTTGCCGAGGCAGGCGCAAATGTAGCGCTCGTCGCGCGCTCAACAGACAAAATCGCGACAATCGCAGGAGAGATCGGTCAGTCGGCTATCGCGATTCCATGTGACGTCTCGAGCCATATCGAGGTGCATGCGGCGGTTGAAAAGACGATACAGACCTTTGGCAGTCTGGATGTACTGATCAACAATGCGGGCGTGGTGACAGCCATGGGCCCGATGCAAGACGCTGACCTTGAGGATTGGGGCAAGACCATTGATATCAATTTGAAGGGCGTGATGTACGGGATGCACGCGGTTTTGCCTGACATGATCGCGCAAGGCAGCGGCACGATTATCAACATTTCCAGTGGCGCCGCACATGGCCCCGTTGAAGGGTGGTCGGCCTATTGTAGCTCAAAGGCAGGGGCCTACATGCTGACCCGTGCCGGGGACAAGGAGGTCCGCGACAAAGGTGTTCGGGTTCTCGGGTTATCACCAGGCACTGTCGCAACAGAGATGCAGCGTGAAATCAAAGCCTCTGGCGTCGGGCCCGTAAGCAAACTGGATTGGTCCGTGCATATCCCGCCTGAATGGCCCGCAAAGGCACTTTTGTGGATGTGCACGTCGGACGCTGACGAGTTCCTAGGCGACGATGTAAGTCTAAGGGACGAGGACATCAGACGCAGGGTCGGTCTGATATGATCGAGGTTGCCAAAGACGGCGACATCTGGACTGCAACCATCAACCGGCCAGACAAGGCTGGTGCTCTGACAACAGAGATGTTGCACGATCTGGCTGACGCAGCCGAAGCTGCTCAGGCAGCTAAGGTCTTTATTCTGACCGGTGTCGGACGTGTTTTCAGCGCAGGTGCTGATCTGGACGCAGCGCGTGCTGGACTGGCAACCGATCCGGTCTGGGAAAGGTTGTCGTCTGCCATCGCAGGGCTGCCGGGGTTGTCGGTCGCGGCCCTCAACGGGACGGTTGCTGGCGGTGCATTCGGTATGGTGCTTGCCTGCGATGTGCGCATCGCCGTTCCAACAGCCAAATTCTTCTATCCTGTGATGAAGCTTGGTTTTCTGCCGCAGCCATCTGACCCCCGGAGGCTGAAGTCACTGGTTGGGCCAGCGCGTGCGAAGTTGATCCTGATGGCAGGACAGAAGGTCACGGCTGATGAAGCGTATGATTGGGGTCTCGTCGATCGTATTGTGGAACCGGACACGTTGACTGAAACAGCCTTGGCGTTGGGCGCAGATGTTTGTGCTGCGTCGGCGGATCATGTCGCCGGAATCAAGCGAATGATCGACTAAGCTTGTGTGGCCACCCACAGCGGGCAATAAGAATCTCACAGGAAATTTCAGGGGGCGTGCATGGACTCGGTTTCGCTGATTGAGCAGGCACAGGCAGCCTACGAACGCGGGTTGAATACTGCGCAAGAGTGGTTGATCTCACCTGCGGCGTGGTCGCAATTCGCCCTTCTGATCTGTGCGTATCTACTTGCCCGCCTCGTCAACCGGATCATGGCGCCGCGTCTGACGAAGCTGCTGACGCCGGCAGAGGGAAGCAACAGTGTCTTCGCACAGGCACGGCGTTTCATTCTCATATTTCTACCGCTTCTCTTACCACTGCTTGCTTACGGCTTCACGGCAATTGGGGAGGCCGTCACGCGATCACTCTTTGGGTCTGGTGCGGTCATTGCCTTTGGTAAACGTATCTTCCTTTTCCTCGCCGCAAGGGCATTGGCCAATGATATCCTCAGAGACCCGTTTTTACGGACTTTGGCACGCTACATTCTTGTACCCGCGGCGGCTCTCTATGCGGTTGGCTTCTTGGATGCTGTGGTTGCGGCCCTAGATGGGGCGGTCGTCAACTTGGGGAACATCAGCTTTTCTGCACTTGCGATTGTACGCGGTATCGTTGCCGGAAGCTTGCTTTTCTGGCTGGGACAGTGGTCGAATTCGCAATCGTCGGCATATATCGAGCAGCAGCCGATGCGTCCTGCGATCAGGCAGCTTGCGACACGAGCCTCCGAAGTTGCGATTTTTGGTATCGCCTTCCTTATTCTCATGAACGTGATGGGCATCAGCCTGTCGTCGCTCGCGATTATTGGTGGTGCGGTCGGCGTCGGCTTGGGCTTCGGCCTACAGAAGATTGCCTCGAACTTCATCTCCGGCGTCATTCTTATGGTCGAAGGTCAGGCCACAGTCGGCGATTATGTCGAGCTTGATGGTGGCGAAGCAGGTACGATCATCAAAATGCTCGCACGCGCTACTATTCTGGAAACCTATGACGGGCGATGGATCGTGGTGCCGAACGAAGATTTCATCACCACACGCGTCGTCAATTATTCTGACTCGGGTTCGGCCAATCGCCTCGAAGTGCCGTTCTCTGTCAGCTACGACACCGACATCAATCGCGTGCCGGATATCATCGAGGCCGCCGTGGCAAAGCACCCCGGGGTCTTGCAAGAACCGGAGGGTCCAGACTGCGAATTACGCGGTTTCGGTGACAGCGGGATCGACTTTGGTGTCGAATTCTGGGTCAACGGGATCGACGACGGTCCGAACAAATATGCCTCTGACGTGCTTTTCCTGATTTGGAATGCCCTTAAAGAGAATGACATCGAGATCCCCTATCCGCATCGCGTGATCGAGGTGAAGGGTCCTGTCCAGTTGTGACTGATGCAGTCGTCATCGGTGCGGGTCCTGCAGGTTTGATGGCCGCAGAAATGTTGGGACAAGCTGGTGTCAGCGTGATCCTGGCGGATGCGATGCCATCGGTCGGTCGAAAGTTTCTTATGGCAGGCAAGTCCGGTTTGAACCTGACCAAGCATGAGGCTGTCGATCAGTTTTTTATGGCCTATGGCGATGATTTGCCCGAGGCACTATCGGCATCGCTGGCCGAGTTTGGACCGGACGATGTGATGAAGTGGGCCGAAGGGCTTGGTCAGAGTTTGTTTGTCGGTTCTACCGGACGGGTCTTTCCGAAAGTCATGAAGGCATCACCTTTGCTAAGGGCATGGCTTGCGCGGCTCGACGGCTTTGGCGTTCAAATGAAAACGCGTTGGCGCTGGCAAGGTTGGGACGACGAGCGCCTGATGTTTGAATCCCCGGATGGAACCATCACCTGCAAACCCAAGATCACTGTTTTGGCGCTGGGCGGGGCAAGCTGGGCGCGTTTGGGGTCGGATGGCGCATGGGTTCAACATCTGCCGCACTCAGTCTCGGATTTCGCGCCGGCCAATATGGGCTTTGAGGTCGATTGGTCCGCTCACATGGCGCGTTTTTTCGGATTGCCAGTCAAATCTGTTGCGTTGAGAGCAGGGGACACCCAATCGCGCGGTGAATTCGTCATTTCGGAGCGGGGGCTTGAAGGGGGAGGTATTTACAGTGTTTCGCGCGCGATGCGTGAAGGTGCGACCTTGTACCTAGACCTGTTGCCCGACAGGTCAGAAGCTGACGTGCGGAAAGCCATGAAGAAACCGCGGGGGAAGGCCAGCTTGACCAACCATCTCAGGAAGGTGCTGCGCCTCGATCCTGTCCGCATCGGTTTGTTGCAGGAATTCGGACGGCCATTTCCCGATGACATCACTTCTCTCATAAAGGCTCTGCCTGTGACTCACAGCGGCCCAAGACCAATGGATGAAGCGATTTCAACCGCAGGCGGCCTTCGGTTCAACGCATTGGACAGACACCTGATGATTACCGATAGGCCAGGTGTTTTTTGTGCCGGCGAGATGCTGGACTGGGAGGCCCCAACGGGAGGCTACTTGATCACCGGATGCCTCGCGACCGGACGGCGCGCAGGCCAAGCGGCCGCTCGCTTCGCACTAGGCAGCCATGTCCAGTTCTGATGTCAGACCACTATAGAGTCGCAAATCCTTGGCGAACCGCTGATGGATGATGGCCATTGTATTGCGATCATAGCGAAGCATCTCTGCAAAGCGGTGCTGCTTTTGGTGGCCGCCAAACCCGACAGCGGGGATAATCCCCATCTGGCGGAAAGCCTGTCGCAAGTCTTCCTGTGCAAACTCCGCGCGGACAAAGGCATCAATGCGTCCAGACGCCCAACGTTCAGTCGAAATTGCTCCCAAACGATGCCACCGGGGTTGCAGGCCCGAGAGAACCCTGCGGCTGAATGGTTGTCCGCTGTGCAGCCAAGTCGCGAAATCCGGAACCTCCAACCCTGCCCGTTGTTTCAAACGCCAGATGGGGTCGTGAAGGCATAGGCTGTCGTAAAGGTCCGCCATGCGGCGGAACGGGTTCTGAACAATGCCAATCTTGGTGTACGCGCCAAAATCCAAATCCAACCGGTGAAACGCACGTTCCGCCTCTTTCGGCGTCATACCTCTGAAGAATGGCGTTTTGTGATTGGCGCGCCCGACTGGGGAAACAAGCTGATCCGCCCAGGGTGAAAGGCTGTGCTGAAGCCACTCGCAAGAGTTCAGCGGATCGGGAAAAACAATAAACCTACAAAAATGCGAAACGATCATTTTGGAACCATGCCACATCAGAAATGAATGCAGCGTTAGCAATCAATAACATACCTGCGCAAAAGTATTCATCATTCCCAACCACCTGACAACGGGTTATCCCTTGTTGTAATAATTGGGGAGCAGCCATCATGCGCATTTCGGTACTGTCATCGGCATCGGTGATCGCTGTTTCATTGGTTTCTCCGACGAATGCGCAAGACATTCCGCCGACCTTTGGCCTCTACGGAACGCCCGGGTTGTTGGAGATGCCGACCGCCTCGACGCCGTCCGAGGGGACAATCGCGACGTCGCTTTCATATCGGGACGGATTGTTTCAGACTGTTTTGAGCTATCAGCTTACCGAGCGTATTTCCGGTAGTTTTCGTCTCGCTTTGATGGATATCTATGACGAAACTGCCACCGACATTTTGCGGAATGAATTTGAACGGGGCTTCGACCTTCATATCAAACTCGTCGAAGAGAGCGCCTATCTTCCTGAAGTTTCAGTCGGCCTCCGCGACTTTCTGACGCCGGGGAAACTACAGTCGGAATACATCGTCGCAACAAAATCTATCGGTGATGGCCTGCGGGTTTCTGCGGGCGTGGGATGGGGCGCGATGGGGACGCGTGACGGATTTGAAAACCCGATCTCGGCACGCGCGATCCGCCCTGCATTTGACGTGAGCGAAAGTGACGGCCAACTCGCGAATGATTTCTGGTTCGCGGGAGATGCTGCATTCTTTGGCGGTGTCGAGTATCAGTGGAACGACCGTTGGGGTCTTGTGGCAGAGTATTCCTCATTGGCATACCCAGAGTCAGCCAACAGCCCGGCGATAGATGCGGAAAGCCCGTACAGCTTTGGCCTTACTTACCGCCCCCGTGACGGTATGCAGTTCACGGCTGCGGCGCTCAACAGGGATGCCTTTGCGATTTCCGGATCCTTCTTCCTGAACGCCAACAAGCGCCCCGGCATGAGCGGTATCGAAAGTGCGCCTGTGCCAGTCAGAGTGAGGTCAGCAGCAGAGCGAAGTCCAGCCGCTCGTGTGCAATTACCCCCAACTGCGATTGGTGCCGCGCTGGCCCCCGCGTTCGAAGTGGAGGGACTACAGCTTTTGGCGATTGATATCGAAGACGATACCGCGCGTATCCGCTTTTCGAACGAGCGCTATCGGTCCAATGCGCAGGCGCTGGGGCGCGCGGCGCGGCTCCTGACGCAAGTGATGCCCGCGCAGGTTGAGACATTTTTCATGGAGCAGGTATCTCAAGGGATACCCCTGTCAGCAGTGAGGGTGTCGCGCCGCGATATTGAGATACTGGAGAACAGAGCAGGCGCCGCACGAACACTTCTTGCAAGAGCGAGTTTTCAGGATGCGGAAACCGCAGGTGGCCTGACCACGATTGGAACAGCCGATCCGGAATTGGTTTGGGGGCTGTCGCCCTATTTCCGCATTGTTCCCTCCTCAAGCGGTGGGACCGCATCGGTCGACATTGGCGCATCGCTCGACGCAAGTTATGCGATTACACCGCAATTGGTTCTGAGTGGCTCGATCCAACAGAGCCTTTTGAGAAATGACGCAGAGGATCCCGTGGCGGACGATACGCCGGAGCTTCAAAATGTGCGCACTGACGGGGGTTTTTATGGGGACGATGGCGTTCCCGTTCTGCAAAGGCTTGCGCTCACGCATTTTGGGCGACCTGCCGAAAACCTCTACAGCCGCATCAGCGTCGGTTATCTGGAAAGGATGTTTGGCGGTGTTTCAGCGGAGTTGCTTTGGAAACCGGTTAATGGCCGTTTAGGTCTGGGCGCAGAGGTTAGCTACGTCGCACAGCGCGATACGGATTTGTTGCTCGGCTTTGAAGACTACGATTATCAGGTCACGACCGGTCATCTCTCCGCCTATTACGACTTTGGCAATGGGTATCACACGCAGCTCGATGTGGGCCGCTATCTCGCCGGGGACTGGGGGGCGACACTGGAGGTCGCGCGAGAATATGAAAACGGGATCAGGATTGCCGCCAGCGTGACCCAGACTGACGTTTCATATGATGATTTTGGAACCGGGTCTTACAACAAGGGCATTTCCATTACCTTGCCACAGGATTTTCTGACCGGGCGCGCGACCCGCGAAACTTACAGTGCAACTTTAGGGACACGGACCGGAGATGGCGGCGCAAGGCTGGAGATTGGCGATCGTCTCTACAGCGTCGTGCGAGGCGCGCATCAAGCTGACCTGAGTGATACTTGGGGGAGGTTCTGGCGATGAGACTGACCGTAGCGGCCATCACAGCAGCAGCCCTGACTCTTCTTAGTGCCTGCAGCGACCCACAAGGTTCATCGGTCATCTCAAGGGTGACTGGCATGATGCTGGGGATGACACAAGATGACGCAACCTCAAGAACTGGTTTGCAAGTCAGCGCCGAAGAAATACTGGCCAACCCCGGCCGATACGTTCGCGTGAATGTGCGTGATCTGGGGGTAGCCGACACGATGGTTGCGGCTGCCGACAACAACGGGCGAGTGACCTGGGCCGGTGGCACAGGCATTAGTGTGACATTGGATCAAGGGGTCGTCGTGGCGACGCGCGGCCTTCCACGCGATCTAATGGGGTCCGATGCATCAGCGACCTTGGCCTCGTTACGTAACGGTCGCGGCAATCATGTCAGAACCCATGATTTTCTATCTGATCAGGACCAAATCCAGTCCGTCGTTCTGCAATGCCGTGTTGAGGCAAAAGGAAGCGACGAAATCACCAGGCTGGGCGCACGCCTCTCGACCACGCGCGTCGAGGAGCGGTGTACAAGCGATGGGCTGTCTCTCACTAACGTCTACTGGCTCAATCAGTCTGGTCGCATCTTGCGTAGTTTGCAGGCCGTCTCCCCTGACGCAGGTTACCTTCAGATCGACGCGTTCTAGCCGAAATCGGGTGACAGGGCCTACTGCCTTGCGATCATCGCCAGGCGAATGAAGGTGCGCTCTGCCAATGCGGCTGGAGGAGCGCTTTGAGCCGATCTGAGTTGCAAGTCCAAGTCTGTCAGTGCGGTCAAAGCCCTTTCCAGTCGATCTCTTCCCCAGCGCCCGGCCTGTCTGCTGATCTTATCACGTCGTGGCCCAAAAACTGGCGGACGTAACCGTCCGACACCTGACGCGGGACCGTTGGGATCAGATGCGACCATATGCAGACGCCGAAAATGCCGGGTCGCCTGAATGCAAAGTGTGACTGGCAATACACCCTGTGCCGTCAGATTGCGCAAAAGCGGACCGAGTTGATCGGGCTGACCGTCAGTCACGGCATCAAGAATATCGTCAACATCCGCATCAGCAGATTGCGGTGCACATGCGGCCACGTCTTCCAACGTCAACGGCGTGTTGTCACTCAATTTGTAGAGGCTGATCTTCTCAAGCGTCTGCCGGAAGTCCCCTGGCTCCAATGAATTGGCCAGCGACAAAAGCTGATCCATGACATCCTGAGATGGCCTCTCTAATCCTGCGTCGGAGATCGCAAGTTCAATGTCAGCGCCGCTGGGTGGATCATCGTAAAGACCGATTGAAACAGCATTACGGTGGTTTTCCACGACCTTTCGCAGCGCAGACTTCGCGGTGAGTTGCCCGGCGGTGATAATCACTTGCGCGTCGCCCGGCTGCCAATCTGCAAGCGCCGCCTCAAGTGTCTTGGCTAGACCATCGGTCGCGTCCTCGACGAAGGCGACGCGATGCCCTGGAAAGAACCCTTGCGCCTTGATTGCGTCATCAAGCAGGGCCGGGTCTTTTCTAAGGTCGGCGGCATTGATCCGTGTCAGCCGCATCTCTTCTTCGCCCTGAGGTCCAACAAGAAATTTGATGGACTGTGTCCGCGCATCTGCAACACGCATCGCGTCTGCACCGAAAATCAGAATGGCTGTGTGCGCAGCGTCAGGTTTGCGCAGATACTCTTTGGCTGCGGGTCCTGACAGCTTCATCGGGGCAGTTCGCTTGCCCGCGCAAGAACCTGCGTCGTGATCATATCGGCAAGGATTGTCGCCAGACGTTCACGCGCGTCGTCTCGGGTGGTTTGGGTCGCAACGGTCGAACCAGTCGCAGAGTAGGACGTGAATGCCTCGACTTGCCCGTTATCAATCTGACGGTCATTTGAGAGATCAAACATGACCCAACGTGCCGCGCCGACGATGTTAAGCCGCGCTGTATCACCCTCAGCCGTAATCGCAGCCGCACGTTCAGAGCTGTCTGCCGTGACTTTCACTAAGTATTGCGGCACCACGGTCCGGCCGAGCCGCTCTTCAAGGCGCGCGCTGATATGATACCCCAGGACTGACGGATCGCTCTCGAACACGAAGGCGCCGCGGAGATCACTGTTCTCTTGATAGACCGGCACAAAACCGCATCCCGCCAGGGCAAGAAGCCCTGCCAGGAAAAAGCGACGTGCGTGGCGGTCAGATGACAATGTTCACAATCCGTCCGGGTACAACGATCAGTTTCTTCGGGGCGCTTCCGGAAAGCGCACTCTGAACCACATCAAGTCCGAGCACGATTTCTTCGACTGCATCTTTACGGGCATCTGCGGCGACCTGAATTTCGGCGCGACGTTTACCGTTGATCTGGACAGGCATGGTGATGGTATCTTCCACCAACATAGCCTCATCGGCGACCGGCCAAGGCGCATTTGCGATCAGTCCTTCGCCGCCCTGATGCGCCCAGATGTCCTCTGACAAATGCGGTGTCATCGGCGACATCAGCTGTGCCAGCGTCATGATCCCTTCGCGTTTGGCAGCTTTTGAAGCTTTAGATTTCTGCAAGGTCGCCGTAAAGGCGTAGAGCTTTGCGATTGCTGCGTTGAACCCGAAAGTCTCGATCGCCAAGGTGACATCGTTGATTGTCTTGTGCATGGCACGCAGCAAGTCTTCGTCACCTTCTCCTGCGCTGTCATCCATCTGGCTGATACGGTCGCAGAGGTTCCAGACGCGGTTGAGATGCTTGAATGTCGCTTCTGCACCTGCGGCGGTCCACTCCACATCGCGTTCCGGCGGGCTGTCGGACAAAACAAACCAACGCGCGGTGTCGGCACCGTATTTGTCCAGAATGTCGTCAGGATCGACCACGTTCTTCTTCGACTTCGACATTTTGGCCGAAGGAATGATCTCTACGGCGGTTCCATCTGCCAGCTTTCCGTCAGTGACATCCTCCGGCAAGTGGTAGACGGGTCGGCCTTTGTCGTCGCGAGTCTGATAGATTTCATGCGTGACCATGCCTTGCGTAAACAGCGCATCAAATGGTTCTGAGGCGCTGGCGGGCAGGTGGCCTGTCATGTGCATCGCGCGGGCAAAAAAGCGGCTGTAAAGCAGGTGCAGGATCGCATGCTCGATGCCGCCAATGTACTGGTCGACGTTCATCCAGTACTGGGCATCTTCCATACTGGTCGGCGTCTCGGCATTGGGGGCGGTGAAGCGCGCAAAATACCATGACGAATCCACGAATGTGTCCATCGTATCGGTCTCACGCTTGGCAGGCTTGCCGCAGGACGGGCAGGCACAGTCCCGCCATGTTGGGTGACGGTCCAACGGGTTGCCCGGGGTGTCGAATGACACGTCATAGGGCAGTTCGATGGGCAGGTTCTCTTTCTTCTCAGGCACCACGCCGCAGTCGTCGCAGTGCACAACCGGGATCGGGCAGCCCCAATAGCGCTGACGGCTCAGTCCCCAGTCACGCAAGCGATACTTGGTTACGCCTTCACCAAAACCGTTCTCTTCAGCAAAAGCGATGGCTGCGGCAATACCATCGTCTCCGGTCTGCTCTGTTTCGCCGGCAAAGCCACGGATATAGATAACCGTTTCGGACTTTGGCGGCACATAGGCGTCGCCCCCGTCCTCGGGCATTGTGATGCCTTCGTCATTTGCGGGCGCAAACGTGCTGATCACGGGCAAACCATACTTGCGCGCGAAATCAAGGTCTCGCTGGTCGTGCGCTGGGCAACCGAAGATTGCGCCTGTGCCGTAATCCATCAGAATGAAGTTCGCGATATAGACGGGCAGGTCAGGCTGGCCCGCCAGCGGATGTTTGACGGTCAGGCCGGTATCAAAGCCCAGCTTCTCAGCCTTCTCGATTGCCTCTGCGGTGGTGCCGCCCTTACGGCATTGGGCGCAGAATGCCGCAACCTTTTCGTCTTTGGCTTCCAGTTCCTTGGCTAACGGATGGTCGGGCGAGATACCGACAAAGGATGCTCCCATCAGCGTGTCTGGGCGAGTTGTATAAACTTCGATTTCACCGCCATCGGTGCGGTGAAAGCTGAACTGCAGCCCGCGCGATTTGCCGATCCAGTTTGCTTGCATCAGCTTGACCTTCGCAGGCCAGTTGTCCAACCCGTCAATGGCGTCGAGCAGTTCTTCGGAATAATCACTGATCTTGAAGAACCACTGCACCAACTCGCGGCGTTCAACCTCGGCACCAGAGCGCCAGCCCTTGCCGTCAATCACCTGCTCGTTTGCCAGCACGGTCATATCGACCGGGTCCCAGTTCACGACAGCCTTCTTGCGGTAGATCAGGCCCTTTTCCAGAAAGTCGATGAACAAGGCCTGCTGCTGACCGTAGTATTCAGGATCACAGGTCGCGAACTCGCGCGACCAGTCAATCGACAGGCCAAGAGGTTTCATTTGCGCGCGCATGTCGGCAATATTCTGGTAGGTCCAGTCCTTGGGGTGACCGCCTGAGGCCATTGCGGCGTTTTCAGCGGGCATCCCGAAGGCGTCCCATCCCATGGGGTGAAGAATGTTGTGTCCCGTCGCCAGCTTATAGCGCGCAATCACGTCACCCATTGTATAGTTGCGCACATGGCCCATGTGGATCCGGCCCGAAGGGTAGGGGAACATTTCCAGCACGTAGTACTTGGGCTTATCGGCACTGCGCGTCGCCTTGAAAGTCTGGGCTTCAGCCCAAGCCTCCTGCCATTTTGCCTCGATTTTAGCTGGCGAATATGTGGTCATGTCAGCGGTCTTTCCGAATTCTCAAACAGGATGGCCTCGTCCGGCGATAGTCATAATGGTGCGGGTCAGGGATGGCTATAGTCTGCCGCTTTGAAATCGACCTGCACAAAAAGAAAGAGCGGCCCCGAAGGACCGCTCAAACTTTGTGACTTCAGCTTCGATTAGAAGGAGAAGGATACTTCTACAGTTGTACCGTTCTGCAGTTCGTCTTCGCCGATCTCGTCGCCTTCGGAACCGTCTTCATCGATCGCATAGGACACGAGCAGAGTAGCGCCGCCACCCAGGTCATATGTACCAGCCACGTAGTAGTCGAGCTCATCGTCTAGAACGCTGTTGTTCACACCGGCGTGGATGATTGCGCCCAGACCTGTGTCATAATTCGCGTCGACCGACCAACCTGCATCGTCTGCGTCTTCAACCATGTCGATTTCGGCGGAAACCGAAATAGGGCCGTCAACATATGATACATCAAGGCCATACTGGTCGAGTGCACGAGCGGCGTTGTCAGACTCGTTCATCGAGTAGTAGCCACCAACTGTAACTGGTCCGAACGGTGCAGATACGCTGACGCCCAAAGATGTTGTGTCGTCGAAGTCCTGCGACAAGTAAGCAGCTGTCACATCGAAACCAGCAACTGCACCGGAGACAGATACACCGAACTGCTCAGCGAAATCTTCAACTGTTTCGTCGATAGCTTCTTCGTACGCACCAATGACTGTGAAGCCTGCAACGTCAGCTACAGCAGCAACCTGCAGAGCATTGAGCGAGTCGTCGCCAGATTGAGTGTTTACGCCGTAAGAGACCGACCCTGTGACGCCGCCGAATGTTGCTTCGCCGCGAAGAACTGCGTCAAAGTTGTCGAGGTGCTCAGTTGTACCGCGGAAATCACCAACTGAGTCGCCGTCAACGCCGGACCAGTGAGTGTCAGCCGAAGAGTTTGTGTCGCCGAATGTCAAAGACGCCATTTCGGAAGCGATTTCCAAAGTTACGCCGTTGTAGCCAGCGTCTTCGACGTCCAGATCGTCAACATCAGCAGTCGCTGTGACTGTGATGCCGTTGTCCAGAGCTGCAACCATGGATACGTCGAGTTCCATGTCACCGTAGAAGCCGTCGTTATCGCCAGCTGGACCTTCATCGGAAGTGTTGTAGCCCAGAGTAGCGGAGCCGGAGAAGCTGATGCCTGCGTGGCCGTCAGCAGCAGCTGCGCCTGCGAAAGCGACGATAGCTGTTGTTGTAAGAAGGATGCTTTTCATCGATATTTTCCCTCGTGGTTATGCATTCCCAAGAATGCCAGTTGTCCTAGCATTGCGGTGTAACTGCGCCTATCGGACGAAAGTCTCAAGTGAATTAGCCCGTCTCCAAAGCGCTTCCGGAAAAATGATGCACTAAGGACACACAAACTTTCTCCCATGACTTTGCTTGAAAATCGCCCTATTTCAGCCTGCAACACAGTGTGAGCCCTTATTTCGAGGTACCTTCTATGTCGCTTGGCGAAATTCAGGCCAAAATCAACGCAGTCTGTGAAGGCGCGGGTCGAAATCCGGCAGATGTCAGCTTGATTGCTGTTTCGAAAGTCCAGCCAAACGAGCGAGTCGCGGCCGTCCTTGAAGAAGGGCACCGAATCTTTGGTGAGAACAAGGTTCAGGAGGCTGCTGGCAAGTGGCCGGACTTTCGTGAGCAATACGATGGAATCACTTTGCATCTGATCGGGCCTCTGCAGACCAACAAGGTGAAACAGGCAATGCAATTGGCCGACGCGATTCACACGGTCGACCGTCCTAAACTCGCCAAAGCAATTGCACGCCATGCGCAAGACCTTGGGCATTGTCCCGACCTCTTCGTTCAGGTGAATACAGGAGAGGAGCCGCAGAAATCGGGCGTTCTGCCCGCCGAGGCGGATGCCTTTATCTCTGAAGTCCGCGCGCTTGATCTTCCCTTGCGAGGTTTGATGTGTATTCCTCCTGTAGACGAGGAACCAAGCCTTCACTTTGCGCTGCTCGCCAAGATTGCCGCGCGCAACGGCTTAGAGGGGTTGTCCATGGGGATGAGCGGCGACTTTGAACGCGCGATTGGGCTCGGGGCGACACATATCCGTGTGGGTTCTGCCATTTTCGGCGAGCGGGTCTACGGGTGAGCGACGATTACACTCCGCCACAAGAGCCACTGAGTCTTCTCCACGAAGACCATGAGGTGCTCTTGGTCGATAAGCCCTCTGGACTGCTGTCAGTCCCTGGCAAAGGCCCGCATCTGGCCGACTGCCTAATGGCGCGTGTGCAGGTTGCGTTTCCGACAGCCCTTTTGGTGCACCGACTGGACCGCGACACGTCTGGCGTGATGATCTTTGCGCTGACCCCTCATGCGCAGCGGCATCTGGGGCTGCAATTCGAAAAACGTCAGACAAAGAAAACCTACGTCGCCCGCGTCTGGGGCGAGATTGCGGAAAGGACCGGAACGGTGGACCTACCTCTGATCGTAGACTGGCCGAATCGGCCCAAGCAGATGGTGGACCGTGAGAATGGCAAGCCTGCCGTCACCGATTGGCGCGTTGTGCGCGCGAAGGGCGGCGAGACCCGCGTGCGGTTGATGCCAAAGACCGGACGGTCACATCAGCTACGCGTGCATATGCTGGCACTTGGGCATCCGATATTGGGCGACCCGTTCTATGCCACCGGTGCGGCACGCGACCATCCTCGTCTGATGCTTCATTCTGAGACACTCCAGTTCCGTCACCCCGATGGCGGGCAGGGGATGCGGGTGACGGCAAAGGCACCCTTCTGATGAAACAAAACGCCGGAGGCATCTGTCGGATGCCTCCGGCGGGAGTATTTTTTGCAAAATGATGCGGCTCAGGAGAGGAAGGTCTGGATCGCGCCGATTTCGCTGTCAACGATTTCATGCCCGCCAGGATGCCAGTGTGTCGACACCTGCGCCCCTTGACTGATCAAGTAGTCCTCAAGCGCCTTTGTCAGTGGCGCAGGGCAAATCGGATCGCGCTCGCCTGCAGTGATCAGGACGCGGCGGTCTTTGAGCCCCGCCTGGGGCGACGGTGACCACGGGATCAGAGGGTGCATCATGACCAGATCATCAACCAGATCAGGATATGACAACGCAACCGCTGCGAGGATGTTTGCACCGTTCGAATAGCCCAAACCGATCACTCGGGTCGCGCCTGCATCCTTCCTTTCGGCACGAATGAAGTCCGCCATTGCTTCGGTGCGCATGGCAAGGTCATCCATGTCATAGACGCCTTCGCCTGTCCGCTTGAAATAGCGGAGCGCGCCATGTTCTGACACGTCACCGCGCGCCGAGGTGACATGCGCGCCCGGCACAAGGCTTTCCGCGAAGGCGTGGAACTGGCTCTCGTTTCCGCCGGTCCCGTGGAAGGTCAGGAACAGCGGTGCACCCGCTGTTCCTTTCGTGCGTTTTGCCACATAGGACATCTTACCCCTCCAGCGGCTGAAGGTAGCTTTCCAGCTTGGCGCGCAGGTGCTCATGCTGGCTGGGCAGCTTCAGCGCCTCGCCCAGATGCGCGGTGTCCTCGTCGCGGTCAAAGCCCGGTTCGTTTGTTGCCACTTCGAACAGTACACCGCCGGGGGTGCGGAAGTAGATCGCATAGAAGTAGTCACGGTCGATGACGGGTGTCACCTGATAGCCCGTGTCGAGCAGCGCTTCACGGACTTCCAACTGACGTGCGCGGTTTTCAACTGCAAAGGCAATATGATGCACCGAGCCTGCGCCTTGGGCGGCAAAGCCAGCGCCTGGAAGCTCCTCGATATCGATCGTTTTGGCATCGTTGCCGTCTGGCATAACGAAGCGGGTGACATTGTCTTTGGTATCGAGTTTCTCGTATCCCATGAACGTCAACAACTCGGCGCTGGCACCACTATCTTTGAGACGCATGTCTGTCGAGTGAAACCCGCGGATGCCGATTTCCTTGCTCACGCCGTTGCCTGTCCAAGGTGTGCGATCATCATCGCTTTCGACCAATGCAAACTGATCGCCATCCGGTCCATCAAACAAGACACGCTTTTCGCCGAAGCGTTCATCCTGCGCGATCCCGTCGACCTCAAACGTGGCAAGTCGATCCAGCCAGGCCTGTGATGTGCCTGTTGGGATGCTGAACGCGGTACGTCCGACCTCGCCAACGCCCTTGGCACCGCGGCCGGCGCGGGGGAAGGGAAAGTAGGTCATGACAGTGCCTGGCGAGCCGACCTCGTCACCATAGTAAAGGTGATAGACGTCGGGTGCGTCGAAATTTACGGTTTTCTTGACCCGGCGTAGACCGAGTACGTTGGTGAAAAACACATTGTTGTTGCGGGCGTCACTGGCCAGCGATGTGACGTGATGAAGGCCTTTGATTTGGTTCAGCATATCGCTCTCCTATTTCTTTGATAGGATAGATATCATTTTCGCGACTGCACTAAACCGCCACAGACGCACCCATTTGGTGCGCCTGTGCACATGGGGCTATTCTGCTGCCCAGTCTGATATAGCTTTGACCTCAAGGAACTCTTCGATGCCCCAGACCCCACCTTCGCGGGCGCGGCCTGACATCTTCATGCCGCCGAAAGGCGAGCCGGCACCGCGGTCCTTGCCGTTCATCTCGATCATGCCTGCCTTGAGCGCCAGCGCCATGCGGTTCCGGCGCGGACCGTCCTGTGTCTGGACATAGTTGGTCAGGCCATAAGGCGTGTCATTGGCAATTTTGATGGCATCGGCTTCGTCCTCAAACGGAATGATCGACAGAACCGGACCAAAGATTTCTTCCTGCGCGATGCGCATATCGTTGCTGACATCAGCAAAGACGGTGGGGCGCACGTAGTAACCTTTGTTCATCCCCTCAGGCAAACCGGGGCCACCGGCGACGAGGCGTGCGCCTTCGTTGATGCCGACTTCAATCATTTCCTGGATTTTGGTCCACTGGGTCTTGTTCACGACGGGGCCGATATGACGGCCCGGCTCTGAAGCAGGGCCGACTTTGACGTTCTTGGCAATCTCGGCGGCTTTCTCAACCGTTTCATCGTAAATCGAACGCTCCACCAGCATGCGGGTCGGCGCGTTGCAGGACTGACCCGAGTTCTGCATGCAATGCAGCACACCGCGCTTGACGGCCTTCTCATCGGCATCTGCAAAAATCACGTTGGCACCTTTACCGCCCAACTCCAGCGTGACGCGCTTCAGGGTTTCAGCGGCAGCGGCTGAGATTGCTTTGCCCGCACGTGTTGAGCCAGTGAAGCTGATCATTGCGACATCAGGATGCGTGGACAGCTGATTGCCGACGCCGGGGCCGTCACCGTTGACAAGGTTGAAGACGCCTGCAGGTACGCCAGCGTCATGCACAAACTCAGCAAAGAGCAGTGATGACAGGGGCGCCTCTTCCGATGGTTTCAGAACCATCGTGCAGCCCGCCAATAGTGCAGGTATCACCTTGAGCGTCACCTGATTCATCGGCCAATTCCAAGGAGTGATCAGACCGACCACGCCGATCGGCTCCATTGCGATCCGGTCGTTTGGTGCATGTGGGCCAAGCGGGCGGATCCATTCGATTTCCTTGAATGCCTCGAGCGCGTTTTCCAGATGCCATGGCAGGCAAGGTGCTTGACTGGAGCGCGCCATATCGATGGGCGCGCCCATCTCAATGCTGATCGCCTCGGCCATCTCCTCGACCCTTGCCTCGTATTGGGCAAGGATGCCTTTGACGTAGTCGGCACGCTTTTCCGGCGGTGTGGCGGCCCATGAGGGAAAGGCGGCGGTCGCGGCAGCAACGGCGGCGTCTGTGTCGGCCTGATCGCCGAGTGAGATGATGGCGCAGACATCCTCTGTCGAGGGATCAATCACGTTGTGGTCATGCGCGACAACAGGGGGCACCCAAGCGCCGTTGATGTAGAAGTCCCGTTTCTCGATCATGCTTCGTCTCCCTGATTAAGTCAGCCTGTTCCGGCTCGCGCCGTCATTTCAGAACGGCTGTTCATAGCGATGAGTGTCACATCGACTTATATTACGGCAAGAGCAAAACAAGAGAGGACATGAGATGTCACTGCGTATCAACGACACAATCCCCGATCTGACCGTAGAGACCGATCAGGGCACGTTTTCCCTGCACGAGTGGATCGGCGATGATTGGGCAATTCTGTTTTCCCACCCCAAGGATTTCACACCTGTCTGCACGACCGAATTCGGTGCTGTGGCCCAGCTTGCCGATGAATGGGCAAAGCGCGGGACCAAGGTGATCGGTGTCAGTGTCGACGGCGTTGAGGATCATAAGAAGTGGAAAGCGGATATTGAAACTGTCGGCGGCGCGCCTGCCGGTTTCCCGATCATCGCGGATGCGGGTCTTGAGGTGTCCAAAGCTTTCGACATGTTGCCTGCAGAGGCCTATCTGCCCGATGGCCGCACGCCTGCCGATAGTGCCACCGTGCGCTCGGTCTTCATCATCGGGCCGGACAAGCAGTTGAAGCTGTCGATGACCTATCCGATGACCGTGGGCCGCAATTTTGCCGAAGTACTGCGGGCGCTGGATGGGCTGCAGACATCGACTGGCCGCGGGGTGGCGACACCGGCAAACTGGAATGTCGGTGATGATGTGATCATCCCGGCAACCGTCAGCGACGCGGATGCGAAGGAGAAGTTTGGCGATTTCGAGACCGTGCTGCCATACCTGCGGAAGACCAAGCTGAAGGACTGACCTTCAGCACCGGAAAAGAAAAAGGGCCCGCCAGCGATGCTGACGGGCCCAGTTTTTTGGGAAATGCGGGGGCGTCTTACTCGGACGCTTCCTCTTTCTTGATTTCTTCGCCTGACTCCTGATCGACCATTTTCATGGCCAGACGGACTTTGCCGCGATCATCGAACCCCAAGAGCTTGACGTAGACTTCCTGACCTTCCTTCAGAACATCCGAAGGGTGGTTCAGGCGGCGGTTCTCAATCTGGGACACATGGACCAGACCGTCACGCTTACCAAAGAAGTTCACGAAGGCACCAAAGTCTACGACCTTCACGACCGTCCCTTTATAAATCACGCCTTCTTCCGGCTCTGCCACGATCGAGTGGATCATGTCATAGGCCTTCTTGATCGCTTCGGCGTCGTTCGAGGCCAGCTTGATTACGCCGTCGTCGTTGATATCGACCTTGGCACCGGATGTTTCCACGATCTCACGGATGACCTTACCGCCCGAACCGATCACTTCACGGATCTTGTCGGTTGGGATCTGCATTGTTTCGATCTTGGGCGCGTGGACGCTGAATTCGTTTGCGCCTGTCAGGGCTTTGCCCATCTCGTTCAGGATATGCAAACGGCCGGCTTTCGCCTGTTCCAGAGCTTTCTTCATGATCTCTGGCGTAATGCCTGCGATCTTGATGTCCATCTGCAGCGAGGTGATACCGTTTTCGGTACCGGCCACTTTGAAGTCCATGTCGCCCAGGTGATCTTCGTCACCCAGAATGTCGGACAGAACAGCGTAAGAGCCGTCTTCTTCCATCACCAGACCCATGGCCACACCTGCAACCGGTGCTTTCAGAGGCACACCGGCGTCCATCATCGACAGCGAGCCGCCGCAGACAGAAGCCATCGAGCTTGAGCCGTTGGATTCGGTGATCTCGGAGACCACGCGGATGGTGTAGGGGAAGTCGGTTGGCGCAGGCAGAACAGCCTGCAGCGCACGCCATGCCAGCTTGCCGTGACCGATTTCACGACGACCGGGCGAACCCACGCGGCCAACTTCACCAACCGAATATGGCGGGAAGTTGTAGTGCAGCATGAAGTTGGCCTTATACATGCCGGTCAGCGCGTCGATCATCTGCTCGTCGTCGCCGGTGCCCAATGTGGTCACAACCAGACCTTGGGTCTCGCCGCGTGTGAACAGGGCCGAACCGTGGGTCCGTGGCAGGATGCCGGTCTCGGATACGATCGGACGGATCTCATCCAGTGCACGGCCGTCGATACGGCGGCCGTTTTTGACCACATCGCCACGCAGAACAGAGGATTCCAGCTTTTTCAGCGCGGGGCCGAGGTTCGCATCTTCCTGCTGTTCTTCGGTCAGACCTTCGATGATCTCGGCCTTGACGGCAGCAACGGTGGTTGTGCGTTCCTGCTTGTCGGTGATCGCATAAGCGGCGCGCATTTTGTCTTCACCAGCGGCTTTCACGGCCTCATAGAGGTCGGAATAGTCGGGTGCTTCGAACTGGAACGGCTCTTTCGCGGCTTCTTCGGCCAGATCGATGATCAGGTCGATGACAGGCTGGATCTGCTCGTGGGCGAATGTCACCGCACCCAGCATTTCGTCCTCAGTCAGTTCGTAGGCTTCCGACTCCACCATCATCACGGCGTCTTTTGTGCCGGCGACAACAAGGTCCAGACGTTGCTCTGGGTTCATGCGCAGATTGTGCATGTCGTCGATTTCAGGGTTCAGGATGTATTCGCCATCCTCGAAACCAACGCGGCAGGCTGCAATCGGACCCATAAATGGTGCGCCAGAGATTGTCAGCGCAGCGGAGGCCGCAATCATCGCGACCATGTCAGGATCGTTGACCATGTCGTGGCTCAGCACCGTGCACATGACCAGAACTTCGTTTTTGAAGCCAGGCACGAAAAGCGGACGGATTGGACGGTCGATCAAGCGCGCAGTCAGCGTCTCTTTTTCGGTTGGACGTGCTTCGCGCTTGAAGAAGCCACCGGGTACTTTACCGGCAGCATAGTATTTCTCTTGGTAGTGCACGGTTAGCGGAAAGAAATCCTGCCCCGGCTTTTGTTGCTTGGCGAATGTCACGTTTGCCATGACAGAGGTTTCACCAAGGGTGGCAATCACGGTGCCGTCTGCCTGACGCGCAACCTTGCCTGTTTCCAGTGTCAGCTTGTCCTCGCCCCACTGAATTGATTTTTTCACTTCGTTGAACATTATGTTTTCCTAGTTGGCCACGGTTGGCCTTTTGCGTAGGGGGCGTATTCCCCCTCATCCCGGTATCTTGCTTAGGCGCTGGGATGCGGGCGCCGCTTCTTTCAAGATGCGCGGGCCATAACGCAGATTATGCAATTTGAAAAGTGATAGTTCATCGCGTGCAGTCGCTGGCAATTGCGCTGCGGTGTCTAGGTATCGCCAAGCGCGGAAATCACGGCCTTTGCCAGCGGGAGCGACGAGTATCCGACGCGGGACGGCGTTAAACCGAGGCGCACGATCACGAGGTCTCTCGACGGGAATATCGCCATCGACTGCCCATCGTGGCCCCGCAGCCAGACGGCGTCTTCAAACGGGGGACGATCGCCGGAGGCTTCGCGCCAAAGATGCCCGCGCGCGTATAGACCTTCCGAAGTTTCGACCGGCTCAAACATCCAATCGACGTAGCCTTCGGGCAAAATCCTTTGCCCGTCCCAGACGCCATCCTGCAGCAAGAACAGACCAAAGCGCGCCCAGTCTCTGGCTGTTGCATACATGTAGCTTGATCCGACGAAGGTGTCCGATGCATCGGTTTCTAGCGTTGCTGATGTCATTCCCAGCGGGGCGAACAGTATCGTTTGCGGATAGAGAAGCGCAGCCTCGCCCAGTTTGTCCTGCCATACGCGAGACAGCATCGTTGAAGTACCAGACGAATAATTGAAAAAACTGTTTGGCGCGGCTTCAGTGGGGTTAGTGGCAGCAAACTCGGCCATGTCATCTGTGAGATACAACATCCGTGTGACATCCGACACGCTGCCGTAGCCCTCGTTCCATGTAAGCCCGCTTGTCATCGCAAGCATGTCAGACACGGTGATCTCAGCACGATTGTCTTCTTGCCAATTGTTGAAGACCTCAGTCAGGTCATCGTCCAACGACAACTCCCCAGATTGGATCAAAGTGCCGATCAGGGCTGCCGTCACCGTTTTCGTCATGGACCAGCCCAGCAACGGCGTTTGAGCGGAAAAGCCGTCTGCATAAGTCTCGCCGATAATACGGCCGTTTTGGACGATCACGACCGCCCGATAGCCTTGGCCCAGCAGATCTTCGTCAGAAAGCACACTTTCGATTTCGGGGTTTTGTCGTGGCACAACCTCCTGACCCTCAGGCCAGATCCCCGATCCCGACGATTGCATTGCTGGTACTGTGGCGTCGCTGAGGGCCACGTGATGCCTGTTGGTGCAGCCAAGGCCCGTGCGGTGTTGCGCGACCGCCGGCGCTGCAAATCCAAACATCTGCGCAGATACAGTGTTTTCTTCTTGGTCAACGTCGACAGTCACATAGCGCAAAATTGGGTGGCCCGGTGCCTGAACATCAATTTTGAGAACGTCGTCAGCGTCACGCCCCGAAATGAAAACGCTTGAGCACACAATCTTCGCCGAATAGTTCGTCGCGACCCTGAGGAGATCAGGTGAAAGGAACCGCAAGTAGAGCGCTGCAGCGATCACCACAATGAGGATAGTGCTTCCAAGAACCTTTGCTGTTCTTGTAACTTGCATGACCGCTTCCACTTCGTTTGCAACGTTTACATGCAACACACTAGGGCCGCGCAAACTGCTGATGCCAGCAGGACGTGGCGTCGCCCACGCAACCGGTGCAACGAAAAACGCCCACCAATTTGGCGGGCGTTTCTGAAACTAAATCGACTTGCTTTTAGCGGCGCAGGCCCAGTTTTTCGATGAGTGCCTTATAGCGCTCTTCATCTTTGGACTTGGTGTAGTCCAGCAGCTTGCGGCGCTGGGCAACCATCTTGAGCAGACCACGGCGGCCGTGGTTGTCTTTCTTGTGCGTCTTGAAGTGCTCTGTCAGCGTTGCGATGCGGCTGGACAGGATCGCGACCTGAACCTCTGGCGAACCGGTGTCGCCTTCCTTGGTCGCAAATTCCTTCAGGATGCGGGCTTTTTCTTCAGCAGTAATCGACATCGGGGTCTCCTTGTTTCTAAAGGTTGATGGCGCAATCCGGGATGTCGTCCAGAAAGGCCCGTGGAGGGTCCGGCAAGGGATTCCCTGCGCGGATGCGTGCGTTTAGGGGGAATCGGTCAAAAAGGAAAGGGGTTTCTTAGGCGGCGATAAGCCTCACCTGATCAAGGTCGAGGGTATCGAGGTTTTTGAAAATCGCGATCACCTCGCCATCGGCGAGCAGGCAAAGTCCCTCCTCTGTCTGATGGGCGAGAAGGGTGGGTGCTTCGCCATGATAGGCGACCTCAATTGTGTCCTTTGCTGGATCAAAGTCTTCGACTGTTACTTTTGCAGTGTCCATCAAAGAAAAGACGTCTGAGCCCATGCCACCGTTCAGCACGTCGCCCTTGTCCCCTTTCAGCGTGTCGTCCCCTTCGCCGCCGTTCAAATAGTCGCGTTCAGCATCACCACGATCAAAGACCGTGTCGTCGCCCATCCCGCCATGCAGCGTGTCAGCACCACCGCCACCCACAAGAGCGTCGCTACCAAAAGACCCCAGGAGCCAGTCGTCACCTTTACCGCCATCGAGGTAGTCTGCGCCGTCTCCGCCATTGAGCGCATCATCGCCTGTTCCACCCAACAGAACGTCATCCCCAAGATGCCCATTCAGCGCGTCATCTCCTGCGCCGCCTTCCAGAATGTCATCACCGCGCCCGCCTTCGAGCGTGTCATGGCCAGCGCCAGCGATCAGATGATCGTCACCTTCCTCACCTTCCAGATGGTCGTCGCCGCCACCGGTAATCACAGTGTCATCGGCATCGCCGGAAAAAACCACGATGTCGTCGTCATGCGATGCGAGAATCTTGTCGAGCGGGATCACAAGGATCTCAGGCGTATGAGCTGTGCCCTCTTCAAGAGGCGGCACTTCACCTGCTTCGTCCTCTGTATCAATCAGCAAGAAGGTCGCAACAGCGGCCCCCATCAAACCGAGGATTGTAAGCATAACACCACCTGTGAGTTTCGAGTCGCCCCCGACCCTTGGGCGAAAATCTAGCAGGTGTGCACCCAAGCATCGCCGCAAATCTTATCAGATGGTTAACGGCTCATTTGGGGTCTCGGGCCAAAGAAGCGGTTTCTGGCTGTAGCTGATGAAGAGGGGGTGTTTGGGATGTCCGTGCTTACTCAATCCAAGCGTGTAAAGCGGCTTGCCGGCCTGCCGAAGGGTGTTTTCCAGTGCAGGACCCCGCCCCAGATGCGCACCATGCGTGCCCCATGCCGCGATGACCTGATCGGCCCATTCCAAACCGTCCATGATCTGATCATCGTTTTCCGGTCCAACAGGGTCAGCGACCTTGCGCATTTTGTGAGGGTCCGTCTCGCGCCACGCGAAGATGTTGGTCACGCGGAATGCGCCAAAGCCCAGTGCCCGTGCGCGACGTTCACAACGCTCGACCGTCGGGTCGTTCTGGACCTCGGTCGCCTTGGAAGGGTTCAGCATGATGAACAAGACGCGCCTACCGTTCGGGTCCCAAGTACGGGTCAACGCGTAGCGGTAGTTTTCGCAATCGGAATAGACCGCCGTCGAGGGCGCGTCGTCTTTGATATGGGTACGGGTGATCACGCGCCGTGATCGACAAAGACACGCGTGGGGTGCAATTCGCCACTCTTGTAGATGCCGACCGCAATCGCCTTGCCCTCAAAAGACGCCCAGACCTCTTCGCCGAACTCCACATCGCTGGCGATGACAGAGGCGGGGTTGCCATTGCGCAGACGCGCAACACTCTCCGCAAGGCAGCGGACCTCGGCCAGATCGGCCAGCCCGACCTCAAGCGGCTGGATATGGGCATCAAGGTCGGGTGTCCGCGCCATGGCATCAATCTGCGTGACCGACAGGCCATCACTCGCCTGAAACGGGCCTGACCAGATACGGCGCAGGGACTTCACGTGGGCCTTGCACCCCAATGCCTCACCCAGATCGCGCGCGATGGAACGAACATAGCCACCCTTGCCGCAGGTCATTTCCAGCACGACATGATCGGCGTCAGGCCGTTCGATCAGCAGCAGTTCCTCGACCCAGAGCGGGCGAGCCGCAAGCTCCATCTCTTCGCCATCGCGGGCCTTTTTGTAGGCGCGCTGTCCATCGACCTTCACCGCAGAAAACTGTGGCGGCACTTGCATGATATCGCCGACAAATCCGCTCAAAGCTGCTTTGATCTCATCGTCTGACGGGCGCAGATCGGAGGATGCGATCACCTCGCCTTCGGCGTCGTCGGTGTTCGTGGCCTGACCCAGCCGGACGGTGAACTCATAGGCTTTCAGCGCATCGGTGATGAAGGGCACTGTCTTGGTTGCCTCTCCCAAGGCCACTGCGAGGACTCCTGTTGCCTCAGGGTCGAGCGTGCCTGCATGGCCCGCCTTCTTGGCATCCAGAGCCCAGCGCACCTTGCCAACAACAGCGGTCGAGGTCATGCCCGCAGGCTTGTCCACCACCAGCCAGCCCGAAATATCGCGCCCTTTACGTTTGCGTGCCATTGCCTTGCCCTTGTCCAGAATGGGCGCTTGCTAGTCAGTGCCGCTCTCAGGGTCAAGCCGCCCTTGTGCGTAGCGGGCAAGGCGCTCTTCCAACGTTCCGCTGTGCAGTTCGAAAAGGTGGTTGTCATGGTCATGAAAATAGATGGACCGGCCTTCGCCAGCGACGCGCGCGCGCCCTTCACGCACATCCAGTCCCAACGATCTGATCCGCGCAAGGCAGCCGTCATACTCCGCATCATCGATCTGGAAGGCAACGTGGTTATAGCTGCGGGACGGCAGAGGCTCGCCCCGCATCGTGGCCACCCAGACGCCGCCGATGTCAAAGAAGCGTTCCTGCGACAGCGAGAACGTCTGATCCCCACTGTCGTAGATTTTGCGGGCACCGAGGACCGTTGTCAGCACCTCTTCCATGCGGTCGAGGTCTGCGACGATAAAAGTGATATGGCTGAGGCCGTTGGTCATTCACCAGACCAGACCATTTCCAGCCGCAATCCGCCCGGTTCGCGGAAGATCATGTGCTTGCGCGGACCTCTGCCCATGAACTCCGGCATGAATTCAATCTCCACATCCGTCATTCCGCGCAGTTTGTCCGCCAGCCGGTTCAGCGTTTTCTCTTCAGGTACACTCAATGCAAGGTGATGCAGTCCAATATTATTGCGGCGATCAAATGCCCGCGCATCCTTGTCAGCTTGCCAGAGCGTAAGTCTGACACTGCCATCGGTGACGGTTGTGCGGGGGTAGCCGGGATCGCGCGCCGTTTCCTCCCAGCCGAGGACATCCACAAAGAATGCGGTGGTCTGATCCAGATCCTTCACGGTCAGGCCAAGGTGGTTGAGCCCTGTTGTTTGTGCCATCTAAGTTGCCTCCAAAACCTCAAGAAATGCCTTGCCAAAGCGTTCGGCGTATTTATCGCCGATCAGCCGCGTGAGGTTATCCATATCCGCGTTCCGCATCTGCGCGACCTTTGCCAGCAAGGATGCAGAACAACTCATCGGTTTGTCCACACCATGCGGGCCGCGCGACAGAGCGGCCTGTGCGGCCATCAGGCGGTCGTAGACCTCGCCCTCGGTCCGGCCTGCAAGCTTACGGCGCATGGGATGCACTTCGGCAACCTCGCCTGCGATGACCTCCAGAAAGGCGCGGCCGTAGTTTTCCAGTTTCTTCGCGCCGACGCCGCCGACATGGGCCATCTCGTCCAGCGTAGTGGGGCGCCTCTCTGCCATTTCGATCAGGGTGCGGTCGTTGAAGATGATATAGGCAGGGACACCCGCCTGTTCGGCCAGCGCGCGGCGTTTGGCCTTGAGCGCCGAAAGCAGCGGCGCGTCTTCTTCGCTGACCATCATCCGCACCTTCGGGCCGCTGCCCTTTGCGGCGCGGATCGTATCGCGGCGCAGATCAATCGTCGCCTCACCGCGCAGAATCGGGCGCGCCTTTTCGGTCATCCGCAAAGCGCCGTGCCGTTCACGGTCAGGGCGCAGCAAGTCATGTCCCATCATCTGACGGAAAATCGCCTGCCATTGGCGTTTGTCATACTCGCGTCCAACCCCAAAGGTCGGCAGGCTGTCATGGCCCCTTGCGGCTATCTTGTCAGTCGTATTTCCCAAAAGTATGTCGATCAGATGCCCCGCACCGAACCATTCGTCGGTGCGTAGCGCCGCTGACAGGGCCATGCGGACGGCAGTCGTTCCGTCAAAGACCTCTGCCGGTTTGTCGCAAAGATCACAGTTACCGCAAGGCATCTGATCCTCGCCAAAATAACCAAGCAGTGTCTGTCTGCGGCAGTGCAAAGCCTCAGCCAGTCCAAGAAGCGCATTCAGACGCCCGTGATCGGCGGCGCGGCGTTCCGGTGGTGCCAGCCCTTCGTCGATCTGCTGGCGGCGAAAGCGGATGTCGTCGGGGCCGAAGAGGGTCAGTGTTTCGGCAGCGTCACCATCGCGACCAGCGCGGCCGATTTCCTGATAATAGGCTTCGATCGACTTCGGCAGATCGGCATGGGCGACCCAGCGGATATCTGGTTTGTCGATGCCCATGCCAAAAGCGACTGTGGCACAGACAATCAGCCCGTCCTCCTGTTGGAAGCGGCGCTCGACGATGCGGCGATCCTCGGCCTCCATCCCACCGTGGTAGTGGCAGGTCGTGTGACCCGCTTCGGCCAATGCGCGGGCGAGCGTTTCGGTCTTGGCGCGGGTGCCGCAATAGACGATGCCGGACTGCCCCTTGCGGGCGGCGGCAAAATTCAGGATCTGCTGGCGCGGGCTGTCCTTGACCGCAAAGGCCAGATGGATGTTGGGTCTGTCAAAGCCTCTGAGAAATGTCGCTGGCTGCTGCCCATCGAACAGCTTGTCTATGATCTCGGCTTGGGTCTCCGCGTCTGCTGTCGCTGTAAATGCAGCTAGGGGAACATCTAGTGTCCGCCGCAGCTCGCCAATGCGCAGATAGTCGGGGCGGAAGTCGTGGCCCCATTGGCTTACGCAGTGCGCCTCATCCACGGCAATAAGGCCTACGCCCGCACGCCGCAGCATGTTCATCGTGCCGCCTGAAGCGAGCCTTTCGGGTGCCATGTAGAGCAGCTTGAGTGTCCCGGCCTCAAGACCAGCCCAGGCCGCGTCTGTCTCTTCCTGCGTATTGCCAGACGTCAGTGCGCCTGCGCTCACGCCCGCTTCTGTCAGTCCGCGTACTTGGTCGCGCATCAATGCAATGAGAGGCGAGATGACAACTGTGACGCCATCTCTGACCAGTGCAGGCAACTGAAAGCACAAAGACTTCCCGCCACCAGTCGGCATGATCGCCAGAGTGTTTTTTCCCTCGATCACCGCATTAACGATGTCTTCCTGTCCGGGGCGGAATTCTTCAAAGCCGAAGATATCTCTGAGAAGAGACTGTGACGTCACTGCCGTGCCTGTTTGTTTTTAGACTGCTCGGCGCGACAGTCCCACGGGTGAGTCTGGGAGGCAAGGCACCCGAACCTTAAGAGACACAAAAAAGGCTGGCGCGTTGTCGCACCAGCCTTCGGTCAGAGACCATTCATCAGAAAGCTTATTCTTCGACAAAGTAGCGCTGTTCGGCAACAACTTCACCGTCCACCTTCAGCAGCGCGATAACGTCGTTGATGGGTGCCACGCCAACATCCACGCGGACGTCGGCATTCGCGCCAGCTGTCACCATTTCAGCGCCGAGAAGCTGGCCGAGTTCACCGCGGTGGAAGTCGTAGATTTCTACGATACCGTCATTTGCAGAGCGGACGAGGCCAAGTTCCAAGGCGGAGTCGGGATCAAGTGCACCTTTGAAGCCGAAGAAGCTGTCTGCGGATGCGGTTGTTGCAGTAGCGGCGATAGTGGCTGCGATAACAGCAAGGGATTTAATGGACATGGTGAGTTCCTTTCACAGTCATTTGGCAGAAATTGCCTGTCTAAGATTTTGTTCGGCCAGCGTTTTACGCCTTTCGATGATTTGAAGATTGGCGGTCAGCGAGGCTCAGAAAAGGCTGAACGACTTCACAAAAATGGTGATGATTGTGATCGGCTTCGGTGCTTGAAAACAGGATAGTCGTACTACAGGTGGCTTTCTGTGCGTAGGTGAACAAAAATAGAAATGTTTGGTGCGAGCAAAATCAGATAGGCTCTCAGAACCGGATCAAATTTATTTCTACTGATCACGTGCTTGATCTTGCGGTGCAGAAGAAAAATTCGAATGTTTCAACCACCGCTCTTGGCTGTGATCGAAAAGTGGACTTTTTGCAGGCGTCTGCTTGCGCGAAACCCCGTTGCCAAGCATCTGCAGACCCCGTAACCCTTGGTGCTCAGGAGGGCTGATGGGCGAAGTTATTTTGATCCGGCACGGGCAGGCCAACTCATCTGCCACCGATGAGGCCAGCTATGATCGCCTCTCGGACCTTGGTCATCGTCAGGCAGTGTGGCTCGGTGATTATTTGCGCGACCGCGAAAAGCCGTTTGACAAAGTCTTGTCAGGCAGCTTGCGCCGGCATCGCGAAACAGCCTCGGGGGTTGGCTATAGCGAACCTGAAATCGATCCGCGGTTGAACGAAATGGACTATTTCAATCTCGGTCAAGCGCTTCAGGATCGCCATGGTGTCCCGTTTCCCGGCCCGGATGAATTTGCCGCGCATGTTCCGCAGGTCCTTGAGGCATGGCACCGTGCCGAGATCAAAGGCGTTGAGACTTTTGCATCATTCGAGGAAAGGGTCGTTTCGGTACTCAAAGAAGCTGCCAAGCCCGGTGTTCGCGTACTTTGCATTACCTCAGGGGGAGTCATTGGGATGATCGTGCGCCATCTTCTAAACCTCGACCCAAAGCGAATGGCGCATGTCTTGCTACCGATCATGAATACGTCTGTGCATCGTGTTCATGTTATCCCGCAAGGGCCGATCCTTGCGGGCTTTAATGCAATCCCACATCTGGATGATCCTTCAAGGGAACACGCCAGAACTCACTATTAGTATGAGGAGGTCAGACGTGCTCAAGCTACACTACGCCCCCAATACCGTGTCTGTTGCGACGGCCATTTTGCTCGAACACATCGGCAAGGATTACGAGACCATCCGCGTGGATTTCACGAAATCCGAACAGACTTCTTACGATTATTTGCAGATCAATCCGAAAGGGCGCGTTCCTGCTTTGGAGACACCAAGCGGAATACTGACAGAAACACCCGCTATTCTTGAATACGTTGCGCCGGATATGGTGCCCGACGACCCTTATGCTGCGGGCACGATGCGTGAGCTCATGTCTTATCTCAATGGGACTGTTCATCCGCACCATGCACATAAGCTACGTGGCAGCCGATGGGCGAGCGAGGAAGCATCGTTCGAGGATATGCGGCGGATGGTACCGCAGCGGATGTCGGACTGTGCCGCACACCTTGAGGAGAACCTTCCCCAATACCCATTCGATGCAGGCGCGTTCGATGTAGTCTCTGATCCGTATCTCTATGTTGTCCTGTCTTGGATGAAAGGCGATGGGGTGCAGATTGAGAACTACCCGCGTCTTGTCGCATTTCAACATCGCATGAATACCTATCCGTCCGTTCAGGCGGCCTACGAGAAAGGCATGTTGTGATGACGCACCTATGGGTCCGCTCTGAGAGCCGTCCAAATGAAGAGAGGGTGGGGCTGACACCGGAGGGCGCGGCCAAGCTGATTGCTGCAGGCTATCAGGTCACTGTCGAAGAGAGCGGCCAGCGCATTATTCCTGTCTCGGCCTATGCTGATGCAGGGTGTGAGATCGCGCCTGAATTCTCTTGGAGCGAAGCACCCGACGATGCGATTATCTTTGGATTGAAGGAATTGCCCGAAGATGGATCGCCATTGCGGCACAGGCACATCATGTTCGGTCATGCCTACAAGGGGCAACCGTCAGGCCAAATCCTGCTGGAACGTTTCAAGGAAGGCGGCGGCATGCTTCTGGACCTTGAGTATCTGACGGATAGCGATGCTCGCAGGGTTGCAGCATTTGGCTATTGGGCCGGTTATGCGGGTGCCGCAGTTGCGCTGATGTGCTGGGTGGCACAGCAGGAAGGCAAGCTTGCCGGCCCGGTCAAAGCTTACCGCAGCGCGAACCACATGCTGATGGAACTGCAACAGGCACTTGTAAACGCCGGAACGCAACGGCCGACGGCACTGATTATCGGCGCGCTCGGTCGGGTCGGCACAGGGGCGGCAGACCTCTGTCAGTCTATGGGTGTGTCAACGACCCGCTGGGATATGCAAGAAACCGCCAGCGGTGGACCATTCCCGGAAGTTCTCAACCATGACATATTCTTGAATTGCATCCTGGCGCGGCCTGGAACGCCGGTGTTTGTTGCGGCGAGTGCCAAGGCCACAGAAAAGGCGCTGACCGTCATCGGAGACATCGCTTGCGATCCTGACAGTGATTTTTCGCCGATCAAGGTCTATGATCGCACGACAACTTGGGACGAACCTGCGCTTCGCGTGGCAGAACGACCTCTACTCGATGTGACGGCAATTGATAACCTGCCTTCTATGCTGCCAGCCGAGAGCAGCGCGGACTTCGCAGACCAGCTCCTGCCGTATCTTCTGACACTTGATGCGATTGATGAAGGTGTCTGGGCGGGCGCACAGGACTGGTACCGGAGGGCAACCGCGTAATGGGGTATATGGTCGATGGCGTTTATCATGTGGGTGATGACGTCACCAAGACGCTTCCTGATGGGCAATGGGAGCGCAGCAGAAGCACTGTTCGCCATTGGATCGGAGAGGGCGAATTTACAGCTGATGCATCGCGTTACCATCTCTTTGTGGCGTGGAATTGCCCTTGGGCGCATCGAACGCTGCTGACGCGTGCAATCATGGGGCTAGAGGACATCACGGTGTCTTATGCCAAACCGAACCGGACAGATCAGGGTTGGGTTTATGATCAGGACGGAGAGTTCTCGGATCCGCTGCTCGGCGTCCGCGCCGTACACGAGGTCTATAGCGCGGACCCGATGCGATATACGGGTCGTCTTACAGTCCCTGTTCTTTGGGACAAGCATACAAACCGCATGGTGAGCAACGAGAGCGCGGATATTGTGCGGATGCTTGGGCAGTCTTTTGACGGACCCGACCTTTACCCACGGGCGCATCAGACTGAAATCGATGACTGGAACGCGCTGATCTACGACACGGTCAACAATGGTGTCTACCGGGCGGGTTTTGCCTCGACGCAGGAAGCTTATCAGAAAGCTGCCTATCAGGTGTTCGAAACACTCGACAAGATTGATGCACATCTGGCTAAGCATGACTGGCTGGCTGGCGAGGCTTTGACAGAGGCTGATATCCGTCTCTTTCCGACGCTTGCCCGATTTGACGTGGCCTATCACTACGCCTTTCGGTGCAATCTCAAGAAGCTTTCTGACTACCCAAACCTTTGGCCCTACGCTAAGCGCATCTACCGCCTCCCAGGTGTTGCAGATACAGTTCGCTTTGAAATCTATAAACGCGGCTACTTCAGCGCGAGCGAGAAGCGCAATCCGCTTGGCATCATCCCGATTGGTCCCACGGTCAACTGGGACTAAGCGGGCCGGTAAAGCGCGTCTTCTTCAGCGCCCGCGTCGATCCCAAGCGCCTCAAGCCCCGCTTCGAGGTGGTCGGCCAGATGCGGGGAGCCCAAGAGATACTCTGCTGTCGGGGTTGTCGCCTCGCGTTCGGCAGTTGCGACCGCTTCGGCGAGATCTTCTGGATCAAAGCTTCCGCGGCCAATCCAGAAGACGGCCACAAGACCATATTGCTCGTCCTCGGTTAGCTGTTCGACGAACCCATAAAATTCACGTTCGGCGCGGTCGATTTCGCGCGCCAGTATGATCACTTCGGCGATTTTGTCGGCAGATATCGGTAACATCGGGGCATCCTCCTAAAGGTAGGAATGCCGCCAATTTCCGATTGCTACATTGATCTAGAGCAAGTGTGATTGCTTTACTTTGCGCCAAACAGGCGGAAGTAAATCCAGTCAGGCAAGAACTGAGACCCGCGAAACACCCAGGAAAACAGCATCGGAAAGCTTTTCTTGAAGCCATCGCTGTTCATATGTTCGACGACTTCTTTGGCGGCCTCTTCAGGTGACATGATGAAAGGCATGTGAAAATCGTTCTTGTCTGTCAGCCTCGTTTTGATGAAGCCCGGATTGATGAGCTGTACGTCAATGTCTGTCTTGTGAAGATCGGCTTGCATGGATTCAGCGAGGGCCATCATTCCGGCTTTCGATGAAGAATACCCGATCGCGCCGGGCAAACCCCTGAAACCAGACAGGGAGCCTACAAGCACGATATGGCCTGCGTTTTTTTCAACCATGCTGTGGATGACTGAGCCGACGACGCGCGACGCGCCGAGGAAGTTGACCTCCCCCATCATGTCGACCTTTTCATTGTCCCATTTCTGAGACTTCATCGGCCAATAAACACCGGCCAGATACACTACACCGTCAAGCTCTCCTGCCTCTTTTGCAGCGGCCTCGACGGCTTCAAGGTTGGCGACATCAACAGGAATGTAGGACGCTTTACCGGGCAGCTCTTCGACGAGTTCCTTAAGACGATCCTCGGAGCGGGCAGAAACAACGACCTCTGCGCCCAATCGGCTGAGCGAGAAAGCAACTTCGCGTCCCAGTCCTTCACTCGCACCAACAAGCCAATAGCGTTTTCCCTGCCAATCTCTCACATCACTCTCCTGCGTATGCTTTCTCTTTTGGTCTCATAGTGGCGACAAGTTCTGCCACCTTGATACCAAACTTCCGAAACTGGCTTCGGTTCATTATTGATCCGTTCGACATCAAATACATCCAGTCGGTCACGTCGAGTGCATGGCCGCCGGCGTCCTCGGTAAGCTTGATCCGATAGTTGAGGAGGACAGCGGACCCTTTTTGTTGGCCCGACCCCGCGCCGACCAGATCCGGTGCCTCGGCTTTGATCCTGCCGTCGTTGCCGAGCGTCAGAGTCCAGACCCGATCCTGAACTGAACCGCTGTCGTAATAGAACTTCTCGGTCATGGTGCCGACATTGCCATCCCAACTTGCTTCGAAATCCGCGACGAAGCGGGACGTGACCTTGCCCGTGGGCCCGTAAATGACACCTTCGCAGATGATAGGGCCGTTGAAATGCTCGCGGATGTCAAAAATGGGCCCGTCAGCATAGTCGTCAGACTTTTGCGCCCAAAACGAGACATATCTTTCCTTCAGAAAGAACGCGATCAGCATCAGGGCAGCGCCAATCAGGATGTAGGTCATAAACGACATCGTTTAGTCCTCAATTTTCGTGGCAATCAGAAGGCCGATTGCCAGCATTTTCAAAACCGATGGGACAAGTGCATAAAGCACCGTCAACATCGTGATTGCCTCAGGCGGTAGCTCAGTCGCTCCTGCCTCAAAGCCAGACCGTTCCAGAAGCGGCAGCAAGACTACCGCGGCGAAAGCAAGCGTGAACTTGTTCACCAAATTCCATAGCCCGAATCCCTGCCCTCCATTGGGCGAGATGGCAGCCATGCGTTTTGCAAACATCGCAGGCAGCAAGGTGAGGTCTGCTCCGATCGTTGCACCACTTAATACGCAGATCACAGCAAAGGGGATCACATCGCCCGGCGATAAAGTCAGCGTATAGCCAAACGACGCAACGGCGAGACACATGGCGGCGATCAGAATTGGCTTTGGATGAAAGCGCTTGGCGAGCGCTGACCACACGGGGGATGAGACGGCGGCAGCCAGAAAGAAGAGGACGAGAAGCGCACCTTCCCATCCAGGCGCACCGAGCTTGCTTTCAACGTAGAACAGAAAGAGTGTCGATGAGACGGCAAGAGGCGTCGCGTTCACCAGCGCCAGAACGAGCAACTTTCGTGCTGTCGGGTCGCTGACAATCGTGCGGATCGGTGTCGGTTCTTGATCAACACGCCCTTGCCACTCCGGCCACATGAAGAAAGCCGCAACCGCTGTGAGCGCTGCAAATCCAAAGGCAAAAGCGGCAAACGGGTCCGCAACGACACCGATAAGAACAGTGGGTATGACTGCCGCCACGCAAACCCCCAACAACGCACCGCTTTCGCGCCATGCGGCCAGTCTCACGTGACCTTGAGGCGCATCACCCGCCTTGCGGATTCCTTGTGCGTAAAAATTGATGGTGAGAAAGCTGAAAGCCGTGAACAGCCCCGTCACGGTTATGCCGAACCACCACAGCGGGTCGATCGGCGGCACCATGCCAAAGAGGCCAATCATCGAAGCCGCCATGATCCCAGCGACCAGCGTGATGGTAACTTTCTTCCGTTTTGCCAGCCTTTCGCTGATCCAGCCCAGTACGGGATCCTGGATCATATCGAAGAGCCGCAGTGCGAAAAGAAGTGTCCCCAAGGCCGTCAAGCTTACGCCAAAAGTATCGGCATAGTATTTCGGCGCGTAGATGTAGATTGGGAGGCCCGCACCGGCCAGCACAGCGGCAAAGATTGAATATGCTGGCAGACGCTCTTGCAGCGCCCTCAACGGCTTACCTCTTGGCTGGGCGGCGCGGGCTGCGAGCGAAACGTAGCACCTTTGAACCAAAGCTTCAGGGCTTGCCAGTGTATCAGTGCAAGGACGCGTCGCGACCCGAACGGTCGCCGCAATGCTGCACGCAAGATGGCGGCATTGGTTATTTGTTTTCTTGGGCCGGTAAGCGTCGCAATCAGACCGCCTTCACCACGGCTGTAATCGATCCAGATACCAATTCTGTCTTCCTGAATATCAAATCGGAAGGTGTAACCGCCCGCAATCGGTTGGAAAGGCGACACGTGCATCAGCTTTTGCGCCGAAATCGTTTCGTCTTTCGTAATCGGACGCCCGTCCTCGTGCCGGCAAAGATAGGAATGGCGGTCGCCAAAGGTGTTCGTCACCTCGGCAATGACCGTTCGCAGGATGTTTTGCTTGTCATAGCAAAGCCAGAACGACACAGGATTGAATACGTGGCCAAGGACACGCGGCTGGGCGAGCAGTTCGATCCGGTCTGTATCGGTGATCTGGTATTGCGCCAGCACGTCACGCACCCAGGCCGCACCCACACCACTCTTTGGCGGGCCACCGTGATCGCTGTCTTTCAGCGACATCAGGTTGCCCTTGTTGCGCGAAAAGAGGGCAGGGGTTGCCACCTCTGCCTCTGCGTCCATCAGCACGTAGTCGATCGAGTAGCGAAACGCGTTCTTCGTCGGTCCACGCCGCCCGTGATAGGTCTCGGCTGCGATATGGTGGACCGCTCCGGTCACTCTGCGGCCACCCTTGCATGCTCAAGCGCATTGAGGGAGTGCACCACGTCCAATGCGCTGGAAAGACCATCTTCATGGAAACCGTTTTTCATCCAAGCACCGCAAAACCACGTTTTGTTCGAGCCATTCATTGCTACAGCTGCTTTCTGGGCCGCGATGGCGTCCAGATCATAAACCGGATGGCGCAAGGTGACTTCATCCCAGATCAATTCTTCTTTGATGGGCCGCTTGGTGTTAAGAGTGACCATGATGTCCTCACCCTTCAGCCAAGGTTGTAGCGAGTTCATCCAATAGGTCAGATTGATTTCAGTGTCGGTGCGGTCGGCATCTTCGGTGTAGATCCAAGAGGACCAGACTTGCCGTCTTTGCGGCATGATCGACGTATCGGAGTGAAGTACGATCTTGTTTGGCTGGTACCGGATCGCCCCCAGAACAGATTTTTCAGCCCCGGTTGCGTCAGACAGCATCGCAAGAGTGTCATCTGAATGGGTGGCAAATACCACTTCGTCGAACTGTTCCCAGTCTGCGCCATCGGCTTTCACCTCGGCCCCTGTGGAGTTTCGCCTTACAGTGTTGATGCCAGCCCCCAAACGGATATTCACACCCCGCTGGATCATGTCTTCGCCTAAGCGGGACACGTACTGCTGCGAGCCGCCATCAACGGTGTACCACTGATGCTGGCCGGACGCGCTTAGCAATGCGTGATTGTCAAAGAACTTCATCATCGCATAGGCGGGGAAATCCATGATCTGCTCTTTTGGGGTCGACCAGATCGCGCCTGAAAACGGGAGCAAATAATGATCGCGGAAATAATTGCCGAGATTCAATTCTTTCAGAAGTCCGCCAATCGTCAGCCTCTCGTCGTTCTTTGCTGCTTCGAGGCCCTTAGCGTTGAACTTCAAAATATCCGCAATCATTCGCAGAAATTTAGGGTTGGCGATGTTCCGGCGCTGGGCAAATAGCGCGTCTGCGCTGGTCAAAGCATATTCCAGCTTGCCGCCCGCGAATGACGCGCCAAAACTCATGTTGCTTTTTGTCACTGGAACACTGAGATGCTCAAACAGCTTTGTCAGGTTCGGGTAATTGGCATAGTTGAAGACGATAAAGCCGGTATCGACTGTCTGGTCGCCATTGCGACCTGCCATCTTGGTTCGAGCATGGCCCCCAAGGCGTTTTTCGGCCTCGAACAGAACGACCTGATGGTCTTTCGCGAGCGCGTGTGCTGCACCCATGCCAGAGATTCCCGCCCCGATAACCGCTATTTTTCGGGGTACGGTCGTCCCTGTCTCGAATGGCATTCGCGATGCTCCTGTGTGGTGATGTCACGTTACCTTTCTTCTTACGGCACCACAACTTAGCTGGATCATAAGAAAAATGATCTGCAACTGATCCAATCCCGATACAACGACGTAATAAAGGTATGTACATGGAGAAAGCTTCTTCACCGAAAGCGGATGCAGAGCCTCTCGCAGCGAAGTATGCTGCGAGTCGTGCGACTGACGCACCCGCTTTGGAGAAGACGCAGGTGGTAGCCGATTTGGCAGCAAAACGCATGGCTTGGGTCGCTCAGGTCATAGCGGTAAGAGACGGAAAAGATCGGGCAGCTTTTGCTGAGCTGTTTGGATATTTCGCACCGCGCGTGAAGTCTTTCTTGATGAAATCGGGGGCCAGCCCGGATCTGGCAGAAGAATGCACACAGGAGGTCATGGCGACCCTCTGGAACAAAGCACATATGTTCGACCCGACAAAGGCGAGCGTATCAACATGGATTTTTACGATCGCGCGTAATCGCAAGATCGACATGCTGCGGAAACAGCGCAGGCCTGAACCGGAAGAACTGCCGTGGGGTCCCGAAGCTGAGCCTGATCAGGTCGACGCGATGGGGCTTCAACAAGAAACCGAACAACTTGGCCGCGCTTTGGCAACTTTGCCGGTCGAACAGAGAAAACTAATCGAACGGGCCTATTTTGGCGATCTTAGTCATAGCGAAATTGCCGCAGAGACTGGTTTGCCACTTGGGACTATAAAATCAAGGATCAGATTGGCGCTGGATAGGCTGCGCCACGCGATGAAGTGAATGCGAGAATGAGCAAGATAAAACATCACCTGACTGAACCGCTGCTAATGGGCTATGCGGCAGGCACCCTCCCAGAGGCATTCAATGTGGTCGTTGCGACGCATATTTCCATGTGTGACGACTGCCGCGCGGCCTTGGCGGAGTACGACGCAATCGGTGGCGAAGTGATGGTCAGTTCGGATCCGGTCGAAGTTGCTGAGGCGTCCCTTGCAGCGACGCTCGCGCTGATTGACCAGGGTTTTGCTGACCAAGATCGGCCTGTCAGAAAGTCTGTTGGTTCGATCATCCCGCAGCCGCTGCAGGATTACGTTGACGGTGACATCGACAGCTTGAAATGGCGCAAGATTGGCGGCGGCGTCAGCCAACTGGTATTAGATACGTCTGCTGATGCAACCGTGCGTTTGTTGCGGATACCCGGCGGGACTGCTGTGCCGGACCATGGCCACAACGGGACAGAGCTGACCTTGGTTTTGCAAGGTGCCTTTGTTGATGAGCAAGATCGTTTTGGTGCAGGTGATGTCGAAGTCGCGAACGAAGAGTTGCATCACACGCCGGTGGCAGAGCAGGGTGCTGACTGCATTTGCTTGGCCGCCACAGATGCACCTTTGCGGTTTAACGGTATCGTTCCGCGCATCGCACAGCGATTTATCGGAATCTAAATTCATTCCTCGTGAAACTCACTAGCGCCCCTTTACAGGGGCGTTTTTCTTTTTTGCCCTACCAGACCTCTTCAAACAGAGTGATATGTCTCTGTATTGCCATCCACAGCGATGGCCTGTCCGGAAATAAATGCAGCCGCATCTGAAGCGAGAAACTGGCAAAGGCGTGCGATTTCATCAGGTGTCGCAAAACGACGCATGGATGTACCGCCAGCGTAATCGTGATAGACATCTTCGACCGTTGTGCCTCTCGCATCAGCCTCGGCTTTGAGTACGCGATCCATCCGGTCACCTTCCACTGCTCCAGGGCAGACAGCGTTGCAGCGAATGCCATGTGGCCCCAGTTCGGCGGCAAGTGTCTTTGTCAGTCCGATAACCGCCCACTTTGCTGCGACGTAGGGCGCACGGAACGGGACCCCGAATAGCCCGGAGGTTGACGACAGATTGATAATCGCGCCACGTCTCTGCCTTTTCATGTGCGGTGCAATGGCCTTACACGTGAGCATCTGCGCGTCGAGGTTCACCGCAAGACAGGTGCGCCATTCATCAAGGTCAAGTTCTTCGACTGGTGCTGCCTGCCCGGCAATTCCCGCGTTGTTAATGAGGACATCGCAGCCGCCGAGTTTTGCTATGCCGGCTTTGAGCCACTCATCAAGTTGGTCTGGTAGAGTGACATTGACGGTTGCGCCTGAAATTCCTTCCGGCAGGCGATCAACCGCGCTTTCATCAGCATCGCATGTCCAGACCTGAGCGCCTTCGGCCAGAAAACTATCAGCGATAACGCGTCCGATCCCGCCCGCGCCTGCAGTCAGAAACACCCTCTTTGCCATAGGCTAACCTTTCGATGTCAGAAGGGTTGGCGCCTCGTGCTGGTCTGGTGACAATTCTTCGAAGTCAAAATTGTCGAGCCGATCAGCACGTTTTCCAGCACGTGTTGCTGCAGTAAGAACGCCAGCAACATCATCACCGGCCTGCCTCAGATGCGTCTCCAGCTTTCCGGCCTTTTCACCAATAATTTCCACATCACGATGCAACAGCCTGAGCGCTTTTCGGATTTCTCCAGCCTGTTCGCGCATCCGCGCATCTTTGAGAATCGCGCGCATCGTGTTCAGTGTCGCCATGCACGTCGTCGGAGAAACGATCCAGACCCGCGCATCAAAACCGCCGCGCACCACCTCTGGCAGGCGCGCGTGGAGTTCAGCATAGACGGCTTCGGACGGCAGGAACATGATGGCTCCATCCGCTGTCTCGCCTTCGATGATATAGCGCTCTGCGATGTCCTTGATGTGCTTACGCACGGCAGCCCCCAGATCACGTAAGGCGGTCTGCTGTTGTTGTGCGGAGTCGGCAGCTGCAAATGCTTCGTAGGCTTCGAAAGGAAATTTGGCGTCGATAACAATGGGACCGGGCGGATTTGGCAGATGCACCAAGCAGTCGGCGCGGCGCCCGTTTGAGAGCGTCGCCTGCAAGGCATAGCTGTCACTCGGCAAAGCTTTGGACACAATATCGGTGAGTTGGATTTCGCCGAACATGCCCCTCCGCTGCTTGTTGGAGAGGATATCCTGTAGGCTGAGCACATCGCCGGACAGTTTTTCGATATTTGTTTGCGCCTTGTCGATCGTGGCAAGACGCTCCTGCAACTCAGTCAGGCTCTTTGTGGTCTTTTCAGAGGATCCGGCGAGTGTGTCTTTCATGCGCTCCTGCATTTCGGATAGCGATCTGGCAGAGCGCAAAGCATTCTCCGCCAGACGTTCAGCCATCTGCGCTTGGACTTCGGCGAGCCGCGTTTCCATCGTCTGCACCATCTGCACCTGCGCATTCGCCTGTGCATCACTGACTGTCTGAATATTACCCGCGAGTTGCTGCTGACCTTGTCCTAGCGCTAGCACATCCTGCGAAAGGCGGCCCATTTGCGAGGAAACCAGTTGTACCGCGTCGGCTGATCGTCCGGCACGTTTCAACGTGATCATCAGCACAAGAAAGATCGCACAGAGCAAGAAAACCGCGAAACCGGCGATAAGGACCTGTGGATCGCTGAGATCAAACTGGTAGCTGCCAAAACTGATCATGTCCGACCGAAAAGCCGTTCAATATCGGCCAACTTGAGTTCGACATAGGTCGGGCGTCCGTGGTTGCACTGGCCCGACAAAGGTGTTGCTTCCATTTCGCGTAACAGTGCGTTCATTTCTGCGGCCTGCATGCGGCGACCAGACCTGATTGAGCCATGGCAGGCAACGCGACTGAGGATTGCGTCAATGCGCGAACGCACCGTTGCGCTATCGCCTTGGTCCAATAACTCATCGACGATATCGCGGATGATCGCAGCAGCGTTGACTTCGCCCAATATTGCGGGTGTTTCACGCACCGCGATTGCACCACCGCCGAACGGCTCAATCGTCAGACCCATACCGGAAAGCTCGGCGGCTATGCCCAGAATTGCGGTGGCCTCAGCCTCAGTCAGTTCAACAATCTCGGGAATGAGAAGCGCCTGCGCTGCAACCCCGTTTTCGGCCATCTGCGCCTTGAGTTTTTCATAGACCAGCCGTTCGTGGGCGGCATGCTGATCGACGATCACCATCCCGTTCCTGGTCTGGGCAATAATGTAGTTTTCATGCACTTGCGCGCGCGCCGCGCCAAGCGGCAAGTCGTCTGGCTCTTCAGAGGTTGCTACAATCGGTTCGATGCGCGCCGATGTGGTTTCGCCAAAACCGGGTGCCTGCGCCTGAAAAGTCATCGACCTTGCGCTGAAGCTCGGGCGATCCATTTGGTAGACGCGTGGCGCTGAGACTGGCTCTGGCCGAAGTGCGCCCAAGGTTGCATTTGCGACGGTCGTTGACGCACGATGCCCGGCTTCGGCCAAAGCGTGCCTGATCGCTGAAATCATCAATCCGCGCACTGTGCCGGGATCGCGGAACCTGACTTCGGACTTTGCGGGATGGACGTTCACGTCAACAAGTGTGGGATCACAATCAACAAAGAGCGCAGCGACAGGATGACGATCACGCGACAAGACATCCATGTAGGCTGCCCTGAGAGCGCCAAGCAGTGTTTTGTCGCGGACAGGTCGCCCGTTGACAAAAAGATACTGTGCCACGGCAGCCCCACGAGAATAGGTCGGGAGTGCCGCGAAGCCGGACAAATGAAAACCATCACGTTCGGCATCAATTCGGAGGGCATTATCGGCGAAGTCCTTGCCCAGAACAGTTTTGAGCCGACCATGCAGTGCGCCAAACAGATCGCCGGTTTCGGCATCAGCGCGGAATACCGTTCTTGGCTCTCCCCCTGATGCATCCCGAAGGATGAACGATACAAACGGTTCCGCCATCGCCAGACGTTTGACCACATCAGTGACCGCCTGTGCCTCTGCGCGATCCGTTCTTAAAAACTTGAGGCGCGCAGGCGTTGCAAAAAACATATCCCGCAGCTCAATAACAGTCCCGGCCGAAAGAGCGGCTGGCCGCACGGGATGAGCCTCGCCGCCCGCAACTTTCACCATAGCCGCATCCTGGCCCGCACTACGTGACGTGATTGTCAGCCGCCCGACCGCGCCAAGTGAAGGCAAGGCTTCGCCACGGAAGCCAAATGACCTGATGTTCAACAAATCAGAGCCATCTATTTTCGAAGTTGCATGACGCGAGAGCGCCAGCGGCAGGTCGTCGGGACCCATACCGCAGCCGTCATCTGTGACCCTGACCAAAGTCTTGCCGCCGTCAGCAATCACGATTTCGATCCGCTTTGCACCCGCATCTATGCTGTTTTCGACAAGCTCTTTGACGGCAGATGCCGGACGTTCAAGAACTTCGCCAGCCGCAATCCGGTTGATTGCGGCCTCATCAAGCTGCCTGATGACGGGTCGGCGCTTTATCTGGGGGTCAGCGATAGCCATGCCACAATTTGTAGCATGGCTGCTCGCGATTCTGCGAGCAGGAAAAGTAAGTGTTGACCTACTCTGTGCTTTCCAACCCGACGGGTTGTCCGACCACCACGAAGTGAAGCTCATCTGGATGCAGCAGCTCCGCAGCGACGCGCTTGATATCGTCGAGTGTGACCGCTTCGACATAGTCATTGCGATTGACAACATAGTCAGGCGGAAGGCCGACCATCTGCATCCCAACCATGATTTTGGCGATCTCTGCGTTGCCGTCAAAACGCAGCGGATACTCTCCGGTCAGATACTTCTTCGCTGTCTCCAATTCATCAGCCGTCATCCCTGTTTCGGCCATGCGGGACCATTCAGCGCGGATAACATCAATCGCTTCGGCAATCGTTTCATTGGACGAAGCCACCGAACCGATAACCATCTCCGAATGGAACTTCGGCACAAGGAAGGTGCTGATGCCATATGTAAGGCCACGCTTTTCGCGCACCTCCGTCATCAGGCGCGATTCAAAGCCACCTGCTCCGAGGACTTGGTTGATAATGAAGGCCGCGAAGAAGTCGTCGTCATCGCGCTTAATGCCTCTGTGCCCGAAAAGTGCAACTGACTGAGGCGTCTCAAAGTCAATGACGGTGATACCTCCGGAGAGGCCGAACGGGACATAGGAAGGATCGGGTACACCGACTGCAGGGAGTTCACCGAGTAGTGCGTCCAAAATCGCGCCAATGGTCTCGGAGGTCGTATCGCCGACAACGGACACATAGAGTCTGTCGCGTGTGAGTGCATTCTGATGCGCAATGACCAAATCATCCCGCGTCAGCGCATTGACGCTTTCTACGGTCCCATCAAGTGACGATCCGTAGGGATGGTCCTCAAAAGCCGCTGCATTAAATGCGGCGCTCGCAATCCGATTAGGATCTTTTTCATCGCTCGCGATCCCTGACAAAATCTGCGCTCTGACGCGGTCGATGGCATCTTGATCGAAGGTCGGTTCGATAATTGCCTTTCGCAGCAGCTCTAACGCCTCTTCTTTGTTTTCGGTCAGGAACCGTGCAGAGATCGACAAGGTATCATCAAAAGCTCGAAAACTGAAACTTGCGGCAAGCCGCTCACGTTCTGCTTGGAATTCCTGCGCTGTGAGGTCTGCTGCGCCTTCTTCCAAAAGCGCCATCATCAGATTTGTCGCGCCGCGTTTGCCCGGAAGATCAAGCGCGGCACCACCACGGAATCTGATCTCCATAGCCACAAATGGGATCGCGTTTTCTTCGACAACCCAAGCATCGATGCCGCCAGGCGAGGTCACTTGCTTGATGTCGATTTCAGCGCGCGCCGTCGTTCCGACGAGCAAAAAACAGATAATCAGGACAAAGCGCAGCATCAGTTGGCCTCCTCTTGCGACGATACAACCCAACCTGTCACGGACCGACGGCGGTCAAAGACCTTTTCAGCGACAGCCTTGATATCTTCGGCAGTCACCGATTGCAGGATATCTGGCCACGCCTGAACGTCCTCAACGGTCAGACCTTGGGTCAATGCAGCGCCATAGCGTCTGGCGAGGCCCTGCGTGTCGTCCTTTGCATACACTTCCGACGCTCTGAGCTGGGTGCGAATGCTTTCGAGGCGTTCCGGGTCAATTTCATCCGCCAACCAGTTCGCGATGACTTCATCCATTGCGGCCTCGGCTTCCGACAAGCTCACACCTTCCGATGGAACAACCGCAAAAGAGAATACCGTCTCATCAAGACTGGAGCCACGATATGAAGCACTGGTCCAGATTGCCGTATCTGTTTCAAACTGCAGTGCTTGCCCCAAAGCTGAAGTGAAAGGTGAGCCCCCGAGCAGTTCTGCGAGATAGACAAGCGCTGCAGCCTCCTGTTGTGCGCCAGCGTCGCGCTCGGGTGCGAGGTAATTCCTGATCAGGTAAGGCTGGCTGACCCGGGGATCGACATAGGTCAAACGTCGTTCGGCGCGGTGGGGTGGTTCTTCTGGGCGTTCCCGGGGCGGAAGCTGCGCCTCGGCCGGAATCACGCCATAGTATTTTTCGGCCAAAGCCAGAACGTCTTCAGGCACGACGTCGCCCGCAACAACCAGAACTGCATTATTTGGCGAGTAGTAGAGATCGTAAAACGCCATGACATCGTCCATGTCGAGCTCTTCCATCTCATGCTTCCAGCCAATGATTGGCACGCCGTAGCGGTGGTTTTGATAGAGAGCGGCTGCAAATTGCTCCCTTGCCAATGCATTCGGCTCGTTTTCGGTCCGTTGGTTGCGTTCTTCAAGGATCACCTGCCGCTCGGTCAGAATATCTTCTTCGGTCAGGCGGATGTTATTCATCCGGTCACTTTCCATCTGCATCATCAGCTCTAGCCGATCTGCCGCGACGCGCTGGAAATAGGCGGTGTAGTCATAGCTGGTAAAGGCGTTGTCGCTGCCACCATTGGCGGCCACGGTTGCCGAGAACTCGCCAGCTTCCAATGTCTCGGTCGCTTTGAACAACAGGTGTTCAAGAAAATGCGCCACGCCTGACACACCTTCGGATTCATCGGCAGACCCAGCCTTGTACCACACCATGTGCACAACGACCGGCGCGCGGTTGTCTTCGATGACAACAACCTCCATCCCGTTATCAAGCATATACGTCGTTACTTCCTCGGCTTGCAGAGAAAGCGGAACAAAGATCAGGGCAAGGGCGGCGAGAACATGTTTCATGGCGATCCGTCTGAAAACTCTTTGCGGTAATAAGTACCGCTCCGCCAAAGCGGTTCAAGGCATCATACGCGCTTGTGAGGTGCGGTGTAGTCTAACCGGGGTCCGCCAGATTGGCGCCACCCGGAGTCGGTTGTGGAAGGGTGTTTGTCGGTGGAATGACCAAAGGATCATTTAATCGAAGGTCAGTCGCGTCTGGTCCACCCCCTTCAATCGCCAAAGGATTGGCAAAATCAGGACCCGGGCCACCACAGGCCGCCATCAAGATCAGGGCTAAAACTGAAAGAACCCGCCTACGCATCAACCATCCCTCTGCTTTGTCCCTTCCTTAGCGCAAGCGCCATGCCCAGTCACGCCGCTTTCTTTTTGTCGTCTGAGAGAAAGGCAAGACCAATTGCGCCAAGAAAGATCGAGATGTCCGCGACGTTGAACGCATAGGGGTTTGAGATACCGCAACAAGACATGTTCAGAAAGTCGGCAACCGCCCCGTAGAAAATACGGTCAATGACATTTCCCATCGCCCCGCCGATCAAAAGCCCTCCGGAGAGATAGACCCACTTGCTGCCGCCCGACCGTCTAAGCCACCAGACCACTGCGATTGAAATGGCAAAAGCGACGCCGATCAGTACCCAGCGCATATCAAATTCCGCAAAGAGACCGAAATTGACCCCGCGGTTCCACGCCATTGTTAAAACAAGAAACGGAGGGAATACCTCGACTGGTGGCGGATATGGCAGTTGGCCAGTCGGAACGCGCACATCCTGCCATTGCAGGCCAAAGACATTGAACAGCACATGGAACTTGATCACCTGATCAAGAAAGAAGATCCAGATCGCTGTCCAAGTCATCAGGCGCATGACGTATCCTTAGTGCCGGAAGTGGCGCATACCGGTGAAGACCATTGCGATGCCGGCCTCATCGGCCGCTGCAATGACCTCTTCATCGCGCATGGAACCACCCGGTTGGATCACACATGTAGCACCGGCTGCCGCTGCTTCCATGAGACCGTCTGCGAAAGGAAAAAACGCATCAGATGCAACGGCCGATCCTTTGGTCAATGGCTCTGACAAGCCCATCGCTTCTGCCATCCGCTCTGCCTTGCGTGCTGCGATCAGTGCGCTGTCCAGACGCGACATTTGGCCTGCGCCGACACCGACCGTTGCCTTGTCTTTGACATAGACGATCGCATTGGATTTGACATGTTTTGCCACCTTCCAAGCGAACAGCAGGTCATCCATTTGTGCTGATGTCGGAGATTTCTTCGTCACGACCCTAAGATCGTCCATACCGACGTATCCGGTGTCTTTGTCCTGAACGAGCATACCTCCGGCAACCTGGCGATAGGTCGTGATTGGCGCTTTGACGTCAGGTAGCCCCTCGGTCGTTAACAGTCGTAGATTCTTTTTTGCAGCGAAAACGGCTTTTGCCTCGTCTGAGGCTCCCGGCGCAATCACAACTTCGGTGAAGATCTCTGCGATAGCTTTTGCTGTTTCTTCATCCAGAGGCCAGTTCATGGCGACGATGCCACCGAATGCACTGGTCCGATCGCAATCGAATGCGTTCTGATAAGTCTCAAGAAGGGTTGCGCCGCGCGCAACACCGCAGGGGTTCGCGTGTTTGATGATTGCGACGGCTGGTCCGTCAGCAGGATCGAATTCGGCCACAAGTTCAAAGGCAGCGTCTGTATCGTTGATGTTGTTGTAGGACAGGTCCTTGCCCTGATGCTGAACCGCAGTCGCCACGCCCGGGCGATTGGTGCCATCGGTATAGAATGCCGCCGACTGGTGGCTGTTTTCACCGTAGCGCATGACTTGTTTGAAAGTACCGGAGAACGAGCGTCGGCGTGGTGTCTCGTCAGCAATGGCAGCAGCCATCCAAGTGCTGACCGCGGTATCATAGGCAGCTGTTCGGGCGTAAGCGGTTTGCGCAAGCCGCTGTCGCAAGGCAAGGGTCGTTTGCCCGTCGTTTTCATCAAGTTCATTCAGGACGCGGTCGTAGTCCTCTACATCTGTAACAACACAAACGTAGGCATGGTTCTTAGCGGCCGAGCGGATCATGGCCGGCCCACCAATATCGATGTTCTCGATGCAGGTTTCGAAATCGGCGCCCTTGGCGACGGTTTCTTCGAACGGGTAAAGGTTCACCACCACAAGGTCGATTGGGTGAATCTGATGCTCATCCATGGCAGCGACGTGTGTCTCCAGATCGCGGCGGCCAAGAATTCCGCCATGCACGACTGGATGCAGTGTTTTGACCCGCCCGTCCATCATCTCAGGAAAGCCCGTGACATCAGACACATCTTTGACCTTTAGTCCCGCGTCACGTAGCGCTTTTGCTGATCCGCCGGTTGAAAGTAACTCGACGCCATGCGCCGCGAGCCCCTTGCCCAGTTCAATCAATCCGGTTTTGTCGGAAACAGACAAAAGTGCGCGGCGTAGTGGGGCGAGGTTGGTCATAATGGCTCCTAGAAGGCTAATCAGTCAGGTCCATCCGATCGCCTTTGGGAAAATCGCGCACGAAACTTGGCGTATCCTGCGCCTTGGCCAAAGACCAGCGAACGCGTGTCGCATAGGCCAAAGCGTGGCCGGATAAAACCACCTGTTGTGTCGCACGGGGCTTCAATCGGCCATTTTCGAGATAAACCGAGGCAGAAAGTGAAAGTTTCGCAGTTCCGTCATGCGAAAACACCCAAACTTCTCCCGACTTCAGCCGCAGCGCTGCAGCGGATCCTTCAGTATTGACGTCCACATCAACATCAGGATGCAAATGAAAACGGACCGTGTAAGGGATGCCGCGATCAACCGCTGATTTGAGCGCCTTGCCGAAGATTGCTTTGTCGCTGTCGCCCAAGGTCATCAGATAGTCTTCGCCAATCAGCGTGCGCCCATCCACCGAGAGTTCAAGAGTGCGTCCATGGGTAAGCCCGAAATCGGGTTGATAGCCGTTGTGAGAGAGCTCGAGTTTTCTGCCACTTTCTGTTTGCATGTGGTCGCAGCGAACTTGGCGCGGGATTTCGACCAATTCTTCTTTTGCGCCTGTCTCGTGCGGCCGATCGGCAAGATGCGACGATGAGACCCCTTCGATCATCACGGTCGAATGGCTTGGTGTTGCGCGACTTGCGCGCAGCCAGTTTTGACCAAATCGCGCACCGGATCCGCAACTGACAATCACTGGTCGCCGTCCTGATGTCAGCTCAAGCGCCAGTGTACTTGCATGCGCATAGATAGAACTCGGTCCCGACGGTGGTGCGGCTGCATCGACGATGACCGTCGTGCGGCCGCTTGTCAGGCGAGCATACCCCATAAGCGGTGCGGTGGAGGGGGTGGAACGCACGCCGGAATAGGCTAGCGCCTCATCCAATCGCCCATCAATGCCACGCCCTCCGCCGTGAAACCGCGCCAACCCACCGTCTGCGTGACGTAGAGCGCGCATCGCTGGTGCGATGCGTGTTATGGCGCTTGAAACAGACTGCGGAACGGTACGTTCTGCAGATTGGAGCGCATCGCGGGTCCAGATCAAAAGACTGAGAACCTCGAGAAGTTCTTCCGGATTACGGCTTTCGATACTCCCGTCGTCGCCGATACGGGTGTCGCATTCGATCGCGAGTGCCGCGACAAGGGTGTCGATCGACTGGTCCATGTTCTTGAGCGACAGGCCGCCATAGATTGCGCCTGATAGTGCCTCGAACCGGCGGAGGCCAGGGTGTGCTGCGACCCAGCGCTGTGAGACAAACACTGTTTGCTGGCCTAAGGTGCGATAGAACTTGGTACTGAAATCTTTTCCCTGACCGCGCAGCAGGAACGCACCATGATTGATCCATCGGATCAAGCGGCGGCCTGTAATGCCAGGCGTCCAACCCGGCCCATCGCCACCACCATAGGCTGCGATCCAGTCCGCAACCCAAGACTGCGCCTTTTGCCTGGCAGCATCGTCACCGACAGCAGCTAGATCATCGAGCCACGCGCAGCCGTGGATTTCATCGCTGACGAGCGGATTATTTTGGGCAATCTGCCAGATTGACTGTTCTGGTCCCTCCACCAGCAGGCCTGAGAAAAGGAAATTACCTTCGATCAGCTGCTTCCCGCGTGCCACAACGCCAATTGTTCGCGGAAGTGGTAACGTCACGAAGGACGTCGAGATATCGCGTCGCGCTGCGCGCCGCGCGTGGCGGCGGTGCATAAAGCGAGCGGCACCTGTTCGAAGCTTGTTCAACTTGGCCAAACAGACAGCCTCAATTCTACTGGTCACACTTTCCGTTGCAGGTGACCATAGAAAAGGGGCTGCGCCAAGTCACGCGGGCTTTTCAATGACCGCGATGTAGAACCCGTCCATGCCGCCAAGCTCTGACCAATAATCTGGTCGCAGCCGCAGCCCGCCTTCTGTTGTCTTCCAGCTCTTGTCGATCCCGGGAAGGTCGAGGGCCTCGGTAAGAACCTTCAATTTGGGGTGGCGCTGCAATGCCTCTTCGATCTGCACTTCACCTTCATCTGGCAAAAGCGAACACGTGCAAAAAACAAGGCGTCCGCCGGGTTTGATGAGATTCAATGCATGATCAATGAGCGCTTCTTGCTGCGCAATGAGCGTGCCGAACTCGGAGCCGTCCTTCGCATAGGGCAGGTCAGGATGTCGGCGAATTGTCCCGGTTGCCGAACATGGTGCATCGAGCAGGACCACATCAAAACCATCTTCGGCAAAATCAAAGGCGTCGCTGACAACCGTGCGCGCCGTCAGCCCTACACGAGTCAGGTTTTCCTCGACCCTTTCCATGCGTTTTGCCGAAAGATCCACAGCGGTTACCTCTGCGCCGCCGGCTGCCAGTTGCATTGTTTTGCCACCGGGTGCTGCACAGAGATCAAGCACCTTGAGTCCTTTCACACCGCCCAACGCTTTGACAGGGATCGCTGCCGCCGCGTCCTGCACCCACCAGTCGCCGGTTGCGTAGCCAGCGATCTGGGTCACCTGTCCTGCATCCTGGATGCGGATCGACCCACTCGGCAAGACCTGTCCCCCGACGGCGTTTGCCACAGCTTTCGCGTCGCCCTTTGCGGTCAAGTCCAGCGGTGCGCCCGCAAAATGGGCTGACTCCATCGCTGAAACCGCATCACGCCCCCAAGCCGAAACAAGAGGCTGCCGCAACCAGCCGGGCGTTAGCGGGACTGGTCGTTTGCTCCATTCCTCAGGTCCTGCACTTGCCATTTTTCGCAGGACTGCGTTGACGAGGCCTTTCATCGCCTGCGTGCGTTTGTTGCGGGCAACGATTTCAACGTAGGCGTTGACGACTCCGTGCGCTGCTTCGCCCTCTCCCAGTTCGACTGTGCCTAGGCGCAAAGCATTCATCACGAAGAGGGGCGGAGATTTCTTGAGGAATGGTTTGAGCATCCGGTCCGCCCGATCCAGACCTCTGAGGGTATCGTTTGCCAGCCGTTGCGCGCGGGCGCGATCCTCTGCTTCAAGTCGCGAGAGCGCTCCAGCGCCGACCAACTCTGCCAAAAGGCGTCCCTCTTCGATGATCTGCATAAGCAAATAATGCGCCGTGCGTCTGGCAGGCAGGCCCGTCTGAGTCATATGACACTCTCTTGAAGCTTGATGGGCGGCAGGTATATCACAACTGAAACCACCACAAGGAGCCCGCCTTCGTGACTGATGACACCAAAGAATTGCCACCAGCAGCGCAACGCGCTCTGGCCGAGGCCGAAGAGAGACGCAAAAAGGCACAAGAAGCCGCATTGCCGCCCGAACTTGGTGGGCGCGATGGGCCAGAACCTGTCCGTTACGGTGACTGGGAGAAGAAGGGGCTGGCAATCGACTTCTGACTTGGATCGCCGCCCCCTGATGCGGCGATTCATCGGGCGAGACGCCTTGTAGATATTGCGGAAGGCTGTAATTTGCCTCCAGTTGCTTGGGGGAAAATTCATTGCTAGCAAAACGAGCTTTTGCCGTGCTCGCGTGTTTGGCGCTTGCGGCGTGCGGCCTTCCGCGTGGGGCGGGTTTCCAATCTGAAGTGCTTGCCGCTTCCAATCCATTCGCACCACTTGGCGCTGATGGCGAACTTTATGACTTTGCCTACTACGAGGTGAACCGCGAAACGCTGCCTGTTTTGCGGAACTGGGGAATATCGGGTCTTGCCAATCTGCCTTGGCCAACGGCCCAAAGACAACCATCGTCACTGATTATTGCGCCAGGCGATACGGTGCAGCTTACAATTTGGGACGCTGAAGAAAACTCCATTTTTGGCGCTGCGGGTGTGACGCCAATCCAACCGACAGAGGTTGATCCTGCAGGACGGATTTTCGTGCCGTTCATTGGGGAATTGCGCGTTGCGGGGATGGCGCCTTCGACGGCACGCCAGCGGATTGAAGAAGAGCTGGTGATGACAGTGCCGTCAGCGCAGGTTCAGCTTGTCGTTGAGGCTGGCCGCGCAAATACGGCCAACCTTGCCGCTGGCGTCACAGCACCAGGGCTCTACCCCTTGCCGCAACGCGACTTTTCGATCCTCGAGCTTTTCTCACTCGCAGGTGGTCCTGACCCGACTTTCAACTCTCCGCAGGTCCGACTTGTCAGGGACGGAAGGACATTTGGGATCGGGTTCGACCAGCTTTTGCAAACGCCAAGCCTGAATATTGCCGTTCGCGGTGGCGACCGGATTTTCGTGGTGGATGACGAGCGGCAGTTCATAACCCTCGGTGCGACCGGGTCACAGTCGATCTTCGATTTCCCGTCAGCCCATTTTACTGCTCTTGAGGCGATTGCATTTATGGGCGGCGTAAATGCCGGCACGGCCAACCCTGAAGGTGTCCTGATCCTGCGGAACTACCATGCAAGTCAGCTTGGCGACGGATTGACTGGGCCGCCGCGGGAGCGTGTTGTCTTCCTGATTGATCTGACTTCTGCCGATGGGCTGTTTTCGGCAGGTGATTTCCCACTTCAGGATGGTGACCTGATCTACGGGACTGAAAGCGCGCTTGGACCGTTTTTGGCAGCTTTGGGTTTGACCAATAGCGTGACAAGCACGCTGAACTGATCGTCAGAAGAGAATGATATCATCGGCGAGGTCTAGCGCCTCGCCGATGCCCAAAAGCACAAGCCGGTCGCCGGTGTCGAAGTTGATTTGAAAGCCATCTGACGTGGTCTCACCGTAGAACAAAAGAACGTCGGCTGCCGATGTGAGGCCGGACCAGAGGCGCGCTGCCAGGATCATTTGGTCAGTCCCGACTTCAAAGTCGGCAATGGTGTCTGTGCCCGCATTGAAAATGAATGTGTCTGCGCCCTGACCGCCGAACAACTGATCATCACCTGCAGCACCTTCAAGGTGGTCATTTCCGCGACCGCCGCTGAGGACGTCAGCACCCTCACCCCCCGAAAGCGTATCGTCTCCGTTTCGGCCAAGCAGAACATCGTCTCGCAGGCCCCCTGTCAACATGTCGGTTCCGGTTCCTCCGATCAGCAGTTGGCTCACCTCGGAAGCGGTAGCAGCGCTCGGGTCTGACATCATTGCGCGCAGCTGACTGCTCAATCCTGCGGTTAGAAGGCCGAAAGGCAGGCCAGGATCGAAAGCCGCGTAAGGGAGATCAGGCTGATCTGGCTGAACTGGCGGGCGAGGCGGTCCGGCATATCCCGGGGTGAGGATAGTGCTCAATCGCGACGCGCCGATCAGGTCCGACGTGGATAAGGTGCGATAGTCGATCGGCTGGCCATCAGCGCTCTCCACGATCAGGATTTCGGAGCCATATCGGATTTCCATACCGGTCTCTCGCAAGCTGATCGTAAGTTGCGCGATGTCACGCAGAAGCGGCCAGTGCGATAGGTCGAGTTTGTCTTGTCCGGGCTGGAAGTCTGTAATCCGGTCAGTGCGATTATCAGCCATCAGAATAAAGACATCAGCACCCGCGCCACCCTTCAAAAGATCTGACCCACCCCCGTCCTGTAATATATCGTCGCCATGACCCGCATTAATGACATCGTCACCCTCCAGGCCCTGCAAAATGTCAAATCCTGTCGTTCCGGTTATGTTTCCACCTTGCGGCACCCCGATGGCAGTCAGCCCTGCGCCGCCACCGTCAAAATGCAGTCGGGTGAGACCTGGATTGACACTACTCGCAACGAAAAGATCAACGCTGCCGTCGCCAGATGCATGCGATGCAATGGCGCTGACATTTGCAAGACTGATGTCAACTGTATCTTCAATAGACGCGCGATGAACTAAGAAGCCTCCGGACAAAAGCACGAAAATTGAAATTCCGTCATCGGCGCCTCCTGCAATGACGTAAGTCTTGCCACCGGCCTCAATGACATCAAGTGCTGTAACGCCCCCAAATCGCGTATCACGACTGTCGATGATGTGATCCCTCACCAGCATCCGCCCATCCGCCGAAACCTCAACCACACTCAGGCTGTCTGTTCCCGCCGCACCCACAACAACATAGTGCCGCCCATTCACGCTTACACTTTCCATCACAGAAGCCGCGCTGATCCAAAGGCCGTCTTCTGGTCCGATAGACTGCGGGTCAGACAAACCGCCGTCGGCCTCAATCCTCCGAAGAACCAACGGGTTCTCTGTCGCATGAGCCGTAAGCAAATAAGCGCCAGCCTCTGATGCTATCACTGTCATAGCTGCAATAGTCGCCAAGGAAGGTTCGACCGGATCAGCATGTAGACCGTGTCCAATTAAAGCGCCTGCAGGACTGAAAATGATCTCCGCAATGCCTGGCAGACCGGCAAGACTACCGTAAACCGAAACTGTCTGCGCATTTTCATGCACGGCAGTGGTTTTGAGACTTCCGAAGTCAGATGGCAGTGTGTTTAGCCACGATGCCGCTTCCAAGTTGTCACCGTTCACTGTCACGATCTGCAACTGACCATCTGGTCCGCCGCCCACAATAAGGTCGTCGCCAAGCGCTGTCAGTGTCCCAATACCACCCGCAGCCAAATGCCCCCTGTATGACATCGTGGCGCCCACGGTGAGCGTGTTGTCGTCGGGCACCCACAGCTGCAACACACCGTCGTACCGCGTCGTGCTGATGACCTGCCATGATCCAGGGTCTTGGAGAACGTGCAAATCAGTGATGCGCGAATGCGCGTGACTGTTGTCACCTACAGCAAAGGCAACGACCTTGATCCGTGACATAAAGGCCCCCGAAGTCTGGATGGGCACCAGCCTACAAACAGGCCGTTAAGCATCATGGAATCAATGCACCAGATTTACTGACGATTTTAGCGATCAAACTGCGCCGGTGGCGCACTCAGATTCAGTCGCCGTATCCATTCGGGTTCTTGGACTGCCATTTCCAAGTGCTGGCAGCCATGTCATCCAGCGAGTGCTCGGCCTGCCAATGCAATTCGCGTTGCGCACGCGCGGGATCGGCGGTGATGGCTGCGATATCACCTTTGCGACGGGGGGCAATCTGCGTCGGCAGTTGCTTGCCGCATGCCTTCTCGAAGGCAGCGACCATGTCTTTTACGCTATAACTCTGACCGGTCCCGATATTGAAAGGGCGTGCGCCAGAATGACTATCAGCATAGTCAACGGCTGCAACATGCGCACGCGCCAGATCTGTCACATGAATGTAATCCCGAAGACCGGTTCCGTCAGGCGTATCGTAGTCGTCACCGAATATCTGCAACGCAGCACGTTTGCCAACAGCCACCTGTGCGATGAAAGGCATCAAGTTGTTGGGAACGTCATTCGGATCTTCGCCGATCTCGCCAGAGGGATGCGCGCCGACCGGATTAAAGTACCGCAGCAGCACTGCTGAGTTCTCCGGATGGGTCCCGCTCCAATCGGTGAGAATCTGTTCTGCGATCAGCTTTGTCCGGCCATAGACTGATGCGGGTCGTGTTGGATGATCTTCATCACAGAGCATTTGGTCAGGCTCGCCGTAAACAGTTGCTGAGGACGAAAAGATGATGTTGTGGCAGCCAACTTTGTCCATCGACTGCAAAAGACTAACCGTGCCGCGCACATTTACGTCATAATAGAGCAAGGGCTTCTCTTCACTTTCGCCGACGGCCTTAAGGCCCGCGAAATGAATGACAGCTTCCGGACGGAAATCCTGCATCACGGAATCGAGGCTCTCGGTGTCGCGGACGTCACCAGGGACGCTGTTGACCTGCCGGTTCGACAGGGACTGCACGCGTTCAAGCGCCTTAGGGTGCGCGTTGGAGAGGTTGTCGTACACAAATGTCTCATGACCTTGGGCCATGAGTTCAAGCAATGTGTGGGTGCCGATATATCCGGCGCCGCCGGTGACCAAGACGCGCATGGTGTGATCCCTGATAACGTCATGCCTGTCTAAGAGGCGACAGGGATAGGTGCAATCGGCTTGGGCGTGATAGATAAGCTCCTTTTAAAAAATACCCGTTCCCAACGGCCATTGGAGCATTGATGATCAGTTAACCGACGTGCGCTGCGGTAAGGCGAAAGAAAGGCGAGGGCTTGCAACGTATTGGTCGATGATCCCCTACGAAAGAAATCTCAGATGACCGACGTCACCGCTAAACTCTCCTTACCTGTCATGATGCCAGCACAGGCGCAGAAACACGTCACCCACAACGAGGCGCTGGAGCTTTTGGACCTGATCGTCCAGCTCACTTTGGAAAGTGATCAAGCGGCTATTGCACCGCCAAGCCCTCAAGAAGGTCAATCATGGGGCATCGGTGTTGGCGCAACAGGTGTTTGGGCCGGGCGGGACGGAATGATTGCATCCTGGCGCGGTGGGGGATGGCTGTTCGTAAACCCTGCAGAAGGATGGACCGCTTGGTGCAAGTCTGACCTGACACTCAAGGTATACTCTGGAGGGAGTTGGCAGCCGCTGGCGGCGTTGGCGCCATAGGGTAGTCCGACGCGAAAACTGCGCAATCGTCGAATCCTGACATAAGAAATCAAGACCCGCGTCCGTTTAGGGCGCGGTCACTTTACAGCTCCGTCGTCCGAACGCGACGATACAGTGGCGGCGCATGCGCGACATGCACGCTGAGAGTATCCGAAACTCTGCAACCGCAAGAATCGGCTCAAGATTGAGCCGATCAAGCGTGGACGCCATTAAAACGTCTGCACCGCATATCCAGCATCACCAAGCCAGCGGAGTGCCCGAAAAACCCGCTAAATCCTCTGACTGTTGATGCGTTGCGCTGATCTGTCGCGGAATCTTCATCCAGAGAGCTTGCGACCATATGGGACCTCTGCTACATCGCGCCTGATTTTGCCGCTCTCGCATCCGTGAGGGCAAAAGAAGTTGCTCACCCGCTGCCTGACACGGTCAGGTTTTGTGGGTCAGGGCCCAAGATATCGGAAGGCTACACGTGTCCGAAACTGCTGGTATTTCGACAGGCATCGCCTCGCGCTATGCAACCGCCGTGTTCGACCTCGCCAAAGAAGGCAAGGCGATCAAGGCGCTCGAATCAGATGTTGCCGCGCTGGAAGCGGCGATGGCCGAAAGCGCAGACCTCCGCACTCTCTTGCATTCACCGCTATACAGCCGCGAAGAGCAGGGTGCCGCGATCAGCGCAATCGCAAAGCAAATGGAACTCTCAGAGACAACAAGCAATGTATTGGCGCTGCTGGCAAGCAAGCGCCGTTTGTTTGTTCTGCCACAGCTTGTGGCTGTTCTTCAGGACCGACTGGCCGAGGAACGTGGTGAGGTGACGGCGGAAGTGACAACCGCCAAGAAGCTGACCAAGGCACAAACCGAAAAGCTTTCTGAGACTCTCAAGGCCCAGGTGGGCAAAGCTGTCACTATCAAAGAAACCGTCGATGAAAGCATCATCGGCGGTCTAATTGTCAAAGTGGGCTCAAAGATGATCGACACATCGATCGCTTCCAAGCTCAACGCACTCCAGAACACTATGAAAGAGGTCGGATAAATGGCGATCCAAGCGTCTGAAATTTCTGCGATCCTGAAGGACCAGATCAAGAACTTCGGTCAAGAAGCCGAAGTGGCCGAAGTTGGCCGCGTACTGAGCGTCGGCGACGGTATCGCGCGCGTATACGGCCTCGACAATGTGCAGGCTGGTGAAATGGTCGAATTCCCCGGCGGTATCCGCGGGATGGCTCTGAACCTCGAAGCTGACAACGTTGGTGTTGTTATCTTTGGTTCTGACCGTGACATTAAAGAAGGCGACACCGTCAAGCGCACCAAGTCCATCGTGGACGTGCCTGTTGGTGACGAACTGCTGGGTCGCGTTGTCGACGGTCTGGGCAACCCGCTTGATGGCAAGGGTCCAATCAACGCTTCACAGCGCGCTGTCGCTGACTCAAAGGCGCCGGGCATCATCCCGCGTAAGTCGGTTCACGAACCAATGGCGACAGGCCTGAAGTCGGTTGACGCGATGATCCCGATTGGCCGCGGCCAGCGCGAGCTGATCATTGGAGACCGCCAGACGGGTAAGACAGCCGTTGCTCTGGACACGATGCTGAACCAGAAGTCCTATAACGACGCTGCTGAAAAAGAATATGACAAGCTTTACTGTGTTTACGTTGCTGTTGGTCAGAAGCGTTCGACAGTTGCACAGCTTGTGAAGAAGCTCGAAGAATCCGGCGCGATTGAATATTCCATCGTTGTGGCTGCGACCGCGTCCGATCCAGCGCCGATGCAGTTCCTTGCACCATACGCTGCGACCGCAATGGCAGAGCATTTCCGTGACAATGGCCGCCACGCGCTGATCATTTACGATGATCTTTCCAAACAGGCTGTGTCCTACCGTCAGATGTCACTGCTGCTCCGCCGCCCACCAGGCCGCGAAGCATACCCAGGTGACGTTTTCTATCTTCACTCCCGCCTGCTGGAGCGTTCCGCAAAGCTGAACGAAGATAACGGTGCGGGCTCGCTGACAGCGCTGCCAATCATCGAAACACAAGGTGGTGACGTTTCTGCGTTTATTCCGACCAACGTGATCTCGATCACCGACGGCCAGATTTTCCTTGAAACAGAACTCTTCTACCAAGGTATCCGTCCTGCGGTGAACACCGGTCTGTCCGTTTCCCGCGTTGGTTCGTCTGCCCAGACAAATGCGATGAAGTCGGTCGCCGGTCCGGTGAAGCTGGAACTGGCACAGTACCGCGAAATGGCAGCGTTTGCGCAGTTCGGTTCCGACCTCGACGCCGCAACACAGCAGCTGCTGAACCGTGGCGCACGTCTGACAGAGCTGATGAAGCAGCCTCAGTATTCCCCGCTGACAAACGCAGAGATCGTTTGCGTGATCTACGCAGGCACCAACGGTTTCCTCGACAAGATTGCGGTGAAGGATGTCGGTCGTTTTGAGGCAGGCTTGCTGAAGCACATGCGCACAAACGCAAAAGACGTGCTGGACTTCATCACCAAAGAAGATCCGAAGATCAAAGGTGAGGCTGAAGAGAAAGTCAAAGCGGCTATCGAAGCATTCGCCAAAGACTTCGCCTAATTCTTTGAGACAAAGGAGACTTTGCTTTGCCTAGTCTTAAGGACCTGAAAAACAGGATCGAGTCGGTCAAATCGACCCGCAAGATCACGAAAGCCATGCAGATGGTCGCGGCAGCAAAACTGCGCCGCGCCCAGGATGCAGCCGAGGCCTCGCGCCCCTACACAGAGCGGTTCAACGCTGTGATGGCAGGGCTTGCGGCTTCTGTTGGCGGATCAGACAGCGCACCTAAATTGCTCGCCGGCACTGGCAGCGATCAGGTGCAACTTCTGGTCGTCATGACAGCAGAGCGCGGTCTCTGCGGCGGCTTTAACAGCAACATCGCCAAGCTGGCGCGGACCCACGCTCAGAAACTGCTGAGCGAAGGTAAGACAGTGAAAATCCTCACGGTTGGCAAAAAGGGTCGCTCGGCCCTCAAGCGCGACCTTGGTGATCACTTCGTTGGCCACGTTGATCTTTCTGAAGTAAAACGTGTTGGTTACGCCAATGCCCAGGAGATCGCGAAAGACGTTCTGAGCCGCTTTGATGAAGGCGAATTCGATGTCGCGACAATCTTCTATGCGCGGTTCGAAAACGTCGTAACTCAGCATCCGACAGCGCAGCAGATCATTCCTGCCAAGTTCGAGCAGGCTGAAGACGCTGAAGCCACGCTTTATGATTACGAACCAGGCGAAGAGGAAATCCTCGCTGACCTGCTTCCACGTGGTGTGGCAACGGCCATTTTCAGCGCGCTGCTGGAAAATGCTGCATCCGAGCAGGGTGCACGCCAGTCCGCTATGGATAACGCAACACGCAACGCCGGTGAGATGATCGACAAGCTGACAATCGAGTTCAACCGCTCGCGTCAGGCTGTGATCACCAACGAGCTGATTGAAATCATTTCGGGCGCTGAAGCGCTCTAGACCCCGGAGAAGACCACTATGGCAAACGCAAAAGGCAAGATTACGCAGGTTATCGGCGCCGTCGTTGACGTGCAGTTCGACGACCACCTGCCCGAGATTTTGAACGCCCTTAACACAGACAACAACGGCAAGAACCTCGTTCTCGAAGTTGCCCAGCACCTTGGTGAGAACACTGTTCGCGCCATCGCGATGGACTCCACCGAAGGTCTGGTACGCGGTCAGGAAGTCACTGACACAGACGGGCCGATCATGGTTCCGGTTGGTGATGAAACGCTTGGCCGCATCATGAACGTTGTGGGTGAGCCCGTGGACGAAAAAGGCCCGATCGGCGCCAAGGAATCCCGCTCCATCCACGCTGACGCGCCTACATTTGAGCAGCAGTCCACCGCATCCGAAGTGCTGGTAACAGGCATCAAGGTTATCGACCTCCTCGCGCCATATGCGAAGGGTGGTAAGATCGGTCTGTTCGGCGGTGCTGGTGTTGGTAAGACAGTTCTCATTCAGGAACTGATCAACAACATCGCGAAAGTGCACTCCGGCTACTCCGTATTCGCCGGTGTGGGCGAGCGGACCCGCGAAGGGAACGACCTTTACTACGAATTCATCGAATCCGGCGTTATCGACGCGGAAGACCTGACCAAGTCCAAAGTGGCGCTGGTTTACGGTCAGATGAACGAGCCTCCAGGTGCACGTATGCGTGTGGCCCTGTCTGGTCTGACAATGGCGGAATCTTTCCGCGACCAGTCCGGAACAGACGTTCTGTTCTTCGTGGATAACATCTTCCGCTTCACACAGGCCGGTTCCGAGGTGTCAGCGCTTCTGGGTCGTATTCCTTCCGCTGTGGGTTACCAGCCAACGCTGGCCACCGACATGGGTGCGATGCAGGAACGCATTACATCGACAAAGAATGGTTCGATCACCTCCGTTCAGGCGATCTACGTGCCTGCGGACGACTTGACCGACCCCGCGCCAGCGACGTCGTTTGCGCACCTCGATGCGACAACCGTTCTGAACCGTGCGATTTCGGAAAAGGGTATCTACCCTGCTGTGGACCCGCTCGACTCCACGTCGCGTCTGCTTGACCCTGCGATTGTTGGTGAAGAGCACTACCGTGTTGCTGCCGACGTGCAGAACATGCTGCAGCGCTACAAGTCGCTTCAGGATATCATCGCGATCCTCGGCATGGACGAACTGTCAGAAGAAGACAAACTGACCGTTGCCCGTGCCCGTAAGATCGAGCGTTTCCTGTCGCAGCCATTCGACGTTGCACAGGTCTTCACCGGTTCGCCAGGTGTTCAGGTTCCTCTGGAAGACACGATTGCCTCGTTCAAGGCTGTTGTGGCTGGTGAGTATGACCACCTGCCAGAAGGCGCCTTCTACATGGTTGGCGGCATCGACGAAGTGAAGGCGAAAGCCGAAAAGATGGCCGCAGCTGCAGCCTAAGTAAACCTGTAAGGAGCCTCCAATGGCAAACCTACAATTCGATCTGGTCTCGCCCGAGCGCCGTTTGGCATCGGTCGAGGCGACCGAGGTTCAGATCCCCGGCGCTGACGGTGACATGACAGCTATGGCTGACCATGCACCGACGATCACGACGCTGCGCCCAGGCGTGCTTACCGTGGTTCACAGCGGTGGTTCTGACTCCTACGTCGTTTCTGGCGGCTTCGCCGAGATCACAGCCAAAGGTGTTTCGGTTCTGGCGGAGCAAGCGCTTCCGCAGTCCGAGATGACACAGGAAATCTTCGACCAGATGGTCGAGGACGCAAAGGCTGCCTACGGTCGTGCGCAAGAGACATTCAAGAACGAACCTGGACCAGTCGATGACGCAGCCAAGCTGCTGGCAGACATGGTCGCGGTTGGTGACCGGATTGGGATCCACCCGTCCAAGCAGGTCAACAACTGATCACAAGACAAGGGCCGGTGAGAACCGGCCCTTTCTTTTCGCATGTTGTCACTGTGACAATGCGCTGATCGTCCCGACACCAATAATTCCGGTATTGCCGTCCACCGTGGTGATCATGCTGCCGTCCAGGCCAGTGTTTGTGCCGCGGACACGTAGCCCTTCTGCATTGGCACCGTAGAGGCTGCCCACCAGCGTTCCATCGACTGTGAACACATTCAGACCACTGTCTAACGCACCATCAATATCGAGCTTAACGGCCGCGTTTCCCCACAGACCTTCGCTGATACTGCCATTTGTGATCAGGATCGTCCCGTCGTAGTTGACGACCTGCTGGATCAGGTTCTCGTCTGCGGTGACGCCCATGAAGCCTGTGGCAGACCCGTCAATGGATAAGTCCTCAAGCTTCAGTACCAAGGTGGCTGGGGCGGCAACATTCGCACTCGCAATCCCGTCGCCCACCAACAGTTCCATGTAGCCGGCATAGGTCAGTGTTCCGATTGCAGGAAGGTTATCATGCGCGGTCTGCCCACCTGCGACAGAGGCGGGGCCCATTGCGGTGACATCAGACTGAAACGTTGTTTCATAGAACTGGCGTTCTTCGGAAGTCGCGAGGAACAGTGCAGAGGCCGGTATCGTCACCACACCGCCGGTACCGGGATCAGTGCCGCCATCACCTGAGTCATCGCCATCAGTGGTTCCGCCACCCGTGTCGTCTGTTGTGCCACCGCCCCCTGTTCCACCGGCTGTCCCACCCCCGTCATTCGCCGTGGTGCCGCCTCCGGCCGTGTTGCCGCCATCGCTTGTACTGCCGCCGCTGTCAGTGGCCCCGCCGCCATCGGTTGTTCCACCATTGCCGCTGTCAGAAGTGTTGCCGCCTGTGGTGCCCCCGCTACTGTCACTTCCACCTGATCCGCCAGTCGATCCATCCCCGCCGTTGCCTGTGTCAGGCGTTGAGCCGTCCGTCCCATCGTCCGGGTTCTGAGTGCTGCCTCCGCCTCCAGCACCGCTCGCACCGCCGGTGCCTTCAGAGTTTGCGCCCGAGCCGCCGCTCTCGCAGGCAGATAGGATCGAAATGCAGGAGACGAGGGTAAAAATTGAAATGAAACGCACAGCCATTGCTTTTGCTCCTCACTTTGGCTTAACCAATTTGAAAGCAATTAGACTTATTTCTTTAATCAAACCTTAAAGCGCTGCAGAATCTGTTGGGACATATCTGACGAATTGAGCGCAAAGGGTATTAGGGACACATTGGTGTCATGCGTGAAGTAAAGAGTGGCGTTCTTGGTATAGATCACGGTGAGGCCGTGATGTTCTCCGACTTTGAGGATGACGGACAGATGTGGCGCGGTGACGGGCCGCGGCAATCTCGCGAAGCAGTAAACTTCTCAGAGCGTTACAAGACACCGCCCCACGTGCAGGTGTCCATTTCCATGTGGGATATCTCGAATAAGTCCAACATCCGCGCAGATGTTCAGGCTGAAAACATCACCGAGACTGGCTTTGAAATCGTCTTTCGAACATGGAGCGACACACGAGTTGCGCGGATCAGGGTTGCATGGACGGCGATCGGTGAGCTCCCGCATGAAGATGACTGGGAGCTCTAGTCAGCACCGGTCAAGAAGACGCTCGGCCAAATGAGCGACAAGCCTATCTTCGACTCAGGCTGATGCAGAACGAAGATCGCGTCTTATCGCGTCCCTTCATTTAGCGTTTAACTTGATTGTTCCCGCTTTGGCGAAAGAGATTCATTTCGTTTAAAATCGTTTCGTTGCAAATGCTGCAAAATCCCGAATTTACCAAAAAGCGCGCCTCTATTTTGAAATTTCGAGACTTCCGCCAGCCAAGAGCGTATCAATAAGGAAGAGTATTTTTATTTAATTAGTATGGCTGATTTATTATGGTTATTAGCATCATCGAAGTAAGCAACCGCCGGGTCCAGCTTCTCAAATCCAAAGCCCTGAACAAGCTCAAAGAACAGCGCAAAACAACGCGATCTGTGATGCAAAGCTTTGAAGGTAGTAATGATCTGGGGACTGACACCAAGTCTACCTACGATCACCTCAACACTTCAATGGTCGTCCTGAACGGGCTGAGAGATCATCTCACGCGCTATGACTGTCTGCCTCATTCTTGGGATGAGCTTACGCTGGGATCGGAATTCGCGGAGGACGCGACGCCGCTTCTTCGGACGGGTGAGGATGGTGAGCTTTGGGTGGAGTTCTACGAATTTGAAAAGCCGAAAGATCTGATGATCTTCCTTGCTGGCGCAGCTGTGGCTGGACTTTATGAGCAGGCGCAGAAGCAGCCAGGGCGCCCTGCGCCGGCGCAGCCAAAGCCAGCTCAAAAGCCCAAAGCGGCCAGCAATGTCGACGGTGGGTTGATGGACATGATCCGCAACCGTATGCCCAACCGCGAGAACGTCCGCTACTCGCCACAGCGGGGGTAGGGCTGCCTTGTGGGGTCTTCTGACCCCGGGAACCAGTTACATCTAGCAATGCAAACCACCCCGATTGCGTCGGGGTGGTCAAATCTGATCTGCTGAAAAGGTTACTCTGCGGCGTAGAGGCCTTCGTAAATCGGGCCGAGCGTCTTGTGATCAAAGAGCGACGACACGGATGTGCCATTCCATGTATTCAGGATGGCCTGTGCAAACATTGGTGCCGTGGGCACGATGCGAATGTTCTTGCAGCCCTTCACCGCGTCTGTCGCCTGAATGGTATCGGTGATGACCAGCGATTTCATCACGGATTTTGAAACCCGCTCAACAGCCGGTCCAGACAGGACACCGTGGGTGATGTAGGCGTGAGCTTCTTTCGCGCCGTTTTCGATCAGAACTTGCGCAGCCTTGCAGAGCGTCCCGGCCGTATCGACAATGTCGTCGACGATGACGCAAACCTTGTCCTTCACATCCCCGATCACGGTCATCTCGGCCACTTCACCGGGCTTCCCGCGACGTTTGTCCACAATAGAAAGCGGCGCGCCAATCCGCTGGGCCAAATCACGTGCACGGGCCACGCCGCCCACGTCAGGCGATACGACCATCACGTCGTCCATTTTGCCCCGGAAGTTGTGCATCGCATCCAGCGCGTAGATGGGGGAGGCGTAAAGGTTATCCACCGGAATATCGAAAAAACCCTGAATCTGCGTTGCGTGCAAATCCAGGGTTAATACGCGCTCGATACCAGCTTCGACGATCATGTTGGAAACAAGCTTTGCCGTGATTGGCGTGCGGGCTTTCGAGCGTCGGTCCTGGCGGGCATAGCCAAAGTAAGGGATCACTGCCGTAATCCGCGCAGCAGACGAGCGGCGCAGGGCGTCCGCGATGATGAGCAGTTCCATCAGGTTGTCATTTGCCGGATTAGATGTGGGCTGAACGATAAACATGTCCTCGCCACGGACGTTTTCAAAAACCTCGACGAAAACCTCGCCATCGTTGAACCGTTCAACCCGCGCATCGCAAAGGCCAACGTCCATTCCGCGGTGCATCGACATGCGTCGCGCGATTGCCTTGGCAAGTGGCTGGTTGGCGTTGCCGGCAATCAGCTTGGGTTCGTTGATGATGGGCATGGAAAGGTCCTTTGGCAGAAGGCGTGATACACGGACGGCATCAGATTCGTGGCGTTGACACCGCGTAGCACAAGCTTACCGTCTCGCAAAGAATGACCAGCCCTAAGGAGAGGCAAATGCCGCATATTGATTACTACTTCGCGACGATCTCGCCATACACCTATCTAAGCGGCACACGTCCATCCGAAGTTGCCAAGAAGCATGGCGCAACGATCACCTACAAACCTTGCGACATCATGGGGCTGTTTTCACGGACAGGAGGCGTGCCGCCAAAAGACCGGCATCCCAACCGACAGGCCTATCGCCTGCAGGACATGGAGCGGCGGGCCAAGCTGCTCGGCAAACCACTCAACACCAAGCCGATGTTCTGGCCGACAAATAGTGCCCCGTCTGCCTATGCCATAATCGCTGCCCAGAATGCAGGCCACGACGTGTCCGAACTGGTCGCGACGATCGGTTCCGCCATCTGGGCAGAAGAAAAGGATATCAGTCAGGACGATGTGGTGCGTGCGGCGCTTGAGAAATGTGGTCTTGATCCTGCTCTGGCTGACAAGGACATGCTGACCAGCGCCGAAACCTTCGGCAAGAATCTGGAAGATGCGGTCAGCGCCGGTGTCTTTGGTGCGCCATTCTTCGTGGTTGATAGCGGACAGGTCTTCTGGGGCGAGGACCGGATCGACGATCTGGATGCGCATCTGGCTGGCCGCATCTGAAGTGAATTCCCCAAAGGTACACCACGTCACGCTCGGCAGTGACGCGTCGCGGCTTTTCATCCATTGTATGCTGGCGCGGCATGAATTGCTCTTGCCGCTGGCCACAGCGCTGGGCGGTGGTAAGCTGATGGATCTGCCCGGCCACGGGCAAAGCCCCGATTGGGACGGGCGCACCCCCTATCAGGCGCTGGCGACACGGATGGCGGCAGCCTGCTGTGATGGGCCGACCCATGTGATTGGGCACTCTTTCGGGGCGACCGTAGCTCTGCGCCTTGCGGTCGAGCGCCCCGATCTGGTCAACCGCCTTACCCTGATCGAGCCTGTCTTCTTTGCGGCAGCAAAAGGGACCACAGCGCATGGCGACTACCTGCGCACGTTCCGGCCCTTTGTGATGGCCATGCTGCAAGGCGATGAAGCGCGCGCCGCCGAGATCTTCAACAGCGTCTGGAGCACATCCCGCTGGGACAGCATCCCGGCTGCGCAAAGGGCCTACCTAACAGAGCGCATCCACCTGATCGTCGCAACGGGCGCCGATCTGGAAGAGGATAGCGACGGCATCACCTCGCCCGCGCGGCTGTCAGAGGTCAACGTGCCTGTGACCCTGATCCGGGGCGACCAGACACAACCGATTATCGCGGATATCCACGCAAGCCTCTGCGCGCGCCTGCCACATGCTGCCGATCACGTCGTCGCGGGGGCAGGGCACATGGTGCCGATCCGTGACCGGTTCATCCCAGAAATTGCGCGGATTATCCGCGCAGCAGAGACAGGAACTGGCTGACGGCCTCTTCGCTTGCCGACCAGTCGGTGACAAGACGCCCTGTCAGCGGTTCATCTGGGTCGCCTGTCTCAGGATCGCCGTTCATCACGTAATAAACCGCGCCCCCGTCCAGCATCCGTTTGTGCTCAGACCGTGGCATCTCGAAGAAGATGATATTGGCCTCTGAAGGGTAAAGCATCCGTGCCCCGTTGTGCCCTGCCAGACCTTCGGCCAGTTGCGCACAACGCGCATTCGCCGCCCGCGCCATGTCCAGCCACAGCCCGTCTTTCAGATAGGCCTGCATCTGTGCCGAGAGATAGCGATGCTTGGACAACAGATGCCCACCACGTTTTCGCCGCAACTCGAATTCCCATGCCAGATCCGGATCAAAGATCACACAGGCCTCAACGCCGACTGCGCCGTTCTTGGTGCCGCCAAAGCTGACAGTGTCGATACCCGCTTTCCAAGTCATTTCAGCAGGCGTGCAATCAAGGGCCATGAGTGCATTGGCAAAGCGCGCACCGTCGAGATGGGTCTTGATACCGAATTCTCGCGCGGTCGCAGTTAACGCGCGCAGCTCGTCCAATTGATAGATTGTTCCCTTCTCAGTCACCTGCGTGATCGACAGCGGCCCGCGCTGCGGACCATGCACACCCCGATTTTCTTCTGCCAGAATTTTCGTTTTGAGGTCGGCGGCGCTCATCTTGCCGTCCACAGTTCGTACCAGCGTCAGCTTCGCTCCTGTATAGAATTCCGGCGCGTTGCATTCGTCCTCATGGATATGGGCGCAGTCACTGCAAAAAATTGTCTGCCATGGCTGTGACATGGTGCCGAGCAGGATGGAATTGGCCGATGTGCCGTTGATCACCAGATAGACCGCTGCATCTGGCGCTTCGAAAATCTCACGAATGCTCTCACGCACCTCATCCATGATCGGATCAGCGCCATACCCCATGGCGTAGCCTTCGTTGGCTTTCACCAGCGCGTCCATCACCGAAGGATGGGCAGGTCCGGCGTTGTCAGAGGCAAAGAACATTAAAGCGGCTCCTGAATAATAAAATCTTCCCAGTCGTCTTCGTCGACGTCAGTCTCGGAAACGGTCATCCCGCGCATCGAGACGCCGGCCTCATGGACGGAGTTTGGATCGCCCGAGATCAGCGGATGCCAGTCATAAAGCGGGCGGCCCTCGTAGATCAGGCGATAGCCGCAGGTGCGCGGCAGCCAGTACATATGCTGCGCGATGGTCTCGGGCGTCATCACGATGCATTCGGGCACATATTTGTGGCGGTTCGCGTAATTGCTGCAAAGGCAGGACTTGCCGTCGAGCAACCGGCAGGACACACGGGTCAGGGCAACGGTGCCTTCCTCGTCTTCCAGCTTGTTCAGGCAGCACTTGCCACAGCCGTCACAAAGCGCTTCCCACTCTGCACGGGTCAGATCGGCCATCGGTTTGGTTTCCCAAAACCGGTCCTTCAAACCCTCACGGGGGATTTCAGCGGACATCGGTCAGGATATCGCAGGCCTCATCGCAGTCCGCGTCCATCTGGGTAATCAATGCCTCTAGGCTGTCGAATTTCATTTCCGGCCTCAGAAATTCGACTAATGCGACGGACAAATGGGTGCCGTAGAGGTCGCCCTTGAAATCGAAAATGAACGTTTCGCAATTCGGGACATTTTCGCCGAACATCGGACGCACACCGATCGACGCCGCCCCGTCATAAGTGCCTTCATACGGACCGCTGAGCACATCGACCTTGACGGCATAGACGCCAAATTTTGGCCGGTGCAGGCCGGAGATCGACATATTTGCGGTAGGATATCCCAAGTCGCGTCCGCGCTGGTCGCCACGGATCACCTCACCTTCGATCCTGTGCCAATGCCCCAGCATTGCCGCGGCATCGCGCGGTTTGCCATCGGTCAAAGCCTGTCTGATCGCTGTCGATGAAACATTCGCAGTTTCGACGGCAATCAACGGTGCGATGGTCACGCCAAACCCCATATCCTCACCGAACTGCTGCAGATCTTGCACCGTCCCCTTCCGGTCCTTTCCGAAACAGAAGTCCGAGCCCACCACGACGTGCACGAGCCCCAGTTGATCCACGATGATCTTTTGCGCGAATTCGCGTGGGGTCAGTGATGCTAATGCTGCATTGAATGGCACCTCATAAAGCGTCTCAACGCCAAGTTTGGCCAGCCTGTTCGCTTTGGCTTCTGCATTCATAAGACGGAAAGGTTTGTCGCCGCGTCCGAAGAATTCACGAGGATGAGGCTCAAATGTCATGATACCCGTCGGCGCATCAAGCTGGTCCGCCGCCTCACGCATCAGGCCGATGACGGACTGGTGACCAATGTGGACACCGTCAAAGTTGCCAATGGCCGCGGCGGCGCCACGGTCAGCGGGATCCATAAATGCAGTGTCACGGATAATGCGCATGCGCTGTGGGTAGCCGAGAGGCGCGACCCACGCAAGCGCCGCTTGGGATCAGTCGAACTTGCGCGACGGGGCGAGGACCGTGGCATCGCCGACAAGGACTTTCTTGTCATTCACGATGCAACGGGTGTCCATCTTGACGCGTCGCTTGGCGTGGTCAATCTCGGTCACTTCGACCTCCGCCAGCACCATGTCCCCCGGACGCACCGGACCAAGAAATTTGAGGTTCTGGCCCAGATAAACGGTACCATGTCCTGGAAGCTGCTCACCAATCACTGCGCTGACCAGACCGGCGGTCAACATCCCGTGCGCAATGCGCCCCTCAAAGATTGTATCCTGGGCGTAAGCGTCGTCGAGGTGCACAGGATTCCGATCGGTCGAAACCTCGGCAAACAGTTCGATGTCGCGATCTGTGATGATTTTCCGGAGCGAGCGGGTCATGCCGATCTCGATATCTTCAATGCAGATCGTTCCGCGCGGTGAATTATCCAACATATCAGGCTCCATTTGGTAACAAAAATTCTGCATTGGTTCGCTGTTTGTAATTTTATTACTTTGCAGATGCAGAAAAATCAAGCGATTCTTTTGCGCACGACAAAACGTCGCGCGCACGCGTGAGGGCATTTTGATGATGCTGTGAAAAACTAGCGCAGATGGCCGATCGTGTAGGTCGCGCTCATCTGTTGATCGGACAGATAAGCGTTCAATGCATCAGGGTCAGGCTGATCTTCGGTTTTGGTTTCCTTGGCCGCAAGGCCGCCGGAGATAAAGAGGACATCTAGGTCTTCCTGCACACCGCCGAGGATATCAGTGCCGATGCCATCACCGATAGCGATGATACGTGGGTCAGCCGGCGCATTCTCAAGTGCGGAAAGTCTGCGCCGCGCCAGATCGTAAATTGGCGGATGGGGTTTCCCGAAATAGAGGCTTTCGCCGCCCATCTCGGTGTAGAGCGCAGCAAGCGCGCCTGCGCACCATTCACGCACGTCACCCCGGTCCACGACGATATCGGGGTTCGCGCAGAGCAGCTTCAGCCCCTTCTGCTTGGCATAAAGAAACTCTGGCCGATTGACATCAAGATCGGCCAACGGATCGAAAGGGCCGCAGCAGACGATGCCTTCGGCCTCTTCCAAGGGCACCTTCTTGATGTTGACCGGGTCGTCGATAATCTTCAGCGGTTTGAAGAAATCGTCGTCACGCGGGCTTTCGCCCATAAACCAGACTTTTTCCCCGACGATGCCCCGGTACATGGCAGCCCGCGCACTGTCACCAGAGGTCGCGATTGCATCCCATGCATCTTCGGGAACCCCAAAGCCGTCAATTTGCCGTGCGACACTGTCCCAGGGGCGCGGTGAGTTCGTGACAAGAACAACAAGGCCACCACTGGCCCGAAAGTCTTGCATCGCGGCCACGGCATCAGGGAATGCTTCGATCCCGTTGTGCATGCAACCCCAAAGGTCGACATAGGCAGCATCATAGCGACCAGAGATTTCCGAGAATTTTTCGATAATCTGGGTCATCGTTCTGCCTTGTGACTGACGCGCTGGCGCGCTCGATTTTGAGGGTGACTGACGCAAAGACAATGTCCTCGCGTCAGTCAGTGGCTCGTTTCCTAGACCTTCAACGCAGGAATGATTTGCTTTTTGCGGCTCATCACCCCTGGCAGAACGACGGTGTCACCTTCAACCGTAGCATCAAAGCTCTTTTCAGCCACCGTTTTGGTCAAGTCGTTCGGGATCAACATCGTGGCTTCTTCATTCAGGATGTCCACGACGAAAAGCAGAACCTGATCGACGCCATCTTCTTCGGCAACCTTTGGCATGGTTTCCATCAGTGACGCTTTCCGGTCGAGAATGATCTGCGGTGCCGTGGTTTCCAGCACAGAGACGCGGAACTTTGTGCCATCGACACCGTATTCCTTGCTGTCCATGCGAAGCAGCTCAGCGTCCGAGAAGGCCGAGACATCCGACTTCGCTTCGAACATTTCGCCTGCGTAGGCCTCAACCTCGACACCAAGATCCTTGGCCAGCGCCTCGGCCAGGTCTTTGTCCATCTCGGTGGTGGTCGGCGAACGGAATGCCAGCGTATCAGACAGAATGCACGACAGCATGAGACCCTTGATTCCCTCAGGCATGTGGTCGGCGTGAGCGCCCATCATCTGGTGCATGATCGTGGCCGTGCAGGCCAGAGGGCGGATGGTGATGTTGATGGGGTTCTTGGTTTCCAGACCACCAGCCAGCTTGTGGTGGTCGATGATCGCCAGCACGTCAGCATTATTGATGTTGGCAGGTAGTTCGGCCGGGTTATTGGTGTCCACGATCACGCAGGACTGATCGTCCTCTACATCTGCGATGATCTCTGGCAGATCAAAGCCCCAGCGTTCTGCAACAAATTTAGCTTCGGTGTTTGGTTCGCCCAAGAGCGCGGCTTTGCTTTCGATGCCGGTGTGATTGAGGAACCATTCCCAGATCAGCGGAGATCCGGTGCTGTCGGTGTCGGGGGATTTGTGGCCAAAGATGAGCGTTGTCATGTGGTTCACTTTCTGTGGGAGGCAAAGTTGCCGCCTATATAGAAGCGTGCGTTGGCAGTGTCACCCCGTGGATTAGGGCGATGCCTCCACCATTTTCAGGGGTCACAATTGTCATCTCCGGGCTCGTGGGAAGCTAAGGTGCATTTGACCTGCTGGCGATCAGTCGATAGGCTTATGTCACTTGAATGGAGGACTCTGACAATGGACATGCTGGTTTAACCGCTTCATCCCGGGCCATCCGCCCGCCGTCTGACCCCTTTCATAGGAGCACCCTGACAATGGACCATCTGGGATAACGCCTTTTGGCGCAATCTCTGGCCTTCGGGCCAATTTCCCACTTTCAGATGAGAGGTGCATTCATGCCCCGCAAATCACGTAAAACCCGCAAGACGGGACCAATGAACACGACCAGCCTTCAGCCACGCCCAGCAGCACGGCCTGGCCTGGATGGCGTAACGCGTAAAAACCCCGGCGCAGAAGGGCTGCGCGACCGCCGTTACGACAGGCGACCACATAAGTTTCCGGGCCGTTTAGGCGGCAGGTAACATCGCTGTGCCCGGCCTTTCACCTTAAGGTCGGGCGCCCTTTGGCCTTGCTGCGATTGTCAGGATCGGGTTGGGTAATCCACAAATGACGAAGGAAGCTGAACTCTACCCGCCGGTGAAAGCCTACCTTGAGGCTCAAGGTTTTGCCGTGAAGGGTGAGGTCGGTGCGGCGGATGTGGTCGCACGGCGTGGCGATGATCTGCTGATTGTCGAAATGAAGACCGGATTTTCGCTGGCGCTCTTTCATCAGGGTGTTGAGCGGCTCGCGATCACCGACGCGGTTTATCTGGCTGTTCCCGCCGGGGGCAAAAGCAAAGCACTCAAACGGAACGTGCAGCTTGCACGCCGCGCTGGGTTGGGTGTGATGACGGTTCGCCTGCGAGACGGGTTTGTCGAGGTCCTTGCCGATCCCGGCCCTTACGCGGCGCGTCAGTCCAAAAAGAAACGCACAAGGCTCTTGCGCGCCTATGACCGGATGCAGGGCGATCCCAATGCAGGAGGGGCCACACGACACGGACTGATCACCGGCTACCGGCAGGACGCGATAAGATGCGCGAGGTTCCTGGCGGTCCATGGGCCGTCAAAAGGATCGGTGGTGAAGGAATGGGCTGAAGTCCCGCAAGCCACAGAAATCATGCGCGCTGACCACTACGGCTGGTTCGAAAAGGTTTCTCGCGGTGTTTATGGGCTGTCAAAGCAGGGTGAAAAGGGTCTTGCGGACTATGGCGATGTCGAGACTTAGGGAAAACGGGTGATTTGCCACCCCTCGTTCTCAAGCAACTGCAACACGCCTTCCTGACCAATCAGATGCCCCGCACCGACCGCAACCACGATGTTGTCGTAGGCTTCCGTTGCTTCGGTGATCACAGGTATCCAGTTGCGATTGCGCGTCTTCAGTAAGGATTCTTCCATCTCGTCAAACATCGCCATGCCTTCTTCGGGACTCACATTCGGAAGGTCGGCCATCGCAATCCGCCCCATTTCCCACAGCCGGCCAACGTCTTCCGCGAAATAGCGGTCCAGCATCGCCACAAACATCCCGCGCTGTAGATCGGGGGACAGCATGTTGACACGCAACATGTCGATTTGCTCCTCAACGGGCGCATCCTCGAAAAGCGAAAACAGCGTCGTGTAAGGTTCAACGGCTTGGCGGGGCACACCAGCAGCGCGGGCGTCTGCTGCAATCATTTTGTCAAGCCCCTGCGCACCGTTCAGCATGTCGCCCATGGCACAGGTCGGAATTGCAATCATCAGCGACAGATACCAAGGCTGCATCTTTGCCGCCATGAAACTTGGAATGTTGCGTTCCGCCGCCGCCGCGAGGATCATCTGCCAGGTTTCTTCATCCAGGCGCTCAGGCAGGGTGGGGCCGTCAACAATGAAGATCAGTTCGGGATTGCGGCTGATCATCTCTTGAAGTTGCTGTTCTTCTTTGGCGGTCGCCTCCAGCATCACCAGATCAGCGTTGCGCACTTCTTCGATGATGCGTGCACGGATAATCTCCAGTCGCGGATCGTAGATATGCATCGTGCCAACGATCACCAGCCGGTCATCACCACGGGTCGCCTCATAGGTCAGCCCTTCGGCATAAGGCATATCGGCAACCTGAGCATCAAGTGCGGCGCGCTGGGCCGCGCTCATGGTGTCAAAATAGCTCTCACCCAGACACTGCGCTGCCACAGGGGCCGCAAACAGCGTTGAGATCGTAAAAGCACAAACGCGCAGAAACATGGCTGACCTTTCCTCTTTCTCTTCAGGTAAGGGCTGCACGCACACCGTCAATCCCGGGATCAGATACGGCGTGCGTGATTTTCAAAGATGATGCGCTGGCCAAGCCGGATCAGCAGCCGCCCAAACCGGTCGCGCAATGTCGGGCGCGGCGCAGGCACCACCCGCAATTGAATAGAGGTCGGCGGATCGGCAAAGACCTTTTCCGGCAACTCTGGCGCACTCATCGGGACCGGCGCGAAAAGGTGGCTTTGAACCCGCAAATCAAGCACGGCCGGGTGGCTGCGGCGCAAGATGCCATCTGCACCTGCGGGTCGGATAGGAGGATCGACCTTATGGTCGACATGAAAAAACGGGGGATGCATGGGGTGAAACATTCGCAAAGAGATAGAAGGTCTGCCCGCGTCGGGCAAAAGACGGCCGTCCGGTGGTTAACACCAGGTGAGTGATAGTCCCTTTCTCGTCATGGCAGTCTCCTTCGATTCGCATTCGCGTGTCAGGGTGATACGCGCCAACTGCGAAAATCACCAAGCACTTTCTGTGCGATGTCTTCTCGGCTCACTCTAATCTTTTGTTATTATTGGCCGAAAAATATCCTGGGGGAGCCGCGTCAGCGGCGGGGGCAAAGCCCCCTCGTGTCTATCCTGCGGCGCGGCCCGCGCGGCGGCCAGAGTGGATACAGCCCCCCAGGAACGTGCCCTCAAGTGCGTTCTTGCCGTGATAACCGCCGCCGCCAAAGCCTGCCGCTTCGCCCGCAGCGCGGAGTCCCCCGATCCTTTCACCGTTGCGCGACAGCACCCGGCCATCGAGATCGGTGTGAATACCACCCAACGTCTTCCGCGTCAGCACATGCAGTTTCACAGCGATCAACGGGCCATTGTCAGGGTCAAGAATGCGGTGTGGTTTTGCTGTCCGGATCAGCTTGTCGCCCAGATAGTTGCGAGCCGTATGGATCGCCGTAATCTGTGCATCTTTCGTAAACGGATTATCGATCTGTGCGTCACGGGCTGCGATTTGCGCGTGCAAATGCTTCGAATCAATCAGGTTGCCGCCAAGCTGGTTCATACCGCCCACCATCGTCTCGAAATCTTGCGCGACGACGAAATCCTGTCCCTTTTCCTTGAACGCCTCGACTGCGGTCGTCGCTCCTTTGCCAAGGCGCTCTTTCAGGACACCGCGCCATGTGCCGCCTGTCAGATCCGGGTTTTGCTCTGATCCCGACAGTGCGAATTCCTTTTCGATGATCTTCTGGGTCAGAACGAACCATGTGTGGTCATATCCCCGCCTGCAAATCTCGTGCAGCGTCGACATTGTATCGAAGCCCGGCATGCAAGGGGCAGGCAATCGGCTGCCTGTCGCGTCGAACCACATGGATGACGGACCCGGCAGGATGCGGATCCCATGGTCCGGCCAGATCGGGTCCCAGTTCTGCACGCCCTCGCAGTAGTGCCACATCCGGTCCATATTGATCAGATCAGCGCCAGCCGCCTTCATATGATCCAGAAGCAGACCATCCACATGGCGGGGCACCCCTGAGACCAGCGTCTTTGGCAGCGGGCCTGATCGCACGGCGTCCCAATGCCGTCTGACCATGTCGAAGTTGCCGCCCATACCGCCTGAGGTGACGATGACCTGATCGGCCTTGAGATCAAAGGTGTCAATGACGTCCCGGTTTGTCTCTGCGCCGCGAGGGGCGTCATCTGGGGCAAGGATGTCGCCTGAAACACTGGCAATCTGGCCGTTTTGGATATCAAAGCTGGTCACGCGATGACGAAAGCAGAATATAACGTCCCCTGCCTTTTCCGCGGCAAGCACGCGGTCAATGAAAGGCTGCAGAACACCCGGACCGGTGCCCCAAGTGATGTGGAAACGCGGAACAGAGTTACCGTGTCCATTGGCAAACCCGCCACCGCGCTCGGCCCAACCCACGACAGGAAACCAGCGCATGCCAAGCGCATGAAGATAGCTGCGCATTTCGCCGGTGGCAAAGTCCAAGTAAGCCCGCGCCCATTCTGCAGGCCAGCGATCTTCGGGTCTGTCAAACTGGGCAGAGCCGAACCAGTCGTTTGTTGCGAGGGCATGTGAGTCTTTGACACGCATCCGCCTCTGTTCCGGTGTGTCGACCATACAGAGCCCGCCAAGTGACCAGAAAGCCTGCCCGCCAAGGTTCTGCCGACCTTCCTGATCAAGAATAGTCACCGTCTTGCCACGCAGAACCAGTTCATGGGCTGCAACAAGGCCCGCCAAACCCGCACCGATAATGACGACGTCGCTTTGCATGATGGCTCCTCCTGTCCGCGCATCATTGCGGCACCGCAGGTCGACGCAAATACTGACGCTGCGTCAGTCTTGGGACGCCTCGCGTTCGGCCATTTCGCGCAGTTTGGCGCGAATGATCTTTCCCGTTGTCGTCATTGGCATGTCTTCGACAAACCGGATTGCTCGTGGATATTCATAGGCTGCAAGCCGCGTTTTGACATGCAGCGCAATTTCATCGGCAAGCGCATTTGAACCGACTGTGCCATCTGCGAGCTTGAGATAGGCGCAGACAATACTGCCCCTGAGTGGATCGGGCATTCCGACCACACCAGCCATTTGGACCGCCGGATGGGTCAGCAAGCAGTCCTCGATCTCTGCAGGACCGATCCGGTAGCCACCAGAGCTGATGATATCATCATCCCGACCGATAAACCGGATACGGCCAGACGGCGTCTTGCAGCCTTTGTCACCTGTCAGCAGCCATTTGGCATCATCTATCTCGACGAATTTCGACTCTGTCGCTTCCGAATTGTTCCAGTAACCCAGAAACATGACGGGGTCGGGCGCACGGACAGCGATGCTGCCCTCTTCGTCAATGTCGCAGATTGCTTGCCGCGCCTCGTCGACAACGTCAACGTCATGCCCGGGAACGGCAAAACCCATCACCCCCGGTTCAGCGGGGGCGAGTGCCGCGCAGGATGAGACGATCATATTGCATTCGGTCTGCCCGTAGAATTCGTTGATTGTGGTCCCAAAAACCTCCTGGCCCCAGGCGATCAGCTCTTTACCCAATGTCTCGCCGCCGCTTGCCACCGAGCGCATGGGGATCGGCCTTTCCGGTGTTTCCAAGCGCATCAACTTAAGAGCGGTTGGGGGTAGAAACGCATTTCGAATTCCTTCTTCGCGGATCAGATCGTAGGCTGCAGCGGCGGTAAACTTGCGAAACCGGCAGGCGACAACGGGAACCGCGTGGTACAGGGCGGGCATCATCACATCCAGCAATCCGCCAATCCAGGCCCAGTCTGCCGGTGTCCAGATTTTGTCACCGGGTTGCGGGAAGAAATCGTGGCTCATCTCCACACCCGGCAAATGCCCCAAAAGGACACGATGCGCATGTAATGCGCCTTTCGGCGCGCCGGTTGTGCCAGATGTGTAGATCAGGATTGCAGGATCATCTGCGACTGTGTCGACAGGCGAAAAGACGACGGCATTCTCCGCGCAGGCGGTATGGTAATCCAGCGCACCGTGGTCTGCCCCATCGACTGAGAGAACCTGAGCCAGCTCCGGCAATGCATCGCGCATTGCCGCCAGCTTTGCCGCACCTGTGGCGTCAGTAATCACGACTTTCGTGCCTGAATCGCGCAACCTGTGAAGAAGCGCCTCTGGCCCGAATTGGGTGAAAAGTGGCAGCGAGATGCAGCCCATCTTCGTCACGGCGATATGCGCGACTGCCGTTTCAAAACGCTGCGGCAGGAGCACGGCAATCCGGTCGCCACGGTCCACAACGCCAGCCAAGTGATTCGCGAGCCTGTTGGATGCATCCCGAAGTTGGACGAAGGAATAGACTGCCCGTGCTCCGGTTTCTGCAACGTCAATGACTGCGGTTTGGTCAGGCCGCGTTTCTGCGTGCCGGTCGCAAATGCTGACTCCAAGATTGTAACGCTCAGGGATGTCCCAGCGGAAGCCCTCGCGGGTCAGGGCGTAGGTATCGGCTTTAGTCAGCATGCGGCCCAGTTGACCTCATATGCGTTTTTTCTGTCAATCGCCGATTCGCCTCTGTCAGGCTAAGTTGACACGAGTCCGGCCAACCCCCGACACAATCCCGCCACAGTTGCATATCGAGCCGATTTAAACCGAAAAAATTTGGCTTTGAATCCTGGGTCCCTTAAGCCCCATGCGGCAAAAGCATCGCCCTGTTTTTTATGGGGAAAACAGCAGTCAGGTTTTCAGTTTTGGCGATTTTTCGCCTGTATTAATCAATTTTGGCTTAAGTGAACATCCCGTTACACTGCCGTTCATCTAGCTAAGCGCATAAGATTATTGAGTATTCGGTACAGTGCCTGTTTGGCCGCGGTAATCAGTCAAGGACCACTCAGGAGGACACCGCCTTGCAGATTCAATTCACTCACGCCACGGCCACGTCGGAATGCGATGTGGATTCACACGAACAGACGACTTTGATCCACCTTGCCGATCGCCGACGTACCAAGGATGATCGTTTCCCTGATGTTGATGATCTTCTTGAAAGGTTGACAGACGACACCGTAAATGTTGCCAATGGTCGGTATCGCGCGCGCTAGGCGCGATTTTTGCGTGACCTGAGTAACGAGCTGACAGAGTAACTATGATGAAGCCGCTGATCCTTGCTATAGCTGGACTTCTTGTCGCGTCGCAGAGTGTTGCTGACGTGACCGAGCTGTCACAGGCTGATTTGCGCGCCGCGATTGCCGCAGACAAGGCAATCCCGACGCGCGCTTTGGTGCGCGGCGTCGAAAACTACACCGGCGGCGAAGTTGTCGATATTCGTGCATTCATTGATGAGGATGTGTTGGTCTACCGCATCCTGTATCGTGGCACAGAAGGGTCGATTGAAACGCTTCTCGTAGATGGTGAGTCCGGCCGCGCTGTCAGCGGCGGTTCCTCGCTCGGTCAGGCTGTTGCGGCATATGTTGGGGCCAATCCGGGTAACGGAAACGCATTTGGTCGCAATAACGGTCGCAATAACGGTGTTGGCAACCGCGGGAACAGCGGTAACAATGGGCGTGGTAACAACAACCGTGGCGGCAATGGCGGCGGCGGTGGAAACGGCGGCGGCCGCGACAGGTAAAGCCTCACTCTCGCCCCACTTCTGCCATCCGCACCCATTAGTGATTCAATCATGCGTGTACTTATAGCAGAAGACGAGCCAGTTCTGGCCAAACAGATCAAGACAGTCCTGGCGTCAGAGGGGCTGGCCGTTGATATCGCACCTGACGGTGCCGAAGCCCAGTTTCTGGGTGAAACCGAACCCTATGACATGATCATTCTCGATATCGGGCTGCCGATCAAAGACGGTCTGACCGTGCTGAAGGGATGGCGCAATGCCGGGATCGACACACCGGTCCTGCTTTTGACCGCGCGCAACGACTGGACGGATCGCGTGGACGGTCTGGATGCCGGCGCGGATGACTACGTCCCGAAACCGTTTCACATGGCAGAGCTTTCGGCACGGGTGCGTGCCATGATCCGGCGCAAGGTTGGGCAATCCAACCCGGTCTTCACAAAGAACGATGTCACGTTTGACAGCCGCAACAATCAGGTGATGGTCAGCGGCGTCCCCACCAACCTGACAGCGCAAGAGGTGGCAGTGCTGTCCTACCTCTTCCATAACTCAGGACGGTTGGTCTCGCGCACTGAACTGTCCCAGCATATCTACCAATATGATGGCGACCGCGACTCCAACACCATCGCAGTCTTTGTAAATCGTCTGCGCAAGAAACTCGGCAATGACTTGATCGAGACTGTTCGCGGACGCGGCTACGTGATCAAAGCAACTGCATGAGGTCGCTGCGCGCGCGCGCGGTCACCGCAGGCGTCATCTGGGCGGTTATCACCATTGTCTTGGGGCTAGCGGGCCTCACGACTTATCTCACTAGCCAATCCGAAGCACGTTTTATCGAACTCCTGCAAACCCGGCACACGCAGGCACTTGTCGCCGTGGCCAACAGCGCCTCGTCGCCTGAGCAGATCGCCCGTGCAATCGGTGATCCCGTCTACCAAAGACCCTTCTCTGGACAGTATTGGCAGGCGGAAAGCCTTGATGGCGACCTGATCGTCTCGCCATCACTTGTTGATGGGCTTTTGCCGTTGCCCCCAGACCAGTTTGAAGGGCCGGGTACGCAGGAAATCGTCACCCCTGACGGTGAAGAGCTGATGATCATCGGCCAGTGGCTCACGATGGACGATGGTGAGTCCTGGTATGTGCAGGTGGCCTCATCGCTTGAAACCCTGCGCCAGGACGAGGCCGTGCTGCGCCAAAGCCTGTTCTTTGCGTTCGTGATCGTCGCAGTGATCGCCGTGGTCGGCGCTTTGGTTCAGGTCGCTGCGATGTTGCAACCGTTGAATGCTCTGCGCGCTGACGTTGCGGCCAGATGGGAGCATGAGGAGGGGCTGCAAGTAACCGGCTACCCTGTTGAGGTTGCCCCCTTGGTCAATGATATCAACGGCCTGCTCGAGAGAAACCGCGATATCATTAAAGGCTCGCGCAAGCAGGCCGCAGACCTCGCCCATGCGATCAAGACACCTGCCGCAATCATGCGCAATGAGTTGGAACAGCTTCAGGTCGCTGGACGGGATGTGACCGATGCACTGGCGGCACTCGACCGGCTTGATGCGCAGTTGCAAAGATCTCTTGCACGGATGCGGGCGGACGGAGGCGATAGCTCCGTCGGTGTCATTACGAACCTCGACACGTCATTGGGGCGGATGCAACGCGCGTTTACGGCTTTGGCACGCAACGCGGGACGACAGTTTTCTGCAGACGTCCCCGAGGGTCTTCGTGTGCGCATGGACCAAAGCGACCTTGAGGAGGTCATCGGCAACATCCTAGACAACGCCATGAAATGGTCAAACAGCGCCTTTCGCCTTGAAGCGGAGCGGACAGATGACCCGGCTGTGCGCATCATAATTTCTGACGACGGTCCCGGCGTTCCCGAGGAAGAATTGGGCTCAGTCCTGCGCAGCGGTGAACGTCTTGACCAAAGCAAGCCCGGCACAGGTTTGGGACTGGCGATCGCGTCGGATCTCGTCACCGCCTATGGCGGAACCATTGCACTAGGCCGGTCTGAAGATTTGGGTGGGCTGATGGTATCGCTCAACCTGCCGGTTCCCGGTGGCCCCAAACTGGCCAAATCAACCTAACGCGCAGAGGTCTTTGCAAATAGACCGGTCAATGCACGACCGACCAGACCACTGACGCTTGGCCGCCTGGCCTGTTGGAAGGCGATCGGGCGGCAGACCTCCATCGCCGCTACGCCGACGCGCGCGGTCAACGCACCATTGACGACACCTTCGCCAAACCGTCGCGAGACCTTCGACAAGACGCCACCGCCGGCCACCGAACTGATCAGATCGTCGCCCACAGCCACAGCACCGGTGGCCACGAGGTGCGACAGGACACTGCGCGTCAGACGCCAACTGCCCAATGTGCCTGAGCGCCCGCCGTAGATTTCAGCAATACGCCGGATCATCCGCAGATTGGCTGTAAGCGCCGTAAAGACGTCTGCCAAAGCCAGCGGCACGACGGCTGTGACTGTGGCGACCTGCCGTGCTGCAGCCTCCACCTCGCGCTGCGCGCGCACGTCAAGCGGCGCAAGGATGGTGGACTCTACCAGACCCAACAGCCCATCGGCATCCAGAACATCCAGCTGCCGCTCTTTGAACGCCTGACGTCCCCACCGTGTGTCGTCCCGATTGGCATAAAGGGCCTCAACATCTGCAACGACGCGCCGCGCCTTGCCAAGGTCGTCACTTGCCAAAGCGTCCACGGCATCGCTTTGAATGCGATCAAGTTTCCGCAAGCGGCCAAAGGCCGCCAGTTCACGCAATCCGATCACAGCAAGGATCAGGATCAAAAGCCCGATCAGCCCTGTCGCGATGGCGCCTAGCAAAGGCGACCGCTCTAGAAGCCCCGTCACATAGTCCCACGCCGCCAGTGAAACCACGAAAGCCAGAAGACTGACCGCGACAGCCCAAAACCAGCGCACCAAGGGCGACGGTCGCTTGGCTGCGACCGCAGCGACCTTTTCCATCGCTGCTGTGCCGCCGCCGGGATGGTCATCTGCAATGGCCGGTGCAAGCTCGGGCTGTGCCGCGTTGCTTTCCTCAAGATCAATCAGGACAGGACCACGGCTCATAGGCGATCTCCCAACAGGAACTGGGCCGCTTTATCCAGTCTGATATGCGGTGGACCATCACCCGGTTTGCGCGTCAACGGTGCTGGCGCAAATCGCATGATGCTGTAGTCCGCGTTGAGCCACTTGTCTTCACCTGCGCGCGCTGGCGACAAAAGCTGCGCGGGATCTTGCGGCAGATCACCGGGATAAAACGCCGCTTGTTTTCCGCTCTCAAGCAGTCGCCCACGCACCACGTCCAGCGTGTTGCCTTCATGGGTCACCTGATCTTCGACGGTTGTGCGCAATGCTGCAATCGACATCGCCGCAGTCTGCGCTCCGGCAAAGTCGGCCCGATCCTTGGCCTCTCGCAAAAGCGCCTGTGTGATCGCTGTCAGTTGCGGGTGCTGACTGTGATGGAGGTGATCCGCCTTCGTCGCAGCAAACAGGATCTTCTCGACACGGCGGCCCTGAAAAATGCGGGTCAGGAAATCGTTTCGCCCCACCCGAAAAGCGCCAAGGATACCCGCCATCGCATTGCGCAAATCGTCAAGCGCGGCAGGACCTGCGTGAATAGCGCCCAGCACATCGACAAGGACAATCTGCCTGTCGATCTTTGCAAAGTGATCACGGAAGAACGGCTTTACGATATTGCGTTTGTAGCTTTCAAAGCGCCGTTCAAACTCGCGCGCCAGCGATCCGCGCGGCGCATTTGCGGCGGGGAGTGGCGCAAAGGTCAAGACAGGCGAACCGGCAAGATCGCCAGGCATCAAGAACCGTCCGGGCGAGCAGTCAGAGAACCCTGCCTCGCGGGACTTCCGCAGATATTCAGTGTAGCGCTCTGACAAAACCTGCGCTTCTTCCTCGCGCAGCGGTGCCGCCGGATCAAGCCCAGCAAGCAATGCGACATAATCCTGCCCGCCCGGGCGTTTGGGCGCGCGGGCCAAAGCATCTGCTGACCACGCATCGTAGGATTGATCCAACAGCGCAAGATCAAGCAACCACTCTCCGGGGTAGTCCACAATGTCGATATGCACGGTGCGCGGGCCGGAAATTCCACCAAGCAAACCGCTGGGTTGCAATCGCAAGGAAAGCCGCAGTTCGCTGATCGCACGGGTGCCTTCAGGCCAGTAGGGCGTAGCCGAGGTGAGGGCATCCAGATGCGCCTCAAACGGAAAGCGTGGCAACGTATCGTCAGGCTGAGGCTGCAGATAGGCTGTCTGTATCGCGCCGCTCGCGGCAGCATGCAGTTGCGGCATCCGGCCCCGATCCATCAGGTTCGCCACCAATGATGTGATAAACACCGTCTTTCCCGCACGTGACAGCCCTGTCACACCAAGCCGGATGACAGGCTCACTGAAAGGCGCCGTCAGCGTGTCGCTCACGCCTTCAACGGTGCGAAATATCTGATCTGCAATACTGGCAATCACCACTGCACTATCCTTTACCGGGTCTGAACGAAGATAGGGACGCGCGCCCGCAATGTGTAGGGATTGGTTTTTGCAAAGACACTAGTGACTAAACCAACTCGACCGAAGCACATGCCCTCCCTGTCCACCTCGGCCAGCCGGTTCTTTTTTGTTTTCGGGTCGAAGTGCTGCGGGAAGCCGGGGTGTTCTTTTGGGAATTACGCCGATGGCGTGACGTAGATGGCACCATACCGCACGACAACTCTGCCGATCTTTCCAGCCATTGACCTCAACTTTCCTGCACACTACTCCGCTTGGTGATGGGATTGACCGCGCGACGCAGGCGGAAAGAGATTTATGCAGAAAATCATCGCCGATTATGGTGCGACGATCAGCGGCACGGTTTTGCTGGCGTTCGGACTCTGCCTCGTGCTTGTCCTGCTCAAGCATCGCATTCCACGTCTGATGGGCCGTCCGGCCGATATCAAGGCCGTGCAATCGGCGCATAATCGCTTGACCCCGCGCGTCGGCGGGATTGCGATCTTTGGCGCTTTCGCCTTGACGCTGGCCTATCTTGCACCGCTTGACGTGCCCTACATCGGTATTCTGGCGGCGGCGTTTTTCCTCTTTGCTGTGGGGCTTGCCGAGGATCTTGGCTTTGATGTGTCGCCACGAAAACGGATTGCAGCAGCAGGCGTGGCGAGCCTTGTTGCAATCATGCTGCTGGGCCAATGGCTGTTGCGCACAGATATCCCGTTTCTCGACCCTTTGCTCGCGTTCTGGCCCGTTGGCGTGGCGCTGACACTGCTTTTGACCGTTGGCATTGCAAACGGATTCAACCTGATTGACGGCGTCAATGGTCTGGCGGCGCTTGCCGGGGTCGTCGCGGCCGTTTCACTCGCTAAGATTGCAAGCAAGGTCGGCTATATGCCAATTTCCTATTTGTCGTTGGTTCTGGCGGCGAGCCTGATCGGGTTTCTTTTGCTCAATTACCCGTTTGGCCTGATCTTTCTTGGTGACGCAGGCGCCTATACGATCGGATTTGTATTGTCGTGGTTCGGCATCGCCTTGCTGGCTGTTGCGCCTGAGGTGTCTCCTTGGGCGGTTCTCTTGTTATTCTTCTGGCCTGTCGCAGATACGCTGCTGGCGATCTACCGGCGCGTCAGGCGCAAGGGTGACGCGATGGCGCCGGATCGTCTGCATGTTCACCAGATGGTCATGCGGGCACTTGAGATTTGTTGGATCGGACGGAAACGGCGGCACATTTCCAACCCTCTGACGACACTGGTGCTCGCACCTTTTGTGATCGCGCCGCCGCTGGTTGGCGTCCTGATGTGGGATGACAGTTTTCGTGCCTTCCTGAGTGTCATCGCGTTTTGCACGCTATTTGCAACGTCCTACACGCTCGCTGGCGCCTTTATCCGCCGCTTTCGGCGGCAGATGGGTCTTGGCCGCTGAAAGCCCCGGTCACGCCTTGGCGGGGTGGGGAGGGATTGATTTTGCCAATGCCTCCGCCTAAGCCCGGACCATGCCTCGCTACGCTTTACTTGTCGAATATCATGGCGCGCCTTTCGCCGGCTGGCAGCGCCAGAAGGACCAGCCTTCGGTGCAGGGGGCGATTGAGACAGCACTGGCAAAGCTTGAACCGCGTGAGCACACGATCGCTGCGGCGGGGCGCACAGATGCTGGCGTGCATGCGACCGGACAGGTCGCGCATTGCGATCTGCAAAAGGATTGGGACCCGTTCCGGCTGTCAGAGGCACTGAATTATCACCTTAAACCGCATCCGGTTGCGATCCTGAAAGCGGCTTTCGTTGATGAAGACTGGCACGCCCGTTTTTCTGCTGTTGAGCGCCAATATCTGTTCAAACTGATCAGCCGCCGCGCGCCGCTGACGTCAGAGGCAGGTCAGATGTGGCGGGTGAACCACCCGCTTGATCTTGCGGCCATGCAGGCGGGGGCTGACTATCTGCTGGGCGAGCATGACTTTACCACGTTTCGGTCAACGATCTGTCAGGCCAAGAGCCCGGTCAAAACGCTCGATGAGTTGCGCATCGCCTCCAAGCCACGGCCCCACGGCGTCGAGTTCCATTTCCACGTCAGGGCGCGCTCGTTCCTGCACAATCAGGTCCGCAGCTTTGTCGGCACACTTGAGCGTGTCGGCGCAGGGGCATGGGCACCTGAAGACGTCAAAACCGCCCTGGAGGCCAGAGACCGCAGCGCCTGCGGACCGGTCAGCCCGCCGCAGGGGCTTTACCTTGCAAATGTGCGCTACCCGGACGACCCGTTTTCCTGACGATGCCAGTCAGTCGTTGTCTGTCAGCCCCGCGCCGGCTCCGGCGAGGCGAGAGGCGTCGCTTTCCGGCACATAGGTCTTGGCGGCAAGTGCTGACCAGACGTCCCAATCATCAGCGGGGATGCTGACCGGCCCTGTTTTTGGGCGCAGCACTTCGGTATCGCTACGCGACAGGTGCAGCCCGTCCCATTGCAGGGCAATCCTGTCATTGGCAAGTGCTGCGCCGACGAGCCAGACGTGGCTCAGGTCCGACAGAGTTGCGGAATCGTAGCCCATCAAAAACGCATCCCTGATGATCGGCGCGATCATGGAGGCAGATCCTGCCTGCACGACCACCCTGTCATCCTGCCAGTCGATCTGTGGCTCCGAAATCGGCTCTTGTAGCGCGTTTGTAATCACTTTTGCTTTGCCGCTGATGCCCAGCAGGTATGTCGCGACAGCAGCAAGGTCTTCGGCCTGCCCAAGCGGCAGCCCTGCACCGCGCCCGGCCTTGAGAACAATACCGCCGACTTCGTTCAGCGACAGCATCAGATGGAGGCCACCGGCAGCCACCAGTCATCGGCATCGTCCAGCCCGTCAAAAAGCGGCGCGCCCTGACACAACGTGATCCGCGTCCAGCGATCTGACTTGGGATCGAATTTTGCCGCACCGAAAAAGGCAAGTTTGCAGCGCAGGATATCAATCGGCAGACAGGTCTCTGAAATCAGGTTATCGCGGATCTCGGCGTAGGCGTGGGTCGCAAGCGTCTGCACGCGTCTGACCGCACCGCGATGGGCCGGTGCCTCTGCCAAGAACCTGCCAACGGGCGTTGCGTCATTTGGCAAGGCAAGTGCCAAAGCCTTGACCTGTCGCGCGATGTCGAGTGGTGATTCAAGCTCGGCACCTTCTTCGCTGTGGCGATTGCCAAGGCGCGGCTCAAGTTTCTCTTCAGAGACATACCAGAACTGGGCACATTCCGTTGCCGCTTCGAAATCAGTCTTGAGCGCCCAATCCCAATCGTTCTGCACATGCGCCGTCAGATCGGCGCAGGTCATGGTGGGATCGATAACAGGCGTGAATGGTGTGGCCATGCAATCGGTCAATCCGTCAATCAGATCACCGAAGGGCTCAAGCATAAGGGCCGCGATCAATTCCTGCGTATCGACAGAATACTGCGCGCTTTGGGTGATGATCGTATCAATCGGTGTGCGGGATGTCATCAGCTCGGGCGTCAGCGTATTGGCGAAGGCCGGCCACTCCGCCCGCAGCGTCTCGATCCTTTCAGCGGCAATGGCGTCAGGCACAGTCCATTCGGCAAGGTGCTGGGCTGTTCTGATGACAAGATCGTAAATGCGCGCAATCTGATCGGGATCGAGGCTCGGGATCGCTCGCACCCGCGCGATGGCCGTCTCGCGGACCTGCATCCAGGCATCCAGCAGCAGCGGATGATTGACAAGGAAAGGGGCCATCCCGAGGCCGGTGGAATTGCCAATCCCGAGGTGCCGCTTGATCTGCGGCGACAGTGCCGCGCCGCCAATATGTTCGGCCAGATCATGCGTAAAGCCACGGATCAGCCAGACAGTCAGCATTTCCGCCATGAACGGCCCGCCCATGCCGGGGCGCGCGGCAATATGGGCCCGGTCCGCAATCCCGAACTTCCCGTTGCCGTAAACGGCTGTGGTGCGCATCAGATAGCCTGTTTCGCGGATTTTTGCCGCGTCGGGCTGTTTGCCGGCTTTCAGGGCCGAAGTGACATGATCGAACAGGCGCACGGATTTGTTGGCACGGCTCAGCACAAGGTCGCGTGCGGTAAAACGCGCGGCTTCCTGTTTCGGGGCGGATGCCACGATCCGCGCAATTTCCTCAGCCGTGGGGACCCCGTCATAAAGCACATACGCTGTGTCCCAGGCCGTCGCGATAACCCGGTCAGTGCGCATCTCTGGCGGCAAATCGGTCGAGATCGCAACCAGCGTGTAAACATAGCCCCCAAGGCTGACCTGATAGGTCGCATGGCCGTAGCCATCAGGGGACATCTCCCAGACAGGGCGCGTCACTTGCGCCTTTTCGGCCGAAAGCCTGCGCATCAATGTGCGCAGAAAAGACAGTCGTGTCGGGAACGCCGCACCCATCCGTCGCAGCCGCATAACCTTTGATGCGGGGCGGAGTGGGCGTTGGGGAATGGCAGCAAAATCCTTCATGGCCCAGACCTAGCGCGCATGTCGGCCTGCGCCTAGTTGAAAAGCGACATTTCAAAGGTATGTCATTGGTCATCGCGTCAGGCTTTGTATAGCGTGGCGGGCAGGGGGCTAGTGCGAAGGGTGGATGTCAATGAATTTGGTGCGATGGGCAGCAATAGCTCTGACAGGAACGGTCACTTCGCTGGGAACCGGGGTGGTTGCGCAGGACGTGACGCTTGAGACAGATCGCGCGCGCGAGGCATTGCAGTCGGCGTCTTTGCTGTTGTCGCTCGACGATGAGGCCGCACCGCAGGACTATGTCGCTGCAGCCCGCGCCGACTACCGGCGACTTTTGACCGCGCTTTACGCCGAAGGGTTCTATGGTGGTGCCGTTTCCATCACGCTTGACGGCACCGAGGCCGCGAATGTCGCGCCTTTGGCCGCACCAGGGTCCATCGAAAACGTGGTGATCACAGTCGATGCAGGACCACGGTTCCGCTTTGGTGATGTTGCGATTTCGCCTTTGCCGCAAGGCACCACGCTTGATGCAGACCTTGGCCCGCGCCAGCCTGCACGCTCCGGCGAAATTCAGGAGGCGGTCTCTGGTGCGATCGCAACGTGGCGCGATCTGGGCTATGCCAAAGTCTCTGTCGCAGATCAGTCCATCGTGGCCCGTCACCCTGAAAACCTGTTGAATGTTGCCGTGACACTCGACACAGGTCCGCGCCTGCGGTTCGGGGAACTCACCGTCACCGGCAACCGTGTGGTCAGTGATGCACGCATCCGCCAAATCGCCGGCTTGCCAACGGGCGAGGTTTTCTCGCCTGATGAACTTGCCGCGGCAGAGCGGCGTCTGCGCCGGACTGGCACATTCGAAAGTGTTTCCTTCACGGAGGCCGATCAGATCGCGGATGGCGACCGTCTGCCGATCACGGCTCTGATCTCGGAGGCCAAGCCGCGCCGGATCGGTTTCGGCATCGAGCTTTCATCCATCGAAGGGCTCACCTTGTCGAGCTACTGGCTACACCGCAACTTCTTGGGCGGTGCGGAACGGTTCAGGGCAGAGGCAGAGGTTTCAGGCATCGCCGGTGAAACCGGCGGTATCGACTACAGCCTTGGTGCGAATTTCAATCGCCCCGCCGTGTTCGGCCCCGATACAGATTATTTCCTCGAAGCACAGATTTCCCGCGAGGACGAACCGGAGTTCCTGATCGACAAGATTGCGATCGAAACCGGCTTTTCACGGATCATATCAGAGGATCTGACCGTGCGTGCTGGTGTGGGCGTCCTGCGTGCCCGCGAAGAGCGCGAAAGCGAGACACGGGAATACACGCTTTTCACCCTACCACTTGATGCAACGCTTGATCGCCGCGACGCTCCAAGCAACGCCAGAAACGGCTATTTCATCGACGTCTCAGCCACACCCTTTATCAGCGCCGATGGCGACATCGCAGGTGCGCGCAGCTTTGCTGACCTGCGTGGTTACGTCACCGTGGGCGAGGAAGAGCGTCTGACCTTTGCCGGTCGCGGTCAGGTCGGCAGTATACTTGGGGCCTCCGTCGATGAGGCACCGGCAGACTTTCTGTTTTACTCAGGCGGCGGCGGCACGGTCCGCGGCCAGCCCTACAAAAGCCTTGGACTTGAAACCACCGAAGGTGGGGATGAGGTCACGACAGGTGGAACGTCGTTTATCGGGGCGCAACTGGAAGCCCGCTATCTGTTTGGTGAAAACCTCGCCGTCGTTGGCTTTTACGACATCGGCCACGTCGGCCCGACCGCCACCCCGGCAGAGGATGGCGAATGGCACGCAGGGACCGGGCTGGGCGTGCGCTACAACACCGGGATCGGGCCGATCAGATTGGATATCGGCACACCGGCATCAGGTGATGATGCCTTCGGGGCGGTTCAGGTTTACATCGGGATAGGGCAGGCGTTTTGAACAGATATGTGATCTTTGCATGTGCCTGCCTCAGCGCAGGTTGGGCATTCGGACAATCATCTGACGATGACAAGGGCTATCTGACCACGCTGATCGAGGACAATCTTTCGGGCGCTGGCAGGTCTGTCGAAATCGTGGGCTTCACAGGCGCGCTCAGTTCCGAGGCGACAATCGAGCAGATGACAATCGCGGACTCAGAAGGCATCTGGCTGACGCTTGAGGATGTCGTGCTCACGTGGAACCGCAGCGCCTTGCTGCGCGGCGCGATTGACGTGGAACAACTGCGCGCCGAACAGATCACCGTCGCCCGCGCCCCAATCGGAGAAGACACCGGACCAAGCCCCGAAGCACAGCCATTTTCGCTGCCGGAACTGCCTGTCAGCGTCAATCTCGATACGCTCCAGATTGACAATATCACGCTTGCGCCGGTGTTTCTGGGCGAAGAGGTGTCATTCTCGCTCACCGGAGAAGCTGAACTTGCCGGTGGCGAAGGGGCTGCCAACATTACCGCCACGCGGCTCGGCGAAAAGCGCGGGGTTTTCGAAATAGCTGGCGCCTATGCCAACGAAACCCGCGAACTTGATCTGCTCTTGCGCCTTGACGAGGGGCCAGACGGCATCGCCGCGCGCTTGATTGACCTGCCGGGTCGGCCCGCCGTGCGGCTTGAGGTCGCTGGCGATGCGCCGCTGAGTGATTTCACCGCAACGCTTGCGCTGGCCACAGATGGTGAGGACCGCCTGAGCGGCACCTTTGCAACTGTTGAACAAGACAGCGGCCAGCGCATCACCGTTGATCTGGGCGGAGACGTTTCTCCGCTTTTTGCGCCGGCCTATCGTGGCTTCTTTGGTGATGATGCCAGCCTTCAGGCCGAGGTGATCCGTGGTGCTGACGGCAGCGTCGATATTCCGCTGCTGGCGCTTGATGCAGGACGGCTGACACTTGACGGCACATTGGCCATCGACGAAAGCGGCTGGCCCTCATTGATCAATCTCACCGGTGGGATCACGCCGCTGGGCGACCAGCCTGTCTTGTTGCCACTGTCCGGTGCGGAAACCTTTGTAGAGGGTCTCGATATCGCCGTGACCTACGATGTCGCGGTCTCAGACGACTGGCGGGCCGATATCGTGCTTGAAGGATTGGCGCAAACGGGCTTGCGGGTCGAGACGATCAATCTGACCGGCGGCGGCCTGATCCGCCCGCCACAGCCAGGCGAAACACCGGCGTTCTCGGCACGGATGCGCTATGCCGCCGAAGGTGTGGCGTTTGACGATGCAGCGGCACAGACCGCCTTTGGTGATCGCGTCGAAGGGCTTTTCGTGGCCTCCCGCGAAGGTGGCAGCACGACTGAGATCAGCACGCTCACCTTGAACGGTGCCGGTCTAGAGGTCGAGGCGCAGGCCGTCATTGCTGGTGCCTCGCGCGGTTTTGAAACCGAAGCCACGCTCACCGCCGGTATCGAGGGACTGGGGCGGTTTTCGACTTTGGTCGGGCGTCCGCTGGGTGGCGCGGCATCGGTTGACGTCGTCGTCTCTGCGACGCCGCTTGACGGGCTTTTCGATGTTTCACTGGATGGTGTCACGCGCGACCTCAGCGTCGGCATCGCACAGATTGATCCGGTTCTGGCAGGGCAAGGTGACATCGCTTTGCGCGCGGTCAGGGACACAGCAGGCACGCGTCTGGAAGACCTGACCGTACGGACTTTGCAGGCCCGCCTTCAGGCCAGCGGTGCGCTGACCTCGAACGGTGGCGAAGGTGACTTCAACGCGCGTCTGTCCGATCTCGCACTTGTCCTGCCCGAGCTTGCAGGCCCCGCGACCCTCACCGGGGATGTCAGTCAGGACGATGCGGGCGTGATCCGCTTTGACGTGGTGGCACAAGCCGCAGAGAGCGAAATCGCAACGCAGGGTTTTGTCACATCTGACGGGACCGGCCCGATCATCGACGCAACCGCGCAAGCCGTGATCAGTGATTTGACACGTTTCGCGGAACTGGCTGACAGCCCGCTTGCAGGGCGTGTCGATCTTGATCTGGAAGGGCGGGTGGACACGGAAAGCCTGCGCTTTGACCTGAGTGTGACTGGCGAGACCCGTGATATCGAGACAGGGTTTGCACGGATCGATCCTTTCCTTGCGGGGCGCAGCACGATCACAGGCGCAGTGCAACGGGTTGCTGACGATCGCTTTGTTCTGGCTGATCTGGCCGTCATTACACCGAGTGCGCGCCTCATTGGTGCCGCTGACGTTGATCTTGACGGAAGCAACACTGCCGACCTGCGCTTTACGGTCAATGATGCCGCGATGCTTGAGCCAAGTCTGTCTGGCCCGATGATCATCGCACTTGAGGCTACACCGGCCCCTGATGATGCAACGGCCGCGCAACTGTCGGTCAATGGTGCCGGCGCTGACGTGCTGGCAGATGTGATCATCGCATCGCCTGCAAATAAGCGCGAAGTATCCGGCACAGTTACAGCAGATGTCGCGCGCCTGTCGGCCTTTGCCGATCTGGCGGGGCGTGACCTTGCCGGTCAACTCAACCTCACCGCATCAGGCAGCGTTTTGCCCGATTTGTCGGCCTTCGATGCGCAGGTCAATCTGCGCAGCGAGGATCTGCAGGTCGGTATTCCGACGGTTGATCCGCTTCTTGCCGGAACCGGCCGGATCAATGCCACTGTTGCGCTTGAAGATGGCGTTTTGGGGGTTCGGACGCTTGAGGTCTCGACACGCGAGGTATCAATCGTGGCGGCGCTGAATGGTGCGCAAGGTTTCGGGCAAGGCCGCTTTAATGCAAGCTTGCGCAACGTAGGCGTGCTGACCGATCAAATCAGCGGACCGGTGCGCGCCACTGGCACCGCATCGCTCGACGAAAACGGGGTCTGGGGCATTGACGCGACAGGCACCGGTCCCGGAGGACTTGGGGCCGACATTGCCGGTCAGATCGCACCTGACGGGCGGCTGGACATTGATATCGACGGCAGCGCACCGCTTGCGCTGGCCAATGCGGCACTCGATCCGCGTCGCCTGAGCGGGCAGGCCAACTTTGACCTCAGCGTCGAAGGTCAGCCATCGCTTGAGGCGGTGAGCGGACGTGTCACCTTTGACAACGGACGCCTTGCGGCCCCGACACTGGGCGAGGCTTTGACCGACATTACCGGCGGTATCACGCTTACATCAGGACGCGCGCAGATTGATCTGCAAAGTGCCGTGGAAACAGGCGGAAGCCTGAGTGTCAGCGGCCCTGTCGCCCTGACCCCGCCCAATGATGCCGATCTGACGATCCGCCTGAATAATGTGGTGGTGCGCGACCCCGAACTTTACCGCACCGAGGTCAACGGTGGGATCGAGGTTGATGGACCATTGCAGGGCGGCGCACGGATCACTGGCACACTCAATCTGGGTCAGACAGATGTGCAGGTGCCGTCTTCCTCGATCAGTGGTCTGGGTGATCTTCCCGATGTATCCCATATCGCACCTCCGGCAGATGTGCGGCGCACCTTGGCGCGGGCTGGTGTGCTGGGCGGCGAAAGTGGCAATGGCGGTGGCGTGACCAGACGGCCATACCCGCTTGATCTGACAATCAACGCCCCCTCGCGGATCTTCATCCGCGGGCGCGGACTGGATGCCGAACTTGGCGGATCGCTCAACATCGGCGGCACAACCGCCGATGTGATCCCTGTGGGCCGCTTCACGCTGGTGCGGGGGCGGATTGATATTCTGCAACAACGCTTTGCCCTCACCGAAGGGATCGCGACGCTGCAAGGGGACTTCGAGCCTTTCATCCGGTTGGTCGCCACTACGGAAACCGAGACGGGCACGGTCATCAATATCATCGTTGAAGGCCCTGCAGGATCACCTGAAGTGCGGTTTGTCTCTGTCCCTGAACTGCCGCAGGACGAGGTCTTGGCGCAGTTGATCTTTGGCCGTGATCTGGAAAGCATCAGCGCCTTGCAGGCGGTGCAACTGGCCTCGGCGATCAGCACGCTGGCCGGACGCGGCGGCGGCACGCTTGACCGCTTCAGGGCAGGGCTCGGCCTTGATGATTTCGACGTGACCACCGATGAGGAAGGCAACGCCGCCGTGCGCGCCGGGGCCTATCTTTCGGACAACGTCTACACGGATGTGACGGTGACGAGCGAGGGGGAAACCGAGATTAACCTCAACCTCGATATCACCAACGAAATCACCGCCAAAGGCAGCGTTGATCAGGACGGCGAGACGAGCGTCGGTATCTTCTTCGAGCGCGATTACTGATCCGCCAATGAGAGGAGGGGGCTTTGCCCCCGGCGCTACCCGCGCCCCCCCCAGGATATTTCAGGGCCAGTAATGACCGGATATGCGCGTTTCGGTGTTAGCCGTTCACCGCCAGAACCTGTTCGGCCTCATGGTAGGGGCAGGCCACGAAATGCCGACCGCCGATGTCCTGCAACGCTGGCACCTCTTGCGCGCAGGAGCTTCTGGCCTTGGGGCAACGGGTGCGGAACACACAGCCTGATGGCGGCGACAGGGGTGAGGGAAGCTCACCTTCAAGGATCGGACGCGGGCGGGCCTTTTCCAGAACCGGATCGGGGATCGGGACCGAGGCGATGAGGGCCTGACTGTAAGGGTGCTCTGGCAGGGTGGTCAGCTTGCGCGCTTCGGCGGTTTCCATGACCCGCCCGAGGTAGAGCACCAGCACGCGGTCGCTGATGTGTTTGACCACGCTGAGGTCGTGGGCAATGAAGATCATCGACAACCCCATATCACGGCGAAGTTCCATCAGCAGGTTGATCACCTGCGCCTGCACCGACACATCGAGCGCCGACACCGGTTCGTCGCAGATGATCAGCTTTGGCTTCAGGATCAGGGCCCGCGCGATCCCGATGCGCTGACACTGACCGCCGGAGAACTCGTGCGGGTAGCGGTTGATGAGGTTGGGCAGAAGACCCACCCGTTCCATCAGCTCACCCACCCGTTTCTTGACCTCTTTGCGCGGCGTGCCGGGTTCATGTGTGATCAGCGGTTCTGCGATGATCTCGCCCACGGTCATGCGCGGGTTCAGCGCCGCCAGAGGATCCTGAAAGATCATCTGCACATCACGCCGATGCACGCGGCGCTGGCGTGGGTCCATATTGGCGAGATCGGACCCTTCGAACATGATGTGACCGCCAGAGGACGGCAGGGTGCCGACAACGGCCCGCGCAATCGTCGATTTGCCAGAGCCGCTTTCGCCGACGATGCCCAGACATTCGCCGGGGGCGATGTCGAAAGAGACCTCTGACACCGCATGCAGCTTGCGTGGCGGTGTCCAGGGCCATGACCCCGGCCTGCGGACGTCAAAGGTGACAGAGAGGTCACGCACTGAAAGAAGCGGGGTCATGGGGCAACCTCCATTGCGGGAAGATGGCAGGCGCGACGCCGCTGGCCATTGGTTTCAAGCGCCGGGCGGTCTGTCGGGCAATGATCCATCACCTGCGCGCAGCGCGGCGAGAACGGGCAACCCGGCGGCAGATGCGACATGTCAGGGGGCTCGCCAGCGATCGTCATCAGCTCGCCCTGATCCTGATCGAGACGCGGAACGGCCTGAAGCAGGCCTTTGGTGTAAGGGTGTGTCGGTGCGGCAAAGATATCGGTGGTCGGTCCTTCTTCCATGATCTGGCCGCCATACATCACCAGCGTCCGGTCACAAAAGCCTGCGACGATCCCGAGGTCATGGGTGATCAGGATCACAGCCGTGCCGAAATCCTCGCGGATGTCGGCCAGAAGCTGCATGATCTGCGCCTGCACGGTCACGTCGAGCGCGGTTGTGGGTTCATCCGCAATCAGCAGGCGCGGCTGGCACAAGAGCGACATGGCAATCATGATCCGCTGACGCATCCCGCCTGAAAATTCGTGCGGGAACATCGAAATCCGCGCCTTGGCGTCGGGGATGCGCACCGCGTCGAGCATTTTGGCTGACTCGGCGATAGCGGCCTGCTTGCCCATGCCTTTGTGCAACATCAGCACCTCGGCCATCTGGTCGCTGACCCTCAGATAGGGATTGAGCGAGGTCATCGGGTCCTGAAAGATCATCGCCATGTCTTTGGAGCGGATCTTGTTCAGCTGGCTCTGGTTCATCCCCAACAGCTCATGCCCGTCGAATTTTGCCGACCCGCTGGCCCGCCCGTTCTTGGCCAGAAGCCCCATCGCGGCAAAGGCCGTCTGGCTTTTGCCGGACCCGCTTTCACCGACGATGGCGAGCGTTTCGCCTTTGTCGATCCCGAATGACAGCCCGTTGACAGCATGGACGTCACCGTCATTGGTCGTGAATGTCACGTTGAGGTCGTTGATCTCAAGCAAGCTCATGCTTAGCGGTCCTTGGGGTCAAGCGCGTCACGCAATCCATCGCCCACAAAGAAGAAGGCAAAGATCGTGACAACAAAGAAGAAGAGCGGGAAGGCGATCTGCCAGTAATAGCCGAATTGCATGGTGCGCGAGCCTTCGTTGATCAGCGCCCCGAGCGAGGTTGCGGGTTCTTGCACACCCAGCCCCAGAAAGCTGATGAAGCTTTCAAAGATGATCATGTTCGGCACCAGCAGGGTGGCATAGACAATGACGATCCCCAGCAGGTTCGGCACGATGTGGCGCAGGATGATCTTCAGGGGGTGCACGCCGGTCGCGACAGCGACTTCGACGAATTCCTTGTTCTTGATGGTCAGTGTCTGACCACGCGCAATCCGCGCCATATCAAGCCATGAGATCAGCCCGATCCCGAGAAACAGCATGAAGATTGAGCGGCCGAAGATCACCAGCATCAGGATCAGCACGAACATGAAGGGAATGGACATCAGTACGTCAACGATGCGCATCATCAGCCCGTCCAGACGCCCGCCGTAATACCCTGCCGTCGCACCGTAAAGCGTGCCGACGATCACCGCGACCAGCGCCCCCACGATCCCCACCATCAGCGAGATGCCTGTGCCTTGCACGGTCCGCGCGAATAGGTCACGGCCATTGCTGTCGGTGCCGAAGTAATGCCCCGTCTCGATCGAAGGGACACCCAAGTAGGCGTTGCTGCCGATCAGCGAAAAGTCGACAAAGTCGTTTTCATATTGCGCAAATAGCCCGCCAAAAAGCGCGAAGGCCGCGACAAGCCCCAGCAGGACAAGCGACACAACGGCAGCCTTGTTGCGAAAGAAACGGCTGCGGGCATCCGCCCAGAGCGAGCGGCCCTTGACCTCGGCCAGTTGCATCTGCGCGGCGACACCTTCGACAGCGGCACGGTTCGGTAACATTGGCGCGCCTCCCTAGTAGCGGATTTTGGGATCGATCCACGCATAGAGGATATCGACCAGAAGATTGAAAAGGATGGTCAGGGTGCCCACCAGAATGGTGATCCCCATGATCACGGAATAGTCGCGGTTGAACGCCGAGTTCACGAAGAACTGTCCGATCCCGCCTGTTGAGAAAAAGACGTCGATGATGACCGAACCTGTGATCATGCCCACGAAGGCCGGCCCCAGATAAGACAGAACAGGCAGGATCGTCGGTTTCATCGCATGACGCCAGATCACGCGGCGCATCGGCAGGCCTTTGGCGCGGGCGGTGCGAATGAAGTTGGTGTTGAGCACCTCAAGCATCGAGGACCGCGTGATCCGCGCAATCGAGGCCATGTAGGATGTGGACAGGGCGATCACGGGCATGATCAGGAACTGCCACTGCCCGCCGTTCCAGCCGCCTCCGGGCAACCAGCCCAGCCAAAGCGTAAAGACCAGCAGCAGGATTGGTGCCATGACGAAGTTGGGCAGGACCTGCGCCCCGATCGAGACACCGACCGCAAGGTAGTCGAGCCATGAATTCTGTTTGATTGCGGCGGCAATGCCCAGTGACATGCCAACGGTCACGGCGACGACGAATGACCAGAAGCCATAGGTCAGTGTGACGGGAAAACCTTGTGCGATCACATCGTTGACCGAGCGATCCTTGTATTGAAACGATGGTCCGAAATCGAACTGAGTGACCACGCTGACAACATAGTTGATGATCTGTTTCCAGAACGGCTGATCAAGCCCGTATTTGGCTTCGATATTCGCCAGGACCTCTGGCGGCAGCGGGCGCTCTGAATTGAAGGGGCCGCCGGGGGCCGCATACATCAGGATAAACGAGAGCACGACCAGTATCAGAAGGGTCGGGATCGCCACAGCAAGGCGGCGCACAACAAAGCTCAGCATGTCTGGGGTCCGGTCAGGTGGTCAAAAATGGAAAAAACCGCGCCCCCCGATCAAAGGGGGCGCGGCTGATCAATCACGCTGATTATTCAGCGATCTTATAGAGATCTTTGGAGTACCAGTTCTGCTGGAAGTTCTCGAAAGGCCAGCCTTCAAGGTCCTCGGCAAACATCTTGACCGATGCGTAGTGGTAGATCGGAATGATCGGTGTTTCCTCGGCCACGATCTCTTCGACGCGGTCGTAGTTGGCCTGCGCATTGTCGGATGTCTTGGCCGCAGCAAGCAGTTCATCAACTTCTGCGTTGACATATTTGCTGTCGTTGTAGCCGGAATCTGACTGCATCAGGTCAAGGAAGGTCGAAGCTTCGTTGTAGTCAGCACACCAACCGCCACGGGCAACCTCGAAGTCGCCGTTGGAGCGGGCTTCAAGGAATGTCTGCCATTCCTGGTTGGCCAGTGTCGTTTCGACACCAAGGGTCTGCTTCCACATCTGGCTGATCGCGACAGCCACGGACTTGTGCGATTCAGATGTGTTGTAAACCAGATCGATCTCGAGCGGATTGTCAGGGCCGTAACCTGCGCCTTCCATCAATTCGACAGCCATTGCGTTACGCTCGGCCTGTGTCATCGACGCCATCGGGATGTCTGGCGTTTCAAAACCAGCCGTGGCCCAGTGTGTGAAGGTGTAGGCTGCCTTCTGACCACCGGCCAGAACATTGTCCACGATGATGTCACGGTCGATGGCAAGGCTCAGCGCTTTGCGGACATCGGCGTTCTGGATTTCTTCAGGTGCGTTATCACGCAGGTTGAAGAGGTAGTAGTAAGAGCAGGACAGCGGAACCGATACGGCCTGATCAGGGTATTCGGCTGCAAGACGCGGGAACTGGCCTGCCGGGACGTCGGTGCGGTCCAGCTCGCCTGCCAGATAACGGGTCAGGGCCACGTTTTCATCGTTGATCACCAGCGAGGTTACAGTCTCGATGATGGTGTTTTCGTTGTCCCAGTACATTTCGTTGCGCTCACGCACGAGTTTTTCCTGTGGGACATGCTCGGTCAGCACATAGGCACCGTTGGACACCATGTTGCCTGGCTTAGTCCAGTCAGAGCCGAATTCTTCGACAGTGGCCTGATGCACAGGGAAGGTAGTGAAGTGTGTCAGCATCTGCGGGAAGTAAGGCAGCGGCTGGGTCAGGCGCACTTCGAGTGTGGTGTCGTCGATTGCGGTCACGCCAAGCTCGGATGGGTCAACATCACCGGCAATCACTTCACTGGCGTTTTCCAGGGCCATCAGTTCGATAAACCAGGAATAAGGCGAGGCCAGTTCGGGGGAAGCGGCACGCTTCCAAGCATATTCGAAGTCACCTGCGGTGACAGTGTCACCGTTGGACCACTTTGCGTTGTCGCGCAGGTTGAACGTGTAGGTCATGCCGTCTTCGCTGACGTCATGGCTCAGGGCGACGCCTGGCACCAGATTGCCGGTCGCATCCTGATTGTAGAGGCCTTCAAACAGGTCACGCAGAATATCGCCGCCAGCGCTGTCTTCGGCAATGCCTGGGTCGATCGATGGGCTTTCGTCCAGATCGCGGTAGGTGAATGTCTGGTCAGAGGCGAGGGTTTCACCGGTGACGGGGTGTGTCGCATGACCGTCGGCATAAAGCGCGCCGGTTGATGCGATCAGCAACGCTGATGTCGTTGCAAACAATTTGGTTTTCAATGTCATTGAGAACTCCCTGTTGACGTATCTTTTACAGATACCTTCTTTGGCTAAATGCACGGGAACCGTGCAGGTGCAGGTATCTTTTGCTTTCGAAAGTCAATTGGCAAGGCATTCCAAGCCTTGACCCTACGGCAGAGCGGATTAATTGCTGAAAATTGCCCGGGGCGAATTGTCATGAACGATTTGACCGGTGTCGCCGCAGGATTATTTCTCGGTGAATTGTGCAGATGACGGCCCACGGGCGACTCAGCCCCATCAATCGGAAGAAATCTTGTCATGTTAGACCCACTGGCGCTGGAAAATCGCGAAGGATTACCTGAGGCGCTTCAGGTTTTGCTGCACGAATACCCGCGCACAGGCTGGACAGAGGACCCTGGTTTCAACAACCTGATTTCCTTTTGGCTGGATCGCCACATGATGTTTCGCCGCCTGATGGCAGAGATGCGTCAGGGCACCGAACTCTTGCTTGACCGCAAGCTGGCACCGGACCGTTTCGGTGCAATGGTGTCGCGCTATGGCGGCATGTTTGTGCAGCAACTGCACGGGCATCACATGATTGAGGATCAGCATTACTTTCCCAAGCTGGTCGACAAAGACAGCCGCATCTCGAAAGGCTTTGACATTCTGGACAAGGACCATCACGCCCTTGATGACTATCTTGCGTCCTTTGTCACCCAAGCCAATACGGTGATCGGAAAACGCGACAACCGCGACCAGCTACAGGACGCGGCTGGGGATTTTCAGTCCGAGCTTGCCAAGCTGGAAGGGTTGCTCGACCGTCATCTGATTGACGAAGAAGATCTGATCGTACCGGTGATCTTGCGCTATGGCGCGGCTGATCTTGGCTGATTACTGCAGACGGAAGGTCGCTGAATCGCCCGCGCCCTGATCCACGGTAAAACGCATCCGGTCCCCGCCTTCGACCTCAACCAACTGACAGTTGTAAGGGATCGGCTCATCACCCCAAGCCATTTCGCGGCAGAAATACCCGTTTTGCCAAGACCACGTGCCTGTGACGGGTGACCCGACAGCGGACCCTTCAATTGCACCGTTTTCCAGCACGCGCAGCCGCAGGCCATAAAGGAAAATCCGCAGTTCCCTATCCTGCACCAATGACACGAATGTCTGTTCGTCACGCACGGGCGCAAAGCCGTCAGCCAACGCGGGCAGCGGTGTCAGTGCGAGCAGAGTTGTCAGAACAGCATGTTTCATTGGGCACCTCTATTTCTAGCAGTTACCAATACTACGCAGTGCATTGCGCTTTGGTTCACTCACTCTCGTGTGATGCGATGCGCGGGTGTGCGGGGCCTCATCGTCCTGGCGAGTTAAAGTCGATCAGCGAGGGGTACGTCGAAATGACCGCCCGCGGCATTCCATAACCACCAGCCAACCCCGACCTTTCGGCGGCGATACTGCTGACACGTATCTGTCCGGTCTAGATGCCCAGGACGTCCATCATGTCGTATTCGCCCGGCGATTTGTCCTGCCCCCAAAGTGCGGCCTTCAGCGCGCCGCGCGCAAAGATGGCGCGATCTGTCGCGAGGTGGCGCAGCACGATCCGTTCGCCAGCAGCGGCGAACAAAACATCATGCTCCCCCACAATATCGCCGCCGCGAATAGCGCTGAAACCGATATCACCTTTCTTGCGCGCGCCGGTCATACCATCGCGCCCGCTGTCGCTGACCTCTTTGAGGGAAACACCCCGCCCCTTGGCCGCCGCCTCACCGAGCATCAGCGCTGTGCCTGACGGTGCATCGACCTTCTGGTTGTGATGGGCCTCGATCACCTCAATGTCGAAATCCTCATCAAGGGCAGCGGCTACCTTTTGCGTCAGCCGCACCAGGAGATTCACACCAAGTGACATATTCCCGGCCCTGACAATGACCGCGTGGCGCGCCGCAGCGTTGATGGCTTTCAGGTCGTCATCTGACAATCCCGTGGTGCCGATCACGTGCACCGCCCGCGCCTGTGCTGCAAGGCCCGCAAACGCGACCGTCGCTGCCGGCGCGGTGAAGTCGATCACCGCCTGCGCTTTGGCGAAAGCCTCAACCGCGTCCGACGTCACCGTGATGCCTGTCGCCTGGCCACCAATCATTGCGTCCACATCCTGACCGACCCATTGGTTGTCCTCACGCTCCAAAGCGGCGACGAGGCGGCATTTGTCTGAAGCCAGAACAGTCTTGATCAGCATCTGGCCCATCCGTCCTGATGCCCCTGTGATGACGATGCCTGGAATGTCGGTCATGCGATTGTGTCCTTCCTGCTTTGGCCTCTCTTAGCGGGGGACGCGCGCTGACGCAAAGGTTCGCTTGGCAAGCGTCCCATGCCGGACTACATGAGGGGCATGGCTAAGAGTTCAAACCGCGCGGGCAAAGCCCCCACTCAGCGCATGTTGCGCGTTGGCGAAATGATCCGCCGGACATTGTCCGAGGTGCTTCAACGTGGCGATGTCCATGATGAGGAGCTGGCACAGATGTCGATCACTGTGGGCGAGGTCCGGATGAGCCCTGACCTGCGCATAGCGACGGCTTTTGTGCTGCCGCTTGGCGGACAGAACAAGGAAGAGGCACTGGCCGCCCTGCGTCGCAATACCGTGGAAATCCGCCATCAGGTTGTCAAAGGCGGCACGATGAAGTTCGCGCCCGAGCTGCGGTTCCAGATTGACGGGACCTTTGACCAGATGGATGCGACACGCGCGCTCCTGGCCTCCGATCACGTGCGGCAGGACCTCGACGACTAATGCGCTTCTTCATTGCGGCACTGCTGCTTTGGGCCAGCCCCGCCTTTGCGGTGGACTGTGAAGACCGCAGCGTTGAGGGGCGCAGCTATACGATCTGCGAGGTTGATCCCGCTACTGAGGACCTGCGCCTGTTTCTGCGCGACCAAGCAGGCGAGATCATCGGCAGTTTTTCAGGGATTTCAGACGAACCTGACGTGGATACGGTCCTTTTTGCGATGAATGCGGGCATGTATCACGCTGACCGCGCACCGGTCGGGCACTATGTCGAAGACGGCGAAGAAATCATGCGTGTGATCCCCAACGCGGGACCCGGGAACTTTGGACTTTTGCCCAATGGCGTGTTTTGCATCACCGACGACCGCGCACAGGTCTTCGAGACCACCCGCTATCTTGAGACCGCCCCCGACTGCCGAGATGCGACGCAATCAGGGCCGATGCTGGTGATCGACGGATCACTGCATCCACGGTTTTTGCCTGACAGCAGCTCGCGGTTTATCCGAAACGGTGTCGGGACAAGTGCGGATGGCGACCGCGTCGTGTTCGCGATTTCCAATGAGGCCGTGACTTTTCACGAATTCGGGCGTCTGTTCCGCGATTACCTTGAAACGCCCAATGCGCTCTTTTTTGACGGCAAGGTCTCGCGGCTTTATTCGCGTGATCTGGGACGCAGTGATTTCGGTTTCCAACTCGGTCCCATGGTAGCCGTGGTGACCACTAAAGACTGAGCAGGTCCACGATCTTTTGCAGGTTCGGGCTTTGCGGCAGTTCGCTGATCCGCGCAGGATCAAACCACCCAGCATCACTGACATCATCAGCGGCCAGCGGTGTGCCGCTTTCATAGGTGCAAAGCACCACCGCCAGCAGGTAGTGAAAGCGCAGCGCACCGGTCTCGTCGTGGTGGATGACATCAAGGTTGGTCAGATAGTGTTCCGGCCTCGCGACAATGCCGGTTTCCTCAAGCAGTTCACGCGCCGCAGCCGCCAGCGCGGTTTCCCCAAGCTCGACATGACCACCGGGAAAGCCCCATGTGTTCGCGTTGGGCTCTTTCTTGCGTTTGACCAGCAGGATCTGACCCTCATGGGCGACAACCGCGATGGCCCCCAGTTTCGGTGCGCTCATAGGCTGCGGACCTTCTCGGCCAGTGCACGACCCAAGGCGATGTGATCCTCTGCCGTGAAATGCACCCCGTCGATCGGGCTTGAGGCTGCATGGCCGGCGGCATCAAAGAAGGCGACACCCCAATGTTCGGCGATCCTGCGCATGGCTGGCGCGAAGTCGTGCGAGGTCGCCGCAGCATCAAGCAGAAACTCCTTGTATGTGCCTTCTTCAAGGACCGGCGGCGGTGCCACAATGAGGATTTCGAAACCCTCGTGGCGCAATTGATAGGGCTCTGACTTTGCAATGGCGATCAGCGCTGCGACACCAGCGGCAATCTGCGCTGCGCTGCGGGCATAATGCGTCTGGGCATCATTGGTCCCCAGCATGATGATCAGCAGATCAATCGGGCCATGGCTTTCCAAGGCGATCCGCAGACCCACTTGCCCGTCCAGATGTGGTCCCTTCACCGGGTCGGCAAGAACGGTTGTTCGGCCCGGAAGCCCCTCTTCGATGACCGTGTAACCCTCCCCCAGATTCTCCTGCATGACACCTGGCCAACGGGTGGCTGCATCAAAGCGGCGGTTCTCGCCCGCGACCAGTGCAGGGGGTGTTCCATAGGTGTTGCTATCGCCATAGGCCAGAATGGTTTTTGTCATAGGCGCAGGCTAGGGGCGCTTTGCTGGCAGGTAAAGCGCCATTGCCCCTTGGCCTTGGCCGATGAAACGCACATATAAGGCGCAACCCATCCATGAAGGAGCGAGACATGCTGGAACTTGGTGACACACAAGCTGCCGCTACTGATCTGATCAAAGACGGAACCGACGCAAGTTTTATGAAAGACGTGATTGAAGCCTCGCAAGAGGTGCCGGTCATCGTGGATTTCTGGGCGCAGTGGTGCGGCCCTTGCAAGACACTCGGCCCAGCGATTGAACAGGCCGTGACCAACGCCAAAGGCCGTGTGAAATTGGTCAAGATCGACGTCGATGCCAATCAGGCCTATGCGGGCCAGTTGCAGGTGCAGTCCATCCCGACGGTCTATGCTTTCTATCAGGGCCGTCCCGTTGACGGATTTCAGGGCGCGTTGCCGCCCTCACAGGTGAATGAATTTGTCACCAAGATTGCAGCACTCGCCGGTGAGGGCGAGGATGATGGTCTGGGTGCCGCAATTGAAGCAGCCGAACAGATGCTGGACGAAGGTGCCGCGGCAGATGCCGCCGAAACCTTTGCTGCAATCCTGCAGGAAGATCCCAACAACGCCACCGCGTATGCTGGTCTGGTGCGTGCTTACTTGGCGCTGGGCGATGTTGATCAGGCCGAAGCCATCCTGAACGGTGCCCCTGCCGAAATCTCGACCGACCCCGCGCTTGAGGCTGTGCACGCACAGATCACGCTCGCGAAAGAGGCCGCGAATGCGGGTCCGGTGGCCGAACTTGAGGCCGCCGTGGAGGCTGCACCTGACGATCATCAGGCGCGTTTTGATCTGGCCACCGCTTTGCATGCCAATGGCAAGGTGCAAGAGGCCGTCGATCAGTTGCTAGAGCTCTTCCGGCGTGACCGCGAATGGAATGACGGGGCTGCAAAAACGCAGCTTTTCAAGATTTTTGATGCGCTTGAGGCCAAAGACCCAATTGTGCTGAACGGGCGCAGAAAACTCTCGTCGATGATATTTGCCTGACGCCAGCTTCGGTCTAGCTAGAATCATATGATTTCAAAGACCGACCTGCCAGACGTTATTCCCGTCTTTCCACTGCCGGGCGCGCTGCTTTTGCCGCGCGCGCGCCTGCCGCTCCACCTGTTTGAACCACGCTATCTGGCGATGCTTGACGATGTGTTGAAAACATCCTCGCGACTGATTGGCATGGTCCAACCCTACGAAGCGCCGAGCGGCGGCAAGCTTCACAGCATCGGCTGCGCCGGAAAGGTGACCGCCTTTTCCGAAACAGAGGACGGGCGGTATATGATCACCCTGTCGGGCGCATCACGTTTCCGCATCACAGGTGAGGTCGATGGCTTTACACCTTACCGCCGCTGCAAGGTGAACTGGCAGGGCTTTGAACAAGACCTCGGCCCGGTCGAGAAAGATCCCGATTTCGACCGGCCTGCCTTTATGGACGCTCTTGGCAAATACCTGACCGAAAAGGGCCTTTCGACCGATTGGGAAAGCCTTGGCGAGGCTGAGGATGAACTGCTGATCAACTCCCTTTCCATGCTTTGTCCGTTCGAGCCGGAGGACAAACAGGCCCTGCTCGAGGCGCCCTCCTTGACCACCCGCCGCGAAACGCTCATGACTCTCATCGAATTCGCCTTGCGGGGCGGCTCCGGTGAAGAGGTCATGCAATGAGTGAAACCAGTTTCGACCCCAAAATGCTTGAGGCGCTGGTCTGCCCGATGACGCAGGAACGGCTTGCCTATGATGCCGACAAGCAGGAGCTTGTCAGCAAGGCCGGGAAGCTCGCCTTCCCGATCCGCAACGGGATTCCGGTGATGCTGGTGGATGAGGCGCGCGCCCTCGACTAGGCGTCAGAAGAACAACGCCAGCCCTGTCATCGAGACGATCAGGAACAGTACCGTCATGATCCCCCCTGAGCGGACGAAATCCATCACGCGATAGCCTGCCGGCCCCATGATCAGCGCGTTCACCTGATGCGTCGGAATCAGGAAAGAGTTTGATGTGGAAATCGCCACGGTCAGGGCAAAAACAGCCGGATTCGCGCCTGCTTCGACAGCAATCGAAATTGCAAGCGGCACCAGAAGCACCGTCGCGCCGACGTTCGACATCACCAGCGTAAAGACCGTCGCCAGCACCGCGATGCCGATCTGCAATGCCAGAACCGGCCATCCGTCCAGCAAAACGAGGATCTGATGCGCGATCCAGCCAGCGGTGCCTGTGTTCTGCACCGCCTGCCCCAGAGGAATAAGCGAGGCGAGCAGGAAAACCGTGCTCCAGCTTACTGCGGCGTAGGCTTCGTCAATCGAAAGCACACGGCTCAGGATCATGCCAAGCGCCCCTGTCATCAGGCAAAGCGAAAGCATCACATCGGTAAAAAGGATCAGCCCCAGTGTGATCGCAAAAAAGACCAGCGCGGGTTTGACCTTGTGGGGGCGCATTTCCTCTTGCGGGAAATCAGAGGTCACCACGACGAAATTCTTGTCCTTCTTGACCCGCGCAAGGCGTTCCCACTGCACGTGCACGACCAGCGTATCGCCTGCCTGCAACGGAACCAGACCCACATGGGTCGCGGGATGATCGTCGGTTTCGACGTGACTCAGCGTCTCTTCGCCGCGATGGATCGCAAGGATCGACAGCCCATGGCTTTGGCGCAGACGCAGATCAATCGGGGCGCGCCCGATAGCAGCCGAGCCCGGCGGAATGACGACCTCTGCCACGCCTGATTCAGTCGCCGCGAAATCGTCGGCAAACACATCGAGTTCGGGCAGGATTTCCAACCCGAAAGGGTGCGCGAATTCCTCCCAGACCACGCGTCTGAGCCCCAGAATTGCAAGCCGCGACGGCGCTTCGATCACGGTGTCGGCCATGGGTGCGATGACCTTCTTGCCGCGATAAGAGGTCCCGAGGATATAAAGGTGATGCGCCATCATGATGTCAGACAGCTTTTGCCCGATCAGGATCGAGCCTTCTGGCACCTTGATTTCAAAGAAGTCCGCGCGCAGCCCATAGGTCTTTTCGATGTAGACCTGCATGGACCGCGCAGAATTCGCATCCGCCCCGTAGTCGCGCGATTTGGGCAGAATCCACCGCCCGAAGACGACAAAATAGATGATCCCTGTCAACACCAGCATGATCCCGATGGGCGTCACCGAAAACAGGCCGAATGTCTCCATCTGTTGATCGGCTGGCAGCATGGCATTGCCAGACAGGATCAGGTCGTTGAGCAGGATCAACGGTGACGACCCCACCAACGTGATGGTCCCGCCAAGGATCGCGCAAAAGCCCATCGGCATCAAAAGACGGCTGAGCGGGATGCCTGTGCGCGTCGCGATCCGGCTGACAACCGGAATAAACAGGGCCGCAGCACCCACGTTTTGCATAAACGAGCTGATCACCCCGACAGAGCCGGAGACGATAGGAATGATCCGGCCTTCGGTCTCGCCCCCGCGTTTCAGGATCAGCGCGGCAACCTTTGACATCAGGCCCGTGCGGTCCAGCCCCGCGCCGATGATCATCACCGCGATGATCGAAATGACCGCATTTGACGAAAAACCGACGAAGAGGTCGGCAGGCCGTGCAAGGGTTTCAAGACCCGGCAGGTAGCTCAGCCCGCCAAGCAGGACGAGAACCATCACCGCGGCCACATCAATTCTGACAATTTCAGAGACAAACAGAAAAACGGTAAGGCCAAGCAGGCACAGGACGGCCATCATCTCGAACGTCAAGACCGGCGCTTCCATCGTTACCTCCTGACGGCAAGCCTAACGGCAATGCGCCGCCGCGCAAAGATATGTCGCGGGTCTTGTGAAACTCTTCTTCTTCATGTGGTTATTCGGTCAGACCGGGCAAGGCGGGGAAGGCAACGCGCGGTTGTGTAAGTGGCCGGAAAGCAATCGTGTCTAATGTCCTGTCTTGGATATCCAGCCACGGAAGCTGACACCTTCCGGTCAAGATCAGGTTTCGCATTGGTCCTCAGACCACCCCCTCATTGGGTGCAGGACACGCGCGACGCAATTGGAAGGTTTTCGGCCTTCCAAAGCGAGAGACCATTTGTGGCGGGCCCGCCCCCTTGATCTTCCATTTAATACACTGCCGATTGCCGGGCCGCCCTGATGGGCCGCCGGGCCATTTGTGCTGGGATCACCCCCGCATCAGCCGCGGCAGGTCTCCGGTGAGGCCAGCCGCCTCGCGGATGAAATTGCGTCTTAGCCCCGGCGCGGCATTCACCAGCCCCATGCCGATGTCCCGCACAGTGCGCAACAACGGGTTGTCGTTGGAAAAGAGCTTGTTGAAGGTATCCGTGGCCAGTGCCAGCGTCGCCGTATCGAACCGCCGCCATTGCTGATAGCGTGCCAGCACCTGTGGGCTGCCGATGTCTTCGCCGCGGCTACGGGCCGTTTCCAGCACATCGGCCAGCGCGGCCACATCGCGCAGACCGGCATTCAGCCCTTGGCCCGCAATCGGATGCACCCCATGCGCAGCATCTCCCACCAGCGCCAGACGCTCTGCGATAAAACTGTTGGCAAGTGTCAGGTTCAGCGGATAGGCGTAGCGCGCACCGACAAGGCTGATCTGGCCCAGAAAGCTTCCGAAGGCAGGCCGCAAGGCCTCCAGAAAATCGGCGTCATCCATGGCGACCAGCTCTTTCGCGCGGGCCTCTGTCTCGCTCCAGACGATTGAACAGCGGTTGCCGGTCAAGGGCAGGATCGCCAGTGGTCCTGCGGGCATGAAGAACTGATGCGCGATACCGCCATGCGGCTTTTCGTGGGCGACGGCGCAGACAACGCCCATCTGGCCGTAGCCCCATCCGGTGCGCTTGATCCCTGCGCGTTCAGCGGTGCCGCTGGCCCGCCCGTCGGATCCCACCAGCACGCGTCCGGTGACGGTCTTGCCAGAGGCGAGCGTGACTTGCGCACGGTAAGCGTCGGCCTCTTGCGCGACCACGGTCTCTTGGGAAAGCTGTGTGATCAGCGGGCTCTCGGCCATTGCGTCCAGAAACGCGCGGCGCAGATGCCTGTCCTCAACCATAAAGCCCATCGGGCCTTCTTCGATTTCGGCATGATCAAAGTGCATCATCCAAGGGGACGGTCCCTCGCCAGCGCGGCCGTCGGTCACTTTGATTTCCAGCATGGGCTGGGCCTTGTCCTTGATCGCGTCCCACACCCCGATCCCGCGCAACAGCCGCATGGAGGCATGGGCCAGCGCGTAGGACCTGCCGTCAAACGCGGGGTCCTTGCGGGTGTCAATCGGCAGGCGGTCAATGATGGTCACGCGAAAACCGGCGTTCGCGACCGCCAGGGCAAGCGCGGGCCCGTTCAGCCCGCCGCCAACGATAATCAAATCAGTATCCATGCTGCGCAATATGCGTCCCGGACCGGGATTGTCCATGCGCCGCTTGGCCGCTAGGTATCTTTCAAAAGAACGGGAGAGCGACATGGACGACTGGCGGTGGATGACAGCGGCTGACCTTGGCCGTGCAATTGGCGCAGGCCAGATTGATCCTGTGGCGCTGACTGACACGTTTCTTGACGCCATTGATGCCCATGAGTTCCGGGACCGTATCTATGCGCGCGTGACCCACGACCGCGCACGGGCCGAGGCAAAGGATGCTGCATCGCGTGCGCAGTCGGGTTTGCGCCGTGGACCGCTGGACGGGGTGCCGATCTCCTGGAAGGATCTTTTCGACACAGCCGGCATCGGCACCGAAGCTGGCACCAGACTGATGGACGGCCGCGTTCCCGACACAGATGCCGAGGTCTTGCAGAACGCCACGGCGGCAGGTCTGGTCTGCCTCGGCAAGACCCATATGTCCGAAATCGCTTTTTCGGGTCTGGGCCTTAATCCCGTCATGGGAACACCGCCTTGCGTGAATGATCACGACGCCGTGCCGGGCGGGTCATCCAGCGGTGCAGGGGCGTCTGTGGCATTCGGACTTGCGGCAGCGGGGATCGGGTCGGACACGGGCGGCTCAGTGCGCATCCCTTCGGCGTGGAATGATCTGGTCGGGCTGAAAACGTCCCACGGGCGTTTGTCGCTTGAAGGTGTCGTACCGCTTTGCCTGACCTTCGATACGGTCGGTCCGCTTTGCCGGTCGGTCGAGGACGCGGGGCTGTTCCTTGCCATTCTGGAAGGCAGCAAGCCTGCCGACCTGACCGCAGCGTCGCTGGACGGTGTGCGCCTGATGGTTCTGGATACGATTGTGCCGGATGATGTGCGCGATGCACCGCGTGAGGCCTTCGAAGGGGCCGTCGCAAAGCTCAAGGCAGCAGGCGCGCAGATCGAGCACCGCTTTTTCGCGCAGCTTTTTGATGCCTTTAACGTCGCAGGCGATCTCTATGCGGCTGACAGCTATGGCTGGTGGCGCGATCTGGTCGAGGCAAACCCCGAAAAGATGTTCCCGCAAATCCTTGAACGGGTGCGCGGCGGGCAAACGGTGAAGGGGGCCGACTATTGCGCTGGCTGGAACATGCTGCGCGGTATCCGGCGCGAGTATTTCGAATGGACCAGTCAGTTTGATGCCGTGATCATGCCAAGCGCCCCGATCCTGCCGCCCAATGCGGACCGGCTTTTGACCGACGATGACTATTACAAATCCGAGAACTTACTGGCCTTGCGCAATACGCGGGTGGCGAATCTGATGGATGTCTGCTCGATCACTTTGCCGACGGCGGTGCCATCTTGCGGGATCATGTTCAACGGGCAGCGCGGAACAGAAGAGCGGTTGCTGCGGTTGGCGGCAGCGGCGGAAAAGATCGTCAAAGGCGCGTCCGACAACTAGCTTTGCGCGATATCAGCGGTCGCTGGGTGATTTCCTGCTGTCACACTGTAGAAACTGAAAAGCGCCCCTGGGAAGGCTCCCAAAGGCGCTTTCTAAGATTTCGCAGTCGTCAGGCGTGTGCCTTACTCGTCGTCTTCGACGATGGCAATCGACAGGCCTGGGGCATCAGCAAGCCCACCGGCGGCTTTGTCGGTTTTGCCGTTGCCGCCATTGTTGGCACCGCCGGTGACCATGCCTTCTTCATCAAGGTTCAGGCCCCAGACGACCTTGCCGCCCCCGTTGACAACAACGGCGTCAAAGTGTCCACCGGCAAATGCGGCGGATGACATCGAAAAAATTGTAGCTGTTGCAAGTGCGATTGTCGTCTTCATTGTTTTCCTCCGGTTGTTAATGAACTTGATACGGAGGCTTTGCGACGCAGGATCAATATAATCGGACAATTGCGCAATTATCTTTCAAGCCATTGGATTAAATGAATAATATTATTGTTCGCCCAACCCCTCTCGTTCATCCTGTCTTAATGTTGCCATATTCGATGCTGTCTAAGCCGTGAGGACGAAGGTGCGCAAATCGTCGAAATCCGTGATCCGTTTCACTGTTGCCGTCCCCTCAACCTTCGTGACTTCATCCCGCACAAACGGCATCCAGTTGCGGTCGATGCTCCAGACTGTCTGAAACAGGGCCCGTGTTTCTGGCGGGTCTTTGTAGCCTGCGGGCATGTCCTCGGTCTGACCTGCCTGCCATTTCGCCTGTCTTTCTGCCAAGAGCCAGAAATTCTGCCACAGCGGGAAATCACACAAGATCACATGCGTCGCGCGGGCCAAGCGGGGGGCGAAGCTGCCCTTGAACCCCATGCCGTCGATAACCCATCCCTCGCTTGCGATCATGTCCTCGTGGGCGGCGTTGAATTGCGGCTCTGGCACCAGTTTCCAGTCTTCGGTCCACATGATCTTGTCGACCTCATGCAGGGGCAAGTTATGCTCTGCGGCCAATTTGCGGGCGAGCGTTGATTTGCCACTACCGGCGTTTCCGAGGATTGCGATGCGCATGGGTGCTCCTTTCAAGCGCGATTAGGGGGCGTTGGGCATGCGTTTGCAACCCAGCTCTCGCCCGGTGGGCACCACCGGGCATCGCCCGACCTCCCACAGGAGGGCGATTTGCGACGCCTCAATCCGCTCAATCGTGGCGATTATTGAAGGCCAGCGCGTGCCATAGGCGCTGCAAACGCCCTCCAAGTCGGGCGATGCCCTCTGCGCCTTGCATGACTCAAAAGCCACAATATCAGCCACTTGTGCCCGATTTGCTGGACAGGGCCGCCCCCTGCGGGCTAGTTTGGACAAAAGCGGGGCGAAATGATCCCGTAAATTGAGGCAGTTATGGTATTTCCCGAGCGGTTTTCGGACCTTCCGGCAGCGACGTGGCCACGCTTGCGTGCGCTTTTGGACGTGCCGACAAAGGCGTCCGAGACGATCAACATGACCATTGGCGAGCCGCGCCACCCGTTTCCTGCCTTTGTGGGCGAGATCCTTGCGGCCAATCTGCAGGGCTTTGGCAAATACCCCGACAACTACGGTGTGCCTGCACATCTGGAGGCCATTCAGGGGTTTCTGAACCGCCGCTATGGTCTGGATATCCCGACGGATCAAATCCTGACACTCAACGGCACCCGCGAGGGGCTTTACAACGCTGCGATGGCACTTTGCCGTGAGGAAAAGAACGGGCAGCAACCTGTCATTCTGACGCCCAATCCCTTCTATCAGGTCTATGCGGTGGCGGCCCTCTCTGTCGGGGCAGAGGCGCGCTATGTGCCTGCAACGGTGGAAAGCGGTCATCTGCCGGATTTTCACGCCTTGCCTGCGGATGTGCTGGACCGCACTGCGATTGCCTATGCCTGTTCACCTGCAAACCCGCAGGGGGCTGTCGCTGATGAGGGCTATTGGCGCGACCTGATCACGCTGGCCGAGAAGCATGACTTCATGATCTTTGCGGATGAATGCTACTCGGAGATTTACCGCGACACGCCCCCGCCCGGGGCGCTTGAGATTGCCACCCGTATGGGGGCCGATCCCGAGCGCGTTGTAATCTTCCATTCCCTGTCGAAGCGATCGAACCTGCCGGGGTTGCGCGCAGGCTTCTGTGCTGGCGGACCGGAGGCGATCAAGCGTCTGCGCCTGTTGCGCGCTTTTGCCGGTGCGCCTTTGTCAGAGCCGTTACAGGCCGTTGCGACAGCGGCGTGGAACGATGAGGCGCATGTGGTCGAGAACCGCGCGCTCTATCATCGCAAATACGCGATTGCCGACGACATTCTGGGGCATATCGATGGCTACCAGTCCCCGCAGGCGGGGTTCTTTCTCTGGCTGCCGGTTGACGATGGCGAAAAAGCCGCCGTGCATCTTTGGCAGGAAACGGGCGTGCGCACATTGCCGGGCGCCTATCTGAGCCAGACACAAGACGGGGTGAACCCCGGTGAAAAATACATCCGGGTCGCAATGGTGGCCCCAACACAAGAAATGCAGCGCGGATTAACCCTGATCCGCGACTGTCTATATGGTTGAGGAACGACACGATGGCATCATACCAGTCCCGCAGACGCGATCCGCTGCTTGATAGCACCACCCAAGCCGCGCTGGAAAAACGCAGCCGTGAGTTGTTGGGGCTGGCGCTCATCATGCTGGGTGTGATGGTCAGCATGATGCTCTGGAGCTATTCACCCGATGATCCAAGCTGGATTTCGGCGACTGATGCGCCTGTGCAGAACTGGCTGGGGTATTTTGGCGCATCACTGGCCGCGCCGTTGATCATGATCGTGGGACTTGGGTTCTGGGTTGTGCCGATTGCGCTGATGGGGTGGGGATTGCGGTTCCTGCGCCACTCAGGACATGAGCGCGCCTTGGGGCGTCTTCTGTTCGTGGCTGTCGCGATTGTTGTGGCGCCTTTGCATGCCGCGACGCTGACACCCGGTGCGGGTTGGCCTGCCAACTTCGGTCTGGGGGGGCTTTTTGGCGACACCGTCTTGGCGATTGTCCTGACAATCCTGCCGTTCGGAACGGCTTTCGGGGTCAAGCTTTTGTCGTTCATCACCGCGCTGGGTCTGCTGGTGGTGCTGGCCTTTGCGCTGGGCTTTACCCGCGCCGAACTCCGGTCTGCCGGACATTTTGCCCTGCTTGGCACTGTGATGCTCTATTCGCTGTTGCTGCGCGCCTTGGGGCGTGGGGCGTCGCTATCGGCAGAGGCCGCAAAGGGCGTGAACACGGTCGTCCAGTCCCGACGTGCGCAGTTTGCCGAAACACGTGCGGCCGCCTCCGCTGCGGATGACGATGAGGCAGAGGTCGTTGACAGCTTCACCGTGCCACCGGTTACCGATCACCGCAGCCGTGTTGCCTCTGTGGTGCGGGCCAACCCTGTCATGCCCAAGGCAGAGCCACCTTTGACGGCACAGGCTGCCCCGGATCGTCCTCCGCTCGCGGCACCGTTGCGGGCCTCGTCACAGCAAGATGCGCCTGCAGGCGGATTTCTTGCAAATCTGCTGAAACGCAATGACACAATGCCCGAGCCAGAATTGGTCGAGCAGGAACCACCCCTGACCGCTGTGAACAGCGATGGTCAGGGCGACCGTGTCAGCGCACGGATTGCCGATGCGATCAAGAACCGCCAGCCCAAGCCGTCACCGACCGGTGTCCGGATCGAGCCTGCATTGACCGCCGGAAAGGGCCCCAAGCCGCTTGTCTATGGCGAGACAGCACAAGACCCGCTTGAGGACATCGCACCTGAGGCACCGGAAGAAGCGCCAGTGATGGCCACACCGCATATGCCCATTCCACAGGTTGCCATGCCGCCGGTCACCTCACCGCTGATTGACGATGCGCCACAGCCCAAATCGGTTGTCCAGCATCCGCCAAAGCGTGCGCCGCAGCCTTCCCGTCAGGCCAAGGCCGAGGCGCAGCCGGGGCTGAAGTTTGACGACAAATACGGCGGCTATGAACGGCCTGCGCTGGGGCTCTTGATGAACCCCATCGAAATCCAGCGCCATCACCTCAGTGACGAGGCGCTCGAGGCCAACGCCCGTATGCTGGAAAGCGTGCTGGATGATTACGGCGTCAAGGGCGAGATCGTATCTGTGCGTCCTGGCCCTGTTGTCACCATGTATGAACTTGAGCCGGCACCGGGCCTCAAAGCCAGCCGCGTGATCGGCCTGTCTGACGATATCGCGCGTTCCATGTCGGCGCTGTCGGCCCGTGTCTCAACCGTGCCGGGCCGCTCGGTCATCGGGATCGAACTGCCCAACGAAAACCGCGAAAAAGTGGTGCTGCGCGAAATCCTGAGCCACCGCGACTTTGGCGACGGCAACCACAAGCTGCCGCTGGCGCTGGGCAAGGATATCGGCGGTGAGCCGATCATCGCCAACCTTGCCAAGATGCCCCACCTGCTGATCGCGGGGACGACCGGTTCGGGTAAATCCGTGGCGATCAATACGATGATCTTGTCACTGCTTTATAAGCTGACCCCCGAAGAATGCCGGATGATCATGATTGATCCCAAGATGCTGGAACTGTCGGTTTATGACGGCATTCCGCATCTGCTCTCGCCTGTTGTGACCGACCCGAAAAAGGCGGTCGTCGCCCTGAAATGGGTCGTGGGCGAGATGGAGGAACGCTATCGCAAGATGTCCAAGATGGGCGTGCGCAACATTGACGGCTACAACGGCCGCGTGAAAGACGCGCTGTCCAAGGGCGAAATGTTCAGCCGCACGGTGCAAACCGGCTTTGACGATGAAACCGGCGATCCGATCTTCGAGACCGAGGAATTCCAGCCCGAACTGCTGCCCTATATCGTCGTCATCGTCGATGAGATGGCCGACCTGATGATGGTCGCGGGCAAGGAAATTGAGGCTTGTATTCAGCGCCTTGCCCAGATGGCGCGCGCCTCGGGTATCCACCTGATCATGGCGACACAGCGCCCTTCGGTCGATGTGATCACCGGCACGATCAAGGCGAACTTCCCCACACGGATTTCCTTCCAGGTCACGTCGAAGATCGACAGCCGCACGATCTTGGGTGAAATGGGGGCCGAGCAGCTCTTGGGTATGGGCGACATGCTCTATATGGCCGGTGGCTCTAAAATCACCCGCGTGCACGGGCCGTTTGTCAGTGACGAAGAGGTCGAGGAGATCGTCAACCACCTCAAATCATTCGGTCCGCCAGAGTACATGTCCGGCGTGGTCGAAGGCCCCGAGGACGAGAAGGCCAGCGACATTGATCTGGTGCTGGGTCTGGGTGGCAATACCGACGGTGAGGATGCGCTTTATGATCAGGCCGTGGCCATTGTGATCAAGGATCGCAAATGCTCGACCAGCTACATCCAGCGCAAACTGGCGATCGGCTATAACAAGGCAGCGCGTCTGGTTGAGCAGATGGAAGACCAGGGCGTGGTCAGCTCTGCCAACCACGTCGGCAAGCGCGAGATTCTGGTGCCAGAACAACACTGACCGCATCTGGCGCAATCTTAGGCGAGTGTTAGGAAGTCTCTGCGACACAGACCCGAACTGGTCAAAAGATAGGTTCGGACATGAAGCTGCGATTCCTGATGATTGCAATTATCCTGCCGCTGCTGGCGCTGGCGAGCTATTTTTCATGGCTCAAGATCGTGGCAGAGCGTGACCGCCTGACGATCGCATCGGCGTCTGTGGTGCGGGCCGAAGAACAGGTGGTGATCAACGATCTTATCCACGAATTGCAAAAGGAGCGTGGATACTCTGCCGGTTTTGTCGCCTCTGACGGGCAGAATTTCACGGCCGATCTGGCGCGCCAGCGGCCTGAAACCGACCGCCAGATCCAGCCCTTGCGTGGCGGTGTGGCGGCTTTGGCTGATCTGCGGCCTGACCCGTATCAGTCGGCGATGGCGGCACTTGATGAGCTGTCTTCCTTTCGTGCACAGGTCCAAAACATCAGTGTCGATGTTCCGCAGGTCGCGGCCTTTTATACGGGGATCATCAACGACCTGATGGTGGTTGCCTATCCGTTGTCGGACGGTGCAGGGCAAAGCACGCTGGAAAACCTGCAGGCGGCAAGGGCGCTGCTTGCGGCGGCCAAGGAACGGGCGGGTCTGGAACGGGCTGTAGGATCGACAGGTCTGGGGGCAGGTTTTTCACCCACGCTTTATCAATCGCTGCTCACCCATGGCGGCGCGCAGCAGGCCCTGATCGCCGAGACGACCAAAATCCTGCGCGGGGAAGCGATGGTCGAAGATATCTATGCCTCTCCCACCTTTCTTGCGCTGCAATCAGCCAGAGAGACGATTTCTTCGGGATTTCTCGATGGCGACTATGGCACGCTGACACCAGCGCTCTGGTTTCAGACAACGACAGCATGGATTGATTTCTTGCGCGATCTCGAAAGCGCGAAAACAGCGCAAATCAGCCAGTTGGCCCGCACCATTGAGGGCGACAGCTACGCCCAGTTGCAATACGTGATTCTGCTGGGAGCTATTTCCATTCTCGTCGTAGGCGTTTTTGCCGTGGCGAGCTTTGAATGGATGATCCACAGGATCAAGGCGCTGACGCATGTGGTTTACGGTTTCGCAAAGGGCGACTTTACCCGCTGGGTGCCGGGCATCAGCCGCAAGGACGAGATCAGCCAGATGGCAAGGGCGATTTACCACTTCAAACAAGAGACACTCGCCTTACGCAAAGAGGCTGAAGATATGAAAGCCTCTGACGAGGCGGCATTGAATGCCAAGCACGGCAAGGTTGTTGCCTTGGTGACCGAAGGGCTTGCCGCGCTCGCAAAGGCGGACCTGACTTGTCACTTCGACACGCCACTCGACGCTGATTATGATTCGATCCGTGGGGATTTCAATTCAGCCACAGCGCGTTTGCGGCAGGTGCTTGGCGCTATCGCCGACACAGTGGCCGATCTTGATCAGGCCGCATCTGGGATGAATGCCTCTGCTGTCGATCTGGCCTCCAGAACAAATGAACAGGTGGAAACGATCAGACAAACCACAGATCGCGTTGGCGCACTTTCCGCCGAAGTCGAAGAGTTCGGGCAGGAAATCGTCACGGCCTCCGCCATGGCAGGAAGCGCGCGGGAACAGGCGACCTCCTCGGCGGCGCTGATGCGTGAGGCTGTCGCCGCAATGGACCGGATCAGAACATCATCAGAACAGATCGGCGCGATTATTTCGATGATCGAGGATATTTCGTTCCAGACCAATCTGCTCGCACTCAACGCCGGGGTGGAGGCGGCAAGAGCCGGTTCTGCGGGGCTTGGCTTTGCCGTGGTCGCCTCAGAAGTCCGCGCCCTTGCGCAACGGGCAAGTCAGGCCACGATGGATATCCGCGCGCTGGTCGAAGAAAGCGGGACCCACGTCCGCGAAGGTGGGGATCTGGTTGACCGGACCGGCGCGGTCCTTGACGAGATTTCGGAAGGTATCATGCGCGTGGATGACGTGCTTACCCGCATCGCCGAAGGCTCCCAGTCGCAGGTCAGCGATCTGAAAGATCTGTCATCTTCGATGAAGGTGATCAATGACCTTGCCGGTCGCAACATGGCCATGGCCAGCGATACCACCTCTGGTGCACAGGAAATCGCCAGCCGTTCGCAGCGGCTCGCTGGCCTCATCGCGGATTTCAGGCTCGCGCCGGATCAGAACGGCCGCAGCCGTGCCAAAGCAGCCTGAGGGTTTGATCGGCGTTTCAGTCGGCAGGGCAGAGGGACGATCTCCTGAACCGGTATGAGGAGGGGGAAGCTGCCCAAACCGTCGTGATGCATTTGCTCTTCGCCTCGCCGTCGGACGTGGTGACTGATGGTTGATCACTTGGGCGTCCAACCGCAAGGGCGCGGATATGCAAGGGATGATGTAAAGGGTGATCGCCGCACAGGCATCACTCTCGCCCTTTGCCGCATCGCTATGAAGGAAAGACACGTTTGGGGCCGCAGCATGTGGCTCAGGGGTGAAGCCTGTCGGCGCATCCTTCACACTTCATCATGTCACGCGGCCGCAATCGTCCCGCTTCGCAGGCGAATACGCAAACTGCCTCGGCCGAATGCGCCGACCAACGTCTGACCTTCCGTCCGGCTTTTTCCGTGCTGTGCTAGCCCATCGCGGTGTTGATCAGGAAGAAGATACCTCCTGACAGAACGGCCGCAGCAGGTACGGTGATCAGCCAAGCTGCAATAATCGTCATGAAGTGCGACCGGCGCACCAGCTTGCGACGGCGACGTTCCTCGGGCGCGTATTGCGGGCGGTCGGGCATGGCCAGACGCGCTTTTTTGATCCGGCGCTCTGCATCCCATTCGCGGAAGAAGCCGACACCAAATACCGCACCCACCGCGATATGGGTGGAACTGACAGGCAGACCCAGCCAGCTTGCGATGATCACGGTGATCGCAGCGGACAGGGCCACACAATAGGCGCGCATCGGGTTCAGCTTTGTGATCTGGCTGCCGACCATGCGGATCAGTTTCGGCCCGAACAGGAACAGGCCGAATGAAATGCCAAAAGCCCCGATGATCATCACCCAGAAGGGGATCGAGACCGCTTGCGTGAAATCACCCGATTGCGATGCCTGCACGATGGCGGCAAGCGGGCCGACGGCGTTGGCGACATCATTGGCCCCATGCGCAAAGCTCAGCAATGCAGCAGACACCACCAGCGGAATACCAAAGAGAACTTTCAGTGATTTGTTGCGGTTCTCGAGCCCTTCGGACTGTTTGCGGATCACGGGGATCATGACCGCCCAAATCGCGGCTCCCATGATCGCCCCGATGATGAGCGCGGTCGGCATGTCGATCTTGATGATCTTTTTCAGCCCCTTCAGTGCAAGGTAAGCGGCAAACGCCCCTGCCATGATGCCGACAAGTATCGGCACCCAGGTGCGGGCGGCGGCAATCTTGTCCTCGCGGTAGATGATGCGGGATTTGATCAGCGCCAGAAACGCGGCAGCGATGACCCCACCCAGCACAGGCGAGATGACCCAACTGGCTGCAATTGTTCCCATCGTGGGCCAGCTGACAGCGGCAAAGCCTGCAGCGGCAATACCGGCCCCCATCACACCGCCAACAACAGAGTGTGTGGTGGATACCGGCGCACCGATCCAGGTGGCGATATTGACCCAAAGCGCTGCAGACAGCAGGGCCGCCATCATGGCCCAGACAAAGGTGGCCGACGTGCCCATGCTTTCAGGCGCGATAATGCCCTTCGCAATCGTGGATACAACGTCGCCGCCAGCAATCAAGGCGCCTGCGCTTTCGAAAATGACCGCGATCGCAATCGCCGCCCCCATCGACAGGGCATTGGCGCCCACCGCGGGCCCCATATTGTTGGCGACATCATTGGCCCCGATGTTCAGCGCCATATAGGCCCCAAGACAGGCCGCCACCACGACGATAATTCCGTTATTGGTGAGGCCAAAGAACAGCGATGCTGTAAGGCCGGCCAGCATGATAAACAGGAAAGAGATTCCGATGCCCACCATTGGGCGGGCGACCATATTGGTTGCGGTTTCAAGGTTGGAAAACCGCGCCAAATCGCGGTCAAGCGTTTCAAGATGGCGTGCGTCGCCACTTTCATCGGTCATGCGAAAATCCCCCAAGGCTTCAAAAGCTGATAGCGACTAACGGGTGCCGTGATCAACACCTCAATCGGTTTTGTCGTCGGTCGCTTGTTCCAGAAACAACAGCTTCAGTTCGCTTTCCCGCACCATCTCGGCGGCTTCGTCGGCAGAGACCCATTTGCGCTTGCGCTGGTCGGCTTCGGGGAACTCCTCGGCCAGTTCTTTGACCTCGACCGAATAGACCAGCGCCTCGACCGGAACAGCAAGGCCGCTGTCGCGCATCTTGTCATAGGTGTAGTGGCCGATCGGCTCCGGCGCGGCTTTGCCACGTTTGACGCCCGCCTCTTCCCAGGCTTCGCGCAGCGCGGTTTCATCAGACGACAGCCCGCGCATGGGCCAACCTTTGGGGATGATCCACCGGCCTGTGTCGCGGCTTGTGACCAGCAGGTACTCGCGTCGCGTACCCTGACCGCGATAGCACAGCGCCGCCATCTGTAACATTCTGGGGCGCTGGAGCATGGGGCCAATAAACGCCCTGAGGGCGCTGTGAACACGTGCGAACATTCTGAAACCGCTCAATTATTTTCTTCTTTGGACCGTGTCTAGCGATGCTTGTGTCAAAATACAATTGCAGCGGATTTGACGCGCGCAAAGGGTTTGACAATTCTGCAACGCAAAACCCCCGCCTGTTGTCCAGACGGGGGCCTTTGATCGTAACGTCGAGAGGCTGCTTTACAGCAGACCTTCACGCTGGAGCTTCTTGCGCGCCAGCTTACGCTGACGGCGGATCGCTTCTGCTTTTTCGCGCGCTTTGCGCACGGAAGGCTTTTCGAAATGCTGCTTGAGCTTCATTTCGCGAAAAACACCTTCACGCTGAAGTTTCTTCTTCAGAGCACGCAACGCCTGATCGACGTTGTTATCACGAACACTAACCTGCATGTGGTTGACACCACCTTTCTAAGTTGGATTTGCAAAAATTGCAGGAAGTGGGCAGATAGCAAAACCAACCTAGCTTGTCCAGTGCCCCGCATAGGAGAAAACCGATGGCCCCAGACGCCTCCGATCCGACACTTGATGCGCTTGTTGACGCAGCACTGCCGCATGTGGCTTTCGATGGCTGGTCGCCCGCCACATTCGAGGCCGCCGTGCGCGATGCCGATATTGAACCGGCGCTGGCCCGCACCATTTGCCCGCGCGGTGCAGTGGATCTTGCCGTGGCTTATCACAAACGCGGTGATGCCGCGATGGTCGCCGCAATTACCGATGCCGACCTCAGCGATATGCGTTTCCGAGACAAGGTCGCCCATGCGATCCGTTTGCGCCTGCAGGTGATCGACGACAAAGAGGCTGTCCGCCGCGGCACCACCCTTTTTGCCTTGCCGCATATGGCCGCTGACGGGGCCAAGCTTGTCTGGGGCACAGCCGATGCCATCTGGACAGCACTTGGCGACACCTCGCGCGATGTAAACTGGTACACCAAGCGGATGACTCTTACAGGCGTCTATAGTGCCACCGTGCTTTACTGGCTGGGGGACGACAGCCTTAACGGGCAGGCCACCGACGCTTTCATTGATCGCCGGATCGACAATGTGATGCAGTTTGAAAAAGCCAAGGCGCAGGTAAAAGCGAACCCTTTGCTCAAACCTTTGGCGACCACGCTGGAAAAATTGACCGCTGGCGTCAAAGCGCCATCACAGGCGGCTGACGCCGATCTGCCCGGCATCTGGCGCGACACGAACCCGCCGCAGTAGACCGCAGCGCCATCAACAGGCCGGGCCAGCGCGCGCCCCAAGTGTTTGTCAATCCAGCCCGAATGTCTCATAGCTGTGACAAAGCGAAAGGATGCGGCAATGAAGGCAATCGAGATCAGCGCACATGGCGGACCAGAGGTTCTGACACCCACAGAGCGCGAGATGCCGACACCGGCCGCCGATCAGGTCGTGATCAAAGTGGCCTATGCGGGTGTCAATCGCCCAGATGCCTTGCAACGTGCCGGTCTCTATAACCCGCCGAAAGGGGCAAGCGACCTTCCAGGTCTTGAGGCCTCTGGCGAGGTCGTGGCTTGCGGGGCGAATGTGACCTCGCCCAAAGTGGGCGATATGGTCTGCGCGCTGCTGCCGGGTGGTGGTTACGCCGAATATGTGGCTACGCCTGCCGCGCACTGCCTGCCAGTCCCGTTCGGGCTGACGATGGCGCAAGCCGCCTGCCTGCCAGAGACGTTCTTCACCGTCTGGTCCAATGTCTTCATGCGCGGCGGACTGAAGGCGGGTGAGCGGTTCCTGGTCCATGGCGGCAGTTCGGGCATCGGCACAACGGCGATCCAGCTTGCGCGGGCCTTTGGTGCGCGGGTCTTTGCGACTGCCGGTTCGGATGAAAAATGCGCCGCCTGCACTGATCTGGGCGCAGAGGCGGCCTTTCACTACCGCGAGACCGATTTCGTTGAAAAAATGAAAGAAGTCGGCGGCGCTGACCTGATCCTCGATATGGTGGGTGGGCCGTATATTCAGCGCAATCTCAAGGCTTTGGCTGATGACGGACGGTTGGTCCAGATCGCATTCCTGCAAGGACCGAAAGCTGATCTGAACCTTGTGCAACTGATGACGCGCCGTCTGACCATCACCGGATCAACCCTGCGTCCTCAGTCTGATCTGGCCAAGGCGCGGATTGCCGATGATTTGCGCCAGCACGTCTGGCCGCTGATTTCCTCTGGCAAGATCGGGCCGGTGATGGATCAGGAATTTGCCTTGGATGATGCCGCCGCCGCCCATGCCCGCATGGAAAGCAGCGCGCATATCGGAAAGATCGTTCTGAAGGTTAGCTGACGGACTGCGTGTCAGTGCCGGGCTATGCGGGGCGTTTGTCCTTGAACGGCGCCATGCCAGCGCGTGCCAATTCATCCGCGCGTTCGTTTTCAGGGTGTCCGGCGTGGCCCTTGACCCATTCCCATGTCACGTCATGGCGTTGGGTCGCCTCATCAAGCCTGCGCCAGAGCTCTTCGTTCTTGACCGGTTTTTTGGCGGCTGTTTTCCAGCCCTTTGCTTTCCAGCCGTGTATCCATTTGGTGATGCCGTCTTTGACATAGACGCTGTCGGTGACAATGGTGATCCGGCTTGGCCGCCCGAGTGTTTCCAGCGCGCTGATCGCGGCGAGCAATTCCATGCGGTTGTTGGTGGTTGTCGGTTCGCCGCCGCTGAGCGCGCGCTCTTTGACAACGCGCTCCCCGTCACGTGCAACTAGCAGCACACCCCAGCCCCCGGGGCCGGGATTGCCTGAGCAGGCACCGTCGGTATAGGCGAAAACCTCAGCCATTCTTGCGTGCCAACATGATCACAAAGGGGTCCTCAGTCCCTGCGCAGCCCTTTTCGCAGCCTTCGCGCGTTGCGGTGACGGTCAGGCCCGCATCACTGATCAGCGCGTCCAGTTCAGGGACCGTCACGTAGGTGTAGTTCCGGTCCAGGCGGTCGCGGCCCTCTCCAGAGCCGGTCTTCATCCCGACGTGCAGCACGCCACCTTTGCGGAGCGCCCGTCCGATCGCACTGAAATGTGCGGGCAGGGCGGCGCGCGGCGCATGCAGAAGCGAGAAATTGGCCCAGACGCCGTCATAGGCCTCAATCGCATCAAGCTCTTCGAACCGCATGATGCGCGCGCCGATCTGGTGCCGTTCGTTGGCCAAGGCGACCATGCCGCTTGAGGCATCGACCGGGTCGGGCGTAAATCCGGCCGCGCGCAGATAGGCAGAGGCCTGCGCAGGCCCGCACCCCAGATCCAGCACGCGCCCGCCCTTTGGCAGCAGCGCCATAAAGGCGCGCAAGCTGGCATCGGGGGATTGCGAGGCGAAGGCCTTTGCATAATCCGCTGCGGCCTGATCGTAAAAGGCAATCGTGCGCGGGTCGCTCATCAGAAAACCAGCGGCAGATAGCTGATCACAACGATCCCCGTTAGCAGCACCCGCAGGTGCATCCACCATTGTGGTGCAAGGCCCAGCCGCCAGAAATGCCAATCCAGCATCAACAGACCGAGAAAGCCCACGATCAGGTTCACGGCTGCCGTTGTCGGCCCGCCGCCCGTCATGAAAAAGGCCCAGAGGGCAGGAATGACCGACAGGATATAGCCAGCGGTTGCGGCGCGGCCTGTGGCTTTGGTCGCAAATCCCCACAGGACGCCTGACATGAACGACAGGATCACAGCCCCGTAGAACAGCTGCACATATGGGCCGACAAAACGCCCGCCAAAGGTCGCCAGCCCCCAACTTTGCAGTTGTGGAAACAGAATGGTCGCGGCCCCCCACAGAAAGGGGATCAAACCGGCAAGGCCGAGGATCAAGGCAGAGCGTGGAATGCTGTTCATCAGTAAGCCTCGTTGATCAGGCGCGCTCAAACGCAAGCCTTACGGCCAGTGCGCCGAAGATCGCTGCAAATGTGCGATTCAGCCACGCCATGATGCGCGCGCTTTGCAGAATTCTCTGTCGGGTGAATGCCGCGCAGGTGCCATAGACGATAAAGATACCAAAGGTCATCAACATGAAGATGGCGCCAAGCAGGAGCATTTCGGCAGTGGCATTTGCGGGATCGCCTGAAAGAAACGGCGGCAGAAGCGCAAGGAAGAAGATCGACAGTTTCGGGTCCAGAATATTGATCAATGCGCCGCGCCGGGCAATGTCGCACCAGGCCTGTCGTGTTGCATCAGGCTGGATCGCCAGCGCCCCTCCGCTGCGCAGTGCCTGCCATGCCAGATAGAGCAGATATGCAACGCCTGCGAATTTCACGATGTTGAAGAGCACCGCGCTGGTGTGCAGCACGGCTGCCAGTCCCAGAATGGCAGCCAGAAGATGCGGCACGATCCCAAACGTGCATCCCAGCGCAGCCGCGATTGCTGCGCCTCGTCCCTGACCCAATCCGATGGCAAGCGTATAGATCACGCCAGTGCCGGGGGCGACGCAGACAACAAATGCTGTAATGAGAAATTGCAGGCTGATCATCAGGCGGGCACCCGCAGCACGCGCGGCACCTTGAACTCGACGTTCTCCTCGGCGGTGACCACCATCTCGACCGTCGTGTCAAAGCGGTCCTTGAAGGCGTCAATGACCTCATTGATCAGAACCTCAGGGGCGGAGGCCCCGGCGGTGATCCCGATTGAGCTGATCCCCTCAAGCGCGCGCCAGTCGATGTCCGTCGCACGTTGCACAAGCTGGGCATAATTGCAGCCAGCGCGTGCGCCGACCTCGACCAGACGTTTGGAGTTTGACGAATTCGGTGCGCCAACAACCAGCATGGCGTCACATTTTGGCGCCATCGCCTTGACGGCTTCCTGCCGGTTGGTGGTGGCGTAACAGATGTCTTCTTTATGCGGACCGACGATGTTCGGGAAGCGCTTCTGAAGTGCGGCCACAATATCGGCGGTGTCATCAACCGAGAGTGTCGTCTGCGTGACAAAGGCCAGCTTGTCAGGGTCGCGCACGGTGACGTCTGCCACATCCTCGACCGTTTCGACCAGCAACACCTCGCCTTCGGGAAGCTGTCCCATGGTGCCCACGGTTTCGGGGTGGCCTGCGTGGCCGATCATGATCATCTGCAACCCGTTGTCGGCGTGGCGCTGCGCCTCGATATGGACCTTGCTGACCAGCGGGCAGGTGGCATCGACGTAGATCATCTCGCGCTTGGCAGCAGCGGCCGGGACAGACTTGGGCACGCCGTGGGCCGAGAAAATCACCGGCCTGTCATCGGGGCATTCGTCGAGTTCCTCGACAAAGACGGCTCCTTGTTCACGCAGGCTATCGACCACGAATTTGTTGTGCACGATTTCATGCCGGACATAGACCGGCGCGCCCCACTTTTCGAGGGCCATCTCGACGATCTTGATGGCACGGTCGACACCGGCACAAAAGCCGCGCGGTGCAGCAAGATAGAGCGTGAGGGGTGGTTTGGTCATGGGAAACTCCGGCTTTGCACCAGAGGTAAGGCTTTGACGCCATCAGGTCCAGAGCGTCAGGCCACGAAGCGCCAGTTGGCGCTTCGTGAGCAGTGTCTTAGACTTCTGCGGGTTCGCGGTCGCGGACAACCTCTTCGCGCGGTTCGCGCGCCGGACGCCCGACAACATCGCGCAGTTCATCCAGTTCGATGAAGTTGTCGGCCTGACGGCGCAACTCGTCAGCGATCATCGGCGGCTGGCTGCGGATCGTGGAGACAACTGAGACGCGCACGCCCTTGCGTTGAAGCGCCTCGACCAAAGGCCGGAAGTCGCCGTCACCCGAAAACAGGACAACGTGATCGACATGCGGGGCCAGTTCCATCGCATCGACGGTCAGTTCGATGTCCATGTTCCCCTTCACCTTACGGCGGCCCATGCTGTCGGTGTATTCCTTGGCCGGCTTGGTCACCATTGTGAAGCCGTTGTAGTTCAGCCAATCCACAAGCGGGCGGATCGGCGAATACTCGTCGTTTTCCAGCAAGGCTGTGTAGTAGAATGCCCGCAAGAGCTTGCCCCGACGCATGAACTCTTGGCGTAGCAGTTTGTAGTCGATGTCAAACCCGAGCGACTTTGCCGCAGCGTAAAGATTTGATCCATCAATAAAAAGCGCAAGGCGCTCGTCCCGATAAAACATATCAATTCCTCTCAAATGCGACCTTGCGCCGTAGTCCCCCGTGAGTGTTATGGGTGGCGCAGGTTCTGCCAGTAAATAAATGACAGCACTGGTCTGGCAAGCACGGAGGGAAGGCCCTATGCGCCAAGTTACGCTCATATCCTTAGGGAGTAATGATATATCCTTTTGGGGTAGTCCGTTTGAAACGGTGACCCGCGCGGTCGCGGCGCTTGAGGCGCTTTCGGTGGCGCCGGTCAGGACAAGCCGGTTTTACAAAACCCCCGCATTTCCTAAAGGAAACGGGCCTGATTTCGTGAATGCGGTGGCGGAGATCACCACTGATCTGACCGCGCAAAAGTTGCTTGATGCCCTTCACGCGATTGAGGCGGAAGCAGGCCGTGAACGTAGCGTCAGGTGGGGTCAGCGTGGGTTGGACCTTGATTTGTTGACGTTTGGTCAAGCAGTCATGCCCAACGAACAGGCGTTCCTGAAATGGCGCGACCTGCCCTTGGCAGCCCAGACAAGCGGTGCGCCGGAGGAACTGATTCTCCCGCATCCGCGCATTCAGGACCGCGCATTTGTGCTTGTTCCCATGTGTGAGATCGCCCCTGATTGGCGACATCCTGTCTTTGGGCGCACCGCAGAGGCGCTTTGCGCTGCATTGCCTGAGGATGACCGTGCAGAGGTTGTGCCTTTGGCGTCTGATTAGGGGGCCTGAATTTCCTGTTTGCACATGCAGCGCGCCCCTTGCCATTCTGCCAAGAACCCCCTAAGTAGGCGGCTTCCGAAGCCCTTTAATCCTTGACTGGAGTGTGCATATGGCCCGCGTCACCGTAGAAGATTGCGTCGATAAGGTTCCAAACCGGTTTGAACTGGTCATGCTTGCTGCCCATCGCGCCCGCGAGATTTCTGCCGGTGCGCCGATCACTGTTGCACGCGACAACGACAAGAACCCTGTTGTCTCACTGCGCGAGATTGCCGAGGAAACACAGCTTTCCGACGACCTGCGTGAGCGCATGATCGAGGCCAACCAGACCCAGATCGAAGTTGACGAGCCTGAAGAGGATAGCATGTCCCTTCTGATGGGGGCCGAGGCTGACAAGCCTGCCGAGGACGATCTTTCCGAAGAAAAACTGCTGCGCGCCCTGATGGAGGCGCAGGGTCAGCGCTAAGGGCGCGCCCATAGCGGCACCGACCGGTGTTGGACCAGATGACGACAGCAGATGAACTGATTGCGCTGGTCCGCACTTACAACCCCAATACAAATCAAGCGTTGCTGCGAGAGGCCTTTGCCTTTGGCGCAGAAATGCATGAAGGCCAGTTCCGGCATTCGGGTGAACCTTACTTTACCCATCCGGTTGCTGTTGCCGGTATCCTTGCCGAACAGCAGATGGATGACGCCACGATCATCACTGCGCTGCTTCACGACACGATCGAAGATACCAAGGCGTCGTTTGCCGAGGTTGAGAAACGCTTTGGTCGCGAGATTGCGGAACTGATCGACGGTGTCACCAAGCTGACCAATCTGCAGCTGACCTCCACGCAGACCAAACAGGCCGAAAACTTCCGCAAGCTCTTTATGGCGACCTCGCGGGATTTGCGTGTCACCTTGGTCAAGCTTGCCGACCGTTTGCACAACATGCGCACGATCAGATCCATGCGTCCTGAAAAACAGGTGCAAAAGGCGCGCGAGACGATGGACATCTTTGCGCCGCTTGCCGGTCGCATGGGGATGCAGTGGATGCGCGACGAGTTGGAGGACCTTTCGTTCAAGGTTCTCAACCCCGAAGGCCGCAACTCCATCATCCGCCGCTTTATCACGCTTCAGCGCGAAACCGGCGATGTGTTGCACAAGATCATGGCCGATATGCGGGTCGAGTTGGAAAAGGCCGACATACAGGCCGAGGTGAGCGGTCGCGCAAAGAAGCCCTATTCGATCTGGCGCAAGATGCAGGAGAAGGACCAGGGGTTCAGCCGACTGTCCGACATCTACGGCTTCCGGGTGATCGTCGCGACCGAGGCCGATTGCTACCGCGTGCTGGGCGCCATCCATCAACGCTGGCGCGCGGTGCCGGGGCGCTTCAAAGACTACATCAGCCAGCCCAAATCGAACGGTTATCGCTCCATCCATACAACCGTCTCAGGTCGCGATGGCAAACAGGTCGAGGTGCAGATCCGCACCCGCGAAATGCATGAGGTTGCCGAGACCGGCGTCGCCGCCCATTGGTCTTACAAGAATGGTGAAAGGGTTGAGAACCGTTTTGCCGTTGATCCGGTTCACTGGATCTCTGCGCTGACCGAACGCTTGGACGACGGACAGGACCATGACGAGTTCCTCGAAGCGGTCAAGCTTGAGATGTATCAGGACCAGGTGTTCTGCTTTACGCCGAAAGGAGATGTGATCAAGCTGCCTCGCGGTGCCACGCCGATTGATTTTGCCTATGCGATCCACACCCGTATCGGATCGGCTTGCGTCGGAGCCAAGGTGGACGGGTTGCGCGTGCCGCTCTGGACGCGGCTGAAGAACGGTCAATCGGTCGAGGTGATCACCGCCGAAGGGCAGACCCCGCAGGCCACGTGGATCGATATTGCCGTGACCGGCCGGGCCAAGACCGCAATCCGCAGGTCCTTGCGTGAAGAGGACCGCGAGCGTTTTGTCCGATTGGGCCGTGAACTGGCGCGGGTCGCCTTTGAACAGGTGGGCAAGCGCAGCACCGAAAAGGCGTTGCGCACCGCCGCCAAAGCCTTGGCCATCGACGGTGTCGAAGAAATGCTGGCCCGCCTGGGCAGTGCCGAGATCACAGGCCGGACCGTTGTCGGGGCGATTTATCCCGAGCTTGAGATGCAGCGTGGCGACGAAATCGACGCTGCCCGCGCGGTTATCGGTCTCAGCCCTGATCAGGAACACCAACGCGGGGCCTGCTGCCAGCCCGTTCCGGGCGAGCGCATTCTGGGCATCGCGTTTCGCGGCCACGGCGTTGTGGTCCATGCCATCGATTGCGAGGCGCTTGCCGACTATGAGGACCAGCCTGACCGGTGGATCGACCTGCATTGGCAGGAAGGCAATCACAAGCCCGTGAATACGGTCACCTTTGACGCCACAATTGCCAATGATGCTGGTGTGTTGGGACGAATTTGCACATTGATCGGCGAACAGAACGCCAATATCTCTGACCTCAAGTTCATTGACCGCAAACCTGACTACTTCAGACTGTTGATCGACGTGGACTTACGCGATGCAGAACATCTGCACCGCGTCATCACCGCGCTGGAAGCGGAAAGCAATGTATCGTCGATCGTGCGGTATAGAGACCCCGGGCTAGTCAGCGTGGGAGCGGGCGCGCCCCGCAGAGAGGGATGACAAGGATTGGTCTTCAAACGTAGGGATAGACGGGCGGTCGGGCGGATCGCGCTTGACCTGATCTATCCTCGTGGCGGTTGGGCCCGTGCCTTTGAATACGTCAAACACCGCGTCCGTCGCCTGCCTGATACGCCGCAAAAGATCAGTCGCGGTATCTGGGCAGGGGTCTTTGTCTGCTTCACACCTCTGTTTGGTCTGCACATCGTCTGTGCCCTGCTGATCGCCCGCGTGTTGCGCGGCAACATGCTGGCCGCCGTGATGGCTACGTTCTTTGGCAATCCGCTGACCTTTCCGGCTGTTGGCTATGTCTCGATCAACCTTGGCTCATGGTTGCTGGGATTGCCGCAAGGCAAGAACATCCATCTTGGACAGAAATTCGCCGATGCAAGCTATGACCTCTGGCATAACTTCCTGGCGGTTTTCACCACCGAGAAGATCAACTGGGCCGGGATGCAGGTCTTTTACAATGATGTGTTCTTTCCCTACCTCGTCGGCGGGCTTGTCCCCGGTTTGATTACCGCGACAGCGTTCTATTATCTTTCCGTGCCGGTGATCAGTGCCTATCAGAAGCGCCGGAAGAAGGCTTTGCGGGCCAAGCTTGACCAGTTGAACAAAAAGGCGTCCTCTGCCCGCAGCGCCGAAAACTGACGCCAAGGAGACAGCAATGACGGACAAGCTACGCTTGGGTGTGAACATCGACCACGTCGCCACCGTGCGCAACGCCCGTGGCGGTGCTGTGCCTGACCCTGTGCGCGCGGCGATCATGGCCGAAGAGGCTGGCGCAGACGGTATTACCGCCCATCTGCGCGAGGACCGCCGCCATATCTCCGACGCTGATATCGAAGCGCTGATGGAGGCGCTGCAGGGCCCGCTGAATTTCGAGATGGCCGCAACCGCCGAAATGCAGGCAATAGCCTTGCGCCATAAGCCACATGCGGTCTGCATTGTGCCTGAAAAACGCGAAGAGCGGACCACCGAAGGCGGGCTTGAAGTTGCGCGTGAAGAAAACGCGCTGGCCCATTTCATTGCACCGCTGCGTGAGGCTGGCAGTCGCGTGTCGATCTTTATTGCCGCCGACCAGCGCCAGATCGAGGCTGCACACCGGATCGGGGCCGAGGTGATTGAATTGCACACCGGCGCGTATTGTGACGCCCACGCCGAAGGGCGGTTCGAGACACGTGACGAGGAACTCAAGAAGCTGACGGATATGGCGGCCTTTGCCCATGACTTGGGTCTTGAGGTCCATGCGGGCCACGGGCTGACCTATGATTGCGTCGGGCCGATTGCGGCGCTGCCACAGGTGATGGAGCTCAATATCGGGCATTTCCTGATCGGTGAGGCGATCTTTCGCGGTCTGCCCGATGCCATTGCCGAGATGCGCCGCATCATGGATGCAGCACGCCAATGAGCGGGACGCAGGATCTGCAAATGACGCCGGTCGAGGCCGAAGCGATGACCGCCGTCACCGACCATGCCTGCCGGTTGCATGCTGACGGCAAGGATATCGTCTTTACCGCAGCCATTGTGAAAGACGACAAAATCATCGCCGAGGCCCGCAATGAGGTCGCTGATACCGATGACCCCAGCCGCCATGCAGAGGTCGTCGCCATTGCCGAGGCGACGCGCAAGCTGGGGGAACGTGACCTGTCTGGTGCGACCCTGATCGCGTCATGCCAACCGTGCGAGATGTGTCTGTCAACCATGCGCTGGGCTGGTATCTCTCGCGTGATCTTTGCCGCGCAGCAGGAAAACATCTCTGACGCGTTCTTCCGGTTTCCGAAATTGACGATCTCGGATTTCCATGCCGCGTGTGATGGTGCGTTCGCCTATCTTGGCGGCGTGCAGGAATCGCGGGTCGCGCATATCTACAGCGATGAGGGACAATCGTGATCCAGCATATCGTCATGCTGGACCTGCCTGCTGACCACGACAGCGCCGAGCTTGCCAATGTCATGGCCGGTCTGGGTGCGTTGATGCATGAGATAGACGGATTTCTGGCATTTGCGCACGGCCCAAATCGCGACTTTGAAGGAAAGTCACCCGACTGCGCCTATGCCTTTGTCTGCACCTTCGCGGATGCGGCGGCCGTCAGCGCCTATCATCGCGACCCGACCCATCAGGCCCTGGGCGCGCGACTGGTTGCGTTGTGTCAGGGCGGCGCCGACGGGATCACTGTTGTGGATATGGAGGCAGAGGGATGATCCTCGGTGTCGGAACTGATCTGGCCAATATAGACCGCATTGCAGGCACGCTTGAGCGGTTCGGGGATCGTTTTCGCAACCGTGTCTTTACCGAGATCGAACAGCGCAAAGCAGAGCGCCGCAAGGACGTCGCTGGCACCTACGCCAAAAGGTGGGCCGCCAAGGAGGCCTGTTCAAAGGCGCTTGGTACCGGTTTGCGTATGGGGATTTCGTGGAAGGATATGGCCGTCAGCAACCTGCGCACGGGCCAGCCGGTGATGCATGTAACAGGATGGGCGGCCGAAAGGCTGAAAGAGATGACCCCAGACGGGCACGAGGCCATCATCCATGTGACATTGACCGATGATCACCCATGGGCGCAGGCCTTTGTCGTGATCGAGGCAAGGCCCATTGCTTGACAGCATGACTGCGCAGCATCATGTAGCGCCAAACCGCATAAGGAATGACACATGGCAGAGAGTACAGGCGTGATCGCGTGGTTGTGGGATACCCTCAAGACGATCTTCTGGGCGCTGGTCCTTGCTGGCATCTTTCGCACCCTGTTTTTCCAACCCTTCTGGATTCCGTCAGGCTCGATGAAAGACACGCTGCTGATCGGTGACTTTCTGTTCGTCAACAAGATGGCCTACGGCTATTCCTATGCCTCTTGCCCGTCGGTGCGTATTCCCGCCATCGGTCTTGATCTTGGCGCAGATGATTTCTGCGGCTTTATCGAGGACCGCGAAGAACGCTTCTTCGGGTCAGACCCCGAACGCGGTGATATCGTGGTTTTCCGTCATCCGGTTGACGGGCGCGACTTCATCAAGCGCGTGATCGGTCTGCCCGGTGACCGTATCCAGATGCGCGATGGTCTGCTCTATATCAATGACGAGGCCGTGCAGGTGGAACCGGCAGGGACATTCACCGAAATCATGGAGCCGCAGGGCCCGTTGGGTGTCCGTCCGCAATGCGCCAATGGCGTTGTGGGGATGGGGGCAGTTTGTGAAAAGGAACGCTTTATTGAAACGCTGCCCAACGGGGTCAGCCATGCGATCCTGAATATCGGGCCACGCGCGACCGATAACACCGGCGTCTATACCGTGCCTGAGGATATGTTCTTCTTTATCGGTGACAATCGTGACAATTCCACCGACAGCCGTGTGCCACAGGTCAATCGCGGGGTCGGCTTTGTTGAGCGCAAAGATCTGGTCGGGCGTGCTGATCGTGTGATGTTCTCCTCCGCTGGCCGGTCCATGCTGGCCTTCTGGACATGGCGGTCGGATCGTTTCTTCAAGGCGCTCGATTGAAGCTCTCAGCCGATCTCAAAGCCTTTGAAGGGCGGGTAGGCTATCGCTTTGTGACGCCAGCGCATCTGATCCGCGCGGTCACCCATTCGTCGATGTCGTCCGCCCATCGCGACGACAACCAGCGGCTTGAGTTTCTGGGTGACAGGGTGCTCGGTCTGGTAATGGCAGAGGCTTTGTTGCAAGCCGACCCAAACGCCTCTGAAGGGCAGCTGGCGCCGCGATTCAATGCGCTGGTGCGGCGCGAAACTTGTGCCGATGTGGCCCGCACGATTGATCTGGGCGCGGTGCTCAAACTGGGCCGCTCTGAAATGAAGTCCGGTGGCCGCCGGAAAGAGGCGCTTCTGGCCGATGCCATGGAGGCGGTGATTGCCGCAGTCTATGAGGATGGCGGTTTCGACGCGGCCCGCGCCCTGGTCCTGCGGCTTTGGGGTGACCGCATTCATCAGGTCGAAGATGACGCCCGCGACGCCAAGACCGCCTTGCAGGAATGGGCGCAGGCGCGCGGCGAGGTGCCGCCGCAATATGTCGAGGTGGCCCGTAGCGGCCCTGATCATCAGCCGGTCTTCACCATCGAGGTGCGGTTGGCCTCCGGGGCCTCCGAACAAGCCACCGCAGGGGCAAAGCGGCAGGCCGAACAAGCGGCAGCAGCCGCACTTTTGAAGAAAGTCAGCACATGAGCGAGGCGCAGACAAAAGCAGGGTTTATCGCCCTGATCGGCGAACCCAATGCGGGCAAATCAACGCTTCTGAACCGGATGGTGGGGGCGAAAGTCTCGATTGTGACCCATAAGGTGCAGACAACGCGTGCGCGTATCCGCGGCGTTGCGATGGAAGGCAATTCACAACTTATCTTCATCGACACTCCCGGTCTTTTCAAACCGCGGCGGCGGCTTGACCGCGCGATGGTCGCGGCGGCATGGGGCGGGGCGGCTGACGCCGATATCGTGGTTCTTCTGATCGAGGCCCATCGCGGCATCACAGAGGGCGTGTGTCGCATCATCGAAACACTGCAGGAACGAGAGACAAACGTGCCCGTCGCCCTTGCCATCAACAAGATCGACAAGGTGAAATCCGAGGCGCTTCTGGCGCTGACGCAGGACATGAATGACGCCTATCCTTTTGTCGAAACCTTCATGATCTCGGCAGAACGCGGCCATGGCTGTGACACCTTGCGGGCGTGGCTTGCCGAACAATTGCCTGAAGGGCCGTTCCTTTATCCCGAAGACCAGATCGCCGATCTGCCGATGCGGATGATTGCGGCCGAAATGACGCGTGAAAAACTGACCCTGCGGCTGCATCAGGAGTTGCCCTACGAACTGACGGTCGAGACCGAAGGCTGGGAAGAGCGCAAGGACGGCTCGGCCCGCATCGACCAGATCATCTATGTGGCCCGTGACGGGCATAAGGGTATTGTGCTGGGCAAGGGCGGCGAGACGGTAAAGGCCGTCAGCAAAGCGGCGAGGCTTGAACTCGAAGACTTCCTTGGGCGTCGCGTGCATCTCTTCCTGCAGGTGAAGGTTCGCCCGAACTGGCTCGAAGAGGCCGCGCGCTATTCCGAGATGGGTCTTGATTTCAAAGACGGCAACGCGTGAGGCTCACCGCTGACATCTGGGTGTCGGCCTATCTTGCGCGCCTGCGCCTGATCAACATCCCGGCTTTTGTGGTCCAGAAGGGTGATGCCACAGCCGGTGCGGTGCTGATCAAACTCAACACACTTGACGGGCAGGCCTGCTGTTATCAGCGCAGTTTCGATCTACTGACTGGCGCGCGCCGCTGGGTGGTGCTGGCCGAGGGGGCTGAGGCGGAGGTTGATGCCACTGTCGCGCGCCAATGCGGTTTTGATCCTGATCTTTGGGTGATCGAGGTCGAGGACAGACACGGTCGTCATCTTCTGGATGAACCCGGGCTCGAATGACTTTTATGCCTTCGGCGAGAGTATTTTCGGCAAAATGATAACCATATTTTAACCATGGCTCCGCCAAGCTGCGATCACGGTACAGGCTGGAGAGCCGATGACCGTGCAAAGTGATGACCGCACAGTCATCCGGGGCAAAATGGTGTTCATCATTTTGTCCCAAATACTCCCCCGCCGGAGGCGTCCTGTGCTTGCAATCCCCGCTGATGCCGCCTGTTATAGCCTTATGTGCGCAGAGAACCCCAGATGATCGAATGGCGTGATGAGGCCGCTTTGCTGGCCGTGCGCCCTTTTGGTGAAACCTCGGTCATTATCGAGGTGTTTTCCCAAGAGCACGGCCGCGACGCTGGCGTCGTGCGGGGCGGGACCAGCCGCAAGCTCGCGCCGGTCCTGCAACCCGGCGCACAGTTGAGTGTCACGTGGAAGGCGCGTCTGGAAAGCCATCTTGGCGCTTTCACCGTAGAGCCTCTTCGCAGTCGCAGTGCCGCCGCGATGGGCGACAGGTTGGCGCTGGCGGGGCTGAATGCGGTGTGCAGCCTCTTGTCATTGGTTTTGCCTGAGCGAGAAGCGTATCCGTCGCTTTATCACCGGACGGTTGGCCTGCTTGATCTCCTGGGGCAGGGTGATCTTTGGCCGTTGGCCTATTTGCGTTGGGAGCAGGCTCTGCTGGAAGACATGGGGTTTGCCCTTGATCTGACGCGTTGTGCTGTGACCGGGGCGACCGACGGGCTGGCCTATGTGTCGCCAAAGACCGGACGCGCGGTCAGTGAGGCTGGTGCAGGGGAATGGGCTGACAGGTTGCTGCCATTGCCACCGGTCCTGTCAGGTGGTGGTGACGCGGATAATGCTGAAATCGTCCGCGCGCTTGGCACAACCGGTTATTTCATCGAAAAGCAACTCTTGCGCAGTCTTGGCGACAGGCCGGCGCCAGTGGCGCGCCAGCGGCTTGTCGAGGCGATTGCGCGCGCCGGCTAGACCAGTTTGTTGTCGATCAGATAGGCCGCCGACGCGACCGCCGCCTTATGGGCCTGACGCATCCCGCGACCCAGAATGGCGCGTGCGCGGCTGTTGTCGGTCTTGTCGACACGTCCCAACGAGGGAATGATCGATTTGACGGCGGGATCGAACCGGCCGAGGATCTTGATCAGAAAATCCGGTGCGGTGCGCGTGGGGATGCGCCGGTCGGGATAGGCTGACTTGATCGCCTGCGCCAGTTCTGCGTATTTGAGAAACTTATCCACTGTCATGACCCGCTGGCCAAAGGTGTAGGGTTTATCGATCACCGCGACATGCATCTCTGCCACGTCGCGCACATCGACGGTGGTAAAGCCGATATCCGGCAGCATGGGGTCTTTGCCTTTGACCAGACGTTTGATCACGTCGATTGAGGTCCCGAAGTTACCATCTAGCGGTGCGCCAAGAACAATGCCCGGATTGACGGTGGTCAGCTGCATGTCCGAAGCTTCATTGCTGACAAAGTCCCAGGCGGCCCGTTCCGCCAGAGTCTTGGATTTCACGTAAGGTGTTGCATCTGGCGCGTTCGGGTCGGTCCAGTTGGTTTCATCGTAGCTGGTGTCACCTGCAGGCAGATCAGACCCGGTGATCGCAACGGTCGAGGAGGTGAGGATGACGCGTTTCACGCCAGCTTCATGGGCGGCAGTCAGTGCGCGCAAGGTGCCATCGACGGCTGGACGGATCAAATCCTCTTCATCTTTTGGCTGGGTGAGTGGAAACGGAGAGGCCGTGTGCATCAGCACATCAATGCCTGTCATTGCCGCGTCCCAGCCGGTGTCGGATGACAGATCAAGGCTGGTGAATGTCAGACGTGTTTGAAGGTCGGTCGGATCGCTGAGGTGCGGGCGCACTGCAGCGGCAACTTCGGCCCCGCGGTCAAGCGACCGGACAGTGCCGCGCACATGGTACCCCGCCTCCAGCAGTTGCAGGGCGATGTGTTTTGCGATGTAGCCGGTGGCTCCGGTCAGCAGGACTGTTTTGGGCATCGGTGCCACCTCCTTTGGTCATGTCAATGACTTAGGAGGCGGCAGTCGATTTGCAATCTATCCCAGCAGGCGACGTGCGATCACTTGCGCCTGAATTTCTGCGGCACCTTCAAAGATATTGAGGATGCGGGCATCGCAGAGGATCCGGCTCACCTTGTATTCCATCGCAAAGCCGTTGCCGCCATGGATTTGCAAGGCGTTGTCAGCACAGGCCCAGGCAATACGTGCGCCGAGAAGTTTCGCCATTCCAGCCTCAAGATCGCAGCGGCGGTCGTTGTCTTTCTCATGTGCGCTGAAATAGGTCAGCTGACGGGCTACCATGATTTCGACAGCCATCATCGCCAGCTTGCCTGCAACACGTGGGAAGTGGATCAGCGCCTTGCCGAACTGCTTGCGGTCCTGTGCGTATTGCATCCCCACATCAAGCGCGGATTGAGCCACGCCCACGGCGCGGGCTGCCGTCTGGATGCGGGCGGATTCAAAGGTCTGCATCAACTGCTTGAAGCCTTTGCCGGTTTCGCCACCCAGCAGGTTCTCGCCTTTGACGGCAAACCCGTCAAAGCCAAGCTCGTATTCCTTCATGCCGCGATAACCCAGAACTTCGATTTCGCCACCGGTCATGCCGGGGGTCGGGAACGGGTTTTCGTCATCGCCGGGGGTCTTTTCGGCTAGGAACATCGACAGGCCGCGATAATCCGAGGTCTCCGGGTCGGTGCGGGCCAGCAGGGTCATCAACTGGGTCCGCGATGCATGGGTGATCCATGTCTTGTTGCCGGTGATCTCCCAATCGTCACCTTTTTTGACGGCGCGGGTCCGCAAGGACCCGAGGTCGGAGCCGGTGTTGGGTTCTGTGAAGACAGCTGTCGGCAGTGTCTCGGCAGAGGCCAGTTGCGGCAACCACTTCTGCTTTTGCTCTTCGGTACCGCCACAAAGGATCAGTTCGGCTGCGATTTCGGACCGTGTGCCAAGTGAGCCCACGCCGATGTAGCCGCGCGAAAGTTCTTCGGAGACCACACACATGGAGGCTTTTGACAGGCCGAAACCGCCGTATTCTTCGGGAATGGTCAGACCGAAGACACCCATTTCGGCCATTTCCTCGATGATTTCCATCGGGATCAGCTCATCCTTGAGGTGCCAGTCATGGGCGTATGGTTCAACGCGGTCGATGCTGAAGCGGCGGAACTGTTCGCGGATCATTTCCAGCTCTTCATCAAGGCCGGACGCGCCGACTGTGACGTTGGCGGACTGTTCTTCCATCAAGGCAACAAGGCGCATACGGGCAGCCTGGGTGTTGCCGTTCTGGGTCAGCGTCACCACGGCAGGGATCATCAGCGCGCGCATGTCGTCCTGGCTCAGTCCGATGTCCTGCAGGCGCATGATTTCACCTTGTGACATCGGAATGCCGCCGTAAATCTGCCAGAGGTATTCGCCGAAAGCGATCTGGTGGATCAACTGTTCGACTTCGCCGAACTTGCCATCGGCCTGAAGCCGCTCTGCCCAGCCTTGCATCTGTTGCAGTGATTGTGCGTAGGTCGCGAGCCAGGCAAGTCCGTGGGCAGCGGTCTGGTTGTCTTCGATCAGCTTGCCGGAGATGCGTCCGCCATCTTCGACGATAGCCCGCACAGAGGCTTTGGCCCGCTCAAGTATATCTTCGACAGCAGGGAGGCTTTCGGCTGTCAGCGTCAGCAGATCAGCCAAAACAGGGTTCTGGTTCAAAGTCATATCTTGTCCATCATGCGCCATTTTGCGACTCCCTTCAATTTGCAGGTGCAGAGATAATATGTTTGCAGTCGCAGCGCAATAATAATTCGTTGCGGTAATTTGATGCGCACAAAAATGTCGCAGTGAAATTCTTCTGGCATGTTCGGCACTTTGTCGTAAGACAGCGCTATGCCTGAGTTTCTCGACGTTCTTACACCGGCCCATTTCCTACTGGCGGTCTGCGTGACAGCGCTGGGTGGCTTTGTCAAAGGTGCCGTTGGGTTCGCAATGCCGCTCATCATGATTTCAGGGATGGGGATCGCCATTGCGCCTGAGCTGGTCGTCGCTGGCATCGTGATTCCCATCGTGATCAGCAACGGTTTGCAGGTCGCACGGGCCGGATTTGGCGCAGCGGGCGAAGCCCTGCGTGAGCACTGGCGCTATGTCACGGTTGTCTGTGTGATGATCCTGATCTCGGCGCAGTTTATCCGCTTTATTCCCAGCAACGTGCTTTTCATCGTGCTTGGTGTTCCGGTCGTCGGGCTGTGCTTTATCCAGCTCATCGGCTGGCGGCCCCGCCTGTCGCCCCGGATGCGGCGCCCGTTTGAGTGGGGCGCAGGGCTTTTGTCTGGCACTTTGGGGGGGCTTGCAGGGACGTGGGGGCCACCCACGGTGCTTTACCTTCTGGCGCTTGAAACCCCGCGCGACCGCCAGATGGCGGTGCAGGGTGTGATTTACGGTCTGGGGTCGGTGATGCTGCTTTTGGGGCACCTGCGCTCAGGCATCCTCAATAGCGAGACATGGGGATTCTCGGCCAGCCTGGTGGTTCCGGCCCTTTTGGGTATGTGGCTGGGCTTTCGCCTTGGAGACCGCTTTGATCAGGAGCGGTTTCGCACTGTGACGCTTCTGGTGCTGATGGTTGCAGGTGTGAACCTGATCCGCCGCGGCATCATGGGGTAAGGATCAGGAGAGAAGATCCTGATAGTGGCAGGCATTGGCGAGCGCAGGCACCTGCTGCGGTGGGACGATGCGGAACGCAACCCTGTAGATCAGCTGATCCCCTTCGCGGGCCTCGAAATACCATGTCCCTTCCACGAGTTCGTAGCCGTGGTCGAACTGGAAAAACGCAACCGTCGGTGTCTCGCCACTGATCGCGCTGGTGAAGGACTGCCGGCTGATCCCCTCCGCCCCCATCGGCGGGTGTGACAGTGTAATTGTCACTGGTTGAAAAGGTGTCTCTGCTGTTGCCTGAAGTTTGACACCAAAGCCCACGCCGATCACGGCAGGCACGACCTGTGTCTGCGCGACGAAATCGGGCATCGCTTCGATGATATGAGCGCGGCCTGTGATCGTTTCCGGCGCATCACGAAAGCCGATTGCCTCTGGGGCGCAGATCACCCCGGCCTCCAGCCAGTCCACCTTGGCCGCGCGCGCAATCTGGGCTGCCGCAGGCAGGACCGTTGCGAGAGAAAGGAAAATGACCAGACCGATGCGTATCATGCCGGAATGATAAAAGCCTGCGCCGGATTGTCGACCGGCACAGGCTTCATGTGGTCTCATACCGGTTTTTAGCCGATTGCCGCCGCTTTGACGTCGTCGTCGATGAACGGGACGTATTTGGCGAAATTGTCGCTGAACATGGCAACAAGTTTTTGCGCCTGTGCGTCATAAGCGTCTTTGTCGGCCCATGTTTCACGCGGGTTCAGCAGGCGGTCATCGACGCCCTCGCAGGTGACAGGGGCCTCAAAGCCGAAGTTCGGATCCTTGCGGAACTGGTTTTCAACCAGCGTGCCATCAAGTGCCGCTGCCAGCAGCGCGCGGGTTGCCTTGATCGGCATCCGGCTGCCGGTGCCGTAGGCGCCGCCGGTCCAGCCGGTGTTGACCAACCAGCAGGTTGCGCCGTGGCTGGCGATCTTTTCGCGCAGCAGGTTGCCGTAAACCTCTGGCCGGCGCGGCATGAATGGTGCGCCGAAGCAGGTCGAGAATGTGGGCTCCGGTTCGGTCACGCCGCGTTCTGTTCCGGCCACCTTGGAGGTAAAACCAGACAGGAAGTGATACATCGCCTGCGCCGGTGTCAGACGCGCGATTGGAGGCAGCACACCAAATGCGTCACAGGTCAGCATAATGATATTCTTGGGGTGACCGCCCAATGCGGAATCCGATGCATTCGAGATGTAGTTCAACGGATAGGCGCAGCGCATATTCGCAGTCAGGCTATCGTCGTTGAAGTCCAGCTCTTTGGTTTCGGGATCAAAGACCATGTTCTCGATCACCGTGTGCGGCATGGAGCAGGTGGCGTAGATTTCCGGCTCTGCTTCAGGGTCGAGGCCGATGGTTTTGGCGTAGCAGCCGCCCTCGAAGTTGAAGGTGCCGCGTTCTGACCAGCCGTGCTCGTCGTCGCCGATCAGCACGCGGCTGGGGTCGGCAGAGAGCGTCGTTTTACCCGTACCTGACAGGCCGAAGAACACAGCCGTATCAACAGGATTGCCGGGGGCGTGGTTGGCCGAGCAGTGCATCGGCATGATGCCCTTTTCAGGCAGCAGGTAGTTCAGCAGGGTAAAGACGGATTTCTTGTTCTCGCCTGCGTATTCCGTGCCACCGATCAGGATCAGCTTCTTTTCAAAGTTCAGCGCGATCACGGTTTCGGACCGGCAGCCGTGCTTTTCAGGGTCGGCCTTGAAGCTTGGGCAGTTGATGATCGTGAAATCGGGGGTGAACGTTTCCAGTTCCGATGCGTCAGGGCGACGGAGCAGGTGACGGATGAAAAGACCATGCCATGTCAGTTCTGTCACAACCCGCACGTCCAGACGGTGGGCCGGATCAGCACCGCCGAAGAGGTCTTGCACGTTGTAGGTGCCACCCTTCATGTGCTCCAGCATATCGGCGTAAAGCACTTCGAATTTTGCAGGCTCCATCGGCGGGTTGTTTTCCCACCAGATTGTATCCACTACGTCATCAGTCTTGACGACGAATTTGTCTTTCGGGGACCGGCCTGTGTGCTTGCCGGTGGTAACCAGAAAAGTGCCGCCCTGTCCGTTGACGCCTTCACCCAGCGCCACGGCTGCTTCCTGAAGTTCGGCTTCCGAGCGGTTGTAATAGACGTAACCCAGCCCTGTGATGCCTTGATCCTCAAGTTTCATCGAAGGGTTGACCTTACCTTGGTCCATTATCTCGCTCCTTTGTCATATGGCCTTCATGGCCCGCGATAGACACCGTTTAGCACCATCATTTCAAAGGCCGATACCCTCCATTGTCACAGTTAGCGCAACCAAATTCATGTTAGCGCAACCATTCTGGGGGTCGGCAAAAAACTGTGACCCATTGACCGCCATGCGCGCGAAAAAGAGCCAATTAAGGCGTTTTTGTGGCGGCAGGTGACTTAAGGATTGATTCGCCGCTTCAAAACGATCAGAAATTGTGCGCATATCTAGTATTAAGTCATTCAGCTATCAGGGAACTTTGCATGTCCAGAATTGCACTCGTCGATGACGACCGGAACATCCTGACTTCTGTTGCGATGACGCTCGAGGCAGAAGGCTTCGAAGTCGAGACATATAACGACGGTCAGTCCGCTTTGGACGCATTCAACAAGAGAATGCCGGACATGGCTGTCCTGGACATCAAGATGCCGCGGATGGACGGCATGGATCTGCTGCAGCGCCTGCGTCAGAAAACGGCGATGCCGATCATCTTCCTGACATCCAAGGATGACGAGATTGATGAAGTGCTTGGCCTTAGAATGGGCGCAGATGATTACGTAAAAAAGCCATTTTCACAGCGCCTATTGGTCGAGCGAATCCGTGCGCTCTTGCGTCGTCAGGACGCGATCGCCGGTGAGGATATTGAAGAGACCGAAGAGACCAAAGTGATGGTCCGCGGTGAATTGGTAATGGACCCGCTGCGCCACGCAGTGAAATGGAAGGGGAAAGACGTATCCCTTACGGTGACCGAATTCTTGCTTTTGCAGGCGCTGGCTCAGCGCCCCGGCTTTGTGAAAAGCCGCGATCAGCTTATGGATGTAGCCTATGATGATCAGGTGTACGTTGACGACCGGACCATCGACAGTCACATCAAGCGACTGCGCAAAAAGATGCGGAATGCGGATGACGAGTTTTCTGCGATCGAGACACTTTACGGTATCGGGTATCGCTACAACGAAGAGTGATGAGTAAAGCATGACGGCAGCGCCCAAGATTGATGTGCGCGACCTGAAGTCTGTGCGGCGTGCTGCACAGACCCCTGACTTGTTGCTTGGTGACGACTGGGTCGATCCCGAATTTTCCGAAGAGGGCGAGGAAGAAAGCAGGACCGGCTTTGGCCGTCTCATTTCCCTGCGCCGGTCGCCGATTGCCCGCAAGATCATCACATTCAACCTTGTCGCGCTGATCCTGCTGATTGCCGGTGTTCTTTATCTAAGCCCGTCCCGCGACAGCCTTGCCTTTCAGCGTGCCAAGGGCCTGGTCAATGAAGCACAGCTGATTGCCGATGTCTTTGAGGCGCAGTTGCCCGCCGTGGCGCCTGTGAACCTTGCCACCGCCGATGGCGTGAACCCGATCCAGACTTTGGCGAACCTCAACCTACGGGGCGGTGTCGAAGTGGCTGTCTTTGCCATGGATGCAACAGTTGTCGCCCGCGCAACGGGCACGTTGGACACAGCCGAGATTGCAGAGCTTGAAGACCGCACAGGTGGAACCTTTGTCACTGATTTCCTGATTTCAGTCTGGAGTGGCATCACCGGCGTTGTTCTGGCCCCGTTTGACGGGAGCGCCGACGGCGCGGAGCCGACACTGTTTGAGCTCTCACAAAACAGCGTGCGGGATGCATTGAACAACGGCACCCAGCTTGTCGCGGCAGAGGTCGGAGGCAACACAAGCTTTATCGTGACGACACCGATCCTGCGCAATGACGTGCCAGTCGGCGTGATCGCCGTCACCACAGCCGCCGGAGAGGTGGACAGCCTTGTTCTGCGTGAACGTGAACAGTATTTGCGCCTGTTCCTTGTCGGTATCTTTGTCAGTGTCGGCTTGAGCCTTGTGCTTGCCTCGACCATTGCAAACCCGCTGGCGCAGCTCGCCACGGCTGCCGAGGCCACGCAGGAACGCAACGCGCGGAAGCTTTCGCCAAAGCGCGTGCGCATCCCTGACTTTACCGCCCGACCTGACGAGATTGGTCGCCTTTCCGGGGCATTGCGGCGGATGGTACGTGCCCTTTATGAGCGGATCGAAAGCAACGAACAATTCGCTGCCGATGTGGCCCATGAAATCAAGAACCCGCTGGCCTCGCTGCGCTCTGCGGTTGGGACGATGCGCGTGGCGCGCCGTGATGATCAGCGCGAGAAACTGCTTGAAGTCATCGAACACGACGTGAAACGCCTTGACCGGCTGGTCAGCGATATCTCCAACGCGTCGCGTCTGGACAGCGAGTTGGTCAAGGAAGAGGAAGAATCCTTCGATCTTGTCAACATGCTCAACAACATCGCCGACTTCCTTGGGAAAGATGCCAGACTGCGTGGTGTCGAATTCGTGGCCGATCTGCCAAGCGAACCGATCATGGTGCAGGGTCTCGAAGGGCGTATGGCGCAGGTTTTCGTCAACCTGATCACAAATGCGATTTCCTTCTGCGAGGATGGCGACGCTATCCGCCTGTGGGCGCGGACCCGCCAGAACCGCGTTCTGGCTGTGGTCGAGGACACAGGTCCCGGTATCCCTGAAGATGCGCTGACCAAAATCTTCCAGCGCTTCTATTCAGAGCGCCCCGTGGGCCAGTTCGGCAACAACTCCGGCCTTGGCCTTGCGATCTCGAAACAGATCGTCGAAGCGCATGGTGGTGTGATCTGGGCCGAGAACATCCGCCCGACCGATGCCGACCCGACCTCTGAACCGCTTGGCGCACGTTTTGTCGTGGGTCTGCCTCTCTGACGCTGAAAAACCATGAGTGAAACCGTCCACGCCTCTGCTGTTGCATGGGACGGGCGTGCGTTGCTGATCACCGGTGCTTCAGGGCAAGGGAAATCGGGACTGGCACTATCGCTCATGGCCTTGGGCTGTCGTCTGGTCACTGATGATCGGGCCGTGCTGCTGGCGGATAACGGAGAGGTCCATGTCAGTCCCCATCCGCGTATCGCTGGACTGATCGAGGCACGCGGTGTCGGTATCCTGTCCGCAGAGTACTGTGCCGCCGCGCCGATTGCCTTTGTGGTTGATCTGGATCGCCAAGAGCCTGAGCGCCTGCCACCGCGTCGGTTTATCACGCTTTTGGGATGTGATCTGCCCTTGATCTACCGTGTGGATAGCCCAAACTGGGTGCCATCCCTTCTGCAACTCCTGAAATCCGGCTGGAGCGATCAATGACAAAACCGGTTGCGACGCCGGCACAGCTTTCTCCGTCTGTCGTTCTGGTGACAGGACCTTCAGGTGCGGGCCGCTCGACGGCGATCAACGCGCTTGAGGATCTGGGGTTTGAGGTCATCGACAACCTGCCACTGTCGCTGTTGCCGCGATTGCTAAGCGGGCCCGCGCCAGCGCGCCCGTTGGCGCTTGGGCTGGATGCGCGCAACCGTGATTTCGGTGGTGCTGCGCTGGCTGAAAGTATCGACAGGGTGGCAGCTTTGGTGGGGGTGTCCGCGCAGGTGCTTTATCTGGATGCCAGCGAAGAGGAACTAATCCGCCGCTATTCCGAAACCCGTCGTCGCCACCCTTTGGCCCCTGATGGCACACCAGCCGAAGGGATTGGCAAGGAACTGGCCTTGCTTGCTGACATCAGAGCACGGGCGGATTTTCTGATCTCGACCACTGGTATGTCACCCCATGATCTGAAGGCCGAGATCGGGCGCTGGTTTGGCGGCGCCGAGACAGGGCAACTTAGCGTATCGGTCCAGTCGTTTTCCTACAAACGCGGTTTGCCGCGGGGGATCGACATTGTGCTGGACTGCCGTTTTCTGCGTAATCCCCACTGGGATGAGGCCCTGCGTCCGCAAGATGGGCGTGATCGGGCTGTTGCCGACTATGTCGAGGCTGATCCCCGATTTGACGCTTTCTTTGCGCAGACCACATCTCTGTTAGAATTGCTGCTCCCGGCCTATCAAGAAGAAGGCAAGGCGCATCTTTCGATTGGCTTTGGCTGCACAGGCGGGCGGCACAGGTCGGTGATGATGGCGGAACGCATGACACAAGCTCTTGCACAACAAGGCTGGCATGTGTCTAAACGGCATCGCGAGTTAGAGCGTCTGACGGCGCAAGTTGGCAAGGAACGACAGGCTTGATCGGAATTGTGATCGTGGCACATGGCAGGTTGGCAGAGGAATATCTCTCTGCGGTCGAACATGTCGTGGGGCCACAGCCCGGCATGATGAGCATTACAATCGGCCCCGAAGACGATCGTGCCGTGAAACAGACCGAAATTTGTGACGCAGCGGACTCTGTTGACACAGGGGACGGCGTTGTGATTGTGACCGATATGTTCGGCGGCTCGCCCACAAACCTGTCGCTGCGCGCCTGCAGTCCCGACAATCGCCGCATCCTTTACGGGGCCAATCTGCCGATGCTGATCAAACTGGCAAAGTCACGGAATGCATCGGTGCCTGATGCGGTCGATGCGGCGATCAAGGCGGCGCATAAATATATCAACAGCCACAATGGCGGACTGCCGCAATGAGCTACAGACGCCTAGAAATTCAGAATATCAAGGGTTTGCATGCACGTGCGTCCGCCAAACTGGTCGAGGTCGTCGAAGCCTTTGATGCCGACGCCAAGGTCAGCAAGGATGGTGAAACCACCGGCGGTGACAGCATCATGGGCCTATTGATGCTCGCAGCCTCCATGGGTTCGCATATTGAGGTCGAGACCTCTGGTCCGCAGGCGGAAGAATTGGCCATCGCCATCGAAAACCTCGTGAACGACAAATTCGGTGAAGGCGACTAGCGCATCGTCGCTTGCGGAGATCACAATGAGTGACATGACATCGAAACCGCTGATCGGCCGCGGTGCCCCCGACGCGCGGCGGACGATCTACAACCGTGATGCGCTCACCTACTCGGATACATTCGACAGTGCGTGGCGGCGCAACGTGATCAAGGCGATTGAATGGTGCACCGGAAAGATCAAGGTCCTGCGCGTTGTCCGCCAGTTCGAGACGCAAGGAAAGCTGAAGGGACAGGCTTTCTGGGATGGCGCATTGGCGGCCATGGGAATCGATATCCAGACACCGCCTGAGCAATATGCGCATATCCCGAAGTCCGGTCCGGTCATTGTCGTGGCGAACCATCCGCACGGATTGGTGGACGGGATGATCCTTGCCCAGATGCTGGGCCGCGTGCGCAGCGACTACCGTATCCTGACGCGCGCCTTTCTGACCGACATCGACGAAGACGCCGGCAGTGTGATGATCCCTGTGCCATTCCCGCATGATGTCGATGCGCAGGAAAAGATGATCGAAATGCGCCAGAAGTCTATGGCGCATCTTGAGGCAGGCGGGCTGATCGCACTTTTCCCGTCAGGCGTCGTGGCGACATCAAAGACGATGTTTGGACCAATGATTGAAGCGGATTGGAACGTCTTTACGGCCAAGATGATCAGAAAATCGGGCGCAACAGTGGTGCCACTTTACTTCCCGGGGTCCAATTCGCGTTGGTATCACATGGCGAACCGCATTTCGCCTGTGTTGCGCCAGAGCCTGCTGATCCACGAGATCGCAAAAGCCTTCGACAAGCCGCAGAAGCCTGTCATCGGCGCGCCGTTTGATGCCGATGATCTGTCGGAACGGCTGAAGAAACCGCGCGAGGCTATGGCCTGGATGCGTGAACAGACGCTGCGCTTGCGCGAAAAGCGACGCTAACCCGGGTCTTTACCGCGTCGGGACAGGCGTCTCACCGCGATAATCGTAAAAACCCCGATCGGTTTTGCGGCCCAGCCAACCCGCCTCGACATACTTGGTCAACAACGGGCAGGGGCGGTATTTGGTATCGGCCAGACCATCGTGCAGGACGTTCATGATGGCCAGGCACGTATCCAGACCGATGAAATCCGCCAGTTCCAGTGGCCCCATCGGATGGTTTGCGCCAAGCTTCAGTGATGTGTCGATCGACTTCACCGAGCCCACACCTTCGTAAAGGGTGTAGATCGCCTCGTTGATCATCGGCATCAGAATCCGGTTCACGATAAAGGCCGGGAAATCTTCAGCCGTAGCAGAGGTTTTGCCCAGTCGTTCCACAACGCCGTGGCAGGCCTGGAATGTCGCCTCATCCGTTGCGATCCCGCGGATCAATTCGACCAGTTGCATGATCGGGACCGGATTCATGAAGTGGAAGCCCATGAACCGTTCGGGCCTGTCTGTGCGCGACGCCAGACGTGTGATCGAAATCGAAGAGGTGTTCGACGTCAGGATCGTTTCCGGTTTGAGATGCGGCACAAGGTCTTCGAAGATCGCCGTCTTGATGGTTTCGCGTTCGGTCGCGGCTTCGATGATCAGATCGCTTTGGCCAAGGTCGGTCAGTGTCTTGGTCGATCCGATCCGGCGGAGCGCCTCTGACTTTTCGTCGGCAGTGATCAGCCCCTTGCCGACCTGTCTTTCCATATTCCGGTCAACCAACGACAGGGCCGCCTGCAACGCGTCCTCGCTGACATCGTTCAACAGCACTTCATATCCGGCAAGGGCGCAGACATGCGCGATGCCATTGCCCATCTGGCCAGCGCCAACGATGCCGATAGTGTTAATTGCCATATGACCATTCCTTTGACCGTTGCGCGTAGCATAGGCCTCCGGCAGGGGGGGCTTCAAGGCGGATCAGTCACAAGCAATTTAGACAAATGCGCACATTAAGCCTTCGTCAATTCTTGTGGTCAAAATAGCACCCAAACCTTCACTGGATGCGGGGCGCTGACGATGAAGCAAGAACAGATCGAAGATGAACTTATTTCCTATTCGCCATGCCGGTATCACGGCTCACGCATGTTGTTTCGCGGGCCGCGCAAGCGTTTGAACCAGCCTTATCTGGCCTTTGTTGGTGGGACAGCCACCTATGGGAAGTTTATCGAACACCCGTTTCCCTATCTTGTGGAAAAGGCCATGCGCCAACCCGCGGTCAATCTGGGCTGCATCAATGGCGGTATTGATGCCTTTCTGGGTGATCCCGCCGTGACCGAAATTTGTCAGAACGCCGATCTGACCGTGCTGCAGATCATGGGCGCGAATGTCATATCCAACCGCTTCTATTCTGTGCATCCACGTCGGAACGACCGTTTTGTCGGCGCGTCATCTGTGATGCAGGCGATTTACCCTGACGTCGATTTCACCGGATTTTCCTTCACCCGTCATATGCTTGGTGCGTTGCAGACGAGATCGACCGACCGGTTCGAAACCATTGTGACCGAACTTCGCACAGCTTGGACTGCGCGGATGCGTCGATTTATCGAAATGCTAGGCCGGCCGCCGATGCTTCTGTGGCTGTCGGACACTGCGCCAAGCGATGTGCACTGGTCCGCCAATCCCAACCAGTTGCAGGCCGATCCCCTTTTCGTGACAAAAACCATGGTTGAGGATTTGCGCCCGCTTGTGCGCGATATCGTCTATGTCACACCGTCGCGAGAAGCTTTGTCCCAAGGGGTGAAGGGGATGGTCTTCCCGCCGTCACAGCGGCAGGCCGCGTCGGAAATGCTGGGTGTCAGTTGCCACCGTGAGGCGGCGGAGCAGCTCGTGCCTGCAATACGCGAGCAGCTCTATGCGCTCTAACAAAAAAGGCCCGCATGACTGCGGGCCTTCTCACTTTCGGAAAGGAAGAGTTAGAGCTTTTCAGTCAGCTCAGGCACTGCTTCAAACAGGTCGGCAACCAGACCGTAGTCCGCCACCTGGAAGATCGGGGCTTCTTCGTCCTTGTTGATCGCAACGATGATCTTGGAGTCTTTCATACCCGCAAGGTGCTGGATCGCGCCGGAAATACCGACCGCGACGTAAAGATCAGGCGCAACGACCTTGCCGGTCTGACCGACCTGCCAGTCGTTTGGCGCGTAACCTGAGTCAACAGCGGCCCGGGAGGCGCCGACAGCGGCATTCAATTTGTCAGCCAGTTTCTCGATCAGAGCAAAGTCGTCTTCGGAGCCAACACCGCGACCACCCGAAACGACGACGCCAGCAGACGTCAGTTCGGGACGATCAGACGCTGCAACCTTGTCCTCGACCCATTCAGACAGGCCCGGATCACCGGCTGCACCGATGTTTTCAACAGCGGCTGAACCACCCATGCCCGCAGCATCGAAACCCGCGGTACGGATCGTCATGACCTTCTTGTCGTCGGACGACTTGACCGTCTGGATTGCGTTACCTGCGTAGATCGGGCGCTCGAATGTATCGGCATCCACGATTGCGGTGACTTCAGAGATCACCATGGCGTCCAGAAGCGCCGCGACACGTGGCATCACGTTCTTTGCGTCCGTGGTGCCGGGTGCCACGATGTGGCTGTAATCACCGGCAAGCGAAACAATCAGGTCAGCTGTCGGCTCGGCCAGACGATGACCCAGAACAGCATCCTCAGCACAAAGAACCTTTGCAACACCGTCGATCTTTGCCGCTTCGGCAGCGGCATCTGCGGCAGAGGCACCGGCACACAGCACGGTCACATCGCCAAGCGCCTGCGCCGCGGAGACAGCTTTTGCGGTCGCGTCAACGGCCAGAGCGCCGTCGGATACTTCACCAATCAGAAGAACAGCCATTATACAGCCCCCGCTTCTTTAAGTTTCTCGACAAGTTCATCCACCGAACCGACCATGATGCCAGCCTTGCGGGCCTCTGGTTCAGTCGTGCCAACGATGCTCAGACGCGGTGTCACGTCAACGCCGTAGTCAGCAGGCGTCTTTTCATCCAGAGGCTTTTTCTTGGCCTTCATGATGTTTGGCAGGGACGCATAGCGCGGCTCGTTCAGGCGCAGGTCCACAGTGACGATTGTCGGCATCTTGACCTTTACAGTCTGCAGACCGCCGTCAACTTCGCGGGTGACTGTGGCGTGGTCGCCATCAACGTCGACTTCGGATGCGAAGGTTGCCTGGCTCCAGCCCAGAAGAGCGGACAGCATCTGGCCTGTGGCGTTCATGTCGTTGTCGATGGCCTGCTTGCCGCACATCACCAGACCGGGCTGCTCTTCCTCGACGATTTTGGCGAGGATCTTGGCAACGGCCAGAGGTTCGATGTCGGTGTGCACATCATCGGCAGCGACGACGAGGATAGCACGGTCTGCACCCATGGCGAGCGCTGTACGCAGTGTTTCCTGCGCTTGCTTGACGCCGATGGAAACCGCGACGACTTCTTCGGCCTTGCCAGCTTCGCGCAGGCGGATTGCTTCTTCGACTGCGATTTCGTCGAACGGGTTCATCGACATTTTGACGTTGGCAAGATCGACACCGGAACCATCCGCTTTGACGCGAACCTTCACGTTGTAGTCGATCACGCGCTTGACGGGTACGAGGACCTTCATTTGCGTTTCTCTCCTAAGAATCTTTCAAGTCTTGTTCTCGGGATGTTGTTATCCTGCACCGCAGCATAGAAACAGTGCAAAATCGACGCGCAAAGGGTCACCGACGCCACGTTCTTGACGTGCACGTCATCCAATCGGCGGATTTCACGAAGATGTTTGCGGTAACGGCTGGTGCGTTCGGTTTTGGCACCGTCAGTGAGACGGTGCGCAGTCCATCAGCGGTTTGCGCCCGGAACCCAAAGCACGTCTTTGGTACCGTTTTCGTTGGCGATGCGCGACGCCTGAAAGAACCAGTCCGAGAGGCGGTTCAGGTAGCGAACCGCCGCAGGGTTGATGGTTTCCATCGTGGCAAGCTCCACCGTGAGGCGTTCAGCCCGCCGTGTGACAGTCCGGCAGAGGTGCAGATGCGCCGCAAGTGCAGAGCCGCCTGGCAGGATGAAGCTTTTCAGCGGTTCAACCATTTTCGTCATTGCGTCGATTTCGGCCTCAAGGCGGTCCACCTGTGTCCCGCTCATCCGCAAGACCGGATAACCCGCCTCGTCATCCTTATCCATGTCAGGTCGGCAGAGATCGGCACCAAGATCGAACAGGTCATTCTGGATCATGGCGAGTTGATCGTTGAGATCGCCTTCGGCGTGCAGACGGGCAAGGCCCACGGTCGCGTTCACCTCGTCAACGGTGCCGTATGTCGAGACACGTAAGGAGTGCTTGGCCACGCGGCTGCCGTTGCCAAGCGCGGTATCGCCGCCGTCACCGGTTTTTGTGTAGATTTTGTTCAGAACAACCATGTTTTCCGTTTCCCTAGCCGCGCAGATAAACAAAGAGCAAGATCAGCAGCACCGCAACGAACTGCGCGCCAATGCGCCAGCGCATCAGGCGGTTGGCGTGTTTTTTGTTGAACTCGCCGCCTTTTCCGAAGGTGCCGACCCCCATCAACAAGATGACGGCAACCGCGCCCACGGCGACCACCATTACCCAAAAAAGAGGATCATCTGTCATTGTCTTGGTCCTTTATCGTGTCTGTGGCGATGTAGCAGCGTGGCGGCGGAAGAAAACCCTCACACCCGCAAAATCAACGCATCCAGCCAGCGTGTCGGCAGAATGCGCCGCAGTGTGCCCATCAGATAGGTCGGGAAGGTCACATAATAGCGAGGCTTGGGGTTTGGTACGGTCAGGGCGTGCAGCAGCTTGTCCGTCACCGCTTTGGGTGGCAGTTCGAACCGGTCAGGGCCCCTGTCTTCGTAGAGGCGCTTGGTCAGTGTGGGGTATTGGTCTGCACGTGCCGAACTCTGCCAGTCGATCCACTTCTCAAAATGCGGGATCGCGTTTTCGCGGATCTTGGTTGTGATCGGGCCAGGTTCGATCAGGATAACCTTGATAGGCGTGTCGGCCATTTCCACGCGCAGCACATCGGTCAGACCTTCGAGGGCAAATTTGCTTGCCACATAAGCCCCGCGCCAGCGCATGCCGACAAAACCCAAGACGGAAGAGCAATTGACAATGCGTCCACGCCCCTGTTTCCGCATCACCGGAATGACGCGGCGGGTCAGGTCGTGCCAGCCGAAAAAGTTGCTCTCAAACAAGGTTCTGAGGGCGTCCACCGGCAAATCCTCAACGGCGCCGGGACAGGCGTACGCCCCGTTGTTGAAGACGGCATCCAATGTGCCGCCGGTGGCAGACAGGACCTCCGCCAGTCCGGTTTTTATTGTTTTGGGGTCTGCATAGTCGATCAGCGAACTGTCAAAGCCTTCGGCCTGAAGCCGTGCACAGTCTTCCGGCTTGCGGCAGCTTGCAAAAACGCGCCAGCCCCGTTTCCGAAGCTGGTGCGCTGCATCATATCCAATGCCTGAAGAACAACCCGTGATGAGTATTGATTTTTGCGCCATGGCGACAGCTTTTGCACGTCGCCAGGCAGGGGGCAAGTCTACCCGTTGCTGGCGATAAAGCGGGACGACATCCAGCCGATTTCGCCTGTCTCAATGACGCGGATCTGGGACCAGCCATCTTCGGTCGACAGGCGGATCGCCTCTTGGCCCAAAGGCAGCGTGTCGATCACAGCATAGGCTGTGCTTGGACCAGTGCGCATATTCACGCCATTGCCCGAAACCTGCACCAGGTCTTGCAATGCTTCATTTGCCGCCGGACGCACCGCTTTCATGCGGATGTTGGACGATGTCGTGGTCTCTTCCACTGGAACGGAAGCCAGAATGACGTTTGAGGCCGTTTCACGCTCTGCCGCGACCGGTGCGGATGGGATCGCCGGTACGTAAACATAGTCAGTCGGGAGGATCTGGAAGCCTGCGGCAACAGGTGTCGTCTCTGTTGGTGCATCGACGGATGCGCGACGCACCAGATTACGCTCACTTATTTCCAGCGGCGCCCAAGGTGCCTCTGTATATGTCACACGCTCACGCGGTTCAAAATCTGCACCACCTGAGAGCTGAAACATCAGCCCAAAAATGACCAAACTCCAAAATGTTAACGAATATCCCATCTCGTTCACTCCGCTTCAATCGTTCGACAATTTGATAACGCCGCAACGTTTCAGATGGTTCCGCTGCTCGAAAACATATCGTTGCGCTTGCCGCCGGAATCGCGCGCCGCTAAACCAGTCTTATGAGCAGTGAAACAGGCGAAGACCTCGGCCCAAATGATGTGACGGAATCGCTGCGGCGCGCCATTGGCGACCGCTATCTGACCTATGCGCTGTCCACCATCATGCATCGTGCCTTGCCGGATGCGCGTGACGGGCTGAAGCCGGTGCATCGCCGCATTCTATATGCCATGTCGCGGCTGCGACTGTCGCCCAATGGTGGCTTTCTGAAATCAGCCAAGATCAGCGGCGACACGATGGGTGATTTCCACCCTCACGGTGATGCCGCGATCTATGATGCGATGGCCCGCCTCGCGCAGGACTTCAACGTGCGCTACCCGCTGGTCGACGGGCAGGGCAACTTTGGCAACATCGACGGCGATAATCCCGCCGCCAGCCGCTATACCGAAGCGCGGATGACGGCGGCGGCTGAGGCGCTGTTGGAAGGGCTGAATGAGAACGCCGTCGATTTCCGCCCCAACTATGATGGTCGTCTGGAAGAACCTGCCGTTCTGCCTGCCACCTTCCCCAACCTGCTGGCCAATGGCTCAAGCGGGATTGCCGTGGGCATGGCCACGAATATCCCGCCCCATAACCTTGATGAGTTGATCGGCGCTTGTCTGCATCTGATCAAGGCCCCGAATGCGCGGGATGAGACCTTGCTCGACTATGTGCCCGGTCCCGACTTCCCGACCGGCGGCGTGATTGTCGAACCCAAAGAGAATATCGCCGAGGCCTATCGCACCGGCCGTGGTGCTTTCCGTCTGCGCGCGAAATGGGAGGTCGAGGATCTTGGCCGTGGCCAATGGCAGGTCGTGGTCACCGAAATCCCCTATCAGGTGCAGAAGTCCAAGCTGATCGAAAAGCTGGCCGAGGTGATCCAGACCAAGAAGGTGCCTTTGCTGGCAGATGTGCGCGACGAAAGCGCTGATGACATCCGTGTGGTGTTGGAACCGCGCGCCAAGACGGTCGATCCAGAGGTGATGATGGGGATGCTCTTCCGCAACTCCGATCTTGAGACGCGGTTCAGCCTGAACATGAACGTGCTGATTGACGGTGTTACGCCCAAGGTCTGCTCTCTGAAAGAGGTGCTGCGCGCCTTCCTTGACCACCGCCGCGAGGTGCTGCTCCGTCGCAGCCAGTATCGCCTCGACAAGATCGACCACCGTTTGGAGGTGCTCGAAGGCTTCATCATCGCCTTCCTGCATCTTGATCGCGTGATTGATATCATCCGCTATGATGACGATCCCAAGGCCGCGCTGATGGCCGAGGATTGGGCGGTTGAACATGCGCGCGCCACATCCGAGGCGGATTATGTCTCGCCCCTGCGCCCTGACGCGGACCCGGAGATTTCGCTCACCGAGGTGCAGGCCGAAGCGATCCTCAACATGCGCTTGCGGTCCTTGCGCCGTCTGGAAGAGCTGGAACTGATCGCTGAGCGCGACGCCCTGATGAAAGAACGCGCCGAGATTGAGGACCTGCTAGAGAGTGAAGACCTGCAGTGGGCGCGGATTGCCGAGCAGCTCCGCGAAACCCGCAAGGTCTTTGGCCGTGGCAGCGAGGGTGGCGAGCGTCGCACCCAATTTGCCGAGGCTGAGGAAATCGTCGAGGTCCCGCTGGAAGCGATGATCGAACGCGAGCCGATCACGGTTGTCTGCTCAAAAATGGGTTGGGTCCGCGCCATGACGGGCCATATCGACCTGACCCGCGAGCTGAAGTTCAAGGACGGTGACGGTCCGCGTTTCATCTTCCATGCGGAGACGACGGACAAACTGCTGGTCTTTGGCGCGAATGGCCGTTTCTACACGGTCGCGGCCACGAACCTGCCCGGAGGCCGCGGGATGGGTGAGCCGTTGCGTTTGATGGTGGATCTGCCAAACGACGTCGAGATCGTGGATATGCTCATCCACAAGCCCGGAGAAAAGCTGATTGTCGCCAGTCAGGAAGGCAATGGATTTGTCGTGCCTGCCGACGATGTGGTGGCCCAGACCCGCACAGGCAAGCAGGTCCTGAACGTCAAAGATACCGTGGCCAAGATTTGCCATCGCGTCACCGGTGATCACGTGGCCGTCGTGTCGGAAAATGCGAAGTTCCTCGTCTTTGCATTGGATGAATTGCCAGAGATGGCGCGCGGCAAGGGTGTGCGCATCCAGAAATACAAGAAGGCCTCGGGGCGGCAGGGGATGCTGGAACTCGATGGCGGTTTGTCTGATCTGACAACCTTTGATTGGGCCGATGGTTTGTCGTGGCCGATGGGCGGCGGCAAGACACGGACCGAGCCTGACATGACCGAATGGAAGGGCGCGCGGGCAGGCGTTGGCAAGCGCCCGCCCTACGGCTTCCCCAAAAACAACAAGTTTTCTTAAGCCGCGTCTATCTCGATGATGACATTCCCGCGCTTATGGCCGGTGTCGACGTAGGCATGGGCTTCGCCGATGCGGGACAGCGGGAACTTGCGGTCGATGACCATTCTTAGATGTCCCAGCGCGATGCGGTCGGTCAGGTCTTTGACCAATGGCATCTGCTTTTCTGGTGGTAGCATCCCCGTGGCCGAGAATTTGGCCTTTTGCCTGCGCCAGCAATTGCCGAACAGCATCTGCCGCAGCAGTTTCAAGGAAAGCACAGGCGAGATGTACTGGCCGTCTTTCTTGAGCGCGGGGCGCGCGGCCTCAAAGCTGCTCTTGCCCACCGTGTCATAGATCACGTCATAGGTGCCGTGGCGGGTCGTGAAATCCTCGCGGTTGTAGTCGATCACATGATCGGCCCCCAGCGATTTGACAAAGGCCACGTTGCGGGTGCTGCAGACGCCGGTGACCTCTGCGCCAAAGCTCTTGGCCAGTTGCACCGCAGCGGTGCCGAGCGAGCCTGCGGCCCCGTTGATCAGGATGTGTTGACCCGGTTGCAGATCGGCGAGGTTGCGCAGGAAGTTCATGTCGGTGAGCGGCCCGTCGCAGAGGGCGGCAGCCTCCTGATAGGTCATGCCCGCGGGGATCGGTGCGATGACACCTTTGGCATCAACGACCGCATATTCTGCGTGCGCGCCAAAGTTCATGCCGGTTTCGCCAAAGACGCGGTTCCCGGTCTCAAAGGTCGTGACCTCCGATCCGACCGCGATGATGTCTCCCGCGAACTGCGTGCCCATGGCTGTGATTTTCGGCCCACGCAGGCCAAGGAACAGGCGGCCAAAGCGGGGTATGCCTTCGCGGATCATCGTGTCGGCGGCGGTGACGGAACTGGCGTGCACGCGGATGAGGACTTCACCTGCTCTCGGTGTAGGTACGGGGCGATCGGTCAGTTGCACGACATTGGCGGGACCGTAGCGGTTGTAGATAGCGGCTTTCATGGGTTTCACTTTCGGATGGGTGTTTGAACTGCCACCGGTGATACGGTTCATGAATTGCTTTTCATACTGACGAAAACGGGCCACAGTGGTTCATAAATGATCCACAAAAGAGGGAGCCCCGATGCAGGACTGGGAACAGATGCCCTTCTTTCTGGCGGTGGCCCGCACCGGCAGTCTGCGCGCGGCCGCTGAAACCCTAGGCGCAACCCACGCCACCGTGCGCCGCCATATCGAGGCGCTGGAGGCGGGCTATGGCGTGCAGCTTTTCCGCCGCACCCGGCGCGGGCTGACCCTGACAGGTGCGGGTGAGACCCTGCTGCCTGAGGCGGAAGAGGCCGAGACCCTTCTGGCGCGCGCACGCAACGGGCTGCAGGGGTTGGACCGCGAAGCATCAGGGACGATCCGTGTCTCTGTCGATCCCATGACAGGGCATTTTCTGCTGGCCCCGGTCTTTGCCGAGTTCTGCCGGATTTATCCGCAAGTGGAGCTTGAGATCAGCCTGACCTTCGACATTCAGCAGATCAGCAATCTTGAGGCCGATATCGCCATCCGCCACGCCGCCGAGATCACCGATGACGTTGTCGCGCGCAAATTGCAGGCGCTGCCGATCTCGGTTTGCGCCAGCCGCGACTACATCGAGACCCATCTGCCGAAGGCAGGCAAAAAGGGGCAGGGGCTGTCATTTATCGGCTACGGCCCGGTGCCGGAAATGCAGCGGTTCATCGCTGAGTCCGGCTTTCCCGAGGCTACGATCCGCCACACGTGTATTGATCCCGAAATGCATTTGCACCTCGCACGGGCAGGCGCAGGCATGTCGTTTCTGCCCCATTGGGTCTTGCAAAAATTTCCCGATCTCCAGCGCGTGCCGGGTGGCACCGTGGACGAGGGCCGCAGCACATGGGTGGTCTATCACGAAGACCTGCGTCGCGTGGCCCGTGTGCGAATGTTTGTGGATTTCCTTGCGCAGGCCGTGATCGCGGCAGGGCGTGACGCTCGTTAGCGGTGTTGGTCGACGAGGATGGGATTGCCGTCGGGGTCCATCAGGACAAAACTGGCGGGGCCGGTGGTGGTCTCGTCGGCTTCACTGACAAATTCGACGCCCTCGGCCTTGAGCCGTTTCTGGATGTCGCGGATATCGTCGTAGTCGTCGAGGTTTTGTGCGTTCTGATCCCAGCCCGGATTGAAGGTGAGCGTGTTGGCCTGAATGAACCCGCCAAACAGGCCGATAATCGTGTCGCCGTTCTTGAGGATCAGCCAGCCCTGCTCTTCATCCCCGCCCATCGGGGCAAAGCCGAGCTTGCCGTAAAATTCTTTGGAAACGGCAATGTCTTTGACATTGAGGCTAATGGAAAATGCGCCGAGATTCATGGCAGAACCTCCTTTCGTCATGGGTCGTCTTCACTGTGCCTTGGGTATTATCCGGAAAGGCTGTCACTTTTTGCAGACAGAAACAACTGTTCTGTGGGGCTGACGGACAGGGCGATGGCCTTGGCATAATGCTTTTTGGCAGCGGAGACGTCACCGCTGCGCGCGGCAAGATCGGCGCGCGCGGCATGGAATGGCTGATACTCCCGCAAGGTCGCATTGCCCTGAAGCCCGTTCAGAATGGCGTAGCCTTGCTCAAGTTGACCGGCGTAGGAGAGGGCCACAGCGTGGTTCAGCCGCACAACCGGCGTGGGCACCATCTGTATCAATAACCCATAGAGGGCGGCGATCTCGGTCCAGTTGGTGTCCTGCCATGACGGGCTCGTCGCGTGGCAGGCACTGATCGCTGCCTGTAGCTGATAGGGGCCGACAGCACCGCGACCCAGAGCCTTGCGCAGGATGCTGTCGCCTTCGGCAATACGGGCTTTGTCCCAGCGGCGCCGGTTTTGCTGTTCAAGCGGCAGAAAGTGCCCGTCGCGATCCAGCCGTCCGGCCTTACGGGCATCCGTGAGCAGCATCAGCGCCAAAAGCCCCGCGACTTCCGCGTCATCAGGCAGAAGCTGGCAGAGGATGCGCCCCAGACGGATCGCCTCGGCTGACAGGTGTTGGGATTGCGCGGCGGTCGCCGTATTGCCGCGCGAAAAGATCAGATAAATGACCGATAGCACGGCCTGCATCCGTTCCGGCAGGTCAGACGTTTCGGGGATGCGGTAGGGGATGCCCGCGGCCCTGATCTTGCGTTTGGCCCGCACAAGGCGCTGGGCCATTGTGGCAGGGGCATCCAGAAAACTGGCCGCGATTTCTTCTGTCGTGAGGCCGCCCAGCGTTCGCAGGGTCAGCGCGACCCGCGTCTTTTCCTCTAGAGCGGGGTGGCAGCAGGTAAAGATCATTTCCAGCCGCTTGTCAGGGATCGCTTCGTCAATGGGATCGTCCTCCGCCACGGTTTCGGCCAGCAGGGTCAACTCCGGCAGGGCCCTGTCGTGGCGCGCATCGCGGCGAAAACGATCAATGGCAATGTTGCGTGCGGTGCGGATCAGCCATGCAGCGGGGCTGTCAGGGATGCCAGCCTCAGGCCAGCGTTTGATAGCGCGGGCCACGGCCTCTTGCAGGCAGTCTTCGGCAAGTTGCAAATCACCGATCGCCTTGGTCAGCGCAGCGAGGATGCGCCCCCACTCTTCGCGGACGACACCATTGATCGTCTGATCGAGAGAAAGCGGGAGCGGCATCAGGTCTTAGTTGTCCCAGACGACCAGAGGGCGGACCTCGATCCGGCCATGCTGCGCGGTTGGGATCTTTGCGGCTTGTGCAAGTGCATCGTCGAGGCTTTCACAGTCCAGCAGGTAGTAGCCGCCCAGCTGTTCCTTGGTCTCCGCAAAAGGGCCGTCTGTGGTGATGGTCTTGCCGTCCTTGACAGAGACACAGGTTGCTGTCGCCACAGATTGCAGCGCATCGCCGGCAATGAAACGTCCGGTTTCCTGCATTTCGGCTGTGAAGGCGCCGTAGGCTTGCATGAATGGGCCAAAGTCAGCTGTGCCGCGCTGCGGGCCCGCGCCTTCGGCAGAATAGATGAGACAGATATATTGCATGGGTTCGTCCTTTTGAATTTCAGGCGGCTTGATTGCCTTCCTGATTACCAGACGAACGGGATTTGACGAAATCGACATGGCATCGGGAAAAAATCTTCTGAAACGTCAGATGGGCGATGCCAAGGCTTGATTTCCATGCCGATTCCCAATACATCGCCCGCGATGTTGAAACGGGCCCTCAGGGGCCCCTCAAAAATTAAGGGCCCCGCGCTATGGCTAAGGAAAAGTTTGAACGTAATAAGCCGCACGTGAACATCGGCACGATTGGTCACGTTGACCACGGCAAGACGACACTGACAGCGGCGAT
>NZ_FOZM01000005.1 GCF_900114675.1 Yoonia litorea
CGATCTTCTGAACCAGGAGCGGCTGGACGAGACCCAGCACTGCGATGCTGGCTTTCAGATGTGCGATGTTCTCGGGGTCGTAGGTTTCCGGGGAGTTGCTGCGCACATTGGCAGGGTGAGCTGTCAGATCGCCGATGGCGACAGAAACGGGTTTGAAGCTTGCGGTCATGGGATGTCCTTTTCGGTGGATGATGTGGGGCCCGCGCGTTCACGCGCGTGACCAATCCCCGGCATCGGGGATCACCACGACGAAAGGCCCACTTTGCCTTTTTGGGGCCAGCGGGCCTTCATTTGTTGGCTTGTTGGGGGAGGAGTCCCCCTGCCCTTCTACCAGTCGCGCGCCAGCATGATGGTCAAAGCGCGCATGGTGGTGGCAGGATTGTCCGGGGTCTCAGCCCCGTAGCGGAAGTCCGACCCGGCCTCATAGAGATCGATTTTCCAGAACACGGTTTCGCCGCGGATCTCGACCGCCCCAAAGTCATGCCATCCTTCGGGATCGTTCTCCGGCTCGAAGGTCTCGAACATGCCCGTGGCCTTCACCGCCTCGGCCATGAAGCCGTCACCAGCCTCCATAATCGAGCGGGTGACATGCATCCGGCCCTGGATGGCCTGCGCGGGCGGCACCCCGAAGCAAACGAGCTTGCGAAACGCGTCGTTCTGCGCTGCGATCACACTCGGATCTGGTCTGTCTGTCTCGGGTTGTGCGGTGATGGTCATGGGGCATTCCTTTGAGAAGTTGAAACACCCTTCCCAAAGCCCACTTTTCCTTTTCCGCACGGCGGATGATTTGAGGCCGAAGGCGCCCTATCCGAACAGCCCCTTGGGTCTGTAATTCGGGTTGGGGATGGTTTCGATCCAGCCGCCCTGTTCCTTGATGGTCTCGAGCGCTGCCGAGAGTGGATAGGCACCCTCGGATGGGCTCCACCAATATGCTCCACGTTTAAGGGTGATGATCTTGCGGCGGCCACCTTCAAAGCAGGCCACCCGCAGCGTCTTGGGTTCCTTGCGTGACATGGGCGTCTCCGTTCTCCCTGTGGTCAGGCGGCCTCGGCGTCCTCTCCTACCCTCCCCGCCTCCGACCGTGCCATCAGGTAGTCGCAGGCGCGCTGCGCGTCAGCGGCGTGCTTGAAGATCGCGCCCTTGTCCGAGCGTAGAACGCGCAGCCAATTGTAGAGATACGCTGCGTTCATCTCGAGCGTATGGGCCGTAAAGCCGAGCGTCTGGCCAAGGAACACCGAGGTCAGCTCGGCGACGATCTCTTCGCGGGCATAGGCCGTGTTGCCGAAGCGCGAGAGGCCGTAGTCGCGGTTCAGCCGATGGCGCGCCTTGGTGGCATGGGCCAGCTCATGGGCCCAGACCCCGTAGAAATTCCGCGGGTTCTCGAACCGGACAATCGACGGCATGAAGACCTTATCCACGGGCGGCAGATAGTAGGCTTCCGTGCCCGTGAAGACGGTCGTGATGTCGATGGCATCGAAAAACGCCTGCATATGCGGGATGGGCTCGGACGGCGGATGCTCGGGTACGGGCTCCGGCTCGGGGTAGAAACTGTCCGGCAAGCCCTCGATCTGGCAGGCATTGAACACGCGGTAGGATTTCTGAAAGCGGAAGATGCGCGCCTCCTCGGAACGATCATCGTTCTCTCTGTGCTGATCCTCATCGCCGACGCCTTTTCGGCTTTGGCCGTAGTAGACCACGATAGATGACTTCTCGCCCTTGCGAACCTTTGCATCCAAGGCATTGGCCTGCGGAAGCGTCATCCAGAAGGGCGAGCTGTGGCCCGCCATCACCGTGCGCATGGTCAGCAGGAAGTTGTTTACGCCCTGGTAGGGCTCACCGCCCATGCGCAGCGGGCGCGAGCTGCCGCCTGCCGTCCAGGGCTTGCGCCATGGAAGGACGCCGCGCTCGATGATGCGGATGATTTCGTTTGTGATGACCTCGGAGGCATCGAATTTGGGTGTGCGGGATCGGGCCATGGCTGGCCTCCTTTCGAATGTTGGTGAGAAAGACAGACCGGAGCCCGGCCCGGACCCGTCCGAGGGACCCCCAAGGTCCCTCATCTGTCAGTCACAAAACCGGAAGGACACTTTCCCTTTCTGCCAACCCGGAGGCACAGGCTGAGGACTTCCAAGGCGGTCAGAACCGCGGTTCACCTTCATTGCATACTGCACCCAAAGATCGGCAATGCACATCGGCAAGGAAGTTCATTATTCTTCTGATTTAGAAACTTTATCAACGACTTAGGATTCTCCCAGACCGGCAAGCCTCACCGGTGCTTGGCTGATACTTCCTTGGAGTCGGCGTTTCGGGCTTCGCGTGTAACAAGCCTCTTTATGTCGCCGTCAGGGAATAGCTGGTGCTGCGTCCACCAGCCTCATCTTTCTCCAAGGCGCCCAAGTAAATCAGATTGAGGATGTCGCGGTATGCCGTATCTTGTGAGCACTTTTCGATTTTCGCGTATTTCGATGTTGAGAGTTTTCCGTCGAACCCATCCAAAAGGCGGTTGAGCATGTCCCGCTGGCGGTCGTTGATGTTCGCCGCTCCATATTTCTCCCAGAACCGCGCCTTCCTGAACACGGCCTCAAGGATGATCTCGGCACCATCAAATGCGCGGTCAAGGCAAGCCAAGAACCAAACGAGCCACGCCGTGACATCAAGCCCCCCTTTTTGCGTCGTCTCGAGCATGTCGTAATAGTCGCTCCGCTCCTGCCGGATTTGCGTCGACATGCTGTAGAACCGCTGCGCGCTGCATTCCGATCGCGCCAGTGCCATGTCTGCGATCGCGCGCGCGATGCGCCCATTGCCATCATCGAACGGGTGGATGGTGACAAACCAAAGATGGGCGATGGCGGCATGTATGACGGGATCCGCCTCGGAGGGCTGATTAAACCAGGTCAGGAAGCGCGTCATTTCAGCGTCTAACCGTTCGGCGTCTGGCGCCTCAAAATGCACGTGTTCGCGGCCATAGGGTCCTGATACAACCTCCATGGGACCGTCACGCCACTGTCCCACCCTGATCCGGGTCATTCCGCTCCGCCCAGTAGGAAAGAGAGCCGCATGCCAGCCAAACAGACGCTCCGCATCCGGTGGCTGGTCATACGCTTGGGTTGCGTCCAGCATCATCTCGACGACACCATCAACATGGCGATCAGACGGGATCAGTCCACCAATTTCCAGACCTAACCGCTTTGCGATAGACGATCGAACCTGATCCTTGTCGAGCGTTTCCCCCTCGATCTCGCTGCTTTTCACGACATCACTGATCAGTGTCCTGAGCATCGCCTCGTTGCGAAGATCGAAGCCAAGACCCTCCATGCGCCCCAAGAGCTTACCTTGCCGGTGACGGACTGCAGCAAGTTGGGACGACAGCTTGGCCTTATCCCAGGTAAACCGAGGCCAATCAGGGAGTTCGTGAATATAGGTCATATTTTACGCATTATTTGCGGAGAATATACCGGATTATCGCTGCAGGGCAATGTTATTCAGCGCGGGATTTGCGGAGAATAACGGTCTTAAACACCGCAAGCCCCCTACCCAGATACCCGCACCGCGATCCGCCGGCGCGGCCCAAGCGTGGCTTCGACAGCTTCCATGATGATCTCAATCAGATGTGTCTGGACGTAATGTGCCACGAACTGGTTGCTCGCATAAAGCATGATGCATTCACCGTCATCGCAGCCAAAGCGCAACGAGCCGATCCAGTTGTGGTAATGCGCAGGATGCAGCCCCTTCATCCGCTGGCAGGCCGCGCGCCAAGTCGCCGGAGCAGCCTGCATCTCGGTCTCGGGGGGCTCTGCTGCGGGTGGGCTGGCTTTGCCCCGGAAATCAACCGCCACCACCTTGCTCTGCTGCACCGGATGGGTCTCGCCCATCCGTTCTTGGAAATCGGGACCGACAGCGGCCCAATAGGGTTCGGACTGGCGATAGATCTCCGGGTAATTCAGACGGTAGGCCCCTACCCTGCCCCGCACGCCGCGGCGCTTGCAGATGACGAGCCGCGCCTCGAGCCAGTATTTGATTTCCCGCTTCACCGTGCGTTCGGTGACATTCCACATCCGCGCCAGATCGCGCTGGCCAACGCAGAATTCGTCCAATCGCCAGTTATACCGCGCGGTGATCAGCAAGGTGAGCCGCGAGAGTGAAATCTGGTGACGCCCATCCTGATGCAACCCCGCAACCGAAAGCGCCGTCAAAAGGTCATACTTCAAGGAACTGGCGTTCACACCAGTCAGGCGTTTCGCATCCATCGCGGGTCTCACTGTCTTGCCTCAAGCGCCGACTTTTGCCGATTCTGCTTGCGGATAAGCAAGACATGAATTCCCGTTTTCTGTCAACCGCAGGGAAAAAACGAGAAAATCCCAGATCAAAATCAAAAAGAAAGAAATGAGGTTATATTGGTTAAGGGGGACATGGTTGATGTCACCATATTCCTCCCGTCATGTCACCTTATTTCGAAAATGACTGATTTTGTGTCACCAAATATTGTGATCCCCTGCCCCGTTTTCCTGTTCTTTCCCGCAACGGGCGGAAAAATGCAGAATCCGGATTTTCGTTTTTGCAGTTTTTTCATTTTCCCGTTATTCACGACTTAGCAGCAAAAAACAAGAGTAGCCCATGAGAACCCACGCAGACCTTCAAACCATGAATGAGCGCAGCTTAACGCAACAGGCCGCCGTGCGGCGCGCGACCTTCTCTCCCGGCGAGGTGAAGACGCTCCGTCCCTTCTCGATCTGGGAGATCAGCCAGTTCATGTTCGATGTCCCCGCAGATACGCTGCGCAAGAAGCTGGCGGATGATCCCTCGCTGCCGCAAGGCGAAACCGAGGAGGACGGCCGCCAGCGTTGGTTCACACTGGAAGAGATCAACGAGTTGCGCCGCCGGATCAAGTTCCGCGGCAAGACCCTTCTTCCCCGCCGCCCGAAGGGGCGCGCGATGCGCGTGGCGGTCAGCAACTTTAAAGGCGGTGTCGGTAAAACCGTCGTGGCACAGCATCTGGCAAATGCCGCCGCTCTTGACGGCTACCGCGTGCTTTGCATCGACTTTGACCCGCAGGCGACGCTGACCCATTCGATGGGGATCGTCGAGGTCAAGGAATGGAACACGGTCTGGGGGATCATGTGCCGTGACCTCTGCCGCGAGGCGGACCGGATCATGGAAAGCTATGATGACCCCGATGACTGCCCCTACCCTTCCTCTGCCGAGCTGCCCGATGACGTGCAATCTATCGGCGCGCAGCGGTTCCAGGACTTCATCCAGCCGACCTGCTGGCCCACGATCGACATCATCCCGTCCTGCGCCAACGCTGCTTTCGTCGAATTCGCCAGCGCCCAGTACCGCAGCCTGCACAAAGCTTGGAGCTTTTTCGGCTGCGTCGCGCGCTACCTTGATGAACTGCCGGACGATCAATACGACCTGATCATCTTCGACTGCCCGCCCGCCATCGGCTACCAGTCGCTGAACGCGGCCTTTGCCTCCGATATCCTCTATATTCCCTCAGGTCCCGGCTATTGGGAATACGACAGCACCACCAGCTACCTCGGTCAGCTGGGCGATGCGATGGAGGATATCTCGGAAGGGTTCGCGGGCCTGGCCGAAGACGCAGGGCTCAGCCTGCCGAAAGAGTTCAAGGACGTGCGTCTGCTCATGACCCGCTTCGAGCAGAACAACCCGCTCCATAACGCGATGATGGAAGCCTTCCGCAATGTCTTTGGCGCCGATGTCTGCCTCAACCCGATCGAGATGACACGGGCGGTGGAACAGTCCGGGCGCTTCCAGATGAGCGTCTACGAACAGGACTACCGCCAGATGACTCGCGAGACATGGAAGCGGGCTCGTCAAAGCTTCGACCGGGCCTATAACGAATTCAAAACCACCGTGCTGAAAGCTTGGGAACAAGACAGCGCCAGAACGGAGGCCGCAGAATGAGCAGCAAAAACAAATTCGGGTTCGGATCCTTGGAAGCACCGGACACACCCAAACCCCGCGAGCGCAGCGTCGGCCCGATGGGCGCGGCTGTGCGTGATGCCGCCGCCAACCTGCAAGAGACGACCGAGGCCAAGGTCGAGCAGCGCCGCCAGAACGCCGCCGATGCCAAGGCTTATCGCGCAGCGCATGCTGATGGGCTGGTGCTGACCAAATTCGCATTGTCCGAGATCGCGACAACCGACCTTCCGCGCGACCGTCTGGATCTGCAGGCCGTGGCGGCATCCAGCGAGATGGAAGAACTCAAGGCCTCGATCCGCGAGCGTGGCCAGAAAGAACCGGTTGAGCTTTACCGCGATGCCGACGGCCAGTTGCAGCTCAAGAAGGGCTGGCGGCGCTTTACGGCGTTGTCACAGCTTTATGCCGAAACCGGTGACGATAGTTTCGCCACGATCATCGCGCGTGTGGACGAGGGGGCGGATGATCGTTTGTCCCGCTATATCGATATGGTCGAAGAGAACGTCGTCCGTGAAGACCTGACATTCGCGGAGATGGCGCAGGTGGCGATCCTCGCTGCCGAAGATGAGGGCACGGATGAGATTGATCCCAATGCCATGGTGCTGCGGCTGTACGGGTCGCTACACAAGGTCAAGCGATCCTACATCCGCAGCTTTGTCTTCCTGCTTTCCGCGCTTGAGGATGATCTGAAGTGGCCCAAGGCGGTTTCGCGGAACCTCGGTGTTGATGTTGCGCGAGCGCTATCGTCACATGAAGAGGCAGCGAATTTGCGTGCAGCCTTGCGTCAATGCCAGAACGCCGAAGCCCAGAATGACGTGCTTGCCAGATTCCTCCAGAAGAAGCCGGCTAATACGGCTCCGGATAAACAGACCGAGCGGAAGGAGAAGCGTGAATTTCATGTAGGCGACATGAAAGTGACGGCGCGAAAGGGTGAATGCAGAATTGTTGCGGATGAGGATTTTGCCAGCCTGCCCAAAGCGCAATTGGAGCGCGCCGTCGATGCGTTTCAGCGCGCGTTGCGTGAAGGCGGTCCAAAGGTTTCGTCGCTTTGAAGTTGGGAGAGGTTACCCATGGGTAACCGGACCAGAGCAAAGAGAGGGGTTACCCACGGGTAACCCCTTCGTCTTTTGGGGGCTTACCCCAACAGCTCTGTCGCGGGATTATCGACGATATCGACGTCGTCATAGTATTTCTGCGCCTGTGCAAGGCTGCGGTGCAGGGAGAGGCGCATGGCGGCCTGTATCGGCGCGCCGTCGAGTGCGGCTTGCGTCAGAAAGCCCGAGCGCAGCCCGTGGGGTGTCGCGAAACCTTTGGGGAAGCCTGCAGCCGCCAGCCGGTTCTGCACGATCTGGTAGATGCCATCGGGCGAGAGGCGCCGCTCCAGCGGATCGTCGTTGCGGTTGATGGGGCGGAAGAGGGGGCCGTCATCGATCCCGCCGACTTTGATCCAGAAGGCCAGCGCCTCGGCCGCGCGGCCCTTGAGGACCAGTCGTGGCGTTTTGCCGATGTCGGTGGTCTTCGTGGCGACCATATTGATCCAGATGACGCCGTCGCGATCATAGTCGCGCAGGTCGACATCCTCGCGCATCAGCGCCGCAATCTCGGACCGGCGCCGTCCGCCGGAGGCCCAGCCGAGCATCAGGATCGCTTTGTCGCGGATGCCGCGCAAGGAATGGCCGCAACTGTCGAGGATCTGTTCCAGCACGTCGCGGGTGATCGGGTTCGCGGACTTCGGGGCCTTGCGACGGGCGGCCGCGCGACGGGCCTTGCCACGTGTCTGGCGGATCAGCGGCGCGTCGAACGGGCTGCCGAGGTTCTTCATCCGATGAAACGCCCGCCAGGAGGCGATACGGCGGTCCAGCGTGGACGGGGCAGGGCACGCAAGAGTCTTGCGCAGCCCTTGGGCGATGAGCGCCTCAGCGGCCTCTCTCGCGCTGTCCTGCGCCTCTGACAGATCGCGGGAGTGGTCGAGGATGAAGCGCAGCGCCACGTTTTCATCTTCGGGCCAAGTGAGGGGGGTGTCAAAGGCCGCTAGCTTCCAAGCCATCAGATAGATCAGGTCACGCTCGTAAGCGCGCAGCGTATTGGGCGGCGTGCCGCGCACGTAGAGGTCTGTCAGCGCCGCCTGATCCGCCTCGGAGAGGGCAGGGGTCAGTGGTGTGAGACTGGGCGCGGGCGTGGACATGGGGCATTTCTAGGCGGTTCTGGGCTTCAAAATCAACAGACATGATAACTGAAACTTATCAAGTGTAATGTGACGTCTGTAGAATTGCCTTGGTGCTGTGCATAACATGTGCAAAATGCACATTATGCGAAATCCGCGTGAATTTTCTTTCATCAAAGATGAAAACCCGCAGGGGCCCGTTTCCGCATACGATCGCGGGCCTTATGATGCGGAGCCGCTGGCGGAAGAGGATCTGTGGTTCCTGCCGCCGGACGATCATCCGCCGGGCGAGGCCGCGTATGAGGTGCCCTTGCCACGTGCGGACCAGCGGCCTTTGGTCGATGTGGCGGCCTGGGCAGCGGCAGAGGCGGCGCTGGCGGGGCGGCTGGCTGATCTGGCACTTCTCCTTGGCCGACTGGCCGCGCGTCTGGAGGCAGGACCTGCGGGCTGGCGTCAGCGGCTGGCGCTGCGCGAGGCGGCGGATCTCAGCTGGCTGGCCGGTGACCGCGTCCCGATGGAGCGGCTGGCGCTCTGGCTGACGTTGCGCGTGGGGGGCGAGGGCGATGATGCACAGGCGCTCGCACGCGCAGGCTGGGCGGCGCGGCGGTTGACGCAAGCGCCTGCGCCAAAGGATGACCTGGCGGGGTTTCTAGGGCGGTTTGCTCCTGAGGCAGATGACGGCCTTGCCGATCAGATCGCCGATTGGACGGATGTGATGGGGCAGGGGGCATCACTGCATCCGATCACGCAGGCTGCGCTATCCTATCACATCTGGCCCGTGGTGGGCTTTGCCGCAGGCCACCCGAGCCTGCCGATGATCGAGGCCGCAGTTGTCGCGGCGCGTCATGCGGCAGTCAACATCGCGGGGCTGGGCTTCCTGCCGCTCAGTATCGGCGGGGCAGGGGGCCTGCGCGGGCACGGCACGGCGGCGGAGCGTCTGGCGGCCTGGGTCAGCGGCGCGGATCAGGCGGCGCGGGCGACCTTGCGGCAGTTGGACGGCCTGGCCGCATGGCAGGCGAAGGCCGAGGCGGAAACGCAAGGGTGGTCTGGCAAGACGCCACGCGCCCTTGCGGCGCTTCTGGCGGAATGGCCCTTGGTCAGTGCCCCGATGGCCGAGGCGGAAACCGGCGCGAGCCGGGCGGCGGTGCAGAGGAACCTGAATCGCCTGACCGAGGCCGGATTGATCCGCGAAGTCACGGGGCAGAGGCGGTATCGGATGTGGGCGGCTACATCACAGACGAGATGACCTCGACCAATGTCTCGTTAGAAATTTCAGTTGCCATATGACTGCCGATTATTTTCCGACAGCTTGCTTCATTAGACAAGAAAGAGAGCGATAAGGCGTTGCTTCGGGCGATACATTTCGTGACATATCCGTGCCTGACCTCGACTGAACAAATAGATAGGTCCATGTTGATTGTTCTCGGTCGGGACCCTGTGATGACGCAGTCATCGTTTGATCCCGCATACCTCTGGGAGCTGCAGCATGAGTTACTCTTTGAATAGACGACAGGTACTGATTGGCCTGCCATTGACTCTGTCTGCCTGCACTGCATCGCAAGTATGGGCCCCCGACGATGTTGTGGCTCGCGCAATCTATCGCGATCCTGGTCCAAAGCATCTTACGCTTTATACAATGAAGAACGTTGGCTCCGACAACGGTGCGCATTCCGCTTTGTTGATCAACGCCAGTCAGCGCGTGATTTTTGATCCTGCGGGAGCATGGGAACAGCGTCAGATGCCAGAACGCAATGACGTTCTGTTTGGTGCCAGTCCACAGTTAGAGCAGTACTACGTGAGCTTTCATGCGCGCGTCACATATTACGTCGTTGGTCAAACTGTTGCGGTGACAGATGATGTTGCCGAGCGCGCATTAACACTGGCGTTACAAGCCGGCCCCGCGCCACAGGCAAACTGCTCTCGCTTTACATCCCGTCTGTTGCGGCAGTTGCCGGGTTTTGGTGCAATCAGGCAGACATGGTTTCCGAACAAACTGTCGGATGACTTCGGGACACTACCCGGCGCATCCTATCGTGAGTATCGCGAAGATGACGCGGACGACAAAAATGTCGCCGCACGCCAAATTGCAGCGGCTCTTGAGGCAGGCAACTAGGTACAATCAGTCATTGGAGAGGGACGATCGTCGTCCTACAATATCGAATAGCCTGTTCGGCCATCGGCACAGATCACGTTGTGAACACGGGTGTCACTTGATCCGTCCAATGAACAGCCCGTTGGGAGTGCCAATTCGCGTGTCGCGATCTCATCTTTGAAGGGGCAGGTCTTTTCGGCGGTCGCGCATGCTCCAAGAAGGAGCAAACCGGCCGTAACGAGAACAGACTTTCGCCTTATCATCTATTGGCGAGACACCTTGGGGACGGCAGCTGACGCATCTTCGAAAGCAGCATCATTGGCTTGCTTCGAGGCTTTGTCATTCGCGGTGCTATGACAGGATTTACCCATCATCTTGAACATCAGGACATGCGCACCGATGCAAAGCGCGATCGGGGCAAAAAGGCTCAGGTTAGACCACATGCCGGCGACCGTGCCGCCCGCAAGAAGGAAAGCGCCAACAGGCAGCAACATGACTGCGCAGCAGGCCATCATACCCCAATGCATCACCTTCGAGGCACTTTCAGACTTGGCCGTATCCTTGTTTTCCATAGCGGATTTATCCTTGACGACAAAAATTTGTATAACGATGCGCGCTTCTGGCGGGTGAAAGTCAAGGATACATTTGGGTAAATTTTAGTTGTGGCCCCAACTCCGCATTTTCTTGTTGATTCATGATAAATCCCGAAGGCTGGCTTGCACGAATCGATATCGCTGTTCAGTCAACAAGTCACCAATTCTTTGAACAATTGCAGTCGGAACAAGCCAAAATGCACGATTTGAAAAGACGCCGCTTTCTTGCAACTGCCACTGCACTGTTTTCAGCACCTTTGGCGGGCTGGGCCCAAGAAGAGCAGGCTAGTGCAGATATCAATGAAGAGCCGCGGCGCCCGATATCCGACCGTTCGATGTGGGCACGATGGGACGCACGGGTGACACCTGTGAACTATGATCCTATGTCATCCAATCCCTGGGGTCTGCACCCTCGGTTCTTGCCGCAGCGGGTTGTTGCTAATCCCGGGTTGGTTCCAGGCGACATACATGTAGATGCCGTCGCCCGATATCTCTACCATATCCAAGCCGACGGCACCGCCATGCGGTACGGCGTGGCAATTGCCAAGGGCGATCTCTACGAACCCGGTGTTTACACGATCAGAAGAAAGGCGCGTTGGCCGATCTGGACGCCAACAGCTTCGATGATCGAGCGGGAGCCCGAGGTTTATGGGCCATTCGAAAATGGCATGGACGGTGGACCGTCGAACCCGCTGGGCGCGCGCGCCTTGTATCTTTATGAGGGGAACCGCGACACCTATCTGCGGATCCATGGCACGCCTCAGCCACGATCAATCGGTGGGCGGGCCAGTTCCGGCTGTGTGCGCATGGTGATGGCACACATCATAGATCTTTACCCCCAAGTCAGCACTGGTGTGACTGCTTACCTCTATCCGCCGGAGAATCTGATCTCTCCGCGGAGTGAAATTGATCCTGCGGCGTGATGGCTGAGAGCCGATAGTTTAACCCGTTTCAGTTGTATCGGGCAGTTGGGTGCAAATCGGCCGGCCTCTGACGGTACGTAGTGGCAGGTAAGTCGTTTCAACGGGACCAGCATATTCGTAGACGTAACAGCCGTCTGCTGGGTCAATCCGTACCCGGTTAAGGTCTTGATTGGGTGCGACCATCGTCAAAACCTGCTCTGGCAGGTTCGTGATAAAGCCTGAATTCGTCGTCACTTCGGGACCCGAGGCCGCAGAACACGCAGCAATTACAGATGGTGAAAGACACCAAATCAAACGACGAAGTCTCATACCTTAATCCCTACATCTTGATAGATTTCCAAAGCGACAATCATTTAGAGTTCTTTCATTTCATTTCTACAAAGGTACACCGACACCACCCGTCTTACAAAGCAGATGCTGAGCCATCTGTTCCAAAAAGCCGGGAAAGCCCGCTTGAATAGACTGTCACCAAGAGGACTAATCCGATTGCTGCCACTATGATTGGTGCGACGGGCAGCGACTGGCGTCGGCGTTGCAGATCTTTCTGTTTGTTGGCGATGACCGCCAGATGGCTGATGATCGCACCGGGCAATAGCGCGTAGAGGTACACGCCAGAGATATTTTCGAATAGATACGACTTCGAAAGTGTGGGTCCAACGACCTTCAAGGCTGTAAATCGGTTGCCCCCGAAAGAGCCGAACCAGTCTGCGGAAAGTACATAGATCAGGATATGCATCGCGACGAATGTCAGTGCCCGCACCGCGGAATCGCTCGCCAGATAGACTGCGGCTGACATTTGTTCGCATTGTTTCCCATGCACAGCCAAAAGGAAACCGACGTAGTTGACGATGAAGACGACTGGGATCCCGTTCGTAAAAACCTGTCTCAGAAAACGACTGGCGGCCGCCGGGTAATTGATCAGTGTCGTGGCGAAATCCGGCGTGTGAAGTACAAAAACCACAAGGAGTGGGACGATGCTTGCGACGCTCAGAAGTATAAGATTCCAACAAAAACGGCCAAAACCTAGGCGAGGGCTAAAGTACCTCTCAAAGCGCTCTTCAGCCAACACGTCAGGCGTAGCTGGCAAAAACCTGCGTTGTCCCATCGTTCATCACAAGCAAAACTTCGTAGGCGTCGCCGGTGCCTGCTGCACCCATTCCGGGTGATCCCATCGGCATGCCGGGTACTGTCAGGCCGCGCGCATCCGGTGTTTCGGCCATCAAACGCAGAATTTCGCGGGCGGGGACGTGACCTTCGACGAAATAATCCCCGATCAGTGCCGTATGACAACCAGACAGGTCAGATGTGATGCCGAGCCCATCCTTCATGGCCCACAAAACCTCCTGATCGACATCTTCGACATCGACAGACAGCCCTGCATCAACGACCGTCGAAACCCATGCCGCGCAGCATCCGCAGGTGGGCGTCTTCGCGACGCGCATGACCGGTGCCGTTTGTCCGAAGGCCGCCCCAGCGATGACCGCGCTTGCAGAACCAAGTAAAAAGTGCCGTCTGATCATTGCGAGTTCCTAATTTGCTTATAGCTACACTAGATTGTTCAACAGGTTGTGTCGAGCATTGCCCAATCGACCCTTCTGTTACATTTGGCTACAAACATGAGACGGGCAATTCCGCTGAAAGACAGGTATGTTGTTTGAATGACACTATCTCCGCACATCCTCATCGTTGATGACCACCAAGAAATTCGAAAGTCTGTTTCGCGGTATCTGGAGCGGAGCGGAATGCGCACATCCGTTGCCGAGGATGCCGCTGAAATGGACATTCGGCTCGCCGAACAAAAATTTGATCTGATTGTCTTGGATGTCATGATGCCAGGCGAAGACGGTTTGAGTGCGTGCAAGCGTCTGCACGAGACAATCAAAACCCCAATTCTTATGCTGACAGCCATGGGTGATGACGATGATCGGATTGCTGGCCTTGACGGTGGGGCTGACGATTATCTGGCGAAGCCGTTTAATCCAAGGGAACTACTGGCCCGCATTAACGCTATCCTCCGCCGGACTGAGCAAATCCCGGAAATTGCGTCCTTCTCTGGCAAATGGCTGCGCTTCGCTCATCTTAAACTCGACTATGATGGACGCACATTGTTCGATGGAGATGGTACGAGAACACTGCTGACAACGAGCGAACTAAAACTTCTGACGATCCTGCTCGAACGTCCACGGGCGGTGCTCAGCCGCGACCAGCTTCTTGAGCTGAGCGCAGGCCGGGTGGCTGGTCCACTCGATCGGACGATTGACAATCAGATCAGTCGCCTGCGTCGGAAAATCGAACAGGATGTATTGCGCCCACGTGTGATCGCGACGGTCAGAAATCGGGGTTATAGCCTGACTGCGGACGTTGAAGTGTTGGAGTGACGTCGGTGGTGTGGAAGCTCAGAACACAGATTGCACTTCTGGTTCTCGCAGTGCTGTGCGTCGCGCAGGCTTTGAGCCTATGGTTCTTTGTCGATGAAAGATCGCTCGCTGTGCAGGCTGCGATTGGTGCCGAAGCGGCCGGTCGCGCCGCCAATGTTGCCCAACTTGTCGAAGGTGCGCCCGACGATTTGCATTCACGGATCATTCAGGCGGCCACATCGCCGTTAGTCAGCTTTGAGCTTTCAGATATCCCGTCGGTCGCACATGGCAATCATGACGAAGGTGGCGCGGTTGAGGCTCGTGTTCGTGCGCTGTTGGGTGACAGTTATAGCCGGGACATTCGGGTTGAAGTGCATGAAATCGAACAGGGGTTGCTACCGCTTCCAAACCTTTCGCCAGAGATGGCCGAGATGCATGCCGAGATGATGAGGGGGAGCCTGGCAGCCATTGAGATGGAATTATCAATCGCGTTGGCAGGTGGTGAATGGCTGAACGTTGGCACAAGGTTTGAGCGGCCTCCGCTCCAATGGTCAACTGCATCAAATGTATCCTTTGTGATAACAGCAACACTTCTATTACTTGCAAGCTTTTGGTTCATTCTCCGGCGTTTGACGGGGCCTCTCAACGGTTTGGCGATGGCCGCAGAACGTCTGGGGCGTGGAGCAGGTGAGGGGCCGCTACCTGTTGTCGGACCGAAGGAGGTTCAAGACCTGACAAAGGCATTTAACACCATGCAGGATCGCTTGACCCGGTTTGTTTCGGATCGCACGCAAATGCTAGCCGCACTTGCGCATGACCTTCGCTCACCTTTGACCGCTCTGCGGGTGCGCGCTGAGATGGTCGACGATGATGAAACGCGAACATCACTTGTGGCATCAGGAGAAGAAATGCAACAGATGGTGGATGCCACACTGGACTTTGCAAAGGGTGTTGGGCAGCACGAGGAAGTCTGCCCAACCGATGTTCGCGAATTACTTGGCGATATTCAGAACGATGGTTTGACGGTATTGTCCGATCAATCCGTGATGGTCCCCGCTAAGCCGACCTCATTGCGTCGAGCACTTAAAAATCTCATCGAGAATGCCATTCGCTACGGAAAACAGGCCGAAGTCTCTTGGGAGGCGACTGATGGCTATCTTGCGCTCTACATTGACGATCGCGGACCAGGAATACCGCCTAGCGAACTCGACAGTGTTTTTGGCCCCTACGTCAGGCTTGAAAGGTCGCGGTCGCGTGACACTGGCGGCCATGGTTTGGGGTTGTCGATTGCGAGAAGCATCATCCTTGGACATGGCGGAACAGTTGAATTGGCAAATAAGGAAAAAGGCGGACTCCGTGCTATCGTGAAGTTGCCCTTTGCGCCTAGCTCAAAGCAGACGGAAGATTTGACCGAGAACGAAGCACGTAGAACTTCTCCGATCGAAGAACGACATCATCAAAGTGTCGATGCTTGAGAAATTGAACGTCAGGCACGGTGCGATAGCAGGCTGCTACCTGTCGAGGGGCGTTACATATCAATACAAAAAACAGACCTGAGTCCTATTCTTGAAATGCTGTTGTCAGGCTAGAAGTAGATCAAAGAAAATCAAAAACAGGCAGCAAATCATGGCAATCAATCCCCAACTTATCTCTCGTCGTACGTTCGTTGCATCTGTAGGCGCAGCCACACTTGCTGCGCCTTCTCTGTTGTCGGCTCAAGAGCTGACCGGTGTTTCGCGTAACATCGCATCGTTTCGGCCGCATAACTGGCAAGATCACTTTGATAGCATCGGGAAAGGCATCCTACTTGCAGATACTGGAGGGCGCTTCCTGCAACACTGGACGGCCGATGGGGAGATGCGCCTTTATCCCACCTCTGTTCCCTTGTCAGATGACTTGACGCGCCTGGGATACACCGAGGTGATCGACAAAAAGGTTGCGCCCGGCTGGGGCCCAACGCCCGCGATGCGTGAACGTAACCCTGAATGGCCAGCCTATATTCCCGGTGGTGACCCGCGTAATCCTCTGGGATCTCATGCACTTTACCTGTCGTGGCAATACTATCGCATTCACGGTACGCAGGACACGCGCAAGATCGGACGTCAGTCATCGAACGGCTGTATTGGGCTGTACAACGAACAGATTGAAGAGGTGTTCGGCCGCACCCCAATCGGGACACAGGTCAAACTGATCTGATGGACAAGTCAGCAGTATTTATTGTCGGGTTCTTCGTCATCGGTGGCGCCGGTTTTGTCTGGCAGCAGATGCAGCCGGCACCACCTGTCAACGGACATTCAATGTCACCCGCTGACATGAGCGGGCTTGAGGTCGGTGACCCTATCGTACAGGTTAATTTGCCGGCCGAACTGACTGAAAATGCCCAAGTTGGTCAGCGTGTGTTTGAGGCGGCTTGCGCAGATTGCCATGGTGTCAATGCAGCTGGTCAAAACGGGATTGCGCCACCGCTGGTTCACATAACTTACGAACCGGGTCATCATGGGGATGAGGCATTTCTGCGTGCAGCAAGAAATGGAGTCGTTGCGCATCACTGGGAGTTCGGCAACATGCCGGCGGTCGAAGGTGTTACAGACGGCGATGTCAAGCTGGTCGTTGCCTATATCCGGGAATTGCAGCGAGCCAATGGAATCTACTGAAAGGGACGACAGATGCGTAAGAGAATGGTAACTCTTTTGGCGCTCACAACAGTTGCTGGCGCGGCGGCGTTTGCTCATTCAGGTGCGACGGGTGTCGTAAAAGAACGTATGGATGGCATGCTCGCCCTTGGCGGTGTGGTCAAAGAGCTTAACCCCATGATGCGGGGCCAAACGCCATTCGACGCAGACAGGGTGCGCGCAGGCGCGGATCTCATGATCTCACATGCAGGCGAGCAGATGACACGTTTGTTCCCGGAAGGTTCAGACGGGATGCCATCAGCGGCATTGCCCGCCATTTGGGAAGATTGGGAAGAATTCACCGCACTTGCTGAACAGTTAGAGTTGCGCGCTGAAGGTCTAAAGCTAAGCGCTGACGTTGGTCTTGCGGCTAGCCAGGATAGCGGCGGTGCATCCATGATGGGTGGCGGCGGCATGATGGGCACAGCAGATGCATCACCAATGGGTGCTGACACGATGGGCGCAAGCGACATGATGACTGTCGATATGTTTGCGACCATGCCGACCGATGTTGCCTTCGCTACCGTTGCACAATCCTGTGCGGCATGTCACCAGAAATTCCGCGCCGAGGAAGAGTAGGCCGTGCGTGTTTTTGGCTGGATTGCCGCGACGGTCATTGTCGCCGGTATTGGCACTGCGGCGGCAACATATGTATGGCCGATTGGTGCCAAAGTTGCAGAAATCCCGGTCGTTGGTGATGTGACCCGAGGTGCCTATCTTGCGCGGGCGAGCGGGTGTATCGCGTGCCATACAAATGCGGAAGAGGGTGGTGCCCCGCTGGCCGGCGGTGCGCCGCTCAGAACGGATTTTGGAACATTCTATCCGCCCAACCTGACGACGGACCCTGAATTCGGCATGGGAAATTGGAGCGCTGAAGACTTCGCGCGTGCGGTTCGGCAAGGCATCTCGCCTGATGGCGAACCCTATTACCCGACCTTTACCTACCCTTTTTATGCGAATTTCTCGGATCAGGATATTGCCGATCTTTGGGCAGCATTTCAGACGGTCCCACCGGTCGCCGAAGCCGCGCCTTCACATGATGTGGCGTTCCCGTTTGACCAGCGCTGGGGCTTGAAACTATGGCGCGCTGCCTTTCTTGGCACGCCGAATACTGACCCCGATCCAACAAAAAGCGATGCATGGAACCGCGGCAAGGAACTTGTGAATGGCGCTACCCATTGCGCCGCCTGTCACACGCCAAGGAATGTGCTTGGCGCGAGGATTGTTGCTGAACGATTCACGGGCAACGCGGATCTTCCTGTCGGGGGCAAGGCGCCCTCGATCCTGGCGGCAGATCTGATCGCGGAAGGGTGGAGCGCGGATGACCTGGCATATGCCTTGCGGTCAGGGATTACGCCGACTGGAGATGTCTTTGGTGGCTCTATGGCCGAGGTCGTTCAGCATGGAACCCGTTTCTTGAGCGATGATGATTTGAACGCGATGGCGACTTTCATCTTGGATGCGAATAGCTAGGACACTTCAATCGATGGGCAACATAAACCGCCGCCAACTTATTGGATCCGCGGCAGCACTGACGTTCTTCCCCAGATATGGTGCTTTCGCAGATGAAAACGCTGACCTCTTGTCTGCGCAGGAGGTCAGCGTTCAGTTATTGCCTGATGGATACGGCACAACCAACCTTTGGGGTTATAACGGTAGCGCACCGGGTGCCGAAATACGGGTGACAAAAGGTGGTCGGGTTACACGCACACTGCGCAATGGGCTATCCCAGCCAACATCGGTGCATTGGCACGGTATCCGGATCGCCAATGCGATGGATGGCGTTTCTGGGCTGACACAGGACGCAGTGCAGCCCGGCGATGCGTTCACTTATGACTTTGTGGCACCTGATGCAGGCACCTATTGGTATCATGCCCACAACATGTCCACGCAGCAGGTTGGGATGGGATTGTATGGTCCGCTGATCGTGGAAGAGGCCGTCCTGCCGGACATTGACCGTGAAGAGGTGCTTGTTCTTGATGACTGGCTCATCAACCCGGACACCGCCCAGCTTGATCCGGACTTCGCGGCACCGCATGCGCTGAGCCATGCTGGCCGGATCGGCAATTACATCACGACCAACGGCATCGCCAATCTGACGCTGCCAGCGCGAAAGAATGAGCGTCTGCGCCTGCGCCTTATCAACGCATCAAATGCGCGGATTTTCCCGTTAGAGCTACAGGGCCTTGATGGATGGATCGTCGCGATGGACGGGATGCCATTGGCTGAACCGCAGAAAGTTGCGCAAGCCATCGTCCTTGGGCCGGCCCAGCGTGTCGACCTTATCGTCGATGTGACTGCGGATGTCGGTGATCTTGCCCATCTGGTTTATCTTGAACGGCGCGATGCATTCAGCCAGGTCGCATTTGCCGTCAGCGATGAGGGCGCTTCTACAACAAGACCGGCACCGGCGGCACTTCCGCCGAATCATATTGCACCCGTCAACCTTGGCGAGGCGACGGCCTTGACCCTGAACATGGAGGGCGGTGCGATGGGGGGCTTGCGCGCAGCCACGCTGGGCGGCGTCCAGAAATCCATGCGCGAGATTGTAGATGCCGGTCGATTTTGGGCCTTCAATGGCGCTGTAGATGGCATGGAGGGTCCACCGCTCGCCCGATTGAGCTTGGGCGAAACCGTCCGGCTAACGATCAGGAACGACACCGCGTTTCCGCATGCGATGCATCTTCATGGAATGCACTTTCACGAAATTGGGGATGACGGGTCTCTTGGACCGCTGCGCGACACCACACTGCTTGAGCGAAGCACAACAAGAGAGATCGCATTTGTCGCGGATAATCCCGGCGAGTGGTTGCTGCACTGTCATATGTTGTCTCATGCCGCGTCGGGCATGACGACACGGATCGTTGTCGCATGAGACAGCGTGCCGTCCTGATCGGCGGCGCGATTGTGGTCCTCGCCCTTGGTGCGATTGTGGCTGTTGCACAATCGGATGACGTGCCCGCAGCGGCGCCTGCTGACACGCAAGCGGATCTGGTCGCGGGGGAAACACTTTACGCGCAGTATTGCGCTGCCTGTCACGATGCGAATCTCGAAGGGCAAGAAAACTGGAAGAGCCCGGGACCGGATGGGCGGCTACCCGCACCACCGCATGATGCAAGCGGCCATACATGGCATCACGCGGACAGCCTTCTGTTCACATACACAAAGCTTGGCGGGCGGGAGACTCTGGCCGCGCAGGGCATGGATTTCGACAGTGGGATGCCCGGTTTCGGCGAACAGCTGAGTGATGAAGACATCTGGAACATACTTGCCTACATCAAATCAACGTGGCCCGAGCGCATCCGTGTCATTCAAGCAGAACGAACTGCCGCCGAAGAAGCGGGTTAAGGAGAAAGATCATGAAAAACTTGCTTATCACTGCAGCCATTTCACTGACCCCATTCATGGTGATGGCCGATGATCTTTCGGAAGAACGGATCAGGGAATTGGTCCTCGAAACAATCCGTGAGAATCCCGGCATTGTCTTTGAGGCAGCGCAACTGTTTGAGGAACAACAGCAGGCGCAGCAAGCGCAGGTCGCCGCTCAGGTTCTGGCGGTCGAGAGGGACACGCTTGAGCGGGATCCAAACGCGCCCGTTCTGGGAAATCCGGACGGGGATGTCACGGTCGTAGAGTTTTTCGACTACAACTGCCCCTATTGTCGGCGTGTGAAACCAGAGATGGAGGCGCTGCTTGCCGCAGACCCCAACGTACGCGTCGTTTATCGCGAATGGCCAATCTTGGGTGAGGGGTCAGTTTTTGCCGCACGTGCGGCCTTGGCCTCGCGCAACCAGGGCAAATATGATGAATTTCACTGGGCCTTGATGGGACTTAATGGTCGCGCAGAAGAATCGACCGTCATTCGTGCTGCGCAGGAAATTGGCATGGACATTGCCCAATTGCGTCGCGACATGAACGCGCCTGAGATTGAAGAGCATATACAGACATCCATGCGCCTGGCCCGTGCCATCGGTTTCAGCGGCACGCCATCATTCGTCATTGGTGACAGCCTTGCGCCGGGCCTGATCAATGCAGAGCAGATGATTAGTCTTGTGAACCAGGCCCGTGCGAACAACTAGGCCGCAGAAGCCTCGTAGCCGGCATCTGAGATCGCGGTCTTGATTTCGCTTTCCGGCAGGCCTGTTTGGATGGTGACCATACGTTGATCAAGATCGGTGGTAACAACCGCCGATGGATCCTTGGCTTTGATGCCTTTTTCGATCGCTGCGGTGCAATGGCCGCAGCTCATCTCGGGAACACTGAATTTCATGACCGAACTCCTCTTAGCGTTTTTTTGAGAACTAGGGCTTCCAGTAGGGGGAAGGTCAATGCCCGAAATACAAGACGAAAAAATGTAAAATAGGGTCTTGAGCTTCTAGTCACTGGAACCTCCACATTGGCGGAAAGGTTTTGAAAGGAATCGCAAGATGACAGAAGCAAACACAATCAATCTTTCCATTTCAGGAATGAGCTGCGCGTCCTGTGTTGGGCGGGTTGAACAGGGGCTTGGCAAAACAGACGGCGTCGCCCAAGCCTCCGTCAATCTTGCAACCGAGACGGCTACGGTTGTGCTGGACGACCCGGCTGCTTTGCCACGTGCCGTCGATGCTCTCAACGCACTTGGCTACCCGGCCCGAACTTCGCGTATCACGGTGAATATCGCGTCCATGACATGCGCGTCATGTGTCGGACGCCTCGAGAAAGCACTGCTGGCGGTGCCGGGTGTGCTCGAAGCCTCTGTCAATCTTGCCGCGGAGACTGCGACCGTTGTCTTTGTGACAGGTGCGACGACGTCCGAAGAGTTGCGCAAAGCTAGCGGCGATGCCGGCTATGCGGCGGACATCGCTAAGGCGGACTCGCAGGCAACGAGGTCAGAGCGAAAAGCCGATGAAGCCAAAGCTTTGTTTGCGCGCGTTATCTTTGCCGCGATTCTGACCGTTCCGGTTTTTGTTTTGGAGATGGGCGCACACACAATCCCCGGCTTCCATGATCTGATCGTTCGTACTATCGGTATGCAGGCATCCTGGTTGATTCAGTTCGCCCTTGCCACCGTGGTGCTTTTTGGTCCGGGCTGGGGGTTCTTTGCCAAAGGAATACCCGCGCTCCTGCGTCGTGCACCGGATATGAACAGTCTGGTTGCTTTGGGAACGGGTGCAGCATGGACTTATTCGGTGGTGGCAACATTCCTTCCCCAACTGCTGCCAGAAGGTGTGCGCGCCGTTTATTTTGAGGCTGCGGCTGTCATCGTTGTCCTGATCCTTCTGGGGCGTTGGCTCGAGGCCCGTGCGAAGGGCAGGACCGGCGCCGCGATCCAGGCCCTTTTGGGTTTGCAGGTCAAGACTGCGCGCGTCGTGCGCGATGGTCAGACCCAAGAGGTCGAAATCGACGCACTAGAAATTGGGGATCTTGTTTTGGTCCGCCCCGGTGAACGTATTCCTGTGGATGGCGCCGTCGTCGAAGGATCAAGCAACGTCGATGAAAGCATGATCACGGGCGAGCCCCTTGCCGTGGCGAAAGGCATTGATGACCCGGTGACTGGTGGTACCGTCAATGGCACCGGTAGCCTGACCTTCGCTGCAACCCGCGTTGGTGCCGATACGACCTTGGCCCAGATCATTCGTATGGTCGAGGAGGCGCAAGGGGCCAAGCTGCCAATTCAGGGGTTGGTCGACCGCGTGACAATGTGGTTCGTGCCTGCGGTACTCGTTCTTGCGTTGGTCACCGTCATTGTCTGGCTGCTCATTGGGCCGGACCCAGCATTGACTTTCGCATTGGTTGCCGGTGTGTCGGTCCTTATCATTGCCTGCCCCTGCGCGATGGGCCTTGCGACCCCGACATCAATCATGGTCGGAACCGGGCGCGCTGCTGAAATGGGCGTCTTGTTCCGAAAGGGTGACGCGTTGCAGCATCTCAATGACGTCACGGTTGTGGCCGTTGACAAGACCGGAACGGTGACTGCCGGACGGCCAACGCTGACTGATCTGATCACAGCAAATGGTTTTGATCGGGCTGAGACACTGTCCCTGATTGCAGCGGTCGAAGCACAATCAGAACACCCCATTGCAGAAGCCATTGTACGCTCTGCCGCTGCGGAAGGGGTTGCTTATCCAGATGCGACTGACTTCAGGTCGATCACCGGATTTGGCGTCGCAGCCACAGTCAAAGGCCGCAATGTCCTGATTGGCGCAGACCGTTTCATGGCCCAACAAGATATCAATATCACGGAACTGCAAGACGCCGAACGCAGGTTGGCCGAAAAAGGACAGACCGCGCTTTTTGCCGCTATTGATGGCGCACTTGCTGCGGTTATCGCTGTGGCCGATCCGGTGAAGGCATCAAGCGCAAGCGTCGTTGCCGCATTGCATGACCGCGGGCTGAAGGTCGCCATGATCACCGGTGACAAGCAATCCACGGCCGAGTCGATTGCGCGCGAAGTGGGCATTGATCAGGTCATTGCTGGGGTTTTGCCTGACGGCAAGGTTGCCGCGCTCGAAACTTTGCGGGCAGGTGGGCGCAAGGTCGCGTTTGTCGGTGATGGCATTAACGATGCGCCAGCCCTTGCGCATGCTGATGTTGGCATTGCGATTGGCACCGGCACCGACGTTGCCATTGAAAGTGCCGATGTGGTTTTGATGTCAGGTGACCTGCGTGGCGTCGTGAATGCTGCTGAGGTTTCACAGGCGACGATGCGCAACATCCATCAGAACCTGCTTTGGGCATTTGGCTATAACGTTGCGCTGATCCCTGTTGCGGCAGGCGTGCTCTATCCCGCATTCGGGTTGCTGCTTTCCCCTGTCTTTGCCGCAGGGGCGATGGCGCTGTCTTCCGTTTCGGTATTGACGAATGCCCTGCGTCTGCGCCGCATCGAAGCCAAAATGCCGGAAGTTGCGGCACGAGAGCAGTCTTCTGCACAATTGATGACGCAACCTGCTGAATAGGAGCTCAAAATGAACATTGGTGAAGTATCTGAACGCTCTGGATTGCCAGCAAAGACGATTCGTTACTACGAAGATATCGCGCTCGTGCGTCCGTTGCGCAGTGCAAACGGGTACCGCAGTTTTCGCGAAAGCGACATCCACAAACTGGCATTTCTCGGGCGGGCACGCGCGCTAGGCTTTTCAATCGAAGACTGCCGCATCCTGTTGGATCTGTATGAGGATAAGTCGCGGGAAAGCGCGCAGGTCAAGGCTGTGGCTGAAGGGCATCTCACGGAGATTGACAATAAAATTGCGCAGCTGAAGTCAATGCGGGAAACACTATCGCAATTGATCGAGACATGTCACGGCGACCATCGGCCTGATTGTCCGATCCTGAAAGATCTTTCCGGCAACACTTGATGATGACTGACGTCATTTGAAAGTCGGGCTGCTTGCGGGCGCCTTGTTCCACGAAGGGATTACCGTACCGAGGCGGCTTCCAATGCGTTCATTACGGCGTCTTTGGTCAGAATTTCGGAAAGGATCAGCCCTTCTGGCGCGGCAGGTCCGTAGACGACATTGAACGGTATGCCAAATCGATCAAAGGTCTCCAGATAGCGCGAGATGGCAGGGTCAGAGCGGGTCCAGTCAGCTTGCATCGCCACAGTATCATCTTCGGCAAGTCGAACTGAAACGGGAGCACGATCAAGCACGAGCGCCTTGTTTGCCTTGCAGGTCAGGCACCAATCGGCGGTGACGTCGACAAAAACTGTTTTTCCTTGCGAGACCAGCCGCGGGATTTCGCTCTGGTCGAAAACAACCCAATCTTGACCGATTTGTCGCGCTTCTACGGGTCCAGCGCCGGTTGCGGGCAATGCAATACCAAGAATTGCAATTGCCGTCAGCATTCCCGCGCGTGTGAAACTGCCGATCTTTGGAACTGCCGCGATCGTGACAAAGAGAACCGCAACACCAGAGACTAGATACGCTGCCATCCGTCCGGCTACCCCACTGAGAACCCACAGCAGCCAGACGGCTGTGGCCGCGAGTAGAAAGCCGAGGATCCACTTGACGACATGCATCCAACGGCCGGGCTTTGGCAAAGACCGGACTAATCCAGGACGCCAAGCAAAGAGCAAGTAGGGAGACGCGAGGCCAAGACCCAAAGCCGTAAATACGACCACGACATCTATCGGACGGCCCGTGAGCGCAAAAGCCACGGCAGTGCCTAGAAATGGTGCAGAACAGGGCGTTGCCAGCACCGCCGCAAAGGCACCAGTGGCAAAATCACCTGCATAGCCCGCGCGCCCACTGCTACGAGCCATCCGCGTTTGGAGTTCAGAGGGGAGAGAAACCTCGAAGACACCAAACAGGTTGGCCGCAAAGATGGCCAATACCAAAAACATTATAGCGAGGAAAATCGGGCTTTGGAATTGCAGACCCCAGCCCACTGTGACCCCGATGGCCTGAAGCAGCAGGATTATCGCAGACAGGACCCACATGAACGTCAGAACACCCAGCGCGGACATCAGGAAACTGTTGCGAAGTTGCCCCCTTGGTTTGTCGCGTTGGTTTATGACCGAAGCAAGCTTGATGGAAAGAACGGGAAGCACGCATGGCATCACATTCAGGATCAACCCGCCAAGCAAGGCGAATATGGCGATTGTCGCGATCTGCGCCGCATCCGGCAAAGATTGCGCCAGCGCGAAGGGCGGTTGTGGAACCTCCTGCGACCAGGCTGGGGCGGCGGTTACGGCGCGTGTATTATCCGTCAGCGTGACTGATATCGGGGGGATCTCAGCATCGCGTGCATAAAGAGGCAGTCTTGCCCAAAGTTCGGTTCCCGCGCCGTTGGTTCTGATGTCTGGTTGGCCAAAGGTAAAGCTGGGGCCCATTTCAGGGAAAACATCTGGCGCGACAAAGCGATTTTCTGAGCGTGCGGTCACAAAAAGCGCATCATCGGTTATGACCGCCGTTTCGATTAAGATATCGCTTGCCGCGTGGTCGAGCGGTACTTTGCTTGCAAATTCGGTGATCAGGTCCCCTGCTGTCAGATCGATCCCGACGCCCGCAGGCAGAGACAATGTCAGCAAGAAGTCATGCGGAACGCAGATGTCCGAACATGTCAGCAAGGTCACATTCGCGGCAAGAGAGGCAGGCGCGCCCGGATCCTTCAATTGAATCTCGATCGGCAGCACGACACGATCACGATAGCCAAAGTTTTCAATCCCGAACGCCGTGAATCGTTCAGGTGCTGGCCAGAGGATATGCGCATTCGCCAGGTTTTCAGAGCCGTCCCACGAGATTTCCGGTGGAAGGCCAACTTCGCCCGGCGATCGCCAATAGGCCTTCCATCCTTCCCCGAGCTGCAGATCAAGACCAAGTGAAAGTGTCGTTGCGTTCGGCGGAACAGCGTTCTCGACCGAGATCAGCCGCGCATCGATACCCAAGGATGTGTAGGAATCCGACACCGCCGCAGGCAGGACGGTTGCCCAGAGAACAACCACGACGTTCAGAAGAAATAGGCGGCCAAAAGCCCGCATTGCTAAGCTCGCTCATTTGGAGGTGCTACGTATGGGGATATACCTCGCGGCATGGATTTGAGAGGTCCAAAATGTATCAAAATGTCTGACAAAAATGACTTTTGGTTCGAAGCGACCTATGTTTTCCGAACGGGGTAGGGATCAACAAAACAAGGCCGAGAAAGATCGTAAATCGTCGTCAAGTGTTGATCGGTCTTGGGACCGCCTTTTGTCCGCAGCCTTTGTTGGCTGACGGGGGTCGCATTGTCTTGCGCCCCGCGCCTGTTGATCTTGATATCGGCGGCAAGCAGATCGCAATGTCGGGCTTCAACAACTCAGTTCCTGGTCCTGAAATCAGAGTAGGACAGGACGAGATGCTTTCGGTGCGGCTAGAGAATGCGCTGGAAGAGGGCACAATGATCCATTGGCACGGCATCAGATTGCCGAACGCGATGGATGGCGTGAATGTCCTGACACAGGATGCGGTGATCCCGGGCGGTAGTTTTGACTACCGCTTTGCAGTGCCGGATGCGGGGACATTTTGGTATCACTCGCATTATCTTTCGCTTGATCAGGTCAGCCGCGGTCTCTTCGGCCCCTTGATCGTGACCGAGCATACCCCGCCCGATATCGATCAGGATATCACTGTCCAGCTATTTGATATCCTTACAGATGTGGAGGGACATTTCGAGAGTATGTTTGATCCGTCGCACTACACGACGGAGGGCCGCCTTGGGAATATGATGACGGCTTTTGCATCCCGTTCAGACGTAAAGGTGGGTGAGCGTGTGCGACTGCGTATCATCAACCCTGCTGTCGACCGGGTATTCAGGGTCACAATTGATGGGCTGTCAGGACTGATCATGGCGATTGATGGGATGCCACTGGCAGATCCTTTGCCTGTCGACGAACTGGTGATCGCGCCTGGCCAACGGGTTGACGTCATCGGGGACGTCGTCGGCGAGGTGGTGTTGTCAGAGACAACACTGGTTGATCCCATTCCGCTGACAAGGATCGCGATATCCGGTTCGCGGCAGAAAAGGGTCAGCCCAATTCCGCCACTTCCCTTAAACCGCTTGCCAAGGCCCGGCCCGGTGTCACAGAGCGTTGATCTTGTCATGCAAGGCGGCGCCGGCGGACCGCCGCACGGAGGCTTTGGTGGCTGGGCTTTCAACGACGTCAGTGGCCTGCCACGCATGCCTCTTCTCGCGGCCAAACGGGGTGAAACCGTCCTCCTCCGGCTGCGGAATGAGACGGCATTTGCACACGGTATCCATCTTCACGGTCACCATTTCTGGGAAACCGATATAAACGGGGCACCGACCGTTCTGCGTGATACGACGCTCGTTGAGGCGAGAGATACGCGCGAAATACTGTGTGTTCTCGACAATCCCGGTGCATGGCTGTTCCATTGCCATATGCTCAGCCATCAAGAGGACGGGATGGCGACCTGGCTGCAGGTCGCCTAGCGAGGCTTAGACAGGGGTGTCCGCCGAATTGCATCGATCAGTTGAGCTGATGCTGGTTATTCCAGCATAGCCGCGAATTCCTGGCGGGCCAAAGCGTCGGCTGCGGCCAACTGGGTGAATTGAGCACACAGTTGTGGATCCGCCGCCAAGGCATGTTCAATTTTCTTGGCTTCCGTATAGGTTAACTCACCATCCAAGAAGGCGCTTAATCTGTCGCAATCCGCTATCAAATATACGCTCCAAAAACTGGTTCAGCTAGCGTTCCCTAACTTATCGAGAAGGCGCAGTTTCAGCCGGACAGATGAAAACACTGCGTGGTCTTATCAGGGTATCCATATTGCGGCTGATCTTAATATCTACTCAGACTGGCCGCTTTCAAGTTTACATATAGATACAAAACGCATTGCCTGGACGGGTTATGCAAGATTGTCCGCAGTTCTATGGTGGTGACTACAAACAGGCAGAACCCAAGGCGAACCAGAACCGATGGACCACGATCATTCAATGAATTCCGACAGCAATGAACTGATCAGCCTGAGCCGAGCGGTGGCAATGGGAACCGGTGTTATGATCGGTGCTGGTATTTTCGCACTTACCGGTCAGATTGCGCAGCTTGCCGGCCCAATTTTTCCATTGGCTTTCATCGCCGGTGCAACTGTCACCAGCTTTAGCGCCTACAGCTACATCAAGATGTCAAACGCATGGCCTTCATCCGGTGGCATCGCCATGATCTTGCAAAAGGCCTATGGACCGGGCGCTATCGCTGCTGCGGCAGCACTCTTGATGGCGATATCTATGGTCATTGCAGAGAGCCTCGTCGCGCGGACGTTTGCCACATATGTCTTGCGACCGTTCGGCATTTCAGATGGGCCGCTTATGCCTATTCTTGCTGTCGGTGTGATCGCATTCGCGTTTGTCGTGAATAAGTTTGGAAGCCGGTCAGTTGGCATAATTTCACTTGTCATGGCATTCCTAAAGATTGGTGGCATCGCACTATTTGGTATCGCAGCACTTTGGGCGGGTGGGATTAGCTTCGCGGTTGAAGCACAGGCATCATTCGATGGTGACGCTGTCGGGTTTGTGGCATCGGTAGCTCTCGCAATTCTTGCGTTTAAGGGGTTCACGACGATCACCAACAGCGGTGGTGTGATAGAAGATCCTCACCGAAATGTCGGGCGCACAATTATGATCTCAATAGCTATTTGTGTCGTTGTGTACTTACTTGTCGCGTTTGCTGTGGGTTCAAGCCTGACGATTGAAGAGATCATTGCGGCAAGGGACTATTCTCTTGCTGAAGCTGCAGCGCCAGTCCTTGGGCAAGCAGGGTTTTACTTCACTGTGTTTCTGGCGGCCGTCGCCACAGCCTCCGGCGTTTTGGCCAGCGTTTTTGCCGTGTCACGCATGTTGACCATGTTGACTGACATGGAGATGATTCCGCACCGTCATTTTGGGATGTCGGGCCCAATTCAAGGCCACATGCTGGTGTACACGGTGGTGATCGCGTCCGTATTGGCCGTATTTTTTGATTTGTCCCGGATCGCATCACTCGGCGCCTTCTTTTATCTAGTGATGGATATGATTGTTCATTGGGGCGTATGGCGATTTATGCGTGATAGGATCGACGCGAAAGGTTTGATCATCTTGACCGCGCTTGTCTTGGATGCGGTTGTTCTCGCGGCGTTTACGACGATGAAGTTGAGGTCGGATCCCGTCATTGTGGCAATCGCCGTCGTATCAATCGTTGCGGTCTTTTTGTTGCAAAGGATCTACCTTTCTCGCTGGACGGCCCCCGTGCGGGAAGAAGCGCATCGCTGAATACAATTCATTACAATATTCTTTGCATTGGGGACCTTCCAGACATGGACGATCCGAGGTCAGTAAGCCATTTTCACACAAAATTTTTCCTCTCATAGGAACCGGAAAATGGCGCACAAACCTCATCAGATCGCACTTTTGGCCGCGACCGGCTCACTCCTTTTGTTGTCGGGGGCATGGTTCTTTCAGGCCCTTGGCTACGCGCCTTGCACAATGTGCATCTGGCAGCGCTATCCGCACGGCATAGCCATTGGGATCGGATTGCTTGTGCTTGTCGGTTTGCGGTACCGCGCGGTTTACCTTTTGGGTGCAGGTGCGGCGGCCGCAACGGCTGCCCTGGGCTTCTATCATACCGGTGTGGAACGCGACTGGTGGGAAGGTCCAACCACCTGTAGCGGCGATGCCGGGGACATGGCAAACATGACCGCTGATCAACTACTGTCCACAACTGAGCCACTGAACATGGTGCTTTGTGACGAAGTAGTTTGGGAATTCCTCACCCTCTCGATGGCCAGCTGGAACGCAATCCTCAGCCTCGTGATCACTGCTCTTTGGGTCGCCGCAATTGTTGCGGCTGGTCGTTCTCGGACAGCTGTCTAGCTGTCAGTACCTGCTTGGGGCGCACGCGGTTTAGGAGCCACTTTTTGCAGCAAAGTATTCTAAGAAACACCTTCTGGTTGGGCTTTTTTGCCATCGTGCTTTGGGCCTGGTGGGTCATGTTCGGCATGACAGTTGCCCCTATGTCGATGATGCCCAGCCAGTACCTTGGCCTATTTTCAATGTGGGCGATCATGATGGCAGCCATGATGGGCCCGACCTTTGTCCCAACGATGCGCGCCTACGAAGACCTGATCACTTCTGCGAATGGTAGCAGGGCAGGTTCCGTCGGGGTCGTTTTGGGCTTTTTCGTCGTATGGGTAGGATTTGCCGGGCTGATAGCATTTGCGCAATATACGCTGATCGAGGTCGGTTTGCTGACCGCGATGGGGCAATCTGTATCCAGATACTTTTCAGCGGCTTTGCTGCTTTCTGCCGGTGCATATCAGTTTACCGCGCTCAAGGACCGATGCCTGGATCATTGCAGGTCCCCAACTTTCCAGTTTCTTGCGCATTGGCGAACAGGGTTTTCCGGTGGTGTCTATATGGGATTGCACCACGGCGCCTATTGCGTTGCTTGCTGTTGGGGGCTCATGGTCATCGGTTTTGTGGGGGGTGTCATGGACCTGATCTGGATGGGCGGAGCGACAGTGATGATGACGTTGGAAAAGCTGCCCCAGGTAGGGCGATACCTCACGCGGCCACTCGGTTTTGGCCTTATCGCGTGGGGCGTGCTTACACTAATTCAATAGAAACTGTTCGCGCCGAATGATGATCGCTTCTCTACCATTCCCAGATATTGGAACTGAGCTATTTGCGGTGGAACTTGGAGGTTTTCGATTTGCGTTGCGCTGGTATGCGCTCGCATACATCATAGGTCTTTTCATTGGGTGGCGTATCTGTTCCAGAGCAATCAAGCAGACCAATTTATGGGACCAAACTGGCCCTCCATTCTCCAAGCAACAGCTGGAGGATCTATTTGTCTGGATCGTCGCAGGCGTAGTCATCGGAGGGAGGCTAGGATTTGTGGCATTCTACCAGCCAGAATTCTATCTGCAGAACCCATTGGAAGTGCTCAAGGTTTGGCAAGGCGGCATGTCTTTCCATGGGGGCTTTCTTGGTGTGGTCATCGCAACAATCATTTTCTGCCGCCGTCGTGGCCTTGCACTGTTACCGACCGCCGATCTATTGGCGATTGCGACCCCACCGGGTCTATTTCTGGGCAGGTCGGCGAACTTCACCAACAATGAGTTGTGGGGGCGCCCTACCGATGTGCCGTGGGGTGTCGTCTTTCCCGGTGAGGCAGCACAAACTTGTCCGGACATCGTTGGCATTTGTGCCCGACATCCATCCCAACTCTATGAGGCTGCCCTAGAGGGACTGTTGCTTGGCTCGCTGCTCTTGTTCTTGGCATGGCGGCGCGGTTGGTTGCGCTCACCCGGCATGCTTACCGGCATCTTCTTGATCGGATATGGTCTTTCACGCTTTATCGTAGAATTCTTTCGGCAGCCGGACGTTCAGTTCGTCGGCCCAGGAAACCCAATCGGCCATGTGCTGAGCGCAGGCGATTGGGGCATCACTATGGGTCAATCCCTGTCTGTTCCAATGGCGCTGTTTGGGGTCGCACTGCTCGTTCTTTCAATGCGAAATCGCAAGATAGATGCACGAAAAGGGCAGACTTAGCGTCCCAGCCAGCATTTGTGAAAACGTCTTGGCATCAACGCTATGTGCGGTCACGGGCTTGGTTTGGCGACATCGCACGGAGCCGCAGACGCCGTTGCTGCTCCGATATCTGTGACCTTTGACCCTCGGGGTAAGCTTCAAGCGGCGGTTGGCCCTCAAACAATGCTTGCAGCATGATATCCCGTGCAATCGGAGCGGCAGCACTTGATCCGCCGCCACCATGCTCGACCACAACGGCAATACTGTATTTCGGGCTATCGAAGGGGGCGTATCCCACAAACAACGCATGATCGCGGCGTGCCCACGGCAGATCCTTGTTATCGATAATGCCGAGCGCGCGCTCTTCAGGCGTGATCCGGCGTACCTGACTGGTCCCTGTTTTACCCGCAAGCCTGTGTTCCGGTGTGAGTATACGGGAGCGATACGCCGTCCCTCTGTTGTGGTTGACAACGTCTTCCATGGCAGCACGACAGCGCCTAAGCGCATTTTCGTTAATTGGCAGTGCCGTAGAAACCGGCCATGGATCTGGACCGACACCTGACTTGACCAGTTGTGGTGTTACATTTCGGCCCGATGCAAGACGAGCCGTCATCGTCGCAAGCTGCAAGGGTGAGGCAAGAACATATCCTTGGCCAATCGATGCATTCACAGTATCGCCGACACGCCAGGCTTCATCGCGCACATCGCGTTTCCACTCTCGCGTAGGGTTAAGTCCTTGCGCGACGGCTGAGAGCGGCAATTCATGCCGCACGCCAATGCCAAATCTGTGGGCCATCCGAGAAATCGCATCAATCCCGACACGCTGGCTGACCTCATAATAGTAGCTGTCGCAAGATTGCTTCAGACTCTCGTGCAAGTTGACATTCCCGTGCCCGCCCCGTTTCCAGCAATGGAACCGTGTTTCGCCGACATCTACAAATCCCGGGCAATAAACGGTTTCTTCCGGTCCAATGACACCGGCCTCAAGTGCCGCGAGTGCCACGATCATCTTGTATGTCGAGCCGGGTGGGTAGGCCCCTTGAAACGCCTTGGCTGCCAGTGGTCGGTAAGGATCTTCGTTCAAAGCCGACCAGTTTTCGACAGAGATTCCCCGCACGAACTGGTTCGGATCAAACGTCGGCGCGGAGGCCACACAACGCAATTCTCCGGTTTCAATGTCCATCACAATCGCACTGGCACTTTCCCCGGCAAGACGGTCCTGTGCGTAGCTTTGCAAAGAGGTATCAATTGTAAGCTGAACGTCCTCGCCCGCGGCGCTGTCAATCTGACCGAGCGACCGAATGACCCGCCCGCTGGCGTTCACTTCAACCTGTCGGGATCCGGCCTTTCCACGCAACGACTGCTCCAGCTTATTCTCGACACCGGTTTTACCAATCTGGAACCTTGGTATCCGCAAGAGCGGATCGGGGTCGTTCGTGCGGCTGAGGTCGTAATCGCTTACCGGTCCGACATAGCCGACCACATGCGCAAGGTCCGCACCAAATGGGTAGTGACGCGATAGCCCGACTTCTGAGCGTATGCCGGGCAGGGCAGGGGCATTGATGTTGATGAATGCGACCTCTTCCCAAGACATATGTTCCTTGAGTGTAACTGGAATAAACGGCGCCTTTTGTTCCATCTCGGAAAGCGCCCGCCCAATGTCGTCAGGGTCTAGCTCAATCTCATTGGCCAGTCGCGCGATGGCCTCGACAGGATCTCCTGCCTCTTCGCGGGTGATCACCAGCCGGTAATTCTGTTCATTGTCGGCAAGTAGCGCACCGTTTCTGTCAAAAATCATTCCGCGCGACGGTGGGATCAGTTGCATGTTGATCCGGTTTTCCTCAGCCAGCAGCCTGTACTGATCCGCATCTTCGATTTGCAGAGAGCGCATTCGCCAACCAATGATGCCCAAGATGCCCACCTGGCCGATACCCACGATCAATGCACGCCGAGAAACCTGGCGAAACTGGAGAGCTTGATCCTTTGCGCGCCGCACCACGGGAAGAGGCCACCTAAAGCTGAATGCGACGCAATCGCAAGGCGTTTGCAATCACCGAGACAGAAGAAAGGCTCATGGCTGCTGCAGCAATCATCGGCGACAATAGCAACCCGAAGACAGGATAAAGGATGCCAGCAGCGACAGGGACACCCGCTGTGTTGTATGCAAATGCAAAAAACAGGTTTTGCTTGATGTTGCGAACGGTCGCTTTTGCCAGTTTTCGTGCACGAACAAGGCCGACAAGATCACCACCCAAGAGTGTGATCCCGGCGCTTTCAACGGCGACATCCGAACCCGTGCCCATGGCGATGCCGACATCAGCCGCTGCGAGGGCAGGGGCATCATTCACACCATCGCCGGCCATCGCAATTTGTGCGCCGCCCTGTCGCAGCTTTGCGACCAGATCTTTCTTGTCTTCTGGCAGAACACCGGCATGCACCTCATCAATACCAAGCTTGCGAGCGACTGCCTCCGCTGTTTTCTGGTTGTCCCCTGTTGCCATAATGACTTTCAAACCAAGGCGGTGAAGTTCGGCAATGGCACCTGCGGTCGTATCTTTGATAGGATCAGCCACGGCAACAATCCCTGCAAACCGGCCGTCAATCGCAACAAACATCGCCGTCTTGCCTTCCGACCGAAGATCGTCGGCGGCTGTTTCGGCAAGTGCATAGTCAACCCCAAGTTCCTGCATCATGGCCGGGTTTCCAAGCGCCACCAGATGATCCTGGACCTGACCCTTGACGCCCTTGCCTGTGATTGCCTCAAACCCTGTCGTGCGACCCAAAGACAGACCACGAGATTGCGCACCTTCAACAATGGCTTCAGCCAAAGGATGTTCAGATCCCCGCTCTAGCGCAGCTGCAAGAGCTAGTACCTGGTCCTCGGTTTGATCCCCGACCACGACAACATCAGTCAGCTTCGGCCGCCCTTGGGTCAGTGTTCCGGTCTTGTCAACAATGACCGTGTCTACTTTTGCCATCCGCTCGAGGGCCTCAGCATCCTTGATCAAGACACCGGCCTGCGCGCCACGCCCTGCCGCGGTGGTGATAGAAATCGGGGTAGCCAGCCCGAGGGCGCATGGGCAAGCGATGATCAAGACCGAAACGGCAGACGTAATTGCAAAGGCCGAAGCAGGGTCAGGACCGAACGAGAGCCAGACGAAAAAGGATACGATTGCGATCACCACAACTGTTGGCACGAAAACCGATGACACCCGATCCGCCAAACCCTGAATTGGGGCACGAGAGCGCCTGGCACCCGCCACCATATCGACGATTTGCGACAGCACAGTATCTGCACCAACTTGCGTGGCACGGATGGCCATTGATCCGTTCTTGTTCAGCGTACCGCCAGTAACGCGATCCCCTTCATTTTTTTCAACGGGCAGCGGTTCGCCGGTGATCATGCTTTCATCAACTGATGAGACGCCCTCAACAACCTCGGCATCAACCGGAATACTGTCGCCGGGCCGCACGCGCAGCATGTCGCCTTCCACAATATGCTCCAATGGCGCGTCGTATTCAGTGCCGTCTGGCAGAATGCGACGGGCGGTCTTGGGCGCAAGGTCCAACAATGCACGGATCGCATCACCTGTCCGCTCTCGGGCACGAAGCTCCAGCACTTGCCCAACAAAGACCAGCGCCACGATGACGACCGCAGCTTCGTAATAGGTGCCAACGGTTTCACCAGTGCGATATTCGTCAGGGAAAATCCCGGGGAGGAAGGTTGCTGCAAGCGAATAGACATACGCAGCACCAACACCCAGTGCGATCAGCGTCCACATGTTTGGCGAGACATTTCTGATCGAGTCGATACCCCTTCTGAAAAAGGGAAGCGCCGCCCAGAGAATGATCGGCGTCGCCAAGAGGAACTCAACATAGACGGCTGTTTGATGTCCGATCCAGTCCCGAACCGGTAAGCCAAACAGTTCGCCCATGGTCAAGATCACCAAAGGTACAGCAGCGAAAGCACTTATCCACATCCGCCTGGTAAAGTCAGTCAGCTCTTCAGACGGCTCATCCGATGGCACAGTAGGTTCAAGCGCCATACCGCAAATCGGGCAGGCACCGGGCGCGTCCCGAACGATCTCTGGATGCATCGGACAAGTCCATTCCGTCCCAGACGGCGCGACCATTCCTGTTTTTCGGGCATTGCCCGATGCGTAGTAGAACGGATCCACTCCAAACTTGGTTTCGCAGTTCTCCGAGCAGAAATAATACCGCTCACTACCATAGTCGAAATACAAGGTGTCTGCGTTTATGGCAACGGTCATGCCGCAGACGGGATCGGTCGCGGTTTCTGTGCCCTCAGGAAATTGATCGTGGGCATGAGCGTGCCCGTGTGAGTGCTGGTGATCGTTCGCCATGGTTTGCCCCTCGCGTGTCTGACACCCCGCAAGCTAGTCATTCCAGCGACAGGAAGGTCAAGACAGCCACCCTACTGCATATGTATCAATTCGTAACAGGAAGGCTGGAAAACGAGGTCATGCCATCTTGTCGGTCAACCCAAAGTCAAAACCAATCCATCAGATACGGTCATCTTTGGAATATGCAGGTTTTCAGGTGCCGGGCCCTTCCTGATGCGACCGGACGTATCGTAGTGTGAGCCATGGCAAGGGCAGAACCAACCCCCAAAATCACCAGCCCCATCCCCAAGCGGGACACAGCCAAGATGCGTACAGACCCCAATCATGACAAGATATGCGTCATGTCCAGGCACAACACGATTTTCATCGGATGCGAGGTCACCATCAGAAAGGTTGGGATTTCTGGCATCCTGATCAGGCAGGTCGGTGACCGCCTCGGACCGGGCCAGCGCAATCTCTTCTTCTCTTCTATGGCGGACAAAAACCGGTTTGCCCGCCAACATGATCGTCAGCTGCGTACCTGGCGCGACAGCAGAGACATCAACACGAATGCTCGACAATGCTAGCACGTCGGCTGAGGGGTTCATTTGGTTGACGAGGGGCCAGACTGCAGCACCGACTGCGACGGTGCCTGCACCTGCAGTTGCATAGTACAAGAAGTCGCGTCGCGCGGGGTTCACTGAACGATCAATTTCCATGATTCGCTTTTCGGCCATTCCCACGCAGGAAGGTCAATAGCGTTGCTGACACCGTCAGGACTGACAGTGATGCTCCATTAACTCACTTTTGCCCGGCCAGTTCGATGCCAAAGGGCACCAATGATAAGTGGGGTCGCCGTCATCAAACCCAAACCCAAAACAATCCATTCCGCTCGACCGAATTCACCTGACATGGCCTCTGCACCGAAGTGTGCAAGCACAAAACTTGCCGGCAAAATTCCCACCAGCGTGGCCACAAGAAAGCGCCACAAATGCAATCGGCTCAACCCAGCCGCATAGCTCATCGCATCGAATGAGATGAAGGGTAGTAATCGAGAGCCAAAAACCGTCAGCATGAGCCAGTTCTGAGATCCCAAAAGACCATAGTTTGCCTTCTCTCCAAGCCAGCTCTCCACCTGATCACGCGCGAGGTAGCGGGCAATCAGGAAAGCCATCAAGGCACCCAATTCCGACCCAATTGCAACGTAAATGGCACCAGCGACATGGCCGAAAGCTGCACCGCTGACCAATGCAACAGGTGCGCTAGGAATTGGACTGGCCACGACTGCGACCATCATCAAGACAATGATCAGCAACGGCCCCCATGGTCCGGCGGCGGCTATCCAGCTTTCAATAGTCTCCCTGCTGATCTCGGGCATGTAGCCAAGGACCCATGATCCGATTGCAGCGATGGCACCCATAATCAAGATCCCGAAGCCAACGTTGCGTAGACGATCAGTCCTAGAACGCATAGAGCACCACCAAAAACAGGGCGGCCAAAAGATCATAAACCACGCAGAATGGAACATACCAACGCGGAACCGGTGCGCCAATGATGGGTCTGTGATGTAGAAAGTCCCAGAGCGCATGGAACGTCAAACCAAGCGGGATTGCGATCCAGTGCCACAATAGACCGGCGAGGGCCGCCATCCCGAACAGGATGGCGACCAAAAGCTCCAGCACCATTGTCCGGATGTCCTGCGCACTGGCACCAAAGCCGATATATGCGCCACCAATCAGCGCAAGTGTCATGGCCGCAATCGCTACCGAAACACTCTCACTGACCACCAAGTGCACTGGGGCAGAAAGGAGAAACAGAAATCCGCCAACAATGGCTGGACGGTGGATATGAATTTGAGACTGCATTCCCATCTTTCAAGCTGAGTGATGAAGCCCGTCTTCATGCTTCCAGCGGATGTAAGGTCAAGCACTATTTTCCAGCATTGTGGCAGCCGATATGGCAGGACGGATGCTTTGCCAGCCTCGCGCTTCAGGCAAGCACCTCTGGTAGCGTCGCCAGCGCTAATTCCAAATCAACGATTGGAAGGCCGGCCGCAATCCAGCCAGGCCCCAAAGACGAGCCCAACATTCCTTCTGAGACATCAATAAACCCGCTATAACCAGCCTGGCGCAGGCTGCGCATCACGCTGCCGGATCTGCCGCCTGTTGCGCATGTCAGCGCAACCGGTCGTCCACCTGCAAGCTCACGCGCGGCAAACAGCCGTTCTGAAAAGCGGTCTTCATGAAGACTGATAGGCCATGCACCTTCTGCAATGCCCGTTTCTGCCCATTCTGCCCGTGAGCGTATATCGATTAAACGGATTTGATCGGTGATCAGGCCGTCATATGTTTGGCCAACTGACCAGACATCTGCAGTTTGTGCGAAGCCGACTGACGGTGCGGCCACCATGGCGGCCAGCGCGGTCAAAGCCCTGCGGCGATTAATATGGTTCATCATGCTTGGTCCTTTGCATCAATTGTCATTCCCGTGATGATCCGCAGCCCCACCTGCCGGCGCTTGACGCATGGCGCCGATCCTTTGACCTGCCGCTTGCATCTCTTGTTGGGTGACTTGGCCATCGGCATCCGCATCAAGGTGCTGAAACCGGTCAACCATACGGTCACGTACAGCATTTGTGTGCAGCGCCTCGAATTCTTCAAGCGTCAAGACACCATCTGCATTTGCGTCAAACTCTTCCAACTTGACCTCCATATGGGGTGCCATGTTCTCTGGATCGCCGCCAGGCATCATCATGTACATCATGTCACTGTCCATCATTCCCATGCGATCGTCACCGGACATCATACCCATCTGACCGTGACCGCCCATCATGGACTGATGCATGCGCATCATCATTTGCATCATATCCATCATCGCGGGATCGCCGCCCATACCCATGCTTCCGGGACCGCCGGATTGTGTCATCATATCCATGCCCTGATCGGCACCAGCGCCATGATCTTCGTTGGCAATAGCGGCCTGTGTAACACCTGCGGAAATCACAACAGCAGCAATCAAAGTACGTTTTCTAGGCATTTTCATTCCTTTCAGTCTGCAGCGTAGATATCGGAACAAATACCTCACGTATGAAGACGTCCGCGGCGTGTGTTTTGTAATTATTTGTCTGCGGCGATGGTTACAAATGGTGACAAACCGACCCCTAACGACACACAATGAGTGTTGTTAGACAGGGCTTACGCGGCAGACGTGCCGTGGCAGCCGAAGGAACCGTAGATGACACCAGAGATTGGTCACTTTGCCCTCGCCCTCGCGTTGGCAATGGCGCTTGTTCAGAGTTTGTTGCCCATGTTGGGGGCGGCCCGCGGCAACCTCTTATGGATGCAATCTGCCAAATGGTCGGCTTTGGGTCAGGTCTTTTTCACCGCCATCGCGTTTCTTGCGTTGCTGCAGGCCTTCGTGACGAGTGACTTCACGGTCAAAAACGTGGTCGAAAACTCTCACTCACTCAAACCTATGCTTTTCAAGATCGCAGGCACCTGGGGCAGCCACGAAGGTTCTCTCTTACTTTGGGTTTTGATCCTGACTGTTTTTGGTGCGGCAGTATCAGTTTTTGGAACCAATATCCCTGAACAACTCAAAGCGCGCACCCTGTCGGTGCAGGCTTGGATCAGCGTGGGGTTCTTTACGTTCATGTTGTTCACTTCGAACCCGTTTGACCGTGTTTTCCCACCGCCCCTGGATGGTGAAGACTTGAATCCTCTGCTGCAGGACGTGGGTTTGGCAATGCACCCGCCGCTCTTATACATCGGGTATGTCGGTTTCTCGATCGTCTTTTCTTTTGCCGTTGCCGCCCTGATCGAGGGTCGGGTCGATGCGGCGTGGGCACGATGGGTCCGCCCCTGGACGCTGGCCGCTTGGCTAAGCCTCACAGCAGGCATCGCACTCGGGTCCTGGTGGGCGTATTATGAACTCGGGTGGGGCGGATGGTGGTTCTGGGACCCGGTAGAGAACGTGAGCTTCATGCCATGGCTACTGGGAACTGCTTTACTGCATTCAGCCATCGTTACTGAGAAACGGGATGCCTTCAAAAGTTGGACCATTCTGTTGGCAATCCTGACCTTTTCGTTGTCGCTTTTGGGAACGTTCATTGTGCGGTCAGGCTTGCTCACCTCTGTCCATGCTTTTGCTGTAGACCCAGAACGTGGTTTGTACATCCTTGGGCTACTTGCTGTTTCAATCGGCGGCTCGCTCGCGCTATTTGCGTGGCGGGCACCGACAATGGAACCCGGCGGGATTTTCAAGCCGATCAGCCGCGAGGCGGGCCTGCTCATCAACAACCTGATCCTAGCGACCGCGACAGGCATCGTTCTGTTTGGAACGCTCTACCCGTTGTTTTATGAAGCTTTGACCGGCGGACAAAAACTATCGGTAGGTCCCCCTTTCTTTGATGCGGCTTTCATCCCGATCATGCTTCCGCTGGTCGTCGTGATGGGCATAGGTCCCTTCCTTTCGTGGAAGCGCGCTGACCTGCCCGGTGTGCTGCAAAGATTGCGGTTTGTTGCTGTTCTTGCCGTGCTGGCGACGCTCCTTGTGTGGTATGTCGTCCGTGGGGGGCCAGTCCTTGGCTATCTGTCCATTCTGGTCGCGATCTGGCTATTCGCTGCTACGCTGAAAGAATGGGCGACGCGGATCAAACTGTTCGACGCACCATTCACAGAGTCACGCCGACGCGCGCGGAATCTACCACGCGCTGTTTACGGAATGTCACTGGCACATGCTGGCCTTGCCGTTGCGATGTTCGGGTTCATCGGGTCCAGTGTTTGGAAAAGCGAGCAAATCATCTTTGTCGAACCCGGACGCCAAATTGAGATTGCTGGGTTTGATGTCACATTTGAGGGGTTAGAGCGCGTTCGAGGCCCAAACTATGTTGCAGATCGCGGCACACTTACGGTCATGCGCGACGGGCAGTTCATCACCGAACTTTATCCTGAAAATCGCTACTATCCGGTCGCGGAAAGCAACACGACAGAAAGCGCGATCCGTTCAACGCTGGCAGGCGACCTTTATGCATCCATTGCGAGGCCTGCATCCGCAGAGGCTGGGGCAGGGGGGGCTTTGACCTTGCGTATTCTCTATGAGCCATTGGTCAACTTCATCTGGATCGGGTCGGTGATGTTAGTGCTTGGCGGTCTCTTCTCTCTTTCAGATCGACGACTGCGGGTCGGGGCCCCAACGCGGGGAACGCCACAAAGGGCAGCAGGTCCTGCTAGGGTTCCGGCAGAATAGACATGGTTCGTGCACTTGCTGCCATTCCGTTTTTGATCGCGGTCATTTTTGGTGGGTTCTTTTTGTGGGGCCTTGATCCGGACCGTGATCCCAACGACATACCGTCTGTCCTCATTTCCCAGGCAGTGCCGTATTTTGCCTTGGCCCAGGTCGAGGGCCTGCAAACCGCAAGTTTTGGACGTGATGATCTGATGGGGAATCCAAGCCCTGTGATTGTGAACGTCTTTGCGTCATGGTGTGTCCCTTGTCGCGCAGAACATGCGGTACTGACTGATCTTGTGGAAAGCGATGGCCAACGACTGTTTGGTATCAATTACAAAGACAAACCCGAAGATGCGACGCGCTGGTTGGCCGAATTGGGAAATCCATATGAAAGGATCGGCGCAGATAGCACCGGCAGGGCCGGCATTGAGTGGGGCATCTCTGGCGTGCCGGAAACCTTCATTGTCGGGCCGGATGGCACAGTCCTCTACAGATTTGTCGGGCCGGTTGTTGGAAACGACGCAGTCGCAGATTTCAGACAGGCGCTTGTGCAAGCGGGTGCGCTAGAAAATGAGGCAGGCGGATGAAGCTCCTTGCAACCATTATCTTGTTGCTGATCCCCATGTCAGTGTTTGCAGTCGAGCCAGATGAAATCCTGCAGGATCCGATGCTTGAACAACGTGCTCGGGAAATCTCGAAAGAGCTTCGCTGTGTCGTCTGCCAAAATCAGGACATTGACAGCTCAAACGCCGGCGTTGCGCGTGATCTGCGCATCCTTGTCAGAGAGCGGCTTGTCGCGGGGGATACCGATGAAGAAGTCATCAGCTATATCCACGCACGCTATGGCGACTATGTTTTGATGCGACCACCATTCAACGCCACGACTGCCGCCTTGTGGCTTGCGCCATTCATCCTTGCCGCCGTGTCATTGCTGATCGGTTGGTGGGTCCTTTCAACCAGCCGCAAGCGTCGCACTTCTGTCCGTCTTTCTGCCAAGGAAGAGGCTGAGGTCGCCCGCTATATTGAAGCCAAAAAGGCAGGAGAACCGTAATGCTGTGGCTGCTCATCGGAGTGCTTTCGCTTCTCGCACTCACACTGATGGTTTTGCCGATACGGTCTGTAGCCCCGATCAGTGCCGATACCGAAGACAACGTGGCCGCAGTGCTCTTGGACCAATTGGAGGAGGTGCAACGCGATCTAGATCGTGGCATCATTTCTCAAACAGAGGCAGCCGCCGCCACCCAGGAAATCAAGCGCCGTATCTTGATGCAATCCCGCAAAGCGGGATCACGCCACATTGCAACAGGCACTAGCGGTCGCGGTGTTCTGGTGGTTGGGGCGTTCTTCGTGCCGCTCTTCGCGGTTTCATACTACATGCTCATGGGGTCGCCACAGATTGACGGTCTGGCATTCGCCGATCGTGCAGAAGAACGCCAAGAGGCTGCACAGATCACTGATCTATCGGCGCAGCTATATGATCGGCTTGTCAATGAGCCTGATGGCGGTCCAAGCGAGGGTTGGATGCTGCTAGGGCAAACCTATTTGCGCATGGGCAAATTTCAGGATGCTGCCGACGCGTTCAAGGTCGTTTCCGAACGCCCGGAGGCAGACTCGGGTGTCTTCTCAATGCTGTCAGAAGCCCTGATTTACGCCGAAAACGGTGTGGTCACACCGCCAGCCGAAGCCGCTGTCGATCGCGCAATCGCATTAAATCCCGAGAACCCGGCGGCCGTTTACTACAAGGCAGTTGCGTTGTCCCAAAAGGGTGAGCCTCAGGAAGGATACGATCTGCTGCTGTCCCGTCTGAATTCTGCCGACGGGTTCTATCCCTGGATGGAAAGCCTTGTGGCAGAAGCCAATCGGATCGGCGCCGGTATAGGAAAGCCGCCTCTGCAATTGGCCGATTTCGCCCCGATGATGGACGCTCCCGGACCCAGTGCCGAAGATGTCGTGAACGCACAAGAGATGTCAGAAGAAGATAGAAGTGCATTTATCTTGTCTATGGTCACCCGTTTGGCGGATCGTCTTGAAAACGAACCCGATGACCTTGATGGCTGGATGCGGCTGGGAAATGCATATTCGGTGTTGGGTGAAACCGAGGCAGCAATCTCAGCATATGAACGCGCAGACGCACTTGTCGCAACCATCGCAGACAACGATCCAAGAAGACAGGAGATAACCAATGCACTGTCTCGGCTGAGGCGTTGATGCGAGCAGAAGCAGGTTCTGCGCGCGACGAGCCACTTCTTAGCGATTTACTGATGCGAAAAGCTCTGTTTCCCGCATCTGGCGCGTTACCATTGAACGGTTTGGGAAGCGACGTTAGTGTTTTTGGCAATAGAGACCTCATCAAAGGGGCTTAGAGCAGTGCATTATCGATTTCCACGCCGCACAATCCTGTTGGGCGTTTTGACCGCTTTTGTGTCTGGTTGTGCAAGCAAGTTCCGGACCTACAGTGGGCCACAGGTGACCCAAATACGCGTTTACAAGAGCAGGCGTTTGCTTGTGCTTGATGGTGCGGAAGGTGTTGTGCGCAGGTTTCCGATGGGCCTCGGCTTTGCCCCGGAAGGCCACAAGCAGTTCGAAGGGGACGGCCGGACGCCAGAGGGCTCTTATGTTATTGACCGTCGAAACCCCAATAGCCTGTTTCATCTTTCCATCGGCATATCTTACCCCAATGAGGCAGACATCGCATATGCGCGGGCCCAAGGTCGCTCTCCGGGCGGCGATATCTTCGTTCACGGTGGGCCGCGTCCCGGTATCGATCCCACAGATAAGCGGGATTGGACCGCAGGGTGTATCGCGGTCACAGACAGGGAGATCGAAGACATCTACGCCATGGTCAATGACGGGACACCAATCAACATCTACGCATAGGTGATCCGTTGTCTGGTCACTAAGCGTCAGTCAAAGAGTACTGCATCGTTCTCCGAAGGCAAATCAAAGCTTACCTCCTGGATCGAAATCTCCTTTATTGCCTCTATTGAAAAACCTATGGCGTAGGGCTCTTGCATAAAGTCGTGTTTGTTGCGGTTCTTCGTGGCTTAGCGGTTTTGAGCGTGGTGAGGCTCGTCTCTGCCTTGCGCTGTGAAATACCTGGCTGAGCTCATGCTGTTCAACGGACGATTTCACAGGAATGCTAGCTTTGGTGCTGATCCTGTCGGCAACTGCAACTTCACCAATGTAACGATACCATCCGTCAACGATTGGTAACTTAACCCCGGGCCTTATCCAGCAATTCAAGCAATTCTATGAATTTGGTCCGCTGGTCTTCTCGATCGCCTGAGGCAATCGCATCTTCAATACAACGCGACGCGTGATCATCAATAACGAGCTTCTCGACCCCTTTTAGCGCTGCGCGCACTGCTGCGACTTGCGTCAAAACATCAACACAATAGCGATCCTCTTCAACCATCCGGGCGATCCCTCGGACCTGCCCCTCCAGGCGTCTGAGACGTTTCAAAACAGCTTCACGGTTTTCGTGCATGGCTTCCTTTTCGCATGATCGAAGAGAATTAGTCGAGTGATTACGGAACCAAAGTGTGCTGAATTGATTACATACCCAATTGGGGTATAAGGAGAAGCAAATGAGCAACTCACATCAGCACAAGGGATCATATCTTCGCTTCGCCGCGATGATCACGACATCAACCATTATCATGTATGGGCTGATGTATCTGAACACCTACGCCATCGATCATGTTTTCTTCAGCCAGACCCGTATGTGGATGGCATTATATATGGGTGCGGTCATGGCTATTGTCATGTTGGCCTTTATGCTTGGCATGTATTCCAACCGCACAACAAACATCGCCATCTTTGCCGGTGCCGCGCTTGCATTCGGTGCATCACTTTATCTCGTGCGAAGCCAGGAAACGGTTGAGGACATTGCTTGGATGAAAGCAATGATACCACATCACTCGATCGCCATCATGACATCGGAACGTGCCGACATATCCGACCCGCGTGTGCAGGAACTCGCCGACGCCATCATCGAAGCACAGCGCTCTGAAATCGAAGAGATGAAACGCTATATCGCGGACATTCAGGCGAACGGCGACGCCGCGCCTGGGACACCGCGCAATCCTTGATCCGGAAAAAAGGAGCCAGACGTGCCAAAGGATACCACAGATTTTGCAGACGTGACAACCGATCCGGCCACAGTCTCAACCGGCAAGACGGCCGTGCTTTACCGCATGGCCCTGCCGGACCATCTTTGCCCGTCCGGGCAAAAGGCGCGCTGGCTTCTAGAGCACCAAGGATATCGTGTGGACGACCGTGTCTTTCGCACGCGTGCCGAAGTCGACGCTTTCAAGGCAGAATATGATGTCAAGACCACGCCTCAGGCATGGATCGACGGCAAGCGTATCGGCGGGTACACCGATCTGCGCGAACAGCTGACCGGCTGGGACCCGCAGGCGACGACCTATCGGCCTGTTCTCTATCTGTTTGCTGTCGCGGCGCTGACCGCAATTGCGCTTTCCGTCGGGTTTCTTGGCGCGATCACCTGGCAGACATTGGGATGGTTCATCTCGGTCTCGATGATCCTGCTCGGCATGCAGAAACTGCGTGATGTCGAAAGTTTCACCACGATGTTTCTCAACTACGACCTGCTTGCCCGAAAATGGGTGCCCTACGCCTATGTCTATCCGTTTGTGGAAACGGGCGCTGGGATATTGATGACAGGCATGATTTTGACATGGCTCGCCGCCCCGGCAGCCTTGTTCATCGCGGGCATCGGAACAATCAGCGTGTTCAAAGCGGTCTATATCGACAAACGTGAGCTCAAATGCGCTTGCGTCGGCGGCAACTCGAACGTTCCGCTGGGGTTCGTCAGCCTTACGGAGAATCTGATGATGGTGGGAATGGCCGTCGCGATGCTGTGGTTGATGGTTTGAGTGTATCGATATTCGGTCGCTTCACTCTTCATATCGCATGAACGGACATCCGATTGCCGATGTTTGATGGCAGGTACGTCCCGCTACAGGTTTATCGTAGCGACAACGAGGGATGGTTGTTCTAAAGACGGACAATCAAGGTTTAACTGATGCAAAAAAGTAAAAGTGTTACCGGGTAGGGTTCACAGCAATGGTGACACCAGTAAAGTCGGACGCCAGTCCTCAATCGGATACTTCGCCAATACAACGAGCATATCACGGAGCTTTGGGATTTGGTGAAGCTTGATGCACATGTCAGATTCTTTCACTGCCAGCTTAGCACCAAAGCATCGTAGTGTGTCAGCAAAGAAATGTCACAAGACAGACGATCTAAACTTTGAGGAAGTTGGATTGATTAACATAAACTTCATTATGCGTATTTATACTTAGTGTTGCGATAGTATATTATTGTATGTATGTTGGACTCCTCTCACGGAGGTTCCGCAGCATGCACTATCTGATCAAGAAGCTCCTCCCCTCGGTTGCAGTCGCTTTAACCGTGACTGGTCTTTCGCTACCAATGTCCGCCCGAGCGCAGACGTACCCGATCGATTGCGCGATCCTCCTGTGCCTGTCTGGCGGCTGGCCTGCTTCCGTCCCTTGCGCCCGGGCTCGCGCCGAATTCATCCGGCGGATTACGCCTTGGCCGGTGGAACCGCCGCTACAAATCTGGCGCTGTCCGATGGGCGCCTCCTATGAGGGCGATCGGCCGTCAAACAACGCTGGCCGCATCCTTGAAGCCTTGTACCAGGCGGACAGCCGTCGACCGCTCCAATCCTTGCCAGTAGACAATTTCGTTCCCGCCGACCAGGCACTCCGGCTCGTTCAGGATCGCGCGGACATTGATATCAGCGGACCTGAATTCAACTTCGTGCGGTCTATCCGCGTCTTTGATGTTCGCTATGCGCGGCAGCATGAATCCGGTCGTGACGGTGACTGCAATCGCAGCGCGACCGTGGTCCTCGGCACTTACGGGACCCAAGGCGATTTCTCTTGGCATAGATCTTCCATAACTGCCCTGCCCGAGGCCCATGTGGGACTTGAACGTTGGGGCCAGAATTGCCCCGGTATCTACCACCGATCTGTCTTCGTCGATTGGCGTGACTATGAGGGCAACTACGGCTTCGAACAGGTGAATTACTAACGCCGAAAATGACAGCGTAGCCGTCATAATGCGGAAGTTTAATCATGCTTGGTTATTCAAATACCTTCCGTTCGCGATGTCGGTGGCAAGGTCCGGAGAACGAATGAAAGCACCAACGTTCTGCGGCTGCGCCAAGGTCCGCTCTCAACTCTTCAATGGTCTCTGTCACAAAGCTCATGATCGGCCAAAGCTGCGAGCACATAACAGTCTTCCGATACGCCGCGGCCATCGCAGCCTTTAGAAATTCGGGTCAGTTCCTTCTCCAACAACTTCAGTCGTTTGATCTTGGCGCGCACATCTGCGAGCTGGGAACTGGCGATGTATGTTGCTGCCTCACACGACCGATCCGGATGGTCCTGCAATTCAATAAGGGATGTAATCGCCTCAATTGAAAAGCCCAAATCACGCGCATGGCGAATGAAACTCAATCGTTCCAATCCATCATTATCGTAACGTCTTTGGTTTCCACTTGTGCGCTCGGCCTCTGCCAGAAGTCCCATTTCCTCGTAGTAGCGGATGGTTGGAATCTTGACCTTAGTGCGCTTTGAAAGCTCGCCGATAGAAAACATGAAGAAACCTCTTGAACCTCTAGTCACTAGAGATTGTAGATAGAGTGGGACAGAGACTCAAGAGGCCACCATGACTGACAAATACATGTCCCCGACACCCCTGTTGGACTTCGAAGCATCCCCCATTCAGTGCCTGGTAGCTAACCGTGGCTGGCTGTCCCTTTCGCAAACCGACCGGATCGGCGCAGCGTATGACTTTGTTCGCAACGATATTGGGTTCGGATATAATTCCAATGATGCGTTGCCAGCGTCCAAGGTGCTGGGTGACGGCTATGGACAGTGCAACACCAAGGGCACTCTGCTCATGGCGCTTCTGCGGGCCCTTGGTGTGCCGTGCCGCTTCCATGGCTTCACCATCGACAAGCGATTGCAGCGTGGGGTCGTGCCGGAACTGGTCTATCCGCTTGCCCCCCGAAACATCATCCACTCTTGGGTCGAAATCTATCACGAAGGGCAGTGGTTGAACCTTGAGGGCTTCATTCTGGATGCAGCCGTCCTCGCCGCCTTGCAAGACGCTTTCCCGCAGCGTCAATCATTGTGCGCACATGGTGCAGGCACAGATTGTCTGCAAAGCCCAAACGTCGAATGGCGCGGGGCCAGCACGTACATCCAAAAGACCGGGATCAACCACGACTTTGGCACCTTCGACGATCCCGATACATTTTATGCATCCCACCGCCAGTTGACCGGTATCAAGGGGCTTCTCTATCGCCTGGTCATCCGCCACTGGATGAACCTCCGCGTCCGGAAGATACGCAACGGTCATGTGCCGAGAATCCCAGGTGGTGAGGTAAGCCTCGTGCCAACTCAATCGGATCTCAAAACGCAGGAGGCAATCTAATGGCCGGATGCTGCGGACATGACGCCAAGTTTGACGGCGTATCAGACGACTACAAGCGACGGCTTTGGATCGTCATTGCCCTGAACGCGACAATGTTCGCGGTCGAAATGACTGCGGGTCACTTGGCGAAGTCACAGGCTTTGCAGGCCGATGCTCTCGACTTTGCGGGTGATGCGATGACCTATGGCATCTCGCTGGCCGTTATCGGAGCGTCACTGCGCGCCCGCACAAATGCGGCGCTGTTCAAGGGTTTCAGTCTTTTGTTGATGGGCCTTTGGGTGTTCGGGTCGACGGTTTATCGCGTCTTCTATGTTGGCGTTCCCACTGCCGAAATCATGGGCGCTGTTGGCTTTTTGGCATTGCTCACCAACCTTGCCAGCGTGGTCTTGCTGGTGCGCTACAAGGATGGTGACGCCAACGTGCGGTCCGTCTGGCTATGCTCGCGCAATGACGCCATCGGCAACGTTGCCGTCATGTTCGCCGCTTTGGGCGTCTGGGGAACGGCTACAGGCTGGCCTGACCTGATCGTTGCAACAATCATGGCGGGGCTGTTCCTGTCATCGGCTTTCCAGATTGTCCGGCAAGCCCTGGCAGAGCGGGCGGAAGTTATCGACCACGAGCACGCGGAGGCATGATGCAGAACTTTCTCGTCATACTGGGTCTTGGCATTGCTGGTATGACCCTTGCGACAATCCTCTGGTCAATCGTATTTCCCAACAGGCGGATTTGGCCGCCAAAACGCTACACGACACTCACGCCTTTCTTTGTCTGGGTGCCGACATTCACGCTGTTCGGGGTTCTCATCCTGCTTGGCGTCTTGGGTTGGGGGGAGCTGGAAATACCGAGTTGGCTACGGTTTGGCTTCGGCCTGCCTCTCATCCTGATCGGCAACCTCGTAGTGTGGATGGAAGTTTCACATTTTGGCGTTCCGCAGACTGGGGGAGCCAAGGGCATCCTGCGCACCGAGGGTATGTATCGCTACTCTCGCAACCCACAGTATCTGGCTGATATTGGTATGATAACCGGCTGGATGCTCTTGTCAGCAGCGCCTTGGGCAATGGTCGTTGGTTTGGCGGGGATTGTAGTGCTTATTGCCGCGCCGTTTTCAGAGGAACCTTGGCTCAAAGACCAATACGGCGACACCTTCGAGAGCTACGCGTCAAAGGTGCGACGGTTCTTTTGAGTGAATGCAATCCCACGAAAACCTGCTTTCGCCGCATGAGAATATGCCTGAAGTATGGGCTCTTTCGATGTTTTCGCTGCCGTCACGTCCAATGTCCGGTGTGCGCTATCGCACCCTTTTTACCGATACTCGCTGGCAGCTGCGTGAGAAGCCTATCCACTCTCGCGACTTCCGATCCGCGTGAGCGCATCGAAGTCGATTTCTTGTTTCTGCTCGTCACTTATGTCCGGCCGGCTTTCCGACACCGGCTGGGGCCCGTGGACGTCCCACATCACCGCATGCGCGCCTGTAGTCCAGCGATACACCCAACCAACAATACTGCACCCATCGGTCCCGATCAGATTTGCGATCGCGACGCCCTCACCTTTATCATCGTTCACTGTTTACGGACTTCCTGCACTATGGCGCTGATATTGCAGCGTGACGAACTGCGGTGCTCGCCAGCACCGCATGCCGCGCTTGGGAGATATTGGCTAACTGCTCTTTCTTGAGGAGCTCACCTCACATAGGGACGCACGAAGCGGCGCGTCCCAAAATTTCTTTGCTTTCAAATCTTGTGGTCGGGCTCCGTGGCGGCTTCGACAATCGACAGGACTTCATTTTTGTCAAAGCCAATGACCCTCGCCAGAACCGTGAACTCCACGACATCGATACGACGCTCGCCGCTCTCGAGACGCGCCACAAATGACTGATGGCGTTTGAGCTTCGCCGCCAATTGCTGCTGGCTGAGACCCGCATTCTGACGTGCATCAACCAACGCACGGACGAGCGCCAACTGGCCAATTGTTCTGATTGTTTTCGCCACGCGTCACATACCTTTTGTGACGTCGCTAGCGGATGAAATCTGTTATCTAAAAAGTAGATATTTGAGGGTGTTATCGGCGTCTGGTTTCCAAGGGCTGCAAGTCTGATGCATGCCCTGTGGCCCATCAATCCCCCACCAGTTCCAGAAACCGACCGTAGTCCTGACTGACTTCACGGGCTTCTTCGAAGGCGCGCGCACGCTCCTGCTCGAGGCAGTGGAAGTAGTCCTGAATGCCCGAGATGTAGGCCTCGAAGTCTTGGCGGATGATGTCAGCATAGTCCCTGGCCGCTTGCGAATCGCTTGGCACGAAGGGCCGGGACGGGGCGAGACAGGTTTCCGCCTGGCTTGCAGCCGGAACGAGCAAAAGCAGTGCTACAGACTGCATGCCCACCCATCGGCTCAACCGCAGGTTTCTGAAACCCCTATTTTCCTTGATAGACGCCAATGGCCGTGCCTAGAGTTTGAGTAACCGAGATACAGCCGTATCTGCCGCATTATATCTTGCGGTTAATAATATACTATCGTAACTCTGGGCTTCAAGTGGGAATGCCCGGGCGTTGCGCGTTTGAAGAAAGCGTGAGCCGGGCCATGAACTGGGACATCGAAGCACCAAATGTGGTTACGGAAGCACGTTTCCGCGAACTCGTGGAAAGCGGCTATAGCGCTGAAATCCTGTGCCAGGAGTCGGCACACAAGAAGGGCCCAAGCTATTACGGGGTCTGGATCATGCGCGTCGTCTCTGATGATGGCGTGGAGAAGCTGCTGGTCACGGCCCGCACCCGGACGACGTACAACGACATTAAGATCCGGGAGTTCAAAACCATTACTGGCGTGGTGTCCTTCCTCATCGGCATCGGCTTCTCCCACGCCGATGTTCCACTTGAGGAAGGCCGGCGGACGACGCACAAACTGGCTGCAACCGACAAGGGCGGCAGCAAGTAGCCTTCTTCTTTTTTGGTATCTCGCGGGTCCCGCCTCCGCGCAGATGGTGCTGGTCATGGAGAGCGACGGCTCTCTGACCCCATCCCGCTCCCAGGACAGCTTTGCCCGCAATTACAATGACGGCATTGGACAAGGTTCAGCGGCCGATGATCTGGCAATCTTTGGCGAACGGGATGGTGAGCCATACGACATCCAATTGGCCGCCCTCTCACGGCCTGCGCCCCTACCCCGCGCCGATATCCTCACGGCCATCGAGGCCACTGCCCTGCGCTATGCCGGGCATCCCGGGCTGCGCGGCGCTGACCTCTCAGTCCGCGATTGGCTGACCCTCTACCGGGCCAATATCGAGGTGGAGAGCGCCTATCGGCAGGATGCGGTCTCGAGTGCAGGCGCCATTGGCCTTGGTCAATTGATGCCAGCGACGGCGCGCGATCTCGGCGTCGACCCGCGTGACCCGCTGCAGAACCTCGACGGCTCCGCCCGCTACCTCGCGATGATGCTGGAGGCATTCGGCGATCCGCGGCTTGCCCTCGCAGCCTACAACGCCGGACCCGATGCGGTCCGCCAGTACGGCGGCATTCCCCCTTACAGAGAAACCCAGAACCACGTGGCCCGCGTCATGGCCGTCGTGGCCCGATTGGAAGGATCAAATTCATGAAGCACATATCTCACCTGTTTATTGCCTCGCTCGCGCTCTTCCTGCTCGTCGCAGAGCCTGCGCTTGCGCAAAGCATCGATCTCTCCCCGATCCAAAGCTTGTTGCAGGGCATTGTCGATGCGCTGACCGGTCCGCTTGGCGTTGTCATCGCGACGCTGGCCGTGCTGGGCGTCTTCCTGAGCTGGTTCTTCAACATCATCGACCTGCGCCAAGCCCTCTGGGTGCTTGTCGGCATCGCCGGTGTTGCCGCCGCCCCCACGATCGTTGCCGCGGTCTTTGCCGGTGGCTGAGCGCGCGCCCCTCTTTCTGGGCCTCGTGCGCCCGCCGAAACTTCTGGGCCTGCCCATCATGTACGCGATGGTCTGGCTCTTCGGCTCTGTGCTGCTCTTCGTCTGGGTCCAGCACATCGCGGTGCTGGGCTTCGCGGCCCTGCTCTACCCGGTGCTTTGGAAAGCCGCGGACTGGGACCCGCGTTTCATCGACGTAATGATGACATCGCTGCAGGAGACACCGCCCACGCGCAACAGGTCCATCCATGGCGGGGACAGCTATGCCCCGTGACGACGCCCATGATGCTGCGCTCGATCTCCGCACGATGACGCCGGACTGGTATGCCCGCGAAACCCGCCTCGCGCATATGCTGCCTTACGTCAGCCTGGTCGATGACCGCACCGTGCGCACGCGCGTGAACGAGCTTTTCCAGTGTATCCGGCTCGACGGGGTCAACAGCTATACGACCGACGATGCCTATCTCGACAAGGTGACCGCGCTCTTCGCCCGCATCATCGCGCAGCTTGGGCCGGAGTTCAGCTACTACGTCCACAAGGTCTCGAAGGCGATCACGCCGGATCTCGAACCAGTGCGTGAGGACAGTTTTGCTGGAGAAGTTGACCGTCTCTGGCGCGCGAAGCTGGAGACCAGCGGTCTGCGCGACAAGACCCTGACCCTCACGGTCATCCATCGCCCGCCCCCGAAAAGCGTCCTGCCGCTCCTGAACCGCAGCGCGCCGGATCGCCTCAAGGAAGCGACCGAGAAGCGCCTTCGCCGATTGGGCGAGGCCGTGAACGTGTTCCTGTCTGGCCTGACGGAGCTTAACCCGCGTGTGCTTTCGGCCAAGTCCGGCGAGTTGATCGGGTTTCTGGGTGCGCTCAACACCGGCCAGGAACTGCCGCTCTATCCTGCAAACACCTACGGCTTCCTGTCCTTCAATGTCGCCAATACCCGGGTGACGTTTCAAGGCGATCACTTCGAGCTCTCCGAAGGAGTCGTGGGGCATCGCTACGGCAAGAGTTTCACCATCGGGGAATACTCGGAAGGCACCTCCTGCACCATGTTCGACATGCTGAACCTGCCTGTCGACATGATCGTCACCCATTCCTTCACGCCGATCAATTCGAACCTCATGGCGGGCCGCATCAAGCGGCAAAAGCGTCAGATGCAAGCCTCCCAGGATGCGGCCCTGTCGCTGATGGAAGCCCTCGACATTGCTGCCGATGATCTCGAGGCCAAGCGACAGAGCTTCGGCGAGCACCACATGGTCGTGACCATCTTCTGCGACACGCTGGACGAATTGCAGACGCTGAGCGCCGAGATCGTGAATGCCGCCGCCGCCGAAGGGGTGAAGATGATCGGTGAGAGGGTTGCCGCCAAAGCGCACTACCTGAGCCAACATCCCGGAAATCAGCCCAAGCGCGTGCGCGCCAGTGCGATCACCAACCGCAACTTCGCGGATTTCGCGGCGTTTCATCGGACCCAGCTTGGCAAGCCTGCTGAGAAAACCCCTTGGGGCCGCGTCATCACCTACCTGCCCACGCCCGAGCAGAGCGCCTATAGGTTTTCCTATCACGAGCAAGGCTCGCCCGACAAAGAACCCACCAGTGGGCATACGCTGATCATGGGACGACCCGGGTCAGGCAAATCGGTCCTCTCGGCTTTCCTCATGACGCAAGCCCGTCGAGCAGGGGCGCGGATCTTCGTCTTCGACTACCGTCTCGGTATGGAGATGGCGGTCCGCGCCAATGGCGGGCGCTACGCGTCTTTGAAAGCCGGACAACCCACCGGCCTAAACCCGCTCTGGACAGAGACCGATGCCCGCGGCACCGCCTGGCTGTCGGATTGGCTCTCCACCCTGCTCTACCGTGCCGACAAGCCGCTCACACCTGCCCAGACCAACCGCATCCAGGAGGTCGTGCGTCAGAATGCGCAGGCAACGAACCCAGCCTTGCGAAACTGGCGCGACTTCGCATCTCTGTTTGTGTCCACCGATGATGGCGGCGATCTGCACCAGCGCCTGCTCGAGTGGACCGAAGAGGGCCGCTACGGCTGGATTTTCGGACAGACGCTGGAAGACACCTTCTCGCTGAAGGGCGATGTGGTGGGCTTCGATCTCACCGGCATTCTCGACAGCGAGGCCGAGAAGGAGCGGATGGCGGTCCTCTCCTATCTCTTCCGCCGGGTCGAGCGCGAGATCGAGGACCGCCGCCCCACCATCATCGTCATCGACGAGGCCTGGAAGGCGCTCGACAACGCGTATTTCGCCGAGCGGCTGTCGAACTGGCTCGTGACCGCGCGCAAGCAGAACACCGTTGCGGTAATGATGACGCAATACGCCAGCCAGCTCGAACGTACCCGGACCGGCAAGACCATCGTCGAGGCAGTGCCCACGCAAATTCTGCTTCCGAACATCCGCGCGCATGCCGCCGATTACGCGATGCTGAATCTCTACGAGAAAGAACTCGACGTGCTGCTCAACACCGGCAGCGACAGCCGTCTCGCCCTCATACGTGACGACCAGGGTTCCATCGTGGTCGATGCTAATCTGAGCGCCCTCGGGCCAAATCTCACCATCCTCGGCGGCATGGAAAAAGGCGAAGCGCTCGTCGGCGCCGATTACCGCGACCGCCCTGACTTCTGGAGGCTTTCATGATCCGTACCCTGTTTCTTCTCGCAGCGCTCGGCGCTTTGGCCTCCTGCGCCCAGTACCAGGAGCCGCAGGCCAATTGCTTCACCTTCCTGGCCTCGACGGCACCCACAGCACCTGATTGCACCTTCACGCCCCTTGGCGCGCCGGAGGGCGGCATTGAAGTCTAAACTGCCCCATATCCTCGTGCTTTGCCTGCTGCCCGGCATCGCCCTTTCCCAAGGCGTGCCGACCAATGACAGCGGGCTGACCGCGCGCGATATCGTCGAGACCGGAGATCGCGAGACCGACCTTGCGATCCAGGCGGACAAGCTGTCCGTGCGCGAACTCATCGCCGAGATCGAGCGGGAGCAACTGGAAACCTTGCAACGCATCCTCGATGCCCAAACCAGCTTCGGCGGTCAGGGACTGCCGGCGATGGTCTCGGGCCTGGAAAGCGGCAGCGGCGATCCGGACCGTTCCGTGGAAGCCGTCTATGGCACGGGCGAGATCGATCCCAATCCCGGCGGCGCGCAGATGTTCGGGGATGCGGCAGAAAACATCGAGCAGCTCATCATCCGGGTGGCCCAGGAAACCAGCGGTTTCGCGGGCGTGGGCCGCGCGGGCCTCTCCCCCGTTCAATGGCGCGCGTTGTTGCAGGCGCTCATCTGGCAGGAAAGCCGCTTCACCATCGGTGCGCGCTCGCCTGTCGGGGCCTTTGGCCTCACCCAGATCATGCCCGGCACGGCCAGCGATCTCGGCATCAACCCGGAATATTATGACAGCCCCTACCTGCAGGTGCATGGCGGCGCGCGGTACCTGGCGGCCCAGCTCAACACCTTTGACGGCAATATCATCAACGCCCTCGCGGCCTACAACGCCGGACCCGGTCGCGTGTTCGAATATGGGGGCGTACCGCCCTTCCGCGAGACGCAGCACTACGTCCAGGTCATCCCCGAACGCTACAATCTCTATCTGGGCCGCATCGGCGGGATCGAAGCGCTCGGCACAATCGACCCCGCGTTACTGGCCAATGCCAACCTCTCGCTGACCGGGCACGGCGCGGCCTTCTATGGCAACAACGCGCCCGCCGCGATCCGACGGGCCGCCCTGCGAATCCAAGACATCGTGCAGCGAATTTCCGAAACCGAAGACGTGCAGGAAAGCATCGCGCTCAACACCTATGCCCGCGCCGAACTCGTGCGTCTCGTCGCGGCCCGTATTCGGCTTCAAGCGGCGCGAACCCGCGTTCTCTCCGCCGAAGAGCTGGCCCAGGCCAGCGCCCGTATTGCCGAAGGCGCGTTCATGGACTTCACGATCAGGGAGATAGACTGATGAGAGATTTACTCGTGAGGATGGCATTGGCCACGACGCTTGGGATCGGTCTGCATCTCGGCACCCTGTCCGCTGCCGTGGCGCAAGGTGTGCCGGTCGTCGATACCCAGAACATCGCACAAAACATCCAGCAGCTCCGGCAGATGATCGAGGACGAGATCCTGCAAAACGAGCAGCTGACGCAGCTCCGCGAACAGCTTGCCACACTCACGGATCAACTCGCGGAGCTGCAACGAACCTATGAAGCCCTGACCCGCCTTGCCGAACTTCCCGAGATTATCCGCACCGAGATGGAGGACGAGCTCAATGGCCTGCTCGACCAAGAGTTCGGCGACATCCTTGCGACGATTGAGGCCATCAAGACGGGGGATTTCTCTGGCCTGTCGGGCTCCGGCGCGGGCGAGATCGAAACACAGATGGACCGGGTCCTGGCCGATCTCGGCTTTGACGATGACACGCTCTCGGAAATGGCCACCAGCGGCAATCCCGGCGCCAACCGCGTGGCGACACAAGCCACAACCGGCGCTCTCGTCTCGGCCGCGGCTCAAAACAGCTATGAGGATGCCGGCCAGTCGCTGGAACGCGTCGACCGGCTGGTCGGGCTGATCGATGACATGGATGAACTGAAGGAAAGCGTCGATCTCAACACACGCGTGACGGCGGAACTGGCGATCGCGCTCGTCGCCATGTGGCAGCTCGAAGCCGTACAAACGGTGGGTGATGGCACGGGCGGCGTAATTGATGCCGCCACCATTGCCGAAGAACAGCGGTTCATGGATTTCACCTTGCCGGACCTGCGGGCTGATTAGGGCGTTTCGAAATTGACCCAGAATATCAAATATCGGTTTTCGCGTTCGAGCGCAGCGAGAGGCAGCGAAGAACCGATGCCGCTTGTTTCGAAACGCCGAGCGGGGGCATGACGGGTGGCAACTGAACAAGAGATCATCGAAGAAGAGTTGGTCTATGGGGCGCTGCGCCGCGAACGGCTCTGGCAGCGCCTTGGGCTCATCGGCCTCATCTTCGGCATCCTCGGATGCCTGAGCGCGGCGGCTGTTGCGATCCTCGATGTCGATCCGCCGCCTGTGGTCGTGCCCTATGATCCCGCCACCGGCTTTGCCCTGCCCGAGGCTTCAGTGGGCGCGACGTCGGTCACTGCCAACCAAGCCATTATTGAGGCCGAAGTCTTCCGCTACGTGACCGACCGCGAGGTCTACAACCAGCTCGACAACGATCTGCGCATCCGCAACGTCCTGCGCCGCTCGGACGGAGCTGCCGAGAGCGGGCTGCGCCAGATCTGGAACAGCGCCAATGAGAACTACCCGCCGACGGTCTATGGCCCCAATGCGCGGCTCGACGTGGAGATCCTCAGCATCAACCGGATCGGAACCAACCGCGCGACGGTCCGCCTGCGCAAGCGCCTGACATCTATCAACGGCGTCCAAACCGGGCTTTTCACCGCCACGCTTCTCTTCGAGTTCCGCCCCGAAACCCGCCGCTCCATCGATGAGGTCTGGACCAACCCTTTCGGCTTCACGGTCCTCGAATATTCCATCCGCTCCGACAGATTGGAGAATTGAATTTGTACCCAGTTCGACTTGTCATACTCCTAATTGCCCTTTTGCCCGGCCTTGCCATCGCAGAAGCCATCCCGCGTGGCGGTCCCAATGACAATCGGGTGCGGCTGGCAACATATCAAGAAGGTCAGGTCTACCGGCTCAGCGTGTCGCTCACCCATGTGACCACCGTCGAGTTTGGCGAGGGCGAAAGCATCCGCTCGATCATTGCAGGCGACACGGAGGGCTTCGAGATTGACGGCGTACCCGGCGGTCAGGCCTTCGCGATCAAGCCTGTCGCGCGCGGGGTGCATACCAATGTGACCGTCTACACGAACAGGCGCAGTTATTACTTCAACGTCGAGGAGACCCGCAGTCCGACCTTTTACGTGGTCCAGTTCCGCTACCCCGAAGACAATACGCGGCCCACACGTGCCATCGCGGCCCAAGCGCCGAACTATAATTACGGTGCCAGCGCGCGGACCGAGTTCACCCCCACCCGTGTCTGGGATGACGGGACGTTTACGTATTTCGAATTTTCGCGGAACGCGCCGGTGCCTGCTATCTTCCGCTACGCCAATGGCCGTGAGCGCACGGTCAACACGCAAGCCACCGAGGACGGCGTGATTCGGGTTTCAGGCGTGAACCGACAATGGGTGCTGCGGATCGGGGAGGAGGTGGTCTGCATCGAGGCCACCCCACCTGCGGGGGTAGGCTCATGAGCGATACTGGAAACGCAGACCTCGAGAAACGCCTCGCTGCCCTCGAGCAAGGCAAAGGCGCGAGCTCACCCCCTGCCCCACGGCGCTCACCACTGCTCGCTTTGGTCGTCGTCCTCGCGATTGGCGCGGGAGGTGCATTGCTCTATCTCCTGTCCCAACCCGAGGAAGAGGTAGCCCTGCCTACGGCCACGCCGGACGTGTTCCAGAACGAAGGCGACGGCTTCGGCGCCATCGAAACCCTCCCCCCGCCTGAGCCAGAGGTGGTTCTGGTCTCGCCCGAGCCTGTGGATCCGAATGCAGAGCTTCTGGCTCAGCTCGAAGCCCTGCAGGCCCAGATCGAGGAATTGCGCAATGCGCCCGAGCCAGTGGTGGAAGAAGATACCGCAGCCGCCGAAGCCATCGATGCGCTGACAGCGCAAATCGCCGCCCTGCAGTCCGCCTCGGAAGCCGCACAGCAGCAGTTTCGTGATGAACTCACGGCGCGCGATCGCGAGCTCGAGCAACTCCGCATGGACCTCGAACTCGCGCAGCTCGAGGCCAACCGACCGCTGCCCGCACCCATTGGGCCCACTGAGGACGAGTTGCGGGCGCGGGAAGAAGAACGGCTCCGCCGCGAGGAAGAAGCACGACGGCTCGCGGAACTTGAACGCCGCGCGGCCGAGGAGCGTGCGTTTCAGGAACGACGCATCACCTCGCCTACCATCGCCTTTGGCGGCACGTCAGGTGCTAATGAGACGGCGCTGACCGAGCGCACCTTCGGCGAGGTGACGGATTTCGTGCTGAACGGCGCGCTGCCCACTTCGGTGACGCAAGCTGAGGTCATCGCCAATCCGTCCAACACCATCATCCAGGGCACGATGATCCAAGCCGTCATGGAAACCGCCCTCGACAGCTCCCTGCCCGGCCAGACCCGCGCCGTCGTCTCAGAAGATGTCTTCAGTTTCGATGGCTCCCGCCTCTTGATCCCGCGCGGGTCCCGTCTGATCGGGCGCTATCGCTCTGGCGTCGATATCGCGCAGCGCCGGGTCACCATCGCCTGGGACCGGATCATTCTGCCCGACAACCAGACGATCCAGATCAGTTCCTTCGGGGGCGATGAACTTGGCCGCTCCGGCGTCACCGGCTTTGTCGACACGCGCTTTGATGAGCGCTTTGGCTCGGCGGCGTTGATTTCACTGATCTCCGCCGCGCCAAGCGCCGCCGCTGCAAATGTGCAGGATGAAACCGCCGCGGATGTGCTCGAAGACGTGGGCGATGATCTGGCAGATGCCACGGACAGCGTGATTGGTGACTACCTTTCGATCGGTCCCGTCATCTATGTCGACCAGGGCGCGCGCGTCACAGTGATGGTCGACCGCGATCTGGAGATCTTCTGAGCCCATGTCGCTGAGCTATCTCCAGACCTCGCTTGATCGGATCGATGCCGCCGCCCGCGACGATGTCATCGAGATCTGTATCAATCCCGATGGCAGCTGCTGGGGAGAATTCCAGGGCGATCACTTCATGCGGAGACTGGACCAAGCGTTGACCGCAACCGAAGTGAAGGACCTTGGCAACCAGATCGCCTCCTCCGCCAACACCACCATGAGCAAAGACCGCCCCATTGTCTCGGTCTCGATCACCTACAAGGGGCGGCCAATCCGGGCGCAGGTCATCACTCCGCCCGCCGTGCTCTCGGCCATGTCGATCAGCCTGCGGTTTTTCTCAAGCCTGCCGCTCGACGGGATCGCGCTTGATTTCCTCTATGGCAAAGAGCGCAAGCTGGAAGAACTCCGCCTCGAGAAAACCCGCGAACTGCGCGAGGTGGTGGCCGCGGGTGTGATCGACGATGCGCTGGCCTTTTGCGTCGACAACAAGCTTAACATGATTGTCTCGGGCGGCACCTCCACCGGCAAGACCGTGGCCGCGCGCAAGATCCTCTCGCACGTGCCGACCGAAGAACGCATCGTCACCATCGAGGAAGCCGCCGAGCTTCTGCCGACCCAGCCAAATGCCGTCACCCTCATCGCCAATCGCGACGCGGAATTCCAGACCGCCGATGTTTTGCTCACCGCAACGTTGCGCATGCGCCCGGATCGCATCATCCTCGGCGAGGTGCGCGGCAAGGAGGCCATGACCTTCCTCGAAGCGATCAATACTGGCCATGGCGGGTCCATGACCACGCTGCACGCCGAAACACCGCAACTCGCCGTGCAGCGGCTCGCGATCGCGGCACTCAAGACCGAAATCCCTATGACCTATGCCGACATGATCCAGTACATCGAAAATTCCATCGATGTGATCATCCAGGCCGGTCGCCACGACGGCCGGCGCGGCATCACCGAATTTTACCTCCCCGGCGCAGACCAGATCGGAGCTTCCCAATGAAGACCTTTGAATACGATATCTTGTCCTTTCCCATGACCCGTAAGACCAGCCTTGCCGACATGCAGGCCAGCCTGAATGCCAAAGGTGCAGAAGGCTGGGAGGTCGTCTCGATCAGCTCCTCAGAATTCGCCAACGTGGGACACACAGTCTTCCTGAAGCGTGAGACCACACCCGTCGGAGCGACAGCATGAGGCAGGCGGGCTGTACCCTCGTAGTGACTGCGCTGGTTCTGGGCCTGACATCGGCACCCGGCTTCGCTGAGCGCAATCTGGTGCCGACCCTCGATCGCAGCTTCAACGTCTGTCCGGACCGGCCCGCCGAGCCCGTCTGGATGCAAGAAATCCCCCTGCGCCAAGCCTATCAGCGCGTATTGGTCCAGGACATCTACCGCGCCCAAAACCTCGAGCGCGTCGTTGAGAGCGGCAACTGCGATTGCGAGACCCGCTTCCCATCTTGGGACGCAGCCGAGGCGGTGTTTCGCGAGGTGCACGCGAGTGACGAACGATGGGAAATGCTGGAAGCATCCGACGCCTACAATCGGCGCGCCAACGAAGTTCGCCTCGAAGCCAAAGCCATCTGCGAAGCCGCGGGCAATTGGTGAGGCAGCCCCGGTATGAGCGTCGTCACCTATTTCGTTGAAACCTCCCAGGGCTATCTCGACACCGCCGCAGAAACCCAGTTCGGATCGGTTGCGGCAACGGTGGGCACACTTCTGGTGCTGGGAACAACGCTCGTGGTGATCCTCGTCTTCCTGAACATGATCTACCAGTACAAGGCGATGGACGGACGCACGGCCTTCTGGCTCGCGGTCAAGATCGGACTGATCGGGATATTCGCGACCAACTGGGTGCAGTTCAACGCGCTTTCCGCCGCAATCCTGGCGGGGATCGACAGCATTGCGGGTGCGCTTGTCGCCTCGGTCGGTGGCGGTACCCCGGGGCCCTCTGGCACGTTCGCGGAAGAATTCGACCGGTTGATCGCCGAGTTGGGGGACTATTTGAACGCCGCTGGTTCCGAGTTGAACTGGATGGCCGGCGCCATGCTCGACATCGTCGGTGTGCTTCTGCTCTCGATCCTCGGCGGGCTGGCCGCCTTCATCCTCGTGGCTTCTCGACTGATGATCGCTCTTCTGATCGGGATTGCCCCGGTCATGATCTTCCTAACCCTCTTCGAGGTGACCAAGGACTATTTTGCACGCTGGCTGTCCGCCCTGGTCTCCTTCGCGCTTTACCCGATCGTCGTGGCCGGCGTGTTCGCGACAATCACCGGCGTTTCCGCCGCACTCATCGGCGAGCTTGGCGACCCGGAAGGCGCCTCAAACATCGGCGCGCTCATCCCCTTCTTCATGATGGTGCTCATGGCCAAGGGCTTCATCATCGCCACACCCTTCATCGTCCGTGCGATCTCGGGAAATATCATGATGCCCGCCCTCTCCGGTGGCCTTGGTGGCGGCTACAGCTTCGCCCGCGCTGCAATGGGCAGCCAACAGGCCTACAATCGCTACTTGATCGGCGGGGCGAGTGGCGCGGAGTATGCAGCCCTTAGAGCGCGGCAGTTCTTTGGTGTGCAGCCGATGCCCGTAAGGCAGGGGATGGGTCAGACAGGTCAAACAAGCGGCACAGGGTCACCGGGGGCCGGGTCCCAGATGCTTGCGCAACTGGCACGTCTTGGAAGGCTGGGGCGGCGGTGACGATCCAAAATTGCCGCTCAGCCGATGTCGGAGATGCTGCTCCTAGTTATTTCGGAACGAGCCATCGGCAGTCGCAATAGTTTTGTATTCGTCTACGCTCAAAGCGTGCTGATTTGATCCGTCTCTAGCTTCTCACGAACGCCCGAGGCGATGATATGTGCCAATTGGCAGGGCACCGCGTTGCCAAGCTGCCTCATCGTTTCCGTCCAAGAACCATGGAACACCATGTCGTCAGGAAAGGTCTGCAACCGCGCACTCTCGCGCACTGTGAAATAGCGGACAGAGCCGTCCGGCCGGCGTAGCATGTTTTCGCCGCCCGGTACCCCGTGTACGCCCGCCTTAAGCGTTTTGGCGGGCTCATCTAGGGGGCTGCCCGTGTGTCCCGTATAGGAGCGTGCACCGGGCTGGAACCGGTGGTCATGAAAGCCCGATGCCGTGCCGGCCGCGTGTTCAGGGTCAGGAAGATCGGAAATCGCGTCGCGCACGGTCAGCCAAGGCTCTTCCAAAGGCCGGTCAGGTATCTTCAAGGCCCGAAGCCTTGCCGCGCCTCCATCCGGCCGATTCTTGGTAGCGACGCGATGTAGATCCCAGTAGACGCCGTCGCGCCACTGCGACCATAGCAATGCATCGCGTGAGTGGGTCGGCTGCGGAAAGTGCCACTCTATCTCAGTGTCCGCTCGGAAGCCGACAAGGAAAATACGCTCGCGACGCTGTGGCACACCATAGTTGGCTGAATTCATAACTCGCATGACCACGCGATAGTGCAGGTCCTTCTCAGTTCCCTTGGTGTGGTAGTCCTCGAGGCGAGCCAGGTGGGTCAACCATTCCTCATCCCGCTTGGCGACAAGGTTAGGATAGGTCAGCTGAAGTCTGATGTACTCTAGGTAGTTTGCGAAGCTACTGCGTGTGAGCCCCTTCACGTTTTCAAAGATGAAAGCTCTTGGTCGAAGCTCGCGTACCGCGCGGATCGCCTGCGGGAACATATCCCTGCTGTCGAGGAAGGCGCGGTGGCGTCCACCCATCGAAAATGGCTGGCAGGGCGGACCGCCCGTCACCAAGTCGATGCGGTCGTTCACCCCCCCGAAATCATACTGCCGCACATCACCCTCATGGATCGGCCAATGCACGATTGGGTCTAGACCGCGATCCTTGTTCTCGCGGAGGGTGTCACACGCCCATCTGTCCCAGTCCATGACTGCGGCAGGTCGGAAGCCCGCCTGACTAACGCCGATCCCAAGCCCGCCAGCACCAACGAAGAGCTCGACCGATCGCATCATCCCAAAAACTCCCCGACCCTTGTCTGCAAATCCTCCCGGTTCTTTGTCTGGCATTCCCAGACTTCCAGGATTTTCCATCCAAGTTCCGCGAGCAGGGCGAGATTACTCTCGTCCCGTTTCCTATTTGTTTCCAGCTTCGGACCCCAAAAGTCCAGCTTGGATTTCGGGAGTCTCGCCAGCGAGCACGTCGGGTCTGGATGTCGGTGCCAAAAACAGCCGTGTACGAAGATTACCTTTCTTCGAGCTGGAAAGACGAGATCGGGCTTACCGGGCAGCTCACTGCGATGAAGCCTGTAGCGATAGCCCATACCATGCACTAGACGGCGCACCAGCAGCTCCGGCTTGGTGTCACGGTTGCGGACACGGCTCATGCGCTCGCTCCGTTGTTCTGGCGTTAGCGTATCCATTGTTATCTCTATGCTGCCCAAATCAGAGGGCCGCAACTCTGAACTGCCGAGATCAAATTGACTAGTCCAACCAAACCAGACGTTTGATCCCGATTTTTTCGGCCGCACACTCGACAACAGCACGCTGAGTTTCCATTCCGAATTTTGCTGAAGATTCAGTCAGCACAGCTGCAAAAGGCTCACTATTCCCGAAAGCACGCTCATGAAGGGCCATCAACGTTACCTTCCAGTCAGCTGCCTTGCTCCAAGCGATCTGGCGCCCGTCGGGGAGAAGGCAGCCGTGCGGTTTAATAAAGGTCGCGCTGACCTCTGCACCCTCGTCAATCCCGAGCACCCGGAACACGCGCGCTGGGTTGGCAGAGGACTCTCTAGTGTAGGATTTAAGGAGCGTATCCTTGATATAAACGCGAACTTTTCGCGGATCCATATACTGACCCAACCTTCCGCCAACACTCTCCGTCTCGGTCCACACCGAATAGTAACGCGACTTATCGGAAGCCGAGAGCGCCGACCAGTTGAGCCGATCAGCTTCCGCCCAAAGGTGTTCCTTGATCTCGTTTCGAACGCTCACTGGTACCCTCATTGCACACCCCCCGGCTGAGGCGCGGGTGGAAACTCAAACTGCGGAACTTCCAGTTGTGCGTCACCCTCGCGTAAGATCAAATCGGCCTGATCCTTCATCCATTCGAGCATGAAATTTCCTGCCGAAGCATCGCGAAAATTGATGAGATTGTGTCCGAGAGGCAACCGTTCGATTGGACCCGCAGCCGCCTTCTCTAATTCGATAACTTCCGCCACTCGACGCAGATCCGTCACGAAATCCATCACGATTACCTTGTCTTTGCCATGACTCAGGCGGAGCCCTCGGCCAAGCTGCTGAACAAAGATCCGACGGCTATGTGTCGCGCGCATGAAGACGATTAGATCGACATCGGGAACGTCGACACCTTCGTTGAACAAGTCGACGCTGGAGAGTACATCAATGTCCCCTCGTCGGAACATCGCCATGAGCCGATCGCGCTCGCGGGCTTCTTGCCTTGACGAAATAGACTCAGCGCGCAATCCGTAACCACGAAGCGTGCCCGCGAAACTCTCCGCGTGATCAACCGTTGGAGAGAATACGATCCCACCCCGCCGCTTCTCGCTGCGGAAAGCCTCGACGATGTGCCTGGCCGCCTCATCGTCGCGAGTTGGCATCAGAAGCTTCTTGTTCAGTTGGTTTAGAGAATAGTTGTGTGAAGAGATTTCCTGTACGAACTCCCAGTCGACGTTGTCTGCTAGCAGTCGATAATCGACCTCGCAAAGGTATTTCTGCCTCAAGCCGTCTGAGATACCGAGCCGAACAAGCGGCTTGCCCAACAGCTCATCAATGTCGAAACCGTCGCCGCGCCACGGCGTTGCCGTTGCTCCACCGACCATAGGTGGCTCAAGAGCAGCGAGCGCACGCCGAAAACTAGCGGATCCGATATGATGTGCCTCATCGACAAGCACCAAGCCAAAACTTGGTAGATCATCGACACGTCCAATGATGCTTTGCACCGTCGCGAAAGTGATTCCGTCGTAAAAAGATGGTGTCTCATCGCCCGATAGCATATGCGTTGGAACCCACTTAGGCAGCTGATGCCAAAATCCGAATTGTAGCTGTCTAATGAGCTCACGTTTATCGGCGAGAACGAGCACCCGGTTTTCGCGAATGAGGCCATCACGATAGAGATCCGCGACAACTTCCGCCATTACCACGGTCTTGCCTAAACCAGTTGCAAGCACGACTTGAGCGCGACCTGTGTCCGTGAGGCCTTCTCGAAATCTATCGGCTGCCTCTTGCTGATATGGCCTTAGATCCCTTCTCGATTTAGCGTACTCAGAGACTTCTTGAGCAAGGTGAGCAAGACGAGCTGGATCTAGTAATTCGACCTTGATCCCTATCCGGCGGAAACGTTCTATTTCGGCTAAGACTCCACCACCAACCGCCCGTGAAGTCGCCAGTAGCATACGGTTGGCACCATAGTATGTTCCGGCGTCGACAACTTCTTGGACCGCATGCTTTGTCGGCGGGGCGGTCGTAGTGTGTTTGCACTGCACAACCCATATCTCGCCGTTTTTCACGCCAATGACATCTGCGCCTTTGTCACCCGAACCGCCAACCACGCGCACATCATCGAAGCCTGCATGCATCAAAATTCTTGCAACATCGCGCTCAAACGCTTGCCAAGGACCACGTAAGAGCCGCCTGTCGTCAAGAAAATGCTTCATACAGAGATCTCAACATCTGGCTTCAATAGCTCCAGAGACATTACAGCCCTTATGACCTCACTACGTGAACTGCTGGCGAGATCTCCGCTGTCTTGCTTGGAGAGCCAAACAGCGTCGTCAATCAAGGCAAGATAACGCGACAAGACACCAGCGCGTGCTTCGGCGGTGATTTGCGAGTCTCCGTAATCAAGGTCAGCGTAAGGGGAATCCCAGAGCTTGCCGTCGAAGCAGAGGTCCGGTCGCTTCTCAACGGCAATCCGAACAATTTCGAGTGGCCCAGAAAGAAGGAAACTACCATTCACCGTGGCCTCGGAAGGTTTGATTTTTTTTGCTGCCAAAGAGCGCATAACCGCAGTCTGCTCATCCACGCCTAAGTCGTTGAAGAGAGAAGCGCGTTCCTCCTCGGGACAAACCGAAACAAGACAACGAGCCACATCAACTAAAACCGACGTGGCACTATTGGGCAATGCCTTTAGGTCAAGAGCCGTTTCTTCGCCGTATGCATCCCGGAAATCCGCGAACAATTGAGCAAAGTCGGGCTCTTGGCTAGAATTGCGAGTCTGGTCCGCAGTCATATAAGCGAGATGCGCAAGGAGCGCGTCCCTTGGCGTCATTGTGATTGACTCAAAGGCTTTGTGTGCAGGGTTAAAAAGAAAATGATGGGTCTTGGTCGTCACGTCACCCATAATCATGGCCCACGGAGCATCTGCCGCTAAATCGGGGTCCTTGGAGTCGACCTCATATGCTACGACATTCCATCTCATACCAGTACCGCCATGTTGATACCGGCGACTTAGGAGCGGCGCTTCGCGACGCTCCGGTGCCGCGGGTTTCTCTGGCTCGGGAGGCGTTGCCGGATCCGGATCAGGCGTATCGCCGCCGGATGTTGCGCCGCCGAGGAGGCCTGGCGGAAGTTGTCCATCGCCACCAGTTGACGGTTCCTTGCCCCCAGTTGCTCGACCGCCGGCGCCGTAGAGTAACTCACGGTCAGCGGCCTCAACTAGCTCCCACCATTTGCTGTCGTCCTGATAGTCAGGATTGCCATCGTGGAAGGCATTGACCATTTCGACGGCGCGAGCGTTGTCCTTGACGATTAAAATTCGACCGTAGGCGCCTGCGGTCTTGGAATGAGGACTCGTCCGTCGGAAAGCTTTGAAAAGTCGAAAGAGAGGTGACTCATTTGGGCCATAGCCAAGATCTTTAGCTTTTTCAGGGCGGAGCGGCCCCTCTCCTCGGATGACTCTATACATTTCATCCCATGTCGGGTCAGCGCGATCAAAACGATCCTTAGCATAGCTGACCCGGCAATGATCAATGTGAACCTCACCAACTATGCGACCACGGTTTCGCTGATCATCAATCGGGTACTCCCGTTCTTCATTTTCCCCATCGCTCCAGGAAAAAAGGTCCTTGTTCCCAATCTCAATTTTTCGCCCATTGCGAACAAAGTCGATACCAAACTCGGACTGGTCGAGATACCTCTGAATTCCCAGCCACCCCGTAACCTTGCGTTTACGTTCGACTACAGACTCCGCAGTCTCGCAATTCGGACATGTACCGCCCACCTCGGCATCTACGAGCCAACTCATGCAATTGATGCAGTACAATCGGGCTGCGAGTTCATGATTGATGCTGATAACCGCTGGAATATTCGTTCCGCCTGGCCCGGGAACAGTACGATCTTCATTCCACAGGCAGTGACGTCGCGCCTCGACGCGCTTGTGGTTCACATAAAGCTCGAAACTTATTGGAATTCCGTTCGGCCGAAGCATCGAAGAGTACGCTTGCGAGAGCCGTTTGCGAATTGCCGTTTGATTCGCGTTTTTTGCGAGCCATTTTCTTTGCTCCGGCTTGAGTTGCTTGATCGTAATCTCGGTACCATGTTGATCGGGATCGGCCTTTGCGCGTGACAAACGCGGCGTCCGAAAGTGACGCTGAAGACGCAACTTGTCGAAATCGATCAGGAGGCCGTGCCACTCTCGCTCGCCCTTACGCGTAGTCCAAACTTCGGTGACCGAACCAAGACGGGCCGTGGCAATGTTGAACCCCATGCCAAACAACCCAAGGCTATCGATTGGATTATTGCCTGACCAACCGGCGCGTACGGCGCGCTCCAGCATATCTGGTGTCATGCCGGGACCATTATCGATGATCCGAAGTGTCGCTCCCGATGAGTCCGCCTGCGGCAAGTGGACATCGACCTTCGCACCAGCGACCGAGTTTCCAGCCCGCCCTTCTTTCAAAAAGCCGTCAACTGCGTTGTCGACTAGTTCCGCAACGCAGCGCCACTGATCGATGTTGATCTCGCCAAGCATCGGCAATACGCGCGGATCGGGCTCGAGATTGAATTCGCTCGCTGACCGCGGATCGTTCGCATCGATGCTCGCCATTACACTGATTCCCCATTAATCTCAGGATATTCTGTCAATATCTCCGTACGATATGGAGGCCTCAGGTTGAACACAAGCGAAGGAAGAAGACTTGACTGCAGGCACTCCAGCTCCCTCGACTTCGGAACTCGAAGACTACCTCGAGCGCATGCGCCCGACAGTAGACGAAACAATTGACAGGCTAGGTGCAACCCGCTTCCGGGAAGATCCCATCGCAGGTAGGAAGTACTCCCGTGCGACCTCGATCATCAGCTCAGCTTACAAGAGACATGGCACCATCCTTCAAAGGGCCCTGCTTGAGCGGCTTAAGGACTGCGCCAGATTGCGCGTTTGGACAGAGGACGACTTCAAGCTTTCACATGACACACTCCGGGAGGTCCGCATCGCCGAACGGCTAGACTCCTTGTTAGAGGTGCACCTTCCGTATGGAGATCGCGAACGCTCCGTGCGCGTTGACATCTTGGTATTCGACGATGCAAGTCGCTCCCTTAACGCCTACAATGTCAAACGCGGCAACGGTTCATACGACGGCGGAAAGCGGCGCCTTATTCACGAAGAGCTCGTTCGTACCCAAATGCTTCTCACCGATTACGGCCGCGGGATCGGGCTCTCGTCGGAGACAAGCAATGCTCACGTCATCTTTTACTACGGCCTTCTTTCATTACCACCGCCACTTGCTATCTCTGGTGACTATCTCGACGAGCATTTCCAATTCTCTGTCCACGAGGCAATCGAACTCGTGAACGCTTATTTCGTTACACGGTTATCAGCGCTCATTGAGCAGGAAGAGTAGCTCCACCAATCATTTAAGTGGCACAGCTCGAGGAGGCCGAAACATGACCGCTTTCCGCCGTTCCCTTTAGAACATCTCGCCCGAAGAAACGTCAAACCGCTTCAGTGGCCATCGTTCAAGGTCGTCTGTAGCTCGTCCAAACCATCCACAGCGGAGCGCATCCGCGCCTCATCGCCTACGCCCGCCGCCTCGGCATCCGCGACCTGGTCCCCAAAATCCATCTCAATCTGGCGCTGTGCCTCGGCGACGACGGCCTGAACGACGGGCGCGGTCTTCTTTGAGGCGACATGGGTTTGCTCTGACGATTGGCCATCGGCAGCCTGGCGTGCGGCCACCACATCGGCTTCAGATCCACGGGGCCCGTCCGGCGGCGGCGTCATCGGCATGGCGCGCATACTCAACGGCAGGTTTCCTTGCGACCCCCCTCCCCCCGGCTCCGGAAACGGCAACTCCCCTGTCTGAGCCGCGTGGATCGCCTTGAAGAGCCGATCGTCAAAATACTGGATCCGTTTTGCGCGGACCGGCATTTGCGCATCGATCACCATGACGATCTCATCGAGCGGCAGGCGGCGCGCCTCGTCTTCAGGGAGCAAGGAGCTTTCTTCGGTCCGTGTGGATTGGCTACGGCCCTCGAAGGGGTTCTTGCCGATGGACTGCGAGCGCGTAACCACGGTCTTCGTGGTCTTGCCAACCGCCTTGCTCAGCTCCTCGACGGTTTTTTCGTCAGAGGGCGTGAGGTAGAGCTTCACGCCCGCATTCCCCTGCAAGGCGCGGCGGGTGTTCTCGCCATAGATTTCATCGAGGGCGGGGATCGTTTGCGTGACCACGGCCAAATGACCGCGATAGGTGCGCAGGGTCTCGATACTCTCGACCACGATGGGCATCTTGCCCAAACGGTTGAACTCGTCGAGCATGATCATCACGGGCCAGGGTTCATCCGGCCCGGGGTCCTTTTCCTGCATGGCCGACAGAAGATCGGAGAAGAAGAGGCGGATCAGCGGCGCGAGCGGCTTCACCATCAGCGGCTGGACCACGAGATAGACCGAGAAGGGTTTCTTGCGGATCGTCCGGAAATCAAAATCCGAGACAGCCGTCGCCTCATCGATTGCGGGGTTCTGCCATTGATCGAGCCCCGAGGTCATCAGAAGCGAGACGTAGGAGGTCAGCGTGTCATTATTGGTCGAGGCCAGCCGCGTGAAGATCAGCTTGGCCGCCCTATTGTTCACTTCGTGACCTCGCGCGAAGTATTCCTTCTGCTTATTCCCGCCTGACGCGGCGATGCGATAGATCTCGCCCAACGTCGGGCGCCCCCTTTGGAATGCGAGAAGGCCTGCCGCAACGAAAAGGTCGATCCCGCCTTTTAGAAGCCCCTGCACCCGGTCATTGTCATTTTGCAGGAAGAGCGTCGCAAGGAGCTGCAATTCCATCTGCTGGCGCGCGGGGTCGTCCAGTTCGGAGATACGCAAGAGCGGGTTGTAGCGATGGGTACGCCTGCCTTCCCAATCGGTGGGGGCGAAGCGATAGACTTTGTCGCCCTGGGCTGCGCGGTGCCGAGCCGTGGCCTCGAAACACTCGCCCTTTACATCGAGCGTCACAGCGGAGCCTTGCCAGGTCAGCAGGTTCGGGATGACGAAGCCCGTGGTCTTGCCCCGACCGGTGGGCGCCACGATCAGCGCGTGCGGAAAAACCTTCGAGCAGATGTATTTCGCGCGGGATTTTGGAGCGCCGAGTTTGCCGAGGATGAACCCGGTCCCAGGCGCCCCGAAAAACCCGTTGGCTTTCATCTCCCCCGCGCTCTGCCAATGGGTCTTGCCAAAGCGTGTCAGGGCGGACCCTGACAGGGCGAGGCTCAGCATCAGGCCGGCGGCGGCAAAGCTGCCGATGATCAGGTGAATAAGTTGCGCGTCCTCCGGGCGGCGATCGAGGATCGCCATGTAGTTCTGCGCGATATAGGCAAAGTCGATCTCGGCCCCGAAGCCGAGATCCTGGTAGGTCAGCACCGCCGAGGCGATGGTGTAGCCTATGGCGGCGGTAACCAGCGTTACCAGAAAAACGCCGGTGGCGATCCGGGCTTTGCCCATGGCGGCGCTCAATGGACCTGACCCCGCTCAGTTTCGCCATCCATGTCAGCGGTGCGGTGTTTTTCATATTCAGTGTCGGCAAGTTCATCGACCACCTGGCGCAAGGCGTCCGTGTTGGCCGTCGCGGCATCCGATTGCAGATAGACCTTGGCGACATAGAGCCGGTCGAGGCGGTCCTCGAGAACCTTGTCCAGCGCATCGGCATCGCCGGATGTGAGCCGCTCAAGTTGACGGTCATCAAGCACCCGCGCGATCTCGTCGCGAAATGCGTCCCGCTCCGCCTCGGTGTCGAAGGGCGCGGACAACTCCCCCGCCCGCTCATGTTCCAGAGCACGCGTAATCTCGTCTGCAAGGCGGTCGGCACGGTCAGACTGCGGCGCAGTTTCACCGCGGGTGGCTAGACGTTCGTCACGCGTGCCAACCCCAAGCCCCTCGCGCAACTCGTTGTCGCGGCGAACCTGATTGATGGCCTCCGTGTCACGTATCTCGACGACGGCCGCATAGGTCGCGCCAAGCCCGTGGGCGAGGTGGGACGGCATGTCCGGATAGCGCGCGCGCAAGTCATCCGCGACAGCATCTGCAACAGGCGTGCGGACACCGCGTGCCTCCATGATCCGGTCGACCTCGCGGGTGATCTCACTGGCGCGGGCCGCATCGGTTATGGTCTCCCTATAGGGCTCGGACCGGTCGATCACATCGCCGGGGCGTGCGAGCAGGTCCGGGTGTGCCTCGAGATACGCGCGCTGCTCCGCCTCGATCCGGCGCTCTGCCCGCGAGACAACCTCCCAGTCCCGGTCCTCGATCTGCTGCGCTGTCAGGCCCTCGGCCCGCATCTCCTGACGGATTGTCCCTTCCATCGCCTGGACCGCGTCCCGGTGATAATGGAACCGCTCGCTGACCGCTTCCGCTTCCATGACACCATCCCGGCGCAGCACGTTCTCCCGCTCCAAGAGCGTGCCAAGTTCGACATGCACATCGTTGAGAATGTCGCGCGCCTGTTCCAGATCGGCGCGGCGTTCGAGGTTCAGATCGCGTGCCTCTGCCACCTTGGAGAGATCATCAGCGATCCATTGATGCTCGAGTGCTGCATTGGAGGCCCCGGTCTCGATCCGGGCGACCACTTCCGATGCGCTGATCCCGGTGCCGCGCAGCGCCGCGTCGATCCGCGACCGCAAGCGCGGCTCGGAAAGACGCTCCAACTGGCTCTCTTGGATGTTCGCCTCGGAATATACTCCACCTTCCGACGGTGCCGCAGACAGCGTGCTCGAACGCAATCCGAGCGGCTGCATGTGCTGGACCTGCGCCTGGATCTCGATGAGGCGCTTTTCCAGCACGGGACGTTCCGCGTCGGACTTCTCGGCAATCATGCCCTGCACCCGTGCGAGCTTCTCCGCATAGAGGCTTCTGAGATCCTCAAAGCTCTGATCCTCGGCCATGTACACATCTCCTGTTCGGTCCACCTGCCCGCCGCGTGCCAGCACCTCGCCCGCGCGGAAGAGCGCCGCCGCGATATCTTCGCGGGCTTCTCGCGAAGCCTCCGCGGCAAGCGCGTGGTAGACAGTTCTGGTGTTGGCGATCTCCGCTAGCGTCCGCGTCAGGTCGGCCCCCACGCGCTCGCGCTCGCAGGGCGCGCGCCCCTCTTCTTTCGCCGCGTAGACCTCGCTGGTCCGGGCCGGGTAATGCACAACCCCGCGATCCACCCGGCACGTGGCTTCCAGGCGCACGCCATACTTCTCGGCCTCCTCGACCATGGCGAGGCGGAAGTCGTCATAGTTGAAGCGGTGGTTGCGCCCCAGAAAGAAGAACTCGCCTTCCTGCGAGCGGCGGTTCAGCACCAGATGCGCATGGGGATGATCGCGGTCCTCATGCACCGCGATGATGTAGTCGAAATGCCCCGCGTCGGTCTGGAAGAACCGCTCGGCCACATCCGTTGCGATATCGCGCACATCCTCACCGCGCGTGCCGATGGGGAAAGACATGAGCATGTGGGTGGTCTGCCCGAGCTTGGGCTTGAAGCCCGCATCCCACCGCTTGGCAAAGCGCTCGGTGAGGTCCTTGATGTCACCCGCCTCGAGCTTAGCCTTGCCGTCCAGAAACCCGCTCGAATCCACGATATGGGTGGACTTGGTGGTGAGATAATCGAGCTGATTCATCAGCTGCGATTTGGTGTGCGTGCCACCGCCCCTGATCGCCTTGAAGACCGCCGGCCGATGCCCGGCTGCAGCGCGCACAAGCTGGCTCTGCTTGGCCACATGCAGCCCTTGCATCGAGCCCCGGATCCGGCTCCATCCGTCCCGGAAGACCTCGCCTGTAACGGCATCAACAGCATCATTCAGCCGCATGGGCAAACTCCCTCAGAGCGGCCGTGGCCTCGAGCTGCATCGCGTCGCGACGGCGGCGCAGGAGCAGATCGATCTCGTCGGCGGAGTCCAGGATGAACCGCGCCAGCCCGCGCATCTGCGCGAGGCGCAATTCGGAGAACTCGGCACCCGTGCCCCCCACGGCCCCCTGCCCCATCCGGTTGGCCCGCGTCATCTGCTTCGCGATCTGCGCGACCCCATTGCCGACCTCATGCAGCGAGGCCCTGTAGCGCGCCATCTCAGTTGCCATCTGCGCGTCCGGAACGAACACCCCGCCTGCCGCTTGAATGAGCCGCCGCAGCCCCTCTGCCCGGCTCTCGATCCCCGCCTTCGCCAACACCGCGTCGAGCGCCTCAAGCTCCGCAGCCGTGACCTTCACACTGACCGCGGAGACCGGGATCGCGGCATCTGTCTGGCGCTCGGCATCGGCTTTGAGCGTGTACTGAATTGCCCGCACCGAAACGCCGTACCGCTCCGCCAGGGTCGATGTGGTCACACCTTCCGCAGCCTCGCGAACGATCTCCATGCGGTCCGCATCGGTGAGACGTTTTGAGCGCGACATGCGAAGAAAGACCCCCTATTTCCTGCCACCTTCCACCAAGGCTGCCCCTACCTTACGATAATATACCACGCTGTCAATTATATACTTACGTCGCGCTCAGGCTCAGGCAGCCTTGGTGTCCGCTTCCCCCCGCGGCCCGCAGGGACGCGGCTCTGCCGCCCTCACCACCGGGCGACCCACCTGTCCAATGGGTCCCCTTCCCCAGCACCGCCCGAGGGTCTGGCCGAACACGCATGTGTTCGGACGGAACCGCGGGCGGGCGCAAACCCCACCGACAGGGCGGACAGGCAGGGTCAAGGAAGGCCAGATTTGGCCTGCCAAATCTCTGCCGCAAAAACCGGGAGGCCCTGGCCTGCCTGTTTTTGTGGATGGCCCCCTTGAAGCTGACTGGCCGGTCTGTCGCGGCCTGATCATACCGGGGGGCGTGCGCCCCTTGACCGCGCAGCGCCCGGCACCAAGAGGAGGTCGCTGTAGGCGATCACCCGCGCCGGTGACGGCATACCTGGAACAGGGATCGGGCCGCCCCAAGATCGTCCCGGGGCGGCCCGTCCTCGTCAGAGGATTTAGTCCTGGGGATCTTTCGCGCTCGGTGGGAACATCACCAGCTCCGAGACCGCGACCGGGAAGTCGAGCTTGAGGCTGAAGAACTCCGAGCCGTCCCCGTTGCGGATGTTGCGGAACATCGCGCCAACGCGCTGAAAATGGGTGCGCTCCTGGCCATCGGTGTCGGTGAACTTGACGGGGACGGTGGCGACGTAGTGGTTGGTCATTTGGGTTACTCCTTGTTGCGATGGGGATCACCCGGCACGGGGGCAAGAGGCCCGGTCGCAAGCGCAAATGCGGAGGGTCCGCGGCCCCGCAGTGGAAGCCGTATTTGTGCTTGCCAAAGCGAAGCGCAGGGCACGATTGGGCCGACCCCGTGCGATCCACATCTATGAGCAAAAAGGAGTGATCCGGATGACCCTTGCCATCACACAGCCGCCACCATCCGCGTCCGCGTCCCGCCGAGCCTGGCCGGGGTGCTGACGGAGCCCGCCCGCGTGGATGCGATGTTCCGAAACACGCCCCGAGGGAAGTGCAGGTCTTCAGCCTCATGTGCGACGTCTCGATCTCTCGCGTCTTGTGCTGTTAAGGATGTGCGTGAGGTGCGCACCATCCCGAGCCCATACCGATGCGGATGGACCGCACTCTGACGGACCGGGTAGAGGGATAACGGTACTGGACGCCGTAAGCTGCTGATCAAGTGTGACCGATAGCACGCGCCGTGAGACATGACGAAAGGGCCGCGCCAAGCGCGACCCGGTTATGGCCATCACGCGCCCAAGCTGTCGAGCATCCCCCTGGTATCAGGCATTCGCTTCAGCGAGTTGCCGATGTGTTCCCGCCAGCGCGGCCCAACCTCCATTGCGGTGGCATAGGCCCGAGCCAGATCATCGGGCCGGTCCTCGGCCATCGCTTCGATAAGGAAAGCCGCCTGCTCGCGGTCCTTCGCGGATTTCAGGCTCCCTGCCCCATCGCGGCGCCGGTCGGCAATGATCAGTTTGTGGATCGCATAGCGTTCCGGGCGGGGCACCTGCACCAGAACGCCGGATCTATAGATCGCCGCCGCGTGGATCGGCTCAGCGATCAGGAAGTTGAGATAGTTCAATCCTTGGGCGCTCACGCCCAAGGCTGGCAGATCACGGATGGTCTCATCTCCGAACGCCGGTGTGAGAAACTCGACCAACTGGCCGCTGCCACCCTGGGCCCATCGCCATGTCCGACCTTGGTCAAGAGCTGGCAGAGGATCGAATTTGAGCGCTGAGAACGTCTCGGCCAGACCCGGGTCGACCTGATCCTGCAACGCAACGCTGAGCTTCTCGAACTGCGCGATGTCGATGTCGCCAGTATTGGCCATACCGCCAATTGGCAGACGGATACCAAGCTCGCCTTCATAGAGGCGAAATGCATTGGTTCCAACGATGGTGCCACCCAAACGGAAGGTTCCGGCTGCGGCCATGGCCGACAGGATGGAACCGGTCGCCCGGTCGATGGGCGTCATGCCTTCCGCACGCAAGAGCCGAACAAGCCGCGACCGTTCCGCCTGCCGATCCTTGGCCGTTGCGCGCAGCTCTTCGATCCGGTCGATGCGCGCGCGCGTCTCGTCGCTGTCTTCGCCGATATAGATGAACCGCATCTCCGTCCCGACACGGCGCGCGGCATACCAATAGGCCTTATCCCCACGCTCCTTGAGCGTGGGCTTGCCTTCGACACCGGACAAGGCGTCATCCTTCAGAAGACGCACCAGGTCGGTATAGGCGCTCATCGCGATGCTGCTGAGTGGAGTCATGCCAATCATTTCCAAGTTTTGCTTGGCACACATATACCTATCAAAACAGGAAAATGCTAGGCAAAGCAATTTGGGCCCCGCCACGCGCATGAGAAACAACGAAAGGGCCGCCCGAAGGCGACCCTCTCAACTCACGTCTCCGCAGTTTTCTTTGCCGGGTCCGCAACCCGCATGACCGTCAAGCCTTTCGCTTCGGCCTTCTGCCCGAGGTTCAGCGCGACCCCGTTGCCGCCGAAGAGAACAACCCCCGTCGCCGCGAACTTGTCGTCCAGCATCTCGTCGTTGCACTTGAACGGTGCCGCCCGCCCATGCGCGGACCAGCGCGGATCGAAGCGCGCTTGCGCGACACCTCGCGCGCGCGCCCACCGGGCTGCGATCATCTCGGCCCCGTGCTTGCCACCCTTGTGGCAGAGGAAGATCTCCTGGTTGCGGTTCTGCTTGATCCGCTCGCGAACCTTGTCGAGCGTGTTGAAGATCACATCGACATCGGTCCAGTCGGTGGCGCCCGAGACGATCAGGGGCACCCCCTCGACTTTCGATTTCTCGGCAGTCTCGCGGTCGTGCTGCTCCAGGAGCTGCCGCGCCTCGAAGACCGCCCCGGTCTCCTGCGCCCGGACGCTTGCGCGCGATCCGGCTGCCGGGATGAAGGCGTGGCCCGTCTCGATCTCGTAGCATTCCGCTGCGGCCTCGCTCATCACCTCGATTGCGCCGACGATCTCGCGCAGCTGCAGAAAGCGGGCCTGCGCCTCTTCGAGCGCGGTCTCGGCGATCTCCGATCCGTCGTGGGATTTTGCCAGCGCGCCGATCTTGTCGGCGGTGCGATCGACCTCCTTGCCGAGTGCCACCTTGCGGCGCTGCAGGATCGTCGCGAGCCCATGGGCCAGCGGTTCGATTTCCGCTTCGAGGCCGGTCCCGCGCAGCTGCCCGAGCAAAGCCTCGAAGCTCTCGCGGATGATGTGGTCGGTCAGGATGTGATCCTCGGGGATCGGCAGCTGCGCGTCCTTCTCGGTCAGTCCGAAAAGCTCGATGGTCTCGTAGGTGTTTGCGGTGTCGTAAGCCATGTCTGGTCTCCAGTGTTCGGTTGCAAGGCCACCACGTGAGTGTGGGGGCATGGCCGAATGCCTGGTTTCCGAATCTGCCCGGGTCAGGGACGGCGCAGCCGCCGGCTTGCCGGGCGCAAAAGTTTTCCGCGTGCAGCAACTGACACATGCGCGCCCTCACGCACGGGACCGCCCCAAGCCACAGGCCCCGTCCTCGCCGAAAAGTTTTGCGATCCTTGACGCGGGCTGATTTGGGGGCCATCCGGAGGATATGCTTCCACGCTCATGTGTGTGTGTATTGACGGTAGGTTTGCCCGACCCGAGCAGGCAAACGGCCCGACCGGACGCGGGAGACGGATGAAGCGGAGGGATCGTTTTGCCCCGCAAAACAGACCAGAGCGCAATCCGGCGGAGCGGCCAGGGAGGAACGTGCTCGCGAGGCGGGCAAACCGGGATGCCGGGTACGACGCCGCGGTGAGGCCGCATGGCCGAATGCGCGACGGACCGAAGGGCCGTTCTCCCCTGCGACACGCGAAGCCGAGCTGGGGAGGCCGCAAGGCTCAGACCAAGATTGATGTAGGGGCGACGCCGCTGCAAATTCCACAGATTGCTTTTCCACGCATTCGATCTGAGGGTGGGAAGCCGACGAGAGGCAGGACAGAATTCATGTTCCTATTTCAATATCTTGGGAAACCGGCACGGTGCCGAAAATGATCGAGTTGATATCTGTGTGCAAGGTCACGTCTTCTCTTGCGGTCTTGACTGACACCACCAACGCATATCGTGTCTTTTGCTGACGTGTGGCAGTATCCGCGCGGTTCTTCCACCAACCACCGACCGGCTTTATGCAGAGAATATTTCGCGCCAAGAGCCACGCGGCTGGCCCTTTCCATTCGTTACAGTGCAGCGATCCGGACGGCGTGCCATCAGGAAAGCGCCAATTGTCGGTGTCCGATTGCGTGGGGGGCTTGCGTCGTGGGTCTGCTCGCTCTTCGACATTCACCCTCTTTTTGAATTCATCAGTGCTTTCCATCCGGCGTTTCAAGTCGAACCGCAAGCCGAACGACTGATACCGATATGGATCGAGCGACGCCAACGCTCCCGGGTTTGGATCAACAAAGTATGACAAGGTGATCTTCAGTCTGACCTCCTCATCCCCTAGCGCTTCAAATGCCTGTCGCGGCCAGGGCAAGTCGTAGTAGTGGCAGTCTTTGAAACCCGAGACGCCATAGGGTTGGATTTCGGACTGCGCCACCAGAGCGAGATGGTTCTCAGCTGAAGCAATTGCCCGCTCATACGTGGGTACGCCGTATCCGAAGTGCCGCAACAGCTTTGCAGCGTCGGTTTTCCCTAAGGGGTCTAGCGCAAATCGCATCTTTTCTGTCCACTCGGCACCGTGGACCATTAAGGCACGGATAGTCTCCGGCCAGTATTCAGGCTTGGCCGCCATCAAGCGGCACGCCAGTCGCGCAGCTTCGGCTGTTGCCGCGCTTGTAGCACGAAACGGTACCAACGGACGCCGGTCAACTTCGGGACCAGAGGTTGCGACCGAAAGAGAGGTTGTATCGACAACGGTGGTTCGGGAAGCATCCACAGCGCGGTTTCCAGCTTCCATGACAATGTCGGGTTTTATCGGCCTATTGCGCCCTGTCGTCCATAGCGTCGAAGTCCTCGTGAAAGGGCTAAGGTCGCCCGCTTCGGCAAGCGGCGAATGGTCGGCCAATTCAGGTTCGGCAATGTGGATTTTGTCAGTGTAGCCACCGACGGTTACGACATTCCAAGCTTGTGCCGGGTCCTCAATCGGATAAGTGTCCGAGGGTTGCACCTCGTCAAACATGATCGGGTTGGGTGCATTACCTGCGGAAACAACAATAAGGCGTCTGGGTGCCCTTTTGTCGTCCATTGTGACGCCCGCCGCTTCTTGATCAAGCGCCGCGCTCCATGTTGAAGGCTGTGTCCCTGAGATGTCTTCATTGGTAACCGCCATGCAGAAAACGCGGCCGCGTTCTGGTCGCCCGATTTCCGCAAGGCTGACGGCAGACTTCGTGATCGGACCGTAGAAGCGCTCTTCGGGCTTTCCCATTCCCGGAGGCGGAAGGATTTTTACACTCTCTAGTCTATGGGCCAGTTTAACCTGGTTTTTATCAGCTAGCTTCGGCACGAGGTCGCCATGCAGAGCGATCCCAGCCATTTGAGTCCCATGGCCAGGACGCGGACCAGTATCGTCTACCCCCCATTCCGGACGAATACTGTATAGGTCAGCGGGTGAAAGAGCTGGTTCAATCAAACTATGCGCACGATTGACGCCACTGTCCAAAAGGCAAATCGCTGGAACCTCTGCACCGGGCCATTCGATCCGGCCCGCAAGATCGTCGGTCCATTCAAACTGTTCATCAGGATTTAGGTCATCAATGAAGAAATGCGGAGTATCCGTGGCTCGTCGAAGTTCTGTGATTGAAAACCGCGCAAATAGCATCAACTCGATGGTAGCGCGCGCGGCAAGAACGGGAACAACCACGTGTTCTGGAAACACCAAACGCTGTTCCTTCGGAGCGCATCGTGCATCGAGCTTTTCAGCCAAAGCATCGAGAGCATTCTCTGCCGACTTGATGCACCACACCTCCCACCAGATCGTATCGTTGGGGTCTTGCGGCAGCGCTTCCAGATCATCTGTCCAGAAGGTTTCGAGACGGGCCTTTCGGATGGCCTCAATCGGTTCAACGAATGACTTGTATGGCGGGTTTTGACCTTTTTCAGTCAGTTCGCCCGACTGGTAGTCGGCCAGAATGCTTTCAAGTACCGGCTTTGCGTCTTCAGGAACAAACAGGCCAACGATCCGAGTATCGGCAGCTCCCAGCTTTGCAGAAGCCGGTTTCAGATCGCTTTTCTTCCTCTCCAGACTATCCGGGCTGGCGTTCGGTCTAAGCTCGACTTCCAAATAGACACCAGCAGCGGGAGATACCCGTTCATCGCGCGGACGATCTTGCTCAAAGTCGTTTGCTGCCTGCGAGAACTGCCCTCGGAGCATTGCGCCATGCTTCTGGCGGTCCCGAGGAGGAGGGCTTCCGGGAAAACGCTCATTGGTGGACTTGAAGTCCGCGCGCTCCCGTCTGCTTTCGATGTTGATATGCGGTAAGGAGTACTTGGATGCCATCTACTACTTGTTCACTGCCGAAGGTCGAAACGCCTCTCGCATTTCTCGCCTGTCATTCAGCCTGCGCAGCAGATCGTCCGATGTCACGTTCTTCCGCTCAGCCAAGATTGCGCTTTTCACCGCGTCTTCTGTTGCGCGGGCAATCTCAGACTGGCTCAACCCTTGGGCCGATGCAAGAATGCTCTTCCACTTCAGGTTGGGGAATTTCATTGGCCGCAGATTGAACTTGATGATCGTGCGGATTTCTTCGTCAGTGGGCGGACAGAATTCCATAACCAGATCGAACCGGCGCAACAGAGCCGGGTCGAGCAGGTCTGGATAATTCGTTGCGCCAATGATCACGCTGTCCGTGGAATTCGGCTCTTCCATGAATTGCAGGAAAGAGTTCAACACGCGGCGCATCTCGGCAACGTCATTCGTCGCGCCTCGATTTCCTCCGACAGCATCGAATTCGTCAAAGAGATATACCCCCCGGTGACGGGCGGTTTCGTCAAAAACGAGCCTCAACTTGGCGGCAGTCTCACCCATGAAGCGCGTGATCAGGCTTTCTAGGCGGATTACGAACAACGGCAACCGCAACTCACCAGCCAAGGCTTCCGCCGACATCGTCTTGCCCGAACCCGGTGGTCCGACGAAGAGAACACGCCGGTTGGGCGTCTTGCCATGTTCGCGGAGCCAGTCACGCTTGTGCTGTTGCAAGACAACGTCATCCAGCCGCGCACGCAACGAGGCGTTCATGACGACGCTTTCAAGATCGAAGCGCGGCGGGCGCATCTCGATCAAGTCGGCAAGATCACCACGCGGGGACGCGAAAGGCACGGCGACGGTTTGGCCCGACGCCGCCTTCTCCCGCGCCTTGTCTACAGCGGCCCTCAGGTCTTCTGCGAGTGTACGACGCCCTTGCCGGGCCTCTGCGGCGGCAACCTGCAACGCAATTGAATAGAAATGCTCGTCGTCACCGTCCGCCTTGCTCTGGAGCATAGCCAGTATCTGCTTTGCGTTGGACATGCTCCAGACCCTTGGTGCTTGCGACGATTTCCTTTTTCCCAACGGGTTAGTCTGTCGGACCGTCTCGATTTTGTGCGAAGATCGCAAATCCTCGCTGATTTGTCGACGGGAATTCGGCACCCCAAGCAAAAACGCGACAGTGTGAGCGTAACGCCTCTGGCGAAAAAAGTCAGCTAAGACGTTCCGCAACGCAGCATGACGGTCAATGATGAAGGTCCGGTTGGGGCCGACCACGTCTGGCGTACGGCTTCAGTCCAGATCGACGCCGCCGAGGCGCGGCGCATGTACATGCGTTCGGATTAGGAACGCAGCGCCCGCGCCCGCGATGGCGCCGAAGAGATGCGCCTCCCACGAGACGCTGGGTTGGCCTGGAAAAACGCCCCAGAGAAGGGAGCCATAGAGGACACCGACCACCAGTGCCGCGCCCAGCGTGATCGGGGAGCGATCCACGAGGCCGCGCGCGACGAGGAAGCCATACCAGCCGAAGACGAGCCCTGACGCGCCGATATGGATGGCCGAGCTTCCGAACAGCCAGACAAGACCGCCGCCGAGGCCGATCACCACGGCGTTCACCGCCAGCAAGGCCCGCGTGGTCGTAGCCACCAGCAGCCCACCCATCACCAGGAGCGGCGGCGTATTGGCCATCAGGTGCGCGAAGCTTCCATGCAGGAGGGGCATGGCGATGACACCATCCAATCCGCTGACATGCCGGGGGATCAGGCCGAAGGCCGGGTTCAAACCGTAACCGAAGATCCAATTGACGACCTGGACCGCCCAGAGCAGCGCTACAAAGGCGACAAGCGCCGCGGTGCGCCCAAAGAAGACGCGCATGTGATCCCGGTTCATCATGTTGGCGACAGTAGACGTCACCACAGCGCCTTCAATGGTTTTCGCGCGCAGCACAGGGTGCCACCTCCGGGAAAGGGGGGCGCGGCGGCCAACCTCGGTAGGGCTCAAGCCAAGAGAATGGCTCCGATCTTAAACGGTGTTCCCAGGCCGCCGCGGCATGATTTCACGCTCGGGGCGCTTCAGGGCTTCGGCATATTTGCGGGCATTGTCGTCAATCGTGCCGTGCCAAAGTTTGGAGACGAACGCGCGGGCGTCTTGGACTGTCATGTCTTTCAGCGAAGAGGACAGCGCCATGAATAGCTCATCCTCGCTGATCGCAGCGGCACGGTGCATGGCGTCCGCGTAAAATGATGGATCGTTCAGAACCTGCTCGCTCAGGGGCATCCGCGCGAGGTTCTCTTCCGGGATCGCCATGAAGATCGTGTCCTGGAGGTCGGTCAGATACGCACGCCGCGATGTGGACACCGGCTTTCCCGCCGCCTTGGCCTCCAGATATGCCTGCCTTGTCCTGTCGAGCTTTGCCATTGCATGGGTCATGATGACATCACGCTGTCGTTCAGGCAGCGCAAATCCAGTGCAACGCTCGATATGAGCAAGAAGCTCTTCAACCTCTGCGTCTACATCAAAGCTCTCGAACCACGGAGCTTTTCCCAGTCTCGCTACCATGTGCCCACCCTCGACCATTCAATAATATATTATCGTATATCATATTCAGCAGATCGCAAGCAGATGTGTGCGTCGTGCAGCCAGACATGGAAAAAGGGGAACCGTGGTCCCACGGCTCCCCTTTGGGCTCAGATCGTCTCCCCCTCGCTCGCCGATTAGGCGACCAAGGAGAGCCCCACGCTCGCGTCCTGCGCCTGATCGCCGCTGTCGATGAACGGGATGATCGAGAAGGTCTGGCCGCCGCGCTGCTCTTCGTTCTGGACGGCGTTGACGCGCAGGTCGCCATCGGGCGTGTTGATCATAAGCGACAGGTAGTCATTGCCCGTGCGGCTGCTTTTGGCCATCCAGGCCGAGCCAACGCGGATCGGCGCGCCCCGGGGCGAGCTGACCTCGATCCGATAGTCGGGGTGGGTCTCCTCGGTCTTGTAGCCGTTCTCAATCAGCATGAACTCCAGATCGAACATCATGTTGGCGATGTAGCCGGTGAAGGCGTTGTCAGCGTTCATCGCGGTGAGCTCGCCCGAGATCGAGCCGGATTTCATCAGGCCGTTCGAGACCAGCGGGATGATCTCGAATTCGCCGCTCTGGGCCGCGCGCGCCTCTTTCGTCTGCACCGCGTTGACCCGGAACGGGCCCAGGCCCACGTCGATCTGCATCGAGATGTAGGGGTTGCCGCTGGTATTGCCTGTTTCGTTCCAGGCCGTGCCGATGCGCACCTTGCGGCCCGACTTATTGATTGCCGTCACGTCAAAATCCGGGCTGCGTTCGGACATCTTGGCCCGTGCCTCGAGCTGGATGGCGATGTCAAAGCGCGTCGAATGGATCATGCCGGTGTATTCGGCGGCTGCGGTCTCGACGTTGCGGGTGAGAGTTCCTGCGAACATGGGATAGGTCCTTTTCGATTGGCCGGTGACTGACGTCCTTGCCAGCGCATCCGGGATTGCTTTCACGACCCCTCCTGGGATCACAAACCAGAAAGCTTGCTTTCCTTTCAGCCCCGCCCGCGGGTCAGAGCTGCCCTCCGAGTGGGAGCGCCCCCGCGCCTCCTTGTGCTACGCCCCTGCCCTACCCCTATGGTCTTGATTGGCTGCCCAGATTTTCTGCGGCGTCCTTCGATTGCGCGATGAAGAACTCCGCCTCTTCCCCGTTCAACCTTTGCCCGCCCCGGTCGGTCAGACCGATGCAGCTACCGTTCGGCACATAGGTGATGAGGTACTGACCGAGCCGGTCCTTGTGGACAACGTAGCCGGTATTGGCCCAGTGCACGGTTTGACCGGCATCAACGGCGGCCTTGATGTCTTCGTGTGTCATGCGAACCTCCTTACGAAGAATGGTGGGGAAACGACGCAAGAAGCCCGGTCATCCAACCGGGCTTCCGTGCGGCATTCGTTCGGCCAACGGCCGAGACCTGTCAGGCACCTTGCGTGGCTTGCATCGCGCGCGCCGCGATCCAATCCTTCAGGCCAAGAACCGTTCGGCCGGCGGCGACCTCGGACGCCCAAGCGGCCCTTGGGTCGCCGCGGGGCTCGGAGCCGACATGCCGGTCGATATGGCCATTGGCCATCCATGGCTCGGGCTGGATCCGTCGCAGCCAGTCCGCCATGCTGGGGATGCGGCCCTGGCAGTCTTCACGGATATGCTGCTCGCCGATCCAGCGCACGGGAATGTCCCGACTTGCGCTATTGGTCAGGGTCAGACCGAAGGCACGTTCGGCTTCAAACAGGCCTTGGGCATGGTGACGCAAGGCCCGGTGCGTAAAGAGCGCGAGGTGCTCTTTCGAGGCATCGAACCAGTTATGTATGGACTGATAGTCGGACGGCACCCCGCCGAATTTCCGGGCAGAGCTTTCGGCATGATGAAGCGGATGGGCCATCTCAAAGCCCCTCGTCATAGCTGTGCGAGCATTCGACATAGCGGTCGGCGTGATCGAGGGTGATGCTGTCTGCTGCAATGTCCCAGGTCAGCGTGCCGTAGCCGCCCTCGTTGTTCTCGAACCCCGGATGATGATGATAGGCGAGCGACCAGGCGAAATCGCCCACGGCGGTGACAAGCGCTTCCGACAGTTGGACCTCCGCAGGCTGCACATTCACGTCCTCGACATTGCCAGAGTCGCCATAGCCTTCGTATTCGGCGGTGACCTCGTTGATGCCAAGCGCGCGCAATTGCGCGATCAGTTCCGCTCGGGTTGCTTTCAGGGTGGTTTCGCGCTCGGCGCGCCACTGAGCCGCCATTGCGGCATAGTCCATTTGGGGGTTGGTCATGGGTCTGTCCTCTTGTCAGAAGTTGGGGGGGCCAGGCGTCGCATTGGTCAGCGCGCGCCCGGAAAGCCCAGACCGGTCAAATCCCGATCTGCGACGCCCCACCCAAAGCCTGCTTTGGCTTTTCAGGCGGCTTGTTCTGCCGTCATGGCTGCTCGCTGCCCCACGATCCGGGCCAGAATGCTTTCCGTGTCGATCCCGTCCCCATGCGGTAGGAACACCCGTAGCTGGAAAGCGATAATCTCGGTGAAGCAGCCGAGGGCCTTGAGGCCGTCGATCATGCCCTTGTCCGCGCCGCTAAGCTCGAGGCGCATCTCGCCTGCGACACGGCGACGGGTCAGGGTGAGACCCCGGCCCAGATCGACCGGCGCGGTGGTGCCGAGGGCGGCAGTCAGCATCTCTTGCGGCGTTTGCGGGTTGGAGACGAGGAAGCGGGCGCGCAAGGCCGCTGCCCCTTCCTCGCTCAGCGTGCGCCCGATCATGGCGGTCGCCCCGTCGGGCGTGACCCGGTAGATGCGTTCATTCGTGGTCGGAATGTCCTTCCAGATCGGCAACAAGAGCCCGGTCAGCAGGTAGAGCTTGGTCGTGGTGGTTTTCGGCAGGGACGCAGCCTCAGCATCCCAAAGCCCTGCAAACTCGGGCTTGCCGATCTCTTCCCAGGCCGAGGCCTCAAATCGCGTCTCCTCGAGGTAGCTCGACCCGTTGGATCGCACGGCCTTGCGCATCAGCGTGACAATGTCCTCGTCATACATCTGCATGGGGCGCGCCGAAATGAGCGCAGCGCGTCCAGACGCGCGATTGACCATCGGCCGCTTGTCGGGGTTGCGCGACAGGGCGTCATCCGCCGACAGCACATGGACCGGGTCCGTCACCTCGAGCCCGATGATCCGCGTCACGGCACCGGATTTTGGGCAGGTCCAGAGATCCTCCGTGGAAACCTGTTCGATCCTTTCGCCGCGCAGAGTTTCCACGCCCAGATCCAGCGTCCCCGCTGCGCGCGCCCGTTCGGTATGGTCAGCGATCCGGCGCATGAACTCGGCAAAGAGCGCGTTCTGCATGTGGATGGGAAGGGCAAGCACTCGATTCAGAAACCGCTGGATCGGGGGAAGCTCCTCGAGCAGCACCCCGTCCTTGTCGACCAGCCGCAGGGCAGTCCAGTCAGTGAAGCATTCATAGCTCATCGCCGCGGCGCGCCCGGCGGCAAGATCGGCGAAATATCCCCGCAAAGCCGCCCGAGCGATCGGGCTTTCGAGATTGTCCTCCTCGCGGAACATACCCTGCGAGCCGGTCTCGCGCTGACCCTTGGTCAGGGCGCCCAGCTGGTCGAGACGTTTGGCAATCGTCGAGGTGAAGCGCTTCTCGCCATGCACATCGGAGGTGCAGACCCGGAAGAAGGGTGCGCTGACCTGGGCCGAGCGATGCGTGCGGCCGAGCCCCTGGATGGCCGCATCCGCGCGCCAGCCGGGCTCCAGAAGATAGTGCCGCCGCCGTTTCTGGTTCTTCGCCGTTTGCGCCGCATGGTAGGATCGGCCCGTGCCGCCTGCATCGGAGAAGATCAGGATATTCTTCTCACCATCCATGAAGGCCTGGGTTTCGGAGGAATTACTGCTGAGGCTGCGCTTCTCGATGAAGAGATGGCCGTCCGCGGCCTTGAGGGGCCGGATGGACCGACCCGTGACTTCAGCGACGGCCTCATCGCCAAAAGCCCAGAGGATCTGATCGAGCGCCGAGGGGATCGGCGCCAGCGTCATCAACTCCATCATGGCCGCCTCGCGCAGGGCGAGCGCCTCGCGCGAGACAACGAGCGCGCCGGTCTCGTCCCTGAGCGTCTCGGCTACCATATTGCCGTCGATCTCCACGAGTTTTTGCGCGTGGATTGGGAAGGCCTGTTCGAGGTAGCCCAGAACATAGTCGCGCGGCGTCAAGGCACCCTCGACGAGTTCATCCTCGGAGTCCATTGTCTCAAGCCGGCGTTTCAGCAGGCTCTCGCCTGTCGAGACAACCTGGATGACGCAAGCATTGCCTGCCGCCAGATCGTCCTCGATGGCGCGGATGATGCTTGGCGCCTTCATGCCCATCAGGAGATGGTTGAAGAAGCGCTGTTTCGTGCTCTCGAAGCGGGACTTGGCCGAGGCGCGTGCGGCCGACGCATTGGTCTCGCCCGAGGCGTCGTTGACGCCGGTCGCCGTCAGCGCGGCTTCGAGATTGTGGTGGATGGTGCGAAACGCACCCGCATAGGCGTCGTAGATCTCGATCTGGGCCGGGGTGAGCGCGTGTTCGAGCACGTCATACTCCACGCCGTCGAAGCTGAGGGCGCGGGCCGTGTAGAGCCCGAGCGTCTTGAGATCGCGCGCGACCACCTCCATGGCAGCGACACCGCCGGCTTCCATCGCAGAAACGAAACTCTCGCGGCTTGGGAAGGGGTATTCGGGGCCCTGCCCCCAGAGCCCCAGCCGCGCGGCATAGGCCAGGTTGTGCACGCTCGTGGCACCCGTGGCCGAGATGTAGAAGACGCGAGCGCGGGGTGCTGCCAGTTGCAGCCGCAGGCCAGCAAGTCCCTGCTGGGAGGGTTTGACCCCCCTGCCCTGCTCGGACCCGGCCGCGTTCTGCATGGCATGGGCCTCATCAAAGGCCAGTACGCCTTCAAAGTCTTCGCCCATCCAGTCGAGGATCTGGCTGAGCCGCGTCGTGCCGCATTTGCCCGCGGACCGCAGCGTGGCGTAGGTGACGAAGAGAATACCGTCACCCATAGGGACGGGCTGGTCCGGTTTCCATTTGGAGAGCGGCTGGATGTCGGCTGGCGAGCCGCCGAGATCGGTCCAGTCGCGGATGGCGTCCTCGATGAGCGTGGCGGATTTGGAGACCCAGATCGCCTTCCTGCGCCCGGAAAGCCAGTTGACAAGGATGAGCCCTGCGCATTCGCGTCCCTTGCCGCAACCGGTGCCGTCGCCGAGAAAGTAACCAAGGCGATAGGCCCGTGCATCCGGGTCATCATCGACGCGCGTCAGCTTGGTCTGGTCGTCATCGATGGTAAACCGACCGGGCAGGTCGCGCCCATGGGCGTCATGCGCCATGATGATGGTTTCCAGCTGCGCCTCGGAGAGATGTCCCTCCTCGATCAACCGTGCGGGCAGGCGCAAGTCATCACTGCCCGTGTTTGAGGGCATGGGCGGGGCAACCGAGGCCATGGCGATGCTCTCGACGAGCGGCGTGGGATGTTCTTGCGCACCCGCGATCTCGATCCGCTGCGGACGGTAGCGCGCATAGATGTCCGAGATGGGCGTGTTGTCGCGCGGGATATCGAGGCTCTTGAAAGTGAGCGGGACAACGGCATTGGCCCGAGATTTGGAGGCGGCGACAGGCGCAGCAGCGGTCTTGCGCGGGGCAGATGATGGAACGATCGGTCGCGCATGAGGGATCGCTTCAGCCCGTTGGACGGGGCGCATCTCGGGCCGGGTCGCGGCAACTGCGTCGACAAAAGGAAGGGCTTCATCCAAGTCCCGGACACTGGCGCGGATCATCTCGCCGTCCTCCTGCACCTTGTCGAAGACTATCAGCTGAGTTTCGACAGAGGTTCCGAGCTTGCGGTAGACCTGCCCCGGCATCGTCAGCGCCAAGCGCGGCGTCAGGAGACCGCAGGCGCGGGACCAATGCGCGGTATCGCGTTGGGGCGTGAATCCTGGTGGCATGATCGCCACCAGCCGCCCACCGGGCGCGAGACGCTTTGCTGCCGCGATGAGGTGCTTGGCGGCGATGTGCTTGTCTCGGGAGCGATCGACCGAGGAGGCGAAGGGCGGGTTCATCACCACGACGTCGGGTAGAACCGGCGTCTGCAGCAGATCGTCGATATGCTCACCGTCATGGCCCGTCACCTCGTCACCGAAAGCCGCGCGCAGGAGGCGCTGACGAAAGGGGTCGATCTCGTTGAGCAAAAGCGTGGCACCGGCCCGGGCGGCGAAAGCAGCCAGGGCACCAGTGCCAGCCGAGGGCTCCAGCACGGTTTCGCCCTCGCGGATCGCCGCGGCCCGCAAGACCAGCGCCGCAAATGGCAGCGGCGTGGAAAACTGCTGCAGCCGGATCTGCTGCTCGGAGCGGCGGGTTTCCGTCAAGAGCCGTGAGGCAAGCAGCCTTGCAGCGGCGATGTCACCTGCCGCGCCGTCCCCACGCAGCAGCACCTGAACAGCCGCGGCCTGCATCAGGTCATATGCCATGCGCCAGTCCCAGGCACCGCCGGCATCGCTGCCATGAAACGTCTCACGCATGATGCGCGCGAGCGCTGAGCTGCGCAGGGATTGGTTGTCGACCTCCGTGCCGATCTGCTCGAGGGCAGAGACTAGGTCAGCGGTTGAGATTGAGAGAGCCGGGTTTGCCGGTTTGGGCTTGGTCATGCGGATTTTCCTTTGGATCAGGGTTTGAGTTCCAAAGGACAAAAAGCCCGCTTTTGCTTTTCAGGATGACGGGCCCGAAAGCTATTAACAAGGGCGGGCCGTCAACGCGGTCCGCCTTCCTCAGCAACAAAGAGAAAGCCACGCAGCAAAACCGCCGAACTTGTTGATCAATAGAGCCGACATTGAGGCAGCGCGCGGCGATCGACCGCTAGGAGCCCAGAGTGAGCGATGCTGCGCGCTCCACCAATGTCAGTTTTGGTGGTGATCGGCGAAATTGTGTATTTTTGGAAGCACCGCCAAAAGCTCTACAAAGTGTTCGCGGTGCGCGGTATCACGGGAACCCCGCACGCATGTATGCGATGATTTTCCAGATTTCTTCTTCAGTCAGCGCTTCCCTGAAGGCTGGCATTTCTGTTCCGAAGCGCTGACCGCCCTCAGAAATTGCCCAGAGCAGATACTCGTCTCCCGACATCGGCATCTGAACAAACCATCTAAGGAGAGCCGGAGAAGGCACGAGAGACCGACCGGCCTCACCATCCCCGAGACCCTCGGCTCCATGACAACTTGCGCAGTTCGTTGTGTATAGCGTCTGGCCTTCCGCGATAACTTCAGGCGTCGCGCGAATAGTGCTCCGAGCGCCCCGATAAGCTGCGGGCACGCCCTCGTTCATGTAAGTCCAATGTCGTTGCATGCGCTGTTGCTGGCCCGGACCCATGTTGCCGTGTCCCCAGCCAGGCATGCGTTCAGACCACATGTGGTTCGGTCCCATTGGCCCGTGACCCCACCAATCGCCTCGCTGCTGCTGTGCGAAGGCTACAGTAGCAGAGATCATACACACCGCAACCATACCAAAATAGCGTGATTTATGCTGCTTCATAGTCTTCTCCTTATGGTTTCCGATCAATGAAATTGCCGTCAGGCTGCTTCGTAACTCGTGAACACTTCGGTGTTACCGTCGCGCCGGATCAGAAATACATCGTAGGCTTCACGCTGATCTTCTGGCCCCATTCCGGGTGATCCATAGGGCATGCCGGGAACGGCGAGACCGACTGCGTCTGGGCGTTCGTCCAGAAGGCGACGAATGTCTGCTGCGGGCACATGGCCCTCGATCATATAGCCTTCGATCTCGCCTGTGTGGCACGATATCATCTCTTGGGGGATGCCATTGTCCAACTTGTGTCGGACCAGCAGTGTTCCAAAGCTGCGCTCCTCGGTCACACGGAAGCCTTCAGCCCGAAGAATATCAGCCCAAACCCGGCAACAGCTGCAATTCGGGTCCTTAAGAACGTGGATCGACGGAGCTCCCTGCGCAATCGCGGCGAAGGGTGCAATGCTGGTAAGACCTACAGCGGCTATAATAATTTGACGGCGCGTTACATCCATATCAGTCGTCCTTTAGCTCTGTCCTAGTCTATTTCATCGCTTAGTGGCTGCTTATCTCCCGCGATAGTTGTCGCAGGCCTCAACGCCCCCTGCGACCACATCGAGAAGTGCGTCCACATCGCTCAACAGCGTTGCGATACGTGCGCTACTGATACGGTAGCGGATGAAGCGCCCATCTCGGTCGCTGTTGACTAGCCCGCACTCCAACAAGCATCGCAAGTGGTTGGATACGTTTGGTTGTGATAGTCCCGTACGCTCGACGAGTTCGTGAACAACCAGCGGCTCCCCGCACAGCGCGCCGAGAATAGACAAGCGGCTTGGGTCGGCAAAGCCGCGAAATAGTTTTGCGCGTTGTTCAATGGTACCGACCTTGCGGTCCACAACGATCTGCATCATATCATTGCTCACTGATATATTATCCTTTGATCCACTTTAGCAGGAGAACTGCGGTCATGGCCAACTCAGAAAGCGCGATAGCAGATATCCCATCCTTCCGTTACCGCGTTTCCGGCATGGATTGCGCCAAGGATGCCGCCCAGATCGAGCGGGCGGCGCAATCTGCGGGTATCGCGCCTGACGCCGTGAAAGTGTCTACTGCAACGCACATAATGACTTTGACAGCTCCCGAAGCGCGCTTGCCGGAAATTGAAAAAGCCGTCGAGACAACAGGGTATGGGTTTGACCGCATCGAGAGCGACGAAGATATTCAGCAAGGTACGGCCCATCAGGACCCTGGCTATCGCCGCGCACTCTGGATCGTTGTGATCCTGAATGTTGGTTATGGTGTTCTTGAAATGATCGGCGGGTTCATTGCCGGGTCACAGGCCGTGAAGGCCGACGCGCTGGATTTCATCGGCGACGGCGCAATCACCTTCCTCGGCCTGTTGGCCATCGGCTGGAGCCTCGCTTGGCGAGCGCGGTCGGCCCTGATCCAGGGCATCTTCCTCGGCCTGCTTGGTCTTGGAGTCTTTGGCACGACCATCGTAAGGGCATTCGAGCCGACAACCCCAGACGCCACTTTGATGGGGATTCTGGGCCTGATTGCTCTTGTGATAAATGTCATCTCCGTGCTGCCGTTGCTGCGGTACCGCAAGGGCGACGCGAACATGCGCGCTGTCTGGCTGTTCTCGCGCAACGACGCCATCGGCAACGCCGCAGTCGTTATCGCCGCCGGGCTGGTGGTTTGGCTAGGCAGCGCTTGGCCCGATCTCATCGTAGCCTTCGGGATCGCCGGACTGTTCCTGCACTCGTCATGGGCGATCATCCGCGACGCGCGGGCCGATCTGAAGGCGGTGGCATGAACAGCCGCGTTCTCGGTGGGCTTTGCGCCATCGCCGCGTTTGGTGTTGATCAGGGCACCAAGGCTCTTGCCCTGAACTCCCCGGCGCTTGAGAACGGGGTCGAGGTTCTGCCCTTTCTCAACCTCGTGCGGGTTTTGAACGATGGGGTCAGCTTCGGTATGCTCGGCGGGGTCGTACCCTGGTGGGGTCTGGTCGCACTTGCTGCCGTGGTCGTGGCATGGCTGCTGATCTGGCTGTGGAAGGCTCCGGACAGGCTGACAGGTGCGGCGCTCGGTCTGATCATCGGAGGCGCGCTTGGCAATATCCTTGACCGTCTGCGCTATCAGGCCGTCCCTGACTTTCTCGACTTCCATTACGGGTCATACCACTGGCCGTCCTTCAACTTGGCTGACGTGGCGATCTTTTGTGGGGCAGCATTGCTGTTCTGGGACAGCTTTCGCACCTCGAAAGTCAGGCCGGAAAATCGGGAACAAGACAATCGCAAGGGAGATGTCACGGGGGGATAACAGCTAACAGGCAAAGAACTTTGGGAGGGAATTCGGCTTGAGATTTTTGGATTGGATTGACCGTGGCATTCGCGGCATCGGCGTCGTGACTGCGTGGCTGACAGTTGTTTCGATTGCTGCTTATGGCGCGCTTCAGATGCTGGATCGCAAGCTACAACTTGGCGTGTCGAGCTATTTGCCGGACCTGTCCACGTCACTGCTGTTCATCCTAATTTTCTTGACCTTTGGGTATACCTATCTGCGCGACGGTCACGTGCGCGTTGATGTTCTTCGCAGACATTGGTCCGCCCGCCGCATTGCTTGGATCGAACTGATTGGCGGCCTTTTTGTCCTTCTGCCGCTCGCCGCCATCCTGACCTACTACGGATGGGACGGCCTGATGCGCACCACAAAATACGCCGAGACCCAAGTGTGGGCACAACGCATAGCGGGGGTCATAGGCCCCATCTTGCTGGCTTTTGCGGGGATGATCGTCGCCCTTCGCAACATCGGCTTTCTGGCAGGGAGACGTGCGCAAGGCGCACCGGACCAAGCAAGCGGCCTGCACAATGGTGAATGAGGTCCTCACGGTTGCCATGCTTGTCGTGATGGCGATTGGGGTTTTCAGTGGCTTTCCGGTGGCGCTGGTGCTCGCGGGGACAGGCTTCTTGGGGTTTGTCGCTGCGGTTTGGGTGGGGATCACTGATTTTCAGCATCTGGGGCTGATCTACCTGCGGGCCCGTGGTGTACTGACCAATGAATCAGTCCAATTCACCAGCGTTCCAATGCTGATTTTTCTTGGCCTGATCCTGAATGCCAGCGGCGTTGCCGAAACCATGTTTCGCTTGCTGGGGCGTCTTCTGACAGGCGTTCCCGGTCGCTACGCCATTGCGACTTTGCTGATCGGCCTCGTTCTTGCGCCCGCCGCCGGGGTGATCGGTGCTTCCGTCATAACTGTGGCGTTGGTGGCCTATGCCCCGATGATGGCGTCGGGCTACGCACCGCGAACCGCAGGAGGCGCTGTCGCAGCTTCTGGAGCATTGGGTGTCGTGTTCCCGCCAGCCGTGATGCTGTTCTTCATCTCGAACGTGTTCTATCTGCGCATCGGATTGATGTATGTGGCCCTCATCGTACCTGTGCTTCTGATGGTCATGGCCTTCGCGGTCTACTTTGCGGTCACCTTGAGAAAAACGGTCGAAATCCCGCTGGACGCACCCAAGACCAATCTTGTGTCAGACCTCTTGTTTGTACTCGCGTCTGTCGCGGTTATCGCATCCATTCCGCTCAGCATCATTCTGGGCTTTGCGACACTAACAGAGGCGGCTGGAGTAGGGGTGTTTGGCGCGCTTTTGGTTGCTCTGGCGCGAAAGCGTCTGTCTTTCTCGTCGTTAAACTCTGTCACGGTGCAGACAAGCACGATGACGTCGATGGTCTTCTTCATCGTACTTGGCGCATCGGTGTTTTCGCTCAGTTTCCACCTCGTTGGTGGACCAAATGTGATCTTCGACTGGATATCCGCATTCGATCTCACCCGGTGGGAACTGTTGGCCATGCTCCTTGGCGTGATCATCATACTTGGGTTTGTTTTTGACTGGATCGAGGTGCTGCTGGTCTTTGTACCCGTACTGATGCCGATTATTTCAGAGCTCGACTTCGCAGATCACGTCGGCTCTGCCTACTTTGCACAAATCTGGATCGCTGGCCTGATAGCCTTGGCGTTGCAGACGTCTTTTCTGACGCCCCCTTTCGGTTATGCCCTGTTCTTTGCCAAGATGGCCGCACCGAAGGGTATCAATCTGTCTGATATCTATCGCGGAGCGGTACCCCTTGTTGCCATTGAGATTGCATTGATCGCGGCGCTGATCTCGTTTCCTCAGCTTATCACTTGGCTGCCCGAAATGGCCCTTGGGGATGCCGATGCGCCGCAATTGATACAGCGGTGAGTGATGTAGCCTGCAGCGGGGGAAAGCATTCCCTTGTGGGTTCTCTAGGTTTAACCGTTTTTTCGGATTGAGCTGAAGCGGCCACTGGCGCAGCCGCAGCGAAATGGTGCTTAGTCCGCATCTTACCAGTTCGTACACGACGCAGCGAACGGCAGGTGTACGGATATGGTGGGACTTCTGAGAATTTCATCGTACCAGCCATCTTGCACACCAATATCGCCCATTTCACTCGGCTCAAAGGTGACGGGAGATTGTAACGAAGACCCCCCCTTATAGACAGCCTAAATGTAGGTGACCTACCCCCCTCTGGCATTCGACCGCACTTACCGATCGGGCACCGCTTCAAGGGAAGTTTCGAACCGCTTGCCCGCCGCTGCAGCTTCTTTCAAGAGCGCGTCGAAATTGTCAGGTGGATTTCCATCCTCCAGCATCCCTTTGAACGTCGCATAGGCATCCGTCTTGCTGCCGTAGGCGCGCAGGGTCTTATCGTCGTTCACCCAGGCCACCACAATGACCTTCGCATCGCTGTTGAAGCGGTAGAACAAGCGATACTGCTGGAAGAATTTCGCCCGGAACCAGTGCTTGCGGTGATCGCCGAGCGTGCCGCCTTGCCGGAAGGCGGCGGCACCCGGATCTGCCGGTATGGCCTCGGTGACCAGCTTGAAGATGGCGGCCAGCCGTTTCGTCGGGTTTTTCTTGCGCCAGCTCTTAGGATCGCGTGCCTTACGCGCCTCGACCTCTTCAATCAGCCCTTCGAGCTGATCCAGAAAGAGCGGATGCGCATAAATCGACCATCCGTTTACGACAAGGGGCGCTTGGGCGGGCACGCTATCGCCGCTCATTCATCCTCGAGCGATAGCGGCGCATCGAGATCGACGTCAACGTCTCCGACCAGTGCTGCAAGACGGTCATGCAAAGCCCCATCGAACGCCCGAATGCGGTCCGGATGCGCCTTGATATCGGCCTCGACAAAATCGAGAAAGGCTCCGAGCACGGGATCTTCCTCGTCGCTGCGCACGGGCTCGATATAGACCCTGCCACTCGGCTCGGTACAGTAACGAATCTGGTCGCCCTTGCCCAGCTTGAGCTGTTTGCGCACACCCGCCGGCACGGTCGTCTGATACCGATCCGTGAGTTTCGAGACATCTTGTGCGAGCGCTGTCATGGCAGTCTCCTGAAAGAAAAGGGTCTTTGCTGTCTGTGGCAGGTAATGCATTTGCATTGCCTTGTCAAGACAAGCCGCAGCATCTGCTGTCGCCGGGCAGGTCGATGAACCGTCCGGCGCAGGACCTAATTTCGCCCCGCCAGGAACTCCGCCAGCACCGGGCTAGCCGCACCTTTCGCGGAGCTGAGCAGCTCCGAGCCCGCAAGCGAGGCCTTCGACAGGCGTACGAGCCCACCAGTTTCCTCGATGCGGTAGCAGCGGCGCTTTTGCCGCCCGCGCCTGTAGTGGGTCGCGGTGACAATCTGGCAGGTACTGCCATCGGTGAGCGTCACAGGTGCTGCGAGCTTGATCTTGTCGCCTTCCTCGTAGTCCGGGATCGCAGCCCAGTCCTGGCAGCGCTGGCGCCAGGCATGAGCATAGCTGTCTGGGTCTTTCAGCTCGGACAGCAGGGCCAATAGGCTCAGTGGCGCGCGGGATTCGACCGGTCTCGCGCTTTCCTCCATGTCCTTGTAGCCCCAGCAGCCGTCATCGTATCGGGTGAGGAAGACAGCCCCAAAAGTGATCGACCCATCCGCATCGGTCACATAGGTCGTGTCCTCGACCTGGGTGCCGTCGAGATTGGTGACCCTTGCCGCCGCATACCAGGTGGAGCCCACCTTGCAGGCTTTGACCAGTTCCGTCTTGCGCCTTTCGCCATGAGAGGTGCACAGCCGAGCAATCTCCGCTTTCTCATCCGCGTAGGTCTGGACGCGGCCGTCGGTATAGAAGAGCCAACCCATCACGCCACCCTCCGGTCATCGATTTCCATGAGCGCATCGAGCGGCACGCGGTAGGGCTGCATCGCGTCGAAATCCTCGCAATTGCCGCAGTTCTGCACGATTGCGAAGGTGTCGCAGGCATCCTTGAGGATGACCCGGAAGGTGCCGCCAAGACCCGAGGGCACGTCGTATGTCCCGCCGATGAGATAGTCCAAGGCCCGGCGCACGAAGACGCGGATGCTGTGGCCATCGGTGGCAAGCCGGATCGCGCCCTGCCCCCGGTCGATGAGCACCTGCACATCGTCGAGAATGTCCGTGTAGAACTGACCGGTCAGATCGCGAAACGCCATGCGGCGCTGCGCCATCCAGTCGGTGTCCCGAAACGGGTTCATGCCATCGGCGAAAGCAAAGGACGGATCGGCTTGCTCGGTCGTGACGATGCGGGTGGTCGTGCCATCGATGCCGTTCGAGCGCAGATGCACGCCATTGCCGACGATGAGGATCAGGGCGGGCCTGACCACTGGTCCGTTCCAGTTGGGCAAGAAGGTCTTGCAGGCGTGCGCATGGGCGATCTGCGCCGCAACAGCGGAGGCAGAGAACTTGAGAATAGCCATGGGGATGTCTTTCCGTTGAGTGTGGGAGGGTCGACCCGCGCGGGCGGAATTGCCCGCGCGGGTCGCGTGAGGGCTCAGGCCGCTTGCGCGACTTCGCTGTCAGGCTCGAGGGTTTGCGCAGCGGGCTCCGCCTCATCACAGGCGACACCGGCGGTCTGCATCATCGGCGGACACCAGGCCGCCACGGCGGCGCGCTGCGCGTCTGTGAGTGTGGCGAAAGGCTCAGCAAAGAGCTTGTCGCAGAAGGCGACGATCTCTTTCTTGCTCGACGAGGCCAGCGTGACCGCCTCCTGGGCGAGGCCCAGATCCTCGCCGAGAATCTTCAGGAGCCAGGCCTTCTTGAAGCGATTGAACAGCGCCGCGTTCGGCGTCCAATGGGCGCGGATGTCGGGCATGATCTCGATCTCGAAGTCATGCATCAGGCTGTCGCGCTGGCGGTCGCGCGCGAAACAGGACTGCGTGGTGCTGGCCGTGGCATAGGCGACGAGCTTGGCCTTCTCGCCCGGCTTCAGCGCGCGAAACGCCGCGAACTGATCGGCGGGAGACCGGGCCTCGTCCAACCAGGACAGATCGAGCGCATCATGGGCCGCCGCCACTTGCTCGAGCGAGGTGCCGTCGATCTCGTCCAGCTTGGCGTGGTTGCGGTATTCCTTGCGGGCATCGGTCTTGATCGCCTGCGTGACACTCATGCCGCTGGTCAGAACATCACTGACCAGCTTGAAGAGCGTCAGATCGAGCGTGGCCTCGGGATGCAGCGCCATCGCGGCGCCAAGGGCCATGGCCCGCTCGGTCTTGAGATCCTCAGCCAGCGACGCCGGGTAGGTGATTTCGCCGGCGTCCGGGGCCTCCTCCCCCGTTGGGCTGCTTGAAGAGCCACGCGCGTCCTCCTCTTTGACAGTGTCCTCCGGGCGCACAAGGCCCACATGGAGCGTCACCTGCCCGTTCGACCAGGACGCCATCACACCGGCGCGGGCAAGGTCCTCGACGCTGTAGGCTTCCTGCAGGTCGCGGGCTTCGTCTTCGAAGGTGTCCACGCGCTCGTAAAGGGCATTGTAGGCATCGTCTTCGAGCCCCACATCCTCCATCTCGAGCTGCAGTTTCTCAAGTTCGGAGGTGATCTCGTCGATGCGCTTTTGGGCGGCCTCATCCGGCTCGATCGGGCCGGGATAGACGCGGCCGTAGTCGGCCATGGTCGCATAATCATAGCGTACCATCGCATCTGCCCAGGCAAAGCCCAGTTTTGCGCGGGCTTGTTCAGCGGCGGCAGTGAGCTTCTCAAGCAGGATGGTCTCGACCAGCGCCGCATCCTCCAGCACGGAATGCTCTTCCAGAAGATCAGCCGCGATGGCCCCGCCGCGGGCCTCATAGTCCTCGCGCACGAAGGCCCCGATATCGTCGCTGACCTGCACCCCGCGGGATTTGAGCGCCTGACGGACAGTATAGGCCTGCAGGTAGCTGTCGTCCTTGGTGAGTGCCTCATAGACCTCCTTCTGCACCTCCTGGCTCGGGTGCTCAGCGAAAGCCTTCATTGTGTCGAGCGTGATCGTCTTGGCTCGCGCGGCCGCGCGGATGTCGGGGTGGATCAGGCCATAGCGCAACCGGCCTTTCACGGCGGCCACCGTCGTGCCGAATGTCTTGGCGATGGTTTCGGGCGTCTGGCCATCGACCTCCATCATCCGCGCGAAGGCCTCGAACTCGTCGATGGCATTCATCGGCGCTTGCGTGATGTTCTCGGCGAGCGACAGAGCCGTGGTGACGTCGCACTCCTCGGGCACGAGGCGGCAGTCGACCTTGGTTTTCGCGGTGAACCCCTTCTCGCTCTTGTCCGCGGCCAGTTCCTTCAGGGCGGCATGGCGGCGACCGCCTGCGAGTACGGCATATTTGCTGTCGATCTTCTGAACCAGGAGCGGCTGGACGAGACCCAGCACTGCGATGCTGGCTTTCAGATGTGCGATGTTCTCGGGGTCGTAGGTTTCCGGGGAG
>NZ_FOZM01000001.1 GCF_900114675.1 Yoonia litorea
ATCCGCGAAGGCGGCCGCACCGTCGGCGCCGGTGTTGTTTCCAAGATCACCGAGTAAAACGCCGCCCGGGCACAAGCCCGACCGCTGCGAGAATAGAGAAAGGCCGCTCCGAAACGGGGCGGCCTTTTTTTACTTGGCAGGACGGGCGACCTTTCCCTTGCATGGCCACGACCCATCGTGAACAACTCCAACATCGAACCGAGAGGGTGTGACGTTGTCCAACAACAGCTTGCTGGTTTACACGATGGCAATCGGTGCCGTTTACGACCTGCGGCCAGTCGCGCCAGAGGAGGGCGTCGACTTTATCTGCCTCACAGACCGTGATGATATTGACGCCAATGGCTGGACACTGCGGCAGGTCAGCCCAATTCTTCCGGGTGATCCATTTCGCAGTAGCCGCGAATTCAAAACGTGCCCGCATCGCATTTTTGCCGATTACACGGAGTCCCTGTTCATCGACAGCAATGTGCAGCTCAGGGCACCGGCGACGGAACTCTGGGGCCACCTGATGCCGACGCCAGAACATGTGTTCGGCGGGATGCGCCACTCACAGCGCAAATCGCTGAAGCAGGAGTTCCGGAAGGTCCGCCTCGGCAAGTTTGACTATGACCGGATCATCACAGAACAAATGCGCTACACAGAGGAATTCTATCCTGATCTGATGGAACAAAAGCCTTTCTGGGGAGGGATGCTGGCGCGCAGACATATGCACTCCGATTGTATCCGCGCAATGGAAATCTGGTATGCGCACGTGCTGAGGTACTCGCGTCGTGACCAGTTGTCATTACCAGTGGCGCTGGCGCACTTGGACGAGAGCCAGAAATCCTTCTCCGACGCGAGTATACGCGAAACTACCTATCACCGCTGGCCCGTGGAAGAACGGCCCAAGCCGGCGTACCGCAGGGTGAAATAGTCTGTGACCCGCTCGATGCGGATAGCGTGCAAGCAGAGTCCACGCGGTATGTCGCAACCCGGTATCTTGGATGCGATATGGTTTGCATCAGCACAGAAGGCTGACAGCATGTCCGGGGCGCTTTGAACCGACAAATGCCACCGATTTCTTTCGCCAAAACCCCCTTTACAGCCCACCCGACTCCCCCTATACGCCCCACATCCAACGGGTGCGCCTTCGCGCGCCCTATTTCGTTGGACAAAGACGCGATGAGGGTTCTGGATGAGCCATTGCCCTCCTCTCCGATCTCAACCCTGCTCTAAAGGGTGATGACATGGCAGCGAGCCAAAACATCCGTATTCGCCTCAAGGCGTTCGATTACCGGGTGCTTGATGCAAGCACACAGGAAATCGTCAGCACAGCCAAGCGTACAGGCGCTTCCGTGCGTGGGCCGATCCCACTTCCAAACAAAATCGAGAAGTTCACCGTTCTGCGTGGACCTCACATCGACAAGAAATCCCGCGATCAGTTCGAGATCCGCACGCACAAGCGTCTTCTCGACATCATCGACCCAACACCACAGACCGTGGACGCGCTGATGAAGCTCGACCTGGCTGCCGGTGTTGACGTTCAGATTTCCGTATAAGGAGGGTTTCATATGCTCCGTACCGGACTTATCGCAAAGAAAGTCGGGATGACCCGACTGTTCATGGAAGACGGCAAGCAGATCCCTGTGACCGTTCTTTCGCTCGAAAACCTTCAGGTCGTTGCACAGCGGACCGCTGACAAGGACGGCTATGTCGCTGTCCAGTTGGGCGCTGGCAATGCCAAGGCCAAGCGCACATCGAAAGCCATGCGTGGTCACTTTGCAGCAGCAAAGGTCGAACCAAAGCGCAAGGTTGCCGAATTCCGCGTGGCCCCTGAGAACATGATCAACGTGGGCGAAACGCTGACAGCGAACCACTACTTCGAAGGTCAGTTTGTCGACGTCTCAGGCACATCCATCGGTAAAGGTTTTGCCGGTGCGATGAAGCGCCACAACTTTGGTGGTCTGCGCGCGTCACACGGTGTTTCGATCTCTCACCGTTCGCATGGTTCCACCGGTCAGTGTCAGGACCCTGGCAAGGTGTTCAAAGGCAAGAAAATGGCAGGCCACATGGGCGCTGCCAAGGTCACAACGCAGAACCTGCAAGTCGTCAAGACTGACGCAGACCGCGGCGTGATCATGGTCAAGGGCGCTGTCCCTGGTGCCAAAGGTGGCTGGGTCACCATCAAGGATGCGGTCAAAAAGCCGATCCCTGAGAACGTGATCTATCCTGCCGGCCTCAAGTCGCTTGACGAAGAAGCCGCACGTCTGGCTGAAGAAGCCGCCGCACAGGCCGCCGCAGAAGAAGAAGCAGCAGCAAAGGCCGCTGCCGAAGCTGAACAGGCTGCCATCGATGCTGCTGAAGCCGAAGCCGCCGCAGAAGAAGGAGGCGAGAACAATGAAGGCTGATGCAATCAAACTGGACGGCAAAAAAGCCGGTTCCGTCGAACTGAACGACGAAATCTTCGGTCTGGAGCCCCGCAAGGACATCCTGCACCGTGTCGTCAGATGGCAGCGCAACAAGGCAATGGCAGGCACACACGACGTGCTCGGCCGTTCCGAAGTGAGCTATTCCACCAAGAAGATCTATCGCCAGAAGGGCACAGGCGGCGCACGCCATGGTTCCCGTGGTGCACCGATCTTCCGTTCCGGTGGCGTCTACAAGGGCCCAACCCCACGTAGCCATGCCCACGATCTGCCAAAGAAGTTCCGTAAGCTTGGTCTCAAGCACGCTCTGTCCGCAAAAGTGGCGGCTGGAGAGCTGGTGATCGTTGACACTATCGAAATCAAGGACGCCAAGACAGGTGCACTGGCCAAGATGGTCGGCAACCTCGGCTGGAAGCGTGCGCTGGTGATCGACGGTGCCGAAGTGAACGAAAACTTCAAAAAGGCGGCTGCCAACATCACAACCCTGAACGTTCTCCCATCTATGGGTGCCAACGTTTACGACATCCTCAAGTCAGACACACTTGTTCTGACCAAAGCTGGTGTCGAAGCTCTGGAGGCTCGTTTGTCATGAACGCCAAAGCAGAACATTACGATGTGATCCGCAAACCGGTCATCACCGAGAAAGCAACGATGGCCTCTGAGCAGAACGCCGTTGTCTTCGAAGTTGCGATCGACGCGAACAAACCAATGATCAAGGAAGCTGTTGAAAGCCTCTTTGGTGTCAAGGTCAAAGCGGTGAACACCACGATCACAAAAGGCAAGGTCAAGCGTTTCCGCGGCCAGCTTGGCACCCGCAAGGATGTCAAAAAAGCCTACGTGACGCTCGAAGAAGGCAACACCATCGACGTCTCGACCGGTCTGTAAGAGATCAATCGACTGAAATCACGGAAGGCCCCCGCACCACGCGGGGGCCTTTTGCGTTTGCGTGTTGTCTTTCCCGGTCATGCTTGCAACTCTGCGGCCCAGTTTGGCTGACACATCGGGCGACATGGAACAGGAAATCACGTGGCGACGCGGCAAATACCCAAAGCAGGATGCCGCACTTGAAGAAAGATGGGTCACCTACAATCGTGCCAATCCGCGTAGCGAAACCAAAACGGTGCAGCGCGGTCTGAATGATTGCGATATCCACTATATCAATCTGGCCAAGCGCGAAGACCGGCGGCAGCAGATCGAAAAAGAGTTCGCGAAAGCTGGCATATCGCATTACGCCCGCTTTGAGGCGCGCGAAAATGAGCGTGGCTCAATCGGATGTGCACAATCCCATCGTGATCTGATCGCCAGTGTAACCCCGCACCCGGACCGTTTGACGATGGTATGTGAGGACGATTGCGAGTTTCTTGCCTCCCGAGCGGAAATTGACGCCGCCATCAATGCCTTCGCAAATGACGAAAGGCTCAGCGTCCTTTGTCTGGCCTATGCGGCAAAGAATGGCATCGGGATATCGGACCTCCTGGCGATTTCCTCGAACCTTAAGACCACGGCTTGCTACATATTTAAGCCAGCGGTAGCTGACGATCTTCGGGACTGCTTTGACGAAAGCTTCCACCGTCTCTCGCAAGGGGAGCGCGACAAGACAGCCGCGATAGATGTGCGCTGGCGTGACCTTCAGGCTAAGTACTTCTTCGCGCTGCCGATCAAGCGCGCTTTGCGACAGCGGCGGTCCTATTCGGATATCGTCAATCGCAAGGTATTCTATCGCGTATAGTCATCTGACCGGCGGGCGGCCCCAAGGCTTGTCGCGGATACGTGAAGGGACCATGCAATGGCGATGATCACTGAAATTGAGGACTATTTCACCAAAGGCTGTGGTCGGTGTGATCGCTTTGACACCGACGCTTGCTCGGCGCGGATTTGGGCTGAAGGGCAGGCGGCCCTCCGGCGGCTTTGTCTAGATGTCGGTCTGTCCGAACACGTCAAATGGGGCCACCCTTGCTACATGCACGCCGGGCGCAATATCGCGATCATGGGCGCATTCCGCGACAACTTTCGTCTGTCGTTTTTCAACGCAGCTTTGATGAAGGACCCAGAGGGTATTCTGGAAAAGCAGGGCGCCAATACACAAAACCCCGATATGATCCGCTTCGTCACAAATGGTCAGGTGACTGAGCAGGCAGAGATTATCCGCGCCTACCTGCGCGAGGCGATGGACTATGCCGAGACAGGGATCAAGGCACTCAAAGTCGTGCGCGACATCCCGATCCCCGACGAGTTGATCGACGCGCTCGACGCCGACCCGGAATTGGCCGAAGCCTTCGCCGCCCTGACCCCGGGACGGCAAAAGAGCTATGCGTTTAATCTGGGCCAGGCCAAGCAGTCAGCAACGCGGGTGGCACGGATCGCGAAGTTTCGGGAGAAGATACTGGCAGGGAAGGGGGCGATGGAGCGGTGAAGGCGAAGCCTCAAGCCACCACCGCGCGTTTCGAAGATCTCCTATGTGGCCTCATGAGGGACTAAAACTTCGAGATCGCCTCTGGTGTATGATGAGATTTCTGCGGCGACCTCTTCTCCTGAGAGGTTTGCTATTTCCGGAATTGCACTGATCATCTGACCGGCGGCCAAGACTTTAATCGCGCGCTCGAGATCAATCTCTGAGAGAACTTCAGTCTCGATGCGGTCCGAAACCGCATCTTTCCAAATTCGCTTCACTTCATTGACAGAAATCATAGATCTGCCCTGAAGGTGTTCAAACTGGGCGGCGATCAGCGTTGGGGTCTCTGGCAGTCGTCGGACAATCATCGCAACTTTTGCATCTGGTCGCGCAAAGTAAGATGCGAGGTGAAGTGGCGATCCATCCGGTGAGATGATGAAGCGGGCGTTGCTGATGATCTGAACTTGCTTTTCAAAAGTCATCTTTTGCGGATGTACTTCAACATAGCCCGCAGATTTTAGCGCCTGAACCAAACGCCCTTCACCCGTAAAGCGCCCACGACTCGCTCGCAGTTTGCGACGCGAAATGTATATCTTGTCGGGTAGACTGGATTGATCTGCCGGGATCGAAAGCGATTGGACATATTTCCGGAATGCGGCGGACCCTTTCATCCGTAAACCCACCCCACATCCTGCATCAGGCACGATCAGTCTTTCAAATCGTCGTGGCTGTGAGAGGGGAAGATCTTGCAGCCCTTGATAAAAGAAATCCAGTATCGGGCGATGTTTGCGGCGGGAGTTCCATAAGGTGCGGGGCCCGCGCGAAATCAGGACAAAACCGTCCAATTCCGAACGCCTACTGTCTATTGCCCAACTTCGCGCGACAGTCTCGACGAGGACATGGCCAAAATGCCCCTGCATCCATCCGCCATAAAGATAGGTCCCAGTTTGAAATGGAACTTCGTCATTGTGGTCGGGGACGGGCGGCGCAGGCACCGGCTCAAAAGGTGACGTATATTCCCGACTTTCTTCAACGAAGCGGCCATCCGCTTCGAAGACACCGCATGGGCCGCGATAAACCACGGGCGGAACGACCAGCGCATTTTCGACAACGCGAACATTATCAGTCAGGATCGGAAATTGTGACATTCTTTGGCGCTCAGACAAGGTGGTGCGGCCAACTTCTTAAAGACCACTGCGAATAGCAAACTGAAATCTGAAAAGTGGTTCAGAAGCTTAGGCGATGCGATCATTCCGGTGACTACGACTAGATGAAACCTAACCCCTTGCCACCCCTGCCATCCCCCTCTATACCCCGCGCATTCCCGCAGCCTCGGATTCGTCCGGGGCTCGCGTGTTTTATCGTCGGGGACCTTCGGGGCCCTTTACCACATAGCCCCGGATCAGGTCCGGGGCGCCTAAGCAAACGGAAGAAGCTAACATGGCACTCAAGTCGTACAAACCGACGACGCCGGGCCAGCGTGGGCTGGTGCTGATCGACCGTTCGGAGCTTTGGAAAGGACGTCCAGTCAAAGCCCTCACTGAGGGTTTGACCAAGTCGGGCGGCCGGAACAACACCGGACGGATCACCATGCGTCGCATTGGTGGGGGCGCAAAGCGTCTTTACCGCATCGTCGATTTCAAGCGCAACAAAATGGACATGTCCGCCGTTGTCGCCCGCATCGAATATGACCCGAACCGGACCGCTTTCATCGCACTGATCCAGTACGAAGACGGCACACAGAATTACATCCTTGCCCCACAGCGTCTGGCTGTTGGTGACAAGGTGATTGCCTCCGCCAAGGCTGACATCAAGCCTGGCAACGCCATGCCATTCAGCGGCATGCCAATCGGGACAATCGTTCACAACATCGAACTCAAGCCAGGCAAAGGCGGTCAGATCGCCCGCGCAGCCGGCACATACGCCCAGTTTGTCGGTCGCGACGGTGGCTACGCACAGGTGCGTTTGTCATCCGGTGAGCTCCGTCTGGTCCGTCAGGAATGCATGGCCACCGTTGGTGCCGTGTCCAACCCTGACAACTCCAACCAGAACATCGGTAAAGCCGGCCGCAACCGCCATAAGGGTATCCGCCCATCTGTCCGCGGTGTTGCCATGAACCCGATCGACCACCCGCACGGTGGTGGTGAGGGCCGCACATCCGGTGGTCGTACGCCTGTGACCCCATGGGGCAAGGACACCAAGGGTAAGCGTACCCGCAACAAGAACAAAGCATCGCAGCGCCTTATCGTGCGTTCGCGTCACGCTAAGAAGAAAGGCCGTTAATCATGGCTCGTTCCGTCTGGAAAGGCCCATTCGTCGACGCTTACGTCCTCAAGAAGGCCGAAGCTGTCCGCGAAAGCGGCCGCAACGAAGTGATCAAGATCTGGTCGCGTCGTTCCACCATCCTGCCTCAGTTCGTTGGTCTGACGTTTGGCGTCTACAACGGCAAGAAGCATATCCCTGTCAACGTCACAGAAGACATGATCGGTCAGAAGTTCGGTGAATACTCGCCAACCCGCACCTATTACGGTCACGCTGCTGACAAAAAAGCGAAGCGGAAGTAAGCCATGAGCAAGGATAAGAATCCCCGCCGCGTGGCCGACAACGAAGCAATGGCAAAACTGCGCATGCTCCGTACGTCCCCGCAAAAGCTGAACCTCGTTGCTGGTATGATCCGCGGCAAGAAAGTCGAACAGGCTCTGAACGACCTGACTTTCTCCAAAAAGCGCGTTTCACAGGACGTGAAGAAATGCCTTCAGTCCGCCATCGCCAACGCTGAAAATAACCACAACCTTGACGTCGATGAACTCGTCGTTGCCGAGGCTTATGTTGGTAAGAACCTGACGATGAAGCGCGGTCGCCCACGGGCACGCGGTCGTTTCGGGAAGATCATCAAGCCATTCGCCGAAATCACCATCAAGGTGCGTCAAGTTGAGGAGCAAGCATAATGGGTAACAAAGTAAACCCCGTCGGAATGCGCCTCCAGGTCAACCGCACCTGGGATAGCCGTTGGTATGCAGATACCAAGGACTATGGTGATCTTCTGCTAGAAGACCTGAAGATCAAGGACTTCATCAAGAAGGAATGCGCACAGGCCGGCATCAGCCGCGTGATCATCGAACGTCCGCACAAAAAGTGCCGCGTGACGATCCACGCAGCCCGTCCCGGTGTGATCATCGGCAAAAAGGGTGCTGACATCGAAGGTCTGCGCAAGAAGCTGTCGAACCTGACAGATTCCGAGCTGCACCTGAACATCGTCGAAGTCCGCAAGCCGGAACTGGACGCACAGCTGGTCGCTGAATCCATCGGTCAGCAGCTTGAGCGTCGTGTGTCCTTCCGCCGCGCAATGAAGCGTGGCGTGCAGAACGCAATGCGCATGGGCGCCCTGGGCATCCGCGTGAACCTCGCCGGTCGTCTGGGCGGTGCTGAAATCGCGCGTACCGAATGGTACCGTGAGGGCCGCGTGCCGCTGCACACCCTGCGCGCCGACATCGACTATGCGCATTATGAGGCAATGACGCCTTACGGTATCATCGGCATCAAGGTGTTCATCTACAAAGGTGACATCATGGAGCATGATCCGTCTGCGCACGACCGCAAACATGCCGAGCTGCAAGAGGGCGCTGTCCCTCGCGGCCCGCGCCGCTAAGGAGGGCATAGGATATGCTGCAACCAAAGCGTACAAAATTCCGCAAGATGCACAAAGGCCGCATCCGTGGGGAAGCCAAAGGCGGGTCTGACCTGAACTTTGGCTCCTACGGTCTGAAAGCCCTTGAGCCAGAGCGGATCACCGCACGTCAGATCGAAGCTGCACGTCGCGCCATGACACGTCACATGAAGCGTCAGGGCCGTGTGTGGATCCGTATCTTCCCGGACCTGCCTGTGACTTCGAAACCTATCGAAGTGCGTATGGGTAAAGGTAAGGGCTCGGTCGACTTCTGGGCTTGCAAGGTCAAGCCAGGCCGCGTGATGTTCGAAATTGACGGAGTCAACGAAGACATCGCCCGCGAAGCCCTGCGTCTGGCCGCGATGAAGCTGCCGATCAAGACACGGACCGTGGTTCGCGAGGATTGGTGATCTAGCGTTTCACGCTGATTGCGAGAGAAAAGAAACCCCCGTCGAGAAATCGGCGGGGGTTTTGTTTTTCTATCGATCCAACGCCCCGCCCGGCATCGCCGGGCAGCGCCCGGACCTCCCCCATGGGGAGGGCGCTTTTGCGGTGGTGCGATTGGAACTGGTTTCTCAAGTGATGTGAGGTCGCGCGTCATTCGGGCGTTTGCGCGCCCACCCCGAGGTCCGGGCGCTGCCCTTGTTTTGTGCGAGACATGTCGGGCTGAAACCCGACCTACGTAACGCGAGACCCGTAGGTCGGGGTTCACCGCGACAATGGCTCTGACCGTGACCTAACCAGACTGGGCTCCGCCCGTGATGACCTCAAACGCTCCCCCGGAGCGTTTGCCGGACCAAAGGTCCGGTCCGGTCATCACTCCCACCGATAGTTAAAACTCACCGACACCCGATCATCTTCCGACATATTCATCGGCACCTCGTGGCGCAGCCAGCTTTCCCAGAGCAGGACGTCGCCCACCTCGGGCTTTACATAGTAGAACGCCTTCAACTCATCCCGCGCGTCCTTTTTCCGCACAGGTGCGGCCATCATCATCGGCAGGCGCGGGTCTTCGAGTTTCAGCGCACTCGCCCCGTCCGGCATCGCGACATAGGTCGTGCCGCTGATCACCGAGTGGGGGTGGATGTGGCTGGTGTGGATGCCGCCTTCGGGCAGGATGTTGATCCAGATATCCTCAAGCACCAGCTTGCGGTCTGCCAGATCAAACGCCAGATCCTCGGCAAAGGCGGCCACATGAGCATCCAGTGCTGTCACGATGTCGGCAAAGATCGGAAACCGCCACGGCAGATCGGTGAGCGAGGCATAGGAGGTATAGCCCGGATAGCCCTGCGTCTCGCACCATTCTTGCCCCGCCTCGTCATCATCGGCGATGGAGAAGCAAGACGCCAGCAGTTCGTCGGCATCCACGGGGCTGCCGTGGTCCGAGAGCTTGGCATGATAAAGGCGGGTCGCGAAGAGGGATTTGATTTGTAACATAAGGGTGTCTTACCGCCCCCGACGCCGCCCGTATAGAGGCGAGGGCAGCCCGCGACCCTGGGTGGGGGTGAAGCCCCCTCCCGTGGGGAGGGTCGGGGACTGCTCGGCGGTGCCGCGGGGCGGGTCCGCACGCCCCAATTTTCTTTGGCCCAAAGGGGTTGCCACACCATCCAAACCCCCCTATACGGCCCACTTCTACACCCACTCCACCGGGAATCGGGTGACGTTTCGTACGGCCTGCCGGTGATGTTGACAAAGGAAAATGGCATGAACGCCAATGAACTGCGGGACAAGACGCCCGATCAGCTCCGTGAGGAACTGGCAAATCTGAAAAAAGAATCTTTCAACCTGCGTTTCCAGCAGGCCACCGGCCAGCTTGAAAATACAGCCGCGATGCGCAACGCGCGCCGCAATGCTGCAAAGGTAAAGACAATTCTGAACGAAAAGGCCGCAGCGGCCGCCAAGGAGGCTTAATCAATGCCTAAGCGTATCCTGCAAGGGGTTGTGACAAGCAACCAGAACGAACAGACCGTGACAGTATCTGTCGAGCGTCGTTTCAAGCACCCGCTGCTGCAAAAGACCGTCCGTAAGTCGAAGAAATATCGTGCTCACGACGAAAACAACGCTTTCAACGTCGGTGACACCGTCCGCATTCAGGAATGTGCGCCAAAGTCGAAAACGAAACGCTGGGAAGTGATCGCCTCCTAAGGGCGCGCACTTCCTTTAATCGAAACCCTGGGCCCCCGGACAGAAATCGGGAATTGCCCAAAGGTCGGAAGGAAACCAAATGATCCAGATGCAGACCAATCTGGATGTTGCTGACAACAGCGGCGCACGCCGTGTTCAGTGCATCAAGGTTCTGGGTGGTTCCCACCGTCGTTACGCGAGTGTCGGTGACATTATCGTCGTATCGGTGAAGGAAGCCATTCCACGCGGTCGCGTGAAAAAGGGCGACGTCCGCAAGGCTGTTGTCGTACGCACCGCCAAAGAAGTGTTCCGCGAAGATGGCACAGCCATCCGCTTTGACAGCAACGCTGCTGTCATCCTCAACAACAACAACGAGCCAATCGGCACCCGTATCTTCGGGCCAGTTGTTCGCGAGCTGCGCGCAAAGAACTTCATGAAGATTATCTCGCTCGCTCCGGAGGTGCTGTAATATGGCTGCGAAACTCCGCAAGGGTGATGACGTGGTCGTCCTCGCCGGTAAGGACAAAGGCAAGAAGGGCACGATCTCTTCTGTCGATCCAAAGTCTGGCAAGGCAATCGTCGATGGAATCAACATGGCCATCCGTCACCAGAAGCAAACACAGGCAACCCAGGGTGGTCGTACACCTCAGGCGATGCCGATCGAGCTGTCGAACCTGGCAATCGTTGACAAGAACGGCAAAGCAACCCGCGTCGGCTTCCGCATGGATGGCGACAAGAAGGTCCGCTTCGCCAAGACAACAGGGGATGCGATCTGATGCTTGACGCTGCAAACTACACCCCCCGCCTCAAGGACGCCTATGCGAAGACCATTCGCGGCGCCCTGAAAGAAGAGTTCGGCTACAAGAACGAAATGCAGATCCCGAAGCTTGAGAAAATCGTTCTCAACATCGGCTGCGGTGCAGAAGCTGTCCGTGACAGCAAGAAAGCAAAGACCGCTCAGGAAGATCTGTCAACGATCGCTGGTCAGAAAGCCATGATCACACGCGCGAAAAAGTCCATCGCTGGCTTCCGCGTCCGTGAAGGCATGCCACTGGGTGCGAAAGTGACCCTGCGTGGCGACCGGATGTACGAATTCCTCGACCGTCTGATCACTGTAGCGATGCCACGTATCCGCGACTTCCGCGGTGTCTCCGGCAAATCCTTCGATGGCCGCGGCAACTATGCCACCGGCATCAAAGAGCATCTGGTGTTCCCTGAGATCAACTTCGACAAGATCGATGAGAACTGGGGCATGGACATCGTCATCTGCACAACAGCGAACACTGACGCTGAAGCAAAGGCACTGTTGAAAGCCTTCAACATGCCGTTCAACAGCTAAGCGCCAGGGAGAAATTAGATATGGCTAAGAAATCCATGATCGCACGCGAAGTGAAGCGTGAAAAGCTGGTCAAGCAGTATGCCGAAAAGCGTGCCGCTCTGAAGGCAATCATCAACGACAAAGAGGTTCCGGTTGAGGAGCGTTTCAAGGCAACTCTTGAACTCGCAAAACTGCCACGGAACTCGTCGCCGACACGTTTGCACAACCGTTGCCAGCTCACCGGGCGTCCACACGCCTACTATCGTAAACTCAAGATCAGCCGTATCGCGCTGCGGGACCTCGGTTCCAATGGCGAGATCCCCGGCATGGTCAAGTCGAGCTGGTAAGGAGAACGCGCTATGAACGATCCTATCGGTGATATGCTGACACGCATCCGCAACGGCCAAATGCGCGGCAAAAGCACGGTGGAAACACCTGCGTCCAAGCTGCGTGGTTGGGTTCTCGATGTGCTTTCCGACGAAGGCTACATCCGCGGATACGAAAAGAAGGACGGCAAAGACGGCCATCCTGCTTTCGAAATCAGCCTGAAGTACTACGAGGGCACTCCTGTCATTCGCGAAGTTAAGCGGGTCTCCAAGCCCGGTCGTCGCGTTTACATGGGCGCCAATGACCTCCCATCCGTCCGTCAGGGCCTGGGTGTGTCGATTGTCTCCACCCCCAAGGGTGTGATGTCGGATGCAGCCGCACGTTCCGCCAATGTTGGTGGTGAAGTGCTCTGCACTGTATTCTAAGGGGAAATCATGTCTCGTATTGGTAAAAAACCGGTCGAACTGCCCGCAGGCGTCTCTGCCAGCGTGTCAGGTCAGACAATCGAAGTGAAAGGCCCCAAGGGGACCCGTAGCTTCAAGGCCACCGACGATGTGACCATCACTGTGGACGGCAGCACCGTCACTGTTGAGCCACGCGGCAAGTCCAAGCGTGCGCGCCAGCAGTGGGGCATGAGCCGCACCATGGTCGCCAACCTCGCCACAGGCGTGTCCGAAGGCTTCAAGAAAGAGCTTGAGCTGTCGGGTGTTGGTTACCGTGCACAGATGCAGGGCAACACTCTGAAGCTGTCGCTGGGTTACTCCCACGATGTGAACTTCGAAGTGCCAGAAGGCATCACAGTCACAGCGCCAAAGCCAACCGATGTCATCGTCGAGGGTATCGACGAACAGCAGGTTGGTCAGGTTGCGGCGAATATTCGCGCTTGGCGGAAGCCGGAGCCCTACAAGGGCAAAGGCATCAAGTACAAGGGTGAGTATATCTTCCGCAAAGAAGGCAAGAAGAAGTAAGGAACGCAAAAATGGCAAACAGCAAGAGACAACTGTTTCTGAAGCGCCGTATGCGCGTCCGGAACAAGCTTCGCGGTGTCACAGCCAACCAAGGCCGTGCCCGTCTTTCGGTTCACCGTTCGAACAAGAACATCAGCGTCCAGCTGATCGACGATGTCAACGGCGTCACACTGGCGTCGGCATCCTCGCTCGAAAAGGATCTGGGTGTTGTTGGCAAGAACAACGTCGAAGCCGCTGCCAAGGTGGGCGCTGCAATCGCAGAGCGTGCCAAGAAGGCAGGCGTCGAAGTGGCATACTTCGACCGTGGCGGCTTCCTGTTTCACGGCAAGATCAAGGCTTTGGCCGATGCTGCCCGTGAAGGTGGTCTGAAAATCTAAACGTAAGCGTAAGCCGGGGTCCGCCCCGGCTTCGATGATCCGGGGTCTGCTGGGCCACTGGGATCGGACAAACGGGCAACCGCCCACAATATAAAGGATGCCATCGATGGCAGAACGTGAAAACCGCGGCCGTGGCCGCAATCGTGAAGAGCAAGCACCCGAGTTTGCCGACCGTCTGGTCGCCATCAACCGGGTATCCAAGACAACAAAGGGCGGTAAGAACTTCGGTTTCGCAGCGCTCGTCGTTGTGGGTGACCAGAAGGGTCGCGTTGGTTTCGGCAAGGGTAAAGCAAAAGAAGTGCCCGAGGCGATCCGCAAGGCCACTGAACAAGCCAAGCGCCAGATGATCCGCGTGCCACTGCGCGACGGCCGCACCCTGCACCACGACATCGAAGGCCGCCACGGTGCTGGCCGCGTTGTGATGCGCACCGCACCAGTTGGTACCGGGATCATCGCCGGTGGTCCAATGCGTGCCGTCTTCGAAATGCTGGGCGTACAGGACGTCGTGTCCAAGTCCATCGGCTCGCAGAACCCGTACAACATGATCCGTGCAACCATCGACGGCCTCAAGAAAGAGCAGAGCCCGCGCAACGTCGCCCAGCGTCGTGGCAAGAAGGTCGCCGACATCCTGCCAAAGCGTGATGTCATCGACGAGCAGTCCGATGTTGCCCATAACGCCCCTGTCGCTGAAGCGACAGCAGACGCGTAAGGAGACCTGAGACATGGCAAAAACAATCGTCGTCAAGCAGATCGGCTCTCCGATCCGTCGCCCTGAAAAGCAGCGTGCAACGCTGATCGGTCTGGGCCTGAACAAAATGAACCGCACCCGTGAGCTGGAAGACACCCCGTCCGTGCGCGGCATGGTCAACGCCATCCCCCACCTCGTCGAGATCATCGAAGAGAAGGGGTGAGCCGCGTCTTGGAAAAGGTCCAGTGGACCTTTTCAGCGGCGAACGGGCGGAGCCCCGGTGTCCTGATGGACTGAGGGGCATGGGCCCGGAGCTATAAAATAAAGAAACGCCTCGCAGGAAACCGCGGGGCGTTTTGCTTTGGGATGGTTTTGCTGCGTTGTGGCGAACGGCGGGTCTGAGCCCAGACCTTCCAAATAGAGTTGCATCCATTAGGTGGTGCGGTTCGCCAGAAGATAGTAGGCAGCACCTCCAAAAAAGGCTGCAAAGGCCGCTTCGAGCCATCTGCGTGCACGCAAGTAGGCTTGTGTCATTGGACGGCTCGAAAAAAGCAATGCGTAAGCAGTCACGAGAACAAAGTTGATCGCTACACAGGTTCCGACGACCCACGCAATCGACCCGTGGTGAGCGCCCGGCTGCAAGCCAATTGCAAAGATAGATCCCCAGAAGATCACAGCCTTTGGATTGGTCAAATGGATCAAAGCACCCTTCGTCCAAGCGACAAGATGGGAAGCTGTGCCGATATCTTTTGTTTCCAAGTGTTTGGCACGTACTGCAGAGCGCGCGGCTTTATAACCGAGCCAGGCGAAGTAGGCTGCTCCGGCATACCGTATGATTTCGACAAGCCACTGGTTCGCAGCGAGGATCGCGCCGAAACCCAAGGCGGCAAAGATGGCCCAGACCATTGATCCGCCCGTAACGCCCCAGGCAAGTGCAAGGCCCATGGTCCGACCGCGCGCCATTGATGTGCCTGCAATAGCGAGAGTTGCGGGTCCGGGCGTTAATCCTCCCAGCAGGGAAGCGCCGATGATAATCCAGAAATTCACGAATTCCACAAGCGACGTCCTTTGATTGCTCAGCTTGTAGCAAGTCTATCCGACTGGCCAACGGCAGCAAAGTCCGCACTGCCGACCTTCGCTGTCAAAAAATGCTGCGCGATGGTCGAATGGCCGCTTTCGTGAAGCTGCGCCGCAGCGCTCAGCCCCGAAGCGATGGTCGGCTTAGGGCCGGTAGCGGATCTTCATCACGTTCGCAGCGAAAGACTACTCTGAGCCCAAGTTTCATGATGCTGCGCGATGGACGAACGGCGGCGTCCGGCGTCTCCATGTCTCTGGAAGCTCCTATGCAACTGTTCTGAAACCTGACGACGACCCCAATGCAACGGTCAAGCCGGTCTCTCTTCGGCGTCTTCCATGGACGCAGCTGGTGGTATGCACAGGCTGAGCTGGGACCCGCAGGTTCCAAGGGCGACCTCTTGCGTCTCGGAGGCCGGCGCGGGTCGGGTCTAAGGGGTGTTCCCAAAAGCAAAATCGACTCTTGGCGTTTGCCATAAGCCCTATTTTTTCAATTCTGTCAACCTGTTATCGACAGCTCGAAGTGAGTCGCTCGGTGCGGCGCACCCTTGCTGCCGGAGGCCGAATGACAACCGCTACCAACTCCTCCCCCTCGTTCCTCCGGGCAGTCCTTGTCATCATCCTCGCGCTCGTCCTCTACGACGTCATGAGCGCGATCGTGAAGCATCTTGGATCGCGCTACTCCACACAGGAGCTGACGGTCTTCCGAAACCTCTTCGGCCTCGTCCCTGCCCTCGCTATTCTCGTTACGTCGCGTGGCTGGGCCGATGCGAGACGGCCGGTCGTCTTCCGACAATGGCCCCTCGCAATTGCTCGGGGATGCCTCGGCGTGTTCGCGCAGATGAGCCTCTACCTTTCTTTGCGTTACATGGATCTTGCAACTGCATCGACCCTGGTGTTCGCAGGACCACTCTTCATCGCAGCTCTCTCCGTGCCGATCCTCGGGCAACGGATTGGGCTCTGGCGGTGGTTAGCGGTCGCAATAGGCTTCCTCGGAGTGATCCTGATTCTTCGCCCCGATGGTTCCGACTTCGGCTGGTATTCGGTGCTTCCGATCCTCGCCGCCATGGGCTTCGCCAGCACAAGCGTCACAGCCAAGCTCTTTGACACAGCCGTGCCGACCGCGCTCATCAATCTCTACTACACGAGCACCGCCCTCATCGGCGCGACGATCATCGTGGTGGCAACGGTCGGCTTTTCAGGGGTCACAGCGCTCACGGATTGGCTATGGTTGGCTGGCATGGGGGTTGTCGGCGGGCTGGCTGCCTACGGCATGACGACGGCCAACCGCATGGCGGATCCTTCCAGCCTGTCGCCGTTTCACTACTTCGGCATCCCGTCCTCCTTCGTGCTGGGCTGGCTCTTCTTTGCGGAGGCCCCTTTCGATGACCTTATCCCCGCTGTGTTCCTCATCGTCGGGGGCGGGTTGCTCATCATCTGGCGCGAGAGAGTCCATGCGGATCGGACGACGTAAGTGGCGCTGAATGCGGTTGATGTGGAACGTTCTGCACGTACAGCAGACCGGAGCGGACATTTGCCCAGGTGCAGTGAAAGCTCACTTCGTCCCTCAAAAAAGACCTACAGTCAGCCGCTTGGAGAAGCGCAAATACTTCCCCGCCCGGCATCGCCGGGCAGCGCCTGCGACGGGGCTCCGCCCGTTTGAACCTGAAATGATCCACCGGATCATTTCCAAGACGGTCCAAACCCTCCCCCACGGGGAGGGCGCCTTTGCAACGCAGCAATCAGAACCACCGTTTTGGCCGCTGGCACCCAAGCACACAACCCAAACCAAGAAGCGCCCACCCCGAGGTCCGGGCGCTGCCCTTTCGTTGCGCTCCAACATGAACGCCCCCCGAGGCTCCGCTCATGTGAACCTGAATTGATCCGCTGGATCATTTCCGAGACGGTCCAAGCCCCCTTGGTTTGCGTGAACCCCAACGGACAACGACGACCAAGATAGTTCGATATCGCACCACTTTCCCTAAAGGCTGCAACGAAACCTTACCCTGCCATTCACCTTTCCCACCGCGCGCCCCTTTAACCCCGCAACATGTGGCAAGACGTATGCACAGCCGGTGTACGGCATGTGTACACCCCGTGCACGGCCGGTGCATCGTGCAGAGCCCTTGTTTTGTGGCCGTTTACCATACTGACCCCCCGTTTGCGGCAGCACCGTCAAAACACCCCGCCGCACGTTGCGTCCTGAGGCTTGATCCCTCTGCCGCATCCGTCTATACGCGCGCAGTCGGCAAGCACTCCGCCCCGACTCAATATGTAACGCCGTGTTTGGCCGCTCCCGTCGCTGGGGGCCAATTCCGGCATAAGGAGAAGCGACATGAAACTGAATGAACTGCGCGATAACGAAGGCGCAACGCAACGCAAAAAGCGTATTGGCCGTGGTCCTGGTTCCGGCAAAGGTAAGACCGGTGGCCGTGGTATCAAAGGTCAGAAGTCCCGTTCGGGCGTAGCAATCAAAGGCTATGAAGGTGGCCAGATGCCGCTCTACCAGCGTCTGCCAAAGCGCGGCTTCAACAAGCCCAACCGCAAGGCCTATGCTGTTGTAAATCTGGGCCTGATCCAGAAATTCATCGACGACGGCAAGATCGACGCCAAGGCCGACATCACCGAAGACGCACTGGTCGCATCCGGCCTTGTGCGCCGCAAGAAAGACGGCATCCGCGTTCTGGCGAAAGGTGATTTCACCGCAAAGGCGAACATCTCCGTGACTGGCGCATCCAAAGGCGCTGTCGAGGCTGTTGAAAAGGCCGGCGGTTCACTGACTGTCACAACACCGGCAGCGGCTGAGTAAGACCTTGTGAGCGGCGGAGCCGTCGCTTACATATCTTCCCGAAGTTTTCCCATCGCCGCTGCCCGGGGAACCGTGCAGCGGCGTTCGTATTGAAAAGAGACCCATATGGCTTCTGCAGCAGAGCAAATGGCCGCCAACGTCAGTTGGTCCGCCCTTGGCAAAGCAACTGAACTGCGCCAGCGCATCTTCTTTACCCTTGGTTTGTTGATTGTTTACCGCCTCGGTACCTTCATTCCTGTGCCCGGTATTGATGCGATTGCCTTGCAGCAATTCATGGATGACGCACAGGCCGGGATCGGTGGCATTTTGTCGATGTTCACCGGCGGCGCGCTGTCACGTATGGCGATCTTTACGCTGGGCATCATGCCTTACATCTCTGCCTCGATCGTGATGCAGCTTCTGGGTTCCATGTGGGAACCGCTGAAGCAGCTCAAGAAAGAAGGCGAGCAGGGACGGCGCAAGCTCAACCAGTATACCCGCTACGGCACCGTGGTGCTCGCGACCGCACAGGCCTACGGGCTTGCTGTCAGCCTTGAAGCAGGCGGTCTGGCAGCCAATCCGGGCCTCTTCTTCCAGGCCTCGACGGTCATCACCATCGTCGGCGGCACCATGTTCCTGATGTGGCTGGGTGAGCAGATCACCGCGCGCGGTATCGGCAATGGTATTTCGCTGATCATCTTCGTTGGCATTATTGCCGAAATTCCGGCCGCTTTGGCGCAGTTTCTCAGCCAGGGCCGCACCGGCGCGATCAGCCCGCTGGTGATTGTCGGCATCATCGTGATGCTGGCGGTCGTGCTGACATTTGTGGTCTTCATGGAGCGCAGCCTGCGCAAGATCCATATCCAGTATCCGCGCCAGCAGCGCGGCATGAAGGTCTATGACGGATCAACCAGCCACCTGCCGATCAAGGTAAACCCGGCTGGCGTGATCCCTGCGATCTTTGCCTCTGCCTTGCTGCTCCTGCCGACGACGATCAGCACATTCAGCGGCGGTTCATCCGGCCCTGTGATGTCAACGATCCTTGCGCTTTTCGGCCCCGGTCAACCGCTTTACCTGATCTTCTTCGGCGGCATGATCATCTTCTTTACGTACTTCTACACACGCGAAGTCGCCTTCAAGACCGAGGACGTGGCCGAGAACCTCAAGAACCAGAATGGCTTTATTCCGGGCATTCGTCCCGGCAAGAAGACAGAGGAATATCTGGATTACGTTGTGACCCGTATTCTGGTCCTCGGTTCGGGTTATCTGGCACTGGTTGCCCTGCTGCCCGAGGTGATCCGTGCTGAGCTTGCCATCCCATTCTACTTTGGCGGGACGTCTATTCTGATTATTGTGTCTGTCGGTATGGACACGATCCAGCAGATCCAGTCCCACCTTGTGGCGCATCAATACGAAGGCCTGATTGAGAAATCTCAATTGCGCGGCAAACGTAACGCAAAACGGAAAGGGCCTGCGCGTCGATGAATATTATTCTGCTTGGACCACCAGGAGCCGGCAAGGGAACACAAGCCCGCCGCCTCGTTGATGAACGCAATATGGTGCAACTGAGCACCGGCGACATGCTGCGTGCTGCGCGGACAAGCGGAACTGAAATGGGCAAGATGGTTGCCGGGGTCATGGATCGCGGTGAGCTTGTCACAGACGAAATCGTCATCGGCCTGATCCGCGAACAACTCGAAAGCGGGCAGGGCGGCGGAGGCTACATCTTCGACGGCTTTCCACGCACGCTGGCACAGGCCGACGCATTGGGGGCCTTGCTTGACGACTTGGGCGAAAGCCTCGACTGCGTAATTGAAATGCAGGTCGACGATGAGGCGCTCGTGGCGCGTATTACTGCTCGTGCGACCTGCGGCTCCTGCGGCGAGGTCTATAACGACAACACCAAACCGATCCCTGCCGACGGCAAGTGCACCAATTGCGGTGCAGAGAACTTCCAGCGGCGAGCCGACGATAACGAGGACAGCCTGCGCACGCGGTTGATGGCCTATTACAAGCAGACCAGCCCATTGGTTGGCTACTACTATGCAAAGGGCGATCTGAAGTCAGTCGATGGACTGGCGAGCATGGATGAGGTTGCTGAAAGCATCTCACGTTGCCTCGGGTAGCCTGAGAGCAGCCCCGCCTCAGGAAAACTGGATGCATATCATCGGAGACATCAGACGCGCCCATTCCATCAGGCGGTGGACGCGTCGGGTTGCATCCGGTCAGATTGATCCAAAAGATCATCAATGCATTCCCATTGCGGGTGCAGGTGCCTCAGTCATCTACATCCCTGTGCCAAAGGCCGCGAATACATCTATCCGCTCGGCGATCCTGCCGTGTTTTGCCCATGACTATGACGACTATGACGGAACGATACACCACCATCCCGCCATTCCGGTCAAACCGCTAAGGAGTTCATTGGCCGAGATCGACGATCCGGCAATGATGTTCACCGTTGTCCGTCACCCTGCCGAACGCATTTTCAGCACCTATCGCAACAAGATGGGCCGGGGAAAATACTTTGGACATGCGGCGCGGCTGGGGATGAGCAAGACAATCAGTTTTGACGCATTTCTTGAAATTCTGAGCAGCGTTCCCAAGTCTTCATTAGACAGCCATTTCAAACCGCAGACACTATTGTTGCATTACGTTCTTGATGATCACCGACTGGAAATTTTCAAGACAGAAGAGATTGCGGGTCATTGGCCCGATATCGCACAGCGTATCACGGACCTCACTGGCAAAGAGCCCAACGCAACGCTAGGCCGTCTCAATCAGACAGAAAGCGCTCGCCGTGAAAGACAGTGGACAAAGCACCAGAAAAACCTGATCGAGCACCTTTACGCGGATGACTTCACGCAATTCGGCTACGAGTGGTAATTGCTGTCGGAAAGCGGTCTTGACCCTTGGGGCATACCCCCCTAAACAGCGCCATCCCGGAAGGGAATCAAATGATCTGACGCGGGTCGCTCCCGCCGATGGATGACTACCTCGAGATATCAAAGCCCGGCGCCGATCGCTCCGGGCTTCGGTTGTGAAAAAAGGGTCTGGAATCACGGACCCGCAACGAAAAGGAATTACACACGTGGCACGTATCGCCGGCGTAAACATCCCGACTGCAAAGCGGGTCCCTATCGCCCTCACTTACATCACCGGTATCGGCAACGCGAAAGCGGCTGAGATCTGCGAAGCAACAAACATCGACATGACCCGTCGCGTCAACGAACTGTCCGACGCCGAGGTTCTGTCCATCCGTGAATACATTGACGCGAACCTGACTGTTGAAGGTGATCTGCGCCGTGAAACACAGATGAACATCAAGCGTCTGATGGACCTTGGCTGCTACCGTGGCCTGCGCCACCGTCGTAACCTGCCGGTTCGTGGTCAGCGGACATCGACAAACGCACGCACACGCAAGGGCCCTGCAAAGGCCATTGCTGGCAAGAAGAAATAAGGGGGGCTTGATCAATGGCACGTGATACCAAACGCACCAAGAAGAAGGTCTCCAAGAACATCGCCGCTGGCGTTGCACATGTGAACTCTTCTTTCAACAACACAAAAATCCTGATCTCCGACGTGCAGGGCAACGCCATTTCATGGTCGTCCGCGGGCACAATGGGCTTCAAGGGTTCGCGTAAGTCGACACCATATGCGGCCCAGATGGCTGCCGAGGATGCTGGCCGTAAGGCACAGGATCACGGTGTGAAGACACTGGAAGTCGAAGTTCAGGGCCCAGGCTCTGGTCGTGAAAGCGCGCTGCGCGCTCTGGCGGCTGTTGGCTTCAACATCACGTCGATCCGCGACGTGACCCCAATGGCGCACAACGGCTGCCGCCCACCAAAGCGCCGCCGCGTCTAAGACATATTCCAACGCCTTGGGGTCGTGCCATTTCGCACGGCCCCAATCCGTCATTTTAACCTCGGGCGTCTGCCTTTTTGATCATGAAGGCCGACTAGTATGGAGGGACATATGATCCATAAAAACTGGGCTGAGTTGATTAAGCCAACTCAATTGGAAGTCAAACCGGGCAACGATCCAAGCCGTCAGGCAACAGTCATTGCTGAACCACTTGAGCGTGGTTTCGGTCTGACGCTGGGCAACGCCCTGCGCCGTATTTTGATGAGCTCCCTTCAGGGTGCTGCCATCACTGCCGTTCAGATCGACAATGTTCTGCACGAGTTTTCGTCGGTCTCTGGTGTGCGTGAAGACGTCACCGATATCGTACTGAACCTCAAGGGTGTTGCCATCCGCATGGAAGTCGAAGGTCCAAAGCGTCTCTCCGTTCAGGCCAAAGGCCCTGGCGTTGTGACGGCTGCAGACATCTCGGAAACCGCAGGCATCGAGATCCTGAACAAGGATCACGTGATCTGCCACCTCGACGATGGTGCCGACCTTTACATGGAACTGACCGTCAACACCGGTAAGGGCTATGTGTCTGCGGACAAAAACAAGCCTGAAGACGCACCTATCGGCATGATCTCGATCGACGCGATCTACTCGCCGGTCAAGAAAGTCAGCTATGACGTGCAGCCGACCCGTGAAGGTCAGGTTCTGGACTATGACAAGCTGACCATGAAGGTGGAAACCGACGGGTCGATCACGCCTGATGATGCCGTGGCCTATGCCGCACGCATCCTGCAGGACCAGCTGTCGATCTTCGTCAACTTCGACGAGCCAGAGTCGGCACAGGCCGGTTCCGACGACGACGGTCTTGAGTTCAACCCGCTGCTGCTGAAGAAAGTGGACGAGCTGGAGCTGTCTGTCCGTTCGGCAAACTGCCTCAAGAACGACAACATCGTCTACATCGGCGATCTGATCCAGAAGACCGAAGCAGAGATGCTGCGCACGCCGAACTTCGGCCGCAAGTCGCTGAACGAGATCAAGGAAGTGCTGTCCGGTATGGGTCTGCACCTCGGCATGGACGTCGAGGACTGGCCACCAGACAACATCGAAGATCTGGCCAAGAAGTTCGAAGACCAGTTCTAAGAGATTCGGGTGGGCGGTGACGCCCACCCACAAATGCCCGGGTTGCCGGGGAACATCTGGGCAATCCCGCCCCACAAACGGAGCGAACGTCACGCAGCGTTACGCCCACCCTAAAACGAAATGGAGACTTACACATGCGTCACGCAAGAGGTTACCGCCGCCTGAACCGCACCCACGAGCACCGCAAGGCGCTTTTTGCAAACATGGCTGGCTCGCTCATCGAGCATGAGCAAATCAAGACAACACTGCCAAAGGCGAAAGAACTGCGCCGCGTGGTGGAAAAGCTGGTCACGCTGGGCAAGCGCGGCGATCTGCACGCCCGTCGTCAGGCCGCAGCACAGCTCAAGCAGGACATGCACGTTGCCAAGCTGTTCGACGTCATCGGCCCACGTTATGCCGAGCGTCAGGGTGGCTATATCCGCATCATGAAGGCCGGCTTCCGTTACGGCGACATGGCGCCAATGGCGATCATCGAATTCGTTGACCGCGACGTGGACGCCAAGGGCGCTGCCGACAAGGCCCGTCTGGAAGAATACGAGAACGCAGAAGACTAAGACCTTCGCGGTTCGATTTTGCAAAGCCCCGCCGGTATCGGCGGGGCTTTCGCTTTTTGGTGCAACCCATATTGTAAGTGTCATGGCCGATCTTTTCGACAGCGCCCCGTCCACCGCCCCTGCTGGCCCACGCCCGCTGGCGGATCGTTTGCGGCCCAAGAAACTGTCGGAGGTCATCGGGCAGGATCAGGTGCTTGGACCCGATGCGCCGCTGGGGACGATGCTTGCCTCCGGTTCGCTTTCGTCGCTCATTTTCTGGGGCCCGCCCGGCGTCGGCAAGACGACCATCGCCCGCCTTCTGGCCGACGAAACCGACCTGCATTTCGTGCAGATCAGCGCGATCTTTACCGGTGTACCCGAGTTGCGCAAAGTCTTTGAGGCGGCCAAGCTGCGGCGCCAGAACGGCAAGGGCACGCTTTTGTTCGTTGACGAAATCCACCGTTTCAACAAGGCCCAGCAGGACGGGTTTCTGCCCCATATGGAAGACGGGACGATCCTGTTGGTGGGTGCGACGACCGAGAACCCGAGTTTCGAGCTGAACGCGGCTGTGCTGTCCCGCGCGCAGGTGTTCATTCTTAAACGGCTTGACCTGAAAGACCTCGAACTCCTCGCACAACGGGCCGAGAAAGAGCTTGGCAAGCCGCTGCCGCTGGACGGGCCTGCGCGGGATGCGCTTCTTGAAATGGCCGATGGGGACGGGCGGGCGTTGCTCAACCTTATCGAACAGGTCGCCGCGTGGAAGACCGACGCCAAGCTGGATCGCGACGCGCTGACCAAGCGCCTGATGAAGCGGGCCGCGAAATACGACAAGTCTGGCGACGAGCATTACAACCTGATTTCAGCCTTGCATAAATCCGTGCGCGGCTCTGACCCCGATGCCGCACTTTACTGGTTCGCGCGGATGCTGGCTGGGGGCGAAGACCCGCGTTACCTCGCCCGTCGCATCACCCGCATGGCGGTCGAGGATATTGGGCTGGCCGATCCGCAGGCGCAGGCAATTTGCCTGCAAGCGTGGGAAACCTACGAGCGCTTGGGCAGCCCAGAGGGTGAGCTGGCGCTGGTGCAAGCCGTCACCTACCTTGCGCTCGCGCCAAAATCGAACGCGGCCTATGTGGCCTATAAGGGCGCGATGTCTGCTGCGAAGCAGACAGGATCAGAGCCGCCTCCGGCGCATATTCTCAATGCGCCCACCAAGCTGATGAAAGAACAGGGCTTTGGTGCGGGCTACGCCTATGACCACGATGCCGAGGATGGTTTCAGCGGGCAGAACTACTTTCCGGAAGGCATGAAGCGAGGGGTTTACTACACCCCCGTCGATCGTGGATTCGAGCGCGAGTTGAAAAAGCGAGTTGATTACTTCGCAAGCTTGCGCGCCAAGCGGGGCAAGACTTGACGATCAGCCCTGAAACCCGCATGGGGGCGGCATGATGACACCTGTGATCTCTGTCGCACTCGGGGGCGCCTTGGGCGCTGTGCTGCGCTATCTTGTCGGATTGGCCGTGGCCTTTCCGCTGGGCACGCTTGCTGTCAACGTGATCGGCTCGTTCCTGATCGGTGTGGTCTGGGTCGTCTTTGCCGCGCGGGGTCTGCAGGCGTGGTTGCCGTTTGTCATGACTGGGGTTTTGGGCGGGTTTACCACGTTCTCGGCTTTCTCGCTTGATACCCTGCGCCTGATCGAGGATGGCCGTATCGCAGGGGCGGGCGGCTATGTCGTCGCATCGGTTCTCCTGTCGCTATTGGCTTGCGCGGCGGGTTTGTGGATCGCCAAAGGAGGTGCCGCATGAGCGGTGTACATACAAGAACCATTGGCCCCGAAGACGCCGAGCAGCGGCTTGACCGCTACCTCCGCCGTCTTTTTCCGCATCTGACCCAGGGCCGCATCGAAAAAATGTGCCGCAAGGGTGAGTTGCGCGTGGACGGGGGGCGCGTGAAGCCGAATACACGTCTGGATGTAGGCCAGAAGGTCCGCATTCCCCCCTTGCCGTCCGAGGCAGAGGCAGAGGCGGCAAGGCAACTTGCCAAAAGCGGTGTCAGCAAGGCGGATGCAAAGCTGATCCAGTCCTGCGTCATCTATAAAGACGAGCATATCATCGCGATCAACAAGCCCCCGGGACTGGCGACGCAAGGCGGGTCCAAAACCACCCGTCACGTCGACGGGCTGGCCGAGGCCTTGATGTACGACTACGACGAGAAACCAAGATTGGTGCACCGTCTGGACAAGGATACTTCTGGCGTTCTGTTGCTGGCTCGCACGCGATTGATGGCCAAGAAACTGACCGAGAACCTCAAGCATCGTGAGACCCGGAAGATCTATTGGGCGGCGGTAGCAGGTGTGCCGCATCCACGCGCAGGCACAATCAAATACGGACTTGTCAAAGCGCCGGGTCATGGTCGCGGCGGCGAGAACGAAAAGATGCGCTGCGTACATCCGCGCGACATTGAAACGACCGAAGGTGCAAAGCGGGCCACCTCTGACTACGCGGTGATGGATCAGCTTGCCAGCCGCGCGGCCTGGTGTGCCTTGGTTCCGATTACAGGCCGCACCCATCAGCTTCGTGCCCATATGGCCGAGATTGGCCATCCGATTGTAGGCGACGGCAAATACGGTGGTTCGTCTCAGGAAAACCTTGGTGATGGCTGGGGTGCTGGTATGGGGTCCGAGATCGGCCGCAAGCTTCATCTGCATGCGCGGTCCCTGACGATCGAACACCCCGCCACTGGTGCCACACTTCACATCACGGCCCCGTTGCCAGAGCATATGCAGCATACGTGGGATTTTGTGGGCTGGGTCGTGGGCCATGCGCCGGTCGATCCGTTCAATATGCCCGATGAGTGATCTTCGACTTGTCATCTTCGATGTCGATGGCACACTGATCGACAGTCAGGCCGAGATCATGGCCGCGATGGGTGCCGCGTTCCAGTCAGAGGGCCTGACGCTTCCTGAGCGGGCGGCGGTGCTTTCGATTGTTGGCCTTTCGCTGGCCGAAGCTTTCAAGCGGTTGATGCCTCATGTGGATGAGCGGCAGCAGGGGCGGTTGGTTGACGCCTACAAGGATGCGTTCGTCGGGTTGCGCACGCAGAACAAGGAAATGGGCCCGCTGTTTCCTGGTGCGCGTGCTGCGATTGATCGCTTGCTGGAGCGGGATGACACCCTTCTTGCCCTTGCGACCGGTAAGTCACGTCGCGGCTTGGACAAGGTGCTTGAGCGACACGGGCTGGAAGGCGTCTTTCATAGCGAACAGGTTGCTGATCACCACCCCAGCAAACCAAACCCTTCGATGATCCTGACTGCTCTCAATCAGACCGGCGTCATGCAGCATCGCGCGGTGATGGTGGGCGATACCACCTATGACATGGACATGGCGCGTGCTGCTGGTGTCAAAAAGATCGGTGTGCCGTGGGGCTATCATCCGGCCGAGCATCTGATGCCAGACGAAATGATTGACGACTTTGCGGCCCTCGATGCCGCTGTGGATAGACTGCTAGGCTGACAAAAGATGAGTGACTGGAAACCCAAACGATTTTGGAAAGAAGCGAGCGTTTCAGAAGAAAACGATGGCTATGGCGTGTTGCTTGATGGCCGCCCTGTACGGACGCCTGCCAAAGCAGCACTGTTGGTCCCCACCAAAGCGATGGCAGAAGCTATCGCATCAGAATGGGATGCGCAGGAAAAAGAGGTCGATCCCCGCACGATGCCTGTCACCAAGGGCGCGAATGCGGCCATCGACAAGGTGCGTCACCAGCGCGAGGAAGTGATTGCATTGCTGGCGGAGTATGGTGACAGCGATCTGCTTTGCTATCGCGCTGCTGGCCCTGATGCGCTCGTCACCCGCCAAAAAGAAAACTGGGACCCAATGCTTGACTGGGCGGCCAACGCCTTGGGCGCGCGGCTTTTTGTCGGCGAAGGTGTCATGCATGTGCCGCAAACCGAGAAGGCGCTGCTGCGGTTGCGCGACGAGTTGGTCGATCTTGACGAATTTGCTTTGGCAGGCGCCCATGACCTGATCAGCATATCAGGATCGCTTGTTCTGGCTATCGCCGTAATGAAGGGCGCGATCAGCGAAGACGAAGCATGGCGACTGTCGCGGATTGATGAACACTGGCAGATTGAGCAGTGGGGCGAAGACGAAGAAGCGGCCGCCAGTGAGGAGGCCAAGCGTGTGGCTTTTTTCGATGCTGCCAGGTTCTTCCGGCTTTCCTTGCGTTAGTCTTGCTGCCGACGAAAAGGCCAACACACGCAAATTTGCCCAATTTTCCGTCAAATGGCGGTCGTTTTATGTGCCGCGCCCTTGACTCCCGAGGCGTTTAAACAAAGTCTTGGTGCACTGAGAGGGCGCGATCCTCTCATTCACTATACTGTCTATCGGGACGGGAAAAAAATTGATCGCCCCTTAGGGGTGACAACTCAGGAAGAGGTAAAAATGAAAAAAACCGCATTTTACGGCGCACTCGCTGTTGCCGGTCTGGCTGCATCAACAGCCTCCGCTGCGACACTTGATGACGTCCGCGAACGTGGCGTGCTGAACTGTGGCGTGACAACCGGTCTGGTTGGCTTCGCGTCGCCAGACGCGAACGGCGTCTGGGATGGCTTCGACGTTGGCGTCTGCCGCGCTGTTGCTGCTGCTGTTCTGGGTGACCCAGAAGCAGTCGAGTTCGTTCCAACTACTGGTAAGACACGCTTCACCGCGCTGGCTTCCGGCGAAATCGACATGCTGGCACGTAACACCACATGGACATTCAGCCGTGACGTTGACCTGAAGTTCGAATTTGTCGGCATCAACTACTACGACGGTCAGGGCTTCATGGTCCCACGTGACCTCGGCGTATCGTCTGCAAAAGACCTCGATGGCGCAACTGTCTGCATTCAGACAGGCACAACAACAGAGCTGAACCTGGCCGACTACTTCCGCGCCAACAACATCAGCTACGAGCCAGTGCCGATCGAAACCAACGCTGAAGCACAGCAGCAGTACCTTGCCGGTGCTTGCGACGTTTACACAACTGACGCATCCGGTCTGGCTGCGACACGTGCATCCTTCGAAAACCCAGGCGACCACGTTCTGCTGCCTGAAATCGTATCCAAAGAGCCACTCGGCCCGCTGGTACGTCACGGCGACAACGACTGGGGCGACATTGTCCGCTGGACACTGAACGCGCTGATCGCAGCTGAAGAGCTGGGCGTGACATCTGCCAACATCGAAGAACTGGCAGCGGCACCAACTGGCAACCCAGAAGTAAACCGCCTGCTGGGCACAGAAGGTGAGCTGGGCGCAATGCTGGGTCTGGAAGCAGACTGGGCGAAGAACGCAATTGCTGCTGGTGGTAACTACGGCGAACTGTTCGAAAAGAACATCGGCGAGAACACACCAATCGGTCTGGCGCGCGGTCTGAACGCGCAGTGGACAGACGGTGGTCTGCTCTACTCTCCACCATTCCGTTAAGGACAATTTGCAAGATCAAAGGGCGCGGTTACGACCGCGCCCTTTCACCAAAGACGGCCAAAAAATTCTGACGCAAACACGCCGGATAACCGGCATAGAAAAATAAGCGTCAAAAAGACGGGGAAACCATAATGACGACGGTCACAGACCCACCACAGGGGTCGTTCCGCCTGTCGATGCTCATCAACGACACGCGTTACCGATCTTACACCTTTCAATTTATTGCATTGGCTTTGCTCATCGCCTTCATGGCGTATCTGGGCATGAACCTTGTGCGCAACCTTGCTGCGGCTGGCCTGAACATCTCGTTCGGGTTTCTTGGCGAACCGGCAGGGTATGACATCAACCAGCGGCCAATTGAATATGACAGCCAGTCAACGCACTTTCGCGCCGCGGCCGTCGGTATCCTCAATACGCTGATCGTCGCGTTTCTGGCTTGCGTGACTGCGACGATCTTTGGCGTGATCGCCGGTGTTTTGCGTCTTTCCAACAACTGGGTCATCCGCAAACTGATGTCCTTTTATGTTGAGATCTTCCGGAACATCCCTGTTCTGATCTGGATCATCATCATTTTCTCGATCATGACGGTCAGCATGCCTGCGCCGCGCGCGTTCCGGGGTGAAAACCCTGACTCGTCGATGCTCTTTGACATGTTCGCCTTCACCAACCGCGGGGTTTATACGCCCAAGCCGGTGCTTGATGGTGCAGCCGGGTGGATTGTGATTGCGGTCTTTATCGCATCTGTGATCGGGATCTTTGCCTACCGCCGCTATGCGACGAAGAAGCTTTATGCCACGGGCCAGCTTCTGCCAACATTCTGGCCATCGATTGCAATGTTCTTCGTGCCGACAATTCTTGTCTATTTCATTCTAGGACGTCCTATCACGCTCGATTACCCATCCTTGCAGGGGTTCAACTTCCAAGGTGGCATCCAGCTCAGGGGGTCGCTGATCGCGCTGTGGTTTGCGTTGGCGATCTATACGGGCGCATTTATCGCGGAAAACGTGCGCGCCGGTATTCAGGCGATCTCGAAGGGGCAGACAGAGGCGGCAGCGTCATTGGGTCTGCGTCCCGGACGGATCATGAATCTGGTGATCCTGCCACAGGCATTGCGGGTGATCATCCCGCCGCTGATTTCGCAGTATCTCAACATCACCAAGAACAGCTCTCTGGCGATTGCGGTAGGTTACATGGACGTCACCGCGACGCTGGGTGGCATCACGCTGAACCAGACAGGTCGCGCGATTGAGGCGATCCTGCTCTTGATGTTGTTCTACCTGACAATCTCGCTGCTGATTTCGGCGGTGATGAACGTCTACAACAACTCTGTAAAGCTGAAGGAGCGCTGATATGTCAGATACACATGCACATTCGGTCGCTTTCGTCCGTACAGAAACCCTTCCACAACTGCCGCCTCCGGTCGGTGAGCGGGGCGCCGTCAAATGGATGCGGGAGAACCTTTTCTCCACCATTCCAAACGGCATCCTGACCCTTGTTGCGCTCTATGTGATTTACCGTTTTGCGGCCTTCGCGCTGCCATGGATCGCAAACGGCATCTGGAACACTGACTCTCTTGCGGAATGTCGCGAGGTTCTGGACGGGACAACAGGCGCTTGCTTCTCGGTGATTTCTGAACGCTGGAACCAGCTCTTGTTCGGGTTCAGCTATCCATCAGAGCTTTACTGGCGGCCGGCACTGGCGTTCGTGCTGCTGTTCTTTGCAGCAGCACCGGTGATGTTCTTTGACTTGCCCCGCAAGTTGCTGATCTTCACAGCGCTCTATCCCTTCATCGCCTTCTGGCTGATCTGGGGTGGGACAATCCTCACGCCGCTGTTTGCGCTTGTGGGCATTGTTGTCGGTTATCTGGTCTACAGCCGTTATGTCCGGGACAGCTTTGCGATGGGCTTCTTCGGAGGCGTCCTGGCAGCACTGATCTTCTGGTGGCTCAGTGGCTATGTCACGGCAGCGCTGGCACCCGAAGAGCCGTTCCTTGAGGCTGTACAGTCGCGCGACATGGGGGGCTTTATGCTCAACATGATCCTTGGCGTGGTCTGTGTGTCACTGTCCTTGCCGCTGGGTATCGTGCTGGCGCTGGGCCGTCAGTCGTCCATGCCGATCATCAAGTGGATCTGTGTGATCTTCATCGAGTTTATCCGTGGCGTGCCGCTGATCACTTTGCTCTTCGTTGCGAACGTGGTTCTGGCCTACTTCCTGCCACCGGGGACAACCTTTGACCTGATCCTGCGCGTGATCATCATGATCACCATGTTCAGCTCGGCCTATATCGCCGAGGTGATCCGTGGTGGTCTGGCCGCTTTGCCCAAGGGCCAGTACGAGGCTGCTGACAGCCTTGGTCTGGACTACGCACAGGCAATGCGTCTGATCATTCTTCCGCAGGCACTGAAGATCTCGATCCCGGGCATCGTGAACGTGGCGGTGGGGCTGTTCAAAGACACCACACTCGTCTCGGTTATCTCGATGTTCGATCTGGTCGGCATGATCCGCGGTCCAATCCTGTCGTCAACCGACTGGAACGGGGTTTACTGGGAGCTGTTCATGGCAGCGTCCGTACTGTTCTTCGTCGTTTGCTACGGCATCTCACAATACTCACAATGGTTGGAGCGTCGTCTCGCAACCGACCACCGCTAAGGGGAGGCTAATCTTATGGCCGAAACACAACCATCCATGGACACGAATGTGGATACATCACAGATGCAGGTCTCAGACGAGGTCGCCATCACAATTGAAGGTATGAACAAGTGGTACGGTGCGTTCCACGTTCTTCGTGATATCAACCTGACAGTGAACCGGGGCGAGCGGATCGTTATCTGTGGTCCGTCCGGTTCGGGCAAGTCCACGCTCATCCGCTGCATTAACGCATTGGAAGAGCATCAGCAGGGCAAGATCACCGTGGACGGCACATTGCTGTCCTCGGACCTCAAGAATATCGACAAGATCCGCTCGGAGGTTGGCATGTGCTTCCAGCACTTCAACCTCTTCCCGCATCTGACGATCCTTGAGAACTGTACGCTTGCGCCGATCTGGGTGCGCAAGACGCCCAAGAAGGAAGCTGAAGAAACAGCGATGCATTTCCTTGAGAAGGTGAAAATCCCTGATCAGGCGAACAAGTATCCCGGTCAGCTTTCGGGTGGTCAGCAGCAGCGTGTGGCGATTGCCCGTTCGCTGTGCATGCGTCCGCGCATCATGCTGTTCGACGAGCCGACATCGGCACTCGACCCCGAGATGATCAAAGAGGTGCTGGACACTATGATCGAGCTCGCGGAAGAGGGGATGACCATGCTGTGCGTGACCCACGAGATGGGCTTTGCCCGTCAGGTCGCCAACCGCGTGATCTTTATGGACCAAGGCCAGATTGTTGAGCAGAACGAGCCAGAAGAGTTCTTCAACAATCCAAAGTCTGAGCGCACACAGTTGTTCTTGAGCCAGATCCTCGGACACTAAGCGCCGCAACAAGTTAAGAATGTCCGGGAGAGCTGATTGCTTTCCCGGGCATTTCTTTTTCAGTCGCTAGGCTGCACGTTTCAGCCGTGGTTTGTCCTTGATCGGGATTTGGCGCAAATGCCCCTCTGTATGATAGACACTTTCCATCACTGCCCTGAGGTCCGGAATTGTGACTTCATCGGTATGCTGCGGACGCGCCGTTTGTTTGAATATTCTGGGGCCAAACTTGGTAACAAACGACTTGATAACCGGAGACCCTCTTAAGTTTTGAAGGTATTTCTTCATCATTTTTCTCCGAGTACACAGCGATGATTGCAAAGATCATCTGACCCGAAAAGAGCCTCTTGGCATGACGTGGCGTGACCCTTCGGGAGAGACGCCGGTCCAGCTAGCACAGCCTTAACCCTCGCGGTCGAAACCGATCAGATCCCTTGGCACAATGAAGTCGACGCAGGTCCCATCTTTTGCGTCTGGCGTTGCCATATCAACGATAGTCGTCGCGCACGTCGGATAGTCGTGGAATCTGGGATGCGATGGCGGTTCTGTGACGATACGGTTGGCGAGCATACCGATCCCGGGATTATGTCCAATCACTGCGACGACATCATGCTTTTCTTTGCGGACCAGATCAGTGATCGTGTCAGGGGCTGCGTGGTAGAGCCTGCGTGACAGGCGGAGTTTCGGACGCGTGTCGAAGTAAGGCATAATCAGTTCGGCGGTTTCTTGCGTCCTTGCGGCGTCGCTGCAATGGATAATCGCTGGCACATAGTCGTTGTCGGCCAACCATGCGCCGATTGCTCTGGCTGAGGCGCGGCCTCTTTTGTTGAGGACCCTTGCGTGATCGTTTGCAAACGGATCGCTCCAGCTCGACTTTGCGTGTCGGATGAGAATGAGCCTCATAGGAATGCCTCCATATGAAATGCGGATTGCGCCGCCAGACGCTTGCCGGCACCAACCGGACATGCACGTCGTGCAAGGCATCCATTGATGCGACAGTCGCGGCCCTCGGACGACCGGACATAGGCCTTGCAGGCGTCCACATCGTAGCCGTCAGCAAACGCGTCAACGGGGCAGGCGGTTTTGCAGGGGGCATGGCACTGCTGGCACGGTTGCGTAGTTTCACCCGCGCTGACCGGTTGGTTCCAGCGTAGCGCGCCGCGAAAAGAGGCGAAGAGACCGGCGTCATCGTGGACGAGAAACCCTATCGGGGAGGGCCAGAAGCGGCCAGACGCCACGGCCCAGCTGTAAAAAGGTGCGTAGGGTGGTCCACCGAATGGAAACAACGGCTCCGCGCCGAGCGTTTCAGCCAGATCACCGATGACCCGCAGCGACCAGCGATCCATCGGGTCAGGGGCACCGTCCTGATATTCGGTGCTTTGCGTAAATATCGCCCAGAACGCTGGTTCGTCTGGTCCAAGAAGCGTGATCGTATTCTGATCTTCGGACAGCTCGCCCAGCACGCGCAGACCGAGAGGGTCGAGCAGGCTGGAAAGCGTCATATGTCCCATCAACGTCAGCGCGGGCGGCGGATCAACGAGCCAGCACCATGATCGGTGAAGAGCTCCAGAAGGCATGCATTCGGCGCACGTCCGTCCAGAATGACAACCGCTCTCACGCCTTCGTTCATCGCAGCGAGAGCAGTTTCGGTTTTGGGGATCATCCCGCCTCCGATTGTGCCATCTGCGATCAAATCGGGGATGATGGCAGGGTCGATTTCAGTCAGCACGCTCCCGGCCTTGTCTTTTACCCCGGCAACATCCGTCAACAGAAGAAGGCGGTCGGCACGCAGGGCCCCTGCGATTGCGCCAGCAGCTGTGTCTCCGTTGATGTTGTATGTTTCGCCATCGCGGCCCATCCCAAGCGGTGCAATCACCGGGATTGCGTGGGCGGTATGCAAATCGCGAATAATCGTCGGGTCGACGGCAACAGGTGTGCCGACAAAACCAAGGTCGGGATTGGTTTGCTCGCAAATCATCAGGTGGGCGTCCTTGCCCGAGAGCCCGACAGCTTTGCCACCCTCATCACTGATGGCCTGGACCAAGCGGTTGTTGACTTGGCCGGAAAGCACCATCTCGACGACGTCCATGGTCGCTTGGTCCGTCACGCGCTTGCCATTGACGAACTCAGACTTGATTGCGAGCTTCGCCAGCATTTCGTTGATCATAGGTCCACCACCGTGGACGACGACCGGATTGAGACCGACTTGACGCATCAGCACGACGTCTCGTGCGAAACTGTGCATCGCCTCATCGCTGCCCATGGCATGCCCGCCAAGTTTGATAACGACTGTCGCACCGGCATAGCGCTGCATATATGGCAACGCCTGGCTGAGGGTCTGGGCCGTCGCTATCCAGTCACGATTCATATCGTCATCTCTTTTCTTCATTCTATACCCGCAATGATGGCACGCAGCGTGGCGATACCATCGCCTTTCTCAGATGAGGTCAGCAAGATCTCAGGATAGGCGGCGGGGTGCTTTGCCAGTGCCGCGCGGGTTTTGTCCAGAGAGACCTTGAGAGCCTCGCCTTTGAGCTTGTCCGTCTTGGTCATCACGACCTGAAACGTCACAGCCGCGGAGTCGAGCAGCGACATGATTTCCTCGTCAACGGCCTTTGCGCCATGTCGCGCGTCGATCAACACAAAGACCCGCCGCAAGGTCTGGCGGCCTTGCAGATATTGCTTGAGCAACCTTTGCCATTTTTCAACCACAGCAACAGGCGCATTGGCAAAGCCATAACCGGGCAAGTCGACAACGTAGATATCACGCGCGGTGAAGAAGTTGATTTCCTGCGTCCGGCCAGGCGTGTTGGAGGCACGTGCAAGGCCCTTGCGCCCCGTCAAAGCGTTGATCAGTGACGACTTGCCAACGTTCGAGCGCCCCGCAAAGCAGACCTCAACACGGTCTGCGGGTGGCAGGCCGCTCATGGCGACAACACCTTTCAGGAACTCGGTTTCGCCCGCAAAAAGCAGACGGCCCTTTTCAAGGCTTGCCTCGTCCGGCGTTTCCACCTCGGGAAAGCGCATCTCCATGTGTCAGAGCACCTCTGCCGTATCGTTCATGGCGATCTTACCGGTCTTCGCGACCACGGCATAGACGCCAAAATTCTGGTTGTCCCAGCCGCTGCGCAAGGCCCCCAATGTGTCTGCGTCGCGCTGCCCTGTGTGCGGATTGGCTGTTGTGTGCATGCAGCGTTGGATCGGCTCAGTGACCGAGAGTTCGGCCTCGCCAATGCGGATGGTTTTGCCGATCCAGTCAAACTCATCCCATGCGGACAGGTCATCGAGCCAGATATTCCCGCGCCATCGCTCCTGTTCAAGCGGTTGTCCGACTTGCGCGGCCACGGCCGTATGTGAGGCGGTGTTCATGATCGATATCGTCGGTTCAGGCGTATCCGTTATGCCGCGCCCTGCGACCTTGTAGATGCCCTTTGGCTGGCGCTTGTCGGCAGGGCAAAGCGGCAGAACCCACATCAGAAATCCTGGCCAGTCATCTGGGTTGTCGGGCTGAAAGACGTGGCTGACAAGGTCTGCGTGGGTGAGGGTCACTGTTCCTGTACCCTCGTCCAGCTCTGCCCAGATACCGGCAAGCCCGGGCGTGGCTGCCCCGATCATGAAGTTCCGGCAAATGGCCCAGGCGGGGTTATCGTGATCGACTTGGGCAGCGTCATGCATGACTGCCCAATGCCGGTCCCACGGCATTGTTTGGCCTGTGGTCAGCGTGACCTCGGACAATGCCTCGCGACCGTGGCTCTTGATGGGATGCCGCCACAATGCGGCGACACGCGCCATGCTATTTGCCCTCTTTCCCACCTTCGGCCTTCTTCTTGCCGCGATCGCCAAGGATATTTCCGAAGATATCGGGTTTCGCGCCATGGCTTCGCATGATCGCATACTGCTGAATGAACGTGATGATGTTGTTTGCGATCCAGTAGATCACCAGACCCGAAGCAAACGAGCCGAGCATGAACATGAAGACCCACGGCATCCATGCGAAGATCATCTTCTGTGTCGGATCTGTCGGAGCCGGGTTCAGCTTTTGCTGTAGCCACATCGACACACCGAGAAGGATCGGAAGGATACCGATAAAGATCAGCGCAAGGATCGACCCCTGAGGTGGGCCAGCAAATGGCAGCAGGCCGAAGAGGTTGATGAACGACGACGGATCAGGTGCGCTCAGATCTTCGATCCAGCCAAACCACGGAGCGTGCCGCAGTTCGATTGTGACAAAGATCACCTTGTAGAGCGAGAAGAAGATCGGAATCTGCAGCAAGATCGGCAGACAACCCGCAGCAGGGTTCACCTTGTTGTCCTTGTAAAGCTTCATCATCCCCTGTTGCAGCGCTTGCCGGTCCTCACCAACACGTTCTTTCAGGGCTTCCATCTCTGGCTGAAGCTCTTTCATTTTGGCCATGGACACGTACGACTTATAGGCCAGTGGCAGCACGATGATCTTGAGGATCACCGTCAGCGCAATAATCGACCAGCCCATGTTGCCGATGAAAATGTTCAGATAGTGCAGCAACGCAAAGATCGGTTTGGTCAGAAAGAAGAACCAGCCCCAGTCGATGCTGTCGAGAAAGCCCTGCACGCCGCCTTCGTTTTCATAGCTGCGAATGGCTTCCCATTCCTTCGCACCAGCAAACAGGCGCGTGGTGACCGTCGTTGTTTCGCCTGCGCCAACTGTTTCGATAGGCATCACCGCCTCGGCCTGGAACAGGTCGCGGTTGTCGAAGTATTTGGAGGTCGAGCGGAACGGCGATGACTGGTCAGGGATGAGTGTCGTCATCCAGTAGTGGTCGGTATAACCGATCCAGCCGGACGCCGTCACATCAAGACGCTCAGCCTGCGTCCGTTCACGTTCGTCGACACTGTATTCCCTGATGTCGTCGTAGCCGGTCTCTTCCAGCTCGCCATCGGTCATCCGCACCAGACCTTCATGTAGGATGAAGAAATTCTTGAGGTCTTCAGGTTCGCCATGGCGCCGCAGCAGGCCATATGGCCGCGCGGCAACCGCTGCATCGCTGGTGTTTTCAACGCTTTGCGCGAAGGTAAACATGAAGCTGTCATCAACGGCGATTTCGGTGCGGAATATCTGTCCGGCACCATTGTCCCAAGACAGGGTGACAGGGCTCGACGGTGTCAGTGTATCGCCGCTTTCCAGCTCCCAAAGTGTATCAGGGCCGGGGACAGCGCTGGCATCGAGACCGTCAGTCGCAGTCCACCCAAAGGCTGCAAAATACGCACCGGGTTCACCAACAGGGCGCAACAGACGTACGATCGGGGCATCGTCTTCGACAGAGATGCGGTACTGTGTCAGTGCCAGATCGTCGATCCGGCCGCCCAGAAGGGAAATGGACCCGGACAATTCGGCTGTTTCGATCGGCACGCGCGGTGCATCGCTGCCCGGGTCGGGTGCTTCACTTGGTGTGGTGGCCGTAGGTGCGACAGGATCAGCCGATGGCAGCGTCGGATCTTCGGTCAGCGTTGTCGCGGTTTCGGTCGGCTCGACCGGAATATCTTCCGGTGGGAACAAGGTCGTCCACGCCAGAATGACGCCAAAGCTCAACACGGTCGCCAAGATCAGGTTTCTGTTCTGATCGTCCATATGAAACCACCTATATTCCCAATAAAGTCTGGGGGTCGTTCAACCTGTCGCGACCCAAAAGGTCAAGCCATTTTCAGTGATTTTGGACGCTTTGAAGCAGGTGTGAAGACCTTGAAAGCGGTCATTTTCACAATCCAGTTAGTCCTGTTCGTCAAGAAACCTCTTGCGGGTGCTTTGAAACACTTTCGCAAGACGTGGATCACTCTTGGTCAGCAGCGCGACAGTTTCAGCAAACGCGGTATCATCTTGCCCGAAAAATGCTTGTGCTGCCTCTTGAGGCGTCATGGATTGCGCGGCTTCTTTCATATGGCTCTACCTTTCAAAGCACTGTGGCTTTCACGATAGTCGCGCAGTTGGGTGAAATTGGGGCAATGGCACCGTCGTGACCCATCACTTTACTGCGCATTTTTCGTTGTTTTTACGCAAACTACGGTAGCCAAAGTAGCGTAGGATATCCAGTCTATCGCCTTTCAAAGCAGGATTGCCATGGCGCTTTGCCTAAAGGCGGTCACGAAGACCGTACCAAAGCATCCCTAGAACCATTAGGGGCGAACGCAAAGCCGACCCGCCCGGAAATGGCGGTGTGGGGATGCGCGCCATGACATCAAAGCGTTCCGCCTGACCGGCAATCGCCTCCGCTGCCAGTTGGCCCGACAACGTGCCCAGTGCCACGCCTGCGCCGGAATAGCCCGACATCGAGATGATATTCCCCTTCACCCTATGAAAATGAGGCAGCCGGTTCATCGTGATGCTGAGTGTTCCGCCCCATGCATAGTCGATACCCACGTTTTCCAGTTGCGGAAAAATCTCTGTCATCGGTTTGCGCACAGATGCCGCAATGTCGGCTGGAAACTTGTAACCGTAGCTTTCGGTACCGCCGAATAGGAGGCGCCGGTCCTCCGAAAAACGGAAGTAGTTCACGACAAATTTGCTATCCGCCACCGCATAGTTCTTCTTGATAATCGCTTCTTGCTGCTCGGCCGACATTTGTTCGGTCGCGACGATATAGTTGTTGATCGGCATAACACGCGCGGCAACATGGGCGTTCAAACTGCCAAGGTAGCCATTGCAGGCCAGAACAACATATCGGGCGGTGACTTGCGCCGTTTCAGAATGGACTGTTGCCGGAGAACCTTCGTCGATCTTTTTAACCTTGGATTGCTCGAATATGCGCGCGCCAGCACCTTGCGCCAAACGCGCGAGACCGAAGACCAGTTCAAGTGGATTGACGTGCCCTGAACCCATATCAAGCGTTCCGCCGTAGTATGATGGTGAATTCACCGTTTCACGACATTCGTCGGGCTCCAAAACGCGGATCTGGTCATAGCCATACTTTTGATGCATGAACGCGACATAGGCCCTGTTGTGCTTGTGATCACGCGCACGATGCACGGCGTGCACGATACCGGGTACAAACTCTGTGCGTACTTCGTCGCGCTGACAGAGCTCTTTGATCAGATCGACCGCCTCAGCGCCGATCTTCCACAGATCGCGGGCATGCGCCTCACCAACGACGCCTTCGAGGTCATCCTGCTCACGACGTTGGCCCATGCTGACTTGGCCACCGTTACGCCCTGACGCCCCGAAGCCGACGCGCTGCGCGTCCAAAACAACGACATCATAGCCGCGCTCTGCCAGGTGATATGCCGTCGAAAGCCCGGTGAATCCGGCACCGACAACGCAGACATCGCAAGCAATCTCTCCCTTTGCTTGCGGGAAAGGTGCGAGATGCGCGGCGTTTTCCGCGTAGTAGGAAGCCGGGTATTCGCCCGGACGGTCGTTTGCAGTCAGAAGATCCATTTAGGACGCAGCGACCAACAGGCCATCAGCCTTCAGCTTTTCATATGCCTCATCGAGCGACTTGGTCGCGCGTGCGATCAGAATGTCGATCTCTTCACAGGTGATCGATAGCGGAGGGGCGATGATCATACGATCACCAACACTGCGCATGATGACATTGTTGGCAAAGCATCTGTCGCGGCAGATAAAGCCCGCTGTTCCGCTTTCCGCTGCGAAAGTAGCCCGTGTCGCCTTGTCAGGTGTCAGGGCCACGGATGCCATCATACCGACAATCTTGGCCTCTCCGACCAGAGGGTGATCTGCCAAGGCTTCCCATTTTTCTTTCAGGTATGGCGCGGTCACGTCGCGCACAGTGTCGACGATGCCCTCTTCTTCAAGGATGCGCAGGTTTTCGAGGGCGACGGCGCAGGACACCGGATGGCCTGAATATGTGTAGCCGTGGTTGAACTCTGTATCGCGCAAAACCTCAGCCACCTCGTCGGAGACGATCGAACCGCCAATGGGTGCATAGCCTGAACTCAGACCCTTCGCGATAGTCATGATATCGGGTTCGATCCCGACGGTTTCTGATCCGAACCAGTTTCCGGTTCTACCAAAGCCGCAGATCACTTCGTCGGCGATCAGAAGGATGCCGTATTTCTTCACGATCCGCTGGATTTCAGGCCAGTAGGTGTCAGGCGGCACGATCACGCCGCCCGCCCCCTGAATAGGCTCTGCGATAAATGCCGCTACCTTTTCAGGTCCGATTTCCTTGATTTTTTCTTCCAGTTGGCGCGCGCGCTCGAGACCGAAGTCTTCGGGCTTGGTATCGCCACCCTCGGCCCACCAGTTCGGTTGGTCGATGAACTCGATACCGGGAATAGGAAGGCCGCCTTGGCCATGCATGGCTTTCATGCCGCCAAGCGACGTGCCGCCGATGGTCGATCCATGGTAGGCATTCCATCGCGAAATAATGACATTGCGCTCAGGCTGACCCTTTTCGGCCCAGTAGGTGCGCACAAGCCGGATGTTTGTGTCATTGGCATCCGAGCCGCCGCTGGCAAAGAACACTTGGTTCATATGTGCTGGCGCAAGTTCGGCCAGCTTTTTGGCCAGCATCAGTGCCGGGACGGTCGTCGTTTTGAAGAACGTATTGTAGTAAGGCAATTCGCGCATCTGCCTAGCGGCGGCATCTGCCAGCTCATCGCGCCCGTAGCCGATATTGACGCACCAGAGACCCGCCATGCCGTCAATGATTTCTTCGCCGTTACTATCTTTAAGCCAGACACCTTTGGCGGATGTAATCACGCGCGGTCCTTTGGAGGCCAGTTCATTGGCATGGCTGAACGGATGCAGATGGTGTGCTGAATCTATGGCCTGCAGTTCTTCGGTCGGTGGATAGTTGGCAAGTACGTTCATGGTGGCCTCTGTCATTCGGTCCGGACGGCGTCATGCGCCCGATTGTTGCAAGGGCTGCCAAACCAGAGGTTGCAGCAGTGATGTGTCGTGTAAGGTCAAGGTGTTGCGGCGCAAAGAGACTCACTGCGGCGCTGCTTGAGATCAGGCGAACTTTTCCCCATTACACAAATTTGATCAAATTTTTTCGGTGCTGTCAATTTCATCATTGTTGATCATTTTTCACGCGTCAGTGGATGGCTCCGAGAGCGTCTGCCGGACAAAGGCGAGCCCTTGGCGGATATCTTCTGCCATGGATTCGCCGACGGCATTCGCGTCTCCCTGACGCATCGCTGTCGTTGCTTCGCGGTGGTGATCGACCAGTTTGTCAGTCCCAAACCGGCCGCAAACAACACGCAATGCCGGGCCCACACGGAGCCACAACCCATCTGCAATGTCCTGAAGGATGGGTGCATCCGCACGACTGTAAAGCGTGAAATGGAACTGATAGTTGGCTTCGAGATACTGCCTGATATCGCCCATCGTAATCGCATCGTTGATCAGGCTGTCGATACGCTCCAGCTCGTCAATATCCTTGTTTTCAAGAGAAAAACTCGCCAATCGCGCCAACTCGGGTTCGACGGCGAGGCGAACCAATGCGATATGATCGAGCTTTGTCGCGGTCATCTGCGGGACTGCGATCCGACGGTTCTCCAACGTGCTGAGCGCACCTTCGGCTGTCAATCTGCGGATGGCCTCGCGGGCTGGTGTGATCCCCGTGCCGATTTGTTCTGCAAGGCCATGAATGGTCAGCGGCTGGCCCGGAACAAACTCGCCAAAAAGAATCATGTTTTTGACACGGCGGTAGATCGTTTCGTGCTCTGGCTTCTTGCCAACCATGCGGTTCATAGCGTTTCTCCTATGTCCGAAGCCATTCCATAACCGGCTTTCTATGTCAAAACCTATCAAATTTCGACAATCTGATTGCAAAGCCTAATTTTTTCATCAAAGCTTTCTGCCAATAACAGCAAATCCCAACGGAGGAACGTATGCTTAAATTGAAGACTGCGACCATTCTGGCCGCTGCGGTCGCGACCGCTTCGGCAAGCTGGGCCCAAGAAGTGCGCGTTTATAACTGGTCTGACTATATCGACGAAGAGCTGCTGACCAAGTTCGAGGAAGAGACTGGGTATGACCTGATCTACGACGTGTTCGACAGTAACGAAGTATTGGAAACGCGGCTTCTGGCTGGTGGATCCGGCTACGATGTTGTCGTTCCCTCCGGCACATTCCTTCAGCGCCAGATTGCAGCAGGCGCGTTCCAGCCTCTGGACAAGTCGAAGCTGAGCAACATTGACAACCTTTGGGATGTCGTGCTCGAGCGCACCGAAACATATGATCCAGGCGCACAGTATTCGATCAACTACATGTGGGGCACGACCGGCCTTGGCGTGAATGTCGGCAAGGTGCAGGAAATCCTCGGCGAAGATGCGCCTCTGAACTCACTGTCGCTGATTTTCGATCCCGCAAACATGGAAAAGCTCGCTGAGTGCGGCGTCTACTTCCTTGACGCGCCGACAGAGATGATCCCTGCCGCTTTGCAGTATTTGGGCGAAGATCCCGATGCGAAGGACGAGGAAACACTCGCAAAGGCAGAGCCGGTTTTGACTGCAGTACGCCCGTATGTGCAGAAATTCCACAGCTCTGAATACATCACCGCATTGGCAAACGGCGATATCTGCGTCGCTTTCGGCTGGTCCGGGGATATCCTGCAGGCGCGTGACCGCGCGTATGAGGCTGACAATGGTGTAGAGATTGCCTACAACTCTGCCGCCGAAGGATCGCTGATGTGGTTTGACCAAATGGCGATTCCGGTTGATGCACCAAATCCGGAAGGCGCGCATGCCTTCCTGGACTTCATTCTTGACGCAGAGAACATGGCGCAAGCTTCGAACTACGTTTACTACGCCAACGGCAACGCGGCATCCAAGCCGTTCCTTGTCGAGGACGTGATCGGTGACACTGCGATCTATCCTGATGATGAGACGCTCGCGACGCTTTACACGACCACACCTTACGATGCGCGTGCACAGCGCTTCGTGACCCGGATGTGGACGCGGATCAAGTCCGGCACATAAACGGATAAATCTTGCGCCCCGGCCAATTTATTGGCCGGGGCGTCTTCTTTGTGCACCACTGCCCCGTAGGCGAGAAAGCAAAGCCCATGCCCCAGAATGTGTTTGCGCCATGGACTGACCCGCAAGCCAAACCGCTGATCCGCTTTGAAAATGTGACGAAGCGCTTTGGCGATTTCACCGCTGTTGATGATTTGAGTGTCGATATCTACGAGCGGGAGTTCTTTGCCCTTTTGGGGCCGTCCGGTTGCGGCAAAACAACAATGATGCGGATGCTGGCGGGCTTCGAGACACCGACGTCCGGTACGATCATGCTGGATGGCAAGGATATCTCACCGGTACCACCGAACAAGCGCAGCGTGAACATGATGTTCCAGTCCTACGCGCTGTTCCCGCATCTGACGGTTTATGACAATATCGCCTTTGGCCTGAAGCGTGACAAACTGCCAGCCGAGCAGATTGATGCCCGCGTCAAAGAAATGTTGCGTCTGGTGCAAATCGAACGCTTTGCGCAACGTAAGCCGGATCAGATTTCAGGTGGTCAGCGGCAGCGGGTGGCGCTGGCGCGGTCCTTGGCCAAGGCACCCAAGCTTTTGCTGCTCGACGAACCGCTGTCAGCCCTCGACAAAAAACTGCGGCAGGACACGCAGTTTGAACTTATGGACATTCAGGAAAAGACCGGTACGACCTTTGTGATCGTCACTCACGATCAGGAAGAGGCGATGACCGTCGCGTCGCGCGTTGCTGTGATGAATTTCGGCAAGCTCATCCAAGTCGATACCCCGACACAGATCTATGAGGCACCAAACAGCGCCTATGTTGCTGACTTCATCGGTGACGTGAATATTATCGAAGGAAACGCCACCGTCGACGGTGAGAGAGTCTTGATTTCCTGGGCGGAAGGTCAGCCCGATATCATCGGCACGCCTGCGCAACCGGTTGCGCCTGGTCGTGTCAGCTTTGTCATTCGGCCAGAGAAAATCGCCATTTCTTCCGAAAAACCGACGGATCGCCGCAATGCAGTTCACGGGAAAGTCTTGGACATCGCCTACCTCGGCAACATGTCCACGTATCACGTCGAAATGCCTGATGGCACTGTGATCAAGGCAACCGCTGCAAACCAACGCCGCCGCGATAGCCTGCCTTACACATGGGAAGATCCGGTTTGGCTGTCATGGACCGACACTGCCGGCGTCGTCTTGGCTGAGTGAGGGAGCGGCCATGAACCTTCGTCGCACATCCCTGATTGCGGTCCCGTATTTCTGGTTGGGCTGTCTGTTCCTCATCCCCTTCCTGATCGTTTTCAAGATTTCGCTCTCTGACGCCGCACTCTCGATTCCGCCCTACACGCCGAAACTTGAGCTTTCCGAAGGTTGGGCCGGTGTGCGGGATATGTTCAGCCAGTTTGATTTCGAAAACTTCGAGTTTCTGGCGACGGATGATCTTTATTGGAAAAGCTATCTGTCGTCCGTTCAGATTGCGTTGATTTCGACCTTCATGTGCTTGCTGGTCGGCTTTCCGATGGCCTATGGCATGGCGCGGGCGCCGCAGGTATGGCAGCCGACCCTGATGCTGATGGTGATCCTGCCGTTCTGGACAAGCTTCCTGATCAGGGTCTACTCGCTCATCGGGATCCTGAGCCAAGAAGGGATGCTGAACCAGTTTCTGACGTGGATTGGCGTCATAAGCGAACCGCTTACAATCCTGAACACCAACATCGCGGTCTATATTGGGATTGTTTACACCTACCTTCCTTTTATGATCCTCCCGATCTACGCCACGCTGATCAAACTGGATGGCTCATTGCTTGAGGCAGCGGAAGATCTGGGATGTTCGCGGACCGAAGCTTTCTGGCGCATCACCGTTCCCCTTTCCAAAGCGGGCATCATTGCCGGATGCTTCCTGGTCTTCATTCCGGCGCTGGGCGAGTTTGTGATCCCGTCTCTGCTTGGTGGTTCTGAAACGCTGATGATCGGTAAGGTGCTTTACGAAGAATTCTTCTCCAACCGTGACTGGCCGGTCGCGAGTGCGGTTGCGGTTATTCTGTTGCTGATCCTGATCGTTCCGATCGTGCTTTACCAGCGCAACGAGCAGCGTTTAATCGAGGCCGAACAATGAGACGTCTGTCCTGGTTCAATGCGACCTCGCTTACCTTGGGGTTTGCCTTCCTCTATATTCCGATGCTTGTTGTCATCATCTACAGCTTCAACGAAAGCCGTTTGGTGACGGTCTGGAGCGGTTTTTCAACAAAGTGGTATGGAGAGTTGCTGCGCAACGAAGCGTTCCTCGACGCAGCGTGGGTCACGCTGCAAGTCGGCTTCTTTTCATCACTTCTGGCCACCGTCTTGGGGACGATGGGTGCTTATGTGCTGGTCCGCGGCGGGCGTTTTTACGGCCGGACACTGTTTTCGGGCATGATGTACGCACCATTGGTGATGCCCGAGGTGATCACGGGCCTGTCGCTCTTGTTGCTCTTCATATCGATCAATCTGGACCGAGGGATCGTAACCATCGTTCTGGCCCATGCGACGTTCTCAATGTGCTATGTGTCGGTGGTCGTCAGTTCGCGGCTGGTGAGTTTTGATCGGTCTGTCGAAGAGGCGGCGCTTGATCTTGGATGCACGCCATTTGAGGCCTTCAGGTTGGTGACGCTGCCGATCATAGCACCCGCCGTGATTTCAGGATGGTTGCTGGCCCTGACTCTCTCGCTTGATGATCTTGTTATCGCTTCGTTTGTGGCAGGCCCGTCGGCGACAACCTTGCCGATCAAAGTGTTCAGTTCCATCCGGCTTGGGGTGAGTCCCGAGATCAATGCGCTGTCTACGATCCTGATTGTGATCGTCACAATTGGCACGATCACGGCCAGTCTGTCGACGAAACGTGCTTTGGTACGCAAGCAGCGGGCAGAGCGGATGGCCGAGCAATCTGCGTAAGGATCATCTGTCAGCCAGTGTTCAGGTCCTGAAGCAATCGGCCATGCTTTTGCGTTTGGGCGACAACCTCGCCAAAGGTGGTGTAGCCACGGCCCTGCAAAAGCGGAATGAGTTTTACCAATGCTTCGCCGGTGGCCAATGCATCACCGTAAGCGGTATGTCGTGCCTCCGGCGGGATTGCGATATCAAGCCGCTCGCAAAGCGCGTCCAGTGTGTGGGATTCATTCGTGCCAAAGACGACGGCTGACAGAAGCACTGTGTCGAGCACAGGGTGATCCCATGTCACGCCCATGTCGGCCTCTCCCTTGCGGAGCAGACCAATGTCGAAAGGCGCATTATGCGCGACCAGCACAGCGTCTCTCGCGAAATGATGGAAATCGCAACCGACTTTGGCAAAGTCCGGTGCACCCGAAACATCGTCGTCGCAGATGTGGTGGACCGCAGTTGACGCAGGCGGAATTGGTCGTTGCGGATCAACGTAGGTATCTATTTTTTCGCCAGCGACGATCCGACCGTTCAGAATGCGGACTGCGCCGAGTTGAATGACATCGTCCTTTTCGACGGACAGCCCGGTTGTTTCGGTGTCAAATGCGACAAAGCAAAGCTCGCACAGTGGCGTATCTTTGATGTCACCAGCAGCTGCGGTTTCGAGTAGATCGAAATCGAAAACAAGCGGTCGCGGTGCCAGTGGCAGATCCGCATTTTTGGTGTCGATTATCAACATATAGCCGCCTGCATCCAATGATTTGATGCGTGTGGGGAATTTCTTCTCCCGTGTCTGGTCTCGCAGCGTGAACGCTACCTCGCCACCGCGGTTTGCGAGTTTCTTTTGTGCTGCGGAGAGTTCTTTGGGCGAGAAATAGTCGCTTAGCGGCGCTTTGAGGCGGGGCGGGGCGATGCTTGAGAGCACACTTGCCGCCTGCCCGTCATAGAGCACGATTTCATCGGCAGGATTGGCGAGAATTGTAGCCAATGGAATTTCGGTCAGCAGCGCCGTGAGGCGGGCCGCTTCGCTTTGAAGCCGCGCCGTTTCCTGGGCCACTTGTGATGCAGTCGACATGACAGAACTGCTGAGTTGTGACGACATGGCGGAAGCAGCGGGAGCCAGATCACCCAAATAGCGCGCCGAAGCTTCATCGAGTTGGGTATCAATACCAGAGTGCGCGCGAAGCCGCAGATCCGCCGCGAGTTTGTTGATCGGTTTTGCAACGTTCTCGTCGAACAGCATCCAGACACCGACGGCCAGCCCGGTATTGAGGAAGGCGAAGATCGCGAAGGCGATAATGAACGGATTGGCAGGCAGCCCATCTGCACGGGTCCAGCCGTAATAGATCGCCCCGCCTGCCAGCACCGCTCCTCCAAAGGCCATCAGGCAAAAGAAAAGGAAGATGCGGAAGCGCAGGCTGAGGCGGGTGAACATGTCAGGTCTCGCAGATGGTGTTCAAGATTGGATCATCCGGCGGCATGGCTTGCCAGTTGGCGTCAGCGACATTGCCTATGGCGTCAAATTCGGCCCCGTCGATCAGGAGGGCAGAGCGATTTCCAGCGCAGTCAAACAGCATGGGCGCCTGATTGACCGGTGACCAACGCCCGAAGAAGTAAAGGTCTGCAAGCTTCTGGTCCGGTGCGCTGTCGTTTGTGCGTGCAGTGCCGGTATCAACAGCGACGAAACGTTTTGTGTAGGGCACAATCTGGGTCCAGGGGCGCAACCAGCTTTGTTCCTCGACCGTCATGGCAATTTCCATGCCTTCCGGAAGCTCGGCACTGGTGCGGCTGAACCACGTGTATTCGTTTGAAATTGTCATCGCGATCATCCCAGCGCCAGCGGCAATTGGTGTCAGCCACTTCGGCAGACGCTTTCCGGTCAGCATATTGAGAAACATCACGAGACCTGCACATGCGATCCCCGCGAAGATGGTAGCGATAAGTTCGACAAACATGATTTACCCCAGCATTCCTTTGCCTGTTCCAACGGCAGATTGCAGGGTTTTGACCACCACAAATGCATTGCGCAAGTGACTTCGCTCGAAATCCGACAGATCTGACGGGGCGAGAAAGTTGTTCGGCTTTTTCCCTGCCTTCACTTGCGCCACCTGATGTTCAAGTCTCGTCATCGCAATCAGGTCGTAGGCATCCAGAAGATCAGCACCGCCGGTTTCGGATAAGACGCCCGATGAGATTGCTGCCACAAGACGCGCGCGGGTATTCACGGGTCTGAGCTGACCCTGCAGCGCATAGACGCGCCCCAGATCAACGACCGGGACAACACCGTTGTGTTTAAGGTCAAGCTGGTCCCTGTGCTCGCCGCTTCTGATGGTGGCAAGGCCTCTCAGCAATCCAAGCGGAGGCGCGTGCTTGAGCGAGTTCGCGATCATATGCGCCACAAAGATCGAGTTCTGAGATGCTTTTTCGAGTGTTTTGGCCTGTAGATTGGCAAACAGGCTTTCATCCCCGCCAATTGCCCTGAGATCAAACATGACCGAAGCAAGCATTTGCGCCTCAGGATCGGGTTTGGCGATCCAGCGGGCAAAGTATTCTTTCCAGGTCCGCAAAGGCTGGCACCAACGAGGATTGGTCGCCATCATGTCTCCGGGGCAGTAGAAGTAGCCGCAGGTATCCAAACCATCGCTGACGAATTTTGCCAGTTCTGCAAAATACGGCATCTGCGCCTCTTTCACATCATCGGACAGGATCAGGCAGTTGTCCTGATCAGAAACTCCGGTCTGCTCCTGCCGCCCTTGCGACCCGCATGCCAGCCAGAGATAGGGGACGGGCGCCGGGCCCAACTTATCGTGTGCAAGTTTAAGCAGTCGCCGCGTCGCCGTGTCTGCAAGGTCTGTGATGAGACGTGTCACAACCTCGTGCCGGTTACCCTGATCGACGAGTTGAACAAGCAACTGTGGAATTTCGCGGGTCACCTCAGCCATTTCGGTCGCGTCTGGTGCCTTGGCAATCCGCGCGACCAGGTCAGCAGAGGACATCGCTTGCGCGCGTGTGAGGTCTGTCTGGGTGACAATCCCGACAAGGGTGCCGTTGTCAACAATCGGGATGTGACCGATCCCACGTTCCGCCATCAGGTGCAGCACGTCGGTGCCGAGGGCATTTGGCCCCAGCACCAGCACATCCTTTGTCATAATACTGGAGACAGGCTGCGAGGGGTCTGTGCCTTCGGCAACCACGCGCCCGTTGACGTCCCTGACTGTCAGAATGCCCTCAAAGCCGCCGTCGCCTACAACACAGATGGATGAAATACGTCTTTCATGCATCTGCTTTGCAGCATCACGAATAGGGGTTTCGGGCGCGCAAGTGACAGGGTCGCGTGACATAAGCTGCCCGACGGCCAAAGTAGTCAGATCGCGTTTGTGTTTCTGGCTCGAACGGCTGCGGTCGAAGAATTGCTGAAATTTGAGGTCCGATCGCATCAGCGCATCAAACGTCGCAGCAGGCATCACAATCAGCGTTGCGTCGCGGGTCACGGTGGCTGTGCGGCTCGCCGGTTCGTCGCGCAGCAGCGCACGTTCGCCAAATGAATTTCGGGGTCCAAGTGTTGAAAGGAGTTCACCAGACGGATCTGTGATCTCAACCTCGCCACTGACGATCAGATAGAGCGCTTCCACGGGATGACCGTGTGTAAAAAGAACGGTGTCAGCAGGATAATCGACGGCCGTGCAGGCCTCGGCCAGCTCTGCAAGCCGCGTCGCATGCATGGTGTCATATGGATGAACCGATGCGAGAAACTGAAAATGAGCGCTTTGAAGAGTCATTAATCTGCCTTTTTAGAAAGATGTCCTGCCCACGTTGTCGTGGACAGGAGCAAAGGCATATGCGACGCGCCGCCTCACAGGACGGCGCGTCGTCAGTTTTTAGTGGTCAGAGGCTGCACCAGCACCACGTGGGATACGGACGCTTTCGACCAGATCCTTGATGTGCTGTGGTGTTTCCTTGGTCATGCCAGCGACGATGTAAGCAACTGCGAAGTTGATCATGGCGCCAATCGCACCGAACGAGGTGGACTTGACCGGACCAAGAAGCGGATCAGCATCGGTGAACATGTTTGTGTCCGGGATGAAGAACCAGCCCTTGTGCAGGAAGATGTAGAGCAGTGTCACGATCAGACCTGCCAGCATACCTGCAACAGCACCTGTGTTGTTGATGCGTGTCGAGAAGATACCCATCATCAGCGCAGGGAAGATCGAGGCCGCTGCCAGACCGAAGGCCAAGGCCACGGTTTGTGCCGCAAATCCTGGTGGGTTCAGACCCAAGAGAACCGCCACGACAATCGCTGCTGCCATCGAGATACGCGCTGCCATCAACTCGCCCTTTTCCGACATGTTTGGTGTCAGCTGACCCTTCAGAAGGTCGTGTGAGACCGCGGAAGAGATCGCCAAGAGCAGACCAGCCGCTGTAGAAAGCGCAGCTGCAAGACCGCCGGCAGCAACCAGACCGATAACCCAGGAAGGCAGGTTAGCAATTTCTGGGTTCGCCAGAACCAGGATGTCACGGTTGAAGTTTGTCAGCTCGTTACCAGCCCAACCATTGGCTTCTGCACGCGCCTGAAGCTCGGCGTTGCCATCGTTGTAGTACTGGATCAGGCCGTCGCCGTTCTTGTCTTCCCAGTCCAACAGACCGGTTTTCTGCCATGTGGCCATCCAAGCGTATTCCTCGGATGTGTTGATCTGCTCAACGGATACAGCCGCACCATCGGTGCCATTTGGCCACATCAGTTCAGAGATGTTCAGGCGTGCCATCGCACCAACAGCAGGTGCTGTGAGGTAAAGCAATGCGATGAAGACAAGCGTCCAACCAGCGGACCAACGTGCGTCAGACACCTTTGGAACGGTGAAGAAGCGCATGATGACGTGTGGCAGACCGGCTGTACCGATCATCAGTGACAGGGTGAAGAGCACCATGTTGATGGTCGAACCGTGCGCGGCTGTGTACTCGGCAAAGCCAAGGTCACGAACGATCTGGTCGAGTTTCGCCAGAAGCGGCTCACCGGATGCAGTATGCTCACCAAAGAGGCCGAGGGCCGGAATTGGGTTGCCGGTCAGCTGCAGCGAGATGAAGATCGCAGGGATTGTGTAGGCTGTGATCAGCACGCAGTACTGAGCAACCTGTGTGTACGTCACACCCTTCATGCCGCCGAAAACGGCGTAGGCGAACACAACACATGATCCCAAAAGCAGACCAGTTGTCGTGTCGATCTCAAGGAAGCGGCCGAAGGCAATACCAACACCCTGCATCTGACCGATAACATAAGTGATGGAGGCAACCAGAAGACAGATCACGGCAACCATACGCGCGGTTGGGCTGTAAAAACGATCACCAATGAACTCTGACACGGTGAACTTGCCGAACTTACGCAGATAAGGTGCAAGCAACAAAGCCAGAAGCACATAGCCACCGGTCCATCCCATCAGGAAGGATGAGTTGTCGTAACCGGTGAAGGCGATCAGGCCAGCCATCGAAATGAACGATGCGGCTGACATCCAGTCAGCAGCCGTCGCCATACCGTTGGTGACAGGGTGAACACCGCGTCCCGCTGCGTAGAATTCCGATGTGGAACCCGCACGCGCCCAGATCGCGATACCGATGTAGAGGGCAAACGAGCCACCTACAAAGAGAAGGTTGATTGTAAACTGATCCATTGGATTATTCCTCGTCTACGCCGTGCTCTTTATCGAGCTTGTTCATGCGCCAGGCGTAAAAGAAGATCAGTCCGAGAAAGACGATGATCGATCCTTGCTGGGCAAACCAGAAGCCCAGGTCAGTACCGCCAACGGCGATTCCGGCCAGGACTGGACGCAGGATGATCCCGAATCCGAAAGAGACCAGCGCCCAGATCGCGAGGCTGATCAAAATTAAACGCACATTGGCTTGCCAATAAGCGTTGGTGTCATTCTTGACATTCATGAGGTGTGTTCCTCCCTTTGGTGGCTACAAACCCGCCCGGGGATCAGGCGGGTTATTCCATAAAATCAGTACATTACCCTCTTGGTAATAGACTGAAGCTCGTTCGCGATCTCCTCTATCGCACCCATGGCGTTGACGCGGGCAAGCGCGCCCTTAACGTCGTAGTATGCAATGAGTGGAGCGGTCTGTTCATGATATGAATCAAGTCGGGATGCGACAGTTTGTGCATTATCATCCGCCCGACGTTTCATTTCGGTCGATCCGCATTTGTCGCATTTTCCGGTCTCGGCCGTCGGTTTGAAGGTATCGTGATAGCCTTCGCCACAGCCGCCGCAGGTGAAACGTCCCGCAATTCGCGTGACCATTTCAGCATCTTCGACTTCGAGGCTGATTGCCGCGTTGATACGCTGACCGGTAGAGGCGAGCAGGGCGTCAAGCGCCTCTGCCTGTACGGTCGTGCGTGGAAAGCCGTCGAGAATGACGCCCTTGGCGCAATCAGGCTCGGCCAGACGGTCGCGCAGGATCGCGATGACAATATCATCGCTGACCAGACCGCCGGCTTCCATCACGGCTTTGGCTTCTAGGCCTGCATCTGTGCCAGCTGCGACTGCTGCGCGGAGGAGATCGCCTGTCGACAGCTGGACCAGCCCGAATTGCTCTTCGAGCATCCGAGCTTGCGTGCCTTTGCCGGCCCCTGGAGGGCCAAGCAAAATAAGCACGGGGGAGGAGGTGGGTGTTGTTGTTCCGTCCATGATCTTAGTCCTTCCGGTTCATGCGGTTGGCGATCAGATCGTCAACGACCGAGGGGTCGGCCAAAGTAGAGGTGTCACCCAAGGCGCCAAAGTCGTCTTCGGCGATCTTGCGCAGGATGCGGCGCATGATTTTACCCGAACGAGTTTTTGGCAGGCCAGGGGCCCATTGGATCAAGTCAGGCTTGGCGATCGGGCCGATCTCTGTCCGGACCCAGACCTCAAGTTCCTTACGCAGCGCATCAGAAGGTTCTTCGCCATTCATCAGTGTCACGTAGGCGTAGATGCCTTGGCCTTTCACATCATGCGGATAGCCAACCACCGCGCTTTCAGCGACTTTGGCGTGGGCAACAAGGGCGCTTTCGACTTCTGCTGTGCCCATCCGGTGACCGGACACGTTGATCACATCATCGACGCGACCTGTGATCCAGAAATCGCCGTCTTCATCGACGCGGCAGCCATCACCAGAGAAGTAGTAGCCTTTGTAATCGCTGAAGTAGGTCTTCTCGAAACGTTCGTGGTCGCCCCAGACAGTGCGCATCTGGCCGGGCCAGCTGTCGCCGATACAAAGAACGCCTTCGATGCCTTTGCCTTCGATCACTTCGCCGCTTGTGGGCTCAAGGACAACGGGTTTCACACCGAAGAATGGCTGCTGGGCCGCACCGGGCTTGAGCGTTGTGGCACCTGGCAGCGGTGTCAGCATATGACCACCGGTTTCAGTCTGCCAGAAAGTATCGACAATCGGGCAACGGCCCTGACCGACGACCTCATGGTACCAGTTCCATGCTTCGGGGTTGATTGGCTCACCAACAGAACCAAGAATGCGCAGATCGGAAAGATCGTGCTTTGTAACCCATTCGTTGCCGGCACCCATCAAAGCGCGGATCGCAGTCGGCGCAGTGTAGAACTGGTTGACCTTGTGCTTGGCACATACTTCCCAAAAGCGGCCTGCATCAGGATAGGTCGGCACACCCTCAAACATGATGGTTGTCGCACCGTTGGCGAGTGGTCCGTAAACAATATAGCTATGGCCAGTGACCCAGCCCACATCAGCGGTGCACCAGAAGATGTCGCCGTCGTGATAATCAAAGACATACTCATGCGTCATTGATGCATAGACGAGGTATCCACCGGTCGTGTGAACAACACCCTTCGGCTGACCAGTCGAGCCGGAGGTATAGAGAATAAACAGCGGGTCTTCGGCGTTCATTTCTTCTGCCGTGCAATCGGCAGATGCCTGTTCAGACAGAGCGTTGTAATCGTAGTCACGCTCCGTCCAGGCGGTCTCGCTGCCGGTGCGTTTGACGACAAGGCATTTCACGTCATCTTCGCACTGGGCAAGTGCGGCGTCCGTGTTCGCCTTGAGCGGTGTTTCCCGACCGCCCCGTGGGGCGAAGTCGGCAGTAATAACGACCTTGGCGCCGCATCCGTTGATACGTGCGCCAAGGGCATCGGGAGAGAACCCTGCAAAAACGATGGAGTGGATCGCTCCGATGCGCGCACATGCGAGCATCGCATATGCTGCTTCGGGGATCATTGGCAGATAGATGATGACGCGGTCACCTTTAGAGACGCCAAGATCCTTCAGGACATTAGCCATCTTGCAAACTGACCCGTGGAGTTCGCGGTAGGTGATGTGTTTTGCGTCTTCTTTCGTTGGATCATCTGGTTCCCAGATGATTGCCGTCTGATCGCCGCGTGTTTCAAGGTGGCGGTCGATGCAATTTGCAGCAACGTTCAGCGTGCCGTCCTCGAACCAACGAATGTCGATGTTGCCGGGCTCAAACGATGTATTTTTTACCTTCGTGTACGGGGTCATCCACTCAAGGCGAAGACCTTCCTTGCCCCAGAACGCTTCCGGATCATTGATCGACGTGGCGTACATTTCGGCATAGCCAGTGGCGTCTACATGCGCGCGGGCGCTCATCTCAGCGCTTGGTGGATAAGCGGCCTGGCTGGGCATTTCTTGCATAGTCATAACATTTCTCCTCAGGATTGAGCGCCAAGAGCAGATGGGCGCTATAGCTGCTCAATCGGCATCAACATAACGCATATGTGTTAAGTTGAGGCGTTGTCTGTTGAGAATAAACGTTTTATCTGTCAAAAAATTTTCTGCGAGTGTTTGACAGGCGGAAATAACTTTCCTGTGAGCGCTAAAATTTCAGTGTTTTCAATTATGCGCTGTTTTGAAGTGCTGAAGGATTGTGTGCAATGGTATGCTGAATACTGGCAGCAAATCCTTTATTCAAATGCAAACCGGAGCGCCAATTGGCGCTCCGGTCAGGATTTCTCAAAGGTTTCTTTGCTGCGTCTTGCGAGAAGGATTCGCAAGATTCGGACCCTGTCGTTGGTCAGGCCGTCTTGCGGGGTTGGGTGGGTGTGCTTGTTGCGTTCGCGGCAGTTTGATGCGCCGCAGAAGGGTCTGGAATGCGCTTCGCCTTTGCGACAGCAGGTCGTGCATAGAAACGTTCAACATACGCAGGCACGTTCTTCAGATCGTAATAACCTACCTCTTCTTTCATGCCGTAAAATTCCAGCGCATTAAGCCAAGGGGCCAGCGCGATGTCTGCAATTGAGAAATCGCCTGCAATCCAGTCCTGACCTTCAAGTGCTTCATCAATGACTGCGAGAAGACGTATGGCTTCGTCGCGGTAGCGATTACGGGGAAGCGGGTCTTCCATCTCTTTTCCGGCAAACTTCCAAAAGAAGCCCATCTGCCCGAACATTGGTCCAACACCACCCATTTGAAACATCAGCCACTGGATGATCTTTGCCTTTTCGTGCGCCGAGTTGCCGAGCAATTTTCCCGACTTTTCGGCGAGGTATATGAGGATAGCTCCGCTTTCAAACAAACCGATGGGTTCACCGTCAGGTCCGTTGGGGTCAATGATTGCCGGGATCTTGTTGTTTGGATTAAGCGACAGGAAAGCATCGCTTTTGACGTCGCTGTCGGACAGAGTCACCAGATGCGGTTCATAGTCCAGTCCCATTTCTTCAAGTGCGATCGAGACTTTAACGCCGTTGGGTGTTGGGAAAGAATAAAGCTGGATCACGGAAGGGTCTTCGGCGGGCCAGCGTTGTGTAATCGGGAAGGCGGAGAGATCAGTCATAGTGTTTGTCCATAAAAATGCTTCTGGGGCTTAAGCTATGATGCCGCAGGCCACAAAAAAGGCGTGCGACTGTGTAAGTTGGACGCTTATAGTGTGCGCAGGCGCGCATAGAGGCATCCGTCCTTGTGCGCGTGTGCGAACACGAATGGGGACAAAAATGATAAACGAATTCAAAACATTTATTGCGAAGGGCAATGTCATGGACATGGCCGTGGGCATTATTATCGGTGCTGCCTTCACGGCGATCGTGACATCGCTTGTCGGTGACTTGATTAATCCGATTATCGGACTTGTGTCCGGTGGTGTCGACTTTACGAACAACTATGCTGTTCTGGCGGGAGACGTCCCGGCAGGTGCAAGTCTTGAGGCCGCGCGAGAGGCAGGCGCGTCAATCTTTGCCTACGGTGCGTTCGTTATGGCCGTCATCAATTTTCTGATCATTGCATTTGTTGTTTTCATGCTGGTGAAAACGGTGAACCGGATCAAGGATCAAGCTGTCGATAAGGGCGAGCCTGTCCCGGAGGCGCCAAAGGGCCCGACCGAGTTGGAAGTCCTTCTGGAGATCAGGGACCAGCTGGCCAAACAAGGCTAGCGGGAACTGCTTTGGTGAAGAAAGGCCCACCCGGAAATGGTGGGCCTTTCTCTTATCGGCGTCCTTTAAAGGCGCGGCTTGCTACTCATCAGCTTTTTAGGGCCAAAGACGGTGAGATGACGTCGATCCCGAGCGCTTTGCCCACAGCGTAGTATGTCAGTTTGCCCGCGTGCACGTTTAAGCCGTTCAGCAGGTGAGGGTCATCCTCACAGGCTTTCCGCCACCCTTTGTCTGCGAGTGCGAGCATGAATGGCATCGTCGCGTTGCCGAGAGCGATGGTAGACGTCCGGGCCACGGCTCCTGGCATGTTTGCGACGCAATAATGCATGATGCCATCAACATCATAGATCGGATCCTGATGCGTTGTGGCGCGTGATGTTTCAAAGCAACCGCCCTGGTCGATTGCCACATCGACGAGTGCCGCGCCGTTTTTCAACTCTGACAGTTGTGCTTTTGAAATCAGCTTTGGTGCAGCCGCTCCGGGGATCAACACCGCCCCGATAATCAGATCGGCTTCTCTGGCAAGCTCGATGGTATTCCCCGCGCTGGCATAGCTCGTCTTGAATTGCTGGCCAAAGGTATCATCGAGATATCTCAAGCGCGGGAGTGAGCGGTCCAGCACGTTGACGTCGGCGCCCATGCCTGCCGCGATCCGTGCGGCATGCGTTCCCACAACGCCGCCACCGATGACCACAACACGAGCAGGGCCAACGCCGGGTACACCGCCCATCAGCACACCGCGTCCGCCATTCGCTTTTTGAAGGGTCCACGCGCCGACTTGGGGCGCGAGCCGCCCTGCCACTTCGGACATAGGTGCAAGCAGCGGCAGCCCACCACGGTCGTCGGTTACGGTTTCATATGCAATGCATGTGGCACCTGAGGCCAAGAGGTCATGTGTTTGATCGGGGTCCGGTGCGAGATGCAGGTAAGTGAACAGGATTTGCCCTTCGCGCAGCATCTTGCGTTCTTTAGGCTGGGGTTCCTTGACTTTGACAATCATGTCGGCAGTGGCAAAAACTTCTGCGGCGTCTGCAGCGATTGACGCGCCAGCAGACTGATAGTCCGCGTCGCTGAAGCCCGCGCCAACACCGGCTTGCGTTTCGATCGTGACTTTGTGGCCGTGGTTGACGGCCTCACGCGTCGCGTTGGGCGTCATGCCCACGCGAAATTCCTGCGGTTTGATCTCTTTTGGGCATCCAATGTGCATGGCAATACTTCTCCTTCTCCCTGAAGGGAGTGTCCTACGCGTTTTATGCAATGTCTTCGGGAATTCTCTTGGATTTCTTGCATCAGAACGGTAGCTTCTTGCGTGTCTGTAGCATTTTTTCGGAAATTATCGCGCAAAATGGATATCGATAGTATCGACCGGCGAATCCTGGAGGTCCTTCAAAAGTCGGGGCGTATGTCCAATGCCGAACTGTCTGAAAAGGCCAATCTTTCGGCGTCAGCATGCCACCGTCGGGTCCAGCGCCTAGAGAAAGAGGGTTACATCCGCGACTACGTGGCCCTGCTTGATCCGCGTAAAGTCGGGCGGCCTACCACAGTTTTTGTCGAGATCACGCTCAGTGGTCAGGCGGATGAGGTTCTTGATGCATTCGAGCGGGCGGTCGCGCGTGTGCCTGATGTATTGGAATGCCACCTGATGGCAGGAACGGCCGATTACCTGCTGAAGGTTGTTGCTGGCGATACAGAAGACTTCGCCCGCATCCATCGTAGATATCTAGCGACACTGCCTGGCGTTGCCCAAATGCAGTCATCCTTTGCGCTCAGAACCGTGCGCAACACAACAGCACTTCCGGTGGATCGTTAGACTGTTCTTCAACATTGCCCTCTAAAGACCTTGCCCAATTGGCAGAGACTCGCCGAACGCGATTTCGCGCCTCTTTCGCCATATTGCATCCATTTTGGAGATGTAATTTAGCAGGAAAGCGCTCGCTTTGCCGGCGGACATAAAAAGGAATGTTCTTTATGTGTATCTTGTGTGGATGCGACGACTGCACGGGTGAGGGGTTCTTGGCCTCTTCCGGTGGCGGTGGCACCAGCACGTCGTACCAGTTGATCACGACCTCCGCGGCAAGCAGTATTCCCAATAGCAACGTCAAATGGGGCCGCGACGTGCTTGGCACTGGCAGCGGTGAAATCACGTGGTCACTGTCATTGGCCGGTTTGCAAATGAGTGGCTATGCAGAGTCGCTTTTTGTCGCTGCTGCCGAGGCGGCGTTTGCGGCATGGGCATCCGTGGCAAATCTGACTTTTACTTACGTAGAAGGTGATGCTGACATTGATGTCGTCACGGCACGCGAAACAGATGAAGGTCTGAGCATTCTTGCCGGTGAAACAGTTGGTGTTGCTTATTATTCGTTCCAGAACGGAGAACGGGCAGGAGACGGCATCGCAGAGATCACCGAGGCCGAGATTTATATGGATCTGGCGCCAGCGTGGTCTCCAAACGGAGAAGAGGGGATTCTCAGCTACTTTGGCGTTCTGCTGCATGAGATTGGTCATACCCTCGGACTGGCCCATGTGAATGACCGCGACCAGATCATGAATACGCCGATCTCGACGAATGCATTAGGCGATGGCGACATCGCCGGGATCAGAGCGCTTTATGGTTTCCGTGAGATCGGGACGGGCGGTAACGACATCCTGACGCTGGCCTTGCAAGGGGCCGGCAACGACTTTCTGGCATTGGGTGGCGATGACCAGATTACCGGAACGTCGATTGCAGACCGGATCTTTGGCGGTGCCGGTGACGATGCGCTGAACGGTGCGGGAGGCAACGATCTTCTTGTCGATACATCCGGCAAAAACACCATTGTCGGTGGCGACGGCGGCGATACCATCATTGGCGGCCTTGGTCAGTTGGACGCCGATGGGCAGGAGGGCGCCGATATCCTGATCGGCGGGATTGGCGATGACACGCTTAACGGTGGCAACGGCAACGATGTTTTGCGGGGTGATCCATCTGGGAGCTATTTTGGCGGCTCGGATCGTCTGACAGGCGGGGCAGGCGATGATCTTCTGGAAGGTGGACGCGGCGCTGATGTCTTCGTTTTCACCTCAGGCAGCGGCTCAGATACCATTGGACGCATAACCGATATTTCGGCAAGCCCCGTAATGGAGGGGCAGGACTTTCTGCCGGGCGTCGATCAAATTGATCTCAGTGCGATTTACACCCCGGGCCAGTTCGACGCGATGTTCAGCCATTGGGCGACATCCTCGGGCGATGCCCTGTTTGACAACGGCGATATCCTGATCCGCGTGATTGGCGTTGCGCATACAGACCTGAGCGCGGGGGATTTCATTTTATGACTGCCGTTTCGTTGAAAAATGCGATCATCCTGTCGGTCTTTGCTATGGCGGCCTGTGGTGGATCGGGGTCCGGCGGAGGTGGCGCAGGTACCGGTGCCATCGGCGTGGATGAAGTCGAGTCGCTGGACTACTCCGACCTTGGTGACCGCGGCGCAGTGGGCACCGCGGCCGTGACATACGTTGTACTTGACGGCGAAATTGCGACGTCTGATGCGGATGCAACGCTTGATTACACGACAGGCCAGATTGCTGGCGGCGCCCTTGATGGTACCTCCCTTGTGACGAGTGACTATGAGAACCCTGCTGATGGTGAATACTCACGCATTATTGCACTAGATGGTGCGGAGACCTTGTTTGGTGCAGGTGGATTGATCACGAGGGTGAGCGATCTGCCGGATGCTGGCACCACGAATTACAACCTCGGTTGGGTCGGACTGACCGCAACAACCGATACAGATGTTTATACGCTCACCGGGGATGCCACCTTTGTCTCGAACTGGACGAACGGTTCGATCCGAGGGGATTTTGACAAGCTATCCGGGACAGATGCGCTTGATCAAAGCGTCAGCGACGTCGGAACGATCACGTTGCTCGTTTCTGGCGCAAGCATCAGTGGCTCATCATTTTCCGGCGGTACGGTCTCGGGCACCGGTACTTTCGCCTCATTGGATGCAGGTAGTGATACCAGCAAGTCCGCAGGTCGGTTTTTCGGGCCAGCGGCTGACGAGATCGGGGGAATCCTCGTCATTGAAGATGCAGACGTTAGTATTCTAGGTGCTTATCAGGCCGACTAGCGGCTTTAGTGTTGTCCGGAATGGCTTCGTTCTCAAGCGTTTCCGGCAACAGCCCATAAGGGGCTGCGAGGTTCCAAACATGGGCGGGGACCATATTCTTCATCTTTGCCGGTTCCTCGCGGCGCAGGTGTAGGATGGTTTCGGCTGCCTTCATCTCAAGCCGCGCACGTGCGAATTCGAGGCCGCGCGGTCCGAAGCGGGGCTGCACCCAGGCGACAATGCCGCGCAGCCAGTCAGGCATGTGGCGCAACGGTAGGCCACCAGCGGCGAGCCGTGTGTTTTCGATAAATCCTTTGACGCCGCCCTGCCGGTTGCCCTTGCTGCCCGGCGGGGCAAGGCGGACTTCGTCGGCAAGGCCTGCCAGAATCTCGGCCCCGCGGTCATTGCGGACGATCAGCCATTGATCGCCCTCGCCCGCCATATAGCCCACGGTGATATCGGCCAGCCGGTTGGTGTAATCGACGCAGGTGCGACAAGTGGTCGGGAAGAAGTCACGCGGCAGGTCCGAGAGCGGCAACCGCAGGAAGGGAATTTCGCGCTTCGTCCCGTCCTCGAAGCGTAGCTCGACGTGATAGTCGGCGCGGAATTCAAGGTAGGTGACGGTCTCCGGCCTATCGGTGAGCCGCGCGAGAAAGCCATGGAAATTGTCAGTCGTCGTGTTGTCCGAGCAGGGCGTGCCGATGACGTAGATCCGTTCGAACCCCAGTTGCGCCTCAAGTGCGCGCAGGGCGTAGATCTGGCATGGGATGCCGATTACTGCGAGCCGTTTGTAGCCCGCCTCACGTGCCGGTTCGAGCAGGGCGAGAAGGGGCGCGTAGCCCATGCGCATCCCGCGTGCCTCGGCCATCTGGGCGGGGTCAGTGATCAGCGCGGGGCGGGGGCGCCATTTGTCGTCTGCGTCGGGGACCATTGTCAGAACCGCATCAACGGCTCCCGTTTCCAGCAGGCGTTCAGCAAGGCGGGTTGTCAGCCCCGTCCATTGTGCGCCTTCGCGCGGTGGGGTGAGGGCCGCGCGGTACATTGTTTGTGCCACGCCGAAATAGGCTTCGTCGCCAGTGGTTTCGGCAGGTCGTCCGTGGATGCTGGCCTCGGCTGAGGGGTAGTCGGGTTTGATGAACTGGCAGGCGGTGCCACAGGCGCTCGGGTCGGCCATGCGCGAGACGCCGCAATCGGTGCAGAGTTTGCGCGGGATTGCGGCGCGTAATCCGGGAGTGATGTTGGAGCCGTCCATGCAGGCAGTCTAGCGGGACATGGGGGTGTGTCTAGTTTTGTTTACATTCTTGCGGTGTGAGCAACCAAAGCACCGCGCCCGCCCCGTGGGGGCGGTTCGGGCGCTCTGCGAGCTTTGCTTGCGCAATGGTCACCAGCTATGCCTTTCACGCCACCCTTCCTTGCATTCGCAGTGCGCCCCTTCCCCTTACCGCGCCCTTTCGCTAAAGGGGCCGCATTGAAACCAAGGAGTCAGCCAATGGGCTATCGAATCGTCGTCGTTGGTGCCACCGGTAACGTGGGCCGCGAAATGCTGAACATCCTCGCCGAACGGGCCTTCCCCGTTGACGAGATTGCCGTACTTGCCAGCCGAAAATCGCTTGGCACAGAAGTCAGCTTTGGCGAGACAACCCTGACGACGAAAGACCTCGACACCTTTGACTTCACCGGCTGGGATATGGCGCTGTTTGCCGTGGGCTCTGAGGCCACGAAAGTCTATGCGCCCAAGGCCGCCAAGGCCGGTTGCGTGGTCATCGATAACTCGTCGCTTTATCGCTACGACGCCGATATCCCTCTGATCGTGCCAGAGGTGAACCCTCAGGCGGTCCACGGCTATGCCAAAAAGAACATCATCGCGAACCCCAACTGCTCGACCGCGCAGATGGTTGTCGCACTCAAGCCCTTGCATGATCGCGCAGCGATCAAGCGCGTCGTTGTGAGCACCTACCAGTCCGTCTCCGGTGCCGGCAAGGAAGGCATTGACGAGCTGTGGGACCAGACCAAGAGCATCTACAACCCCACCGACGACAAGCCGGCCAAGAAGTTCACCAAGCAGATCGCATTCAACGTCATTCCCCACATCGACGTCTTCATGGAAGACGGCTCGACCAAGGAAGAATGGAAGATGGTCGCCGAGACCAAAAAGATCGTCGATCCGTCGATCAAGGTCACAGCGACCTGCGTCCGCGTGCCTGTTTTCGTGGGCCACTCCGAGGCGATCAACATCGAGTTCGAGGACTTTCTTGACGAGGACGAGGCCCGCGACATCCTCCGCGAGGCCCCCGGTGTCATGGTGATCGACAAGCGCGAGAACGGCGGCTACGTCACCCCCGTTGAGTGCGTGGGCGATTTCGCGACCTTCATCAGCCGCATCCGTCAGGACAGCACCATCGAGAACGGCATCAACCTGTGGTGCGTTTCGGACAACCTGCGCAAGGGTGCAGCGCTGAACGCGGTGCAGATTGCGGAGCTCTTGGGCCGTGAGTGCCTGAAGAAGGGCTGAGGCTACAGCTGAAGTAACAGTTTTGAGGGGCGTCCTGCGGGGCGCCCCTTCTGTTTGCGATGAGCGGTGCGGGCGGGAACAGCCCGACCTGGAGGGCTTTGAGCACCTCAGCGATGCGCTGCCATCGCCAAGAAATCGTGCGTCGGTCCTGAGAGCGAGGCTGCAAAACAGCCCTCCTGGGGGAGGTCGGGCTGTGCCCTGCTGCGCCGGGCGATTGGAAGTTATTTTGATGCTTCTCCAAGGATTACCCCACCAGAGGCGTCTTATCTCCAAAGACACCCCTGACAGGAGACATCCCGATGTTCCGCCATTTGCTTTTGACCAGCGCCATAGCACTTGCCGCCCCCGCCTTTGCCGACACCTTCACCGCTGATGCGGATGTAGACGCCGTCACCATTTACCCCGGCCTTGCAGCCGTCACGCGCCAGGTCACGCTGAATGTGCCCGCCGGTCGCCATGAGATCATCGTGCCGGGCCTGCCGCAGGGTCTTTCGACCCAAGGCTTGCGCGTCGCCGCCCCGCAGGGGGCGCAGATTGGTGCGGTTAACCTCGCCTTTGACCGTCTGCCTGTGACGCCTGACATGAGCGCGCCCGAGATCGTCGCCGCCCGCGCTGAGGTGGAACGTCTGGAAGAGGTGCTGCGCGAAAGTGCCGCCCGTATCGCCGAAATCCGTCTGCGCGTGGCTGCGGTAGAAGAACAGATCACATTCCTGCAAAGCCTCGCAAAGGCGCAAGGTGGTGAGGGGTTCGGCTCTGCGGCGGACCTTGCCGCCCTTGCCCGGATGCTGGGGGCCGAGGTGCTGTCTGCCCGTCAGGCTGCCTTTGCCGCCGAGCAAGAGGCACAGGCTGCCGACCGCGCGCGTGCCGATGATATCGAAGCCCTGCGCGATGCCAAACAGGCCTTGGCCGCGCTGGCCACGCCCGATGAGGCGGGCGCGGTCCTGACCTTCACCCTCGCCGTGGAGGTCGCAGGCGAGATCACCATCGACATCACCACGCAGGAGGGCTTTGCCAACTGGCAGCCGCTCTATGACATGCGCCTGACCACGGGCGATGCGCCGCGTCTCGATGTCGACCGCGCCGTCGTGATTTCTCAGGCCAGCGGGCAGGATTGGACCGATGTGCAGCTGACGCTCTCGACCGCGCGTCCGGGCGAGCAGACGGGGCCGAGTGGCGTCTGGCCGATCCTGCGCCGGATCGTGCCCGAGGATGAGATCGGCCGCCTGATGCCCTTGGCAGAAGGGTTGGCGGTGGAATCGCGTGCTTTCTCGGACATGGCGGTTGAGGAATTTGCCGCCGAACCAATGACCGCGCAGGCTGATTTTTCCGGAGCGACAGTGACTTACGTCTACCCCTCGCGCGTGACGATCCGCGACGGTGTCGAGGACCTGCGCCTGCCGCTCGACCGTCTGGATTTTGACGCCGATGTCTGGGCAGAAGCCGTTCCCAGCCGCGACAGCATCGCCTACCGCATGGCGGCATTCACGAACGCCAGTGACGAATTGCTACTGCCCGGGCAGGCGCTGGTCTATGCCGACGGCACAATGCTGGGGTTCAGCCATCTGCCGCTCTTGGCCGCAGGGGCGGAGACGCAGATGGGCTTTGGTCCGCTGGACGCTCTGCGCCTGACGCGCACGATGCCCGAACGGATGGAGGGTGATCGCGGGGTCTTTACCACCACCAATGAACTGCGCGAGCGCGCCACACTGACGGTCGAAAACCTGACCGGTCAGAACTGGGACGTGCTCTTGCGCGATGCGGTTCCATACTCGGAACAGGAGGACCTCGACGTCGAGGTAAACGCCAGCCCCGCAGCGACCCGTCAGGATGTTGAGGGCCAACGCGGTGTCCTGGAATGGGATATGACCCTGCCAGTAGGTGACACAGAGGTGATCACGCTGGACTATACGCTGTCATGGCCAGAGGGGTATGTTCTGCGCTGAGGATCATCACCAGAGGCAGGACATGCAGACGATCGGGATTATTGCAGCCATCGGGGCGCTCGCACTGGGCGCCCCTGCACTCGCGGACCACGAGCTTGAGGGGCGCGATATCGCGCGTGGAGAGGTGCTCTAGCAGGAGAATTGCGCGGCCTGCCATGGCGTAAACCTTGAAGGGCAACCCGACTGGCAGATCCCCAACGCCGATGGCACATTGCCTGCACCGCCCCATGATGTGACAGGGCATACCTGGCACCACGACAATGCGCTGCTGTTCGACTACACGAAATTGGGTGGTCAGGGGGCGCTCGCGGCGCGCGGGATCACCGATTTCAAAAGCGGAATGCCGGCCTTTGACGGAGTGATCTGGATGACGATATCTGGGACGTCCTCGCCTTCATCCGCTCGCGCTGGCCGGAACGGGCGCGGGAGATTCAGGCGAGCCGGAATAGGCCGCACTGACCCGCCTTCACCTTGGTAAAAAACTCCGGGGGGCCGCCGAAGGCGGTGGGGGCAGCGCCCCCCTCTTTCCAGTTTAAGAAAGCCCCCGAAAATCGGGGGCTCTTCTGATCACATGTTCGGGTAATTCGGCCCGTCACCACCTTGTGGCACTGTCCAGGTAATGTTCTGGCTGGGGTCCTTGATGTCGCAAGTCTTGCAGTGGACGCAGTTCTGGAAATTGATCTGGAACTTGGTGTCATCCCCTTCGCCAACAAATTCGTAAACGCCTGCCGGGCAGTAGCGCGCTGATGGGCCTGCATATTTCGGCAGGTTAATGCCGACAGGCACCGACGCATCCTTGAGTTGCAAGTGAGCGGGCTGGCTTTCTTCGTGATTGGTAAAGCTGAAGCTGACGTTGGTCAGCCGGTCAAATGACAGCACACCATCGGGCTTAGGATAATCAATTGGTTTGTGCTTGCTGGCTTCCTCAGTTGCGGCTGCATCTGTTTTCCCATGGCTCAAGGTGCCCAGGACGCCAATTCCGAAGGTATTCATCCACATATCAGCACCGCCAACACCCAACGAGGCGAGCAGGCCGTACTTGGACCACAGCGGCTTGACGTTGCGCACTTTCTTGAGGTCCTTGCCGATTTCACCTTGGCGCACAGCATCGTCATAGCCATCAAGCATGTCACCGCCGCGACCATCGGAAATGGCCTGGGCTGCGGCCTCGGCGGCAGCGATGCCGGACAGCATTGCGTTATGGTTGCCCTTGATGCGGGGCACGTTGACCATACCAGCCGCACAGCCCAGCAGGGCACCACCCGGGAACTCAAGTTGCGGCATGGACTGATAGCCGCCTTCGCTGATAGCGCGCGCGCCGTAGGCGACCCGCTTGCCGCCCTTGAGCAGCTCGGCGACCATCGGATGATGCTTGAACCGCTGGAATTCCATGTATGGGAAAACGTGCGGGTTCTTGTAGTTCAAGTGAACCACAAAGCCGACGTAAACCTGATTGTTCTCAAGATGGTAGATGAACGATCCGCCGCCTGCATTGCTGTCGAGCGGCCAGCCCATCGTGTGCGTGACGGTGCCTTCTCTATGCTTCTCTGGGTCGATCTCCCAGATCTCTTTCATACCCAGACCGTATTTCTGGACGTCCGACTTGGTATCGAGACCGAACTTCGCAATCACCTGTTTGGACAGGGATCCGCGCACGCCTTCGCCAAGGAACACGTACTTCCCGTGAAGCTCCATCCCTGGCTCGTATGATGGTCCTGGTGTGCCATCGGCATTCTTGCCGAATTCGCCAGCAACGACGCCCTTCACCTCTCCATTTTCGCCATAGACGACTTCGGAACAGGCCATCCCGGGGAAAATCTCAACACCCAACTCTTCAGCTTGCTCGGCCATCCAGCGGCAGACATTGCCCATTGAGACGATGTAGTTGCCATGGTTGTTCATCAGCGGGGGCATCAACAGGTTCGGGATCCGCAACTGCCCGGCTTCGCCCAACATGTAGAAGTTGTCTTCCTTTACGGGCACATTGAGCGGCGCGCCTTTTTCCTTCCAGTCAGGGATCAGCGCATTGAGGCCGATGGGATCCAGCACAGCACCTGACAAGATATGCGCGCCGACTTCGGATCCCTTTTCCAGAACCACAACGTTCAGATCCGCATTGATCTGCTTGAGCCGGATGGCGGCAGACAGTCCCGCCGGACCAGCCCCGACGATGACGACGTCATATTCCATTGCTTCGCGTTCGATCTCAGCCATTGGACATCCTTTTGATTTTCAGGGCCAACGCCCCTTTCATTCAGTTGCCGCAAGCGTTACCTCATGGGAAACACGGGGACAATCAGGACACGGCGTCAAAATGCGCAGACGCGACAACGATACGCGCATTGGCCTTGACTTTGTGCGTTCTGCCTCGCGTAAGATCGACCGGCTAACAAGAATAACCCCGGAGGGGCATGACGATGGACAAGATACCTCTGACCCGTGCAGGCTTTGAAAAGCTGGAATCCGAACTCAAGCATCTCAAGTCAGTTGAACGACCTGCCATTATCCGCGCCATTGCCGAAGCGCGTGAACACGGCGATCTGTCTGAGAATGCCGAATATCACTCTGCGAAGGAAAAGCAGTCTTTCATTGAGGGGCGCGTCAAAGAGCTCGAGGGGGTCATTTCACTTGCTGATGTGATCGACCCGTCGAAACTGTCCGGGCCTGTCAAATTCGGCGCGACAGTTGAGGTCGTCGACGAAGACACCGATGAAGAAAAGACATATCAGATCGTCGGCGAATATGAGGCTGATATCGAGGCAGGTAAGTTGAACATGAAGTCGCCTTTGTCGCGCGCCTTGATCGGCAAGGAAGAAGGCGACAGCGTCGAAGTGCGCACTCCGGGCGGCGTACGCTCATACGAGATTTTATCCATCAGTTATAAGTAGAAAGCGCGCGGTTGCATGGCGCTCAACACAGGCCAATCCAGACCGAACGACACCGCTTCATTGTCGGGTGGTGAAAAGGTCGCGTTGGCGGCATGTGTCGCTTGGCTGCTTTTCGTTGTGATTTATTTTTGGCGTTTGCTCACGGCCGAGATGGTTGTGACAGGGCTTTGGCTTGCGTTCGCGACGGCCGCCTTCATGCCGCTCTTGTTTGTTTGGTTGGTGCTCAGCAATGCGCGCGCGGCTCGGATGACCCGCGATGAAATGTTTCGGCTGCAATCTGCTTTGGATGATCTCAGGCAGATTCAACTGGCGCAGCAGGCTGAAAAACCATCTCACGCGACAGCAGAGCCAAATCGCCCTGCTGAGCAGGCTGCACCTGTCAGGACGGAAGCGCCGACAGCAAAGTTCGCGACACGGCGCGAAGTCAGCCGGCTCATAACACCCCGCGCAGCGCCACAGTCACCTGCAGATCAGCCCACGTTGGCACTTGATGTGCCAGAAGATGCGCCGCAGCCACTTGCAGGACCGGACTTGATCCGCGCGTTGAACTTTCCCGATGATGAACGTGACACAGAAGGCTTTGCTGCGCTCAGACGTGCTTTGCGCGACCGACAGGCCCGCCGCCTTGTGCAGGCCAGTCAGGATGTCCTGACCCTGCTATCGCAGGATGGCGTTTACACTGACGACTTTAACCCTGACCCGGTTGCCCCGGACCTTTGGCGGCAGTTTGCCAAGGGCGATCGCGGTAAGGATGTTGATCGGTTGGGCGCAATCAGGGATCGCGATGCGCTTGCGATAGCGGCAGCCCGAATGCGCGAGGACACGATCTTTCGCGATACCGTGCATCATTTTTTGCGGCGTTTTGACGAAATGCTCGTCACATTTGAGGCTCAGGCAACGGACACTGACCTGATTGCCCTCTCCAATACGCGCACCGCTCGCGCGTTCATGTTGTTGGCCCGCGCATCAGGGACATTCGACTGAGCCATGTGGGATATTTTTCTCCAGACCCTGCCATTTTTCATGCTGATTGCCCTCGGCTATGGATCTGGACGAACCGGATTCTTTTCGCCTGAGGCGACGGCCTACCTGACGAAATTTGTTTTCTACTTTGCATTGTCGGCGATGCTCTTCCGGTTCTCGGCCAATCTGTCACTTGCGGATATTCTCGATTGGCCCTTTGTCCTCGCCTATCTCAGTGCCACTGGCGTGGTGTATGTCTTCGCCACCATTGTTGCTTTGCGGCGCGGTGTGCCTGTGACAGAGGCTGCGGTCGAGGCGCAATGCGCCGTCATCGGAAACGTGGGTTTTCTGGGGATACCGATGCTGGTGCTGCTCTTGGGCGAAGCCGCTGTCGGCCCCGTCATGATGGTCTTGGCTGTTGATCTGATCGTCTTTGGCAGTCTGATCGTGATCCTGATCACGGGGGCACGTGATGGCCGAATGTCACCAAAGATCCTTTGGACCGTCGCGGTCGGGCTTTTGAAAAACCCGATGATTGTCTCGATCACGCTCGGTCTGCTCGTTTCCGCCTACAGTCTGCCAATCCCGGTGCCAGTGAACGATTTTCTGACTCTGCTCGGCGCAGCGGCAACACCCGGGGCGCTGTTCGCGATTGGGGCATCGCTTGCCAGCAAATCAGCCGAGCGCGTCGCCGTGGCCGGTTGGCTTTCATTCAATAAGCTGGTGTTGCATCCCGCTGCAGTCGCCGTCGCGGCTCTCTTCCTTTTTGACGTTGATCCTTACGCGGCAGGCGTGATGATCGCCGCAGCGGCGCTGCCTGTCGCCGGCAACGTCTACATCCTTGCCCAGCACTACGGCGTGGCACCCACACGAGTCTCCGCCTCAATCCTAATTTCGACGGCGGTGAGTGTCGTGACCGTCTCACTGGTGATTGCGTGGGTGACAACCTTCTGAAACCGCGCTAGCCGTTGGGGATGACCGAGGGAGGCCGCCATGAAGACCATATCCGAAAACCGCTGTTTTGGGGGCACGCAGGGGGTCTATTCCCATACCTCTGACGTCTGCAGTTGCGACATGACCTTTGGTCTATTTCTGCCTGCGGAGGCCAAGGACGGGCCGGTGCCGGTCCTATGGTATCTCTCCGGTCTGACCTGCACGCATGAGAACGCCATGACCAAGGCGGGCGCACAGGCCTGGGCGGCCGAGCAGGGGATTGCGTTGATCTTTCCTGACACCTCGCCACGTGGCGAAGGCGTCCCGGATGATGAGGCCTATGATCTGGGGCAGGGCGCGGGGTTTTACATTGATGCGACACAAGAGCCTTGGTCGCAGCATTTCAACATGTGGTCCTATGTGGCAGAGGAACTGCCTGCGCTGGTGGCCGAGAATTTCCCCCTCGACATGGACCGGCAGGCGATAACGGGCCATTCAATGGGTGGCCACGGGGCGCTGACCATGGCGATGGCGCTCAAGGGACGGTTCCGCTCGGTTTCAGCCTTTGCCCCGATTTGTCACCCGACCGCCAGCGACTGGGGCCGCAAGCAGTTCGGGGCCTATTGGGGCGATGAGAAGAACTGGAGGCCACATGATGCGACTTTGCTGATGCAGGGTGGCGAGTTTGATGGCCCGATCCTGATTGATACCGGCACAGATGATCAATTCGGCGATTTGTTGGGCACCGAGCACCTTGCGCAGGCAATGGCCGCGCAGCGGCAGGAAGGGCAGATCAGGCTGCAGAAGGGCTACGACCACTCTTACTTCTTTGTGTCCACCTTCATGGAGGATCACATCGCCTTTCATGCCGAGGCGCTCTACGGATGATCTACGTCGATGCCGATGCCTGTCCGGTGAAAGCCGAGGTCGAGCGTGTCGGCACGCGCCATAAGCTGAAGATGTTTATTGTCAGCAACGGCGGGCTGCGGCCCTCGCAGAATCCCTTTGTTGAAACGGTCGTGGTGCCGGATGGCCCTGACGTGGCCGATATGTGGATCGCGGATCGCGCGACCAAGGGTGATGTGGTGGTGACGGGGGATATTCCGCTGGCTGCGAAATGCATTGAGGCCGGCGCGCTGGTGATCAAGCACAATGGCGAGGCGCTGACGCAAGCCAATATTGGCAATGTGCTGGCGACGCGTGATTTGATGGCGGATATGCGCGCTGCTGACCCGTTCCGGCAGGGTGGCGGCAAGCCCTTTTCCAAGGCGGACCGCGCGCGTTTTCTGGATGCGCTGGAACGCGCCGTGCGGCAGGCGGCCAGACCATGAAGCAGATATCGCCCGCCGCATTGGGGGCGCTTTGTGCCACCATCGCGGTGGTGTTCTTTTCCATCAACGATGTGGCGATCAAATTCCTGAGCGGCGGTTACGCGCTGCATCAGGTGGTGCTGATCCGCTCTGTCATCGGGGTCATCATCATCGTCTGCGTGATCGCACCCTTTACAGCAGGTTGGGGGATCGCGCGGACGCAGAAATTGCCTCTGCATATGCTGCGGGGATTATGCGTTGTCTTCGCCAACATGACCTTTTTCCTTGGCCTTGCGGCGATGACCTTGGCCGATGCTGTGGCGATCTTTTTTATCAGCCCGATTGTGATCACCCTCGCCTCAGTGCTGTTTCTTGGCGAAACCGTCGGCCCGCGCCGTTGGGCGGCTATTCTGGTGGGTTTCCTTGGGGTGCTGGTAATGATGCGCCCTGGTACGCAGGCGTTCCAGCTTGCCTCGATCCTGCCGCTGGCGGCGGCGTTCTTTTATGCTGGCATCCACGTTCTGACACGCAAGATGGGCGGGACCGAGAATGCAGCGACAATGGCTTTCTACATTCAGGTGATGTTCATCATCGTGTCGCTGATGTTCTTTGTTGCCGTCGGTGACGGGCGTTTCGGCAATCAGCCCGACCCTTCGCTTGATTTTTTGCTGAGAGCGTGGGTCTGGCCGGAGGTCGCGGACTTCCCTGTCTTCCTGATCGTGGGGATCGGGATTGCCGTGGCAGGCTGGCTGATCTCTCAGGCGTACCGCGTGACCGAGGCCTCGCATGTGGCCCCCTTCGAGTACCTCGCCCTGCCCATGTCGGTGGCATGGGGCATCTTCATCTTCGACGAGTTCCCCGATGGCTGGGATTATCTCGGCATGGCGTTGATCCTTGGCGCGGGTCTGTTCATGATCTGGCGCGACGCGCAGGCCAAACGGGCTCTCTTGCGGCGTCCGCTGCGCAGATAGGGGGTGACTATGCCAAACGTCCAAGCCGTCGTGTTCGATATCGGCAACGTGCTGATCGAATGGCAGCCGGAGCGGTTCTTTGACTCTGTGATCGGCGAGGACCGCCGCCGCGAGATGTTTGCCACGATCGACCTGCACGGCATGAATGACGAAGTGGATCGAGGAGGGACCTTTCACGAGGTGATCGCCGCCACCGCCGACCGCTATCCCGAATGGCGCGACGAAGTGATGATTTGGCACGACCGCTGGATCGAGATGGCGGCCCCAGAAATCCCCCATTCGGTCCGCCTGCTGCGGGCTCTGCGTGCCAAGGGCGTGCCCGTCTTTGCCCTGACCAATTTCGGCATCCAGACCTTTGCTATCGCCGAACCGGTCTATCCATTCCTCAGTGAGTTCGACCGGCGCTATATTTCGGGCCACATGGGGGTGATCAAACCCGAAACCCGTATCTACCAGATGGTCGAATCTGATTGCGGGGTGCCGCCCGAAGGGTTGCTCTTTGCCGATGACCGCATCGACAACCTGCGCGCAGCCGAGGCGCGGGGCTGGCAGACGCATTTGTTCGAAGGTCCACAGGGGTGGGCGGACCGGTTGGTGGCCGAGGGGCTGTTGAGAGAAGGAGAGGCGCAATGACCGTGATGATCCCGTTTGAGGAAGGGCAGAAACATCTCGACTGGATCGCCCTGACCGATGCGCTGGCGGCTGGCCATGACGGACCAAAGGCAGATGTTGCGGATGTGTTTCTCTATGAGGGCGAGAATACGCTGCTCAACCGCTCGGCATGGATTGCGGGGCTGGGGCTGGCGGTGAAATGCGCCACGATCTTTCCCGGCAATAAGGCGCTCGGCATGCCTGCGATCGGGGGCGCGGTGAACCTCTTTTCTGGCAAGGACGGTGTGCTTGAGGCGATCCTTGATTTCCATCTGGTGACCAAGTGGAAGACCGCCGGTGACAGCCTACTGGCCGCGCGCCGACTGGCGCGGCCTGACAGCCGCAACATCCTGATCGTTGGTGCAGGCACCGTGGGTCATTCCCTGCGTGAGGCTTATGGCGCGGCCTTTCCCGATGCGCGGTTCACGGTCTGGAACCGGTCGGCGGCGGGCGCTGAGGCGTTCAAGGCGGCGCACCCCGATGTGGCGATTGCGGATGATCTGGAGGCGGCGGTCAAGGCGGCGGATATCGTGACTTCGGCCACGATGACGACAGAGCCGATCCTGAAGGGTGAATGGTTCCAGCCCGGCCAACATATCGACCTGATTGGTGCCTACCGTCCGGACATGCGTGAAGTCGATGACACGGCCCTGCAGCGCGCCAGTGTTTTTGTCGACAGCCGCGATACCACGGTTGATCATATTGGCGAGTTGAAGATCCCGATTGCTTCGGGCGCTTTTGCCGCCGCTGAAGTGATTGCTGATTTTTACGCGCTTTCGCGTTTCCAGCGTCATAGAACTGACGAAATTACACTGTTCAAGAACGGCGGCGGCGCGCACCTCGATTTGATGACGAGCCGCTACATCCTGGATGCTTTCCGCCGGAACGGATAGGACAATCATCCTTTACGCAAAAGAGGTCGTAGGTTGATGTGGTACTTCCTGTTTCTCGCAGGATTGACGATTGCAGTGATTGCAATCTGGCCCTTCTCGATGGAGCGGCGACGGACTGTGATTGGTCCGACGGAGCGCCACGGCGCCGCCGGTGAGTTCGCGCAGCTTTCTCAGGGTGTCACCCACTATCGATGGATGGGGTCGTCGCGTGGTCCCGTTGCTGTGGTAGTACACGGCTTGGCCACACCGATGGACTCGATGGAATCTGTCGCGGAAGGGCTAGGGACGCTCGGCTATCGCGTGCTGCTTTACGATCTTTACGGTCGCGGACTATCTGACGCGCCAGGTGGATTGCAGGATCGCGCATACTTTCATCGCCAACTTTCGGACCTGCTTGCCTATCACGGGTTGACCGAGGAATTGACCCTTGTCGGCTATTCGATGGGGGGAAGTATCGTGACGGCTTATGCGGCAGAGCATCCGTTTCTCGTCAAACGGGTCATCTTGTTTGCAACCACCGGCCTTGTGGTCAATGAGACCTGGTTTGCGCGGTTTTGCCGAAGAACGCCAATTCTGGGCGACTGGCTCCACGCCTTACTTGCCCAAAGACGGATCGAGCGAGCGATCCCGGAACGCGGACAGACCAAAGAAATTGACAAAGTTCTGCGCGCGCAGAGACGAGAGTTGCATCGGCGAGGCTACCTGCCCGGCATCTTATCGAGCAGACGGGGCATGCTGAGCGAGGTGCAACATTACGAACACACCCAGCTTGGGAAGAAAGGCATTCCGGTCATCGCAATCTGGGCGGAGTCCGACTCGATCATTCCGCTTAGCGCCTTGGGCAAACTTGCGGAATGGAATCGTAATGCGCGGCACGAGGTGGTGCCACATGCTGATCACGCCCTGCCTTATTCTCATGGACGCGAATTGATCGAAGCGCTCCGTGATGCATTACGAAACTAGCCAAACGGCTTCTGTCTTCCCAATGTTGCTGCTGCGCGGTATCCACCGCCCATGACCACCGTCCAACAGGCATATCAAGACGCGATAGATGCGGGCCGACTGCGGGCAGATGATGCCCAGATCGCTGTCCTGCCTGAACTGGAACGCATTCGCGCGGCCTTGCTCGTGCCTGCCAAACGCGGGCTTTTCCGCAAGGCACCCGAACCGGTCAAAGGCCTCTACATGTGGGGCGGGGTCGGGCGCGGAAAATCCATGCTCATGGACCTGATGTATGATCTGGTCGCTGTGCCGAAGCAGCGGCGGCACTTTCACGCCTTTATGCAGTGGGTTCACGCAGAACTCGATCTTGCGCGCAAAAGCGGCGTCGAGGACGCTTTGGCACCGGTTGCGACCAAGCTGGCCGGCGAAGTCAGGTTTCTGGCATTCGACGAAATGCAGATCACCGATATTACCGATGCCATGCTTGTCGGACGACTGTTCGAGGCCCTTTTCGCCGCAGGTGTGACCGTCGTCACGACATCCAACAGGCCGCCTGATGATCTCTATAAGAACGGGTTGAACAGGCAGTTATTCCTACCCTTCATCGCATTGATCAAAGAGCGCATGGTTGTGCATGAGTTGATCAGTCCCACCGACTACCGTCAGGACCGCCTGGCTGGCGAGCAGACATACTTTAGTCCGAATGATCAGACTGCCAGAGCTGCGATAGATGAGATCTGGAACCATCTCAGCAATGGGAAGTCAGAGACCCTCACACTTCATGTCAAAGGCCGAGAGGTCGTTCTGCCACAGTTCCACAATGGCGTTGCGCGCGTAAAATTCTTCGATCTTTGTGGTCGGCCATTGGGGCCGGCGGATTACCTTGCACTTGCCGCTGCCGTCCGGGTTTTGATCCTTGAGGATATCCCGACACTGTCGCGACACAACTTCAACGAAGCCAAGCGGTTTGTGACGTTGATTGACGCGCTTTACGAAGGCAAGGTGCGTTTGATCTGCTCTGCGGCTGCAACGCCGGAGATGCTTTATGTCGAAGGAACTGGCACCTTTGAGTTCGAGCGCACGGCAAGCCGCTTGAGAGAAATGCAATCAGCGGACTGGGCCGGAAAAGACTAGCTTATTCGTGGTCTAAAGCGGTCTGAAGCTGTCGCTGGCGGGGTCGTAGCCCTCCAGCACACCCTCGCCGATGTCGTTCCAAAGCCCGTGGATTGACAGTCGATCAGCCTCGATCGCCGATTTCACGAACGGGAACGTCATCAGGTTCTCAAGCGAAATGACAACGGAGCGTTTCTCCAACTGGCGTTTGCGCTCCTCGTCGGTGCCATCTTCAAGCGCGGCAAAGCCGGGGCGAAGAATATCCATCCAGCGGCCGACGAAGCTTGATGCCTCTTCCAATTCCGGCGCTTTGCCCGAACACATATTGTAACAGCCTTCGACGCCACCACAGCCGGAATGGCCCAGAACAATCAGATGCGCGACCTTCAAGCCGGTGATGGCATACTCGACCGCAGCAGAAGTGCCGTGATGATGCCCGTCGGGATTAAACGGCGGCACAAGGTTTGCGATATTGCGGTGGATAAAGAATTCGCCCTGATCGGCACCGAAAATCGAGGTGACATGCACGCGGCTGTCACAACATGAAATCACCATCGAGCGTGGCTGCTGACCGGCCTCTGCCAAACGATGATACCAACCGCTGTTTTCGGCATAGACGGTCGCTTTCCAGCCCCGATAACGGTTGACCAGATATGAGGGGAGAGGGCGCGCATGCTGCATAGGGTCGTCTTTCGGTCGTTGGCCCATGCTTAGTTTGCATTTTCAGGAATTTCGAGAGGTTTTTCCCGCTGGCATCAACCTTCTGGGAAGTATGTCGCGCTATTGCTGCGCTCTATGTCGAATGTCGTTTATCTCAGCCGTGCCGCTGCTATCACCCAAGACGTGCCGGACGCCAATAAAGCTGTCCCGGCGAGCCGGCATTTTGATTCAGGTCCCATCAGGTCACTTTACGATCAGATGCCGGTCTGTGAGGCAGAGAATCAAATCTGCGATTGCCTCGAACAGATTGCTGCGGATCTAGACCTTTTACAGCAGGGGCTATCGTCTGCGCAGCCAAAGATGATGGAGCAGGCTTCAACCCGGATTGCCTCGCGTGCACGTAAGATCGGCTTATTGGAAGTCGCGCTGAGCGCGGAACATGTCCGCCGATGTGTCGCACAAAGAGACGGCGTCGCAACAGAAGCGACGATTGCCCGACTGGAACGCAGTTTCGATTTTGCCGTCAACGCGGTTTGGACTTTTCGCGGCCTCTGAATTTATTGCCGCTCACGCGAACTTCGCTCTGGCATACGAGCGGGGCTGCACTTGCGGCGGGCGGGGCAGGCGCTAGTGTGGCGATAAATCCCTCACCAGCGGAGCTTTTATGCCACTCGCCTTTGCCGATCCAGCCGATAAGGCCATCCCAATCCATGTCATTGCGTCCGAAGAACTAGATAGCGCATTAGCCAGACTGTCGGATGACGAGAAAGCGTGGGCCAATGCCCAGAATTTTTCAGCAGGTCTCGGCCAGATCATCCTTTGTCCCGGAAAGAGCGGTGAAATTGCGAAGGTGCTGGTCGGTTTTGGCACTAAAGGCGCGCGGGCGCGCGGTCGGTTTCACATGGGAGCGGTTGCGACGAAGCTACCGTCAGGAACTTACCGGATCGCAAACGGGCTTGAAGGCGATGCGCTTGAAGAAGCAGCACTTGCGTGGCTTTTGGCAGGCTACAAATACACCCGATTTTCCGGCCCGGTTTCCGAAGGGGCTAGACTGGTCGCACCCGAAGATGTCGATGCCCAACGGTTAGAGATCATCGCAAATGGCGAAGCCCTGACGCGTGAGCTAATCAACACGCCCGCCTCAGATATGGGGCCATACGAATTGGAAGAAGCCACCCGCGCGCTGGCCAACGAACACGCAGCCGTTGTAAATTCAATTGTGGGCGATGATCTCATCCCGGCGAATTTTCCAATGATCCACACGGTTGGCCGTGCTTCTGACAGGGCGCCACGTTTGCTGGATTTGCGGTGGGGTGACAGCGGTCCGAAACTCACGTTGGTCGGCAAAGGCGTGTGTTTTGATACCGGCGGCCTGAATATCAAGCCCGGCGGGTCAATGGGCCTGATGAAAAAGGATATGGGCGGAGCTGCGACGGTCTTGGGCTTGGCGCATATGATTATGGCGCTCAAACTGCCTCTCCAGCTACGCGTCCTGATTCCGGCTGTCGAAAATAGCATCAATGGCAACGCATTTCGTCCACAAGACATTCTTACCTCGCGCAAAGGATTGACTGTCGAAATCAACAACACTGATGCCGAGGGCCGTCTTGTTCTTGCTGATGCACTGACGCTTTCAGACGAGGACGAGCCTGATCTGGTGGTTTCGATGGCGACCCTGACCGGTGCGGCCCGCGTCGCGGTTGGGCCCGACCTCGCACCTTTCTACACCGATGACGATGCAACCGCTGCGGCGCTCAGCGCCGCCGCCGCCAAAGTCGCCGATCCGGTGTGGCGGATGCCGTTCCATGCGCCCTATGAGGATATGATCGAGCCCGGAATAGCCGATCTGGACAACGCGCCATCAGGTGGAATGGCAGGAAGCATCACGGCGGCCTTGTTCTTGCGCCGCTTTGTGGAAAGCCCTTACGTGCATTTCGACATTTATGGCTGGCAGCCTTCAGCAAAGCCGTCGCGCCCAAAAGGCGGTGTCGGTATGGGTGCGCGCGCACTGCTTGAGGCGCTACCTGCCTTACTCAAGCTCTGATGGACCGCCGTTTGACACCAGCAAACGGGCGCGTTGCTGCGCTGCACCTTGCGGGGGCGGTTGAGGCCGAAAGATACGTGGCCGGGGTGCCGATGTCGGTTGGCGATCCGGTTGTTGATCTTTGTGCAGAACCTGACGGACCGAGGGACAGGCAGCTTCTTCTTGGCACTCGCGTCACAGTTTTTGAAGAACGCCAAGGGTGGTCGTTTGTGCAGGCTGAGGACGACTATGTCGGCTATGTCGCAGCCTCTCACCTGATCCCGGAAGCCACGCCAACCCATTTCGTCGCGACCCTTGCGACACACGCCTACGAGGCCGAGGAGTTCAAGTCGCGCGATGTTCTGCACCTACCCTTTGGTGCGCGTGTCACTGTGGTTAACGAACGACGGCGCTTCTTTGAGACCACCGTTGGTTTCGTTTCCAAAAGCCATCTTCGTCCGCTTGATCGGCCGATGAACGATCCTGTGACTGTGGCACAGATCCATTTTGGTGTGCCTTACCTCTGGGGTGGGAACTCCAGCCGCGGGATTGACTGCTCCGGTCTGGTATCCACTTCGTTCAGGGCATGTGGTTTGCCGTGTCCCGCTGACAGCGACATGCAGCGCGATGGATTGGGTGCTGAGGCACAAACGCCATACGAACGTGGCGATCTGGTGTTCTGGAAAGGTCATGTCGGGCTAATGGTCGACGACGCGACGCTGATCCACGCCAACGCCCATCACATGGCAACCGTCTATGAACCTATTGAAAGGGCGGTTTTGCGGATTGCTGCACAGGGTGACGGGGATGTCATCGCGCACAAACGACTTTAGCAGTCGGGGGTCAGTCAACAGCGCGAATGAGTTTGCGTTCAAGCATGCGCAGGACCTGTCGCAGATCATTGCCGCGTTTCAGGATCTGGCCGTCCATCCCGATCACCGCATATTGGCCCTGTCGGAGGCGCAGCTTTGGACGTTTCTCTATCCTGTAGAGCGGGTTTTCAGCTGTTCGCCGGAACACCGAAAAGACGGCAACGTCCCGAAGATGCGACAATCCGTAGTCGCGCCACTCACCTGCGGCGACCATCCGACCATATAAACCCAGAATCAGATTAAGCTCTTTGCGGTCAAAGGCCGTCTGTGGTGGGGCCTGAAACTGCGACGGAAATTGTGCTGTCATGCATCAAATTTGACGCCTGCCAGTTGAAAATCAAGCCAATTCGTCTGCCTGCCATGCTTCCGCCGCAAAAACACCATGGCCGTGCCGCGCGCCAAGCCAACTGGGAACACATGTCAAAGCGATGCTCAACAGCATAGCGAAAAGCTAAACCCCCGGTGCTGCGGTCAGTAGCCCCCACCCAGTTCGTGGCATCGGGGACCTTCCAAACCAGACCGATCAGCCACATGTGATGCGGGAAATCGCGTTTTCGTCATCAATCATGAAATTGATGCGCTCAGGTCTGAAATCCATCGTGACGGCATCATCAGGTCGAATGACGCGCACCTGTCCAAGGATCAGCACGCGTTCAAGCGCTGTCGCGCCGCGCCCCACAAGGTCGGCATAGGTATTTGCGTTGCAGGTATCGTCCTGCACCTCAGGTGTCGCTGGCAATTGCGGAGCAAGCTCGGCACAGGCGCCAAGCACTAAGACCAAGAGTATGCGCTTCATATCGCTGATTGTTGTGAGTTCCGGTCAGATTACAAGTCCCGAAAACTGCGAGGTTGAAATCACGTCCTGTTTCATTGATCGTCGGATCAACACAAAGGGAGAAGAAATGATGCGTACCCGTGCAGCCGTGGCAATCGAAGCGGGTAAGCCGCTTGAGGTGATGGAAGTCAATCTTGACGGACCGAAGGCCGGAGAGGTTCTGGTCGAGATCAAAGCGACCGGCATCTGCCACACAGATGAGTTCACGCTGTCCGGTGCGGACCCCGAGGGCATGTTCCCTGCGATCCTTGGGCATGAGGGCGCTGGCGTTGTGGTGGAGGTTGGTGAAGGTGTGACAAGCCTGAAGCCCGGCGATCATGTCATTCCGCTCTACACACCAGAGTGCCGGGAGTGCGAATACTGCCTCAACCCCAAGACAAACCTATGCCAGAAGATCCGTAGCACACAGGGCCAAGGTGTGATGCCGGATGGCACGTCACGGTTTTCGATGCTCGATGGCACGCCGATCCTGCACTACATGGGCTGCTCGACATTTGCCAACCACACGGTGCTTCCTGAGATCGCTTTGGCCAAGGTTCGCGACGATGCACCCTTCGACAAGATTTGCTATATCGGTTGCGGTGTTACCACTGGCATTGGCGCGGTGATCAACACTGCCAAGGTCGAGATTGGCAGCCGTGCAATTGTTTTCGGTTTGGGTGGCATCGGCCTGAATGTCATCCAAGGCCTGCGTTTGGCTGGCGCTGATCAGATCGTTGGTGTCGATCTGAACCCCGGCAAAGTCGAGATGGCCAAACATTTCGGCATGACTGATTTCGTCAATCCCGAAGAGGTCGATGGCGATATGGTCGCTCATCTGGTCGAATTGACTGGTGGCGGTGCCGACTACACATTCGATGCGACGGGGAATGTTGACGTGATGCGTACAGCTCTTGAATCCGCCCACAAAGGCTGGGGAGAAAGCATTATCATTGGCGTTGCCCCTGCTGGTGCAGAGATCTCGACGCGACCATTCCAGCTTGTCACTGGGCGTTCGTGGCGCGGAACGGCGTTCGGGGGCGCATCTGGCAGAACCGATGTGCCAAAAATTGTCGATTGGTACATGCAGGGCAAAATCGAGATTGATCCGATGATCACGCACAAACTGAGCCTTGATGAGATCAATAAAGGTTTCGATCTGATGCATGAGGGTAAGTCGATCCGCGCCGTCGTCGAATTTTGAGTGTTGAGAAACTGGATGCGTTGGCCCAGCAGATCGCTGGGCCTTTTGCCTTTTGCGGACTGGCCGCATGCTGTCGCGGCAAAAGGGATTTTGCTATCGCGCATCAATCATTTCTGGATGTGGATCGTTTTCGCATGTTTCGCGTGGCGTCCATCTCGAAGATTGTCATCGGACAGACACTCGCGCAGCTTTGCACGAAACATCGGGTAGCATGGGACAGCGATGTCTCTTCGGTTCTCGGGTGGCCGCTCTGCAATCCTGAGTTCCCTGACATTCCCATCTCGATCGGCGCGCTCGCGGCACATACGGCCGGGCTCGACGATCAAAAGGGCTATCTTTTGCCCCCTGACCAGACACTTCAGGCGTTTTTCACAAGCAACCGTTTCGGAGCGAGACCAAGTGGGACTTATTTTGACTACGCCAATCTTGGCTATCTGGTTCTGGCCGAGGTTATCGAAAAACTTTCCGGGACCGACCTTCCGCAGGCCTGCAGTCATATGATCCCTGACGACGGTGGCTTCAATTGGATCGGAGTGCCTGACACAAGACGCGCAGATGCTTTGCCGACCTTTCGCCACGACGGTGATGGCTTCGCTGCGCAAATCGACGATCCGGCTGTCATGCCACCGCCGGCAGTAAGTGTGGGCCGGTTCTCCCCTCAGGGTGGGTTGCGCCTTTCGTTGGACGGGATGCTGACCTTGGCAGAGGCGCTCCGCGATGCAGACAAAACCGTTCTCTGGCGTGATGCGCAAACGGCGGGCAACGATCTTGGCGGTGTCTTTGAGCAGTACGGTGCGGGGCTGCAAATCTTCCAGAACCCGGCCTTCTATCCGCGCCCGCTGATCGGACATTTCGGCAACGCCTACGGCTTCAAGGGAGGGGTCTGGTATGATGCAAAGGCTGACCTTGCCTTTGCCTATGCGCTCAATGGGTTGGAACTTGGCGACGAAGATGACAGTTTCTCTGAGACCGAGCGAAAGATATTCGCATCGTTTGCCATGATGGGGGATGAATAAATGCCTGACGGACGCATGTTGCTGGCTGTGCTGATTGACGCGGACAATATTCCTGCAAAACACGCCAGCGCGATCATGCGCGAGATCACGACCTACGGCGAACCTGCTCTGCGACGGGTCTATGGTGATTGGTCCAGTTCCTCCCTTTCGGCATGGAAAAAGGAGGTCGTCGAACTTGGTATGGTTGCAAATCAGGAAACGGCGAACACCAAGGGCAAGAATGCCAGCGATATCGGATTGGTGATTGATGCCATGGATATCTTGCATACGGGCCGTTTCGACGGCTTCGTCATTGTGTCGTCCGACAGCGATTTCACCGCGCTTGCCAACCGGCTCAGAGAAGATGGAGTCGAAGTCATTGGGATCGGTGAAGGCAAAGCGCCTGCAAGCCTGCGCAATGTTTGCAATCGGTTCATCCTGATTGAAAATATCATCGGCGAGGAAAAATCGGATAAACCGAAGAAATCAAACAAGAACGAGCAGGCGTCCAATGACCGTCAGCCGCCATCAAAGGCCATCCCGCTTGTGATCAAGGCAATGAATAGCATTGATCCCGAAGGTGAGTGGTACTCCTTGGGTCAGCTTGGCCAATACATCATCCGCGCGCATCCCGACTTTGACCCGCGTACCTATGGCAGCCCCAAACTGAGCGAGTTACTGGTCAAGACCGGCCGTTTTGAGACACAGAAAAAACCGGGGCAAAACCTGCAGGTGCGCCGGCTAGACTAGCTGCCGTAACGGGCCATGAACATCCGCACGGCCCCTTTCGTGACGCGCCGTTTTTCGTCGACAGTAAAGTCATCGGCGATGTTGAACATCATCCGCGGGAAAAGATCAGCTTTGCAAAGTTCCTGAAATTGCTCGGCTGCAAGCGCAACATCGTCAATCTGTAACTCGCCCCGTGCGATCGCCTTTTCCAGATAAGACATCATCCGCTCGCGGACCAATTGCGGTCCACTTTCATAGAATTCGCGCGCAAGCTCGGGAAACCTTTCGCTCTCGCCTACACAGATGCGAAAGATACGCGTGCCAAATTCTGATGTGATGAACGCGACAATCTCGTCAGCAATGGCCTGAAGAACGTCTGCCGCAGGCGCGTCCATGTCGATGGTCTCGATGGCGTGATCAGCTTGTCTGGCACACTCTGTTTTGGCCACTTGCAGGAAAAGAAACCGCTTGTCTGGAAAATAGCTGTAGAGCGTCGCCTTCGACACGCCGGCAGCTTTTGCGATATCATCGACGGATGCGCCCTCAAAACCGTCTGACAGAAAGACCTGTCTGGCACCGGCAAGCACCTGATCAAACTTTCGGCCTCGTTTTGGCTGTGTTGTGCCATCTGGCATCTCAGGTCCTCCGATGGAGTTGATCATAGACCGAGCGGTTCAATTTCAGCAAGGCGATTGCAGCGATGGGGCTGGGAGGGATGAACGCCCCATCGCTGTGACGCCTTGTCTGCCTTGACGTGGCAGACGGGCATTTGCGCGTCTTAGGATCGCGCGATCTGCACACCAGAGGGGAGGACGTTGGTGCGCAGTTTTTCGTCGGAAATTCCGCGAGGATTGACACTTCCGTCATGCGCGAACTGACGGTTCGCGAAACGGCTTCGGGATGTCATCTCAGAGGCATTTCCTGAATATGAACTAAACTGTATAGTTTAGAATGCAAGCCCGAAGCTGAATAATTGTTCAGGGAGGCAGCTACGTCGCCTTGTGCGGTGGTGGCTTTCTCCAAGGTCAATTGAGGATCTGCATCAGCCCTCGGCGATCTCCAGGCGCTACCTTGCTCTTTGCCCGCCACTTCTGTTGCGGGGTTTCTGTTCTGGTTCAGGGTAGATGTCCCTGACCATGGCAGTCGTCGATTTGAACCCGAAAATAAAACGCAGCAAGCCAATCCGCTGGGTTTTAACATCTCGAAACCCCTGCCGCAGATACAGCGATTTCGCACGTGTGTTGGTATCGACCACATCAAGACGCACCTGATGATACCCCCGACGCTTGGCCTCCTGCGTGATCGCATTCAGCAGTGCGGTACCAACACCCTGCCCACGGGCGTCCTCAGCGACAAATAGTCCATCCATCAAAAAGCGTTCGTTTTCGATGTCGTTTTCCAAAGCCGCCAAGAGGCTGGTCCTGAAAGCTGCACTCGCCCAACCATAAATTTGCTTGAGGTCATGGAAAGCTCCACCCACAAGCGCGCCTTTTGACGTCTTGAAGCCCGCAACGCCAATCAGGCGCCCGTCATCATCATGTGCGCAGACCCCATGGTCTTGTCGCATGACTGCGGTGACAAACTGCAACGCAAGATGCTTTGGCCCAAGCGCGAAACCGAGTTTCTCGCCGAACGCATCCCAGTAAAGCCGCGCCGCGGCCTCCCGGTCTTTGTCAGGGATGCCGACAGTGATTTTCATCTACCGAAATCAGCAAACGGGATGTAGCGCACAGGGTCGCCGGGTGCGATTGTTTGCGCAGGCGCAGAGAGGGCGACGAGACCGGTCGCCCACGACAGTCCCGAGACCCGACCTGACCCTTCGGAGGGAAAGACTTCGACGCACCCATTTTGGATGCGGGCGCGAAGGTATTCTGTGCGACCTTCCTTCTTTGATTTTGAAAATTCAGCCGGAAGCAGATAGCCCTCGGGTTTGCGCCAGCCGCCGCCTGCCATGACCCTCAGTGCGGGCGCGCTAAACACCAGCGCGCAGACCATGGCTGCAACCGGATTGCCAGGCAGGCCAAACACGGGGGTTTCATTCCACATGCCAAGCACCAAAGGGCGCCCGGGTTTCATTGCAATCCGCCAGAGGGCGAAGCTGCCTGTGTCCGAAAGCAAGGCCGAGACATGATCCTCGGCCCCAGCTGATGCGCCGCCCGAAGTCAGGATGGCGTCACAAGATCGGGTTGCGTCGTTCAGCATCTCGCGCAAAGCATCCCTGTCGTCTGGCGCGCGTCCCAAAGGGATCACGTCGTGGCCCCACTCGGCCGCCAACGCCGCCAGCATGGGTCCATTTGCGTCAAAAATCTGCGCGTCACGCGCGCTTGCCCCGGGGGGCACAAGTTCGTCTCCTGTTGACAGGACGCCGACGCGCAGTGGCCTGCGGACGGTCACCTGCCCAACTCCGGCAGCAGCAATCATACCGATGTCGCCTGGCGTCAATTTTCGCCCTGCAGCAAGGATTGGCTGGCCAATGGTCATGTCTTCACCAGCGTTACGGGCATTGGCGCCTTTCTTCAGCGGCCCGTAAAAGCGCAGGGTATCTTCATCGACTGTCGTATCTTCCTGAAGGACGACAGTATCGACACCATCAGGCACATTCGCCCCAGTCAGGATGCGTATGGCATGTCCGTCTGGAACTGTTCCCTCATAGGGCACGCCCGCCGCAGAGCGCCCTTGGACGAGCGGGAGTTCATTCAAACCTTCAGGTGCAGGACCGGCAAAGGCATAGCCGTCAACGGCTGCATTCGGGGCAGGGGGATGGGATCGCGCCGCCATGACATCTTCCGCGAGGATCAGACCTGATGCATCAGCAATCGAAACGCTTTGCGTTCCTGTGACAGGATGCAGGTGGGCCTCTAGATGGGCAAGTGCCTCGTCCACAGGCGTCCAGTAGGCACCCTGAGGCATGGCAAAACAGTCGTTTTTCAGGCGTGGTGGTAATTTGTCGAGAGCCTTGCGCAACACCTCGGTTTCTCCTGCGCCAAGGACCCAGCCCTCCGAGGTTGCCTGCACTGCCATCAGATCGGCGGTGGCCTTGCCTGAGAGCGCCGAGAACACACGTGCATAAAGTGAAACTTGGGCTGCGTCCTTGATCTGATGTGGTTCGTCTTGCACCAGATCAGGCAAGAGTGAGAAATAAGTCTCGGCAAGAACGATCTGTGTGTCTGGGGCTTCAAAGGGCCAGACTGAAAGGGCGTCCGTAAACCGCTTTCTCAGTCGCGCAAGCATCGGCAGCCCCATGATGACTTGTCCGCCAACTGCTCCGGCACCCGCTAACTGCCAGGGGGAAAAACTGCCTTTGATCGCAAGATCGGCCGCACGTTTTTCGGGCAGGCCGTGCCCGGCTCTCTGTGTGCCTTTGCGCGGAAGATGAGAAATGTCACGGGGTAGTCCGTTAAACCAGAACGGGCCGACGCCAGGAAACTTGGCGTTGATCTCTCCGGCAAGGTCAAATCTGTTGTTCTTCGTTGGGCTGTCTTCAACTTTTGCCTCAAACCAGTCCCACAGCGCGAGTGTGTCTTCGCGCCCGATGAGTTTCGCTGCGAAACCCTTTGGGTAGGCAAAACAGAGGTCAAAACCGACAAGAACCCGCTCACCGCGCGCACGAAAATCCGTCAGCGTGTCAATCAACCATGCCTCTGCGACCTGGCGGTTGCGTAGATAAACCGGTTCACCGGCTTGCCCGCCAGACCCGATTGCGGCCCAGATTGCATCCTTGACGGGCTTGGGGCCGCGATCGTTACCGCCCGACCAATCGACCATAATGACCTTGTCGAAGTTCAAAGTCCGACCTCGGCAAGTATGAAATCGGCAATGGCTTTTGTGTCGTCGAGGTCAAGAACCGGCTGCTTGGCCTGAATGGTTGTGTCACTGGCAATCGCGCGGATCGTATCGTCTTCAGACCCAATCAAGGGGTGGTTCATCTCGCCGCGGAAGGCTTCGATCTTGGGGTGGCGATCCCTTTTGTAACCTTCGACCAACACCAGATCGACTGGCGCAAGTTGCGCGAGCAGGTCTTCGAGGCTCGCCTCTTCGGCACCGCGCAGTTCGGTCATCAGCGCCCATCGTTTACGCGACGACAATAGCACCTGACTGGCACCGGCCTGCCGATGCCGATAGCTGTCTTTGCCTTCGTGATCGACATCGAAGCTGTGATGCGCGTGTTTGATTGTCGAAACCGTGAAGCCGCGCCCCGCAATTTCGGTCACGAGTCTTTCCATCAATCCGGTCTTGCCGGCGTTCTTATAGCCTGTGACGCCAAAGACTTTCATAGCATCGCCTGTGCTTTTGTGAGGTCGTCAGGAGTATTGACGTTGAAAAACGCGAGATCGTCCGGAAACATTGCCGTGGTTCCACCGTGTTTGTCCGTCCACAGAATCACTTTGCGTAGTCCCTCCGTCAGCGCCTGACGTAAATCGTGTCGCAAGGACACGGGCCATAGGCCGAAGGTCGGGTGGCGTCCGTCTGGTGTCTTGGCAAGGGCAATTTCGCTGCCTGCCTCTTCAGCGGCCAGCTGCAACCGCGGCACCAGATCACAGGGAAAGAACGGTGTGTCAGCTGCCGCAGTGACAATGTCATCCGCCCCTTGTGTTGCAGCCCAGTCAAGACCTGCAAGCACCCCGGATAGCGGGCCTGCAAAACCTTCCACCGTATCGGCAATGACCGGCAGACCCAGATGCGCAAACCGCGCCGGATCGCCGTTGGCGTTGAGCGCCAATCCTGCCACCTGCGGTGATAGCCGTTCCACAACGTGATCAATGATCGTCCTGTCGCCCAAAGACAGGAGCCCCTTGTCACCACCACCCATACGGGTCGCCTGGCCACCGGCCAATATGACGCCAACGGGCTGTTTCACGCGCAGACCTGCGCCAGTTGGTCCGACAGGAGCCTCCGGCGGGAGTATTTTCGGCAAAATGATGGGATCATTGTGCCGCCCCTTTCCGACCCGACTTGCGCGGGTCATCGGCGATTTTTGACGGGTCCGCATCGCGGATCAGGCGATCCTCACCGGAGAGGCAGACAAATCGCTGGCCCTTCATGCGCCCGATCAGCGTCAAACCGACCTGCTGCGCGATCTCGACCCCCCAAGCGGTAAAACCTGATCTGGAGGCCAATACAGGGATCCCCATCATTGATGTTTTGATCACCATCTCCGAGGTCAGCCGTCCGGTGGTGTAGAGAACCTTGTCATCGGCCGGTACCTTTTCAGAAAGCATCCAGCCTGCAATCTTGTCCACGGCGTTATGCCGGCCAACATCTTCCATGTAGACGAGCGGGCGGTCCTGTTGGCACAGAACGGTGCCATGGATCGCGCCAGCCTCAAGATAGAGCGAGGGTGTGCGGTTGATAGTGGCGGCCAATTTGTAAAGATCAGAGGTTCTGACGGATGTCGCAGGAAGGGTGATCCCCTCAAGCCCCTCCATCATGTCACCGAAAACTGTGCCGACGGCGCACCCGCTAGTGCGTGTCTTTTTCTTCAGCTTTTCTTCAAATGTGGTGTGGGTTTTCGTTCTGACCACGACGGTCTCGATTTCTTCGTCGTAATCGACACCAGTAATATCGTCGCCAGCCTTCAGCATGCCCTGATTGCGCAGGAAACCCAGAGCGAGATACTCTGGATAATCACCAATTGTCATGGCTGTCACGATTTCCTGAGCATTGAGGTAGATCGTCAGCGGGCGTTCTTCCACCACATTCAAGGCGACTGTCTTGCCGTCCTGATCGGTGCCCTGAACACCGCGTGTCAGCCTTGACGCATGTGGAGACGGCGCGATGAGATAAGCAGAAGTGTCGTCGATCCGCGCCAATTGTCTTTCTTTCTCCATTTGCGTAAAGCCTGAGGCAACGGTCTCAGGCTAGGGCAAAGCAATGACGGTTTCCACAGCGAAACGACCAGCAAAATCCGCCTATTGGGCAGGTGTGCGCGACGGAACGCCTTTCCTGCTCATGGCTGTGCCATTCGCGACCCTTTTCGGTGTCATTGCCACCGATGCAGGCCTCACTCTGGCGCAGGCGATGGGCTTCACAATCCTTGTGATTGCCGGTGCCGCACAGTTCGCGGCGATCCAGTTGATGGTCGAGAATGCGAGTATTGCCTTCGTCCTATTGGCAGCGCTGGCAGTGAATCTACGGATGGCGATGTATTCGGCGTCACTGGTGCCTTACCTGGGTGCGGCGCCGCTGTGGAAGCGCGCCTGTGTGGCCTATCTCAACTTCGACCAGACCTACATCACATCGATCGCGCGCTATGAGGCAAGGCCCGAGATGAGTGTCGCGGAGCGGGTGCAATACTTTTTCGGGGTGGCGACACCGATCACCCCTTTCTGGTTCGGCATGACATTCGTTGGGATCGTTGCAGGGCAGGCCATTCCGGACGCTTGGGCGCTCGATTTCATTATGCCGATCATGTTCCTTGCGATGGTCGCACCGATGATGAAGTCGCTGGCGCATGTTGCGGCCGCCGCGGTTTCGGTCAGTGTGGGAATTGCGCTGGTGAACATGCCTGCCGGAACTGGCCTTTTGATCGCGGCGGGCGCGGCCATGCTGACCGGTGCTTTGGTGGAAATCTGGCAGGAAAGGCGCACGTCATGACCTACACCGCAGCCGAAATCTGGACGATCATCATCGTGATGGGGATCGGGACCTTTCTGATCCGGTTTTCCTTTCTGGGTCTGATCGGTGACCGGCCCATGCCGCCATTTGTCTTGCGCCTGTTGCGCTATACGCCGGTTGCCGTGTTGCCTGGGATGGTGGCGCCGTTGGTGATCTGGCCAGCCGCAACAGGTGGTATTTTTGATCCTGTTCGCGCATCGGCGGCCATTGCGACCGTTCTGGTCGGCATTTGGACGCGCAACGTTTTGTGGGCGATTTTCGGTGGCGCTGTGACGCTTTACGGATTGATGGGCGTCACTGCCCTTCTCTGAGCATTTCCGAAATCTCGCGTGCCGCGATGGTTTTGTCGTCAGCGTCAAATTCGCGGTACTCCTCGCTTGTGACACCGGGCAATTTACCAAAATCGTCTGACAGACGGTTCGGCCCCCAGGTCTGGCGGATGCTGCCGAAACCGGGAAGCTGCCGCAGCAGGCGGGACGTCACGCGCGCGCAGTTGGCCTGTGCCACGGGGCCAGAGACCAGAGCGAGGTTGAGTGCTTGTTCGGCAACCTCCGGGCGGACCTCGATGGTCTGTCCGATGACATAGTAGCTCACGCGTGCATGAAAACTGATATAGAGCCGCTCAAGCTGCGGGGTCACACCGAAAAGAACGTCATTGCGTTCCGGCATGATCGACTGGCTCCATGATCCTGCCGGATCAAACATCACACGTTGGCTTGCATTGATCAGCAAGGCTGTGTGCGCCCCGTTGCCGGAGCCCACATTCTTCATCGTATAAAGCGTCAGATAAGACCGGCCGGGTTCGCGATAGATCGCCCGTGCGACCACATCGTCGGGCGCCCAGACCTCTTGCGCGCCACAGCCCGCAAGGGCCAGTGGCAGTCCAATAAGAAAGTTGCGGCGCTGCAAGGCTGCTTTTAGGCCGCGATCAGAGCCAGAAAAACGAGAAACACCAGAATACCGATGGTCGCCTTTGTGGTCATGCTCATGAAACCAGCGAAGGTCTTTTCCTGCGTTGTGATATCCATTTCGCCGTGCTTGTGCTCAGCCATCTCATTGCTCCCTCAAAGTGAGAATTTCGGAACCCTTAGACGATTCATATAGCCTTGTCACGCGGTCAGGAGGTCACATCTTCGCTGCGATCCAGTGCCGTGGCGAGCTGGAAGCCGATCCGCTTGGGTTCCGGCTGGTCAATATGCTTTGGGCTGGCAACCAGCGAGACATTCAACTGGCTGACATGCTGGATCAACTGCGTTTTTGCACCTGACTGATTGGTCCCGTAATAGGTGATGATGTCAGGATCATAGTAGCCCAAGCCTTCGATCCTGATGACACCGGTGTCGCTGCCGGTCAGCCCCATCCCGACCTCATGGTCGTTGTCGAGCTGTTTTTCAAAGTTCTGGATGTAAAGGATAATGCGCTCATATGCCCATTGCGCGGGGCTTTTTTTGGTAGCGGGTTCAGCCAGTGCGCGCGGCAGTTGGCCTTGCGTGACAGGTTTTGCGTTCGGGTCGGTGTGGACTTCGCGCGTTTGAGGCAGCGCGTCGTTCTCCATCAGCTCGGCTGACGTGTCGATCGTCATCTTGTCATCTGTCATAGTGGCACCGCGGTTGTTTCCTTGATCTCTTCCATAACGAAACTGGCCGAGATATCCGAGACTGATATCCGTGATGTCAGGCGTTTGTAAAATGCGTCATAGGCAGGAACATCCGCGACGCGGACCCGCAGCACGTAATCAAGGTCCCCTGTCATGCGGTAAGCACCCACGACCTCGGGGAAAAGTTGCAGTGCTGACTGAAAGTCCTTCATCCAGATATCATCATGCTTGCTGGTCCGGATCAGCACCATCGCTGTCAGCGGAACGCCGACACTTGCCGCGTCGACGAGGGCGACCCGCCCTCTTATCACCCCGCGCTCTTCCAGAGCTTTGATCCGCCGCCAGCAGGCGTTTCGTGAAAGATTGACGGTGGCACTCACGTCATCGACCGAGAGGCTGGCATCTTTTTGCAAGATGCTAAGGATTTTGCGGTCTATATCGTCTATATTTTCGGTCATGCATGAGAAATTATCCCAAAATTGTATCTTATGGCAATATCATTTGAGACATTTGTTGTGGCGACTTGGGATATGTTGATCCAAACCAGTAAGGGAGCCACTCATGTCCGATTCAACGCACACACCCGCAGCAAAATCAGTTTTCGCCAGCCTGTTCACCGATCATCCTGCGACAGTGGATGAGACATACTTTCAGCATATGCGCTTTGCTTTGACATTTGCATTCTGGTTGACGGTCGCTGGATTGGCCGCGCTCGTGCACGCGATTATTCCTGCTGCTTGTGAAACCACCGTCAGCCGTATCCTGCGCCGGATGGTCGCCAAGATGGACGCGCGCCACTGATATGTGCCGTATCGCCGCCTATGCGGGCCCTGCTATCCCGCTTGAAAACATCGTTGTCCGTCCAGTGCATTCGTTGCTGGAGCAGAGCCAGCATGCGACCGAGGCCAAACTGGCAGTCAACGGCGACGGCTTCGGCATCAGCTGGTATGATGATCGCGGGGCGCTGGGCCTTTATCGCGATGTGCTGCCTGCCTGGGCGGATGACAACCTGATCAACCTCTGCCGAATGGTACGTTCACCGCTCTTTATTGCGCATATCCGGGCCTCGACCGTGGGAGAGACCACGCGGGTGAATTGCCATCCCTTTGCCTATGGTCGATGGTCATTCTGCCACAATGGCCAGATCCCGCATTTCAGGGTGATCCGCCGTCGTCTGATGGCCGCGCTGCCGGAACATCTGTTTGAACAGATGCGCGGGACCACCGATAGCGAGATGATTTTTCTGACGCTTCTGGCAAACGGGCTAGAAGCTGATCCGGAGCACGCGCTGGCGTTGACGCTAGATCAGATCGGAACAGCAGGTGATGAAGGACCGATCAAGCTGACGTGCGTGTTCTCTGATGGTGAAACGCTCTATGGCTTCAGGCATGCCTCAACTGGGCCCGCGCCAACGCTCTACGTGTCTGAGGTGCTGGAACATGGTGGCCGTGCTGTCGCATCAGAGCCACTTTGCGGAATGGCCCAGCGATGGACCGCCGTGCCGCCGGACACGCTGTGCAAGGTCACGCCGGAGGGTTTCGAGCTTTGCCCTTTGACGGCGGCGCGCGCCGCGTAAGAACACCCTGCCTAAATACGTTGAAAGACATAGGCACCGTTTTCACGCAATGTGCGTGTGACCAGCCCTGCCTGATGAAGGTGGTTCAGGTGCGCGACAGCCTCGACCAATGCCAAACCGTACTCCCCGCGACCGATGTTCCGTTTAAAGAGCGGCAGAAAACAATCTCCTGCGGCTTGCGGTTCTGAAAGATGGTCGAGCAGTCGCGCGAGCGCGCCCTCATGGTTTTCGATCAATTGCCGCAGCCGCGTGGGAAGTCCGGTAAAGGGCAGTTTGTGTCCCGGTAGGATCAGTTGCTGGTCATCTGCGAAAGTGCAGAATTTCTCGCATGACGCGATCCAGTCGCTCACAGGATCAGCGTCGGGCTCGGTTGGGTAAACACCCAGGTTTGGGCTGATCGACGGCAAGAGCTGATCGCCGCCAATGACAAGATTGTCGTCGCGGCTCCAGAAGGTCGCATGTTCCGGCGCGTGACCATTGCCCATGCGGATGTCCCAAGTGCGTCCGCCCATTTTGATGGTGTCGCCCTCGACAAGACGTGTGTAACCCAACGGGAGTGGCGCGACGCAATCAGCAAAGTTGAAGGGGCGCTCCGTTCGCCGTTTTTCAAGCTCGGCAGGGTCCATGCCAGCATGCGTATAAAACGTTATGGCCTCGGCGTTTGGCGCCTCTTGCACATCAAGCGTCAGCATCCGGGCCATGAGCCAACCTGTGCGTGGCATCGCAAGGCTGGCGCCGTTTTGCATGAACCAGCCAGCCAGACCCACGTGATCAGGGTGATGGTGCGTGACGACCACGCGGCCAACTGGTTTGCCAGCGAGCGGCCCGTCAAGCAGTGCCTGCCAGATGCGTTTGGAGGTTTTCGATGCAAAGCCTGTGTCGATCACCGTCCAGCTCTCGCCGTCATCGAGTGCATAGACATTCACATGATCAAGCGCCATTGGAAGTGGCAACCGCATCCAAAGGATACCGCTTGCCACTTCGATCGCTTCGCTGCTGCCGGGCGCATCCGGGAACGGGTAGCGGATGCCCTTAATCTGATCTTTCATCAGGCCGCTAAATCATCCGCGGTAATTGACATCAAGTCCCCTGCGCCTTCTCGGACATGGGCCAGAAGACCGGTGTGCTCAGGCAACATCCGTTTGATGTAGAAGGTCGCGAGGCGCTGGCGTGATGCATCGCCTGCCAGTGCGCTTTTGAGATAGACATAACCACCCAGAACGCGGGCAAAGGCACGCAGGAACGGCACGGCACCGGCAAACCGTTCGTTCAGATCCTGTTGCGCGACAAGCCACTCTGTCGTCTCGCGCAGGTTCTCTGCTGATTGCCAGACCGCACCGGCCAATTCAGGGTGCGTCGCCTTGGCAGCATCAGCGCCCTGTTCGATTTCATCGAGAAGGCGGAACGCGGCCTCGCCGCCGTCCATCAATTTGCGCGCGACCAGATCCATTGCCTGAATGCCGTTTGTGCCTTCGTAGATCGTGGCAACACGCACGTCACGGGCGTATTGGGCGGCACCGGTTTCTTCAATGAAACCCATACCACCGTGAACCTGAATCCCCGTTGCGGAGACTTCGCAGCCCACGTCAGAGCCGAATGCCTTTGAGATCGGCGTCAGGAAAGCGGCACGCGCCTCCCAGACGGCATCGCCAGTGGCAAGTGCCATGTCGATAGCAACCGCATTCATCAGGCAAATCGCGCGTGCCGCGTAGGTGTCGGCCTTCATGGTCGTCAGCATCCGGCGAACATCTGCATGTTCGATAATCGTGCCGCTGCCGCCCGCGCGCCCTTGTTTGCGATCCTGTGCGTATGCCAAGGCGTGCTGGTAGGCACCTTCGGCAACCCCGACGCCCTGTGCTGCCACCCCAAGCCGCGCGTTGTTCATCATCGTAAACATTGCAGCCATGCCGCCATGCTCTGCGCCAACGAGCCAGCCTTTGGCGCCCGCGTATTCCATCACAGCAGTCGGTGAGCCGTGCAGACCCATTTTGTGCTCAAGGCTGACAACGCGCAGGCTGTTGCGTTCGCCGGGGTTTCCGTCGGCATCGGGGATCAGTTTCGGTACCATAAAAAGGCTGATGCCTTTCGTGCCTGCAACGCCATCGGGGAGGCGGGCGAGAACCAGATGACATACGTTTTCTGTGAAATCGTTGTCGGCCCAGCTGATGTAAATCTTCTGGCCGGTGATACTGTAGGTCCCGTCACCGTTCGGTTCGGCTTTTGTGCGCAAGGCACCGACATCTGATCCCGCCTGAGGCTCGGTCAGGTTCATCGTGCCGTTCCATTCGCCAGAGACCATCTTGGGGATGTACAGATCCTTGATCTCGTCAGAGGCGTGGTGCTCCAATGCCTCAATCTGGCCTTGGGTCATCAACGGGCTGAGTTGCAGTGACAGACACGCGCTTGCGATCATTTCGTTGACCGTCGTGGTCAGCGACATTGGCAAACCAAGTCCACCGACCTCTTGGCTGGCAGACATGCCGATCCATCCGCCCTCTGCGATTGCGCGGTAACCGTCAGCAAAACCGGGTGAGGTGCGCACAACACCGTTGTCGAGATACGCGGGATGCAAGTCTCCTTGCCGGTTGAGGGGCGCGAGAACCTCTTCGCACATTTTTCCGGCTTCCGTCAGAATCGCCTGCGTCATGTCTGGTGTTGCTTCGGCAAAACGCTCGGTCGCGGTGACGTCGCTGAAGCCGACCACATGGTCTAGCAAAAACTGGAAATCGCTGACGGGTGCGCGGTAAGGCATTTGGTTTACTCCAAGTGGACCGATTGCTTGGCAAAGCACGGTCCGAGGGCTATGCAACTGTGAACACGGGCCAAACTACCTGCCATGGCCTACCCATCAACTGAAACGCCACGTCATGAGCCAGGATGCGATGAGAACGCTACGACCCGACGATGCGGGACTGGTTGAGGCCGCCGTGATTCTGCGTGATGGTGGGCTTGTTTCGTTTCCGACGGAAACGGTTTACGGACTTGGGGCAGATGCGCGGAATGATCGCGCGGTCGCCGCAATTTATGCAGCTAAAGGCCGGCCCAGTTTCAATCCGTTGATCGTGCATGTTGCAGACTCGGTGGCCGCACAGCGCTTCGTGACGTTCAACGATGCAGCCTTGCGCCTCGCAGGCGCTTTTTGGCCTGGCGCGCTGACCTTGGTGCTTCCGTTGAAGGCAGATGCAGGTATTTCCAAACTGGTCACTGCCGGACTTGAAACGCTGGCCGTCCGCGTCCCGGATCATCCGGTGGCGACCGGACTGCTCGACAGGTTCGGCGGCCCGGTTGCAGCACCGTCGGCGAACCCGTCCGGGCGGGTGAGCCCGACGCAAGCGGGGCATGTTCAGGCAGGTTTGGGCTCGCGGATCGATGCGGTCGTCGATGGCGGCAACTGCGCCGTTGGTGTTGAGTCGACAATCGTGTCCTGTGTGGGTGCGCCAGCCCTTCTGCGTGCGGGCGGTATCCCGGTCGAAGCGATTGAGGCCTGTCTCGGGCAACCGCTTGTCGTGAGCGACGACCCTGAAAGACCGGTCTCGCCAGGACAGCTTGAGTCGCACTACGCACCCCAAGGAAGCGTCAGGCTGAATGTGACCTCGCAAAGGGACGATGAAATATTTTTGGGTTTTGGGCCGATGGAAGCAGACCTCAATCTTTCTGAGGCTGGCGATCTCACGGAGGCGGCAGCAAACCTTTTTGCGTTGCTACATCGTCTGGACGAAATGGGCGCTAGGGCAATCGCAGTTGCACCGATCCCTGACAAAGGATTGGGGCTTGCGATCAACGACCGGCTTCGGCGCGCGGCTGCGCCGCGCCCCTAGCCGATAAGCACTAGGCCTCGTATTTGGCACGCAGTTCCTCTGCGTCCTGCCGTGCTTCACGCAGACCATCCATCGCCGCCCGCAATTCCGCCTCTGTCTGTGCAAGCTGGTTTGTGATTTCCGCCTCGCGCTGTTGCAGATACGTGATGGCTTGATCGCGTGTTTCCTCTGCCTCGTGCAGGGCTTGCGCCATGCGATCAAGTTCGCCGATTTCAGCCTTGGTCACACGGGTAAAGCGGTTCACCAGCCAGCTTGCAAACCAGCCCAGCATGAAAGCGACAAAGAGAATGACTGCCGTCGCGAGGATAAATTCTGATCGGTTCATGGGTCTGCCCTAGTCGCTTTCGGCTTCGGTGTCGGTTTCAGTTTCAGAGGTCTCTTCGCCATCTTCGACTTCAGTGATCAAGCTGAATTCGATGCGGCGGTTCGCCTCGCGGCCCTCTTCGGTGTCATTTGAGGCGATGGGATCCTGTTCGCCAAAGCCTACGGATTCAAATGTGCCAACCGGAACGCGACGCGCGCGCAGGGCGGTCAGCACCGCATCGGCACGGGCCTGAGACAGTTGTTGGTTCATTTCTTCGCGGCCCTGGCTGTCCGTATAGCCAGACACGCGGATTGGCAGGTCGCCACACTCGCGCAGGATCTCTGCAATCGCATCTACGACTGGCTGCGTTGCGGCGGTAAGCTGCGCTGAACCTGGATCGAAAAGGATTTTGTTGGCGTCTTTGACGGCATTGATGCGGCCGATGCATTCCTCCGGCGTCGGCAAGCTGGCAATCGGATCAAGTTCTTCGACATACGTGATGTCGATGTCAAAATCTGCGGCCTGTCCCAGCTTCTGGATCAGAAGGCGCGCGACCTCCGCGCTTGCGTCCGGGTTTCCAGTATTGCCACGCACAGAGAAGCTGGTCGGCTCGACTGAGACCACGCCATTGGAAAGGGCAGACAGAGCTTCGACACCTGCAAGAACGCGGACCGACCAGTTGCTTGGCAAACCTTCTGTCAGGCGTGTGCCCATCGTGATGTTGTCTTGCCCGAATTTTGCCTGCGCGAAGTTCTCAACCACGGTATTTGTGACATCATCGGGAATGCGTCCACGGAGCTGCACCATGCCTTCTGGGCTGAGGGTGGCCGTAAATGACGGGGTCTCATCGCCATCGGCCTCTTGCGCGACGGGCAGTTCGGCGCGCAGCGCGAAGGCATCGGGCAGATCGTTTTCCAAACGCCCGACCGCATTGTCAAAACCGCCCTGATCAGCACCTTCGCGTGCGACGAGCGTTACGTCCGTATCGGAGATCGTCACTGTTCCGCCACCAACGCGTCGCAGGGTATCAATGGACAGTGCAACCGCCTCGCCCCATTGCCGCGACGGCGCCCCGAGCGCGAACACGCAAGGGGCACGGTTCTGGAACCCGGCAGCAGAGGCGGCTTCCATGATGGCGTCGAGCGCCTCAGGCGTATCAACGGCGCAGGCATCAAACCGCGCACCATCTTCGTCAACGATGAACCGCGTCGTGAACGGAGAAATCACTGGTCGTGGCGCCCTGATATCAATCGCTAGGCGAACACCTTCGGGGGTGTTGCGTGCAAGCGCTGTTTCCAGTCGGCGGCGTTCTTCGATGCTATCGGCAATCGCATCGACGATCACGCGTTCCGCATTGACCGAAATTTTGGACTTGTTGAGGGTCTCAAGTGCACGCAACGCGTAATTCAGGGCCACGCGCCAGTTTTGCGGGGCCGGGTAGTTTCCGACTTCAAGAAGGTCCGTGACCGTTCCACCATCCGCGATGTCAGTGATACGGGCGGCCAAGGCCTCACGATCAGTTGAAGCGGGAATGAGGCCGATCAGGGAAACACCTGCGTCATTGCGAAGGATTTCGATGGAAAATTCAGGGGGTGCGATCTGTTCCGAATCGAGGACTGTCAGGTTGTCGATGACACGGCTTGCGTCCACCATTGTTCCCGCAGCCGACATGGCGCGAAAGCGTAAGGCCTCTGTCGGGGCATCGCCTTCGAGGATGACTTGCAGGCCGTCGCCAAGCACATTGGCCCAAGTATAGCCTTGATCGACAAGCGTTTCTTGCACCGCTTCAACAGAGCGTTCTTCGACCTGCTGGACCAAAGACTGGGCTGAGACAAAGGCGAGCGCCCCGGCTGCCGCAAAGACAATTACACGAAGAAATAAAGCAGAGATGCGCATAGTGCTCCGGTGTCAGTTCACGCACTCCATAGGACGAAGGTGTGAAAGGTTCAATCAGACCAGCATAGCCACGGCAAAAAATGGCAAAGGGATGAGGCCGGCGTCGCGGTTTGAACGGAAGATTTTCAGAAGGCTCCTACCGTCGTCCGGATCAAACCGGCCCAGTTGCCACGTCAGATGCCAACCAAGCGCCCAAGGTCCGCCGATTGCGATGACGAGCGACAAGACCGACCTGTCATGCGCGGCCAGAACAACCGCAAGCCCGAAAAGCAGGATTGTCAGCGTCAGGAACAACCGTAGCCATTTACGCGATTCATCGCCAAACAGTCGTGCGGTTGATTTGATTCCGATCAGTGCGTCATCCTCAGCATCCTGATGGGCGTAGATCGTGTCATAGAACAAAGTCCAGGCGATCCCCGCCATATAGAGCACGATGGGAACAGGTCCGATGCTGTTGGTATGGGCCGCCCAAGCCAGTAGCGCGCCCCAGTTAAAGGCTATGCCAAGAAAGACCTGCGGCCACCATGTGAACCGCTTGGCAAAAGGGTAGATTGCGACTGGAAGCAAAGCCAGCACACCCAAAGCGATGGCTGTCGGGTAGAATGTGATCAGGATCAGGAAGGCGAGCAGCGCCTGGATGATCATCCAAAGCACGGCACCGCGCACACTCACCTGTCCTGAAGGTATCGGCCGTGAGCGGGTTCTCGCGACGGCCCCGTCGAATTCGCGATCTGTGATGTCGTTCCATGTGCACCCTGCACCTCGCATCAGGAACGCACCAATGCCGCAGCCGACAATCGTCCAAAGGTCGTGTTGGCTGTAGCTGTCGGTTGCAAGGATCGCCAGTGACAAACCCCAGAGACACGGCACATAGAGCAGCCATGTTCCGATCGGCCTGTCCGCCCGGCTCAGGCGCAGATAGCCGCGTGTGGCTGCCGGAGCATAACGGTCCACCCAATTGTCCGGCGGGGCATCGGCGACACTGCCGATCTGATCTGGCCCTTCGTGATCTTCGGTCATATGGTCCGCTTCATGGCATCCAAGGTTCGGCTTTATGTAGAGCACCCATTGGGGGAAGGGCAATCTGTTCCGCTGACGCGCGAACAGGCGCATTACCTCTTTGGGGTAATGCGGCTCGGCGAGGGCGATGTGATTTCGCTGATCAATTCCCGCGATGGCGAATGGGATGCAAGCGTTGAAAAGGCGGGCAAGAAGGGTGGAATCTTACTGTGTCAGGCGCAGACTGCGCCTCTGCAATTGCCGCCTGACCTGTGGTTTCTTTTTGCGCCGATCCGTAAGGAACGCACGGCCTTCATCGTCGAGAAGGCGGTGGAAATGGGTGCGGCAAAGGTCATGCCTGTGCAGACCGATTTTACCCAGTCTGTAAACCGTGTCCGGCAGGACAAACTGCAGGCCCATGCGGTCGAGGCGGCCGAACAATGTGGCGGAACATTTGTGCCGCCGGTGGATGATCTGGCCAAGCTCTCTGCCGTGCTGAAAGATTGGCCTGCCGACCGGCAAGTCATGTTTTGCGATGAATTGCTGATCGGTGATCCGGTGGCCTTACCTGACTTGCGGGGGCCATGGGCGATCCTGATCGGGCCGGAGGGTGGGTTCTCGCCTGCTGAGCGCGAGATGCTGCGCGGTTTGCCCTTTGCGCATCCCGTCAGCCTTGGTCCACGTATTTTGCGTGCCGATACGGCGGCGGTGGCAGCCTTGACTGTCTGGCAACAGGCGTTGGGGGATTGGACGTGATCGAGGCAACGCCTGAAGATCAAGAGGCGATCGAAGCGTTCCTGACCTCTCGCATCACCACGTCGATGTTTCAGCTTTCCAACCTACGCCGCTACGGGATGGCAGGGGGTCATCCCCGAGCAATGCGGTTTTGGCTGTCGTTCAGGGATGGAAAGATCACAGATGCCTTGGGCGTGAGCCAAGAAGGCATGGTATTTCCCCAGTGTCCTAGCGGCCCATGGGGCGAGGCCGCGGTCGTGCTGGCTGGGCAAACAGTGAAGGGAATGCTCGGAGAAGCGGGTCAGGTCGCGGTGCTCAGGCGTTTCTTGCAATTGAACCCGGATGCCAAGGCATTAGATACGGTCGATCCACTTTTCACATTGCCTTTGAGCGATCTGGTACTGCCTGACATTGCGGGATTTGCGCTTATTCCGATTGGTGCAACCCACCGCGACATTGCTGTGAGCTGGCGGCGTGCCTACATCGAAGAAGTGATGCCGATCCCAGGTGAAGATCCTCAGACAAAGGCGGAAGCTGATATCGCGATGTATATGCAGGGAGAGTCCCACCGTATCTTGCTCAGTGACGGAGCACCTGTTGCGATGACAGGTTTCAATGCTGTCATGGACGAAGCGGTTCAGATCGGCGGCGTGTACACACCCCCTGATCTGCGGTGTCGTGGCTATGCACGACGCGCTGTTGCAATGCATTTGCGCGAAGCGCGGGTCAAAGGCGCGCAGATGAGTGTCTTGTTTGCAGCGTCAGACAACGCCTCACGCGCTTACGAGGCCGTTGGGTTCAGGCGCGCGGGCGATTACGCGGTCCTTGTCTACGAGACGCCTCAGGTGCCCTGTGGCTGATTTCCTGCGCCCTGAGGCCAAGGCGCAGCTTTGGCGGTTTCGCGATGTGATCGCGGGGGCTGGTGTGGCCTCGCTTGGCCTTTACTGGGGGCTGACCCGCTTTGGCATCCTGGGTTGGATCGGGTGGATCATGGTGGCGGTCGGTGTGATCTGGGCATTGGGTGGTGCCCAGCGTGCGCGATTTAGGCAAGGTGACGGCGGACCAGGCGTGGTGCAAATCCGAGAACGTCGCTTTGCATATTTTGGCCCGCTCGACGGTGGCGTGATGGATGTCGATGATCTGACCGTGCTGCAACTTGATCCAACAAGCCATCCGATGCCCAGCTGGATCTTGAGCGGCGTCGGAGGCCAAAGACTGGCAATTCCGGTTAATGCCAAAGGTGCTGAAGAGCTCTTTGATGTGTTTGCTGCGTTGCCAGACATAAAAACGGAAGCCGTGCTTGACGTGCTTTCACGCACACCTGATGCGCGTGTGACGGTATGGCAACGCAATAAGCCACTCTTGCATTGACACCTGCAGTCGGGCAGGTCACCGATAACGTCTTATGACTTCTGCGGAGTAACTTTCCATGTCGATCCCACAGTCCGGCGGCGCGCCTATCGAAGACTACAGCCAGCTGGCCGAGCTTTTGGAAAAGGGCTGCAAGCCGAAAGAGGATTGGCGGATCGGTACCGAGCACGAAAAATTTGGCTACTGTCAGGATTCGCTGCTCCCGCTCCCCTATGAGGGCGAGCGTTCGATCAAAGCGGTGCTTGAAGGTCTCGAAAGCCGGTTCGGTTGGGACCGGATCGAAGAAGAAGGCAAAATCATCGGTCTCAAGAAAGACGGTGCAAATGTCAGCCTTGAACCGGGAGGGGCGCTTGAGCTTTCGGGTGCGCCGCTTGAAACGATCCACCAGACCTGCGACGAGGTGAACACCCACCTTGCCGAAGTGAAAGCGGTTTCTGACGACATCGGCGTCAAGTTTATCGGTTTGGGTGCAGCCCCGGAATGGACGCATGAGCAAATGCCGCTGATGCCCAAGGGCCGCTACAAATTGATGAACAACTACATGGAAAAAGTGGGCACCATGGGAACGGCGATGATGCGGCGGACATGTACGGTGCAGGTCAACCTCGACTTCGGGTCAGAGGCTGACATGGTTCAGAAAATGCGTGTGGCGCTGGCGCTGCAACCGGTTGCTGTCGCATTGTTTGCCAACTCGCCGTTCTTTGAGGGCAAGATCAACGGTCACAAGTCATGGCGCAGCCGGATTTGGCGGTCCCTTGATGATGCCCGGACAGGTATGCTCCCTTTTGTATTTGAAGACGGTTTCGGATTTGAGGCTTGGGTGGAGTGGGTTCTCGATGTGCCGATGTATTTTGTCTATCGCGATGGGAAATATATTGATGCGCTGGGCATGTCTTTCCGCGATTTCCTGAAAGGCGAATTACCTGCGCTGCCTGGCGAGAAACCCCTTCTTTCTGACTGGGCCGATCACCTGACAACCGTATTCCCCGAAGCCCGCGTCAAGCAGTTTATCGAAATGCGCGGCGCTGATGGTGGTCCCTGGCGGCGTCTTTGCGCTCTGCCTGCGTTCTGGACCGGATTGATGTACGACCAGACGGCCCTCGATGCTGCGTGGGACCTCTGCAAAGGCTGGACTGCTGAACAGCGTGACGCCTTGCGCGTGGCGGCTTCGGTCGATGGGCTGCAAGCCGAAGTTGACGGCATCAAGATGCATGATCTCGCCCGTGAGGTCGTGGCAATTGCGGATACCGGTCTTGTCAATCGCGCTCGCCCCGGTGCTGGCGGCTTGGTGCCCAATGAAACGCATTTCCTTAACGCGCTGAAAGAAAGCATCGAAACGGGTGAAACGCCTGCCGACGAGCTTTTGCGACACTACAAGACTGACTGGGATGGCGATCTGAAGCGCATTTACGCGGAATACAGCTACTGACCAAAGTGATGCTGCTGAGGTCCGATGCCTCCGGCGGGGATATTTACGGGCCGATAATGACGACCGTCTGTCAGCTTTTCGTGCCGATCTTGCTTTCTGTTCCTGCCCGCAACCGCTGAATATTGCCCCAGTGCCGCCAGTAGAGAAGCGCGGCCAAAAGCACGGCCAGAGTGACCATATTTGTATATCCAAGAAGCGGCATCAGGACTGGCATCGCGCCGGCAGAGACCAGCGCGGCAAGAGATGAAAAGCGCGTGAGGAGTGCAACAACCAGCCAGATCAGACAGGCGACAGCGCCGGTAGGCCATGCCAATGCCCAAAGGATGCCCAGATAGGTTGCCACACCTTTACCGCCCTTAAAGCCCAGCCAGACGGGAAAACAGTGCCCGAGAAACGCTGTGAAGGCAGCGATTTGTGCCGCGTCCTCGCCGGCAAACGCACGCGCCAGCAACACGACAACCGCACCCTTTCCGGCATCAAAAACAAGCGTGACAGCGGCAGCCTTTTTGTTGCCGGTGCGCAAGACGTTCGTGGCGCCAATGTTGCCCGAACCGATCTCGCGCAGATTGCCAAGGTTCATCAGCCTCGCAACGATCATCCCGCCGGAAACAGACCCGATCAGATAACCAAACGACGCCCATAACGCCAGAATAGCCATGGAATTTTCGATGACCGGCATCACTTCGCACCCCAGACTTTTGCACCATCAACCCAGGTTCCGATGACCTTACCTTGCAAGCGCGCCCCGTCGAAAGGGGTGTTTTTCGATTTCGAGAGCAAGGACGTGCGGTCGAGCTGGAAGGGTGCATCGGGATCGAAGAGGATCAGGTCAGCGGGTGCACCTTCCGACAGTCGCCCGCCGCCAAGCCCTAAGAGCCGCGCGGGGTTCAGCGCAAGCGCCCTGAAAAGCCGCGGCAAATCGATCATCTCGGCATGGTAGAGCCGCAAGGCTGCAGGTAGCAGCGTTTCCAATCCAACTGCGCCACTTGCCGCCTCTTCAAAAGGAAGCCGTTTGCTTTCCTCATCCTGCGGTGTGTGCATTGAACAGATGATATCGATCAGCCCTTCTGCGACAGCTTGCACCACCGCAAGGCGATCCTCTTCGCTCCGCAGCGGTGGCTTGAGTTTGAAGAAAGTCCTGTAGTCGGCAACATCCAGTTCATTCAGCGTCAGGTGATGCACGCCGACACCGGCGGTGATGCGCAGACCGTTGCGTTTGGCCCGTTCGAGCGCCGGAAGAGCCCTTGCCGTGGTGATCTGATCGACGTGGTAGCGTGCACCCGTCATCTCAAGAAGACTGATATCGCGGTCGAGGCCCATGCGTTCCGCCATCGGGCTGACAGCGGGCAATCCTCTGAGTGATGCGAACTTGCCAGACGTGACAGCTGCACCGTCGGACAGAAGGGGTTCCTGCACATGGCCAATGACCAGCGCGTCGAGGGAACGCGCGTATGTCAAGGCGCGCGCGTAAACCTTGGTGTTGGTGACCACACTGTCGCAGTCGGTGAAAGCGACAGCGCCTGCGTCCTGCAGGAAACCGATCTCTGTCATCTCGCGCCCCTGCCGACCTTTGGTCAGTGCGGCCATCGGCAGGACATGTACGGGCGCATCAGCCTGTGCGCGGCGTTCGACAAACTCGAGTGTTTCAGGGGTGTCGATAGCAGGCAGCGTGTCTGGCCGTGTCACGATTGTCGTGACGCCACCTGCAGCAGCAGCGCGTCCCGCCGAGCGGAAGCTTTCCTTGTGCCGCTCCCCGGGTTCGGAAACTTTTACGCCGATATCGATAATGCCGGGTGCAAGGCAGAGACCTTGGCAATCAATGACTGTTGCATCAGAGGCCGCTGGATTGGCGTCTTCGAATATCTCGGCAATCTTGCCGTCACGCACGAGGATCGCACCTTCACCGTCTGTCAGGGCGACAGGGTCAATCAGGCGCGCATTGGTGAAGAGGGTCGCGGTCATGCAACGAGGTCCTTTACGAAACTACCCATTCAGCCGGCCACGAGGATGATGAGGCCAACAAGCGCAAACATCGCCAAAAGCGCATACATTGCGACCATACCGCTCATCCGCGCATTCGACTTCGCAGGCTTTGTCTTGGGGCCCTCCAGCGTACCTTGGGCGCTTTTCGCAGGCAGCGGGTCATGTGCAACCATGTCAGGTGCCGGGCGATATGTTGTGATATGCCGCAGGCCAAATCCGGGGTGAAGTTCTGTTTCGGCACCGCCGGTTGCCCGCGAAAGGACAAGCACCGCTGTTCCCTTGATCTGGTCCACCACCGCCGCATCCACGAGGTCAGGGGCCATATCATAGCCCTCGGCGATATAGCGCGTCAGAGACATACCGCCCAGATCAGCGATTTTGACCACGTCAACAAAATCGGGGTTCAATGCGACACCAAAGAGCGCAATCATCCCTGCTTCGGTCTTTGAGATTGCTTCCTCTGGAAGATCCATTTCCGTCGCAAAAACCCTGATCTGTCCATGATCGTTGGCTGGAATTGTGAGTGGCATCAGACCATTACCTCCTTGGGACCGCGTGCCTGTCGCAGATTACGCGCCAAGAGATCCATGGCTGCCATCCGGACAGCAACACCCATCTCGACCTGTTCCTGAATCACACTGCGGTTGATGTCATCTGCAATTGTGCCGTCGATTTCGACCCCGCGGTTCATCGGCCCCGGGTGCATCACGATTGCATCTTCTTTTGCGTGGGCGAGCTTTTCCGCATTCAGACCATAGCGGTGAAAATACTCGCGTTCCGACGGAATGAAGCCGCCGTCCATGCGCTCTTTCTGGAGGCGCAGCATCATGACAACATCGACGTCTTTGAGGCCTTCCTCCATATTCTCGAAAACCTCGACGCCGAATTCATCCATGCCCGATGGCATCAATGTGGCGGGTGCGATCAGACGGATCCGGTTCTCCATCTTGCCAAGGAGCATGATGTTTGAGCGCGCGACCCGGCTATGGGCGATATCGCCGCAAATCGCGATCGACAAGCGATGCAGCCGGCCTTTGGCCCGCCGGATTGTCAGCGCATCAAGCAAGGCCTGTGTCGGGTGCTCGTGTTTGCCGTCGCCTGCGTTAAGCACTGCGCAGTTCACTTTCTGTGAAAGCAGGTCAACTGCGCCGGAATGTGGATGACGGACAACCAGCAGGTCTGGCCGCATCGCATTGAGCGTGAGTGCTGTATCAATCAGGGTTTCCCCCTTTTTGATTGATGACGCCTGCATTCCCATATTCATCACATCAGCGCCCAAACGCTTTCCGGCAAGTTCAAAGCTGGCTTGCGTGCGCGTCGAGTTTTCAAAAAACATATTGATCTGCGTCATGCCTGAAAGAACGTCGCGGTGGGCGATACCCTTGCGATTATGATCAGCGTAGCTGTCAGCGAGATCGAGAAGTGCCGTGATTTCCGTCGGGTGGAGATGCTCTATTCCAAGGAGATGTCTGGCACGGAATGTCATTTGGCCCTCATTGAGACGGTTCGCGCCCTTATATGCGGCAGGGGATGATGCTTCAATGCCGGAGGGAGTGCACATTCTTGAACGATGGGCTTAAGGTGCCAGACGATGGAATCGGGCAATACATACTGGCGTGACCGCGCCTTGCTGGAGTGGCAAATCGAGCTTGGTGCAACGGACGCAATCCTTGATGCGCCAGTGAATCGCTACGCGCTGGAACCCGTGAAAGCTGCATCGAAACCAGCGCCTGCAGTGGCCGATACCCCAATGCCGCCAGAGCTGCCCGTCAAAGAAGCCGTCAACGCCGTCCTGGTTGCGCGTGAGGCCGCTGCAATGGTGCAAGACCTTGCCTCATTGGCGACAGCGATGGAGGCCTTTGATCATTGCGAGCTCAAACGTGGCGCGCGCAGTTTCGTTTTCTGTGACGGGGACGCAGCTGCCCGAGTGATGATTGTCGGCGAGGCGCCCGGGCGAGAAGAAGATCGTGCCGGTCGTCCTTTTGTCGGCCGCGCCGGCCAATTGCTCGACAAGATGTTCGATGCAATCGGGATCGGACGCACGAAGTCCGAGGCGGCACAGGGACTTTACATCACGAATGTTTTGCCATGGCGCCCACCCTCAAACCGAACACCTGACGCTGCCGAGATCGCCATGATGCTGCCATTCCTTGAACGGCATATCACGTTGGCCGATCCCGATATTGTTGTGCTGATGGGCAACACACCCTGTCAGGCGCTTTTGGGGCGGACAGGGATCACGCGGATGCGTGGGCAATGGCATGAAGTCTTGGGAAAGCCGTGTTTGCCCATGTTCCATCCTGCCTATCTGCTTAGAAACCCAATCGCCAAGCGGGAGGCGTGGTCTGACCTGTTGTCACTGCAGGCCCGTTTGCGTGATGTAAAGGAGACCTGATGCGCCGATTTCTTTTGGTGGCCGCTTTTGCTGCTGCCCCAGCCTTTGCAGACCCGCTCGATCTGATCGATTACGAGGGAATTTTTGCGCGCGAGGCAGGCGCTGTCGAAGACGTGTCAGAAAGCCGACAGATCCTACGCGTTGGTGATGTGACGATCCTTTACGACCGTCTTGAGGCGAATCCTTACACGGGATTGGATGAAAGCGGCGAGGGTGCCGTCGGATGCTTTGTCAGTATCCTTGCAACCATCGAAAGTGCTGTGCTTGCCTGCGAGGTCACATTGCCCGACGAACAACTTGCTATTCAGACGGATTACCGCACAAGAGTGCTCGATTTCTATGCGGCAAACGTCGATGGCGCAGATCGTCAGACAGTCACGGACAGGTTCGAGGCGCTTGTTGCCTCCCAGATCGCGACGACCCGTCCCTTTTGCGCGAATATTGATCTGGTGACCGATCTGGCGGATCGTATCTTTGCGCCGCAAAGCGCTGAAGAGATCAACGGCATGCTGTCTGTGCCGCGTTTGCCTGTTTCAAACCCCTGCCTTTGAGGACACCATGAGCCGCATTGACGAAACCAAAGACTTTGTGCCCGTTCGGATCGCTGTCCTGACTGTGAGCGACACGCGGTCCCTAGACGATGACAAATCGGGCCAAACCCTTGTCGATCGGATCGCTGGGGCAGGGCATACCGTCGCCGATCGCATGATACTCCCCGATGAACGCGACCAGATCGCAGGACAGTTGCGGACGTGGTGTGCTGATCAAAGCGTCGATGTCATTATTTCTACCGGGGGGACCGGCCTCACGGGCCGTGATGTGTCGGTTGAAGCGCACCGTGATGTCTACGAAAAAGAGATTGATGCGTTCGGAACCATCTTCACTATTGTGAGCATGCAAAAGATCGGGACGAGCGCCGTGCAAAGCCGCGCGACTGCCGGCGTGGCGCTTGGGACATATCTCTTTGCGTTGCCCGGTTCGCCCGGAGCCTGCAAAGACGCCTGGGACGAAATTCTATCCAAACAGCTTGATTACAGGCATCGGCCCTGCAACTTCGTCGAGATCATGCCGCGTCTTGATGAGCATCTACGCCGGAAGTAACGGCTTTTTGCGTAGAAGTGGAAAGCAATGTCCGGCAGGCTAATTCTCAGCTAGTCGTCAAAAGGGTTTCTTCATGCGCTTCCTGCGTCGCAGCCTTACAGGTGTTTTCCTGCTTGCGGTCACTCTGGCGCTTGTCGCTTGGGCGGGTGAAATGGTGCGCGGTGCAATTGTCGCGCGGATGAATGAAGAACCGCGGAGCTTTCCCCAGCGAGAGCGCGTCATTGCCGTCAATGTGATCACGTTGGAACCGCAAAGACTGATCCCCGAATTGACGGTGTTCGGTGAGTTGCGAAGCCTACGCACCCTGGACCTCAGAAGTGCGACAGGTGGCATTGTACTTGAGGCAAGCCCTGACCTGGTTGAGGGTGGCACAGTCACAAGCGGTCAACTGCTTCTGAAGATCGATCCTGCACAGGCAGAAGCTGCGCGGGATCGCGCGTCCGCTGACTTGCAAGATGCAGAGGCTGAATTGCGCGACGCTGAGCGGGCCGTGACTTTGGCTGCTGATGAACTTGCAGCCGCACGCGCGCAGGCCGACCTCCGGGCACAAGCGTTGGTCCGTGCGCGTGACCTCGAAACACGCGGCGTCGGCACTACTGCTGCGGTTGAAACAGCAGAACTCGCGGCCTCGTCCGCTGATGCAACGGTCCTGGCCCGCCGTCAGGGTCTGGCCTCTGCGCAGGCGCGCATTGATCAGGCACAGACGCGATTGGCGAGAGCCGAAATTGGTTTGGCTGAGGCAGAGCGCGACCTGGCCGAGACCGAAGTAACTGCGGCCTTCGATGGCACATTGGCAGAGGTCTCGATCTCGCCTGGCGGGCGTGTGACCGCGAATGAGCGCTTCGCACAACTCGTTGATCCAGATGCGCTGGAAGTCTCCTTTCGCGTCTCGACGGCACAATATGCGCGGCTCCTCAATCAGGGTGAGCTTCTGAATGCGCCCGTCGAGGTCAGCCTTGATGTATCCGGCGTGGACTTGCGCGCGACAGGAACGATTACGCGCGAGGGTGCCACGGTTGGAAGCGGACAAACCGGCCGTCTTCTCTTTGCCAGCCTTGATGATGCTGCAGGATTTCGTCCCGGAGACTTCGTAACGGTGCAGATCGCCGAGCCTGCATTGGACGGCGTAGCGCTTGTGCCCGCGACAGCGGTGGCACCTGACGAGACAGTGCTGATTGTCGGTGAAGACGACCGCTTGAGCGAAGCGCAGGTTCAGCTTTTGCGCCGTCAAGGAGACGATGTAATCATCGATGTGGGCGCCGTCGCGGGGCAAACCATCGTGGCAGAACGTTCGCCTCTGCTGGGCGTCGGCATCAAGGTGCGCCCGATCCAACCGGGTGGTGTGCAGACTGAGGCTGCGCCGGAAATGATCACGCTCGATGCAGACCGCCGTGCCCGGTTGATCGCATTTGTCAGCGAAGGGCGGATGCCGGACGACGTAAAGGCGCGGATAATCAGCCAGTTGGAAGCCGACGAGGTCAGCTCAGAAACGGTAGCCCGGCTCGAAAGCCGGATGGGTAGCTGATGGCGACGGGCGGTGAACGACTGAGTGCAGGTGCAGGCGGCATCCTGTCATACTTCACGCGTCACCGGACGGCGGCAAACCTGCTTTTGGTGATCATGCTTGTCGCCGGTCTCTTCGCTTTTCCTAATATGCGGGCGCAGTTCTTTCCCGATGTTGTTGTCGACGATCTCACTGTGTCCGTTACCTGGTCGGGCGCTGGCGCAGAGGATGTTGATGAGGCGATCGTCCAGGTGCTGGACCCGGTTTTGTTGGCGGTAGAGGGCGTCACATCATCATCATCCACATCCCGCGAGGGACGCGCGGCCATCCGCCTTGAATTTGAGCCGGGCTACGACATTGATCGTGCCGCTGAAGATGTGCAGCTTGCATTGGATAATGCGGTGTCGTTGCCGGTTGATGCTGACGAACCCACCGTGCGCCGCGGTGGATGGTCTGATCGCGTCACGGATGTTGTCATCAGTGGGCCGGTCAGTGTCGATCAACTCGCGCGTTTTGCCGATGAGCTCTCGACCCGGCTTTTCGCTGAAGGCGTCACACAGGTCTTTGTGCAAGGCGTGGCCGCGCCTTCGACAATTGTCGAAGTGCCTTCATTGTCTCTGATCCAATATGACATCGGCCTTGCGGATATTGCGGCGCGGATTGGTGAAGAGGCCGCCGCTGATCCCGCCGGAGATGTTTCAGGCAACGCACGCATCAGGACCGGTGTCGCAAAGCGGAGTGCCGACGACATCGGTGCCATCGTCCTTCGCTCCAATGCGGATGGATCGCAACTGACGATTGCTGACGTCGCAACTGTCCGTGTCGAGGGGACCGACCGCGAGCGCGCCTACTTCGTTGGCGAGAACCCGGCGATCAAGGTGCGTGTTCAGCGTTCTGCGCAAGGCGATGCGATTGGAATGCAGCAAACCGTTGAAGATGTTGCCCGCGAGCTCACCGCATCGTTGCCAGAAGGTGTGGAAATTCAATTGACCAACGGGCGCGCTGAACTGATCACAGGTCGCCTCAACATCCTCCTCGACAACGGACTGACGGGGCTGATGCTGGTCGTGGGGCTGCTATTTCTTTTCCTCAATGCGCGAACCGCATTTTGGGTGGCATTCGGCATTCCGGCTGCAATGCTCGCAGCAATCGCACTGATGTATGCGGTGGGCATTACGATCAATATGATCTCGCTGTTTGCGCTGATTATCACGCTCGGCATTGTGGTGGATGATGCCATTGTGGTTGGCGAACATGCAGACTGGCGCGTCAGACACTTGCGAGAGGACCCTACAGTCGCCGCAGAACGAGCTGCCAAACGCATGTTCAGCCCCGTATTCTCTGCCACACTGACAACGATCATCGCGTTCTTTGGTCTGGTCGCCATCGGTGGCCGGTTCGGTGATCTGATTGCTGATATTCCGTTTACCGTGATCGTGGTGCTTGCCGCTTCGCTCGTCGAATGCTTCCTGATTTTGCCGAACCATCTTGCTCACTCCATGCGGCACTCTGCCAAAGAGCATTGGTATGATTGGCCATCACGCACGGTGAACCGTGGATTTGACTGGGTCAAAGAGAGGCTTTTTCGCCCGTTCATGGGTTTGGTGATCAAAGCGCGCTATCCGGTCGTCGCCGGGGCGGTGGTCCTGCTGGCCAGCCAGGTGACACTTTTCATCAAAGGCGACGTCAACTGGCGCTTCTTCAATGCGCCGGAGCAAAGTCAGGTGACTGGCAATTTCGCAATGCTTCCCGGAGCCACGCGATCTGACACGATTGAGATGATGCGGGAAATGCAACGGGCGACAGAGGCACTTGGGGCAGAGTATGAAGCCGAGTACGGCGCCAACCCACTGAAGTTCGTCGTTGCCGAGATCGGGGGCAATTCGGGCCGCGCCATTGCCGGGTCGGACACGAAAGAACCTGATCAGCTTGGTTCGATCACCATTGAACTTATTGATGCTGACAGCCGACCTTACACGAGCTTTGCGTTTGTGGCGGCTCTGCAAGAGGCAATCGTTCAGCACCCAATGGCCGAAACAGTCAGCTTTCGCAGTTGGGGATCAGGTCCGGGTGGCGACAGCCTTGATATTCAGATGTTCGGTGCAGATAGCGAAACGCTCAAAGCTGCAGCTGAAGCGCTGAAAACGGCCCTCGCGCAATTCCCAGAGGTCTCCGGGCTCGAAGACACGCTTTCCTATGACAAGGAAGAACTCATTCTGGAATTGACGCCCCAAGGCGAGGCGCTCGGTCTGAATATCGACGGTTTGGGCCGCGTCTTGCGCAACCGTCTTGGCGGCATCGAGGCTGCGAGTTTTCCTGATGGTGCGCGGTCTGCCACGATCCGCGTGGAATTGCCCGAGGATGAGCTTTCTGCGGACTTTTTGGATCGGACCCAGATCCGCACGCCGACTGGCGTGTATGTCCCCTTGGCAGATGTGGTGACCGTGCAAAGCCGGACGGGCTTTTCGACCGTATTGAGGGAAAACGGTATTCAACTCATTGCCGTTCTCGGAGACCTTGATGACGAGGACGCAGCACGCGCAATAGAAATTCAAGGCATTATCAACGACACCATTCTGCCGCAGATCGAGAGCGACTTTGCCGTGGAAACTTACCTGTCGGGACAAAGTGAACAAGAGCGACGATTCCTCGATGATGCCCGGACTGGTCTCATCCTTGTGCTGTTGGGTATCTATCTGACCCTTTCATGGATATTCAGCAGTTGGACACGCCCCGTGGTCGTCATGTCCATCATCCCCTTTGCTTTGGTTGGTACAATCTACGGTCACTATGTCTGGGGCATCCCGATGAGTATGTTCACCGTGGTTGGACTGATCGGCATGGTCGGCATTATCATCAATGACAGTATCGTTCTGGTGACCACTGTGGATGATTACGCCAAAGACCGCGGTCTGGTGCCAGCCATTATCGACGGGGCGGTTGACCGCCTGCGGCCCGTCATGCTGACGACGATGACAACCGTTCTTGGTTTGCTGCCGTTGCTTTACGAAGGATCGACGCAGGCGGAATTCCTAAAACCAACCGTTGTCACGCTTGTCTTTGGATTGGGCTTCGGGATGGTTTTGGTTTTGCTTGTGGTGCCGTCCATCATGGCGATGCAGGCGGACGTGGCAAAACAGGTTCAATCAGCGAAACGAGCACTGCGCGGGCGGAACTGGAAGATGTTTGCACCTGCCGGACTTGGCGTTCTTGGCGCCCTGGCACTTTTCGGGGCCGGACTTGCTCCGATTATTCTGACCGGTAGCCCCTTGCCGCAGGTTGCAGCAGTCTTCCCATTTGTTGGAGCAGGATTCGCCCCGGCATTCGGCCTCTTTGTCATTGGCCTCATCGCGTGGCTTTTCGCGATTTATCTCGTGACAGCATTGTTGACGGGAATGCGCCGACTGCGCACTTAACCCGCCCGACACCCTTGGATATCAATTGCACGGCCCTCGCCAATGACTGTGATACGAATACCATCACGTTGCAGCCCGAAAGGCTCGCCCGATGGGTGCATGAGGTCTACTTTGGCTGAGAGCGTATTTCCATGCTGCGTAACCACAGCTTCGGAGACCCAAATACTGGGGTCTTGCGTCTCGATTACAACATGTTCCCCACCATTGAGACCGGTCATTGCAATCGCTGCATTCAGTTGCAGACCATCTTGTGACGGCGACACCTGACATGTCACGTCCTGCACACCTGCCTCCGCTGCTCCGACAGGCTGAGACGCCAGAGCCGCCGTAATTGCCGCATCAGGATTGCCATCGAGTGGGAGGAGACTTTCAAAAGCAACTGTGACCGGAATGCAAATTTCTTCGCAAACGCCGATCGTGATTTCACCCGCAATTTCGGCGACACCAGCATCCGGAGAGAGATCAATAGACAGCGGAACCGTCACGCCGTTCATATATCCAATGGAGATCATACCATAGTCACCCAAGACCTGAGGGGTCGGCCATAGCGGTGTGACGCTTTCAATCTCGCGCGATCCGGTGAAAGTCATATGAGGTGGGATGCCAGCATCACCCGGAGCGCGCCAGTAGGTGATCCAACCTGGTTTGAGTGTGATTTGCAAAGCCGCAACGTGATCGTTCGTGTCCGTCCGCCAGCCGGGCAATACCTCGACGCGGGCCAGATTGTCGTAAGACTGGCTTACCGCTTGATGCGGAAGGACGAGCATCGTCAGAAGTGAGAACAAGGGCGGGCGCATACAACGTTACTTATGCATCGCTGCTGCAATAGGAAGTCACGTTTGCGCCAACAGCTGCAATGATGGCGCTTGCGTCACAGTCGTTTGATGAACATCTTGGTTGCATGACCACCACCGTCACAAAGCTCACCGGTAAGCTGTTGATTGCCATGCCGGATATGTCCGACCCGCGATTTGCCAAGTCGGTCATTTTCATGTGCGACCATTCGGCAGAGGGAGGAATGGGGCTGGTGATCAACCGGCCCAAACAGGGCGTCAGTTTTTCCGCACTGCTTGAGCAGCTTGAAATTGCGCAAAGCATCAATGCGGGGCCGTTTCCGCGGCTATACGATGGTGGTCCCGTCGAACAGCAAAGAGGTTTTGTCCTGCATTCAAGTGACTACCGATGCAAGGACGGGACGCTAGAGGTGGACGAAAGTTTTCGGATGACGGCGACCCTGAAGGTCCTCGAAGATATCGGGCGAGGAGAGGGACCCAAGACGGCCCTCATGACACTTGGATACGCTGGTTGGGGTCCGGGCCAACTGGAATTTGAAATCTCACGGAATGGCTGGTTGACGTGTGATCCTAACGAAGAACTGGTTTTCCACACCCCTGATGATCAGAAATGGTCGGCATCGCTCAAGATGATGGGTATTGACCCGTTGCTGCTTTCTGCGACGGCAGGACGAGCCTAGAGCGTCAGATTCAATACTGGCCGTCGACGATACGGGACAAGATGGCCGTTGCATTATCGCTGGACCAATCAGCCTCGCCCTGCATCCGCCCCAATTCATTTCCCTCACGATCAAGGATGATTGTTGCTGGCAGACCAAGCACGCCCATGCTGCGTGCAAGTGACGATCGGTTATCTGTGTGCAGCGGCAAGTTATCGACGCCTATTTCTTCAAGAAAGCGCTCCATCGCGGGCCGGGCGTTACGGCCTGTGGCTACAGTCACCACCTGAAGGTCATCGCCGCCCATTTCAGACTGCAAGGCCGACAGATGGGGCATTTCCTTGCGGCAAGGTGCGCACCAAGTCGCCCAGAAATTCAGAACCACGACCTGCCCTTCAAATTCGGCAAGCGTCATCTCGCTTCCGTCTTCATGTGTAAAAGCAGTCGAGGACCCCTCCCAGGGTTCACTATGGAAAATCAGTTTGCGCATGTCGCCTTTGCGCAGCGCCTCTAGCTCGGCGATGTCTGCATGGGCAATGTTTGCAACACCCAAAAGGGCCGTATAAAGCAGTGCCGATATCAATTTGCGCATAGGCTTTCCTTTATGACCAAATCTGCAAACACCATGTGGGGCGGGCGTTTTGCCGCCGGACCGGACGCGATCATGGAGGCGATCAACGCCTCAATCGGATATGACCGTCGACTGGCGCCGCAGGATATTGCAGGTTCTCGTGCCCATGCCGCGATGCTCGCTGCGACAGGCATCATTACGGATAAAGACGCCGAGGCCATTCGGGAAGGGCTGCTCACAGTCTTGTCAGAGATTGAAACCGGCGATTTCCCGTTTTCGACAGCGCTGGAAGACATTCATATGAATGTCGAGGCGCGGTTGAAGGAAATTGTTGGCGAGCCTGCTGGTCGTTTGCACACGGCACGCTCTCGCAATGATCAGGTCGCCGTCGACTTCCGGCTTTGGGTCCGTGATCAGTGCGATCAGGCGGATGAGGCTCTGGCTGCTTTGCAGAAAGCACTGCTCGGCCAAGCGGAGGCTGGGGCGGATTGGGTGATGCCCGGCTTTACACATCTGCAGACGGCACAGCCTGTCACATGGGGGCACCACATGCTGGCCTATGTCGAGATGTTTGCCCGTGACAGATCGCGTTTTGCCGATGCGCGCGCGCGGATGAACACTTCGCCCCTTGGTGCGGCGGCGCTGGCGGGCACCTCGTTCCCGATTGACCGCGAGATGACGGCCAAGGCGCTGGACTTTGACCGCCCGATGGCAAACTCGCTTGATGCTGTGTCAGACCGCGACTTCGCACTGGAGTTTCTGTCCAGCGCCAGCATCTGCGCGATGCACCTCAGCCGCCTGGCGGAAGAGCTGGTGATCTGGTCCTCGGCGCAGTTCCGCTTTGTGAAGATGTCGGACAAGTGGTCGACCGGTTCGTCGATCATGCCGCAAAAGCGCAACCCTGACGCAGCCGAACTGATCCGCGCCAAGATAGGCCGGATTTTTGGAGCAAATGTCGCCTTGATGACGGTGATGAAGGGGCTGCCGCTGACCTATTCCAAGGACATGCAGGAAGATAAGGAACAGACATTCGACGCTGCCGACAACCTGATGCTGGCGCTGGCGGCGATGACGGGGATGGTGGCAGATATGTCCGCACAGGTGGAGAATCTGAAAGCTGCGGCCTCGAGCGGGTTTTCCACCGCGACTGATCTTGCCGACTGGCTTGTGCGCGAACTTGGCCTACCTTTCCGAGACGCACATCATGTGACGGGTTCGCTGGTTGCGATGGCCGAGGATAAGGGCTGTGACCTGCCGGATCTGAGCCTCGCGGACATGCAATCGGTCCATGCAGGCATCCGCGAGGACGTTTTTAATGTGTTGGGGGTCGAGAATTCGGTCGCCTCACGCACCAGTTTTGGCGGCACGTCGCCAGAAAACGTTCGCGCGCAAGTCGCGCAATGGAAAGAGGTCTTGGGATGAAACCACTTGTTTTGATCATCAGTCTGACGGTGCTTGCGGCTTGCGGTGCCGATGGCGCGCCCTTCGTGCCGACCGCGAACCTTGGTTTGAACATTGGTCCAAACGGTGTGACGCCGGGAGCAACCGTGGGTGCCAGCAACGGCACGGTCTCTGTCGGGGTTGGTCTTTAGGATGCGCTTTGTCTGGCTGGCCCTTGCCGTCTGGGGCACGATCCATCCGATGTACTACTTCATCAGCTGGTTTCAGGAAAACGGTTGGTCAATCATGAATATGGTTGATGCATGGCATGCGAATGCCGCCACAAGCGGTTTGGTCTGGGATCTGACGGTCGCGGCAGTGACACTGACGATCTGGGTGATCTACGAGGCTTTTGCAAAACGCGACTGGCTGCGCTTGCTGGCGATTCCAGCGACTTATTGCATCGGGGTGAGCTGCGGACTGCCACTCTATCTCTATTTGCGAGGGCGCAAGGGGTAGCCCGAAACAGGGTTGGCCTTTCATCGCTTTCTGCTATGTCCCATCCCGTTCTGACTGGGATGACAAGCGATGGATCATTTTCTCTACCGTGATGGCGCACTCTACGCTGAAGATGTGCCCGTGACCGAAATTGCGGCTGCTGTTGGCACGCCGTTCTATGTCTATTCCACCGCAACCCTGAAACGTCACTTTCAACTGTTTGACGACGCACTCGCTTGGGGTGACCACCTGGTCTGCTTTGCGATGAAGTCTGCCTCCAATCAGGCAATTATCAAGCTTCTCGGGGATGCCGGCGCGGGTATGGATGTAGTCTCGGGGGGTGAATACCTGCGTGCCAAGGCCGCTGGCATTCCTGGCGAACGCATCGTTTTTTCGGGCGTCGGCAAGACGGCAGATGAAATGCGTATGGCGCTCGAAGGCGGCATTCGCCAGTTCAACGTCGAAAGCGAACCCGAGATGATCGTACTGGATCAGGTGGCGCAATCACTCGGCGTCGTGGCCCCGATCACCGTACGCGTGAACCCTGATGTGGACGCAAAAACCCACGCAAAGATCGCGACTGGTAAATCTGAAAACAAGTTCGGTATTCCCATCAGCCGCGCGCGCGACGTTTACGCGATGGCCGCCAAGATGCCGGGTCTGAAAGTGATCGGTATCGACGTACATATCGGTTCCCAATTGACCGAGCTTGCGCCATTTGAAGCGGCATATCGCAAGGTTGCGGAACTCACAGAGACACTCCGTGCAGATGGGCACGAGATCACGCGCCTCGACTTGGGCGGAGGTTTGGGCATTCCCTATTCGCGGTCAAATGAGGCACCACCTTTGCCGACTGATTACGGCGACCTGATCAAGCGCACCGTCGGGCATCTGGGCTGTGAGATCGAGATCGAACCGGGTCGCCTGATCTCCGGCAATGCGGGGCTCATGGTCTCCAAAGTGATCTACGTGAAATCTGGTGAGGACCGCGACTTTCTGATCCTCGATGGCGCAATGAACGACTTGATCCGTCCGGCGATGTACGACGCTTACCACGATATTGTCCCGGTTATTGAACCCCAGCCAGGCGCGGAGCCTGCGAAATACGATATCGTCGGGCCGGTCTGCGAAAGCGGTGACACATTTGCCAAGGGCCGTGTTATGCCCGCGGTGATGCCGGATGATCTGGTCGCTTTTCGTTCTGCAGGTGCATATGGCGCGGTCATGTCGTCGGAGTATAACTCGCGCCCGCTCATCCCGGAGGTTCTCGTGGATGGCGATCAATTTGCAGTTATTCGCGCCCGACCTACCTATGAAGAAATGATTGCACGCGATACGCTGCCAGAGTGGTTGGTCTGATCCAAAGGGCTGACGACGCGACGCTAGCGTACGACGCCTGAGGAGATAGATCGCTGCAAGATCAGCAGGACAGCTTGCGCCAACTGCGCTTTCCGGTTGCTGCCACCCGTGCAGGGATGGTGGCCGAAGAGGTCGTGCGCGCATTTTGGCCGTTCTGGACAACTATTTTCTTCATTCTCGCGCCGTTGATGATGGGTTGGCAGGATACGCTGCCGCTTGAGGTGCTTTGGGGCGGTGGTGTTGTCGCAGTGTTGGCGTTTCTTGGCACGCTTGTTTGGGGTGTGCGCCGTTTTCGCTTGCCATCAATCGAGGATGCAACCGCACGTGTTGATGCCAGTTTGCCGGGACGCCCTATTGCCGCGCTTGCAGATACGCAGGCGATTGGCGCCGGTGATGCGGCATCGGAAGCTGTTTGGCGTGCCCACATCGCGCGGATGGCTGACCGCACCAAACAAGCCAAAGCTGTTGAGCCCGACCTGCGTGTTTCAGACCGCGATCCTTATGGGCTGCGGTTCATAGCGCTTATCTTCTTTGTCACGGCGGTGCTTTTCGGATCATTCCTTCGCGTCGGCTCCGTCGGAGAGATCGTTGCAGGGCAAGAGCCATCGCTGGCAACAGGCCCTGTTTGGGAAGGCTGGATTGAACCGCCGGCCTACACAGGCAAACCTTCACTCTACCTCAACGATATCCCGGCTGGCACGCTGCGCGTACCGGAGGGAAGCCAAATCACCTTGCGTCTCTATGGTGAAGTCGGCGCTTTGACCGTCGCTGAAACAGTGTCAGGTCGCACAGGCGAACTTGGTTCTGCGTCCGAGGCGCAGCAACAGTTCACCATTTCGCGGTCAGGTGAACTCACCATTTCGGGCCCGAACGAAGTAACCTGGCAGGTGATTGCGGTTGAGGATACCGCACCCTCAGTGGCATTGACCGCCCCGATCGAAGCTGACGCGATGGGTGAGATGTCGCAAAGCTTCGCGGTGAGCGATGACTATGGTGTGGAAACCGGAACGGCGACAATCACACTCGATCTGGCCTCTGTGGACCGTAGGCATGGATTGACCATTGATCCCGATCCTGTTGCGCCACTGGTATTGGACCTTCCGATGCCCTTCACGGGCGACCGTGCTGAGTTTGAAGAAATTCTTATCGACGATCTCAGCGAACATCCGTTGGCAAACCTGCCCGTCATTATGGAGTTTTCCGTAACCGATGCCGCAGGTCAGATCGGCCAATCTGACCCCGAAAGCCTGATCCTTCCTGGCCGACGCTTTTTTCAGCCGTTGGCCCGCGCGGTCATTGAACAGCGTCGCGATTTGATGTGGTCAAAGGCAAACGCCCGCCGCGTGAATCAGATACTTCGGGCTGTTTCAAACCAGCCTGAAGGCTTTTTCACAAGTGAGACAATTTATCTGCGGATGCGGACCATCATTCGTCGTCTCGACAACATGGCAACCTTTGGCATGACAGACGAAGGACAGGCCGAGATTGTTGATGCGTTGTGGGAACTGGCTATCCAGCTTGAGGATGGCCGTCTCGCTGATGCCCGCGAGCGGCTGCGTCGTGCCCAGGAACGGCTGGCAGAGGCGATGCGAAATGGTGCGTCAGATGAGGAAATCGCCGAACTGATGCAGGAATTGCGCGAGGCGACTGATGACTATCTGCGTATGCTCGCGGAGCAGGCTGAGCCTGGCGACGGCACAGACATGGCTGACAGCGGCCAGCAAGGCGAACAGATGGGCATGGACGAATTGCAGGCCCTGATGGACCGCATTGAACAACTCATGCAGGAAGGCCGCATGGCCGAAGCGCAGCAGTTGATGGAACAGCTGAACGAGTTGATGGAAAACCTGCGTGTGACCCAAGGGGAAGGCGGTGAAGGCCCCCAAAGCCCCGGCGAACAATCCATGCAGGATCTTGCTGAAACCTTACGTGATCAAGAAGAACTCTCGGACGATGCATTCCGCGACTTGCAGCAACAGGGTGAACAACAGGGTCAGCAGCGTGGACAACAAGGTCAGCAAAGCCAGCCGGGGCAACAGGGCCAGCAAGGCCAGCAGGGACAACGACCTGGACAGCCGCAAGGCCAGCAAGGACAGGACGGCAACCAGCCCGGCCAAAGCGGGCGACAGGGTCAAGGTCAAGGTGTCGGGGAAGACGCCCAAAGTGGTGAGCAGCGCGGCGATGGCGCTGGCGGCGAAGGCGATGAGCGCAACCTCGCGGAACGTCAGCGCGCACTTCGCGAAGAACTGGAACGTCAGCGGAACAGCTTACCGAATTTGCCCGGCGAGTCCGGCGAGATCGCACGGCAGTCGCTTGAGCGTGCAGAAGGAGCCATGGAAGGTGCTGAAGAGGCGCTACGAGACGGTGACCTGGCCGAAGCCATTGATCAACAGGCCGAAGCAATGGATGCACTGCGCAACGGGATGCGCGAACTAGGGCAGGCGATGGCTGAAAACCAGAACGCACAGCCTGGCCAAGGCTCTGAGCAGGGGCAGGCCGCAAGTCGCGAATCCGACGCGCAGCGCGACCCCTTGGGCCGTGAGATGGGAAATACCGGCCAGCTTGGGACCGACCAAAGTCTCTTGGGTGGCGCTGATGTAAATCGCCGCGCCGAAGAGCTTTTAGGAGAAATTCGTCGCCGCTCAGCCGAACAGGACCGACCTGAGGTCGAACGCGATTATCTGCGGCGTCTTCTGGATCAGTTCTAGGGTTGCACTTGCGCGATTAGCGCTCTGACACTCTCAACGATACTGCCGACAAAGACATTCAACGATGCTCTGAGCTCGTTCATCACCGCGACATATCGGATCATCGTCTCCCGTGATTGTGGCAGGTTCTCGATGATTTGTTCTGCAAGAACGTATGGGGTGATGATGACCACGAACAGCGCAACCACAATGAGGAAGCCACGCCTGAAGCCACGCCGACGGGCTGCGTCGACACGATCAGCTTCAGTGATGCCCGCGTTCGAATTGTTCTGATCCCGGGCGCGCAGGACCGCATTAACCTCGTTTATATCGGGAATGGTGCGTGGGTTGGCGGTTGCCGGTGCCGCAACGGCTGTTGCTGCGCTACTGCTGGTAGTTTTTGATCGGGTTCCGCCCTCAGCGTCGGTCATCTGTGCGATGCGTTCGCGGGTGGCCTTCAGATCAACAGCGGGCGCAGCTTTGCGTTCTGGAAGTTTGGAGCTGTATTTCTCGCTTTCGCGGGCCGGCACATCATGTTCGCGTGACGCCTCCTCGCGCAGGATATTCGCAATATTTGCATCGACAGGCCGATGTTTGGGCTCATGCGTCTGACTTTTGTCTTTGTGCTGATGAGGCACGTCATAGGCACCAACGTCGCGGGATGCTTCGTTCTTCGGTTCAGTTGCCTCTGATTTCACTGCAGTTGGAATTGGCCGCGACAAGACGCGCGAAACGGGACGTGACAGGACGCGTGACATCTCCGTCTGGAACCACGTATGGCCGCAAGTTGAGCACTGCACATCACGTCCCCCTTTGGGGATCGCATCATCGGCAACGTTATACTGCGCATCGCATTTTGGACAAATGAGCCGCATTCCAAATCCTTCTGCCCGTCACAAACATGTTCTTTGTTATTGCCGTTAAACTACCAATGCCAGCGGCAAAGGCAAAGGATTTGCCACCAGAAGACTGAAGCGATTGAATCATGCGTTCGATTTCGGCAGAAGTGTTGCAAATCGCGAAGGGCAGTGCGGTGATCGAACTCGATAAAGTGTCATATGGATATGGCGGCTCGATGCTGTTTTCGCAGCTATCTCTTGAGCTTGCAAAAGGGTCATTCCATTTCCTAACCGGTGCGTCCGGAGCAGGCAAAACAACGCTCCTGAAGCTATGCTATGCAGATCTGAGGGCCAAAACCGGCCAAGTCCGCTTATTTGGAAAAGATGCGGCCAACCTTGGGCGTGATGAGGTGGCTGTTGCGCGTCGCCGTATCGGTGTCGTCCATCAGGACTGCCAGTTTCTCGACCATCTTAGCATTGCCGAAAACATCGTTTTGCCGCTCACGGTGGCAGGTCGCCACGACGAAGTCGGCAAGAACCTGCCTGAGTTGCTGAAATGGGTCGGACTGACAAAGCAGGCGGACCAAAGACCGCCAGAGCTATCCGGCGGGGAACGCCAACGCGCAGCACTCGCACGTGCTGTTATCCTTTCGCCCGATGTCATTCTTGCTGATGAGCCGACAGGGAACGTCGACTGGGAAATGTCCGAGCGGTTAATGAAGCTGCTCGTAGAACTTAACAAAATGGGCAAGTCTGTCCTAATTGCGACGCATGATTTGGGCATGATCCGCACGATGAAGTCTCAGGTCAGTGCGCGCGTATCGCGCCTCAAGGACGGTCAACTTATTCAGGCTGGAGCAGATCTATGAATAGTGTGATCGCGCTCATAGTTGGCGATGCACAGGCGGACCGTGCCGTGCCTCCAACCGGACTAACAGCGCGCTTGACGGTCTTTGTGTCCGCGGCCATGGCGCTTTTGGCCGTCATTGCATTGGCGATTTCGATGACGACAGCGCGTGTGGCCGACGCGTGGGCCGACGAGTTGGCGCAGTCCGCTACGCTGCGATTGCCTGCTGATCGAGGCGACGTTGATGCCATGCTTCAGACTGCGCTCCGTGTTTTGGAACAAACGCCCGGAATTACTGCCGCGCGCGCCCTTTCAAGCGATGAACAGCAAGCCCTGCTCGAGCCGTGGTTCGGCCCTGATCTGACTTTGGAAAACCTGCCGCAACCGCAGATCGTGACGGTCGTTGCCGGGGGCGCGGGATATGATGCCGATGGGCTGAGGGCGCGACTGTCTGCAGAGGTACCGGGGGCAGTTTTCGATGATCATGGCGCGTGGCGGGAACCGTTGCTGAAGGCAGCAGACCGCATTCGTTTAATCATCTGGGGGGTGGTCATCCTGATTGTCACGACGTTAGCGGCCATGGTCACGCTTGCTGCACATGCGTCACTTGTCGCAAATGAGCAGGTTATTCGGGTTCTGCGCCTCGTCGGAGCCCGCGACGCCTACATCGCGAGAGCTTTTGTCCGCCGCTATACGCTGCGCGCCTTGGCCGGTGCTACCGTTGGCGCAGTGCTTGGATTGCTGATCCTTCTGGCGATGCCACAGGATCAGGGGCGGGACAGCATATTGCTTGGTGTCGGGTTTGCAGGGTTTGAGTGGTTGTGGCTCTTGGTCATTCCGCTTTTGTCAGGCATCGTGGCATTTGCTGCGACCCGAACTGCCGCATTTGGCAAATTGAAGGAAATGACATGAAAGATGCGATCCAGTGGATCAGGTCACTGCTCTTCAACGCGTATATGTATCTTTGCGTGCTGGTGTTCGGGATCGTCTATCTTATCCCTGCGATTATTTCTTCTGACGGGGCGGTCGCCGCGTGTCACGCCTATTGCCGTCATATCCGCTGGGCTGCCAGCTGGATGATCGGCTTGAAAACCGAGATCAGGGGCGAGCCGCCGACGTATGAGTGCATGGTGACACCGAAGCATCAGTGTTTCTTTGACGTGCTGATGATTTATGGCGCGGTCCCGCGCGGAAAATTCATTATGAAGGCCATATTGAAGTATGCGCCTATTGTGGGTCAGTTTGGTTTGCGGATCGGATGTATTCCGGTTGACCGTGGCAAGCGTGGTCAGGCCATCAAGAAAATGGTCTCTGACGTGAAAGCCGGTCACGCTCACCCTGGCCAGTTGATCATTTATCCGCAGGGAACCCGCATCGCTCCGGGTGTCAAAGCGCCCTATAAGATCGGGACTGGAGCGCTCTACCGTGAACTGGGGCAGCCGGTCGTGCCTGTTGCCACCAATGTTGGCGTTTTCTGGCCCAAGCGCGGCATCATGCGAAAGCCGGGCACCGCGGTATTTGAATTCTTGCCAAAGATCGAACCGGGACTCGAGGTTGCAGATTTTATGGCGCGGCTCGAAGAGCAAATCGAAACCGCCTCTGATCGCCTGAACAAGGAGGCAGGGTTTGATGGGTGATCACATTATCCGCGATGTTGTCACGCTCGAGGCGCTCTACGGCCAACCTGGGAAAGCCTCACTCATCAAGGTTGTGTCACAGCTGACACCGCTCTATCGCAAATGGATCATGGCTTCGCGGTTCTGTGTGGTTTCTACTGTCGGGCCCGAAGGGACAGATGGCAGCCCCCGCGGTGATGATGGTCCTGTTGTGCAGGAGTTGAACGTCAAAACGCTTCTGCTGCCTGATTGGCGTGGAAACAACAGGATAGATACGCTCCGCAACATCGTCGAAGACGGCAGGATCAGTCTGATGTTTGCGATCCCCGGGTCCAACAACGTGGTGCGTGTCAACGGTCACGCCGTATTGTCGACCGATCCCGAATTGATCGGACGTTTCAATGATCGTGGTCGTGTCCCGCGCAGTGTTGCCGTGATCACGATAAAAGAGATCTACACCCAATGCGCGCGCGCTATGATGCGCGCAAACCTCTGGGGCGGAGACACTGCACCTGAAGACCTGCCAACGGTCGGTGAGATACTGACCGAACAGGAAGATGGTTTTGACGGTAAGACATATGACGCTGAATGGGCCGGTCGCGCCGAAAAGACGATGTGGTGACTAACGGATCTGCACATTACTGCGGCTGCCGATCAGGCGCTTGATGGCCCAAAAGATCACGCCAAGGCTCGCCACAATCCAAACCGTTCCCCATAGCTGCGCTGTGCCGCCGAACTCTGTCGCGAGCATTCTTGCGTCGGAGTTCAGGCTGGACCGCAAAATCGTGTCGCTGAAGATGTCAAAGGGCACATAGATCATGCTCGTTAAGCCGATGACGCGCAGGATCAGGTCGTTTGCGGCGTGCGCAAGAAACCGTGCAGAAAGCAGCATCATCACCCCGACACCGATTGTAAACACCAGCGCAAAGGCATCACGCACGTAAAGTCCACCGATAACGAGCATGAGAACGCCAAGCGCGGCCATTATCGCTTTGTCCGCCGCACTCTTGCTTGCTGCGAGCAAGAGCCCAATGCCGATCACGAGCGAGCCCAGATAGCCTGCGTTCAAAATCAGGAACCGATTTCCGCCACGACTGAGAACAAAGCCGCCCTGATCCGCCGAGACGCTGAGACTGACGACTTCACCGCCAGTTAAAATGGTCGCGACTGCATGCGCAGCCTCGTGAAAGAAGACAATGAGTATCTTGAGTGGAGCCAGGACTGGCGTTTGCCAGAACAGGAAGACAAGGCCCGTCAGAACCAAAAGCTGCCAATGCCGCGCAATGAGACGCAAAATTATGCGGCCAGACCTTTGGATCCCAAAGAGAGATACTTTGACCGACGGTCCGAACGGAGTTTTTCGGGGGACAGATCGCGCAATTCGTTCAGCATCTGGGACAGTGCATCTCCAACAGACTTGATCGCAGCGCTTCTGTCGCGATGAGCGCCACCTTCGGGCTCTTCAATGATCCGGTCGCACACACCGAGTTCATGCAGGTCTTTTGACGTCAGGCGCAGCGCCTCAGCGGACTCACGCATTTTTTCAGCGTCCTTCCAAAGGATAGAGGCACATCCCTCAGGACTGATCACCGAATAGATCGAGTGCTCAAGCATGGCGACGCGGTTGGCACTTGCAAATGCGACTGCACCGCCTGACCCACCTTCACCGATGACAACGCTGATCAGAGGGACGCCTAGTTCCAAGCATTTCTCGGTCGAACGCGCGATTGCCTCAGATTGGCCGCGTTCCTCTGCGCCCTTTCCAGGGTATGCGCCTGGTGTATCGACCAGTGTAATCACCGGGATGCCAAAGCGATTGGCCAGTTCCATCAGCCGGATCGCCTTGCGGTATCCTTCTGGTCGGGCCATTCCGAAGTTCCGTTCAATCCGCGATTTCGTGTCATCACCCTTTTCGTGCCCGATAACCATCACAGGCTGCCCGTCCAGACGCGCCAAGCCGCCCATCACGGCCAGATCGTCGGCAAAATTCCGATCACCGGCGAGCGGAGTAAACTCGGTGAAGAGCGCGTCGATATAGTCTTTGCAATGTGGGCGCTGTGGGTGGCGCGCAACCTGACATTTCCGCCAAGGCGTCAGATCGGCATACAACGACTTCAGAAGATCGGCGGCCTTCTTATCAAGCGCACTTGCCTCTTTCTCAACATCCATTTCCGGATTCTCGCGTGCCATCGCGCGGAGTTCTTCAGCTTTGCCTTCAATTTCGGCAAGTGGCTTTTCAAAGTCGAGGTATTGCGTCATTCGCGGCCAACTCTTGTATATTCTGTCTAGGATATATGGCGCATGGCTGGACGGGTTGCAACGCCAGCAGGGTCTGGGAACGATAAAGGGCGCCCCCTAATCAGGGGCGCCCCAACTTCAAGCCACTATTGAAATTCAGCTGGCTGCAATCATCTCGGACTGGCGCACGATGACCTCCGCCTGCTTGATCGAAGCGATGTCGACCAGACGACCCTTATAGACGGTCGCGCCTTCGCCTCGAGCTTTGGCATCTTCCATTGCAGCAAGGATTTCCCGTGCCTCGGCAACAGCTTCCTCAGAAGGCGTAAAGACTTCATTGGCCAAAGCGATTTGTTTAGGGTGGATCGCCCATTTCCCAACCATACCAAGCGTTGCGGAACGGCGGGCCTGTGCGCGATATCCTTCGTCATCGCTGAAGTCGCCAAATGGGCCATCGACAGGCAACACGCCATGCGTCCGACACGCTGCAACAATCGCAGTTTGTGCCCAATGCCAAGGATCGGAGTAGTGACGGGTGTCCCTGTGCAGCATGTAGTAATTTTCCTGCGTGCCTCCGATGCCAGTTGTCTGCATTCCCATTGAAGCAGCAAAATCGGCTGCCCCAAGGCTCATCGCTGCCATCCGTGGGCTGCTGGCGGCAATCTCCTCGACATGGGCAATACCTGCCGCAGATTCGATAATGACCTCAAAGGTGATTGGCTTCGTGCGGCCCTTCGCGCGCTCAATCGCGGTGACAAGCGCGTCAACTGCGTAAACGTCAGCAGCGCAGCCCACTTTGGGGATCATAATCTGGTCAATTCGGTCGCCTGCCTGTTCCATTACGTCAACGACGTCTTTGTACCAGTACGGTGTATCAAGGCCATTGATGCGGACCGACAGGTACTTGCTGTTCCAGTCCACGTCGTTGATGGCTTGGATGACATTCGCACGCGCGACATCCTTATCAGACGGCGAGACACTGTCCTCAAGGTCAAGATTGATCACGTCAGCAGCGCTTGCCGCCATCTTTTCAAAGAGCTTGGTGTTTGATCCCGGTCCAAACAACTGACAGCGGTTTGGACGGGCGGGCGGTGTCGGTTGCAGGCGGAAAGACATACTACATCCTTTGCGTATGATTATTTCGTCAAGGGTCGCCAGTCTGATAGATTATTGCTTGATGCATCGCAAGCATCTTTTCGCAGACGCAGCATCGGCATGCTGCGTCTGCACCAATAAGGCATCGCGCCGACTAGATGCCTGCGTCGATAATAGCTTTGGCAAGGACCGGGACGGTCTTGGCGTTCAATCCGGCAATGTTCATACGGCTGTCGCCGACCATGTAGATACCATGGTCTGCGCGCAGCTTTTCTACCATCTCTGGCGATGTCCCGAGGCGGCTGAACATGCCTCTGTGATCGGCAAGGAAATCAAAGCGGTCGCTGTTGGACAGTCTGCGCAATTCATCGGCAAGCTGCTGTCGGAGTGCCAGCATACTGTTGCGTGTTTCCTCCAGTTCCGCTTCCCAATCGGCCCGCAATTCCGGGTCCTGAAGGATCGTCGTGACAACCCTTGCACCGTGATCGGGCGGGAAGGAATAATTCTGACGGTTCAGAAATGCCAGGTTCTGTTGCGCGAGCGCCTGTTGATCGGCGTCCTTGGCAATTGCCATCAGGATGCCGGTTCTTTCGCGGTAAATCCCGAAGTTTTTGGAACAACTCGCCGCGACCAAGCAGTTATCAAAGCTGCTTGCGATCTGACGGGTCGCCACCGCATCCTCAGCCAAGCCGTCACCAAATCCTTGGTAGGCGATATCGACCATTGGCACCGCGCGCTTCTTTTGCATCAGTGAAATGACCTGAGACATTTGATCATAGGTGAGGTTCGCACCCGTTGGGTTGTGGCAACAGCCATGCAGCAGGACCACATCGCCTTCAGCCACCTGTTCGAGATCTTCAAGCAAGCCCTTGAAGTCCACACCACGCGTCGCGCTATCGAAATAGCGATACTCTGCCGTCTTCATACCGAGGTATTTGATGATGGACGGATGGTTGGGCCATGTCGGGTTCGAAAGCCAAACCGTTGCCTGCGGCGCGGCAATGCGGATCAACTCCAATGCCTGACGAATAGCGCCTGTACCCCCAGGTGTGGCGACGGCCGCGACGCGTTCCTGTGCAACACTGTCGCCAAGAACGAGGTCCTTCATCACCGCGCTGAAATCAGGATCACCAGCAAGGCCGACATAGGCTTTGCTCTTTTGGTCATTGAGAATCCGACGCTCCGCTTCCTTGACGGCCCGCATGACAGGCGTGTTGCCTGTGGCATCCTTGTAGACACCAACACCAAGATCCACCTTGTCCGATCTTGGATCGGCCTTGAAAGTGGCCATCAGTGCCAGAATTTTATCGGCAGGCTGTGCAGAGAGATTTTCAAGCATCAGTTCGCTCCGGTTGCGATTGGAAGGTCGGCGTACATGCCCCATTCGGACCATGAGCCATCATAAAGCGCGTGATCGGTTTTGCCGATTCGTTCGAGTGCAAGTGAAAGGACTGCTGCGGAGACACCTGACCCACAAGTTGTGATCGCGGGTTTTTGTAGGTCGACACCTGCATCCTTGAAGATCGTTCGCAGCGTGTTGGGGGCTTTCATCGTGCCGTCTTCATTCAAAAGGTCTTTGAAGAATACATTTCTGGAGCCCGGGATATGCCCTGCACGTAGCCCTTCGCGCGGCTCTGGTGCCTCACCCCTGAAACGGGCAGGCGGTCGGGCGTCAATGATGCTGTGGTCGCCAAGCTTTGCCGCGCGCGCCACATCGGTCACATCGCGTGTGCGTTTGCCGTCAAATTTCACAGTCATATGCCGGTCGCGGATGACGGGTGCATCAGTTGTGACCGGGTGTCCCTCGGATGTCCATTTCGGCAGTCCGCCGTCCAGAACAGCGATATTGCGTTGACCCATCAATCGAAAGAGCCACCATACCCGTGCCGCTGAAAACAGGCCGGCACCGTCATAGACAACGACTTGGTGTCCATCACCCACACCCATCGCGCGCATGCGTGACATGAATTTTTCGACTGGTGGCGCCATATGCGGCAGCTCTGAGCGATGGTCGCTGATCTCATCAATGTCAAAGAAGCGGGCGCCAGGGATGTGGCCGGCTGCATACTCTGCTTTGGCATCGCGGTTCATATCGGGCAGATACCAAGAGGCATCAAAAATGCGCAGGTCAGGGTCTTTCAGGTGGGCTGACAACCAAGCCGTACTGACGAGGGTCTTGGGATCATCTTCTGTCTGGACTGGTGTCATCTTCACCTCCAAGGATCACTGCTGCCAGCCCTAACGCGCACACGCCTGCAAAACAAGCGCCGTGGCGGAAGGTATCCTTGATTTATGAGGTTTCACTTGGTGTGCAGCTTTGGCGCGCCGCAGCCTTGAAAGAGTTAATGCTCTTTGAGCAACCTTTGCTTCTGGCGACCCCAGTCACGCTTGGCCTGCGTTTCGCGTTTGTCGTGTGTCTTCTTACCTTTGGCAGTCGCGATCTTGAGCTTCACCAATCCACGGTCGTTGAAATACATCACCAGCGGGACAAGCGTCATACCTTCGCGCTTCGTTGCATTCCAGAGCCTTGCCACTTCGCGCTTGCTCGCCAGAAGTTTGCGTTTGCGCCGTTCTTCATGGGTGAACATTGCCCGGTCGTATGGTGCGATGTAAGCGTTCGTGAGCCAGAGTTCGCCGTCATCGACCGAGGCGTAGCTGTCGGCGATATTCGACTGACCTTCACGCAGGGATTTGACCTCGGATCCATGCAGGACAATGCCGACTTCCAGATCGTCCTCAATCGCATAATCAAAACGCGCGCGCCGGTTCTCGGCGACCACTTTGTAGTTTTTGTTTTCCGGTTTCTTGGCCATAGTTGCGCAGAGATATGCCAAGGCTGCCGGTGGGACAAGGGGTTGTACGGCCGCGGGAGGGAGGAAACGATGCTGGTGCAAATAGCAATCGGCAGTCTGCTACTAGTTTCGTCGGTCCTTATTGCGGGAATGAGTTTCTGGTTGTTTGAGTTACGCGTGACGCGGTTGCGTCCTTGGCTGACCCGTGCCCCGCACCGTCCTAAGCTGATTATGGTGCTTTGTCTCACTGCGCTTTGGGTCCTGGTTCAGATGACGATTGCGGTCTGGATGTGGGCGCTCACGTTTCTCTTGCTGGGTGTTTTCCCAACGCTTGAGACATCGGTCTATTTTTCGCTCGTCTCATTCACGACGTTGGGGTTCGGTGACATATTGTTGCCAATCGAGTGGCGCTTGCTTGGTGGCATGGCTGCACTCAATGGGCTTTTGAATATCGGGCTGGTGACAGCCGCCATGGTCGAGACTTTGCGCCAGCTCAGGCTCCAGCAGATTGCGGCGGAAGAGACCGCGACGTGAACGTTCCCATCATCAGAAATGCGCAAGCGCGCCGGATCTTCTTGGATAAACACGGTCTGAGAGAGCGCCCATCGGGAACCGGCCGCACAAGCGATCTCAAGGCCGTGATTGATGATCTGGGGTTTGTGCAACTGGACAGCGTCAACACCTTCGCACGGGCGCATGACTTAATTCTTTGGTCACGTCGGCAGCGCTATAGGCCAGAGGCGCTGCAGAACTTGCTCCATCGCGACCGCAAGCTTTTTGAACACTGGACACATGATGCGGCAACGATCCCCATCGAAAGCTTCGCATACTGGCGTCTTCGTTTTGCGCGTGACGCCGCGCGCATGGAGTCGCGCTGGAAGGACTGGCGTCGTGGTGATTTCACAGCCAAGATCGACGATGTGCTCCGTCAGATTGCCGATCATGGTGCCTGTACGTCCGGCGATGTGGGAACCGACGAAAGCCGCGGCTCAGGCGGCTGGTGGGATTGGCATCCGTCCAAGACAGCTTTGGAGTATCTTTGGCGCAGTGGGGAAATTTCGGTCGTGCGCAGGGCCGGTTTTACGAAGGTCTATGATCTGACCGAGCGCGTTATACCGCCTGAGCATCTCAATCGTCGCCATGACATCCCTGACACCATCGACTGGTGCTGTGCAGGTGCGCTGGACCGTTTGGGTTTTGCGACCAGTGGTGAGCTCGCCGCATTTTGGGATCATGTCACGCCCGATGAAGCAAAACGCTGGTGTCACGAGGCGCTGGCGCAAGGGCGGATCATGGCCGTCGATATCGAGATGGTCGACGGAAAGCTGCGCCGTTCATTCGCATGGCCTGATCTCCTGGATCGTCCTGCACCGACCCCTGTATCACGCATCCGTATCCTTTCTCCCTTCGATCCGGCATTGAGAGACCGCAAACGCGCCGAAAGACTGTTCGGATTTCACTACCGGATCGAGATTTTCGTGCCGGCACCAAAACGCCGTTACGGCTATTACGTGTTCCCGATGATGCAAGGCGAGAGGCTGATTGGACGGATCGACATGAAGCGTGATGCAGAGACCTTGGTGGTCCGCGCGTTTTGGCCAGAGGACGGTGTCAAGATCGGTGATGGTCGCATGACTGCGTTGCGAAAAGAACTGGCGCGCGCGGCAGAGTTCGGCGGCTGTCAGCGTCTTGATTTTGCGCCAGATTGGCTGAGGCTATAGGGGCACCCAACCGGGCACTGTTCATGCCGCTCGGGAAAGAGATGGAGAGGAGAGCAGCGAGTGTATTATGTCGCTGACACGCAACGGCTGACAGCCGACGGGATCATCACCGAAAGCCAGGCCGCTGAGATCAAAGCACGCGCAAGAAGCGCTATGATTGCGCTTTGCGTCAATGTGCTGCTGATTGGCGGGATTATCGCAGCAACCCTTGGTCTTGTCTTGTTTTTGCGGACACCAATGGCGGTCGCACTTTGCGGTGGGCTTTTCCTTGTCAGTGGTCTGACGATTTTGAGTTTCACAGACAGCGTTTACCGCATGCTCGGGAACGCGAGCGCACTGATCGGTGCGGGCATGCTCATAGCAGGAAGCGGCTTTGAGATTGCAAATCAAATGCGTGAGACCTCGGGTCCATGGCTGTTGCTGCTAGGTGCAGGCATTTCCGCCATTTTCTTCTGGCACTTTGTCGCGGGTCACGCCCAGCTTCGGTTTGCCTATGGCGCGGCACTGCTCATGGGAATGGTGATGCACATTGTCGGTCTTTATCTGGCAGCAGATCAGTTTGAACTGTCAGGCTGGCCCATGCCGATCGTCAATCTTTACGCCACGCTTCTTCTCATCGGACTGGGCTTGCTCCTTGATCAGCGCTTCTTGACGGCTCTTTCAATCGTTCCCTTCGCCCAGATGCTGGATACAGGCACATACTATTTTCATGCGGCCTATGTCTTCTATTCGCCAGAACCAACGCTGTCGATCTTGCAGATGGCGGTCTTGATCGTCCTGTGTCTGTGGTGGATGAACGGCTCGGCTGCGCTGGTCAGACGACAAGCTGGCGTGCTGATGGTGATGGCATTCCTTGTGGCAAACCTCTGCGCGTTGGTTGGCAGTCTCTGGGGTGACGTGGTGGGCAGTCATATCTGGGGCCCGAGGGCAGATCGCAGTGCTTTCGAAGGCGATTGGGCCGCTTACCGGCAGGCTGTCGAAGCGTTTGAAGCGCGCGCGCTTGTGATCGGAGAAGGCGCTTTTGCAATCGGCTGGGCTCTGGCGCTCGGGGCAATCATTGCGTTTGCCGCGTTCAAAAACCAGCGTGGGCTCTTTAACGCAGCAATGACCTTTGCCGGTATCCATGCCTATACACAAATGTTCGAGAGCTTCTACGACCAGCCGCTGGCCTATGTGGTCGGCGGGCTTGCAGCGATCCCGCTAGCGTTCGGACTGTGGCGGCTGAACAACGCGTGGTTCAGTCCGATTGAACCCGGCGGCACTTGAAAAAGGGCGGAGCAGTCCCGCCCTTTTTGCAATTGATTAGTTCAGGAGACCCGCGTGGACCATTGCGAGGCGAATTTTTTCCTTGGTCGCGTCGGTGAGCGGGGTCAGGGGTGACCGGACCTCATCGCTGCAAAGCCCCAAGAGTGACAGACCATACTTGGCACCTGCGACGCCCGGTTCTGTAAAGACCGCTTCGTGCAATGGCATCAGCCGGTCGAGCTGGGTCAGTGCGGATGCAAAGTCGCCTGACAGCGTCGTTTCCTGAAACGCGGCAAGCAGCTTCGGCGCGATGTTGGCGGTGACAGAGATACACCCTTGACCGCCATGCGCGTTGAATCCGAGTGCGGTGGCGTCTTCTCCGGACAGCTGGACAAAATCGGTACCGCAACGTTGTCGTGTCGCCGGCACGCGGGACAGGTCCGCTGTTGCATCCTTCACACCGACAATCATTTCGTGTTTTGCAAGCTCCGCCATCGTGTCTGGCGTCATATCAATGACTGAACGCGGCGGGATATTGTAAATAATGATCGGCAATCCACAGTCGGCCGCCGCCGTGAAATGCGCAATCAAGCCACGCTGGGTAGGCTTGTTGTAGTATGGCGTCACAACCAGTGCAGCGTCGGCACCAGCAGCCTTTGCAGCGCTCACCAGTCGCACCGTCTCAGCGGTGTTGTTTGAACCAGCGCCCGCAATGACCGGAATGCGACCGTTCGCTTCAGCAATCACAGTTTCGACCACGAGGTCGTGCTCTTCATGGCTCAAGGTCGGGCTTTCGCCGGTCGTGCCAACAGGTACAAGCCCGTGGCTGCCTTGCTCGATATGCCAGTTCACAAGTTTTTTGAGCGCGGCAACATCGACTTGGCCGTTCGTAAACGGCGTGACGAGAGCGGGGAGAGATCCCTTGAACATGGCACGCTTCCTTTGTGTTGCTGGCCCCAATCGGCCATTTGAAAATCGCGCGGACACTAGGGCGCAAACGCAAATCCTACAAGCCCCTGTCTTTGTCCGGTTTCAGTCAGGATTCCGCCGACCGACAGGATTGTGAGTTGCTACTCGGACCCGTCCCGCTACCTTGAGAGGCAAACCAAATATGAGCAGGCTATGAGAATCTTCGGACTTTTTGTCCTCGGCTTTGTCGTGTCGACAGCCGCAGGGGCACAGACAGTTTCACAAAGTAGCATCGCAGCGATTTCGGCTGCCGATGACGGCTGGGACGTGGCCTATGAACGCGCGGCGAGCGCTGACCCCATCACCCGAGATGTTCTTGATTGGCTCCGACTCAGAGCCGGTGACGCGCCATTTGCCGAATATCAGGCGTTTCTCGCGGCGAAGCCAGATTGGCCAGGACACAGTCAGATCCGTGCCGCCTCTGAGCGCGCGATAGGCGAGGCGCAGAATGCCGCAGACGTTATCGCATGGTTTGCTGACGACAAGCCGCGGACCGGTGAAGGGGCTGCAAGGCTGGCGCAGGCGTATTTCGCCATGGGTAATGATGATGCGGCACGTGCCGTTCTTCGCGAGGCGTGGATCAATCTCCGCCTGTCGGAAAGCGGCCACGATGCCATGGTACAGGCTTTCGGCACGCTCTTGGAGCCTTGGCACGGTGCCCGCGTCGATGAATTGCTCTGGCGGTCACGGGTGCCAGAAACGCAGCGTATGTTGCCCCTGCTTGGCGATGACCTTCGGGCGCTGACCGAAGCAAGGATTGGCTACGTGACACGCGCCGGCGATCTTGTTGAGCGGGTCGGCAAGGTGCCGGAAGCTTTGCGACAAACGGCTGGCTTCGCGTATGACCGATACTCATGGCTTGCTGGACGCGGCGAATGGAGCGAAGCCGTTGCGATGTTACTGGAACGGTCCACGAGCGCAGAGGCTATGGGTGAGCCTTTCAGATGGTCAGGATGGCGACGCGTGCTGGCGCGTTGGGAAATGCGCGAAGGCAGGGCCACGCAGGCCTATCGCCTCGCATCTCAGCATTTTCTGCAAGACGGTACCAGCTTTACTGATCTGGAATGGTTGGCGGGCTATATTGCCCTGACGTATCTTGGTGATCCCGACGCGGCGCGGCAGCATTTTGAAGCGGCGCTTGCTGCATCAAACAGCCCTATTTCGCTGGGACGCATGCATTATTGGCTCGGGCGCACCTATGAAACCAAAGGAAATCTGGATGAGGCTGTCAGAGCGTATCGTGCTGCAGCAGATCACCAGACTGGCTTCTATGGCCTACTCGCATCCGAAAAGATTGGTCGCCCGCTTGATCCCGCTTTGGCAGGCGCCGAAATTGACTGGCGTGGCGCATCTGTCTTTGACGACGAGATCGTCCGAGCAGCGCTGATCCTCTTGGCGGGCGGCGAAAGAGGGGCCGCCGTCACCTTTTTCGCGCATTTGGGTCGCACGCTTGATGCCGAAAGCATCGGGCAGCTTGGCGCATACCTCAGTGAGATTGACGAGGAGTATTACACCCTGCTTTTGGCGAAGACTGCTGTCACACGGGGCATTCTGATACCGACGATCTATTTTCCGATTCACGATCTGGCTGAGATGGATTTGCCGGTTGATCCTGCACTGGCATTGTCGATCGCGCGCCGCGAAAGCGAGTTCAATACGACGATCGGTAGTCCGGTGGGCGCTTTGGGGCTGATGCAGGTTATGCCACGCACCGCAGAAGAGGTCGCCGGGAATTTGGGTCTGCCTTATTCGCGGTCGCGCCTGACCGCTGACTGGCAGTATAACGCCCGTATTGGGTCAGCCTACCTTGCCTACCTCACCGAGGAATTTGGTCCGACCCCCGTGATGATCGCTGCTGGCTACAATGCTGGCCCAAGCCGTCCGAAAACCTGGATGGCAGAACGTGGCGATCCGCGATTGCGCGAAATGGACGTGATCGACTGGATCGAACACATCCCTTTCCGCGAAACACGAAATTACGTCATGCGGGTAACTGAAAGCTTGCCGATCTATCAGGCGCGCCTGAGTGGACAAACCGGCTCCGTGCAATTCACGCGGTTGCTTCTGGGGGAGAAGCCCGTCTTGCGCCCCATCGCGAGGCCAGCGTCTTTGGAAGAAAATATCACTCAGGTTCGACCGACAGCACGCGCCGACAACTAGGCGGCTTTGCGCGAGCGTAGCAGCGTAAAGATACCTGCGCCCACGATAATTGCCGCGCCAAGCGCCACATTCGGGCGCAGTGTCTCACCCATCAGAAGGATGCCAATAGCACTTGCGAAGACCAATTGCAGGTATGCGAAAGGTTGGACGGCGTTAGCCTCTGCCACCTCGTAGGTCTTGATCAGGAGCCAGTGGCCCGAAGCACCCGTGACGCAAAGGGCAGCCATCCACCCCCAATCTCTGGCTGTCATTGGCTCCCAGTACCAAGCGCCGATGGCTGTCATCACGACAGCGCCAGAGACCCCCGTCCAGAAAAAGGAGGTCGCTGTGGTGTCCTTGCGCGCAGCATAGCGTGTCAAAAGACCATAGAGTGCGAACATCAACGCCGAAACAAGCGGTACAATGGCAGCAGGGGCGAAAACCGCCAAACCCGGCTGTAGGATGACCAGAACACCCACAAAGCCGATTCCGATGGCGACCCAGCGGCGCCAGCCAACCTTTTCACCCAAGACAGGTCCGGAAAGCGCGGCAATCAACAGCGGATAGCACGCAAAGATCGCATGGCTTTCAACAAGGCCCAACAGGACGAAGGCACTGACCATCACACAAATTTCCAAGGCCAGCAAAGTGCCGCGGGTGATTTGCAACAGCGGTTGTGAGGTCGCGGCAGCAGCGCGAATAGACCCAGCTTGGCGTTTTGCGATCGCGATCACGAATGCTGCAAAAAACCAGTAGCGGATCATCACGATCATCAGGACGTTGTAGTTCTCGGCAAGATGCCGCGAAATCCCGTCCTGCACCGCAAAGACAAAGGTCGTTGCCGTCATCAACAGGATGCCTAGGCGCTGGTTATTCTGCATCGGGTCGCCTGGCGGTTGTCATGTGGCGTTTGCGGCCAAACCCTGCGCTGCGGGTGACATCGTAGCCTGCGTGTTCAAGTGCGCGCCTGACATGGCCTGCAGCGCTGTAGGTTGCAGCCGTCCCGCCTGCTTTTGTGTGTGCAAAGACCGCTTGCATCAGTTGAGGTTCCCAAAGTTCAGGGTTCTTCGCCGGAGAAAACCCGTCAAGGTACCACGCATCTGCTTCGCCGCGCCATGCAGGCACAGTTTCGCGCGCATCTCCTGTGACGACGTTTAGGGTCACATTCTCGGATAGGGCACCCGGTTCTGCCAGTGCCGGCCAGTTAAGCAATAGCCGATCAGCATAGGGCGCAATTTCCGGGAAATGAGCCAGCGCCTTTGCCATTTCAGCCTCACGCATTGGGAAGGCTTCGAAAGAGGTAAATGTCAGATGCCCGTCTGCTCCTGACGTCTCCCACGCGTGCCAAGACACAAGAAAATTCAGACCAGTGCCGAAACCGAGCTCGGCAATGTGAAAGCCACCGGCAAAACGCGCGGGCAGGTCGTTGCCGTTCAGGAACACGTGTCGCGTCTCTGCCAGACCATTGTCCAGAGAGTAGTATGGATCATCGAAATTGCGTGCAATCGGAACGCCGTCGCGCCAGTCGATCGTTGCTCTCTGGTCTGTCATACCCGCCTGCCTTAAGTCTGTTTCATCTTTGGGCGGAAGGAAAGAGAATGGCAACGGCAGATATCACGGTGTTGGGGGCCGGAGTTTTTGGTCTTTCCGTCGCCTATGCCTGCGCACGGCGCGGCGCAGTCGTGCGTGTGATTGACCCTCATGGTGTCGCTGCCGGCGCGAGCGGTGGTTTGGTCGGCGCCTTGGCCCCGCATGTGCCAGAAAACTGGAACGACAAGAAAGCTTTCCAGTTTGAAAGCCTAATCATGGCCGAAGCATTTTGGGCAGAAGTGGGCCGCCTCGCAGGAGACGACACTGGATATCTGCGGTCCGGGCGGCTCCAACCGCTTGCCGATGAAAGAGCAGTTGCACTAGCGAGAGCAAGGGCCGAGGGCGCAAAAGAGCTGTGGCAAGGACGGGCCGTCTGGCAGGTTGTCCCCACAAGCGATGAGGATTGGATACCGCCATCTGCCACCGGCCTTGTTGTGCGTGATACGCTTTCGGCGTTGATACAGCCACGGCGCGCGACGAGGACCTTGGCAAAAGCTGTCATGGCGCTGGGCGCAGAAATAACGACAGACGCAGCATGCGAAGGAAAAGTCGTTTGGGCGACGGGTTGGGACGGCATGAAAGAGGTTGGAGGCAATGGCGTGAAAGGGCAGGCGGCACTCTTGGACTTCGACGCTTCAGGCAAGCCCCAACTCTTTGCGGAAGCGCTTCACATCATCCCGCATCTTGATGGAACAGTGGCGGTCGGATCGACATCCGAGCGTGAGTTTGCATCACCTACCGCAACAGATTCCCAGCTTGAAGATGTCATTGCGCGGGTGAGAGATATCTTCCCCATCTTGTCTGATGCGCCAGTGATTGCCCGTTGGGCCGGCGTCAGGCCCCGCAGTAAGAGCCGCGCACCAGTGCTTGGAGCACACCCTCAAAAAGATGGCGAATTCATAGCAAACGGGGGATTCAAGATCGGATTTGGCATGGCCCCCAAAGTGGGTGAGGTCTTGGCGGATTTATTGCTTGATGGCGTGGATAGGATTCCCGAAGGATTTCGCGCTTGATGTTTAGACTGCAGGCGCTTTAGCAAAAGGAAGATGCCCTGTTTTTATCCAGATATCAGCGCCCTGCGGACCCGCGACCAAGTTTAAAGCGTGTCCAACAGGCAAACGCAGCCAACTGTGCTTGCGCAAGGTGTCGCCACTCTCCTCAGCTTCTCCGCCAATGATCAACATTTCCGCGCCTCCCGCAGACAAATCTTGCACCTGAGCTCCGGCTTCAAGTCGAAAGAACCTGACAGTTTCGCGGGCATCCTCGTGAAGAAGGGAGTATTGCACGCCATCGGCCTCGGGGAGGAGACCATCTGCAAGATCACGCCGAAACTGCGTGCGGTCCTCCGGGTCGAACTGCCAGAGTTTGACAAAGATCGTGCAGCCGTTCTCTGCGCCGGGTGTGTGCGATGTCGTGGGTGGATTTCTCACATAGGTTCCAGCGGGGTAGTCGCCGTGTTCATCTTGAAAGACCCCTTCTAGAACAATGAATTCCTCGCCACCGTCATGCGTGTGTGCAGAAAATCGGCTTTCAGGGGCGTAGCGAACGATTGATGTTGCACGCGCGATTTCATCGCCGATGCGATCGAGCATCCTGCGCTCTACACCGGGAACCGGAGAGGCAGTCCATCGCAATTCGTCCGCATGCACAAGCACACGTTTCGTGAAGTCTGCGTTGAGTTCCATCATCCCTCGCTAGAGTTTTGCAATGCGAATACCTTCGGCTTCAAGGTGCGTCCGAACGCCCCTCGCCATCTTAACGGCTCCCGGCGTATCCCCATGTAAACAGATGGTATCAATCTGGCATGGGATATGCTTGCCACTTTCGGAGATGATTGCCCCAGCCTTCAGCATCTGCGCAATGCGTGGGCCTGCTACCTGAGCATCATGGATCACAGCGCCGGGCAAACTGCGGTCCACCAACGTTGCATCGTCGTTGTAGGCCCGATCTGCGAAAATTTCGCCAGCCCAGCGGCAACCGAGGTCTTCCACAACGTCCTGCATCGCAGTGGCGGCAAGCACCATGATGACCAGATCGGGATCGACTGCGAGGGCGGCTGAGTAGCACGCCTTCGCCAGATCATGGTCAACAGCTGCCATGTTGGACAAAGCCCCGTGGAGTTTCAGGTGTCTGACATGGCCGCCTGCACGTCGCGCCATGGCTTGAGCGGCCCCCAATTGATAAACGACCGCATTCGCTATCTCTGAGTGCGGCAAAGGAAGTTTTCTGCGACCAAAGCCCTTCAGATCGTCAAAACCCGGGTGTGCCCCGATACCTACGTCATGCGCGACTGCGTTGCTCATGGTTGCGTGCATCACATCGGGATCGCCCGCATGAAAGCCACACGCGATGTTGGCTGAGGTAACGATCTCCAGAAGGGCAGCATCGTCCCCCATGCGCCACCTACCGAAGCCCTCGCCCATGTCAGCGTTCAGATCAACAGATTGGGCCATCCTATACTCCTTCGAGGTCGTCGCCTGCCGTCGTGCCGCTGATCAATTGGTAGCTGGCCAAGTCGGCAATGTCATGGGGGTCGCGGATGCGCGGCTTACAGGCGGCGGAAAGCCGACGCAGCAAAACTGTGTCCGAAATGGCCGTCGCATCGGCGTCAGCGATGTCGATGAACCTGAACCGGAAGTGCGTGCCGGTCGTAGCCTGTGCGATCCTTGGCAGATCTTCAGGGATGACGCTTCCGATCCGCGGGTATCCCCCGATGGTCTGGCACTCTGCAAGAAGGATGTAAGGCACGCCCGACCCTGCAATCTGAATATCGCCCGGTACGATCAGATCTGAGACGAGGTTCAACCCGCCATCGACAGCAAATGCGTCGCCTTCATAGCTCAACCGGACACCCTGACGGTTGCCGCGTTGGCTGCGAAGAAAATCCGTATTTGCAAATTGTTCAATTGTGGCGCGCGCGAAGAAGTCGGTCTGTGGGCCGGCCATCACGCGGATGACCCCGCCAGAAAACCGATCTTCTGTCTGCAGATGCGTGAATGGTGCGACCTTGCTTTGATCAGCTCCGATAGGAAGAACGTCGCCACCCTGAAGCCTTCGACCAATCGCGGCTGTCAGATGAGTGGCGCGGCTGTCCATGACCGGTTCCGTTTGAATGCCACCGGCAACAGCGAGATAACCGTAGACACCTTTCTTGGCCCCTCGGATCGTCAGCATTTCGCCCGCAGGCAGTACGTAAACGGTATTGGGCAAAACCGCCTCACCGCCAAGCGAGGCCGCCATCTCTGCGCCAGTCACAACAAAGCGCGTGTCATCGTCCGCTCTGAAATTGCCACCGTAGCCCATCATCTCGATGACTGCCGCATCGGCTGATGTGCCAAGCAGGGCCGCCGCCTCAAAGAGCGCCAGACGGTCTGCTGCACCACCCGTCGAAAGTCCGCATGCCTTCCATCCGGGGCGACCCAGATCCTGAACCGTCAATCCCGGACCAGCGTCTATGATGGAAAGGTTCGGCACTAGTCCAGCACCTCAAGCGTAGCGCCTCCATCGGGACCACTGTTGGCAAGCAAGTCATTCATTGTGCTATCGCTGACCGCCTCGAACCTGACTTTATCGCCAGGCGAGAACGCAAACGGTGCATCAGCATCCGGTCGATAGACCTCAAAGGCCGTCTGTCCGATGTGACGCCACCCCGTCGGAGCATCCGCCGCCCAAAGGATCAGTTGTTGCACAGCGGTGATCAAAGCACCTCTAGGAAGCCCTTCGGTCAGCTCTGTCTGTCGTGCAATATTCCAGTGCTCCGGCAGCATACCCAGATATGGTTGCCCTGGTGCGAAACCGATCGCAATGACGCGAAGCCTTGCGTCGCAGATTTCCCTGATAGCGACGTCTGATGAGACGCCAGCCAGCTCAGCTGCCTCGGCAAGCTGAGGTGCATGATCAGGTCCAAAAGCAACGGGAATGCGCCAGAGACGTTTTTCAGCCGTATCAAGTGGCGACTTCTCTGACAGGAGGCTCCTGACTGAACTTGTGATTTTTTCTCTGGTGGTTCTTTCGGGATCAAAACCGACCCGGACCGACACAAGCGACGATGCAACCTCGGTCACGCCTTCGACACCGGCAGCGGCAACCCGGTCCTTGAATGCAAGCGCTTGGGCATTCGCGTCATCCGACAGGCGCCGTGCGAAGCGGACCAAGATACCGTCGGTGCCGGAGGGCAGGATTTCAGGTTCGTCCATAGGTAGATGGAGCCAGTTTCATTGCGATTGCGCGTCAGATTGCATTGCAACGTCAATGCAAATGAATGTCCAGAACGCAGCGCCGCAAAAAACCAATCGCAGTTTGGACAGATCGGGCGACCGCTGATATGCGCGCGAATGTCTTCTTCTGCTCCGGACGCTCGTGCGTGGCTACTTACTGCGCCCTCTGTCCAGGCGCGTGATGTGAGGTGCGAGGTCACTTGGAAAATAGCTTTGCACAAGGGGGTCGTGCCCAGGGATGATCAATTCAGGCGATGATGTCAGCCTGTAGAGCGTTTCAAATCCCTTAAGCATCGCCTCAACATCGACGACAATCGGGAAAGGTTTGCGCTTTTCAAAGTTTTCGTAGAAATGCGCAGCGTCTGATGCCAGCACGAGCCATCCTGCGCTGGTCAAAACCCGGACGCACTGCAAACCGCGCGAATGTCCTCCTATGGCATGCACGGTGACACCCTCTGCGACTTCGGCGTCGCCGTCGTAGAAGGCAACCTTGCCAGCATAGAGCCGTTTGATCGCCTCACACACGTGGTCTGCGGAATACGGCATACGCAGTGTGTCGTGGCACATGCATGGCCCGGTCGCGAAAGCCATCTCGGCTGCTTGCAGATGCAGTGTTGCATTCGGAAACAGATGTAGTCCGCCTGCGTGATCGTAGTGCAGGTGGGTCACGATAACCTTGGTTATATCGGTTGGAGAGAGACCGAACGGGGCCAGAGCTTCGACAGGATTCAATCTGATGGGTCTGTCGCGCCGCACCGCTTCAGCGCTGTCATAGCCAGTGTCGACAAGGATGACATCATCCTCACAGCGGAGCAGCCACATAAAGTAATCCATGCCGTGGGCCGCACCGTGATCGTCGTCAAAGATAAAGCTGTCAGCGCGGGTGCGCGCGTTTCGGTCGGCGTATTTGATCGCGTGAACTTGCCATTGCTTCATTCCTCAACCTTTCCCCAGATTGTGACGTCTTTCTTGGCGACCATGTCAGCTGACGCGCGGTCAAATTCGAGAAAATGCGCGCTAGCCAAATGTGCCTCAAACGCTGATCTGTCGGTGTAAAGCTCGTACAGAAAAACAGATTCGGGCCGCTCGCTATCGGTAGCGATGTCAAACCGATGGCATTCGCGTTCCAGTGCGAGCGACGTTGAGGCGTTTGCCCGCAAGAGAGGCATGAAATTATCCATACTGCCAGACTTGATTTCTAGCGTCACACATACCGCAATCATGTTGATCGCCTCCCTGTCCGAGCTTGGATGAGTACCATTCGATGAACAAACCTTAACTCATGTTGTATTTAACGCATTCATTAATGTATACATTATAGTGATGAAGTCAGCGAGGAAAGTTGCGATGCAAAAAGACTTTGACGTTGCAGTGTTTGAGGGTGATGGGATCGGTCCTGAGATCATGGCGCCGACCATCAAGATATTGAATCAACTGACAAAGCATTCAGACTACTCACTCACGTTTCGTCATCTACCGGCTGGTGCCGCACACTATGCCCGCACCGGTCAAAGCCTTCCCGAGGAAAGCCTCGCGACTGCAGCGCAGTGCGATGCGATCCTTCTCTCAGCCATGGGTCTTCCTGACGTGCGCTATCCTGACGGCACCGAGATTTCACCGCAGATTACGCTCCGCAAAGAGTTCGGGCTATTCGCTGGTGTCAGACCAGTCAGGGTCGCGAAAGGGCATCTATCGCCAATCAAACTGCCGGAGGGGAAAGTGATCGACTTTGTCCTTATCAGGGAAAGCACGGAAGGATTGTTCTACTCGCAAGGCAAAGGGAAAGTCAGTGAAGATGAAGCGCGCGAAACGCTTGTGATCACGCGCAAGACCAGCGAGGCCCTTTTCCGGTTTGCCTTCGAACTGGCAGCGCAACGCAAAGCGCGCGGCGAAGGGGTCGGGCGCGTGACCTGTGTCGACAAAGCAAACGTGTTTCGCGCATTTGCTTTTTTCCGTCAGATTTTTGATGAGGTGGCAGCGGAATTTCCAGGCATTAAGAGCGACCATGCCTATGTCGATGCGACCGCGCTCTGGATGGTCCAAAAGCCATGGGAGTTTGACGTTCTGGTCACCGAAAACATGTTCGGCGATATTCTGTCAGATCTTGGCGCGGGCCTGATGGGCGGATTGGGTGTGGCCCCCTCTGCTGACATTGGTTCGCAGCACGCAGTCTTTCAGCCCTGTCACGGCTCTGCGCCCGACATAGCTGGCCTCGGAAAAGCCAATCCGACGGCCATGATCCTCTCGGCAGCAATGATGCTCGAATGGCTCGCAACGACACATGAGAATCCAGAAATGCTTGCTGATGCCATGAGACTTCGGGCTGCCGTCGAAGATGTGAGCGTATTGGGCGAAGTGGCGACACCCGACTTTGGTGGGCAGGCCTCGACGGCCGATGTGGCATCTGCAATCGAAAGTGCACTGCAATGACATTGCTTCGCGTTGCTTGCGTCGGTGCAGGATACTTTAGTCAGTTTCATATCGACGGTTGGCAGCGTATCCCGCAGGTCTCTTTGGTTGGGGTCTGTGATCTGGACATCGTGAAGGCGCGGCAGGCCAGTCAAGGTGCACCGGCTTTTGACGACCTGCAGTCGATGCTTGCGGAAACCAAACCTGATCTCCTTGATATTGTGTTGCCACCGTCGGGACACCGCGCCGCTGTGGATAACGCGATCAATGCGGGTTGCAAGACGATCATCTGCCAAAAACCTTTCGGGGCAGATCTGCAAGATGCCCGTGCGATGGTAAGTGCGTCAGAGCATGCAGGTGTGCAGCTGATCATCCACGAGAATTTCCGATTTCAACCATGGTACCGCGCAATAAAACAATCAATCGATGGCGGGCTCATTGGGGACGTTCTTCAAGCCACCTTTCGGTTGCGGCCCGGGGACGGGCAGGGCGAAGATGCCTATCTCTCAAGGCAACCATACTTCAGAGAAATGCCGCGGTTCCTGATACACGAGACGGGTGTGCATTTTGTGGATGTCTTCCGCTATTTGTTCGGTGACCCCACTCATGTGTTTGCAGATTTGCGGCAAGTGAATCCTGTGATTGCGGGTGAGGATGCTGGCTTTGTGATTTTCACGCACAAGCGCGGTGTCCGTGCAGTTCTTGATGCGAACCGCAACCTTGATCATGCAGCCGATAACACCCGCCGGACGATGGGCGAGGCGTTGATTGAGGGCACAGATGGGGCGTTGTCATTGACCGGTGACGGTGCTGTCCATTTCCGCAAATTCGGTGCGTTTCAGGAGGATATGCTTCTTGAGCCGAATACGTTTGACGGCTTTGGGGGTGATTGCACCTTTGCCTTGCAACACCATGTGGTGATGGCGCTGGAAGCCGATCGCCAACCTGAGAACGGGGCACAGACGTATCTGCGCGTCCTTGAGATTGAAGCGGCGATTTACGCATCCGCAGAAAGCGGATGCAGGGTCGCACTGGCATGACAGACGGTGCTCAGGCAATGACGGCGACTGAAACCGCGACCTTCGAGCTTCGCGAATTGATTTTCGCTGGTGATCTTGCACCCGGTTCCAATCATCTTGAGGGTGAGCTTGCGGCGCGTCTGGGCATGTCTCGCACGCCGGTGAGGGAGGCGATGATGCTTTTGCAGCAGCAAGGGCTCGTGACCGTTCAACCTCGTCGGGGGATGCGGGTTCTTCCGATTTCTGTGAAAGACATGGAAGAAATTTACGAGTTGCTGACAGTGCTGGAAAGCGCCGCTGCGGCCGGGGCGGCTGCGCGCCAGCCGGATGAAATGGCGCTTTCACCGCTAACGCAGGCAATTGCCGACATGGATCACGCGCTTGCTGACGAAGACCTGATCGCATGGGCTCGTGCAGATGATGCATTTCATGCGGCTTTGGTGGCGCTAAGTGGCAATCAGCGGCTCGTCAGGGTCACCGAGCAGATTGTCGATCAGGTTCGGCGCGCCCGACGGATCACTCTTTACCTGCGGCCGCTTCCGGTCAAATCCAACGATGATCATTGGCGGGTCCTTGAGGCTATTCGGGCAGGTGACGCCGAAACCGCGCATGCGGTGCACCGCGCGCACCGTCAGGAAACAAAAGTTATGTTGATCGGTATTCTCAAGAAAAATCAGCTCCGGCAACTGTAACTGCGCAAACCGCCTACCGTCAAAAAACGTGCCAATTCTCTAGTAAATGGCGCCAGCGAGGCATAGTTACCCGCTAACAGCGACAGTTTTGTCGATGATTTGCATTTTAAGGACCAGTATTATGAGCGGCGAGACGACCCCTGATTTGACAGGAAAGCTTTCATTTGACAGTGACCGCGGCGCCGGCCGGTCAAAGTGGATCGCCGCACTGCTTGTGCTTCTTCTTATCGGGTGGATGGGCAGTGGCTTCGTTGCACCAACCGCTGAAGAAGCTTCATCTGAACCGGACCCGATCACAGCAGACGCGATCAGCGTTGCAGTTACACCCTCACAGGCGCAGGACGTTCAGCTGGTGCTGAGTGCCGAAGGTCAATCAGAGCCTGACAGGCTCGCGCGTGTTCAGTCAGAGGCTGCGGGGCAAGTGGTGTCCGTCAATGCGTCGCGCGGTGATTTCGTCGAGGCAGGCCAGGAACTCGGTCGGATCGCCTCTGACACGTTTGCCGCACAGGTGACACAAGCAAGCACCCAGCTTGAACAGGCACGTCGCGACTTGGAAAACGCCTTGGCGTTGCAGGAGCGGGGCGTCGCGACAGAAGATCGCGTTTCGCGCGCACGTGCAGGCGAGGCCGCTGCTCAGGCCGCATTGACCGCCGCGCAAGAACAGCTTGAGAACGCCATCATTCGCGCACCTTTCGCCGGTCGTCTCAATGATCTTACCTTGGATGAAGGTGAGTTTGTCGACGCTGGAGATATCGTGGCCGAAGTACTCGACAACGATCCTTTGACAGTGGTCATTCAGGTGCCACAGCAGGCTCTGTCGCGGATCGAGACCGGACAAGCAGCACAGGTCCAGTTCATCACCGGCGAGGAGCGCGTCGGACAAGTCAGCTTCATCGGCGGCAATGCTGATCAGCAGACCCGGACATTCCGCGTCGAAGTGACCGTCGACAATCCGCAAAGCCGCATGCCTGCGGGTTTGAGCGCGCGTGTGATCCTGCCGACGGGCGAGGCACGTGGGCACTTCATTTCGCCAGCAATCCTGTCCCTTGGTACCAATGGCGAGTTAGGCGTCAAAACTGTGGATGCCGACAATCGTGTTGTGTTCTCCGATGTGGCGATTGTCAGGGCGCAGACAGATGGTATCTGGATCACTGGTCTGCCCGAGACGGCCGATATTATTACCGTCGGTCAGGGCTTCGTCAGCGCGGGCGATCGAGTGAATCCGCAATACGCAGGCAGTGATATGACCGCAGAGGCCGGCCAATGAATACGCTGATCGATGCCGCATTCAATCGCAGTAAGGTGGCGCAGCTGCTTTTTGTGTTCCTGCTTGCCGTGGGGTCGGTCGCCTACATGGCAATCCCCAAGGAGAGCAACCCCGAGATCCCAATACCTGTGGCTTATGTTTCGGCTTCGGTCGATGGCATTTCTCCGCAGGACGCCGAAGATGTGCTTGGCAAGCCGATGGAGGCTGAATTTGCCTCTCTCACCGGATTGAGAGAGATGAAAACGACGGCCAGCGAAGGGCGCGCGAGCGTGCAACTCGAATTTGAGCCGGGATTTGATGCAGATACCGCCTTGGACGATGTTCGCGAAGCCGCAGACAAGGTTGAAGGCGAACTGCCATCTGACGCGACGGTCATTGTGACAGAGATCAATACAGCGCTGTTCCCGATCCTGACAGCCATTCTCTCGGGCCCCGTTCCTGAGCGCACACTTAATGCGCTGGCAGAAGACCTGCAGGATGATATTGAATCGCTCGGCGGTGTCCTTGAGGTCGATGTCGGTGGCAAGCGGACTGAATTGCTTGAGGTTCTGATCGATCCGACAGTGTTCGAAACCTACAACATTACCTTCGACGAGCTGATCAACTCCATTACAGCCAACAACCAATTGATCGCCGCCGGTGCAATCGAAAGCGAGGCAGGTCGCGTCGTTCTCAAAGTGCCAGGCCTGATTGAAGACCTCGAAGATGTCATGGAGCTACCGGTCCTGGTGCGCGGCCAAACCGTCGTCACCTTTGCGGATGTGGCCACGATCCGGCGGACTTTTGTCGATCCCACGGGATTTGCACGTATTGATGGCCAGCCCGCGCTAGCCCTCGAAATCAAGAAGCGTGTCGGGGCCAACATCATCGAGACTGTTGAAGAGGTTCGCGCTGTTATCGAAACGGCCCAGCAGGAATGGCCGGAGAGCGTGCAAATCCGCTATACGCTTGATGAAAGCGAAACCGTCAAATCAATGCTGTCCGATCTTGAGGCCAATGTAATCGCGGCGATTATCCTGGTGATGATTGTTGTGGTCTATGCCCTCGGTCTGCGGTCATCATTGCTCGTGGGTCTGGCGATCCCGGGTGCTTTCCTGACAGGTGTCGCCGGTCTTTATTTCATGGGCTACACGATGAATATCGTGGTCCTGTTCTCGCTCATTCTGGTCGTTGGGATGCTGGTCGATGGTGCGATTGTCACTGTCGAGTTGGCCGACCGCTATCTGCATGAAGGCAAATCCCCGAAAGAGGCTTATGCTGCTGCGGCAAAGCGCATGTCCTGGCCGATCATTGCGTCGACCGCCACCACGTTGTGCGTCTTCTTTCCGCTGCTGTTCTGGTCGGGTGTCGTCGGCGAGTTTATGAAATTCCTGCCGATCACAGTGATATTCACCCTTGCGGCCTCCCTCTTTATGGCGCTGGTCTTCATTCCCGTCGTGGGCGGTCTGATCGGCAAGCGTCAGGCTCAGTCCGCAAAGGCAAAGGCGCAACTCTATGCCGCCGAAAAGGGCGACCCGCGCAAGATGACCGGGTTCATGGGTGCCTACGTGCGTGTGCTGGAATGGTCGATCCTGAGGCCCTGGACAACACTGTCACTGGCCGTCGCTGCCTTGGTGGGATCGTTTGTCGCCTACGGCAATCTTGGCAACGGATTGACGTTCTTTCCGGAAGTCGAGCCGGACTATGCGCAGGTGGAAGTGCGCGCGAAAGACAACTTCTCGGTTTATGAACAGGATGCACTCGTCCGCCAGGTCGAGGAACGGCTTGCCGCATATGACGAGATCGCGAGCATTTACGCCCGTACCGGTGGATCAAACGAAAGCGGTGACGTGATCGGTGCGCTGCAACTTGAGCTGACTGAGTGGGACACACGCCGTCCGGTGGTCGAGATCGCGGAAGATATCCGCGCTGATATGGCGCTCATCCCCGGCATCGATGTTCAAGTTCAGACCTCGCAAGGCGGGCCGGGTGGCGGCAAACCCATCAACCTTGATGTGTTGGGAAACAACCCAGCCGAACAGACCGCAGCGGTCGAAGCAATTCTGTCCGAGATGGAGCGGATCGGTGGCTTTATCGATGTTGTCGACACGCGGCCCAATCCTGGTGTGGAATGGCAAATCACAGTTGACCGATCAGAGGCAGCGCGCAGCGGTGCAAATGTCGCCCTTCTCGGGCAAGCGGTGCAATTGCTGACAAACGGCATCACAGTTGCCGATTACCGGCCTGATGATGGTGACGGTGAGGTCGATATCGTCGTGCGTTTCCCCGCAGGCGACAGAACACTGGCCGAGTTGGAAAGCCTGCGCGTGCCGACCAGCAGCGGCCTTGTCCCTATCTCGAACTTTGTTTCGTTCAATCCCGCACCGCGTAGCGGCATCATCACGCGGATTGACCAGCAGCGAGCGATTACAATCTCCGCAGACGTCGCCCCTGATGTGCTTGCCAATGACCAGACGATCGCCTTGCAAGCAGCAATTGATGCATTGGACCTCCCTGCCAGCATCGAAGTTGCTTTTGGCGGCGAAGCTGAGGATCAGGCAGACGCGATGATCTTCCTTGTCGGCGCGTTCATATCCGCAATCGGTCTGATGTTCCTCATCCTGCTGACACAGTTCAACAGCTTCTGGCAGGCCGGTATCGTGATGTCGGCAATCATCTTCTCAATCGCAGGGGTGCTATTGGGTCTTATGATTACTGGGCGACCGTTCGGCGTTGTCATGGGCGGTATCGGGGTCATCGCTCTTGCCGGCATTGTCGTGAACAATAATATCGTCCTGATTGACACGTTTAACGAGATGAAGGGCAGGGGGCTGTCATCGTTGGAAGCCGCTCTGCGCACAGGAGCATTGCGCTTCCGTCCGGTTGTCCTGACATCGGTGACGACCGCTCTTGGGCTGATGCCGATGGTGATCGGGCTCAATATTGACTTCTTCGAACGGACAATCGTCTACGGTGCGCCATCGACACAGTGGTGGACGGAGCTTTCAAGCGCGATTGCCGGTGGCCTCATTTTCGCGACAGTCCTGACGCTTCTGGTGACACCTGCAATGCTGATGCTTGGCGAAAAACGTGCAAAGCGTTTCAGCGGTGCGCCTGCACTGGCACCTGCCGAATAAAAAACGCACCCCTCGCCTGAGGGGTGCGCCAATGATCGTCTTGTGATCCGAACCTACTTGAGATCGAACCGGTCGAGTTCCATGACCTTTGTCCAGGCGGCGATGAAGTCACTGACAAACTTCTCTTGACCGTCCTGCTGTGCATAGACTTCTGTCAATGCGCGCAGCTGCGAGTTTGATCCGAAGATCAGATCAACGCGGGTGCCGGTCCAGCGGACATCACCGGTGGCGCGATCGCGGGCTTCAAAGACGTTTGCATCATCAGTCGGTTTCCATTCGACACTCATATCGACGAGGCCGAGGAAGAAGTCATTTTTCAAAGCCTCTCCCGTGTCGCCGAATACACCGTGTGCACTCCCACCCGTGTTTGCACCCAATGCGCGCAGGCCACCGACCAGAACTGTCATCTCAGGCGCCGACAGGGTCAGCAACTGTGCACGATCGACCAGAAGCGCTTCTGCGGGGACAGAGAACTCTTTCTTGAGGTAGTTGCGGAAACCGTCAGCTTCCGGCTCAAGAGGTTCAAAGCTTTCCGCGTCGGTCTGCTCCTCAGTCGCATCTGTTCGGCCCGGCGTGAAATGCACCGGTTCGTCAAACCCGGCGTTCTTTGCGGCTTTCTCAACCGCTGCCGAACCGCCAAGTACGATAAGGTCGGCCAAAGAGACTTTCTTGTTACCACTTTGTGCAGCATTGAAGTCCGACTGGATACCTTCAAGGGTGCTCAGAACCTTGGCGAGGGTATCCGGCTCGTTGACGGGCCAGTCCTTCTGCGGGGCAAGGCGCACGCGAGCGCCATTGGCGCCGCCGCGCTTGTCAGACCCGCGGAACGTCGATGCCGAGGCCCACGCAGCCGAGACAAGCTCGGACAGCGACAATCCCGATCCGAGGATCTTGGCTTTCAGATCGTCGATGTCAGCGGGGTCCACCAACTCGTGGTCGACTGCTGGAATTGGGTCCTGCCACAACAGATCTTCTTCAGGCACCTCGTTCCCGAGGTACAGCGCCTTTGGCCCCATGTCGCGGTGCGTGAGTTTGAACCAGGCGCGTGCATAGGCATCGGCAAACTCTTCGGGGTTCTCATGGAAGTGGCGCGAAATCTTCTCATAAGTAGGGTCTAGTTTCATCGCCATGTCGGCTGTGGACATGATGATCGGCACTTTCTTGGAGGGGTCCTCTGGGTCCGGTGCCATATCCTCTTCTTTGAGGTCCTTTGGCGTCCACTGATGCGCTCCGGCTGGGCTCTTGGTCAGGACCCAGTCATATTTGAACAGCACATCGAAATAGCCCATGTCCCATTGGGTCGGGTTTGGTGTCCAGGCACCTTCAAGACCGGACGTGATGGCATCGCGGCCTTTGCCGGACTTGTGTGTCGACATCCAGCCAAAGCCCATGTTTTCCATGGGTGCACCTTCCGGCTCAGGGCCAACATGTTCGACCGGACCTGCACCATGTGTCTTGCCAAATGTGTGACCACCGGCAGTGAGTGCGACTGTCTCATAGTCGTTCATCGCCATGCGCGCGAAAGTTTCGCGGATATCATGCGCCGAGGCCAGCGGATCGGGATTGCCATCCGGACCTTCGGGGTTCACATAAATCAGTCCCATCTGGACTGCGGCCAGAGGATCTTCGAGTTCGCGGTCGTTCGAATAACGCGCCTGCTCATGTTCAGAGGTCGCAAGCCATTCATCTTCACGGCCCCAGTAGACGTCCTCTTCCGGTTCCCACATATCGGCGCGACCACCGGCAAAACCGAACATCTTTAGTCCCATCGACTCCATCGCGACGTTGCCACAAAGGACGAAAAGGTCGGCCCATGAAATCTGGTTGCCATACTTTTGTTTGATTGGCCAAAGCAGACGGCGGGCCTTGTCGAGGTTGCCGTTATCCGGCCAGCTGTTGAGTGGAGCAAAACGCTGTTGTCCGCCACCTGCACCACCGCGTCCGTCGGCCGTGCGATACGTGCCAGCAGCATGCCAGGCCAGACGAATGAACAGGCCGCCATAGTGACCGTAGTCCGCTGGCCACCAGTGCTGGCTGTCAGTCATCAATGCGTGCAGGTCTTTTTTCAAAGCCTGAAGATCGAGCTTCTTGAATTCCTCTGCATAATTGAAGTCTGGCCCCATCGGATTGGACGCTGATGAATGCTGGTGAAGGATTTTCAGGTTCAATTGGTTTGGCCACCAATCATCATTGGTACGAAGCCGTTGTGTGCCGTTGACACCCTCACCGTGCATCACAGGACATTTCCCAGTGTTCGATCCGTCCATTACTCTCTCCGATGTTGAATTTTTCTTGTGAACTTAAAATGGCGTCCTTCGCCAATTTGGAAAGGTTCTAACATTGCATTTCGATTGGTTTAAGTTGCTTTTTTTGATTGCAGTAATAACCTTTGCTTATGGCAAACTTCACATTACGGCAGTTGAGATACTTTGAAGCGTTAAGCCGCTTCCGGCACTTCGGTCATGCCGCTGATGCTTGCGCGATATCGCAACCGGCATTGTCAGTGCAGATCAAGGAGTTGGAGCAAAGTCTGGGTGTCGCCTTGTTCGAGCGTAGTGCAAGATCGTTGCGGCTGACCTCTTTCGGCGAAACATGGCTGGAACGCGTACGAGAAATCCTCAGGAACGTCGATGAATTAAGTGAATTGGCGCGCGCGGCGCAAAGTGGCTTTGCCGGTCGGCTCAGGCTTGGCGTCATTCCGACCATTGCGCCGTACCTGTTGCCGTCTTTGATCGGCGCATTGCGTAACAGTCACCCGCAAGTCTCGCTTGATGTCCGGGAAACGCTGACAGAACGATTGATCGAGGAACTGACTGATGGTCGCATTGATGCAGCGATTGTTGCCCTGCCGATCGATGTTGCCATGATTGCCGAAATGCCTCTGTTTGTGGAAAAGCTCATGCTGGTTCGTCATGTCAAAGAGCGTCAGAAGCCGGTGCCGACCCCTGAAAATCTGCACGAAATGCGCCTGCTCATGCTTGAACAGGGGCACTGCTTTCGCGATCAGGCTTTTGCATTTTGCAACCTCAAAACTTCGGCACGGCGCGATGGTCTTGATGGAAGTTCGCTCTCGACCCTTGTGCAGATGGTCGGGGCGGGGATTGGTGTGACCTTGATCCCTGAAATGGCCGTCACTGTCGAAACGCGCAACGCACCTGTTACGGCTGGCCGGTTTCCCGAACCACAGCCCGAGCGGACGGTAGGACTGATCTGGCGACGAACCAACCCTCTTGCAGATCAGTTTCGCGAGCTTGGCAAAGAAATCATGGCCGTCGCAGGCGCCATGGACAAGCCATCCTAGAGGTGATGCTCAAGCAGCGGGGCAAGGAGCGGGTTTGGGAATTTTCGCGCGATTGTCACCGCATGAAAGCTCTCGACAATTCCCATCTCATGGTTGGCCTCGACCAGAACACCGTTACGCAGTTCGTCCTGAACGGCGATTGGTGGCAAGACCGCCAGACCGACACCTTCTCGCGCCAGCAGACGCATCATAGCGATGTCATCCACCTCGGCAGCGAGGTTGGGGATGATGTCGAAGCGACTGCAAAGCCGGTCAAAGCCGATACGAACAGGGCTGTCTTGCGTCGGAACCACGATTGCCTGCTCTGACAGAAGGTCCTCAAGCGAAGCGGTCGCGGGCAATAGATCAGGCTTGCCAATCAGGCTGACGGCCTGATCCGATATCGCATGCGTCGTGAATGTCGAAAGCGCGTCGTGAGACGGGACCACATTGGTCAGAACGACATCAAGTCCCAGCGTTTCAAGGCCCTGCAAAAGCTCTGGCAAGGTCCCGGATCTCAGGACAAGTTCCAATTCGTGGTTGCCAAGCAATGGCCGCAAGAACTCCAGCTGGAAGTTCCGCGAGAGTGTCGCCAAGGCACCGACACGCAAGACCTGCTTGACGCGACCCTCTTGTCGCAGCGTTCCCAGCAAGTCTTTGCCCGCCTCAAATATGGTGTCAGCATAGTCCAATGCGATCCGGCCAGCTTCTGTCAGTACTAGCTGTCTGCCGCGTCGCTCAAACAAGGCATGGCCCAGACGCTCTTCAAGCTTGCGGATTTGAACAGACAAGGCCGATTGGGACAAGTTCATCCGCTGAGCGGTCCGCGTGAGGTTGCCGTCATGGGCCACGGCCCAAAAATAGCGGAGATGATTGTAATTCATTTCAGGCATATCGTTCTTATAAATCGAACGAAACGTAGCAAACAATGAAATTTTTATTAGGCGGGTCGCGCGCTATTTGGTCGCACAGGACAATTTGCGCTGGAGATGCCCGATGTTTGTGAACGCACTGCCCCTCTTGGCCCCACTACTGCTTTTGGCTGCGGCTTTCGCGCCGCGGTATCTTGATGACGTGACCCCGCAAAAGAATGCGTGGCTGGCAGAGATGGCATCACTCGGTGCTGTTCTGGTTGCAGTTGGCTCAGCCTTCGTGCTCGCTCTTGGCGGCGCGGGCGACAGCTTTCTCTTCGGGCTATTCGGTGTGGGGCTGTCTGTCAGGCTCGATATCGTCAGTGTAGTCATGTTGTTGCTGGTGTCATTTATCGGGTGGGTCGTTGTACGCTATTCGCGCACTTACCTTGATGGCGAAGCCCGCCATGATGAGTTCACATTTTGGCTTCTGGTAACACTTGCGACCGTGCTGACCCTTGTTCAGTCCGGAAACGTCGTGCAATTCGTGGCGGCTTGGGTCGCGACAAGCATGTTCCTTCACAAACTGCTGGTGTTCTACCCTGAACGGCAGGCAGCCCAACGTGCAGCACGCAAGAAATATGTTATGGCACGCGTTGGTGATATTTCGCTCGTGAGCGCGGCGGCCTTGCTGATCATCGCCTATGGCACAACACAGATCTCTGAAATTCTTGCTGAGGCCAGCCTTGGTATGGGCGGTGCGGCGGCAATCGGCGCTGCTGCCCTGATCGCCCTCTCGGCAATTTTGAAGTCCGCACAGTTTCCGACCCATGGATGGCTCACAGAAGTTATGGAGGCACCAACACCTGTTTCAGCCTTGCTGCATGCCGGTGTCGTGAATGCTGGTGGTTTTGCGCTGATCCGTTTTGCCGATCTGATGCTTTTGTCGCCACTGACACTTGCGGCTCTGGTGATGGTCGGAGGGTTCACCGCGCTTTTCGGTGGACTGGTGATGCTGACCCAACCGACAGTCAAGGCGTCACTGGCATGGTCAACGATCGCACAGATGGGCTTTATGATCTTGCAGTGCGGTCTGGCGCTCTTTCCACTGGCGCTGCTGCATATCGTGGCGCACTCGCTTTACAAGGCACATGCCTTTTTGTCGGCAGGCGGCGCGGTGGAGCGCATCGTTGCAATCCGCAAGCCAGGTCCGGTTGCTGTTCCTGATCTCGGCGCGGTTCTGCGGGCGTTCCTTGTTGCCATCGGTATCTACGGCGTTGTTTACGCAATTCTCGGTGTCGGCTTTGATTTTGGCGGGAAGTCCCCGCAAGCGGTGGCACTGGGCGCGATCCTGATCTTCGGCGTGGCGTATCTGTTGGCACAGGGCTTTGCAGACGAGGCACCAAAGGCGTTGACGCAACGCACGGCTACCTACGCCGCTGCTGTGACCCTGAGCTATCTGCTGCTGCAACGTGCGTCCGAATGGCTCACGTCGGGTACCTTGCCGGCAACACCGGCGGCTGGCCCGCTTGAATGGTCGCTTATTATTCTTGCCCTGATCAGCTTCGGCCTTGTCGCTGTCGCCCAGGCAACGCTGCCACTGTGGTCTTATCACCCGGCGGCACAAGGATTGCGCGTCCATCTTTCAAACGGACTTTACATCAACGCGATTTCAGACCGCATTCTGGGCGGCTGGGACCGGACAACATCTTCTGACAAAGGAGCCGCGAAATGACTGCGCATACGTTTTCTGGATACTCCGGCCAGCAACTTGAACTGATTGCCAAAGCTGAACTGGCAGGTCTTGCCATCCCACCTCTCTGGCCGCTGTCCTCCTCAGTTGCTGTAAACCCATTCCTTGGGCAAACACAGCAAAGCCTGCCACAGGTCGCGGCTTTGCTGGAGCGCGTTGCTGGCATGTCGGTGACGATGCCGCGACAGTGGTATCAAAAAAAGATCAACGATGGCGCGATCATCGATGCCGACCTCTCTGCTGCGCTGGCGCAATATCCCAACGCAGCCGAGAACATCGCAGCGCTGAAGACGGCAGCTGCCGATCAGACAAATACAGTGTCTGCATTGCCAACAGTGGCTCATCTTGCAGCGGACGTCTCAGGCATTGACTGGCCGGGGATCATCACCGAGCGGTTCGGCACGTGGGCAGCGGGGTATTTCGATGCCGGTCAGGCGCTTTGGCAGCTCAAGCCGGGTCGGGACGCATTTACGGCATGGCGTGATTTTGCCACCCGTGATCTGACGCCAGAGATTGCCGGTCTTGCCGGTTTTGGCGGTCTGGTTGCGGCCACGCCAACGCAGACGCGCTTGGCGCTCGTCACGGCAGCAGAGAAGCTCGAAATCTCGATGGAAGGTGCGGAAACCTATTGCCACCAGCTCTTGCTCGGGCTTGGCGGATGGTCACAAGTTGGCCGTTATCGGTTGTGGCAAGCCGAGCTCGCAGGCGGTACCGACACGACCACCATGGATCTTCTGACCATCCGAATGATCTGGGAACAGGCGTTGTTCGATCAGTACAAAGACCAGATTGCCGACAAGTGGGCTGAAATAGGCCAGCGGCACGAGGCCCCAGTTGCTGCAAGCGCGGACCAGATGATTGATGTCGCCCTGCAGACAGCGGCCGAAATCGGTGCGCAGCGCGTCTTGGCCGAAGCACTGTCTGCACCTGCCGCCGAAGCCATTGAGGGCCGGCCCGCGTTGCAGGCAGCCTTCTGTATCGACGTTCGCTCGGAGGTTTTCCGCCGCGCACTTGAATCGGTTGATCCGAAAATTCAGACGAAGGGCTTTGCGGGTTTCTTTGGACTTACAGCGGCGCACAAAGGTTTCGCCTCTGACGTGGAAGAGAAGCGTTTGCCCGTTCTGCTCAACCACGGCGTCACGAGCCACGCAACAGCCGATCAGGACGCAGAGGCAGATCAGACCGCACGCTTTGCTGCGCGCGCGCAAAGGGCGTGGGGCCGGTTCAAGCTTGCTGCCGTGTCCTCATTCGCCTTTGTCGAGGCGACAGGGCCTGTGTATCTGGGCAAGTTGTTGAAAGATGCCCTCGGCAAGGATCACGCGAAGGCACCGGATAAGCAAAAACCGGTCCTTGATGAAAACTTCGATCTTGAGGTGCGCATCGGCGCGGCAACCTCGATCCTCAAGGCAATGTCATTGACCAAAGACTTCGCTCCCTTGGTCTTGCTTTTTGGCCATGGCGCAAACGTTGTGAACAACCCGCATGCAAGCGCGCTGCACTGTGGAGCATGTGGTGGCTACAGCGGAGAGGTCAATGCGCGTTTGTTGGCCGACATTCTGAACGACAAACAGGTGCGCGAAGGTGTCGGCAAGAATGGTATCTCTATCCCTGATGACACGCTTTTCGTCGGTGGCTTGCACGATACAACCACAGACGCCGTCACGATTTACGAGGATGATTTCCCCGGGCACGGTCACGCGTCGCACTTGAAAGCGGCGCGGGAATGGCTTGTTGCAGCGGGCAAGCTGGCGCGGACAGAGCGGGCCTTGCGGTTGCCACGGGCTGCCAACGAAGAAGACGTGGCACAGCGCAGCACAGACTGGGCGGAAACCCGACCTGAGTGGGCCTTGGCCGGGTGTCAGGCCTTCATTGCCGCTCCACGCTCCCGCACGAAGGGTAAGGGTCTTGCTGGTCGCGCCTTCCTGCACGACTATGATTGGGAGGCCGATGAGGGTTTCGGTGTGCTGGAGCTCATCCTGACCGCCCCTGTTGTCGTCGCAAGCTGGATCAGCCTGCAATACTATGGCTCTGTTGTTGCGCCTGACGTGTTCGGTGCAGGCAACAAGCTTTTGCACAATGTGACCGGCGGTATAGGCGTGGTCGAGGGCAACGGTGGTGCGCTCCGCGGTGGTCTGCCATGGCAGTCCGTGCATGATGGTGAGAACTACAGCCATGATCCGCTGCGTCTTTCGGTTTGCGTTGAAGCGCCGGCCGAAGCGATCACGGATATTCTGCGCAAACATCCACAGGTGCGTGCGCTGTTTGACAACCAATGGCTGCACCTCTTCACCTTGGATGCCGAAGGGCACCTGTCGCAAAGATACAGTGGTGACCTTGAGTGGTCGGACTACGAAAACGTCAGTTTTGAAAATGAGGCCGTAATCGCCGCATAAAGATGGATCGGCGCCCCGATGGGCGCCGATTGCTTTTGGGTCGCGCCGCAGCCGAACAGGGCTTATCACTGCGTCAGAGCGTTTGATGAACTGCGCGAAAGGCGAACCTGATGAAGAAAACCGGCAAGGGTGGACCTGTACGGCCTGTGTTCCCGACAGCAGGCGCTGCGCCTCGCGCGCAAAATCCGATGAACGCGCTGATTGCGCTTTATCAGCAAGGTAAATTTGCTGAGGTGATTGCGCAGGCTGCACCACTTGCCAAAGCAAATCCGCAGGTCTTTGCCTTGTGGAACCTTCTCGGCGCGTCCTATGCGCAATCGGGCAAAATGGATCAGGCCAAAGCGGCATTTACCCGCGCTGCAAAACTCAAACCTGATCATCCTGACCCTCACAACAACCTTGGGAACGTGCTGCGCGCCTCTGGGGATACCGCCCAAGCCATCGCGAGCTACAAGAAGGCGCTGGCGTGTGACGCCAAATACGCCCAAGCACACAATAATCTCGGGGCAATCTATCTCGATCAGGGTAAGGTCACGCAGGCTGAAGAACACCTCAAGACAGCTTTAAAGTTGGTGCCGACCTATGCTGAGGCGCATAATAATCTTGGCAATCTATCTTACCGGAACGGTGATCATCAAAGGGCGAGTGAAGCCTATTTGGCGGCGACGAAACACAATCCAAAGTTTGCCGAAGCGCATTTCAACATTGGTGTCCTTGCCCAAGCGCAGGGTACCTTTGACAAGGCTGAGAGAGCCTACCTGACCGCTCTGCAAATCCGACCAACCCACGCCGACGCCATGCGCAACCTTGGTGTCGTACTTCAAAAGCGCGGCGATCTGGCGAAAGCCATCGCAGCGACGCGTCGCGCAACAGAGCTTGCACCGAAGGACACTGAGAGCCACATCAACTTGGGGCTCTTTCATGGTGAGAATAACGCATATCGAGAGGCGCTCGACAGTTTTGAAACAGCGCTTCGCCTCAGTCCGTCGTCGATGCGTGCGCGCCTTGGCAAAGCAGATGTGCTGCTTGAGATGAACCGTCTGACCGCCGCACATGACGTGCTTGCCGATGCGCACAACGCTCAGCCAGAGGCGATTGAACCCGTCGCCAATCTCGGGCTCGTCTTGCAAAGACTGGGGCGACATGAAGAAGCGGCCAGGCTTTATGAGGACGCAATCAACAGGCATCCCGATGCCTCGGCTCTCAGGGTCAACCTTGGCCTGATTTACGAAGATCTGAACCAGTGGCAAAAAGCCTCAGAGATGTTTGCAGAGGCACTGAGTGTTGAGCCTTCGAACAATACCGCTGCGAGGATGCTCGCCAAGCTGCCAAAGGCACTGGTTGATGACACCCGACTTGATCAACTTGACACTTTCCACCGCGATCACATTGAAACGATTGCCCGCGACAGCAGCCGTCTGTTTTTCGAGGCTGATCTGGACCGCCTGAGAGGGAACATTGACGACGCCTTCTCCAAGATCGAACAGGCCAACGCGGCACGGCTCGACCAAAACGATAACGGCGATGGCGACGACGCCTCTGATTTGACCGGGGTGCGTGACCGTCTCCGGTCATGGACACCAGTCACCGCCACTGTCGAACCGGCGGTAAAGCCGGTTTTCATTCTGGGGCCCTCGCGCTCAGGAAAGTCTGTTCTGGAGTATCTGTTGGCCCAAAGCGGCAACGTAAATCCACTCTATGAGCCTATTCGGACGATGCCCCAGGCTGAAAGGGAAGCCTCCTTCGATAGTATGTTCTACGCGTCTGAGGACACACTTCGCGCGCATGGTGTCGAACTGGCGACGTCAACGAATCCTCACGTCCTGGCGCATATCACTGCAGTGGCCGATGCCTTTCCGGCAGCCGCCTTTGTTTTCGTCAAGCGCAATCCTCTTGATCTTGGTGCAGATATTTTTGCGACAGAGTACGGACGCGGCAATACCTATGCCTACGACCCTGCGAAACTCGTCAGCTATCTCAATTTATACAATGAGATTGCCGAAGCGTTTCTTGCAAAGGCAGGCGCGCGCGCGATGGCCGTTTCTTATGACGACATCCTAAACCACCCCGAAAAGGTTATCTTGAAAATCGGTGACCATGTCGGGATGCCAATCGCGGCCAAAGCCACAGTGCCAGAAACCTTGCCGGCCAAAAGCGTCTATCGCGAAGCATTCAAGGCAGTGCTTGAAAGAGAAGGTCTCGAAAGGCCTCACGAAATCCGCGAATAATAGGGAATTTGGTGGAGCCTAGGTCTATCCAACTATCGTCGCACGCTGTCTCAGTAAATCTCATATTGTCCTTGTATTGTTGATAGTTATGTATTCAATTCGTATCAACTAGTTTCACAACGTCCGCCCTAATCCCATGACATTTGGCGGGACAAATGGTGGGACAATTTCGAGGGGCAGCACTCATGAGCAAGCTGACTGTCAGATCCGTGGCCGCCAAGAACGAGCCGGGGATGTATGGCGATGGGGGAGGGCTCTATCTCCGAGTCGGGCCGACCGGCTCGAAGTCGTGGATCCTTCGCACAATGGTCCACAAGAAGCGACGAGAGCTTGGCCTTGGGTCTGTTGAGCTGGTTTCACTTGCGGAGGCGCGTGAGGCAGCCCAAGCCTACCGAAAGGTCGCAAGATCAGGTGGTGATCCTGAAACACTTCGAAAGCGGGAGAGCCTGACTTTCGCGGAGGCAGCAAAGAAGGTTCACGCTCAGCTCCTTCCGACATGGAAGAACAAGAAGCACGCGGACACCTGGCTTGCATCGGTTGAAAACCACACCCAAGCATTCGCACACAACCCCCTTCATACGGTCACCAGTGCCGATATCATGCGTGCGTTGGAGCCGATCTGGACCAAGACACCAGAGACAGCCAGAAGGCTACGTCAGCGCCTCTCAACGATCTTCGATTGGGCAAAGGGCAAGGGGCTCTATCCTCACGAAAACCCCGTCAACGGCCTGAAAAAGGCTCTGGTCAACAATCGTAAGGCGCCCAAGCACATGCCAGCGATGGAATGGCGCGATCTGCCAGATTTTATGTCCGAGCTTGCCGACCGAGACGGGATTTCCGCCCGCTGCCTTGAATTCATCATCCTGACTACCGCTCGATCAGGCGATGCCCGCGGTGCACGTTGGTCAGAGATCGACATCAAGCAAGCAATATGGACCATCCCTGGCGATCGGATGAAGAGGGATGTCGAGCATCGGGTCCCACTGTGCAAGCAGGCTCTAGCCATTCTCGAGAAGGTCCGTGGCTTGGACGCTGAATTCGTTTTTCCGAGCGTCCAGCGCGACAAGCAGGGTCGAGCCAAGGAGCAATCGAACATGGTTTTCAGTGCACTCTTGAAGCGTATGGGTAAGAGCGGATTCACGGTGCATGGGTTTCGGTCGACGTTTCGGGATTGGGCAAGTGAGAGCGCCCGTGCCGATCGAGAGGTGGCGGAGGCAGCCCTAAGCCATGCCACTGGCAACGCCGCGGAGCGGGCCTACGCACGATCTGATCTATTTGAGCGGCGCAGGGAATTGATGGACGCATGGGGGCGCTATGCGCTGGGGCAACAGGGTAGTGTCGTTCAGATGGTGAGAGCGTGACGGACGAGCTAGCGGAAGGCCTGAGCGAAATTGGCTGGGCTCGGGTCCAATCCCAGTTTCCACGTGTAGCCTGCCGACTGATTGATGCTGTCTCTCCTGACGAAATGATCAGATATCGAACTCCCGCTCAGGCAAGGAAGCAACTCAAAAAATTGCAATCGTTCTGGGGCAGGCTTGTTGCGGTCTGTGAAGATTTGAGTGAGCTGAGAGAGCCTGAATACAAAACCGTCAATCATTGGTCTGCGAGCAGCACTGAGCTAGATAACGGCGCCGCGCCTGACAGAATTGCTACGCTGATTCAGTCTGCGGCTCAAATGGAGCCCGGGTTGTCCATGTTGATAGACGAACTTGAAGATCGAGCTGCCAAGGGAACTGGGAAGCGTCCGCGCAACGAGCTTGCTTTTGAAGTCGCCGACGCTTTGATGGATGTGTATCTGGTCGGAAAAGGTAGCCTGCCAACCTATGGCCGTCAGTCAAACGAAAAGAAAGTAAGCGGTGAATACTGCCTTTTGCTGGAACTCCTGTTTGCTCGCATGGAACTCAAGGTAGACGATGTCGTCAACGTAGCTGAGACTTTGATCAAGCCCCTCAAGGACAATCCCGAGATGACCAAAGCGAGGCTGGACCGCATCCATAAGGAACAGAATGCTTTGGTCCAGCGGCAGCGCAATGGCAGGATGTCACTCCCCGACCACTTCAATATAGAAAAAGCGAAGCAGGGAATCTGAATACTCCATTTGGACGTCACGGGGCGCAGCAAGACAATATGGCGCCATCTTCAACCAATGGATGGTCCAAAATGAGAAATCAAACAGAAGAGAAGCTGCTTTCTGTGGCTCAAGTCGCAGAGATCCTTGGCCTAGGAGTTTCCACGATCTGGCGGCAAGTGAAGCTCGGAAACATACCTGAGCCGGGACACATCGGCCGCTCGGCACGTTGGCGCAAGTCCGACATCGACAACCTTGTGCGAGATTTGGGCAAGAATGGTGGCGACGTCCAAGACCCCGATCCAGATGCCGGACTCAGAGCCGAAGCTGACATTGCGCACGGATTGGCAGAGGACGGCTACCCCGCTTGAACCATGACCCAGAAATCAGGAACCCCGGCACCGTTGGAGCGGCGACCGGGGCTAAATTGGGGCTTTCCATCTTCCTCCCCATAGTAGCACCTCTGCCGCCCCAAGCAAAGTCCGGGACCCCATCAAACGACTTGTGGAGGCTTGAAGGATGAATGTTCCAACGATCAGTCCGGAAGACGGATTCATTGCCGCTTCCCAGTTTGTGCTGAGCCCCCCAAAGCCGCGTGAATGGCTGGTTGGGGATCTGATACCAGCGGGAACTGTAACCCTCTTGGGGGGCGATGGTGGAACAGGCAAAAGCCTGCTGGCCCTTCAACTCGCCGTTTCGGTCGTCACGGGTGAGCCTTGGCTTGGGCAATCTGTTCGAACCGGCAGTGCTTTGTTTATCAGCGCAGAGGATGATGTCGAAGAGCTTCACAGGCGTACCGCCACCATTTCGCGAGCGCTCGGGGGCGCGACTCAGGGAGATATGGAGCGGCTACTGGTTATGAGCAGAGCGGGTATGGATGCCCTTCTCGCAGAGATGAACCAGTCGAAGGGTGCTTTGACGCCTACATCACTCTTTCAATCGATCGAGGATCAGGCAAAGGTTACGAGGCCGAATGTGATCGTGCTTGATACGTTTGCAGATATCTTCCCGGGCAACGAAAACGACACGTCCGAGGTGCGGCAATTCATCGGCTTGTTGCGAGGCTTGGCGATCCGGTGCCAATGCGCGGTTATCATGCTCGCTCATCCGTCATTGACCGGCATGAATTCCGGCAGCGGCACCAGCGGTTCGACCGGTTGGAATAACTCAGTGCGGAGCCGCCTCTACCTCGAACGTGTCATACAAGATGGCTATGAGGCCAACCCTGATGCCCGCGTCCTACGCACAATGAAGTCGAACTACGGGCGGACGGGCGGCGAGATTGCACTGACATGGCTGGACGGCGTATTCGTGGCCGATGCTCCAGACATCGGGCTAGATCGCGTTGCTCTAAGCGTAAGGGCGGAGCGTGTCTTTCTAAGATTGCTTGATGAATTCACGGCACAAGGTCGAACCGTGAAATCCGCCAATGCGACGGGATACGCGCTTAAAGCCTTCGTTTCTACTGGTCGCGCAGATCGCCTGACGAAAAAGCAACTTCACGAGGCAATGGAGAGGCTATTCGCAAACGGAGAAATCAAAGAGATTCTAGGAGGTGATGGGCCGCCTTCCAAGCAAACCAAGCGAATTGTCAGGGCTTCCGGAACTGGTGCGCAGCCCTGCGAAACCTATGCGTAACCCTCTGCTGAACGTGGGTGCTGAAGCTATGCAGAACCCCTACAGACCTCTTCGAAACCCCTGTGCTTCCAAACCCCCTATACCCCTACAGGGTTTGACCCTGCCCCATGGGGGGCTTGGGCCACCCTATGAAAGAGATAGAGGAACCACTCCAAACCTTTCGCTTGTCGAGACTCGTGCGCGCAAAACTCCACCAGTCTGCCCACTTCATTCTCTCGATTGCCAAGAAAACAAGGGAGCTCGACCAGAAAAAGGCGTTCAAACGCTGTCTACTCAGCAGGGCATACGAGACCCCAATCGCACCCTGATAGCCTTGGCCAAGCCTCAGAGCCTCTCTGTGGGGGCTTGCGGTGCCATAGGTGGGCGCTCGGCAGTCTTAGCAGGGAATGCGATGCAGCAGCCCACAGGAGAGGCTCTGGCTCGCAGGTTGGAACAACAACTAGGAGAACCAGCATGACTTTTTTCTTGAACGAGCCAGCCCCCACGCAGCCGATTCCCGGGCAGGCCTCTCCCATTTCGGAGATCGCCGGATGATAGAACTGTGCGAACGCGGTCCAGCGTGAATGGAAAGGAACAGCGTATGACTTTAACGCTTGAAGTTAAGAAACCACGGATCAGCAAGAAGCTACGGCAGGCGATCGAGATCCGCGTGCGCAAGGGCGCCACAATCTTGGCGGCTTGTGAGGAGGCAGGTCTTTCCCCTGCTGGCTGGTACAAGGCTATGCAACGACCGGCCGTTGTAGATCTGCTGCAGGAAGTCCAGAACCGCTTTGTAAGTGAAGTCAGCGCCGGGAGTGCTCATAGGAAGGCCCGAGCCCTCAAAGTGGCTGAGGACCTGATGCACAACGCTAGGTCGGAGAACGTCAGAGCTCGAATGGCGGAGTTCTTGGCAGGTGACGGAAAGTCGCCGCAAGTGGCAGTCCATGTCGACGCCCGCAGCACCTCAAGAGGCTATGAGATGGTCCGCCCGGGGCAGCGAGTTGTCGAGATGAGAGATAGCTCCGGCAATTCGGTTTCCGAGATTGTCGATCAGCAAACCGAAGATCTCAACAGATAACGGCCCAAACCTGCCGTTCTCCGACCAGTCAAGATGCTGCATCTGCAGCCCGAATTCCGGCTATTCGCTACAAGTGCAAAGTCGAACCGATGCCGAGTTCACACATTGCGGGACAAAAGAGAAATTCGCGGCGCTTGCTCCAATGTCTGCCTACGGATCTTGCACTGGCGATTTCACGTTACTTCTGGCTACCAAGGATGGATCGATCCATCAGTGTTCAGGAAATGACCATTAGCAGCGGACAGTTTTCCATCCCTCCACAATGCCAGCACAGCCTTGGCGACGTCCTCGGGCGTCCGGTCTGCCTTGGACCCGCCCATATCCGTTTGCATCCAGCCGGGGTTCAGGGCGACAGCCGATCGGCCGCTCCCGGACCATTCGCAGGCCAGCGCACGTGTCATCATATTCAGCAACGCCTTCGATCCGGCATAGCCGTAATGACTGCCGCTTGTCTTGCCGCCGATTGAGCCGAGCCAGGACGAAATGTTTAGGACCACGGCGTCTTCGGCTAGGACCGGCAGCAACCTGGACACAAGCTCGGTCGGGGCCAGAGCATTGATCCACATGCTCTCGGCAACGTTTGCGGCCAAAAAGTTGTCGATTGCGAAGGTAGATCGAAAATAGTCGGGATCGTCCTTGCGGACTTTTGGGTTGAATCCCGCGTTATTGACCAGAAGGTCGATCACCGGGTCCGCCGTGGTGATGGCCTCGGCGAAGGCCTCCAGGCTGGGCGGATCAGAAAGGTCGAGCGCATTGGCGTCGTCAATGATGGCGCGATCGAGGCTTTCCGGGCGGCGCGCCGTGCCAATGACGCGCCATCCCCCCTCGTGAAAGGCCGATGCGATGGCCATGCCGAGGCCTCGGTTGGCTCCTGTAACAAGGACAGTCTTGGTGGGATCGGACATGGCGTGCCTGCTAGAACGATTTGATTGTGATGACGCCTGCGATCATCAGCGCAAGTCCCGCGGCGCGGCCAAGTCCGAGCGTGTGTTGGGGATTGCCGAACGCGCCGAAATGATCGAGAGCCAGCGCCATGCAGAGCTGCCCCACAAGGATCAGACCGGTTGTCAGCCCTACGCCAAGGCGCGGCGTTATGATGACGATTGCAACGATATAGCAAGTCGCGATCAACCCACCGAGCCAGACGGTGCGCGGAGCTGCAACCAGTTCACCGAAGCTGGGCAATTGTGGGCGCATGACCGCAACAAGCACCAGAAGCACGACAGCGCCGACCAGAAATACAATGAGCGAGGCGGTGAAGGCATTCCGCGTGGCGCCCCCCAATTGGCCGTAAAAGACCAACTGCAGCGGAACCAGCGCTCCGGTGACAAGGGCTGCGAGCATGAGTGGCCATTGCGCCATGATTTATCCTCCGGGAGGAGGCAGGGGCGCTATGCGCCGCCTGCCAGTTCAATAATCGCGGCCACCAATGCATCCACTTGCGTGGTCTGTGGCGCGTGACCTGTGTCGATGTCGATGACGCGTTCAATTCCGGCACGTTCGATCATCCGCGTTTGGAGCGGCGTGGAGACGGCCTGATCCTGAAGTGTGCGAATGAACGCCCGCGGCACCGAGCCGAACGCCTCTTCTGTCAAGGACACAGGTGTGGCGATGGGCGCGAGCGGTTCGCGGATCAACCCCGCCACGATGGCGGCGCGTTGTTCCTCGGTGCCTTCATTGCCGAAGATCGCCGCTCGGTCCCGTTCCAGGATTTCGGCGTAGGAATAATCAGGCGCGATGACAAAGCTTTCCTCGGTAAAGCTGTTGTCGCCTTCGCTCAGTGCAAGCGTCTCCATGCTTTCGCCGTCTTCGGGGGCGTAGGCCGCGACGTAGATCAATTGCGCGACATCGTCAGGCGCGGCTTCGGCCACGGCAGAGATCGTCATGCCACCGAAGCTATGGCCGACCAGAACGACAGGCGCGCCCGCATTCGCCACAGCCTCCAGTGTCGCGGCCACGTGGTCGTCCAGCGAAACGGCTTTCGCGGCTTCGCCTACGGCATCACGATTGGGCAGGTTGACGAGGGTGAAGTCATGGCCCTGGGCTTCCAGCCCGGCCTCCACGCCTGCCCAATCGGCGGCGGATTGGAAGGCACCGTGGACGATGACGATGTTCTCGGCCGCAGCCGGGGCCGCGATCAATGCGGACACGACTGCGAGTGATTTGAGAGCGTTCATCCTGTTTCTCCTGTCTGTGGCGCTTACGATGCCAGCGCCGCGTTGACTTCACGGGCGGCTGCGGCGGCAGAGACTTGCTGCTGACCCGTCACCAAAAGACCGCCACGGATTGCAAACTCCTCCAACGGGCCACCGACTTCGAACGTGGTGTCCTCCAGCTTTCGCGCCTCGGTTTCGATCCAGAACGGCTGGATTTTCATGCCGACCGCATTTTCGGCGTACTCCTCTTCGGAGTTGGCAAAGCCGGTCCAGCGCTTGCCCTTCACCAAGAGTTCTCCGTCGGACAGCTTCGTTTTCAGAAGCACGCAGGTGCCGTGGCAGACGGCTGCCGTGACCTTGCTTGCCTCATAGAAGTCAGCGACGGCCTTATGGGTTTTCGCGTCGTCGACCATTGTCACCATCGGGCCCTGCCCACCGACAACGAAGATCGCATCAAAATCCGCGACGTTGAGGTCTGCGAGCGCGGGCGTGTCCGTCAGAAGCGCCATCTTTTCCGGGTCCTGCTTGAACGCGAGCGAGATCGTGTCCTCGACAGAATAGCCACTTTCCTCCTCGGGATCGGAATAGCCGTCTGCCTGGATCTCGCCGCCATCGGGCGAGGCGATGGTCACGTCATCTCCCGCCTCTTTGAACACCTCGTAGGCGTGACTCAACTCGGCCCACCAGAAGCCGATGGGCCACCCTGTGACAGGCGAGGTCGCAGGGCTGGAGGCGAGCATCAGAATACGTTTCGTCATTGTTTTTTCCTTTCGCGGATCAACCAATTTGGGGAGGAGTTGTGTCGGCCCAGGCCGGCAGTGCTTCGACGCTCTCGAGCCAGCGCGCGACGTTCGGAAAATCGGAAAGCGGGAAGCCTGCATTTGCGGCGTACGTAAAATCACCGGCAACGGCGAAATCGGCGACGGTCAGGCGATTGCCGACAAGGTAGCCCTTACCTTTGAGCGCTGCGTCAAACACCGCCAGCAACGCACGCAGCTTTTCCATGGCCGCGTCGCGCCTGGTCTCGTCCGCATGAATGCCGCGCACGCGCTTGAAGTAGTTTTCGACATGCAGCGGCACCACGACCGGCGAAAGTTCGACCGACTGCCACGTCATCCACTGCGTGATATGACCCCATTCCTGTGCCGACTGCCCGAGCAAATCGTTCTGCGATTGAGCAGCGAGATAGATGAGGACGGCATTTGCCTCCCAGACAGCATAGTCACCATCCTTGATGGCCGGCACCTGACCCATCGGGTTGATCGCCAAATAGGCGTCGGCCTTGTGGTCCTTGTCCTGCATGGAAAGCGCTTTTTCCTCGACCTCAATGCCCAGGTGGCGGGCCAGCGCGCGGGCCTTGCGTCCGTTGTGGGACATGGGCCAGTGGTAGAGTTCCATTACGATCCCTTTGATTTCATATGAGTAAGGGCAAAGCCGAAGGATCTTCCGAGCGGCGCTTTGGTGGCGGACCAGATCCAGATCATCGCCAGCGATTCCAGATGCCGCGCATTGGACAGGGGACCGCCATCGACGGGTTCAAAACCGGCGTCCCGGGCGAGCGTGAGTGCGATATCCTTTGCCGTAGCGTGATCACCAGCGGCAAACATCACCGGCGTGTTGGCTAGTTTGGCAGTGTTGTGCAAGAATTCTGCACCGATCTGGTTGAAGCATTTGACTACATGTGCGGTGGGCAAGCGAACTTGCAGCGCCTCAGCGGCCGAGTCCGGCCGGTCATGGACCAGATCAAGCATGCCATTGCGTATTCCGACGGGATTGGTCGCGTCGATCACAGGTTTGTTAGCAACATGATCCGCGATCGCTTCGCAGACGTCCTCCTCGGCACCCCAAGGCGTTGCAAGAAGAGTGACGTCTGACCACCTGGCGACGTCTCCAATTTCTGCCTCGGATAGGTTTGCGACCGACCGGACACCTAACCTAAACTCGTGGCTGTCTGCAAAAGCCTTCGCCAATGCCTGAGCGACGCGTCCTCGGCCGATTATTCCGATCTTCATGCAGCCGCTCCTTGCCTTGCTGTTGCTCAGGACATATGGGGCAGCAGGGTGTAACAAAACTGAAAACGCTTCATGACAGATTGTAACACCACTAAAATCAGACGTCTGGACCTCACTGTCCTTCTGATCTTTCTGGCACTCATGCGCACCCGAAAGGCGTCGGACGTAGCTGGAGAATTGGGGCTTACAAATTCCTCGATCAGCCATACGCTGCGGCGACTGCGCGAAGTGTTCGAGGATGAGCTGTTCCTGCGCCGCCCGCAAGGGTTGGAACCAACGGCCTTTGCCGTTCAGATCGAGCCCAGCATTCGAGAGGCTGTCGATGCCATTCAATCAGCCTTGTCGGGTCCCAGTCTATTTGAGCCCGCATCGGCAGAGATCACACTGCGTTTATCTGCGTCGGACCGCGAGATCGCCACGCTCCTGCCAAAGTTTATGGCGAATTTGCGTCAGGAAGCGCCGGGCATCCGCATCTCTGTGCGGTCGCTGACCAGAGCGGATAGCTTGCGCGGATTGGCGGACGGAACGCTCGACCTCGCGCTTGGGTACTTCGCGAATGCCAGCGACGAATATGATGCCCGGATCATCCGCAAGGAAGGCTATCTGGTCGCTGCACGGCAGGGACACGCCATCTTCGATGGGCCCCTGACGCCCGAAACCTATGCGGCCGCAGCGCATATACTCGTTTCGAGCGATGGGTCGATGAGCGGTATCGTCGACGCCACGCTTGAGCGCGAGGCGCTGAAACGGAGGGTTTGCCTTTCCATACCTTCGTTTTTGCCCGCGCTTTCCGTTCTGGCGAAGAGCGATTTCATCGGAACTTTGCCGGCGAACCTCGTGCGCCACCACGCCGGGTATTTCGGGCTACAGTTCTGCGAGCCCCCCATCGATATCCGTCCGTTTGATGTCTCAATTCTCAATCACAAAAGAAACAGCAAGAGCGCAGTGCATAGTTGGGTGATTGATCGGCTGGCAACATAGCTGGAAGCACAGCGTCGAACGCACCGAGGGCGACTTGCGACAAGCTCCCTGTTGGCCAGAAAAGGGTCCGGGTGACGCGCAACAGAAGCTGCACATCTTTTGCCGAATGGTCTCCGCCAATGAACCGGTTTATCGAGCGAGCTATGAGACGCTCTGCTTTTATGGTCGGAAGACGGTACACCAAGCGCATATCGGACGTTCGTGTGAAGTGCAGCATTGGTCAGGCTGGGCTCTTTCGAGACTTTGGTTGCGCGCTGATAGAAGGTCGGCTTTGGAAATTGCCTCGGTGACGATAGTTCTCGGTTATCGTTACCCTGAGCTGCGCAGCCCCTGATCGGGTAGGGCGGTAACGATAATGGAGCCCCTTATTGCTCTGCGATCAGCACCTCGCGAAACGAAACCGTTCTTGTCTTCCCGCAATCTCGGACGGGTCTATCGGCTCCCACATGTCCGAGGCCATCTCAAAGACTTCTGACGACACAAGCATTGCGAAGGTCTCGCCCTTCTCATTGTTCCGCCTTTCCACGCGCCTCCACCTCTCGTCGCGCGGCTCCTCAAGGACATGGACCAGAAAATCAAGGTTCTGGTCCTCCAAGCGGGAGAAGAGCGTGATCCGATCGTGCCTCCTGACCAACCCGAGCTCGGCGATGGCGTCTTGACCATGGTCGAGGGCACTCAGGGCCAGGTCCAGCATTTGACCGGTGCAGCGCGCCTTGCGCTCGGCGTACCACGCCCAGAGATCACGGTCGGGGCGATCCGGCTGGAATAGTTTTACCATCCAGGCGTCCAGGATGAGCGGTGGGGCTCCGAGGCTTTTGCCCAGACGGATGGCGTAGGTCGTCTTCCCCGCGCCAACCGGACCCTCAATCAGATGCAGCGTGGGCATGGAGCGGGTTGCTCGGTCGTGATTGGGCGCTGGTAGCGAGAATGGCGGGGAGGCTCGACAGAAGCCACGCCAATGGTTTCCCTCCGGCAAGCGTCACTGCAGATCCGTCGTTCCAGTCATCTTTGGGAGATCGCGACATTGACACCAAGGCCCACAAGAATACTGCCGCCGCAGCGTTTGATCCAACGCCCTGCGGTTGCCGACTGCCGGAGCAGGGACGTCACCTTGTCGGCCATCACGACACAGAAGACATCGGCGCTCGAAAACATCACATTCACAACCGTCCCCAGCAAGAACAGCTGAAGCCAAACCGGGTAGGCCGCCGAGGGGTCCGTGAATTGCGGAAGGAATGCGATGTAGAAGAGCGCGGTCTTTGGATTGAGGACTTCGACCGTCACGCTTTCCCAGAACGCCCGTTTGGAGCTTTTGGCCTCGACGACGCTTCCCGTGGTGGCGATCGTGCCGCGCTCGAAGATCATGTGAAGGCCAAGCCAGATGAGATACCCAGCGCCCGCGATTTTGAGGACCGTGTAGAGGACTGGAACCGCCTCGAAGAGTATTGCAAGACCAAAGGCGGCCGCCGCGACATGAGCATATCCGCCGATATGGATGCCAAAGGCGGCCAGCCAACCGGCCCTTCGCCCACGCGCGATGGTCTGCGCCGCCGCATAAAGCATTCCTGGCCCTGGCATGTAGGCGAAAACGCTCGCCGCAAGGAAGAACGCAATAAGAAGTTCGTAAGAAGGCATAGGTCAGTCTCTCCAATAGGGGGCAGGGCGGTCATTGCGACCGATCCTTTTGAATTTGTGGATCAGTGGGCCGACCGAGCTCGTCCACAACGTATTTAGTGTCGCCATCGACGCCGGCCCAGGGTTCGATCATTCGAGGCCAAACATGCGCGCCCAGTTTCCAGCCGTCATTCCGCGCGCATAATCGTCCTGCATCGCCGGGTCCAAGACCTCGACCAGAAGCAGGTTTTCGAGCCAGACCTCTACGCACTGAAATGGCCCCCGATTGCATGTTCTGGCCGGCCACCCCTCCGCATCCGCCATCTTCGTGATCTCCGTCTCGGTCAGCGCCGACCGGATCGCCGCGTGGACGAAAGTTTGGCCGTTTACAGGTTCGCCCACGTCATACCCGATCTACATCTCGCCAGCATAGAGTGTGTGGGTGAGCGGGTAGACCTCGATTGCAGAACCGTCGTCCTGTTCCGTAAACGCGATCCACGAATCCGGGAAGGGCGGGAACGGCATTGCCCGACCGCCCATCAGGCGCGCGAGGAACCGCGCCACCCGTACCGGGGCCTCGGCGTTGATGGAGACGTGCAGAATGCTCACGGGGCCTCAAGACGCAGACATGGTCCGGTTTACCGATCAATTTTGACCGGTCAGATCCTGCGCCAGCATAAGCGCGTTTCCGTCAGGATCATAGAACGTCGCGGTGCTGACCATGCCCTCGATCGTCTCAGTGTCGCCGTCGAACTTTACGCCTGCCGCTTCGAGAGAGCCGCGCGCCATCTTGATGTCCGCCACGCCGAAGACTGGTACCGTGTTGCCCGGTGCTGGTTCGGCCTGTTCGCCCAGTCCAAGGGCCACACCTTCGGTTTTGGTTTTCATCTCGCTCCATCCGGCCTCGTCGAAATGGTGGATCAGTTCGAATCCGAGCTTGTCCGCGTACCAGTCCGCACTGGCGTGACGGTCCCGGACCGACATCGCAAGCGTGATGGTGCTATCCAGGGTCACGAGCGGCATATCTGTTTCCTTAATCTAAGAAATGTAGTAACTATACTTTATGGACATTAGCACTCTTGTCAAGCTAACGTCGCGGGCGTGGTCACTTACCATCCTGGCGCTGATGCATGACGGCGTGGCGCGAAGGCAGGCGCCCCTGCTTGCGGCCAGCAAGGCAAGCCGAACAGCCTTTGCCGCCAGTCTCGACCATCTCGTCTCGCTCGGCCTTCTGGAGCGGAACCCCGGGCACGGTCATCCCTTGCGCCCGGAGTTTCGTTTGACGCCAAACGGGGTACGGTATGCTGCAATCGCCAGTCGGATCATTGACGCAGTTCCGGAGGAAGAGGAGTTATCGCTTCTTCGCCGAAACTGGACGGTCCCGATCCTCGCAGTGACACCCCGGCCAAGGCGCTTTTCCGGCATCAAGTCGGATCTCCCGACCATCACGGATCGCGCGCTATCCATTTCACTTCAGCAGCTTGAAGAAAGCGAATGGCTCGGACGTGATATCGATACGTCTGCGCGTCCGCCATTTCCCACTTACACAGCGCTTTCCAAGGGGCTTGAAATAAGTAGGGCGATCGGACTCAGACTGTAAAATCAGACTTTCGTAAGACGCTTCGGACAAAGGCCGAATTCATTTCCGGAAGCAACAGGTTTCAAGGTGGATCGCTTTCTTTTGCCCGAAGTCCTCAAGGGCTCAAGTCCGCGAACCAACGGCGCGTCGCTTCGTCTGCTGGCAGCAGGGTCTCAAGCCGCACGTCGTCCAGCGTCGCGTCCATGCTCATGCCAACGGTGGCGATCAGCGAAAACAACCTCAACTCTGCGCCTTCGATGGTGAAGTGGATTGAGAGGACCGGCGCGGGATGCGCCTTGGGTCGGTCCGCGATGGCAGCGGCGACGCCGGGCAGGTCCTTGAGATCGTCGAGGAGGGCCTTCGCCGCGTCGTCATGGGGCCGGCGCGCGACTTCGAGATCGAGAAGCCGGAGGAGAGCGCGGGCCACCTCAGGCCAGTTGCCAATATTCGAACGCAGGGGGCCGGGGGAGAAGATTTCCCTGAGAAGGTTGGGATCCCCGGTCGCGCCCGCGATGGCAAAGAACCGCTCGGCGCTCGCGTTCGCCTGCTGCAGGTTCCAGATGCGGTCGATCGAGACGGCGGGGAAGGGCTCGTGGCCTTTCAGGACATGGGCGATCGATGTCGTGACCGCGTCCCTGACATCGTCGCTCCAGCTCGCATGGGCCGACTGAGGTGCGAAGCCCGCGGACATCAGCATGATGTCGCGTTCCGCAGCGGGCATATCGAGCGCCTCGCATATCTGCCGGATCGCGTAGCGGCTGGGTTTCGAGCGCCCGGTTTCGAGAAAGCTGAGATGGCGTTGGGAGAGGCCCGCGTCGAGCGCGAGGTCGAGCTGGCTGAGTCGTCGGCGCGTGCGCCACGATTTCAAAAGCGGTCCGAACGCGTCCTGTGGTCGGTTCATCAGAAGTGTCATGCTCCCTTCTCGCGGCAATGCGTGATCGAAGCTATTACCTGACGCGTAATTGAGAAAGGCCTGTCTTGCGGGTCTGTCTGTGGCGAAGCATCCAATCGCCAGAGGTATGATCATGTCGAATTCCACCGCAGCCGCCCGAACGTTTCTGAGGATGAACAGCGCATTCTCCCTTCTGACCGCAGCACCCCTTCTCCTTGCTGCCGGTCTGGTTACGCCCATGCTCATCGTCAATCCCGTGGACTGGGCGGTATGGGGCCTCCGCGGCCTCGGCGTGGGCCTCGTCGGGTTTGCCGCACTGGTCTATGCGCTCTCGGCCTACAAATTCATCTCGCGGGCAATGGTCAACGAAATCGTCATTCTCGATATCGGCTGGGTGATAGGGAGCATCGTCATTGTCGCCTTCTTCGGCGAGGTCCTGACCGCGAGCGGCACGCTCGTCGTGGGCGCGGTCGCCGCGGTCGTTGCGTTCTTTGCCGTGAGCCAGTTCGTTTCCGCCGCGAAAATCGAAAACCCTGTCCCCGTGGCCCGCGTCGTGAGTAAGGGCGGGAAACTTCACGCGTCCGTCAAGCGAACCGTGCGAGCGCCGACCGATGCTGTCTGGTCGGTGATGACCGACCATCCGGCCTATGCGGATGTGGCCGACAACATCACCAAGGTGGAAGTGCTTTCAGGAGATGGTCTGGGCATGAAGCGGCGATGCTATGGGCCGAAGGGCGAAAACTGGGCGGAGACCTGCGATCTTTTCGAGCCGGGCCATGCCTATGGCTTTCGCATCCATACCGAGGCCGAGGATTACCCCTATCCTTTTGCGGAACTAACCGGTCGGTGGCGCGTCGAGGAACACCCCGTCGGTGCGGAGTTTCACATCGACATCGTGGCAACGCTCAAGGGCAACAGGTTTTCCAAATGGCTCTTCGCGGCGGTGGCAAAGCCGCAGTTCAAGACCACCCTGATCGACCTTGCAGATGCATGGGCCATGCGCATGGAGCGGGAAGCGGGGACGAGGGCCTCCGAGCAGAAATTGCACCACAAAGCCGAGTGAACTCGGCAGGCTCATCGAAGTTGCTTTTAGATGACTTAAGGTGGCCCAACAGGTCGATAATACGGCCAACCCCGAACAGAACTACATCATGATCGCGGGCTCCAAAAGGGAAGGTCACGCTCCAGGGAGTTCCATTAGTAACGATAATGGGACCCATTATCGCCGAAGCCGCCGCTGAAATGAAGCTTGCCTAGGCTCGCAAGGCGGACGAAGCGCCAATTCGCTGCGTGTGCGCCAAGGTCTGCTCAAGCCAAAGCATTGTAATCCTCTTTGTCGCATACTACTTTGGAGGGGGAATGACGGAGATGACAGACATGGATCACGCACTCGCAATCTGAATACCACTCTGGTTTCCCGTTTCGCGAGCACTCCCATGACGTCTGTTTCTATTGCCAACCTAAGTTGGCAGACCCCCTCAAATCATATTGTTTTCGATGATCTCAACCTGACGTTCGGCCCGGGCCGCAATGGGCTGGTCGGGCGCAATGGGACTGGCAAGTCCACCTTGCTGCGCTTCATCTCGGGCGAGCTTTCACCCGGTAGCGGGTCAATCACCGCACCATCATCCATCGGCTATCTAAGACAAAGCGCGGACGAGGTTTCTGCCGCGACCCTTGCCGATGTTTTTGGCGTTACCGATCAACTTCGCATCCTCAGCCGTGCCGAACGCGGTGAGGCAACTGCCGACGACCTGGCGGTCGCGGACTGGACGCTTGAGGCGCGTCTTGAAGCGGCGCTGACCAGCCTTGGTCTGCACCTGCCGCCAGACACACAGATGGGTTCCCTGTCGGGTGGTCAAAGAACCCGCGCCGCCCTTGCGGCGCTTCTGTTTGCAGACCATGACGTGCTGCTCTTGGATGAACCGACGAACCATCTTGATCGCAACGGTCGTGAGCATGTGATGAAGGTGCTGCGCGATTGGTCTGGCTGTGTCATCGTTGCCAGCCACGACCGCACCTTGCTTGAAGAAATGGATACTATTATTGAACTAACCAGCCTCGGTGCAAAGACGTATGGGTGTCCGTTCAGCGCCTACCGCGCGGCGAAACAAGCAGAACTTGAGAATGCCGCAGACAACCTTGCACAGGCGCAGCGCAACAAGGCTGCAACAGAGTCTCGCGCGCAATCCGCGGCCGAGCGAAAGGCGCGCACTGATCGTCAAGGCATACAGCTGCGCGCGTCGGGCAGCCAATCTAAGCTGATCCTTAATGCAGCAAAGGAACGCAGTGAGGGGTCCGGCGGATCAGCCGCGCGTCTGAGGGACCGGCAAGCAAAAGAGGCTGAGGCGGACCTGAATGCGGCGCATGAGGCGATTGAGGTGCTGGAGCCGCTCACCATAGATATTTCACCCTCCGGTCTGGTCAGCACTCGACAGGTCCTGAAGGTGGATCACATCACGTTTGGATATTGTGAAAACAGCCCAATCATAACCGATTTTTCCTTATCGATCCAAGGCCCCGAGCGTCTGGCAATCGAAGGCGCGAACGGCACAGGTAAATCAACATTGCTGTCCTGCATTGAAGGCAAGTTGCAGCCACAGTTCGGCTCGGTCGCGGTTCAGGTACCGTTCACTCTCATCGACCAGGAAATGAGTTTTCTTGATCCAGAGGAAACCGTCCGTGAGGCCCTCGCGCGTCTTGATTCTAAGGCGACCGAGAACGACCGTCGCGCTACGCTCGCGCGTTTCCTGTTTCGCGGCGATGACGCGGACCAAAAGGTTGGATTGCTCAGCGGCGGGCAACGGATGCGGGCCGGTTTGGCTTGCAGTCTTGGGCACAGCGAGCCGCGCCAACTTCTGTTGCTGGATGAACCGAGCGACCACCTTGATATTGCAGCCGTCGAAACACTCGAAGCGGCGCTGAGGGCGTATGACGGCGCGATTGTCGTCGTCAGTCATGATCAGGCTTTTCTCAACAGTATTGAGGTCCAGCGGCGGGTTGCGCTCTGATCAAGAGCGGACGTTCGCGCATAGCGCAGCATTTGTCATTTTGGGCTCTCTCCCGCCGTTGGATCGATCGCAGCATTTGCCCATCAGAAACCTCAGCCCACAGTAAGGACGGCCCAGAGCGGACATTGACCCTACCGTAACACCGCTGCGCTGCGGCCCGTAATTCCGGACTTTCGCTGCAGGCGCTAAATCGAGCCTGAAACGAACTGGTGGTGTGCGGGACTTAGTTGCCATCCGGTTCCAGAGTTGGAATGTCTGCTTTCAGAGGGATGCGATCTGATGATAATGAATTGCCATGTTGTCTCTCGATCATCTCACGGTCATAGCGCCCACACTCACTGAAGGCGTCAAACACGTCCGCGAATGCCTTGGAATAGAGGTACCGTTTGGTACGCGTCACTATTACATGGGTACTCACAATCATCGGCTACAACTTGGTGAGAACGTATACCTAGAGATCGTTGCGCTTGATCCAGGTGGCGTTGACCCGGGCCGCGCCCGATGGTTCGGCGTCGATGATCCGAAACAAATTCGCTACGATTGGCAACAGGGTCGTCGGCTGAGAGGTTGGGTCGCAGCAATCGATGGCATTGAAGACTTTGTTCACCAACATCCTGTGTTTGGTGAAGTGGTTCCGCTACCTTTCAGCGAGCCAGAATTTGCCTTTGCCATTCCCACCAACGGTTCCTTGCCGTCAGGCGGTATTCTTCCATCGTTGATCGATCATCGTGGCGATCCGACTAGGATGTCAGACATACCCGATCTTGGGGCTCGCTTGATTTCTTTTCGTCTTCAGCACCCTGAACCCGAAAAGATCCAATCCATATATGACGCGTTAAAGATTGATCGACCGCCGGCAATACAGACGGGAACGGTGCTCAGATACGTAGTAGAGATTCAAACACCTAGTGGGCTACATACCCTTTGGTAACACGGCCAAAATAGCTGAACTCTGTGCATCGTGCAGCATTGGTTTAGATGGTCTCAAACCTACCGTTCGCTGCATGATCCACCGAAGTCGTCAGTGCGGGACGAAGTGAGCTTTCGCTGCGGCTGCGCCAAGGGCTGCGTTCGCACTAAGCATGGCGCGTTGTCATTTCTTGATGACACCGAATGCAAACGTCACCGCAGCTGTCAGAGCCAGAAGACCCAATGCACCAACGGGCAGCGCCCAAAGCCCGGTACTAACACCGAGCGCGCTTGCCAATGCTGATCCCACCGCAATGCCGAGGTAACTTGCAGACGAGTTGAGTGCGAGGACAAAGCCGTGGTGCTGTTCGGGCACCAAACCCACAAGACGGCTTTGTTGAGGCGTTGCGAACAGGGTGCCCATGAACGCGCATCCTGATATAACGACCGCACCCAGGTATGGCCCCAGATCGAGAAGCATCAGAGACAGAAACGCAGCGAGACCACCGAAACTTGCCCAAACCAAAGGTTCGGGTCCAACGCGATCCGAAAGTGCGCCTGCGGCAGCATTCCCCGCGACACCTAGAATGCCGAACAGGAGGATTGCGAATGGAAGGCCGCCTGCGCTGACACCGAACTGCTGTCCCAGCAATTCCCCCATCAGCGCATAGATGACAAACTGCGTCGAGAGCATGCCCACCGTCCCCATAAGCAGCAAAACTGGTGCGAGGAGCTGTAGGTCTTCTGAGGGTTGTTTCTGTGCAGCATTTGATACGCCTGTGTCGCGGGGCAAATAGATCGCTGCCAACGCGACAAAGAGGACCGCGGCCACACCTATGGCAGCAATAGCCCCGCGCCACTCAAGCCACAGCGTCAGCCACGTCGCAATCGGCACCCCGCCGACGGTTGCAAGGGTGAAACCGGCGAAGACTGTAGCCAAGACTGCGCCGCGCCGGTTCGCAGCGACCAACGAGATGGCAAGCGCTGCGCTGGTGGGCGCTATGAGCGCACCGCCGATGGCGGACGCGATGCGTGCAACAAGCAGCGCTTGAAACGACGCTGCCAGCGCCGCCCAGATAAGGGAAGCTGCGAGAATACTCGCGCCCGCAAGGATAAGCGTTCGGGGCGCAAGACGTCGCCGTAGTGTGAATTGCGCGAGGGGTGCGGCCAAGGCAAAGGTGGCAGCGAACGCTGTGACGAGCCACCCTGCGTCTGTTGGGTCCGTGGCCAGATCGCGCGTTAAAGCCGGTCCGAGGCCCAATATGCTGAGCGAAGTCGTGCCAATTACGAACATTCCCAAGGCAAGTATCCAAGGCACGAGATTGCTGATTGTCTGTGTTGGCACAGAGTTACGGTCCTCATTGTTTTGGAAGGATGATGTCAGGATACACCTTTTGCCAAGCACCGAAACCCGACATTCGCTGCGCTACAGAACGTTGGAAGTATGGGCTCCAAGCGGCCCTCGGATACGGTGCAGCATCTCGTGATATGCTGGCCTGGTCAACGTCGGGTTGTCGTTGTGGAGGGCTTGGCGGATCGGAGGATCAGTCATGGAAACACCAAACTTACCAGCCATTCGCGCGCTTCGACCTGCTTGGAACAAGGGTCGCATCGTCGGCCAAAAGCGCCCTCTTAAGCCGAAACATGTCTGGGCAATCCGCGTGAGACTTGAGCTCGCGGAGAACCATCGCGATCTGGCACTTTTTAATATGGCAATCGACAGCAAGCTCCGAGGTTGCGACCTGGTCAAAATGAAGGTCGTCGATGTGATGGCTTCGGGTCAAATCGAAGAGCGCGCTTCGGTTCTTCAAAGCAAAACCCAGAAGCCGGTACGCTTCGAGATTTCGGAAGGTACCCGAGCCTCAGTCGAGAAGTGGATGGAAGACGAGTTGATGATTGGGTCGAGTATCTTTGGCCGGGCCGCTTTCACGAGCGGTTGCACATCTCAACACGCCAATATGCTCGGATCGTCCGGGATTGGGTCACATCGATCGGACTTGAGGCAAGCGCCTATGGGACCCATTCGATGCGACGAACCAAAGTTACTCAGATATACAAGAAGACGGGCAATCTGCGTGCCGTTCAGCTCCTTCTGGGCCATACCAAGATGGACAGTGCGGTCAGATACCTTGGCGTCGAACTTGAGGATGCCCTAGCCATAGCGGAGGCTATTGAAATCTAGAAACTTTGGGTCGCCTTCACGGGCGGCCCAGAGCGGACGTTCGCCAAATGGTACGCGCTGCAGCGCAACATCAAAGTATGCCTGGGTTTGGGTCATCTGTCAGAGTAAACGCTTGGATGTTCGTTGAAGCGCAATATTCGAGCAGGCAAGTTTCGTAGATTCCTCAATGCAATTCCTTTTCAACGAACCCTCATCGGGAGTTGGTCCGAAGCGTCCATTTCATACCGAAGAAATACACAAATTGCCCCGGTCTCGGATCTCTTAGCGCCGAACGACGGAATCGAACTATATACACAAGTATCTTCAAACCTTTCTCGCATCGAAGCGATGGCCATGAAGATCAAATCAGCAATTCGATTTTGAGCTTTGGTGGAGAGGCGGGAGGTTGTCAGGACAACTGACTGGTCGTGGCAGAGCCTACTTGGGCCAAGCCAACCACGACTGGACCTGCGCACAGCTGTTCTCATGCCGCTTCATTTCCAACCCAATCCACGGTGCAACTGAGAACCGGAGACCCGGAGGCCTCCGATCCAAGTGACGCGTCAAACCTCTGACGCGAGAGAGCAGCTGGGGCGTTACCGTCGCTATGCCCCGATGATGTTGTGCCCGGGGCCATACGGGAACTTTGTAATGTCTTCGACGCCGTTATCGCCAATGACCAGAATGTCATGCTCGCGGTAGCCGCCAGCACCCGGTTGACCTTCGGGAATCCAGATCATTGGCTCCATCGAGACAACCATGCCGGGTTCCAGAACCGTGTCGATATCTTCGCGCAGTTCCAGACCTGCCTCACGGCCATAGTAGTGGCTGAGAATTCCGAAGGAATGGCCATAGCCGAAAGAGCGATATTGCAGCAGCCCTTCGTCGGCAAAGAAACGGTTGATCTCGGCTGTTATGCCGGAACATGTGGCACCTTCCTTGATCAGGCTGATGCCGAGCTCATGCGCGGCGACATTCGCCTGCCATAGGCGCAGGCTGTCTGCATCCGGCTCGCCCAAAAACAGCGTGCGTTCCAACGCCGTGTAGTAACCCGAGATCATCGGAAAGGTGTTCAGCGACAGAATATCGCCCTTCTGCAACCTTCGGCTGGTCACGGGGTTGTGGGCACCGTCGGTGTTGAGACCCGACTGGAACCATACCCACGTGTCACGGTATTCGGCCTCGGGATAGGTGCTGGCGATATGGGCCTCCATCGCGTCGCGTCCGGCCATCGCGATCTCGATCTCGGTAGCGCCTGCGCGGATCGCGGCGTGGATCGCCTCTCCGCCGATATCGGCGGTACGTGCGCCGCCCTTGATCAATGCGATCTCTTCTGCGGATTTGACCATGCGGGCCTTCATCGTGTCGGAGGCGATGTCGATGAGTTCCGGGTCACCCAGCATCCGCATTGCGGTCTCGCGCGCGGCGAGTGTCATGTGGTCGCCCTCGACGCCGATCCGTTTGGCATTGCCTGTCAAGCTGGCGACAGCACGCCAGTAATTGTCGCGCTTCCAGTCGGTGTAAATCACGTTACCCTCGACCGAGCGCCGCCACGGCTGGCCCGCGTCGATGTTTGCCGACACCGTTGTGCAGGCATCCTGAGTAACAACACAGCCGTAGGGGCGCCCGAACGAGCAATAGAGAAAGCCCGAGTAGTAGGCGATGTTCTGCATCGAGGTCAGCAGCACGACGGGGATGTCGCGGGTTGCCATGATGGCGCGCAGTTTGGTCAGGCGGCGGGCGTATTCGTCCTTGGAGAAGGGCAGTGGCGCCTTGTCGCCGTTGTGGCAGGTAAAAAACTCTGGCCGGTTGCTGAGGTTAGTCATTTTTGCATCCTTGTCACATGCCGGACGCGTTGTCTGATGTGTCCGGCTACACGCCCCGGCGTACAGGGCGGGCAGGTCACATCAGGACCATGACAGGGGGCTGGGCCGCGACGCCATCGCGGCAGCTGTCACGCCTCACCGTTAGAAAATCGGCGCAGGCCGGTCAAGAAAAGAAAACGCCCGATCATTGGAACCGGGCGCTTTGATAATCGTTGACTGAGGATCAACCGGGTGACAGGCCCCGCAACCTTTCGGACCGGCGACGCAACAGCTCCACCGTGGTCAGAAGCAGGATCGAGATCGTCACAAGGATCGTCGCGGCCGCCAGAATGGTCGGGCTGATTTGCTCGCGCAGGCCAGTGAACATCTGCCAAGGCAGGGTCTGCTGCTGGGCCGAGCCAACGAACAGGACCACAACCACTTCGTCAAACGATGTGATGAAGGCAAAGAGGCCTCCCGAGATCACCCCCGGCAGGATCAATGGCATCTGCACGCGGAAAAAGGTGGTCACAGGGTTCGCCCCCATGTTGGCCGCCGCCCGTGTCAGCGAATTGTCAAAGCCTACCAGCGTTGCTGTCACCGTGATGATGACAAACGGCACACCCAGAACGGCATGCGCCAGAATGACCTTCACGTATCCAACAAATGATTGGTTTAGGCCCAGGTTCGCTTCCAGCCAGTTGCCAAGTGGCGCGTAGAAAAAGAACATACCTGTGGCTGAGATGATCAACGGGACGATCATGGGTGAGATCATGATGGCCATGATCCACTGACGCCCGGGAACGTGGCTCTGCGAAAGGCCGATAGCAGCCAGCGTGCCAAGGCTCACCGAGATCAGCGTCGCGATAGGCGCGATGATCAGCGAGTTCTTGAGCGGCACCATCCATTCATCCGTGCCGAGGAAATCCTCATAGTGCTTCAGCGAATATCCTGCCGGATCAAATGACAGCATCTCGGGCGTGAAGGTGAAGAAGTCTTCTGCATTGAAGGACAGCCACATGACAGGCAGCAGCGGAGCGATCAGGAAAAAGAACACAAGCCCACAGATGAACAGGAACGTATTGTACCAAAGCGTCTCGCGTGCCGTGTAATAGATGGGGACGTTCTTGCGATAGTCGCCCGTATCAAGCCAGTAGACAAACCAGCTCAGCACAGCACCAATCAGGGCGCCTGCGATTGCGCCGCCAAGGTTTGTCAGCAACAGACCGACAACGGCGAGCAAGCCGATCGTGGCCCAACGTCCGGCGGTGCGCGGCACCGAAAACTGGTGCAGCACATATGCAAGCGCAAAGCCGAACACTGCGCCGATGATCACGCCGACAAACGGGCTGCCAAAGGCGTTGCCGACAACAAAACCGAATACTGCGGCAAGCCCCGCGGTGCAGGGCGCGGTGAAACTCATCAGGTTCGGGCGAACAATAGGTCCAACATATGCCATTGGTTCAGCCTCCCAGCTTTACGTTGTCGATGCCCACGATCCGGTCATAGAGCCAGTAGAGCACCAGCACTACGGCGAGCAGGATCGTGCCCAGCGCAGCCGCCAGACCCCAGTTCAACGAGCTGGAGATGTGGTAGGCGATCCGGTTCGAGATGAAGACACCATCGGTGCCACCCACGATCTCGGGCGTGATGTAATAGCCGATCGACAGGATAAAGACGAGGATCGACCCTGCGCCAATACCCGGGACCGACTGCGGGAAGTAGACCCGCCAGAAGGCCGTCCAATTCGTGGCGCCAAGGCTCTTGGCTGCACGCAGGTAGCTCGGAGGAATGGTCTTCATCACCGAATAGAGCGGCAGGATCATAAACGGCAGCAGGATATGCGTCATCGCGATCACGGTGCCTGTGGCATTGTTCATCAGGATTAGGCGGTTCGCGTCATCCACAAAACCAAGCCAGACAAGGATCTCGTTGATGACACCTTGCTGCTGCAACAGCACTTTCCATGCAGATGTCCGCACCAGAAGTGATGTCCAGAAGGGCAGCAATACGAGGATCATCAGCACATTGGCTGTCCGCAGAGGCAGGTTCGCCAAGAGCCACGCAACTGGATAGCCAAGCAGGATACAGCTGCCCGTGATCACCAAAGACATCCACAGTGTACGGATGAACAGCGTGATATAAATCTGCTGGTTCTCAGGGCGCATCTGCGCGCCATCAGGCCCCTTTTCCATATCAATGGCATTCAAGAAGTAGCCAGACGTGTAGTCGGGGCTGTAAATCTTGATCGTCTGCCAGACCTCGGGATCAAGCCAGTCTTCATCAAGATCCGCAAAGGCGTCGCGGAACATCAGATCCGGCATCTGGTCCAGATTGGCCGTGACCAGTTGAAGGTCTTCCGCATGTGGGCCGGAGTAGGCGTTGACGGCGGCAACCGTCTCGGGGTTGCGCAGGTCAAGTCCAAGGGCGGCATAGACGGCCTCCCATGGGTCGCGGGTCGAGATGTCGCGCTCTTCTTCAAGTGCCTCGAAGATCGCCCAGTCGGAATATGCGGCAGCTGTTAGCGGCAGCATTCCGGCTATTTCGTCGGACAAGGTCAGCCCGACGTCACCGTTGAATGTGTCGGGAACCATGTCGTTCCAGAGCGCGCGTCGCGCTTCCAGCAGGTCATTGCTGCCGGTGCCGGACATCATGGCATACCATGTCTCGCCATCCTCCAGCGCGGGGGCGATGTCTTCGATCGGGTCCTGCCATTCTTCGCCGACATCATCGAGGTTCCGACCAGAGGTGCGGAACAGCGACGAGGTCCCGGTCTGTTCGTAGTTCAGGCGCGTCCCAAGCTTGGTGTGCTCCTTGGCTTCTGCCGCTTTGAACAGGTCAAAGAAAAGCGCCTGAAACACGTCTTCGGAAGGGGCTTCACCCGATGTTTGGTCCCAAGCCTGCAGTGCCGCCGTTGCTTCGGGCAAGGTGGCAGACACGATCTGGTTTTCGACAGACCGGAACAGCATGGTCGCGATCGGGATGATGAAGGTGATCATCACAAACAGCAGAAGTGGCGCGATCAATGCCAGCGCGCGGATCTTCTGGCGGCGCAGGGCGCGCGCGAGGCTCGTCTTTAGCGGCGTGCCATCAGCTGCAAGCATCGGGCCGGAGGATGTCGTATCACTCATGTCTTCCCCGTCGGTAAATTCTTTGGTCTTGATTCCCGGCCTATGTTGGCCGGTTCGTCAGTTAGTCAGGTGGGAAGGGCCAACGGTGGCCCTTCCCGAAGGTTGTTGGCTTATTGCGCCAGCCAAGCCTGGAATTTCGCGTCGATGTCGTCGCGATAGTCAGCCCAGAACTCGTAGTTGTAGAGGAACGTGTTCTTTGCGTTTTCCGGATCGGTCGGCATGTGCTGTGCCATGTCGATACCCAGTGTTGCGTGCTGACCTACCAGAGGTGCAGACGACAAGCGTGCAGGACCGTACGAGATGTACTTGGCCTGATCTGCCAGACGCTGTGTGTCGGTCGCGAAGTAGACGAAGTCCAGCGCACGGGCCAAGCGGTCCTCAGGCAGACCTTCAGGGATGATCCAACCGTCGAGGTCGAACACCTGCGCATCCCACATCATGCCGATTGGCTGCCCCTGCTCTTCGATGGCAGCGAACAGACGGCCGTTATAGGTCGAACCGATGAAGACTTCGCCGTCAGCCAGCAGCTGAGGCGTGTCAGCACCCGCGGACCACCAGATCACGCTATCCTTGATGGTGTCGAGCTTGGCCAGTGCCTGCTCTTGACCTTCTTCTGTTGCCAGAACGTCATAGACGTCTTCCTTCGCTACGCCATCGCAAAGCAGAGCCCACTCAACGTTGTTGATGGGACGCTTCTCAAGCGCGCGCATGCCGGGATATGTTTCCAGGTCGAAGACGTCGCAGATGTCGTTTGGCGCTTCGACGCCTTCAGGCACCATATCTGTACGATAGCCGAAGGTGGTCGAGTAAACGATCTGCGGAATGAAGCAGTCGCCAACCAGCAGATCACCGAAGTCATCTTCTGCCGACGTACCGTCTGGCGCTGGCGCAAGCTGTTCGTCAGCGTCGATCTCCATTGCGAGACCTTCGTCGCACAGACGCAGCGCGTCAGCTGCAACAACGTCAACAACGTCCCATGTGATGTTGCCCGCTTCGTTCATTGCGCGCAGCTTTGCCACCGCCTCTGCAGAGCTCTCATCCCAGGTCACCGTCACGCCGTCGTTCATGGCTGTGTATGGATCTGTGTAGGCGCTGATCTGGCTTTGCTGATAGGCGCCGCCCCAGCTGACCAGCGTCATATCGTTGGCCATATGGCCATCGGCGTGTGCCAGCCCTGCCGTCAGGCCGAGGACAGACACCGCTGATACGATCTTTGTCTTTTTCATAGTAACTCCCAAATTTATCTCGTGATTTTTCTTTGCGGGTCACGAGCTTGCCCGATTACTTGCATGACGCGGTGCAACCGCGCACGGCAAGAATTCCCATTATGCATCCAGCGCACGACAATCCTCAGGGAGCCAGCCAATCTCAAGCTGCGTTCCCGGGGTCAGACGTGGTTGGTCTGGCGCGTTACGTGTCTTGACGACAAATTCCTCGTTCCCGGCCACGCGCAGGCGGGTGCGGAAGATGTCGCCCATATAGATGAATTCAAGCACTTCGGCCTTGAGCGTGTGGGCGCCTTCCTGCAGGCGCTCTTTGTTCATTTCAACGCGCTCAGGGCGGATCGAAACACGGGTGCGGTCACCCGCTTTCGTAACGTTCACCGGCTTGGCGTAGATAATCTCGCCACCATCCAGTTTCACCTCGCACAGGCCGTCGCCCTTCATCTCGGTGACGACACCTTCCAATGTGTTGTTCTCGCCGATGAACTGGGCAACAAAGCTGTTTTCCGGCTCTTCATACAGCGTATCTGGCGGCGCGAGCTGCTGGATGCGACCGTCTTCAAAGACGGCAACGCGGTCAGACATTGTCAGAGCTTCCGTCTGGTCGTGTGTGACGTAGACCGTCGTAATACCAAGGTCATGCGCAAGCCTGGTGATCTCGAACTGCATGTGCTCGCGCAACTGTTTGTCCAATGCGCCGAGCGGCTCGTCCATCAAGACCAGTTCGGGCTCGAAAACCAGCGCGCGGGCCAAGGCGATCCGCTGCTGCTGACCACCCGAAAGCTGTGCAGGCCGGCGGCCGCCAAAGGCCCCCATCTGCACCATATCCAGAGCACGCTTGACCTTTTCCTCGCGCACCGACTTGTCGAGCTTGCGCACTTCAAGTGGAAAGGCGAGGTTCTCGGCAACGGTCATGTGCGGGAAAAGAGCATAGTTCTGGAAAACCATCCCGATACCGCGTTTGTGGGGCGGAATATTGTTGATCGGCTTGCCGTCCAAAAGGATCTCGCCATGTGTTGCAGTCTCAAATCCGGCAAGCATCATCAGGCAGGTCGTCTTGCCCGACCCCGACGGCCCAAGCATCGTCAGAAACTCCCCCTTCGGCATCGCGAGGTTGAGATCTTTCACGACGAGGTTTTCACCGTCATAGGACTTTTGAACGCGATCAAACTTTACGAACGACTGGTCATTGGCCAAATCGGTCACACGAGTCTCCCCTTTTCTTGTGGATCGACTTTTTCGATCCTTGTTATGCCCAATAAGAACATCCGTATCCGCAGGTCGCAACCGCGAACACGGAACATATGGCTAATTGATTGATATTTCATAATTTTGCACATTTTTTCATATGCCACGAAAGTGCCGAGTTGCTAGAAAAAACAGGCTTGCCGGTTCTCGCAGCTATCTGTGGAATGGCAGTGCGAGTCTTGAGATTTGTGCAACTGAGGAAGATTCCCTCGACTTGCGGGGCCAAGCCCAGCTTGACAGCGGCATCAATGATTGAGCGCTCAGAAATCCGCGCCACCTTGGCCTCTTCGGCCTCTCCGAAAGTACCAAAGCCGTCAAGGGAAAGACCCGCGTCTGCAAATGCCTTGCGCAGAGGAAGGTTCACTTCGGCTATATATGGAGACAGCAATGCCAGTCGCGACAGATTGTGTTCCTGCGCAAAGGCAATGGCTGCGCGAAGCGGGTCTGTGACGTCGGCCGCGTTGCATGTTTGACGCACGAGCGCTGCCACCGCATCGGAGCCGATAATCGCGCTGGCAGAGGTGCAACCGTAGCCGACGACCGCATATTCAAGCGACTTCGGCAAAAGGTCCGCAGAAGCCGCGATCTGGCTCTCCATCATGCTTAGCGTATCGGCGGTCACTTCGGGGGAGCTCGGTATCCGGCTGACATAGAGTGCCGCGTTGGTACCTACGAAACTACGATGGAACTCGGGTTCCAGTGTTTCGTCCGCCTGCAGGACGATCATGCCGATTGGCGTCGGCAGGTCTTCATCGGGGATCAAGTCATAAGGCAGGATGGTCATAGGACAGGCAACTCTCTGCCGCTGCGGGGGCTCAAGAACCGAGCACCGTTTTCGGTAATCACGATATTCTCTTCGTGAACCAAGATTTTGTCGCCAACGGCAATGCCGGGTTCCAACGTCAGGATCATGCCTGTCTCAAGAACCGTGTCATCTCTTGGGATGAGCGACGGCCATTCCGTGAGCGACATGCCAAGCCCGTGCCCAAGCCGCCCTGCGTCCGTATCGCCCGCACCATTCGACAGGACTGCGTGCATCGCATGATAAAGGTCTGCTGCTGTCACGCCCGGTTTGGCCGTATCGAAAGCGACATCGACCGCAGTGATCAGGCGCGCAAAGGCATCCTTAACCTGTGTGCTAGCAGGGCCGACCGACCAGTTACGGTCGTAATCACAAAAATACCCATCGTGGACGAGGCCCGTGTCCAGCATCAACACGTCGCCCTTGGCAAGCGGCGCATCGGTGGCGGGCGAAATCACATCACCATAACCACCTTGACCGGCCCCTCCCGCCAAGTAAGGCACCCAATCGGCGCCTTCCTCCAGACAGAGCATCTGGAACTGCCGGAATATATGCTCAAGTGAGGTACCGGCATCCGCGATCTCCGGCACGCGAGCAAAGGCACGTCCTGCGATCGCGCAAGCCTCGGCAACCTTCGCGATTTCGGCGTCAGTCTTGACCATCCTGAGGCTGCGCATGATCCCTTCATCAGACACCAGTCCAACCGCTTCGCCGATGCGGGTCAGAGAGGCATGTGGCATGCGAACGTGGGTTTCGTGGCCATGAGGAATTGCTACACGTCCACCCTTCGCCACTTCATTCAGAGTGTCGATCAACAAGAACACACCATCGTCGTCCAAATCAGGCGCGCGCCACGTGCGGATGTCGTCAATCCAGGCCTGACCCATCAGTGCCGCACCGATTGTGGGGATGACTGCAATTGGTTTTCCCGCTGCGGGCACAATCAAAAACCAAGGTCGGGTGGGGCTTTCCCAAAAGCGTGTCAGGTATCCAGTAAAGTAGCGGACCTCGGGTTCGGTTGTCAGCAGCAGCGCGGCCAAATCCGCTTCGGCCATTTTGGCCTGCGCCTTCGCCGTCCTTGCGGCAAACTCGGAAGGGAGAAACCCTCTCAATCAGCCACCTCTGACAGAATGCATAGTACGCGGGCGTCGGGGCCGATCCCCAGCGCGTCGCGGACATCTTCACGCATCGCGGCAGCGATGCCCGCGCCGCCTGACGCAGTGGTTGCGAATCCGGCTGCTGCCAGTGCAGGCAGCTGCGCGTTCACTTCGTCATCAGTCAAAGTCAGAAAGCTGTCTGCATCCCGCGCGAGACCGTTCAGCGCGATGAGTGAGGGCTCTTTGCAGTCCAGCCGACCCATCACACTGTCAGGGCCGTCCGCAAAGACACATTCTCCGGCAACTATGCTGGCTTGCAGGGCGGGCGCGGCATCCGGTTCGACCACGATGATTTGTATCGCATCGCCCCAGGCTTTGCGCAGATAAGCGGCCACGGCACCAGCCAGTCCGCCGACCCCGGCCTGGAGGAAGACATGGGTCGGGACTTGGGGGCATTGCCGAACGGCTTCGAAAGCCATCTGGAGGTAGCCTTCCATCAGGATATACGGCAGCGCGGTGTAGCCCTCCCACGAACTGTCCGACAGCAGCGTCCAGCCATTTGCCTCAGCCGCAAGCTGCGCGGCCTGCATCGAAGCCGCGTAATCGGCGCCTTGGCGGACCACGTCAGCACCTTGATCGCGCAGTCGGTTGGCAAAGCTCTCGGGCACGGTTTCTGCAATATAGACGACCGCTTTCGCCCCGAAAATGCGCGCACCGGCGGCGACGCTCAAGCCGTGATTGCCAGCGCTGGCGGTGACATATGTGCGTCCTGAAAGCGTGGTGGTGTCAGGGTGGCTGTCAACTTCTACGGCCTTCCGCGCAATGACATAGGCAGCACCGAGCGCCTTGAAGGACCCAAGCCCCATGCGTGGGCGTTCATCCTTGATCCAGAAGGCGGAAACAGGTGCAAGACCGGCTGCATCTGCCAAAGGTGTCTCTTCTGATTTCGGACATTGCCCCAAGAGGGCCGACACCCGCGCCGCATCGGTAGACGGGTAGGGTGCCGAGGGTGCAAGCTGGCCGCTGCGTCGATGGGGATTGGCCACTAGATGCATGAACGCTCCTGCGTGGCCACCGGCCCTTTTAGCATGATGAGATCTCCCTGAGTCGCCGCGATCAGCCTACGCCATGATTGCCGCTGTAGGGGTTCATTTGCGGCACTTGATGCGTGTTTCGCGCACTCTCGCCGGGGTCCCAGACGGTGATCTCCAACGGATAACAGGCTGCGGTATCCGAGGAATGTTCCGACGAACAATCGCCGCCGGGGCAGGCGGAAAGGCCGACGAGCAAATCAATCTCGGCAAACAATTCCAGATAGTCTCCGGGGCGGACGGGACTGGCTTTCATGAAGTACTGGCCGGTGTCGCGGGTAAAGCCCGTACACATGAAAACGTTGAGGACGTCGTGCACATGGGCTTCTGCCTCATGCAGCGGCAAACCTGTATGGGCTGCAAGGGCGCGGGTGAGATTGGAGTGACAGCAATAGTGATAATCATCCCCTGACAGCAGGCGCCCAGTGTAAGGATCGCAGCGAGTGCCGATCACGTCGTGAACCGAACCTCCGAAGGCATCAAACCCGTACCAGTCCAATGTATCATCCACGATCGTCGCCATTGGGCGCATGGCAGGGAAACTGGACCACATGTGGTCACCAGTCGACAGATGGGTGCCGTGCAAGGCCCTTGTTTTGCCAGAGTAGAACCGCTCAGTCAGGTCGTGTGCGTTCCAGAGGTTCAGGTCGCCAACCTGCGGGCCATCAACAGAAGAGATACGGAAGAAGGCACCAGCGGGCACTTCGATACAGCCTGCGTCGCGCGGAGCTATGACGATCTTGCCGGTCTGGCTCGCCTCGCCGCGCAACGCCTTCATCGTCGTTCTATCAGGTTGGGGCAAAGTTTCGGGCGGATAGCAGATCACCGGCCGCAGGGCGCGCATCTCGTCTGCGGTGGCGGGTGCGCTGTGCTGCGGCCGATCTGGTTTCATGGCGTTATCCTATCCCTGAAAGACGGTGTTCACCGCCGTTACGGTTTTTGCGACTACCTCGTCCGCTTCGGCCTTTGTCAGGCAGAAGGGGGGCGCAAATCCAAGAATATCCCCTTGGGGCATGGCGCGTCCTATGACGCCTTGTGCCAGCAGTGCCGCTGCGATCTGCGGTCCAATCTTGTCGTTGGCATCAAAGAAGGTGCGGCTGTCGCGATCCTTGACGAACTCTACCGCGCAAAGCATCCCTTCGCCGCGGATTTCGCCGACATGAGGATGGTCACCCAAAGCCTCCTGCATTGTCTGATTCAGATATGCGCCAACAGAGCCTGCATTGCTGATCAGGTTCAGATCATCGAGAAGTTTGAGGTTGGCAACACCGGCCGCCGCCCCGATGGGATGGGCCGAGTAGGTCCACCCGTGCCCGATCGGTCCGTTTTCGTCCGTGCCCTGTTCCAGGACCTTCCAGATTTTGTCAGACACGATTGAGCCGGACAGCGGCGCATAGGCCGAGGTCAGGCCTTTGGCGATGGTGATAATGTCGGGGGTCATGCCATAATGGGTGCTGCCGAACATGGTTCCGAGACGCCCGAAACCGGTCACGACCTCATCCGCGACAAGCAGGATATCGTGTTTGCGCAACACGGCCTGAATGGCATCCCAATAGCCTGCGGGCGGCGGGACGATACCGCCTGTCCCGAGGACGGGTTCACCGATGAAGGCAGCAATTGTGTCGGCCCCCTCGCGGGCGATCAGCTCTTCCAGCGATGCCACGCATTGCGCCACGAATTGGTCTTCCGACTGTGCCGCGTCTGTACGGCGGAAATAATAGGGCGCGTCGGTATGGATCACCTGCGCGAGTGGCAGGTCGAATTTCTTGTGGAACAGCTCCAGCCCCGTGAGCGACCCCGTCACCAGCCCCGATCCATGATAGCCGCGCCAGCGCGAGATGATCTTCTTTTTCTCAGGGCGGCCAAGAATGTTGTTGTAGTACCAGATCAGTTTGACATTCGTTTCATTGGCGTCAGACCCGCCCAGACCAAAATAGACTTTGGACATGTGATCCGGCGCGCGGTCGAGGATCATCTTTGACAAGGTGACCGAGGCTTCTGTGCCGTGCCCGACATAGGCATGATAATAGGCAAGTTCGCGGGCCTGATCGGCAATTGCCTCAGCGATTTCCTGACGGCCATAGCCGACATTCACGCAGTAAAGCCCAGCGAAGGCGTCGAGTAGTTTATTGCCCTCGCGGTCTTCTATGTGACAACCGCTGGCGGTGCGGATGATGCGGGTCGCAGTCTCGCCACGGGCGTGTTGAGCGAGATGGGTCGATGGGTGAAAGAAGTTCTCTCGGTCCCATTGGGAAAGCTGGTCGTTATGAAGCAAAGGCTCACCTGATCTGATTGGCGGCGCGCGGCCGGATGGTCATATTTGTGGAGCCATTAGCGCGCTTGGCGGCAGATCGCTCCGCTCTATCCGGCAGCAGCGCGCAATGCCTTTATTGCCGGAATATGCGAAATTCTAGCGGGCTTGCGCGACGATTTCCAGTGATTTGGCGCGCATCAGGCGCGGATCGATGTCCCGACGTCACCGAGTATCGTGCGGACATGCGTGGCGATGGCGGTATCCTGTGCGCCGGTCCCAGTGAGATCGCAGATCGTGATCTGGTCGTCAGATGCTCGGCCCTGCCGCGCTCCATTGATGATTTGCCCCAGTTCAGGCGGGGTACCTTTGGTCCATGAACCTTGGGCCAGTGCCGCCTCCAGTTCGCCCGAAACTTCACACTGGCTGACACTGTCACAAACATAGAGATCACAGGCGGCAAGTGCCTGTGGATCAATCTCGTTCTTGCCAGTCTGGTCTGCGCCCATCGCGGTAATGTGCAGGCCGGGGTGGAGCCAGTCGGCCCTGATAACCGGCTCGCGAGCCGGCGTTGTCGTGACCACAAGCTGACTTTGTGCAACCAGTTCTTTGGGATCAGAAACCGCGAAGGCGTCTACGTGAAGGCTGTCGGCCAGATCAGCCGCGCATTTCTCTGCCTTTTGTCTGTCCCGCCCCCACACTAGCACTTGCCCGAAAGGTCGAACCAGATGGGCGGCCTGCATCTGCAGCCGCGCTTGCACGCCTGTCCCGATCACACCTGCCGTTTCGACATTGGGAGGTGCCAGAGACCGTGCGGCAACGGCGCCGGCGGCGGCGGTGCGGATATCGGTCAGATACCCGTTATCGAGAAAGACCGCCTCGACCAGACCGGTCTTGGAGGAAAACAGGATCATCAATCCATTGAGGCTGGGCAATCCAAGAGCAGGGTTGTTGAAGAAGCCCGGACTGACCTTGATGGCAAAGCCGTCAAAACCCGGGATATAGGCTGTTTTGACATCTACCTCGCCGTGCACCTCGGGCAGTTCCATAGACAGAATTGGCGGCATAACGACCGTCCCATGACCTAACGCCGAGAATGCCCTTTCAATCACATCGACGATCGTAAGATTGAGGGGGACGGCCTGACGCAATTCGGCCTCTGTGACGATTCGGATGTCACGCGCCATAACATTTTCCTTTCAGCAGCAGATCGCCAAGCCGCACATCCTCACCGGTGACGACAGCCAGAAACTGCGCCATATCCAGATTGCGCCCTGTGATGATCGTCGCCACGGGGCCCGTGATTTGAGGCAACTTGCCGGAAAGCATGGCGGCATGCCCTACAACACAGGCACCCTCTGCAACTATCCGGTCTTCGAAGAACATCACTTGCATGGCATCACGGATCTCGTCCTCGGTCACGAGGAGCGTTTCATCCAGCAGATCGCGGCAGAGCGGGAAGCTCAATTGGTTGCTCAGCCCTATGCCGCCGCCCAATGAGTCCGCCAGAGAGGCGTATTCGGGCACCTCTACCGGATGGCCGGCCTTGATCGAAGCATGCATCGCCGCACCTCGATCCATAGAAACGCCGATGACGCGGATATCGGGCTTCACCGACTTTGCAGCCACCGCAACACCCGCAGCAAGCCCGCCGCCGGAAAGTGGCACGAGCAGAGTTTGCAGATCAGGTCGCTGGGCTAGCATCTCTCGCCCGATCGTGCCTTGGCCCGCGATGACATGCGGATCGTCGAAAGGCGAGATCTCGACCAGCCCTTCCGCGTCGCAGAGGCGCTTGCTTTCGGCCATTGCGTCATCTTGCGATCTACCAATGATCCGAACGTCCGCACCCAGCGCACGGATGCCGTCAACCTTGGCTTGCGGCACCAGTTCGGACATGCAGATCACCGCCCTGATACCACGCCGCTTGGCCGCATAGGCCACGCCGCGTCCGTGATTGCCTGTTGAGCAGCAAGTCACGCCTGTTACGTGATCAGGCAGCGCCATGACCGCCGACATCGCGCCGCGCAGTTTGAAAGCGCCGATGGGCTGCATGATCTCCATCTTCATCAGGAAATCATGCCCGGCCACATGGCTCATGTAGGGCGAGGGGATCATCGGTGTATTGTCGGCAACACCCTTGATCCGCTTTTGCGCGGCCCAAATATCTTTGATCCCGAAACTCAACGTCGCAGACATCCCAGCTCCGTTCGTATTCATGATTGACGCAGGCGACATCTCTTCACCACTGTGCAGAAGAACACCACGCTGCCAAGCGGGCTGTCAATTGCAGCAACTGTGGGCGGCAACAAGGTCAGAGGAAGCAATATGCCGATAGAGAATGCGCCATTCAGCCAGACCGAATATGACAGGCGGATCGCTGCGACCCGTGCCGCAATGGAAAAGGCCGGTATTGATGTGCTTTTCGTGACCGACCCGTCAAATCAGGCATGGCTCACGGGCTATGACGGATGGTCTTTCTATGTGCATCAGGGTGTGATCCTCGGAATGGAGGGCGAACCGGTCTGGTGGGGACGGATGATGGATATGTTCGGCGGGCGACGCACCTGCTGGATGCAACCTGACAACGTGATCGGCTATGGCGATCACTATATCCAATCCACCGTCTATCACCCGATGCAGGATTTGGCAGAACAGCTGGCGGCGCGGGGATTTGAGAAGGCCCGTATCGGTGTCGAGATGGAGAACTACTACTACTCCGCCAAGGCACATCAGGTGCTTTCAGATGCATTGCCCGATGCACAACTGGTTGATGCAACCGCGCTGGTAAACTGGCAGCGGCTTGTGAAATCCGAGGAAGAAATCGGCTTCATCCGGAAAGCGGCGCGGATCTCCGAGAAGGTCATTCAGGTCGCCATCGACAAGGCCGCGCCGGGCGTGCGGAAGAACGACCTGGTCGCAGATATCATGCATGCGGGTATCACAGGTATCGGTGACGACTGGGGAGATTACCCCGCGATTGTGCCGCTTACCCCTTCCGGGCTGGATGCGACCGCGGCCCATCTGACATGGAATGGCGCGCCGATGCGCGAGGGCGAGGCCACTTTCTTTGAGTTGTCGGGCTGCTACCGCCGCTATCACGCGCCGCTTTGCCGGACGGTGTTTCTTGGCACGCCAACTGATGAAATGCGTCGCGCAGAGGCGGCCCAGATCGAAGGGATCGAAGCTGGACTACAGGCAGCCAAGGCAGGCAACCGTACCTGCGACATAGCCAACGCTTTTATGGGAGTGCTGGGGAAATACGGGATCGAACGGCAGGGGCGTATGGGCTATCCCATCGGCCTTAGCTATCCGCCCGACTGGGGTGAACGTTCGGCCTCGATCCGGACTGAAGACGAAACAATCCTGCAGCCCGGTATGACATTCCATTTCATGCCCGCGCTCTGGATGGATACTTGGGGGTTGGAAACGACCGAGACCATCCTGATCAAACATGACGGCCCCGCCGAGGCGCTTTGCAACATGCAGCGCAAGCTTTTCGTCAAGGACTAGGCGGGTGGCTTCTCTCGACAGAACCAAGTCGATCCTGGCTGATCTGATCGCTTATCCCAGCATCTCCAGTGACAGTAATGTCGAGGTGATCGGGTATATGGCGCAGCGCCTGCAGGATCTCGGGGCCGATGTGCAATTGCAGTTCACGCCGGACGGGCAGAAGGCCAACCTGTTCGGGACGATTGGACCGGACAAACCTGGCGGTATCGTCCTTTCAGGGCATTCCGACGTGGTCCCTGTCGACGATCAGGACTGGACACTTGACCCGTTCGAGATGATCGAGCGGGACGGAAAGCTCTTCGGACGCGGCACCTGCGATATGAAAGGCTTCATCGCGGCCGCACTGGCCAAAGCAGAAGACTTTACAGAAGGCACTCTCACACGTCCGGTGCATTTCTCTTTCACATATGACGAAGAAACCGGATGTATCGGGGCGAAAGCCCTCGCCGACTGGCTGGAGCAGCACGACATACGCCCCTCAATGGCGATCATAGGCGAGCCGACGATGATGCAAGTCATCGAGGGGCACAAAGGCTGCTGCGAATACACCACGCATTTCCATGGCAGAGCAGGACATGGTTCGATGCCCGATCTGGGTGTCAACGCGGTCGAATATGCCGTGCGTTACGTGGCGCGCCTGATGGAAATGGGCGAGGAGCTCAAAAGACGCGCCCCCACCAACAGCCGTTTTGATCCACCCTGGACGACCATCAACACGGGCTCGCTCATGGGGGGTAAAATCCACAACGTCATCCCCGAGACTGCGTCGGTCCAGTGGGAATTCAGGCCCGTTCAGGACAGTGATTTTGACTATGTAAAGTCCGAGAGTGACAACTATGTCCGTTCGGTCCTGTTACCTGCAATGCAACGGGTAGATCCCGCGGCAGAAATCAGAACCGAAATCATCGGCGAAGTCGCAGGATTGGAACCTGCCGACATCAACGAAGCACGCGATATTTTGATGGAACTCACAGGGAGTAACACCTCCGGCGTGGTCCCATTTGGCACTGAGGCCGGAATTTTCAGAGCGCTTGGGATGTCCGTTGCGGTCTGCGGGCCGGGATCAATTGAACAGGCCCACAAACCGGACGAGTTTCTCGCAATTGATCAGCTGCAGAAGTGTCTGCAGATGCTGGATGGGCTGGAAAAGAAACTGCGGAGCTGAAGCGCCTGACTGCTTTAGAATGCCAAAGCGTTTTCGATGGGCACCTTCGTCAATTCCCCTCGACTCCGCGCAACCGCTGCAATTTACAGACGCAGAAACCGCCGGTCCGATCGAAACCCCGATATGTCGAGGTTCGGTTGTCGGCCTTCGACCAGATCCACCGCTATTCGCCCCGTGATCCCGCCCAGTGTCAGCCCAAGATGCTGATGTCCGAAGGCATGGATCACATTCATGCTCTCCGGGCTTGTCCCGATGACTGGCAGCGAGTCAGGCATCGTCGGCCGACGGCCCAGCCAATGGCTATCAGGTTGCGGCAGGTTCCCGAACATGTCTTCGGCGCGACGTTTCAGATAAGCGATCCTCTTCGGATTTGCCGGCTTGTGGACCGCATCAATTTCGACCGTCCCCGCAATTCGCAACCCCTGATCCATTGGAACGGCGTAGAACCCGCCTTCGGCCCACCCGACGGGACGGCTGATACGATGTGCTTCGGATGCAAACATCAGGTGGTACCCGCGCTCGGTCCCCAAGGGCAGGCGGTCTGTGCCGACGCCAGGAATGCGGCCTGAAAATGCGCCAGAGGCAACAACCAGTTTTCCGGCCTGAATGGTCTCCGCCCCGGTTTCGATCATGACCCTGTCCGCTTCGGGGGTGGCGCGCTGAACTTGTTGAGCCAGTGTCTGCCCGCCAAGTTCTTCGAAGCGTTCGTGCATCCGCCTGACAAGTTCCTGGGGATCAGTGATATGGCGTGCGGTCGGATAGAAAACAGCCCGCGCGACCGGCAAGGCTAGGTGCGGCTCCATTGTCCGCGCTTCTTCGGTAGTTAACTCTTCGAACAGAACGCCGTGGCTGCGACGCAGCGCCAACCCGCGGGCGGCTGAGTCTGCGCCAGATTTGCTTGACCAAATCGAAAGCTGACCGGCACTCACGACCAAGTCTTCGGCGCCCGCCTCATCGATCAACGGATTGATGCCAGCGTCCGCATGCGACAGCAAACGTGCAAGTTCACCACTGATCTCATGTGATCGTTTGGCCGAGCAATTGGCGAGGAAAGACAGCATCCAGCGCGGGTTCTTCAATGCATGCCGATAGGAAATGGCCAGAGGGCTGTTCTTGCCAAACAAGAGCGCCGGCAGGCTGGTCAACACGGAAGGGTCATTGACCGGCAGGCAGGCGTAGGTCGCCAGCGTGCCGGCATTTCCAAAACTGGCGCCGGATCCTGGGGGATTGGGATCAACCAAAAGGGTCTTGTGACCACGACGCTGTGCCCAAAGGGCCGTGCTCATGCCCACGATACCGGCGCCGGCAATTGCAACATCATAATCTGTCATGGCTGGGTGCGCTCCGTCAGAGAGTCAATGATGGATTATCAACGTCAGTTTATTTGGACAACACACAGCAAAGGTCATCAACCTGTAAGGTTCGGAGTAGCCGACGAAGCCCCGCGTGCAAGACGGTCTCAACCTGAATGCTTCAAACTGAGAATACGGCCTTTCAAAGCCACCATCCATATTGTTTGTCATTCGCGTAGATGGGTGATTGGCTGGTTGCAAAAGGTAGATTTCGTTCGCAACACAGTCGGACAATCAGTTGCGACACAACATTGCGAAACTCATGCTAAACCCTCTGGAAATGGGGGCCACGATGACATCATTGGGTTGTTCTGTGATCCTTTGGATCAGTCGCGGTAGATCTCGCAAAGCCATTCTTGGCGGTGTTCCATGTATTCACGACGCTAGCCCCTGAGTAGCGGATCGAAGTCCTGCAAGCCCAATTTGAAGTTTGGGTGGCTTGTCAGCCGCCAAGGTCTCAGTGGCGATCCAAAGAAACCAGACTGTCTTTCTCACACAGTTGCATGGTATCGCTAGGCGGCAGAAGTGCACGTAATGCATTCATTCGCAAGCGCAGCGAAAGTCCGCTTTCCGCCCCTCTGCCCAAGCCAGCTTGGCTGACCAACCACAAAACAAAAAATATCAAATTGAGCGAGGGGTAGTGGACTACCTGATCCGACGCGTTGTCGTTTTTGACCCCACCCCCCCCACCGAAGAGACCCTGCCCCCCAAGTACTGTAGGCTAAGGTCCCTTTGGTCCAATCTTGATCACACGTCGAGGAACAAATAGTCCAGCGACACGCTGGTGACTTTGGGAAACTGCATAGCTTCTGCAGATTGAGCGCCGGTATCGTCAGGCAAGTGCTCTGGCTCCTGAAGCCCGTGCTGAGCGACAGTGTGGTCAAAACGCACTCGGGCGAATTCGAGGGTTCTTTCTGAATTAGTATGGTTCATGGTCCAAGTCCTGTCGGTTTCGTGCCGGCTTGCGCGGCAGTTCCAGAAGGACAACGGAAAGCGCCGAAACATGTCAGGATAAATCCTGCTGGTGGGATGAATGGTGGGACAGATTTAATCCTGATCCGAAAATCACTTACTTAACAATGCGTTATGTTGAGTAATTTGGTGGAGCCTAGGGGAGTCGAACCCCTGACCTCTTGCATGCCATGCAAGCGCTCTCCCAACTGAGCTAAGGCCCCAAAGGTGCAGTTTTGCTGCTGCGCGCTGTCTATGCAGCGAACCGGGCGAGATCAAGTGAAAATCGCGCCCGGAGAATGAATTTAGTCGTCGTTATCGTCGCTTGCGACATCGGCGAGATCGTCGAACGAAACAGTGTCATCGTCGTCGTCATCATCAAGCACGTCATCGCCCAGATCGACATCATCATCGTCGTCGTCATCGAGTACGAGATCTTCGTCCTCTGCGGACTCTTTCATCTTTGTTGTCTGAGCGTCTTCGGCATCGGCAACCATTGTGCGTGTCTTGGACGTATCAATCGCGACCTCTTTGCCCGTATAGGGGCTGATGATCGGGTTTGCGTTCAGGTCGTAAAAGCGCTTGCCGGTCTCGGGGCAAAGACGCTTTGTGCCCCACTCTTCCTTAGGCATTGGCTATCCCTTCAAAACTTGGCTTCTTCCCTTGCGGGTGATCGGTGCCAACTGCCATAAGCGGAAAGGCGTGTCAAAGGCTTTGGCACCGGCGAACATGAGAAGTTGGATATGGGCCGTCACACCCTGCATGGCAACCCCCCGATTACCGTTCATTTGCGCCGCTCGACGCGTGCAAGGCGGTTGTCTCTTCGTGTCTCACGCCTTGATGGACGGGTCAGCCTTACCTTGCCGCATTTCACACCTGAAGATGAGGGAATCAGTTTTTTGCAAAGCAAAGAAGGCTGGTTGCGCAAGCAATTGGTCGGGGTGCGCCCCATACAACAAGTGCAGCTTGGCGGAACGGTGCCGTTTCGCGGCGAACAACTGGAGATCAGGGAAGGCAAAGGGCGCGGCGTTGCAACCACGCAAAGCGCAATCCTCATCGCGCCAGGGCGGCCCGTGGGTGCGCAACTGCGGGCCTTTTTTCGGACAGAGGCACGGAGCGCACTGGCTGCGGCTTCCGACCGCTATGCCGCGATGCTCGGTCGCCGTTACACCCGCCTGACAATGCGTGATACGCGGTCGCGCTGGGGATCCTGCACCTCTGATGGTGGCCTGATGTATTCATGGCGTCTTATCTTGGCCCCGCCGGAGGTGTTGGATTACGTTGCAGCACATGAGGTGGCGCATCTGGCCGAGATGAACCACGGCCCAGCATTCTGGAATACCGTAGAGCAACTCTGTCCCGACTTTGCGCAACATCGACGATGGCTCAAGCTGCACGGTGACACATTGCACAGCGTCAGCTTTGACGATTGACCGGATTACGATTTGTGATCACAACTTGTGTCCATGATCGCTCCGAGAGTTCAAGAAAGCACAACAGCGTCGCATGAGCGTGTCTACCGCGCCTTGCGCACGCGGATCATGCACGGCGAAATCGCCCCTGGCGAGGCGCTGACTCTGCGCGGGATCGGCAAGTCGTTTGACGTCTCGATGACACCGGCCAGAGAAGCCGTTCGCCGCCTTGTCGCGGAAGGCGCGCTTTTTCTGTCCTCATCGGGCCGCGTTTCAACGCCAGAATTGACGAATGAGCGGATTGAAGAACTTGCAACGCTGCGTGCCTTGCTGGAGCCCGAACTGGCATCACGCGCGCTGCCACGGGCACACTTTGCTTTGATTGAAAGGCTTGAATCGATCAATCAAAGCGTGAGCCAAGTCATCGCCAGACAGGATGCGACGGCTTACATCCGCTTGAATCTCGAATTCCACCGCACGCTCTACCTGCGCGCGCAGGCACCCGCTATGCTGGCGATGACCGAGACGGTCTGGCTCCAGCTTGGGCCGACAATGCGCGCGCTTTATGGACGTTTGCGCAGGACCGAACCGCCCTATCACCACAAGCTGATCCTTGCAGCACTGAAGGCGGGCGATGAGCCAGGCTTGCGTCTGGCGGTGCGGACGGATGCGACGCAAGGCCTGCGGATGTTAAAAAATTAGCGCGGCGGATAGCGATCAAGATCGGACAGTGCGAGGTTCATCACCCGCCGGAAGTCCTCACCAGGGATGCCAAGACCATACGCAAGACGGGTCAGGAATTCGTGCTCTCGTGGAAGCAACCGTCCACTTGCCAGCGTGACGTAGAAAACCGCGCGCATAAGCACGTCTTTTTCACCGTCGCGCAAGCCACGCCCCATGTCGATGTAATCTGCGTCGCCAAGAGGGCCGCCTGTCTTGTCGGCGGCCTTGACCACCTGCGAGGTGCTGATGCTGCGTCGTGTCAGGCGCTGGGCTGTGCGCCTTATGAGCGTGATTTCTTTCCCTTCAATAACACCGTCACGATGCCCCGCGTGACACATCGCATACAGAATTCGCTGCGTCGTCTTGCGCCGCATCGGACCGCGCAAATCATAGCCGAGCAGCGCTTTCACCCGGCGGATGATAACGGCCACCAGACCAAGGATCACAGCGGCCCAAACACCATAGTTGGTCAGGTTACGGCGGACGTCGTTCTTGGCGATAGCAGGCAAATCGGGGTTGATCAGGCCTGCATTCTGGGCTGCGCGCACGTCAGCGGGTGACAGAGACCGCACAGGTTCCCCCGCGCAATTCTCTGTTGCAAGGACGTAGCCGGTGATGTTGCTGAGCAAGGTCACGCCATAGAACCGCAGGTCATCGGTCTCATAGCAGAGCGCCAATGCCGGGCGACCCGGTGTTGCCACATCAGTCGGGGCGACGAACTCATAGTCGGTGAATTGTCCGGTGTCCTCACCGAAGGCGTGGGCCGGTGCGCCTAACATGAGCCCCAGAACAAAGACCAAAGAAAATCGGGTCATCTAAATACTCGTCTTTCATGCGTAACCGGCTGAAAACATTGGCCAGCCTCGCGCAATCTGGCAGCCCCAAATTGGACCGTTCACGCCGAGTTTACATTTTACACCGTGTTTGACCAGAGGGTCTGGAAGGGCAGGCCGCAGGCATCTTGCTGCGGCCTGCTGACAGATCAGGCGTGGATCGCGCCATCGCCGCAGGCCAGTGCGGCCTCACGGACGGCTTCGGAGTATGTCGGGTGGGCGTGGCAGGTTCGGGCGAGATCCTCTGCCGCGGCACCAAACTCCATGGCGACGCAGATTTCATGGATCAGATCACCGGCCATCGGACCAATGATATGGGCGCCCAGAACGCGGTCTGTGTCTGCATCGACGAGGATTTTCACAAACCCTTCGCCAGAGAAATTGGCTTTGGCGCGCGCGTTGCCCATGAAGGGGAACTTGCCGACTTTGTACTTACGGCCTTGTTCTTTCAGGGTTTCTTCGGTTTCACCGACGTTGGCGACTTCGGGGTGCGTGTAGATCACGCCCGGAATGACACCGTAGTTCACATGTGGGTGCTGACCGGCGATCCCTTCGGCAACTGCCATGCCTTCATCTTCGGCCTTATGCGCCAGCATCGGGCCAGCAATCGTATCACCGATCGCATAAATCCCTTTGATATTCGTGGCATAGCGCGCGTCGGTCTTGATCTGGCCGCGTTCGGTCATCTCCACGCCGAGCGCATCGAGGCCCAATCCTTCGGTGTAGGGTTTGCGGCCTGTGGCGACGAGGACAGTGTCAGCGGTCATCGTGTGTTCGCTGTCGTCCTTGCGCATCTTGTAGGTCACTGTGGCCTTGCTTCCCTTGACCGAGACGCCTTGCACCGCAGCGCCGAGTGTGAACTTAAGGCCTTGCTTTGTCAGCATTTTCTGGAACTGACGCGCGATTTCGGCGTCCATGCCTGGCGTGATCGCATCAAGGAATTCGATCACTTCAACCTCAGCCCCCATCCGCGCGTAAACGGAGCCCAGTTCAAGCCCGATCACGCCTGCGCCGATCACGACCATTTTCTTGGGGATCTTCGGCAAGGACAGCGCACCGGTTGAGGTCACGACTGTCTTTTCGTCGACCTCTACACCTGGCAGCGAGGACGGCTCCGAGCCTGAGGCAATGATGATATTCTTGGCCTCATGGACCTCATCACCGACCTTGACCTTGCCGGCCTCAGGGATGCTGGCCCAGCCTTTGATCCAGTCTACCTTGTTCTTTTTAAACAGAAATTCGATGCCGCCGGTATTCTGGGCGATCGTCTCTTCCTTGTAGGTGAGCATCTGTTTGAAATCGACAGAAGGGGCTTTGCCCTTCAGGCCCATGGTTGCAAAGTTATGCTCTGCCTCGTGCAGCATATGGGTGGCGTGAAGCATCGCTTTGGAGGGGATACAGCCGACATTCAGGCAGGTGCCGCCGAGTGTCTCGCGTCCTTCGACACAAGCCACTTTCATTCCGAGCTGGGCGCAGCGGATGGCGCAGACATAGCCGCCGGGACCGGCACCGATTACAATCACGTCATAGCTGGACATAAGGAAACTCCTTCAGGCATTTTGGGCGTACACTGGCTGTACACAACCTGTACACAGGCCGTACACAACCGGTGCATACGAATTGTCATATCAAGGCTGACACAATCATCAGCATGGTTGCAAGAAACCCGACAAACCAGATCAGCGATCGCCAGGGCGACCAGCCGAAATAGTAGGCGGGCACATAAAGAACGCGCGCGGCCAGATAGGTCCAGGCGCAGATGGCAGTCAGTCCGGTCCCCTTGTCGCCTAGCGACACGACCACGACGGCGAGCGTGAAAAGGATCAACCCCTCGAAATGGTTGTTCAGCGCCCGGAAGAGCCGACCGGTCTTGTCACTGACCTGATCAATGAGCGGCTTTTCAAGACGCGAGCTGTCGCGCGGTGATGCCGTCTTGCCGGGGCCAAGTTCGAGATTGGCCGGCACCGACATCAGCACAAACTGGACGCCTTGCAAAAGGCCCGCGAGGGCGAGGACGGTGAGTTCGTGGGTCATTTCTCGATCTCCTCGCCACCCTCATACACATGTATCTTCAGCCGGTTCGCCTGCATCAGTGTCACCACGAAGGAGATGCCGGCGAGGACGATGGTGGCGGGCCAGAGCCAGCCGATGCCGTCAACCAGTGCGGTCAGCACCAGCACCACGCCGAAACCCACCGTCCAGCGCAGGCCCCACCCGATGATGCGGGCGCGGAAAATCTGGTCGTATTCGGCTTGGGTCAGGGCGCGTTGCATGTCAGGCTCGAAATGGCGGGCAGGGCCCGCCAGTCCCGATTACAGATCCATCAACAGGCGACGTGGATCCTCAAGCGCTTCTTTCACGCGTACGAGGAATGTCACGGCGCCTTTGCCATCGACGATCCGGTGGTCATAGCTGAGTGCGAGATACATCATCGGACGGATCACCACCTGACCGTTGATCGCCATCGGACGATCCTGAATCTTGTGCATCCCGAGGATACCGGACTGCGGCGGGTTCAGGATGGGCGAGGACATGAGCGAGCCGTAGACACCACCGTTGGAGATGGTGAATGTGCCGCCCTGCATTTCGGCCATGGAGAGCTTGCCGTCGCGGGCCTTCGCGCCTTTTTCGGCAATCGCCTTTTCGATGGCGGCGAAGCTCATCTGGTCGGCGTCATTGATCACAGGCACAACAAGACCAGTCGGCGTGCCTGCGGCGATGCCCATGTTGACATAGTTCTTATAAACGATGTCTGTGCCGTCGATCTCGGCGTTCACTTCAGGCACTTCTTTCAGCGCGTGCACGCAGGCCTTGGTGAAGAAGGACATAAAGCCCAGTTTGACGCCGTGCTTTTTGAGGAACAGGTCCTTGTATTCGTTCCGCAGGGCCATGACCTCGGTCATGTCGACCTCGTTGTAGGTCGTTAGCATGGCGGCGGTGTTCTGGCTGTCCTTCAGACGCTTGGCGATGGTCTGACGCAGACGGGTCATTTTCACACGTTCTTCGCGGGCGGCCTGATCGGCGGCGACCGGTGCGCGTGGTGCGGCAGCAGGGGCAGGTGCGGCGGAGGCCGAGGACAGGGCGTTGAGCACGTCCTCTTTCATCACGCGGCCGTCTTTGCCGGTGCCTTGCACGTCGGAGAGGTTGTTTTCGGCCATCAGCTTTTTGGCGGATGGTGCATCTTCGACGTCTTTGCCTTTGGCCTCTGGTGCCGGGGCAGGTGCCTCTTCTTCCTTCGCTGCGGCCTTTGGCTCTTCGGCCTTGGCTGCCGGAGCCGCGGCGGCGTCGCCTTCGGCGATCTGCGCAAGCAGCGCATCAACGCCGACGGTTTCGCCTTCGGCGGCGACGATTTCCGAGAGTGTGCCAGCCACAGGGCTCGGCACCTCGACGGTCACCTTGTCAGTTTCCAGCTCGCAGAGCATCTCATCAACCGCCACGGCATCGCCGGGCTGTTTGAACCATGTGGCGACCGTCGCTTCTGTCACGGATTCGCCAAGTGTGGGGACGCGGACTTCGGTGCTCATTACTTGCTTCCTTCGATAGTCAGGGCGTCGTTCACGAGCGCCTGTTGTTCTGCTTTGTGCTTGCTGGCCAGGCCCGTGGCGGGCGAGGCGGCGGCGGCGCGTCCTGCGTAGACGGGCCGTGTGTGTTTTGCACCGATACGGGTCAGCACCCATTCGATGTTTGGCTCAATAAATGACCATGCACCCTGGTTGCGCGGCTCTTCCTGACACCAGACCATTTCGGCGTTCTTGAAGCGCTCAAGCTCCTTGACCGCAGATTGTGCCGGGAACGGATAGAACTGTTCGAAGCGCATCAGGTAGACGTCGTCGATGCCACGGGCGTCGCGTTCTTCCAGCAGGTCGTAGTAGACCTTGCCGGAACACATCACGACACGTTTGATCTTGTCGTCTGCGGCCAGTTCGGTGTCCGAATTGCCGTGTTGTGCGTCATCCCAGAGGACACGGTGGAAGGATGACCCGACCGTGAATTCCTCGCGCTTGGAGACCGCCAGTTTGTGCCGCAGCAGCGACTTTGGCGTCATCAGGATGAGCGGCTTACGGAAGGTCCGGTGCAGCTGGCGGCGCAGCAGGTGGAAGTAGTTGGCTGGCGTTGTGCAGTTGGCCACGATCCAGTTGTCGCCACCGCACATCGTCAGGAAACGCTCCAAACGTGCAGACGAGTGTTCGGGGCCCTGTCCTTCGTAGCCGTGCGGCAGCAGGCAGACGAGGCCCGACATGCGCAGCCATTTGCTTTCGCCGGAACTGATGAACTGGTCGAACATGATCTGCGCGCCGTTGGCAAAGTCGCCGAACTGCGCTTCCCAAAGCGTCAGCGCATTGGGTTCGGCCAGCGAGTAGCCGTATTCAAAGCCTAGCACCGCATATTCCGACAGCATCGAGTCGATGACTTCGTAATGTGCCTGACCTTCGCGGATATTGTTGAGCGGGTAGTAGCGCTCTTCGGTTTCCTGATTGACCAGACCGGAATGGCGCTGGCTGAACGTGCCGCGGGTCGAATCCTGCCCTGACAGGCGGACACGGTAGCCTTCGGTCAGCAGTGATCCGAAAGCAAGCGCCTCGCCGGTGGCCCAGTCGATCCCTTCGCCGGTTTCGAACATTTTGGCTTTGGCATCCATCAGACGTGCAACGGTCTTATGCAGCGGATAGCCGTCCGGCACCGTGCTGAGGGCTTCGCCAACGGCGTTGAACGTGGCTTCCTCAATCGCGGTGACGCCGCGCTGGTAGTCTTCGTCCTGACGATCCAGATGGGACCATTTGCCGTCAAGCCAGTCGGCCTTGTTCGGCTTGTAGGTCTTGCCGGCTTCAAATTCATCGTTCAGGTGCGCCTGGAAGGCGGCCTTCATGTCTTCGATTTCGCCTTCGGGGATCAGGCCGTCATTGACCAGTCGATCTGTGTAGAGCGTCAGCGTGGTCTTATGCTTCTTGATCTTCTTGTACATCACCGGGTTGGTGAACATCGGCTCGTCGCCTTCGTTGTGACCAAAGCGGCGGTAGCAGATGATGTCGAGAACCACGTCCTTGTGGAACTTCTGGCGGAATTCGGTGGCCACACGGGCGGCGTGGACCACGGCCTCGGGATCGTCGCCATTGACGTGGAAGATCGGCGCCTCGACCATCAGGGCAATATCTGTGGGGTAGGGCGATGAACGGCTGAAGTGCGGTGCTGTGGTAAAGCCGATCTGGTTGTTGACGACGATATGCATTGTGCCGCCAGTCTTGTGACCCTTCAGGCCGGACAGACCGAAGCCTTCTGCCACGACGCCTTGCCCGGCAAATGCCGCATCGCCATGCAGCAGGATGCCCATGACCTTGGTGCGGTCTTCGTCGTTTTTCTGGTCCTGCTTGGCGCGGACCTTGCCCAGAACGACCGGGTTGACGGCCTCAAGGTGGGACGGGTTCGCTGTCAGCGACAGGTGCACGTTGTTGCCGTCGAATTCACGGTCTGACGATGCGCCGAGGTGGTATTTCACGTCGCCTGAACCATCGACGTCCTCTGGCTTGAACGAGCCGCCCTGAAATTCGTTGAAAATCGCGCGGTAGGGTTTCTGCATCACATTGGCGAGCACGGACAGACGGCCACGGTGCGGCATGCCGATGACGATATCCTCAAGCCCGAGCTGACCGCCGCGCTTGATGATCTGTTCCATTGCAGGGATCAGCGCCTCGCCACCATCAAGGCCGAAGCGCTTGGTGCCCATGTATTTGACATGCAGGAACTTCTCGAAGCCTTCAGCCTGCACAAGACTGTTCAGGATCGCCTTGCGGCCTTCTTTGGTGAAGGCGATTTCCTTGCCGTAGCCTTCGATTCGCTCTTTCAGCCATGCGGCTTCTTCGGGGTTCGAGATGTGCATGTATTGCAGGGCAAAGGTGCCGCAGTAGGTGCGCTGCACAATCGCCATGATCTCGTTCATGGTTGCGTGCTCAAGCCCCAAAACATTGTCGAGGAAGATCGGCCGGTCCATGTCACCGTCGGTGAAACCGTAGGACTTGGGATCAAGTTCCGGATGAGGTGTCTGGTCGCGCATCCCCAGCGGGTCCAGATCAGCGACGAGGTGACCACGGATGCGGTAGGCACGGATCAGCATCAGCGCGCGGATACTGTCGAGAACGGCACTGCGTACCTGTTCTTCGGTGATCGCAACGCCTTTTTCGGCGGCCTTGTCTTTGATCTTTTTGCCAGCAGCCTCAGGCTCGGCGGCCCATTGCCCGTCGAGCGCGGCTGTCAGGTCGTCATTTGGCTGCGGGGGCCAGTCAGTCCGTGCCCAGCTTGGACCGTTGGCCTCTGCCTTTGCATCAGCAGGCGCGTCGCCAAGCGAGCGGAAGAAAGCCTGCCAGCTTTCATCTACCGCGCCGGGGTTGTCGGCGTAGCGGGCGTAAAGCTGTTCGACATATTCAGCGTTATGGCCTTGCAGAAATGACGAGGCGTGGAAATCGTCGTTGGGGGAATGGTCGTTCATGACGGGACCTCAAAGTATTCGCGCGTCGTCTGGTTGTTGCGGGGGACGACAGACCCGGATTTAAGGCTGCCCCGACTGGCCGGGGCAGCCACTTTCTTATTTGCCGATGGCCTCAAGCACGGCTTCACCCAGCGTCGCGGGGCTGTCTGCCACGACGATGCCGGCGGATTTCATCGCTTCGATCTTGCTTTCGGCGTCGCCTTTGCCGCCGGCCACAATCGCACCGGCGTGACCCATGCGGCGGCCCGGAGGGGCGGTGCGGCCAGCGATGAAACCGGCGACTGGCTTCCAGCGGCCTTTTTTCTTTTGCTCGGCAAGGAATTCGGCGGCTTCTTCTTCGGCGGTACCACCGATTTCGCCGATCATGATGATCGACTGCGTTTCGTCGTCATCAAGGAACATGTCCAGCACGTCGATATGCTCGGTCCCTTTGATGGGGTCGCCGCCGATGCCGACAGCGGTCGACTGGCCGAGGCCGGAATCCGATGTCTGCTTCACAGCTTCATAGGTCAGCGTACCGGAGCGGGAAACAACACCGACCGAGCCGCGCTTGTGGATGTGACCCGGCATAATGCCGATCTTGCAGGCGTCAGGTGTGATGATGCCAGGGCAGTTCGGCCCGATCAGGCGGCTGGAGGAATTCTGCAATGCTGCCTTCACGCGCATCATGTCCAGCACAGGGATGCCTTCGGTGATACAGATGATCAGTTCCATCTCAGCGTCGATCGCTTCGAGGATGGAATCTGCGGCGAATGGCGGAGGCACATAGATGACCGAGGCATTGGCTTCGGTTTTGGCCTTTGCTTCATGCACCGAGTTGAAGATCGGCAGGTCCAGATGTGTCTGCCCACCTTTGCCGGGGGTCACGCCGCCGACCATCTTGGTGCCGTATGCAATCGCTTGTTCAGAGTGGAACGTCCCCTGCGAACCGGTGAGGCCCTGACAGATGACTTTGGTGTTTTCGTCTACGAGAATAGCCATGGCTGGTGGCTCCCTTAATTAATTCGATGAGAGGAAGTCGAAGCCGGTGCGCTTGGCCCGGATCGCGATGAGGGCTGCACGCACCTCTTCTTCCATTTCTTTTTGATAGGCTGCCAGGCCTTCGCCGTTGGCAGCATCAATTGATTTCAGATAGTCCGTGCGTTCGCTGAAGCAGTTTCGCGCAACAATCGTTTCCGCGAGATCTGCGAGATTCCCGTGATCTGCTTCGAGCTGCTCTGCCAAGTCGACAAGACAGTCGAAAACCTGTGTCCGCTCATCTGCGAGAGCAAAACCACTGGCAGGCTGGATCACAAGAAGGCCGCAGATCAGGACGCGGGACAGTGTCATCCTTTCACAGCCTTTACGATCTTTTGCGCGCCGTCTTTGAGGTCGTCAGCGGCGATCACGTCGAGGCCGGAGTTGTTGATGATATCCTTGCCTTGCTGCACGTTCGTGCCCTCAAGGCGCACAACCAGTGGCACTTGCAGGCCAACCTCTTTCACGGCAGCGACAACGCCTTCGGCGATGACGTCGCAGCGCATGATCCCGCCAAAGATGTTCACGAGGATACCTTTGACGTTGGGGTCGGAGGTGATGATCTTGAAGGCTTCGGTGACCTTTTCCTTGGTCGCACCGCCGCCCACATCAAGGAAGTTGGCAGGTTCGGCACCGTAGAGCTTGATGATGTCCATTGTGGCCATCGCGAGGCCAGCGCCGTTCACCATGCAGCCGATTTCGCCGTCGAGTGCGATATAGTTGAGGTCGAATTTCGACGCGGCGAGTTCTTTGGGGTCTTCTTCGGTTTCATCGCGCAGGGCGGCGACGTCGGCGTGGCGGTAGACAGCGTTGCCGTCAAAGCTGACCTTGGCGTCGAGCACCTTCAGATCGCCCTTGTCGGTGATGATCAGCGGGTTGATTTCCAGCATCTCCATGTCCTTCTCGACGAAGGCTTTGTAGAGGTTGCCCATCAGCGCCACGCATTGCTTGACCTGATTGCCGGTGAGACCCAGCGCAAAGGCAACGCGGCGGCCGTGGAACGGCTGGTAGCCGGTGGCCGGATCAACTGTGAAGTTGAGGATCTTTTCAGGGGTCGATGCTGCGACCTCTTCGATGTCCATGCCGCCTTCGGTCGAGCAGACAAAGCCGATGCGGCTGGTCTGGCGGTCCACCAGAAGGGCAAGGTACATCTCGGTCTCGATGCCGGAACCGTCTTCGATGTAGATGCGGTTGACCTGCTTGCCTGCAGGGCCGGTCTGGTGCGTGACCAATGTGCGGCCCAGCATCTTCTTGGCTTCCTGTGCGGCTTCTTCAACCGACTTGGCGAGGCGCACGCCGCCGGCTTCGCCAGCGTCAGCTTCCTTGAACTTTCCTTTACCACGGCCACCGGCGTGGATTTGCGCCTTGACGACCCAAAGGGGTCCGTCGAGTTCGCCGGCTGCGGTTTTAGCATCTTCAGCGCGCGTGACAGGGCGACCGTCAGAGACGGGCGCGCCATAGCTGCGCAAAAGGGCTTTGGCCTGATATTCATGAATGTTCATTAGGCTATTTCCAAGTTGGCTACGGTTTGATGCGTGCTAAAGCATAAAAAATCGGGTGTCTTAAGGGAAATTTGCCAAATCGTCGCAAAATCGAACATTTGTGATCACATAATTTTTTTGTGTGATCACAAAAAGGCTCTGCCTTGATCTAGATCAATATTTAATCGCCTTGCAAAGATTCGCGGCAGTGTTAGCAAGACATCATGTCTGCGCGAAACCCGAACTGGTCAGTGGTTGCAACGGTTGATGAGCCGCCTGCGCTGGTGCAGGCGTTCGTGGCCTGGCACCTGCATCTGGGTGCGCAAACGATCCATCTTTACTGCGATAACCCCGATGATCCGCTGCCGCAGACCTTGGCCCATTTGCAGCAAGTCGTCGTGGTCAGATGTGACGCTGCCTATTGGCAGGCGGACGGAAAAAGTCGCCCGAAACGCCATCAGGTCCGTCAGGTCCGCAATGCGCGGCACGCTTATGCGGCATGTCCGTCAGACTGGCTTGTTCATATTGATGCAGACGAGTTTCTATGGCCCGGATCACGTGTTGCCGAAACTCTTGCATCAGTGGCTGAGGAAACTGATGGGCTCATCGTGCCGGTTGAGGAGCGTCTACACCGGCCCGACGATCCAGGTCATTCCGTTTTTGAGGGGGCCTTTCGCCGTCCGTTCCGTGGGCCGCAGCATCGCGGGCGGGCGATTTTCGGATCGGACTATGATCTGACCCAGTGTGGCCTGACGGGCCATGCGCAAGGCAAGGCCTTTGCGCGTTGCGGGCGGGACTTGTCGATGTCCGTCCATCGCCACAAGCGGCGGGACGGATCAGCGCCACACTTGGCGCGACCTGAACCTGATGAATTGGCATTGCTTCATTTCGACGGGCTGACGCCTTTGTCGTGGGTCTTCAAACGCGCCCGCATGTTGCGGGCACTTGAAAAAAACGATGGTATGCCGCCGTCTGAACACCGCAAGGCGCAGACAAAGGCGCTGGTGGACAATCCGGGGAAAGCCGAAGCGGTCTATCAAGCATTGAAATCTGCGACCCCAGAGGTGGAGCATTTGCTCCGGCGCCATGGACTTTGGCACGCACCAGCGTTCGAGGTGTCCACCGCGTTGGCGCGATACTTCCCCGATGAGAAACCCGACCTCAGCCCAGATGCGATGGATCAGTGGCTTTTCAGCAAGAAGGCCAATGTGATTGCGTATCTGTCCAAGTCGGACATGAAAAAGGGGCCGCCGGATGGCAGCCCCTGAATAAGAAACCAGCGTGGCTTACGACAGCGAGCTGTCGATGCCCTTACAGGCTGACACGAGGCCTTTGACGGCATCGACGGATTTATCAAACATCGCCTGCTCGTCTTTGTTCATCTTGATTTCGACCACGCGCTCGATACCGCCTGCGCCGATGATCGTCGGCACACCAACATAAAAGCCGTCGAGGCCGTAGGCGCCGTCAACATATGCAGCACATGGCAGCAGACGCTTTTGGTCCTTGAGGTAGGCTTCGGCCATCTCGATGGCGGATGTGGCTGGCGCGTAGAACGCTGACCCTGTCTTGAGCAGGCCAACGATTTCGGCACCACCGTCACGGGTCCGCTGAACGATCGCGTCGAGCTTTTCTTGTGTGGTCCAACCCATGTCCACCAGATCAGGCAGAGGGATACCGGCAACAGTGGAGTAACGTGTCAGCGGCACCATTGTGTCGCCGTGGCCGCCCAGAACGAAAGCTGTGACGTCACGCATGGAGACATTGAATTCGTCTGCAAGGAAGTGACGGAAGCGGGCGCTGTCCAGAACACCGGCCATGCCGCAGACTTTCTCGGCTGGCAGGCCGGAGAATTCGCGAAGGGCCCAAACCATCGCGTCAAGCGGGTTGGTGATACAGATCACAAAGGCATTGGGTGCGTGGGCTGCGATGCCTTCGCCGACGGACTTCATCACTTTGAGGTTGATGCCAAGCAGGTCGTCGCGGCTCATACCGGGCTTGCGTGGGACACCGGCGGTGACGATGCAGACGTCTGCGCCTGCGATATCGGCGTAATCGTTGGTGCCTTTGAAGCTACCGTCGAATTTGGCCGAAGGGCCGGATTCAGCGATGTCGAGCGCCTTACCTTGTGGGGTGCCTTCTGCGATATCGAAGAGAACAACATCGCCGAGTTCTTTGACAGCTGCGAGGTGCGCGAGCGTGCCGCCGATCTGTCCGGCGCCGATAAGGGCAATCTTGGGTCTGGCCATTGAAACAGGTCCTTTGGTGAAATGGTCTCGGGCGCCCTCCTAAGCGTTTGGCGTGATTTTCGCAAGAGTGCTGCGGTGCGGCATTAGATGGCAAGGCGATAGCCAAGCGTCGCTGAAAAGGCTAACGAAGGCGGAAACAAGCGCTTTTCGGGATGCGACGGGATGGAATTTGGTTGGGAGTTTTTCGCGCTCGGTATTCCCGCAATCATCTTTGGCGGCATTTCAAAGGCGGGTTTCGGGTCAGGTGCTGCCTTTGTTGCCGGTGCGATTCTGGCGCTGGTTGTTCCACCGGGGATGGCGCTGGGCATTGTTCTGCCGCTGTTCATGTTGGTGGATGCCGCCACACTGAAACCCTATTGGGGGAAATGGCACTGGCCGTCGGCAAAGGGGTTGATGATCGGCGCTGTTCCTGGCTGCATTCTTGCAGGCTGGCTTTACACATGGGTTGATGGCGACGTCTTTCGTTTGCTGATCGGCATCATCTGTCTGGCCTTTGTTGCCTTTCAGGTGGCACAGGCGGCGGGATGGCTGAAGATCCGGCAGATCCCGTTCTCTGCCCCGCTTGCATGGTTTGCCGGTCTGGTCAGTGGATTTACCAGTTTTGTCAGCCATGCCGGCGGACCGGCGGCGGCTGTTTTTCTGCTCTCACAAGGGGTGAGTAAAACGGCCTATCAAGCCACGACAGTTGTCGTGTTTTGGGCTGTGAACTGGATGAAGGCGGTGCCTTACGCCTTTCTGGGCATCTTCAGTTTCGACTCGATCATGGGCAGCCTGATGCTGGCGCCATTTGCATTGCTCGGCGCGTGGCTGGGTGTGAAGGCGCATCGCTTTGTGCCCGAAAAGCCGTTCTTCCTGATCACATACGTGCTGCTAGTTTTGACCGGCGTCCGTTTGATCTGGGTCGCCTTGCAGCCGTAGTCGCGCTCTTTTGCTGCGTTGCGGCAAAAAGAGGGTTGAATTAATCGACAAAGTCTGGCCTTTTCCGCGCAACTTTATTGCGAGGAAGAATCTATGCACGACCGTCCTTACCGATCCGCCCTTTACATCCCCGGATCGAAAGATCGTGCCTTGGACAAAGCGCGCGGTTTGCCCGTCGATGTGATCCTGTTCGACCTGGAAGATGCCGTCGCACCAGATGCAAAAGTCGCGGCGCGTGACACGCTTCATGCGGCTTTGGCAGATGGTGGCTATGGCAGCCGCAAGAAAATCGTGCGGATCAACGGCCTCGATACCGAATGGGGCAAGGCGGATGCAGCGGCTGTCGGCGCAATGGCCTGTGACGCTATCTTGCTGCCGAAAGTCAATGGACCCGAAGACGTGGATGCCTTGGCCGCACTTGTGCCTGATCTGCCGATCTGGGCGATGATGGAGACGCCTCAGGGCATTCTGAATGCCGCCGCGATCGCGGCCCACCCGCGGATGGAAGGGTTTGTGCTGGGCACCAACGATCTGGCCAAAGACCTCAATTCGCGTGGCCGCGCGGCGCTGGTGACATCGCTTCAGCTTTGCCTTCTGGCGGCTAAGGCTGCGGGGATCGTGGCGCTGGATGGTGTTTATAACGCGTTCAAGGATGAAGACGGGTTGCGCGCCGAATGTGCGGAAGGGCGTGATATGGGCTTTGATGGCAAAACGCTGATCCATCCAGCGCAGGTTGCCATTGCCAATGCGGCTTTTGGCCCGACAGATGATGAGATCGACCTTGCCCGTCGCCAGATCGCCGCCTTTGAAGAGGCCGAGGCGCAGGGGCAGGGGGTTGCTGTCGTTGATGGCCGGATCGTCGAGAACTTGCATATCGTTACCGCGCGGGCAACTTTGGCGAAAGCTGAAGCAATTGCCGCATTGGAGTCGGAATGACACTACTGGTTCTTGGGGTCGCCCTATGGTCGGCGGCTCATCTGTTCAAACGTCTGGCGCCGGGACCGCGTGCAAAACTTGGCGACAAGGGCCAAGGCTTTGTCGCAGTTGCGCTTGTTATCAGCGTTGTGCTGATGGTGATCGGGTATCGTGCGGCTGACGGGGCGGTTTACTGGGGTCGTGACCCCATGTGGGTTGGCATCAACAACCTGCTGATGGTTCTGGCATTTTATGTGTTTGCGGCGAGTGCGGCAAAGGGTGACAAGATCTGGCTTGGGACCAAGCTGCGGCATCCGCAACTGACTGCTGTGATCATCTGGGGTGTGGCACACCTGCTGGTGAACGGCGATACGCCCTCGTTTGTCCTTTTTGGCGGTCTGATTATCTGGGCTATCGCAGAAATTCTGATCATCAATGCGCAGGAAGGCCCATGGCAGCGCCCTGGCCGTGCCCCCGCCCGCAAAGAGGTTGTGGCCATCGTGGTAACTCTTGTCGTCACAACAGTCGTCATGCTGATCCATTACCTTCTTGGCGTGTCGCCCTGGGGATAAATCAATGCCGAAGATCTACAGACTACTGACCGAAGACGATACATCCGCATTTTGCCATAAAGTCTCTGCCGCGCTTTCCAAAGGATGGGAGCTTTACGGTGATCCAACTTATGCGTTCGACCATGCGAATGGCGTGATGCGCTGCGGGCAGGCGGTCACGAAAGAGATCGACACACCTTATTCCACAGACATGAAGCTAGGACAGCAATGACCAAGACAAACGCAGGCCGCTTTTTCGAGGATTATGCCGTCGGTGACGTAATCACTCACGCCGTTCCGCGCACGATCTCAGGTGGCGAGCGCGCGATGTATCATGCGCTCTATCCGGCGCGTGGCGCACTCTATTCCTCTGACGCCTTCGCGCGCGCGTGCGGGTTGGAAGCGTCACCGGTTGATGATCTGATCACGTTTCACACGGTCTTTGGCAAGACGGTGCCGGATGTGTCTTTGAACGCTGTTGCAAACCTCGGCTATGCTGAGGGGCGCTGGCTGAAACCCGTTTATCCCGGCGATACGCTGACCTCTGAATCCGAGGTGATCGGGGTCAAGCAGAACTCCAACGGGAAATCAGGTGTGGTTTGGGTTCGCACGACCGGCCGCAACCAGCATGGCGAGGCCGTTTTGTCTTACGTGCGCTGGGTGATGGTGCGCAAGCGTGGCGAAGGTGACGCCCCTGAGGCTGTGATCCCGGAGTTGTCGAAATCAGTGGCTGCCGCCGATCTGGTCGTCCCTGAGGGTCTGCATTTTTCCGATTACGACACGGTGCTGGCAGGCGAACCGCATCGCTTGGGTGACTATCAGGTCGGAGAGATCATCGACCACGTGGATGGTGTGACGATCGAAGAGGCAGAGCATATGCTGGCCACGCGTCTGTGGCAGAATACCGCGAAGGTGCACTTTGACGCGACAAATCGTGCTGACGGCAAGCGCCTGATTTACGGTGGCCATGTGATCAGCCTTGCACGTGCCTTGTCGTTCAATGGTCTGGCCAATGCGCAGATGATCGTGGCTTTGAATGCCGGTGCCCATGCGAACCCCTGTTTCGCCGGTGATACGGTCCGCGCGTGGTCCGAAGTCCTCGACATTGCCGAGACCGACGCACCGGGCGTCGGCGCGATCCGGTTGCGTCTGGTTGCAACGAAGGGTGCTGCCGGAGACTTGCGTGGCGAAGACGGGAAGTATCTGCCGGAGGTCCTGCTTGATCTGGATTACTGGGCACTGATGCCGCAGTAGAAGTGCGTGACTTTTTGTGATCACGTAAAAAATTACTGTGATCACAAACGCGAAAAAACGCTCACCTCGCGTCACTTTTTCACATGTTAGCGCCGCAGGTTCGCGTGACTCTCATTGAAAAATAGTGCAAAAGACATCGCAAGGCGTCGCTTAGCCGAAGCGACAGAATGCCAACGAAGGGAACAGTTATGGCTGACGTGAATCGGGGCAATCGCCCTCTGTCGCCCCATTTGACGATCTATCGTCCACAGTGGACCTCAATGTCTTCAATCCTGGTGCGCATCACAGGCAACGCGATGATCGTCGCGGCCCTGATGATTGTCTGGTGGTTTGTGGCTGCCGCAGCCGGACCTGAGGCTTTCGCCACAGCGAACGGATTTCTGACCAGCTGGTTTGGCGATCTTGTCCTGACGCTTTCGGTGCTTGGCATGTGGTATCACCTGCTGGGAGGCTTGCGTCACCTTGTTTGGGACAGCGGCCGGATGCTGGATGTCGACAAGTCCGAGCTGGCGGCACAGATGATGATGGTCCTGTCTGTCCTGCTCACCATTTTCACAATTATCGTCGTTTGAGAGGATCGCAGATGGCTTTTCTGACTGACCGCAAGCGCGCATCCGGTATGGGTTCGGCCAAGACAGGCACCGAACATCACTGGCAGATGATGGTTTCTTCCGTCGCGCTTTTGATCCTGATCCCGCTGTTTATGTTCACATTCGGGTCGATCCTCGGATCGTCCTATGACGAGGTTCTGGCCTATTATCAGCGTCCATTCCCTGCAGTGGTGGCTATTCTGACGATGCTCGTCGGTTTCTTCCACTTCCGCGGCGGTGTGCAGACCCTGATTGAGGATTATGTCCACGGTCTCGCCCGCAAACTGGCGATCATCGGCATGATCTGCCTGTCCTATGGCGCTGCGGCATTTGCTGTTTTCGCAATCGTCACAATCGCCCTTTAAGACCCCGGAGCTTTGACAATGGCTGCTTACGAATACGAAACCCACACCTATGACGCGATTGTTGTCGGTGCTGGTGGTGCCGGTCTGCGCGCGACGCTGGGTCTGGCCGAACAAGGTCTGCGCACGGCCTGTATCACAAAGGTTTTCCCAACACGCTCGCACACTGTTGCGGCCCAAGGTGGCATCGCGGCGTCGCTTGGGAACATGGGCCCTGATAGCTGGCAGTGGCATATGTATGACACGGTCAAAGGCTCTGACTGGTTGGGCGATACCGATGCGATGGAGTACCTCGCGCGTGAAGCACCGAAGGCGGTTTACGAGCTTGAGCATTACGGCGTGCCGTTTTCCCGCACAGAAGAAGGCAAGATCTATCAGCGCCCCTTTGGCGGCCACACAACCGAATTTGGCGAAGGCCCGCCAGTCCAACGGACCTGTGCCGCTGCTGACCGCACCGGTCACGCGATCCTGCATACACTCTATGGCCAGTCGCTGAAGCAACAGGCCGAGTTCTATATCGAGTATTTCGCACTTGATCTGATCATGTCTGAGGATGGTGTCTGTCAGGGTGTGATTGCCTGGAAGCTCGACGATGGCACGATGCATGTGTTCAACGCCAAGATGGTCGTATTGGCCACGGGCGGCTATGGCCGTGCTTACTTCAGTGCCACATCCGCGCATACCTGCACCGGCGACGGTGGCGGTATGGTGGCCCGTCAGGGTCTGCCGCTTCAGGATATGGAATTCGTCCAGTTCCACCCGACCGGCATCTATGGCGCAGGCTGTCTGATCACCGAAGGCGCACGTGGCGAAGGCGGGTATCTGACCAACTCCGAAGGCGAGCGCTTCATGGAGCGTTATGCGCCGAACTACAAAGACCTCGCCCCGCGTGACTATGTCAGCCGTTGTATGACCATGGAAATCCGTGAAGGCCGTGGTGTCGGTTCCGGTGGTGATCACATCCACCTCAACCTCAACCACCTGCCAGCCGAGGCACTGGCCGAGCGTCTGCCGGGCATCTCTGAAAGCGCGCGCATCTTTGCCGGTGTCGATGTAACCAAGGAGCCGATCCCGGTGCTGCCGACCGTGCACTACAACATGGGCGGTATCCCGACAAACTACTACGGTGAGGTCCTGAGCCCCACCAAGGAAGACCCGAACCGCGTCGTACCCGGCCTGATGGCTGTGGGTGAGGCAGGGTGTGCATCTGTTCATGGTGCCAACCGTCTGGGGTCGAACAGCCTGATCGACCTTGTGGTCTTCGGCCGTGCGGCTGCAATCCGCGCAGGCGATGTGGTTGACCGCGAAAGTGCCAACCCGACGCTCAATCAGGCTTCTGTTGATCAGTGTTTCGACCGCTTTGACGGGCTGCGCCATGCCAATGGCACAGTGCCGACCGCAGAGCTGCGTCTGGAAATGCAAAAGGCGATGCAGGCTGACGCTGCGGTCTTCCGGACCGACAAGACACTGGCCGAGGGCGTCAAGAAGATGACCGCCATTGCTGGCAAGATGGATGATCTGAAAGTGACAGACCGCAGCCTGGTCTGGAACAGCGACCTGATGGAAACGCTGGAACTGACCAACCTGATGCCGAACGCCTTGGCCACAATCGTTGGCGCTGAAGCGCGCAAGGAAAGCCGTGGTGCGCATGCCCATGAGGATTACGCGACACGCGATGACGAAAACTGGCGTGTGCACACCATCAGTCACATCGACGGTGACAAGGTGGAGCTTAGCTATCGTCCCGTGATCACGGCCCCGCTGACGTCCGAAAAGGATGGCGGGATTTCCGAGAAGAAGATCGCACCGAAGGAGCGGACGTTCTGATGCGTGCCGCCGCGATGATCATGGCAATGATAGCCGTGTCCGCCTGCGCACCGATCTCGCCTGAACGGGCGGCTGATCGTTGTGAGGACCGGGCGCGCGCGGCGCAAGGCCCCGAAATTGGTCTCAGGATGGGCGCCAACAGCGAAAGCGGGCCTTTCGCCGGTGGCAGTATCAGCATCAGCTCTGATGCGATTATGGGCCGCGATCCTGTTGCCGTTTACGAAGAATGTGTGTTCGACCTGACTGGCGAGCTTCCGATCAGACCACCACGGTTGCGCGATATCTAGGCCGCCCAGCGAGAAGAGAGAAGACTATGGTTCAACTGACACTTCCCAAAAACTCCCGCATGACAACGGGCAAGACATGGCCCAAGCCAGAAGGGGCGACAAACCTGCGCAAGGTGCAGATCTATCGCTGGAATCCTGACGACGGCAAAAATCCCCAACTCGACACGTATTTCGTGGATATGGATACCTGCGGTCCGATGGTCCTGGACGCGCTGATCAAGATCAAGAACGAGATTGATCCGACCCTGACCTTCCGCCGCTCGTGTCGCGAAGGGATCTGCGGATCATGCGCGATGAATATTGACGGGATCAACACGCTGGCCTGTATCTACGGCATGGATGAGATCAAGGGCGATGTGAAAATCTATCCGCTGCCGCATATGCCTGTGATCAAGGACCTCATTCCGGATCTTACGCATTTCTACGCCCAGCACGCCTCGATCATGCCGTGGCTGGAAACCAAGACGAACCGCCCTGCCAAGGAATGGAAGCAGTCGATCGAGGATCGCAAGAAACTCGACGGTCTTTATGAGTGCGTCATGTGCGCCTCATGCTCGACGTCCTGCCCGTCTTACTGGTGGAACGGCGATCGCTACCTCGGGCCGGCAGCACTGTTACATGCTTATCGGTGGATCATCGACAGCCGCGACGAGGCGACTGGTGAGCGTCTGGATCAGTTGGAAGATCCGTTCAAGCTTTACCGCTGCCACACGATCATGAACTGCGCGAAAACCTGTCCGAAGGGTCTGAACCCGGCGAAGGCGATTGCGCACATCAAGAAGATGATGGTCGAACGCGTCGTCTAAGGGCTGATGTCGGCGGGGGCTTTGCCCCCGGCGCGTGCCGCGCCACCCCCAGGATATTTTGAAGGCCAATAATGAAAAGGGCGCGCCCATTTGTGGGGAGACGCGCCCTTCCGGTCATTACCGGCCACGGCCATCGGCGTCCCCGCCTGTTCCGCAGAATGAGTTTCCTGCGAAATGGTTAACAACTCGTTATTATCGGCCCGGAAATATCCTCGGGGGGAGCCTCGACAGAGGCGGGGGGCGGACAGCCCCCTAGCGAAAGGCGGCTGCCAGCGCGATTTCAACCATATCGCCAAATGTCTTTTCACGGTCTTCTGAAGGAAGGGCCTCGTGGGTGATCAAGTGATCACTGACGGTCAGCACGGCCAGAGCGCGCCGCCCGTAGCGGGCGGCGAGGTTGTAAAGTTCGGCTGCTTCCATCTCGACCCCCAGAATCCCGTGACGGACCATCTGTTCGTTCAGGTCGGGGCGCTCGTCATAGAAGACATCTGACGAATAGATGCCGCCCACATGGGTCGGGACACCCTTCTCTTTAGCCGCATCATGCGCGGCGGCAAGTAGCCCATAGTCTGCGCAGGGTGCAAAATTCAGTTCCCTGAAGATGCCGCGCGACGGCGTCGACAGTGTCGATGCCGTCATGGCGAGGATCACATCGCGGATCTTGACGTGCGATTGCATGCCGCCGCAGGAGCCGATGCGAATGAGTGTTTGCGCGTCGTAGTCCTTGATCAGCTCATTGGCATAGATCGACAGCGACGGCATGCCCATGCCCGATCCCTGGATCGTCACAGGATTGCCTTTCCACGTGCCAGTAAAACCAAGCATCCCGCGCACTTCATTGATGCAGCGCGCGTCATCCAGAAACGTCTCCGCCGCCCATTTTGCACGATAGGGATCGCCGGGCATCAGGACGGTTGGGGCGATGTCGCCTTTCTCGGCACCGATGTGAACAGTCATGTAAGCCTCCCGCTGATTTAAGGTGGCCAGTCTAGGCAACCCTGCGGTCAGGGGAAGACCTATTTATTCGGCAGCGACAGATCGCGGGTCAACCAGTGTGACGATATCCGCCATGATCTTGTTCAACTCGAAATCCTTCGGCGTGTAGACCTTGGCGACACCCATTGCTTTGAGCGCTTGTGCGTCTTCATCAGGAATGATGCCACCGGCAATCACGGGGATATGCGCGATTCCAGCGGCTCTGAGCCGGTCCATCACATCGCGCACAAGCGGGATGTGCGAGCCTGACAGGATCGAAAGCCCGATCACATGCACCTCGCCGTTTTGCGCGGCAGTGACGATCTCCTCAGGGGTGAGGCGGATGCCTTCGTAGTCGATCTCCATGCCACAATCGCGCGCGCGGGCGGCGATTTGTTCCGCACCGTTGGAGTGGCCGTCAAGGCCGGGCTTGCCAACAAGGAACTTAAGGCGGCGTCCCAGAGCGGTGCTGACCAGATCGACCTGCTCGCGCAGCTCGTCCAGCCCCTCAGTCCGGTTGGAGGGATTGCTGCTGACGCCGGTGGGGGCGCGATACTGGCCGAAGACGCCACGGATCACGTCGGCCCATTCGCCTGTGGTTACGCCAGCGCGCGCGCAAGCAATCGACGGCGGCATAATGTTGGAGCCATCTTTCGCGGCCTCGCGCAACGCGGCCAGTGCCTCCTGGACCGCATCGTCGTCGCGCGCGGCTTTCCAGGCGGACAAGCGGCGCAACTGGTCGGCTTCGGCTTCGGGATCTGACACCATGATCGCGTCATCACCTGCGGTCAGCGGTGAAGGTTCGCCAGCCTGCCATTTGTTGACGCCGACGACAGTCGTGTCTCCACGCTCAATCCCGGCAATCCGCGCCGCGTTGCTTTCGACCAGACGCGATTTCATGTAGGCAATAGCGTCTTTCGCGCCACCCATCCCTTCGATCTGAGCCAGTTCGGCACGTGCGCCGTCTTTGAGTTCATTAACCTTGCGGTCAATCGCGGGGTTACCGTCGAAGAGGTCTTCGTATTCCAGAAGATCGGTTTCATAAGCGAGGATCTGCTGCATCCGCAGTGACCATTGCTGGTCCCAAGGGCGCGGAAGGCCCAAAGCCTCGTTCCATGCGGGTAACTGCACTGCACGGGCGCGGGCTTTTTTGGAAAGCGTCACAGCGAGCGTTTCCAAGAGGATCCGGTAGACGTTGTTTTCAGGTTGCTGCTCTGTCAGGCCAAGCGAGTTTACCTGCACGCCGTAGCGGAAGCGGCGGAATTTGGGGTCTTCGACGCCGTAGCGGGTTTCACAGATTTCGTCCCAGAGTTCGACAAAGGCACGCATCTTGCACAGCTCGGTGACGAACCGGATACCTGCGTTCACGAAGAACGAGATACGACCGACCATCGCCGGGAAATGCTCGGCCGGTACTTTGCCTTTGAGGTCGTCCAGAACGGCGGTGGCGGTGGCCAGCGCAAAGGCAAGCTCTTCTTCCGGTGTCGCGCCAGCCTCTTGCAAATGGTAGGAACAGACGTTCATCGGGTTCCACTTAGGCAGATATGCACGTGTATAGGCGGCAACATCTGTAATCATGCGCAGTGACGGTTCAGGCGGGCAGATGTAGGTACCGCGCGAGAGATATTCCTTGATGATATCGTTCTGAACGGTCCCCTGGAGCGCAGAGATATCGGCACCCTGTTCTTCGGCGACAGCAATATAGAGCGACAAGAGCCATGGCGCTGTTGCGTTGATCGTCATCGAGGTGTTCATCTGATCCAGCGGGATCTCATCAAAGAGCGCGCGCATATCACCCAGATGGCTGACCGGCACGCCAACCTTGCCGACCTCACCCTTGGCCAGCACATGATCGCTGTCGTAGCCTGTCTGTGTTGGCAGATCGAAGGCAACCGAAAGCCCGGTCTGACCTTTGGCAAGATTGCCGCGGTAAAGCGCATTGGAGGCCGCAGCCGTGGAATGCCCTGCGTAGGTTCGGAATAGCCAAGGGCGATCTTTCTGCGTCTGCGACATCGGGTGGTCTCCTGAATCAGTTTGCGCAATTAAATTGCGTTTGGGGGGTTAGTATCGGAAACTTTATGCCTCTGTCAATTCGCTGCGTTGCGGCATGGCGGGATTTACCTTCCGTCGCTTCGGTGTCACTTTCTCATTCATGACGCAGACGGTCTCTTTGCCGCTTTGGGCATTTATCCTGATTATTCTTTTTGCCGCGGTCACTTTCGCGTCGCACTTTCTGTTTCCCTCAGTGCGGTGGTTTTTCCGAAAGCGGGCTGAACGGGTGATAGCGCGTCTGAATGAACGCCTGCAACGTCCCATTGAGCCATTCAAGCTCGCGCGGCGTTACGACATGATCCAGCGGTTAATCTATGATCCGGTCGTCACCGAGGCCATTGTCGAGCACGCGCGAAAAGAAGGCATCCCCGAGAATGTGGCGTTTGAAAAGGCGCGACGCTACGCGCGCGAGATCGTGCCATCGTTTTCGGCGACGGCTTACTTCACAATTGGGACGCGGCTGGCCCGGTGGTTGTCGAAATCCCTCTACCGGATCAAGCTTGGCAGCTTTGACCGGAAGCGGCTGAACGAGATCGACCCTGATGCGACGGTTGTCTTCGTAATGAACCACCGCAGCAACATGGACTATGTTCTTGTGACCTATCTGGCCGCACGTGCTGGTGCCTTGTCCTATGCGGTGGGTGAATGGGCGCGGGTATGGCCGCTGGCACCGCTGATCCGGATGATGGGTGCATACTTCATTCGCCGCAAATCGCGCGGAAACCTTTATAGAAAGGTCTTGGCGCGCTACGTCCAGATGGCAACGCGCGGTGGTGTTAGCCAGGCTGTATTCCCGGAAGGTGGTCTGAGCCTCAATGGATTCTTGGCACCGCCCCGTATGGGATTGCTGAATTACATCGTTGAGGATTTTGACGCCGAGCGGCGTGAAGTGATCTTTGTTCCGGTCGCCATCAACTATGACCGTGTGCTTGAAGATTCGATCCTGATTGCCGCCGACCAGTCTGGGACCAGACGGTTCCGTCCGTCCTGGGGGTCTGTCGTTAAGAAAGTGCTTCGGCACCTCTGGCTGCGGGTGACACGCCGGTTCCGCGGCTTCGGGACTGCGTCGGTCAGCTTTGGCGAACCGCTTGAGCTGTCGAAGTTCCACGCAAAAATCGACGAAGACCTGACGGAGGCCATTGCGAAAGCACTGATGCAGCGGATCGCCGATGTGACGCCGGTCCTGGGTGTGCCAATCGTTGCGCGCAACATCCTTAAGTCATCGCCTATCGCGCGAGATGACCTGATCAATTGCGTCGCACAGGAACTTGAAGAGCTCACAAAGCGGCGATTGCCCTGTCCCAGACGCAAACCAGACGAACTGGTCAATGATGCATTGAGCCGTTTGAGGGGGCGTCAACTGATCATCGAGGACGATTCTGCCATTTCCCCGACTGACCGAGGGCAGGCCGTTCTGGCGTTCTATGCCAACTCGATCGCGCACCATTTTGATGCACCTGCAGCAAAATTGAGCGAAATTTCTGCGGTCGCAGAGTAATTAAATTACAAAAAACGGTTTTTGAGGGTTGCAATGTTACCCTTACGTCGCATATCCAATCAGGGAAGGCGCCGATTCTGCGGCGCGGCAAGAAACTGGACTTAGCGTGATGGAGACTAACATGGCCCTCGACCAATCTGCCCCAACGGCGACATATGCCGCGCCGCAAAAAGACCTCTATGAAGTAGGCGAGATGCCTCCTCTGGGTCATGTGCCAGCCCAGATGCACGCATGGACAATCCGTCGCGAACGCCATGGTGAGCCCGAGCAGGCTTTCCAGCAGGAAGTGGTGGCTTGCCCTCAGCCTGACAGCCACGAAGTTCTTGTGCTGGTGATGGCCGCAGGCGTGAACTACAACGGCGTTTGGGCCGGTCTTGGACAGCCGATCAGCCCGTTCGATGTTCACAAGGCCGAATATCATATTGCTGGTTCCGATGCGGCAGGAATCGTCTGGGCCGTTGGCGACAAGGTCAAGCGCTGGAAGGTTGGCGACGAGGTTGTCATCCACTGCAACCAGGATGATGGCGATGATGAGCACTGCAACGGCGGCGATCCGATGTTCTCTGAAAGCCAGCGCATCTGGGGATATGAGACGCCAGACGGGTCCTTTGCACAGTTCACATGTGTGCAGTCCCAACAGCTGATGCCGCGCCCGCAGCATCTGACCTGGGAAGAAAGCGCCTGCTATACGCTGACATTGGCGACCGCGTACCGGATGCTCTTCGGGCATGAGCCACATGATCTGAAGCCCGGCCAGAACGTACTGGTCTGGGGTGCGTCGGGCGGCCTTGGCTCCTATGCGATCCAGCTGATCAACACTGCCGGTGCCAATGCTATCGCGGTCATCAGTGACGAAAGCAAGCGTGAGTTTGTGATGTCATTGGGCGCCAAGGGTGTCATCAACCGCAACGATTTCAATTGCTGGGGTCAACTGCCGACAGTCAACACACCCGAATATGCCACTTGGCTGAAGGAAGCCCGCAAATTCGGCAAGGCCATCTGGGAGATCACCGGCAAAGGTGTGAACGTCGATATGGTCTTTGAGCATCCGGGTGAAGCGACATTCCCCGTATCATCGCTGGTCTGTAAGAAGGGCGGTATGGTCGTGATTTGTGCCGGCACCACTGGTTTCAACTGCACCTTCGATGTGCGCTACATGTGGATGCATCAGAAGCGCTTGCAAGGCAGCCATTTTGCCCACCTCAAGCAGGCGAGTGCCGCCAACAACCTGATGGTCGAGCAGCGTCTGGACCCGTGCATGTCAGAGTGCTTTGAATGGACGGCGATTCCTGAGGCCCACACCAAGATGCTGCGCAACCAGCATAAGCCGGGTAACATGGCTGTTCTCGTGCAGTCCCCGAAAATGGGGATCCGCACGTTTGAAGATGCTGTCGAGGCCTCGCAAAACCCATAATCCCTCCCCTGACTTCCCAAGCTGGGCGCGGTCCGAAAGGTCTGCGCCCATTTTTCTTGTGAATTCAGCCTATTCCTGACACAATACATCTCTAGGTTGTTAAGTCTTCGTTAAGAGTTCCTAGAGAAGTTGGTGCATGGGTCACGATTGGGTCATTCACGTTCTGTCTGATCTGCGCCAGTTTGCGCAGCAAAACGAGATGCCACTTTTGAGTGAGCAGCTTGATGAAGCCATGATGACAGCAGCGATCGAAATGGCCGACAGCTCCGGTCCCACGAACCGTACACCGCAGGGTGATGTGATCCTTCCCAACATCGGAAATAAGTGATGGGGACTTGGCGTTAGGGCGGTTCCTGCTGGTAGCGGTAGCGCCCCACCGATAAGGTCCGCGATATGGCCGTGCCTTCAATAACATTCTCAGAAGATCAGGCGGAAGCCTGGGACAATGTCGCGGTTGCGCTGCGGCAGTCCGGCATCGATCTTGACGACAGCTTGCTGCAACCGCCGATGTCCGAGAAAACATCAGTGCTGGCGGTCATCGGAAAGGCAGGCTCCGGGAAAACGATGCTGCTCGCCGAGCTTTATCGTGCACTTGAAGAGGCCGGCGTCGATGTGATTTCGGGTGACTGGGAAGGCCGCAAGCGCAAAGACCGTCGGACGCTGGCTATTCTGGCGCCCACAAACAAGGCCGCAAGTGTCCTGCGCACGCGGGGCGTCCCTGCCACAACAATCCACCGTATTCTTTACACGCCCGTCTATGATCCTGAGTACGAGAAAATTGCAGAATGGCTGGCAGGGCAGGGTGACCGACCGGAGATCGAGGGGCTGACGGACGTGGCGCTTGACCGCGCCCATGCATCCTATGAGGCAAACAAATCCATTCCTGCAGCACTCGCAGCGGCGGGTTTGCGCGGGTCAGACTTCATTACCGGCTGGAAGCGGCGTGAAGACCCGCTTGATATCGGCTTTGTCGATGAAAGTTCGATGCTCGACGAAAAACAGTTTGAGGACCTACAGGAAATCTTCCCCACTCTGCTTTTGTTTGGGGATCCTGCGCAGCTTCCGCCCGTGCAGTCGTCCGGCGGCATGGTCTTTGAAAGTCTCCCTGCACCGCGCATCATGTCGTTGAACCGCATCCACAGGCAGGAAGCAGACAACCCGATCCTTGATCTCGCACATGCGCTTGCTGATCCTGCGTTGGATTTCCACGCCTTTGAGCGCATGATTGAAGAAAAGGCGCAGAATGATGACCGCGTCGTGATGGCTCAACGCGTAGAGGCAGACCTGATGGCGCGATCGCCGTGTCTTGTCTGGCGCAACGCCACGCGGATCAGGTTGATCCATGCCTTCCGTGCGGCCTTCGGTGCACCAGACGACGAACTTCTCTCAGGTGAACCCTTGATCTGTGACGGCATCGAATTGCCCCTCAAGCACCGCAAAAAACGGCTCGATCTAGAGGCGCGCGGGCTGATCAAAGGCGCGCAGGTGATCTATCTCGGGCCGGGTCGCAAGCCGGGCTTTTCGCGTTTGCATGTGATTGGCGCAGAAGACCCGCAGGTAAGTGCTGCGAGCATCGTCAAGATTGAGCAGGAAGGGGATGAAGAACCCTTCATCCCGTTTGCGGCTCGTATGGGTGCAACCTTTCTGCATGGCGCGGCGGTCACGATCCACAAGGCGCAAGGGTCGCAATGGGACACGGTGCAGGTCTTTGCACCGGATATTTATGCCGCCAGCCGTATGGGCCGGGTGGAAGCGGGACAGCCATTGTGGAAACGTCTGGCATACGTCGCCATCACCCGCGCAGAAACCCAGTTGCGTTGGGTGGTCCGAAATCGCCTTGCACGGCCGCAAGGGACGTTGCGCATTGATGACCTTGATGTGCCAGCGGCACCGTTGAAACTGGAAAGTGAAGAGCCATGAAATCCATCATCATTACAGGGGCAAGTAACGGCATCGGGCGGGTCACCGCCGAATACTTTCTTGTCCAAGGGTGGCGCGTCGGGATGATCGCGCGGAACGCCGTCAAGCTTGCGGAGGTCGATCACCCCAACGCCGTCCAGATGCCTTGTGATGTCACGGACGAAGGCGCGGTCGATGAGGCATTTGAGGGTTTTGGCCATTTGGACGTGCTGTTCAACAATGCTGGCATGTTCGGCCCGCAGACGACCATTGACGAAGTGACGTTGCAAGACTGGCAACAGGTCGTTGATGTGAACCTGACAGGGATGTTCCTGTGCGCGCGCGCAGCCTTTCGGCAGATGCGCAATCAGACGCCGCAAGGTGGGCGGATCATCAACAATGGCTCGATTTCCGCGTGGACACCGCGCGAGGGTTCGATCTGTTACACGACCACCAAGCACGGGGTCAGCGGGCTGACAAAGACGCTGTCATTGGACGGCCGCGCCTTTGATATTGCGTGCGGCCAGATCGACATTGGCAATGCGCGCACCGATCTGGTGAAAAATCTGGAAGTGAAACGTGCCGCAGAGGGGCTGGAGCCGCTGCCAAGCATGTCTGTTGAGGATGTCGCGCGCTCTGTTTTTCACATGGCCAGCTTGCCCGCAGAGGCGAATGTTCAGTCAATGATGGTGATGGCTACAAAAATGCCTCACATCGGACGAGGCTAGCGCCGCAGGAGAGAAAACGCCGCAGAGGCGCCCCATCCAGCCGCGATGGCAATCGCCAGTGACATCAGGCCATAGAGAAAGGCTTGTTCATGCGCGAGATTGTAGAGCCAGCGCTCAAGCCCGACTTTCTTGACCGGGATCGCCGTCCTGAATTCATCAATGACCTCGCCGCCACGCGTCAGGAAGATTTGCGCCTGATAATCGCCTTCGGTGAGGTTGGCAGGCAGGGTGATTGCCGTGCGAAACAGTGTTTCCTGTTCAAGATCAACCTCGCCTTCAAGCATCTGATACAGATCCTGGTCGGCACGAATGCGCATCAGCGCCTCGGTATACGAAGAGCTGTCACCAACCTCTGCCCCGACCGAGCGGATCGCGCGCGGGATGGTGATACGATAGCGCAGGTCTTCGATATCTCGCAGCACGTCTTCCATCGATGCAGAGGTGGCAACCGCGTAGAATGACGGTGCGGCGTCAACCTCGACCGCATCCGTATTTACCCAGATGCCCAACCTGCGGTCCTTGCGGCGCACCGTGACTGGTTTGTCGGGACCGGCGACAGTGACAATAACGCCAAGGGTGCTGTCGTCGGCTATGGGTGCTTCGCGTTTGACCGCACCAAAGACAAGGATCTCCGAGCCTTCAAACGTCGCGGTGATAGCAACTTCGTCACGGCTGAGCCCAAGCACGATTTCTTCGGCCTTCGCGGGCAGGGCGAGGATCAGGAACAGAGCGAACAGGCGCAGCATCAGTGTCCACCCCCGGCACCCAGAGAGTAAAGCTCACTTGGCATCACAAGTAGATCGAACGCCAGTTTCCCACAGACGGCCAGCACCATGAGCGCGAGCAAAATCCGGAGCTGCTCAGCCTTCATTTTAACGCCGATCCGTGTGCCGATCTGCGCACCGATCACACCGCCAACCAACAGCAGAACGGCCAAGACGATATCAACCGTGTAATTGGTCGTTGCGTGAAGCATGGTTGTGAAAGCCGTCACGAAAATGATCTGGAACAGGGACGTACCAACAACCACCTTGGTTGGCATACCAAGCAGGTAAATCATGGCTGGGACCATAATAAAGCCACCACCGACACCCATGATCGCCGCAAGGACGCCGACGAGTACACCCACCAGAAGCGGCGGGATGACCGAGATATAAAGGCCCGACACGCGGAACTTCATTTTGAAGGGCAGGTTATGCACCCAGTTGTGCCGCCGCCGCGTCGGAACAGTCGCTCCACCGGCCTTGTTTGATTTGCGAATGGCCCTCAGGCTTTCGACAAACATCAGGCTACCAATCATGCCAAGGAAAACGACATAACAAAGCTGCACCAGCAGCTCGACCTGACCCACCGACTTCAGGTAGTTGAAGACGACGATCCCGAGGCCTGATCCAATCAAACCTCCGATCAGCAAAACCGTCCCCATCTTGAGGTCCACCGTCTTGCGTTTGAGGTGCGCCAGCACGCCAGAGAACGAAGAGGCGACGATCTGGTTGGCTTCCGTTGCCACGGCGACTGCTGGCGGGATGCCGATGAAGAACAGTAGCGGCGTCATCAAGAAACCGCCGCCGACGCCGAACATGCCAGAAAGAATGCCCACGATTCCGCCAAGCCCCAAAAGAAGGAAGGCATTCACCGATACTTCGGCGATGGGGAGGTAGATCTGCATGAACTGAGTCCGGGCGCTTGTGCCAGTGGGCGCACAAAAGACCTTTCTCCCGAACCTGTCAAATGCTGAGGCGAAGAAAAATGCTGCAAATGCGAAAAATGCCGCAACGTGGATATAACGACATTGCCGAACTGGACTTATGAAAGGGCGGCGAGATAGCCTTTGAGAACCTTCTCAAGTTTTGCCGCGCCGATGGGGGCCATGGCCTTGGTGTGTTCGTGGCTGATGGCTTCGTCGCTCATTCCGGCGGCCATGTTCGTGATTGTCGAGATCGCTGCCGCTTTGAGCCCCAAGAACCTTGCAAGGATCACTTCGGGCACGGTGGACATGCCAACCGCATCAGCACCAAGCATTCTGATTGCGCGGATTTCGGCGGGGGTCTCGAATGACGGACCGGAGTACCAGGCATAAATGCCATCAGCCATATCAACGTCGGCTGCCTTGGCGGCCGCGTGTAGGCCCTCGCGGATGGCCGGATCATAGGCGTCCATCATGGGCACAAAACGCGCATCGGTCGGTTCGCCAATGAGCGGGTTCAGGCCCGAGAAGTTGATGTGGTCCGACAAGCACATGATCGAACCGGTCGGCATATCTGGCCGCATTGATCCCGCCGCATTGGTGGCAATCATTGCCTCTGCGCCGAGCGCCTTGAGAACCTCAAGCGGAAGGCGCATCGCATCCCCGCGTCCGCTTTCGTAGTAATGCGCCCGACCACCAAAGACAGCGACCCTCACACCTTCAAGATCGCCGATCACAAGGTTGGGGTTGTGACCCGACACGCCCGCGTGAGGGAAACCTGGCAAGTCGCCGTAGGGAATAGCGACGCCATCGACCTCGTTGGCGATATGCCCCAGACCTGAACCGAGGATCAGGCCAAGCCGGACAGGTGCATCACCTGCGCGCGTCCTGATCAGACCGGCGAGGTCCTCAACGTTCTTTGACATAGGGTTCGCCGCCTGCGCGTGGTGGGATTGCCTTGCCGACGAAACCGGCAAGGATGATGACCGTCAGGATGTAAGGCAGCACGTCAAGCAACTGGCCGTTGACGCCAAAGCCCACGATTCCTTCAACCACGTCGGGACGCAGCGACATCGCCTGCAAGAAGCCAAAGAGCAGGCAGGCATAAAGCGCGTACCACGGCCGCCACTTGGCAAAGATCAGGGCGGCGAGGGCGATATAACCACGACCGGCGCTCATATCCTTTACGAAACCTGCTTGCAGGGCGGTGGCAAGATAGGCGCCTGCTATACCACAGAGCACGCCGCAGATGGCGACGGCAGCGAAACGCAGTCCAATGACGGAAACGCCAGCGGTATCGACGGCTGCAGGGTTTTCGCCCACAGCACGCAAACGCAAGCCGAACCGTGTCCGGTAAAGCAGCCACCATGTCAGCGGCACTGTCAGAAGGGCCACATAGACCAGAATGGTATGGCCTGAGATCAGCTCTGCGTAGATGGGCCCGATCACAGGAACGTCGCGCATGGCTTCGGCGAAGGGCAAATCAATCGGGTTGAAACGGGCATCGCCCGATAACTGAGGCGTCCGCCCGCCTTGGCGGAACCAGCTTTGCGCGACAACAACCGTAAGGCCAGCCGCGAGGAAGTTGATTGCCACGCCGGAAATCAGCTGATTTCCACGGAATGTGATGGAGGCCAGTCCGTGAACCGCTGACAGCATCAGTGATGCGCCGATCCCGGCCAGCAGGCCTAGCCAGACACTACCGGATACGGCAGCAATGGCGGCAGAGAGAAACGCTGCCGCCAGCATTTTCCCCTCTAGCCCGATATCGAAGATACCGGCACGCTCTGAGAACAGACCTGCAAGACAGGCCAGAAGGAGCGGGGTCGCCAGACGCAAGGTCGCGTCCAGCATCTGCAAGAGGGTCCCGAAGTCCATTTAGGCAGCTTTCTCCATCAGGAAGGGGAAGAGCGCGAAGAAGCGGTCCGCCACCTCAGGGTTGCGGCGCAAGGCGGCTTCCGCTTGCGCTTGATTGATTTCGACAGCCTGCGTCTTGTCACGGCGCAGGAAGAACTGCAGACCGAGCATCGCGTCAAAGCGGTCATCTGTGATGAAGGGGTCGTGCGGCATCCGGCGCATGATGGCTTCGTTTGGCTTGAAAACGCTTGCTGGTTTCCGCAGCCCAAGAAGTGCGATCAGATGTGGTGGCACGTCATGACCGGGCGTGTTGTCGATCACATGGTGAATCCATTGGTGGAATTCCTCCATCGAGATCATGCCGAGTGCCAAGCAACTCAGCACAAAACCAAGATCGGCGCCGGTATCGTCATCGACGCCCACTTTAAATTGTCCTGCCTTCATTTTTTGCTCTCCTCATTGATAGGAATAGCCGCTCAAGCGGCATGCGCACCATGTTGTCCAGTGCGCCCGTGAAGAGGATTACCAATGCCTGTATTACGATAATCAGCTCACGGGGGATCGACGTCCAAAGGGCGAGTTCTGCGCCGCCTTGATAGAGGAAGCCGAAAAGAAGCGCGGCCAGAAGCACCCCGAAAGGATGGCTGCGCCCCATCAGTGCGACGGCGATGCCGATAAAGCCCGCCCCCTCCACTGCGTTCAGGACCAGCCGTTCGGCCTCGCCCTGTACGTTATTGATGGCCATCATGCCGGCGAGGCCGCCTGAAATAAGCATGGAGACCATGATGATCCTTGTCGGACTGATGCCTGCATATTTGGCGGCGGACTCGGAATGTCCGAATGAACGGATCTCGTAGCCGAGGCGCGTGCGCCAGATCAGCGCCCATAGGGCGACGCAAGCCGCCAGCCCAACGAAGAAAGTGATATTGGCTGGCGCGCCACGAAAGAACGTGGTGTCGCCAAAGTTGAACATGTCCTGAAACGAGGGAAGGTGCGTGGCTTCAGGGAATTTGGCTGTTGCTGGTTCCATACTGCCCGGAACCTTCAAAGCGCCAATCAACAGATAGTTCAGCAAAGCCGCAGCGATGAAGTTGAACATGATCGTTGTAATCACGATGTGGCTGCCGCGCTTTGCTTGCAGGAATGCAGGGATCGCCGCCCAGGCCGCGCCGAAAAGCGCCGCCATCACAGCCGCGCCCAATAGCGCCAGTGTCCAATGTGGCCAAGGGATAAAGAGACAGGCCAATGCCACGCCCAATCCACCGATCAGTGCCTGACCTTCGCCACCGATATTGAACATCCGTGCGTGAAACGCGATCGCGACTGCCAGCCCGGTAAAGATGAAGTTGGTCGCATAGTAGAGCGTATAGCCCCAGCCATATGTCGACCCGAGCGCACCGCTGACCATCAGCTTCAGCGCCTCCCAGGGGTTCTCACCAATCGCAAGGATCACAATCGCCGACAGAATGGCGGCAAGCAGAATCGAAATTAGCGGGATCAGGATCACATCGGCCCATTTTGGCATCACATCCATGGCCTACACCTCCTTGGATGGGTTGGTCCCGGCGTGCGCCAGCTGTGCTTCTACGGCCTGATGGACCGGACCAGCAGGCGCGGCTGTCATCCCGGCCATCAAGAGGCCGAGTTCCTTTTCGTTCGTATCTTGAGGCATCCGCTCGCCCATTATTTTTCCGTCAAACATAACCGCAATGCGGTCTGAGAGGGACAAAATTTCCTCTAACTCCACAGAAACAAGCAAGATTGCCTTTCCCTGATCCCGAAGTGCAACAATCTGCTGGTGGATGAATTCGATCGCACCGATGTCAACGCCGCGCGTCGGTTGACCAATCAACAGCAGGTCAGGGTTACGCTCGATTTCGCGGGCAAGCACGATTTTCTGCTGGTTTCCGCCAGAGAAATTCTTTGCCGCCAGTTGCGGGTTCGGCGGTCGCACATCGAAACGGGCCATCTTTTCTTCGGTGTCGCGGCGTATCGCGGCATTGTCCATCAGAATGGACGATTTTTGGTAGCGCGCGTCGTGGTGATACCCGAAGGCGGTGTTTTCCCAAGCGTGAAAGTCCATGATCAGACCCTCACGCTGACGATCCTCGGGCACGTGGCTGATCCCGCGCGCACGGCGGCTCTGCCCGTCTGAGTGCGCCCCCGTCAGGTCAATCTCTTCGCCATTGACCTTGATGCTGCCGGTCGCCTTTTCGTAACCCCCCAGAACTTCGAGAAGCTCCGACTGACCATTGCCAGCCACACCTGCAATTCCCAGGATTTCACCGGCATGAATGTCGAAACTGACGTCCTTCACGCGGTGCACACCTTGGCTGTCAGTGACATTGAGGTTTTTCACCTCGAGGATCTTTTTCCCGACTTCGGCGGGCTTTTTATCAACGCGCAAGAGCACCTTGCGACCGACCATCAGTTCAGCAAGCTGCGCTGGATTGGTCTCAGCGGTTTTGACGGTCGCTGTCATTTCGCCACGCCGCATAACGCTGACCGTGTCGGTGATATCCATGATTTCACGCAGTTTATGCGTGATCAGAATGATGGTTTTGCCCTCTCGTTTGAGGTTTTCGAGAATACGGAAGAGGTGATCAGCCTCGGCAGGGGTCAGAACGCCGGTCGGCTCATCCAGAATGAGGATGTCAGCCTTGCGATAGAGCGCCTTCAGGATTTCCACCCGCTGTTGCATACCGACGCCGACTTCTTCGATCAGGGCATCAGGATCGACGTTCAATTCGTATTCTTCAGCAAGGCTTTTCAGCTCGCGGCGCGCCCGCGCAAGCGAGGGCCGCAAAAGTCCGCTGTCTTCGGCCCCGAGAACGACGTTCTCAAGGACGGTAAAATTTTCGACCAGTTTGAAGTGCTGGAATACCATCCCGATGCCGGCTGCGATGGCAGCCTGACTGTCAGGAATCGTTGTCTTCTTGCCGCTGATGAAGATTTCGCCTGCGTCAGCTTTGTAGAAGCCATAGAGGATCGACATCAGTGTCGACTTGCCAGCGCCATTTTCGCCGATAATCCCGTGAATAGTACCTGGCATCACGCGGATCGAGATGTCCTTGTTGGCCTGAACAGGGCCGAATGCTTTGGAAATCCCTTTGAGCTCAATCGCTGGAGCGGTATCGGTCATGGCTGCACCTGTGCTGTCTGACGCAAAAGGCCGCGCGGATTGCTCTCGCGCGGCCCGTTGTCATTTTGGCCTTATTCGCCTGATTAGAAGGTCAGGGCCGGGCAGGTTTCGTCGCCCATGTAGTCATGGACCGAAAGTTCGCCCGCGGTGATTGCAGCGGCAGCCGTATCAACAGTCGCCTGCATTTCCTCAGAAACCAGATCAGCGTTGAATTCGTCCAGCGCATAGCCGACGCCGCCGTTTCCGATACCCATCACGTTAAAGCCGGTTTCAAGGTCTTCGCCCATCATCATGGCTTCGTAGACGGCATTGTCGACGCGCTTCATCATCGAGGTCAGAACCTGGCCTGGGTGCAGGTAGTTCTGGTTGCTGTCCACGCCGATCGACAGGATGCCTTCGTCGGCTGCTGTCTGCAGAACGCCAACGCCTGTGCCGCCAGCAGCAGCAAAGACAACGTCAGAACCCTGGCTGATCTGCGCCTGTGTAAGCTCGGAGCCCTTCACCGGGTCGTTCCATGCGGCCGGTGTTGTGCCGGTCATGTTGGCGATGATGGTCGCATCTGGGTTCACAGCCTTGACGCCTTGGGCATAGCCACAGGCAAAGCGGCGGATCAGCGGGATGTCCATGCCGCCTACAAAGGACACAGTGTCTGTCTCAGATGCCATCGCGGCCATCATGCCGACAAGGTAGGAGCCTTCATGTTCGTTGAAGACAACCGAACGCACGTTTGGCGCATCAACGACCATGTCGATGATTGCAAACTTCGTATCAGGATAGTCAGCCGCGACTTCTGCCAGCGGAGTCGCCCAAGAGAAACCAGCCATCACGATTGGGTTTGCGCCGGACTCTGCAAAGCGGCGGATCGCTTGCTCACGCTGCGCGTCGGACTGGATTTCCACCTCAGCGTAGGAACCGCCGGTTTCCTGTGCCCAACGCTCTGCACCGTTGTAGGCGCTTTCGTTGAAGGATTTGTCGAACTTGCCGCCTAGATCGAACAGGATGGCAGGATCAGCTGCAGCAGCGCCGGCAGTCAGCGCGAGCGCAGCAGTCGCGCCAAGAAATTTCTGTGTCATTTTCATTAAGATTTCTCCCAAGTCGTATTGCGAGGTTATATCGGGCATCACGCCCCCTCATTGAACGCCAAGACTTTGTGAGTCCGGTCATCGCTAGATAAGGCCTTGCCTTGTGGCGAAGATCAACAGCTTTTTAAGGGTTTCCGCGCGTCAAAGCCCATAAACTCTCTGTCAGGCAGCTTGTGACGCTGGGTCACCGTGACGCGATATCCTTGCGCAGCACAAGGGCTGCAACTGCTGCACTATTTTTGCGCGTATAATAATCTGCGCGTCGCCCGACCTCGCGGTAGCCAGACGCATCATAAAGTGCTCTCGCGGGTGGGTTGTCTTCCGCTACTTCGAGAAAGATCGTAGTAGCGCCCCGGTCTGAGGCACGCCTCTCGGCGTCCACAAGCGCCTTTCTTGCAAGGCCACGTCTTTGTTTTTGCGGATGCGTGGCGACCGTCATGATTTCAGCCTCATCGCCGATTACCCTGATCAGGACGAAGCTGTCAGTGCTACCGGCGGCGAAAGTGCCGGGGTGTTTCAACAACGCCGCGAATTCATCTGCCTGCCATCCGCGTGCATCAGCAAAGGCCAGTGCGTGCGTCTCAGCCAGACTTTCGGGCGTCATGGCAGGATCACTGGGGCAGGGTCGCGTGGCGGCGCGGCATCTGCGCTACGCACATAAAGCGGCGCTGGCCGCGAATTTGGACCATCAAGGCGCTTCGCCGCAATCCTCGCAAGGGCCGCAATCAGTTCGTCTGCAGATGCATCGGCCATGCCTGTGGCTTCTGCTTGGAATGGTGCTCCGGTCGGCCCGTCCTCGTCAAAGTCCAAGAAATATGACTGGCCGCGTGGCGCAGGGATTTCGGCGCGATACGGACCTTCGGCGCCGAAAGCGCGTGTCTCGAACCCATTGACCCCGATGGCAGGTTTATTCAGTCCGAGCGCAAGTCCGCGCGCCGCTGACACCGCAATGCGTATTCCTGTAAAGTTTCCAGGACCAACGCCAACGGCGATGGCATCAAGGTCCGACCAGGCAAGGCCACTTTCCTTCAGCATCTGCTCAAGCATCGGCATCAGGTGCTCTGCTTGACCCTTCTTCATTTCGTCGACGCGTGTCACGATATCGTCCCCCGACAACAAAGCGGCGGCGCAATGCGCCGCCGATGTGTCGAAAGCCAGAATAATGGGCTTTGCTCGTGTCATTCGGGCGTTTCGTCTAGGCTGCGACGGGCCGCACTTCGACGACTTCGGGGATATAGTGCCGCAAAAGGTTCTCGATCCCCATTTTCAGCGTCAACGTCGAAGAGGGGCAACCCGCGCACGCACCTTGCATGTGCAGATAGACAATCCCGCGATCAAATCCGTGGAAGGTGATGTCACCACCATCCTGCGCAACGGCGGGGCGGACGCGTGTATCAAGCAATTCTTTGATCTGTCCGACGATTTCCGCATCCTCGCCATCATGGTCAGCATGACCGCTGGCGGGCTTGTGATCCTCCGCCATGACCGACTGGCCGGATTGGTAATGCTCCATGATCGCGCCCAGGATACCCGGCTTGATATGGTCCCATTCGACATCATCTGCCTTGGTCACTGTGACGAAGTCGATGCCGAAAAAAACGCCAGTTACACCTCCGGTCGCAAAGATCCGTTTGGCCAGAGGCGATGCCTCAGCCGCTTCTGCGCTGGGAAAATCAGCAGTCCCTACCTCGAGCACGTTCTGGCCTGGCAGAAACTTCAGTGTTGCTGGATTCGGTGTTGATTCAGTCTGGATGAACATCGGGCAAACCTTTTTTGTCAGGCTTTAGATATGCGACCGCAAAGGCCCCATGTCAAGATTTGGAATGGTTCTAAATTGCCGCAGTCACCGTGTCAGGTGATTGCCTCGAGCCGCTCTTTCGACAGGTCACCGGGCACGATGGTAATCGGCACGGGCAAACTGCCAGACTGTCGGGTTAAATGAGTCACCAGAGGGCCAGGCCCTTTGCTGTCGGTGCCCGCACCAAGGACGAGAACGCCGATATCGGGGTCTTCGGTGATCTGGGCCATGATTTCATTGAGGGGTTCGCCTTCACGGATAATCAGCTCAGGATGCACGTTTTGCTTATCCCGCATCCATTTGGCGAAAACTTCGTAGTGGACTTCGATCCGCTCACGCGCTTCGGCGCGCATGATCTCGCCCACACCAATCCAATGGTTGAATTCGTCCGGAGGAATGATCGACAGGATTGCGACACCGCCACCGGTGTGCGCCGCACGCATCGCCGCAAAGCGCATGGCGTTCAGACATTCGCGGCTGTCGTCGAGGACGACCAGAAACTTGCGCATGAATATTCCCCTAAGGCTTTCTCAACTGTGACTGATCCCTGCGGGCGAGGCAACGGCTCAATTAGCCGATGCTTGCGGCCCAATCCCAATAAAGCTCGCGAACGCGACGGGTCATAGGCCCGACTTGGTATTGGGTGTCCTCGAAGGCTGTCACAGGCGTCACTTTGGACATGTTTCCTGACAGGAAGACTTCATCTGCGTCGGCTACGTCGTCAAAGCTCAGAACACACTCGTGGACGATGACGCCATCGGCACGCAGATTGCTGATATGCCGCGACCGCGTGATTCCGGCCAGAAACGTGCCGTTGGCGATGGGCGTGAAGACCTCGCCGTCCTTGGCAATAAAGACGTTCGATGTGGCGCTTTCCGCGACATTGCCCATCGCATCCCCAACAAGTGCGTTACGAAACCCGCGCATGCGAACCTCAGCCAACATCCGCGCGTTGTTTGGATAGAGGCAACCGGCCTTCGCGTTGACGACTGCATCCTCAAGGACCGGACGGCGGAAACGTGTCCGGCCAAGTGTCACCGTGGCACTTTCGGGCGCAAAGGGAATTTCCTCGAGACAAATGGCGAAGCCGGTTTCGTTGTGCTGTGGCACAATCGCCGTCGCATCGCCATCAATGCCCCAATACATCGGACGGATATAGACGGCTGCGTCAGGCTTGTAGTGTGAAAGCCCGTCTCTCACGATGGCGACCATGTCTTCAGTGCTTACCGTAGGTTTCAGCATCAGCGCTTCTGCAGAGCGGTTCACCCGCGCGCAATGCAAATCAAGATCAGGCGAAAGCCCGTTTACGCAGCGCGCACCATCAAACACCGTACTGCCAAGCCATGACCCGTGATCTGCTGCCCGCATGACCGGGACGTCACCCTCGTGCCAACGACCACCGAAATAGGTCCAGATGTTCTTGCCGGTTGCCATGGTCCCCTCCTGTATCAGGCGGACCGTAGGACGGCTGTTCGAAGAGGTAAAGAGAGCAGAGACAGGCCGATGTCTGCGGGGTCCGAGGGATCAGTCCGCAAGAGCGAGGATTGCTGCGACATCAAGTCGGTCATTCACCATCTGTAGGTCGCCGTCCTTGTCGCGCGGCCAGTCATCGTGGGGTTTGTCGACATATATTTCGACACCGTTCTGCTCCGGGTCGCGCAGGTAGATCGCCTCACTGACCCCATGATCAGCAGCCCCATCAAGTGGAATGCCAGCGTCCAACACCCGTTTGAGGACCTCTGCCAGTGCTTTGCGGTCAGGGTAGAGAAACGCTGAGTGATAAAGTCCGGTATGGCCCGGCGGCGGTGGCGTCGCGCCGAGGCTTTCCCATGTGTTCAGTCCGATGTGGTGATGATAGCCGCCAGCACCCAGAAATGCCGCCTGTTTCCCATACTGCTGTGTGACTTCGAATCCGAGAATATCGCGGTAGAACGCGATAGCCCGATCAAGGTCTGAGACGCGCAGATGGATATGACCGACTATGGCATGGTGTGTCGTCATGACTCGCCTCCTTAAGAGTAGTCATGCCAACCTAGAGCTTTGCGAAGCTGCATCATAGTCACCTTGCGGCAGAGCTTCGGTGCGCCGATGCACATGGGCTCATTAAGGTCAGAACTGGTTCTGACCCCGCAGAAGGCCCACGATGCCGTAGGTATCGCGCAAGATCGGATTTGCGATTTCGCGCGCCTTGTCCGCGCCCTCAGACAGAATACGGTCGATTTCAGCGGGATCGGCCATCAGGCGAGCCATTTCATCGGCGATCGGGCTGAGTTTCTCGACAGCCAGGTCAGCAAGTGCCGGTTTGAACCGACCCCAGCCTGCGCCGGCGTATTCGCCGATCACGGCCTCGGCACTTTGATCGTTAAGTGCGGCGTAAATCTCGACGAGATTCTTGGCTTCTGGGCGTCCGTCCAGACCTTCAAGTGTTTCGGGCAGTGGCTCAGGGTCAGTTTTCGCTTTCTTAAACTTCTTTGCGATCTTGTCGGCATCATCGGTCATGTTGATGCGTTCCATGTCACTTTCGCCAGACTTTGACATTTTCTTTGTCCCGTCCCGCAGGTTCATGATGCGCATGGCAGGACCTTCGATCACAGGTTCTGTCATGGGAAAGAAATCGACGCCGAAGTCGTGATTGAATTTCGCCGCGATGTCGCGTGTCAATTCCACGTGCTGCTTTTGATCTTCGCCGACGGGGACATGCGTCGCGTGGTACAAAAGAATGTCTGCGGCCATCAACGAGGGATAGGCATAAAGACCAAGAGAAACTTTCTCCGCGTTGGAGCCAGCCTTGTCTTTGAATTGCGTCATCCGGTTCATCCAGCCGACGCGCGCAACGCAATTGAAAATCCAGCCCAGTTCCGCATGAGCTGCAACCTGACTTTGGTTGAAAAGGATCGACTGCGAAGGATCGAGGCCAGCTGCCAGATATCCTGCGGCGACTTCGCGGGTCATGTTTGCCAGTTCCTTGGGATCCTGCCACACCGTAATCGCATGCAGGTCCACGACACAGTAGACGGTCTCCATCTGGCCCTGCATCCCGACGAAGCGTTTGATCGCCCCGAGGTAGTTGCCCAGCGTCAGACCGCCTGACGGTTTGATGCCTGAGAAGACGCGCGGGGTGAATGTGGTCTCGGTCATGGTGTCTTTCCGCTCTGGATTTCACAGCTTGGGTCGCATACCCATCACAGACAGACCCGTCAACTTCAACTCAAGCGAAAGCGCGCGATGGACGACGAAGAAGAGTATCGACGCCCCGAAAGCCCGATCAATAATCTGCCCCCCGTCGTCATTGCTTTGACGTTGGCGATCATCGGCATCGAAGCCCTCTTCCAGCTTGCCAATGCGGGAATCATCGGGGGGCCAAGGGGCGTTGGTTGGCGCATCGCAGCGATTGAGCAATATGGCTATTCTGCAGCGGTGCTGGAGCGTGTCCTCGTTGCTGGCGATTATTCCTTTGATATGCTGCGCCGCTTTGTGACTTATCCGTTCATCAACGCACAACTGACGCAAGTCGCCTTCTGTGCTGCCCTCACCTTGGCGCTGGGCAAGTTCACATCCGAGTATTACGGGCAATTCAAAGTGCTGGTGCTTTATTTTGCGACCGCAGTCATCGGGGCCATCATGTTCGGTTTACTCGTTGATGGGCGTTTCCCTCTCTTGGGGGGCTTTACGCCTGTCTACGGTTTGATTGGGGCCTACACATATGCGCTTTGGCTGCGGCTTGGTGAGGCCGGAGAAAACAGGTTGATGGCATTCCGGTTGATCGGATTTCTGTTGCTGATCCAGCTTATTTTCGGGCTCATTTTCGGCGCAAGCAGCCAGTGGATTGCTGAGCTTTCAGGTTTTGTCGCTGGGTTTGCCTTTGCAACGGTTCTCGCACCGGGTGGGTGGTCTGCATTGCTTGCCCGTCTACGGCAACGTGCCTAGCGACGCATCGCGCGCCGGAATTCTGCCAGTTGGAACGCCCCTAAGACCTGCCCGATTCCGAAGTAGCTCACGATCCCGACAACGATCAGCAAAAGAAGCGCCAAGTAGCGCATCTGACCCAGCGCAAAGAGGGGTGCCATCACTGCGGCGGCAGCCAGCAGGATAAGGCCCATCGCAATCGATGCCAGGATGATCCGCCAAATCCGCTGCTTGAATCGCTGATCGAATGCAGCAGCATCGTCCATATTGCGTGCACCGCGCATCAACATCACCACCATGGCCCACCCCGTGAGCGTCGTTCCAAAGGCCGCAGCGGTGAAGCCAATGAGAGGTGACAGACCAACGGCAATCAGAGCATTTAGCACCATCGCGGCAACAGCATAGTAGAAAGGCCTTTTCGTATCCTCACGCGCAAAAAACAGCGGTTGCAGCGTCTTTTGCAGCACGAAGGCGGGCAGGCCCAGTCCGTAGATCGCAACTGCCAGCGCCGTTGCGGTTGTATCTTCTGATGTGAAAGCCCCGCGTTCAAAAAGCACGCTCACCAGCGGCACCGGTATGACCAGCAAGGCGATGGCTGCGGGCACCGTCAGTGCCAGGCTGATTTCGGAGGCACGGTTGAAGGCGTCTCTGCCACCAGCCTCGTCACCGGCCTGCAACCGGCGTGACAGATCAGGAAGCAAGACAACCCCGATCGCGATCCCGACAACACCAAGCGGCAATTGATACAGCCGATCAGCATATGACAACCAAGCAACCGCCCCGTCAAAGAAACTGGCAACCTGTCGCCCGACCAGGAGATTGATCTGGACCACTCCGCCCGCTAGCGCTGCAGGCGCTGCGATAATCGCAAGGCGCTTGAGTTCCGGCGTCATCTTGGGCCATCGCGGCCGCAAGGTGTAACCGGCACGTTTGGCGGCAATCCAGACCACGGTGAGTTGCGCGACACCGGCCACCGGAACCGCGTAAGCGAGCGCAAGACCAACCGGCGTTTGTGCGTCCACAGTCGTACATTCGCAACCGCTGCCCGCGAGAACCAAGGTCAGCACGAAAATGACGTTCAAGAGAATTGGCGCTGCTGCCGCAGCCGTAAAGCGGCCCGTGGCATTCAGAACGCCCGACAGTAGCGCGGAGAGTGAGATAAAGAGAATATAAGGAAATGCGATCCGACCGTAATAGACAGCAAGGTCAAACCGTTCACTTCCGATGAAACCGCTGGCCATCAGGGTGACGAGGGCAGGCATGAAGATGACCCCGATCACGGTGAACACTGTCAGAACGCCAGCCAATCCTGCAAAGGCGTCTTGCGCGAACCTTTCAGCCCCTGTGCCGCTTTCGACTTTTTTCGAAAACATCGGCACGAATGCCATGTTGAAGGCGCCTTCGGCAAAGAATCGGCGAAAAAGGTTTGGAAGCGAAAACGCGACAAGGAATGCCTCTGCGACCGGACCTGTTCCCAGATAAGCCGCGATCATGATGTCGCGGACAAAGCCCATAATGCGGCTCAGAAACGTCCAAAGACCAACGGTCAGGAACCCGGCAACCAGACGGATCGGTTTCATCGCTGACCTCGCGCTGGTCCGCTGTCGGTGCTCACGCAGCACCTGCGCGCTCAGCGCCTTGTGAAATCGCTTCTCTCAGTTTTCGCTCAAGCGAGGCGCGTTTGGATTCAGAGTAGTACTTCAACCCGACAATATCTTTCACATAGAACGTATCGACCACCTGCTCTCCATAAGTCGCAATCACGGCAGACGCGATATAGACAGAATTGTCAGCAAGCGTCCGCGTCAGATCATAAAGCAGCCCCGGGCGGTCACGGGTATCGACCTCGATAATGGTGTAGATTTCAGAGCCATCGTTGTCGAAACTGATATTCGTCGGAACACGGAAGGCGCGTTCACGCTTCTTGATTTTGTCCTTGTCTTTGAGGGCTTCGCGGGCGACGACTTCTCCCTTGAGCGTGCGTTCGATCATTTTACGCAAACGTGGCAACCGCGCTGCTTCATAAGGATTGCCATCGTTGTCCTGAACCCAGAACACCGCTGTGGCATAGCCGTCTTTTGACGTGTAGGTCCGGGCGTCAACGATATTTGCCCCCACAAGGGCCAATGCTCCTGTCATCCGGCTGAAGAGACCGGGGTGGTCTACCATCGCAAAACACGCGCGTGTTGCGTCGCGATCCTCGTCAAGCATCAAGTCGATCTTGATTTCATCATCCTTGATCTCATGCAGCAGCTTGGCAAAGACAGTCTGGGCTGAAAGAGGCAATCCCTGCCAGTAAGGGCCATAGTGGCGACCGATCTCTGTCTTGAGGTCCTTGGCGCTCCAATGGCTCAGCTCGGCACGCAGCATCCGCTTCGCTTCGACCTCTTGGCTTTCACGGTTCAGATCTTCCAGTCCGGTCTCAAGTGCGGCCTTGGTCGCCTTGTAGAGATTACGGAGCAGAACAGCTTTCCAGTTGTTCCACGTCCCGGGTCCTACACCTCGAATGTCGCAGACGGTCAGGACCGTCAGCAAGTCCAGCCGTTCGACGGATTTCACGGCATTGGCGAACCCGCGCACGGTCCGAGGTTCCGAGATATCGCGCTTTTGCGCGACGTCCGACATCAGGAGGTGATAGCGGATCAACCACTCGACGGTCTCACATTCTTTCTTGTTCAGGCCAAGTCGCGGAGCGACCCTGCGCGCGATTTGCGCGCCGAGAATTGAGTGATCTTCAGGGCGACCTTTCCCGATGTCATGCAGCAGTAGCGCCACATAAAGGACTCTGCGGTTCACTCCGCGTTCCAAGATGCCTGAGGCAACCGGCAACTCTTCAATCAGCTCCTTGCGCTCGATTTGCGCCAGATTGCTGATCACCTGAATTGTGTGCTCGTCGACTGTGTAGTGGTGATACATATTGAACTGCATCATGGCGACGATGGGTGCAAATTCGGGGATGAATGCCGCAAGGACGCCAAGCTCGTTCATGCGACGCAGGGCGCGTTCAGGGTTGCCGTGCTTCAACAACAGACCGATGAAAAGTCGGCGCGCCTCTTTGTTGTTGCGCATGTCTTCGTCGATCACTTCGAGATTGGCCGCAATGAGGCGCATCGCATCCGGATGCAGCAGCGTACCTGTCCGCAATGCCTCTTCGAAGATACGCAACATATTGAGCTTATCGGCAAAGAAAGCATCGGTATCCGCGATCGTCAGCCGGTTCTGCTTGATCGCATAGGGGGCTTTCGCCTTTGCCTTGCGTTTAAGAAGCCGGACAAGCATCGGTTCGGCTTTGGTGTGGTTCGCCTCAAGCGCGGTCAGAAAAATGCGTGTGAGCTCGCCCACGTGCGTCGCCATGCGAAAGTAGTCTTGCATAAAGTGCTCAACGCCGCGCCGCCCGCCATGGTCTGTGTATTGCATCGCTGCGGCCACATCGACCTGCACATCAAACGTCAGTTGGTCTGTCGCCCGCCCGGCAATCAGGTGGATATGGCAGCGCACAGCCCAGAGAAATTCTTCGGCCTTTTTGAAGGTGTCGTATTCTTCGGCACTGAAAACCTTCAGATCGACAAGTTCGGCTGCATTCTTGACGCCATTCACATACTTGGCGATCCAGAAAAGCGATTGCAGATCACGCAGACCACCTTTGCCTTCTTTCACATTTGGCTCGACGACATAGCGCTGGCCGCCCTGTTTGCGGTGGCGTTCAGCGCGTTCTTCCAGCTTTGCTTCGATAAAATCGCTGGCAGTGGACTTGAACAGATCTTCCCAAAGTCGTTCGCCCAACTCTTTCGCCAAGGCCTCGTCACCCGCCAGATGCCTGTATTCCACCAACGAAGTGCGAATGGTGTAATCTTCGCGGGCAAGTCGCACACAATCCTTCACCGTGCGGCTGGCATGGCCGACCTTCAACTTGAGGTCCCAAAGCATATAAAGCATCGACTCGATCACGCTTTCTGCCCAGGGGGTAATCTTGTAGGGGGTCAGGAACAGCAGATCGACATCTGAAAAAGGTGCCATCTCTCCGCGACCGGACCCACCGACGGCGATCAACGAAAGGCGTTCACCCTCTGTCGGGTTTGGTAGACGATGCAGATGCTCGGTCGCAACAAACAAGACTGTTCTGACGATCTGATCCGTCAGCCAGCTGTAAGCTCGTGTCGTGGTGTGTCCCTGAAAAGGAGCCTCCAGGAAAGCACGTGCTATGCGCGCCATACCATCCGCGCGGGTTTGTCTCAGCAGTCTGACCGTCGCGAGGCGCACGTCTTTTTCAGATGTGCACTCGGCCAATGCGGCCCTGAGTTCTGCGAGCACAACAGGTGTATCAAAAACCTCAGACGCCGGACAAATGAGATTGTCCGGCGTGTTGCTCAGTTCGGTTGGTACCGCGTCAGAGTCCGGGGACGCCAAAACTTCTTGGGGCTGGGTCAAGGATTGCTACCTGATTGTCTTGGATCGTCGCGACGGCCAGTCCGCGTTCATTCAGGCCGTTTGGCAGGAAGCGGAAAACGCCAGCCGTACCTCTGAAACCCTGAGGCTGGATCAGGGCTGCTTTTGTCAGAGCTTGCTCATTGCCAGCGGCAGCAAGCGCGCCGATGGCTGCAATGCCGTCATATGCCAAGCCTGCAAGTGGATGCGGAGCCTGACCGTAGGTGGCTGCGTAGCGCCCTTCAAAGAGCGTCGCAGTGCCTTGATCAGGCAATGCGAACAGCCCACCCTGCAGTCCAGGCAAATCACGCAGCTGTGGCAGCGTATCCCAGCGGGTGAGGCCGATGAACGGTGAGCGTTCGATGCTCATGCCGGCGTCAGGTAGCGCGGTTGCAAGAATTGGAAGATCAGCGCTCGCACCTGCCGTCGTGAACACCGCCTGAGCACCAGAGCGGCGCACCTCGTTGACGATGCCACGCGTGGCCGAGAAAATACCCTGCTGTGACAGCGGATAGCTGACGACACCAACGACCTGACTGCCACTTGCATTGACAGCGGCGCTGATCGCGTCGCGACCAACCTGGCCGGGCAGATCGTCACCGTGCACGATCATGTAGCGTGATGTGCCTTGTGCGTTTGCAAAACGGACGAGGCGCTGGGCCGTGTTGTCGAACGTCGCTCCGAGCAGGAAGACGTTGCCGCCGGCGATTGCTGCATTGTTGGAAAATGTCAGTACATTCACGTCACGCCCTGCAACAGCAACGCCTGCTGCGGCAGCAGCTTCACCGAAAAGCGGGCCGATAATGATCTTGGCACCGTCGTTTACAGCTTGGGTTGCCGCTATCGCCGCTTGCTGCGGGTTGCCTCCGGCGGTGTTGTAGACCCGCAGATCAATCTCGGCGCCTTCTAGATCAGCAATCGCAAGGCGGGCTGCGTTTTCAAAGTTCTGCGCCAGTTGATTGTCGGTGACCTGAGCGGAGCCGCCCGGTACCAGCAGCGCGACTTCGATTGGTTCGCTGACATCGATCGACTGGCCGACGTTTGCGGTCGGGTCGAGTGTGACATCACAGGCGGCGAGCCAGAAAAACGCGCCTAATACGAAAAAGCGCGCGATTGTCTTGCGGGCATTGTTGAAACGGGCAAACATCGGTCGTATCCCTCCTAAGCTGCGAGACAGGTCTGCTCATGCAGCCTGGTGGCTTGTATCGGAGTATCATAAAGCAGGGGGCACCCGGGTCCAGAGATGAATTTCATACGCAAGCCACTCTCTGCCGGTCTTTACTTCGTCGCGACACCGATTGGTGCTGCGCGCGATATCACATTACGGGCTCTCGATGTGCTGGCCTCTGCTGATGTGATCGCGGCGGAAGACACTCGTAACACGCGGAAATTGCTCGATATTCATGCGATCCCGCTTGATGGCCGGCCTCTGGTTGCCTTTCATGACCACAGTGGCAGCAATGCTGTGTCACGGCTTGTTGCGGACGTGAAGGCTGGTAAATCCGTGGTTTATGTCTCGGATGCAGGCACGCCCCTTGTAGCGGACCCGGGCTTTGAACTGGCGGTCGCTGCAATTGCGGAGGATTGCGATGTCATCGCGGCGCCGGGACCTTCTGCGGTTCTTACGGCGTTGACCGTTTCGGGGCTCCCGACAGACCGGTTTGCATTCGTGGGATTTCTGCCCGCTGGGCAAGGGCAGCGGCAAACCGAAATCGCTGCGCTGCGTGATGTGCCCTTTACGCTGGTATTCTATGAAAGCCCAAAACGCGTTCGGGAAATGTTAGCAAATTTGCGCGATGTGTTGGGAGGGGAACGGCAGGCGGTGGTGTGCCGGGAACTGACCAAGAAGTTTGAAGAGGTTGTTCGCGGTGATCTCGCGTATCTGGCAGATGTTTTCGCAGATAGACCAATCAAGGGGGAAGTCGTCGTGCTGGTCGGGCGTGCCGGTGCACAAGCCATTGATGATGGCGACGTCGCATCTGCCCTCCGCGAGGCGATGAAGACGATGCGCGTGAAAGACGCCGCAACGACCGTCGCTGGCGCCATGGGTCTGCCACGCCGGCAGGTTTACCAGATCGCATTGGAGTTAGGAGACGAAGAATGACAGGGTCGTTGGGCTATCATGCCGGAGTTGCTGCAGAGGAAATCGTTGCCACGGATTATACGCGCCGCGCACACCGGATTGCTGCGCGCAGGTGGCGTGGCAAGGCTGGTGAAATCGATCTCGTCGCGCGCGACGGAGAAACAGTCGTCTTCATCGAGGTCAAGAAAAGCCGTGACTTTGCAACGGCGGCACGACGACTTGGGCGCCGTCAGATGAACCGGATCTGTGCCAGCGCCAGTGAATTCTTGGCCGATGAACCACGCGGACAGCTGACTGATGTGCGCTTCGATCTTGCGATGGTGAATGACGTAGGTGCCGTGAAAGTGCTCGAAAACGCGTTCATGGAGGCATAGCCGGATTGCGCTTTTGGCGGTGCTGCGCCATCTAGTGTGACAGTTGTCGCAGCAAGAGGTGCCCGGATGTCCTTGAAAATTGCCTTCCAGATGGATCCGATCGGACCCATCAATATTGATGCAGACAGCACCTTCCGGATTGCCGAGGAAGCGCAAGAACGCGGGCATTCGCTTTTCTACTATACACCGGATCGCCTCGCTTATGATCAAGGCCGGGTTACTGCAACTGGCTGGCCACTCACCGTTCGGCGCGAGAAGGGAAATCACTACGCGCTCGGCGAAGAGGCCACCGTTGATTTGTCCGAATTTGACGTGGTCTGGCTGCGTCAGGACCCGCCGTTTGATATGGGCTACATCACCACGACCCACATTCTGGATATGATCCACCCCGAGACGCTTGTGGTCAATGATCCCTTTTGGGTGCGTAACTATCCCGAAAAGCTACTCGTCCTGCAATTTCCGGACCTTACGCCCCCGACGATGGTGGCGCGCGATCTTGAGACGTTGAAATCTTTCCGAGCCGCACATGGCGACGTGATACTCAAGCCGCTTTATGGCAACGGTGGTGCAGGGGTGTTCAAGCTGAAGGCTGACGATAGCAACCTTGCCTCACTGCACGAGCTTTTTGCAGGCATCAATCGTGAGCCTTTGATCATGCAGCAATTCCTGCCTGCGGTTTCCAAAGGTGACAAGCGTGTCATTCTTGTCGACGGTGAGCCGGTGGGGGCAATCAACCGTGTTCCCGCCGCTGGCGAGACCAGATCGAACATGCACGTTGGCGGGCGACCCGAAAAAGTCGCTCTGACAGAAAGGGACAAGGAGATTTGTGCCCGGATCGGCCCATTGCTAAAGGAAAAGGGACAGATTTTTGTGGGCATCGACGTAATTGGTGACTGGCTGACCGAAATCAACGTGACCTCGCCGACCGGTATTCAGGAACTGGAACGGTTTGACGGGATCAACATCGCTGAAAAAATCTGGCTCGCCATTGAGGCGCGGCGCTAAATCTCGTTCGTAAATGCCAGCCGGAAGCTGACGGCTTCAGCCACGTGGGGTTTGCGGACATTCTCAGCCCCCTCAAGGTCCGCGATCGTCCTCGCCACCCTCAAGACGCGGTGGTAGCCTCTCGCTGACAGACCGAAGCGTGTTGCGACCTTGGTCAGCAATGCTTGCCCTTCGCCATCCGGCTGAGCGACAGCCGTCAATGCTGTACCATCCAGATCGGCATTGACCGAGACACCCTGTGTGTCGCGAAACCGCAAGCGCTGTCGGTCGCGCGCGCTTTGGACGCGTTTGGCGATCTGAGCAGAGCTGCCGCCGCCGCTCGCGTTTTCGAGATCACTATAGGCAACGGGCGGGACTTCGACGCGCAAATCAAATCGGTCCATAAGTGGGCCTGAAATCCGTCCCATGTAGTCTTCACCGCACTGCGGAACACGCGCGCATGCTCTGGCTGGGTCGGCGAGATACCCGCATTTGCAAGGATTTGCCGCGGCAACCAGCATAAAGCGGCAAGGGTAACGCACGTGCGCATTTGCGCGCGCGACAACAACTTCGCCGGTTTCGATGGGCTGCCTGAGTGTTTCGAGAACGGTCCGTCCGAACTCCGGGAATTCATCCATGAAAAGCACACCGTGATGTGCGAGGCTGATTTCACCCGGTTTCGCCCCCCGTCCTCCACCGACAATAGCGGCCATAGACGCGGTGTGGTGGGGTTCACGGAATGGTCGCGTGCGACTGATGCCCCCTTCATCAAGAAGTCCCGCAAGCGAGTGGATCATTGACGTTTCTAATGCCTCATGCGGTGAGAGATCGGGCATGATCCCGGGGAGTCGCGCGGCAAGCATCGATTTTCCCGAACCTGGAGAGCCAACAAGCAGCAGGTGATGCCGACCCGCCGCTGCGATTTCCAATGCCCGCTTGGCCCGCTCTTGCCCTTTGACTTCGTTCATATCTGGTCGCTTGGGGGCTGGGCGGATTTCACCAGGGCTGGCCGGGGCAAGCACAGCTTTGCCGGAAAAGTGTCTGATGGTTTCGGCGAGTGTGCGCGGTGCAATCACCCGCACCGCATCGACCCATGCAGCCTCTGCGCCGCAGCCGTGCGGACAAAGGAGCGTTCGCGCATCTTCTGCCGCTGCCATTGCAGCCGGCAATGCGCCGATGACCGGTACAAGGCTGCCGTCGAGCGACAGTTCTCCGAGTGCCACGGTTTGCTCTGCGGTTTCAGCCGGCACGACATCAAGCGCAGCAAGCAGAGCCAGCGCGATCGGCAGGTCGAAATGCGACCCTTCTTTCGGTAGATCGGCTGGCGAGAGGTTTACGGTGATCCGTTTCGATGGCAACGCAATCGCCATGGCGCCTAAAGCGGCGCGAACCCGTTCTTTCGCTTCGGAGACCGCCTTGTCAGGCAGGCCGACAATTGAAAACGCGGGGATGCCGGCAGACACAGCGCACTGTACTTCAACGAGACGGGCATCAACGCCTTCGAATGCAACCGTGTACGCCCGCGCAACCATCACCGCCACTCCTTTGAGGGTTAACGGTTACGATGGCGTGGTTGACGATTGGTTAATGGTCGAACTTCAGCTTGCGATCTCGTCAGGCCATGGTCGAGTCTCAAGGTCGCTCGGGTAAGGCCATGGTTCATGGCTTTCTTTCATCGCCTCGCTGCGCCAATGCAGAAAGTCCGGATCCTTGAGGTGCTGGGCAATGTAGGTTTGCCAGCGTGGTGCAGCCGGCAGGCCATATGCTGTGATGCGCATGGCGACGGGTGCATAGAAAACGTCGGCTAGCGAGTAGTTACCAAACAACCAAGGGCCATCAGACCCGAAGCGATCTTTCGCCAATGACCACAGGTCGAAAATTCGTTCCAGATCGTTCTGCACGGATTGCGCTGGTGAGAACCGAGTCAAGCGATGCCTCAGGATCATCGGGCAATCTTGCCTGAGAGCATGAAAGCTCGAATGCATTTCTGCGACCATTGATCTGGCAAGGGCACGGGCCGCAGGCTCGACGGGATAAAGCCCGGCGTCGGGGTGTCTTTCCGCCAAGGTCTCGGCCATGGCGAGGCTGTCCGTCAGCACTGCACCCTCTGCCGTCTGAAGAACCGGCACCGTGCGGGCAGGCTCAAGATGCGCCAGATCGTCTTTCATGGTGCCCGAATAGAGCCCGACCATATGCTCCTGGAATGGCAGCCCGAATTTCTTGAGCATAAGCCAGCCGCGCAAAGACCAGCTACTGAATGTGCGGTCGCCGATATGAAGTTGATACGTCATGCCCGACATAAAGGCGCACACGCTCTTTGATGGCCAACATCAATTTGTGACCCTCGCCATCACAAAACGTGATTAATCCGCCCGACGTGCCAGCCTTGTCCATCAAATTTCAGGTCCGTCACGGACAGATTTTCGATGCGGTGACCGAACGCTTCGTAGGCGGTGATATTCTTTGCACGCTGCACTTGCGTCAGAATTGCACCGAAATGTGCAACGATGATCAGATCGGCTAACCCGAGATTAAGATATCCGTCGATTGCGCCTGAGACGCGGTCGCGGACGGCGTTCCAGCTTTCACCATTGGGCGGTGCGATGTCGCCGGGTGTCTCCCAATAGGCCCGAATATGTTTGGGGTTCTTGGCCTCGACCTCGGCAAAGGTCTTCAGTTCCCAGTCACCAAAGTTGATTTCTCTGAGCTTTCTATCATGCTCCAGCCGATTTTGCGGTTGCAGCGCGTCAGCCGTCTCAACGGCGCGGATTAAATCTGATGAGACAACCGGTGCATCGGGCAAATACTGGCGAAGGCGTCGGATCGCGTCGCTGTCTGAAAGGTCAGCAGGTATATCTGACCATCCCACCATCGACTTTGCATGTGTCGGGCCGTGTCTGACCAACCACAGACGGGTCAAGGCAGTTGTCCTTTGAGAACAAGCGGAAGCCCCGCCATGACGGCAACCACCAGATCTGCCTTGGCGGCGATTTCCTGGTTCAGGCGACCTTGTGCGTTGCGAAAGCGGCGGGCCAAAGCGTTGTCTGGCACAACGCCCTGACCGGTTTCGTTCGAGACGATGACAATGGCGCGGCCGTCCTGTGAAAGCGCGGTGACAAACGATGACTGGGCTGTTTCCAGATCGTGCTCGCCAAGAATGACATTGGTGAGCCACAGCGTTGCGCAGTCGATAAGCACAGGCGCACCGTCAGGTGCTTTTAGAAGTGCGTGCGCGAGGTCGACAGGTTCCTCGATCGTTGTCCAATCCGGGCCGCGGGCGCTTTTATGTGCGGCTACTTTCGCCGCCATCTCGGCATCGAATGCCTGCGCGGTAGCAATGTAGGTCGGGCAGGGATGCGCACTGCGTAACAGGCTTTCTGCAAAGGCTGATTTCCCGCTCGCAGCGCCCCCTAGGACAAGTGTCAGCCGTGGCAATGTCATTTTATGAACTTTTTATGATCCAGTGGGTTCATCCTTACGTAAGCAATACAAAGCAAAAAGTTAATGCACTGCACGACAACTTGGGAGAACCATCATGGGCGTCACCGGATTTTCAGACCAGACCCTGTCTCGGACCGCAATGAAAGCGGAGCTGTTGGATGCTGAGACGGAGCTGCAACTGGCCTATTCTTGGCGCGACCAGCGCGATGAAAAGGCCCTCCATCGCTTGATCACTGCGTACATGCGCCTTGCCATTTCGATGGCTTCGAAGTTCAAGCGGTACGGTGCACCGATGAATGATCTCATCCAGGAAGCCTCTGTTGGTCTGATGAAGGCGGCCGACAAATTCGATCCGGATCGTGGTGTGCGTTTCTCCACCTATGCAGTCTGGTGGATCAAAGCCTCAATTCAGGACTATGTGATGCGGAACTGGTCCATGGTGCGTACTGGGTCCACGTCGTCGCAGAAATCGCTCTTCTTCAATATGCGTCGTGTCCAGGCCCGCCTCGAACGCGAAGCGGCTGCTGAAGGCCGGACAATCGACCAGCAGGAAATGCGCGAACTGATCGCCATCGAAGTTGGCGTGCCTCTGCACGACGTCGAAATGATGGAAGGCCGGCTGTCCGGTTCAGACTTCTCCCTCAATGCCACACAGTCGGTTGAGGATGAGGGGCGCGAATGGATTGATGCGCTTGAGGACGAAGGCCCACAAGCTGCGGAAACGGTCGAGAACTCCCATGACAATGACACGTTGCGTCAATGGCTTCTGACTGCATTGAGCTCGCTCAATGATCGTGAGCAGTTCATCGTGCGTGAGCGGAAGCTGCGTGATGATCCGCGCACGCTGGAAAGCCTTGGCACTGAGCTTGGCCTCTCCAAGGAACGCGTGCGCCAGCTTGAGGCAGCGGCATTCGGCAAAATGCGCAAGAGCCTTGAGTCCCAAAGCACAGAGGTGCGCGGCTTCTTTCGCTGACAGGTCGCATTGAATTTCCGGTTCGAACTGACCTAAGTTCTGTCAGACCAAGACCGGAGTGCGCGTATGCTCGCAAACAAACATGTTTTGCTGATCATTGGCGGCGGAATCGCCGCCTTCAAATCGCTTGATCTGATCAGGCGACTGCGCGAGCGCGGTGTCACCGTGACGCCGGTCCTCACAAAAGCGGCTGAGGAATTTGTCACACCACTGAGCGTATCGGCGCTTGCGGCGCAGAAAGTCTATCGTGATCTTTTCGATCTGACAGATGAGGCTGAGATGGGGCACATTGAGCTGTCCCGCGCTGCTGATCTGGTCGTCGTTGCGCCTGCGACAGCCGATATGATGGCAAAGATGTCAGCAGGTTTGGCCGGTGATCTTGCCACGACGCTTCTCTTGGCGACAGACAAACGGGTTTTGATTGTTCCGGCAATGAATGTGCGCATGTGGGAACACCCGGCAACACAACGAAGTCTCTCTGTTCTTGATGCTGATGGTATCCTCACCGTTGGCCCTGACGAGGGTGAGATGGCCTGTGGCGAGTTCGGTCCCGGTCGGATGGCAGAAGTCCCTGAGATTATTGCGGCCATTGATGCCGCGCTCTCGGATGGGCCATTGAATGGCAAACATATCGTTGTCACCTCTGGACCGACACATGAACCCATAGATCCTGTGCGTTACATTGCGAACCGTTCATCAGGGGCGCAGGGCACGGCTATCGCCGCGGCGTTGGCCACACTAGGTGCGACAGTCACTTTCGTCACAGGACCAGCTGATATGCCGCCACCGAAAGGCGTGCGCGTCATTCGAGTGCAGACGGCGCAGGAAATGTTGGAGGCGGTTCAAGCCGCCGACAAAGCCGATGCAGCGGTTTTCGCAGCCGCCGTGGCTGACTGGCGGGTGGCGAATGCCGGTGCCAACAAGATCAAGAAAGACGGTAGTGGTCTGCCACAACTGGAGTTTGCTGAAAACCCGGACATCCTTGCCACAGTCGCGCAGATGAAAGAGGGACGACCGCCACTCGTGATCGGCTTTGCCGCAGAGACAGATGACGTGATTGCCCATGCAACAGCCAAGCGTGCGCGAAAGGGCTGCGATTGGATCGTGGCAAACGATGTTTCGCCAGAGACGGGTATCATGGGCGGCAGCGAAAACGCGGTAACCTTGATCACGGCAGACGGGTCCGAAGCCTGGGAGCGAATGAGCAAGTCAGCAGTTGCCCAAAAACTTGCTGCTCGTATCGCAGAGGCAATGTCGTGACCGTCAGAATTGCGTTTCAGTGGGAGCCGTGGGCCGACCAGTCGTTCGGGCTGCCTCGGTACGAAACAAGCGGTGCTGCCGGTGCCGATCTGCGTGCCAATCTGAAGGACGAATTGGCAATCATGCTTTCGCCCATGACCCGTCGTCTGGTGCCGACAGGTCTGCGGATTGCCATTCCGGATGGCTATGAGGTGCAAGTAAGACCGCGTTCGGGTCTCGCGCTCAAACATGGGATCACACTCGCCAACTCGCCAGGAACCATCGACAGCGATTATCGCGGACCGCTTGGAGTCATCGTGATCAACCTCGGAAGCGCCGATTTCGAGATCACACACGGGATGCGCATCGCACAGATGGTGGTCGCTCCAGTCATCCAAACCGAATTTGATTGTGTGGAAACGCTGGATGAAACGGCCCGCAATGCGGGTGGCTTCGGGTCTACTGGTCTATGATTATGGTCGGCACAATGGTCGCCACCCTCTGGGTGATTGGCTGGGCAATGAAGGTGCCGCGCAAGGCGCGTTGGAACATGACGATCTTTCTGATCGTTGCCGTCATGGTGGGACATCTGATTTTGCCAGATGGTCATCCGCTCCGCATGGCGACCGGCGGTGACGCACGCCTTTGGGCCATTATTCTCGGCTTTGGTGTTTTGGTCTGGCTTTATCGCAAGCTCTTGTCGGCCCTGCGCGACCGCGCAAGCGGCGATGATGCCGCCCCTGCCACCGTTGTCCGGTCCGAAAATTTCTCTGAGACCGAGCTGCAGCGCTACGCGCGCCATATCATTCTCAGAGAAATTGGCGGCGTTGGTCAAAAGGCGCTTCGCGACGCCAAAGTTCTGGTGGTCGGCGCAGGTGGCCTCGGCGCGCCCGCACTTGAGTATCTTGCCGCAGCGGGCGTCGGCACGATTGGTGTCATTGATGACGACACCGTAGAGAACGCAAACCTGCAACGACAGGTCATCCACCTTGATCGCAACATCGGCGTGCCAAAGGTACATTCGGCCGCCGAGGCGATGCGGGCACAAAATCCTTTTGTTGATGTGCGCCCCTATCACAGACGGCTCGACGCGGAGATCGCAGCCGAACTCTTTGCCGACTACGATGTGATCCTTGACGGGTCTGACAATTTTGAGACCCGCTATCTGGTCAATGAGACAGCGGTCAGACTTGGTAAACCATTGGTTGCCGCCGCAATCACGCAATGGGAAGGGCAGATCAGCGTTTACGATCCGCATAACGGTGCGCCTTGCTACGCTTGCGTCTTTCCAAAAGCACCTGACGCAGGCTTGGTCCCGTCTTGCGCAGAGGCTGGCGTGATCGGGCCATTGCCAGGCGTCTTGGGGACCATGATGGCCGTCGAAACACTCAAGATCATTACTGGCGCCGGGGAGACATTGGCAGGCCGTCTGCACATTTATGATGCACTCTACGCGCAAAGCCGGACAATCGCGGTCCAGCGACGCTCGGATTGCGTTGTCTGTTCCGGTGCGGACGAACGTATCTAGCGCCTTTCATATGCCTATGGTCGGTACTTTTGTGCCCAAAAAAGGCCGGCGCGCTGTGGCGCGTCGCCATCACGCACCCTACCTTTGATGCAAAGGAGAATTGCCATGACCAACCCTCTGTTGACCGAGTGGACCACGCCATTTGGCCTGCCACCATTCGATGACATTAGCGATGAAGACTATCTGCCAGCCGTTGAGGCCGCATTGGCTGATGCGCGTGCCAATATCGCGGCGATTGCGGAAAACCCGGAACCGCCGACTTTCGCCAATACAATCGAAGCGATGGAGCGCGCGGAAGGTCTGCTCAACAAAGTATTGGGCGCTTTCTACAATGTAGCTGGCGCTGACAGCAATCCGCGCCGCGAGGAACTGCAACGCGAATTTTCACCGATGTTGAGCGCTTACGGGTCCGAAATCACCGAGAACAAGGCGCTTTTTGCGCGTGTCGAGGCACTTTGGAACGACCGCGAAAATCTCGACCTGACCCAAGAGCAGCAGCGGGTTCTGATGCTCACCCGACGCGGATTTGTCCGCTCCGGTGCAAAGTTGGAAGGTGCAGAGGCGGCGCGTTTGCGCGAGGTGAAGGCACGGCTCGCCATTCTGGGGACTGAGTTCACCCAAAACCTGCTGGCTGACGAACGTGAGTGGTTTATGGTGCTAGCGCAGGACGATCTTGAAGGATTGCCTGATTTTGTCATCGCAACGGCCCGTGCCGCAGGCGAGGAAAAAGGTGCGAGTGGGCCGGTCGTGACCTTGTCTCGCTCTTTGATCGTCCCGTTTCTACAATTCTCTGATCGGCGTGACTTGCGTCAAAAAGCCTATGAGGCGTGGGGCGCGCGCGGGGCCAATGGCGGTAAGACCGACAACCGTGCCATTGCAGCCGAAATCCTGCAACTGCGCGAGGAGCGCGCCAAGCTTCTCGGCTATGACAGCTTTGCCGACTACAAGCTTGAAACCGAAATGGCAGGCACGCCTGCAGCCGTGCGCGATCTTTTGATGGATGTCTGGGAGCCTGCCAAAGCTGCCGCTGAAAGTGATGCAAAAGCGCTTGAGCGGCTGCTGCACTCTGATGGCTTCGATGGCCCGCTAGAGCCTTGGGACTGGCGCTATTACGCGGAAAAGCGCCGCAAGGAACTGCATGACCTCGATGAGGCAGAACTCAAACCGTATCTGCAACTTGATCGCATGATCGAAGCGGCGTTCGCATGTGCCAATCGGCTATTTGGATTGGAATTCACACCTGTTGAAGGGCCCGTCTATCATCCCGATGTCCGTTTGTGGAATGTCACGCGAGATGGTGCGCATATCGCGGTCTTCATTGGTGATTACTTTGCGCGCGGATCAAAGCGGTCGGGTGCTTGGTGTTCTGCAATGCGAAGCCAGCACCGCCTTGACGGCGAGGTCAGGCCGCTCGTTGTCAATGTCTGTAACTTTGCCAAACCTGAGGCCGGGAAACCTGCGCTTCTTTCTTATGATGATGCGCGGACGCTCTTCCACGAATTTGGTCATGCGCTGCACCAGATGCTGTCCGATGTAACCTATGAGAGCATTTCAGGGACATCCGTGGCGCGCGACTTCGTCGAATTGCCAAGCCAACTTTACGAACACTGGCTTGAGGTGCCGCAGGTGTTGTCGGAATTCGCGACACACGCCAAAACCGGTGAGCCTATGCCTGAAGAGCTTTTGGAGAAAGTTCTGGGCGCTGCGACCTATGACATGGGTTTCCAGACCGTTGAGTACGTTGCGTCCGCGCTTGTTGATCTGGGTTTCCACGACGGCCCCGCACCGGCGGACCCCATGCAACGACAAGAAGAAATCCTGCAGGACATCGGTATGCCGCGTGCCATCAGGATGCGCCATGCGACGCCACATTTCGCCCACGTCTTTGCGGGTGACGGTTATTCAAGCGGATACTATAGCTACATGTGGTCAGAGGTGATGGACGCCGACGCATTTGCCGCGTTTGATGAGGCAGGTGACCCGTTTGATCCAGAGACGGCGAAGCGGCTCGAAGAAACGGTGCTTTCTTCTGGTGGTTCGGTCGATGCCGCTGAGCTTTACAAGGAGTTCCGAGGCCGTCTGCCAGGTGTTGACGCCCTGCTGAAGGGTCGCGGTCTGGACACTGCAGCTTAAATGCGCGTGTCGTCGGGGTGGCGTTCCACCCCGACGGGGTCTTTATGGATCAGTACATCCGCTTGCGGGTAGGCGGCAATGATTGCGCGCCGCAGTGCGGCTCCGATGGCATGCGCCTCATCCAGTGTCTGCGTCCCGTCGAGCTCGATGTGGAGGTTCACGAAAACCTTGCTGCCCGCCTGACGTGTCTTGAGGTCGTGAAAGCCGTGAACACCGTCAAAATCTGCAACAAGTTCGCTAATTTCGGCAATCATGGCTGGGTCGGCTTGCCGATCCATTAAGGCATCCCAGGCGCGTTTGCCGATCCGCACAGCTCCGACCGCAAGGAAGGCCGCCGCAGCAAGTGCTACGACACTGTCGATCTGATGCAGTCCTAGTGCGCCTGAGGCCCAAAGTGCGATAATCGCCCCGATGTTCGGGATCAAATCCCCCATGTAATGAAGGCTGTCTGCTGCAACGACTTTATTGCCAGTTCGGGCAGCCACATAACGTTGCCAGAGGACCAACGCGAACGTCACGGCAATCGAAAATGCCAAGACGGCGATCCCCTGACCTTCGCGTTCAGGCAGGGTCACGGTGTCGGACAAAAGGCGCAGAACGGCAGCAGTTGCAATCACACCGGCCGAGACGAGGATGAACAGCGATTGCCCCAATGCAGCAAGGTCCTCGGCGGACGTATGACCGAAGTTATGGTCATCATCCGCCGGTTTTGCAGCATAGAGAATAGCGACCAGCCCACCGAGGGACACCATCAAATCTAGCGCGCTGTCCGCCAAAGTTGCAGCAACGGCGAGCGAGCCTGTCTGACCCAAGGCCCAGAGCTTTGCCACAACCAAGATGAGGGCAACGGTGACGGAAAGCACACCCGCCGAGGTGTTGAGGCGTTTTGCTGAAGTGTCTGGCATCAGGCGAAAGGTTTAGTCGCGAATTTCCGCTTCACCAATACCCCAAAGGGCGGATCTGTGCACCCAGCCACGATATCCGCCAGCACTCAGGCGGCACCAGTCCGGATCACACTCGCCCAAACGACCGATCACGCCGGGTTCAAGTAAGGCAGTTTCAATTGCGTTGTCCTCGGGCCGTGCCCTGAGCGGGATTTGTTCGGCACCCATCACAATGGCAGTACGCGCGCCGGAGAGCATCCGGAAATGCACCCAGCCACCTTGCCCGTCGCGATCAATCACCCGTCGCCAATGGCCGTATTCGGCGATGACCTGCAATGGCATATCCCTGCGTTTGAAAACCCAGTCGATCCGGTGGGACAGGGAAGGGCCGCGCCGTACGTTGGCCTCTGACGCCCGCAAGGACACAAATCGCGGCAGTGGAAGATTTGTCTCGGGGCCGATCGCGGGCCCGGCGGCGAGCTCTTGTGCATGAAGAAAACTGCCCAGCTGTGCAAACAGACAGACCAGCACAACGCCCAAGCCCTGCGTCAAACGTTTCATTCTTTGCCCAATACTGCTCTTTTTCTGGCGCGCGGTTCTTGTGCAGCGCGTCCCTTTCGCGCAACCTGACATGCAAAGCGTATTTTGCAAAGCCACGAGGAGAGGTTGATGCCAGGTAAGCATTTGAGTGTTGTTGTAACGCGACGGTTGCCTGAGGTTGTCGAGACCCGCCTGAAAGAGCTTTTCAATGTCACCTTGCGTGACGATGACACACCCATGACCACTGATGAGTTGGCCGCTGCAATGTCAGAGGCCGACGTTCTGGTGCCAACAATCACTGATCACATTGATGCCAAACTTCTGGGACGGGCAGGGGATCGTCTGAAACTGATTGCGAACTACGGGGCAGGTGTTGACCATATCGACGTGGCGACAGCCCGCCAGCGCGGCATCCATGTCAGCAATACACCTGGCGTCATGACAGAAGACACTGCCGATATGGTGATTGCGCTGATGATGGCTGTCAGCCGCCGGATGGGCGAGGGCATGGCATTGGCGCAATCAGACAAGTGGCAAGGGTGGTCGCCAACAGCGATGCTTGGAACGCGCCTGCGCGGCAAGCGTCTCGGAATATTGGGCATGGGTCGGATTGGGCAGGCTGTGGCGCGACGCGCTGCGGCGTTTGGCATGGGCGTGCATTATCACAATCGCAAACGCTTGCGCCCCGAAGTGGAAGAAGAGCTTGATGCGACCTATTGGGAAAGCCTCGATCAAATGGTCGCGCGTATTGATGTGCTTTCGATCAATTGTCCGCACACACCCTCAACCTTCCATCTGATGAATGCACGGCGGCTGAAACTGATGAAACCGGATGCGCTGATCGTGAATACCTCGCGCGGGGAGGTCATTGACGAAAACGCTCTCACACGGATGCTGCGTGCCGGTGAAATCGCTGGTGCAGGGCTAGACGTATTCGAGCGTGGTCACGACATTAACCCACGTCTGAAAGAGCTTCAGAACGCAATCCTGCTGCCACATATGGGATCGGCGACTGTCGAAGGCCGGATTGAGATGGGAGAGAAGGTCATCATCAATATCAAGACCTTTGCAGATGGCCATAGGCCACCTGACTTGGTTATTCCGGCAATGCTCTGAACATTCTGGCGGTCGTTGCGTCAGAGACGAGACAGCGCAACCTTTGCGCGTTATTCGCCCATTTTCACATTGACCTGCTCGCTCTCGAGCAGCTTCACTTCACGCTGCGGGAACGGAATTGAGATACCATTTTCCTGAAAGGCATCCCAAAGCGCGAGATACACGTTGCCCCTGATGTTTGTCAGGCCACCTGTCGGGTCGCTGATCCAGAAACGCAAAAGATAATCGACCGAGCTGTCGCCGAAGCCGACGATGTGACAGACGGTCGGGCGGCTCTTGAGAACCCTGTCCACGCTTTGCGCAGCGTCGATTGCAACGCGGCGAACCTCATGTGGGTTGTCCGCGTAGGACGTGCCGAAGTTGATATCGAGCCGGACATATTCGTTTGAATGCGACCAGTTGACGACCTGTCCTGTGATCAGGTCTTCGTTCGGGATCAGGTATTCACGGCCATCGCGAGTGACCACCGACACATAGCGCGCACCCAAGGAGTTGATCCAACCGAACGTGTCGCCAAGGCTGATGACGTCGCCCGGTTTGATTGACTTATCAAGCAGGATGATCACGCCCGAAACGAGGTTCGAAACCACTTTCTGCAAACCAAAGCCAAGGCCAACACCAATAGCACCCGACAGAACTGCTAGGCCGGTCAGATCAATGCCAAGCGCGCGGACGCCCAGAAAGAAGGCCGCACCGTAAAACGCGATCTGGATACCCTTGACGATCAGCACCTGCATGGACGGGCTGATATCGTCGTTGGCTCTTACCCGTGCGGCGGTCGTCGACGTAAAGAACCGGGCCATGGCGACCAGCACAGTCAGGATGACAATCCCCTGCACTAGCAACAACAGCGAGAACCTGATTTCACCAATGCTGAACCCGATGCTGTCGAGAAGCCGCTCAGCAGGTTCAAGCAAGCCTAGAATTTGCAGTGTGACCCATGTCCAAGCGCCATAGCGCACCAATTTTCGTAAAAACGGGCTCTTGATCAGACGGGTTGCGAAAACAATGACCAGCCAGGCAAATGCAAGTGTTCCGACGATGCCCAGCAAATAGCTTCGGCTTGGCCATGTGATCTCGCGCATGACCAAAATCACCAGCCAGATCAGCCCGACGAAGAAAATCGCTCTCAGTCGCTGATGGATCACAACCAGAATGCGCATGCGCCACTTCGGCCAGTTCTCGCGCGAGGCCATCCACGACCGGATGCGCGGTCCCAAAAGGGCGCGCAATAGGTGAGCAACGAGGAAGATGCCAACAACGATAAGCAGTTGATAGAGGTTCCACGTCCGGAACATTGACTCAATGGCGATCTGCACCTGCGAAATCAGCATCTCGCCGATATCGAGAACCTCCTCCAGAGCGACTTCAGTCGCATCTGCCGTTGGCTCGGCTGGTTGTTCCTCGTGTTCGGCCATTTGCGCCTTTTCGTAGTGGTGACGACATCAGCTTCGCACGGCCCTGACAGAAACCACAAGCACGACGTCTTTTTACATCCTTGAGGTATTGCCTATTCGCAGCTGTCAAGGCTTGCCCGGTGAGCGGGACCACCTTAACAAAGTCTTAACAATTTTCTGTGGAGTGCTTTTGAGATGTCAGTTTCTTTGGTTTTGTTGGTGCTCTTGGGCGGCGCGTTGTTGATCCCTCTGATCGGAGATGATGGCGACGACGGTGCGAATGAGATCAAAGGTGGACCCGAGAATGATGAACTGAACGGCACTCCTGGCCCTGATCTGATCCGCGCGTTTCTGGGTGACGATGTCATCAACGGCAACGGAGGCGAGGACGATTTGCGCGGCGGCGACGGAGAAGACACCATTACCGGCGGTGCCGACCGTGACGTGATTGATGGCGGGAGCGAAAACGATCAGCTCTTCGGCCTTGGCGGAAACGATACAATCGAAGGTGACGCCGGCGATGACTTCATCGACGCCGGTGAAGGCAACGACATCGTGCGCGGCGGAAATGGCAATGACACGATTGTCGGCAATCTCGGCACCGACACGTTGCGGGGCGAAGGCGGTGACGACGATATTTTCCTATGGGGTGATGAAGGCCGTGCCTACGGCGGCCAGGAGAATGACGAACTCGTCATGGTGACAGGGCGCGGTGTGCTTGATGGTGTCGCCGGAGAGAACACGTTTTATGCACTCGCAAATGATGATGACGCACAACAGACTGTCGCAATTATTCAGGAATTGGACTTTGGCGACGAGATCGTGATGACAATCGACACTGACGACGGCTCAGTTGTCGACAAGGACCTGATCGTGACTGTCACAGAAGGATCAATCAACGGAATCGATGGATACAACATCGAAGTCGGTTTTGCCGATCCTGGCGATGAGCCAGACAATTTCGAAACGTCCCGCGCCTTTGTTTACGGGACAAGTCGCGACATTGATGACGTGGTGGCGTCCATCAAAGTTGATGTCACCGTTGACGCGGAACTGAGTGTTGCAGGTGCGCAGGAAACCTTTGCAGCCGTGAAGGCTGGTGCAACTGCTCCGGCACAGGTGAGCCCAACCCCCGTCGTTTAGGGTTTTCTGGCTGCCTATCTGGGTCAGCGTTTCCGTACGTACCATGCCGCGTTCGGCAGCGGCTATTGCAGAGATTCTTGTGCTTGCGAGATGTGAGGCTCGGGTGTATCTGAGCCCTTATGACAATGGTTTTTGACATGGATGATCGCGCGCGCCTGCCTTGGCGGTTTTTCGGTGCATCCTGCACGATCCTAGCACGCGGCTAAGGCGCAGCCTTTCCGTCACCCTGATCATTTCTGACTTTTACAAAACGGGAGAGGACCAATGTCCCCCAAGACGCTCTATGATAAAATCTGGGACGCGCATGTCGCCCATGAAGCCGAAGACGGCACTTGCCTGCTTTATATCGACCGCCACCTTGTCCATGAGGTGACCAGCCCGCAAGCCTTTGAGGGGCTGCGCATGGCTGGTCGCAAGGTGCGTGCACCCGAGAAAACAATCGCTGTGCCGGACCACAACGTCCCCACCACGATGGGTCGCGAAGACCCCAAAAACATGACCGAGGACAGCGCCATTCAGGTGGCCGCGCTCGACAGCAATGCTAAGGAATTCGGCATCCACTACTACCCTGTGACCGACGTCCGTCAGGGCATCGTGCACATCGTTGGGCCAGAGCAAGGTTGGACACTGCCCGGAATGACCGTCGTCTGCGGTGACAGCCACACGGCAACGCATGGTGCTTTCGGTGCGCTGGCCCATGGCATTGGCACGTCCGAGGTGGAGCACGTTCTGGCCACCCAGACGCTGATCCAGAAGAAGTCGAAGAACATGAAGGTCGAGATCACCGGCAAGCTCCGCCCCGGTGTGACCGCCAAGGACATCACCCTGTCCGTCATCGGCGCGACCGGCACAGCCGGCGGCACGGGCTATGTCATCGAATACTGTGGCGAAGCAATCCGCGACCTGTCGATGGAAGGCCGCATGACCGTCTGCAACATGGCGATCGAAGGCGGCGCGCGCGCGGGCCTGATCGCGCCTGACGAAAAGACGTTCGAATACTGCAAGGGCCGCCCGCACGCACCAAAAGGTGCCGCATGGGAGGCCGCTGTGGCCTACTGGAAGACGCTCTTCACTGATGAAGGCGCGCATTTCGACAAGGTGGTCACCATCAAAGGCGAAGATATCGCCCCTGTTGTCACCTGGGGCACATCACCCGAAGATGTCCTGCCAATCACCGCGACTGTTCCCGCCGCTAGCGACTTCGAAGGTGGCAAGGTGGGCGCTGCACAACGCTCGCTTGACTACATGGACCTCAAGCCCGGCACGCCGCTCAAGGATATTGAGATCGATACGGTCTTCATCGGATCCTGCACAAACGGTCGGATTGAAGACCTGCGCGCTGCCGCAGACATTTTGAAGGGCAAGAAAATCGCCGTGAAGCGTGCGATGGTTGTGCCCGGTTCAGGGCTTGTGCGTGCGCAGGCCGAAGAAGAGGGGCTTGCGCAGATCTTTATCGATGCCGGTTTCGAATGGCGTCTGGCAGGGTGCTCGATGTGTCTGGCGATGAACCCGGATCAGTTGGCACCGGGCGAGCGTTGCGCTGCGACGTCGAACCGGAACTTCGAGGGACGCCAAGGTCGTGGCGGCCGGACGCATCTGATGTCGCCTGCGATGGCCGCTGCTGCCGCAATTACCGGCAAGCTGACCGACGTACGGGAGATGATGTGATCCGTGGCACGGCACCTAAGCGGGCTGTCCGCAATGGATCCTGTTCAGGAAACCTTGCGCAGCTCGCTGTCCGACTTCAACACAGCATCACCGTCGCATTGTTCGATCTGGTAGGCAGGATCGTCGGCAGTCGCGTGACATGTCACGTCGGTTCCATCAATCGTCAATGTCACGCTTTCGGTGAATTTTTTGACGACCTGCCCGGTGCCTGTGCCCTTCGACCAATCCCATTTGACCCGCGTACCTCTACGGTATGACATGATTTCACCTTTCATTGTCTGAAGGACCAACAGCAGAAAAAGCACAATGGTTCCCGCAGACGCCTCAGGAGGCAAAAATGCAAGCTTTCACCAAACTCAGCGGCATCGCCGCGCCACTGCCACTGGTCAATATCGATACCGATATGATCATTCCCAAGCAGTTCCTTAAAACGATCAAGCGCTCCGGTCTTGGCGTGAACCTCTTTGACGAGATGCGCTATGACGATGACGGCAAAGAGATCCCTGAATTCGTCCTGAACCAACCGCAGTATCGCGAGGCACAGATCCTTGTCGCGGGTGATAACTTCGGCTGCGGTTCGTCACGCGAACACGCCCCTTGGGCGATTGCCGACTTCGGGATCACCTGCGTGATCGCGCCAAGCTTCGCTGACATCTTCTACAATAACTGCTTCAAGAACGGCATTTTGCCAATCGCGTTGCCGCAGGAACAGGTCGATGTGCTGATGAAGGATGCGGAAAAAGGTTCTAACGCCCGCATTGAAGTCGATCTCGAAGCACAAACAATCACCTCGTCGGACGGTGAGGTCTTCACCTTTGACGTTGATCCTTTCAAGAAGCACTGCCTGATGAACGGGCTTGATGACATCGGTCTGACGATGGAAAAGGCATCTGCGATTGACAGTTTCGAAGCACAGGCAAGTGCCGCCCGTCCTTGGGTCTGACTGCCCAAAATCCAGCGACAAAGCCGCGCGATGCGCGGCTTTTTTGCGTTTTGGCCACTAAATTAAATGTGAATGCAGCTTAAACAACGATTAAGGTTGCAAACGCGCACCACTCTAGAGTGAAATCGACTCATTAAAGATTTTTCAGAGAAGCGGCTGTTGCCGAAAAGCTTTTTCAAACGGCAACATCATTACATGATGACTTGGCTCAGCCAATCTCTCGTCATTACCATCAGCCCGGTGCAAGCGGTCGGGCAAAAGGATTAAAAAGTGCTGTTTCGATTGCCCGGAGCATTTGTCAGAGCCGCATTGGTCGTGATGCTGATCATCATGCCGCATGCGCTTCTGCCCGGACGCAGTGGTGACAGTGCCCAGATCGTTGCATTGGCCGCCGTGTTTGCTGCCTTGTTTACGATCGTTGAATACATCTCGACCAGCCCAAGCCTCGTGGAATTTCGGGATGCGCCCCCCTTCAATCGCGTCAGATTCTCGGCGCTCTTTGCGACGGTCTTATGCCTGTCAGTGATCTTCCGTGGCGCTGAAGACCCAACAGCGGTTTCGGATTTCTTTCAGCTCAGCGGATCGGCCTTGGGGGTCGCGATTGATTTTCCCTATTCCCCGCTGCGGTTGATGCTGGATCAGATGCCCGCATCCGTGTCCGAGGATACATTGGTGCGCGTGCGTGATGCGGCTGGCCTGATTTATTTGATTGCCAGCGTCTCGGTCATCTACTTTATCGTCCTGCTCCGGTTCTATCGCTGGCCCCGTCGCAACGAGGCCTTCAACGTCTGGATCAACCTGCCGACATTCGACCCGACATCTGGCGGTGATGTGATCAAGCGCCTCCGCCGCGATGCGCGTTTTAACATTTTGTTAGGAATTGCCGTCCCATTTTTGATCCCGACAGTGATTTGGATCATTGGCGCTGTCGGGACGTCAATCAATCTCCAAAGCACGCAAACCTTGATCTGGGTCTTGGCGGCATGGGCATTCATACCTGCAAACCTGTTGATGCGAGGCGTCGCAATCAGCCGGATTGCCTATATGATCGAACTCCAACGGCGCAGGGCATATGGCGACAGAGACGTTGGTGTGCCGCGCTATTCCTGATTGCTGCGCAAACGTCCCCGATCAGTGCCCAAGACAGTCTGCGCGTCGCAACCTATGCGGCACCACTCAGTCGTGATGGGCCGGGGCTGTTATTGCGTGATATCCGACGCGGGCAGGACCCACAGATCGCCGCCATTAAGGCGGTCATAGCGACCATCTCGCCCGATATCCTTGTTCTGACCGATTTTGACTATGACCATGACGGTCTGGCTCTCTCTGCATTCGCTGAGACTACAGGTTTGGACTATACGCACCGCTTTTCGAGACTGCCGAATGCGGGGCAACCTTCCGGTTTCGACATTGACGGTAACGGGCGCACTGGCGATGCGCGCGATAGTCTGGGGTACGGGCGGTTCACTGGTGACGGCGGGGTCGCCGTGTTGTCGCGCTATCCGTTCAATCAAGACGGTTTCGTTGACCATACAGCGATGTTGTGGCGCGACCTGCCGGATGCGCAGCTTCCAATGGCCGAGGGTCGGCCGTTTTTGTCAGATGAAGTACTCAAAGTGCTGCCTCTCTCATCTACAGTGCATTGGAACCTGCCCGTTGTCGTGCCGCAAGGTCAGTTGAGACTTCTGGTTTTTGCGGCAACGCCTCCGGTCTTTGATGGACCGGAGGACATGAACGGCCACCGCGCCCGCGACGAATTGCGATTATGGGAGAATGTTCTGGATGGCCAAATGGGCGCGATACCGGAAGCTTTTGTCGTGGTGGGCAATGCAAACCTCGATCCACTGGCAGGTGATGGCGACCGCGCGGCAATGGCGACTTTCCTGCGCCGCCAAGACCTCTCTGATCCTCATCCGGGGCAGCCGAATGCCGACTGGGGCACAGACGGGCCGGGGCAGCTACGCGTCAGCTATGTTCTGCCCTCGTCGGATTGGCAGGTTGTCGGCGCGGGAACGTTTTGGCCCGACGCCGACATGAGCGAGGCAGATTCATTAAGTGACCAATGGGATGCGGTCGGACCGCATCGTCTGGTTTGGGTGGATATCAGCCGGTAGGCCTGCGCACATGACGGCCTCACGGCTGGAGGGCTGAAAGTCTGGCAGCAGGCGGTGCAGCTTCTCACAGTTGACGCTGTGATTGAGCGCATAGAGATAGCGCATTTCGCGAAGCTCACGGGCCAACTCCCAGAAAGGCGACAGAATGGTCATCATCCACCAGGGAAAGCGACTGATCTTGAAGGTGCGGCCAGTGTAGCGGGCGAGTGTGTTGCGCAGTTCGTTGATCGTGAAGCTGTGTCCTTCGAACGGAATATCTTCAAATTGTGCGAGGGTCTCGCGCTTTTCGGCCAGCATGACAGCGGCGCGTGCCCAGTCTGGCACGTAGGCATAGGCTTGGAGGGTGTCAGGATCGCTGCCTGCGGTAATCTTGCCTTTGGCGACGTCACGCAGGACGAACAGGCTCATGATGTCGCCATTGCCGTCAGGGTCGATGAAGTTTCCGGCACGTAAGATGATCGTCTGGACACCAGAGTCGCGATAGGCCTTTTCCATTTCGATACGGGTGCGTCCTTTGCGAGTTGTTGCCAGATGCGGTGTGTTTTCGTCAAAGACACCGGGCTGGTCGCCGAAATTGTAGACGTTGCCAGGGATGATCACAGTGGCGCCGCTGGCCCTGGCCGCGGCGATGACCTGTCGCGTGATTTGCGGGATCACGGTTGCCCAGTTGTGATAGTTTGGCGGGTTCAGACCGTTGACGATCACATCCGCCCCCTTGGCTGCTTTGGTCATGTCGCCGGTCTTGCGGTCGTAGTGTCGGACCGTCCAGCCAGCGGCGGCAAAGGCCTCTGCGCTGCGCTGTCCGATTTTTCCGTTTCCGCCGAGGATAAGAACTGAGGGCATTTCGGGTCTCCTTCCGTTTCCGTTGACCCAGTTTGCGAAATTCAAATATGAAAAGAAATTGCCAGAATTTTGCTATCATGTATTCAATACTGAATGGATAGGTCTTTCGACAAACTTGACTGGTCATTGGTGCAGGCGTTTCTGGCCGTGGCTGAAACGGGCAGTCTCTCGGGTGCGGCGGGGGTATTGGGGACGAGCCAGCCCACCTTAGGGCGGCAAATAAAACTGATGGAAGCCCAGCTTGGCGTGGAGTTGTTTCACAGGCAGTCGCGCGGCTTTGCTTTGACCGAGACAGGCGCTGCGCTGGTCGCACCTGCGCAGGCGATGCGGGACGCGGTGCGCCAGATCAGCTTGCAGGCGGCTGGCCGGCAGACGCAACTGGAAGGGACGGTGCGGATCACGGCGAGTGTTGCCTTCTCGGTTTACCACCTGCCACCGATCATCGCCGAAATCAGGGCGCTGGAGCCCAAAATCGCGATTGAGCTTGTGCCGTCTGACAGCACCAGAAACCTGCTTTATCGCGAAGCAGATATCGCCATTCGGATGTATCGCCCGACTCAGCTTGATCTGATCACAAAGCATCTTGGCGAGGTGCCGCTATCGGTCTTTGCCGCCAAATCCTATCTTGATGCGCGGGGGCGGCCACACTCCATAGAGGATCTGCTCGCGCATGATATCGTCGGTTATGACGCCAACACCGATATCCTGAACGGATTTCAAACGGCCGGTGCCGAGGTGACGCGCGATTTCTTCAAGACCCGTTGTGATGACAACATCGCCTACTGGGAACTGGTGCGCGCCGGCTGCGGGATCGGCTTTGCCCAAACCATGCTTGGCCGTGCAGAGCGCAGGGTTGAGGAGTTGGACGTTGGATTGGAATTACCGACGCTTCCCGTATGGCTCACTGCGCATGAAGCGATGCGACAGACACCTCGTATTCGGCGGGTCTGGGACTTGTTAGAAAGGCGACTCAAGCCCTTGGTCTCTTGAACATGGGCGACGGTCGCGCTAGGGGCTTGGCAACCAATTCAAGCAAGGACAGTCCCATGGCAAACCCATCCCTTTTGATCCTCGCCGGTGACGGCATCGGCCCTGAAGTCATGGACGAAGTGAAGCGGATCATCGGCTGGTTTGGCGACAAGCGTGATCTGACCTTTGATGTCTCTGAGGACCTCGTCGGTGGCGCCGCCTATGATGCGCATGGTGTGCCTTTGCACGATGATACGATGGCCAAGGCGCAGGACGTTGATGCGGTGCTGCTGGGTGCAGTGGGCGGCCCGAAATACGATGACCTTGATTTCAGTGTGAAGCCAGAACGTGGCTTGCTGCGCCTGCGCAAGGAAATGGATCTTTTCGCGAACTTGCGCCCGGCCCAGTGTTTCGACGCTTTGGCGGACTTCTCATCGCTGAAAAAGGATGTTGTTGCAGGTCTTGATATCATGATCGTGCGTGAACTGACCTCCGGCGTCTATTTTGGCGAGCCTCGCGGGATTCATATTGAGGACAATATGCGCGTTGGCATCAACACCCAGCGCTACACCGAAGCCGAAATCGAGCGTGCGGCCCGCGCGGCCTTTGATCTGGCGATGAAGCGCAACAAGAAGGTCTGCTCGATGGAGAAGGCCAACGTGATGGAAAGCGGCATCCTCTGGCGCGATGTCGTGACCGAGGTGCACGCAGACTACCCCGAGGTCGAACTGAGCCACATGTACGCCGATAACGGAGCGATGCAGCTTGTGCGCGCGCCAAAGCAGTTTGATGTCATCCTGACGGATAACCTCTTTGGGGACATCCTGTCGGATTGTGCGGCGATGCTGACAGGTTCGCTTGGTATGTTGCCATCAGCTTCGCTTGGGTTGCCAATGGCCAACGGTCGTCCAAAGGCGATGTATGAACCGGTACATGGTTCTGCACCGGATATCGCAGGGCAGGGCAAAGCCAACCCAATTGCCTGCATCCTGTCGTTTGCAATGGCGCTGCGCTATTCCTTTGACGAAGGCAGTGAAGCCGATCGTCTGGAAGCTGCTATTGAGAAGGTTTTGGCTGACGGCGCGCGCACTGCCGATCTGATGGGGCCTGAGGGCGGCACACCGCTGAGCACCACGCAGATGGGTGATGCTATCCTCGCGGCGCTGGACGAAAGCCTCTAATCAAGACCGGAGAGGGGGCGCTTGCAAGGTGTCCCCATGCGCTAGCTAGTCGCCGCCAGCAATGCTGCATTGCAGCGTGATCGCTTGACTTGTGAGGTGATCAGGTTTTGATAGCGGTAACACCCTATCAAGGATCTGACCCATGTCACCGAACGCAAAAGGCGCGCTGCTGGCGCTTTTAGCATTTGCAATCTTCGCCACCCACGATGTCATCGTAAAGGTGCTCGGTGGCACCTATGCTCCTTTCCAGATCGTGTTCTACAGCGTCTTGCTGAGCTTCCCGCTGGCCATGATCATGTTGATGCGGGACGCCACCCCGGGGACATTGGTGCCAAAACACCCATGGTGGCTTGCGTTGCGCACTGGCGCTGCTGTCGCAACCGGTGTTTCAGCGTTCTATGCGTTTTCTGTTCTGCCATTGGCGCAGACCTACGCAATCCTTTTTGCGGCGCCACTGCTGATCACCATTCTGGCAATCCCGATTTTGGGTGAGAAGGTGCGCATGCGCCGTTGGCTTGCAGTCTTGGTCGGGCTTGCAGGGGTGCTGGTGGTGTTGCGTCCGGGACAGACAGAGCTTTCACTGGGCCACCTCGCAGCTTTGGTTGCCGCTGTAGGCGGATCGCTCGCATCTATCGTTGTGCGCAAGATCGGATCAGAAGAACGCCCTGTGGTCATGCTGGTTTACCCGATGATGGCGACGTTCATCACGATGGCCTGCGCGCTTCCATTCGTCTACAAACCCATGCCGATCGAACATCTCGGGATGCTCGGGATTATTGCGGTGTTTGCCTGGATCGCTGGCCGCCTTGTGATTGCGGCCTACCAGACCGGCGAGGCGGCCATCATCGCACCCATGCAATACAGCCAGATAATCTGGGCAAGTATATTTGGCTATGTCTTCTTCGATGAGGTCATCGACGCCACGACAGGTGTTGGGGCTGCAATTATCATCGCCAGCGGCCTTTATATCGTGCTGCGTGAAAGCAAGGCTGGGAACTCGCAGAATACGCCTGTCTTGCGCACGAGGTCGCGGCCAGAAACAGGAGCAACGCCGCGTATCTCTATCCGGATGCGCGCGGCAGGAAAGACCCCGCCACGACCAGAAGAAGCGCGACGTTCGGACGCCACCTAGTCGTGGACCACAAGGTCCGGCGGATCGAAGCTATGGGCATCGGCACGTGACCAGCGCTTGCGGTAGATCGGATTGTCGTCGCCGTCATCCAGCAGGAAGCCATCGCGGAGATAGGCGTAGACGTCGTTGCTTTCGGTGATGCGCCCGTCTGCCCGCCGCGTCATGAAGTGGTATGGCAGGAATCCGCAAGGATCGTCGAGACCAGCCGCCCCTGCCATTTCACCCAGTGCTTTCAATGTATTTGCGTGAAAGCGTGCCACGCGCTTGGCCTTGTCTGGCACCACCAGCGCTTTCTGCCGCAATGGATCCTGCGTCGTGACCCCCACAGGGCAGTGGTTGGTGTGGCATGCCTGCGCCTGAATGCACCCGATGGCGAACATATAGCCACGAGCGGAGTTGCACCAATCGGCCCCGATAGAGAGCGCCTTGGCAATATCAAATGCGGAGACGATCTTGCCCGCCGCACCGATCTTGACCTGATCGCGCAGACCTGCGCCGCGCAGTGTGTTGTGCACAAAGGTCAGCCCTTCGACCATCGGCATTCCAACGTGGTTTGCAAACTCAAGAGGGGCGGCACCTGTTCCGCCTTCGGTGCCGTCCACTACGATGAAGTCAGGCACAATACCGGTTTCGAGCATCGCTTTTACGATGCACATAAATTCGCGCCGGTGGCCGATGCAGAGCTTGAAGCCCACAGGTTTGCCATTCGACAATTCGCGCAACTCACCGATGAATTTCATCAATCCCATCGGACCGCTGAAGGCGCTGTGGGCTGCAGGGGACACGCAGTCCTGACCCATCGGAATTTCGCGGGCTTCAGCAATCTCTGGCGTGATCTTTGCTGCCGGCAGCATACCACCGTGGCCAGGTTTCGCCCCTTGACTGAGCTTCAGTTCAATCATCTTGACCTGAGGGTCAGCCGCCTGTTCGGCGAAGCGGTCCGGATTGAACGAACCATCATCGTTGCGGCATCCGAAATACCCTGAGCCGATTTCGTAGATCAGGTCGCCGCCGCCTTGCCGGTGGTAGCGGCTGATCCCGCCTTCGCCGGTGTCATGGGCAAACCCGCCCATCTTGGCGCCTTGGTTCAACGCAGAGATGGCGTTGGCCGAAAGAGAGCCGAAACTCATGGCCGAGATATTGTAAAGCGAGGCTTCGTAGGGTTGCTTGCAGTCCGGGCCGCCGATTGTGACGCGAAAGTCTGTATTGCTAAAATGGATCGGCTGCACCGAATGGGTCAGCCAGGAATAGCCTGCTTCATAGACTTTTTCGTGGCTCCCGAATGGGCGTTTGTCCTCTGCGCCCTTTGATCTTTGATAAACAAGTGATCGCTGTTCGCGACTGAATGGCTGTTCTTCCTGATCGCTTTCAATCAGATACTGCCGGATTTCGGGGCGTATCTTTTCGAACAGAAACCGGATGTGGCCGAGGATTGGGTAATTCTTGAGAACCGCATGCTTTGTCTGGGAGACATCGCGCAACCCCAAGAGTGTCAGTGCACCAAAGAGCGCGGCAAGTAAGAGGACCCAAGGTTCCCAAATTCCAATGATCAAACAGATGACCGTCAGGATTGCGACTGTCACCAATGTTGCATAGCGCTGCAACTCTATCAGTTTTTGCACGCCAGTTTCCTCCCTGTATTGCTCTCACACTAGGCGGGCACTCGGTCGAACGGAAGAAGGTTTTCAGGCGTCTCTGCCTTGGCAAGCCGATCAGAAGTCTGGCTTCACACCCGGCAGGTCCAGCGTTTTGATTAAATCGCGCAATTCCTGTCGGGCAGCGATGTTGGAGATGCTCAGGCCCTTCACACCTATGTCCCGCAGGTCAAGCAACGTCAGACCACGTGGAAAAAGCTCGCGAAATACGACCCGCTCGCTGAAGCCCGGACCAGTCCGAAAGCCAATGCGTTTTGAAAGTTTGGCGACGACTCGCTCCATTTTTTCCTTGTTGATCATCGCTTGCGATCCGACACGATTGCGCAAGACGATCCAGTCTATCGGGGCAAGGCCGGCCTGCGCGCGCGGTTGTTTGGCGCTCCAGACCATTTCGGAATAAACAGAAGGCCCCAGAATTTCCTCACCTTCGCTGTCAACGCGGGCGAGCATGTCGAAATCGACAAAGCTGTCGTTCAGCGGGGTGATCAGCGTATCAGCAAGCGAATGTGCAACCTGTGACACACGGGTATGCGAACCCGGACAGTCGATCAGCACAAAATCCATGGTGTCCTGCACGCTGCCGATCGCTGCATAGAGGCGCTGATCAATCGACTGGCTCGCTTCATCAGGGGAGCCTGCATCGTGCTCTGGCAATGGCACAAAAGTGGGTGTCGGGAGGTCCAGTCCCTCCTTTCGCATGAATTCAACACGGTTCTGCAAGTAACGCCCGAGCGTCAGTTGGCGCAGATCAAGGTCAAGCACAGCGATCTTGTGTCCCATACGGGCCAATGCGGTTGCCACATGCATCGACACTGTAGATTTGCCGGCACCGCCCTTTTCGTTGCCGACGACAATGATGTGCGCCACGTGCTGATTCCCTGCTCGTTTTCTTTGCCGCGGACTATAAGAATCCCCAGCAGTGGGCGAAAGTCGAAGCGCAGTTGCTGATGTCGTTTTTTAGCGCGCTTGACAGCGCCGCTGCAAAAGCGCAAGAGCGCGGCAGAGGACGCGGAAGCCGCGTGAGCATCGTCAGGGGTAATGGCCCCTCGCAACCGTCCGAATATTCCACAGAGCACCCACTTCACGCGGGGGGAGCAGCGCAGGTTCGGCCAACAGCATAAGCTGATGGTCAGAAGCCCGCCCAACCCAAGCGACGCGCCCGGCATCTGCCGGAGCGCAATGATATGTGGGCCATCGGCCCCGAAGAAAGGTGTCCAGAAATGGATTTTGATATGCTGGGCCTCGCGCCCCGACTGATTAATGTTCTCAAAGAACAGGGGATCACCGATCCCACCCCGATCCAACAGCAAGCCATCCCGCACGCGATGAATGGCCGCGATGTCATGGGGCTTGCCCAGACCGGTACGGGCAAAACCGCTGCTTTTGGTCTGCCGATGATCCACGCGCTGATGAAGGCTGGTGTCAAACCGAACGCCAAGACCGCACGCGGCCTGATCCTTGCACCCACGCGGGAATTGGCAAAGCAGATCGCGGACAACCTGACGAATTACACCAAAGGGACGCACCTCAAAGTCGCCTTGGTCGTGGGTGGTGCTGGCATTGTCGCCCAGACGAAGCGCTTGGCCGGCGGTGTTGACCTGCTGGTCGCAACGCCGGGCCGATTGATCGACCTGCTCGACCGTCGTGCGATACGGTTGGAAGAGACAATCTATCTGGTGCTGGACGAGGCAGACCAGATGCTCGACATGGGCTTCATCCATGCGTTGCGCCAGATCGCTCCACTACTGGCGAAGGACCGCCAGACAATGATGTTCTCTGCCACGATGCCAAAATTGATGAATGAGTTGGCCGACACATACCTCGACAAGCCGGTCCGCGTGCAGGTGAACCCTCCGGGGCAGGCAGCGACCAAGATCAACCAGTCTGTGCACTTCGTCGCGCAGGCGGCGAAAATGGATCTGCTGGTGGACCTTCTGGACAAGCACCGCGATGAGCTGGCGCTGGTCTTTGGGCGCACCAAGCACGGCTGCGAGAAGATGTATAAACATCTGGAGAAGAAGGGCTTTGCCGCCGCTTCGATCCACGGCAACAAATCCCAAGGCCAGCGCGACCGGGCACTTGAGGCGTTCAAGCAGGGCAAGGTTCGTGTGCTGGTCGCAACAGACGTGGCGGCGCGAGGGCTGGATATTCCGGCGGTGCGCCATGTCTACAACTACGATCTGCCCAATGTGGCCGAAAACTACGTCCACCGCATTGGCCGTACCGCACGAGCAGGGGCTGATGGCTCGGCTGTTGCGCTCGTCGCTCCGGATGAGATGATCGAGTTGCAGGATATCGAACGCGCAATGAAGGAAGAGATCCCCGTGGCCTCCGGCCGCCGTTGGGAGGTCCAACCGGGTCAGAAGAAGCGACCAAACGGTCGCACCGGTGGTGGCCGCCGCAGCGGGGGTGGGCGTCCACAAGGGGCAAAGCCCGGCGGTGGTAAGCCTGGCGGGTTCAAGCGGCGCGGCAGCGGAAAAGGACGTGGGCGCGGAAAGGCTGCGAGCTGAGTCAGGCGTAGCAGAGACTGCTGCGTTTAGATCATGGCCTGGCTGTGACTAGCCGTATTTCCTGAAAGCCTCCATTTCGATGGCGAGCTTCATCTGAAGGTCGGCCAGTCGCGCCATCTCATCCTTGCGCGCGTCAGGGTCGGTCAGGGATTTCAGGCGTTCAGAGCTTGCCAGTATCTGCTGGCGCAAGATGACGACTGGCGATTTAGCATCGGCCTCTTTCATCATTCGGTTCAATACGGCGTTCTGTGGATCATCGAGATGCGGGAGCGGCTTGCCTGCGCCCGGAAGGTCAACAAAATCGCCTCGCTTTTCGGCGTTTTCGACGATTTGGTCGATCAGACTGGAAAGAGGGTGATGCATCTGGATTCCGCGCTGTGTATGACGGGCGACTTTTGCCTTCAAATAGTGTATAGTCATCCCTGCACACGGGGGGAACAGATGGCGGATCCATTTCAGGATGTTGACGCGGCGGGGGCTGATTTCATCAGAGTTTTCGCCGATGCAATGGATGCAAGGCAGGCTGATCCCGCGATGGAGGCGATCGTCGCGGCCTATCTTTCAGAGCTCTCCTTTCCTGCTGGTAGTCTGACCATTGAGGTAGGTGCAGGCGCCGGTGCGGTCAGTCGCCGGATTGCAGCACGAGCCGCGCCATCGCGCGTGATTGGATTTGAGCCTTCTATCGGGTTCGTCAACGAAGCGCGGGCCAGGGCGAAGGATCACGACAACCTCAGCTTTGAGGTGGCAGACGGGTCTAGCCTGCCAGTTGATGACGGTTCAGTAGATCACGTGATCATGCATACAGTATTGACCCACGTGTTGGCCCCTGAGGCGTTGATCGCGGAAGCGCATCGGGTCTTGAAACCCGGCGGTGTGCTTGTTGTATGTGACGCAGATTTCTCGAAAGGGTCTTTCGCCAGCTTCCCAAACGACCCTTTGGATATTTGTGCGCGGGCCTTCGAAGCTGGGTTTGTCACCGATCCATATCTGGTGGCCAAGCTGAAGACCTTGGTGGCCGCTGAAGGGTTCGAGACGCCTGATTTCCGGATGACCAGCCGTCTTGTCCAGAATGGGCCGCAGATGTTGCCTTGGGTCACTGAGACGACCAAGCTGATGGTTGCAAATGGACAGATTGGCCAGCAATTGGCAGATGCATTGGTTGCCGAGTATGAGCGCCGCATGAATTCTGGGACACTCTACGGCTATCAGGCATTCGGAACCCTGCGCGCGGGCAAGCCCGTCGCTTAGCTATTCGCGAAACGCCTCATGGCAGGTTCGGCAGCTCTGCCCGAGAGAGGCGAGCGCAGGCCGAATGTCTTCGGACGTCTGGATTGATGTCGACAGGCCGAGCGCAATGGCCTCCATCTCTGCTGCGATGGACGAGAATTGCGCGAAATTTTCCCAGATTGAAGGTTTTGCTTCTGACTTTGGGTCGTCTTCGGGTTCTGTAAAGAGTGCTTCGATCTGCGCAGACTCGGCCGCAATTGATGCAGCAGCGGCGCGGGCAGCTTCGGCATCAAACGGTTCTTCGCCACGCGCCATCAATGCAATCACCTTCAGATCTTCGGCAATGGCAGACATGCTGTTCATACGCGCCATTACGGCTGGATTCTGGACACCTGTATGGGCAAGCAAGGTCGTCGCCGTCATAACACCACAGAGAAGAATTATCATTTTGCGCATACTGGTATTCCCAGCCACGAAAACTTGCGGACCTCACTCGCGGGTCGTCGATGTTGATAGAAAAACGCCGCCCTGAGGGAGCGGCGTTGATCAATTCCGAAGTGCTGCAGTTTAGAAACCGAAGCCTGCGTACTTGTTCTTGAACTTGGAGACACGGCCGCCGGCATCCATGAGGCGTGCGCCGCCACCGGTCCATGCAGGGTGTACAGAAGGGTCGATATCCAGCGACATCTGATCGCCTTCCTTGCCCCATGTGGATTTCATCTGAACCACAGTACCATCGGTCAGTTTGACGTCGATGATGTGATAATCTGGGTGAATATCTTTTTTCATGGCGACTGTCCTTATGCCTCTGCGTCAGCACCCTTGGGTGCCTTGTAGTTTGTAACCTCTGCGATCCGCGCGGACTTACCACGGCGAGAGCGCAGATAGTAAAGCTTGGCGCGACGAACGCGGCCACGACGCACCACGTTGATGCTGTCGATATTGGTGGAGTGCAGAGGGAACACACGCTCAACGCCTTCACCAAAGGAAATCTTGCGAACTGTGAACGAACCGGCGATGCCTTTGCCGTTCTTGCGGGCGATGCAGACGCCTTCGTAGTTCTGAACACGGCTGCGGGACCCTTCGGTCACCTTGTAGCCAACGCGGATGGTGTCACCCGCTTTAAAATCGGGGATGTCGTTCCCCAGCGCAGCGATCTGCTCCGCTTCGAGTTCTGCGATCAGGTCCATCTGAAACGCTCCTATGATATGCTTGCGGTTTTCCGCAATGGTTCTCGTGTCGTAGAGCTCTGCGTCGTGATCGGGTTCAGCCAACTGCCCGGCAGAGGTGCGTCATCATCTCTTTTTTGTGGTCTACTGAACGCCCCGGCGAAAATGCATCCACGAAAGATGCCATCGATGATCCGGTTTACACATAAACCAAACCCCGGAATCAGCGAACTGTCCGGAGATGCCGCCGTATAGGCGCTTCGGGACAGGCGATCAACCCTCAATAGCTGCTCAACCTTGACTGCGATCACTCTGCAAATTTGCACAATGCAGCTTGCGCCAACGGCGTTGCCTTCACGCAAATACTGGGGCTAGCATTTCCCTAGTCTTAAGGAGGCGAGCCATGAAGTATGTTCCGATAGTTGCGCGCGTTTTGCTGACAATTGCGTTTGTGATGGCGGGTGGTGCAAAACTGGCCGGGGCCGCGCAAATGGTTGATGTCTTTGAAGCCATCGGACTTGGTCAGTGGTTTCGCTATCTGACCGGTGTGATTGAGGTCGGCGGGGCCGCCATGCTTTGGTACAAGCCAACGCGTATCTTGGGCGCACTGTTACTTGGGGCAACAATGGTTGGAGCGATTATTGCTCATGTGCTTGTCCTGGGGCCATCGACACTTCCAGCAATTATCTTGGGTATCCTGACTGTTATCGTCATCAGGTTTGAGCGCCAGCCAGCGTCTTAGTCGCCAGACTGAGACTTTTTCAGATGGGCGTTCCACAGATCCGGACGCCTTTCTTTGGTCAACGCTTCGGACATAGCGCGTCGCCACTCGGCGATCTTGGCGTGATTGCCTGAAAGCAGAACTTCGGGAATATCAAGCCCCTGCCACGATGCAGGTTTGGTGTATTGCGGATGTTCCAGCAGGCCCGAAGAGAAGCTTTCTTCGATTGCGCTCTCGGTATTGCCCAACACACCCGGCAGAAGGCGCACCGTCGCGTCAATCATAGCCTGGGCTGCAATCTCGCCACCGGTCATCACGAAATCGCCCAATGAGACTTCCTCGATCCCGAAATGTTGCAGCACACGTTCGTCGACACCTTCAAACCGACCGCAGAGCATCGTGACGCCGTTCATACGCGCCCATTGCCGCGCCATCGTCTGATCGAAGCGCCGACCGCGTGGCGAGAGATAGACAAGCGGCGCGATGCCTTTTGTCCCGGCACGCGCCTCGGCAATCGCTGCTGCCAGAACGTCAGCACGGAGCACCATGCCGGCTCCGCCGCCTGCCGGTGTGTCATCGACATTGCGATGTTTGCCAATGCCGTGGCGGCGCAGGTCATATGTCTGCAACTGCCAAAGCCCGTCATGCAAAGCTTTCCCGGTCAGGCTATGACCCAGCACACCCGGGAAGGCGTCAGGAAAGAGTGTGATGATCTGCGCAGTCCATGTCCCGGCCAGATCCGGTGCATCTGTCATCAACTCACGCGGCTGCAATGTTGGACGGACGGAAATCCGTCCGGCTGAGCGTGGTGTCTTGCTCAAAACAGACCCTCCGGCGGATCGGCAACGATCCGGCCCGCAGTGAGGTCAACAGTCGGGACGACTGCTTGAGTGAAAGGGAGCAAAACAGTTTCGGACGTGCCTGCAACACTGAGTTCGAGCAGGTCGCCTGCGCCATGGTCCATCACATTCTTCACCGTGCCAAGCGTTGCCCCGCCGGTATCGACAACAGTGAGGCCGATCAGGTCGGTGTAGTAAAACTCGTCTTCCTCAGTTGCAGGCATGACGGCGCGCGCCGCATAAAGGGGCGTATTGCGCAGCGCGTCCGCCTCTTCTTTTGTTGTGATCCCGTCAATGCGGGCAGTGAGCCCGTTCTTGGTCTGGCCGGTCAGAACGATCTGTGCAAAGCTTCGCCCGTCTTCGGTCGTCAGAGGCGCATAATCTGCAATCGCAGCGGGATCAGCGCAATAGGACTTCAGGCGTACCTCGCCATGAACGCCAAATGCGCCGCCGATGGCGCCAACGATGACTCGATCCATCATTCGTTCAATTCTCGTCCAACGCAGATATCTTCAATCCAAAGGCCGCCACCGCTTTCGCAGATTTGATGGCGGCCTTCGCGTTCGTAGAGCATTCCTGCGATAAAGGCGATCATCACCAGAATTATCGTGCGCAATAAGCGGAACATGGATGCTCAGTCATCTACCGAATTGCCCCGCAAACACGCCGCGGGGCAACACGAAATGGATTATTCTTCTGCAGCAGCCTCTTCGGCTGGGGCGTTAGCCGCTTCTTCTGCAGCTTTTGCCTTTTCAGCCTTCTCTTCAGCGCGTGCCTGAGCAGCCTTACCAGGTGTGCCCTTCTTTGGGTTGCTGCGCTCTTTCTTGGGCAGCACGTCAGCGGCTTCCAGCATACGGGAAACGCGGTCGGTTGGCTGTGCGCCTTCACCCAGCCAGTGCTTGACGCGCTCGATGTCCATTTTCACGCGGTCTTCGCTGTCTTTTGGCAGCATCGGGTTGTATGTGCCCAGCTTTTCGATGAAGCGGCCATCACGTGGCATGCGGCTGTCAGCAGCAACAATTGCGTAGAATGGACGTTTCTTTGAGCCGCCACGGGCCAAACGGATTTTCATAGCCATCAGATTTTCTCCTTAGAAGATGGTCGTGAGGGTCGCCCCTCAGGATTGGTGTTGTTTGTGGTGTTGGATGACTTCCTGAATGATGAAGTTCAGGAATTTCTTGGCGAATTCCGGGTCGAGATTGGCCCGTTCCGCAAGGTCGGTGAGACGCGCGATCTGTTTTTCTTCGCGCGCGGGGTCGGATGGGGGCAGGTCGTGTTCAGCTTTCAGCTTGCCCACGGCCTGTGTGTGCTTGAAGCGTTCGCCCAGTGTGTAGACGAGGATGGCATCAAGGCGATCGATGCTTTCGCGGTGCTCGCGCAGGATTTCGGCTGCGCGGGTGGTGGTGTCAGTCATGGGACACTCCTTTGCGGTAATGGCGGTAGACCAGCGCGTTAAACCCGTCAGGTCCGTTCGCGTCGGGATCGCGGGTGCCGCCCAGTGCTTCTGCCACGCGGATCGAGGCAGTATTGGCAGCGCTGATGTAACTGACGATGCTTGGCAGGTTAGTTGTCGCAAAACTGTGGTCCAGCATGGCGCGACCAGCCTCCTGGGCGATACCTTTCCCGGTGAAGTCATCAAAAACGAACCAGCCGCATTCGGGTTCGGGGAAATGTGGCGGGTGGACAAGGCCAACGCCGCCGGCGAATTGGCCTTCATATTCCACGCCAAGGGTGCCGAAACCGTAGAGCGCCCAGGACGCGATGTCGTTGGTAAACCATGCCCACGCTTTCTCAGCGTCGATCGGACCACCCATATGCGTTACCTGATCGCTGGCGAAGAAAGCGGCGTAGGCGTCAAAATCGCGACGCTGGTATGGGCGCAACTTAAGGCGCTGGGTCTGCAAAGTAGGGATCATGCGATGGCCCCCGCTGCTTGAGAGACGGCTCGTGGGTCATTGTGCGACAGGTGCCGGAAGACGATGACATCTTCGTCGTCCACAACGTCGCGCCGTTCCTCCGTCGCGCCGAGGCGCGTGGCCAGGGCAAGCGAACGGGTATTGGCCGGCGAGATGAGCGAAATCAGTGGCTCAAGCCCGAGTGTCTGGCCAGCCCATTCGCGAATGGCACATGCCGCTTCGAAAGCATAGGATTTGCCTTCGAAGCCGTCGAACATATGCCAGGCAAGTTCCGGCTGTGGCCATTCGATGTGGTTGATGATGCCCACGCGGCCAGCAGCGACCCCGCTGCGACTATCAACCACCGTGAAGAAGCCGTAGCCATGCCAGCTCCAGTGACCGATCCCTGCCAGAAAGCCGCGCCAAGCATCGCGCTCGGTGCCTTTGCCGCCGACCGTGGCCATACGCTCGGACTGCGTCACCCATGCCATAAACGCTGGAAGGTCGCTCTTGGCTGGGCCGCGCAGGATCAGGCGGGCTGTGGTGAGGGTCGGGGCGGGGGTCATGCTGTCTGGTCTGGTGTTTTGCTTGGTTGAACTGCCGGAGCCTCCGGCGGGAGTTTCTTGGCCAAAATGAAGGGGCCTACTTCTTCTTGCCAAAGCCAGAGAGGCCGGGGGGCAATTGCATTCCGCCACCGCCAAGGCCCGGAAGGCCGCCAGGAGGCATCTTGCCTTGCAATGCCTTTGCGGCTTCGGCCATGGCTTGCGGGTCGTTCATGTCAGGCATGCCGCCGCCCTTGCCGAACATGCCTTTCATGGCCTGTTTCAGCATGCCGCCCTTGCCCATCTTCTTCATCATGTCGGCCATCTGGCGCTGCTGCTTGAGAAGTTTGTTCAGTTCAGAGACTTCGAGACCGGCACCTTTGGCGATGCGCTTCTTGCGGCTGGCGGCGAGGATATCGGGGTTTGCGCGCTCTTTCTTGGTCATCGAGTTGATCAGCGCGATCTGACGCTTGAGGATACCGTCATCCATGCCCGCCGCAGCCATCTGTTTCGACATCTTGGCTGCACCGGGCATCATGCCCATCATGCCTTCCATGCCGCCCATCTTGATCATCTGCTCAAGCTGCATCTTGAGGTCGTTCATGTTGAAGCGGCCCTTCTGGAAGCGCTTCATCATCTTTTCGGCCTGTTCGGCCTCGATGGTTTCCTGTGCCTTTTCGACCAGCGCAACAATGTCGCCCATGCCGAGGATGCGGCCAGCGATGCGGGACGGCTCGAAGGTTTCGATGGCGTCCATCTTTTCGCCAAGACCCACAAAGCGGATCGGCTTGCCGGTGATTGCGCGCATCGACAGCGCTGCACCACCGCGTCCGTCACCGTCCATGCGGGTCAGGACCACGCCTGTGACACCGATCTTGTCGTCGAACTCCTGCGCGACGTTGACAGCATCCTGACCGGTCAGGCCGTCCACAACGAGCAGTGTTTCGCGTGGGTTGGCGACATCACGGACGGCGGCGGCCTGTGCGATCAATTCCTGATCGATATGCAGCCGGCCCGCGGTGTCGAGCATATAGACATCGTAGCCGCCAAGGCTGGCTTGGGTCTTTGCGCGTTTGGCGATCGCAACAGGATCTTCGCCTTTGACGATAGGCAGGGTATCCACACCGATCTGCCCACCGAGGATGGCAAGCTGCTCCATCGCCGCAGGCCGGTTGGTGTCGAGCGAGGCCATGAGGACGCGCTTGCCTTCTTTTTCCTTCAGGCGTTTGGCAAGCTTGGCCGTGGTCGTGGTCTTACCTGAGCCCTGCAAGCCGACCATCAAAATCGGCGCAGGCGGATTGTCGATCTTCAGCGCGCCCGGATCATCGTCGCCTGTCAGGACGTGCTGCAATTCGTCATGCACGATCTTGACGACCTGCTGGCCGGGCGTAATCGACTTGGTGACGGCCTGACCGGTCGCTTTTTCCTGCACCGCTTTGACAAAGTCGCGGGCGACAGGCAGTGAGACGTCGGCTTCAAGCAATGCCACGCGGACTTCCCGCAGGGCTGTTTTGACGTCATCCTCAGTGAGCGCACCTTGCTTGGTGAGCTTGTCGAACACACCGGACAGGCGTTCAGAGAGATTTTCAAACATCGGCCAAGGCCCTTTTCGTCATTTCGGTTGCTCTGCTCCATATAGGAAGCCAAGCAATAAAGCAGTAGCGCCCCCGTGGGCGCAACGCGCTGACGGAGGGCGATCCCTTGTAAAACAGGGACCGGAAAGCTGAAGCTATCCGGGTTTTGAGGGGCGTTTACGCCGCGCGTGTTCCTGAGTCAATATCTATTGGCCGGATGGAAGTCTTCGCGTGATGTCCTTGCGGTAGGCGACCGCAATAGTTGCGCTGCCAGCCATCAGGACCAGCATATGCCAATAGGGGGGACCCACCCAAAGCAGAAGCGCCGTCAGCCCGATGCACATCGTCACGAAGAGGAGCGCGCCACCTATGCCGCGCCAGCCCCGCACCCACAGTAGCGCCGCGCCAATCAATTCGACCGATCCGGTGATAAATCGTGGAAACTGACCGAAACCGATGGCTTCGTAGATGGCAACGTCGCGCGGATCGCTGCCTAACTTACGCAGGCCATAGTAGATGAAGGCGATGGTCAACGCGAGGCGCAAGGCCAGAAGTGCATAAGATCGTGTCATGGCGCACCAGATAGGGCGCGCCATGAAAAGTCACGGCTTGTCACGCCGCCTGGGCAGCAATCACGTCTTTGGCGGCATAGACGGATACGTCCTTGATGCCGATGAAGCTCAGGACCTGACGCAAGTGTGGTGTGGCGAAATCAGAAGCGCTGTCGATTTGTGTGCCGCCGGACGCCACCGCGACAATGGCGCGTTTGCCTTCCAGCAACCCAACCGGTCCGCCTTCGGTATACGCAAAAGTCACCTTGGGACGCGCAATGAGGTCAATGTAGGCCTTGAGCGCCGCAGGCATCCCGAAATTGTAGACAGGCATGCCGATGACAACCATGTCGGCGGCCTTGAGTTCGGCAATCAATGCGTCGGACAGGGAGAGTGTGGCGTGATCGGCGTCACTGCGGTCTTTGACGGGCACCAGACGCGCTTTGATCCATGCCTCGTCAATTTGCGGCAACGGATCAGCGGCGAGATCGCGCGTGATCAGTGTTTCGGGAGCGAGTTCGGCGACCAGTTGGTCTGTTGCAGCGCGCGTGGCGGATCCGGCAGATGAGCCGGAGGCGTTAATCAGTAGAACAGTTCCAGCCATTGGGGGCTCCTTAAAATCTGTTGATGCAATCAATCTACTTCTTGCGCTTGCGAACAAAATATCCGATTTTTCACACCTCATGTTTGCAGATGCACAGGTTGACCTATGGATAATTGGGATGAAATCAGGACCGCGTATCAGGTTGCGCGCAACGGGACTGTCAGTGGCGCAGCCGAAGCCTTGGGTGTCCATCACGCGACAGTCATCCGCCATATAGATGCGTTGGAGCAGCGTCTTGGCGTGAAGCTGTTTCAGCGGCATGCGCGTGGCTATACGGCCACTGAGGCGGGGCAGGATCTTTTGCAAGTCGCCAAAGCGACTGATGATCAGTTCACGCAGCTTGCGGGCCGGATCAAAGGACAGGGTGAGGGTGTCTCTGGTGACCTTGTGATTACCAGCCTGAGCATCGTCTCCAATTTTGTCACGCCCATACTGGTCGACTTTCAGGCCGCGCATCCCGATGTGCGCATCCGCTACCGCACAGGCGCAAGGCTGTTTCGGCTTGAGTATGGCGAGGCGCATGTCGCCATCCGGGCCGGGAGCATTCCGCAGGAGCCCGACAACGTGGTGCAGCCGCTCATTCAGCAGAGCATGGCGCTTGTCGCATCAGATCGTTACGTGGCGCGGCATGGATTGCCAGCTGATGAAGAAGATCTCAAGAACCACTACTTCGTCACCAATGATGATGAGCATAGCAGGGCACCGTTCACGCGATGGCTGGCCGGTATCGTGCCTGATGAACGGTTCAGCTATCGCGCAACTGACCACCGCAACATGGAAGACGCGATCCGTGCCGGTGCCGGGATCGGTTTCGTGACGGCGCAAACTGCAGCAGAAGACGATACGCTGACAGAGGTTGCCGAACGGCGCGCTGTCTGGGAAGCGCCACTATGGCTCGTCACCCACGTCGATCTTCACCGGACAGCGAAGGTGCAGACATTCCTGAAGTTCTTTAAAGAACGGATCAAGGAGCTTGCGTGCTAGGACCAAGCTCCTTTGACAGGAAGTTCTCGAAAGCATCGAGATCGATTGCATCCATTTGTCCGAAGCCCTGCATCCAGACGGAGGCCTCGCGAAGTGCGTCAGGTTCGAGCTTGCACCATTTGACACGACCGCGCTTCTCCTGACTTATCAGGCCCGCAGCGGTCAGAACGCCGAGATGTTTTGAGATCGCAGCAAGTGATACGTCGAATGGTTCGGCAACATCCGTGACCGCCATATCGTCTTCCAACAACATGGCGAGGATGGTGCGGCGCGTCGGATCGGCGAGGGCCGAAAAAACCTGATCGAGTGTCGGTGTCATATGCCGATTAAGCTGTGTTGGGGAAAAACGTCAACCAAATGGTTGAATGTCCGAATTTGCAATGTGGTTGCTTGAATGAGTATTTTGCGGATCGTAAATCCAGAAAAAAATATGAAATACCAGATATTTACGCCGATCTCGTGGGCGCTTGACTCTATCAGGGCGTCAACCTAAACCACCCTCAACCTTTCAGAGGGTCAAAAACCGATGCCAGAACCGCATGACGCTGATCGCCTTAAGGCGCTTGAGGCGAAAATTGCAAAGCTCAAAGAGCCGGCAGAGGTTAAGCACCACTCGGAAGAGCACTACTCCCAAGCCCAGCTTGCCTGGCGAATGGTGGTAGAGCTTGTCGCCGGTCTCGGGATCGGCTTCGGCATCGGATACGGGTTGGACGCCGTTTTTGGCACAGAACCCTTCTTGATGGTGCTGTTCATATTTTTTGGCCTCGCGGCGGGTGTGAAAACCATGATGCGGTCGGCCAAAGAGGTTCAGAAGAAGCAGCAAGAGGCTGCAAAAGAAGAGGGCGACGCACGTGGCTGAAGAAAAAGCAGAAGGTGGTTTGGTCTTTCACCCGCTGGATCAGTTCATTGTCAAACCACTGTTCGGCGATGGTCCAGTGCAGTGGTACACCCCGACAAACGTGACCCTTTGGCTGGCGATTGCCATTCTGGCGACGATTGCCCTGTTTGTGATTGGCAGCCGCGGTCGCGGTGTCGTTCCGAGCCGGGTTCAGTCGGTCGCTGAGCTGTTTTACGGCTTCATTTACAAGATGGTTGAAGATGTGTGTGGCAAGGAAGGTGTTCGGTACTTCCCTTACATCATGACGATCTTCGTCTTTATCTTCTTCTCGAACTATCTTGCGCTGATCCCGATGTCGTATTCCCCGACGTCGATGATCGCGATTACGGCTGTTCTGGGTTTTGGTGTCTTCATCGCCGTTACGGTGCTTGGTTTTGTCAAGAACGGCCCTTCTTTCCTTGGCCTGTTCTGGATGAAAGACGCGCCGGCGATCTTGCGCCCCATTATCGCTGTCATCGAGGTGATTTCCTACTTCGTCCGTCCAGTCAGCCACTCGATCCGTCTTGCAGGCAACATCATGGCGGGTCACGCTGTTTTGAAGGTGTTTGCAGGCTTTGCTGCGCTGACACTGGTCAGCCCCGTCGCGATCTTCGGCATTGTCGCAATCTATGGTCTTGAAGTGCTGGTCTGCGGCATTCAGGCCTACGTATTCACCATTCTGACGTGCGTCTATCTGAAAGACGCTCTTCACCCGCATCACTAAAGGTTTGATGGGTGGCGACACCCATCGTACGCAACTTCCAATCGTAAGGAGAATTCACATGGAAGGCGAACTCGCACACATCGGCGCAGGTCTGGCAGCAATCGGTTCTGGTGCCGCAGCTATCGGTGTTGGTACCGTTGCTGGTAACTATCTTGCTGGCGCTCTGCGCAACCCATCCGCTGCTGCCGGTCAGACAGCAACACTGTTCATCGGCCTCGCATTTGCGGAAGCTCTGGGGATCTTCGCATTCCTCGTGTCGCTTCTGCTGATGTTCGCCGTCTAAGACAGCGACCCATATCCTTACGGCTGGCCGACTTGCTCATCTAGAGCGCGTCGGCCAGTAAACACCAAAGGTATTCGGGGGCCATCATGGCAACAGAAACAACAGAAGCCGCAGGGGTCTGTGTCGACGCAGGGGGGTCAGCCCTCGGCATGCCACAGCTTTGCGCAGATTGGATGCCCAACCAGATTTTCTGGCTCGTGGTCACTCTGATCGCAATCTACTTTGTGATGTCACGCATCGCCCTCCCGCGCATTGCCGCGGTTCTGGCCGAACGTTCTGGTACAATCACGAATGATATTGCCGCGGCCGAAGAGCTGAAAAACAAAGCAGCGGAAGCTGAAGAAGCCTATAACAAGGCTCTTGCAGACGCGCGCACTGAAGCTCAGAAAATCGTCGCCGAGGCGAAAGCCGAAATTCAAGCCGAGCTGGACGTTGAGCTGAAGAAAGCCGACGCGCAGATTGCGGCCAAGACTGCCGAAAGCGAAGCTGCGATCGCGGAAATCCGCGCAGGTGCGGTCCAGAGCGTTACGGAAGTCGCGAAAGACACGGCGAAAGAACTGGTCGCTGCCTTGGGTGGCAATCCAGACGGTGCCGCAGTTGAAAGTGCTGTTGAAGCACGGATGAAAGGGTAAGACATGAGACTAACACTCACCGCCCTTTTCGGTCTTGCTGCAAGCCCGGCGCTTGCTGCAGGTGACAAACCGTTCTTTTCGCTGGGAAACACCGACTTTGTTGTCTCAATCGCGTTTCTGATCTTCATCGGAATTCTGCTTTACTTCAAAGTGCCAACGCTTGTCACAGGTATGCTCGACAAGCGTGCAGAAGGCATCAAGTCCGAGTTGGACGAGGCCAAAGCACTGCGCGAAGAGGCACAAGCACTGCTGGCGTCCTATGAGCGTAAGCAGAAAGAAGTTCAGGAACAAGCTGACCGGATCGTAGCGTCTGCAAAGGAAGAGGCGTCAAACGCCGCTGCCGCCGCCAAGGACGATATCGCAAAATCTATCACACGTCGCTTGGCTGCTGCTGAAGAGCAGATCGCAAGCGCGGAAGCGAATGCTGTGAAGGAAGTCCGCGATCAGGCGATTGCTGTTGCTGTCGCTGCCGCCAAGGAAGTCCTCGCGAAGCAGATGGATGCCAAGTCCGCTGGCGCCATGATTGATGCATCAATCGAGACCGTCGGCGAGAAGCTGCACTAAGCCTATCGTAACTTATCAAAAAGGCCCCGTTGGCGGATCGCCAGCGGGGTCTTTTGTTTTTTGGTTGCCGCTAGCGCCAGCCTTCGTGTTCAAGTCTCTTCTTGGCGAAGGCTTCGTTGCGATCGGCTTTCTGCTGATCGGATAACGCCATCTCGACAAACTGGAGGTGGGTTTCAATCGCTGCACGCGCCGCCTGCGGGTCGCGCGCTTGCAGGGCTGCATTGATCTGGCGGTGATGATCCAACAGCGTATCCCTCGTCATCCGCTGCTTGAACATCACCGTGCGATTGTAGAACACACCTTCGCGCAGCAATTCGAACATGGACCGCATCATGTGCAGCATGATCATGTTGTGACTTGCTTCGATGATAGAGAGGTGGAAGTCGGCATCCAGATGCGCTTCGTCCGCAGGATTGCGCTTTTGGTGCGCCACTTCCATCTTTTCAAAGATCGCATTGATGACCTTGAGGTCGGTATCGGTCGCGAGCCTTGCGGCACGTTCGGCCGCGAGGCCCTCCATATCGCGTCGGAAGCTGATGTAATCAAACACTGCCTCATCATGGGTGGCAAAAAGTTTGACCAAAGCGGGTGCGAATGCAGAACCGAGGACATCTGCGACGTATACCCCAGCGCCGGCCTTAGACGTGAGAAGGCCACGGTCCTGAAGGTCCGCCAGCGCCTCTCTGAGTGAGGGGCGCGAGACGTGCATACGCTCGCTGAGCTCGCGTTCGGCTGGCAGACGTTCGCCAGGTCGCAGAATACCACGTAGGATTAGTCCCTCAATTTGACGGACAACACCTTGAGACAGCTTCTCCTGTTGAATCGGTTCAAATGGCATTGCTTCCCCCAGTATTGGTAAAAACATATGACCAAGTTGCCGAATCTACAATCAAAAAGGGGCCGCAAAGCTTGCGACCCCTTTTTCGTATCGTCTGACCGAATTAATTCGGTGTGATGATGATCTCAACACGGCGGTTCATCTGACGCCCTTCGGCGTTCAGGTTTGACGCAATCGGCTGGTTCTCACCAGCGCCGATGGCGCGAACACGCGATGGTGCGACACCACCATTGATGAGGATGCTTGAGACAGCCTGCGCACGACGTTCTGAGAGATCTTGGTTGAACGCAGCGCCACCGACGTTGTCAGTATGACCGATTACGTTCACCGTGGTGTTCGGATACCGATTGAGGGAGTTCGCAACGATCATCAGTTCGTTTTGCGAAACGGAGGATACGGCGGTGCTCCCTGTCGCAAACAGCAGATCCTGGCTCAGAACAACAACGAGGTTTTGGCCGTTGTTGCTGACACCCACGTCACTGCGCAACTGGCGGCGCAGTTCTTCTGCCTGGCGGTCAAGGTTGCTGCCGATGGCTGCGCCTGTTGCTGCACCAATGACGGCACCGGCGAGAGCTGCCTGATTGCGGCCGCGGCGGTCATCGTCGCGGTTGAGGATAAGACCAGTCACAGCGCCACCAACAGCGCCAAGAGCCGCGCCTTGCTGCAGGTTCTGGTTTTGGTTTGGACCTGCGGGGTCACAAGCGGCGACAAGCGTCAGCGATCCAGCCGCGAGGAGCATTGGAATTTTCTTCATTGTCATGGTCATGGTTCCATTAAGATTGGAGGGCAAATCCTGCCCTCGGGATAGTGTGGTTATGTCGCAGAGCGACGTGCTATCCAATAACGAAACAGCGATCCGCTTAGTTCCGCGGTTTATTGCGCGTCTGCGCGGGCAGACTCCCACGCCAGCATCGCGCGTTTGACCGGCAGGCCCCAATGGTAACCACCCAAGGCTCCTGACTTTCGCAATGCACGATGGCAAGGGATCAGCCAGCTTACCGGGTTCCGGCCGACGGCTGTACCTACCGCACGCACAGCCTTCGGGTGCCCAATGGACTGCGCGATTTCAGAATACGTCGTGACGTGCCCTGATGGAATCGCAAGCAGCGCTTCCCATACTTTAAGTTGGAAGGGGGCGCCGATCATATGCAGTTGTGTCTCACCTTCCATGCCGAGCGCTGACATAGCCCACCGCCGCAATTGCGTTGGGTCTTCAACAAACTTAGCCTTTGGCCAACGTGATTTGAGGTCCGCCATGGCAGGTTCGGGACCTGCCTCAGCCGCGAAGGCGATTCCACAAATTCCCCTATCGGTGCCCATCACAAGGGCTGGTCCAAACTGGCTTTCGAACCACCCCCAGAAGATCTCGAGCCCCTCGCCGTCTCTTGCGTAGTCGCCAGGGCTCATCGCCTCCCACCGGACGAAAAGATCATGCAGGCGCCCACTGCCTGACAGGCCAACCTCTTGCGCCGTCTCAAGTGTCGTGAATCGTTCGCGGAGCAAGGATTTTGCGTGGCCAAGCATCAGATACTGTTGATACCGCTTGGGGGAGACCCCGACCCAGGTAGAGAAAAGCCGCTGAAAATGCGCGGGGCTCATGTTCATTTCATCAGCAAGCTCGCTGAGGGACAGTGGAGTGCTTCCCGCAGCATCAATCGCGTCAATGGCGCGGCGCATGATTTGGTAGTGATAGGTTTCGGTCTGTTCCATGTTGGTCAATCTAGGTGGACAGCGCCTGCCAAGCGACCCGAAAATTGCGCATCTGCCGCTTGCCCCTGTGACAGTGGGCAGGCATACCGGAGCCCATGGCAAAGCAGCTTGACTATCATACCATTCGGGAAATCTTCACCCGCTTTCAAGCCGCTGAGGCTGAACCCAAGGGCGAGCTTGAGCATGTAAATGTCTACACTCTTGTCGTCGCCGTTGCGTTGTCCGCGCAAGCAACAGATGCGGGGGTGAACAAGGCAACCCGTGCGCTTTTCAAGATTGCTGACACGCCTCAGAAAATGCTCGACCTCGGTCTGGAGGGGCTGACTGAGCATATCAAGACAATTGGCCTATACAGGCAGAAAGCTAAGAACGTCATTAAGCTCAGTCAGATCCTTGTCGATGACTACAATGGAGAGGTGCCGAATTCTCGCGCTGCCTTGCAGTCGCTGCCTGGCGTGGGACGCAAAACTGCGAATGTGGTTTTGAATATGTGGTGGGGTCAGCCTGCTCAGGCTGTGGACACACATATCTTCCGTTTCGGCAATCGCAGCGGTGTCGCCGTGGGGAAAGACGTCAACGCAGTCGAGAGGGCGATCGAAGACCACGTTCCAGCCGATTTCCAGCTCCACGCCCACCACTGGATGATTTTGCACGGGCGCTACGTCTGCGTCGCCCGAAAACCGAAATGCACGGCGTGTCTGGTCCGCGATCTGTGTCTCTACGAGGATAAAAACCTATGAAAAAGTTTCAGGTGGTGGGCATCGGCAACGCGATGGTCGATGTCTTGGCACGCGCTGAAGATGATTTTCTCAAGACTGCCGGTGTCCAGAAAGGGATCATGCAGTTGATCGACATGGATCGCGCTGTCGATCTCTATTCGCGTGTCGGTCCGGCGCGCGAGGTAAGCGGTGGCTCCGCTGCCAACACCATTGCAGGGATCGCACATCTGGGTGGCCGGACCGCCTACGTCGGTAAGGTGAAAGATGACCAGCTCGGTGCCATCTTTGCGCACGACCTGCGTGCACAAGGGGCCGTCTACGAAACAGCCCTCGCACCGAAGACCGAAGAGGCTGAAACGGGCCGGTGTATTGTGATTGTGACGCCTGACGGCGAGCGGTCGATGAACACCTACCTCGGCGTTACAGAGTTTCTGACAGCCGATGACATCGACGTGGCGCAAATGGCAGAGGCCGAGTGGATCTATCTAGAAGGCTACCGTTTCGATGGTCCCGAAAGTCACGCTGCTTTCGCAAAGGCCATTGATGCCTGCAAAGGGGCAGGGGGCAAGGTGTCGATTACGCTATCGGACCCTTTCTGCATCGAGCGCCACCGTGACGCGTTCCGCGATATGGTCCGCGATCACGTCGATCTGCTTTTCTGTAACCGCGCCGAAATGCTGTCGATGTATCAGACGGATGACTTCGACGGCGCCTTGGCAAAGGCCGCGTCGGAAGTTGCAATTGTTGCCTGCACCGACAGTGAACACGGGGTTCATATCCTTTCAGATGGCCAGCGCTGGCAAGTTCCCGCGGTTCCGACGCAGATCGTGGACGCCACCGGTGCAGGCGATCTGTTCGCCGGTGCGTTTCTTTGGGGGCTGACCAGCGGTTACGACCTTGAGATATGCGGAAAAATGGGAAACCTCGCCGCATCGGAGGTGATCAGCCACATCGGCGCGCGACCAGAAGCGGACCTCAAGAAGATGTTTGAAGATGCCGGGTTGATCTAACGCGTATGCTGTTAGGGCCTGACGGTCCGCAGCCAGAGGCGGTCCAACTCGTCAATGACATCCGTGGCAAATCGCGCTTCCTCTTTCCAGTACTTGCCGGAGGGGACGTAGTAGCCCAGCTGCGCTTCGCGCTGGAGCGCGGCCTCCATCAACGTATGATCGACTGGCGCGGGCGCGACTTCTGCGACTGTATCCGGCGTGGCCCTTGGGAAAACCAACCGGCTGTCATCCTGTGAAAGATTCACCATCGCGCAACCCTCGCGTGCCGCAAGCGCCATCAGTCGGGCTGACTTGGCCTCAAGCGAGCGGAGCGTCACGTCTTCGCGCAATGGGTCAGCGGTGCCCTTTCCATAGAAGTGCGTTTTCGCGGCGTTGCTGTAAACCATATCGCATCCCATCACGGCGATGGTTTTTGGCTTGAGTGCGGCAAGCGCCCAATAGCTTGCGGTAAATGCCATCGTGCCGCCAGCATAGACAAAGCCGCCAAAGGTATTTTGGTGGGGGACGTATTCAGCCGCCCGGATGATCCTCTGCCCGTTTTCAAGGTTCTCCGGCCAACGATCTTCGGGGAAATCATCGGGGTGAATCAAATCGTCCCAGTCGCTTCGGACGCGCCAAGCGTTGTTGATCGCCACTATGCGGTCAAATGGGGCTCGGTCCCAGTCACGCGCGTCAATTACGTTCGGACCGCTGCCCAAGATCAGTACGACGGTCACTGTGTCCTCCGGAGACCCATGCTTCAAATTACGTTCAGGATGAAACTGCAGATCGACGCGCCGAATTGCCCTCTGACGGCTTACTGTCCCAGCTTCGCATGGACTTCATCTAGGTCAATCTCGCCGATTGGCATCTTGTTGGCTGGATTCTCAAAGTCGTATTTGAAGATGCGGAAGTCCTTCTTATACATTTCGTAGACGAGGTGCATCGACAGATCGTCGAAGTAGTCCTCGACCGGATTGGCGCGCTTTGGTCCGTGGCCCTCGCTTTCGTTAAAGCGCGGAATTTCTGCAAGACTGATCGGATGAGCGGTGTCGACTGCATCAAGCACTGTTTGCATCCCATCGTTGAACTTTTCGGTCCAGAAGATGTGATCATAACGCCCGCCATTTACGATAAAGGTGCTGATATGGCCTGACATGGCGGACCAGTGAATGTCAGGGTCCATGGGGCGCCGCCAACGGATGGTGTCGCGGGCAAAAAGCAGAAAACGGCGGAAGCTTTTGATCTGGTCGAACTCGAAGCCGTTGTCAGGATCGCCGACTTCGATTCCGTATTTCTGAACCAGAAGCGGGACCAGATTTCCGCGATAATACTTGCCATTGCGCTGAATGCCGCAAATCTTGTCAAAGAATGAGGACAGGATCCGCGTGTAGGGGTTGCGCACGCAGGTAAAAGCATAGCTGCGATGGGATTGAACGTTCTTGATTATCGCTTGCTGACTGTCATCCAGTGCCCATTTGTGAATGCGGTCTTTGGCGTCATGGATATCACCATCGAAGAATTCACCATGATCAGAGTAGTACATGATCTGTCCGATGGTCGAGCAGGCGCATTTCGGGACGACCCGATAGACCATGCTCTCACTGGTCGTCATCCATGTTCCGGGAAAGCTTGGCACGCTGTCACTCCGCAAAAAACTTGAAAGGCAAAAGAGCAAAGAAACGCTGTAACTTCAATCTCTGTTCGCGTTATGACGGTCTGCGACAGATCACCAACCAAGGCCGAGACATACCGCTGATGGCGCGCATTGCTTTCATCCTCCTGTGTCACAAAAACCCCGATGCCATCGTCGCACAGGCCGAACAGCTGACGGCGGCGGGTGACTATATCGCGATCCATTTTGATGCGTCATCACCATCTGCGGACTACCAACTGATCCAGCAAGAACTGGCAGAGAACCCTAACGTGGTATTTGCAAAGCGGCGGGTGAAATGCGGATGGGGTGAGTGGAGCCTCGTGCAAGCGACACTTCACGCGGTCGAAGAAGCGGTCGAGGCATTTCCGCATGCCACGCATTTCTACATGGTTTCTGGCGACTGCATGCCGATCAAATCGGCCGGTTTTGCCCATCGGCTTCTTGATGACAATGATGCCGACTACATCGAAAGTTATGATTTTTTTGACAGCAACTGGATCAAGACAGGGTTTCGCGAGGAACGGTTGATTTACCGTCACTTCTTTAACGAGCGCACGCAAAAGTGGCGGTTCTATACGGCACTGGCGCTCCAAGAGCGGCTCAAGATGACCCGCGCGGTTCCCTCCGATATCCGGGTCATGATCGGTAGCCAGTGGTGGTGTCTGCGCCGCCAAACCATCGAAGCAATTCTCGACTTTACCAAGGCGCGGCGCGATATCATGCGCTTTTTCAAGACCACCTGGATTCCTGATGAGACATTCTTTCAGACGCTCGTCAGACATTTGGTGCCGGGGCGCGAAATCGAAAACCGGACCCTGACGTTCTTGATGTTTTCCGATTACGGGATGCCGGTCACTTTCTACAACGATCACTATGACATGCTGCTCGGCCAGAATGGTATCTTTGCCCGCAAGATCAGCGCAGAGGCCACTGATTTGCGCGAAAAACTCGGTGCGCTCTATGCCAGTGACCGAACAGATTTCGCCGTGTCAGGCGAAGGTCAGCGACTTTTCGACTTCCTGACCAAGCGTGGACGGATCGGCCGCCGCTTCGCCCAGCGGTTCTGGGAGCGCGAAACAACACTCGGGCGTAATCGCGAGTTAATGATTATTGCCTGCAAAAAATGGCATGTGGCCAAGCGCCTCGTTGCAGCCATAAATGAACAGACGGACATTCCTGCTCTGGAATACCTCTTTAACGAATCCGATACGCCGCTTCCGGATCTCGGGGGAATCGAGAGTAGCCTTGAAAAGCGCGGTCGACATCGCCGCGCGACAATGCGGATGCTCTTTCATCACTTTGGCAAAGAACGTCTGATCATCTGTCTTGATACTGCAGACTTGGACGTGATCGGCGATTTCTTTGCAGATCGCGCAACAGTCAGGCTTCTAGCGATTGAGTGCAATTGCGACGATGAATACCTGATCGGCCACGCAAAACGGGTGGGCCTTGCCAGCGACATGACACCTGATGCGACATTCGACCGGCTTCTGCCGACCATACGCTCCGACATGATTTTCGAGCGGGAAGCGATCCGGGACGCCGCCTTCCAAAATATGTCGCGCTTGCGCGAGGATGCCTCTGTTGAGGAGAACAGCCGTGCCCTTGCAAATTTCTTGAGCATCGACCTGTCTCAGGCCAGAACTCTTGCCGAAACCCCCTACCTATTTGTTGATTGAGGAAAGCCATGGACTTTGATTACGACGACCAGAATATCTTCGCCAAAATCCTGCGAGGCGAAATTCCAAACAGGACGGTATATGAGAATGACTATGCCCTCGCATTCGAAGACATCGCACCTCAGGCCCCGGTCCATGTGCTTGTCATCCCGAAAGGTGCATATGTCAGCCTCGACCACTTCGCACTTGAGGCATCAGCCGATGAACAGGTTGGGTTCATGCAAGCTATCGCCGAGGTTTGCAAAATTGCGGACCTAAAAGATGGATTTCGCGGGATTTCCAATACGCGTGCGCATGGGCTGCAAGAAGTGCCCCACTATCACATGCATATCTTGGGCGGGCGTCCTCTGGGTCCGATCTTGGTAGATTAGACTGGTTCTTTCTTTGCGGTGAGCGACAGGAACACATCTTCCAGATGTGCTTCCTGCGTTCTGACATCCCTGATCGGAATGCCCGCATCGCGCACCAGTGAGAGAATTGCATCGGCAGGCGTCTTGCCGCTTTGATAGGTAAAGGCAAGCGACCCGTCGCCAAGCTTCTCACCGACGACACCTTCGGGCAAGGCCGGCAGGTCGCATTCATCGCCGGGTGTGATGACCAGCGTTTTGCGATCAAGCCGTCCCAGCAGGTTTTCGGTGCTATCTCTGACGATGACCTCGCCGTGGTTGATAATCGCGATATCGTCACACATCTCCTCAGCCTCTTCGAGGTAGTGCGTCGTCAGGATAATCGTCATGCCTTGATCATTGAGCTTGCGGACATTGGCCCAGAGCATGCTCCGCAACTCGATGTCCACGCCCGCTGTCGGTTCGTCCAACACCAGGATCTGCGGTGAATGCACCAATGCCTTGCCCAGAAGCAATCGCCGCCGCATCCCGCCTGAGAGCGACCTTGCGTAGGCATCTGCTTTGTCTGTCAGACCGATCAATTCGAGTATTTCGGCTGTCCGCCTTTGTGATTTCGGCACACCGTAAAGCCCGGCTTGCACATCCAGTGACCCTGCCGGTGTAAAGAATGGATCAAGATGAGGTTCTTGTGGCATGACACCGATGGCCGCGCGCGACTGGCGCGGGTTTTCGTCTTGGTCAAAGCCCCATATTTTCACCGAACCGGCTGATTTGACCACAAGTCCCGCAAGAATATTGATCAACGTCGACTTGCCAGCCCCGTTCGGCCCCAACAGCCCAAAGATCGACCCTCGCGGGATAGTGAGATCAATGCCTTTAAGCGCTTCTTTCGCCGCACTCCGGCCAGAGCCTTTATAGGTTTTCTTCAAACCGGAAATTTCGATGGCATTGTCTGTCATGTGTGTCTTTTCCCCGACCCGCCGCTGCGGTATACCCGCCGAGAGATAAGGCGGGCAGAGGCTCGCGGCAACCAGATGGAATAACACCATGACGACACCAGCCCCAGAGACACGCATTGTGGATGACTGGCGCGTTGCCTGCGACGGCGGTGAAGGCGCGCTGGGGCACCCACGCGTTTGGCTTCAGATTCCACACGAACATGGCTGGGTTGAATGCCCGTATTGCGATGCCAAGCTGATCCATAAGGATTTTGAAGGCAAGGTCGCCTGACGAAGATCCGCACAGGCTCTGTTCAATCGCGTTGGTATCGTTTGCGGTGAACGCAGGCTATTGTCATGGTGTCCGCACAAGGAGCACGCCATGACTTTCCGCCCAGTGACCCAAACAACCCATGCCCAACCAACGATGGAAGGTGCAGGTGTACATTTGCACCGTGTCTTTGGCTTTGGTGACCCTTCAGAAAGCGATCCCTTCCTGCTTTTGGATGATTTCCGAAACGATATTCCGCAGCATTACGAAAAAGGCTTCCCATGGCACCCGCACCGCGGGATCGAGACGATCACCTATGTTCTTGAAGGTGAGGTCGCCCATGGTGACAGCCTAGGCAACAACGGAACCCTCGGGGCCGGTTCGGTCCAATGGATGACGGCGGGATCTGGGATCCTCCATCAGGAAATGCCCAAAGGCAATGCGGCAGGTCAGATGCACGGATTCCAGCTTTGGGCAAACCTGCCGTCCTCTCTCAAGATGACGGCCCCTCGGTATCAGGACATTCAAGGCGGGGACATTCCGGAAATCATCGACGATGACGGGACGCGGGTCAAAATCATTACTGGCAACTTCTGGGGGAAGTCCGGTCCTGTTGACGGAATTGCAGCAGACCCGCTTTATCTGGACATCTCTGTCCCACCGAACACGCGAAAAACCCTGCCGGTTGATACACGTGCGAATGCGTTTGCCTATGTTTTTGCAGGCGCGGGTCGCTTCACCGATGCCGCAGACCCTATTGGCGTGCGGGTGGAGAAAGAGGTCGCTGGTCAGGAAATCAACATTCGCGACATGACAGGCAATCGCACCCTTGTGCGCTTTGGCAATGGCGATGAGGTGACCGTGAAGGCTGGTCCCGACGGCATCCGCTTTCTGCTTGTTGCCGGACGCCCCATACAGGAACCTGTCGCATGGCACGGGCCCATCGTGATGAACACGCAAGCGGAACTGATGCAGGCCATGAAGGACTTGCGCAACGGGACTTTCATCAAGTCGCAGCACTGAAAATTATCGGCCCGATAAATATCCTGGGGGAGTCCCGAAGGGACGGGGGCAGAGCCCCTTCCGCCCTAGACCCCCTAATGCCGCGCGTATAGGTTTCTTGCGAAGCAACGGGGGTTCCAAATGGCATTCGGCAAGGGCTGTCACCTACATCTGATCGACGGATCAGCCTTCATTTTTCGCGCCTATCACGCGCTTCCGCCACTCACGCGGAAGTCTGATGGCCTGCCGGTCGGTGCGGTCAGTGGCTTTGTCAACATGCTGCAACGCTATGTCGAAGGAAACAGCGGTGCCGATGCCGCGACCCATGTGGCTGTGATTTTTGATAAGGGCAGCCACACATTCCGGAACGACCTCTACGATCAGTATAAAGCAAATCGGGATGAAATGCCGGAGGATCTGCGGCCCCAGATCCCGCTGACCCGCACTGCCACGAAAGCCTTCAACATCGCCTGCGAAGAAATGGAAGGATTCGAGGCGGACGATATCATTGCCACCCTCTCCCATCAGGCGCGTGATGCCGGCGGCCGGGTGACGATTGTCTCGTCCGACAAGGATTTGATGCAGCTTGTGGGCGACGGGGTGGAAATGCTCGACCCAATGAAAAACCGTCGCATCGATCGTGATGGCGTTTTCGAGAAATTCGGTGTCGGGCCGGAGCGCGTGGTTGATGTTCAGGCCTTAGCCGGTGACTCGGTCGATAACATTCCCGGGGCGCCTGGTATCGGCATCAAGACGGCCGCCCTGTTGATCAATGAGTATGGTGATCTGGAAACGCTGCTGGACCGAGCAGAAGAGATCAAGCAGCCCAAACGACGCGAAACGCTGATCGAAAAGCGCGCCCAGATCGAGATGTCCAAGCAACTGGTGCAGCTCGACTGCAATATGACGCTTGATTTCACTCTGGATGATCTTGAGGTGAAGGACCCTGATCCAGAGGTGCTCATGGGCTTTTTGGCCGAGATGGAATTCCGCACCGTCACGAAGCGCATCGCAGAGAAACTGGGCGTCGATGCGCCTGTGATCGAGGTCCCCGCCAAAGAGGACACAGCAGCACCACCCGAAATCGTAGAATTCAACGCAGACAACTATGAATGCGTCCGCGATGCAGAGGCTTTGCAGGTCTGGATCAACATGATCCGCGAACGCGGGTATGTCGCGGTGGACACGGAAACGACCGGTCTGAATGAAATGATCGCCGATCTGGTGGGAATTTCATTATCAGTAGAGCCAGGCAGCGCCTGCTACATCCCGCTGTCACACAAATCAGCAGCCTGGGACGATCTCTTCGGCTCTGATGAACTGGCCGAAGGACAGATGTCTCTAGATGCGTGTCTCGAGATGCTGAAGCCCGTTCTGGAAGACGAAGCGATCATTAAAATCGGCCAGAACATGAAGTATGACGCAAAGATATTCTCACGGTATGGGATCGATGTTGCGCCAATCGACGACACCATGTTGATGTCATACGCGATGCATGCAGGTTTGCATAACCACGGGATGGATGTTCTGTCGGAGCGCTACCTCGGCCATCAGCCCATCCCGATCAAACCGCTTCTGGGTTCCGGCAAATCGGCGATCACTTTTGACCGCGTGGCGATTGATGATGCGACAAAGTACGCCGCAGAAGACGCTGATATTACTTTGCGGCTATGGCAGACGTTCAAGCCGTTGTTGCACGCAAAACAGGTGACGACGGTCTACGAGACCATGGAACGCCCGCTAATCCCTGTCTTGGCTCAGATGGAGCAGAACGGGATCAAGGTCGACCGTGATACGTTGAGCCGGATGTCCAATGCCTTTGCACAGAAGATGGCAGGGCTGGAGGCAGAGATTCAGGAAAAAGCAGGCAGGCCATTCAACGTGGGCTCACCAAAACAGCTGGGTGAGATCCTTTTTGATGAAATGGGTCTGCCAGGCGGCAAGAAAGGCAAAACGGGTGCATATGCAACTGGTGCCGATGTGCTGGAGGATCTTGCGACAGAACATGAACTGCCTGGACTGGTCCTTGATTGGCGACAGCTTTCCAAGCTGAAATCAACCTATACCGATGCCTTGCAGGAGCATATCAACAAGGACACGGGCCGCGTTCATACCTCATATTCGATTGCCGGGGCGAACACGGGACGCCTCGCCTCGACGGATCCGAACCTGCAAAATATTCCTGTGCGGAGTGAAGAGGGTCGCCGCATCAGAGAGGCGTTTGTGGCGGATGAAGGGAAGGTCATCGTTAGCCTCGACTACTCCCAGATTGAACTGCGTATTCTGGCGCATATTGCAGGTATTGATGCGCTAAAACAGGCGTTCCGTGATGGGCTGGATATTCACGCCATGACGGCGTCGGAGATGTTCGATGTGCCGCTGGATGAAATGACGCCTGACATTCGGCGACAGGCGAAGGCGATCAACTTTGGTGTCATCTATGGAATTTCAGGGTTCGGTCTTGCGCGGAACCTGCGGATACCACGCGGCGAGGCACAGGGCTTTATCGACCGCTATTTCGAACGGTTCCCCGGCATTCGCGCCTACATGGATGAGACAGTCGCCTTCGCCAAAGAAAACGGCTATGTACAGACCCTTTTCGGGCGCAAGATCAATACGCCAGAGATTAACGCGAAGGGTCCTCATGCGGGTTTTGCGCGCCGTGCAGCGATCAACGCGCCAATCCAGGGCACAGCGGCAGACGTGATCCGGCGCGCGATGATCAGGATGCCGAGAGCAATTTCGGATTTACCTGCGAAGATGTTGCTGCAGGTGCACGACGAACTCATCTTCGAAGTCGAAAAAGACAGCGTCGACACACTTATTGATCGCGCGCGCGAAGTGATGGAAAATGCAAGTGATCCTGCCGTGAAACTCGACGTCAAGTTGGCTGTCGATGCGGGGCAGGGGGCAAATTGGGCGGAGGCCCATTGAGTAGAAGGTAAATGGTATGCGGCACTTGTTTCTTGCCGCGTTGGCCATATGGTCAGGCGCTACTGTGTGCGCCGAACCGGTCAGATATATTTCTGCCGGCGGCGGGCTCTACAGTTACGACGAAAACCGCAATGGCGCGGTTTTGAGAGTGATTGACCGACAGGCTGACGCGATGCTCGCAGATACCAGCGTTACGCCAAAGTTGCAGATTGGCGATGTTTTCTATCTCGGCCGCGCTTGTGATGCTTTAAGTCCCGACTTCGGGAACGGCAGCTGGGTTGCGACAGAGGGTGGTTTCATCGTTGTATTCGAGGGTGCACGCGTAGCATTCCCAGGACAGACGATTCCGCTCCGAACCTATGCCGATTGTCGAGGGCCAGTGCCCGAATAGAAAACGCCACCCCGGCGGGGGTGGCGCTGAACTCATTAATAGCACACTCTTTTTAGTTTACTGACTTTGCCTCGACGAGATTGGCATCTGTCTTCGCCGAAGAGGCAATCTCGATCCGGCGCGGCTTGAGCGCTTCAGGAACCTCGCGCATCAGGTCGATGTGGAGCATACCGTTTTCGTGGCTGGCACCTGTCACCTTGACATGGTCGGCAAGGGTAAAACGGCGCTCAAAAGCGCGGGTTGCGATACCGCGGTGCAGGAAGGTCCGCTCTGTTTCGTCATTTGCTTTGCGGCCGGTCACATGAAGTGCGCGATCTTTGACCTCAATAGCGAGGTCGTCGTCGGCAAAGCCTGCAACTGCGATAGAGATGCGCCATGCATCATCGTCAGTCTTTTCAATGTTGTATGGGGGGTAGCTGTTCTGGCCGACGTCGCTGGCAAGGGCCCGATCCATCAGATCGGCAATCTGGTCAAAGCCAACGGTGGCACGGTAAAGCGGTGTCAGATCAAATGCACGCATTTGGGTCATCCTTTCATAAGCGATAACAATGTGTTGCCTTCCGGTTTGGACAGGCGTGTGTTTGTCAGGACCCGTCATTGGCATCCTGATGACACTGATTTGGGAAACAGCTTGTGCGATTTCAAGGGGGCTAAGGCGTTACAAATTTGGCGCCAGTTTCATTGCGGGTCCCGTCGGTCGTCAGCCTTTGCGTGCCGTTTGGTGTCGCTGGTCCGAGACCGGCAAGATGCGCCATTAGCTGCGTCAATGGCTGCCTCAGTGATGTGCCGAGTGAGACAGGTTGGCCGTCAACTTGCGCCATAGCGGAGACCACAGAAACGATACGTGCCTCACCGCCAACATCCATAAAGACTGGGGCACCGCTAGAGCCGAACGCGACCTCGCAATTCATGACAATGACGCCCGTTTGGCGGCCCAACACGCCGCAGACATCCTGCAAGCTTGGCGTATCTTCGCGGCCTCGTCCGTATGAGACGACGCGGACCTGATCCCCGGTGATCGGGTTTGCGGTGGTCTGGAATGGCCTGATGCGTGTCGTTCGGATCGGGTGACTCAACTCAAGAACGGCTATGTCCACGGCGACCGCGCCCGGACTGGTGATCCCGGCATCAAAGACATAGTCCGGATGCGGAACCGCGCGCCGTATCAAACGTGACGCTTCGGAGCGCCCGCGGCGGAAGCCTGCGCGAAACTCGAATCTTTCCGCTGCGATCTGTTCTCCGTTGGCGTCATAGAGACAGTGCGCGGCGGTCAGGATGAGCTGGTCACGGATCAATGCCGCGGTGCAAAACCCTTTGCCACGTATATCCAGTCGGCCAACGGCGTCCCACCCCTGACTATCCTGACGGGTTTGCAGGGGGATCAGGTCACTCTGCTGGGCCAGTGCCGGAGCACTCAGTCCGATAACGAGAACGATTGCTGCAAGTAATTGCCGCATACTTCGGCCATATCTCCCTGTTTGAGGTTAATCTGGCCGTAACTTTGGGCAGGAATATGGCGTCAGCGCAAGATCGGGATTTGTGGTTCTCGTTTGCCAGGTGCGGTCAAGGCAGGGGGCTGCGGCCCACCGGTTGCCCAGTCCAGCAATTCAACCGTGTGAACGATAGGTACATCTGTGCCGCCACCGATCTGCATCATGCAACCAATATTCCCGGCAGCGATGATATCGGGCGTGAGCGCCTCAAGCGTTCTGACCTTCCGGTCTTTGAGTTGCTTCGAGATTTCCGGCTGCATCAGATTGTAGGTCCCTGCCGAGCCGCAGCACAGATGGCTGTCGGCGGGCTCAAGCACCGTGAACCCGGCTTTCTTGAGCAGGTCCTTGGGGAAGGTCTTGATCTGCTGTCCGTGCTGAAGCGAGCAGGCGGCGTGATAGGCGACCTTTGTTGCTTTGTCCTCGCCTGCAGGCAAATCAAGCTTCATCAAAAGCTCTGAAACATCCATGGCAATTGCCGAGACTCTGGCCGCGTCGTCGGCGAGGCTGTCATTGCGGAACATATGTCCGTAGTCCTTGACTGTCGTTCCGCAGCCAGAGGTATTGATGACGATTGCATCAAGGCCCTCGCCGTCCATTTCCTTGGCCCACGCACGGATGTTTTTTGCTGCTGTTGCGTGGCTTTCGTCCTCTTTGCCCATGTGATGGGTCAGGGCGCCACAGCAACCCGCACCTTCTGCAACGACAACTTCGGCACCAAGCCGCGTCAGAAGGCGGATTGTGGCATCGTTGATGTCTGTGTTCAGTGCCTTTTGCGCACACCCTGTCATCAAGGCGACCCGCATTTTCTTGTCTTTCGCGGGAAAGGTCTGCGGGTCATCGTTCCGGCTGACAGGCGGAATCGTTTTCGGCGCCATTTCAAGCATCGCGCGGAGCCGCACATCAGGCATCCACTTTGCGAATGGGCGACCAATCTTCGCGCCGAGCAGCGCAACGCGAAAGCGCATCGGGTAAGGCAAAATACGCGCCAACAGCCAGCGCAAGGCGCGGTCGGACCACGGGCGATCATAATTCTTTTCGATGTAGGCGCGCGCATGGTCGACCAAATGCATGTAATGCACGCCCGATGGGCAGGTGGTCATACAAGCCAAGCAAGAAAGACAGCGGTCAATGTGCTTAACGGTCTTTTCGTCAGGCTTGCGCTCATTCTCGAGCATGTCCTTGATCAGGTAGATACGCCCTCGCGGACTGTCGAGTTCGTCACCCAGCACCTGATACGTCGGGCAGGTCGCCGTGCAAAATCCGCAATGCACACATGATCTGAGGATTTCATTCGACCTTGCGATACCAGGGTCTTTGAGTTGTTCGGGCGTAAATGTTGTCTGCATTAGCTCATCATCCCAGGGTTAAGGATTCCGCGTGGGTCGAATTTACTGCGAAGACCGGAGGTCATCGCTGCCAGCGCCGGTGCTTCAGGTTGGAACGTCGGGACATCTGCACTGCCCCGGATCAATGTCGCATGTCCGTCAAAGCTCCCCAAAGAGGCGCGCAAATCGCGGCCCTGATCAACAAGGACCCACATCAGCCCGCCACCCCAGTCGTACTGAACCGACTTCGGTGAAATTTTGCTAATCAGCCCGGCTGCTGCTGATGGTTTGCTGGAAATGCGCCAGACGTCACCTTCCTGGTTTGCCAGATGCGTCACGTCACGTACTGCGGCCCAGCGGCTGTTATCCTCGCTGATTTCAATATCGACATCACCAAAAGCGGCAAGCGTCGCACGCAGCCGGTTTGCGCGGTATTTGACGGAATCCGCAAAGCCTTCAATCCGCAAGATCGTCAGCGGTGCGCCGCCTTCGCCCTTTGGAAAATGTGCAGCACCTGTCACCTCGAAAGGCGAGCCAAGCGCCTTTGACATGGCGGCAATTGCTTTCTCATCAGACAGACCAGCCAGCATGAGTGTTCCGGTCGTCTCTACGTTTGGGAGAACTTTTAATGCGACCTCGCTCATCACACCCAATGTGCCGTATGATCCCGCCATCAGTTTGACCAAATCGTAGCCGGTCACATTCTTCATCACGCGGCCGCCGTTCTTGATGATGTTGCCCGATCCATCGACGAAGCGCACGCCGAGCATAAAGTCGCGACACGCTCCGACCGCGATGCGGCGAGGGCCTGACACATTGGCCGCAGCAAGACCACCGAGTGTTGGTGTGCCGTCTGTGTTGAGCAATGGACGATGGTCCATGGGCTCAAAAGCCAAACGCTGGTTTTCAGCAGCCAATGTCTCTTCAATTTCAGCAACAGGCGTGCCTGCACCGGCGACAATCGTCAGTGCACCTGGCTCATAAAGTGAAATACCGTTGAGGGCGGAAGTGCTTAGTATCTCACCATCAGACTTGCCAATCGGTCGTGTTCCACCGCCCTGAATGCGCAAGGGTCCATTGGCGCCCTTGATCATCTGCGCCAGTTCGTCTTCGGTTGTCGGCGTCATTGTTGACCTCTTGAAGTGGAATGAGCTGTGTTGCCATTGCGTCTGGCGAGCGGGGGGTTATGCCGCGCGCCGCTGGTCTGATGTGGCCAAAGGAAAGACCTTTGCTGCATTCAGCAACCAAGCAGGATCAAACACGTCCTTGACCACCATCTGAGCTTCGAGGTCCGCTGGCGCGTATTGCACGTTCATCAGATCGCGTTTTTCGATCCCGACGCCATGTTCGCCGGTCAGACAGCCGCCAACTTCTACACATAGTTTCAGGATCTCAGCGCCAAATGCCTCGCACAGTTCGAGATCACCGGGCTTGTTGGCATCAAACAGAATAAGCGGATGCATGTTGCCGTCACCGGCGTGAAACACGTTACCTACGTCGAGTCCGAACTCTTTGGACATCTCACCAATCCGCTTGAGAACGAAGGGGAGAGAGGACACCGGAATTGTCCCGTCAAGACACATGTAATCGTTGATCTGACCCATCGCGCCAAAGGCCGATTTCCGTCCCAGCCAGATGCGACCAGCCTCGTCGGCATCTTTCGCTTCGCGCAACTCAACGGGATTATGTTTTTGGGCGATCTCCATAATCAGCTTGAGCTGCGCATCAATTTCAGCGTCCGACCCTTCAACTTCAACGATCAGAAGCGCCTCACACATTGGGTAGCCTGCCTTCGCAAATGCCTCCGTCGCTTCGATGCAGGGCCGATCCATGTATTCGATGGCAACTGGCAGGATACCAGCTTTGATGATGTCGGTAACGACTTGTCCCGCTGTCTCTGCATCATCGTATCCCATCAAGACAGGGCGGGCGCCCTCGGGTTTGTGAAGGATACGCAAGGTGGCTTCGGTGACGACCCCCAATTGCCCTTCAGAGCCGCAGATGAGGCCAAGAAGATCGAGGCCCCCCGCATCAAGATGCGCGCCGCCGATTTCAACAACAGTGCCGTCCATCAGCACCATCGTCACGCCCATGAGGTTGTTTGTGGTCACACCATATTTCAGACAGTGCGCACCGCCCGAATTCATCGCGATGTTGCCGGCGATAGCACAGGCAAGTTGGCTTGATGGGTCTGGCGCATAGAAAAAGCCGTTTGTTTCGACAGCGCCGGTAACAGACAGGTTTGTTCTGCCGGTTTGCACCTTGATGTAGCGATCATCGTAGTTTGTTTCGATAACACTATTCATCTTTGCAACGCCCAGTATCACACTGTCAGCGGTTGGGAGCGCACCGCCAGCGAGTGACGTGCCAGACCCACGAGGGACAACAGGAACGCCCATGTCATGGCAAATCTTCATGACAGCAGAGACTTCATCGGTATTTGCAGGCAAAACCGCGCAAAGGGGCGGGCATTTGTAGGCCGTCAGTGCATCACATTCATAGGCGCGCGTTTCTCGTTCGTCAGAGATCACGGCATCAGATGGAAGCACCTCCCTCAAACGGGCGACGATTTGCTCTTTCCGAGAAAGGACGGCGGCATTTGGCGTTGGCATTTCCATGAGGCGACTCCCTTTGCCTGATGATTGGTAAAAATATATTACCAATTTTGTGTGCTGGCAAGCTTAAAGCTGAATGCTAGACCTCAGTTATGCAGATATTGGACCAAATGTCGTTACTTTCGCCGCTGGATTGGGTTGCTGCCGCGATTATCGTGACTTCCTGTTATCTCATTGGTTGGTGGATTGAGCACCCGACGGCCTCTCGACCGTCCGTTACGGTTTTGATGTCGGAACGCAGGCGCGACTGGATGAAAGTCTTTGTCACCCGCGATCCCCGCATCTTCGATAGCCAGATTGTCGGTGGTCTTCGTCAGGGAACTGCATTCTTTGCATCCACGTGCCTGCTTGCGGTCGGGGGTGTGCTTGCCTTGATCGGCAACACTGAACCATTGCGAGGCGTCGCCGCAGAGGTTTCCGACATGGCTGTTCCGGTCGTTTTGTTTCAAATGAAACTGTCGCTGGTGGCCCTCTTTCTGACAAATGCGTTTCTGAAGTTCGTGTGGGCAAATCGTATTTTCGGATATTGCGCCGTCATGATGGCCGCCGTGCCGAACGACCCTGATGATCCAATCGCCTACCCGCGTGCTGCTCAGGCGGCGGAGCTGAACATCAGGGCAGCAATAAACTTCAACCGCGGCCTTCGTGCGATGTACTTCGCTCTTGGGGCCCTGGCCTGGTTACTGGGCCCTGAAGCGCTCCTGTTATCGACCGTTGTGGTCCTTTTCCTTTTGTGGACAAGAGAGTTTGCGTCTTTGCCGCGCCGGATTATAGTAGGCAAATGAAATGTTTTTTGCATCCTGCGTTTTTGTTCGCGCCAGCGCTGGCTCTCGCTGGCGAACCGGAGATCCGTGCAGTTGATGTTGATGCTGATCGCGTGTCAGTTACGATCCTTCATGATGATGACGGGTGGGAGCATTTTGCCGACGCTTGGGAGGTTCTGGACGCTAACGGACGCAGTCTGGGGTTGCGGACGCTTTATCATCCGCATGTCGAGGAACAACCGTTTACGCGGATGCTTGTTGGTGTGCCGATAAGCGAAGATGCAGACGTCATCTATATTCAGGCACGATGTTCCGTAGATTGTTGGTCGGACAAGCGATTTGAGGTCCGGCTGCGCTAGCGCGTGCTCAACCAAGCATAGTCTGCGACGACCGGGTAATGGTCCGTCGGCCACTCACCGTTATATTGCTGGCGAACGACAATTGGTGGTGCAGCCAAGCGAACGGCACCCCGGCTCGCGATGTGATCAATCGCAGCAAACAGATTGAGACCGCGGTTAAAGTGAAATGTTGCGCCTTCCACAGGAGCGAAATTCAACCCGGTTTCCTTCAGGATATCGACGACCTCATCCCCAAGACGTGCGTTCAAGTCACCAACGACAAAAACTGTCTCTTCGGCAGCGACCCACGGTGAGATACGCTCCGCGATGAGTGCTGCTGACTGCAAACGGTTCGAGAGCGAACCGAAATCAGTATGGACGTTCACGACCGTGAAGGACTGACCATTCGTCAGGTCTGTGAAAGCGGCCCAAGAGGCAAATGCCGGATAAGATCCGTTGAATGTCCGCGAGTAGATCACGTCAGGTGTTTCAGAGAAGAAGAACCATCCTTGATCCTCAACTGCGAGGCGCGCGGTTCGGTAGAGAATTGGTTGCGTCGAGGGAAAGGAACGCGGGTCGCCCACTGCTGCAGCGGCATAGTCAGCGTTTTGACTAAGTAACCAGTCGAGGGTCAGGTTGACCTCACTGATCGACCCACCCCCGAAGCTTTCCATCTCCTGAAACGCGATCACATCAGCCGCGATATCCTTGAAGGCAAGATCAAGAGGTTCTTTACGGCGTTCCCAGTCTGCCACGGACCAGGCGCCCTCCTCTCGGTTCAAAATGATATAATGAACATTATATGTGGCGATCCGCAGCGTATCCGGATCTGGTGCTGTCAAAGGAACGTTGCCGGAATGTCGAACAGTCTGACAACCCACCAAGACGACGACTGCGAACAGCATCGCTCCGAACGCCTTGACGAGCGTTCGTCGCACTACCGGCGCCCCTCACGAAGCCACGCACCAATCATCAAGAGCGAGGCCAGCAGGACAAACGCCCAGGCCGGCAGGATCGGTGTGATGCTGATGTCTACGGTGCGGTAGGCCTCGCGAGGCGTTATCCCAATCCAACCACGTCCGGCAGCAGGTCTGCCTGCGCGGACCGTGCGAATGCTGATATCGCCATCTGCAATTGCACGTATGCCCCCGCCGGTTGTCGCAATGAGCGGGGCGAGCGCGTCACCGTCGGCGATAGTCTCTACAAATTCGCGAGGTGCTGACGGGCCCAAGGCGATCACAGTGCTTTCAGTGCCGTCGCTCAGGCGATAAAGACCGATTTCTGGCGCGTCCCAAAGTGCCTCAAATCGACCTGGCGAGACTTCTTCGAGCGGAATAATCGTCTCGGTTCCGTCCGGGTGGGTGATGGTCACCTCATTCGTTTCAAGGCCGAGCGTCCTGCGGATGATACGCATCGTCTGGCCTGTCGGCTCAACCCAGAGCGCCTCTTCTTCGAGTTCAGGCTCTTTCATCATCCAGTGAGCCAATCTGCGCAAAAGCTCCAGCTGGGGACCACCACCTTCATAGCCGCGATCCCATAGCCAAGAATGATCAGACGCGATCAGCGCAACACGGCCTTCGCCAACCCGGTCAAGCGAAAGCAATGGTCTGTTATCAAGACCTGACATCACTGTTGTAGCGCTCTCTGGGACAAGAACATCGACTAAGCGGAACCAGCGCCCCCATGCGGGACCTTCGCCATCTTCCTGCGCTCCTGATTTAAAAGCGTCCAATCCAGCTGTCACAGGATGGCGGGCACCCAAAGCTGTGATCTGTGGCACAAAGCCTTCTTCAAAGACGCGGGCTGTCGGGGCTCCGGGCAGAATGTCACCGAGCGGCGAGCGATATATGCTTTCTGCACCACCGTACTCCGGCCCCGATGAGATCAGAACTGCCCCTCCCTGACGAACATAATCTGCGATATTCTCGAAGTACGCACCGGGTAGAATGCCGCGTCGGCGGTAGCGGTCAAAGATGATCAGGTCGAAGTCGTTGATCTTTTCCAAGAACAATTCACGCGTCGGAAAAGCAATGAGACTAAGTTCGTTGACCGGTACGCCATCCTGTTTCTCAGGGGGGCGGAGGATTGTGAAATGCACAAGATCAACGGCAGAGTCGGATTTCAGAAGGTTGCGCCACGTTCTCTCGCCCGGATGGGGCTCGCCAGACACGAGAAGAACACGCAAACGGTCCCTGACACCGTTGATCTGAACGACGGCCGCATTGTTGCGGTCGGTCAGTTCACCCTCGGCGGTGGGGATCGTGAATTGCAAGACGTTCATTCCCCCATGCGGAAGCGTGATGGGCAGACGCACATCTTCGCCGATCGGGACCGGAACGGTGAGTGGGACGTCACCATCGATCGAGATGGATAGCGGTACAGTATCTTCCTGTGGTGCGTTGCCTTGGTCTTCAATCCGCAGTGTCAGATTGACCTCTTCCCCTAGGATCGCAAAGGCTGGTGCGTTTTCCACCAATAACCGGCGATCCCAGTCATCCGGCTCACCTGTCAAAAGCAGGTGGGTTGGTGCAGGCAATGCTGGCGCTCGTTCCAGATCGTGCACACGCCCGTCCGAAATCATAATGATGCCGGCAATGCGCGCGCGTGGTTCTTCGGCCAGCGCACTGCTGACAGCCGTCATCAGTGTCGTGCCAAGATCGCCTTCACCGTCTCCTAGGTCAATGCGGCGAAGCTCTGTGTTAGAAATCCCCGCAAGCTCATCTGCGACATTGGCAAAGGCGGCTTCGTTTTGGTCAGGTCGGTTGCCACTTCTTTGGCTTGCGGATTCGTCAACGACCACAAGAACAATATCGGTCAGTGGTGCACGGTCTTCTTGCTGGATGGCAGGATTGGTGATCGCGGCGAAGATGGCGAGACTAGCCAGTGCGCGCAGCCACCATCCGGCCAACCGCCGCCAGACGGCGAGACCGACCGACACGCCCAAAAGAGCAGCCAGAAGGGCGATAGCGATCCATGGTAGGAGTGGATCGAAGATGATTGTGCCGTCGGTCATTGTCCAAGCCTGTCGAGCAAGTCAGAAACATGAACCTGATCGGATTTATAGTTCCCCGTCAGCACGTGCATGATCACATTCACGCCGAACCTCAGTGCAATCTCGCGTTGCCGCTCTCCCGATCTTCCACGACCGACGGGAAACATCAAACGACCGTTTTCGTCGATTGCCCAAGCGCGCGCCCAGTCGTTGCCGCCAATAATGACAGGTGTCACACCATCGTTGAGGTTTCTGAATGGCATCCCTTCGACAAGCTCCGCGCCTGGCGGCGCTGCCTCGACCCAAACGTCGCGTGATGCGTAGCGCCCCGGGAAATCCTGTAGAAGATAGAATGTCCGTGTCAGAACATGGTCTGACGGGATCGGCTCGATCGGAGGAATGTCAAGGGAACGTGCAATCGCCTGCAACCTGCGTCCTTCAGGCGATCCTGACCCAAACCGGGCGCTGTCTGCATCACGCGTATCAAACATGATCATACCGCCAGTTCGCAGATAGGTGTTGAGCTTTGCGTAGGCCTCGCGGCTCGGCAACGCTTGGTCTGCCGTAATCGGCCAATAGAGGAACGGAAAGAACGCCAGTTCATCGGTTTCCAGATTCACGCCAATCGGGTCAGCGGGTTCAATAGCGGTCCGGCGGAAGAGGGTCTGTGATATCCCCCTAAGTCCCGCCTCTGCGATTTCGTCAATTTCGGGGTCGCCTGTCAGGACATGTCCAAGCACAACCTCGGTGGTCGCACGCAGTGCAAATTCATCGCTGCTTTGGGCCTGCGCCTCAGGCGAGAGCGTCAAGGCCACAAGAAAGGCGGCTGCAATGTCGGCGCGTGGTCCACGCAAGCGCCCACCAACCGCGAGTGAAGCAACAACATCTATCATCATGAAGGTCAATGCGGCTGCAAGCAGCCACCCCTTCAACGGGGTCTCTGCCACAGCTTCCATGCCTTCGACCGTGACGGACGAGGGCCACTGCGCAACGGTAAATGTCGTCTCGGGTCCAACGACGTTAACAGCAATCTGGCGGTCTTCGCTAGCGTAGAGCCCCGGTTGCAATTCCGCACTTGGTTGCATCGCAGCGATGGCGTCGCCGGAAACACCTTGCAGCGTGCTCCCATCCTGCAAGTCACCAAAACCATCCAGCACCAAGCGTGGAAGCCAGGTTGTGCCTTCCAATGCGGCATCGTCGGAAGAGATTGCTCTGGTCGATACGGCCAGCCGTTCAAGCATCTGAACGAAGAGCCCTGACAGTGGCAGCGATGACCACTCCGCGTTGGCTGTCACATGAAAGAGAACAACCTGACCGGCGCCGCTGAGTTTGCGGGTCACAAGCGGTGTGCCGTCGGATAGCTGCGCGATGACACGGTCGGACAGTGTTGGATCCGGTTGCGCCATGACCTGTGAGGTCACGCTGACATCATCAGGAATAGGCAAACCAAAAAACGGACTGTCTTCGGCGAAAGGTGCAAGTGTCTTGGGCTCCCCCCACGACATCGCCCCGCCAACCGTCCGCCCGCCACTGCGCAGGCGGACTGGCAAAAGGGGATCTTCGTTGTTGCGCCCAAGGTCGGAAGCGGCCAGCCGCGGCCCTGCAAATCGCAACAGCATACCGCCACTGTTCACCCAGTCTTCAAGTGCGTCTGCTTCGACAGCTGCTAGATTGGCAACATCTGCAAGCACGATGACATCGGGGTTAGCAAGAAGGATATCGGTCAAAGCGCCGTCAATGATGTCTGCGGTCGGTTCCAACGCTTCGCGCAGGTAGTAAAGCGGCGAAAGCAGATCAAGTCCCTCGCGATCGTCGCGGCCGGCAATCAGGGCGACCTCACGGCGTCGAAGGGCATCATCCGCAAGGCTGACGGCGGCCGCAGAACGTTGGCCGTCGATTTCAAATCGTGTGATCCGGTTTCTCAGTTCTGGCGGCAACACCAGCGAAGTTTCAGCCGATGCTTCACCTGCAGGGAAATTCACAGGCACAGTCGCGAGCTGTCGCTCGACTCCTGCGGGATCAAGACCGACCGCGGCAACGGTAATTTCTTGATCCAGCCCAACTGGCGTTCGAGTGGCTGAAACAATGACTTCTCCATTTTCAAATCGCGCTGGGCGCAGACCTGACACCTGCCGCGGAGTCTGGAAGACGGTCACGTTGCCGCGATCCTCCAGCGCCGCCAGGAATGCAGTTCTCCCTTCCCAGTCGAGCCCATCGGAAATCCAATAGGTCTCAAATTGACCCGGACGAGCCTCAAGCCACGGCACGACGTCTTGCGGTTGCCACGGAAAGGGCTGCAGGTTCGGCAAACGGTCCTGCCAGTCCATGGGTGCTGAGAAGGGCAGATCTGCATCTGGGGGCAGATTGTTCAAATTCAGAAGAGCAACCCGCCGATCTAGTCGCGCCGCCTCAGACAAAAGTGTGTCGACCCGATCAATCCGATCCTGCCAATTCGCCGCCCCGGCCCATGATCCATCAAGCACGATGACAAGGTCGCCCGAGCCGTCACGCGCGTTCTGCGGGTTCAGCACCGGCCCAGCAAAGCCCAGGATGACAGCGGCAATGGCCAACGTCCGCAATAGCAAGAGCCACCATGGTGTCCGATCCGTCTGACTATCATCGTCAGCCAGCCCCAACAAAAGCGCCACACCGGGAAAGCGCCGTCTGATCGGCGCTGGCGGCACAGCACGCAGCAATAACCAGATGATCGGCAATGCAATCAGGCCGAGCAGCACCCAAGGTGCAGTGAAACCAATGGGTCCGAGTGCTAGCACGCTTTACCCCCTATCGGTGTTGCCATGCCTGAAACCATCGCTGCTGCGGAAAGACCATCGCGCGTCATCTCTGATGCTCCATCGCGCCAAAGAGCCAGAACAGAGCGTTTGCAGCACTTTCATTCGTATGATGCGTCTGGAACTGCCAACCGGTTGCACGGGCCAAGGTATTCAGCCGGTCCTTGCGTGCAGCCAACCTGTCGAGATAGCGGTCCCGCAAGTCTTTCGCTTTCAACGTCTCGTGGGTCAAAGCACCTGTCATACTCTCGAAAATCGTGCGACCATCGAAAGGAAATGCCTCTTCCTGCGGATCAAGGATCTGAAGCATCGCGCCACCGATGCCGCGGTCTGCCGCGCGCGTCAAAGCCTCCTCGACGGCCGTGATATCGCCAAGGAAATCACTGATGAATAAGGCACGAGAGTGCGGCAGCATCCCTTGCGGCTCCGGCGCGCCAAAATCGGCCGCGCCATCTTCGCTCAGAAGCTGGGCCATCGTCATCAACTGGCCACGCCCGCGACGGGGCGGAAGGCGAAGCCCGGTCAGGCCGACCCTCTCGCCGCCGCGCACAAGCAAAATCGCTGTGGCAAGGCCAAGCAATCGCGCCCGCATGGCTTTTGTTGTCAAATCGGGGTCTGAGGAAAACCGCATCGATGCTGCCTGATCGACCCACAGGACAATCGACTGCGCAATCTGCCATTCTTTGTCTTGCACAAAGTTGGCGTCGGCGCGTGCGGACCGACGCCAGTCGATTTGTCTGGCGGAGTCATGTGGTTGTGCTGGCCGGTACTGCCAGAACGTGTCACCCGTGCCAGCACGCTTTCTGCCATGATCCCCCAGAAGAACCGTCGTCGCCAAATGCTCGGCCTCCGCCAAAAGAGGCGGTAAAGGCGCAGCGAGCGCCTCTGCGTCAGACCTGAGGGCGAGCGGTTCCGTCATGCAGCCGCTGAAACGGTCGTGAATTGGTCGGCAGCGGAATTGATGACATGGTGAATGTTTTCGCCCCGTGCTCTGGCGGCAAAAGACAACGCCATCCGATGCTCAAGAACGGGAACCGCCATTTTGCGTACATCCTCGGCTGACGGAGCAAGTCGCCCATCCAACAGGGCTTGCGCCCTGACGGTCAGCATCAACGCTTGCGCGGCACGTGGTCCCGGACCCCAACTGACATTCTGGCGGATGATATCCGGTGCGGTTTCATCGCTAGGGCGGCACGCCCTGACCAAGTTAAGGATCAATTCGACAATGTTGTCGCCAACAGGCATCCGGCGCAGCAGCGTTTGGGCGGCCAGCAATTCGTCGGAAGAAAAGACAGGCTGTGCCTTCGCTTCGGCCACCCCAGTGGTGGCAATCAGAATGTCTTTCTCTGTATGACGATCCGGGTAGGGCACGTCGATCTGGACAAGGAAGCGGTCTAGCTGCGCCTCAGGCAGCGGGTAGGTGCCTTCCTGTTCAATCGGGTTTTGCGTCGCGAGCACATGGAACGGCACGCCAAGTGCCCGATGCTCGCCAGCAATGGTCACCTCTTTTTCCTGCATGGCCTGCAGCAATGCCGATTGTGTCCGTGGCGATGCGCGGTTGATTTCATCAGCCATCAGCAACTGACAGAAAATCGGACCTTCAATGAACCGAAAAGCGCGCTTTCCGTCCTCACCTGTTTCAAGAACCTCGGATCCAAGAATATCTGCAGGCATCAGGTCTGGCGTAAATTGAATGCGGTTTCCCTTCAGACCCATCACGGTCGAGAGTGTGTCAACAAGGCGGGTTTTCCCCAAGCCGGGCAATCCGATCAGAACTGCGTGTCCACCACAGATCAGCGCTGAAAGTGTGAGGTCAACCACCCGTTCCTGACCAATAAAGCGGGCAGAAATGCTGTCTCGGGCGGCGGCAAGCTTGGTGCCGAGTGCCTCGATTTCAGCAACCAGATCTGCGTCCTCGGCCATGACTTTCCTCCCATTGATCTATATCTTTATCTGAACAGATAATCGCATCTCACCCAATGGCAAAAGCAATGACCACACAAAAGATTGTGACCCCTTCAGCAGAAAGCCTTGCGTCCAGCGCGCGTGCCGCCACGAAGAAGGGCTTGCCGCCGGTGCATCTGTGGAACCCACCGCATTGCGGCGACCTCGACATGAAGATCGCGCGGGACGGGACATGGTTTTACATGGGCACACCGATTGGTCGGCCGGAGTTGGTCAGGCTCTTTTCGACCATCCTGCGTAAAGACGGGGACGACTATGTCCTCGTCACTCCGGTTGAGAAAGTGGGGATTACCGTTGACGATGCCCCTTTTGTTGCCGTCGATTTTAACCGCGAGGGCGATACACTTGTATTTGAGACAAACGTTGGCGATTTCGTAGAATCTGGCCCTGACCACCCGATCCGTGTCGTGCGCGACCCCTCAACTGGTGAACCTTCACCCTATGTCTTGGTACGCGCCAATCTTGAAGCGTTGATTGATCGCAAGTCCTTCTACAGGCTTGTCGAAATAGGTGAGCACGAAACGCACGATGGCACCCAATGGTTCGGTCTTCGATCTGCTGGCGAGTTCTTCCCGATCATTCCTTCGGCAGAACTGCCCTGATCAGGCATTCTTCGCATTTCGCGGCATCTTGGTGATGCCATAGGCTTTTCTTGCTGTCACCAGACGCAAATCCTCTGGGTCCATACCCATCGAAAGGATTGTATCGCGGTTATAGCGTGCGCGAGCCAGTTCCGGGTCGTGGGGGGTGCCAAAGAGCCGGTCAATCCAGCCCATACCGAAGCTGACGTGAAATGTTGCATCGTGATCCTGAAAGTGATGCGCCAGATGGCTGCGCGTGACCCGTTGCCCAAACCAACCCTTCTTGACGTTCAGATGTGCCAAGGTGTGACAGTATTCATAGAACGCGAAGGCACTGACAGACCCGACAAAGAGGATGATGTAAGCTGTCATCGCAGCGGTCGTAAGACCAAGAAACGGCCAGAGAACAAGCGTATGGATCGCCGTTGAGATCAATCCGAACCGCACCGGATACCAGTGGTCATCGCCGGTAAAAAATTCGGCATCAGACGGAAACTCGTGGTGACCGATATGGCTGCGATAGAGCGCGTTGAAAATGCTCTGCTCTGTCGGAGGTTCGCGGTGCAGCAAGAACCTGTGCATCAGGTATTCAACGAAGAACTGCATCACGACGCCATAAGCGAGCGCCGCGATCATCCATACCTGGAAATTCAAGCTAAGAAGAATGATGCCTGCCAGCCAGAACGGTGCAAGCCGTTGCAAGCTGCCCATATGGATAAGAATGCGTAACGTCGAGATCATCTGAGCCCCCTTGCTTTCGGGTTGTCAGGCTAGGAATTGCTATCGTTTCTGACAAGCTGGACGCGGCGTCAGCCGGTCACCAGAGGCCGCTATCCGCCCAGAAGTACAACACCAGCCCCCAGACGATCCCAGCGGCAATCATAGCCAGCCCAGCCCAGGCCAGGGCAACGATGTCATAAGTCATTCCAATGCCAATGACGCCCGCACCGCCCGCGATCAAGATCAAGGGCATGAATAGACCAACAAGAAAATGGACAAGCTGTTTCACGCGCAATCCTCTTTGACCGTTAGCTTAGAAAACAAACAGCAGCTTGCAAATGAGCATCTTGGCGTCTTCATACAAACGAAAGGGTTTCCTGAGCCGACCTCAATCTAGCAAGAAAACAAGTCGTCACAAGCGCAGTGGCGTGCAAGAGCAGGCTAAGGAGGGCTACTGAAAACATGCTGACATAATGCTGTCAGCAGGGCTATGTTCTACGTGTCTCCATCAACCAGAAAAGGAGATGAAACATGGCTGATCGCGATATCGTTGTCTGGGCGGAAATTCCGGTGACTGACCTCGAGAAATCCGTTGCGTTTTACAGCAAGGTCTTTGGATATGAGATGGAGATCAACAACGAGGGCCCCAATCCAATGGCCGACCTCGGCGGGATGCAGAACAAGTCAGGGGCTCATCTTTATCCGGGAAAACCGGCACCAGACAGTGGCAACACGGTTCATCTGGCATTGCCCGATAGCCTGGAAGACGGGATCGCGCGGTGTAAGAACGCGGGTGGTGAAGTTGTGAGCCCGCCGATCCCGCTCCCGACGGGCCGTTTCGTTTATGCACGAGATATCGATGGCAACTCCATCGGTTTGTTTGAGGCGTCCGCCTGATGCGACGTGCTGACCGCCTCTTTCAGATACTTCAATTCCTGAGAGGCGGTCGGCTGACCACTGCAGCGCAACTTGCCGAAAAACTGGAGGTGACGCCGCGAACTATCTACCGCGATATCGCCCATTTGATCGGGTCTGGCGTGCCCATCGAGGGCGAGGCAGGCGTTGGGTATCTCATGCGTGACGGATACGACTTGCCACCACTGATGTTTACCCATGACGAGATCGTGGCGCTGGTGTCAGGCGCACGTGTCCTGCAGGCTTGGGGTGGCACCAAGATGGCCTCAGCAGCACAGGAGGCTTTGATCAAGATTGACGCGGTTTTGCCCGAAGCCGCACGCGCCAAGGTGGGTCAGGTTAAAGTCCATGCGTTAGAGGGCTATGCATCCCAAGGGCAGTGGCGTGACTATCTGGATGTGTTCGAGGCTGCAGCAGAGACGCAAACACGACTTGAAATTGCTTATGCGGACGAGCGCGAGCAGGTTACCAACCGGACGGTACGGCCTTTGGGGGTCTGGTTTTGGGGTAAAGTCTGGACAGCGGTCTGTTGGTGTGAACTCAGAGCAGACTTTCGGATGTTTCGGCTCGACCGCATTGCTTCTGTCAAGACTTGCAACCGATTTCGCGCCGAAAAAGGCCAGACACTGCGCGACTTTTATGAGGCAGAAGCCTACCTTCATCCACGCACGTAAATGTGCATGGTGCTTGGCCAATTGGCCGCTAGGTTTGGCCTATGTTCAATACACATCTTATTTCCCGCCGCACACTTTTGTCAGGCATTGCCGCGTCGCTTGCAGCGCCCGCAATTGCGCAATCAGACCCCTGGCAGGCCATCGCAGACAGAGCTGCGGCCTTCGATCAATGTCACGCGATCCTCATCAGGCAGGCCGGTGAGACGCGCCTTTCGGCAGTCTTTCGCGGGCCTGAAATGGGACGGTTGGTTCCTATTAAGTCGGTGTCAAAGACCGTTGTGGCTGCACTGACGGGCGCGGCCATCGACCGTGGGGAGCTATCGAGCGTAACGGATCGCCTTGGCGACGTCGCGCCGCAACTGATCCCTTCAGACGCTGATCCGCGTGTGTCTCAGATCACAATTGAGGATCTGGTGACCATGCAGGCCGGTCTCGAACGCACATCGGGCCGCAACTATGGGGGGTGGGTCAGTAGTCGCAACTGGGTTGCCAATGCACTTGCGCGGCCGATTATTGCTGAACCTGGCACGGGGATGCAGTATTCGACGGGGAGCTTCCATATTCTGGGCGCCGTGCTGTCAGAGGTCTCTGGCCAATCTCTTCTCGATTTGGCCCGAGAAAGGCTTGGGAACCCGCTTGGGATAGAAATCCCCGCATGGACGCGCGATCCACAGGGGCGCTATCTGGGTGGCAACGAAATGGCCCTCACACTTGAAGGTATGGTCCGGTTTGGTGAGCTATATCGTCTGAACGGCGCTTTCGATGGCGTGCGTGTCCTGAGCCAAAGCTGGGTGACACGTTCGCTTGAACCGCGCACCCGCTCACCGTTTTCAGGATTGGACTATGGCTACGGGTGGTTCCTGGGGCAGGCGGATGAGATCCCGTATGCACTTGCGCGTGGATACGGTGGTCAGATTATTTGCGTAGCACCGCAAATCGGGCTGACCTGCGCGATTACCTCTGACCCAACACGTCCTGCCCGCTCCGGGGGCTACTTCGGCGACCTGAAACGCCTGATCGAGCAGGATATCCTGCCCGCAGCACGTGAAGAGGCTTAGGGCGAAGAAGTCGCGATTTGCAGCGCGTTGCGCAAAAGTTCGAGGACGATCCGACCTGATGAGCCTGAGAAGTCGTCTCCGACTTCTTCCGCAATGTTCAGAGCATCAGCATAGCTCCAGTCATTGAGATCAGTTTCTCCACTCTCGAGAAGCGCGGCGAAACCTGCGATTGCTGCGACCATGCGAATGTCTGGAAGGGCCGCTTTTAAGTCGACAAGAGGTGGTTCCTCCGCAACTTCCAAAGACAACGTAAACCGAGGCGATGCGTATGCGCCGGCATCCAACAATATGACATCATCTGACCAAGGAAGCGCATAACGCGCAGACGGTAATGGATTCACGTCGCTTGTCAGGGCGGTCAGAAGCCGCTGCGCGTCAAGGTCGCCTGCAACTGGGAGTCTTCCGCTTTCAAGCGTGCTGCGAAGTGCAGCAACTTGATCAGTTGGCGCAGCACGTAGCGATTGACTGTCTTCAGCGGTGGCGAAGGTGCCGGGCGCAGCTTGAGGCGTTGCCATTCGTTCTTCGGCCAATTCTTCGACGGCGCTTTCGTCGGCGAGCGACGCTCCTTCTAACGGCATGGCGGCGCGGCTTTCAGCGGAGGAAACAACTGCGTTTTCTGGAATCGAAACCTGTTGCTGTGGCGGGATGACCAACACCAATGCTACGGCTGCGGTCGTGAGACCGCCAAGACCTGCACCAAGAGCTTTCCAGGAGAAACGCCTGCTGGGTATTTTCTTGGCGGCACTTGCGTGCATGGATTTGAACACAGCTTCGGCTTGTGCAATGTCTTGCATGCGTTTTTGTGGTTGCGGAACCGGCGTTGTCTCCTCAAAAGCGCGCTTGAGTGCGATCAGGTCATCATCTGGTCGGGTCATATCCGATCCTCCTTGGCGTGCGCTTCTCTCAACGTTCTCTTTGCTTTCGAAATGCGCCAACTAACGGTGCCTTCGGACACGCCGAGGATGTCGGCTGCGTCTTTATGGGTGACATCATCAAGGACGAGCGCGAGAGTGTCGCGCAAATCTGGCGAAAGTATCGTCATTGCCTGATGCAACCAATCGATCTGAGCGGCCGTTTCTGCATTCGCTGAGGCACGGTTTTTTTCCCAATCACCCCAACCTTTGGCCAGTTTTGCCGAACGGCTCTGTTTGCGCCGTCGGTCATGCGCTGCATTCACCATGACTCTGTAGAGCCACGTGCTCACCTTCGCTTGCCCGCTGAAATTTTTCAGCTTTGTGGGAAGCGCAAGACAGACGTCCTGCGTGAGGTCTTCGGCCTCGGCTTTGCTACCGGTCAGCCGAAAAGCGAGCCGGAAAAGGCTGTCATAGTGGCGTTCAAGCAAGCTCGAAAAGGCTGCCGCATCGCCTGCCGCTGCCGCAGTTGCAAGATCAAGATCACTGGTTGTCATACGCATTACGGTGATGAGACGCCGCCCAGAGGTCAATCCTTGGCGGCGTCAAATCAGAAATGCGAAATTCATAGTGCGTTGTGCGATCAGACGCTCGTGCAGATGTATTTCATTTCGAGGTATTCCTCGATCCCGTGACGTGATCCTTCCCGCCCAAGACCTGATTGCTTCACACCGCCAAATGGCGCGACCTCAGTCGAGATAATCCCAGTGTTTGCACCTACGATGCCATACTCAAGGGCCTCTGCGACCTTGGTCACACGGCTGATATCCTTGGCATAGAAATAGGAGGCGAGCCCGAAAATGGTGTCATTGGCCATGCGGATCACGTCATCTTCATCTTCAAAGCGGAAGAGTGGCGCAAAAGGTCCAAATGTCTCATCTGTGCTCACAAGCATATCCTGCGTCGCTTGTGCGACAATGGTCGGCTCAAAGAACTGTCCGCCAAGATCGTGCGGTTTGCCGCCTGTCAGGATTTCTGCGCCTTTGGAAAGCGCATCTTCGAGGTGCTTTTGCACCTTATCGACGGCCTTGGGTTCAATCAGCGGCCCTAAGTTGGTGCCCTCGTCCATGCCGTCGCCAACAGTCAGCTTCTCAACGGCCGCTTTGAATTTCTCAGCAAACGCGTCGTAAACGCCGGACTGAACATAAATGCGGTTCGCGCAGACACAGGTCTGCCCATTGTTGCGGAACTTACATGCGATCGCACCCTCAACCGCTGCGTCCAGATCCGCGTCATCAAAGACGATGAATGGGGCATTGCCGCCAAGCTCCATCGAGCACTTCATGACCTGATCAGCGGCTTGCGCCAACAGGATGCGCCCAACCTGCGTTGAGCCAGTGAACGTCAGTTTGCGCACCTTCGGATTTTCGCAGAACTCCTTGCCGATGTCAGAAGACGACGAAGACGTGATGACCGAGAACAATCCCTTTGGAAGACCGGCTTCTTCCGCAAGCTTCGCCATGGCAAGTGCAGACAATGGGGTCAGCTCTGATGGTTTAATGATGAACGAGCATCCCGCGGCGAGGGCAGGGGCGGCTTTCCGCGAAATCATGGCATTGGGGAAGTTCCAAGGTGTGATGCCGGCGGCAACACCAACAGGTTGGCGGATCACCGTGATCCGCTTGTCGGCCATATGCCCCGGGATCGTTTCGCCGTAGATGCGCTTTGCCTCTTCGGCAAACCATTCGATGAAAGACGCGCCGTAAGACACTTCGCCACGCGCTTCTGACAGAGGCTTTCCCTGTTCCGCCGTCATGATGATAGCCAGATCTTCCTGATTGGCCATGGTGAGATCAAACCACTTTCGCAAAAGCGACGCACGCTCTTTTGCTGGGCGTGCGGCCCAGTCCCGTTGCGCATCTTCCGCTGCTGCAATGGCTTGAGCCGTTTCTTCGCGTGAAAGGTCGGGCACTTTGGCGATCACGTCCCCACGCGCAGGGTTTGTTACGTCAAACGTCGCGCCGGATTTCGCATCGACCCATTCCCCGGCGACATATGCCTGCTCGCAAAGCAGCTCGCTGCGGGAAAGTAGAGACTTCAATTGTGTCGTGTCATCGCGCATAGTGGCCTCCCTAGGTTAACGGCGCTATCTGACCCATCAGCGACCGGAACGTAAAGGGGCGACGGATGGAATTGGATGATGCCTATGCAAATGCGGCGTATATTCCCGGAGGCAATGATTATCCGGATAAATGGGCGCAAGCCGCCGCTGCATTCCGCGAAATAGCGACCTGTGAGATTGATCTTCCTTACGGCGAAACCAGCCGGCAAAGGTGTGATCTGTTTCATCCTGCGCGGCTGCCCAAGGGGCTGATCGTCTTTGTGCACGGCGGGTATTGGCTGCGCTTTGACAAAAACTTCTGGTCGCACCTGGCTGCAGGACCGTTGGCGCATGGATGGTCTGTGGCAATGCCGTCATATGACCTCTGTCCAGATGTCCGAATTTCGGAGATCGGCGACCAAATCAACCGGGCTATCGCTTTTGCTGCTGCACGCATTCCCGGACCGATCCGGCTCATTGGCCACTCTGCTGGCGGTCAGCTTGTCGCGCGTGTGACCGCACCCCGTCTCGGTGCCCGATGGCAAGAACGTTTGGAGAAGGTTGTTTCAGTCTCGCCGGTCGCCGATCTTGCCCCTTTGATGCGGACTTCGATGAATGCAGACCTGAAGATTGATGAAGAGGAAGCCGCTGCGGAAAGTCCGATACATTTGCCTGCCCCGCCGTATGCGAAAACGGTTTGGGTCGGAGCAGATGAACGTCCGGCATTCTTGGAACAGGCGCAGGCGCTGACGGATGCATGGGACGCGAAACAGGTGATCACTGAGCGCGAGCACCACTTTTCCGTCATCGAGCCTCTGGAATATGCCGACAGCCCCCTGACGCGCGAAATTGCGGCAGATGATGCGGTGGGTGCAGCCTAGGATCGGCTCATTGCAACCTGAAGGGGCAGATTCATCGCGCAGCAGCCTTAAACGCGGCGATGTTGTGGACCTGTTTCGCTGCGCCACATAAAGTCAGGCCAATTACGAAAGTGCGAATCGCACAAAAACAGGGTGGTAGTTTGGACATGGTATTAAAGCGGATTTTTATCCTCGGATTTATAGCCACGGCTCTCGTCGCATGTGAGCGCACGGGCGACGCCAATGACATTGTGGATGGCGGCATTGATGGTGGGTTTCTGACCGATGGTGTAGCAAATGTCTGGATCGACCCCGACGGTTGCCAGCACTGGTATATCGACGATGGCCTTGAGGGCTTCATGACGCCACGCCTGAACCGCGATGGAACACCAAAGTGCCAGGACACACGTGGCGAAATCATGCTGAAAGACGGAACCATGGTCGCCTCTGATCCAGAGCCGATGGCGCCCGACGCGTAAGGTCTAGGGTCGCGTAAGACTTGGAAAGCACCGCACCAGTCGGTGCTTTTTCATTTAGCGCATCGGCAGGAACGTCGCGTCAGATAAGGCGCAATCTCGCCTGACGTCGGCCCCACAATCACGGAAGTCCAACTCGCGTGTCAGGCAGATGCGTGCCTCCTGAATATAACCTTCTCGGCAGGTAATTGTAATCTGGTTAGCCGAAAGCATCGGATTGTCATGCAAAAAAGCGTCCTCAATCAGGCTGGCGGGCAGGGTCACCTCGCCCGACAGTCGCCGCAATACCTCTGGTCGATTGACCACGCTATATGCCTGGCGCGACAGATCGAAGTAAGCCTCCGAACTCAGTCCGCTGCAGACGCCGTGTTTGCGCCATTGGTGCCACGCCAATCCAGACGTTCCCATTATATCGGCCATAGCCGCGGTGTCGGCCCTGCTTGGAGGGGCGGCGCTGGTCCGACAGTATTCCGGATAACCACTTTCATACTGCGGCCAAAGACCATGCAAAATCCAACCAAAGTCGTTTTCGGGATCGCATTGCGGCGAATTGCGTGCGTCGCCTTCGCGCGCGCACCAATTGGCAGACCATGAAAGCGCCATAACGAAATAGTCAAATTCACCTGCACGATCCTGGGCCTGCAGGGGTGCGGCCCACAGTGAGAGTGCAAAAATCAGAGCGCGCATTTTGATCTTTCATATCGGCTTTTCCAAGACTATATACGCTGCAAGTTCCCCGACAATGCGCGAACCCGACTGCCAAGGCGGTCTGCCCAAATCCGGGGCGCGGGAGAGGCTTGTCCGTTGAAAGGATGGAGAGAAAAATGTCTGGTAAACCGATTATGGCAAAAGCCACTGCGGTCTGGCTTTGCGACAACACTACACTGACCTTCAGGCAGATTGCGGATTTCTGCGGTTTTCATGAGCTTGAGGTGCAAGGCATTGCTGATGGTGACGTGGCTGTAGGTGTGAAAGGTTTTGACCCGATCGCGAACAACCAGTTGACACAAGAAGAGATTGATAAGGGTGAAGCGGATCCGCTCCACAAGCTGAAGCTGAAATACTATGCGGCAGCTGAAGGTGAGGAAAAGCGCCGTGGTCCACGCTACACGCCTCTGTCAAAGCGCCAAGATCGCCCAGCGTCCATCTACTGGCTGGTCAAGTTTCATCCCGAACTTTCAGATGGGCAGATTTCGAAACTTGTGGGCACCACAAAGCCGACAATTCAGGCCATTCGTGATCGCAGCCATTGGAACATCAACAACCTTGAGCCGATTGATCCTGTTGCGCTGGGGCTCTGCAAACAGTCAGAGCTTGATGCGGCCGTCCAGAAGGCAAACGCCAAGAAGGCCAAGGAAGGCGAGGCAATGTCCGATGACGAGCGTCGCAAACTTGTCAGCACGGAGCAGTCACTTGGTATGCCTGCGGAGCCAAAGATGCCGAGTGCGATGGCCGGTCTGGAAACCTTCAGCCTGTCCGATCCGCGTGATGAGGCAGAAGATGAGGATGATGCAACGGATGATCGCGACATCACCGATGCAGATAGCTTCTTCAACTTGCCCGACAGCGACGAGAGCGACAAAGACGACGATTGATTCTATCAGTCCGACTTAACGAAAATGACGCGCGATCCATTACGGTTCGCGCGTTTTTTACTGAGGACGCTTGGCAACAATAAACCGAGCCGCGCGGTTCTTTCCAAAGTAGCGTGTCTCGATGAGTGTGAATCCGGCACGCGTGAATGCGCTTTCAAGCTCATCGGCGCTGAAGACCAGAACTGCTGGTGCCTTGCCGAAAGCCTGCATGACCTTGATCATCGGTGGAATAAGGATGCTCATCTGTTTAAGGCAGGTCGTTTTGGATACCATATACCCGCCCGGTTTCAGTAGTGAGAAAAGATGCGCCAGCGTTGCGTCAAGGTCATCAACCAGATGCAGAATGCTTGAGGCAAAAACGGCATCAAACGGTGCATCTGGCATGTCAGTCATGACCTCGGCCTTTATGAAGTGAACATTCTCAACGCCGGCGTCCTGTCGTTTCTTCTCAGCGATGTCCAACATACCCGAAGAGACATCTGTGGCGGTTATGCGTGCCACATCCTTGGCGAGCTTGAGCGCCGTCGTGCCTGTGCCACAGCCGACCTCGAGCAGATGGTCATCTTTCTTGAGAAAGCCTCGGGTTCTCTCCAGCGTATCTTCGTACGCATTTTCGTCCTTGATCTTTGACGCGGCATATTTTTCCGCCGCCTTATCCCAGAAATCTGCCGTGCTCATGCCTGCACCTCACCGTATCGCTGCGGGCACCCTATCCATTCGGTAATTGAATATAAATTGTATAAATTCTGCGATCACATATACAAGTACGTATGAATTGGCGCACTGTCTCATTCGACTGGAACCAAATCAGAGCCTTCCTCGCAACGGCAGAGGAAGGGTCTCTGAGTGCTGCCGCTCGGTCACTTGGTTCAACGCAACCGACCGTAGGGCGCCAAATTGCTGCCTTGGAAAACGACCTCAAGCTCACGCTTTTCGAACGCGCTGGGCGGCGTTTCGAGATGACAGCAGCAGCCCGCGATCTGCTGGAACATGTGCAAGCGATGGGAGATGCCGCTAGCCGTGTTTCGATGGTTGCAGCGGGACAGTCAGAAGAAATCGCCGGCCGTGTTGTCATCACCGCGAATGATCTGATGGCGGTTGGGTTTCTACCTGCAGCTTTGATGCGTCTCCGCCAAGAGGCTCCTGGGATAGCCGTTGAAGTTGTCGCCTCGAACCGTTTGGAGAACCTCACCCGTCGCGATGCCGATATTGCCATCAGGCACGTGCGCCCAGAGCAACCCGACTTGATTGCCCGACAGATGCGGGATGCCCATGCGGGTTATTACGCTGCAACTCGTTATCTGGAACAACACGGCGTTCCAAAGACGCCTGCTGAGTTGGCGCGACACAGTTTTGTCGGACCGCGTGATACCGCCGAAATGCTGAGTTTCCTTGCTGCGCAAGGTGTCGCAATTGAGGCCGACCAGTTTCAGGCAACCTCGGACAGCGGCGTTGTAATGTGGGAGATGATGCTCGCAGGGCTCGGAATATTGGTTGGTCCGATTGAATTCGCACCGAGAGTTGAAGGTGTCCAGCAAATCCTGAAAGATCAGCCGCCCATCAGGTTCCCTGTCTGGCTCGCCACACATCGTGAACTGCGCACAAGCAAGCGGATCAGGATCGTCTTCGATCTGTTAGCTGAAGAACTCTCAAAGCATTCATCAAAGTGACTTGCGGGCGTTCAGAGCCGCGGTGATCGTGCCGTCATCGAGGTAATCGAGCTCGCCGCCGACCGGCACACCTTGTGCAAGTGAGGTCACGGTTATCCCCGGCAGCTGATCCGCGATGTAATGCGCTGTGGTTTGACCGTCGATCGTCGCACCCAAAGCAAGGATGACTTCCGTCACCTCTTCCGTCTTGATCCGGTCAACAAGTTTGGGGATGCGAAGCTCATCCGGCCCGATCGCATCAAGCGCCGAAAGTGTGCCGCCCAGAACGTGATAACGCCCCTTGAAGACGGCACTACGCTCCATCGCCCACAGATCGGCCACGTCTTCGACGACGGCGATTTGGCCATTTGCGCGCTTTTCGGATTGGCAGATATCACAAAGATCGCCTGTGCAGATGTTTGCGCAGTTCAGACATTCACGCACATTCGCCCCGACAGTCTGCATTGCATCGGCAAGTGGCAGCAGCAAGAGCGACCGTTTCTTGATCAAATGCAAGACCGCGCGACGGGCCGAGCGTGGCCCCAGACCCGGCAGCTTCGCCATCAGTGCGATCAGATTGTCGAGGTCTTCGGTGCCGTTGCTCATCTGTGTCTCGGACACTCCCAACAGTGTTTATCCCTTGCGCGGATGTATTCTCGAAGGTGAAAGGATCAGAAGGGCAGATTCATTCCCGGTGGCAGACCCATCGCCTCGGCCATTTTACCCATTTCTTCCTTAGAGCGCTCTGCTGCCTTTGACTGCGCGTCTTTGATGGCTGCGAGGATCAGGTCCTCGACCACCTCTTTGTCGTCGCCATTGAAGATGGAGGGGTCAATATCGAGCGCCTTGAGTTCGCCCTTTGCTGTCGCAGTTGCCTTCACAAGGCCTGCACCGCTTTCCCCGGTGACCATGATGTTTGCCAGATCATCCTGCATCTGGGCCATCTTGGTTTGCATTTCCTGCGCCTGTTTCATCATCTTGGCCATATCGCCAAGACCACCTAGTCCTTTGAGCATGTTGGGTCTCCTAATTCTGCTTTCGTTTGCCGAGCGGCGCTGTGTAGAGCACTACACCGATACATAAGGCGGCAGCAAACGTAATGAAGAGAACAGGGCTTCCGACGCATCCTTCGGTTGCTGCCGCAGTCCCTGTCGCGCTGCCGCCGCTCCAGTCTGTGACGAGATAGGTCGCGATGCTCCATCCAACGACGCACGCCAATCCGCCCCATTCACTGCGAAAGCGCAGGGCAACAGCGGTCAGCAGGATCAGGATCAGGACAATGGGCGATTGCGCCAGAAAAACCAGTTCCTGAAAGGCCGACACCGGTGTGCCGTCCCAGCCCGGTCGCAATTCTGCACAGGTTTGCGCTTGGGCCGGCACGGCAATAGCGCAGAGTCCCGCCGCAAGGGTCAGTCGTCGTCGAAGGGGTCCCATTCCTCATCCACTTCGGGCAGTGCGTCCTCGGCAGCGTCTTGTGCTTTTTCTGCCTCGGTACGGATTTCGGTGATTTTGGCCTTGGGAAACGCAGCAATGACTGCTTGGACAAGGGGGTGGTTCTCCGCCTCCACCCGAAGGGCGTTTTCGGCGGCGTCGCGTGTCTCGGCGATTGTCGGACCGCCACCTGCAGCTACGCTGATCGCCCAGCGGTTCCCTGTCCACGCTTGCAGTCTGGCACCCAGCCGCCCGACCAGATCCGGCGCGGCATCATCGGTCGGGTTCACCTCAATCCTGCCTGGCTGGTAGCTGACAAGTCTTAGTCCGGTTTCAACCTCGACCAGCAGTTTGACATCACGGTGGCGTCTGATCAAAGCGACGACATCCTCGAAACGCGCGTAATGCTGGAGCGCATCTGATGCGACGGCAACTGCAGTCTGGGAGCCCGGGGCAGAGGGGCCTCTTGGCCCAGTGTGGGTCGGTGCAGGCAACCCCGAACCTGTTGGCTGCTGATGACCGGTCGGTGCAGAGCGTCCCCCACCAGGGCCGCCTCCGGGGGGCGGTGGTGTTGCATCCTGCAATTTGCGCACCAGCTCTTCCGGTGTCGGCAGGTCGGCGACATGCGTAAGGCGGATCACAGCCATTTCAGCGGCCATCATCGCGTTGGGAGCATTGGCGACCTCTTCCAGCGATTTCAGCAGCATCTGCCACATCCGTGACAAGACCCGCATCGGCAGATCGTTTGCCATTTGCTGCCCGCGGACCCTTTCATCAGGGCTTACCGTCGGATCTTCTGCCGCTTCGGGAGTGATCTTGATGACGCTAATCCAATGGCAGACTTCGGCCAAATCGCGTAGGACGGCCATGGGATCAGCGCCGTCTGCGTATTGTTCGGACAATTCCGTCAAAGCGGCGGCAGCTTCACCTTTCAAGATCATGTCTATCAGATCGAGGACACGACCGCGGTCCGCCAGCCCCAGCATCGCTCTGACTTGATCGGCGGTGGTTTCGCCTGCGCCATGGCTGATCGCTTGATCCAGCAACGACTGCGCGTCACGTGCAGAGCCTTCGGCCGCGCGGGTGATCAGCGCAAGCGCTTCATCCGTAATTTCGGCACCCTCTGAATCTGAAATCTTACGAAGCAGAGCGATTTGTGTCTCAGGTTCGATCCGGCGCAGATCGAAGCGCTGGCACCGAGAGAGGATTGTCACCGGGACCTGCCGGATTTCGGTCGTAGCGAAGATGAATTTGACGTGGGCGGGCGGTTCCTCAAGCGTCTTCAAAAGCGCGTTGAACGCGTTCTTGGAGAGCATGTGCACCTCGTCAATGATGTAAATCTTGTAGCGGGCAGAGGCGGCGCGGTAGTGCACGGAGTCGATGATCTCGCGGATATCACCAACGCCGGTGCGCGATGCGGCGTCCATTTCCATCACGTCCACATGGCGGCCTTCCATGATTGCGACGCAATGCTCGCACTGGCCGCAAGGGTCGGTCGTCGGTCCGCCCTGACCATCAGGGCCGATGCAGTTCATGCCCTTGGCGATAATCCGCGCCGTGGTGGTTTTTCCGGTTCCGCGGATGCCAGTCATGATAAAAGCTTGCGCGATCCGGTCTGCGGCAAAGGCGTTGCGCAGCGTTCTGACCATTGCAGCCTGTCCTACAAGGTCCGCAAAGGTTTCCGGTCGGTATTTGCGGGCCAGGACTTGATATTGTGGTGTTTCGGACATTGGAGCCTTTGGACAGGAATCGTGGTTGGTTTAGACTAGGGGCAGGGCGTAAGAAGGTCTACCGTCTGGTGTCGGCGCACCGGACCGAGTTTTGAATGTGAAGCAATAGCCGGAGCTGACGTGTTGGATGCATTTGCAATCTACGATTTTCCTTGTGGAAACGGTACGTTGGCAATTTCACCAATGCCTGGTCGGACGCGGCACTATTATACCGATTGGCTCCACCTGATGGCTTGGAAGCCAAATTTGGTTGTAACAATGACCTTGCAGGCAGAGTTGGACCGAAAGGGCGCAGGCACACTTGGTGCAGATCTGACCAATGAGGGCATTGAGTGGGTGCATTTTCCTGTCCCGGACATGGGTGTGCCCTTGAAAGATCATTGGTCTGAGACGCGCAAACAGGCCCTTCGCACATTCAATGTAGGCGGCAAGGTCCTCGTGCATTGCTTTGGCGGCTGTGGCCGTTCTGGCATGATATGTTTGCGGCTGATGATTGCCGCTGGGGAGGAACCCCAAGCAGCGCTTGCCCGTCTGAGACGGGCAAGGCCGTGTGCCATTGAGACTGACGCACAGATGGACTGGGCAACGCAGGATGACGCCCCGGAGCGGCTTTAGCGGTTTTTCTTTTTAGTCTGCATGGCGCTCTTGACCATTTTGCCGAATTTCTTGGACCGGTCGCGGGCCTGCGCAATTGTTTCTGTCGCTTGCGCATTTTCACGTTTGAGTTTGTTGAAACGCCGCAGTCTCTCTGGGTCGATTTCGCCAGACGCAATCGCCGCCTGCACGGCACAGCCCGGTTCAGTTTCATGTGCGCAGTCTCGGAACTTGCATTGCGCGGCGCGTTCGGAAATCTCGGGGAAGGTCGCATCAATACCGAACGCGACCTCAGCGACGCCCAACCCGCGCATGCCGGGTGTGTCTATCAGCCAACCACCAGCTTTCATGCGATGCAACGAGCGTGCGGTTGTAGTATGACGTCCACGGGCGTCATCCTCGCGGATGTCTTGGGTCAATGCCGCCCCACCGGTAAGCGCGTTGGCAATCGTCGTTTTTCCAACACCGGACGAGCCAGTCAGGGCGATCGTCTGGCCTTTGCCACACCAAGGCCCCAGAATTTCGGTGATGTCGTCTGACTTCGCGTCCAAAAGGATGACCTCCAGATGTCGCCCGAGTGACATGGCCTGATCGCGGTAGCCGTCAGCGTCCTCTGTTTGGTCCGCCTTTGTGATCAGAATGACAGGCGCGATCATCGCATCATGTGCCAACGCAAGGTAGCGTTCCAGACGCGCGGGATTAAAGTCGTTGTTGCAGGATGTGGTGATAAACAAAGTGTTCAGGTTGGCCGCAATCAATTGCTTGTCGCCGGTGTGGTATTCCGTTCCGCGAGAAAGCTCAGTTTGTCGCTCCAGAACGCCCGTCAACCGGTGCTGGTCTGGCAGGCACAAGACCCAGTCACCGACAGCAACGGTCGCGGTCGTGATCCCGGGGTCGAGCGTTAGTTCGAGCGGGCCAGTTTCTGAAAGGGCATTCACGCGGTCACGGTGGACTTCGGTGATGCGCGCGGGAGTATGGGTTTCCAACTCGTCGATTTCGAGTTGGGACATAAAAAAGGGCGACCATCCAAGGTCGGCAAGTGTCAGGTCAGTCAATGATCTGTCCTCGTCATAAGGGTAATCTGCGTCGACCTGAGATCAGGATCAACGGGAACCGGACGAGGATGCGGGAAATGCTCAGCGCACCCCGAACCGGAGGCAATGGCTTACGACAATCATAAACATCCTCCTGTTGCTGGATGCGGCATATCTCGCTTGCGTGCGCAAGCAGCGAGGTGAGAGGCTGACAACGACCCAAGCGGGGCTCGTTATGGCTGCTACCTTCCGGTCCTGACCAGGTTGGCGAGGCGCCTGCCCGCGCCAACCTCTCAATGGTCGATATAGTCGCGGGCATCCGAGTCTGCAAGTCATCAGAAGTTCAGGATGAAACGACCGTCAGCGTGTTCAAGAGCGATGTTTGAACCGGAAGGAATGACCTCTGTCGCCTGTGAATTTCCTTGAAACAGCGCCGAGGTCTCAGGCATCTCGCGAAATTGCCAGACGTCTTGTGACGTGAATTCTAACGTCGTCTTGGTTACAATATACTGATTGATGATATCGCGAAAACTTGTCGAAGACGTCCAGATGATGTCTTTCTCCGCAACAGGTCTGAATCCACCACCGCCGCGCGCGCGGAAGTCGGTTGTACCGACGATATATGATGCAGAGGGCAGGACTGGCTCACCGTTCAAACTGATCTCGCTTATCCGTCGCTTACGCAGTTTGGGTGGTTGCCATGTCGCGCGTGGGTTTGCCGCCTTTGAAAGGTCGATCTTGTAGCGCAGGCCATACATCGCGTCGCAGTGGTAAGCGGGATAGTCTGTGTTGAAGAGTGGCTGATCCAATAGGCCTTGTTTGATTGTGTTGTACCTGCCAGCGCTTTGCTCAAGCCATGCCGCAACCTCTGCGCCCGTTCGGCGAACGGCGCAGAGTTTATCCGAAAACGAAAACAGCCTTTGAACGTCACCTACTGTGATTTCTCCTGGCCGGATATCGATCGTCAGCCCGCCTTCGGATGCAGTCGTCGGCACAAACGGGGCAACTGCGGCGATCGCTGTGAGACCGACTTTAGATTTGACTTCTTGCCGGATGATATCTGCCAAGAGTTGTGCAACAGGATCAGGGCATACCGTCGCCAAGTGGTTGTGCAGTCTCAGCGACGTGTGGCCGACAGCCATCCTTTGTTTTTCCAAGGTTTTGCGGTGGGCCGGAAGGGTCGTCCTCTCGATTGCTCGTCTGGCAGGACTGTAAGGCAGTATGTGTCGTCCCGTTTCGTGAATCCGGACTTGATGGCCTGCGATCTGCCAGCCTTGAGGGCCATATCGCAAGTCGAGATCAATTTCCCCCAAAGATGTGCCGTAAGCGCCTGCCATCACAGCGGGTTTGCCGTGCAGCGTGCCGTCATGCTGGTTGACGATGAGAGACGATTTGCGTCGCAGGTCAGGAAACCGGTCATGGGTATGGCCCAGAAGCAGAACATCAACTTCGCCTTCGGCTGCCAGTGACAGCGCTGCACCTGCCGCATCGCCGTGGTCATTGTTGACCCCAGCATGGCAAAGGGCAATGACAAGGTCTGCGCCAGCCTTGAGCATTCTCGGAAGCGTCTCTCGCGCCGCTGTCCCAGCGTTGATGGTGGTAAATTGCTTGTCACTTCTGGCAAGTGGAGGGGCAAAACCGGTCACTCCGATTTTGATCGTGGCACGGCTTCCGTCGCTGCAAATGACATCACGAGGCAAGATCGCGAACCTGTCCCACGGAGTATCGTTTGCCGAAGCCGACAAATTTGCGCTCACGACTGCGGGGCGCAGTGTTTTGACAAAACCAGAAAGTGCCGCAATGCCATAGTCACAGTCATGGTTGCCAAGGGTTACGGCGTCGTAGTGAAGAGTATTGAGCGCAAGGGCCATCGGATGTTCAGACGTGCCTCTGCCGTCGTGCATCAGGTCGTCGGCGAGCGGTGTGCCTTGCAGAAAGTCGCCATTGTCAAATAGCAGGGTCGTGGCGCCGCTTTCAGCCCTGCGCGCAGTGATCAGATCGGCCAGTGGACCCAAACCACGATAGGGGTCGGCGCGATCCAGACCGTAATCATAGCCAACGAGATGCATGTGCAAATCAGTTGTTTCCAGAATTCTTAGGCGCGCGCTGCGGATCATTGGCATTCCTCCCGCAGCGCAACCATAGGGTGATTATCGCAAAATTCCACACGCGATTTGCATCCCAAATTGCACTTACCCTCTGACCATGGCATTTCCGCTGAATGAAAATTGCAGAGACAGTGACATTTGGCGGGTCCGGCCTTGATCGGGCTGCGCATCTCCGCGCTGACGCGGCGGGCTTGCACAAACATGCAAGCGCGACGACGCTTCTTCTGTGGCGTGGCAAACCAATGATCACGGGCGACGATCTGGTGCGCGTTGCCCTGGATCACCCTGTCCTCCAAGATGCAGTTGACGATCTTGTCTTTCTGGGACTTGAGGAAAACAATCCGGTCTTCGCGGCGGACCTTTCAGGATGGGTGCCTGCGTCACTGGATGACAGCGCACTTGACCAGTTTCTCGATCCCTCGGAACAGCACCATCCCGCAGTTGAAGGCGCAGTCTTTGCAGAACTGCGTGCGATCATGACGCGGCTAGGCCGCCGTGACGCAGAACTGGCAGCAACCGCAAAGGCTATTTTCGGCTGGCACCAGTCGCATAGGTTCTGTGCCAAATGTGGGGCGGAAAGCCATTTTGCGATGGCAGGTTGGCAACGGGACTGTGCCACTTGCGGCGGTCATCATTTTCCGCGCACCGATCCCGTCGTCATCATGTTGATCACACACGGCAATGCTGTTCTGATGGGCCGTTCGCCGGGTTGGCCTGACGGAATGTATTCGCTCTTGGCTGGCTTTGTCGAACCCGGGGAGACATTGGAGGCTGCGGTCAGGCGCGAAGTCTTCGAGGAAGCAGGGATCCGTGTTGGTGCGGTAAGCTATCTTTCAAGCCAGCCATGGCCTTTTCCGTCGTCTTTGATGTTCGGGTGTGCTGGTGAGGCGCTCGACACTCACATCACAATTGATCCTCTGGAAATCGAGGATGCAAAATGGGTGTCTCGTGAAGAGATGTCTTTGGCGTTCTCGGGAAACCATCCTCAGATGCTGCCAGCGCGCAAAGGTGCGATTGCGCATTTCCTGCTCGAGGCATGGCTCTCTGATCGGTTGGATTAGGAAAGAACTAATGAAATTTACGACCAGAGAAGATATCGAAGCCCCGATTAATGCGGTGTTCGAACGCGTGAGTGACTTCGCCACGTATGAGAAGCGCGCCATGCGGCAAGGCGCTGACGTGACACGGCGGTCTGGTGATCCCGTCAATGTTGGCACAATCTGGGACGTCAAGTTCGACTTTCGGGGCCGGCCTCGCGCACTGGAAGCAGAGATCATTCGATTGGATGACCCGACAAATCTCATGATCGAAAGCCGCTCCGAAGGTCTTGATGCCGTGACAGAGATTGATCTGGTTGCACTTTCTCAGACGCGGACGCGCGTGATGGTGTCCATTGATGTCAAAGCAAAAACGCTGACCGCTCGGTTATTGCTGCAATCACTGAAACTGGCGAAAGCTAAGCTTACCAAGCGTTTCAAGGGCCGTGTCCGCACGATGGCAGAAGACATCGAGGATGAGTATCGTCGCAGCGTGCCACGATAGCAGGGTTTGCACAATGACCAGCGCCATACCTGCAGATTTGTGATCAGTGCGCCTTTTCATGCCGGCGCGCGGCCGCTGGATAAACACCCATAATCAACAAGTGATCGGTGAAGTAAGCCAGTTCTTCCAACGCCAGCTTGACGTTGGCATCATCTGGATGACCCTCGATTTCAGCGTAGAACTGGGTTGCCATGAAATCACCGCCGACCATGTAGCTTTCCAGCTTGGTCATGTTGACGCCGTTCGTGGCAAAACCGCCCATCGCCTTGTAGAGCGCGGCAGGAATGTTGCGGACCCGAAAAACAAAGCTCGTCATCATGCCGTGATCGCCACGTCGCGTATAATCCGGATCACGGGCCATGATGAGAAAGCGGGTCGTGTTGCGGGCATGATCCTCAATGTGGCGTGCCAGCAACTCCAGACCATAGATGTCAGCGGCCAACTCTGAGGCCAGCGCGGCTTGAGACGGATCACCGCCGTCAGCGACTTCGCGGGCTGCGCGTGCATTGTCGGAACTTGTGCGGCCACGGATGCCGTGCTCTTTCAAAAATGCAGCGCACTGGGGCAGGATCACAGGATGACCATGTGCCTCTTTCACATCCGAAAGCGATGCTCCGGGCGTGCCAAGCAGATTGATGTGCACTCTGACGAACGTCTCATCCACGATGTGCAGTCCGCTTTCGGGCAACAATGAATGCACATCAGCGACACGGCCATAGGTGGAATTCTCGACTGCAATCATACCCAGATCTGCCTCTCCATCACGCACAGCCGAGATGGCAGAATCGAAAGTCGGGCAAGGAAGTGGGTCAAAATCTGGGCGGGCCGTCACACAAGCCTCATGCCCGTAGGCACCCAATTCACCCTGAAATGCGATCTTCTGCACCATCACTGTGTCCTCCTTACCCGCTAACATTAAAAAATGGGCACTTAGTCGCGGCTCTATACCTTGCAACCAAGTGTGGGAAGCGGATACATAGCCGCAAAATTGGGAACGGAATGGAACGCGACATGTTCGACACAATGACAATGACAAAAGCGGTGGGCGGTCTTTGCAGCACCTTCCTGGTCTTTTTGCTTGGCGCTTGGCTGGCTGAGGAAATTTATCACTCTGGCGGGCACTACGGAGAGCAGGCCTATGTGATTGAAGTCGCGGACGCCGGCGCTGTCGAGGAAGTGGTTGAAGAAATTCCGTTCGATGTGGTCTTTGCATCTGCCAGTGCAGAAGACGGAGAGGGTCTCTGGCGGGCCTGCCGGTCTTGCCACGCGCTTGAGGCAGGGCAGCATGGTACAGGTCCTGCACTATACGGCGTTGTGAACCGTCCTGTCGCATTCTACGACGACTTCAACTACTCCGGCGCTCTCGCAGCAGTCGCTGAGGTCTGGACACCTGATAACCTGAATGCCTTCCTCGAAAACCCACGTGGCTACGCGCCTGGCACAGCCATGAGCTACAACGGAATGCGCGATGTTGAAGATCGTGCAAACCTGATCGCCTACCTAGCAACTTTCGGCGAATAATACCGCTCAATCAGCGAACGTGATCAAGGGCTGCCTTTTGGCGGCCCTTTTCTTTTGCGCGATCACTTCATGATCACGCAAACTCAACTTGAACATTTGCCATTCTATCATTTTACTTCATCTATTCAGGCAAACATCACTCAATTCGCGGAGAAGAAGATGCAGAATCGTCCCAAGGCGCGCGCTAAGGCGGAACGGATTAATCCTCGTGAGGTATCGACCAAACAGTGGGTGATCGGATCTTTGATTGGCGTCGCGACACTCTGGGGCGCATCTGAGGTTTTTGCCGACGGGCATGAAAATGTGACCGTCAGCCATGGTTATACAAATTTCGGCGAATTGAAGTACGAGCCTGACAGCGTTCTTGATTACGTCAATCCTGATGCGCCAAAGGGTGGCGAATTCTCTCAGTGGGCCCAAGGGACATTTGACAGCTTCAACCTTTCGACACGCAAAGGTGTGCCTGCTGCTTTGTCCACGATCGGCTACGAAAGCATTTTGACAGGCACAGCTGACGATCCCTACGGCGCTTATTGCTATCTGTGCACAACGCTGGAATATCCGGACAGCCGTGACTGGGTGATCTTCAACTTGCGTGACGACGTGATGTTCTGGGACGGCACATTTATGGATGCCGAAGACATCAAGTTCACTTTTGAACTTTATCTTGAGCAGGGCATCACCGAATACCGCAGTGTCTATTCGCAGTTCATCGACAGTGTTGAGGTGCTGGACACGCACCGCATTCGTTTCAACTTCACCGATGAGGCCCCGCGCCGTGATGTCGTGACCTGGGTCGGCGGCACATCCGCGTTTTCGAAAGACTGGTTCGAAGAAACAGGTACGCGTTTGGACGAGGCATCGACAGAGCCCTTCATGGCCACTGGCCCATACCGTTTGGACGAGGTCGATATCGGGCGTCAGATCATCTATCGCCTTGACCCGAATTGGTGGGGGGCTGACTTGCCCATCAACCAAGGCCGCAACAACTTTGAAACCATCAGGGTTGAGTATTTCGCCGACAGCGCCGCTGCGTTCGAAGGTTTCAAGAGTGGCGTTTATACGTTCCGGTCCGAGAATAGCTCACTGCAGTGGGCGACGGGCTATGACTTCCCGGCAGTCCAGAATGGCTGGGTCAACGTTGAGGAGCTGCCTGATGGGTCGATTGGGACGGGGCAGGGCTTTGTTTTCAATCTCAACCAAGAAAAATTTCAAGATCCGCGCGTCCGCGAGGCCATCACATACATGGTCAATTTCGAATGGATGAATGAATCGCTATTCTACGGCCTTTACGAACGCCCCGAGTCCTTTTGGGACAATTCAGACCTGAAGGCCAATGGTGCACCTTCGGATGAAGAGGTTGCCTTGCTGCAACCACTGGTCGATGAGGGCCTTTTGGATGCCGCGATCCTGACTGACGATGCAGTCGTCGCACCCGTCTCGGAAACCACCGACCGACCACTTGACCGCCGCTCTTTGCGGGCTGCCTCCGCCTTGCTTGACGAGGCAGGCTGGATTGCAGGAGATGACGGCTTGCGGCGCAAGGACGGGGAGGTCTTGACAGTGACTTTCCTTGAACGTTCCCCGCAATTCGATCGTATCATCAACCCGATCGTGGAAAACCTGACCCGTCTCGGGGTGGACGCCAAGCTGGATCGTGTTGATACAGCACAGTGGATTGAGCGTCGCCGGTCGGGTGAATTCGATATCGTGAACGGTTCTTTGGGCCAAGGCTACGAACCGGGTCAGCAGTTGGCGCAATTCTTCGGGTCTGAGGCCGCAGATGATAGCTCGCGCAACCCGATGCGTCTCAAGAATCCGGCTGTTGATCGTCTGATTGAAATCATCGTTGACGCTGAAAACCTCGAAGAATTGACGGTTGCCACGCGCGCTTTGGACCGCGTGCTGCGGGCAGAGCGCTTTTGGATTCCGCAGTGGCAGAAGGGCGTCCACACGGTAGCCTACTACGATATGTTTGAATTCGAGGAAGTGCCGCCTCTGGCGCTGTCGCCGATTGATAACTGGTGGTACAACGCCGATCGCGCCGCAGAGCTGCGCGAAGCAGGCGCGTTCCAATAATCGCTTAGGTATCGGATCTCATGGGCGCCTATATTATCAGGCGATTGTTGCTCGTGATCCCCACACTGTTGGGGATCATGATCATCAACTTCGCATTGACCCAATTCGTCCCTGGTGGACCGATTGAACAAATCCTTGCCGAAATGGAAGGGCAGGGAGACGTGTTCGAGGGGATATCCGGTGGTGGCAGCGAAATCTCTGAAGGCGGCGGCGATGACTACATTGGCGGCCGTGGATTGCCGGCGGATTTCATTGCAGAATTGGAGCGTGAATTCGGTTTTGACAAACCACCGTTAGAACGTTTCCTGACGATGATGTGGAACTATGTCCGCTTCGATTTCGGCGAGAGCTATTTCCGATCGATCAGCGTTTTTGATCTGGTCATGGAGAAAATGCCGGTCTCGATCACGCTGGGTCTTTGGTCAACGTTGATTGCCTATCTGATCTCCATTCCTCTGGGTATCAAGAAAGCCGTCCGCGACGGTTCACCGTTTGATACATGGACCTCGGGTGCGATCATCGTAGGCTATGCCATTCCGGGATTTCTGTTCGCGATCTTGCTGATCGTGCTTTTTGCCGGTGGCAGCTACTGGCGCATCTTCCCCCTGCGGGGCCTGACATCGGCTAACTGGGAAGAATTGAGTATGATTGGTAAGGTGCTGGACTATTTCTGGCACATCACATTGCCAGTGTTGGCATCGACCATTTCTGCTTTTGCCACGCTGACGCTTCTGACGAAAAACAGCTTCTTGGATGAGATCAAGAAGCAGTATGTGATGACTGCGCGGGCCAAAGGGCTGACGGAACGCCGTGTCCTTTACGGCCACGTTTTCCGCAACGGGATGTTGATCGTCATTTCCGGCTTTCCTGCCTTGTTCATTGGCGTGTTCTTCGGCGGATCACTCATTATCGAGACGCTGTTCTCGCTCGATGGTCTGGGGCGGCTCGGGTTTGAAGCTGCGGTCGCGCGGGACTATCCGGTCGTCTTCGGTACACTCTTTGCTTTCTCGCTCATCGGTTTGATTGTCGGGATCATCACCGACCTGACCTATGTGCTGATTGACCCTCGCATTGATTTTGAGGCGCGAAACTGATGGCGTGGCTTTCCCCTCTCAACCAACGGCGGGTGCGCAACTTTAAGCGCAACCGTCGCGCCTATTGGTCGCTTGTCATCTTTAGTGTGCTCTTCGGGTTGTCACTTTTGGCCGAGTTCATAGCCAACGACAAACCCATTCTCGTTAGCTACCGCGACGAAATCCGAATGCCGATTTTCAGCTTCTATTCGGAGCAGGATTTCGGCGGGGATTTCCCGACCGAAGCCGGATATGGCGAGCCGGAGGTTGATTGCCTCATCGTCACCGGCGGGTTGCTTGAATGTTTCGACGAGCCCGAAGAGCTTATTCAGCTCGTCGAAGATGGCGGCAATCCGGGTATCGAGGGTTTCGAGCCGGGCTGGATGCTCTGGCCGATTATCCCTTACTCCTACAATACGATTGTCGATGTGCCCGGTGTTGCACCATCGCCTCCCAGCGCCGAGAACTGGTTAGGCACAGATGACACCAAGCGGGATGTTGTCGCGCGTGTGATCTACGGCTTCCGCCTGTCGATCACCTTTGCCCTGACGGTCACCGTGGCAGCCTCGATCATCGGGATCATGGCCGGTGCGGTGCAGGGCTATTTTGGTGGCTGGACAGACCTGCTGTTCCAACGCTTCATTGAAATCTGGACAGGGATGCCATCGCTTTACGTGATTATCATTGTCTTTGCGATCTTGGGGCGAAGTTACTGGCTCCTTGTATTTTTGACAGTGCTGTTCGGCTGGCCTGCGCTTGTTGGCGTTGTCAGGGCAGAATTTTTGCGCGCACGCAATCTGGAGTATGTGCGCGCGGCCAAGGCTTTGGGCGTCAAAGACCGGACGATCATGTTCCGTCACATGCTGCCGAATGCGATGGTCGCCACGGTGACAATGCTACCGTTCCTTGTCACAGGAGCTATCGGCGGTCTTGCTTCACTTGATTTCCTCGGTTTCGGATTGCCATCGTCTGCGCCCTCGTTGGGTGAGATGACCTTGCAGGCGAAACAGAACCTGCAAGCGCCCTGGCTTGGCTTCACGGCATTCTTTACTTTCGCGATCATGCTGTCGCTGCTTGTCTTTATCTTTGAAGGCGTGAGGGATGCGTTCGATCCCCGAAAGACGTTCGTCGCTGAAAGTGCCACGGCAGTCGATGAGACGGTGTTTGAAGGTGCTACAAAGATCGAGGCAAACAAGTCATGAGTGCCAAGGTCCTTGATGTGCAAAACCTGCGGATCGCGTTTCGGCAGGATGCAGCGACAACACACGCCGTTCGTGGCGTATCGTTTTACGTCGGCAAAGGCGAGACGGTGGCTCTCGTCGGCGAAAGCGGGTCGGGAAAGTCCGTTACGGCGCTGTCGACGGTGCAGTTGCTTGGCGACAGCGCCGTCATGGCCGGCTCGATCAAATACCTTGGTGAGGAAATGGTTGGTGCCGATGAGGCCGCCCTGCGCCGTGTGCGTGGCAATGATATCAGTTTTATCTTCCAGGAGCCTATGACTTCGCTCAATCCGCTCCATACGATTGAGAAGCAATTGGCAGAGAGTATCGAACTTCATCAGGGTCTTCGTGGTTCGGCCGTCAGGGCACGTATCCTCGAACTTTTGGACAAGGTTGGTATCCGCGATGCTGAGAGCCGCCTGACCTCATACCCTCACCAGTTATCGGGTGGTCAGCGGCAGCGCGTCATGATCGCGATGGCGCTGGCAAACGGTCCTGAACTGCTGATTGCGGACGAACCAACAACCGCACTCGATGTTACGATCCAGGCACAAATCCTTGAGTTGCTTGAGGATCTGAAGCGTGATGAGGGTATGTCGATGCTCTTTATCACCCATGATCTGACGATTGTCCGCAAGATCGCAGATCGGGTCTGCGTGATGAAGGATGGCGAAATTGTCGAAACAGGACCCACTGCAGAAATTTTTGAAAAGCCGCAACATCCCTACACCCAGATGCTGCTCGCCGCAGAATCAACAGGCGTGCCGGCACCTGTTCAAGATTCTGCGCCGGTCGTACTTGAGACAGATCATGCAAAGATCTGGTTCCCGATCCAGCGCGGTTTGCTGAAGCGGACCGTCGGTTACGTAAAGGCTGTGAACGACGCCACGCTATCGGTGAGAGCGGGCGAGACAATCGGCATCGTCGGCGAAAGCGGATCAGGCAAAACGACGTTGGCGCTCGCGATTATGCGTCTGATCCGGTCTGAGGGTCGCATCGTCTTTCAAGGCCGCGAGATCGACAACTACTCGCAACGGCAGATGCGGCCTTTGCGGAGCGACATGCAGATCGTTTTTCAGGACCCCTACGGCAGCCTCAGTCCACGCATGACCGTCGCCGAGATTATCGCCGAAGGTCTTGGCGTGCATGGGGTCGAACCGGGGCGGGACCGGCGCGATATGGTGTCTGAAATCATGCGGGAAGTCGGGCTTGATCCCGCTCTGATGGACCGCTATCCGCACGAGTTTTCAGGCGGACAGCGCCAGCGTATCGCAATCGCACGTGCGATGATTTTGCGCCCGAAGTTGCTTGTTCTGGATGAGCCCACATCTGCGCTTGATATGACAGTGCAGGTGCAGATCGTTCATCTTTTGAGAGACCTGCAACAACGCTATGGTCTGGCCTATCTATTCATCAGTCATGATCTGAAGGTTGTGCGGGCTCTGTCTCACAAGGTGATGGTGATGAAACAAGGGGACGTCGTCGAAGCCGGGGACGCAGATGCTATCTTTGATAGTCCCAAATCGGACTATACCCGCGCATTGATGGCAGCCGCCTTTGAGGGCAAAGTCGCCTAGACAAACATCCATTTGGGTGAAACTGTCCGGCATGGATATCCTTTCTTTGCTGCCGCTTCTCCTCGCTTTTCTTGTCGTTGCAGTTTCGCCGGGCCCGGCGAACATCGCAGTTGCGACGATTGCGACGATTGCGACGATTGCGATGAGCAATGGTCGTGCCTCCGCTATGCGGTTTGGCCTTGGACTAGGTGTCGGCCTCGCATTTTGGGGTCTCATCGCTGCGACGGGTCTTGGGGCGATCCTTCAGGGATCGGCAGTCTTTTTGACGGGGCTGAAACTCTTTGGCGGGTGTTACCTTCTGTGGTTGGCATGGAAGTCTTTGAAATCCGCACGCTCGGGAAATACGATCGCGAAGACCGCCATCAAAGGTCAGCGCTGGTTTTTGCGTGGCCTGTTACTGAACCTCTCAAATCCGAAAGCTGTCGTCGCTTGGATGGCGGCGCTCTCGATGGGATTGGGGCAGGGCGCTGAGTGGCAGATGATCGCCATTGCGACACTGCTGTGCATGGCAATTGGATTTGCCAATTACGTCGGGCACGCCTACGCGTTTTCAATCTCGGGCTTTATGGCCGCCTATGCCAGATTGCGGGCCGTGATTGAGGGAACCGTCGCGCTTTTTTTCGCCGGGGGAGGGCTGGGTTTGATTAGATCAGCGCTGTCGCGCTGATCATCCGTCAGACCCAATCATGAAACACTGCGTCCCGCGCGCTTGAAGACGCCGGCAAGCAAGGTCAGCACCTTCACGGGTCAGCCCCATAAAGTTGGCATCAAACCCGCCGCTGCGCTGAACAACCCTGCGCAACGCACCATCCAGTGAACTCATTTCGTTGAGCGCGACTTGCAGTAACACACGTTCTGCCTGAAAGCGGGAATTGTATCGTCCGACATTAATGCCCCAATGCCGGCCTCCTGACGTCGAGATACGCGTGACGACCTCTGCCGGGGCCGGGTCAAGCACATCTGCCGGCTGCGGCACAGCTGCCAGCACAACAGTCTCTGGCGCAGGCGAGGCGGTCGGGGATGGTCTTGCGATTGGCTTAACCGCTGGCTCACCCGTCGCCAGCAAACCGTTTCCCGGTTCTTCCAGTGGTGCGACGATGGCTGCAGCGACCGCCGCTGTGACAGTTTCGGCCACGAGCGCATCAATCACGTCAGTTTCGACCGATGATAACAGAATGTCAGCGGTTGGGGCTTCTGGCTGCGGTCGGGCGATGGGGCGCATGCTCGTCGATACCAGCCCGTTTGGTCGGATGGTCCGTCCGCCGTTGCCAATCATCGCGCCAGGTGGCGTCGGCCTGCGGAGGCTTGCGTTGGTTGGAGCCCGCTGGAACCCCATGTTCATCAACTCGGTGATACGGGCGTTTCTGGCAGCGGTCGACGAACCACCAAAGACAGTTGCAATCACGCGCTCCTGTCCACGTTGTGCGGATGCGACAAGATTGAAACCCGCGGCGCGGGTATAGCCCGTCTTAATGCCGTCGCCGCCGCGATAACTGTCCAGCCAACGCCGGTTGGTGTGACGGACCGTAGCGATGCCTGCATCAGCGGATCGGCGTGAGAAAAGGTTATAGTACTGCGGAAAGTCATAAATCACGTGGCGACCAAGAAGCGTCATGTCACGCGCGGTCGACATATGGCCCGATTGGGTCAGGCCATGCGCGTTGCGGAATGTCGTATTCGTCATACCCATGGCCCGGGCAGTGCGGTTCATTCGTGTCGCGAAGGCCTCTTCTGATCCTGAGATCGCCTCAGCGATAGCGGTGGACGCGTCATTTGCGGATTTTACCGCAGCCGCGCGGAGAAGGAAGCGCAGGCGGATAGATTGCCCGGCGCGCAAACCTAGCTTTGAAGGAGGCTCAGCAGCGGCGTTCCGGCTAATTCTGACAGGCGTATCGAGCGTAATTTCACCACGCTCGACTGCTTGGAAAGCGATGTATAGCGTCATCATCTTGGTCAATGATGCTGGGTGAAGGCGGGTGTCGGCGTTGCGCGAATGAAGAACCTCGCCGGTTCGGGCATCCATCACCATCGCTGCATACGGTGCAGCGAATGACCGTGCCGGGCCAATAAGAACCAGACACAAAACCACGCATAGAAATAGCCCATTACGGGCCCAATATCCCAGACGACCTGCCACGTCGTTGCCTCTTTTTCTGCCTCGGTGATCCCGGGTTTGCCCGTCGATCTTTTGTTATGACACAACGCTAACACAGGGTCTGAAATCAGAAAACACCTTATTTTCTAAGGCTTTGATCCTCGTTTCTGGATGCATGTTCTACATTTTGTGCTGAAGTTTGGGCAATATACCATATCGGCGATTATGTCGGTGGTGATCAGCATTTCCCTTTCTGATTTGGTGGGGTTTTCATGTCTGATCTGTGGCTTATATATTACGCCAGCAAACAGGGGCGTTTGGATGCAATCTGATTTCTACATGATGGCTAATCGGAAGGGTGACGACGACAGTGATGTCGGTGTCGCACTTGAGACCAAGCCAAAGACGAAGCGTCCGCCGATGTACAAGGTGCTGATCCTCAACGACGATTTCACACCGATGGAATTCGTCGTGCATGTGCTTGAACGCTTCTTTGGTTTGACGCACGCACAAGCCTTTGAACTGATGCTGACCGTGCACAAAAAAGGTGTGGCGGTCGTTGGTGTGTTCAGCCACGAGATCGCTGAAACCAAGGTCGCGCTCGTCATGGATTTCGCGCAACGTCATCAGCACCCGCTGCAATGCACGATGGAGAAAGAATAGCGCGCGACCGCTATTCCGGTGTCTGATGTCGACCTCCCGCCTGAGCACAGCCCTTGCCGACGGATCACTGCGGCTTCCGACCGGCGACGTTACCTTGATCCGCCCTCCAGCCACCTATGATGTTTCTTCGCTTCAGCGTGAGTCCGTGCGCGTTGTGCACGGGTTCTACCCCGATGCAACGGCATGGCAGGCGGCGGGTTTTCCGGTATCGCGAAACGTCGAGGGCTGTGCGGTTGCGGTCGTCATCCCGCCGCGATCAAAGACGCTTGGCCGCGCGCTGGTGGCGGAGGCCTGCCGCAACGCGGATTTGGTCGTCGTTGACGGCCAGAAGACGGACGGTGTCGATAGCTTGTTCAAGGCCTGCCGGCAGCGCCTCGGAAATCTTCTTTCGATCACCAAGGCGCATGGCCGCATCTTTTGGTTTCCGACATCCGATGAGTTCGAAGACTGGACAGCTCCGCCTCCTGCGGTTGGTCCTTATGGTTTCGTAACGACGGCAGGGGTATTCTCCGACGGCACAGTTGATCCCGGGTCCGCCTTGCTCGTTGATGCGCTGCCAGAAAAGCTTCCAGCGCGCATGGCGGATCTGGGTGCTGGTTGGGGGTATCTTTCACATCACGTTCTGAAGCGCGCCAGCGTGGCGGCGCTGGACCTGATTGAGGCCGAAGCTCTCTCGCTGGATTGCGCACGGCAGAACGTGACTGACATGCGCGCAAGTTTCCATTGGAATGACGCGAAAAGCTTCGAAGCGCCTGCCTACGATGGTATCGTGATGAACCCGCCATTCCACACCGGGCGACAGGCAGACCCTGCCTTGGGGCGTGCATTCATTGCCGCGGCAGCGCGGTTGTTGGCGCCGCAAGGCAAATTGTGGATGGTGGCAAATCGACACCTGCCGTATGAGGCAACGCTTTCAGAACTTTTCCGCAATGTGGACATCATCGGTGGAAATAGTGCATTCAAACTTTTCCACGCGACAAAACCGAAGCGCTAGGTCAGCAAAAGGATAAATCCATGTCATTTTCGATTGCAGGCAAGACTGCCATTGTGACCGGTGCCGCCAATGGTGTGGGTTTGGCCATCGGCCGCCATTTCATCGAAATGGGCGCAAATGTTGTCTTTGCCGATATGGATGAAAAAAGGCTATGCCACGAAATGGGCGATCAGGCCGACAAAGAAGAAAATGTCAGAATTTTCTCCGGCGATCTGCGTAAAAGGCTGACAATTGCAAATCTGCTTTCGGCGACCGTAGATGCGTTCGAGCGTGTCGATATTCTGGTCAATGCATCACGACAGGTGATGGAGACTGACCCACTTGATCCCGATGACACTTCTGTGGACGAGTTGCTGCAGCAAAACACGCTGACGGCCCTGCGCGTCAGTCAGGCCGTCGCGCGCCGGATGATCAAACAAGCCGACGGCGAAGACGAGGCGAATATCGGTTCCATCGTGAATATCAGTTCGATCGCGGCCCGCCGAACGCATCCTGACTTGCTGGCCTATTCAATGAGCACAGCAGCGCTTGATCAGATGACGCGTTCGCTGGCTGTTGCTCTCGCCCCGAACGGCATCCGCGTCAACGCGGTTGCCTTCGGAAGCGTGATGAGTGCCAGCCTTAAGGGTTCTTTGAAGGATCAGGATGACGTGCGTGAGGCCATTGTGGACAACACGCCTCTACATCGCATCGCAAGCCCCGGCGAGGTTTCCGACGCTGTGCAGTATTTGGCATCGGATGCCTCGGCATTTGTCACTGGACAAATTATTACAGTCGACGGCGGGCGTACCTTGATTGACCCCGCCGCCGTTGCAGCACACTGATCACTCAGGGTTTGCGGCGATGCACTGTGCGACCGCTGCGTCGGCCGCACGGCGTTCTGTGGCGAGCCGTTCACGCAGCGATGTGAGCTTGGCCTGCTCGGCATTCAGGTCAATTGCGACTGGGACTGTTCGGTTGACCGTTTCGGTTTCTTCACAGCTAAACAGAAAAACTGTGCCGTCAGGATTACGGCCACGGCAAGTGTCTGACACCGTCCGTACCTCTTGGCGCGTTTCAAGCGCGTAGCCTCTTGCGAGGTTTCCTTCAGTCTCCGCAATGAGTGCCGACAGGACGCGGCTGTCGCGTGTGACTTGGTTGATACATTGCTCGCGCGGTGTCGCGCATGCCGCCAGGAAAGCCAGCGGCAAAATGATGATGGCAGGGCGCATCTAATTCTCCGGTTTTGTTCTGGATCATCTTAGGTCGATCGTTATGGTGCTCTACGAGCAAAGGATTTGCTATCCAATAACAGCGACTAGGAACGGCCAATGTCAGACGACTTCGAAGCGGAAAAGAGTAAAGCATCAGCGTGGTTCCGCACGCTCCGCGATGAAATTGTTGCAGCATTTGAGGGGCTTGAAGACAGCCACACCGGCGGCGGTGAGGCTGGCCGATTTGAAGTGACCGAAACCAAACGCCATTCAGACGACGGATCGGATGCCGGCGGTGGCCTGATGTCGGTGATGCGAGGCGGCCGGGTCTTTGAGAAGGTGGGTGTGAATGTCTCAACTGTCTATGGCCAGTTGGGCGAGGCTGCGCAAAAGGCGATGGCTGCCCGCGGCGTGCCTGGCATGGACAGCGATCCACGGTTCTGGGCGTCAGGTATTTCGCTGGTCGCGCATATGCAGAACCCTCATGCCCCCGCTGTTCATATGAACACGCGCATGTTCTGGACCCCGCACGCGTGGTGGTTCGGTGGCGGATCGGACTTGAACCCATGCATTGAGTATGATGAGGACACGGCCCATTTCCACGCCACGCAGAAGGCGCATCTCGATCCTCATGGCGAAGCGCATTATCCGCGCCTGAAGGCATGGGCCGACGAATACTTCTACGTCCCACATCGCGGGCGCGCGCGCGGTGTTGGGGGCATCTTTATGGATGATTACTGTACGGGCGATTGGGAGGCGGATTTTCAGCTCACCCAGGACATCGGCAAGGCCTTCTTGCCAGCTTATGTCCCGCTCGTTGAAAAACGAAAGGAAGCCCCGTGGGACGCGGCGGACAAGGACGTCCAACTCATTCACCGCGGGCTCTACGCGGAATACAATCTTGTCTATGATCGCGGGACCAAGTTTGGATTGGCCACAGGGCACGACGCCAACGCGGTATTGATGAGCCTGCCGCCACTCGCGAAATGGGTGTAACCTAGTCGACCTGAATAAATCGGGGTCCGGCGATCTCGCGGTTGGATGAACGTTGTTGCTCGTGCAATTGCGGCACATTTCCTGCCGCGACTTGCGTGAGTATGAGTCTGACCATCCAACCGGAAACCTCAGGGCCGATACTGCGGGCCGCAAGTTCGTATGCGGTGTCGGGCGCAATCGCGAGAATTATCCGCGCGGCCCGCATTGCCCGTAATCCCTCAGGGAAACCATCACCGGCAGCAGCGTCGAGCGCAGCGGCTTCGGCACTGTTTGCAGGGATAAACGCAATCCACCCCGCCATCAGGATCAGCGCACCGATAATTGCCGCGCGCAGACCGTGAAACATAAGGCGCACCGTGAGGGGCAGTTGCATAAAATGCCGCCTCCAGTGCGGTCTATCCGCCGCGGACGGTATCAATCATCAATTGCACATTTTCCGGATCGGCATCGGGCGTAATCCCGTGGCCAAGATTGAAGATATGTGGCCCACCAGAGAGTGCCTTGCAGATACGGCGTGTTTCATCGACCAGTGCTTGACCACCTGTCACCATATGCGAAGATTTGAGGTTGCCCTGCACACAGCCGTCTTTCTGCACATGTTCCGCAACCCACGCTGCATCGACACCATCGTCGACGGCGACGCAGTCAGCACCGGTCGCGGCATGTACGCCAGCATACTTCGTACCGGCCCCGCGTGGGAATGCGATGACCGGGATGCCTGGATGCATTTCCTTGATTGCCGCTGTGATGCGTTGCATCGGCTTGATCGAGAATTCGGTGAAATCGTCGCCTTCAAGCGAGCCTGCCCAACTGTCAAAGATTTTGACCACCTCGGCACCCGCTTCGATCTGTTTGGAGAGATAGAGGATTGTGCCCTCTGTCAGCTGGTTGATGATGCCTTCAAAGACAGGACGGTTCTCGGCCTTAAGCGCATGGGCCGGGCCCTGATCCGGTGTGCCGCGTCCGGCGATCATGTAGGTGGCCACGGTCCACGGTGCGCCTGCAAATCCGATCAGCGTCGTCTCATCAGGCAATTCGCGGGACAGGATTTTCACCGTTTCATAGACGGGGTTGAGGGTCTCGTGGATCTCTTCCAGCGGCTTCAACTTGGCCAGTTCATCTGCGGTCGTAATGGTTGAAAGGCGCGGGCCTTCCCCGGTGACAAACCACAAATCTGCCCCCATCGCCTGCGGCAAAAGCAGGATATCGGCAAAGAGGATTGCGGCATCAAAACCGTAGCGACGGATTGGTTGCAACGTGACCTCAGCAGCGAGTTCCGGATTATAGCAAAGCGACAGGAAATCACCGGCTTCAGCGCGGGTGGCGCGATATTCTGGCAGGTATCGTCCGGCTTGGCGCATCATCCAGATCGGCGGAGTTGGAAGTGTTTCGCCGGCAAGGGCCCTCAGAATCGTTTTTTGCGCCATAGTCTGTCCTTTTTCACTGCATCTGTGGTCCCAATTGGCGAAGATGAAGTCAAGGGGAGTTGTCAGGCTAGATTGACAGGTCTAACACTCCTAACATGACATTTGCACGACCCACCCCCGCATCACCATTCAACATCGGCACCCGTGGTTCTCCGCTGGCCTTGGCGCAAGCACATGAGACGCGCGCGCGGCTGATGGCCGCGTATGACCTGCCAGAGGATGCCTTTGCGATCTGCATCATCAAGGTGACGGGCGACGCCATTCAGGACCGCCCGCTGAAGGAAATCGGCGGCAAGGGCCTGTTCACCCGCGAGATTGAAGAGGCGCTGCTCGATGGCTCTATCGACATCGCGGTGCATTCGATGAAGGACATGCCGGTGGAACAGCCCGGCGGGTTGCTGCTCGACACCTATCTGCCGCGCGAGGACGTGCGGGATGCCTTTGTCTCGCTCACCGCCAAGGGGCTAAGCGATCTGGCCGAGGGTGCGACGGTCGGCACCTCATCCCTGCGGCGGCGGTCGCAACTGCTGGCACAGCGGCCTGATCTGAACGTGGTGGAGTTCCGCGGCAACGTGCAGACCCGCCTGCGCAAGCTGAACGAAGGCGTGGCCGAGGCGACGTTTCTTGCCATGGCGGGGCTGAACCGGTTGAACATGACCGATGTGCCGCGCACGGCGATTGACCCTGACGAGATGCTGCCAGCGGTGGCGCAAGGGGCCATCGGGATCGAACGGCGCGGCGATGATATGCGCGCGGCCGAGATGCTGGCCGCGATCCATGACGGCCCCACAGGGCAGAGGCTCGCGGCCGAACGCAGCTTCCTCGCGCATCTGGACGGGTCCTGCGAGACGCCCATCGGCGGGCTGGCGGAACTCGACGGCGGGTCGCTGCGGCTGCGGGGAGAGATCCTGCGGACCGACGGGACAGCGGTTTACAGCGATGATGTGACCGGAGCCATCGAGGACGGGGCCGAGATGGGGCGCGTTATGGCGGAGAAGCTGCTGGCACAGGCGGGGCCGGGGTTCTTTTAGAGACACACCGATCAGCGAACGGCGGGTTTGAGCCCATCCTGTCCCGCGCCCGCCCGGCGCGTGAATGGGTTCAGGATTCAGAGAGCGGGCCTCGCGTATTGATGTCGCGACACAAACCAGCCAAACTTAAACTGGATAGGAATGGCGCCGCGTTGCGGCACGGCTAGTACAGGGAGCCTGGAAATGCGTCGCGCGTTACTCGTTTTCCTCGCGATTTCGGTGGGCCTGGTACTGCTTCTCATGGCCCCTCGCGCATTCAAGGATTTCTCGCGTCATCCCTTGGCCGGCCCGACACTTGATCAGCTGGAATACGCCGAAGTCAGTTTTCTCAACGGTGATCTCCGCCTTGGCGGGATGATGTTTCTTCCCGACGGCGAAGGGCCATTTCCGGCGGCGGTCCTCATTCGCGGATCGGGACCAAGTCGTCGCGACCACACCTGGTATCTGATAATCGCTCAGGAGCTTCAATCCAAGGGAATAGCGATCTTACTGCCTGACAAGCGCGGGTCCGAACAATCCGGTGGAGACTGGCGCGACACGAGCCTTGAAGAGCTTGCAACCGATACAGAGGCTGCGTTCCGATATGCAACGCAGGTTCCGGCAATTGATCCACAACGAATTGGCTTGCTAGGAATGAGTCAGGGGGGATGGATCGCTCCTGTTGCTGCGTCGAACAATCCGGACGTCTCGTTTGTCGTCAGCATGTCTGGCGCGGGTGTCACAACTGATGAACAATTGCTTTTCGAAGAGATCAACAACATCGAAGAGATTGGAACCTATCGTTTCGTCGCCAAGTTGGTGGCACCGATCACAGTGCGAGGCATCAAGCAGCGCGACACATGGCGCGCTCTGGCTGGGTTCGACCCGATGATGTATTGGGCCAAGGTTTATGCTCCCGTGTTCGCAGCGTTTGGCGAGGGCGATCGCAGTGTCCCGGTAGACGAAAGCGTCCAGCGTTTTGAAGCCCTTCCCTACGATATCACGCTGAGGATCTATCCGGACGGCGGGCATGGCCTGACTGATCCCGACACAGGACGCGTTCAGCAATCCTATCTCGACGATCTGATTGCTTTCGTGTCGAGCGCGACATCCCAATGACCTCGGCACTGGCGAGCACGTGATCAGGAACTGGTGACGCGGCATCCCATCAAAAAAAGGCCGGTTGTCGCAGATACCGGGCGTTCGATTATTGGAATCGAACGACGGCTTCGTCCGCAGAGCCGCCATTCCAATCTCCTTTCTAGACCCCCGGAATCACCTTCCCCGGGTTCAGAATATTATGCGGGTCGAGCGCCCGTTTCACCGCCCGCATCGCCTCCAGCGCCACGGGGTCTTTGCGCCTGCGCATGGTCTCTAGCTTGGATACCCCGATCCCGTGTTCGGCGCTGAACGACCCGCCGAGTTCCTGCACCACGTCCTCGACCGCTTCGGTCAGCGCATCAATCACCGCCGGATCATTGCGGCTGATGTAGCTGGTGTGGTGGATGTTTCCGTCGCCCAAGTGCGCCACGATCACCTCGGACGCGCCCGCGTCGATGGCCTTGATGCGCGGCGTCAGCCGCCGTTCGAATTCGGCGATCTTGTCCAGCGGCAGGCAGACGTCGGTATTCACGAAGACCCCGCCGAAAAAGGCGACCTCTCCCGCGTCCTCGCGCCGTTTCCACATCTCGCGCCGTTGGGTTTCGTTCTGCGCGATCACTGTGTCCAGCACGGTGCCGTCCTCCAGCATGGCCCCCAGCGTGTCTTCCAGTAGCGCGGTCACCGGCAGGCTGCCGTCGTCATTTGGCACCGCGTCGCGGGCAAGGGTGGCGGCAACCTCGACCATGATGTTGACGTCATAGCTTTGGTCAAAGGGGGCGGCGGCATCGGGGAAGAGCTCGCGGTGTTTGTCAATATAGCTGCGCGGCATGTATTCGAACGCTTCAACCCCGCCGCCGGTTTCGTCTTGCAGCTTGTGCAGGAGCGACAGCGCATCGGCGAGGCTGGCAACGGCCACCATCGCGGTCGCATAGGCGCGGGGTTTGGGTTTCAGCTTCAGCACCGCTGCAGTGATGATGCCCAGCGTGCCCTCGGCCCCGATCATCAGGTTGCGCAGATCAAGGCCAGAGTTGTCCTTGTGCAACGCCGACATCAGGTTCATCACCCGCCCGTCTGCCAGCACGACCTCCAGCCCGAGGCACAGCCCACGCGTACTGCCATAACGCACCACATTGATCCCGCCTGCGTTGGTGGACAGCAGCCCGCCGATCATGGCCGATCCCTTGGCACCAAGCGTGAGCGGAAAGATCAGGCCATGTTCGGACGCCGCATCGTGCAGGTCCGACAGGATCACACCTGCACCGACAGTTGCCGTGCGGGCCTCGGGGTTGATTTCGGTGATTTTGTTGAGGCGTTCGACCGACAACATGATCGCCCCATCCGCCTTGGTTGCGCCTGTGAGTCCCGTACGGCCTGATGCTGGCACAACAGGGGTTTTCGTTGCATTGGCAATCTTTAGCACAGCCGAGACTTCGCCCGTGTTCGCGGGCTTCACGACCGCAAGCGGAGTGGACGTATAGCCCCCTGTCCAGTCCTTGCCATAGGGGGCGGCGTCCGGTCCGGTCAGAACACGGTCTGCGCCAATCTCCTTCGCAATTTGGTCGAGAACAGTCATGGCTTCCCCCTCACGTATCGTGGTTAACGCTAGCGCCTAACGCGCGCGGGCGGAAGCTCATGATCGGGTCAGATCGGCCTTGTGCAGCACATAGGTTGTGCAGTCCTCATCATAATGCCTTTCGATGCTGCGAAACTGCATCCCGATGCGTTTCATGACCCTGTGAGAGTTGATGTTGCGCTGGTCTGCAACCGCGATGACATGATCAACACCGACCACATCAAAGGCATACCGCGCCGCGGCAAGCCCTGCCTCGGTCGCATATCCTTTTCCGGTTGCTGCGGTCGCGAGCCGCCAGCCGATCTCCAGTTCGGCGCCTTCGATGAGACTTACATTTTGGACGCAGGCGGCGCCGATAATGGTGTCGGTTTTGCGCAAAAAGATCGACCACCAGCCATAGCCAAGCCTCGCCCACCGCTCTTGCACTCGTGCGATGCCCGCCCGCGTTTCGTCAAGGGATTGCGGGTCTCCGCTTGACAGGAACTCCATCACTTCCGGCTCATTGTTAATCGCGTTCAAAGCAGTCGCGTGATCCGGTGCAAACGGTTCAAGCCGCAGGCGCTTCGTTGTGATGGTCGTGTTTGGGGAAAGCTCGGACATGCAGACTAATCTGTCATGCTGTCGTTGCATAGGGAAGAGTGGTGGTGGTGGCGTGGGGGAGATTTGAACTCCCGACCTAACGATTATGAGTCGTTCGCTCTAACCAACTGAGCTACCGCGCCGAACCACGAGCGACCGATTACGAAATGCCGCTCTGGGTGTCAAACCGATTCTGACCGCTGCGTGATCGAAATTCGTATCCACTCAGTCGTACCGCAGCTCGGACGCCTTTCCCCTGAAGACGAAGTAGGACAATACCGTGTACCCCATGATCGTCGGCAAGACGATGCAGGTGCCGATGAGGATGATAAACAGGCTTTCAGGCGCGCTTGCTGCCTCGTAAATCGTGATCTGATCGGGAACCACAAACGGATAGAAGCTGTAGGCCATGCCTCCGAATGCCATGACCCAAAGCGCGGTCGCAGCCGCAAAAGGCAACCAGGAGAAGCGGTCCTCGGCGAAAGGCATCTTCCGCAACATCGCCCAGAGCGCGTAGACGAGGGCTGCGGAGAGGATTGGCAAAGGTGACAGGTAAAGCGCTTCGGGCCAACTGAACCATTTGTCAAAAATCCGCGCGCTCACGAAAGGTGTCGCCAGCGAAATCGCACCGATACCCAACACAAGCCCCCAGATGCCGCCCTTGGCCCACTCAACGGCTTTGATCTGCAATGCGCCAGCCGTTTTATGGATCACCCAAGTCGCACCGATGAAGCTATAGCCAACCGTGAGGAACACTGCTGTCAGCAATGCAAATCCGACGTTGATCCATGTCCACTCCAGCCCCATGACATACATGCCGAGCATGAAACCTTGGCTAAGCGACGTCATCAGCGACCCGACGAAGAAGGCGTTGTTCCAAAGTCGTTTATGCGGCGTTGGAGCCTTTGCGCGGAACTCGAAGGCAACCCCGCGCAGAATAAGGCCAATCAGCATGATGGCCACCGGCAGATACAGCGCGGTCAGGATTGCGCCATGTGCCGAGGGAAAGGCGACCAGCAAGAGCCCCACTGCCAAGACCAACCACGTTTCGTTGGCGTCCCAGAACGGGCCGATTGAGGCGATCATCCTGTCTTTTTCATCCTCTCCGGCGAGAGGGAACAGAACCCCGACGCCCAGGTCAAACCCGTCCAGAACGACGTAGATAAGGATCGAGACACCCATTAACCCGGCAAAGACGAAGGGCAGCCAGATCGCAGGGTCACCAAAGTAATACATTATCGTTACTCCGCTGGAACGGCTTTGGGTGCCGCTTTAGGGGCTGGAGGAATACGACCGTCGATGCTTTCGCCTTTCGCGGCTTTCCGCGCCAGATAGAAGATGACGAAGATGTAGGCCGCCAGAAGAGCCGCATAGACAGCCAAGTAGGCGATCAGGGTCGACAGCACCATCGGCGCAGGAACATCAGCGACTGCTTCCTTGGTTGTCATGACTCCTTGCACCAACCACGGCTGGCGCCCGATCTCGGTCGTGTACCAGCCTGCCAGCGTGGCCAACCAGCCACTGAAGCTCATGCCGACAAGAGCGTAAAGCATCGGCTTTGGCAGTCCTTCGATCCCGCGCTTCTTACGGATCATCATCGTCGCAGCTGCCCAGCTGACCAGCAACATCAGTAGCCCTGTTCCGACCATAATGCGGAACGACCAGAACACCGGTGCGACGCGTGGATGCAGGACTTCACCATCTTCAGTGACAAAGTCGTTCAGACCCTGCACTTCGCCGTTCCAGTCGTGCGTCAGAATGAAAGACGCAAGTTTGGGGATGCCGATCTCAAAATTGTTTTCGCGCGCCTCTTCATCAGGGATTGCAAACAGGATCAGCGGCACGCCGGTGTCGGTCTCCCAGTTGCCTTCCATGGCCGCGACTTTTGCAGGCTGGTACTCTTTGGTGTTCAAGCCGTGCAAGTCGCCAACAAGGATCTGCAGCGGGATCAACATTGCAGCACCGAAGATCGCAGTCTTCATAGCGACGCGAACACCTTCGGTGCGACCACCGATCAACCAACGGAACGCACTGACACCGGCAATCAGGAAGCTGACGGTCAGGAAGCTTGCCAAGACCATATGCACGAAGCGGTAGGGCATCGAGGGGTTGAAGATAATCGCAGACCAGTCGGTCGCATGCGCCACGCCATCAATCATCTCGAACCCCTGCGGCGTATGCATCCAGGAATTCAAAACGATGATCCAGAAGGCTGACATCATGGTGCCAAAGGCGACCAAGAAGGTCGCAAGCGTATGCAGCCAGTTTGGAACACGGCTGAAGCCAAACAGCATGATCCCGAGGAAAACCGCTTCAAGGAAGAACGCTGTCATAATTTCATATGCCAGCAGCGGTCCTGCGATATTGCCGACCTTTTCCATAAAGCCCGGCCAGTTCGTGCCAAACTGGAACGACATCGTGATCCCTGACACAACGCCCATGGCGAACGAAAGGGCGAAGATTTTCACCCAGAAACGGTATGCTTCCATCCAGCGCATATCGCCGGTGCTGTTGTAGCGTAATTTGAAAAACAACAGGACCCAGCCCAATGCGATCGTGATCGTCGGGAAGAGAATATGAAACGAAATGTTTGCCGCAAACTGAATGCGGGAGAGCAGGAATGTATCAAATTCCATGAGGTGCCTTCGGCTTTCTGTACTGTTCTATTTTCTTGAAAGACAGATAGGGCGAAGCGGCAGGGTTTCATCCCCATGCGACAGCAAGGCGCGGTGCGACAATCCGTTCGGCGGAAGCTATATAAAATGTAGAATTTCCAAAGGGTTATACCCTTCGCCTGTTATCTGTGCACCAAAGTCACTGCTTCGTGAAACGCCACTGGGTAGTTTGCATAAACGTTTGATCTTTTGCGAACTTTATCGAAGGAAATGCGGGATTATTCGGGGCATCAGGCCAACGCTGCGCCTCAATGGCAAGCCCTTCGTAATTTGACCTTTCCGGTCGCGCGGCATTCTTGGCGTCGTAGATCTGGATGCCGGGGCTGGTCGTTGCGACGGCCATGCTTGCCCCGGTTCTTCCAGTGAGCCGAAGAACCTCGCGCAGCGGCCTGTCAGTGGTTGAAAGACAGAAATTGTTGTCAAACGCGGGTGCTCTGGGCGCAATTTCACGTTCAACCCTGAAATCCATCTGGGTGCCGGCCACATCGGCAATCTCGCCAGTGGGGTAATCGTCCGCGTTGGCTGGCAGATAATGATCGGCATCAATCCACAACCGATGTCCGCCATAGTCGGCGGTGCCATCAAGGTTCCAATAGCTGTGATTGGCGAAATTCATCAAAGTTGTCGCGTCCGTCGTGGCCTCGGCTTTCATCTCAAGTGTCGATGGCGCAAGCACAGTATAGCGAACCGTCACGTGTCGATTTCCTGGCAACCCACACATCCCATCGGGCAGCGCAAGCGAAAGCTGCAAGCTTTCGTCCGACACGTCATCAATGTCCCAGACCTGCAGATGGGCAGCCTGCGCGCCAGAATGCAGATGGATGCGCGCATCCTGATTGCGCTCCAATTCATAGACCATGCCATCAAGCCTGGCGCGTGCATTGCTGATCCTGTTGACGACAGGCCCGATCAGTGACCCGTGATGGCGCATCGGTCCTTCGTAGTCTGACAATTTGTCCGATCCTAAGGTCAGGCTGTAAGGCAAACCAGCAAACCGCACATCCTGCAAGACAGCGCCCCAGGTCAGAAGTCCGACCTTCAGGCCGTGGGCCGAGAGAATAACGCGATGAACGTCCTCACCCTTTGAGGTTCGGCCAAAGATCTCCATCAAAGCGGCTCCCAATGGACGCCCGCTGGTGCGATGCGTGTCCCGTTCCAGGTCAGCGGTTCAGGTGCGTAATTGAAGATAAATCTGTGGGTGTCTGTGTCGCGAATGCGGAGACCATGAGGCAACTCATGTGTCGAAAGACCGATTTCTTCAGCGGCTGCGCGGATCATCCTCTCGAATGTCGGATCATCAGGCCAACCTGCCAAATAGCGGAGTTTCCGGGATCCCATAACCGCTGGCTGCCCCGAATGGGTGGACTCCAGGGTTTGAGCGTCGCCTTCAAGATGTTCGAACCAGTGCAGAAATTGTCCGCCCTCTGAAAGCGGGATCGCAGCATCCGGTGGAAGGCTCTCGGTCAGGGTAGCCGTTACATCCAAGCCCGGTATGTTCGGGCCCATCGGCGTCGGGATACTCAGCTCGTCTGTTTTGGTGTCTGTCCGGGGGCCAATGAGCGCTATTCCATCAAACCGCTCCAACGCTGCGCGAAGCTCATCGCTCAGGTGCATGATCCCCGGCGCAAGGACGAGCTTATAGCCGGACAAATCCGAGATGTTCGGGGGGAGGATGTCGACGTTCAGCCCCACCCTCCGCAGAGCGCGATAGGCCGCGAAGGCCAATCGGAACATCTCAAAGTCGGCACCTTGCGGCTGCGCATCCCACGCCCATGCGCTTTCGTAATCAAAGATCAGCGCGGCACCGGACTTTGCGGTGCCGACCTCGGGGAGGTTTCCAATTTCATCCGCAACTTGTCGCGCCTCAGCCAGTGCAGGTGCCGCCGCACTATCCGGCCGCAATAACCCTGCGTGCATCTGTTCCTGTGCGAACGGTGCCTGCCGCCAGCGGAAATAGCAGACGGTCTCAGCGCCATGGGCAAAGGCCTCCCATGCCCAAAGACGCGCCATCCCGGGTAAGGGGGCAGGGTTGTAAGGAGCCCAATTCACCGGGCCAGGCTGTTGCTCCATCACCCAAAGGCGACCCTTGCCGACGGCACGGTAAAGATCATGGTGAAAGGCCTGCATGTCAGGATGGCCCTGCCGCAGAAAGGCTTGTTTGAATTCTGATGATCCCTCAAGGCGATCCGAAAGAAAGCCGATCGGGTAACTATCCCAAGATGCGATATCGAGGTCGGCACCGACCTTCCAATGATCAAAACTGGTGATCCTGCCCATATAATTGTGGATCAACGGCGCATCTGTGTGGCGGCGTAACTCATCGGCTTGCACTTTGTTGAAGGCGACAACTTGATCGGACGAATAGCGCCGGAATGCCAATTGGTGCGGATGGTTGGGTTCGGTGACCGTGAGGTTGGGCAAATCAATCTGGTCGAAGCTGTCGTATTCCATCGACCAAAACACATTTCCCCACGCGCGGTTCAGTGCGTCGGTGCTTTGGTATCTTTGCGCAAGCCAATGCTGAAATCCTTTCCGGGCAGCGTCAGAGTAGCTCAGAGTGGTATCATGGCAGTCGTATTCGTTGTCGATCTGCCAAGCGGCAATGTGGGGGTTTTTGCCGTATCTTTCGCCCATCAACCGCGCGATCCGGCGGCATTCCTCGCGATAAGGCAAATGGCTGAAATCATAGTGTCGGCGCGAGCCGAACTTTCGGGGTCGACCTTCAGCATCAACAGCGAGCATATCGGGATGTTTGTCGAGCATCCAACGCGGCGGTGTGGCGGTCGGCGTGCCAAGGATAATCTTGAGGCCGGCAGACCCCAGGACATCAATCGCGCGATCCAGCCAGTCCCAGGTGAATATTCCGGGCTTTGGCTCCATCCGGCTCCAGCCAAACTCGCCGATACGCACCCATGATAGACCAGTCTCCACCATCCGTGTCGCGTCTTGGACCCATTGTTCTTCTGGCCAGTGTTCGGGGTAGTAACAAACGCCTAAGCTGCGTCTCATTGCGGGACCTTTTGAGTTTTTTTGACCAAGATGAAGAAAAGAGCGGGTTAGAGCTGCACCCGATGCTCTTTCTGCCCAGTGTAAGAAGTCGGGGTCGTGAAGGTTTTGCCCTGATCTGCGCCATCAAGGCCGACTGCGGCAGATGTGCAGAAGAGCGTTGAGAGCCCGTCACCACCAAATGCGGGACAGGATGTTTGCTTGCCAGCAAAACTGAAACTCTCGATGAAGTCGCCACCAGGATCGTAGACAGCGACACGTCCCACTCCCCATTGCGCATTCCAGAGATTACCCGCTGCATCAACAACGGCCCCGTCGGGGCGGAACTCCGTGCCGCGCAGGTCGATATGCAAAGAAGGTTCACCTGCTGGCCAACCATCTTCGTCGAGGGGCACACGCATGATCATCTGCGTCGGGGTGTCTGTGAAATAGGCTGTCTTGCCGTCTGGCGCAAAACAGATCGCATTGGAAATCGTGATCGGCGCAAAGAGCTGTCGTAGCTCGCCTTTATAGTAGCGGTAGATCGCGCCCGCCCCATGCTCGGCATCGATCCCCATCGTTCCGATCCAGAAACCGCCCTTTGGGTCGGCACGGCCATCGTTGGATCGTGTGACGGGATTATCTGCCTCCAAGGGGCAAACTTCTTCGGCCTTGCCGGTCGATATCGAAAACCGGCTGAGCGCATTGGCAGATGCAATAAGCAATGTGTCCTCATCGACCCAGCCTGCGGCGCTGACATATTCATCAAATTGCCAATGGCGGTCTTTGCAGCGCAACTGTTTGCTCAGGATATCGAACCAGAACAGCGTATTGCGCAAAGGGTGCCAAAGCGGCCCTTCGCCCAATTGGCACTTTGTCTCGTCAAAGATCATTGGCCAGCGGCCTTGTCATAGGCCGCGACCATCTCGCGGGCGCGTTTGCCAACTTCCTCGGCCGAGAAACCCGCCTTGTAGAGTGCAGAGCCGATCCCGAAACCGTCAGCAGATGCCGCCATCCACTCTGCAAAGTTGTCGGCGCCTGCGCCGCCCACTGCGTAAACCTGCGTGCCATTGGGGAGCACAGCACGGATCGCCTTGATCCCTTCGGGCCCAAGCAGGCTGGCAGGAAATATCTTGAGCCCGTCCGCGCCTGCCTTGAGGGCGGCAAAGCATTCGCTCGGGGTCATCACGCCCGGCCAGCTTTCCATGCCTGCAGTCTTGGTCGCCACGATCACCCGTTGGTCACAGTTGGGCGAGACGACCAGCTTGCCTCCCGCTTGCGCCACGCGGCCTACATCTTCGACCGACAGAACCGTACCGGCACCGATGAGCGCGCGATCGCCAAATGCATCGGCCATGGCTTTAATACTGTTGAACGGGTCGGGCGAATTGAGCGGCACTTCAATTTTGGTGATCCCTGCAGCGATCAGGGTTTCGGCAACAGCCACAGCCTCAGGAGGCGTGATACCGCGCAGGATCGCGATCAGTGGTCGGTCCATCGGTCTATCCTTTCAAGCGTCGGTAGGCGGCGGTCAAACCGGCGAGAGTTGCAGCGGACGCATTTACCTGTGTTGCAGGGGCCGCCTGAGCAGCCAGCGCGCGCACATAATGCCCCGCAAGTCCCCCGTCGCCAATCACCGCAATTTGCTGCCCCAGCCAATATGGTTTTGCACCGGCAAGTTCAGCCCCGATTAACAACCCCGACAGGCGCGCACGCGCAGATGCACCATCAAGGCCATTCAAAAGACCTTCGGCACGCAAAGAGAAAAGCCGAGAGGCAAGGCGCTCTGGGCGCGCCATTGCGATGCTTACACCATCGTCGAAAGCGTCGGCATCCCAGCCATCGGTTGCCACGGAATGACGCAGCACGGTTTGTGCTGCGATCACGTTGAACAACTCGCCGGTCATGTAAGTCTGGAAGCTGACCACTTCGTCTGCGCTCACGTGGACCCATTTTGTATGTGTGCCAGGGAGGCAGATGACCCCGTCCCAGTTTTTGTTGAGCGCAAGAAACCCGGCGATCTGGGTTTCCTCGCCACGCATCACATCGGCCGGCTCAGCCTGTTTGATACCGGAAATCACCGAGACCTGTAGCCGGTCGTCTCTTGTCGGCGCAGCGGTCATGCCTTCGGGGAGTGCGGCACAGGGTGTTGCGGCATAGGGTGCCTCGACCCAGCCTTGACGTGATCCTACCATGCCACAGGCAACAACAGGCGTCGGCCCTTCCAACCAGTCAGCGATCACATCTAAAAGCGCGTCCTCGAAACCGTCGCGGCTCAGCTTGCCCATGCCCTGATCTGATGACGCTTCGGCCAATACCGTGCCTGAGGACGTCATCGCCCAGGCCCGCATATTGCTGGTCCCCCAGTCAACGGCGATCCAGTCGGGTGACACTGTTGCGTTCATAGCTTCTGTCCTTCAAGCACCCACATACGCTCGGGGAAGGACCACGGCAATGTCACGCCATGGTGCATCAGGTAGGCCCCTGACAGTTCAAGCGTGTCGGTCTTGAGTGCCGTCGGACCTCTCGAAAGGCGATGCAGCGTATTCCGGTTGGCAAGCGTAATGCGATAGCTTGCCTGCGGGTCCAATCCCGTCAGGCGCAGCGGGCGGGGGGCAATCTGTGAACTGGTCGCAGCTTTGCCAGCAAAAACGACAAAGCGGCTCTGGTCCCTGGCGAGTTGCTGTTCGGCCAGAACGGATGGGTCAGCGCTATCCAAGCGCAGAATATCGGCGCGCTCCATCCATGTGCGATTGTTCTTCCACCACCGGGTGACCTCTTTCAGAACAGCGGTTTCTGTTTCATCCAACTCCCGGGGGTCCATCTCGAAGCCCATGTGGCGCTGGGCGGCGACCCATGCGCGGAAAGAGATGTCGAGCACACGGCCCGAAGTATGACAATGGCGTGGGCCGACATGGCTGCCGGTCACGACCAATGGCAGGAAGAGGGCCGCGTCATGCTGGATGCGCAGCCTTTCCAACGCATCGTTGCTGTCAGACAGCCAGACGCGCTGCGTTCGTTTCAGAATGCCAAAGTCGATCCGCCCGCCACCGGAGGCGCAGCTTTCGATCTCGACCTTCGGGAAATCTGCGCGCAGCTGGTCAATCAGCGCATAGGATCCGCGCGTCTGTGATGCATCCGGCATTGGCAGGACGCGGTTGTGGTCCCATTTGATGTAGTCGATCTCGTATTCGCTGAGGATCGCTGACATCCGCTCATAAAGGTACTCCCGCACCTCTGGCAACGCCATGTTAAGCGCCTTTTGCTGGCGGCCCAGCGTCTGGTCCTCGCTGCCTAGAACCCAGTCGGGGCGGGCGCGGTGGATGTCGCTGTCTTCATTGATCATCTCGGGCTCAAACCAGATACCAAAGCTCATGCCAAGACCATGAACATGGTCGATCAGTGGGTGCAGCCCGTCTGGGTACTTGCGGGGATCCACGGTCCAGTCTGACAGGCTGCGGGTGTCATCGTCGCGCTGACCGAACCAGCCGTCATCCAAAACAAACCGTTCAGCACCGAGTGCTGCGGCACGGTTGGCGATGTCCTGCAGCACGGGGATCTTGTGGTCGAAGTAGACCGCTTCCCAGCAGTTGTAATGCACCGGGCGCGGGGCGTCAGGCTTCGGCCAGGTCACGATCCGGTCGCGCAGGTGGCGCTGGAAGGCGGTGGCACAGCCGTTCAGGCCGCTGTTGGAATAGGTGATGTAAAGCGGCGCCGTTGTGAACCGTGTGGCGGGCGCGGTTTCCATCCGTGCGGCATGGCCCCACTGGATCTGGCGGCGGCCGTCGGGCAATTCCTCGGCAATCATCCGGTGACCGCCGGACCAGCCGTAGTGAAAGCCGTATGCCTCTCCTTGAGTATTCGTTGTGCCGCGACACGGCACGATGAGGCCCGGAAAATGCTCATGTCCTGTCCGACCTGTCCGGTTTTCGCGATAGCGCATCCCTGCTGACCACGCGGTGCGATTTGTCTGAAACTCACCGATCCAGCGGCCGGCGAAGTCAATCATCTCGTCCGACTGCTGCGGACCGGGCAGAACGGGTGCGGCGAGCCAGTGCAGATGCACGGGCCGTGATGCGTCAAGGGCCGATTGGCAGGTGATAATATGCGTTTCGGGGTCACAGGCGAAAGTGAAGGTCAGGGTCAGGCCATTCTCTTCGTCCGCGTAGATCAACTCCAGCGCGTCGCCCTGACTGTGGTCCTTGTAGCAGAACTTGGGCAAGAGCGGCGTGCCGTCACTATCACGCAGGATCAGGCCGGGCTGTCCCGGGAAACTCCGCGTCGCCTCCGGGCAAAGCGAGAGGTCAGGGTTCTCATCCAGCATACCGCCCGTCACATCAATCGCGTGGGCTGCATGCACCGTCTGCAGATCCTCACCATCTGGCAATCGCGCGCCCCAATAAACGACCTGCGGCAGGCGGTCTCCTTGGGCCGCCAGCACCAGTGTCTGGCGGGCGTCATCAATCCGAAATGTCCGGTTCATCTTATTTGACAGCTCCGAGGGTCAGACCCGCGATAAAGTGTTTCTGCATCAAAAAGAACATCAGCACAGGTGGCAGGGCCGCGACGATCGAACCGGCGCTCATCAGGTGATAGGCGGCACGGAACTGAGAGTTGAATTCCGTGATCCCTGCGGTGACAGGCTGTGCATCAGGCCCTTGGGTCAGAACCACCGCCCAAAAGTAATCGTTCCAGATGAATGTAAAGATGAGAACCGACAGCGCGGCCAGCGCAGGCTTCATCAGCGGCAGCACCACGTATAGGAAAATGCGCCACTCAGAGATGCCCTCAACCCGCGCCGCTTCGATCAGCGGGAAGGGCAGGGCACGGATGAAATTGCGCATGAAGAGCGTGCAGAACCCCGTCTGGAAAGCAATGTGGAACAGGACCAGTCCCAGGTTGGTGTCATAGAGGTTCAGGCTCACGGTCATGTCGCGGACAGGCACCATGAGGATCTGGAAAGGCACAAAGTTGCCTGCGATGAACATAAAAAAGATCGGCAGGTTCGACTTGAATTTGTAGATGCCAAGCGCAAAACCCGCCATGCAGGACAAGGCCACCGCTCCGATCACGGTAGGGATCGTGATCCAGAGCGAATTCCACAGATATCGCGGCATGTTGGATTCAAAGAACACCTTACCGTAGTTGTTCAGCGCCTCAAAGCTGCCCGGCAACCCCCAGTAGTTGCCGTTGACGAAATCCGACTCCGGCTTGATCGAGAAGTTTGCGACTGCAATCAGCGGCAAAAGCCAGATGATAAGCGCGATTGGCAAAAGTACCTGATAGGAAATTTGCCAACTGCGTGAGGTCTTTTCGAGCGGTGTCGGAAACATCAGCGTGCCCCCTTTTCGTCACGGTACATCGAATAGAGGAAATAGGTGATGAACCCGAGCATGATGAAAAACAGGACAACCGCGATCGCGGCGCCGTAGCCCATCCGGAAACCGAATTCCGACAGCGACTCCTCGAACATGTAGAAGGACAGCACACGGGTCGACCCGAATGGTCCGCCGTTTGTCATCACGCTGATCAGATCGAACGAGCGCAGCGCGCCGATGATTGTGACAACGAATGCAATGAAGGTTGCCGGTTTCAATTGCGGCAGGATCACATACCACAGCATTTTCCAGCCCTTCGCCCCGTCGAGCCGTGCCGCCTCAACCTGCTCAGGATCAACCGCATTCAGGCCCGTCAGATAAAGGATCATACAATAGGCCGTCTGCGGCCAGAGCCCCGCAGCGATAATCCCGTAGGTGGCAAGCGTCGGATCACCGAGGATGTTGACCGGACCCGCCCCGAAGAACCCCAGTATCGCATTCAACAGGCCCTCGCGCGGCAGGTAGAACCACGAAAACACCAGACCAACAACGACTTGGCTGATCACGAAGGGGAAGAAAAACATCGACTTGTAGAAACGGATGCCAGTGACAGTCTGATTGAGAAAAAGCGCGATAAACAATCCCGCCGGGATGGCGAGCAGATATAGCACCAGCCACTTGATATTGTTCCAGAACGACGTTTCGAACTTGCGATCCATATTCTGGTCGCCCCAGCCAAGCAGACGCTCGTAATTGGCGGTGCCGACCCATGTCTTTTCGCCCAGACCGTCCCATTCGTGAAAGGAAATCCAGAAGGACTGTCCAATCGGAATGATCACATAGACGGCAAAGAACAGGATCGCCGGTGCGAGAAACAGCCATGGGGTGATGGCAATCTCGTTGCGCTTATACCAGCCGCGCTGGGGTTCGGAAGCGTGCGTGCTCGGCACGGCCGGCGTCACCGACATGGCGTTTCTCCTGCTGGGTCAACACATGTGGAAGCGGCGGCACGCGGCTTGCAGATGGGTTGAAGGCGCGGGTCAGCCCCGCCCCGATATGGGGCGAGGCTTCTGAGGCGAGGGGTTTCCCTCGCCGCCTGAGATTTAGTTGTAGATACGCTGGCGTGTCTCTTCGAGGCGCTCAAGGATGTCATCCAGGTTGTCTGGGAACACCATGAACTCCTGCAGACCTTCCATCCCGACGGACGCCATTTCTGCGTCGAAGTCACGGTCGAAGAACTGCATGATGCCGCCGCCTGCATTGTTGGACAGCATGTCAAAGCCTTGCTCAAGGAACTTGTCGTCATCAATTGACGAGTTCGCGTTGACAGGCAGCTGACCAAGCGCGTCGCCAGCGTTGATCGCCGTCTGCACTTCGGCAGATGTCACGTAGCGCAGGAATTCCTTCGCAGCATCCACGTTTGTGGCGCCCGATGCGATGTGGAATGTGTCAGTTGGCGCATCTTCTGCGTAGTCGACATCAGGGTTGATGACCGGGAACTGGTAGAAGTCCAGTTGATCGTCACCGAGCCCGCCATCACGCATCGCAGCAACAGCAAAGTTACCCATCAGATATGCAGCGGCTTCACCATTGACCATGAATGGCAGAGCTTCCTGCCAGCTGTAGGTCTGGTGATCGTCAATGAAGGCACCCATGTCGATCAGCTGACGCCAGTTGGCGAATGTCTGGCGCACGCGGTCGTCTGTCCAAGGCACTTCGCCACGGGCAAGCTCCATGTGGAAGTCATAGCCGTTTGTGCGGCTGTTGATGTAGTCAAACCAACCGCCAGCGGTCCAAAGGAATTTGGTGCCGATCGTGTAGCACTTGATGCCGTTGTCCAGCAGTGTCTGGCAGTTTGCCAGCTCTTCTTCCCAGTTGGTTGGCTCTTCGAGGCCGAACTGGTCAAAGATGTCTTTGCGGTAGTAAACACCCCACTGATAGTAGGTGTAGGGCACGCCCCACTGGGCGCCGTCGAGTGTCATGGCGCCTTTGGTGGAAGCCAATGCGTCAAACGCCTCTTCTTCCCACACATCGGAGATGTCCATGAACAGGCCCGCGTCAACATAGGGACGCATGCGGTTGGCAGCATACCAGTTTACAACGTCAGGCGGGTTCGCGCTGAGTGCGTTGCGGATCTGTGTCTTCCATGCTTCGCGGTCGACGATCGTCAGGTTCACTGTCAGATCGGGGTGCATCGCGTCAAAGTCCGCCGCGAGACCTTCCATCACCGCACGCGGTGCAGGGTTTGACATGTCAGAGATGATGTTGAGCTCGCCAGACAGGCTTGCGTGGCCATCTGCGAAACCGGCTGTCGCTGTTACGCCAGCGGCAACCAACGCCGCGAACGACGTTTTCAAAGTGGAATGCATGGTGTCCTCCCAGTATGCTTCCGTATGTAACTTTGTTTCATTATTTGAAACTTAGTTTTGGATGTTGATACTAAACCGCGACTCGGCTAGCGTTGTCAACACTCGAAGGCTGCATCGGTGGGGAGGCCGCTGTCAAAGCACTTCGACGTTGGGAGGACGCATGGGACGAGTGACCGGAGACGGCACAGTCGGTAAAGCGCTGGAGGTGCTGGATCAGGTCGCGGCCTTCGGGCGCCCGGTCCGCTTTGCCGAATTGCTTGCAGACTCGCCCTTTCCCAAGCCGACGCTCTATCGCTTTGTCCAGACGCTGACGAGCCAGCAGATGCTGGCGTATGACCCAGAGCGGCAAACCTATAGTCCCGGCCTACGCCTTGTGCGGCTGGCACATGCGGCATGGGATCAATCGACGCTGGCACCGATGGCGCGCCCTCATCTTGATGCGTTGAGTGCTGCCGTAGGCGAAACCGTCCATCTGGCACAACTTGACCACGCACAGGTGCTCTATATCGACAAGCGCAACGCCAACAAGCCGGTGGAAATGTACAGTCAGGCAGGCAAAATCGGCCCTGCCTATTGCACCGGTGTCGGCAAGGTGATGCTGGCGCATGTCGACCCGGTCGTGGCAGAAAATGCCATCGGCCAGCAATCATTTCACCGCTTTACAGAGCATACGCTGCCCGACGCTGACGCACTGCGCGCCGAGTTAGCGGAGATCCGCGCCAATGGTTACGGTTTTGACCGTGAGGAACATGAGCCGGGGATCATCTGCATCGCCATGCCAATCCTGAGTGACACCGGCCGTCTGCTTGGCGCTCTCTCTGTCACGAGCACGACAGGTCGGACCAATCTGGCCGGTCTGGAAAGTTTCGAACCGGTCCTGCGGGAAACGGCCCGCAAGATCGCCAGGGATGCCGCAAACTGGAATTTTCCCGATTACAACGCAAAAGAAGCAACAAGGATGTAGGCCATGTCTGGTGTGACACTGAACAAGGTGATCAAGCGCTACGGCGATGTACAGGTGATCCACGGCGTCGATCTTGAGATTGAGGACGGCGAATTCTGCGTCTTCGTCGGGCCATCAGGCTGCGGCAAGTCCACATTGCTGCGCATGGTTGCAGGGCTTGAGGAAACAACGGAAGGCGCCATCCACATCGGCAGTCGCGATGTGACCCGGATGGACCCCGCCCAGCGTGGCGTGGCAATGGTGTTCCAGACCTACGCGCTCTATCCGCATATGACCGTGAAGGATAACATGGGGTTCGGCCTGAAAATGAACGGCCACCCCAAGTCCGAAATCGACGCCAAAGTGGCTGAGGCCACACGCATCCTCAAGCTGGAGCCCTATCTGGACCGCAAGCCCGCCGCCCTGTCGGGTGGCCAGCGCCAACGCGTTTCCATCGGTCGCGCGATTGTACGCGGACCGGAGGTTTTTCTTTTCGACGAACCGCTCTCGAACCTTGATGCCGAGTTGCGAGTCGAAATGCGGGTCGAGATTGCACGGCTGCACAAGGAAATCGGCGCCACGATGATCTACGTGACCCACGATCAGGTCGAGGCGATGACGCTGGCCGACAAGATCGTTGTGCTGCGTCTTGGAAATATCGAGCAGGTCGGTGCCCCGATGGACCTCTACCGCGATCCTGACAACAAGTTTGTCGCGGGCTTTATCGGCTCACCGGCGATGAACTTTGTGGCGGGGACGATTTCAGGCGGTGGCGTTGATGCGCCTGGTCTCGGCGGGCGGATTGACGGTGTTCCGGGGGCCGCGTCAGAAGGGCGTTCCGTCAGCATTGGTGCGCGCCCTGAGCACATCACAATCGATCCGAATGGCAACACGCATACGGTCGAGTTGACCGAAAGCCTCGGTGGCGTCTCATATGCTTATCTCACCAGCGCATCCGGAGAGCGGGTGATCGTGGAAGAACGCGGCGATATCCGCAGTTCAGAAGGGGACAGCGTCGGGATCACTATCGAGGCGGGGCGCATCTACCTTTTCGATGCCGAAACAGAGTTGCGGATCAGAGGTTAAGGTGAGGGGCTTTGCCCCTCGCCGCTTTGCGGCTCACCCCAGGATATTTGCGGGCCGATAATACCGGTCAGCGTTTGCCGTAGTAGAGGCCGACGACGTGCTCTGCCTGTGCAAAGAAAAGCCAGCGGAGTGTCAGGACACCAGCGATATGGCTGAGCACGGCCAATGATGCCAAGATGTGATTGAAAGGCAGCAACAGCAGGATGACAGGCACAACAAAGGCCAGCACGATGGTGATCACACGCAGCTTCTGCGCGTGCTTGCGCCCCACCTGATGAATAAACTCGCGCATCAGATAGTTGGTGCCAGTGTGCGGGGGTTCAAACGCACGGACCTTGCCGATCCCGCCAAGCCCGGTCGCTGTCTCCATCGTGGTACCGGACGCTTTGAAACGCCCATCACCGATGAGCCAAGAAAGACATTGCAGCGCTGCACCGGCAGACAGCAGAACGATCGCATAAGCGATCTGGCCTGACAGCAGCGCACCGCCACCGACAGACAGAAGCAGATACATCGCCGGCGTCGTCCAATGCCGCCAACGCGGGACGGTCTTCATCTGGGTGTAAATCATGGATGTCGTGAAGACGACACCAAGCGAGGCGAGCCCGCCAACGATGCCGAAAATGGCATAGCGCGTGCCAAGGAAGACCAGACCGGCACCATAAAGCGCCATCACGATCAGGGCGAAAACCGCGCAGACACCTTCACGGCTGAGCCAGCTTGTTTTCCACTGGCTGAAGGCCTTGATCGCACGTTCGGGGTGGCCAAGGTGAAATGTCGACGAGATCAAACCGCCAACTGCAAAAATATAGGCGATCGTAAACCAGATGAAGGCGCCAATGCCGGTGGGCACAATCGCCCCCATGCCAAGCCAGAACAGCAGGCCGAAGCCCAGACCGGAGAAGGTATTGAAGATGATTACACTTGGTGCCGGGTGCATTATTTCGCTCCTCCTGGCAGGGCAGAGAGCGCCTTGTCGAGCCAACCGACAAAGCCTTTGCCATCGCTTGCGACCGGCTCAAGGTAGGGTGCCAGAACGTCAAACTCCGGCATCTCGTCTTTTGGCCGTGGGGGAAGGTATTTGTTGACGGGTTTGGTCCCTTGCTCTGGCATCAGGTCGAAGCCACCGCGTTCGGCCACCAGTTGGCTGACGTCGCTGTCGGGATCGCCCAGATCGCCAAAATGCCGCGCGCCGGCAGGGCAGGTGCGCACACAGGCAGGCTGGCGGTCTTCCTCTGGCAGGTTCTCGTTATAGATCCGGTCAACACAGAGCGTGCATTTCTTCATCACCCCCTCTTTGGCGTCAAGTTCCCGCGCACCGTAAGGACAGGCCCAGGCGCAAAGCCCACACCCGATACAGTCGCTTTCGTTGACCAGCACGATCCCGTCGTCGGCACGTTTGTAGCTGGCCCCTGTTGGGCAGACGGTGACACAGGGTGCGTCTTCGCAATGCAGACAGGATTTGGGAAAGTGGATCAATTGTGCTTCGCCCTGGGCAGGCTGCACTTCGTAGGAGTGTACGCGATTGAGAAACGTACCAGAGGGATTGGCACCATATGCGTCTTGGTCAGACAGAGGGGCACCATAGTTTTCGGTGTTCCAGCCTTTGCAGGAAACAACGCAGGCGTGACAGCCCACGCAGGTATCAAGGTCGATCACCAGACCAAGCTTTTTGGCGGATGGCGGAGGGAGTTGGGTCATGCGTTTGCTCCTGTTGAGAAGGCAGATGCCTCCGGCGGGAGTTTTTGGGCCAAGATGAAAATGGGGGCGTGACCTGAGGTATGGCCGACGCGTTCATCAGCGTCCCATGTGGCGATGTACCAGATGAAACTGCCCAATGTGAGCGCCACGAAAGCAGCGATCAGAAGGAGGACTTGGCGGTTGCTCATTGTCCCACCTTCCAGCCGAGTTCCTTTGGCCCTTTGCCCACAGGCGATTTGATCGGCGGCAGGGCCGGTTGCGCCTCATTCGGCACGTCGGATTTCTCGATCTTCACGCGCAGGTCGAACCAAGCGGCTTGCCCTGTGATCGGATCGGAGTTGGCCCACCGCAGCCCGTCGCCTTTTGGTGGCAGCAATTCGTGGATCAGGTGATTAAGCAGAAAGCCTTTGGTTGCCTCTGGCGCGTTTTCATCCAGCGCCCATGCGCCTTTGCGTTTGCCGATGGCGTTCCACGTCCAGATTGTACTGCTGTTGAGCGAGGCCTGATGCGCGACCGGTACGACAATCGAACCGTGCGCCGAGGTGACCTTGGCCCAATCGCCGTCTTTAAAACCGTTGGCCTCCCAGATCTTGGTGGGCACGTAAAGCGGGTTGTGGCCATGGATCTGGCGCAGCCATGCGTTCTGCGTGCCCCATGAGTGATACATTGCCATCGGGCGCTGGGTCAGCGCGTGAATAGGGTATTCGACGGGGTCAACATGTCCGTCCTCGAACGGCAGATACCAGATCGGGAGCGGGTCCATGGTGGTCTTGATACGCTCACGCAGATGCTCGGGCGGCTGGCGCTGGCCCACACCTTCGGCGGCAAGCTGGAACTTGCGCAGCGGCTCCACATAAAGCTGGAAGATGTAGGGCTGCACAGCATCGTAAAAGCCCATCTCGACCGCCCAGTCCTGATATTCATTGCTGAACGGTTTGTAGTAGGCGGCGTTTTCGGGAACGTGCTCGATCCAGAAGCCGCCGTTGTCGATATAGGCCTGAATCTGGTTCGGATTGACCTCACCACGGCCGGACTTCTGTCCGTCTTCGCCGCGAAAACCGGCCAGCGGGCCGACGCCGGGGCGGCGGATGTGGTTGGTGATGTAGTCGGCGTAGTCTTTATATTTGGCACTGCCGTCCTCGTTCACGAAGCCGGGCATCCCAAGGCGTGCACCCAGATCGCACAGCACCGACTGGAAACCGCGCACATTGCGGTCAGGTTCGACCACAGGCCAGCGGATCGCGTCGGCAACGCCGTCGGCCTCGCAGATCGGGCGGTCGAGAAGCGAGATACAATCATGCCGTTCCAAATAGGTGGTGTCGGGCAGGATCAGGTCGGCATAGGCCACCATTTCGGAGGAATAGGCATCCGAGTAGATGATGCGCGGGATCACATATTCGCCGCTTTCGTCCTTGTCCGTCAGCATCTTCATGACGCCCGATGTGTTCATGGACGAGTTCCACGACATATTCGCCATATACATGAACAGCGTTTCGATCTTGTAGGGATCACCCGCATAGGCGTTGGAGATCACCATATGCATCAGCCCGTGAGCCGACATCGGGTTGTCCCATGAATAGGCTTTGTCGATGCGCTTGGGGTTGCCTTCATTGTCGATGATGAGGTCCTCAGGCCCATGCGTGTAACCGAGGTGCGGGCCGTCGAGTGCCGCTCCCGGTGTGACCTTGCCATGCGGCTTGGGGTGGGCGGTGGCTGGCTTGGGGTAGGGCGGTTTGAAGCGCATGCCGCCCGGTGTTTCGACCGAGCCGAGGATGATCTGCAGGGTGTGCAGCGCGCGGCAGGTCTGGAACCCGTTGGAATGCGCCGAAATCCCGCGCATCGCGTGGAAGGACACCGGACGCCCGATCATCTTGTCATGTTTCTTGCCGCGGAAGTCTGTCCATGCGCGGTCGAGTTCAATCGCCTCGTCAAAGGCGACGCGCGCCAGTTCGGCGGCAATCGCACGGATTCGCTCCGGTGTGAGACCGCAGGTCTCGGCCACATTTTCCGGTGCATATTCATCCGACAGATAACGGTCCGCCATAAGATGGAACACAGGCCGGTGGGTCACGCCCGCGTTGCGATACGTGGCAGAGAGATCCGGCTCTACACCCTGCCCATTCCACGCAGCAAGCTCACCTGTCCGGCGGTCGATCACCTGCGGTTGGCCGTTCTCGTCACGAATGAAAAGGCCATATTGCTCAGAGCCGGGGTCTTCGTTGATCAGCACAGAGGCATTTGTGAACCGGGCCAGATAGTCGAGGTCAATTTTACCCGCCTTCATCAGGCAGTGGATCAGCGAAAGAATGAACAGACCGTCGGTGCCTGGCGTGATGCCGACCCATTCGTCAGCCACGGCGTTGTAACCCGTGCGGATCGGGTTCACGCCAATCAGTTTCGCGCCGCGCTTCTTGATCTTGCCGATGCCCATCTTGATCGGGTTGCTGTCGTGATCCTCGGCCACGCCGAAGATCATCAGCATCTTGGTGCGGTCCCAGTCCGGCTGCCCGAATTCCCAGAAGGCGCCGCCCATCGTGTAGATGCCCGCCGCTGCCATATTGACCGAACAGAAACCGCCGTGTGCGGCAAAGTTCGGCGTGCCGTAGCTCTGTGCCCAAAGGCCCGTGAAAGACTGCGACTGGTCGCGGCCTGTGAAAAAGGCCAGCTTCTCGGGGGCAGTCTCGCGGATGGGTTTCAGCCAGCTCACCGCCAGTTCCAGCGCCTCGTCCCATGAAATCTCTTCAAACTCGCCCGATCCGCGCTCGCCCACGCGCTTGAGCGGTGCCCGCAGTCGCGATGGGGCGTTGTGCTGCATGATCCCTGCGCTGCCCTTGGCGCAAAGGACACCCTGGTTCACCGGATGGTCCTTGTTGCCTTCGATATAGGCGACTTTGCCGTCCTTCATGTGAACGTTGATCCCGCAGCGGCAGGCGCACATGTAGCATGTCGTCTTACGCACTTCGTCTGAAACCTTTGGGGATAAGTCCAGTTGCGGCTGATCGAGTGACATGGGCAGACCTTTCAGGCGATTTGCGTGCGAATAAGGGCGGCACCGGCCAATGCACAAAGCAATGACAGGCAAAACGGACGATAGTAGGCGGCAAAGCGTGGCGTAAAGAGCATCTGACCCAAAAAGACGCCGAATGCCGTGGGCAACGCAAGGGCAAGTCCGCGCATCACGGCGGACCCATCCATGACACCAAAAAGAAGGAGCGTGATCAGCGAGGTGAAGGAGCTGAAGAACAGGAAAAGGACCAAGGCTGCCCGCATCTTGCCCGCCACAGCATCTTGCGCCAACACATAAAGAGCAATGACCATACCGCCGACACTGGCTAATCCTGTGACGACCCCGGCGGTAAAGCCTGATCCGTAAAGCCCCGGCTTGGTCGCCAGAAACGGCAGCCGCACCTTGGCCAGTTGTGACGCAGCAAGCGCGATAATGATCACCAGCGCAATGGTCTTGCTGGTGTCCACAGGCAGTGATGTCGTCAGCCAGAGACCGACTGGCACGCCAGCCGTCGATCCGATGACAAGGCCCAAGACAATACCACGATCTGCCTCTGCCCAGCCGCCCTTTGCCATCAGCACCGAGGCGGTCATTTCAAGCCACCAGCAGATCGGGATCAGTTGCACGGGCGGCAGGATGATCACAGCACTTGCCATGACAATCGCCGAAAGCGCAAAACCCGAAAAACCCCGCACGATCCCCGCAAGGATCACGATACCCGTCAGGATCGCGAATTCATTGCCCGTGAGATCGGTGGCTGAGAGGATTGTGTCGATCACTTGGGCAACCCACAACTGATTGCTGCCAACGCAGCCGAGGCGATCCGCGCCGCAGGTGGGTCCGCGCGCGAGGTCAGCAGGATCGGAACCTTGGCCCCTGTCACCAGCCCTGCAGCACAGCCACCTGCCAGATAGACCAATGACTTGAAGATTGCGTTGCCCGACACGATGTCCGGCACAATGATCGCATCCGCCCGACCCGCAACGGGGTCATCGGTCAGACCCTTTGTAGCAACGGACTTCGGAGACAGGATCAGGTCCAGCGCGAGCGGGCCCGAGACATCGGCGTTTGGCACGTTCCCTGCCGCCCAGTCCGCCAGTTCCTTGGCCTCCATCGACGATGGCACTGACGGGATCGCGCTTTCGGTGGCAGAAAGGATCGCAATTTTAGGGCGCGTATTGCCAAGGGCGTTCAGGAGTTTCTTGACCTCAAGAATAGCTGATTGTCGGGTCGTGAGATCGGGTGAGACGTTGAGGGCAGCATCAGAGACCAAAAGCGGCCTGCCGCCGTCAGGATGTGTGATGTGGAAGATATGCACAAAGCGATTGCCTGTGCGCAAACCAGCGTCCCGACTGACAGCGGTTTTCATAAACACATCTGTGTGGAGCTGGCCCTTCATCAGGGCATCAGCCTCGCCCGCGCCACACAAACCAGCGGCGGTTTTGCCGGCTTCTTCCTCGCCAGTCGTGTCATGCAGGGCGTAGGCCGAGATGTCCCAGCCCAGCTTGTCCGCTTCGGCGCGGATCATATCGGCCTCGCCCACAAAGACGGGGATCATGAGGCCGGCCTCGGTCGCCTGCTTTGCGGCTTCCATCGGCAGGGGCGCACCGGCGCGGGCGATGGCGACACGCGGGGCGGCGAACTCTTGTGCCTTGGCGATCAGATCGGCGGGGGCCACGGCCTCGCGCGCGGATAGGAACGGGGTTGTCATATCATCCTCCGAAGAAAGCGCGGATCAGGCCGAGCAGTGATAGGGCCAAAAGCAGCAAAACGGCAAAGCGACGGAACGTTGTGGGCGAGGCGCTCAAAAAGCGGCGACCGCCCAGCCAGACACCCAAACCAAGCAGCGGAAAGGCCATGGCGGCGGCAAGTGCGGTATCCCAACTGACCAGCCCGCCATACCACATGAGCGGCAACGTCATCAGATCGATGCCGGTCAGAAAGACGATCATGGTTGCCCTGAATGTGGCCGCCTCGACCGGTTGTGCCGACAGGAACGCGGCCACCGGCAATCCGCCAACGCCCGCGCTGTTGCACAGGCCTGACAGCACACCCACTCCGCCGTGTCCCAGCGGGCCGATGCGCCGTTGCAAGGTCCAGCCGGACAAAAGCACTAGCGACATCAGCAGAATAATCGACGAGACTACCGCCCGCGCCGTATCTGCCCCGACCGAGACCATCACAGAGACCGAAAAAGGCAGCGCAATCGCCGCCCCCAACAAAAGCCAGCCGACACGACGCCAGTCCACATGACCGCGGATGCCGCGGGCCTGGAAAGCTGTCATGAGGATTTCGCATGTGAAAACCACCGGTATCAGCGGGAGCGGGTTCGTCAGCAAAGCCGCAAAGGCGATGAAGATCGCCGAGAACCCGAAACCCGAATAGCCCCGCACAAAAGCGGCGACCAGCAGACCGACTGCCAGCGCCGCCGCTGTCGCGGGGCCAAGGTCGAATGGCAACTTACTCGGCTGCCATGTCGGATGCGTCGATGCCTGCCACACGGACCGGCTTCTTCATTGCATCGCGGCGGAAAGGCTCGCCCAGCTCCTGGTTCAGGATGACTTCGATCAGGGTCGTTGTGTTGTTTTCCATCTGATCCTTGATCGCCTGGTTGAGCACCTCGGTCAGCTCGTCCATCGTCTTGGCCTGCACGCCCTTCAGACCGCAGGCGTTGGCGATACCGGCATAGGACACTTTCATATCCAGTTCGGTGCCGACAAAGTTGTCATCGAACCACAGGGTCGAGTTCCGCTTTTCCGCACCCCACTGGTAGTTGCGGAAGACGATCTGCGTGATCGCTGGCCACTCGTCACGGCCAATCGCGGTCAGTTCGTTCACGGCAATGCCGAAGGCGCCGTCACCGGCAAAACCGATCACTGGCACGTCTGGCTGGCCGATCTTGGCGCCGATGATCGCAGGCAGACCGTAGCCGCATGGACCGAAAAGGCCGGGGGCCAGATACTTGCGGCCTGTCGGGAACGACGGATAGGCGTTGCCGATGGCGCAGTTGTTGCCGATGTCGGATGAAATGATCGCGTTTTCGGGCATTGCTGCCTGAATGGCGCGCCACGCCTGACGGGGCGACATCCAGTCTGGACGTGCAGCGCGCGCACGCTCGTTCCATGTGGTGCCGGGATCGTCCTGCTCGTGATCGAGGCTGGAGAGTTCCTGTGCCCAGGCTGACTTGGTCTGTGCGATCATTGCCTTGCGCTCGTCACGGCCAGCGTCGCCAGCGGTGTCAGAGAGATTGGCCTGAATGCCTTTGGCAACCTTGGCCGCATCACCGACGATGCCGACCGAGACCTTCTTGGTCAGGCCGATGCGATCAGGGTTGATGTCGACCTGAATGACCTTTGCATTTGTTGGCCAATAGTCGATTCCGTAGCCGGGCAAGGTGGAGAAGGGGTTCAGACGGGTGCCAAGCGCCAGAACGACGTCAGCCTTGCTGATCAGCTCCATACCGGCCTTCGAGCCGTTATAGCCCAGAGGGCCAGCAAACAGCGGGTGGTTGCCGGGAAAGGCGTCGTTGTGCTGGTAGCCGACGCAGACAGGGGCGTCGAGTTGCTCGGCCAGCGCTTTGGAAGCTTCGATGCCGCCTTCTGCCAGAACCACGCCTGCGCCGTTCAGGATCACAGGGAACTTGGCGTTCGACAGAAGCTCGGCTGCTTTGGCGATCGAGGATTCACCGCCGGGGCTGGCTTCGAATTCGATGGGATCAGGGATTTCGACGTCGATGACTTGTGTCCAGAAATCGCGCGGGATGTTCAGTTGCGCAGGGCCGGACAGACGCTTGGCCTTTGCGATCACGCGGGCCAGAACCTCACACACGCGCGATGGGTCGCGGACTTCTTCCTGATAGGCGACCATGTCTTCGAACAGCTTCATCTGCTCGACTTCCTGGAAGCCGCCCTGACCGATGGTCTTGTTCGCGGCCTGTGGTGTGACCAGCAACAGCGGGGTGTGGTTCCAGTAAGCGGTCTTCACGGCTGTGACGAAGTTTGTGATGCCGGGTCCGTTCTGGGCGATCATCATCGACATCTCGCCAGTGGCGCGGGTGTAGCCGTCAGCCATCATACCGGCAGAGCCTTCGTGCGCGCAGTCCCAGAAAGTAATGCCAGCGGCAGGAAAGATGTCAGAAATCGGCATCATGGCAGAGCCGATAATCCCGAAAGCATGGCGGATGCCGTGCGCTTGCAGGGTTTTGACGAAGGCTTCTTCGGTGGTCATCTTCATGGGTGTGGTTCCTCCCCCTCAAAATAGATGAACGCGTAGGACGGGAATCCCCCGCGCGTGGCTGTGGCGACAGTAGGTTTTCAGCGGCCAACCCGTTAGGTCCAGAATCTCGATGACATTAAGACCAGCGTTGTAATTATTGAGACAAAGAGTCTCAATAATCAACTTTCTCGGACTGCTTTTGCGATCAAGTGCACCCCTTCGGCAATGCGGGACTCAGGGATCGAGGAATAGGCAAGCCGCATGTAATTCTTCGGGATATCGTCACCAGCAAAGAACGGTGCGCCTGGTTCAATCAGCACACCATCGTCGCGCAGTCTGGCCGCCAATTCGGTCGTGTCAGTCCCGAATGGCGCGCGCACCCAGACGGATGATCCACCATAAGTGCCTTGGCCAGCGATTGTCATACCGTAAGCATGCAGGGCTTCACCCATGGCCTGCCGCCGCTGGTGATAGGTCTTGCTCATCCGCCGGACGAGCGCATCGTAGTGACCAAGGGACAAGTAATAGCTTACCGTGCGTTGAATATGGCCCGGCGGGTGGCGCAAGACAGTCGCGCGCAAGGCGCGGGCCTCTGCAATAAATGGGGCAGGGCCGACGAGGTACCCAAGACGCAAGCCGGGAAAGAGCGATTTTGAAAACGATCCCACATAAATGACCCGTCCGTTTTTATCGAGTGACTTCAGTGACGGAGATGGCGACTTGAGGAACGACATTTCGAATTCATAGTCATCCTCGACAATGATGAAGTCTTCCTTTTCGGCCTTCTCAAGCAACGCATGCCGACGGGACAATGGCATCGTGGCCGTCGTCGGGCATTGATGACTGGGTGTTGTAAAAACCACGTCGGTGTCACCGGGTAGGGCATCTGGCGGCAGTCCATCGCCATCGACCGGAACCATGCTGAGTTGGCAACGCGATTGCGTCAGGATGTTGCGCAGTGCGGGATAGCAGGGGTTTTCGATTGCGGCGCGCCGACGGCTGTTCAGCAGCACCTGTGCCGAAAGCCAAAGTGCGTTCTGCGCCCCCATGGTCACCAGTATTTCGTCGGTGTTCGCGAGAATCCCACGGCGCGGCAAGGTCTGCCGGGCGATGAAATCCACCAGCATAGGGTCGTCGCCATCGTAGTAGTCAGAAGTGAGCGCATTGAAATCGCGCATCCCCAGCGCCCGCAACGCGCAAAGTCGCCAGTTTGCACTGTCGAACAATGTCTTGTCTGCCTGTCCGTAAATGAACGGGTAGCGGTACTTCGCCCAGTCGGAAGGTTTTTCCAGACTTAGACCGGGCGTGAACCGTTGCCCGATCGCGCGTGTCCAATCGACGGTGCCCTGATTGAAACGCTGCGCGGGAAAGGCGGGTGGCTCGGGCGCATTGTCTGAGACAAAGTAGCCCGACCGCCCTCGAGAGGTCAGATAGTCGTCGGCCACGAGTTCGGTGTAGGCCAGCGTGACAGTGATCCGGCTGACGCCAAGATGCTTTGCCATCAATCGCGATGAGGGCAGCCGTTCTCCGGGCCGGAAACGCCCTGCCAAAATACCTTGCGCAACCATCTGTTGGATGCGGGCCTGCAGAGTGCCCTCGGCTGACGGATCCAGAAAAAAGGTTTCGACTGAAATTGACATGATCTGGCCTTAGATTGGTGGCCAATTGGACTTATGTCAATTTTTCTGTCGAACAATGCGACGGAAGCCGCACGATCCTGCGTTGAAAAGGCATCTCAATGCGGAAGGTTGCGATGCGGCGACTTCAACTCATCGTTCTTTTTATTCTGACGGCCGCAAGCTTTGCGACCGTTCTGACGTCAGCGACCCTACAGGGGTCCGGCAGTGGAGTTGGGCAACCTGACACAGTTGCCCAACGTGCCAATTAGCCAAGCACACGCGAAATCGCGCCATCAACCGCGTCTGTGACGTGGTCGAGGTCGTCAGCGGTCGCAATCAAAGACGGCGCAAACAACAACGTGTTGTTGTAGCCCGGCAGGGAGCGGTTCGTGGCACCGATGATCACACCCTGCGCCATACAGTCAGCAACGATGGCACCGATGTGCTTTTCATCAACGGGTTCTTTGGTTTCGCGGTCTGTGACCAGCTCGGCCCCGGCGAAAAGCCCCATCCCACGCACGTCACCAATCCACGCATGCTTGTCCATCAAGGCATGCAAATTGCCTTTCAGGTGCTCGCCCATCTTGGCTGAATTGCCGCGCAGGTCTTCTTCTTCGATGATCTTCATGTTTTCGATGGCTGCTGCGGGTCCGGCAGTGCAGCCGCCGAAGGTCGAGATATCGCGGAAGTAGCCCATTTTGTCGGTGTCGTCCTTGAACATATCGAAGACGCGGTTCGTGGTGACGCAGCAGGAGATCGCCGCATAGCCAGAGGCCACACCCTTAGCCATGGTCACGATATCTGGCTGGATGCCGAACTGCTGGTATCCAAACCACGTGCCGGTCCGTCCGATGCCACAGACCACTTCGTCGATATGGAGAAGGATATCGTACTTCTTGCAGATTTCCTGCACGCGGTCCCAATAGCCCTGCGGTGGGACAATGATGCCACCGCCTGCGGTGATCGGTTCAAGGCAAAGCGCGCCGATGGTGTCCGGTCCCTCTGCAAGGATCACATCCTCGATGGCTTGGGCAGCATAATGGCCGTAGGCCTCTCCGGTTTCACCGTTCTGGCTGCGGTATTCAAGGCAGTGCGGCACGCGGATGAAGCCCGGTGTAAAGGGCCCATATTGTGCGTTGCGCTCGTCCTGACCACCGGCTGACATCGTGGCGATGGTGGAGCCGTGGTAGTCTCGCTCACGGTAGAGGATCTTGTTCTTCTTGCCGCCATAGTGCTTGTGGCTGATCTGGCGGACCATCTTGAAAGCCTTCTCGTTGGCCTCAGACCCAGAGTTGGCGTAATAGACGCGGTCCAGACCCGGCATCTTGTCGATCAGCATTTCGGCAAACTGCGCGCCGGGAATTGTGCCAAGGCTACCACCGAAGAAGCACATCTTCGTCACAGCGTCAGAGATTGCCTTGCCCATCCGCTCACGGCCATAGCCGATGTTGACGGTCCACACGCCGCCGGAGACTGCATCAACGTGTTCTTTGCCCTTGATATCCCATAGGCGCAGACCTTTACCTTCAACAATAATCCGGGGGTCGATTGTCTCATACGGTTTGTGTTGGCTGAGGTGATGCCAGACATGTGCGCGATCCGCCTCGACGACGTGTTCGGGATCATTAGCAAAGTTCAGCGTGTCCATTTCCGTGACTCCAAAAAACGAAAAACCAGGCAGCTCGAATCCATGTCGTAGCGCGCCTCCTTGATAAGAAAGTGTCATAGGGAAATGGCTTCCCCAATAGGGCCAGTTGAAGCGCAAACATAATGCCAATTTTGCTCATGTTCACAGCGCCAGAAATGAGGGTTTGTTTCTAAAATTCTGAAATCAATAAATTATTTCTACACTTTTGCCGAAACTATGACAAACTGAACCCCAAGGCTGGGGAAAATCCATGATTGACGCAAGGGGATGAATTTCCTTGGCTTTGTATGTGCTTTCCGTCGCGACAGGGGTGGAAAGAAACAGATGTCGCGCAGCGGCAGATGAAAAGGGCCGCAAGGGCCAAAATGATAAAGCCGGAAAATCCGGCGATTGGATCATCCCGATCATCGGGTGACAACATGGGAGAACTTTAATGAAGATCAAATCCGCTTTGATGGGTGCAGCTGCTGGTGTGGCGCTGATGACCGGTGCTTCGCAGGCGCTGGCTGACGGGCATGAAATCACAGTAGGCTACTTCCTCGAATGGCCGATGCCATTTCAGTACGCAAAGGTGAATGGCACCTACGACGAAGCACTTGGCATGACAGTCAACTGGGTCAGCTTTGACACTGGTACTGCGATGTCCGCTGCTATGGCGTCAGGCGATGTGCAGATTTCTGTGAGCCAAGGTGTACCGCCTTTCGTGGTTGCGACATCGGCTGGTCAGGATCTCCAGATCATCGACGTGGCCGTGTCTTACGCTGAAAACGACAACTGTGTCGTCTCGTCCTCACTTGAGATCGACAAGGACAGCGCAGGCGAGTTGGCTGGAAAGACAGTCGCTGTTCCACTCGGTACCGCAGCTCACTATGGCTTCTTGCGTCAGATGGACCACTTCGGCGTGGACCTTGCATCTCTGAACGTCGTCGACATGGCCCCTGCTGAGGGTGCTGCCGCATTGGCTCAGGAACAGGTCGACATGGCTTGTGGTTGGGGCGGCGCGCTGCGCACGATGAAGGAATACGGGAACGTTCTTCTGACCGGCGCTGAAAAAGAAGCGCTGGGTATCCTTGTCTTTGACGTGACATCTGCTCCGGCCGCTTTCGTTGCAGAAAACTCCGAACTGGTCTCGAAATTCCTGGCCGTCACGGCAGAAGCAAACGCAGCCTGGAACGATGGTTCCGGTGTCGCGGAAATGCTGCCGGTGATCGCACAGGACGCCGGTATGGACGAGCAGGCGACAGCCGAAACAATGGCAACATTTGTCTTCCCAGACGTGGATGCACAGTTGTCAGAGGCTTGGCTGGGTGGCGCTGCCCAGACCTTCATGAAGGGTGTGGCTGACGTCTTCGTCGAGAGCGGTTCGATCCCTGCATCGCTTGATAGCTATGCCGGTGCCGTCGAAACCGGTCCGCTGATGGCTGCAAACGACATGTAAGATCATTTTGCTGGCGCGGGGTTCCCGCGCCAGCATCTCGTTTTCCGTGACAAGCCTTGCGCCGCCACGCAAGGTTTTTGAGGGAAAACAGCAGGGAACGTCATGTCAGGGTTACATATAGACAAGATATCAATGCGCTTTGACTTGCCGAATGGCAGTTCAGTGCAGGCGCTGAAGGATGTCTCGCTCGATCTCAAGGCGGGCGAGCTTCTGTCTGTGCTCGGTCCTTCGGGGTGTGGCAAGACAACGTTGCTCAATATCGTGGCCGGGTTTCTCGCACCCACAGAAGGCCAGATCACACTGAACGGGCATAAGGTTGTTGGACCAGCCGCCGAACGTGGCATGGTTTTCCAGCAAGGTGCGCTCTTCGAATGGATGAGCGTGCGTGAGAACGTGGGCTTTGGTCCCTCGATGAAGGGTATGCCCAAAGCCGAGAAGGCCGAGATCGTCGATCATCTTTTGGATGTCGTCGGTCTGCAGGACTTCAAAGAAAAGGCGGTTTACGAACTGTCCGGCGGGATGCAGCAGCGTGTAGCTCTGGCCCGTTGTCTGGCCAACGACCCAGATGTCATCCTGATGGATGAACCTTTGGGTGCGCTTGACGCGCTGACTCGGGAAAAGATGCAAGGTCTTGTTCTCAAGCTCTGGAAAGAGACCGGCAAGACGATCATCCTGATCACGCACTCAGTGGAAGAAGCGTTGCTTCTGGGCGAGCGCCTCTTGGTCATGGCACCACGGCCCGGGCGTATCCATAAGGAATACCGTCTGCCATTTGCGGAAATGGGTGTCGGGCAGGATCTGCGCGAAGTGAAAAAGCATCCTGATTTTGGCACGACCCGCGAAGAAATCCTCAGCATGATCTGGGACATGGAAGAAGAAATCATGGGCCGGACGGAGAACGCATAATGGAATTGCTTGGAAACCTCTGGGGAGAGCTTTGGGCCGTGTTGGTCACGCTTGTCACGGCGGCCCCCTATATCATCGGCTATGTCCTGCTGATCCTTCTGACGTTGGTCATCTACAGCTTTGTGAAACGCATGCTGACACCAAAGAGGGATTACGGATCGCTCAAGACGGTCACGTTCGGTGATGAATCTGCCGTGTCTTCCAACACGGCTGCTTCGGTCGTGTCTGTCGTTCTGATCTTCGTCCTTTGGGCAGCCTTCACCGGATCAAAGCTCTTGCCCGGTTTTTTGCACGCTCCTGGTCCGTTTATCGGGGAGGGGAGTTTTGAATACACGATCACGACGCCAGCAGGTGAAAGCGATACGGCAACAGTGGCCGTCGTCGTCCATCCCACAGGCGAAGAGGTGGACGCACCGACGGTCGAGGCCGGTGAGGGGATCGCCAAGAATGATGCAACCGCCATCCCCGTCTATCGGTCAGAGCTTCTGCGCGTGGACCGCAATGACGAAATGGGGCGCGACGAAGAAACCTTTATCACGGCAGTGAACGGGCAAGCCATCGCGCCTGGCGGTTCGGTCGATGTTGCCTTTGGCCGTGTCGCCATGTCGGACAAAGGGACGTTGAACATCATCCCCGCGACAGGTGTGCAGATGGAGCCGATCTGGTTGCCAGCGCCTGAAGCGGTCTGGGCGCGTATGACGGAAATCGCAACCGAGGGGTTCCGTAACTCAACTCTTGCCGAGCATTTGGGATACTCGCTCTTCCGCGTGATTGTGGGCTTTGTTCTGGGGGCTTTGGTCGGCATCCCGCTTGGTTATGCGATGGGCCTGTCAAACTGGTTCCGGGGTTGGTTCGATCCGATCGTTGAATTCATGCGCCCTGTGCCGCCTCTGGCGCTGATCCCTCTGGTGATCATCTGGGCCGGCATCGGGGAGGTCGGCAAGATCATCCTTCTGTTCCTCGCTGCCCTCTGGATCATGGCCATTGCCGCCCGTTCAGGGGTGTCAGGTGTCCGGATTTCCAAGGTTCACGCGGCTTATTCGCTGGGCGCGTCGAAGTGGCAGATCATGCGCCACGTGATCATTCCCAACTCGTTGCCTGAGATTTTCACCGGTGCGCGTGTGGCGATGGGTGTTTGCTGGGGCACAGTTGTGGCCGCCGAACTGGTCGCCGCCGAAAAAGGTGCAGGCATGATGATCATGGTCGCTTCCAAGTTTCAGAGCACCGACATCGTTCTGATGGGGATCATCCTGATCGGCATCATCGGCTTCAGTATCGATATGTTGATGCGGCAGGCCGAAAAATGGCTCGTGCCTTGGAAAGGCAAAGGCTGAGAAAGCCGCACAGTTGATTTGACTGAGGGCAGCGGGGATCTCGCTGCCCTTATTATTTTATCGATGCGTTTGCGATTGTGGCTCCCGCATACACGTGTAAGTTGACGAAATGCTCACCGATATCCTGATCATTCTGCTGCCAGCTCTCATTGCCTTCGGGGTGCTGCTTATCGCGCGCCCGGCAAAGCCGCTGAAGACCGGACCAGCGCCGAACGCCATCGTGGTAGACGGATCGAACGTCCTGCACTGGGGTGGCGAGCCATCACTGCTGGTGCTGCGGCGCGTGCTTGGGAGCCTGTCCGACAAAGGTTACGCGCCTATCGTCTTTTTCGATGCAAATGTCGGGTATCTGTTGGGGGATCGCTATTTTGACGAGGCAAAGCTGGCCTCGCTCACCGGGCTTCCCAAGGAGAGCATCTGCGTGGTGGACAAGGGTGTCGTGGCTGACGAAGCGATCCTGATGTTTGCCACTGATCATGGTCTGCGTGTGGTGACGAATGACCGCTATCGTGACTGGCGTGTGCGGTTTCCGTTGGCTGGTCAGAAGGGTGCATTGCTCGGTGGCAAATGGAACGAGGGATCGGTCGTCTGGCGGGGCGCGCTATAAATCGTCAGGCGTCAACCGGTAGGCCTTGCCGAAGCCCCCATTGAGATCAACCGAAACGGTTTTCAGACGGAACAGCCGGAAGTCGGTGAAATCATAGTAGAGTTGCGCCTTCGGGATAGCCGTGAGCCACGCATTTTTCATGGCGGTCTTATCGACCTCTTGTGCGACCGCATTGACGGTCATGCGCGGGTGCGTCAGTGGATCGCCCTTGTCACCGGGTTCACCGACAAGGACCGCGCAGGCCGGGTTTTCCAGCAGTCCTTGTGTGTGCGTTGAAAGCGTCGAGATAAGCGTATGGATCGCCCGATCCGTCCAGATCAGGGCGACGCGTGCGACATAAGGGTTTGCTGTCTCCGGATGCGACACCGCAAGTGCACCAAAGCGCGCCTGCTCCAGGATGCCTTGTGCCAAGGCGCGGGCTTCATCGTTCGTTGCATTGATCGGGTCGCGTCTGGTCATGCCCGCCAGTGTCAGGTCATATTGACGGCAGGGCAATCCCTGAAGGCGGCCATCGCTGGCGCAATGCCCTCAAGGTCGAAACCCACTGTCACATCGTCTGCAATGGCATAGGCGCGGGTGTTGAACTCCAACCCGTTGAGCACATTGCCGAACCCCCGATCCCTGACCGTCAGTGTTCGCCCATCGCCCGAGATGATGTGGCGGTTGGTCCCGATACTCAGCGCGTCACCACCAGCAAAAGCCATGCCGAAGGTGAGCGCGTCAGGCCAAGTGGTGTCCGCCAGCGTGATGGTGATGGCGTATTCGGGCAGGGACGCATCATACGTGACCGTCATGGTCCCCTCGTCAGTTGTCTCCGTGAGTGTGCAAACCGGCAAGGGCGTGAACTCCCACGCATAGGCGGGGGTAGTGAGGAGGAGAAGGGCGATGAGGGTGCGCATGAAGGGGATGTAGGTGCGGCGCGAAATGGGGCAAGGTTTGGGGGGCGTAGCAGGTGATTGCGGAACCCCGTGTGAGATTAGTTTACCGTTTCCCCCGTCGCTTCACCCCACCTCGCTGACCCGGTCTCCCTGCTGTGCTCCGCCCCGCCGCTTTCTGCGCGTCACCGACTGCCTTCTCGACTGCCTGTTGTCGCGCCAGAGGATCGTCGCTGACGACCAGATCGACCGTCTCCAGCCGTTTGATCTCATCCCGTAGTCGTGCGGCTTCTTCGAATTCGAGGTTCTCGGCTGCTTTCCGCATGTCGTCGCGCAATCCGTCGAGGACGGTTTGGAGATTTGCGCCCGCTGCCTGTTTGTCGACCTTTGCGGTGACACGGTTCATGTCCACGTCGCCTTTGTAGAGACCTGCGAGGATATCCTCGACGTTCTTCTTGACCGTCTGCGGGGTGATCCCGTGTTCCTCGTTATAGGCCATCTGCTTGGCCCGCCGCCGTTCAGTTTCGCGCATGGCGCGCTCCATCGAACCCGTCACACGGTCGGCGTACATGATCACGCGGCCTTCGGCGTTGCGGGCCGCGCGGCCGACGGTTTGCACGAGGGAGGTTTCCGACCGCAGGAAGCCTTCCTTATCCGCGTCCAAGATCGCCACCAGACCGCATTCGGGGATGTCGAGCCCCTCGCGCAGCAGGTTGATGCCAATCAGCACGTCGAATGCGCCAAGGCGGAGGTCGCGCAGAATCTCGATCCGCTCGATCGTGTCGATGTCGCTGTGCATGTAGCGGACCTTGATGCCCTGTTCGTGCATATATTCGGTCAGGTCCTCCGCCATGCGTTTGGTCAGTGTGGTGACCAGCGTGCGGTAGCCGTTGGCGGCAACCTTGCGCACCTCGTCCAGCAAGTCGTCCACCTGCATGTCCACAGGCCGGATTTCGATCTCGGGGTCGATGAGGCCGGTGGGGCGGATGATCTGTTCGGTGAACACGCCGCCGGCCTGTTCCAGCTCCCATGCGGCGGGGGTGGCCGATACAAAGACCGATTGCGGGCGCATTGCGTCCCATTCCTCGAACTTCAGAGGCCGGTTGTCCATGCAGGAGGGCAGGCGGAACCCGTGTTCGGCCAGCGTGAATTTGCGGCGGTAGTCGCCTTTATACATCCCGCCGATCTGCGGCACCGACACGTGGCTTTCGTCGGCGAAGACGATGGCGTGGTCGGGGATGAATTCGAAAAGCGTAGGCGGCGGTTCGCCCGGTGCGCGGCCCGTCAGATAGCGGGAGTAGTTTTCAATCCCGTTGCAGACGCCTGTCGCTTCGAGCATTTCCAGATCGAAGTTGGTGCGCTGCTCGAGCCGCTGCGCTTCGAGCAGCTTGCCCTCGGCCACCAGCTGATCAAGACGGATGCGGAGTTCCTTTTTGATGCCTTGGATGGCCTGCTGCATCGTGGGCTTGGGCGTCACATAGTGGCTGTTGGCATAGACGCGAATCTTGTCGAAGCTGTCAGTCTTCTCGCCAGTGAGCGGGTCGAATTCTGTGATGTTTTCCAGTTCTTCCCCGAAGAACGACAGCTTCCATGCGCGATCATCAAGGTGGGCGGGCCAGATTTCCAGACTGTCGCCGCGCACGCGGAAGGTGCCGCGCTGGAACGCCTGGTCATTGCGGCGGTACTGCTGGGCGATCAGATCGGCCATGATCTGCCGCTGGTCATAGTCGCGGCCCACATGGATGTCCTGTGTCATCGCGCCGTAGGTTTCGACCGAGCCGATACCGTAGATGCAAGAAACCGAGGCCACGATGATCACATCGTCCCTTTCCAAGAGCGCCCGCGTGGCGGAGTGGCGCATCCGATCGATCTGTTCGTTGATCTGGGATTCTTTCTCGATATAGGTGTCCGACCGCGCGACATAGGCCTCGGGCTGGTAATAGTCGTAGTAACTGACGAAGTATTCGACCGCATTGTCAGGAAAGAAGCCTTTGAACTCGCCGTAAAGCTGGGCCGCGAGCGTCTTATTGGGGGCGAGGATAATCGCGGGGCGCTGGGTTTGCTCGATGATCTTGGCCATCGTGAAGGTCTTGCCGGTCCCCGTCGCGCCAAGAAGGACCTGGCTGCGCTCGCCATCCCGCACGCCTTGCGACAATTCCGCAATCGCCGTGGGTTGGTCGCCCGCTGGGTCGAAGTCTGTGGACAGGACGAATTGTTTGCCACCCTCAAGCTTTTCGCGGGTCTTCACATCGGGGGCAGGGTTGGCAAGAAATTGGTCAGCATCAGACCGGTCGGTTTGCGCGTATGGCATCGGATATCCTTTGGGGGTTGTTCCATAGTTGTGTTGTTTGACAGAGGGATCAAGGGGGCTGCTGACAGGTGATGTCAGGAGGGTGTCGGGAGGTGGCCTCACGGCCCTGTGTCTTTCCCTCAAACCCCGCGTTGTGATAATTCTGGAACCAGTCATCACACCGGAGCCGCCATTGCCGCGCTATCTTTCGATCGTCTTTCTCGTCTCTTGCTTGATTGCGCCGCCTGCTTTCGCGGAGGCGCTGCATTTTCAGTCGCCTTCTGGAAATATCCGTTGCGTGATCGCAGATGGCGACGGAGCATTCGTGCGATGTGATCTGGGGGTAGATGAGCAGACTTACACTGCGCGTCCGGCAGCCTGCGATGGGCAATGGGGCACATCGTTCGGACTTACGATGACAGGTGACGGCTTTTTGAATTGTGTCACGGTTCCCATTGATCCCGATGCGACACCGATTGTGCTCCCCTATGGCACCGGACTGGAGGCCGCAGGGATCACCTGCCAGTCGGAGGTGACGGGCATAACATGCACGAACAACGAAGGCGGTGGGTTTGCCGTGCGTCGGGCTGAGCAGCGCGTGTTCTAAATTTAGGGATGTGGCTTTTGCGGTTTGACGTCAGAGATTGCCCGATTTCAGAACAACTAAATTGAACACGGTTAAGTTTCAGTCTTGCCTTAATTGCAGCACAATTCGCAGTCATCCGTTTTTGCGTCACCGGGGTGTGTTCTCGGTGGGTGTTTGGAAGAAAGTACGAGTATGACGTGTTACCAATCTGCGCTTGGCAGGCGCTTAACTGCCGCATTTTGCGTGTCCGCCGCTTTGCTCAATGTCGTTGCCACACCGGCAACAGCACAGCAAACAGCGATGATCCAGCTTGAATCAATCGACAATTCGACCTCCATTACTGGTCAGCTGATCAGCTATGAAAACGGTCTTTACACTGTCGATGCCGAAGGCTTGGGCATGCTCCAGATCCAAGCAAGTGCTGTGACCTGTACCGGGATCGTCTGCCCGGTACAGGCGCCGGCCCCTATGGATTACGGGCCGGAGTTCGGCATTTACGGATCGCGCACTGTCGGCACAACTTTGATCCCCAACCTGCTGCGCGGTTACGCGGCATCGGTTGGCGCAACCTTCGAGATTGTGGCGACCGATGATGCTGCTGAACGGATCGTCCGTCTGATCAATGCCGACGGCAGTCTGCGTGCTGAAATCGATTTGCAGACGCGCGGTTCCGGTAGCGCCTTTCCAGCACTGGCCGACGGTGTTGCAGCGATCGGCGTTGCTGATCGTCGCATGAAGGACAGCGACGTGGCGAAACTCGCTCTGGGCGGCATTTCTGACCTGCGGGATACGGCCAATGAGACGGTCCTCGGGGTTGATGGCATCGTGATGATCACGCATCCGGACAATCCGGTGCGCAATCTTACCTCATTGGAGGTCGCGCGCATCTGGTCAGGTGAGATCACGAATTGGCGCGAGTTGGGTGGCGGGGATTATCCCATCACGATCAACTCGTTTAGTGAAAGCTCTGGCGATCGCGCTGTCATGATGGACGCCTTGGTACGTCCCAACGGGCGCGATGAGACTGACGATGTCACGCGCTGGAAGGCCTATCAGGATATGGTGGATGCTGTAATGGCCGACCGTGGCGGTATCGGTTTTGTCGGCCGCTGGCTGGCACGCAAAAATGACGTCAACCTGCTGGACATTCGCGAGGAGTGCGGGCTGCTGTCCCCACCGACAGATTTCCGCATGAAGATGGAAGGCTACGCACTGTCCCGTCGCCTTTATGCCTATACAGCACCGGGCGAGATGCACCCAGAAGCGCGCGCATTCCTTGACTGGACGCTGACGGCTGAAGCGCAGCCGTACATCAAGGAAAGCAACTTCATCGACCGCGATCTGGAAAGAATGCGCCTCGAGGACATGGGTATGATGCTGGTCCATACAGCAGCGGTCGAACCCGACTTCAGCGGTGCGCAATATTCCGACATGATGCAACAGCTGCGCGGTGCAGACAGGTTGAGCGTCTCTTTCCGCTTCAACACAGGCTCCAGCTTGCTTGACGTTGAATCCGTGCGCAACATTCAGGAAATCGCCGATCGGATGCAGGCGGGTGAGTTTGACGGTTTCGAAGTTTTTTTGGTTGGTTTTGCAGACTCGGTAGGAACCCGTGAATGCAACACCAGTCTTGCGCAGAGCCGCGCCAACGCTGTCCGCAATGTCCTCGCGCAGTCTGTGTCGGACGCTGATGCCGAACGCTTGCTTGCGGTCAGCTATGGCGAACTTCTGCCTCTGTCGTGCAATGACACCGAAGTGGGACGCGAGCGCAATCGCCGTGTCGAAATCTGGTTGCGTTTGCCCAACTCACGCTCTGATCTGCGCTGACAATGGGAGACATCTGAATGCGAAGAGCGCCAGCGCAATGCTGGCGCCTTTTGTCGTTTGCGCATCTGGTTGACGATGCCACCAAAGATCATAGTGTCAGCGCAAACAGAAAAAGAGGGTAGCTTTCATGTCTGACCATATCGATCCCGCCAAACTGGACCGCCTTGCCGAAGTTGCTGTGCGCACTGGCGTCAATCTGCAACCGGGACAGGATCTGGTCATCACGGCACCGCTGGCCGCGATTGATCTGGTGCGCCGCATCGCTGTGCATGCCTATAAGGCTGGTGGCGGGATCGTGACCCCGTTCTTCAGCGACGATGCGATCACGCTGGCCAGATACGAACATGCCCCCGACGAGAGCTTCAACCGCGCGCCGGAGTGGCTTTACGAAGGCATGGCGGCGGCGTTCAAGTCGGGTGCCGCGCGTATGGCGATTACAGGCGATGATCCGATGCTTCTGGCAGAACAGGACCCTGCAAAGGTCGCCCGCCTCAGCAAAGCCACGTCAATTGCAGCCAAACCTGCGATGAATCCGATTGTCGGGTTCGAGGTAAACTGGAACGTCGTCGCCTATCCCGGTGCCGCATGGGCATCGCGGGTGTTCCCCGACCTTCCCGTGGAAGAAGCGCAGGGCAAATTGATGGATGCAATCTATGACGCCTCGCGGCTTGGTGGTGATGATCCTGTCGCCAACTGGGAGGCGCACTCCAAAAACCTGCGTGAGCGGGTAGACTGGCTCAATGCGCAGAACTTTGCTGCACTGCATTATACGGGGCCGGGCACCGATCTGCACCTTGGGCTTGCGGAAGGGCATATCTGGAAAGGCGGTGCGTCACTGGCGCTCAACGGCGTGGTGTGCCAGCCCAACATCCCGACCGAGGAGGTGTTTACCTGCCCGCACGCCTATAAGGTCGAAGGAACAGTGTCTGCGACCAAGCCGCTTGCCCATCAGGGGAAAGTCATCGAAGACATTCAGGTGCGTTTTGAGGCCGGCAAGATCGTGGAAGCGAAGGCATCAAAAGGGGAAGATATCCTCAATCAGCTTTTGAACACAGACGACGGGGCCAGCAGAATTGGCGAGGTTGCGCTTGTGCCCCATTCCAGCCCGATCAGCCAATCAGGTGTCTTGTTCTACAACACGCTGTTTGATGAAAATGCGTCCTGTCATATCGCGCTTGGTCAATGTTACGCGGATACGATTGAGGGCGGATCGGAGTTGAGCCCAGAGCAACTAAAGCAAAAGGGCGGCAACCAGAGCATCATCCACGTAGACTGGATGATGGGATCGGATGCGGTTGATATCGACGGGATCACAAAAATGGGCGAGCGTGTGCCTGTCATGCGTGGCGGAGAGTGGGCCTAACCTCCAGATGTATGCCTGTTTGTGTCTGACGCACCATCCCCGCGAGAATTGGTGACAGTTACCGCTGCAGACTTGCTTCAGCGCGCGAATTTGCACATATAGGCAGCAGCCAAAAAGGGAACTGCAATGCGTGCACGAATCTACAAACCAGCCAAGACCGCCATGTCCTCAGGCACGGCGAAAACAAAACATTGGGTGCTTGAGTACGTGAACGAAACCGCGCGCGAAGTTGACCCGCTGATGGGCTGGACGTCATCGACCGATACACAGGCTCAGGTCAAGCTCACGTTTGACAGCAAGGAAGCGGCGCTGGATTACGCGAAAGAACACGGCATCGATGCGGTGGTTCGTGAACCAAAACCCCGCCGCGCCAACATTCGCGCCGGCGGTTATGGTGAAAACTTTGCGACCAACCGCCGTGGGGCGTGGACACACTAGTCTTTGGACTTGCAAAGACCGGCAACCTCGCGCCATACCACAGCCAGCGGTCCGATAGCTCAACTGGATAGAGCAGCTGACTTCTAATCAGCAGGTTGAGGGTTCGAGTCCTTCTCGGATCGCCATTTGGTGCCAGTTAGGGTATTCTCCCTCCGGTTGTTAATGCCTCGTTAAGTGTGTATTTGATACGAAGTCTGTTCAGGTGACTGGGCGCTTGGGGGCGCGATGATGTCAGAAACAACCGGCGACGAAACTTTCGTATCAGTCCGGCGCGGCACAGCGCGCTTGGGCCATCCTTACCGGGTCAAACCCGTTCTGGATTATATTCTGGCCGTCTTGTTGCTGCCTGTCTTTGCTGCGGTGTCACTAGCGCTTTTCGTGCTCAATCCGGTGTTCAACCGTGGACCGGTTTTCTTTCGGCAGGTCCGGATGGGGTATCGGGGGGCACCATTTGTCGCCCTGAAATTCCGGTCCATGACAGTTGTCACGCAGACTTCGCGAGGCGCATTCGATGCCCTTGAAGAAGACCGGATCACCACACTCGGCCGCATTCTCAGGGCGAGTCGCATCGACGAACTTCCGCAGATTATCAATGTTTTACGCGGTGAAATGAGCATGATCGGCCCGCGTCCTGACGCCTATGACCATGCTTGCGACTACGAAAAGATGTTCCCAGATTACTTGTGCCGTTATGACGTGAAACCGGGTATTTCGGGTTACGCGCAGACCGAGGTGGGCTACGTCGATACGATGGCTGATGTACGCCGCAAAATTGATGCCGATCTCGTTTACCTGTCCAAAGCGTCTTTCCGTTTCGACTTGTGGATTGTCTGGCGCACGCTCGCTGTCGTTTTCGGGCGTCAGGGGCGCTAGAATAGTTCGATCAAACCAGGCTGCACCCGCACCGCCGAAAGCTGACCGGTGCGATACGCTTGGGTGTCGAGTGCGATTCGCCGTGATTTCACTGTGATGGATTCGACCGGATCATGGCCATGGATGACCCAATGGCCGTCTGAACGCGCTTTCTTCCGGAAAAATGGGTGCCCCCAACAGAATGAGGGTGCGAATTGATCCTCTATTGGTGTCGACGGATCGGCACCTGCATGAAGTGCGATGACATTTCCGGTCTGATGCACATACGGCAGGTTTTTGAGCCAATCTTCCAGTGTTCCGAGTTTTTCGCGCAATTCATTGCGCATACGTGACATTTCACGCGGGCCCGGCACTGGCATCGTCCGTGTGATCCCGTAGCTCGCAAGCGTTGCCTCACCCCCCAGAGCAAAGAAACGCTGGGTCAGCACGCGCGGCTGCACAAGATAGCGCAACAGGAAGTCTTCGTGGTTTCCGCGCAAGGCAATCACCTTGCCGGTCTGTGTGGCCTGATGAACCAGATCGAGCACGCTTGCGCTGTCCGGGCCGTGGTCGATGTAGTCCCCCAAAAGGACGACAGACTCGTTAAAGCTCAGCGCCCGATCGAGGAGGGGAGCGAGCAGGTCGTAGCGGCCATGAACGTCACCAATCGCGATGAATGGCGTAGCCGGTGCGAGATCGGGTGCAGAATACGACCGTTGATCGCCAAATCGGAATGTTGCCTTGAGCGCCATGTGCTGAGTTTACCGCGCAAGGAGCGCGGAGCGCCAGACTAGGTGTTGCGTTCGCACCGTACGGTACTGTGTGAATTTGCCAATCAGTCTTCTGTAGAACTGCTTTCGATAACCTTGATTGGAGAGCTGCATGTCCGACCCGTTCGATACCGACTATGTCAATCTGACCTCACCCGCTGTTTCGCATTACCTTGTCAGTCCGAATGACACCGAGGACCTGCCAGTCAGGCCGCGCGCAATTTACGTCAATTCAGGCGGCACGGCAGTGTTGCAGGACGCGAATGGTGTTGCTGTGACCTATGATGTGCTTGCGGGCTCAACGCTATCGCTTCGGCCTAAGCGGGTCCTTGCATCCGGGACGACCGCGCAACTTGTTGCGTGGTATTGAGTAATGCTTGGATTTTCGCTTTCGCCTGCCCGACAGGTTCCGGCGGCCGATTCGGTCGCCCCGTTTTTTGCCAATGGTGGAGGGGCTGAAGTTGCGATCGGCCAAGGTCCGCAAGGGGCGCTGTCGCTCTGGAGCACAATAGGTGACGGCTATGCTGCTTGGCTGTCACTGGATAATGATGACCCTACGCTGCGGTTGTCGTGGCGCGAGACTGCTGTTGCCAAGCTGCGGAATGTCTATCCGATTGGTGCTTTCAGCCTTTCAGGGTCGTGGAACCAGTTGCAGTCTTCCGGCTCCGGCCTTGCTTCAAGCTATACTGGAAATCGTGCGATTAGCAGTGGCTCGACCAGTGCGACAGCCACGGTGACGGTCAGTCGCGCTGACCCCTATGACGTATGGGTCCACTACACCGGGCGGACCAGTGGAGGTTATGTGCGGGTCCGTATCGATGGTTCGGACGAACTGGTCAACGAGATCGGCGATCCGGCTGCATTGGGCTTCAAGGCGTTCTACTCCTATTCTGAGACAGATCTTGAGCGACGTCAGGTTGTGCGGGTGGCCAGTGGTCTGATCGGGTCTCATACCGTTGAACTGTCTTATGGCGCGGCTGCAAACCCGGGTGGGACAGCCATCTTGCTTGAGGCTGTGTCGATCAGTGCCGATTTGTCCGGCCCACGGATCTTACCGCCGCTTTGGCAACCCCAGACCAGCTATGCCATGGGCGACGAAGTGCAGTGGGATGGAACATACTATGCCGCGCGCGCCAACGGTCAAAGCGGGCTTGTGCCGCCTTCCCATCTCAACGGGATCGGGTCTGACGGGGCCTTGGATTGGCGGGCGGATTACCGGCCTACCTATCCGGAGTTCGTGGCAATTGATTATGCCTCCGAGCGTGAGTATGCGGCGCGTTTCCAAATCGCAGGTGACGAAACTGAAGTTGGCGGCCAGACCCACGGACATGAACCTTTGGTGTCTCGACAGATTGCGATTGACGGGGTGCCATGGACCGCGGAGACATCAGGCAATGGCCTAAGTGTCGGCAACGAGATTGCCATTTCAGAGCAGACAAATTGGCAAACCACCGCAGGCGCATCCATTGCTGATTGCACTTTGCAACGCGTTATTGGGCCGGGTGAGATCAGCCATGATGTGACCCTTGATATGACCGGCAATGTGACTGATGTGGCCTGGTTTTATGCTGGCATGTTGCCTTTCGTTCATTGGGACGGTGAAAGCGAGACTGAAGTTGTGCAGCGTCTCCAGGCACCACGTGAAAGTGTCACCCTTTCTGACTACAGTGGCGGCGTTCCTGCCAATGTCACATTCGCTCCGGCATCACGGCTTGGGCTTGCGGCGCAGATTGGCGTCACCGAGTTGCGCTATGGTCTGGAGGCGGAGCTTTCGAGCAATGGGGTAGCTCAGGACCTGACGGCGTTCCTGCGACCCAACCTTGAGGGTCGGACGGCGAATGGCAACCTTGATTGGCCCTGCAAGGCCTACATCGCTGCCGATGTTGCGAACGGGTTTGGTATCTCTGCCGGCGACAATCTGCGGATCACGAGCCGCCACGTTATGTCGGCGCGGGAGTGACCGGATAGCTGAGAGAGAACTGGCGCATTTTGCGCCGGTTCACACCGGTGAGCACCGGAAGCAGTGGGGCGTCGCTCTCGTGCTTGAGTGCTTTGGCCCGGTCCATGATCATCGCCATCGGCGTAGCGGCCCATGCGATCACGATGAGACTGGCATCGACCTTTGATACGAGAGGGGTGCTCATAAATTCTGCAGGGGCCGCGCTGGCATCTATGAAGACGTGAGACGACATTTGCTGCCAATGCTTGAGGTGCCTCGCAAGAGCCTCTGCATTGAGCAGGTCGGTGGTGGGGACGTTGATTTGGGAAAGGCGATGATCAGTCTCGTTCGTCTGCGTCTGCGTGCCGTCCAATCTGACCAGCAATGTGTCATCATGTACGGCATAGGCTTTTGCAAGCGTCAGGGCAACGTCCATGGTTTCGTGATGGTCTGCCGCTACGATCAGTGTGGTTGTTGTTGGTTTGCCTTGGGTTGCAACCTTGAGAGCGTGTGTCAGGTTAACAATTGATTGCGTGTCGGGTGAGAAGACCGTTTCTTGACCTCCAAAGAGGATCGCGTTTCCCTTGAAAATTGGTTTGAGCATCGCGGGATGCAGAATACCGCGTCTTGAGAGGTGCCGCACTATGACGGCGAGCACACCAACTAGGAAGCCTAAGAACGCTGATGCTTTCAGCATTAAAACGCGGCTGGTTCCAGCGAATGTCCCAATGGTTGCAGGTGCCAACAGGCGGGCATCGGGGGCGTCGAGTCCCCTTTGGACTTGTGTTTCCTGCAAGCGTCCGAGGAAGGTTTCATAGAGGACGCGCGTGGCGTCTGCTTCCCTGCGCGCTTGCTGCAGGCTTGCGAGACCAGCTGATTGAGCTGCCAATTGTGTCGTCAGCCGCGTCGTTTCTTCAGTGATGACGGCGAGCCGCACGGAGAGTTGGTCGCGTTCCGCAGCCTGCCGCGCGGTTAAGGTTTCTTGCGTGCTCAGGTGCGCAAGCGCATCGGATGCCGTTGCTTCTTGTTGGTGCGCATTGAGGATCTGGTTTGCAAGGTCATCCAATGCGCTGTCATCGCGAAGCTGGGCCCGGCCACGCAGATCAGAAACGACAGCTTCTTGTGACAGGAGCTGATCGCGCAGTGCGGCGACCCGGTCGTTGAGCCAGTTGATGTTTTCATCCATCGCCATGTCATGCGCGGTGCGCTGGGCGGATATGTAGGCATCTGCAACGGCGTTTGCCAAGCGGGCGGCTTTCACGGGGTCCGCACTTTGCGCAGTAATTTCAAAAAGATACGTGTCCGGCGTGTGTCTTGCCCAGATCGCCAGGCGCAGATTGCGCACGGTCTTTTTGAGGATGCCATTTTGATCCGGCACCGGGTTTGCGGCTCCGGTCATCAATTGTCGCACCCGGTCACGCAGAGAGGCATTGCTGCCTCGTGACAGGTAGCGATTGAACTCCGGATCGTCCAAGAGCGCCAGCTCGAGGACGACCGCTTCAAGAATGTGATCTGCGGTCAGGATTGCGCGTTCTGTGTTGAGGCTAAACGGATCAGTCGAGGGAGGAGGCCAGTGATCCGATACATCGCGCAAGTCCGTCGGTTGGGCATTCAGTCGGAGAGTCGCTGATGCCGCGTAGCGCGCCTCGTTAACGTAAAACGCGTAGAATCCACCCAAGCCGCTACAAAAGATCACTGAGGCCAAGATGAGCCATTTGCCGAACCAGAACACATAAGCCATCCGCCACAGATCATGTGGCGAGGCTGGGGTGGTTGTCTGCTGTGAGGCCAACATTGCGCAGCACCTTTCGTGGTTACTTAAGGCGTAAGCCACCATAGGAGGGTTAACCCTTCGTTAAGCAGATTGAAGCAACTGTGAATCGCTCGACGCGAGGATCGTGATGTTTCAATTCTGGAATCAGCACTGGAAGTTCGGAAAGGCCGCGAGTTTGCTTGCCCTTCGGGCTGGCATCATCGGCATCAATCTGGCCGTGATGGTTTCGTTGGCGTGGTGGCTGGGGCTCGCGAATTTCGGCGAGCTTGTGCATCTCTGGGCGATAGCGCTCATCGGCACAACGATTGTCGGGGCCGGGGCTCCGCTGATCATCTTAAGGATGGCACCAGACGACCTGCATCAGCAGTTTCTGGCTGTCTGTTTTGTGACCCCGGCATTGCTGTGCATCATCGGATGGGTAGTGATGTCATCGCTCTTTCCCAATACCGATTGGGGTGCGGTGCTGACACTGGCGTTTGCGCTACATCTTCTGCAATGCCTTGCTGCGGCGATGCGCGTAACGGGTGATGCCGTTTTCTCAATGGCTTTACGCGATGGCTTGCCGGTTGTTGTCTTGCTGTTTGCTGCACTGCTGAGCGAAAGTGCTGATATCGCGATTTTGTTCACCGCTCTTATGTTGCTGGGGTTCGGCGTATCGGCTTTGTGCGTCGTATATGGCATCCAGGGAGCGAAAGGTGGGTCCTCGGCCGATCGTGACCCCCGATTTCAGCTTTGGCTTTCGTCCGTACTTGGCATGGCCCAAGGGCAGATCGATCTGGTGCTGGCCGGGGCACTGCTGCCGCCAGAGATCTTTGGGGGGTACGCATTGCTGCGGCGTCTTTCCAATGTTGTTGCCCTTCCCGTGAGCGTGGCGACTTGGGCCACGGCACCTCAGGTGGCCGAGGCTTTGCGACAAGGGGACCGGACAGCTTTGCAGTCGGCGAGTTCGACCGGCAGTCAGATTGCCTGGTTTCCGGCGCTTGGGATTTGCCTTCTGTGTCTTTGTGGCCTGGGTCTTGGATGGGCGGCTGATGTCTCGATCCTGACTGATGGTGGTTGGTTGATGGCCTGCGTGATGCTGCTGGGTGCTGTGATGCACTCTTATTGGGCGGCCAGCTACACTGTCGCAAACCTTGCCCCCAGTCCCTCTGACGGTGTGCGCGCTCGTGCGATGTCTTTGGTCATCTACGGCGGCGGAGTTGCTCTTGGCGGAGCGGCGCTGAGCGCCCTCGGCCACGCGGTGGTTTTTGCGGCTGCGACTGGGCTGAGCAGCCTGTTTCTTTGGCACAGACTGAACCGTCTATATGGGGTCGATACATCAGCAGGGGCGCTTTGGGCGCGCAAGAAAGAGATCGCATGGCGGATGTCCTGATCATCCTCATGGCAGGTCTTGCCACCATGACGCCAATTTGGCTGGCCCGTCGTCACGGGATGCTTCCGCTGGTGTCGCCGCTTCACTTTGTTGGGTATTTTTGTGCGGCGGGGTTTCTCGTAAAGGCGCTGGTTTATCCGCATTTCCCTGACTGGGCGTTCTACCGGCGATTTGTTGAAGACCCGGATGCAGGTTTGATCGGGGCTAGCTACCTGACGGCCTTTGTTCTCGCAATCTGTCTGGGATACCGCATTGCCGTGCCGGTTGTGTCAGGTGGGCCATCGCGCCTCGACTCAGAGGATGCCATTACGGCTGTAAAGAACAGGCACCTGCTGTTCGTGATTGCCATCGCCGTGGCTGCCCTGACCTATGTCGCAATTCTGAGGGCGAGGGGCATCGATGCGCTCACGCCTGACCTCTTGCAGCAACTCAACAAGGACAAGCAAATCAACGTCAATGCTGATGGCGTCGGCGCGACGCTTGCTGGCGTAAAGTCATTCTTCGTCATCCCGAAATGCGCGTTTGTTCTGTTGCTCGGCAACGGGTTGATCCGCTCTGACAAGGTGGCTTTGCTGCAAGCTGTGTTCCTGGGGGCGCTGCTTTTGCTGGTGGCGCTGGTATCCGGAGACCGGTTCGAGCTTGTCGAATTGTTCGCCTATGGCACAATTACATACGTTATCGTCGGGGGCCGGGCGCATGGCGCAGCGTGGGCCACGGTTGTGGTCGCGGCGGGTCTTGTATTTGGACTTTCGGCTTACATGACGACCTTGCGCGGCAGCGAGGCGGGGCTTTTGCATCAACTCGTTGGCTCCACCTACTTTCTTGACCTGAATGCGGCTGTTCTGGTCAACGCACATGTGACACCAGACATGCAGCTCTGGGGGCAAAGCTATGGATGGTGGAGCTTTGGCTGGGTGCCGCGTTCCATCTGGCCGGAAAAGCCAGCGATTGACCTCGGTGTCTATTTGAAGCGGGACGTCCTGGGCGTGATGACGGGCGGCGCGTTTAACGTCACTGGACCGGGTGAGGCGTATATCAACTTTGGCTCTTGGGGCGTGCTGGTCGGCGTGGCCCTCGGTGCGCTTTATCGTTGGCTGGAGGTCGCGCTCCTCTCGTTTGGACCACGCGGTGCGCTGACGCAGTTTTTGGTCTACCCGCTCATTTTCTATCCGTTCGTTCAAGCGACGCTCCAGTCCTCAATGAGCGCATATGTGGTTGGGGCTGCAGCGCAGTTGGTCTTGGTGCTTTTGGTAGTCAGGCTCTGCCGACCTTCGCGAAAGGCCTCAGGCCGATGGGGGTTGCAGCATGCTGTTTAGGGCATTGGGATGGGTCGTTTTTCGCGCGGGCCAAATTGTGCGGCTTGTCCTGAACAGCGCAGCGACAAAGCTGCATCACGCCAGACTGGCGCAGGTCGGACGCGGAACGCGCTTTCAACGCGATGTCAGTTTCAGGAATGCTGCTCAGGTGAGGATCGGAACCGGATGCCTGATTTGTCAGGGCGTGAACGCCTCATCCGAGATCGGGCCGGGGCATTTGATGATCGGCAACGGCGTACAGATCAACCGCGACGTCCATCTGGACATGACCGGCGGGCTGTCGATCGCTGACGATGCGCTGATTTCGGAAGGGGTGCTGATCTACACACATGACCACGGTCGTGATCCGCGATCTGAACCACGCTTGCGCCCTTTACGCGTCGGGTCTGGGGTCTGGATCGGCGCACGCGCGATCATTCTGCCAAGCTGTCATAGCATTGGTGCCGGGGCTTTGGTTGGGGCAGGCGCAGTCGTCACCTCTGACGTGCCTGCCGGAGCAGTCGTGGTCGGCAACCCGGCGCGCGTGGTGTCTGTCGAAAGCCGGGCCGCATGAAGATTTTGCATATCACCCCATCGTTTTTTCCAGCCACATTTTGGGGCGGCCCGATTTGGTCCACGAAAGCGATCTGCGATGGTATCGCGCAGACAGAGGGGTTTGACTTGTCGGTCATGTCCTCGGACGCGGCAGGGTTGCGCGTTTCGGATCGGGTTGTTCCGGTCGGCCTGCCGTATCCGGTCCGCTACTTTCGACGAGTGGCTGGACATGCCTTTGCCCCTGCGATGTTTGCATCGCTTCCCGGTGCGATTGCGGCGGCAGATGTCGTGCATATCACAGGTGTTTTCAGCGCCCCGACGTTGCCCACGCTGGCGCTTTGCAAGGTTTTCGGTAAACCGCTGATCTGGTCGCCACGCGGTGCAATTCAGGCCACTGAAGCATGGGGGGACTGCCCAAGACGTGGGCAGAAGCGCGCGTTTTTGCAATTGGCTCGAATGCTCATGCCGGCGGCTGTCGTGTTGCATGCGACAAGTGCTTCAGAAGCAGAGGCCAACACTGCTGTTTTCCGTCATGCGAGTTCGTGCACGATCCCGAATGCCGTAACTCTTCCGCCTGCTGTGCCGCGTCACGCTGAACAAGATGCATTGCGACTGATGTTTCTTGGCCGCCTGCATCCCAAGAAGGGTCTCGATCTCTTGATCAAGGCGATGGACGCGCTGCCGCGATCAGTCTCCTTGGATATTTATGGTGATGGCAGCCCGGATGATCTTGCCGCACTCCAAACACTCGCAGGCCGGGTGGGTCAGAGAGTGCGGTTTCATGGTCACGTGGAGGGACAGGCGAAGTGGGACGCTTTTGCCCGCGCCGATCTGTTCGTGCTGCCGTCGCATTCAGAAAACTTCGGGATCGCCATCGCCGAGGCGCTGGCTCATTGCGTTCCGGTTCTTACCACTGATGCGACCCCGTGGCAGGACTTGGACCGCCACGGTTGCGGTCGGGCAATCTCGCTACAAACTGATGATCTGGCGACGGTGATCCTGCAGATGGGTCAAGAAGACCTTCCAGCGATGGGACAGCGGGGGAGGGCGTGGATGCAACGCGACTTTGCACCAGAGGCGATGGTCGCACGGTTCGCAGATCTCTATCGCGGTCTCTCACGCCTTGCTTTGGCGGGGCAAGCGGCATGACGGCACGGTTGGATATCAAGGCCAATCGCACGCTCCGCAAGTGGAGCCACCGCGTGCAGGTGGGTCGGGTTCTCTGGGCGCTCGCGACGCCACTGTTCCGGTTCAGTCCCAGACCTTGCTGGGGCTGGCGGCGAGGTCTTTTGCGGTGCTTCGGGGCGCAGGTCGGTCTGGGTGTGCAAATCCATCCCAGCGTGCGGATCACGATGCCATGGAACCTGGAAATCGGACCTGAGGCCGGCATTGGCGACCGGGTCATCCTCTATGCGTTGGGCAGGATAAACATTGGTCCCAGAACCACGATTTCGCAACACGCCCATCTTTGTGCGGGCAGTCATGACTTGGCGCTCGCGTCGCGGCCATTAGTCAAATCACCGATTACCATTGGTGCAGATGCTTGGGTTTGCGCAGATGCATTTGTGGGTCCCGGTGTGCGGATCGGCGATCAGGCTGTTCTTGGCGCGCGCGCGGTGGCCATGAAAGACGTACCAGCGGCCCATCTGGGCGTTGGCAACCCCATCCAACTCCGGAGGCTGCAATGACGACGATCACCGTAATCATCCTGACCCGCGATGAAGCGCTGCACATCAAACGTGCAATTGCCTCGGTCGCGGGGTTTGCGAGCCGCATTGTCGTGGTGGACAGTGGGTCCGCTGACGACACGGTCGCGCAAGCCAGAGCTGCAGGCGCAGAGGTGCTGGAGCATCCATGGCGCAACTATGCCGACCAGTTCAACTGGGCGCTTGATCAGATCGCAGGTTGCGGGGGATGGGTGCTGCGCCTTGATGCGGATGAGATCGTGGAGCCTGATCTGGCCGGTGCGATCCGGGCGGGGTTGCCTGATGTTGCTGGCCTGATCGTGACACGCAGGATCACATTTCAGGGTCAGCCGGTCAGGTTCGGCGGTGTCGGCGCAGTGCCAAGTCTGCGGCTTTTTCGCGAAGGGCAGGGGCGTTGTGAAAACCGCTGGATGGACGAGCATATCGAGGTGACAGGCCGCGTCGCCGCCTTGCATGGATCTATCTGCGATGACAACCGCAAGGGCCTTGATTGGTGGATGGCCAAGCATGTCGGCTATGCCAACCGCGAGGTTGTGGACCTGATGGCGCGTGCGAGCGAGGGATCAGGGCTCTCAGGCAGGCCCGCAGTTGTGCGGTGGATCAAACAGCATTTCTACCGCAAGCTCCCCTCGGGATGGCGTGCCGGTGTCTATTTCGTTTACCGCTATGTGTTGCGTGGCGGGTTTCTCGACCGCGCCGAGGCGCGCCACTTCCACGTGCTGCAAGGCTTTTGGTACCGCTATCTCGTCGATACGAAAATGGCCGAAGTTGTCCGATACATGAAGGAAACCGGGGCACCACGCAGGCGAGCGATCCGCGAAGTGCTCGGCATTGACATCGGCAGTGACCGGGAGGCGCGGCCATGAAGATTTCAGTGATAACGGCTGTGCTGAATGGCGAGGCGACGCTACCCGAGATGCTCGATAGTCTGGCAGTTCAAACTCACACCGACATTGAACATATCGTTCAGGACGGTGCCTCGCAGGACGGCACGATCGCCGTCGTGAAGCAGAAATGCGTCTTTCAAACGCGGATCGCGTCAGCGCCGGACAGCGGTATTTATCAGGCGATCAACCGTGGCATTCAACGGGCAACCGGCGATGTTGTGGGGCTGCTGCATTCTGATGATGTGCTAGCGGATCGTGACGTCCTGTCAGAGGTTGCGACTGCGCTGGCCGATAGCGATTACGACGGGATTTATGGCGATATTGAATATGTCTCGCGCAGCGACCCATCCCGTGTCATCCGCCGCTGGCGGGCAGGTGTTTACAACACTCTGGCTCTGCGTCGTGGCTGGATGCCGCCACATCCGACACTCTACCTGCGGCGCGAGGTGTTTGAGCGTGCGGGTCTGTATGACACGAGCTATCGTATCTCGGGCGACTACGATGCGGTGTTGCGGTTCTTGACCTCTGGTCAGCTCCGCCTTGCCTATTTGCCACGTGTTATGGTGCGCATGAAGATGGGTGGCGTCAGCAACCGATCTTTGGGACATATGCTGCGCAAAAGCCGCGAAGACTACCGCGCCATCAAGCGGCACAGGGTTGGCGGCATCGGAACACTTGTCGCCAAGAACGTCTCAAAGATCGGACAGTTTAGGCCGGCAGCGGGCGACGGTCACTAGCACTGGGTATAGTGACGGATCGGGTCGCAGCGCCGACGTTTTTTAGCCGTAGAAGAACTTTGTCAGCTGATAGAAAACAGGGGCTGCAAAGATCACGCTATCAAGCTGATCGACGAACCCACCCTGACCAGGGATCAGGTGGGACCAGTCTTTCACTCCACGATCACGTTTGATCGCGGCAACGACCAGATTGCCGAACATCCCGACAGCAGAGGCCGCACCGGCCATCAGCGCCGCGCCGAGCGCGCCAAATGGTGTGATCCAATGCAAAACGGCTCCGATTGCCATCGCGCAGACAATCCCGCAAACCATGCCTTCCCATGTTTTCGGGGAAAGCCCCTTGGCGATGCGGTGGCGCCCGAAGCGTCGCCCGAAAAAGAAATCAAGAAGATCGCCGAATTGGACGACCATCACCAGGAAGGCAACCAGCAAAAGCGAGCGGTCTCCGTAGCCTGCGATGTCGATATTCATCAATGCTGGTACGAGGCTCACGCAATAGACGGCGATCATCAGTGCCCATTGGGTCTCAGCCACACGGATCAGAAACCGTTGCGGGTTTCCCCGCAAGGCGCTGACCATTGGCAGAAAGAGAAACGCATAGACAGGAATGAAAACGATGTAGAGCCCCGTCCAACCCAGACCGACAAAAAGATATTGCAGTGGCAAGATCACAAAGAATGCCGTTGCAAGGGCCAGATGATCCGCCTGCGATTTCGTGGTGAGTGTCAGGATTTCGCGCAAGGCGGCAAACGACGCGAAAGCAAAAAGGACCATGACGCCGATTTTGCCCAAAAGCAGGGCGATCCCGACAAAGGCAACCATGCCCCACCAGCTTTGAACGCGGGTCATATACGTGTCGAGGACGGGATTGGGCTCATGGACCGGTTGCCGCGCCCGCAGGATTTCACCCAGAACCGTCAGACCGATCAGGATTCCGAAACTGCCGAACGCGAGCAGGAGAATATCAGCCGTCGTACTGGTCATGTCTTGCGCCCCTCGGGGCGGCAGGCCAGCAGCGCGTCGGCAGCGCGACGCAGGAACGCGTCTTTGCTTTCGCCTTCGGACACATGGATCGGCTCACCGAAAGTCACCGTGCAAATCAATGGCAGTGGGATGACTTCGCCTTTCGGCATAATCTCGGTCAGGTTTGCAACCCATGTGGGCACCAGATCGACGTCAGGTCTGGCCAGACCCATGTTGTAAAGCCCTGCTTTGAACGGCAACAACGGATCGTCTGTCATGTTCCGGTTGCCTTCCGGAAAGATGATCAGGGACGCCCCCTCGTCGAGGGCTTCGATGATCCGGTCAAGTGGTTTGTCGTCCACCTCGGGTCTGCGGTCGATGAGAACGCAATTGAAAACCTCAGGGCCAACAAATGCGCGCAACTTGTTTTTCAGCCAGTAATCTGCCGCGGCCACCGGACGGACGGTCCGCCGCAAGGCTGGGGGCAGAACCGACCAGATCATCGGCATGTCTGCATTGCTGACGTGATTGGCAAAATAGACCCGCTGTTTCGGAACCGGTTCAATCCCTTTCCATTCGGCACGCACGGCGGTGATGGCGCGTGCAAAGATGCGGATGGATTGGCCAACGATACGGGCCGCGAACTGACGCAGAAACTTCATAGGCTGACTTTGGCCAAAGCTTTGGTTTTTGAAAAGGGAAAACCTGCCCATGCGTCAAGTCAGGATGCCGCTGTCTAGACCGCGCGAGATTCAGGTGTCACCATCGCGTTTTACCGGCGCCCCGCCTGCAAAATTGTTGACCCCGTGATAGCTGATCGGGTCCTCTTGCATTTGCAGGTGCAACCCGTCGCCACTGAAAGGATGCGCGCGGGCGAGGTCTTCGTCCACCTCGATCCCCAGACCGGGGGCGGTAGGCACGGGGATGTAGCCGTTCTCAACCGTGATGCTGCGTTTGATCAGGTCAAAATGGAACGGGGTCTCGATAGTCTCGGCCAGAAGGATGTTCGGGATCGCGGCGGCCAGTTGGATGTTCGCCGCCCATTCGATGGGACCGGCATAAAGATGGGGTGCCATCTGTGCATTGAAGACTTCGGCAATCGCGGCGATCTTCTTGGTTTCCCAAATGCCGCCTGACCGCCCGAGTGCCGGTTGCAGGATTGTCGCCGCTCTTGTGCGCAGGACTTCAGCAAATTCGGCCTTTGTTGTCAGTCGCTCACCGGTCGCTACGGGGATGCTGGTTGCATGGGCAACCTTGGCCATCTCAGCCGCATTATCCGGCGGGATCGGCTCTTCGTACCAGAGTGGCGCATAGGGTTCCAAAGCTTGCGCCAGACGGATCGCACCACCCGTACTGAATTGCCCGTGCGTCCCGAAAAGCAAATCGGCGCGATCACCCACAGCGTCGCGAATTGCGCGGCAGAAGGCGACCGAGAGGCTGATGTCATGCATCGACGGCATGTGGCCGCCACGGATCGTGTAGGGGCCTGCGGGATCGAATTTGATCGCCGTGTAGCCCTTTTCGACCATATCCAGGGCGACCTCTGCCGCCATCTCGGGACTAGCCCAGAATTCGGGCAGGGGGTGGCTGTCGCGCGGATAGAGGTAGGTATAGGCCCGGATGCGGTCATTCATCCGCCCGCCGATCAGCGCATGCACGGGGCGGTCGCGGTCCTTGCCGACCATGTCCCAACAGGCCATTTCAAGCCCCGACCACGCGCCGATGACGGTCAGATCGGGCCTTTGGGTGAAGCCTGCGGAATAGACGCGGCGGAACATCAGTTCGATATTCTCGGGGTTCTCACCAGCCATATGGCGTGCGAAAACATCAGTGATCACAGCTTTCATCGCCTCTGGCCCGACAGAGGAAGCATAGCACTCGCCCCAACCGACAACACCGGTGTCCGAGGTCACCTTGACCAGCAGCCAATAGCGCCCGCCCCAACCGGGCGGCGGCGGGGCCGTGACAATGATGTCGAGATCGGCGAGTTTCATAAAGAGATACTCCGAGGGGTTTGCTTTGCCCGACACAATCACGCTTCACCTGATGGGTCCAGATGATCTTGAACGGCTCCTCGCCGTTGAAGAGGGTTTGTTCGACCATGCCATCAGGCCCGATCAGGCAGGGGCCTATCTCAACGATCCTTCGCATTTTCTGGTGCTCGCCTATGACGGCGACCAGGCTGTCGGTATGGCGAGCGGCCAGATTTTGCTGCACCCGGACAAAGCGCCTGCTTTCTTCGTCGCTGAGGTGGGTTTGCGTGAGGCTTGGCTAAGACAGGGGATTGCCACGCAGATGTGCGCAAGGCTGATGCAAGAGGCGCGTGAGGCAGGATGTGAAGGCATCTGGGTGGCGACCGAAGGGGATAATATCGCGGCAAGGGCGCTTTATCGGTCGCTCGATGCGCGCGAGACTGCGGACATCGTCGTCTATGATTGGGACGGGGCGATGGATGGGTGAGGGGCTAGTAGTGCGGCGGTGTTGACGATCGGTCGGGGCGCATGGCGGCTTGGAGCCCAAAGTGCTGGATGCTGCACACTGCGCAATGTCCGCTCCTTTACGCCGCAGGTTTGTGATAGGGGTTGCGTTGACTTAACAGTGACTGATGGCAGAACGCGCCTGCCGCTGATCCGTCAGCCGCCGCCCAGACTGACTGATGTATCGGCCGAGCGATGTCTCCGGCGGCAAAGACACCGGGAATACTCGTCTCTTGCAGGTTGTCCACGCGAATGTATGGCCCGAATGGCCCTTCCTCGAAGGCACACCCCAATTGGCCCGCAAGGTCCGAAGAGTGATGGGTTTTGGTAATGACGAACAAGCCATCAAGGTCGTGGTTGTGTTCCTGCAAGATGATACGTCTCATCCAGCCTTCCTCTAGTTCGAGCCCGATGACACGGTCCGCGACAATCACAACACCTCTGCTTTCGACCGCAGCAATAGCATCGCGATTTATCGCTTGGCCGTTGGTGAACAGCGTCACATCGGCACTCCAATCGGGGATGATCTTGGCCTGATGCAGTGACGCCTCCGACGTGTAGAGCACCCCCAATTTTCGGTCGCGCACCTCATATCCATGACAATAGGGGCACTGCATCACGTTGCGCCCCCACGCCTCGTTAAGCCCCTCAATCATTGGGAGTTCGTCGCGGAGCCCGTAAGCTAGAACGAGGCAACTTGCTTTGATGGGGGCACTGCCTTCCGGATGCACAATGAACCCTTCACCTTCTTGCGCGGCGGTCGCAACGCGCGCTTCCACGACTTCGACGGTCGGGTATTGAGCAAGATTATCCCGACCAAGCTCTCTGATCTCTGCAGGCGTTCTTCCATCATGCCCCAAGAACCCGTGCGCCGTCGGCGCAAAGCGATTCCTCGGTTTCTTCGTGTCGAACACCTTAACCGATTGGCGTGCGCGACCCAGTTGCAAGGCGGCCGACATCCCTGCAAAACTGCCTCCAATGACAACAACGTCCACGTGATCCATGCCCACCACCTTTCCAAATGATCATATTGTAACTATGATAGTTACATGAAAAGGAATAGCAAGCTTTCAATTGCGCTGCATGTCCTGGGGCATATGGCGGTGAAGCCAGAAGAGCCGTTCACGTCTGAGCAGATGGCAGCTTTCGCTGCGACGAACCCAGTGGTGATCCGCAGAACGCTCGGGCAACTTCGGGGTGCTGGGCTCGTTACATCAGAACGAGGCAAATTGGGCGGATGGAAGCTGTCCAAGGCGCCGGACGCTATCTCTATTGCCGATGTCTATCGGGCACTGGATGAGCGTTTGTACGTCGGGAACAAGGGCGGGGATGAAAACCCCCCGCAGTGCGCCATTGAAATCGGCCTTGCCGGCGCAATTAATCAAGGGCTTGAGCGGGCTGAAAATGCGTTTCAACACTCCATTGAGAGCACCACGCTTGAGGACTTGGCAGCAGCGCTTCGTCAATAGGAACAAGGAGGCGGCCAAGTAAGGCAGACCTTTGCGCTCGACAATCGCGTGGCCGCTCTGTCCGCAAAGCGGGCGAGCGCGCCAACATCACGTTGCAAAGCAACCCCTCACCCAAACACAATCACATTCCGCTTGGCGCTGCCTGACTTGGTGTCCTCTATTGCCTCGTTGATCTGCTCGAGGCTCCAGCGGCCCGAGATCAGTTCGTCCAGCTTCAGCCGTCCCTGCTCGTAGAGGTCCACCATCCAGGGGATATCCCTTGCGATGACCACGTCACCCATTTTCGAGCCGATCATGCCTTGGCCGGTTGCGGCGAGCATCACGGGTTCGTAGCTCGACATGGCACCAGAATGCGGCATCCCGACCATGATGACTTTGCCCTTGTTGGCGAGGTATTTGGGGGCAGTGTCATAGGCCGGTATTGCACCTACCGTGACCAAGACCGCATCCGCGCCGCGGCCCATTGCCGCTTTAGCTGCCCGCCAGGGTTTGTCATCAGTGGCCAGCACACCATCAGTTGCGCCGAAAGACTTGGCAATTTCCAGCTTTTCCGGGCTCATATCCACCGCAACAATCCGGCGGGCACCGGCAATGCGTGCCCCTTGGATCGCGTTCAGGCCCACACCACCTGCACCGATGACAACGACATCCTGCCCGGCACGAAGCTCTGCGGCATTGATCACAGCGCCGACGCCGGTAATGACCCCGCAGGCCAGCAGCGCCGCCGAGTCCATCGGGATGTTAGCTGACAGCTTGACCACCTGACTTTGGCTGACAACCACCCTTTCGGCAAAACCGCCCGTGTGCATCGCTTGCAGGACCGGCGCACCTGAGGCATCGGTGATGGGACTAGTGGCCATGTCGTTTTCACATGCAACGGGCATCCCACCAGCGCATGAGGGACACGTGCCGCAGGACCTGATCAATGTGACCACGACAGGATCACCGACGGACACGCCGCGCACTCCGCTGCCGACAGCGCTGACGCGGCCTGCAGCCTCATGTCCGTATATTGCGGGCAAGACACCGCCCCAACCGCCGCCCATGTAGGTGATGTCCGAATGGCAGATCGCGCAGGCTTCCAGTGTGACCTCGACTTCGCCATGATCCGGCGCGGAAAGTGTGACCGTTTCGATGGTCAGCGGGGCGCCGAATTCACGGCAGACGGCGGCTTTGATCTGAGACATGGGATGGCCCTTGCTTATCGGTGTTTCAGGCGACCCTGCTGTGCCACTCGACACCTTGCAAGCCCAAAGACGACACTAGGTGGCAGGGACCCGCTTGGGGCGGGGTGTTTGCATGAAAACAATGATGCAGCCAATCGTCAGCACCGCTGATAAAAGAAACGGCGCACCCGGCGCGTAGATCGGCGCAGAGCCGCTGGTGAAGAACCAGAAGGTCTGTGTCACCAAAAGTGGGGCGAGGATTGTCGCGACGGCATTGATTGACGTCACAGTCCCCTGCAACTCGCCTTGCTGGTCGTCTGATGCGGTGCGCGACATGATCCCCTGCAACGCCGGGCCTGCGATGGAGCCAAGCGCTGTGAGCGGCGTCATCGCCAGCGCGATCCAACCTTCGGTCACAAAGCCGAGTGCGACGAACGCCACGACATCAACGGAGAGCCCTAGAATGACCGCCCGCCGTTCGCCGATCCGCTTCAGAATGGGCCGGATCAAGACCCCTTGAACAATCGCGATCCCGATCCCGAAGATGCCCAGAGACAGGCCGATCATGCCGGGACCCCAGTCGAAACGCTCCGCGCCGAAATAGGCCCACACACCGGGATAGACGAAGAAGGCGATGGTATAGACGAAAGTAATCAGCAGCTGCCGTTTCAGGCCCGGCAGTGATCCGATATTCTTGAACGCGCCAAGGGGATTGGCGCGCCGCCACTCAAATGGACGCCTGATCTTGTCGGTGACAGTCTCTGGTAGAACGAAGTAGCCAAAGAGCGCGTTTGCCGCAGCTAGAAAAGCTGCGGCCCAAAACGGGGCGCGGGTGCCGTATTCGGCAAGCGCTCCACCGACCATTGGTCCCAGAACAAAGCCGACCCCGAACGCCGCACCGATCAGGCCAAAGTTCGCTGCTTTTTCTTCGGGATTTGAGATATCGGCCATATAGGCCGCTGAGGTGGCTTGGGTCGCGGCCGTGATCCCACCGACGATCCGCGCCACGATCAGGAAAGTGATCGTGGATGCAAGCGCCATGACCACATAATCGAGCGCCATCACGACAAGCGACCCGATCAGGATCGGTCGTCTGCCGAAACGGTCAGACAAACTGCCGAGCGTGGGTCCAAAAAGGAACTGCATTGCAGCAAAAATCGTCGCGAGAATTCCGCCCCAGACGGCAGCCGCACCTAAGCCTTCGCCCTCAACCTCCTGAATGAGATCGGGCATGACAGGCATGATCAGGCCGATCCCCATACTGTCGAGCATGACTGAAATAAGGATAAAAGAAATCGCGAGACGTTTATTCATTGCGAAATCGTTAACCCCTTCGGTTGAACATGGAAAGCAAAGAAAGCTTCTACGTGCAATTTCCCTTGGGGCTTACGATGTTTGTCCCGCGTTGAGGTGGCCTGTGTCCGCGATAAAGCGCGACAGCAGCGCGGCATATTCGTCCGGTTTTTCGACGCAAGGGATATGTCCGACCCGTCGGATCAGGGCGAACTGCGACCCCGGGATCAGATCGACAGTCTCGCGCACCAGATCGGGTGGGGTTGAACCATCTTCGCTGCCCGCAATGCCCAACGTGGGGATGCGGAGGCCGCTGGTGGGCGTGTAGAAATCTGTCCCTGCGATCGCCGCGCAGACGCCGCAATACCCTTCTGGAGAGGTGGCTTCGAACATCGCCTTCAGGGGCGCCATCGCCGGTGTGCCGTAGAAATCGCGACCAAACCATCGCTGCATCACGGCATCCGACGCACCTGCCATACCTTGTTCGCGGATCATCGCGATCCGGTCCGTCCACATACCTTGGTTGCCGATCTTGGCGGCTGTGTTTGAAAGAACAAACGCGCGGATCATCTCGGGGCGCTTCACCGCCAGCCCTTGCGCGATCATGCCACCGACAGAAAGGCCGATAAAGAGCGCGTCGCGCACGCCAAATACCTCACAAACGGCCTCCGCGTCGCTGACAAGCTGGCCCATGGTGTAAGGGCCCTCCGGTACGTCTGAGCGTCCATGCCCTCGCAGGTCGAAGCGAATGATCCGCAGTCCCTCAGGCAGCAACGGAAGGATCGCATCCCAAACCGCAAGTGTGCTGCCGAGCGAGTTTGCAAAGATAATCACAGGACTGTCGTCAGGGCCTTCGGATTGCGCATGGATGCGCGTGCCGTCGCGGGAGATGACATCTGTCATGCCGGGAGCGTCGCCAGAGCTTTTTGAAAAACAGTCGCGTCAACATTGCCGCCGGTAGCGACCGCGATGACGGCGTCGCCTTGGAACTCCTGCGGATGAAACAGTACGGCTGCAAGGGCCGCTGCGCCACCGGGTTCAACCACGACTCGGAGACGTTCAAAGGCCAAGCCTACGGCGCGCAAAGCCTCTTCTTCGGTTACCACGATGCCAGGCCCGCAAAGGCGTTGCATCAGCGGAAAGGTGATATTGCCTGGCTGGGGTGTGATGATTGCGTCCATCAACGAGCCTGACAGGCGCTCATTGCGTTTGATTTCGCCCGCCGCCAGTGAGCGGGTGACGTCATCGAAGTTTTCAGGCTCTGCAGGCCGGACGCGCAGAGTTGGGGCCTCGGCCTCCAGCGCAAGCGCGATACCCGAAGTCAGGCCGCCACCACCGCAACAGACCACAACGTCGGCGTTTTCCACCCCAAGCGCATTCATGTCCTCTGCGATTTCAAGCCCTGTGGTGCCTTGCCCTGCGATGACCAGCGGTTCGTCGAATGGCTTGATCAGGGTAAGGCCGCGCTCGGCACTGAGCTTTGCGCCGATTTCATCCCGATCTTCCGTCGCGCGGTCATAAAGAACCACCTCTGCCCCGAGCGCGCGCGTGTTGTCAATTTTCACGTGCGGCGCATCGGCCGGCATAACGATGACCGCTGGCGCACTGTGTTCCCGCGCCGCGAGGGCCACGCCTTGGGCATGGTTGCCGCTTGAGAACGCGATGACCCCTGTTTTAAGTTCATTGTCTGACAACGAAGATACCGCAGACCAGCCACCCCGAAATTTGAACGAACCGGTATGTTGCAGGCACTCTGCCTTCACATACACCTTGCGACCGGCAATTTCGTCAAGGAATGGGGAGGTCAGGATCGGCGTGCGTCGTGCGTGCCCTTTCAAGCGTTCAGCGGCAGCGCGGATCATTTCGATGTTCATTGCATTTGCTCCAGCCAGGCATTGAGGGTCGCGATTGCGTCCGGTTCATCCAGAAAGGGGACATGCCCGCGGCCCGCGATATCGGCGCGCAACATATCGGGGCGGCGACGGGCCATCTCGTCAGCCGTTGCCTTGCTGAGCAAGTCAGAGTTTGCTCCTCGGATCAGCGCCAGTGGCAGACCGCCAAGTGCATCAAAAAGCGGCCAGAGATCCGGCGCAGGTTGAGCGCCTGCCGCCAGCACCGCATCGCGCAACTTCGGGTCATAGCGGATCACCAGCTTGCCGTCTTTCTCTTCGTAGTGCGCTTCGACTTCTTCCCGCCAGCGGGACATCGGCACGTCCTTGAAATGGCTCCACAGCTTCGCGCGTGCTTCGGCTGCCTCCTCATACGTCTTTTGCGCAGGATTGCGTCCGATGTAGTCCTTGATCACGTCGAGGCCGCGATCTTCGATCACCGGCCCGATGTCATTGAGTGCGACACCGGTCAAACGATCCTTCACTGTCGCCGCAAGCACCATCGCAATCAGACCCCCGCGTGAGGTGCCAAGGATTGCGGCCTTCTCAAACCCCAGATGATCCATCAGCGCCACAACATCCGCTGCCTCTTGCGGGATCGTATAGGTTGCGGGATCGGCCCATTCAGACCGCCCACGCCCCCGGTAGTCTGGCCGGATCAGCCGCACAGGCAGATGTGGCGCGACATGATCAAAGTCCGCTCGGTTGCGGGTCAACCCTGCCAGGGCAATCACTGGAAGACCGTCGCCCTCGTCGCTGTAGTAGAGCTTTGTGCTGTCATTGGCCGTGTATTGCGGCATCAGGTGATCTCCGGAATTGTGGTCAGGTCTTGCAGGATATGGTGAGGGCGGGCGTAGAGCCTGTCCACAGGATCGCCCGCGTGGTTCACCCAAGCCGTATGAAAGCCGTAGCCTGACGCGCCAGCGATGTCCCAGCCGTTGGATGAGACAAAGAGGACCTCATCCCGGGCGCAGCCGAAGCGGTTTTGCACCATATCATAAACCTGCGCGTGAGGTTTGAAGACACCGATGGTCTCAACACTGAGCACCGCGTCTAACTGTTCGCTTATTCCTGCTGACTGAACCGCTGCCTCCAGCATGGCAGGCGACCCGTTAGACAGGATTGCCGTCTGCTTGCCGGAGGCCTTGAGCGCCGCCAGCATGGCAGGCACTTCCGCGTAGGCAGCCAGTTCCCAATAAAGCTCAAGCAAGCGTTCGCGGGTCGCGGGGTCATCCAGTCCTTGTGCTTCAAGCGCCCAGTCCAGACCGTCCTCGGTCACTGTCCAGAAATCGCAGTGACGGTTCGCCACGGCACGCAGCCATGTGTATTCCAACTGCTTGCGCCGCCAGTCAAACGCGAGCTTGGGCCAGACCGCCTGCAATGCTGCGTGGTCCGGTTCGGCAGCAGCGGCCTCGGCAGCGGCGTTCACATCGAACAAAGTGCCGTAGGCATCAAAGACATAAGTGGTGAAAGTCATCGTTCCCCCTTGCTTCGCGAGCATGGTGTCACGCGCGTTGGACGACGAAAAGAGGCAATCGGTTTGCAACTTTGGTGCAGGACCAATAGGGTCCGCCCCTCATGCCACGACAAAGGAAAGCAGAAAAAATGACACAAGCCAAAGCAGGCGACACCGTACGGATCCACTACACGGGCACACTCGACAACGGCGACCAGTTCGACAGCTCCGCAGGACGTGACCCGCTGGAGTTCGTGGTTGGCTCGGGTCAGATCATTCCCGGCCTCGACGCCGCCATTCCCGGCATGGCCGTCGGTGACAAGAAAGACGTCAACGTGCCAGCCGCCCAAGCCTATGGCGAGCACAACCCTGACAACCAGCAGGCTGTGCCGCGCGAACAGATCCCTGCGGAGATTCCGCTTGAGGTCGGCACACAGCTACAGATGCAGACACCACAGGGTCAGGTGATCCCTGTTGTTGTGGCCGATGTGACAGAGAGCGAAGTCACGCTCGACGCCAACCACCCGTTGGCAGGCAAGGATTTGAATTTCGCCATCGAGATGATGGAGATCAAGGCCGCCTGATCAACCTGATGAACGAACGACCGAAGGGGGAGCGTGTCACGAGCGTTTCCGCTTCGGGACGCGGCTCATGAAGTCGGGCGGACGCTTGGCGACCCAAGCAAAGAATTTGGCCAACCTGGGATGGGCGCGCAACGCGTCCGTACTGGCATAGTCGCGGGCCAGCTCTGCCTCCGACAGGGTCGCGTGAATTTCCTTATGACAGATGTGGTGGACGAGGATCGTCGGACCACCCTTCCCACCTTTCAGCTTTGGGATCAGATGATGCTGGCTCTGCGGCACATCCGGCGGGATCGGGCGGAGGCAAAGCGGGCATATGGGGTCGGTTGGCATGAGGGGAAGGTAGGGTGACAGGGGAGGGGTGTCGAGGAGGACAGCGGCAGCTCTGAGCCCAGACTTGCGCTTTTCTGCATCGCGGCCCATAGTCCGCTATCGGTAGTTGGCTGGCCATGTGGAAGGGGCACCACGGTGAAATTCAAAAAGTTGTATTCGGATCCCCAAGGTGAAAGCCATTGGTCAGACATCGAAGTTGAACTCGAGGAACAAACGTTCGCGCCACCAGCGAAAGCAATCGAGATTTCAAAGCCAGAGGCCGTCACGCAAACCATGTTCTTGAGGCTCAAAAAGGGCTGGGATGAACCAATTCATCCTACGCCTGTCGCTCAAAAGCTCATTTGTCTTTCTGGTTCGGTACGTGTGACTGCGAGCGATGGAGACTTCAGGGATATTGGACCGGGCGATGTCTGGCATATGGAAGACAAGCACGGCAAGGGTCACCATACCGTTGTAACAAGCGACGAAGACTTTCTTTCCGTGATCGTCCAGTACGAGTAACAGAGATCGCACTCGCCTCCATGGTAAAGCTGAAGTTCAACATCGCCCTGCACAGGTCCGCTCTGTCCGCAAAGCAGTCATCCCCAACAAACCCTTGCGGCAACGCGGGCACTCCCGGCGGGGAAGGTCTGTCTAGCCCAGATTCTCGATCTGCGGCAGGCCCAGCACGTGGTATCCGCCATCCACGCGGATAATCTCGCCTGTCGTAAAGGCCCCCGCATCCGATGCCAGATAGACCGCGGTGCCGCCCACGGCCTCAAGTGTTGCATTGCTACGCAGCGGGGCGTTTTGTTCAGTATGCCGATACGTGCGGCGTGCGCCGCCGATGGCCGCTCCGGCTAGCGTTTTCATTGGACCCGGGCTGACCGCGTTGACGCGGATGCCCTGCGGGCCGAGGTCGTTGGCGAGGTAGCGTGTCGCTGACTCAAGTGCTGCTTTGGCAACGCCCATGACGTTGTAGTAAGGGGTCACGCGGTTCGAGCCTTGGTAGGTCACCGTGATCAGCGACCCGCCATCGGGCATCATTTCCGACGCGCGTTTGGCGACATCGATGAAGGAATAACACGAGATCACCAGCGAGTTTTCGAAGTTCCCGCGTGACGTGTCGATGATCCGGCCCGTCAATTCGTTCTTGTCAGAATAGGCGATGGCGTGGACAAGGAAATCCATCGTGCCCCAGCGCTCTTTCAGCGTGGCAAAGGCTGCGTCCATGCTGGCCGTATCTGTGACGTCCACATCGACCATGATGTCTGAGCCGACCGATTGCGCGAGTGGCTCAAGCCGCTTGCCGAAAGCCTCCCCCTGATAGGTGAAAGCCAGTTCGGCACCTGCTTCGGCCAACGCCTTGGCGATCCCCCAGGCGATCGAGCGTTCATTCGCGACGCCCATAACGAGACCGCGTTTGCCTTGCATCGAATGTGTCATCGCATCAGTCCTTGAACTTGGACAGCAGCATCGAACCGTTCGTGCCACCGAACCCGAAAGAGTTGGTCATCACTGTATCAAGGCCTGCGTTCTCGACCAAGCTGGTCGCGATCTCGTCAGCATTCAGCGCCTGATCGAGTGTTTCGACGTTGATCGATGGCGCGATGAAGTCATGCTCAAGCATCAGCAGGCAGTAGACGGCTTCCTGTGCTCCTGTCGCCCCCTGACTGTGACCTGTCATGGATTTGGTCGAACTGATCGGCGGGGTAGAGCCTTCACCAAAGACGCGGCGCACAGCCTGAACCTCGCCCACGTCGCCCACTGGTGTGGAAGTGCCGTGTGCGTTGATGTAGCTGACGCTGCGGCCTTCTGGCAGCGTTTTTAGCGCGCCGCGCATCGCCCGCTCGCCGCCTTCGCCGGATGGGGCGACCATGTCGGCCCCGTCGGATGTGGCAGAGAAGCCCGTGACTTCGGCATAGATCTTGGCACCCCGCGCCTGTGCGCTTTCAAGGCTTTCCAGCACGACCATCGCACCGCCGCCTGCGATCACGAAACCGTCGCGGCCAGCGTCGAATGCACGGCTGGCACGCTCTGGCGTGTCGTTATACTTCGACGACATCGCGCCCATCGCGTCAAAGAGGCACGACAGCGTCCAGTCGAGTTCTTCGCCACCACCGGCAAACATGATGTCCTGCTGACCCAGTGCGATCTGCTGGGCGGCCATGCCGATGCAGTGCAGCGAGGTCGAGCAGGCCGATGTAATCGAAAAGTTCATACCCTTGATCTGGTATGCGGTCGCAAGGTTCGCGCTGACCGTCGAGGACATACACTTTGGTACCGCAAATGGACCGATCCGTTTGGTGGCACCGGTGTTCTTGACGACTTCATGCGCCGCCAGCATCGCTGAGGTCGATGGACCGCCAGATCCTGCAATCACGCCTGTCATCGGGTTAACGACTTGCTCTTCTGACAGCCCTGCGTCGGCAATTGCCTGACCCATCGCGATATGGGCGTAAGCGGCACCTGGCCCCATGAACCGTAATGTGCGTTTGTCGACGTGCTCGGTGACGTCGATCTTCAGGGTGCCAGCGACCTGAGAGCGAAACCCGTGTTCCGCCATTTCCGGACTGGCTTCGATCCCTGACTTGCCAGCTTTCAGCGCGGCAGTAACCTCTTCGGCATTGTTGCCGATAGGCGAAACGATCCCGAGACCTGTGACAACGACACGGCGCATGAACACCCTCCCTCTTAATTCTTTGTTGGATCAGCTCTCGGAGAGCGCGACCTTCATGTCGGTGACCTGATAAATCACCTCACCGTCTGCCTCAACAATCCCGTTGGCCACACCCATGGTCAGGCGGCGTGTCTGGATTGCTTTGGTGAAGTCGACTTTATAGGTGAGCATCTTTCGGTCAGGACGCACCATACCTGTCAGTTTCACCTCGCCCACGCCCAAGGCATAGCCGCGTCCCTGCCATCCGCGCCAGCCGAGGTTGAAACCTGTCAACTGCCACAAGCCATCAAGGCCAAGGCACCCAGGCATGATCGGGTTGCCGGGAAAATGACATTCAAAGAACCACAGGTCCGGTGTGATATCGAATTCCGCCACCACATGACCCTTGCCGTGCGCGCCACCATCGCCGGAGATATCCGTGATGCGGTCCATCATCAGCATCGGTGGTGCTGGCAATTGCGCGTTTCCGGGGCCGAAAAGTTCGCCGCGTGCGCATTTCAGCAGGTCGTCTTTGTCAAAACTTGTGGGGAAATCCGCCATGTAATCCGGTCTCGTCCTTGTTGGCTACGTCTGACGACCTCTATCACTCAGGAGTTTGAAAGGGCAAGGCAGCAGTTTTCCGAGTGTTTTTGTTTGAACATGGACGCAAACTGACCATATATTGAGAATAGTTATCAAAAAGAGCGACCCATGACCGATATTGCGACAGAGCGGAGTGCCAATTGGTTGGCCGGAGCAGGGCTGCGTCCGACGCGGCAGCGCATGACACTTGCCAGTCTGCTGGTTGGTGACGGTCAGGACAGACACGTCACGGCCGAAAGCCTTTTTGAAGCGGCATCGAATTCTGATGAGAAAGTGTCTCTGGCCACAGTCTACAATACCTTGCGTGCATTCTGTGACGCCGGGCTGATGCGTGAGATCACAGTCGATGGATCGAAAAGCTATTTCGATACGAATATGACCGATCACCCGCACTTCTACTGGGAAGATACCGCAAAGCTGACCGATGCGCCTGCTGAGCAGTTGGAAATCAAACATCTGCCAGATGCACCCGAGGGTGCCGAGATCGCGTCAGTCGACGTGGTGATCCGCCTGCGGCGGAAGTAGCGCGCCTCAATAATTCATTAACCAAACAGGACGAGGCTGGCTGCATGACGCAGGAACAGCCTCTTTTTGTGCCGGGTGGTACGTATTTGTTTACCGTGCGACTGCAGGACGCCCGGGAGGATTTGCTGGTGAAGCATATCGATGTGCTGCGCGATGCGACGCGGCTTTGCCGCAAACGCTGGCCCTTTGGCATTCCAGCAGCCGTGATCTTGCCCAATCAACTACACATGATCTGGTCGCTGCCAGAAGGGGACGCCGACATCGGTAAACGCTGGCGTCTGATCAAAACCGGTTTTTCGCGCCATGTGCCTGCCCCGGACTATGTACAGCCCAGCCATGCGCGGCGCGGTGACAAGGGCATCTGGCAACGTGGTTTCTGGGAACATCTCATCCGCAATCAGCAGGATTTCGACCGCCATACCCATGTTATCAGCACGGCACCGGTGCAGGCAGGGCTGGTGAGGCGGGCAAGCGATTGGCCCTATTCATCGCTGCACCATCAACGCCGGCGGCGTGTCAGAACCATTGGCCTGGCTCCATTAGGCCCAGATCAAGCAGTTGATGTGAGGTCCAGGCAAACCGCTCTGACTGGGACCAGTGAAATGCACTGATGGCATCGCGGCTTCCGGGATTGCGCCGAAGTGCCTTTGCTGTCCGAAACGAAGGAATGGCGACAGTCAGGTTGTTATGCCAAGGACAGGCGTAGGTGTTGAACTCAGGGATGTTGAAGCTGCGGTCCGCCTGCATCTCAAGCCCCGGAACCGCCCGAATGAACGAAACACGGTCCGTGCGCTGGCGATGCGGCGGAATATGTTCCTCAAACCTCCAGCGCAAACCGCCGGCGACGGCAATCTGGCGGTCCAAAGGTTCGCCTGCGGAATCGCGAAGCGCCAGCGCGTAATAGCCCGACTTGTCAAACCAAGCATCGCCAGGATTGACTCCATCTGGATCGGCTTCAAGGTCGCGCGCATAGAGATCGATCACGTAACCCATCACACTGTCGCGCCGTTCCTCTGTCATAAAGGTCAGCATCTCGACGACATTGCGTGTCTCGCAAAAAGGGTAATGCAGGTATTCGCCATTATAGCAGTAGAACAACCACGTCCCCGGCAGGGCTTTGATGGTGCCGTTGATGATCTTCTGCAATGCGCCATCTTCCGACGTATCAAATGTGACCTGTGTCACGCCCTTGGGGGCAGCGGCAGGGTCGACGGGCTCACCCGAAAAAATGACAACATCTGTGAAACCGAGCTTGGTCAGATGCGTCACCGTGCCTGCCAACTCGACCGAGTCTTCAGCAATCACCAGCGCAACCGGTCCGCCGGACATGTGCTTGCGTGCATCAGCCAAGAAGCTTGCCAGGTTGGGAAATTGCATAGACGGAGGTCCCTCGGGTCTGAACGCGCGCAAGTTCTGCGAAATCGCATCGCATTGCAAGGCGCGACCTGACCCGCTAGAAGGCCCGAATTATCCCATCAGCACGAGCGATCCGATGTCAGCGCCCAAGAAGCTCTATATCAAGACTTATGGTTGTCAGATGAACGTCTATGACAGCGAACGCATGGCCGAAGCGCTGGGCGGCAAGGGCTATGTCGAGACCAAGACGCCTGACGATGCGGATATGATTCTGCTCAACACCTGCCACATCCGCGAAAAGGCGGCCGAGAAGGTCTATTCGGAGCTGGGCCGCTTCAAACACCTCAAGGCCGAGAAGCCGGATTTGAAGATCGGCGTGGCGGGCTGTGTCGCGCAGGCGGAAGGTGAAGAGATCATCAAACGCCAGCCGATGGTTGATCTTGTGGTGGGCCCGCAAAGCTATCACCGCTTGCCCGCGATGGAAGACGCTGTCCGCAGCGGGGCTAAGGCGCTGGACACTGATTTTCCTGAGGACGACAAATTTGACACGCTGAAGACACGTGCCAAAGGCAAGCGCGGTCCGACGGCATTCCTGACCGTCCAGGAGGGCTGCGACAAATTCTGCGCCTTCTGCGTGGTCCCCTATACACGAGGCGCCGAGGTTTCGCGCCCTGCCGACCGTGTCATCCGCGAGGCGCAGGAACTTGTTGAAGCGGGTGTGAAAGAAATCACGCTTCTGGGTCAGAATGTGAATGCCTATCACGGGCACGCGCGCGGTCTGGCGGGTCTGATCTGGGAGCTCGACAAGATCGACGGGCTGGAGCGCATCCGCTTTACAACCTCGCACCCCAACGACATGGACGACGCCCTGATCGAAGCCCACGGCACATGTGACAAGCTGATGCCATACCTTCATTTGCCGGTGCAGTCAGGCTCGGATCGTATTCTGAAGGCGATGAACCGTAAGCACAGCGGCGAAAGCTATATCCGCCTTATTGAACGTATCCGCGCCGCGCGGCCCGACCTGCTGCTGTCCGGTGATTTCATCGTCGGTTTCCCCGGCGAGACCGAGGAAGACTTCGAGGACACGATGAGCCTGATCCGCGAGGTCCACTATGGACAGGCTTATTCGTTCAAATATTCCACGCGTCCGGGCACACCGGCGGCGGAAAAGCCGCAACTGCCCGAAGATGTCATGAACGACCGCTTGCAGCGTCTGCAAGCTCTGTTGCGCGAGCAACAGCAACAGACACAGGCCGCAATGGTCGGCCGCGAGGTCAAAGTCCTGTTTGAAAAGGCAGGCCGTGAGACGGGCCAGATGATCGGCAAATCAGAATACCTGCATGCAGTCTATGCCGAAGCTCCCGCTGACGTGTTGGGGCAGGTGCGCGCCGTCCGCATCGTTGAGGACAGCCCGAACTCGCTCAAGGGCGTCCTGCTTTAGAGCGTGCAGCCTATCATTTTGCCAAAAATACTCCCGCCGGAGGCATCAGAGGGTGCAATCAGACCCGATTGTCGATCAAACACTGCGAATTTACGAGGAACCGCGCGTGATGCCTTGCGCGTTGCGGTCTGACCCGCCACGATAGCTATATATAGACTCAAAGGAGAGCTGATTGGCTTTAGGTGAACTCACCCCGACCTCCGAGACGCTGGCAGAAACGCTGCTGGAGTTTCCTGACAACTTCCTGCTGATCGACCTTTGCGGCGAATATGACCGCAACCTTACCACCATCGAAAATGCCTTGGGCGTCCAGATTGTCCGGCGCGGCAATCATCTTGCCGTGCATGGCGACGAAGACTCCCGCAAGGATGCTGAAAATGTGCTTCGTGCGTTGTATCAACGCCTTGAAGCGGGGCGGTCGCTTGAACCGGGTGATCTGGATCGCGAATTGCGGATGGGACCTGAAGAGGTGCGCGACGGCGCGCGCGACGGCGATCAGATTGAACTCTTCAAAGGCGAAACCGCACGGGTTGAAATCAAGACCCGCAAGAAGCTTATCGAGCCCCGCACGGATGCGCAAAAAGCCTACGTGAAAGCGCTCTTTGAGAACGAATTGGCGTTTGGCATCGGGCCGGCGGGCACAGGCAAGACCTATCTGGCGGTAGCCGTCGGCGTGAACATGCTGATCAGCGGCCATGTGGACAAGATCATCCTCTCGCGGCCAGCCGTGGAAGCGGGCGAGAAACTTGGCTATTTGCCAGGCGATATGAAAGATAAAGTCGATCCTTACATGCAACCGCTCTATGATGCGTTGAACGATTTCCTGCCTGGCAAGCAATCAGCGAAGATGATCGAAGAAAAGGTGATCGAGATTGCACCGCTTGCCTTTATGCGCGGGCGCACCTTGTCGAACGCATTTGTTGTGCTGGATGAGGCGCAAAACGCCACAACGATGCAGATGAAGATGTTTCTGACCCGTCTGGGCGAAGGTTCGCGCATGGTGATCACAGGCGACCGCACTCAAATTGACTTGCCACGTGGTGTCAGTTCGGGGCTTTGGGATGCGGAGCGGTTGCTGAAAGGTATTCCCAAGATCAGCTTCAATTACTTCACGGCCAAAGATGTGGTGCGCCATCCACTGGTTGCCGCGATCATCGAGGCCTACGACAAGGATCAGGAAGCCTCCTGATATCGCATGGCGGTTGATTGCATCATCGAAGATGACCGTTGGGCCGAGATCGAAGCCTTGGCGGAGATTGCGACCAATGCTGCGCTAGAAAGGCTGGGGCTCGAACCTTCGGTTTTTGAAATCAGTGTCTTGGCTTGTGACGACGCACGAATCACGGCACTGAATGGCGATTTCAGGGACAAGCCGACATCAACAAACGTGTTGAGTTGGCCTTCGCAAGAGCGCGGTGCGGTTGTTGCTGGCGAAATGCCAATCTTGCCCCAAGTCGGCCCAGATAGTGAATTGGGTGATATCGCCATCGCATATGACACTTGCGCGCGTGAGGCAGTCGCCGCCGGCAAGTCGATGCGGCAGCATACCGTCCACCTTCTGGTGCATGGCACATTGCATCTTTTGGGCTTTGACCACATCCGTGATGAAGATGCCGCGCTCATGGAAGGCTTGGAGACAGAAATTCTTGGCAAATTAGGAATTCCTGACCCATATATGGATGAAACGGGCTGAATGGCTCTCTCAGGTAAGGACACAATGGGCGACAACGGCGAAGGTCCATCTAGCGCAGCGCAAAGCGCGCCTCAGGACGAAACGGAAGGGTCACCGGGAATTTGGACCCGATTGCGGCAGGCCATGAGCCCTGCGCAAGAAACAGAGACGGATGAAAAAGCGCCGCATGAAAACCCTCGTGCATCGGGGTCCGTGTTGGGAATGCTCAACTTGCGCCGGATGCGGGTCGAAGATGTATCGATCCCGAAACCTGACATTGTTGCAGTACCGGTTTCGATTACAAAGGATGAGCTGGTTGAGGTCTTTCGCGAAAGCGGTCTGACGCGTGTGCCGGTTTATGATGGCACCCTCGATACGCCGATCGGGGCCGCAAACCTGAAGGATTTTGCGCTCAAACACGGATTTAACGGTGATACACCGCTTGACCTGCGCGAGATGGTGCGCCCCTTGATCTACGTCCCACCATCAATGCCGCTGGGTGTCCTGCTACAAAAGATGCAAGCTGAGCGTATCCATATGGCGCTGGTAATTGACGAATATGGTGGGACAGATGGCCTTGTGACGATTGAGGATGTCATTGAACAGGTCGTCGGCGAAATCGAAGACGAACATGACATTGAGGAAGCTAAAAGCTGGGTGATGGAAAAGCCTGGCTGTTATCTGGCTCAGGCACGGACCGATCTGGAGGATTTCGAAGCCGAAATTGGCATGGCACTCACCGACCATGACGAAATCGACGAGGAAGAAATTGATACCCTCGGTGGGCTTGTCACTATGCTGGCCGGTCATCTGCCTGCACGCGGAGAGGTGATCGTCCATCCTGATGGCCCCGAGTTTGAAGTCGTTGACGCCGATCCGCGTCGCGTGAAACGGCTGCGCGTCAGGATCGCTTCCAAAACGAATGGCTGACATCAAGGCATGGTATGAAGCGCGCGGCACTGCTGCGCGTCTGGTTTTGATTGCTGCCTTGGGCGCAATTGCCGGGACAGGGCAAGCGCCGACCGATTTCTGGCCATTGTCCATCACCGCAATCGCGATCCTGTTCCTGATTTGGTCGGATTCATGGACGCCACGAAAGGCCGGGCTGATGATCTGGCTGTTCGGTATTGGCTACTTTGCCGTTTCGCTGCGCTGGATCGTCGAGCCCTTTTTGGTCGATGTCACGCGACATGGCTGGATGGCACCTTTTGCGATGGTCTTGATGGCGGCAGGCGCTGGGCTATTCTGGGCGCTCGCCGGATGGTTGGCGGCGTGGTTGCGCGGCGGTGTTTTCGGACTGGCGCTTGGATTGGTGTTTGCCGAATTCGCGCGCGCCTACGTGTTGACGGGTTTTCCTTGGGCACTTCTGGGTCATATCTGGATCGACACGCCTCTGGCGCAAGTTGCAAGCCTCGGTGGCCCTCACCTCCTGACGTTGCTCACCGTGACAGCGGCAATGGCGGTCGCCTCATTGATCGGCCGTTGGCGCTTGGTTGGCTTGGTCTGGATCGGGCTGTTGATCGCCATTGCCTTTGTGCTGCGGCCGCCGCCACTTTCGCAAACCGACGGTCCACTGGTGCGGCTGGTCCAGCCCAACGCGCCGCAATCGCAAAAGTGGGATCCGGCCTATCGCGATGTTTTTTTGAACCGGCTGATGAGACTGACCTCCGAAGGGGATAGACCCGACCTTGTTGTCTGGCCTGAAACGGCTGTGCCTTATCTGCTTAATCAACTGGACGAAGAGCTCATGCTGTTTTCGGACGCTGCAAGAGGCGCGCCATTGGTCTTTGGCATCCAGCGCTATGATGAGGATTTCCGATACTACAACAGCCTCGTGGTGATGGGGCAGGGGGGCGTGGTCACGAGCATATACGACAAACAGCATCTGGTGCCCTTCGGTGAATATATTCCCGGGGCGCGGCTGCTCAGTGATATCGGCATGCCGGGACTCGCGGGCAATCTTGGTCTTGGATTCACGCCCGGCAGCACGCCGGGGCCTGTGATGTTGCCCGGGATCGGGCCCGCCATTCCGCTCATCTGTTACGAAGGGATTTTTGCGGAAGAGATTACTTCAGGCGCGACGCGCCCACGTCTGCTCTTGCTGATTACAAACGACGCATGGTTTGGCGATGCGGCTGGTCCATCCCAGCATCTCGCGCAGGCCCGTTTGCGCGCCATTGAGCAAGGGCTGCCGATGGTACGGGTTGCCAATACCGGTATCAGCGCGATGATTGATCCTTATGGTCGTGTGGTCGCTCAGCTTCCGCTTGGCGTTGAGGGTGCGATTAATGCGCCATTGCCGGCCGCGCGCGAGGCGACACCTTACAGCAGGTTCTCTGATCTACCGGCGATCGTTCTTTTGTCGATTCTGCTGCTCGGTGCATTTGTGACCGGGCGTCGCGAATACGATTGACCTTCGGAGGTGCGGCCCATATTGCGAGGGGACTGCTGTCACAACGGCTTCCTGACGTGGCAGCGAATTTCTATCGGAGCAAGACACCCCTATGACGCGGCAAAACTACATTTTCACCTCGGAATCCGTTTCCGAGGGTCACCCTGATAAGGTTTGTGACCGAATCTCGGACGCAATTCTCGACGCATTCCTCAGCGAAGAACCAGAAGCAAGGGTCGCTTGCGAAACCTTCGCCACGACCAATCGGGTTGTCATCGGTGGTGAGGTCGGTTTGTCCGACAAGGGAAAACTCGCCGATTACATGGGCCGCGTCGAAGATATCGCGCGGGCCTGCATTCAGGACATTGGCTATGAGCAGGATGAATTCCATCACGCCACCTGCGAAATCACCAACCTGCTGCATCAGCAGTCTGCCCATATCGCGCAAGGCGTTGATGCCGCCGAAGGCAAAGACGAAGGTGCCGGTGACCAGGGGATCATGTTCGGCTATGCCACGAATGAGACCGAAGCCCTTATGCCTGCGCCGATCCAGTATGCGCACGCAATCCTGCGTCGTTTGGCCAAGGCGCGTAAATCCGGCGCTGAACCAAGCCTGCGACCTGACGCAAAGAGCCAGATTTCCTTGCGCTACGAAAACGGACAACCTGTCGAAGCGACATCAATCGTGCTTTCCACGCAGCACGCGGATGAAAGCCAGACCAGCGCTGATATCCGTGCCATCGTCGAGCCCTATATTCTTGAGGTGCTGCCAGAGGGCCTGATCACGCAAAACACGGAATGGTGGGTCAATCCAACCGGGACGTTTGTAATTGGCGGCCCTGACGGGGATGCCGGCCTGACAGGCCGCAAGATTATCGTCGATACATACGGCGGTGCCGCGCCACATGGTGGGGGCGCATTCTCCGGGAAGGACCCGACCAAGGTTGACCGGTCGGCGGCCTATGCAGCCCGCTATCTGGCCAAGAATGTGGTTGCCGCCGGGATGGCTGAGAGATGCACTATCCAGCTTTCTTACGCGATCGGTGTGGCGAAACCGCTTTCGATCTATGCTGATACGCACGGCACGGGTGACGTTGATCCCGCAGCGATCGAAAAGGCAATTGCGCGGGTCATGGATCTGACGCCGCGCGGCATCCGACAGCATCTGCAGTTGAACAAGCCTATTTATCAGCGCACGGCAGCCTACGGACATTTTGGCCGTGCACCTGACGCAGATGGCGGGTTTTCTTGGGAGAGAACCGACCTCGTCGATGCGCTCGCAAAAGAGGTCTAGATCACGATGCGCGTGCATTGCCTGCACGCGCGCCACTTGCTAAAGCCGCGCGCATGAGCAAAGACAATCACCCATCGGGCGCGCCATGGCGCAATTTTTACGGCCGTTTTCGTGGCAAAACGATCCGGTCTGCCCAACAGGAATACCTTGATGAGGATCTGGCAGACCTCTCGCCTGGTCCTGTGTCTTGGGAAGAAAATCCTGACCGCAACCCGCTTGATCTGGACGCTCTCTTTGGCGGCAAAGAAGTCTGGCTCGAAATTGGCTTTGGCGGGGGTGAGCATCTGATCCATATGGCCCAGACCTATCCGAGGATCGGTTTGATTGGCTGTGAGCCCTATATCAACGGCGTGGCCATGCTCCTGGGAAAGATCCGCAAGGCAGAAGTCGAGAATCTCGCGGTCCATCCCGGTGATGCCCGCGATCTTTTTGATGTGCTGCCAGCGGAAAGCATCGCAAAGGTATTTCTCAACTACCCCGACCCCTGGCCCAAAAAGCGCCATCACCGTCGGCGCTTTGTGACGCCCGAGCATCTGGAGCCGCTCCATCGCGTGATGAAGCAAGGTGCGGAGTTGCGGGTGGCCACCGATATCCCCGATTACGTCCGCCAGACGCTCGAGCAGGTGCCGCGTCACGGGTTTGAATGGTTGGCTGAAACGCCGAGGGATTGGCGCGAGCCTTGGCGCGACTGGATTTCGACGCGCTATGAGCAGAAGGCGCTTCGGGAAGGCCGTACGCCGCATTATCTGACGTTCCGCAGGGTGTGACTGCCGGAGCCTCCGGCGGGAGTTTTTTGGCCAAGATGAAGGCGGAGCGATGGACCCCGCTTTTGTCCTGCGCTAACAGCTTGGCAAGAGTAAGAGGAAGCGCCCAATGTCCGGTCACGGCACCCCGATCCCAATGACATCCCGCCCGTGTGGTCCATTGAAGGGCACAGCCCATGTGCCGGGTGACAAGTCGATCTCGCATCGCTCGCTGATCCTTGGCGCCATGGCGGTCGGTGAAACCCACATCACCGGGTTGCTGGAAGGCGAGGATGTGCTGGACACAGCGAAGGCCATGCAGGCTTTTGGGGCGATCGTGACGAACCATGGCGGCGGAGAATGGACGGTCTCGGGCGTGGGTGTGGGCGGATTTGCCGAGCCGGAGAACGTGATTGACTGCGGCAATTCCGGGACGGGTGTGCGCCTGATTATGGGGGCGATGGCGACCTCGCCAATCACGGTGACGTTTACAGGCGATGCTTCGCTCAATGGTCGTCCCATGGGGCGCGTGACCGATCCGCTGGCACTGTTCGGGACGCAGGCGGTGGGGCGCCAAGGTGGTCGTTTGCCGATGACACTCGTTGGTGCCGCCGATCCGGTTCCGGTCCGCTATACGGTTCCGGTGCCATCGGCACAGGTGAAATCGGCTGTTTTGCTTGCAGGCCTCAATGCTCCTGGCAAGACGGTTGTGATCGAGAAGGAAGCAACGCGCGATCACACCGAGCGGATGTTACAGGGCTTCGGCGCAACGCTGAGCGTTGAGGACACCGACGAGGGCCGTGTCATCACGCTGGACGGTCAGCCGGAGTTGCAGCCGCAGGCGATCGTCGTCCCGCGCGATCCTTCGTCCGCGGCATTTCCGGTGTGCGCGGCGCTGATCGTGCCGGGGTCAGATGTTCTTGTGCCCAATATCGGCCTCAACCCGACCCGTGCCGGCCTTTTCACCACGCTACGCGAGATGGGGGCTGATCTTACCTATGAGAACGCGCGCGAAGAGGGCGGTGAGCCGGTCGCCGACTTGCGCGCCAAGTTCTCGCCCAATCTCAAGGGGATCGCAGTGCCGCCCGAACGGGCTGCCAGCATGATTGACGAATATCCTGTGCTGTCGGTGGTTGCTGCCTTTGCCGAAGGTGTCACCGACATGCAGGGCGTCAAGGAACTACGCGTCAAGGAAAGCGACCGGATTGATGCGATGGCCAAGGGACTGCGGGCTGCTGGTGTGACAGTGGATGAAGGTGACGACTGGTGGAAGATCACCGGTCTTGGCCACGGCAATGTGCCCGGCGGTGTGACAGTGGCAAGCCAGCTGGATCATCGCATTGCAATGTCCTTCATGGTGATGGGTATGGCCACGCAGAAACCTGTGTCTGTAGATGACGGCAGTCCGATTGCCACCTCGTTCCCGATTTTTGAACAGCTCATGGCTGATCTGGGTGCTCAGCTCGTGCGCAAGAACACATGATCTTTACTGTTGCCATCGACGGGCCTGCCGCTGCGGGCAAGGGGACCATCTCCAAAGCGGTGGCCGCGCATTTCGGTTTTGCACACCTCGACACCGGCCTGCTTTATCGCGCTGTCGGGGCGAAGGTTCTCGCAGGGGCTGATCCGGTTGCGGCGGCTAAAGCGCTTGATCCGGTCGATCTGGAGAATGACAGCTTACGCACGCCGCAGGTCGCAGAGGCGGCAAGCGAGGTCGCTGTGATTCCTGACGTGCGAGCCGCTCTGGTCGCTTTTCAGAAAACATTTGCCCGCCGTGATGGGGGTGCCGTGCTGGACGGGCGCGACATCGGGACGGTGATCTGCCCTGATGCGGAAGTGAAGCTCTTTGTGACCGCAAGCGCGGAATGCCGTGCCGAGCGGCGCTGGCAAGAGCTGCGCGGTAGGGGGATGGCCGTTGAACTGGAAAACGTCATCGCTGATGTAAAAGCGCGGGACGAACGCGATAGCAGCCGCGCAACCGCACCGCTGGTCGCAGCAGCCGACGCGGTGGTGATTGATACCTCTGACCTGAGCATTGATCAGGCTGTCGCCGAGGCGGTTGCCGTCATTTCAGATAAAATGAAGTAACGATCACTGCTGGTAAGCGGCTCCTCGTCCTGTCATCGTTCACACCATGACAGAAGAGCTGATTGATCTCGACACCTGGCCGCGTGCAGCGCAATTTCGCTTCTTTCGGGGCTATGACCGTCCGCATTATGCCACCACCACGCGGATTGATGTCACCCATCTGATGGCGCGTAAGGCCGATGGTGTATCGCCCTATCGGGGATGCCTCTATGCGATAGGCGCCGGCCTTCATGCCGTTCCCGAACTGAAGATGCGGTTCCGCGGTGACGATGTCGTGCTGCATGAGATGATCACACTCTCGATGACTGTGCCAACGGATACGGGCAGTTTTGGCTATGGCTACGTCCCGTTCATAGAGGGTTTCGAGGCATTCGATGCCGAGGCAAAGAGGTTGATTGAAATCGTTGCCGCAGGTGGGTCGCTGGATGCAAATAGCGGTGAAAGGGATGATCTTGCCTATCTGTCCTGCATGCCATGGCTGGATTACACCGCGATCAACAATGCTCTGCCGGGGCCGGACGACTGCATTCCGCGCGTGTCCTGGGGCAAGTTTGTCGATCATGGCGGGCGCTGGGATATGGCCATGACACTTGAGGTCCATCACGCGCTTGTCGATGGCGCACAGGTGGGGGCCTATTTTGAGGCCGTGCAAGAAAGCCTCAATGCAATTTAATAAACCAGTTGATTAATTAACTTATAGGTTTATTAAAGGGTCATGGATCAGACCAGCGACCTCGACGCGGCTTTTGCTGCACTGTCACATCCGGCCCGCCGCGCAATTCTTGCGCGACTGGCGCAGGGTGAGGCGACGGTGAATGAACTGGCGGCACCGTTTGAGATGAGCTTGCCTGCCATTTCCAAACATATCCGTGTTTTGGAAGGCGCGAACCTGATCCGCCGCAGCCGCAAGGCGCAATTCCGGCCATGCCGGATCAATCCAGAGCCATTGGCGGCAATCGTTCAATGGACGCAAGAGTATCGCCACATCTGGGATGCGCGCTTTGACGCGCTCGAAGCGGCACTCAATGACATGACACCCAAAGGAGGGGATGACGATGACTGAATGGGTCAAAATCACGCGCAGCTTTGATGCGCCAATTGCGGATGTCTGGGACATGTGGACGGATCCAGCCAAGTTTCAGTCATGGTATGGGCCGATGGGTTTCTCTGTGCCTGTGGCCGAAATGGATGTGACCGTCGGCGGCACCCGTAAGATCAACATGGCCATGGAAACACCCGAGCGCAAAATGTCGATGTGGTTTACGGGGCTCTACAAGGTGGTCGATGCCCCAAATCGCCTCGTTTACACCGAGAGCATGTGCGACCCCAATGGCAACGTGATCTCGCCCAAAGACATGGGTATGCCTGAAGGAACACCGGAGGTGACCGAGGTCACGGTGGAACTGAGCGAACAGGATGGCAAAACTGTCATGGTGATGACCCATGCAGGCGTGCCCGCAGGCACACCTGGCGAGGGTGGCTGGAACATGGCATTTGATAAGCTCGGCGGGCTGTTGGGCGCTGCCTGATGCAAAGGGGAAGGGCGGTGAAAACCGCCCAAAACCCCTTGCCTTGTTGAAAAATCCCCCCTATACGCCCCCTGTCGAAGCGTCGGGACAGGCGCGGGCAGATGACTTGAGCAGGGTCGGTTTCCACCGGCCCTCTTTGTTTTCTCTCCGCAACGACGTGTTCGTCCAACTGCAATCCAAAGACCGGCGGAGACAACCGCACGGCCCGTATAAACCAAACGTTAGGAAAACGACGCCACATGGCTAACACAATGGAAGAGTTTGAAGCACTCCTGAACGAAAGCTTCGAAATGGACACACCGACTGAAGGTTCGGTTGTCAAAGGCAAGGTCATCTCGATTGAAGCAGGCCAGGCCATCATCGACGTAGGCTACAAGATGGAAGGCCGCGTTGATCTCAAAGAATTCGCAAATCCCGGTGAAGAAGCAGAACTGGCCGTTGGCGACACTGTCGAAGTGTTCCTGCGTCAGGTCGAAAATGCCCGTGGCGAAGCTGTTATCTCCCGCGAGATGGCCCGCCGTGAGGAAGCCTGGGATCGTCTGGAAAAAGCCTATGCTGACGAAGAGCGCGTTGATGGCGCTATCTTCGGCCGTGTCAAAGGTGGTTTCACTGTGGACCTCGGCGGCGCTGTTGCCTTCTTGCCGGGCTCTCAGGTTGATGTCCGCCCAGTGCGCGACGCTGGCCCTTTGATGGGTCTCAAGCAGCCATTCCAGATCCTGAAAATGGACCGTCGCCGTGGCAACATCGTGGTATCCCGCCGTGCGATCCTCGAAGAGTCCCGCGCTGAACAGCGTGCTGAAGTCATCGGCAACCTGTCCGAAGGTCAGGAAGTTGACGGCGTGGTCAAGAACATCACCGAATATGGTGCGTTCGTTGATCTGGGCGGTGTTGACGGCCTGCTGCACGTCACCGACATGGCATGGCGCCGTGTGAACCACCCATCCGAGATTCTGTCGATCGGCGAGACGATCAAGGTACAGGTCATCAAGATCAACAAAGAAACCCACCGCATCAGCCTCGGCATGAAGCAGCTGCAGGCCGATCCATGGGATGCGGTTGAATCCAAGTTCGCTCTGGGTTCCGTCCATCAGGGTCGCGTCACCAACATCACCGACTACGGTGCATTTGTTGAGTTGGAAGCCGGTGTTGAAGGTCTGGTTCACGTCTCCGAAATGTCCTGGACAAAGAAGAACGTACACCCTGGCAAGATCGTTTCGACCTCTCAGGAAGTCGAAGTTATGGTTCTGGAAATCGACTCTGCCAAGCGTCGCGTCTCCCTTGGTCTCAAGCAGACCCAGCGCAACCCATGGGAAGTCTTTGCTGAAACCCACCCTGAGGGCACAGAGGTCGAAGGCGAAGTCAAGAACATCACCGAATTCGGTCTGTTCATTGGCCTCGAAGGCGACATCGACGGCATGGTTCACCTGTCTGACCTGACATGGGAAGGCCGTGGCGAGGACGTGATCGGCGACTTCCGCAAGGGTGACGTTGTCAAAGCCAAGGTCTCTGAAGTTGACGTCGAGAAAGAGCGTATCTCGCTCTCGATCAAGGCGCTCGACGGCGACCCATTTGCAGAAGCCACTGGCGGCGTGAAGCGTGGTTCGGTCATCACTGTTGAAGTGACCAAGATCGAAGATGGCGGCATCGAAGTTGACTATGAAGGTGCAAAATCCTTCATCCGTCGCTCTGACCTGTCCCGTGACCGTGCCGAGCAGCGCCCAGAGCGCTTCCAGGTTGGTGACAAGGTCGACGTCCGTGTCACCAACATCGACAGCAAGACCCGCAAGCTGGGTCTGTCGATCAAGGCACGCGAAATCGCTGAAGAGAAAGAAGCCGTCGAGCAGTATGGCTCGTCTGACTCCGGTGCAAGCTTGGGTGATATCCTCGGCGCAGCGCTGAAGGGCGACGACTAAGTTATCGGGCCGCCTTAAAGGCCAAAAATTACGCCCCGTCGCAGGCAACTGCGGCGGGGTTTTCTTTTGTCGCGCGACCGTGCCAGAATTGTTTTCTGCTGATGGCATCAATGAGCTTTGACAGATGACAACGACCTTGATCGTCCTCGGACATCCAAACCGGCAGTCTTTCACGGGCGCCTGGGCTGATGCCACGGCAAGAGCGGCATCAGATGCAGGCCACGATGTTCTTTGGTCAGACCTCTATGGCATGGGTTTTGATGCTGCAGAACGCGCTGAACACTACAGCGATCAAGGTAAATCTGCTGGCTTTGATCCTCTGAAGGCGCAAGAACATGCAGCCAAAGGCCAACGACTGCCGGCGGATGTTGCGGCAGAGGTTGCCAAGATCGAGCAGGCAGATCGGATCATTTTTCACTTTCCGATCTGGTGGTTTGGACCGCCTGCAATCGTGAAAGGGTGGTGTGACCGGGCGCTGGTTCATGGGGCGCTGCATACCGTAGACGCGCGCTTTGACCGTGGGCGCTGCGTTGGAAAATCTGCGCTATTTTGCGTCTCGACCGGTGCTAACTCGGAGGAATGTGGCCCAGATGGCAAAGAGGGCGACTTGAAGCTTCAGCTCTGGCCGCTTGCATACACTCTTCGTTACCTCGGGTTTTCGGTCTTGGAGCCACGGACTGTTCACGGTGTGCATGGCTACTTCGTCGGTGATGAATCGAGTGCACTTGAGGACCGCCTTTCAGGCATTCTCGGGCAGCAGAAGGACGTTATTGCAGGTTACGACAGTTTGCCTCGCATGCGGTTCAATGCAGATGATGATTTTGATGACCTTGGTCGTTTGCGACATGACAGCGAGAGCTATTCTGCTTTCATCAGGCATCCAGACGCCTGCGATAGATGACGCTGACTCAGCCCGAATCATCATGCCCGGAGATCGGCAACCTGCGCCAGCAACGCGCCGAATCGTGATTCTGGCTCACCAATCAATGCTTTGAAGCCGCTCAGAAGGCCGTTTTTGACGCAAACGGCAGCTTCCGCCTATTTCTTCAAAGAGCCGATTTGCATATAGTCTTTGGAAAAGCAGGGAAAACCTGCCATTGGTATCTAGGTGTTGGGAGGCTTAACTATGATCCGGTCTGAATTGATTCAGAAACTTGCCGACGAAAACCCGCATCTTTACCAACGTGACGTCGAACGGATCGTCAACACCATCTTTGAAGAGATCATTGAAGCGATGGCCCGTGGTGACCGTGTTGAGCTGCGGGGCTTCGGGGCTTTCTCTGTCAAAAAGCGTGACAGCCGTGTTGGACGCAACCCGCGAACAGGCGAGTCAGTCGAAGTCGAAGAAAAGCACGTGCCGTTCTTCAAGACGGGAAAGTTGCTGCGTGACCGTCTAAACGGGAATTGACGCCAAGGGCGGTTGCGCTCACCCCCTGTTGTCCTATCTGATAGTCGTAAGAAGCCGGTGACTCGCTTGCGCCGCATTTCTGCTGAAGGGGCTGATTATGAAAACCATTCGCTACACCTTCTGGGCTATCGTTGGCCTTTGCCTCATTTTGATCGGGCTCTCTAACCGGGAAATGGTGACCGTGCGCGCCATGCCCGAAGCGATGGGAGAACTCATGGGCATGTCGCCTGATATCCAGCTACCGCTGTTTGTGGTGATCTTTTTGGGTGTGGGTGCCGGTTTGATGATTGGCTTTTTGTGGGAATGGGTTCGGGAACATCGCATTCGCGCCGAAGCACGCGGCAAAGCGCGTGAAGTAGAAAGCCTCAAGCGTGAGGTCGCGCAACTGCGCGGCGGCACAGGCGAAAGTGCGGCTGCCGACGACGTATTGGCATTGTTGAACCGCCCCAAATGACGTCCCAGCAGACGCGCGTCAAAATCTGCGGCCTCAAAACCGCAGATGATATCGCCGCGGCCGTTAATGCGGGCGCATCCTACGTCGGTTTCGTCTTCTTTCCGAAATCCCCCCGCAATATCGCAATAGAGGATGCCCGCGCCCTGGCTGCCGAAGTGCCGGTTGGTGTCGCTAAGGTTGCGTTGGTGGTCAACGCTGATGATGCAATGCTTGATGCCATCACGTCTGCGGTGCCTCTGGATATCCTGCAGCTTCACGGGTCAGAGAGCCCCGAGCGCGTTTTGGAAATCAAGGCGCGCTATGGTTTGCCTGTCATGAAAGCCGTCGGTGTGGCCCAAGCCGACGATCTGGACGATCTTGCGCGCTATGGGCAGGTGGCTGACCAGCTTCTTGTTGATGCAAAACCCCCCAAGGGGGCAGAGCTGCCTGGTGGAAATGGTCTTGCTTTTGATTGGCAACTCATCGCAGGGCGCAAATGGCCCGTGCCGTGGATGCTGGCCGGTGGTCTGGACGCCGGCAATGTTGCCGAAGCGATCAGATTGACCGGTGCTCGGCAGGTGGATGTCTCCTCTGGTGTTGAGGTTGCGCCGGGGCAAAAGGATGTCGCGAAAATCGCGGCCTTCTGCGCAGCCTCTCTGAACAGCTAAGCACTCTTTCAACAGATTTACGGTTATCGGGCGGTTCATCCCTTCGGGTGAACGTTCTGAAGCGTTCAATCCGTCACTGTTTTTCACAATGATCCGGTTCGATTTTTCCGCCGCTCTGCGGCTTTTGTCGCCCTTTACCTTGGCTTGACGACTCGCTACTTCTCTGCGGTGCGAAACAGGTAGGTGTCTTATGGCGAACGATCTCTTCAACAGCTTCATGACCGGCCCCGATGACAAGGGACGCTTTGGCAAATTCGGTGGACGGTTTGTCTCTGAAACGCTGATGCCGTTGATCCTTGAGCTTGAAGAGCAATACGAACACGCCAAAACCGATCCTACGTTCTGGGCGGAGATGCATGATCTCTGGACCCACTACGTCGGACGTCCCAGCCCGCTTTACCACGCTGAGCGTCTGACCGACCATCTTGGCGGGGCCAAGATCTACATGAAACGGGATGAGCTGAACCATACCGGCGCGCATAAGATCAACAACGTGCTTGGTCAGATCATTCTGGCCCGCCGCATGGGTAAAACGCGGATTATCGCAGAAACAGGCGCTGGCCAGCACGGTGTCGCCACGGCGACAGTCTGTGCCAAATTCGGCCTGAAGTGCGTTGTCTACATGGGTGCACACGACGTGGAGCGTCAGGCCCCGAACGTGTTCCGTATGAAGCTGTTGGGGGCAGAAGTGGTCGCCGTCACATCTGGCCGCGGTACGCTCAAGGATGCTATGAACGATGCGCTGCGCGATTGGGTGACTAACGTGCGCGACACTTTCTACTGCATTGGCACTGTAGCAGGCCCGCACCCTTATCCGGCAATGGTGCGCGATTTTCAGGCCATTATCGGCAAAGAAACCAAGGAACAGATGCATGCCGCAGAAGGGCGGCTGCCTGACACAGTGATTGCCGCTATCGGTGGCGGGTCAAACGCGATGGGTCTGTTTTACCCGTTCCTCGACGATAAAGACGTACGGATCATCGGTGTCGAAGCAGGCGGCAAGGGCGTCAATGAAAAGATGGAGCACTGCGCCTCTCTGACCGGCGGGCGTCCCGGCGTCCTGCATGGCAACCGCACATATCTGCTGCAAGATGACGTGGGCCAAATTCTGGAGGGGTATTCGATCTCCGCGGGCCTCGATTACCCCGGTATCGGCCCTGAACATAGCTGGCTGCACGATATCGGACGTGCAGAGTATGTCTCGATTACCGACAAGGAAGCCCTGGAGGCCTTCCAGCTTTGCTGCGCTCAGGAAGGGATCATTCCAGCGCTGGAGCCATCTCATGCGCTCGCTCATGTGATGAAGATCGCGCCTGAACTTCCCAAGGACCACTTGTTGGTGATGAACATGTGCGGACGCGGTGACAAGGACATCTTCACGGTCGCCAAGCATCTTGGATTTGACATGGAAACCTGAACAACAGGCCTAAACTTCGGTTTAGGCCTCATGTTGACCCGTTTACAGCACGCGCGAGAGTCATGATATGGTGCAGGTAGAGAGACACTGTGCCGGCAACATGGCGCGAGGGGTGGGTCCATGATCAAGAAAATTGCACTTTGCATTGCACTGATGGGTGTCCCTCATCTGGCGTCTGCACAATCGATCCAGGACCAGATCATTTCTCAGCTTGCTGATCAGGGCTTTGGAGAAATGCAGCTCAGCCGCACGTGGCTTGGACGTGTCCAGATCATTGCGTACCGTGGCGATCTTCGGCGTGAATTGGTCTTTCATCCGCAAACCGGCGAAATCCTCCGCGACTTCTGGGAAGTGGATGAGGATGATCGCGCCCCGTCGCTGTTTAATCCGCGCAGGAGCGATGAGGACGATGAAGGCCGCGACAACGACGACGATGATCGCGATGATGATGGGTCCGATCGCGATGATGACCGCGATGGCCATCGTGATGATGATCGCGATGATGATGATCGCGATGATGATGATCGCGATGATGATGATCGCGACGATGATCGTGACGACGATGATGATGACGACGACGAGAAGGACGACCGCGACGACCGCCGCGACGACAAGCGCGAGAATGATCGTGACGACGACTAGATCATCTGTCTGACGGGAAGAGACCTTCCAATGAATTCCAAGGCGGTCTTTGCGGTTGTTGCGTTACAGGTCTTTTGTGCTGCTCTTTTTACCTTCCAAATTGCCTCTTCGGTGTTCGGATTTGCCCCATACGGTTGGCAGCTATATGAATTGATCGAGATCGGCGCGGCCCTTGGACTGATCATCGGGTCTGCGCTTGGTTGGGTGGTGTTGCGGCGCACCGTACAGCGCAACTCTATCGTTGAAGACCAGCTTCGCTTGGCGTCAGGCGCATTTATGGACGTGCTTGAAGAACGCTTCACCGATTGGGATCTGACACCTGCGGAGCGCGATGTGGCGCTCTTTGCAATCAAGGGGATGTCCACGCAAGAAATCGCGGGTCTGCGCGGCGTCAGTGAAGGAACCGTCAAAGCACAGACAAACGCGATCTATCGCAAAGCTGGCGTAAGCGGGCGCACCCAGCTTCTTAGCCTTTTCATCGACGAGTTGATGGTGGCTGACTAGCTTTCGGCATCGACTGCGTGCTCGCGCAGCACATCAATCGGCACAATATCCAGCGCGCGGACATGCGTTGACTGCAGGGTGACTTGAGGTGCGCAGCCTTCCTCATGTGCTTGCAAGAAGCGACTGGCGCATAGGCACCAGCCATCTCCGGGTTTCAGACCTGCAAACCCATACTCTGGCCGCGGCGTGCTCAGGTCGTTGCCGACATACTTCGAGAAAGCCAGAAACTCTGCCGTCATGACAGCACAGACGGTGTGGCTGCCGTGGTCAGCAGCGCAGGTATCGCAGGCGCCGTTTCGGAAAAACCCCGTCATCGGCGCCGTTGAACATGTCGCGAGCGGGCCACCGAGGACGTTGAATGACGGGTCTTTTTCCATGTTGGCGCTCCTCTCAGATCTCAGATTAGACCTAAGGCGATCAGACGGCTTGACCACCAGTCCAGTTGACCCAGCGCCCATGAAAGTCGGCACGGCCGAAATCGAGAGTAAGATTGCCCGGCCAAACCCGCAGCGTAAGAGCAGCACCTTTACCGCTTCCGTCATTTTCCATGCCGAACCAAGCCAGTGGGCTGCGGTCTGTAGCGTGCTCTCCTGCGGCTTCGATCATCTTCCTGCCGCGCTCTTGCGCGGCTCTGGGGAAATACTGCCAGGCGACAGTGCTGTAGATGAGGTGCGTTTCACCATCTTGATGGTCAAGCCGCCCTTCCAACCAGTCAATCGCATCCCCCTTGGTCACAGGCGTTTTTGCAGCGGCGATCGCTGCGCGGGTCAACGCCAATCGGTGCGGCTGGTCCGGCCACAGGTAGGCCTGCAGGCGCAAGGCATCGTCGGGATCCGCAGGGTTCAACGGGTTGAGGTCAACACCACCGCGACGCGTGATCTGCGGTGTTGATTGTGGGGGCAAGGGGCCGTCCCACTCCGGGGTGAGTGTCAGGACAGGCCCAGCAGGTCCGTAGAGCTCTCCCTCCAGCGCAAGCGCGTAGCTGTGCCAGTGCAGGTTCAGACCGCCGCTTGCCCCCAGTTCCGAGGTTCTGATGGGCAGACCGAAGCGTTCAGTCAGGACGTGACCAATCGGGATCAGCGTGACAGAGCGACGTACCTCATTTGTTTGAGGCACGCTGTCGAGCCACAGGTTCAGGTGGTTCACCTCGGTTGTCATGACGTCGCAGATAGCGGCCCAGAGTTCATCATCGTTCGCCCGTTCAGGCGGATAAACTGTTGCAAGCTGCGCGTGGCCTGTCAGGTGCAGCGCATGAAGCGCGCCTGCCAGCCGCAGCGGGACCGATTGCGCGGCCGGCCCAATTTCACCTTCCCAAGCGAAAATGCGGTCACGGATCGGACCTTCGGGCCACGTTCGCGTTGCACAAAGGCGCATCAACTGCCCCATGAAGGGAGAGTCGAGGTTTTCACAGGCCCGCGCCTGAACATGGAAGGCTTCGGCAACTTTTGAGGGGATCACTTGAACTTATCCACCAGCTTCTGTAGCGGCGATCTGTTGTCGGCCGATGGTGGCGTTTCTTTTTTCGATTTCGGCGCTGACTGCTTGGTTGTAGCTGACTTTGATGAGCGTGGCGGGTTGGTGCGCAGTGAGATGGCGTTCTGGAACTTGCCGCCGTCACCGTCTACGAGGTGTGCAACACCGTCCCCAATCCCTCGCAGGAGATCATCCAGCCATTCGGCATCTGCCTTGGGAAAGTCGCGCAGCACATATCCGGGAACGGCATCCTTGTGCCCCGGATGCCCGACGCCAAGTCTGACGCGGTCATATTCGGGGCCAATATGCGCATGAATCGAGCGCAGTCCGTTATGGCCCGCGTGACCACCACCGGTTTTCAGCCTGACTTTCCCCGGTGCGAGGTCAATCTCGTCATGAAAGACAATCACGTCCGCAGGTTCGAGCTTGAGATACCGCATCGCTTCGCCAACGGACTGCCCGGACAGGTTCATAAATGTTTCAGGCTTCAGCAGGGCAACTTTGCTTGTCCCCAGTCGGCCTTCGCTGATTTGCCCTTGGAACTTTGACTTCCAGCCAGAAAACCCGTGATCCGACGCGATCTGGTCCATCGCCATAAAGCCGATGTTGTGACGGTTGCGCGCGTATTTTGCGCCAGGATTGCCGAGGCCTACGAGAAGTTTCATGCTGCTAGTCTTACCCGCACAGACTGGCAGGTGCCAGTAACTACGAACGCCATATAGGTTTTGGGGCGTCCAAAGGCTTCGCTGCCACCGTCGATGTCATGCAAAGTAAAAAGGGCGCCCCAGCGGGGACGCCCTTCATCGTTCAGCGGTGTCGCTGAGCTTATTCTTCTGTCGCTTCTTCTGCGGCCTCTTCGCCGGAGTCTTCGCTTTCGTCGCCATCATCATCGTCGGCCAGAACCGAACGAGGTGCGGAGATGTTGGCGATGACGAAGTCGCGGTCGATTGTTGGCTTTGCGCCTTCTGGCAGTGTCACGCTGCTGATGGAGATCGTGTCACCCATCTCTGCGTTTGCCAGATCGACGACGATGCTTTCAGGGATTTCGCCTGCGAGAACTTCAAGCTCGACTTCAGGGCGTACCACGGCGAGAACGCCGCCTTTCTTGACGCCAGGTGCTGTATCTGCGTTGAGGAACTCAACAGGGATAAACAGCTTCACGCGGCTTGTACGCTTCAGGCGCATCAGGTCGATATGGACCGGCAGGTCCTTGACCACGTCACGCTGAACGCCACGGCAGATCACGCGCACATCGTCCTGACCTTCAATCTTGAGATTGAAAAGTGTGGACATGAAGCGGCCTTTGCGCAGCATGGTCAGCAGGTAGTTGAATGGGATGCTGATGGATTGGGGCTCTGCGCCACCACCATAAACAATGCCAGGTACGTCGCCATCACGGCGAGCTTGGCGGGCGGCCCCCTTGCCTGTCCCCGCGCGTACCTTGGCGTTCAGATCAGGGATCTTTCCAGCCATAGTATCTTTCCTTCGATGTAGGGGCCCGCCTCCAAGGGTGTCCGAGCCCGATGAAGCCTGCCCAATAGACGGATTGTGACGGATTGAAAAGAGGTTTTATCCCAGATTTCACTTTGGGAGTTGCTTTGGAAAATTTTGCGTTTCAACGATGCGCCTATGTCTGTTGTGAATGCGCTCAAGCTCTCTTATCGCCCCGCCGCCGCCTTTGTGATTATTGGCCTGTTTTGGGGTTGTTTCGCCGCCTATGTCCCCGTCATCAAGGCGCAGCTCGGGGCGTCAGATGCCTTGTTTGGAACGTTGTTGCTGGGATCGGCCCTAGGGCTTGTTTCAGCCATGTGGCTTGCGCCGCGCGCAGACCGCATTCTGGGTTCGCGCGCCATGCAGGTCGGCGCGTTTGTTCTTGCCTTTGCGTGGCTTTGGCCGGGACAAATGACAGCGCCGCTTCTGTTTGCTGCGGCAATGGGCTTTGTCGGGCTGGCCTCAGGTTTGCTTGACGTTGTGATGAACGCGCGGGTGAGCGAGCTTGAGGCCCGCCACGCAAAACCATTGATGAATGCAAATCACGCGATGTTTTCTGTGGCTTATGCGGTTGGGGCATTGGTGGTCGGCGTCACCCGAGAAGCAGGGATACCGCCAGCGCCTGTCTTTGCTGGCTTTGGTCTCGTGACTTTGGCTCTCTTGCCGCTCTTGCGTGTAGACGTGACTGTCGTTGAGGCAGAGGAAGGCTATTCCGGTGGCTACCCGTCGGGGATCATTCTTCTGTGCGGTGCGATTGTGCTGGTTGCCTTTATGTCAGAGGCGACGGTCGAGGCGTGGTCGGCCTTGCACATCGAGCGGACGTTGGGCGGCGGGGCCGCAGAAGGCGCACTGGGTCCTGCGATGCTGGGGCTTACGATGGCGATTGGACGCTTTTCAGGGCAAGCCGTGGCGGAGCGCTTCAAAGAGGTGAATGTGGTCCTGATCGCGGCGCTGCTGTCCGCTGTGGGTGCAGTCATCGCAGCCTTGGCGCCGTCCCCGGCTGTGGCTTACCTGGGATTCGGGATCCTTGGTTTGGGTGTTTCAGTGATCGGACCGATTGGGATTGCTTTAGCTGGCAAGCTGGTGGCCCCTCATTTGCGCACCGAAGCGATCAGCAAAGCTGCGGTGATCGGCTTTTCCGGATTCTTCCTCGCGCCGGTCGCAATGGGTGTCCTGTCTGAGGCCTTTGGACTCAGGGTCGCATTTCTGGGGGTCGCTGCTTTGTTGCTCAGCGCTGTCCCGCTTGCTTTGACTGTCAAACGGCGGCACTGAACGAAAAAGGGTGGCTGCTTTCGCAACCACCCCTCGAAACCTGCAACGCAAGTAACGTGTTTATTCGTCGTCCTCTTCGACAGATGCAGCCAGGAGCAGAGCTGCCAGGATGCCAACAACAACCAGAGTTGGGCTCAGGGAAGAACCGGCTGGCTCCATCATTGGCTCTTCGATAACAACTGGGGCTTCCATGACTTCTTCAGCCATGCCGCCAGCGAATGCAGTTGTCGAAAGAGCTGCGATTGAAGCTGCAGCTACGAGTGTTTTTGTGATGCGCATTTTATGCTCCTCATTGAACTTTTTTGGCCGCGCATCACCTCAAGATGTGCACGGAACATATTCGCAGATATCGCATTTTTCCGCTGCGTCAATCGGTTGCAGTCAAAACAGCATGTTTTTTGGTGACGATGTGGCCGAATTATCCTATCGGCGCTCCGATTCTTCTTTCTGCTCGACAGCGGCCCAGACGAGAAGCAAAGCCAGCACTGTGATCAGGATGTCCGGCGTTCCCAGCGATGAGGTGGGGCTGGCAAGAACGACATCTTCGGCGGCGGGCGGGGTCAGGTCCTCTGACAGAGCCGGGCCAGCGGTGCCAACAATCGTCGCCGCCAAAAGCAGTCCTTTGAAGGGATGTGCGAACATGACAGCTCCTTTTCTGGCCCGAAATGCTATGCCCAGCGGCCTTCAAAATCTTCAGGCACCATGAGGATGTCGCGATCAACGTTGTTGATGTCCCGGCGACCGCAGAGCGCCATCGTCGTGTCCAGTTCCTTATGGATAATCTCTAGCGCCTTGGTCACGCCCTTTTGCCCCATAGCACCCAACCCGTTGACGTAGGCCCGCCCGATGTAGGTGCCCTTGGCGCCCATGGCGATGGCCTTGAGCACGTCCTGGCCTGACCGGATGCCGCTATCAAGGTGCACTTCGACCTTGTCGCCAACGGCTTCCATGATGGCGGGCAGTGCGCGGATGGAGGAGACGGTGCCGTCGAGTTGGCGACCGCCGTGGTTTGAGACGACGATGGCGTCGGCGCCGAGTTCGGCTGCTTTGCGCGCGTCGTCGGCATCCATGATGCCTTTGAGGATTACCGGACCGCCCCACATCTTCATCAACTCTGCGACCCTTTCCCAATCAAGAGCGTGGTCGAAAGCCTCCGCTGTCCAGGACGCCAGAGAGGCGGGATTGGAGACGCCTTTTGCGTGTCCGACGATATTGCCAAAGAACCGCCGTTTGGTCTGAAGCATCTCGATCCCCCATGGCCATTTGGTGGCCAGATCAGCCATGCTGGCGAGGGTGAATTTCGGTGGCGCTGATAACCCGTTCTTGAGGTCCTTGTGCCGCTGTCCCATGATTTGCAGATCGAGCGTAATCACAACCGCTGAGCATCCAGCGGCTCTGGCACGGTCGAAAAGCCGTTTCATAAAATCATCGTCTTTGAGTGTATATACCTGAAACCAAAAGGGTTTTTCTGTTTTCGCGGCCACATCCTCGATTGAGCAGATCGACATCGTCGAAAGGCAGAACGGCACCCCGAACTTCTCGGCGGCCCGAGCGGCTTTGATTTCGCCATCAGCACTTTGCATCCCTGTCAGGCCTACGGGGGCAAGGGCGACGGGCATGGAGACCTCTTGCCCGATCATCGTAGTCGCGGTTGTGCGGTTGGTCATATCGACCGCCACACGCTGCCTGAATTTTATCTTGTCAAAGTCGGATGTGTTTTCGCGGAAGGTCTGTTCTGTCCAGCTGCCGCTTTCGGCGTAGTCATAGAACATCTTGGGTGTGCGGCGTTTGTGCATCCGCTTCAGATCTTCAATTGTGGTAATGGCAGCCATGACGGAAATCCTCGAATTGGTAATTATTTGTTACCGATTACGGGAAATTTAGCAAGCGCGTAGAATGCATGGCTGGTGCACAGGCTGTGCAGACCACGTACACAGGCTGTACACAACCTGTACACAGGCTGTGCATACAGTTTCGTAAAGAATGGGTTAACCCCGGTGTGCGCCGTCGGCCAGCGATTTGACAAAGGCGAGGACATCCGCCGTGCTTTCGCCAGCGCCAATCTTCTCAACGATGGCGGAGCCGACCACTGCACCGTCGGCGATGCTTGCGATGGCTTCGGCTGCGTCAGGTGTCTTGATCCCGAAACCGACGATGACAGGCAGGTCGGTCTGTGACTTGATCCGTGCAACCTCCGGCGCGACCTCGGCGGTCTGGGCCTCGGCTGTGCCGGTGATGCCAGTGACGGACACGTAGTAGACGAAACCGGATGTGTTCTGGAGCACTTTCGGCAGGCGTTTGTCATCCGTTGTCGGTGTTGCCAGACGGATGAAGTTGATCCCCTTTGCCTGAGCCGGGATGCAAAGCTCTTCATCCTCTTCAGGTGGCAGATCAACAACGATCAGCCCGTCAATGCCAGCGGCCACTGCATCATCAAGAAATGCGTCCACACCGCGTGAATAGATGGGGTTGTAGTAGCCCATCATCACAATCGGTGTCGTGTCATCCTCTTTGCGCAGTTCACGTGCATAGGCGAGGGTCTTTTCCAGATCCTGACCGGCCTCAAGCGCGCGCTGGCCTGCCAGCTGGATCGTGGTGCCGTCGGCCATCGGATCGGTGAACGGCATTCCGAGTTCGATGATATCGACGCCAGCCGCAGGCAGGCCTTTGACGATCTCCAGACCTTTGGCGTAATCGGGATCGCCTGCCATGACATAAGCAACAAAGGCTTTCTTCCCCTCGGCCTGTAAGGCGGCGAATTTCGCGTCGATTCTGCTCATGGTCGTCCCCGTCATTCAAACTTGGGATGGTTTGCTTGATGGGGCGGGGAAAATCAATGGTGTCTCACTGCTTTTCCCCACACCTGCCGCCTTGCGGGGCGGGCCATCTGCGCCTAGAAGCGCGGCAAGCTGCAAAGGAGTGCTGTCATGGGTTTCAAAATGGGCATCGTGGGTCTGCCGAACGTGGGCAAATCGACCCTGTTCAACGCATTGACCAAGACTGCGGCTGCGCAGGCGGCAAACTTCCCGTTCTGCACCATTGAGCCTAACGTGGGCGAGGTGGCGGTCCCTGATGCACGTCTCGATAAGCTGGCGGCGATTGCGCAATCCAAGCAGATCATTCCGACGCGGATGACCTTTGTGGACATCGCCGGTCTGGTGAAGGGCGCCAGCAAGGGCGAAGGTCTTGGGAACCAGTTTCTGGCCAACATCCGCGAGTGCGACGCGATTGCCCATGTGCTGCGTTGCTTTGAAGATGACGACATCACCCATGTCGATGGCCGCGTTGATCCGGTCGCTGATGCCGAGGTGATCGAAACCGAGCTGATGCTTGCAGACCTCGAAAGCATCGAAAAGCGGATGCAGAACCTGACCCGCAAGATCAAGGGTGGCGACAAGGACGCCGTGCAACAGATGCGTCTGCTCGAAATGGCGCAGGCCGCCATTGAAGACGGCAAGCCTGCCCGCGTGGTTGAGGTTGATGCCGAGGACGCGAAAGCGTGGAAAATGCTGCAACTGCTGACCACAAAGCCTGTGCTTTACGTCTGCAACGTCGAAGAAGAAAGCGCGGGCAGTGGCAACAGCCAATCAGCCCGTGTGGCCGAGATGGCCGCAGCGCAAGGCAACAGCCATGTTGTGATCTCTGCCCGTATTGAAGAAGAGATCAGCCAGCTTGAGGCGGATGAAGCCGAGATGTTCCTTGGCGAAATGGGTCTTGAGGAACCCGGCCTCGACCGTTTGATCCGTGCGGGCTACGCGCTTTTGCATTTGCAGACCTACTTTACCGTTGGTCCCAAAGAGGCCCGTGCCTGGACCATCAAGGAAGGCACCTCAGCCCCGCAAGCGGCAGGTGTCATTCACGGCGATTTTGAAAAGGGATTTATCCGCGCCGAGACGATTGCCTATGGCGACTTTGTTGCCTTGGGCGGTGAACAGCCTGCAAAAGAGGCAGGCAAGATGCGCGCAGAGGGCAAAGGCTACATCGTCAAGGATGGCGATGTGATGCATTTCCTGTTCAACACCTGATCCCTCAGGGGCGCGAAAGCCGCAAAAGCGCGGCCCCGATCAGGACGGTCATGGTCGAGACGACCTTCATCAGGTCGAGCCGTTCCTTGAGGAAGAAAACACCGATCAGAAGCGCGAAGATGATGCTGGTTTCGCGCAAGGCGGTGACAAGCGCGATGGGGGCTTGCGTGAACGCCCATGTGACGATGGCATAAGCCGCAAAGGACGCGCCGCCACCGATCCAGAAAAGCTTCTGCCCTTTGGTCCATAGCGATGTGTAGGTTTTCGGCGCACGCACCGCGACAATGGCGCCAAGTGCAATGGCGTTGAGCGCTGCCAGCCAGCCGAAATAGCCCAGCGCTGTGCCTGCGGCCCTTGCGCCAAGCCCGTCGACAATCGAGTAGGCCGCGATAAAGCATCCTGTCGCGAGTGCAAATCCAGCGGCCCGTCCATTGCGCAACCCGTCGCTGCGCCGCACCAGTGCCAGGCTCACAATGCCGCATCCGATGATCAGAACGGCCAGAAGTTCCGCGCCTTGCAGCGACACCCCCAGCACGGTGACCGAAATGGCGGCGACGATCAGTGGCGCTGACCCGCGTGCGATGGGATAGACCTGCGTCAGGTCACCGGCGCTATAGGCGTAAAGCAGGAAGAACTGGTAACCCAGGTGCAAAAGGACCCCGACCACCAGATAGGGGTAGGATGCAGGGTCCGGCATCGGTGAGACGACAATCGCGACAAGCGCAAACGGCACATGGCCAAGGATGACCGCCGTCAGCGACATCAGCTTGTCCGCGCCGCCTTTGACAAGTGCGTTCCATGCTGCGTGAAGGAAAGCCGCGCCAATCACGGCAAGAAAGACCAGCGTTGTCATGGCCGCGCTCCTGAGTTTGCTATGGGCGTAAGGTGGCGCGCGCTGCAGGTTCGCGCAAGCGCTATTCTTTGGCGGGTGGTTTGCGGTCAAGCTGGCGTTTGATCGCGGCGGCGCGTTGCGGCGGGAGGGTCGGCGCGGTGTCGCGCATTTCCTGCACCTTTGCTTCCGCCCCTGCAATGAGATCCGCGATATGCTGTGCCTCCGGCAGGTTCTTCCAGTATTTTTTGGGCATCTCGGACGTCATCGCCTGCACCTTGAGCCGTGCGGGATTGAAGATGTTGCAAAAATAGGTGCCCCAAAGATCCTCGGTCGCGTCGTCAGGTAGATCGGGCTTGGGCTGGCCAGGGTGGAAGCTGAGGTTGCCGTCCACGAATTGCGCGGTGACATCGGGTGTCGCGATCATCCAGTCCATGTCGGCAAAGCGGCGGGCAAAGAACGGGGCGGTGGGCTCGACCGTGTGGTGGGTCGGCTCGAACCATGCGGCAAAGCTGCGCCGCTCACCGCCCTGACGCAGATCGCGGAACCGAACAAAGGCCTTCATCTTGTGCTTGCAGCGATGCACGGCCTTTTCCATCTGGCGCAGCTTGGCAAGATCGCGGTCGGCGCGGTCCTGCATCAGCCCCGGCTGGTGCCGCAACCGCCAGAGCAGGGTGTAAAGTCGCGCAAAGCGTTGCGGGTCATTGTGCCAGACCACCGTATTCGCCAATTCGACAAAGCTTTGCGGCACTTTGATCCGACGCGTGACAGGGGGGAGCGGGGTCTGTGTCGCAAAGAGCCCTGAGGCTGTGCCGTCATCATCCCACAGGATGTCCTCCGGCGGTACGGCGGCACCGAGCAAACGTTTGGCCGCATCGCGCCACGCGACATCAGCACCGATACGGGGCAGGGGAACGGTATACATCGTCAAAAAAGGCTCAGTTGTTCAGGGGGCGGGGCAAAGCGGGCGCGCAGATCGGCGCTGTCGGTCAGCTCGCCCGGCGACCAGTCTTTGGCGGTGATAAAGGCTCGCGCCTTTTTGAGCGATGCGCCAAGCCTTTGCAGGTCCTCATACCGGAGCGTCCGGTGCCGCCGTGTTGACAGGATACGGCCCACACTGCGTGTCCCGAACCCCGGCACGCGCAGCAGCATCTCGCGGCTGGCGCGGTTCACATCCACCGGAAAAAGATGCCTGTTCTGCAAGGCCCAGGCGAGTTTGGGATCAACTTCCAGATCGAGATTGCCGTCCGGCCGCGCCGAGGTAATTTCATCAACGTCGAACCCGTAAAACCTGAGCAGCCAGTCGGCCTGATAAAGCCGATGTTCCCTGACAAGCGGTGGCTTGATCAAAGGCAGTTTGGCCGTTGCATCGGGGATCGGCGAAAATGCCGAATAATAGACCCGCTTGAGCTTGTAATCGCCATAGAGCCGCGTGGATTGCCCCAAAATGGTGGCATCGGTTGCGGCATCCGCGCCAACGATCATCTGGGTGGATTGGCCTGCAGGCGCGAACCTTTTGCCGCGCTTGCCGGTGTAGGAGCGTTCCTTGGCGACATCCTTGCGGGATTTCACATCGCCCATCGCCTTGCGGATTGTCTCGGGGTTCTTTTCCGGCGCGTAGGCTTTGACACTGTTGTCGGTTGGCAGCTCCACATTGATCGAGAGGCGATCGGCATAAAGCCCCGCCTGTTCGATCAGTTCGGGCGCGGCATCGGGGATCGTCTTGAGGTGGATATACCCGCGAAAATGCTCGTCCTCGCGGAGCCGTTTTGCGATCTGGACGATCATCTCCATCGTGTAATCAGGGCTGCGGATGATGCCTGACGACAGGAACAGACCTTCGATGTAGTTGCGCCTGTAGAATTCGATGGTGAGCTGGACGACCTCATCAACGGTGAACCGCGCCCGCGTTACGTTCGACGAGACGCGATTTATGCAGTAGGCGCAATCGTAGATGCAGAAATTCGTCATCAGAATTTTCAGCAGGCTGATGCAGCGCCCGTCAGGGGCATAGGCATGGCAGATGCCTGACCCTTCGGTCGAGCCTAATCCCTTGCCATCGCGGCTGTCGCGCCGCGTTGTGCCGCTTGAGGCACAGGAGGCATCATATCGCGCCGCGTCCGAGAGAATCGCGAGTTTATTCTGGAGTGAGAGACTTGCCATATGTTCATGTTATGTTCTCATTTTCCGCGAGGCAAGTGGGCGAGGTGAGACTATTTGACCGCGCGCAGGTCCGCGCTGTCCATGATCCCATGTCTTGCAAGGAATTGGCGTGCAGCGGTGTCCTTGATGGCATTACTTTCGATGAGTTTTGCCTTTTTCAGGATCGCCTCTTTGCGCTGCTCCCTTTTGGCGCCTGACACGGCGGGTCCGCTGAACTTCTGTTCCATCTCGGCAACCGACATCAGGTAGTAGTGATTGAGTTGCAGCCTGTCACGCGTAGCGAAGCGTGCATCGCGCGCTTTGTTGCGGCTCATCATGCCAGCCGTATTGACCGTGCTGTCCTGATGCCTGCGCGTTTCAAATCTGTGTGGATTGACCATGGTGACTTCACAGGGATCAACAATGCATTTGAAATTAAGCAGCGGTCGGGTGGTGTCTTTCGCGCGTTCCTCAAATGCAAAGGGTGCGGCGTCCTTTGGCGGGCTTTGATGGCCGTTGTGACCGAACATTGTCCAGGGCAGGGAGATGTTAGGGTGGTCCAGACCGTCAAGCGCATCCTGGATCGTGAGCGCATCTGTCGGGACGAGGTATTCATCTGTGTCGATAAAGGCCATGCGTGCAAACCCCGCGCCGCAGGTGCAGATCGCATGCGCATAGGCGAGCGATTGTTGATGAAACCGCATCTGACTTTTCGTCTCTGCTGCGTCAAGAACCCAAGGCACGACAACTGTCCTGATCATGGAGAATGATCTGGCGATCTCTACCGTGTCGTCGGTTGAACCATTGTCGTAAAGGATGAGGTGCCGCAAACCTGCCACGGCATGAAACGCCAGCCAGTCTCGCAAGCGTGCGCCCTCGTTGCGTGCGATCAGAACAATCGCGAAATCGGCTTGGTCCTTCCGAGGCTCTGGAGGGGTCACAGTGATGCGTGTGGCAAGGTCCGGGACGCGGCGAAACAGTTTCATGACGACGCGCTCTGTTGAAGTGGCCGTCCCCAAGCCATCGGGTCATCCGGTTCGCTGATCCGGTGACGGATGCTCGCGTTCCGGATGGTATCCTGATCCGATGATGTGTCGGGGTAATAAACCTCGGACAGAAACAGCATCACCGCGTCGCGGACCTCAGGGTCGTAGTGCCATTGGTCTGCGGCACTCAGAACCTCTGACAGGGTTTCTTTTGTGGCCCTTTGTGCCATGCCGTCGATGGCCCAAAAGCACTGGCCGCACGCCACGACGGGTTTGTCAAAGAACATCGATTCCAGTCCGACCGAGGAATTGATCGTCATCACGCCGCGGCTTGCGGCGACTTGCGCGAATGTATCTGTGGCATTGTCGAGGTGGATCGGGCCGCTGGCGTCTTGCAGCAAGGCGCGTGCGATCGGTGGTGTGCTGGGGTGCTCTTTGAGGCGCAGGTGCCAGCCAGTGGGCAGGGATTTGGCTGCGTCCTTGAGCGCCAGGACGAAGCTGTCTACCGTTTTGAAATCACCGCCAAAGAGGCGCAGTTGGCTGTCACCGGGGACTTGCAGCGGGATAAAGACAAATGGATCGGTCAGAGGTGGCAGGCCGTCGCCTGCCTCCGGCGGTGTCTCTGGCGGACGCTGCTTTACGTGCTTTTTGAGGTTGCGCCATGCGGCAGCGTCGTGTCCGGCGGCCTTGGCCCACGCCAGATATGGCGCGGGGTCACGCGGGAGAGCATTGGCGAAATTCACCCCGTGCGGATCGACAGTGACACGTCCGGGGAAGGGGCCGAGTTCAAAGAAAAGCGTGCGCACCCCGGCGTCCTTTGCGGCATCCATAAAAACCCGTCGCGATCCGTTGAGGCCGTTCCAGCCGACTGCGACAGCTTTCTTGTTGCTTTCGAAGAGTGCGCGACTGCCGTTGTATTGCAGCTTCAGCGTGCGGAGCCAAAGCGCGCGCTTCCAGCCTTTTGGTGGCACGTGTTTGCTTGCAAGAAGGGCCGTTTCGGCGCGTTTTGCCGTTTCGGGGAAGTTGCGCAGACGTACCGGTGGCAGACGCCGCCACGTCAATGTGCCAAGTGGTGACAACAGGGTCGTGATCTTGGCACGTTTGTCTTTGCGCGGATCAAGACAGATGAATTTGAAAGTCTCGTCCATGTCGCCCCGGATCGTCCTGCTGTTCGTGCAAGCGTAGTTTCGTGGCGTGCCAGTAGCAAGGTGGCGCGCCGCTGTTGCGGCCCTGTGACCTGCGTGCACCAGCGATGCAAAGCCTTGAAATATGGCCGCGCTTGCGACACATGACCCCTCAGCAATGAGATAAGGCCTGATCGTGCGCAAGTTTTTGCAGAAGATGGAACAGAAGGAACGCGACCTGCGGCTGTCGTTCGGGCAGGATATCACTGATCCTGTGGAGCGCCGGAAATCGGCAAGGCATGTGTTCTGGCTCGATCATGGTGTGCTGCGCAAGCTATGGAACAACTTTGCCGAAGTGGCCCCGGGGGTCTATCGGTCCAATCATCCTGATCACAAACGCTTTGCCCGCTACAAAGCGATGGGCATCAAGACGATCCTCAACTTGCGCGGCGTGCAGAAGCAGCCGCATTACCTTTTCACCGAAGAGAGCTGCAGGCTTTTGGGCCTTGATCTGGTGACGGTGAAATTTTCGGCGCGTCAGGCCCCGCATCGCGAGCGGTTGCTTGAGCTTTTCGAGGTCTTTGAAACCATTGAAAAGCCGTTTCTGATCCACTGCAAGTCAGGGGCAGACCGGACCGGGTTGGTTGCGGCCCTTTATCTGCTGGTTGTCGAAGGGGCGCCGCTGGAGGTCGCGATGCGCCAACTTTCGTTCCGGTATCTGCATATCCGGCGGACAGCGACAGGCATTCTTGACCATTTCTTTGAGGTGTACGCCTTGCGCAACGCCAAAGAGCCGATCGGGATCGTTGACTGGATCAAAACCGAATACGACCGCGATGCGCTCACAGAAAGTTTTGCAGCCAAGCAGGCCGGGCTGAAATGGTGGCAGGGCTGGCGCTAGGCCTTTGGCGACCACTGGAACGGGCGCCGGTTGGCGGCGCTGTCCTCGACGATCTGGGTGATCTTCTTGGCGCGCGTGGCCGGGCGCTTGGCATTGAGGAGTATTTCCAGTGCACCGCGTTTGACTGAGCGTGGAAAGGCGTGCCAGTTCTGCTCGGAGCCTGTCACCGCATCAAAGGCGACTTGCAGATCAGGCGGGATCACGAGGTTTTCGACGTCATCCAGTGCTGTCCAGCTTCCGTCCTTCTGGCTGCGGGCGATGACCGCCTCACCAGCGGGTGTCATCAAGCCGTCCTTGATCAGCCTTGCGACTTTTTCCTTGTTCACGCGGCTCCAGTTTGAGCCTGGTTTGCGCGGGCTGATGTAGAGCATGGTGCGTTCTTCATCCAGACCACGCACGAGGCTATCGACCCAACCGTATGACAGGCAGGCATCGACGATCTCGCCAGTCGAGATGTATTTGTCCGGCACCGCTTTCTTGTAGGTCACGGCCCAGATGCCAGCCTCTTGACTGTGGTTGGCTGCAAGCCAGTCGCGCAAGTCTGACAGGGCCTCGAATGTGACCAGAGACGCATCTGTCAGTGGCCGCTTTGCCATGGCCTAGTCCCGCTTGCCTGCAAAGCGTTCTGCCCATTCTGCGCGCTCCTCATCCGTGATCTTGCGGAAGAGGTTTTCCGGCACGGTAAAGGCATGGCCCGCGGGCAGGGTTTCCAGTGCGGCAGCGACATCTGTGGGCCAGCTGTCGTCGTCTGTCTGCATGGCTGCGATCATCGTTTTGGATGCATCTGGGATGAAAGCGGCAGAGAGGACCGCGTAGATGCGGATCAGGTTCAGGGCCAGACGCACCTGCATCGCTGCCGTCTCAGGATCGGTCTTGAAGGTGGTCCAAGGCGCGTTGGCTTGCAGGTATTCGTTGCCCAAAACCCAGATCGCGCGCAATTCGGCAGCCGCCTTGCGGACCTCGATCTTGTCCATGAAGCCTTCGTAAGCGCGGATGCGGGTGGTCAGGTCAGAAATCAGCTGTTCTTCGTCAGGGCCGTAGCTGCCGCCTTCGGGCACGGCTTCGCTGAATTTGGAGCGGCAGAATTTCGTGATCCGGCTGACAAAGTTACCGAGCACGTCGGCAAGGTCTTTGTTCACGTCGGTCTGGAAGTTATCCCATGTGAATTCCGCATCAGAGCTTTCGGGCGCATGGGACAGCAGCCACCAGCGCCAGTAATCGGCAGGCAGGATTTCAAGCGCCTGATCCATGAACACGCCGCGCCCGCGCGATGTGCTGAATTGCCCGCCATCGTAATTGAGGTAGTTGAACGACTTGATGTAATCGACCAGCTTCCACGGTTCCTGAGACCCGAGGATCGTGGCGGGGAAGCTGAGCGTGTGGAAAGGCACGTTATCCTTGCCCATGAACTGGGTATAGGTCACGTCGTCAGCACCTTTGTCGGTGCGCCACCAGCGTTCCCAATCGGTGCCTTTGCCAGCGTCTTGCCACTCCTGTGCACAGGCAATGTATTCGATGGGCGCGTCAAACCAGACGTAGAAAACCTTGCCTTCCATGCCGGGCCAATCTTCGTCACCTTTTTTGACAGGGATGCCCCAGTCTAGGTCGCGGGTGATGCCGCGATCCTGCAGCCCATCGCCGTCGTTGAGCCATTTTTTGGCAATGGATGTGGTCAGGACCGGCCAGTCCTTCTTGCTGTCGATCCATGCAGCCAGATCATCCTTTAGCGTGGATTGGCGCAGATAGAGGTGCTTGGTCTCGCGCACCTCCAGCTCGGTCGAGCCGGAGATCGTCGAATACGGGTTGATCAGGTCGGTCGGATCAAGCTGCTTGGTGCAGTTGTCGCATTGGTCGCCACGTGCGCTCTCGAAGCCGCAGTTGGGGCAAGTGCCTTCGATATAGCGGTCTGGCAGGAAGCGGCCATCGGCGACGGAATAGACCTGTTCCTCGGTCACTTCGCGGATCAGGCCCATGTCGGCCAGACGGCCTGCAAAGGCTTGGGTCAGCTTGTGGTTTTGCGGGCTGGACGATCTGCCGAAGTGATCAAAGGACAGACGGAAGCCATCGGCAATGTCAGACTGCACCGCGTGCATCTCGGCGCAGTATTCCGCAACGGGCTTGCCTGCCTTGGTCGCGGCGAGCTCAGCAGGGGTGCCGTGTTCGTCGGTGGCGCAAAGAAAGAGAACCTCGTGCCCGCGCTGGCGCAGGTAACGGGCATAAAGGTCGGCTGGCAGCTGGCTGCCGACGAGGTTGCCGAGGTGCTTGATCCCGTTGATGTAAGGAATCGCGGAAGTGATCAGGTGACGGGCCATGGACATGTCCTTGCAGGTTTGCCCCGCGTTCTAGCCGGGTCGCGTGACAGATGCCAGAGAATGCTTGCCACTGGCTTTTGCAGGTGTGCAGCGCTAGATTGAAAGCAAGGGGCCGGTTCACCCCCAAGGAGATGCTGATATGAAACGTCTGATCCCAATCGTGCTGGCTGCGTGTCTTGGCTCTGCGGCCACGGCGCAGGACCTCTATGTCGGTGGCGCGGTGGATTACCTCTTGCCGCATGATGGGGATACCCAGTTTGCCGGCACAGCCTTGGCCGGGATGGGCTTTGATGCGGGGCGGTTCGGTGTGGGTGCCGAGGGCGAATACGGGCTGCATCTGGGGGGCGACGCTGAATATGACATGGCCCGTGTCAGGGCGTGGGTCAGCTATGACTGGGGCCATTATACCGTGCGGGCCGGTGGTGGCATCACCGAATATTACTTTGATGACACCAACTATGGCGGGTTTCACGCCATGCTCGGCGCGGAGCGTGCGCTCAATGAGAGCCTGAGCCTGCGCGGTGAATTCATCAGAGACTTTGTCGATGACGCTTTTGATGCGGGCATTACGGCAACGCGCGTTGGCGTTGTCTTCAACTTCTGATCACGGCGCGCCCTTGTCGCGACTTTTGCCGAGCAATCTGCCAATCAGGAAGCTGGTGCGGGGCGCATAGACGTAGCGTGTGCGGTCCTCCGGTGCTGTCCGGACGCGCATGCGCAGCGCGGCAAAGACGATCAGCAGGATGTGTCCCAGCGAGATGAAGTAAAAGAGCGCTGCGGGTCCGAAGGCCTCGATCAGCGATGATGTGGTGAGCGGTGCGGCGATGGCGCCCACCGCATAGACAAACATCAGTGCAGCCGAAAGCTCGACCCGTTCATCGGAGGTGGCAAAGTCGTGTGCGTGCGCGGTGGCGACCGAATAGATCGGGAAGGTGGTCAGCCCGAAAAAGAAGGAGGCCGCAAAAACCGATGTGGCGCCGAGGCCAGCGGTGGCGACGGTTGCAGCACAAGCAACGACGGCGGCGACAGAAAGCCAGACCATCACCCAGCGCCGGTCGTATTTGTCGGCAAGCCAGCCGACAGGGTATTGCGCGATGGCCCCGCCAGCCACGAAAGCCGCAAGAAAAGACCCGATCTGGTTGGCAGACAGGCCCACCTCTTGCCCGTAAATCGGGCCGACCATGCGGAAGGATGCGCTGGAAAGTGCCGCGACAAGCACGGCCGCTACGGCCATGGGCGAACACCGCCAGGCCAGTTTCGGGCGCAGCCGCGTTGTTTTGGGTGTTTCTGGTTGCGGCAGTTTGGTCAATGTCAGAGGCAGCAGCGATGCACAGCACAGGATCGTCAGAAGATTGTAGGCAATATAGGTTTCGAGGTTTGCCAGCGCGCCGATCATGAACTGCGCGACGAAAGACGCGCCGATATCAACAATCCGGTAGCTGCCCATTGCGCGGCCACGCGTTTCGTTGGTGACTTTCGCCTGCAACCACGCCTCGATCACGGTGTAGCAGCCGGCGATGCAGATCCCCGATGCCACCCTGAAAAGAGCCCATGCAAGCGGATCAATGATCACAACATGCGCGGCAAGCCCGATTGCCCCCATGGCCGTAAAGGCGGCAAAAGCCCGGCTGTGGCCCACATCACCCATTAGCCGTGGTGCCCACCAGCACCCGATAAAGAACCCGACAAAATGCGCCGATCCCAGAAAGCCGACTTCGGATTGGGAAAACCCGCGGTCGAGCCCTGTCAGCGCATCAAGCGGGCCAACACCACCAGACGAAAGCTGGAGCAGCGTCACTGACATGAACAGGGCCGCAAATGAAATCATCATGCGCATAGGTTCGACCTATGCGCCTGTTGTGGCTGTGAAACTAGTGCCTTTTCGACAAAGTGGCGTCGCCTTTCGCCTCTTGCCCTTGGCGGTCACCGCATTAGGCTCTGTCCGGACTTGAAATCGGAAAGTGAAAACGGATGCAGAAACTCCCCCTTGGTCGCTCGGACATCATGGTGAGCGAATGGTGCCTTGGCACGATGACCTTTGGTAACCAGACACCTGAAGATGACGCGCACCGCCAGATTGATATGGCGCTGGATGCGGGGATCAATTTTCTCGATAGCGCAGAGATGTATCCGGTGAACCCGGTTCGCACCGAAACGGTTGGCGGCTCGGAAGAGATTATCGGCAACTGGATCGCAAAGAGCGGTCGGCGGGACGAGATCGTCGTTGCCACCAAAGTTTCGGGCGATAATCCCGGTTGGGTCCGCGATGGTCGTGGTTATGACGGCGATGTCATTCGTGAGGCCGTCGATGGGTCATTGAAACGTCTGCAGACCGATGTGATCGACCTTTACCAGATGCATTGGCCGATGCGCGGATCGTATATGTTCCGTCAGAACTGGACCTATGACCCCTCTGGCCAGAACAGGGCCGAGACCATGGATCATATGATGGATGTCCTTGAGGCCTTGGGCGAGGCTGTGAAGGCAGGCAAGATCCGTGCAATCGGCATGTCGAACGAAAGTGCCTGGGGCATGACCAAATGGATTGACCAGGCCGAGAAAGCAGGCCTGCCGCGTATGGCGAGTGTCCAGAATGAATACTCGCTGCTTTGCCGCCTCTATGACACCGACATGGCTGAAATGGCAGTCAACGAAGATGTGACGCTGTTGTCGTTCTCGCCATTGGCTTGCGGCGTGCTGACGGGCAAATACCAGAATGGACAAGTGCCTGACGGTAGCCGGATGGCGATCAACGGCAATCTGGGTGGCCGTGTGACCGATCGGCTCTGGCCGGCAGCGCAGGCATATCTTGATCTGGCGAAGAAGCGCGGCATTGACCCTGTCGCGATGGCAATGGCGTGGCAGCGGACACGTCCGTTCCCTGTGTCTGCAATCTTTGGTGCGACAACTGCTGCCCAGTTAGAGCACATTCTGGCCGGCAAGGACGTTGTGCTGAACGATGAAGTCATCTCGGAAATTGACGAGGTGCATAAAGCCCATCCGATGCCTTACTGATCGCGCGCCCGGCGTGGCCGCCGGGCAACGCGATTAAGGCACAATTCTTAGACTTCGGCCGCGATCCAGAAGCGCGGTCCAATATCAGTCAGCTCTTCGAGACCCATGGCGCGGTAGGCAGCCTGTGCGGAGGCATTGCGCGGGTCGGTGCCGATGGAGATGCCTTTCGCACCTGATGCGATAGCGTAGTCGCGGGCTGCCATGATCAGCGCCTTGCCGATCCCGCGATTGCGGCGGTTCTCGGCGATATAGAGATGCTGAATATCGAGCCGCGGCTTGCCACTGTGAATGACCGTCCAGCGCATGATGCCCGCGTAGCCGACCACTTCCTGCCCTGCGCGCGCGACAAAGGCTTTCCCTTGCGCCTGATCGCCGAAGAAAATCTGCTGCAACTGCTCCAGCGTGACTGCAGCCTCATCGCCGTGAAAGGCAGAGAGGTCGCGGATCAGGGCAAGGATGCGTGTCAGGTCGCGCGGGCTGGCAGGGGTGATGGTGATGTTCTCGGTCATGTTTGTCCCTCTTCTCGCCCGCGAAGGGACACCAACTCACCTGACCCTTGCGGGCAGCTGGTCGTTGATTTGTCAAAAGATATGCGCCAGCCGCCGTTATCTGCGGCTGGTAAAGTAGGCACCGAAATTTGCGATACGTCTTTGCATGTCGGGCAGATGACAGCGCAGGTCGGCCTGTGTCAAGAAAACTCGCTTGTGAGGGGGCAGAAATTCAGCAAGGTTGCGACGCGTAATTGATCGGGAGGATGCCATGCCGCTGCAAATGAACCGCGAGGTTTTCATCACCTGTGCTGTCACCGGATCTGGGTCGACACAAGACCGCAGCCCGCATGTGCCGCGTTCGCCAAAGCAGATTGCCGACAGTGCCATTGAAGCGGCCAAGGCAGGGGCCGCCGTGGTGCATTGCCATGTGCGCGAACCCGAGACTGGCACTCCCAGCCGTGATCTGGCGCTCTATCGTGAAGTCACGGACCGCATTCGCGATGCAGAGGTCGATGTTGTTCTGAACCTGACCGCCGGCATGGGCGGTGATATGGTTTTTGGTGGCGTCGAAGCCCCTTTGCCGACCGTTGCTGGGACCGACATGGTTGGCGCGACAGAACGCGTCGCTCATGTGGCCGAATGCCTGCCGGAAATCTGCACGCTCGACTGTGGCACGATGAATTTCGCCGAAGCCGATTACGTCATGACCAACACACCGGGCATGTTGCAGGCAATGGGACGGATGATGACCGATCTTGGTGTGAAGCCCGAGATCGAGGCCTTTGACACCGGCCATCTGTGGTACGCCAAGCAGTTGGTCAAGGACGGATTTCTGGATAGTCCTGCGTTGGTGCAGCTTTGCATGGGTGTGCCATGGGGTGCGCCTGATGACCTCAACACCTTCATGGCGATGGTGAACAATGTGCCGGATGACTGGACCTTCTCTGCCTTCGGGCTGGGGCGCAGCCAGATGCCTTATGTGGCAGCCTCGGTGCTGGCGGGTGGCAATGTGCGTGTCGGGCTTGAGGACAACCTGATGCTCGACAAGGGTGTCTTGGCGACGAATGCGCAACTGGTTGAACGCGCGGCTGGCATCATTGAAAACCTTGGCGCGCGCGTGATTGGTCCTGAGGAAGTGCGCGCCAAGCTTGGCCTTTCCAAACGTGCGCCGGTCGCAAAATGAGGGCGCTTGTTCTCGCCGCGTTTGTGTTTGTCACGGGTTGTGGTTTCTTCACGGTTTACCGCGATACGGACGTGCCAATCTCGTCAAAGGCGGTGTTCGATGTCGAGCAATACATGGGGCTTTGGTATGAAGTTGCGCGCTTTCCTGTGCCTTTCCAGCGCGGGTGTGTCGGCGTGACGGCTGAATATGCCCTCCGCGACGACGGGACTGTTTCGGTCCTCAACATCTGCCGTGATCCAGACGGCAATGAAAGCGCGCGGATATCCGGCACGGCAGAGGTCGTCGGGCCGGGGCGTTTGAAAGTACGGTTCGGGTCGGTTCCCTTTGTCGCTGGGGACTACTGGGTGCTTTGGACCGATGAGGATTATCAGACTGCCGTTGTCGGGTCGCCAAACGGGCGCTCCGGTTGGATCCTTAACCGGACACCGCAAATCCGTGCAGACCGCCTGCAGGCTGCGCGTGATATTCTGACCTTCAACGGCTATGACGTCAGCCAGCTCAAGGAGACAGCTCAGTGAGAAAGTTCATCTTTGGAAGTGTACTCGCGCTTGCCGCTTGTGAAGGAACAGGCGCCATGGCACCGACCGGTGCGCCTAACGGCGGTATGCAGGAATTTCTGGTGATCGGCGGGCGGATGACGTTCGAGCAATGTCGCGCGCGCGGTGGATTGATCATCCGCGACAGCAACACCAACATGATTGCTTGTGATCCATCTGTCAGGGGCGAGCCGGCACCGGTGGATGAATTCGACAATCCTGCCAACCTGAACGCCGGGGCCTAGGGATGACCGCGCGTCGGGCAGCCATCGTCGGCGGTGGCGTCATCGGTGGCGGCTGGGCCGCCCGTTTCTTGCTGATGGGCTGGGACGTTCGTATCTTTGATCCCGATCCTGAGGCCGCGCGCAAAATCGGCGAGGTTCTGGCCAATGCGCGCCGTTCGCTTCCCGGTTTGTCTGATGTCGCACTGCCACCTGAAGGTGCGCTGACATTTCACGAAACCATGTCCGAGGCTGTGGAAGGGGCTGAGTGGATACAGGAAAGCGTGCCTGAGCGCCTAGAGCTGAAACGCAAGGTCTATCAGACCTTGCAGGAACATTGCGACGCTGACGCCATCATCGGGTCATCCACAAGCGGTTTCAAACCGTCAGAACTCCAGGGGTGTGCCACGCGGCCGGGCCAGATCGTCGTGACCCATCCGTTCAATCCGGTTTACCTGCTCCCGCTGGTCGAGCTTGTGACGACAGACAAGAACGCTGGCGAGACTGTCGCGCGCGCCAAAGACATCCTGACCGGGATCGGGATGCATCCGCTGCACTTGCGGGCTGAAATTGATGCACATATCGCCGACCGCTTCCTTGAGGCTGTGTGGCGCGAGGCGCTCTGGCTGATCAAGGATGGCATCGCCACCACTGAGGAAATTGATGACGCGATCCGCTATGGCTTTGGTCTGCGCTGGGCGCAAATGGGGCTGTTCGAAACGTATCGCATCGCCGGTGGCGAAGCTGGCATGCGCCATTTCATCGAACAGTTCGGGCCCTGCCTGTCATGGCCGTGGACAAAGCTGATGGATGTACCGGAACTGACGGATGCGTTGATCGACCAGATTGCAGATCAATCCGACGCACAGTCAGGGCAGTTCTCGATCCGCGAGTTGGAACGCACCCGCGACAATAATCTTGTGACGATCCTGCGGGGCCTCAAGGCTCAGGATTGGGGTGCGGGCAAGTTGCTCAACGCGCAGGACCGGCGCGTGGCCGGAGTGCCGACACTGCCGGATGACATCAGCCAGCCAATTGTGACGGTCGAACGGGCCGTGCCACTCGACTGGACCGATTACAACGGACACATGAACGAAGCGCGCTATCTGCAGGTTTTTGGCGACGCAACTGACCGCATGATGATTTTGGTGGGCTGCGATGCCGATTACATCTCCACGGGAGGCAGTTACTTCACCGCCGAGACGCATATCCGTCATCTCGATGAGGTCCACGCCGGTGCCGTAATCCGTGTGGAAACGCAGGTTCTTTTGGGCGAAGGCAAGAAGATGCATCTCTTTCACCGGATGTTCGAAGGCGACCGTGAACTGGCAACCGGGGAGCATATGCTGATCCATGTCAGTCTTGAGACGCGTCGTGCCAGCGAACCTGCCCCGCATCTTGCAGAAACGCTTGATCGCGTTGCCGCTGCACACGTTGCGCTGCCACGCCCCGAAGGCGCTGGCAAGGCGGTCGGCGTAAAGGGTTAATTGATCTTGGAGATCAGGCCGTCGAGATAGGTCGACAGATCGCGCCTGCTAATGCTGGCGTCGCGCACCAACTGGTCAAAGTGAACGGTCAGCGCGGTGACGCGTTCGGTGTCTCTGAATACCAGATAGTTGCGCCCGATGTATATCGCGGCAAGCAGCGGGCCAAAGACCGTGATCGGCGCCGAAAAGAGCTTGCGGGGATCATAAAGGTGTAAGCGCAGCGTCGGGTAAAGCTGCGCATGTAGGTCGCGCAGGTGCGCAAGTTCCCTGCGCCGCAGTGCAGGCGCAATGCCGGCGTAGAATCCGCTGCCATTTGCGAAACTTTCCACCTCGCTCATCGGCAGGGCGATTTCGTAGTCCGAGCGGGCACTTCGCATCCAGTTCAGACGGTCTTGCGCCGCGCCGATGGCCTGATCAATTGTCCGGCCCAAGGATGGCGCATATTCCCAGCGCAGCATTGCTTCGGTCTTGAGCATGTCAGGAAGCCCTGCTGGAACATGGCGGATCTTGTATCCGGCTGCCTCTTGGTGCCAGGCGAAGATCTGGTCATCCACCATCGAGCGCGGGGCTTCTGTCATGGCAACAGCAGTGGCAAGCAACGCCGTCGCACTTTCAGGCCGGTCGGAAAGGCCAAGCAACCAGTCAGTGCTGACCCCAAGCACTGACGCGCATTCCGCAACAAGTTGCCCGTTCGGCAAGCGCGCGCCTTGGTCTTTCAAAAGCTGTGACAGTGTCGATCTGTCGACGCCCGTGGCTCTGGCAAGCGCGCTTTGGTTGACTTGCATTTCTTCCATGGCCTGCCGCAGCCGGTCACGAAACACAGTCGCGCGATCTCTTTTGTCTATTTTTATCACCATTGCCGACAAAATACACATTTGCCGGGTTTTGTGAACTACTCTCCAAATGGATCGTTCTTCCAAGCGCGGATAAATTCACCGCATGGAACAAAAGCAATCGACAAACCGCGGCGGAGTTGAGTGGCCGACCCTTGTTTTGATTACGGTTTGTTATGTCGCATGGGGCGCTGTGTTGTGGGTGCTTCCACTCACCATGGGCGTTGTTTTTGGCGGTGTCGTGATCGCGTTGCATGCTTCGTTGCAGCATGAGGTGATACACGGCCACCCCTTTCGGCGTCAGTGGCTGAATGATCTTTTGATCTGGCCGCCGCTGACGTTGATCGTTCCATATTCGAGATTCAAAGTCACACATCTTGCCCATCACCATGACGAGGTGCTGACCGACCCTTACGATGACCCGGAGAGCAATTTTCTGGATGAGGGCGTTTGGGAAAAGCTGCCTGTTTTGGTGCAAGGCATCTTACGTTTCAACAATACTGTCGCCGGACGCCTGACCATCGGACCATTGATCGGAACAATTTCCTTTCTTCTGTGCGAGTGGCGCTCGCGTGACAGGCAGGTCTTGCAGGACTGGGCGTGGCATCTGCCAGCTGTTGGCGGGGTGCTTTGGCTGGTGTCGGTTTCGCCGATGCCGATCTGGGCCTATTGCGCCTCAGCTTATCTGGCGATGTCGATCCTGAAACTGCGCACCTATCTGGAACATCAGGCCAGTGATCGTGCAAGCGGGCGGAGCGTGATTGTCGAACGTGGCGGTATCTTCGGGTTCTTGTTTCTGAACAATAATTTGCACGTGGTGCACCATATGCACCCAAAGGTCGCGTGGTATGATCTGCCCCGGCTGTACCGGTCGCGCAAAGACCACTACCTGCGCCGGAATGGCGGTTACTTTTACGCCTCATATGGTGATGTGTTCCGGCGCTACTTCTTGCGGGCAAAAGACCCTGTGGCCCATCCCCTCTGGCGGAGATGACAGAGTAAGGGCATAGGTGCCTGATGGAACTCTGGATCCCGATCACGATTGGCGCGGCGGTCGCCCAGACCTTTCGCTTTATGTTGCAGAAACGTCTGACGGGCATGGCGCTCTCGACGGCTGGTGCGACATTTGCGCGATTTATCTATTCTGCCCCGCTCGTGGCGGTCATCGCGGTGCTTTATGCGCTGATGTCGCGCCAGGGCGCGCCGAATGTGCCTGCTGCCTTCTGGCCTTACGCATTGGCTGGCGGGATGTCACAGATCCTTGCCACGATGTGCGTGGTCGCACTTTTCAGGCACCGTAACTTTGCCGTCGGTATCACCTTCAAGAAGACCGAAGTCCTGCTGAGTGCTTTGTTCGGGTTCATCATTCTAGGCGACGTCTTTACGACGTGGACCATCGTCGCGATGTGCATCGGCCTTGCCGGTGTGCTGCTGCTGTCTGATCCCCCCGATGGTGTCGGCCCCTGGCGCAAGCGAATTTTCAATCGCGCCACAGCATTGGGATTGGGAGCGGGTATTCTCTTTGGCATCTCAGGAAACGGTTATCGCGGCGCATCGTTGTCTTTGGCTGAGGGTGATGTTTTCTATCGCGCTATCGTCACTTTGGCGTTGGTGACAGCTTTTCAAACTATCACCATGGCGCTTTGGCTGATCTGGCGGGAGCGGGGCGAGATTACAAAAGTCCTGCGCGCGTGGCGTGTGGCTGCGCTTGTCGGTGTCACAAGTATGATCGGGTCAATCTGCTGGTTTACGGCGTTCACGTTGCAAAACGCAGCTTATGTCAACGCTGTCGGGCAGATTGAGCTTTTGTTTTCGGTCATCATCGGAGCCACGGTCTTCGGCGAGCGGATCACCGCAAGGGAATGGCAGGGTCTGGTGTTGCTGACGGGCAGCATCATCATGTTGGTTCTTTTGCTCTAAAGCGGAGACCGCCCGCCCAGCCGACTGACCAGATGTGCTTCGTCGTCGTTGCGAAAGAATGGGACAGTCACCAATTCATCGCCTGCGGTAATGTGGCGTGTGAGTTCGGCGAGGACGACCTGTGTGATGAATGGCAAGTCGAAACGCCGCGCTTCCGACAGGAGCACCCATTGCAAGTGGGCCAGTTCGTCTTCGGCATTCGCGAAGTCGTCAGGGTCCGTCGTAAGCGATGCCGCATCGCACAGAAAAAAACGTGCATCGAAACGGCGGGGCCGGCCTTGCGGTGTGACTGCACGGAAAAAGAACCTCAGCGCGCTGCCGTCAGGCACATGCCCTGATGCGGCAAAGCCGCGCCACCCTTGCGGAGCATCGGCCCAATGCCCCTTCTGGCCGATGATCTGTCCCGTTTCTTCCCAAAGCTCGCGTATTGCGGCCGCAGCCAACGCGGCGGGAGAAACGGTGCTTTCACTCTCAAGTCTCGTGTGGTCGCGCGGGTCAAGTGCGGTCAGCGGCACGGCGGCATCGTTGGGGTCAACAGCGCCACCGGGAAAGACAAACTTGCCGGGCATGAAGGCCGCCGATTTGCCCCTTTGGCCCATCAAGACCGCAGGGGTGGTTTCGCGATTCCGCAAAACAATGATTGTGGCGGCGTCGCGAACGGCAGTTTTGTCCATCTTGTCCCTGTTACTGGTCAGGACGGCCAAACCCGTGCATCCGACGCGCCCATTGAATGCCGACCACCATGCCTTTCATCCGTGGCAAAAGATAGAGTGAGAGGGCAATCGCGCCAACCGACAGGACTGTTGCCATGGTCATGGGTTCGGGGCGGAACTGGACCCACATGATGTGGATGACGAAGCCGAGGATATGGCCGACAAGCAGGATGGTCAGATAGGCAGGACCATCGTCGGCGCGATGATGGAAAAGCTCTTCATCACAGTGCGGGCAGGTATCGGCGACCTTGAGGTAACTGGCAAACATATGGCCTTCACCGCAATTGGGGCATTGCCGCTTCAGCCCGCGCAGGGCAGCGGCACCTGTTGGTCTTTCGAATTCTGCGGTCTCTGCATTTGTCATACTGAACTCCATCACCTTGCTGGACACATGGTGCATCCGGACGGTTTTGGAAAGGGGGTGGGCGGATTTGGCGCTGATTGACGACCGCCGCAAAAATTCTGCCCTGCATGCGACGGAAATCCGGGGTGCCACCGTTTGAGAGATATCAGGCAAGCAAAATGCCTGCTCTTGAAAGAAAGGTTACCCGATGAGGAAAGAGATTTCATTGACCGCCCTGTTGCTGGCGATGGTCGTGGCGGCAGGGGCCGCGCAGGCGCAGGGCCATGGCAATCGCCCAAGTTTTGATGCGCTCGATCTGAACAGTGACGGCACGCTGTCTCGCGCGGAGTTACAAGCGCAAGCGGGCCTCCGGTTTGAAACCGCGGATGCAAATGGCGACGGGGCACTCTCGGAAGATGAGTTGATCGCCGCGGCCTCGTCCCGTGCGCAAGATCGCATTGAACGCATGATGGAGCGGTTTGACACCAATGGCGATGGCCTGTTGCAGCAGGCCGAGCTACCGCGTCCCGGTGAAGGCAGAACCGCACGTATGTTTGAACGGGTGGATGCCAACAGAGACGGTCTGATCTCTGAAGACGAGTTTGAGGCGGCAAAAGCACGGATGCAGGACCGGAGAGACGGGCGTGGACTTCCTTTGCGGGATCGCGGTTAATGATTGGGGCCGGGGCCGTGCTGCCCCGGCTTTCACCCCCACGCCAGACGGCAAAAGGGCTGCATTTGTCACACGATCCGCCAATGAACGCAGACGATCAAGACAGCGATGGGCAGATGCTTCTGGCCTTTGCGGCAGGGGACACCTCAGCCGCGCGGGCGCTGACCGCGCGCCTATTGCCGCGTGTGTTGGGGCAGGCCACACGGATGCTGGGAAACGCATCCGAAGCAGAAGATGTCGCACAAGAGGCAATGTTGCGGCTTTGGAAGATCGCTGCCGAATGGCGCGAGGGCGAGGCGCAGGTGTCTACCTGGCTCTATCGGGTTGTCGCCAATCTTTGTACCGACAGTTTGCGGCGGCGGCGCCGGTCAGTGGCGCTTGATCAGGTTGCAGAACCGGCGGACCCGCATGGCGCGTCCGACCGTCGTTTGCAGGAGGTCCAGCGAGTTCAGGCCCTGTCTGATGGGTTGGCGCAGTTGCCTGAACGACAGGCTCAGGCTGTTGCGTTGCGCCACCTTGAAGGCCTCTCGAACCCCGAAATTTCACAGATCATGGACATCAGCGTGCGGTCCGTGGAAAGTCTCACAGCACGCGGAAAACGCGCTCTTGGTGAAATCCTGAGAGGGCGCAAGGAAGAGTTGGGATATCACGATGAAACGCCCGAATGACGACATGCTCGACGCCCTTTTCAGCGAGGCCCGACAACAGTCCCCCGATGTGCCGAATGACCTGATGGCACGGGTGTTGGCCGATGCACATCATGTTCAGACCAAAACGTCTGTTGTGGACAAGTGGCCGCAGAGACCGCAAAGGCTCCGCGACCAGCTCTATGACATGCTTGGGGGCTGGGTCGGTCTTGGCGGTCTGACTGTTGCAACGATCGCGGGGCTTTGGATCGGCGTCGCACCTCCTGCGGGGGTCGAAGATCTTGCTGTCGGGATGCTGGGCGAGGAAGTCAGCCTGTCCATCCTCCCTTCCGGTTTCGGGTTTGAGGCGGAGGTCTTGTTCGATGGATGATCAGAAAGCCGAAGGCCGTCAGCCACGCCGCTTGTGGCGCGTTTTGCTGGTCGTCTCACTCGCCCTCAATCTGGTGGTTGTCGGCATCATCGCAGGGGCGCTCTTCTCGGGTCGTTTCCATGACCGTCCGCCGCGCAGCTTTGATCTTGGTTTGGGGCCAATCGCGCGGGCCCTCACCGTTCAGGAGAGGCGCGATATCGGACGGAGTTTGCGTGAAATGAGGCCGCTCCGCGACCTGAACCGACAGGATCTGGCGGAGGATTTGGCCGCAGTCCTCCTGGCAGAGCCATTTGCGCCAGAGGCGCTGCGCCTGCTTCTTGCTGAACAATCTGATCAGGTTGCGCAGGTGCAAGTACGTGCGCGCGATGCTTTTATCGATGCCATCGTTGCAATGTCACCGGAGCGACGTGCCGCCTTTGCCGATGATCTATCGCGACAAATTCGCGAGGGCCGCCCAAGGCATGCAGTCCCATCAGGCGGCTGATGGGGCCATTGCGATGCGGTTTCTGCCGGCATTCTTGGCGCAATACAGGGCGGTGTCAGCACTTTTGCACAAGGCTCCCAGTCGGGGCTGCGCCACTGTTTGCGCGTCGCTCAGCGCGACACCAACCGAGGCCGAGATCGACACGAACTGATCTTCGCCGATCTGGAACGGGGTGTCACCGACGAGTTGGCGCAGGCGGTCTGCTGCGAGGCGTGCCTGTCTTTGCGACGTGCGGGGCATTGCGACGATGAATTCTTCGCCGCCCAAGCGGCCGACAAGGTCAATTGCCCGTAGATTTTCGCGAAGGCGTGCAGCGACGTCGCGCAGCACACTGTCACCAGCATCATGGCCATAGCGATCATTGATCGCTTTGAAGTGATCAATGTCCAGCATCATGACCGCGAAGTGCCGCCCGCTTGTCAATGCATCTTCGGCCAGCCTTGTCAGATGTGGCATGATGTACCGCCTGTTAAAAAGCCCCGTCAGCGGATCTGTCATCGCGGCATCGAGTCCGGCTCGGATACGCTGTCGTAACCGGTCGTGATGCCTTTTGCGTTCTGTAAGAAGGGTCATGCGGAGCTCAAGCTCCGCGCTCGCATACTGATCTATGACAACATCATCAGCGCCCAGATCAAAAAGAATTGCTGCGTCTTCTTTCTGGTTCTGATCGAGCAACACCATCGTGGCGGATAGCCGCGTGGCCTTCCTGGCGCGCAGATCGGCGAGCAGTTGTCGCGGGTCAATCGTTTGTTGCGTGCCCGCCCTGGCGTCTACGATCACAAGGTCGGGGTGTGGACCGTTTTGGCTGAGCGACAGCAGTTTCTTCGCCGAAATTGGCCGCAAGCGCAGACGTGCGCCCTGGCAGGCCTCCAGAAACGAGGCCGGAATCTGCGGGTCATCTTTTGATGCGAACACAACAGTGCTCAGGCGGTCGAAGGGACGCAAGACATCATCAAAACCAAACGCGCGGTCAGTGCTGTCGCGCATCTGAAGTTCCTGTGTCACGCTCTTGAGCCGCAACAGGCTGCGGATGCGGGCAAGCAGGAGAGCGTCATCGACCGGATGGGGAAAGACATCGTCGGCACCACCGTCCAAGGCAGCAAACCGCGCCTGCGCCGTATCGCTGACACCGTAGGCCACGACAACGATGCCGTCACGGCCCGCTGCGGCACGCAGTCGTTTAACATCATCGGCGAAGCTGTCGCCTAAAGCCTGAGGGCTGATCAATACCAGATCGGGTCTGACACGCTTGATCGCAGAGCTTGCGTCACTGATGCTGGCTGAGGCCGCCACGCGAAACTGCGCGGCCTTCATTTTCACCCGCATGAGGATGCGTTGTGTCGCCACGCTGTCGACGATCAGTATCTGCGCTGACATTGATTGCATCCCTTCTGGAGCCGCGTATTCTTCTCATCCGAATGTCACCGGTATTGGTTAAGAAATTCTTGCCTGCCGCATGTAAGGGGAGAGGCATCCATGCCGCCTGAACAAGCTGAGGTCATCGCGATACAGGCATTGGGCTGGTTGGCCGGGAATGACGAGCTTTGCCCTGTTTTCCTCGGCTCAACGGGCGGAACGGTCGAAGAATTGCGAAACCGCGCGACCGATCCGGCCTTTCTCGCATCCGTGCTTGAGTTTATCACGATGGACGACGCATGGGTCGTTGCTTTCTGTGATACAGTCGGACTTGCCTACGATTTGCCGCTACGCGCACGCTATGCCTTGCCAGGCGCGGAGCAGGTGAACTGGACCTAGAGATCGATTTTCACAACCCCGCCTGCGTCAGTCGCGCGACTCTGGCACAGGATCATTTCAGTTTGCCGCTGCGCCTTGGACAGAACGAAGTCGCGATGCTCGACCTTGCCTGACAGCACGCCACACTTGCAGACACCGCAAAGCCCGTCGCTGCATTTTACGTCCACATGGACGCCCGCGGCGATTAACGCATCAGAGGCAGACTGATCGGCAGGCACAGCGATCTGTCGCCCGTCGCGGAGTTCCAACGTAAAGGCGTGGTTTTCGTAGTCGGGCTGTTCGGGGACAGCGAAATATTCAAGGTGCCGTGCTTCCTCTGGAAAGCCGTTTAACTCTGCCGCCGTCATCACAGCGGCCATATAGGTATCGGGGCCGCAGGTGTAGATATGCGCGCCCTCGGTGTATCCGGTAAAAGTCGCAAGGTCGGCTCGGGTGCCTTCGTCAGAGATGTGCAGATGGACACGTTCAGCCCAAGGCATGGCGGCCAGATCATCAAGAAACCCCGCCTCGGCCCGCGTGCGCATGCTGTAGTGCAGGGCAAAGTCCGCACCGATGGCATGTAGACGGTGTGCCATAGCGATCATGGGTGTGATACCGATACCGCCCCCGAAAAGCAGTGTCTTTGTTGCGTCCTCGACCAGTGGGAAATGGTTGATCGGTTTCGAGATAAAGACCCGCCGCCCTTCGCTGAAGATCCGGTGCATCAGTTTGGACCCGCCGCGCCCCGCATCTTCGCGCAAAACGGCAATCTGGTATTTGCTCCGGTCCGCCGGGTCGCCAGAGAGGGAGTATTGCCGAAAGAACTCAGGTGTTACGACCACGTCGATATGTGCGCCTGCGGTCGCAGGAGGCAGGTCGCTGCCGTCGGGCAGCGCGAATTCGTATTTCGTCACCCCGTCGCTCATCTTTTCGGCTTTGGTGATGACCGCTGCGAGCATCGGTGCCTCGCCCTGATCGGCGGCATAGATATGCTCTGGCGGCTGACCTTGGGCGCGGCGCTTGCGGTGTTCCTCGGCGCTGATCATTCCCTCATAGGCCGCGATCCCCGCCTCGCGATCCATCGGCGCAGGCCAAGGGTAGGGCGGAGGTGCAAGTGGTGCGGGATAGACGGCGAGTGTCTGGTCTTCGAAGCGTAGATCGAGGTCAGTTTGCAGTTCACGTGCGTTCACCGGATGGCGGGACGGGCGGTAGGCACCATCGTCCTCCATCTCCAGATCCCACCACCATTTCTTGACCGGATTAATGCCGCCGTTGCCGAGTGCGTCATCAAGTTTCGCAAGCGCCTTGGCGGCCTGCGGGACGGTCATGGCGAGCTTGCGGAATGGCGCTTCGGCAAAGAGCCCCTCAAGGTTCCAGGGGCAGGTCTTCATACAACGCCCGCACATTGCGCCGTTCTTCTGGCTGACGCGGTAGGTGGTGCATTTCTGGCTATCTGACTTCCAGATTTCGTAGCCGTTGAACATCAGCTTGGGACCAGCGGTGATTGCCCCCGAAGGGCATTCTCGGGCGCATTTGTTGCAGGCGTCGCAGAATTTTTGCAGACCAAAGTCGATCGGCTTGTCATGCGTCATCGGCATGTTCGTGGTGACAACACCGGATTTCAGGCGGGGGCCGAGGAAGGGGTTAAGGATGACCTCACCGATCCGGCTCACCTCACCAATTCCCGAGAGCAGCAAAAGCGGCGGATGCAGCACCTCTTCATCCATCGCCGAATGCACGCGTGCCTCATAGCCGAGGTTGCGCAGGTGTTGGGCCAAAACGCCACCCAAGAGCGAGAACCGCAGATAGGCCCGCATGGATTGCGCGCAGGCGATCCAATCATCGCCCGAGGCGCCCTCCATCGTCTCATGGCCCTGATCGACGATCATCGAGATTGCATGGTCGTGGTATGGCGTGATCGGGTCGCCCTTGGCGTCGTGGCTGTAGTAGGCAAAGTCGGGGCAGGCGCTCAGGCCGACGGCATCCACACCAAGGAAGTAGAGAGCCGCCTTGATGTTGGCGGCATTGGTCTCTGGCGTTGTCTCGGCAGGGGTGCCTTTGGGTGCACCGTCCTGTAGCAGGACAAAAGCCCCCATCGTGGTGCGAAACGCAAAGGCCGAGGCGGACTTACGCACGAAGTTTCCGTTCTTGGTCGCGTCCTGTACGGTCTTGCCAAGATCTCCGAAAAGCCCGCGCGCAAACATATTCGCGCGTTTTGGAACGCGGGCCACATTGGCGCGGTCGATATAGGTGGTGGTGTCATCGACTCGCTTGAGCGTCTCGAAGGGATGCGGGCCAAGGTGGTAATCGCGACGCGCGAAAGGATCGCGGGTGCGCGCTGATTTTGCGTAGGTGCCGAGGCCCGTCTGATAGCTCATCGGTGGCCGCTGCCCCGGCACCAACGGGTCATCTGCGGTCATTTCCAAAGTCGTTGTGACAGCCGCCAGTCCATAGCGGTTACCCGTAAACGGGTTCAGCAGTTTGCCATCCTCAAGCGCAACCAACCCCGCCTGCGCGGCGAGCGCGCCCAGATGCACGTCGGAAGCTGCCATCGAATGAGCCCGCGCGTCATAGCCGAGCGTGCGTATGTAGCTGGCCAGCACCACAGCGGTTTCCATTCCGCGCAGGCAGGCACGGTGTGGGAGGGCGTCCTTGATCCAGTCGCTCCCGACCTCATCATCACGCGGTTCGCGAGGGTGGTCGTAAAGAAAGACAAGCGCGTGTCTGTGATGGCGGCAATCCTGTGGCGGCATCGCCATGCTTTCGCGCAGGTTGGCAAGGATCACGTCGATCCCTGCTGCAAGGGTCGAGGGCTGCATTGTGCGCAACTTTTCGGCCAGTCGGTCCACATCGGGATTAGTAAGCGGTTCGGCTAACCATCCGGCCTCCGGTATCTGGCAGACCCCCACCATGGCCGCATCACAATAGTAGCCGAAGGCCTTGAGATGATTGGCTCTTTCAGTCAGGTCATTCGGGATCTCAGCGACCTCGCGCTTGACCAGTCCGTCGCGCGTAGCATCAAGCATCGCCTGATATTCCTGCATTGCGCCCACGATACTTTGCGGATCATCGGAGCGGCGAAAGCTCAGGCCCGCCATTGGCGGCAAGTCGGTCAAATCGACGTGGGGCTGCCGCTGCAGTGCCTCCAGCGGGAAGGGGCCAAGGTGCATCGGGCGGGACTTGTAGGAGCGCAACTTTAACATCGGTTGACACCGTCCGCGCGTCGGGGTCCGGTGTCAATGCAAAGGCAGAGGGCAGCACATGATCAAGGGCATAATCTTCGACAAGGACGGCACGCTCTTCGACTTCAACGCGACATGGGGCACGTGGGCGCGCGGGATGCTGGAGGCCGAGACAGGTGGCGACCCGGTTCTCTTTGCGCGGTTGGCCGAGGCGCTGGGCTATGACACGAATGCCAACCGGTTTGCGGCGGGCAGCGTGGTGATTGCATCGACCGTGGGTGAGGTCGCTGATGTCATTCAACGTGTTCTTGGTCTGACTGATCGCTCGGCTCTGCTGGACCGGATGAACAGCGCCGCCTCTGAAGTCCAGCAGGTTGAGGCGGTGCCATTGCGCCCCTATTACGAAGACCTCCGCTCCGCAGGCTTCAAGCTTGGGATTGCCACTAACGATGCCGAAGCCCCGGCGCGGCGACATCTGGAACGGGCGGGCGTTGCTGAGCTTTTCGACTTTATCGCGGGATATGACAGCGGATTTGGTGCCAAACCTGAACCGGGTCAGCTGATCGGATTTTCCGAAATCGTGGCGCTGGACCCCGCAGAGTGCCTCATGGTTGGCGACAGCACCCACGACCTGCACGCCGGTCGCGCAGCGGGGATGCGCACTGTTGGTGTGCTGACAGGCCCAGCGCCACGCGAAGAACTTGCCCCCCATGCAGATGCTGTGCTGGCCCACATCGGGGAAATCCCTGACTGGTTGGCAGAAGAAAATCTGACCCCGCTCTAAAATCGACAGCTTATGTCGGTTTTCCGTCATCCGCCGGTCATGACCTCTGCAACTGTGATGAGTGAGACTGTCGAAAGGCTTCATGATGACGGATGCAGGCATAAAAACACGCAGACGTGGCGGCGGACGGGCGGGGGCCGCGAACCGGCGCGGCACGGCGACAATCGAACAGATGCCATGGCGTATCCCCGTCAACACCGATCGCCCGACCGAACCCTTGAACGAAGAAGGCGTGGCGGCGATCCATGATGGCGCCATGCGTATCCTTGAAGACATCGGGATCGAATTCCTGAACGAAGAGGCGCTGGAGCTTTTCAAAGAGGCTGGTTGCACCGTCAACGGCACCAATGTCCGTATGGGGCGCGACTGGGTGATGGAGATGCTTGGCCACGCGCCTGCGCAATTTGATATCACCCCGCGGAATCCCGACCGCAAAATCACGATTGGCGGCAATCATATCCTGTTCGGCAATGTCTCTTCCCCGCCGAATTACTTCGATCTGGAGATCGGCAAGAAGGTTTCCGGAAGCCGCGAGCAATGCGCAAACCTGCTGCGATTGACACAGTATTTCAACTGTATCCACTTTGCTGGTGGCTATCCGGTGGAACCGGTGGACGTCCACGCCTCGGTCCGGCACCTCGATGTTGTTTACGACAAAATGACCCTGACCGACAAAGTTGCCCATGCTTACTCTCTTGGCAAAGAGCGGGTCGAAGATGTGATGGAGATGGTCAAGATCGCTGGTGGTCTTAGCGAAGAGGAATTCTCCGCCGAGCCGCATATGTACACCAACATCAACTCCACCTCGCCACTCAAGCACGACATTCCCATGATTGACGGGTGCTTGCGCTGTGTGCGGCGCGGGCAGGCGGTGATCGTGACGCCATTTACTTTGGCAGGCGCAATGGCGCCCGTGACCATGGCAGGAGCCGTCACGCTTTCGATTGCCGAGGCGCTGAGTGCAATTGCACTGTTCCAGTACGTCCGCCCTGGCTCACCTTGCGTCATAGGGACCTTCACCAGCAACGTCGATATGAAGTCTGGCGCCCCCGCCTTTGGCACGCCGGAATACATGCGCGCGACACAGATCACTGGGCAGATGGCGCGTTTCTATGGCTTGCCCATGCGCGCCTCTGGCGTTTGTGCGGCGAACGTGCCTGACGGGCAGGCGATGTGGGAAACGTCGAACTCGCTTTGGTCAGCGGTACAGTCAGGGACGAATGTCGTCTATCACGCGGCTGGCTGGCTTGAGGGCGGGCTGATCGCAAGCCCCGAGAAATTCATCATGGATTGCGAGGTTATCCAGATGATCCAGCGCTATATGGAGCCGTCTGTCATCGACACCTCACCCGATGCCATTGCCGTTGATGCTATTGAGGAAGTCGGGCCGAATGGGCATTTCTTCGGCATCCAGCATACGCAGGACCGCTACGAAGAGGCGTTCTATCAGCCTTTCGTTTCCGATTGGCGCAACTTCGAGGCTTGGGAGGCTGCAGGGTCGGTCTGGACCGCCGAGCGGGCGCACCGTATCTTCAAAGAGATTATCTCAAATTTCGAAGCCCCGCCGATGGACGAGGACATCCGCGAGGAACTCGAAGCCTTCGTCGCGCGCCGCAAGGAAGAGGGCGGCGCACCGACTGATTTCTAGAGGTTACTTATCACCGCTAAGGCATGTGACGAACTGGTTTGCCAAGCGCATCATCATGTCACTGTATAGATCGGGACCCGCGTCGAGCCCGACGCCGACGGCGTCAATCTGAGCGGTACGGACCTCGGTCCCTTCGATGATCAGATTGGCCCAACGGTCACCGATTTCAGCATCGCTAAAGACGCAGACGACGTTGCTTTCGGATAGCTCTTCGCGGATTTCAGCGATCTGCGCAGGCCCTGGTGTGCGGGCGTCGCTCCCACTGATAGAGGCCTGAGCGGTCAGACCGTAGCGCACCTCGAAATACTGATAGCCGTCGTGCGGCAGGACGTAGGCGCGGTCAGACAGGCCTTCCATGCTTGCCGCGATCTCTGCATCCAAGGCAGCGAGGCCGGCGACAGCCGCCTTTGCGTTTTCTGCGTATGTTGCGGCGTTTTCAGGGTCGGCTGCGCTCAGCTCTGCTGCAATTGCGGCAAGCCAAATCTGTGCAACCTGTGGATCGGTCCATGCGTGCGGATCGAAATCACCGTGATCATGGGCGTGGCCATGTCCGTGATCATGCTTGTCGTCATCATGCCCATGGTCATCATGTGCGTGGTCGTCGTGCCCGTGGTCATTGTGCCCGTGATCATGGTTGTGACCATCATCATTTTGGTGCGCGTCATGATCGTGATCGTGGTCATCATGGCCGTGGTCGCCATGCCCATGCCCATGGTCTCCCGCCTCGCGAATATCGAGCTGTGTCCAGCCTTCAGTCTCAAGCAGGCTGATATGCGCTGCACTGCCAGCCAATGTCTCCAGCGGTTCAGCGAGCCAAGGTGTCAGTCCCTCGCCAACCCAGAATACAATATCCGCGTCACCGAGCGCTTGCGCATCACTGGGGCGCAGCGCGAAATCGTGAGGGTCGGCACCCGGCGGCAGCAGCACATCCGGTGTCCCCAGATCGCCCATGACTTGTGCTGTCAGACTGTGGATCGGGGCGATATCCGTCATGACGCGTGGCACGTCGGCAAGCGCGGGGAGTGGAAGAAGGCAAACAGGCAGGGCAAAACGAATCATCTGGCAGTCCTTGTTCTTGAAAATCGCGGATGCTATAAAGTGTATGTTATAACATCACAAGGGCAAGGGATGCCTCACGATACACTTGGTTTCGCAAGCCATGATCATGGGTCTTGCGTGAGGGCGGCTTTGGCTGAGGCCGAGGCTGCCAGTGCTGCGCGCAAGGTGCAGCTCACCCCTGTGCGCAGGCGCGTGCTCGAGATCCTGCTGGAAAGCCATGCGGCGATGGGCGCTTATGATGTGCTGGCACGTTTGGATGCCGAAGGGTTGGGATCAAAGCCACCCGTAGCCTATCGTGCGCTTTCGTTCCTTGTGGAACAGGGGTTTGTGCATCGGATCGAAAAGCTGAACGCGTTTGTCGCCTGTGCACGTCCGGGGTCGGAACACGATCCGGCGTTCATGATATGCCGTGCCTGCGGGAAGGTGGCCGAGGCGCAGGTCAGTGCAGCACTTGCACAGCCTGCCGCTGCCAGTGGATTCGTCGTCGAACGGACAGTCGTTGAAGCGGAGGGCCTGTGCCCCGCATGCCAACCGGAGGCCCGCACATGAGCCTGATTGATGCGCGCAATATCACCTTCGGTCATGGGGCTGCGCCAGTTTTGCAGAATGTCAGCCTTTCCCTGGAGCAGGGTGAAATCGTCACGATCGTTGGCCCGAACGGCTCTGGCAAGTCGACACTCTTGCGGGTGCTCATCGGTGCGCTGAAGGCACAAAAGGGTACGGTTCGCCAAAAGGCGGGGTTGAAAATCGGTTACGTTCCACAAAGGCTGCATATCGACCCGACTTTGCCGATTACAGTCAGGCGTTTTCTCAATCTTCCACTTGCTGTCAGCAAGACTGATGCCGATCAGGCGTTGATCACAGCAGGCGTGGCAGGCGTCGCAGAAAGACAGATGTCGGCGCTCTCGGGTGGGCAGTTCCAGCGGGTGCTGCTGGCGCGGGCAATCCTGTCGCGACCAGATATTTTGATGCTTGATGAGGCGACGCAAGGTCTCGACCAACCGGGATCTGCTTCTTTCTATCGTCAAATTGATGCGGTTCGTCGTGATCTTGGGTGTGCCGTTCTTATGGTCAGCCACGAATTGCATGTCGTGATGAGTGCCTCTGACCGGGTGATTTGTCTGAATGGCCACATTTGTTGTGAAGGCACACCGGAGGTGGTCTCTGCCGCGCCGGCATATCGCGAGTTGTTCGGCACAGGGACCGGTGGTGCGCTGGCCCTTTACAGACACGACCACGATCACGGGCATGACCATGATCACGATCACCACCACCATGAGGCAGCCGAATAATGCTGGATGATTTTCTGGTTCGTGCGGCGCTCGCAGGCGTCGGCACGGCGTTAGCCGCAGGTCTTCTGGGGTGCTTCGTTGTCTGGCGGCGTATGGCCTATTTCGGAGATGCCACAGCCCATGCAGCGGTTCTGGGCGTCGCGCTGGCGTTGCTATTCGGGTCTTCGATCACGCTGGGCGTGGCTGTTGTCGCATTCGCTATGGGCATCCTGATCCACGGGTTGAGCGGTCAGGGGGCTGCGGTTGATACGATGCTTGGGGTGCTCTCGCACGGGGCGCTGGCACTTGGTTTGGTCGCTGTCACACTGATCCCCGGCCAGCGCGTCGATCTCGACGCCTATCTTTTTGGCGATGTGCTTGCGGTGAACCGGATGGACCTTGCCGTCATCTGGGGCGGTGGTGCCATTGTCATCGCAACCCTGTGGTGGCACTGGTCCGCGCTTTTGACTGCCACCTTGAGCCCTGACCTCGCCCATGCAGCCGGTATCAATCCCAGACGAGAGCAGTTGGTCCTGACACTCCTGCTGGCCGCTGTTGTTGCGGTTGCCATCAAAGTTGTTGGTGCTTTGCTGATCACCGCCTTGTTGATCATTCCCGCCGCATCTGCCCGCAATTTTGCCTCGACGCCGGAGCGGATGGCGTTCCTGTCGATGGCGATTGGTGCGCTGTCGGCGGTTGCAGGATTGCGTTTGGCTGTGATTTTGGACGTTGCGGTCGGCCCTGCCATCATTTGCGTGGCAGCAGGGATTTTCGCTTTCAGCCTGATCGGCAAGAATTTGAGACGTCTCAGCAGCTAAATGCCCAGCTGTGGTCCCATCGGTGCCACAGCCTTGCCCCGATGTTTGGTCAAGCTCTGGAAGCAACGAAGCCTAGCCGGGGGACCACATGAAAGTTTTGCTGTCTGCTTTTGTCTTGCTTCTCGGCCTGTCGGCAGGAACGTCTGCCATGGCAAATTGCGCAACTCCGACAAACATCAACGCGATGGCAACAGAGATTGCCGCAGGTCTGAACGCCAGCCGTCGTGCCAATGGCGAAGCACCGTTGACGTTCAGCCGGGTCCTTAGCCGTGCCGCGATGCGCCACGCATGTGACATGGTGAACCATGGGTTTTTCGACCATCGCGGCAGTGACGGCAGCGACTCCAGCGCGCGGGTCAGAACGGTCGGCTACAAGGCGTGCATTGTCGCCGAAAACATCGCGTGGGGCTATCCACGGCCGGAGCAAATTATTGACGGGTGGATGAACTCACCGGGACACCGCCGTAACATGCTGCATCCACGGATTGAGGAATTCGGCGTCGGCATCAGTCAGGGACCGCGCGGACCATACTGGGTGCTTGTCGTCGGGAAAGAGTGCTGACGGGTCTTAGACGTCCATCCAGATCGTCACTGGCCCGTCATTTACGAGACTGACGGACATGTCTGCTCCGAACTCTCCGGTTGCTGTGGTGATGCCCAACGCCCCCAAATCCGAAACAAAGCTTTCGTAGAGCGCCTTGCCCTCATCAGGTTTTGCTGCAGCTGAAAATCCTGGCCGGTTCCCGCGCGAGGTATCAGCGGCAAGTGTGAACTGACTGACGATCAGGGCTTGACCGCCGACGTCGAGGAGCGAGCGGTTCATTTTCCCATCTGCATCTTTGAATATGCGTAGCTTGCTGATCTTGGCAGCAAGGGCCGCGCCCTTGGCGTCGTCATCTCCTTCCATGGCGCAAATCAGGATCAACATGCCGTGGTCGATCTCTCCGATGATTGCGCCATCGACAGCGACCGATGCGCCGGAGACCCGCTGGATGAGCGCTCTCATAACTCGTGTGCCCAAGGCGGGTTTGCACCTGCGCGGCTGACGGTGATGGCAGCGGTCTTGGCGCCCATGGAAAGGGCGGCGTGGATGGTCTCTTCATCGAGGGAAGCAACCGTGTCTTTGCTCAACGCACCAGCGCTATGCAGGCTGGCCAGCAATCCGGCATTGAAAGTATCGCCAGCACCCACCGTATCGACGACCTCTGCCTTCTCGGCAGCAACGAAGACCTCATGCTGAGAAGAGTAACCCGTGACACCCTTCGACCCTTCGGTGATGCAAAGCAATTTGACGCCGTTTGCAACCACCCGGCGCGCGGCTGTTTCGGTGTCGTCATCAGGATAGAACCACGCAAGGTCTTCGTCCGACATCTTCACAATCTCAGCATACCCCATCATGCGCGTGATCCTCTCCCGATAGGCGTCAGCGTTCTTGATGAAGCTAGGACGCACATTCGGGTCCATCATCACCACGGCGGTCGTGGCCGCTTTCGCGGCAAGTGCCTCATAAGCGTCCGCGCAAGGTTCGACCGCCAATGAGATGCCACCCACAAAGACCGCACCTGCGGTCACGTGTGGTAGATCGGAAACAGTGATCATGCGACCGGCGGTGTTCTCATCGTAAAAGGCGTACGAGGCGTGACCGTCGGTCAGTGTCACAAATGCCAGTGTCGTCGGGCGGTCAGAGACCGCGGCGGGGCTGCTATCGACGTTGGACGCCGCCAACTGATCCCGCAACACGTCGCCAAAAAGATCAGACGAGAGGCCGGAGAAGAACTGCACTGGCGTCCCAAGCCGGCCAAGTGCCACAGCCGTATTGAACACAGCACCCCCCGCGTGGGGCGCAAAGGCATCCTCGCCTGCCTTAGTCTGTCGGGGGAGCATATCGATCAGGGCTTCGCCAGCACATAGGATCATCACGACACCTTTCGCATGTTACTGGGTGTTAGCGATAACAAATCCTACGCCAAGTGCAACGATAAGTCCGGCAATAACCGCAAAGGCGATCTTCCAGGCAGAGTAGGGGCGTTCGCCTTGTACCCGACCGGTGCGGCCGTTGACGACAAAGCGGTAGGTCTGTCCGCGATACTTGTAGGCGGCCAGCCAGACCGGCAGCAGGATGTGTTTGAATGTGACGTCACTGACCTGTGTTTCGACCCGACTGATCCGTTGGTCATCGCCGCCGATGTCATACTTTACATCACGGCGGATCATCCGGTCCATGAAGGCGCGCGCTTCGGTAAATCCGTCAACCAGTTCAACCTGATACCCCTCGGCGCGGAAACCGGCGAGATAGGCCGGCTTATAGGGTTCCAGTGCAGAGAGGTCCCACGGCTCCAGCGCATCGGTATATTTCTTCGGGAGGGATTTTGACGCGAGAACGAGAACATCGTCAAAAAAGCGCGCAACACGACCCGAGACGTTCCGCCAGCGTGTCTTTCGCACCCGCACGGTTTGCCGTTTACCATCACGTATCACGGTGCGGTTTTCGTAATAGTGGGTGCCGCGTTGGCCTGTGTACTGGCTGCGGGTATCGGCATCAAACGTCCAGTAGGGGACATAAATGCCATTCATCTCGCGGCCCTTACGGGCGTATTCCGTCAAACCATTCGGGGCAAACCACAACGAGCCGAGCCAATCGGTCATGGCGTCTCGTGCCGCGGATTCGTCCAACTCGAACGGCAAAAGCCCGCGTGGTTTGATATGCCTGTGCGCGCCGGTATTGGTCACGACAGGCGTTGCACAAAACGGGCATTCGGCGGCGTGAACATCCGGGTCAAATTCAGTTTGCGCGCCGCAGTTCGGGCAATTGTTGACCCGTGTTTCTTCGATATCTTCAGATGAGAGCTGATTGCTGACAGCCTGCTGGAAATCCAACTCGCGGATGCTGCCCTGCCACGGGCCGCTCTGCGCGATAGGCTCAGTGTTTCCGCAATGGTCACAAATCAGTCGCTCGTCGCCGGGATCAAACCTCAAATCTGATCCGCAGTTATCGCAGGGAAAGCGGTGGTCTTCGGGTGTTATGGCGGTGTCACTCATGTCTAGAGGATCTTATGCATAAAACGTGGCATCATCACGCGTAATGCGCCATCAAAGAGCACGTTGTGGCGCCAGAAATGGAACAGCCCGTGCAGTGCGCCCAACGCGAGCAAAACCAACAGTGCGGTCCAGCCGGTATCATGCGGCAGGACGCCCATCAACGCCAATGCGTTCAAAGCAACCGTAATCCCGAGGACAGCATACATGCCGCGGTGTGCCCACGGGTACACCGCCCTCAGGGTGCCTTGTAACTTTGGTCCCGGCTTGCACATCATCCCTTTGATGGCTGCCATCGCAATCCAGACACTGCCGCCGATCACGAATGCCCATCGGAGAACGGGGGCTGACGTGCCGCCTTTCACCATCATCAGGATGAGCATCAAAATTGACCAGTGCAAAAGAATTGTGAGACGTCGTTGGGTCATAAGAGGTGAACTGGCGCGCGAGATCCCAGGATCAAGCCGGTGGCGGAGGCGGCGGCATGACCGTGAAGAGCTGCGCCAACTCCATCACATCTTCTGCCTTCATCCAGCCGTCCTGACCTTGGGTCCAGACCATGCTTTCGCGGGTCAGTGCACCTTCTGTCACCATACGCCCCAAGGCCGCCTTTGAATAAGGGCCCGTCACATTCCCATCCTTCGCAATATGCCAGACGTGCTCGACCGGTGGTGGAGGCGGGGGCGGGGCAGCATGTGCAGGCGCAGTGCCCCACGGCCCCTGGTTCATCATCTGGCCAGCCATCGCCATGCCCATCCCTGCGCCAAGGCCCGCGGCCATGCCGCCCCCTGCAGGGTTGTCCGCGGCTTTCGTCATCGCTTCTGCTGCGGAATATTGCGTGAACTTACCCAGATCGCCTGCAAGACCCATCGAAGTCCGTTTGTCCAACGCCTCTTCGACTGCTCGAGGAAGGCTTATGTTCTCAATATAGAGCTCAGGGATCGTCAGGCCGTATTGCTTCATCGTTGGATCAATGGCGCTGGCGATCAGCTTGCCGAGGTCTGCCGTATTCGCAGCCATATCGAGAACAGGAATGCCAGAAGCGGCGATGACGCGGCTGAATTCCTGCACGATGATGTTGCGGATCTGGTAGCTGACCTCGTCCATCGTGAATTCGCCGTCTGTGCCGACGATCTCGCGCATGAAAACGGCGGCATCAGCCACCTTCACTGTATAGGTGCCGAATGCGCGCAGGCGTGTCGGTCCAAATTCGGGATCGCGCACCATAATCGGGTTTTTCGTTCCCCACTTGAGGTTTGAAAAGCGCGTTGTGTTGACGAAGTAGATTTCCGATTTGAACGGGCTGCGGAAGCCGTGATCCCAGTGCTGCAAGGTTGTCATGATCGGCATGTTATTTGTCTCAAGCATATAGAGACCCGGGGTAAATACATCCGCCAACTGACCCTCATGCACGAAGACGGCCGCCTGACCTTCGCGGACCGTCAGCTTGGCGCCGTATTTGATCTCGTGCCCCTGCCGCTCAAATCGCCAGACCATCGTGTCCCGCGTGTCATCGGTCCAATGGATGACGTCGATAAATTGACCGCTTAAAAAATCGAAAATGCCCATTCGCTGTGGCCTCCGTTGGTAAATATGCGCGAGGTATCGTGTCTCATCAGGTGCTAACTTGCGCCTCCTGCCAGGTATTCACGTGCGAGTTGCCGCGCAATTGGCGCAGCCGTCGCAGCACTCATACCGGTTTGCAGACGCGCATCGTAAAGCATCCTGAGCAGAAGCTCGTCGTGTGTGGTGAGCCGCGCAAATTCCTCATCATCGTTAAAGATGGAGGGGCGCGCGGCGGGGCTGTCGTTGGCAAGTCCCATACCTTGTGCCAATTCTTCGTGAATACAGGCGGTCCGCATCAGGCTGGGATGTTCGGCCCTGATCAGCGCCACAGCCTTGGAATAGCGCGACTGGCCTGCAACGAATGTGCCGATCACAACACAAAGCTGCTCGCGCGGCAGATTCTCAAAGGTGCGTACTGTCGCCTCGGATATGCTGGGGATCAGGCGTCTGAGTTGCGCGCCATAGCCACGTCTTTCCTCTTCGTGCAGGAAGAGAACGCGGAAGTTGGGATTTGTATCGGTCAGGCTGATCGGGACACCGGTCAATCGCGACAGACGAGAGGCATAGTTTGCAACGCTGCTCAAGTCGCGGGCCCGCTGTTCTTCTGTCACGAGATCGCCGAATTCGACCGACATACGAATGGGCCCATCCCAGCGGCGCAGATTGGAGATCGTGGTCTGCGGTCGCTGAAAGTCGCTGTCGTCGCGGTATTCATTGAACAGCGCGATCCGGACGAAGTTTCGGGCCAGTTGGGTGTCCGTGAAAGGCGTGTCTGGCCCCCCGCCATCACCACGCAAGAGGCCTTGCGCCAGAAGATCCTGCTGCAAGCGTTCGTAGTACGCCGCAAGTGCAAGACTTTCGGCGCTGGGCGTTGTCACAACAGGCGGCTCAGCGGGTGGTTGCGGTGCGGCAACGGGTGTCTCAGATGTCTGATTTTGCAAAATGGCGTCGCACCCCATCAGCCCCGCCGTCATGGCGAGGCTCCCGATGATGGTTATGATGCGGCGCGCGCGCAATCTAGCGACCGGTTGACGTGCCGACGGTATCGCCCAAGCCGGTCTTGCGTGCTTTGGCAGAGGCAAGCGTTTCTTTGAGCTCGGCTTCCATCTTTTGCAGCTCGATTTCCGCTTCCGCACGCTTGCGCTTGCCTTCGTCGGCGATCTCAAGGCTTTCGTTGATCGTTGCGATCAGGTTGGCATTTGCCTCTTTCACCGCATTGATATCGAAGACACCGCGTTCCATTTCTTCGCGGATCGTCTTGTTCGCCTGACGCAAGTTTTCAGCATTCGCCTTGAGCAGTTCATTGGTCAGATCGTTTGCATCCCTGACAGCTTCGGCCGCCTCAGAGGAACGCTGGATCGTGACGGCTTGCGCCAATTGGGTTTCCCAAAGCGGCACGGTATTTACGAGGGTTGAGTTAATCTTGGTCACCAGCGACTTGTCGTTTTCCTGAACGAGTCGGATGGACGGTAGAGACTGCATCGTCACCTGCCGGGTCAGTTTGAGGTCATGGACCCGTCGCTCAAGATCATCGCGGGCTGCGCGAAGGTCACGCAGTTCCTGTGCTTTCATCACGGCCTGTTCCTCAGGAGCCGCCTGCACCTCCGCCTCTTTGGCTGGGATTGTGGTGGCATCGAGGTCTGCAATCTTGGCCTCTCCGGCTGCGATGTAGAGGCCCAACTCGTCATAGAAGGCGAGGGTTTTATCATAAAGCATGTCGAGGCTCTCGATATCCTTCAGCAGCACATGCTCGTGGCGCAAAAGATCATCAGTGATCTTGTCGATCTGTCCTTGGACTTCTTCGAAGCGGGCAACGAATTTGGCCATCGGTGCTGCACGCCCCAGCAGCCGTTCCCACCAGCTTTGCTTGCGCCGTACATCCAACTCAGAGATCGAAAACCCGCGGATCGTCGAGACGATATTGCGCAGAGAGTCACCTGCCGGTCCGACATCCTTGTTGCGCACACCTGCCAGCATGGATTGGCTGATTTGCTGCAACTCGGCTTGGGCCGATGAGCCAAATGATACGATCGAATTGGTATCGGCCATGTCAATTTCGGCCATGCGTTTCTCGATCTCGGCGGTGGTTGGCGGATCTGCCTGTTCGATTGTGATCAACTCACCTTTTGGCTCAGGCAAAACAACAGCGGTGACCTTCTCGACTTCGGCAAGAGTGGCCTCAGCCTGCTGGCGGACAGTCTCTGACATCTTTATTTTTCCTCTCTGTTGGACAGGTGCACACCCTCGCGTTTCAGGCGGTCACGTAAAACGTTGATTTCAATATCCATGTCGCTGCGATCATCGAGCATCATCCTCTCGGTGCGGGCAGCAAAGTTCTTTTCCAGATCGTCCAGAAGCGCCTCATAAGCGGCGCGCGCCTCTGCGTCCTTGTTGCGCCGGTATAGATCGACAAATTTGACTGTCGCGTCACGCGCACCCATGAGGTAAACGCCCAGATACTTGCGTGCCCCGGTCAGGTCGCGTGGGTCTTCCTCGACAGTGCGGATCATACGGCGGGCGATGGCCTGAAAGCTATCGACGCGGGCGTTAAGGCGCCTGTCGCCCAAAGTCTCGACCTGTCGTGACATTGCGCCAAGATGCGCTTCGGCTTCGTCGACAACGCGTGCAACACGGTCCTGCTGAAACGTGTCAACGCCTTCCATACGCTTGTTGGTCAGGGGGTCGATACCGAAAGTGACGACATGCAGTGCGAGCGCGGCAATGCCATAAAGGGCCGACCCCACAATCCCGCTATCGCCAGCGTAAGCTGCGATTGAAACGCCGATCCCGGTGAGGGCCGAGGCCAACATCTTGCGCGGCACGGCCGGGCGGCGCGCCACTTTGCGCTCGTTGTAGGCCGCTTCGGCTTCCAAGCCCTCTTGCAAGAGCCAGGCCGCGAGTGTCAGAACCGCACCGCCAACCAGCGCTGTCACCAGCGTGACAGGACCGCCGCCAAGTGACGTGACCACCAAAATCAGTCCAGGCAGGTAGAGCGGACGGGCCCGTGCACCGGCAGGTTTTCCGCGCGATTTGCGCGGCGCTTTTGGCTGCGGCGCATGCGCTGCGTTGTCGGGGCTATATTTTCCACCATATCGCTGAGCCATCAAGCAGCACCCAGCAGGCCTGATGTGACACCAAAGAGCAGGATCAGAAGGAGGATATAGGTTATCCGGCTAAATCGCGGCGATATCATGCGGTTTTCACTCCCTTGACCTGTTTGCGCCATCTCGCGTTCGCTTCGCAGTATTGCAGCCACCGTAAATGTGACGATGGCAACGAATGCTGCAAAAAGAACCAAGCGGATCATTCGGTCTTCCCAAATCCTCGTTCACTCTCAGATAAGCAGTCCGCCTCCATTTTCGAGAGACTGGACAAGCCGACTGACTGATTTTTGGGTGCAGCACACCTTTTTTGACCACCAAAACAGAACCAAGCCTGCCCCCGATCAATAGAATGCACGCAAGATCAGCCTGAACAAGGGGTCAATCTGCGCGACGTTTCCCCCTTGCGCCTTTGTTGGCGGGTTTGCGCTTGCGCTGCGGGGTGGGTTTGTCGGTGAGGCCAAGTTGATCCCTGACAACGCGGCCGCGCAATTCCTCGACCTGGCCAGCCTTGAGGTCACCAAGCTGGAAAGGGCCGTAGCTGACGCGGATCAGCCTGTTCACAGTCACGCCGATGGCTTGCATCGCGCGGCGGATTTCACGGTTCTTGCCTTCGCGCAAAGCTACTGTCAGCCAAGCGTTCGCGCCTTGTTGGCGGTCGAATGTGACTGTCATGGGTTGATATTTGATGCCTTCGACTTCGATCCCATTACGGAGAACATCGAGTTTTTCTTCGCTGACAGCCCCGTTGATCCGCACCCTATAACGGCGCAGCCAGCCGGTGCTTGGTAGTTCCAGCTTGCGCTTGATCTCACCGTCATTGGTCAAGAGCAGCAAACCCTCTGAATTCAGGTCGAGACGACCCACCGACATGACGCGGGGCATATCCTCAGGCAGGCTGGCAAAGACGGTGTCGCGGTCCTTCTCGTCCCGCTCTGTCGTCACAAGACCAGCAGGCTTGTGGTAAAGCCAAAGGCGCGGTGGATCAGGTTCACCTACTTGTTTGCCGTCCACGACGATTTTGTCGGCACTGGTGACATTCAATGCGGGCGAGGTGATAACCTTGCCATTGACGGAAACTCGGCCCGCCTCAATCATCCGCTCGGCTTCGCGACGGCTGGCGACGCCTGCGCGCGAGAGAACTTTGGCGATGCGGTCGCCGGTAGGGGTGTCATTGCTCATGTCTCACCCATAAGCAGGGGCGCGGTTCCTTGCAACGGCCTTGCGATGTGACGCGCGGGCGGGCATGAGAAAGCCATGGAATTTCGTAGCTATATGCATATCGCCATGGACGAGGCACACGCCGCCGCAGCGCGCGGCGAAGTGCCCGTGGGTGCAGTCATTGTCGGACCTGAGGGTGTCATCGCACAGGCAGGCAACCGCACGCGTGAGTTCAATGACCCGACGGCTCATGCCGAAATTCTGGCAATCCGGTCCGCCTGTGCGGCGTTAGATCAAGAGAGGCTTACGGGATGCGATCTCTATGTCACGCTTGAGCCGTGTCCGATGTGTGCAGCGGCGATCAGCAATGCCAGGATTGCGCGGCTCTATTATGGGGCGGCCGACCCGAAATCAGGCGGCGTCGCACAAGGGCCGAGGGTCTTCAACCATCCCCAATGCCACCATGCGCCAGAGGTCTATGACGGTCTTGATGCGGCAGCGTCAGAGGCGTTGCTGAAAGATTTCTTTGCACAAAAGCGGTGAAGCGGCCCGTTTTCAGATGGTAATTGTCTCCATCACGTCGGGCACCTTTACATCTACATCTGGCAAAGCATCGACTAACGGTTGGGCCGATTGTGCCAGGACCGGGAATGTCCTGTAGTGGCACGGGATCACGGTTTTGAAGTCGAAGTAGCGTTTTGCTGCATAGGCAGCGCCTTCCATGCCCATCGTAAAATGACCGCCGCAACACAGGATGCCAATATCGGGATTATAGAAGTCTCCCATCCAGTCCATATCGGCCATGATGTCTGTGTCACCCGTGAAATAGATCCGGTGCCCTTCGCCCGTGACCATGAAACCCGCTTCTGAGCCTGCCGCCTTGATCGTGCCATTGCCGTCAAGACTGGACGAATGGGAGGCATTGACCATCGACACTGACGCATTGCCGGTGGCGACGGTGCCGCCCTTACCGAAGCCAATGCATTCGATGCCGGACATGCCGCCCCAAATCTCGGCCAGTTCAAAGATGCAGAGAATCGGAATCCCCTGGTTTTTTGCAATCGTCAGCGCATCAGCTGCATGATCACCATGACCATGGGAAATCAGAAGATGGGTTGCGCCTTCCAGAACCTTGTCCCGCATGGTTTCGGGAAACGAAGGGTTACCCGACATCCAAGGATCAATGAGCAAAACAACATCCTCAATCTCGATCCGAAACCCTGAATGACCTAACCAAGTGATTTTCATAGCGTCCTCCCTCATTTCATGGTGAGGATAAGCCAGAACCACGGGGGCGCAAATGAATTGGTTTGAGCAAGTAGATCTTTATTGCGAGCGGACGGACTTTACTTATTGGTCTGAGCCTTTGAACGCGACGACCAATCTGGCCTTTATCATTGCAGCTATAATCTTCTGGCGGCGCAGCGCGGGATTGCCGATGGCGCGGGCATTGTCTGGCATTCTTTTCGTCATCGGTGTGGGCAGTTTCCTGTTTCACACCCATGCGACGAACTGGGCGATGATGGCGGATGTGCTCCCGATTGGCATTTTCATCCTGACTTATCTTTTTGTCGTAAACCGTGACATGGTGCCGATGGGCGGATGGCTGGCTGTTTTTGCGACAGCATTGTTCATCCCGTACGCGGCAATCGTGGTGCCAGTGCTGAACCGCATCCCGTTCATTGCGATATCGAACTTCTATTGGACCGTGCCGATCCTGCTGGTGCTCTACGCCGCCTTCTTGCGCAAACGACCCGGAATCGCGCAGGGCTTCCTGTTTGGTGCGGGGTTGCTCAGCCTCTCGATCGTGATCCGTTCTCTTGATCAAATTCTGTGCGACGTCTTCCCAATCGGCACACATTTTATGTGGCATGTCCTCAATGGGATCATGTTGGGTTGGATGATCCATGTTTACATCCGCCATATGCTTGCGACTGGTGCCGCAGGGCGCTAAACGCGTTGCGGAGTTTTACCGGAGAGACACCCATGTCGATCGACACAGAAACCGCCCGCCGGGTGGCCAAACTGGCCCGCATCAAGGTGGAAGACGACGCATTGCCTGCATTGGCATCCGAATTCAACGCGATCCTCGGCTTTATCGAGCAACTGAGCGAGGTCGATGTTGAAGGCGTGGAGCCGATGACGTCTGTCACCCCGCAGCGCCTTAAGCGCCGCGAGGACGTGGTCACAGATGGCAGCCAGCAAGAGGCCGTCCTCAAGAATGCTCCCGACGCCCGCGAGGGCTTTTTTGCAGTGCCGAAGGTGGTTGAATAATGTCTGATCTGACCAAACTGACCATCGCACAGGCCCGCGACGCCATGCGCAAAGGTGAGACCACCAGCGCCGAGATCACTTCCGCCTGTCTCTCCGCAATTGAGGGTGCCGACGCGCTGGGCGCTTTCGTGCACAACACGCCCGACATTGCGACCAAACAGGCAAAGGCCTCTGATGCGCGCATTAAGGCAGGCGACGCGCCCGCGATGTGCGGTATCCCGCTTGGGATCAAGGATTTGTTCTGCACCAAGGGTGTGCCATCTCAGGCCGCCAGCGGTATTCTGGATGGCTTCAAGCCGGAATACGAATCCACCGTGACCAGCCAGCTTTTCGATGCCGGAGCGGTCATGCTGGGCAAGCTCAACATGGACGAGTTCGCCATGGGATCGTCCAACGAAACTTCTGTCTACGGCAACGCAGTCAACCCGTGGCGGCGTGGCAACGATGACACCGCGCTGACACCCGGTGGTTCCTCTGGTGGTTCTGCCTCCGCGGTTGCGGCCGATCTCTGCCTTGCCGCGACAGGCACCGACACCGGCGGTTCAATTCGTCAGCCTGCGGCGTTCGTCGGTATCACGGGTCTGAAGCCGACCTATGGGCGTGTGTCCCGTTGGGGCATCGTGGCCTTTGCCTCGTCGCTTGATCAGGCCGGTCCAATGACCAAAGACGTGCGCGATGCCGCGATCATGTTGCAGGCGATGTGCGGCCACGATCCTAAAGACAGCACCAGCGCCGATTTGCCTGTACCCGATTTCGAAGCTGCTTTGACGGGCGATATCAAGGGCAAGACCATCGGTATTCCGAAAGAGTACCGCATGGACGGGATGCCTGAAGAGATTGAAAAGCTCTGGGCGGACGGCACAACCATGCTGAAGGATGCAGGTGCCAAGATCGTTGACATCAGCCTGCCGCACACGAAGTACGCGCTGCCAGCTTACTACGTGATTGCGCCGGCTGAAGCCTCATCCAACCTTGCCCGCTATGATGGTGTGCGCTTTGGACACCGTGCACAGCTGGCTCAGGGCGACGGCATCACCGAGATGTATGAAAAAACCCGCGCCGAAGGGTTCGGAGCAGAGGTCCAGCGCCGCGTGATGGTTGGGACCTATGTTCTGTCTGCGGGTTTCTACGATGCGTATTACAACCGCGCCCGCAAGGTGCGTGCCTTGATCAAACGTGACTTTGATGAGGTCTTTGCCGACGGGGTGGATGCGATCCTGACGCCCGCAACGCCATCGGCCGCCTTCGGGTTGGGTGAGATGGCCGATGCCGATCCGATCCAGATGTATCTCAATGATGTGTTCACGGTCACTGTGAACCTCGCCGGATTGCCGGGAATTTCGGTCCCGGCAGGTCTGGATAAACAAGGCTTGCCACTTGGTTTGCAGTTGATTGGCCGACCATGGGAAGAAGCGGACTTGCTGAATACAGCCTATGCTCTTGAGCAGGCCGCGGGCTTTGTAGCCAAGCCCAGCAAGTGGTGGTAATCTACGCCAAAATCTGAGGCGGTATCGTTGGTGCAAAAAATGAAACGCAGTTCCATCCTGGCCATTGCTATTCTCGGCGCGACTGCGTGCGCGCAGACGGTCGTTCCTCCAAACGAACGGGGGATCGGTTTTGACGATCCCACAGAGCGCGCCATCCGCGAAGCACAGCTTTCGTCGCCTCCGGGAACTTTTATTCCGCAAGCACAGGTCAACTCCATTCCCGGCAGTGGTCCGATTGTGATTGCGCAGTCACCGCAACAGCAGGCTGTCACGAGCGGGGAGCTTGCCGCAGCGGGCATCGGTCAGACAAGCGTTGCGCCTGCTGCCCCGATCGTCTCTGGCGCCCAGAATGTCGGATCTGACCCGCTACGCAGTCAGGGGCTAAACGCCAGCCCAAGCAACCCTGCGCCTCAACTCGCCGGGTCCAGTGGGCTGTCTGATGAACAGAGCTTTGAGGCAGTCTCAGAGCGGGAAACGATTGAAAGCGATGCAGAGCGCCGCGCGGCCCAAGCTGCTTTGCGCGAACAGGTAGCGCCAACGGCAGTCCCTGACCGACCATCAAACGTCGGGCCGAACATTGTCGAATACGCTCTCAACGCGCCAAATGCGAAAGGCCAAGAGTGGTATAGCCGGTCGTTGTTATCGAGCGACTCGCGCTTCCAGCGCAACTGCGCAGAATATCCAACCGACGACGAGGCACAGCGCGATTTCCTCGCGCGGGGCGGTCCGGAGCGTGACCGCCGCGGTCTTGACCCGGATGGTGATGGGTTCGCCTGTGGTTGGGATCCCGCACCCTTTATCGCAGCCTTCCGCAACTGAGACTGATCACGCACCCCTCGCCCAACTGTGGGCCAAGACGCGGCGGAGCCACGCCGGATCTTTTGGTGATCCACTACACGGCGATGCAATCAGCTGAGGCGGCAGCAAAAACGCTTTGTAACCCGGAAAACGAAGTCTCGGCGCATTATTTGATTTCGGAGGGCGGTGACGTGCTGTCACTGGTGCCGGAAGAACAACGCGCGTGGCACGCTGGTGCCGGAGCGTGGGGCCAAGTCACTGACGTCAACAGCCGCTCCATTGGGATCGAGTTGGCTAATTCGGGTTTTGCGCCTTTCACTGCTGCACAGATGGATTCATTAACCGAGCTGTTGAGCGATATTCGCAGCCGCTGGCAGATCCCGCCTGAACGCGTGATCGGGCATTCAGATATGGCACCAGGGCGGAAGATCGACCCGGGGGTGCGCTTTGACTGGCGCAGGCTGGCACTGGAAGGCCATGCGGTTTGGCCAGATAGCCGCGATGAAGCGGAGATATCCGACAATGATTTTGGCGCGTTGATGCGGCGCTTTGGCTATACGGCGACGGATGACCCTGAACTTCTTCTGAAGACACTTCGCCTGCGTTTCCGTCCGCGCCACGAGGGGCCACGTGATGCAACTGATGTGGCAATCATCACCGACCTTGCCAGACGCTTCCCCGTTGACGACAGCGCGCCGAGCGCCTAACTGCGGTCTCGCGCGGATGGCTGGATGGCCGCGGGCCTTGAGGTTCGAGGAAAGTCCGGACTCCGAAAAGCACGGTGCCGGGTAACGCCCGGCGGGGGTAACCCTAGGGATAGCGCCACAGAGAACAGACTACCTGTCCTGCGGGACAGGAAAAGGTGAAACGGTGGGGTAAGAGCCCACCGCGCGGGTGGCAACACCAGCGGCATGGCAAGCCCCACCGGGAGCAATGCCAAATAGGGACCACGCGTGGTGGTGATCCTGCTCGCAGGATATCAGCCACGGGCAGGCTTGAGGCTCATGTGGTTCGGGTTGGCAGCTAGAGGGCGTCTGGCAACAGACGCTCCAGATGAATGGTCATCCATCCGCCTTTGGCGGAGGACAGAATCCGGCTTATAGGCCGTCCGCGCATATTCGGCCTATTTGACGTGCGTTTGCGGTTGACTCGCAGGATGCCAAGGGTAAAAGGCAGCTTCAATCGAGATTCATGCGTCGTGCCGAAGTGGCCCGCAATCAGGAGAGATGAGACATGGCGAAGCCAACCACCATCAAGATCCGCCTGAACTCCACTGCGGGGACCGGGCATTTCTATGTGACAAAGAAGAACGCGCGTACAATGACCGAGAAAATGGTCATCAAGAAGTACGATCCCGTTGCGCGCAAGCACGTCGACTATAAAGAAGGCAAGATCAAGTAAGCGATCTGCCGTACTGGACAGTGAGAAGGCCGCACCTGAGTGCGGCCTTTTTCTTTGGCGCAAGAGAGAAGGGGCGCTGCCCCTCGCGGCCCATGGCCGCTCACCCCGGAGTATTTGGGCAAAGTGATAGGTGTCAGCTGAGCAGTGCAATCAGCAAAGACAGGATGAGCAAGACCTGCGCTGCGAAGGTCAGCCACATACCGTAGAAGCGCAGCTTCCAGTGCATGCCGTGAATGCCGAAGTAGGTGGCATGCATAGTCCGCCCAGCGATCAGCGCTGCTGCTGACAGCCACAACAACGCGGGTGGCGCGCCCTGAACTTCTGCGAGCCCCATGAGGATGAGCGCGATAGGCAACTGTTCTGTAGCGTTGGCGTGACCCCTGATCGCTTTTGCGAGGACCCGGTCCCCGTTATCGCCAAGCACAACCCCGTCCTTGCGCCTGAGCCTGATCACCTGCACCGTCAGGACCGTGATCAGAGCGGCCGCAAAGATGGCAGAGAGGGATGTGATTGGCAGTGACATTGGGACCTGTAGCCTTTGCGCAAAAGAAAAGGGGCTGATGTTTCCATCAGCCCCAAATCGTTCAGGTTCTTCAAGCGTTATTCGCGATTGCCGAACAGTTGCAGCAGGAAGATGAACATGTTGATGAAGTTCAGATACAGGTTCAACGCTCCCATGATTGCCGATTTCGCCAACCATTCCTGATCGCCGTGCTGTGCGTGTGCGACATACTCAGACTTGATCCGCTGCGTGTCATATGCGGTGAGGCCCGCAAAGATCAGCACACCAAGGACGGAGATTGCGAACATGATCGCTGGCGACTGCAGGAAGATGTTTACAATCATCGCAACGACCAGACCAATCACACCCATTACAAGGAATGTACCCCAGCCGGACAGGTCCTTCTTTGTGGTGTAACCGTAGAGGCTAAGACCAGCGAAGGCGATCGATGTGATCAAGAAGACGTTTGCAATCGACAGGCCGGTGAAGGCCACGAAGATCCACGACAACGACAGACCCATAACGGCAGCAAACACGTAAAAGAACGTCTGCGCTGCGGCCGCGGAGAAGCGGTTGATCATGGCACCGAAGCCAAAAACCATGGCCAACGGTGCAAACATCACAATCCAGCCGAGAATGTTTGGCTGCAGTGTCACAGGATCACGGAAGATGCCAAGCAGGGCTGGCGATGTACCAATCGCCCATGCAACAGCAAATGTGATCAGCATACCTACGGACATTGTTCCGTAGACTTTGTTCATGTGGGCGCGGAGCCCTTCGTCGATAGCGGCCGTGCGGACCCCGCCGACCGTTTTGACTGTCTCATATTGAGCCATAATGTCCTCCAAAATAAACAGCGGCGCCGCTTCCGGCATCCTTGGGAAGGATATTGGCAGCGACGTCCAGTTTTTCAAGGCTCTCATGTGCTCATTCGGTTAATTCTGATCGTTTTGGGCGGGAATGTCGCACTCCGCCTGTTTTTCGATCTAACCACGCCAGTAAGCAGGCACATCCCAAGGTGCGCGGGCTGCTTCTTTTGCGGCCTCGACCCGTGTCTTGCCGATGTCTTCAAGCAGATGATCGGGCAGTTCATCGAGAGCGCGGCGCTGTCTTGCCAACGCAAACATCTTGATGATTGCGCCAGGCAGCAAACGGGAGATGCCGCTCGCGGTTGATTTCTGGGTGGCGTGGTAAACTGAGATGCTCATCTGATATCTCCATTCGTGATCAATGCGGCAGTTCGTATTTCGATGCTTGATACATATGCAGGATGATGCCATAAGAAAAACGAATATGTTTGAAAGCAAGCATCAAGGAATTTGATATGCCGCGGAACCTCGATTTGACTGCACTCAGGTCATTTGTTGCCGTCGCCGAAAGTGGCGGTGTCACCAGAGCCGCTGGTGTTCTGAACCTCACGCAGTCGGCGGTGTCCATGCAGCTGAAACGACTTGAGGAGTCGCTTGACCAGAAGTTGCTGGACCGCACAGCACGATCTATTTCGGTCACTCCGGCGGGCGAGCAGCTTTTGGGTTATGCGCGCCGGTTGTTGGCCATCAATGATGAGGTCTACTCGCGGCTTACCGCCACCGAATACGAAGGTGAGCTTCGTTTGGGCGTGCCGCATGACGTGATCTATCCGGCGATCCCGAACGTGTTGAAGCGATTTGCCGCAGAATTTCCACGCATGAATGTGAGGCTGATCTCCGCACCAACGCGCAAGCTGCTTGATATGTTTTCGCGCGGAGAGGTGGACCTTATTGTGACGACAGAGGAAGCCTGCGGGCCTGGCGGAAAAGTGATGGTTGAACTGCCTCTGCTGTGGGCGGGCGCCAAGAACGGCACCGCATGGCGAAAGTCCCCCTTGCCAGTTGCCTTCTGCAGCAATTGTATCTTTCGCAGCGGTGTGTTGCGTGCGCTCAATGCAAACGGCAACGAGTGGTACATGGCCGTTGAGTCAGAGATGGATAATGCGGTCGAGGCTGCCGTCAGCGCCGATCTGGCAGTGCATGTCGCGCTCAAAGGCAGCTTGCCAACTCATACCGAGGTGATTGATCATGGTGGCATACTACCGCCGCTTAAGACGCAGAACATCAATCTTTACGTTCAGGAACCTGATGACCACCCAAGCGAGGTCATGGCCGATATTCTGGCACACGCCTACGCGACACCTTCGCTGAAGCCGCAGCTCGTTAAGGCGTGACGACCACCTTACCTGTCGATTTCCGCGTTCGAAGCAAGTCTAGCGCTTCGGCAGCATCCGTGAGCAGCAGTGTGTGACTGACGTGCGGTTTGAGTTTCCCTAAAGCGTGCCATTCCATGAGTTCTGCCAGGCTGTCGCTCAGCGCCTCTGCGTTGAATTTCAGATACCCGCCCCAATAGAAGCCGATGACGGTGATATTCTTGACCAGAAGAATGTTCGCCGGAATCTGCGGCACGTCACCGCTGGCAAAGCCAATGACGATCACGCGCGCTTCTCTGTTGCAGGCGCCCAGTGCCGCTTTGAACGCGTCACCCCCCACCGGATCGTAGACAACATCTGCGCCCCCGAGCGCCTTCACCGCGGCCTTGATATCGTCGGTGTCGCTGTCAATCAGATGATCAGCACCGGCTGCTTTGGCGACCTCGAGTTTGTCGGCGCCGCGCGCCACAGCGATCACCCGCGCGCCCAACGCCTTGCCCACCTCGATAGCTGTCAGGCCGACACCGCCGGCTGCACCGAGCACAAGCAGCGTCTCGCCTTCTTGCAACCTGGCGCGTCTGGTCAGCACAAGATGTGAGGTCCCGTAGGCGACCATGAAAGCCGCGGCAGATGTGTCGTCCATCGTGTCAGGAACCGGTCGGCATAGGGCTGCGGGAAAACACCCTTTTTCCGCGAGTCCGCCTTGACCGCCAAAGACGGCGACGCGCGTCCCGATTGCAGGCTCAGTGACGCCTTCACCCAACGCAGCCACCGTGCCGCAAACCTCCATGCCGAGCGTGAATGGCGGCTCAGGGGTGTCTTGGTAACGGCCGGTCGACATAAGCAAATCGGCGAAATTCAGGCCGCACGCGCTGATATCGAGCAGGACCTCGCCGGGTTTCGGCTCTGGATCGGGCAGCTCGACAACTTCAGGTGGAGCATCAAACGAAGTAACCTGAAAAGCGCGCATTCTGTTTTTCCTCATCATTGTTAGGGCTTCATTACGCTTATCGACTTAGACACGGTGGAAGTAAAATGGAGATTTTTCGGCGAAAACCTGCTAGGTTTAAGCAATAGCCTGTCTTTAAGGGTAGGAACCCACATGCAACCGTTGCGTGTTTGTTGGGGTCGGTTCATGCAAGACGGGCGAACAGTATGATGTTCAGGGGCAGTGTGTTGGTCTCTGGTGCCGGACGTACCGGTGAAGTCATGATCGTGAAGAGTAAGGAAGTGAAATGAAACACCCAGTAGACGTCCATGTCGGTAAGCGTATTCGCCATCGGCGCTGGATGAACGGAACGACCCAGCAACAACTTGCTGAGGCGGTTGGAATCAAATTCCAGCAAATTCAGAAATACGAAACCGGCATGAACCGGGTCAGCGCATCGCGCCTTTGGGATATCGCGAATGTCCTGAATGTTGATGTGGCCTTCTTTTTCGAAGGATTGAGCGAGGATCAGAAATCGGCTGGCAAGCCGAATGACCTGCCCGGTGATATTCTGACAGACAAGGAAGCGCTTGAGCTGTTGCGGTCCTATTACGCAATTCCGGAAAATCAGCGGCGCCGCCTGTTCGACCTGGCAAGGGTCCTGAGCGAGGCTGCCTGACGCCCGTCTGGCGACTGTGCTTGACCTTCCCGTGAGAGAAACGCTACCGGCTTTGGTGAGTGCGACACGGGAAGGGACACCAATATGACGCTGGAAAAGTCACTCCAGGATGAGCTTTTAGGCGTTGCCAATGCGTTGGCAGATGCTGCGCGCGAGGTGACCCTTCGACATTTCCGGCAGCCCAGCTTGCGTGCTGAAGACAAAAGTGGCGACCATTTCGATCCCGTGACAATCGCTGATCGTGACGCCGAGGCCGCGATGCGCGAGATTTTGTCCGCTCAAAGACCACAGGACGGCATACTGGGCGAGGAACACGGTGTCACTGAAGGCACGACAGGGCTCACATGGGTGCTGGACCCGATTGACGGGACACGCGGATTCATCAGCGGCACACCGACGTGGGGCGTCCTGATTGCCGTCGGCGATGCATCCGGGCCAGTGCTTGGCATCATTGATCAACCCTATATTGGCGAACGGTTTACCGGAGGGTTTGGCAAGGCGCGTGTCCGCGGCCCGCAGGGTGAGACTGCGCTTCAGACCCGTCCGCCTCGCGCCTTGAACGAAGCGACCGTGTTCACCACGTTTCCAGAGGTAGGCGAACCGGCTGAGCGCCGCGCATTCGAGAGCGTCGCGGGAAGGGCGCGGCTGACACGCTACGGGATGGATTGCTACGCCTATGCCCTTTTGGCCGCAGGGCAGATTGATCTGGTCATCGAGGCGGGGCTGAATGCTTACGATATTCAAGCCCCCATAGCCGTTATTGAGGCGGCGGGCGGCATGGTGACAGACTGGGAAGGCGGACCGGCCCACGCCGGTGGCCGTGCGCTTGCCGCTGCCAACCCCGAAATTCACACAGAGGCGATGTCACAACTGAAGGCAAGTCTTCGTGCCTGATTTATTGATCAAGGACGCACAGATCATCCTGACGATGGATGATCAAAGGCGGGAACTTCAAAATCAGGACGTGCTGATCAGCAAGGGCGTGATTGTCGACGTCGGGCCGGGACTTGAAACGGTCGGGGCCACGATCTTCGATGCCAGGGGCAAGCTTCTTACGCCGGGCCTCGTGAATACACACCATCACCTCTATCAAACACTGACCAGAGCTGTGCCAGGCGCGCAGGATGCGCTACTTTTCGGATGGCTGAAGACGCTTTATCCGATTTGGGCAAGGTTCGGTCCAGAGGAGATGTATATCTCGGCACAAATCGGTCTGGCGGAACTAGCGCTTTCGGGCTGTACGCTGACTTCTGATCATCTCTATCTCTACCCGAACGGTGCGCGTCTTGATGATACCATCGCCGCCGCAAATGATGTGGGTTTGCGCTTTCATGCGACAAGAGGCGCGATGAGCATCGGCGAAAGCGCCGGTGGATTGCCGCCGGACACGCTTGTCGAAAACGAAGCCGCCATTCTGGAGGACTGCATCAGGGTCATCGATGCGTTTCACGATCCCGCACCGGGCGCCATGGTGCGTGTCGGCGTTGCGCCTTGCAGCCCGTTTTCGGTGAGCCGTGACCTGATGCGTGACGCGGCAATTCTCGCCCGCGACAAGGGGGTGATGATGCATACGCATCTGGCGGAGAATGACGAAGATGTCGCCTACTCGCTTGCCACCTTTGGATCTAGGCCGGGGCAATATGCCGAAGATCTCGGGTGGACGGGCGATGACGTTTGGCATGCGCATTGCGTCAAACTCGATGGCCGCGAGATTGATCTGTTTGCACGCACAAAGACAGGCGTGGCGCATTGCCCCTGTTCGAACTGCAGATTGGGGTCAGGCATTGCACCTGTCAGGGCGATGAGAGACGCAGGCGTCCCAGTCAGCCTCGGAGTGGACGGTTCAGCAAGCAACGACATCGGCAATATCGCACTTGAAGCGCGACAGGCCATGCTGTTGCAGCGGGTGCAAAGCGGCGCTGACGCGATGTCGACGCGCGAGGCGCTTGAGATTGCCACCCGTGGAGGTGCGGCCGTTTTGGGCCGAACAGACTGTGGTCAGATTGCACCTGGCAAACGGGCTGATATCGCCGTTTGGGATCTGGACACGGTAGAGATGGCTGGTTCGTGGGACCCGGCAGCGTTTCTTCTTGCCGGCGGGTCGCGCGTGAATGCTCTTTTCGTTGAGGGCCGCCAGATCGTCTCTGAAGGGGAGGTCGTCTCGTTCGACTTGCCAAGTGCAATCACGCGACAGAACACTCTCGCGCAAATACTTGCTGACGGATAAACGGACGCTTTTCGTGCAGACAAACTGCGGCCACAAAGGTGGTGTGTCTTCGACGAAAAGCAGCCCAGCAGGAACCCGCAGTGAAGGTCATCTCAATTCTCGCCCTTTTCTTGGCATTGACGGCCTGTGTTGCTGCGGTGCCAATCTCGCCTTCGCGGGAAATTGGCCACGTTTCGCAAGCACCAGTCCGCGCCACTGATGACTTCACACGTGCGCTGAACGCTTTCAGAGCGGAAGCCGGACTTGGTTCTGTCCGACAAAGTGCGGTTTTGACAAGGTCGGCACAGGCTCACGCTGATGATATGCGCGCGCGCGGCTATTTTTCCCATCGTTCGCCAAACGGTCCGAATGGTGCAACGATGATGGCACGAATGGCCGCGTCAGGCTGTGACCTGCGGTTTGCGGCCGAAAACATCGCAATGGGTCAGAGATCCGAGGCTGAGGTTCTTGCAGATTGGGCTGCATCGCCGGGCCATCGCCGGAATATGCTTTCAGCAAGAATGACAGATTATGGCCTCGGGCGTGCAGGTGACATTTGGGTGCTCAATCTCGCGTCAGGCTGCTGACGCCCTTTCGCCAGCAATCCACACATCTTTGATTGCGCGGTCATCACCCATCATGATGGTCGGAAAGAGCGCATCCCAGATGTCATCGGCGCGCGCAGTGCGCTGCGCGATTGCATCTGTCGAGGCCAGATCCAAAACCGTGATATCCGCCATCGCGCCAGTGCCAAGGTGCCCGATCTGGCCGGACATATGCAGTGCCTCCGCCGAACCCTCCGTCGCGAGCCACATCAGTTGTGACGGATGTAATGCCGTGCCGCGCAACTGCCCGATCTCATAGGCTGTCGCCATTGTCCGTAACATCGAAAAAGAACTGCCGCCGCCAGTATCCGTGGCGAGACCAATACGCAGCCCCCGCTTTGCAAGACCGTTCGCGTCAAAAAGCCCTGACCCGATAAAGAGGTTCGACGTCGGGCAATGGACGACAGCGGCCCCAACCTCTGACAGACGGTCCACCTCGCGCGGCTCCAGATGGATCGCATGGCCGTAAAGGCCGTTTGGCCCCAGCAGACCGAACGCCTCATAGGTATCAAGATAGTCCCGTGCATCCGGAAAGAGGTCTTGCACCCAGGCGATTTCAGGATGCTGTTCGGAAAGATGTGTCTGCATCAGGCAGTCAGGGTGCTCTGACCAAAGCGCGCCCAGAGCCGCAAGTTGATCTGGCGTCGATGTTGGCGAGAACCTTGGTGTGATCGCGTAGTGTGCGCGCCCCTTGCCGTGCCATTCTGACAAAAGCCTTTTGCTATCGTCATAAGCGGATTGGGCCGAGTCACGCAGATTTTCGGGCGCATTGCGGTCCATGCAGGTTTTTCCGGCGACAACGGCCATCTTGCGTTCTGCTGCGGCGCTGAAGAAGGCCGAGACGCTTTCGGGATGGATTGTGCAAAAACTGGTGAGCGTCGTCGTGCCATGTGCAATCGCAAGATCGCATGTTCTGCGCGCAATCGTATCGGCGTAGGCTCGGTCGCCGAACCGCGCCTCCTCAGGGAAGGTGTAGGTATTCAACCAATCGATCAGTTGTTTGCCCCAACTCGCGATCATGCCAGTCTGCGGATAATGCATATGCGCATCCACAAACCCGGCTGTAATGAGGGCATCTCCATAATCCACCACCATCGCATCGGGATGGGCTGATTGCAGCTTTGCGGCACCGTCGACTGCTACGACACGTGACCCTTCAATCAAGACACCTCCGGCGCTGTCAAAGCGCACGCAGTCCTCCCAAGGTTGGCGGAGCGGATTGGCAGAAAAAGAGAGCGTCTGGCCCAAAAGCAGTCGTTTTGTCATGCGCGCAACATATGTCTGCCTCAGGCGCGCGTAAATCGCCGAAATCGCCGTTGTGCGACTGCGCGTTTGGATTAAGGTGCGGGCAAGCAGGGACAGAGAGCATGGCCGAAGAAGAATTGATCCCCGAAGATGAGGCATTCGGTATCACCGAACGCTTGCGTGCCGATGTGCTTGAGGCTGTCGAGGCAGAGGACGGGCCGGGCGTCGCGGGCCTGCTGGATCCATTGCACGCGGCAGACGTTGCACACCTGCTAGAACAAATCGACGCGAGACAGCGGCGCGAGCTTCTGACCGTCTGGCCGGGCGGACTTGAAGGCGAAGTGCTGTCTGAACTCGACGAGTCTTTGCGCGAAGAGGTGATCGAGCAACTCGCGCCTGCTGAGTTGGCAGATGCGGTGCGTGAGCTCGAAAGCGACGATGTCGTCGATCTCGTCGAATACCTTGATGAAGAACAGCAAGAGGCAGTGCTGGACGCGCTGGATGCCGGTGACCGCGTCTTGGTCGAACAGGCGCTCACATACCCCGAAGAGTCAGCCGGCCGCCATATGCAGTCAGAGCTGGTGCGTGCGCCTGAGGATTGGACGGTCGGTGATGCGATCGACTACTTGCGCTCTGACGTGATCCTCCCAGATCAGTTTTACCATATCATTCTTGTGGACCCGCGACTGAAGGCAACCGGTTACGTGACACTTGGCCGGATTCTCAGTCATCCACGCGCGACGCCGCTCAAAAGACTGACCGAAGACAGCTTCCGCACGTTCCATGTTGAGCAAGATGTCGAAGAGGTGGCGCAGGCCATTAACCACTATCACATGATCACGGCACCAGTGGTTGATGACGACGACCGGATCGTCGGTGTGATCACTATCGATGACGCCATGATGTTTCTCGAAGAGGAAGCCGAGGAAGATATCCTGCGATTGGCCGGTGTCGGTGAGGGGAGCCTTTCTGACCGCGTGATTGATACGACCAAACAGCGGTTTCCGTGGCTTGCGGTCAATCTGGTCACTGCCATTCTGGCTTCACTCGTCATTGCGCTGTTTGAAGAAACCATTGCCGGGCTTGTCGCGCTCGCCGTTTTGATGCCGATCGTCGCGTCCATGGGCGGGAATGCCGGGACGCAGTCACTGACAGTGGCTGTGCGTGCGTTGGCAACGCGCGACTTGACCACGGCAAACGTCTGGCGCGTGATCCGGCGCGAAGTTCTCGTGGGGTTGATCAACGGTGCGATCTTCGCCGTGGTGATGGGCGTGGTCGGCGTCGTGTGGTTCGGATCACCTATGCTCGGCGTCGTTATTGCTGTGGCAATGGTGATCAACCTCGTTGTCGCCGGGCTCGCAGGCACGGTCATCCCTGTCATTCTTGAGCGGCTTGGCGTCGACCCGGCCTTGGCTTCGGGCGCGTTTGTGACGACCGTGACGGACGTTGTCGGCTTTTTCGCTTTCCTCGGTCTTGCCGCAGTGTGGCTCTTGTGATCGACAAGTCATCCGCACGCACGGCGGCTTTTGTGCGGCGAAAGGCGGCCCATCGTCCCGGGGCTGCCTGTGCTGGTTACCTCAGCGAGGTGCTAGCTGGCTATCGCGGCGTGCCTTTGGCTGGCTATATGCCCATGCGAACCGAAATTGATCCCTTGCCAGCCATGCAAGAGGCTGCTGTACATGGACCAGTCGGCGTGCCCGTGATTATCGGCGCGGCGCAGCCGCTCAAATTTCGGATATGGGAACCGGATAGCGCGCTGGTCGAAGGAGAGTTCGGCGCGAAAATACCACAAACCGGTGACTGGATGACGCCGCAGATCCTTATCGTACCACTCGTGGCGTTTACGCGTGATGGCGGGCGGCTTGGTTACGGCGGCGGGTTCTATGACCGCACGCTTGAAGGGTTGCGGTCAAAGCAAGCGACGATGGCGATCGGTTTCGCCTATGCAGCGCAGGAAGACGCTGATCTCCCCCTTGAGGCCACTGACCAGCCGCTTGATTTGATCGTGACAGATCAGGGCATCATCACACCCTGATCCCCCGCGTTGTTTGGGATGAATTTCTGAAGTCGGCCGTAACGCGGCGAAAGCAGCGTGCTTAACCCTCGTCGGCGAAGGCTGCCATTACGTCGTCGGATGCTTCAAAGTTGGCCGTGACGCGCTGAACATCGTCGTCCTCTTCAAGCGTATCGAGGAGCTTCATCAGCTTTGTCAGCCCTTCAAGATCGACCTCGGTCGTCATGTTGGGTTTCCAGATCAGCTTTGTTGACTCGCTCTCGCCCAGATCTGCTTCCAGCGCGTTTGCGACGTCATTGAGGTCCGTGTCAGCGCAAATGATGACATGGTTGTCTTCATCGGACTGCACATCTTCCGCACCGGCTTCAATGGCCGCCATCATTACGGTATCCGCATCACCGACAGAGGCGGGATAGACAACTTCACCCTTGCGATCGAACATGAAGCCGACAGAGCCGGTCTCACCAAGGTTACCACCATTCTTCGAGAACGTTGATCGCACCGTCGACGCTGTGCGGTTGCGGTTATCGGTCATGGCTTCGACGATGACGGCGACACCACCGGGGCCGTAGCCCTCATAACGGATTTCGTCGTAGTTCTCAGCGTCGCCGCCTTGTGACTTCTTGATCGCCCGCTCGATCACGTCCTTCGGAACAGAGTTTGATTTGGCTTCCTTTACGGCAAGTCGCAGGCGCGGGTTCTTTTCAGGGTCGGGATCGCCCATCTTCGCGGCGACGGTGATTTCCTTGGCAAGCTTGGAAAAAAGCTTTGAACGCAGTTTATCCTGACGTCCCTTGCGGTGCTGGATGTTTGCCCATTTTGAATGGCCGGCCATGAAGAAACCTCATCTGATAATCGCGGAAAATCTGCGTCTCTATATGGCATCCCGTCGGGGACCCGCAACCCCGCCTAGAGCGGCCAGATAAAGGGGATGACGAAAGACACAATCGGGGCGAGCGACAGATTCAGCGGAATGCCGAATTTCAGGAAGTCAGCAAATTTGTAGCCTCCGGGGCCATAGACCAGTGTATTGGTTTGATAGCCGATTGGCGTGGCAAAACTTGCGCTTGCCGCAATCATGACCGCAACCACCAATGGCCGCGGATCGACACCCAAGGCACTGGCCAAGCCGATGGCAATGGGTGTCATGACGACAGCTACAGCGTTGTTCGAGACAAGCTCAGTCAGGATGCTTGAGAGCAGATAGACACAGAGCACAACGAAGAAGGGCGGCAGCACCATCATCACAGGCGAGAGCGTATCGGCAATCATCCCCACCGCTCCTGATGACTGCAACGCAGAACCGACGCCAAGCATGGCAAAGATCAGGGCCAGAAGACGGCCATCAATGAATGAAAACGCCTCGTCCGCATCAATGCAGCGGAACAGCAGCACCAAGGTGACGCCCAGAATAGCGAGCATCAGGATCGGCGCGACCCCCAATGCCGCCAATGTCACGACACCTAGCAACACGGCAACGGCCACGGGCGCGCGATTGCGGCGATAGGCGCGCTGCGAGGCTTCAGAGACATCACCAAGGTTCATGTCCTCAGCCAATCGCTGAATGTCTTCGGGTGCACCTTCCAAAAGGATCGTGTCTCCGACCCGGATGACGATCTCATCAATCTGGTTGCTGATGTTTGCATCACGCCGGTGAACGGCAAGCGGATAAACCGAATAGCGCCGCCGCAGGCGCATTGCACCCATTCTGCGACCGACCATCTTGCAGTTCGGGGTGATCAACACCTCAACAGTTTTGGTTTCGACCGCCGAGAGCTGATCAACACGTCTGAGTTCCTTGTTGCGTTGCAATGACAGCAATTCGGTCATTTCCGTCCGCAAGACGACACGATCGCCGACTTGCAGGGTCACATCCTTGAGGTTGCGACGGAGCGACTGGTCACCTCTGACAACGTCGATCAACCGAACACCGTCGCGCTTGAACAACTGCACATCGGTGACTTCGCGCCCGATCAGATTGCTGTCCGGCGGGATGATCGCTTCAGAGAAGAACTTCTTCTTGGAGCGGTCGGACAGCATTGTGGCCATGCTTTGCCGATCAGGCAGAAGGCGGGGTGCCATGAAATAGAGGTATGTGAATGTCCATGCGACGACGACCAGACCCACCGGCAGGATTTCCAGAATACCAAAAGGGCGTAGCCCCGAGGCGCGCGCGACACCGTCTACCAGCAGGTTTGTCGAAGTGCCGAGCAGGGTCATCGTGCCACCGACAATCGCAGCGTAGCTCAGAGGGATCAGCAGCTTTGAGGCCGATGTGCCAAGCGTCCTCGCGAGTTGGACAAAGACCGGGATCATGACGACCACGAGCGGTGTGTTGTTCATGATCGCACTGGCAAAGGCCACAAAGACCAATCCCCCGGCGATCGCGCGCGCTGGACTGATGCGTGCTTGACGCTCAGCAATCTCTGTCATTGCGCTAAGAGCTCCGGTCCGCACGAGTGCGCCGACGATCACAAACATGGCGGCGATGGTCCACGGCGCAGGATTTGACAGGACAGCCACAGCATCTTCGTAAGGCAAAACGCCGGTCGCCAGCAGCAAAGACATGCCACCCATGGCGATGACTTCTGTTGGGTAGCTTTCGCGCAAGAACATCGCAAACATACCGAGCACGACAACCATCGTCAGGATGGCGCCTTGCATTTGTGTCAGTGGAAAGAGCTGATCCATAGGTATTAAGTGTCCAAAACCGCTTGCTGCTCGGAAACTCTAGGCCGGACTTGCGAGATGCCAACCAACATTAATGCCAAAGCCGCCCAAACCCAAATGCTATAGCTTTCACTCAGAAGAATGATGGCCCACATCACACCTGATCCGGTCACGACATAGCTGACCTGTCCTGCAAAGACGGCTCCGGCACGTCCGATCAGCCAGACATACCCCGCATAGACAACGACATGGACGAATGAGCCCAGCACCAAGGTAAAGTCTGCCAAAATGAAAGGGGCTTGCGGCACGAAAAACTGGCCCGAGATCAGGGCAAGCGGCAGAGCGATCACGGCGCCCAAGGCCGAGGCGCCAAACAAGACTTGTATCGGGTCAAGACCCGCAGTGCCCCAGCGTGCGACAATATTGCCTTCAAGCGCATAACAAAACGGGGCCACAAGCGCCAAAGGCAGGAACGCGACCATCGCGCGTTCTGGCAAGCTGGCTTCTGGCAGGGCGATCAGGCCGACCCCGACCAACCCAAGCATCAGTCCGGCTAACCTGCGCCAGGAAAAATGGTCATTGCCGAGGGCGACGGCCATCGGGAATGCCATCAACGGGATGGTCGCAATGACGATCGACATCACACCAGAAGGCAGATGAAAGGCGGCGCGATAGCTTGAAGAGTTCGGAATGATCGTGCCGATCAATGCAATCACAAGCCAGACCAACAGCGTCATCGGGGTGAATGGTAGGCGTTTCAATCGGTGCCATTGAAAAACCCCGAGAATAATTGCGCCGATGAGGAGTTGCCAGAAGACAAGCCCCAGTGGCTGATAGCCAGCGCTGACGGTGATCTTGACCAAAGGCTGCGTCAACCCCCAACCACATCCCAAAAGCAGCAGAACCGCCGTCAACCGCATGCGGGATTCGCTCATGCGGGACCGGCCTGTTGCAAGCGTCCGCCTTGACGCACCATCTCGACCCTTGTGGCCTTGCCCGTCAGGTTATCCGTTTCCACATAGAGACCGGAAAGGGTGGCATCCTCCATCGCAGGTGTGAACCGTGACTTGGGCATTCCCGTTATGAACCGGCGAAGCGGTTCGGTTTTTTCCATCCCGATGACCGAGTTATAATCGCCGCACATGCCCGCGTCGGTGAGATAGGCAGTGCCGCCTGACAGGATCATCGCGTCAGAGGTTGGCACATGGGTATGGGTGCCCACGACAATACTTGCGCGGCCATCGCAGAAGTGCCCGGTCGCCATTTTTTCGGACGTCGCTTCGCAGTGGACATCAATCAGACTTGCTGCGACCTGACCGCCCATGGGGTATTGCCGCAACACCGCATCAAGTGCCGAGAACGGGTCATCAAAAGGGCGCTTCATGAAAACCTGCCCAAGAACCTGCGCCACAAGCACCTTGCGGCCGTTCGGGGCATTGTAGACCCGCGCCCCTACACCCGGCGCGGCCTTGGAGTAATTCATCGGGCGGATAATACGCTGTTCTTTTTCGATAAAGGCCAGCATGTCCTTTTGATCGAACGCATGGTCGCCCAAGGTAACCACGTCCGCACCTGCGTCGAGGAGTATCTTCGCATGCGCCTCTGAAAGGCCCATGCCGCCGGTTGCGTTTTCACCGTTCACGACAACGAAATCGAGTTTCCACGCATCGCGCAGGCGGGGCAGGTGGCTGGTGACAGCAGCGCGCCCCGCGCGGCCCATAACATCGCCAAGAAAGAGTATCTTCATGTGTCCTGTGTTACGGCCTCACGCGCGCGGCATCCAGCGATTTATGTTGCACCACCCACACCACGGTGCGACCCATAGCGCATGGAAACACAAAACCAGTCCAGACCTGTCCTCGGCGTCTTTTGGATGGTCGTTACGGGCTTGATGTTTGTCGGTGTGACAGCCGTGGTCAAACATGTAGGCAGCGACGTGCCCGCCGCTCAGGCCGCTTTTCTGCGCTACGTGTTGGGGCTGGTGTTTCTGCTGCCAATGATCAGGCCGATTCTGGCCGCACATCTGACCAGTCGGCAAAAGAAACTTTTCTGGGCGCGGGGCGCGATGCACACGCTTGCAGTGATCCTGTGGTTCTTTGCAATGGCACGCATCCCGATCGCGGAAGTAACGGCGATGAACTACCTCTCACCGGTCTATGTTTCGCTTGGCGCGGCACTGTTTCTGGGCGAGAGGCTGCCCCCACGCAGGCTTGCCGCAGTGATCATCGCGCTGATTGGTGCTGTGATTATCTTGCGTCCCGGTATGAAGGCTGTCGAGATCGGCCATATCGCGATGTTGGGCACGGCTATCTTTTTCGCGGCAGGCTATTTGATCGCCAAGCAACTGTCCGGCGAAGTCTCTGCGCCTGTGGTTGTTGGCATGTTGTCGATCACAGTCACAGTCGGCCTCGCACCCTTTGCGATTGCTGTGTGGGTGACGCCAACGCTGGAACAGCTGGCATGGCTTTTCCTTGTCGCGTGTTTCGCCACGGCGGGGCACTACACGATGACACTGGCCTTTGCTGCCGCGCCGCTGACAGTCACGCAACCGGTGACGTTCTTGCAACTCGTCTGGGCCGTCACACTGGGTGCGGTGGTCTTTGGCGAAGCAGTCGATGGCTGGGTCATTCTTGGCGGGGCCGTGATCATGGCCTCGGTCAGCTTTATCACATGGCGCGAGGCCGTAGCCCGACGCAAACTGACACCCGCTACGAACGCAACCAAAGTCTGAATTTGCCCGACTTTGCCTATGTGATGGGGCTGCGAGACCTAATCTGTCGGCGCAGGCGCGAGGCGGGCCAGAACCGAGGCTTGCGTAATATGCCCGATAGGGTGAGCGTTTTCGGTCACTTGCAACGTGCCACCCTTCAGAATCTGGATAATCTCTTGAACGGGCGTTTCGGCATCAACTGCAAGACCGTCAGCGCTTCCGGCGACCATCACATCACGGGCAGTCAGCACGCCGAGCGGATTCATATGCGCAACAAAGTCGGCCACATACTCATTCGCCGGATTGGTGAAGATATCGCGCGGCGTGCCACATTGCACGATGCGCCCACCTTCCATAATGGCGATGCGGTTCCCGATCTTGAAGGCTTCGTCCAGATCGTGGCTCACGAAGATAATTGTGCGCCCGCGCTGGCTTTGCAGCTCCAGCAGTTCATCCTGCAACCGCGTGCGGATCAGCGGATCGAGAGCAGAAAACGGTTCGTCCATCAGTAGGATCGGCGCATCGGTCGCAAAGGCACGGGCAAGGCCCACGCGCTGCTGCATCCCTCCTGACAATTCGCCCACAAGCGCATCGGCGCGGTCGGCGAGGCCCACCATCTCAAGCTCCTGATCGACGCGTTTCAGCCGTGCGGATTTTTCCATTCCGGCCAGTTCAAGGCCAAGCCCGACGTTGTCGCGGACCGAACGCCATGGCAGCAAGCCGAATTGTTGGAACACCATCGACACGCATTCGCGCCGGACCCGCCTCAGGTCGGCAGACGAGCAATTCACCACATCGCAGGACCAGTCCCCATCGTTGATCCTGACTGCCCCGCGGATCACGGGGTTCAACCCGTTGACCGACCGCAGCAGCGTCGATTTGCCAGAACCCGACAGGCCCATCAGCACGAGGATCTCGCCCGCCTCAACATTGAGTGAGCAGTTATGCACCCCCAAAATCTGGTTCGTGCGCTCGCGGATTTCGGGCCGTTCCAGCCCTTCGTCCATCAGGGGCAGGGCGGTGGCAGGTTTGTCTCCGAAAACGATGGAGACGTTATCAAACTCAACAGCATTCATTTCTGTTTCACCCGCAGCATCCGGTCCAGCATGATCGCGACCACCACAATCACAAAGCCGCTTTCAAAGCCGAGTGATGTATTTACCGTGTTCAGTGCGCGCACGACGGGCACGCCAAGTCCGCTTGCGCCGACCAAGGCCGCAATCACAACCATCGAGAGCGACAGCATGATGGTCTGGTTCAGGCCGGTCATGATCTGTGGCAGGGCGGATGGTAGCTCAACCTTGAAAAGGACCTGCCGCTTTGTCGCGCCAAACGCCTCTGCCGCTTCCAGAAGTGCCGTTGGCGTCGATGATATGCCTAGATGGGTCAATCTGATAGGCGCAGGCACAACGAAGATAACCGTCGCGATCAGCCCCGGCACCATGCCGATGCCGAAAAACACGATTGCCGGAATCAGATAAACGAAAGTTGGCAGTGTCTGCATCAGGTCGAGCACAGGCGCCATCGCCTGGTAAAGACGCGGCCGGTGCGCTGCGGCGATCCCGATGGGCACACCTATTCCCATGCAGACGACACAGGCCGACAGGACGAGCGTCAGCGACTCAAGCGTTTCTTCCCAGTAGTCCTGATTAAGAATGAAGAGAAATCCGAGCACGACGAAAAGCGGGGTTTTCCAATTGCGCTGTAATACCCATGTGAGGGTGGCAAAGGCAGCAATCACGATCAAAGGGTGCGGGGTCTCAAGCACCCACAAGATGCCGTCAATCAGCGCCTCCATGACCTCAGAGAGCCAGTCAAAGAAGAAACCAAGACTGTCATTGAGCCAGTCAAAGATCGTTTCGGCCCAATCCCCGATCGGTATCTTGTTTTCTGTCAACCAGTCCATGCCGCTCCCCTTTACGCATGAAAAAAGGCGAGGTCACCTGACCTCGCCTTCATTTCAGTTTTACATGTCCAAGGACGCTTTGACGGCCGCAACGGCATCACCGCCGTCTTTGGTCGTAACGCCATCAAGCCACGCCATATAGGCATCGGGGTTTGCCGAGAGCCATGCTGTTGCCGCATCCGCAGGGTCTTCGCCATCGTTGAGGATCGCGCCCATGATCTCGTTCTCCATGGCAAGCGAGAATTCAAGGTTGTTGAGAAGCGCGCCGACATTGGGGCAGCTTTCAGCAAAACCGGCTGTCGTATTGGTAAAGACCGTCGCGCCGCCAAGGTTTGGTCCGAACCAGTCGTCGCCGCCTTCAAGGTAGGTCATGTCAAAGTTGGCGTTCATCGGGTGCGGTTCCCAGCCAAGGAAGATGATCGGCTCATCGCGGCCTGTGGCACGGTCCACCTGCGCGAGCATACCCTGCTCAGAGCTTTCGACGACTTCGAAGTCCGCGCTGCCAAGTCCAAAGGCGTCTGCGGCGATCATATCCATAATCAGGCGGTTTCCGTCGTTGCCGGGCTCAATGCCGTAGATTTTGGCGTCAAGCTCATCGGCATTGGCGGCCAGATCGTCGAAGTTATCAATGCCCAGCGCCGCGCCTGCGGCGTTTGTGGCCAGCGTGTATTTCGCACCTTCAAGGTTGGCGCGCACGGTATCGACGGTGCCGGCCTCGCGGTAGGGCGCGATGTCAGCTTCCATCGTTGGCATCCAGTTGCCCAAGAAGACGTCAACGTCGCCTTCTGCAAGCGAGATATAGGTCACAGGAACCGAAAGGACCTTGATGTCAGTTTCATAGCCCAATGCTTCAAGCACGACGGTGGTTGCTGCCGTGGTCGCCGTAATGTCGGTCCAGCCGACGTCAGAGAATGTGATGGTTTCGCAGTCTGCAAATACAGGCGCTGCGGCGACGATCGCCATTGCCGATAAAGATGACTTCAGTTTCATTCGGGGTCTCCCTGGTTTTTCTTGATTGACGAGTCAATAAAGAACAATTTTAATGGCCTGCGTCAACTGATAAGGAAAACAGATGCCCAAGCTTGGCATGGAACCTATCCGCCGCGCGGCCCTCGTGAAAGCAACGATTGATGAAATCGGGGCGGTTGGCAACTTGGATGTGACGGTCAGCAATATCGCAAAGCGCGCCGGCATGTCCTCGGCGTTGGCGCATCACTACTTTGGCGGCAAGGATCAGATCTTTCTGGCGGCGATGCGCCATACGCTGGGCATCTATGCAAGCGAAGTCCGAACAGCACTTGAGCAATCCAGCGGCCACCGCGCACGGCTTGAGGCCATCATCCATGCAAGCTTTGGCTCGACGAACTTTCAACCGGCTGTCATCGCGGCATGGCTGAATTTCTATGTGCTGGCCCAGACCTCGCCTGAGGCGCACAGGCTTTTGCGGATCTACCAGCGCCGCCTGCGCAGCAACCTGATGCATGATCTTCGCCCTTTGATTGGGACAGCGGCAAAGGGTGCCGCGGAGCGCCTCGCAGGCCTGATCGACGGGCTTTATCTGCGGCAAGGTCTTGCGCGCAATGCACCTGATGACACCGATGCCGCAGCTCAGGTGCTGGCGCTGTTGCGGATGGAACTGGAAGGACGCCCCCAATGAGCAAACCGAATATCCTGATCATCATGGTCGACCAGTTGAACGGCACCTTCTTCCCGGACGGCCCTGCCGATTGGTTGCACGCGCCATACCTCAAGAAACTGGCGGCGCGGTCAACCCGCTTCCAGAACTGCTACACTGCGTCTCCTCTTTGCGCACCGGGCCGGGCGTCATTTATGTCGGGCCTTCTGCCATCGCGCACGGGTGTTTATGACAATGCGGCCGAATTTTCCTCCACCATCCCGACCTACGCGCACCACCTGCGGCGCGCGGGTTATCAGACCTGCTTGTCCGGCAAGATGCATTTCGTCGGTCCCGACCAGATGCACGGCTTTGAAGAACGTTTGACCACCGATATTTACCCCGCCGATTTCGGCTGGACGCCTGACTACCGCAAACCGGGCGAGCGGATTGACTGGTGGTATCACAACATGGGGTCGGTCACCGGCGCTGGCGTGGCCGAAATCACCAACCAGATGGAATACGACGACGAGGTGGCCTACAACGCGACCCGCAAACTCTATGACCTCGCACGCGGCCACGATGATCGCCCGTGGTGCCTGACTGTCAGTTTCACGCACCCGCACGACCCCTACGTTGCACGCAAGAAATACTGGGATCTTTACGAAAACTGCGACCATCTGATGCCAGAGGTCGGCCCGATTCCCTATGAGGAGCAGGACGCGCATTCGCAGCGCATCCTCGATGCCAACGACCGCGACAACTTCACGATCACAGACGACCACATCAAACGCGCCCGCCGCGCGTATTTCGCGAATATCTCCTATCTGGATGACAAGGTGGGCGAACTCCTCCAAACACTGGAGGACACGCGACAAGAGGCGACCATCCTCTTTGTCTCTGACCACGGCGACATGCTGGGCGAACGCGGCCTGTGGTTTAAAATGTCCTTCTTTGAGGGCTCCGCCCGCGTGCCTTTGATGATTGCCAGCCCCGATATGGCACCGGGCCTCAATGAAACCCCCGTCAGCAACATCGACGTAACACCCACCCTCTGTGATCTGGCCGGCATCGACATGTCCGAGGTTGAACCCTGGACGACTGGCGAAAGCCTTGTGCCCTTGGGGCAGGGCGGCAGCCGCGACACGCCGGTGGCGATGGAATACGCCGCCGAAGGCTCTTACGCACCGCTGGTCTGCCTGCGCTACGGGAAATGGAAATACACCAGATGCGCTCTGGACCCCGAACAACTGTTCGATCTTGAGGCCGACCCGCTTGAACTCAACAATGTCGCCGACGACCCAGCACACCAAGGCACGCTTACTCAGCTCCGCGCCAAATCCGAGGCGCGCTGGGATCTCGCCCAATTCGACGCAGCCGTGCGCCAGTCACAGGCTTGCCGCTGGGTGGTCTACGAGGCTTTGCGCAACGGGGCCTACTACCCGTGGGACTACCAGCCGCTGCAGAAGGCGTCCGAACGCTACATGCGCAACCACATGGACCTGAACATCCTCGAAGAAAGCCAGCGCTACCCGCGCGGCGAATAACCCTCATCATTTTGCCAGAAATACTCCCGCCGGAGGCATCCAGACTATGAAAACACAGCCCACCGCCAGCCATTTCATTGATGGCCAATACGTCGAAGACACATCGGGCGAAGAAATCCCCGTCATCTACCCTGCCACCGGCGAGGTGATCGCGACGGTCTATTCCGCGACGCCCGCAATCGTCGAACAGGCGCTTGCTGCTGCCCATGCCGCCGAAAAGGAATGGGCTGCCATGACGGGCACCGAGCGGGGCCGCATCCTGCGCCGTGCCGCCCAGATCATGCGTGAACGCAATCATGACCTGTCGGTGCTGGAAACTTACGACACCGGTAAACCCTATCAGGAAACGTCCGTGGTCGATGCAACCTCGGGGGCCGACAGTCTTGAATACTTCGGCGGGCTTGCCGCCGCGATTACAGGCGAGCATATCCAGCTGGGCGAGGACTTTGTCTACACCCGCCGCGAGCCGCTGGGCCTATGCGTCGGCATTGGCGCTTGGAACTACCCTACGCAAATCGCCTGCTGGAAAGGTGCGCCCGCGCTGGCTTGCGGCAACACGATGGTCTTCAAGCCTTCGGAAACCACACCGCTCTGCGCCCTGAAAGTCGCCGAGATCCTGCACGAGGCGGGCGCCCCGGCGGGCGTCTACAACGTCATCCAAGGCTACGGTCCCGTGGGTGCCTCTCTGATTACCGACAGCCGCGTCGACAAGGTCTCGCTCACCGGATCGGTGCCAACGGGCAAAAAGGTCTATGCGGCCGCCGCCGAAGGCATCCGCCATGTGACAATGGAGCTTGGGGGCAAATCCCCGCTGGTGATCTTCGACGATGCAGATATCGAAAACGCAGTCTCCGGCGCGATCCTCGGAAACTTCTACTCCTCCGGTCAGGTCTGCTCGAACGGCACGCGGGTCTTTGTGCAAAAGGGCATCAAGGAGGCTTTTCTCACCCGCCTCGCCGAACGTCTGCAGGGCGTCAAACTGGGCGATCCGCAAGACCCTGAGGTCAACTTCGGTCCGATGGTCTCGGAAAAGCAGCTCGGCATCGTGGAGGGCTACATCGCCAAAGGCATCGCAGAAGGTGCGCGCCTTGTCTGTGGCGGCAAACGTCCCGACATGGCGGGCTTCTTCCTAGAGCCGACCGTCTTTGCCGATGTGACCGACGATATGACCATCGCGCGTGAGGAAATCTTCGGCCCTGTCATGTCCGTCCTCGATTTCGACACCGAGGAAGAGGCGCTCGCCCGCGCCAATGACACCGAATTCGGCCTCTCGGCTGGCGTCTTTACCCGTGATCTCTCCCGCGCGCACCGCATGGCGGCAGGGTTCGAGGCAGGCACCTGCTATATCAACACCTACAATGACGCACCCGTCGAGGCCCCGTTCGGCGGCTCCAAACAGTCCGGCGTTGGCCGCGAGAACTCCAAAGCGGCGATCGAGCATTACAGCCAGATCAAAGGCGTCTACGTCCGCACTGGCGATCTGGAGGCGCCCTTCTGATGCAGGCCGATTATGTCATCGTGGGGGCAGGCTCGGCAGGCTGCGCCATCGCCTACCGTCTGGCCGAAGCGGGCAAGCAGGTGCTGGTCATTGAATACGGCGGCACCGACGTCGGACCCCTGATCCAGATGCCTGCCGCGCTGTCCTATCCGATGAACATGAAGCAGTACGACTGGGGTATGAAGTCGGAACCAGAGCCGCATCTGGGTGGTCGCCAGTTGGTCACGCCGCGCGGCAAGGTTATCGGCGGGTCGTCGTCAATCAACGGGATGATCTATGTGCGCGGTCATGCCTGCGATTTTGATCATTGGGCCGAAAGCGGGGCACATGGTTGGTCCTACGCCGATGTGCTGCCCTACTTCAAACGGATGGAGCATTGGCACGATAGCGGCCACGGCGGCGATCCGGAATGGCGCGGCAAGGACGGCCCGCTGCACGTCACACGCGGCCCCCGCAAGAACCCGCTGACCCGCGCCTTTGTCGAGGCAGGGCGGCAGGCAGGCTATCAGGTGACCGAGGACTACAATGGTGAAAAGCAGGAAGGCTTCGGCCCCTTCGATGCGACGATCTACAAAGGCTATCGCTGGTCTGCGGCCACCGCCTATCTGCGGCCTGCGCTGAAGCGGCCCAACTGTACCATCACGCGGGCGCTGGCCCGCCGCATCATCATCGAGGATGGTCGCGCCACAGGTGTCGAGGTCAGCCGCGGCAGCAAGATCGAGGTCGTCAAGGCCAACAAAGAGGTGATCATCGCCGCCTCATCGCTTAATTCGCCGAAACTGCTGATGCTATCCGGCATCGGGCCAGCCAAACACCTTGCCGAACACGGGGTCGAGGTTGTCGCCGACCGCCCGGGTGTCGGCCGGAACCTTCAGGACCACCTTGAGCTTTACATACAGCAGGCCGCAACCAAGCCTGTGACGCTCTTCCAATACTGGAACCTGCGTGGCAAGGCGCGGATCGGCGCGGAATGGCTGCTCTGGAAAACCGGTCTGGGCAGTTCCAACCAGTTCGAAAGCTGCGGCTTCATCCGCTCCAAGGCGGGGGTGAAGTATCCCGATATCCAGTTCCACTTCCTGCCCATCGCGGTCAGCTACGACGGCAAGGTTGCGCCCGACGGGCACGGTTTTCAGGCCCATGTCGGCCCGATGCGGTCGAAATCACGCGGGCAGGTTACGCTGCGCTCTGCCGACCCGACCGATCATCCGAAGATCGAATTCAATTACATGTCCCACCCCGAAGATTGGGAAGACTTCCGCACCTGCATCCGCCTGACCCGCGAAATCTTCGCGCAACCCGCCTTCGACGAATTCCGCGGTCGCGAAATTCAGCCGGGCGACGCGGCGCAGACAGACGACGAGCTTGACGCCTTCATCCGCGAACACGCCGAAAGCGCCTATCACCCCTGCGGCACCTGCAAGATGGGCGACCGGGATGACCCGATGGCCGTGGTCGATCCCGAATGCCGCGTCATCGGTGTCGAGGGGCTGCGCGTCGCCGATAGTTCGATCTTCCCGCGTGTGACCAATGGCAACACCAACGGACCGTCCCTCATGGTGGGCGAGAAGGCTGCAGATCACATCCTGCAAAGGAACCCGCTCCCTCCAGCCAATGACCAACCATGGATACATCCCGCGTGGGAAACTGAGCAGCGCTAGAAATTGCCACCCGCAATTTGATCCGCGTCAAAGCCTGCCGCCGACCGAGCGACTAGACTGGGCCTATCTAGAACAGGAAGGAACGCGAAGAATGTCCCACACCCCCCACGAACTGATCGAGGAATTTCCGGACATGGTCGATGCAATGCATGCGCTCAAGGAAAACGACGCGCATTTTGCACGGCTTTACGATGAGTATCATGTGATCAATCGCGCCATTCACCGCGCTGAAACGGATGTGGAGCCGACGGACGATCTGCATATGACAGAGATGCGCAAGCAGCGCATGCACCTGAAAGATCAGATCAGCGCCGCGTTGAACGCCACCTAGCTTTCGGGTGTGTTGCCCTCAACCCGGTTCTGGAAACGCTCGAAGAATTCGTCCGCCATCTTGCGGGCGAATCCGCCGATGATCCTGTTGCCAAGCTGCGCCAGCTTGCCGCCGACTTTGGCGTCAACCTGATAGGACAGCTCTGTCCCCTCTTCGACAGGGGTCAGCACGACATCGGCCCCGCCTTTGGCAAAGCCCGCCACACCGCCTTTGCCCTCACCGGTGATCGTGTAGCTTTTGCCGGGTACGATGTTTTCGAGTTGCACTTCACCTTTGAAAGTTGCTTTCACGGGGCCAACCTTCTGCTTGACGACGGCTGCAAATCCATCTTCTGGCGAACCCGTGAGTTCCTCACAGCCTGGGATGCAGACCTTGAGCGTTTCGGGGTCATTAAGGTGGGACCAGACGGTATCGACGTCTGCTGCGATTGTGCGTGTTCCGCTAAGTTCCATGATTGGTCGTCCTCCCCGCGCTGTCCCATCAGAGGACCCCGATTTGGCAATCTAGTCAAGCTGATAGGGCAATAGGCCGCGTGTATCAGGGTCAACGCGCAATTGCCGCTCAAGCGGGGGAACCGACCTTTGGTGGCAATTTCGCCGCTCGCAAATCCGGCAGGAAATTCCGATCGGGGCATAGGCCTCTGCTGAATGGATATCCATGTGGTCGGCATAGACCAGCGCGCCTGCGTGTCTTACCTCGCAGCCAAGCCCGATCGCATAGCGCCGCGTTGGCGTATGATAGGCACCACCTGACTTGCTGACGTCTCGTGCGAGGCAGAAATACCTTGCCCCGTCAGGCGTCTCGGCGAGCTGCCGCAAGAACTGTCCTGGCAATTCGAACGCCTGATGGACATTCCAGAGAGGGCAGGCACCGCCATATCGGGCGAATTGGAGTGTCGTTGCTGAGTGGCGTTTTGTGATCGTTCCCGCCTGATCGACACGCACAAAGAAGAAGGGAATGCCTTTCTCACCCGGGCGCTGCATGGTCGAAAGCCGATGGGCCACCTGTTCAAGAGAGGCACCGAATTGGCGGGACAAGACTTCGAGATCGTGCCGACAGTCCTGAGCCGCCTTCAGAAAGGCCTGATAGGGCATCAAGGCTGCCCCGGCAAAGTAGTTTGCCAGACCCACCTTGGCGATTGCGCGGGCTTCATCCGACTGGAAGCGGGCCAGATCGAGTGTCGCTTCCAGAAGCTGGTCCTGAATGATCAGTGCGACCTGCAAAAGTGTCTGGAAGGTCTGGGTCGCTTCGGTTGCGTGCTGGGAAATCGTCAGGGTTTTTTGTGCCGCATCGTAATGCCTGATGGCGTCGCCTTCGGCAAAGACGACCTTTACCCCGTCACCCGCGAGGGTCTGCCTTGCGTGTTCCATGATCGGCATGCCTGGCATACAGCGCTGGGCAAAACGTTCGGCGCTTCGGTCAACGGCGTCGATGTAGTTGTCGCAGTAGTGAAAGAAGTCGCGCACCTCCTCCCACGGGCTTGGCTGCAACCGCGCATCCTCGCGTCCAAGCGCTTCGTCAAGTGAGGCAAGCCTTTCATGGGTCTGCCGGTAACCGGCATGAAGATCGAGGAACGCCCGCGCCAGTGAGGGTGCATTGGCTGCGGCCAGTCGCAAATCGGCAAGAGCAGGAGCAGGGCCTGTGAAAATGGGGTCGGCAAGCGCCTCGCGCATATCACTGACGAGCCGAGCTTCGTCGCCGGTCTGCAACTCTGTCACGTCAAAACCGAATTCCTGCGCAAGCCCGAGAACGACCGCCGTTGAAACCGGGCGGTTGTTGTTTTCCATCTGATTGAGATAGGGCAGCGATATGCCGAGCTTATCAGCGAATGCTTTCTGTGTCAGTGAAAGCCGCCCGCGCAGTTCGCGCAGCTTGGCTCCGGCGTAAAGTTTTTGTACCGCCATGACGCGCCTTTGCAGTTTTGCAGTGCATCATTAGCCCTTGCAAATAACGCAGGTCAAGTGAGCCGTTTTTCCCGCCAGATCACAAACAGCACTGAAAGCAACGACAGGATGGATGTTGCAAACATGATGATCTGCAGTGGCAGTGTCCCAGTCTCAACAGTGAGAACCGCGCCAGCCAGCTGAGAGAGCGCTGCGCCACCGCCGATCATGATTGCACCACCAAGTCCGCTGGCTGTGCCAGCAAGATGAGGGCGCACAGAAATGGATCCGGCCATGACGTTCGGCAAAACAATTCCGTTGCCGGTGCCGAGGAACACGCAAAAGCCGAAAAACGCGAGAGGATGGCTCACACCCGAAAGCGTCAGCAGGAGCGAACTGCCCATCCCGAAAATCAGGACAAGACTGCCGACAATCGCCATGCGGTTGATCCCGTAGCGCACCGAAAACCGCCCCGAGAGGAAGTTTCCGAATGCATACCCGATAGCTGGTGTACCAAGGGCAATACCGCTCCAAAGGGGGCTTAAGCCAAAAATAGAATCCGCAACAAACGATGTGCCGCCCAACAAAGCGAAAAACCCACCAGAGGCGAAAGCCGAACACAGGACGTAGCCCCAGAACCGCGGAGAGCTCAGCAACTCAGGGTAGGTTTTAAACTGATCGCGGAAACTCGTCCCTTCGCCCTGAACGGTCTCGCCCAAATCAACAAACACCAGAGAGAGAGTCGCGAGGCCAGCCATTGCGAGGAATAGAAATGTCGCCTGCCAGCCAAATGCCTGCTCCAACCCGCCGCCGATCATCGGGCCAACCATCGGGACAATGGCCATGCCCATCGTGACATAGCCGATCATTGAGGCGGCTTCATCCTGTGGGACGATGTCGCGCACGATTGCGCGCCCCAGCGCCATGGAGGTGGCAACGGCTGCCTGTAGTATCCTGAAGAAAAGGAAAACCTCGATGGTCGTGGCAAGCATCGCGCCAAGCGTGGCCACCACGAAGATGGCGATAGACCCCAGAACCATAACCCTTCGCCCGTAGCGGTCGGAGATTGGTCCGATGAACACCTGAAGAATGGCAGTCGCTGCCAGATAGCCTGACAGCGCGATTTGCATAATCGCATAGTCCGTCTGGAAATAGTCTGTCATAGCCGTCAGCGACGGCAGGAAAATAGACATGCTCAGCGCAGACAACCCTGTGATCAACACAAGTGTCAGAATGTGCGGAGGTGTGGTGCGGTCCAGAAAGCGGACCATTGGGCGCGTAGTCATGGACCAGATTTAGTTTGAATTCCGCAGGCTGTCTATCGTGCTTGCGCGCACATTTGCCTCTCTCATTTGCAAGTTTGCAAATACTGCAGCCAGCAAATCCAATAGTTTGCAAATTTACGACTTCATCCTTTTGTTATGCCTCTCATCCGCGTAGGTGAAAGATAGCAAAGAACGAAGGTGTGATCTCATGGATGTATTGCAGGAACTTGAGGCGCGGCGCGAAGCGGCCCGTCTGGGTGGCGGGGAAAAGCGGATCGCAGCCCAGCACAGCAAAGGAAAGCTGACAGCGCGGGAGCGGATCGAGCTTTTGCTTGATGACGGCAGCTTCGAAGAATTCGACATGTTCGTCGCACACCGCAGCCATGATTTCGGTATGGAAAAGCACCGCCCCGCCGGTGACGGCGTCGTCACGGGATGGGGAACCATCAACGGCCGTCTGGTCTATGTGTTCTCACAGGATTTTACCGTCATGGGGGGTTCGGTGTCTGAAACCCATGGTCAGAAAATCTGCAAGATCATGGATATGGCTGTCCAGAACGGGGCACCGATTATCGGGATCAACGACTCAGGTGGTGCGCGGATTCAAGAAGGCGTGGCCAGCCTTGCGGCATACGGCGAGGTCTTCCAGCGCAATATCACCGCATCAGGTGTTGTCCCGCAGATCAGCCTGATCATGGGCCCGTGCGCGGGCGGTGCGGTTTATTCGCCTGCGATGACTGACTTTATCTTTATGGTCAAAGACAGCTCTTACATGTTCGTCACCGGTCCTGACGTGGTGAAGACGGTCACCAACGAACAGGTGACAGCAGAAGAACTGGGTGGTGCCTCGACCCACACCAAGAAATCATCTGTCGCAGACGCCGCCTTTGAAAATGATGTGGAGGCACTGGCTGAGGTTCGTCGCCTGATCGACTTCCTGCCGCTGAACAACCAGCAGAAGCCGCCCGTGCGCCCGTTCTTTGATGACGTGAACCGTGTGGAAGACAGTCTCGACACGCTCGTGCCGGACAATCCGAACACGCCATACGACATGAAAGAGCTGATCACCAAGATCGCGGACGAGGGTGACTTCTACGAAATTCAGGAGGAATTCGCCAAGAATATCCTCACAGGCTTTATCCGTCTGGAAGGGCAGACGGTTGGTGTCGTGGCCAACCAGCCGATGGTGCTGGCGGGCTGTCTCGACATCGACAGCTCACGCAAAGCGGCACGGTTCGTCCGTTTCTGCGATGCCTTCGAAATTCCGATCCTCTCGCTTGTGGATGTTCCGGGCTTCCTGCCGGGAACCAGCCAGGAATACGGTGGCGTCATCAAGCATGGTGCCAAGCTGCTTTATGCCTATGGCGAGGCGACGGTGCCAAAGGTCACTGTGATTACCCGCAAGGCCTATGGTGGTGCTTATGTGGTGATGGCCTCAAAGCACCTGCAGGGTGATTTCAACTATGCGTGGCCAACGTCCGAGATTGCGGTGATGGGTGCGAAAGGCGCAACCGAGATCATCCATCGCGCCGATCTTGGCGATCCAGACAAGATCGCAAGACATACAAAGGACTACGAGGACCGCTTCGCCAATCCGTTTGTCGCCGCTGAGAAGGGCGTCATTGATGAAGTGATTATGCCGCATTCAACACGCAAGCGCGTTTGCCGGGCCTTTGCATCGTTGCGCACCAAAAAGGTGCATGTGCCTTGGAAGAAGCACGACAACATCCCGCTTTAAGGACCGCCTGATATGGCAAACCTGCCTTACATGGAAAAGCATCGCGGCTTCCCAGGTCGGTTGCCCGGCACGGACTTCCAGTTCGTGCTGCGGCGCGCCAACAAGGATGGCGCGACAAAACTGACGGAGCGTGTGCGCTATCCTGACAGGCGGCCAGCAGATAAGCGGGCGGATGCTGGCTTTATGTTGGCGTTGTGGCAGCACTTCGGAGACGAACCATTCGTGCGCGGCAATCTTGACGCAGGCCGGTTGAGCTGGCTGTTCGGGCGTGAGGTCGTGCCCGCCGAAGACCCGTTTGATCCTGAAAGCTATGAGGCAATGCTGCAGATCGACGTTGACGTCGCATCGCGGAATTTTCCCGAGGTTTTCGAGCAATGATTGCAGTCGCGAACCATGGTCAGAACGCGTCTGCGGTTCAGCGGGATACCGCTTACGTTTATTTTGCGTTCAAAAAACTGTTGGCAAGTCATCAATATTACGCCAAGATGAATATCAAGGCAGATCGATCCAGCAAGCGATCAGCCCCAGACACTCTAAATCGTTACCCTTCCCTTGATCGGTCTGCTTGCTCACCAAGCAGACCGACCGCTCATTTGCGCGTAAATTCGCGCGTCGGTCTTCTTGCTATTGGATATCATCCCGAACGCGTTAGTGTTCTGCGCACAGGCAGCGCATTTGGGCGTGTGCCTTACGATACAACAATGGGCAGAGAAATATGCAGAAAACATCACTCATCATTGCGACAGTTGCCATCTTCGGTCTGGCCGGGTGCCTCGACAATGACACCGAACGCGCTGTCGCAGGCGCCGGTGCGGGCCTCGTCGCATCAGAGCTTCTGGGCACTGACCAGACTGGCTCCATGCTCGCCGGTGCTGCCGCAGGCGTCTTCTGTGACGACGCTGGCGTCCGCGCTTGCCAATAAACTAAGAAATCTCGCGCCTCGTCAGGGGCGCACAACATCTCGAAACCGTCGCCGGAGCTTTGCTTCGGGGGCGGTTTTTTGTTTTGGGGACGAAAGACCATGTTCAAGAAAATCCTGATCGCCAACCGTGGTGAAATTGCCTGCCGCGTCATTAAGACAGCGCGCAAGATGGGCATCCAGACGGTCGCGATCTATTCAGATGCCGACCGCAATGCGCTGCACGTGAAGATGGCCGATGAAGCCGTGCACATTGGCCCGTCCCCAGCAAACCAGTCCTATATCGTGATCGACAAGGTCATGCAGGCCATCAAGGACACCGGTGCGGAGGCTGTTCACCCCGGCTACGGCTTCCTGTCCGAGAACCCAAAATTTGCCGATGCGCTTGAGGCTGCTGGCGTAGCCTTCATCGGGCCACCAAAGGGTGCGATCGAGGCGATGGGCGACAAGATCACGTCCAAGAAAATCGCGCAGGACGCCAACGTGTCGACCGTCCCGGGCTACATGGGTCTGATCGAGGATGCCGATGAAGCTGTGAAAATCTCCAACGAGATCGGCTATCCGGTGATGATCAAGGCCTCTGCCGGTGGTGGCGGCAAAGGTATGCGGATTGCATGGAATGATGATGAGGCGCGCGAGGGCTTCCAGTCGTCCAAGAACGAGGCGGCCAATAGCTTTGGTGATGACCGTATCTTTATCGAGAAGTTCGTCACACAGCCGCGTCACATCGAAATTCAGGTGCTTTGCGACAGCCACGGCAATGCGGTTTACCTGCATGAACGTGAATGCTCGATCCAGCGCCGCAACCAGAAAGTCATTGAAGAGGCGCCGAGCCCCTTCCTCGACGAGGCCACACGTAAGGCGATGGGGGAACAGTCTTGCGCCTTGGCACAGGCCGTAGGCTACACCAGCGCCGGTACGGTCGAATTCATCGTCGATGGCGAGCGGAATTTCTACTTCCTTGAGATGAACACCCGTCTGCAGGTGGAACACCCTGTGACCGAACTGATCACGGGTGTCGATCTGGTCGAACAGATGATCCGCGTTGCGGCGGGGGAGAAGCTGCCGTTCGCGCAGTCTGACCTCAAGATCAACGGTTGGGCCATGGAAAGCCGCCTTTACGCCGAAGACCCATACCGCAACTTCCTGCCGTCAATCGGCCGTCTCACCCGCTATCGTCCGCCTGTCGAGATTGCTGCCGGGCCGCTGGCTGAGACCGGAAAGTGGCATGAAGCAGATGCGCCTGTCGGCCAGAACGCGGTGCGCAATGACACCGGCGTCTATGAGGGCGGCGAGATCAGCATGTATTACGACCCGATGATCGCCAAGCTTTGTACCTGGGCGCCTGACCGCGCCGCAGCCATTGAAGAAATGCGCTTGGCGCTTGACGGGTTCGAGTTGGAAGGCATCGGGCACAACCTGCCATTCCTGGCAGCCGTTTACGACCATGAGAAGTTCATCAATGGTGATATGACGACCGCCTTCATCGAAGAGGAATATCCCGAAGGTTTCGAAGGGGTCACGCTTGATGCAGCGGAGTGTGAACGGGTGGCGGCTGCTGCTGCGGCCATGCACCGCGTCGCCGAAATCCGCCGCACCCGGGTCTCGGGCCGCATGGACAACCACGAACGTCATGTCGGTGAAGATTGGGTGGTCACACTTCAAGGCGACAGTCACGATATCAAGATCAAGGCGGACCATAACGGGGCCGACGTCCATGTCGGTGATCGTGCACTGCGCGTTGAGGGTGATTGGGCGCCGGGCCAACCGCTTGCACGCATGACTGTGGATGGCTCGCCTTTGGTGATGAAGATCGGTAAGATCTCTGGCGGTTTCCGTGTGCGCTACCGTGGTGCAGACGTGAAGGTGCATGTGCGCACCCCGCGTCAAGCTGAACTGGCCGCTCTTATGCCGGAGAAACTGCCGCCTGATACCTCCAAGCAACTTCTTTGCCCGATGCCGGGTCTGATCGTGAAGATCGACGTGGCCGAAGGGGACGAAGTGCAGGAAGGTCAGGCGCTCTGCACCGTGGAAGCCATGAAAATGGAGAATATCCTGCGCGCTGAACGCAAGGGTGTCGTGAAAAAGATCAATGCAGGTCCCGGCGACAGCCTGGCGGTCGATGATGTTATCATGGAGTTCGAATAACTTGCGGGATTGGCTGACATATACCGGTGCATTCGTTTGTGGCCTGATCGTCGCTTATGCAGCTTACATAACAGCGTTCCAGTTCGTGATGTCGCGCGATTTGGCACTTTCGATGACCGGTTTTGTCGGCCTTGTGATCCTTCTGCCGATGCTTTTGGGCGCCTTTGTCTTCGGGGTGATCTATCCCCGTTTTTCAGGGGTGCAATTCACCGGTGGGGACTGGCTGAACGGTTTTGCTTTTACCTTCGCCATTACGATCATGTGCACGGGGTTGATCCTATCACGCGCAATGGCCCAACTACCCGCCACGCTGCTTCTTGTGGCGCTTCTGTTTATCGGAGCGCGTGTTTTGATAGCGCGCAAACGAGCATCCAATGAATAGGCGCTACGGTTGCACCATACGGCGGTCTGCGATTTCCTGCTGGCGTAACGGCATCTTGTCGATGGAGCGCGACAACTCGCGTACGCTCCAAGGTGAAGGCTTGCGCAACGCAACCCGTCCGTCCTTGGCCACAAGTGCCATCATGTATCCACGCGGGCGCAATTGTGTCCGCAAAGCAGAGGCGGCCGATGGGTCGGTGTCTGTGATCAGGATCACGTCGCGTTCGCCCAACTGGTCGATGTCTGCCATGAGCAGGTCCATCTGCTGGCGAAATCGTGGATCGTTTGGCGTGTCAGCAAAGACCACAAGTGGGCGCAGCACCCATTCCAACTCGACCGGATCGATTTCGGCCGCATCAAAAATAGTCGTCGGTGCGGCCTGCCAGCGTTCGAGCACGCTGAGCGTTTCGCCTTCGGCGACTTCGGTCGTGCCAAGGTGCTCCTCGGCTGAAAGGGGCGCGGCCCCGAATGCAAGAACGGCTGCGAACAGCCCGGAAATCATCAACGTCTTCATACCTGACGATATAGAGCCGCCCCGCACGAATGCTAAGGGGCAGTGCCATATCGTTGATAACTTTTTCATGTATCCCACCGGAGGTGCCAATGTCTGACAAGAAAACCTGGGAAGAGATTGCCAAGAAAGAACTGCGTGGCAAGCCGCTTGAGGCGCTGACATGGGATACGCTTGAGGGCATTCCGGTCCAGCCGCTTTATACCGCTGATGACACCGACGGGCTGCCGCATCTTGGTGGTATTCCGGGTGAGGCTCCTTACACGCGCGGTGTGAAGGCCACGATGTATGCGGGCCGTCCCTGGACAATCCGCCAGTATGCAGGGTTTTCGACAGCCGAAGAGTCCAACGCGTTTTATCGCAAGGCGCTTGCCGCAGGTCAGCAGGGCGTCTCGGTCGCTTTCGATCTGGCAACCCACCGCGGCTATGACAGTGATCACCCGCGCGTTGAAGGCGATGTGGGCAAGGCCGGTGTCGCGATTGACAGTGTCGAGGATATGAAAATTCTCTTTGACGGAATCCCGCTCGACAAAGTTTCGGTATCGATGACGATGAACGGGGCGGTTATTCCGATTCTCGCCAATTTCATTGTCGCGGGCGAGGAACAGGGTCACGACAAATCGGTCCTCTCAGGCACGATCCAGAACGACATCCTTAAAGAATTCATGGTGCGTAACACTTACGTCTATCCACCAGAACCTTCGATGCGGATCATTGCGGATATCATTGAATACACCAGCAACGAGATGCCGAAATTCAACTCGATCTCGATCTCCGGCTACCATATGCAAGAGGCTGGTGCGAACCTCGTACAAGAGCTGGCCTACACGTTGGCAGATGGCCGCGAATATGTCCGCACCGCGATCGCCCGTGGCATGGATGTCGACAAGTTCGCCGGACGGCTGAGTTTCTTTTTCGCCATCGGCATGAACTTCTTCATGGAAGCCGCCAAGCTGCGCGCCGCGCGCCTCTTGTGGTCGCGCATCATGGCGGAATTCGAGCCCAAGAACCCGAAATCTTCAATGCTGCGCACCCATTGTCAGACGTCTGGCGTGTCTTTGCAGGAACAGGACCCTTACAACAACGTCATCCGCACTGCCTATGAGGCGATGAGCGCAGTGCTTGGTGGCACGCAGTCGCTGCACACCAACGCGCTGGACGAAGCGATTGCGCTGCCGACCGAATTCAGCGCTCGTATCGCCCGCAACACGCAGTTGATCCTGCAAGAGGAAACGGGTGTCACCAATGTGGTCGATCCGCTGGCAGGGTCCTACTACGTCGAGAAGCTGACCCATGATCTGGCCGAGGCCGCATGGAAGCTGATTGAGGAAGTCGAGGAGATGGGTGGCATGACCAAGGCCGTCGCCTCTGGCATGCCAAAGCTCCGGATCGAGGAAACAGCCGCCCGTCGTCAGGCCGATATCGATCGTGGCACCGAAGTCATCGTCGGTGTGAACAAGTATCGCAAAGACAAGGAAGACCCGATCGATATCCTTGATATCGACAACGCGAAAGTGCGTGAGGCGCAGGTTGCCCGCATCGAACGCACGAAGGCTGAGCGTGACGAAGACGCATGTCAGGCCTCCCTCGCAGAACTCACCCGCCGCGCCAATGAAGGCGGCAATCTTTTGGAAGCCGCAGTCGAGGCGTCTCGCGCCCGTGCCACAGTCGGAGAGATCAGCATGGCCATGGAAAAATCATTCGGACGGCATCGCGCCGAAGTGAAAACTCTGGCAGGCGTCTATGGTGCGGCCTATGAGGGTGACGAGGGCTTCGCAGCCATCCAGCAATCGGTCGAGAAATTTGCCGAGGATGAAGGTCGCCGTCCGCGCATGCTGGTTGTGAAGATGGGGCAGGACGGCCACGACCGTGGTGCCAAGGTGATTGCGACCGCCTTTGCCGACATCGGGTTTGATGTCGATGTGGGGCCGCTGTTTCAGACACCAGACGAGGCCGCGCAGGATGCCATCGACAACGATGTGCATGTGATCGGGATTTCCTCTCAGGCTGCAGGGCACAAGACACTGGCGCCTAAACTGGTGCAGGCGCTGAAGGATGCCGGTGCAGAAGATATCATCGTGATCTGCGGTGGTGTCATTCCGCAGCAGGATTACCAATTCCTTTATGACAATGGGGTCAAGGCAATCTTTGGGCCGGGGACGAATATTCCCAAGGCCGCCGAAGATATCCTTGGACTCATCCGCGAGGCGCGCAGCTAAGCTGCCCCTTGTGATTGGCCGCGCCCACCGGGGAGGGTTGGGCGCGGCCATGGAATTGCGGTTGGTGCGATCTGATGTTTATTTGCGCGAAACCGTGCCAATGATTGGATCCCGTGATGCTGAAACTTGACCACGTCGCCATTGCCTGCACTGACCTTTCAGAAGGCACGGCTTGGGTCGAGGAACGCCTGAACGTAAAGCTGCAACCGGGCGGTCAGCATGCCCGCTACGGCACGCACAACACGTTGCTGGGATTGGCTGATGGTCTCTACCTTGAAGTGATTGCCATCGATCCGGAGGCGACACCGGAGGCGGGTCACTCATGGTTCGGCCTTGATCACTTCAGCGGGCCGCCGCGACTCGCAAACTGGATATGTCAGACGGACGATCTTGAAAGTGCTGTCGCCAAGGCGCCGCCTGAGGCGGGGTCCCCGCGTGCACTGACCCGTGGTGATCTGGAGTGGCAAATCACCGTACCTGATGATGGGGCGTTGCCCTTTCAGGGCGCGTTTCCGACGCTGATTGCTTGGGGGCAAGGTGTTGTGCACCCCTCTGACCAGTTGAGCGACAGCGGTTGCCGATTGGTCAGCCTCTCGGTGAAGCACCCTGAAATGGGGCGGCTGTCAGAAATGATGGATCTGGCTGATGAGCGGGTCACTCTGGAAGAAGGTGCGTTCGGGATGCGTGCCACGTTTGTTACACCGTCAGGACTGCGCACGCTATGACGATCCGATCCGCAACCCCCGAGGATGCAGCACAGATTGCCGACATCTGGAACGACGCGATCCGCAACACGACCATCACGTTCAATCCGGTCGAAAAATCAGTCAGCGAGGTGGCCGATCTCTGTGCAAAGCATTGTCTGGTCTGGAACGACGGGGGCAGGGTCCTCGGCTTTGCCCGTTTCTTTCAATTCCGTGGAGGAGAGGGCTATCGCCACACTGGTGAACACACGATTTTGCTGCACCCGGACGGGCGGGGCAGGGGCGGCGGGCGCGCATTGATGGGGGCCACTTGCGATGCGGCAAAGGCGGCGGGGTATCATTCGCTTTTTGCCGGATGCAGCGTCGAAAACCGCGGTGCAGTGGCCTTTCACGCCGCCTGCGGGTTCCGCACGGTTGCAACCTTGCCGGAAGTGGGGTTCAAATTCGGGCGTTGGATTGATCTGGTTTTGATGCAGAAAATGCTCTGAAGGGGCTGATTTATGTCGATTTGGTCGCGCATTGCAGAGGCAATTTCCGCCCTTGCGAGTGGCGAAAGCCTCTCGGAGGTGTTTGAGAGGCTACGTGGTGATCCCGACCGCTCGGTCGGCTTCACGATTGCCGTCATCGCGCTTGGGGCCAAGATGGCCAAAGCGGACGGCCGTGTGACCAAAGATGAGGTGGTGGCCTTTCGCGAGGTCTTCCTAATCCCGCCTGAAGAAGAGGCCAACGCCGCGCGGGTCTTCAACCTCGCACGGCAGGACGTTGCGGGTTTCGACATCTACGCCCGCAGGATCAAGGCGATGTATGGTGCAGATGACCGGCCACTTTGCGACCTGCTAGAAGGCCTTTTCCATATTGCACTTGCCGACGGGGTTTATCACCCGAAAGAGGATGACTTTCTTCACGAAGTGGCGCGGATTTTCGGCTTTGATGAACGTCGGTTTCGCAAGACACGCGCGTTGTTTGTGCAAGAGGCCGATCGCGACCCCTACGACGTTCTGGGCGTCGAACCTGATGCCCCGATGGATCAGGTCCGGCGCGCTTGGCGCCAGCTTGTGCGCGAAACCCATCCAGATCAGATGATGGCACGTGGTGTTCCCGAAGAGGCAGTGAAACTTGCGGAACGGCGCATGGTCGCCATCAACCGCGCCTGGGAGGAAATCCAGAGCGGTCGCGGCGCGTGAGGATCGCGACCTACAACGTCGAATGGTTCAACACGCTTTTTGACGATTCAGGCGCGCTGGTTTTTGACGACACATGGTCGTCCCGCTGGAATGTGACGAAGGCCATGCAGATCGAAGCGTTGGGTCTTGTTTTTGCCGCGATGAATGCTGACGCTGTGATGGTGATCGAGGCCCCCGATACCAGTCCCACGCGCAATGCCCGAACCGCGCTGACGAATTTCGCGGAAGCCTTTGATCTGCGAACAAAAGCGATCCTGACCGGCTTCGCCAACGACACGCAGCAGGAAATCGCGCTGATGTATGACCCCTTCGTCATGGAGGCCCGGCATGATCCGCAGGCGACAGCGGATGTTCCGCGCTTCGATCACGCATTCCCGATGGACGTGGATATAGACGCCAAACCCGAAGAGATCGTCTGGTCGAAACCCCCGCTTGAGGTCGCTGTCACGACGCCAGATGGCGCGCTGCGCCTGATCGGGGTTCATGCGAAATCCAAAGCACCACATGGGGCGGCAAATGCGAAAGAGGCGACACGCATTTCTATCGAAAACCGACGCAAGCAATTGGCCCAGTGCGTCTGGCTGCGCCGGCGCGTCAGCCAGCATCTTGATGATGGTGACGACCTGATTGTTCTGGGCGATTTCAACGATGGGCCCGGGCTTGATGAATACGAAAAGCTGTTTGGCCGGTCAGGGGTCGAAATTGTCTTGGGCGAAGGCGCGCAAAAGCGCCTTTATGATCCCCATGCTGATCTTGCTTTGAGCCGCCGATTGGGACCCACGCCGACGACGGCACGGTTCAAGCGCAAAGGATCGCCCTTTCTTGAGGTGCTGCTGGACTACATCATGGTGTCCCCAGGTCTGCGGGCGAAGGCCCCAGAATGGCATATCTGGCATCCCTACAACCACCCTGACTGCTACAATGCCCCGGACCTTCAAAAGGCGCTTCTGACCGCTTCTGACCACTTCCCGGTCATTCTCGATATTGACCTTGCGAATTGAAATGGGCGTGGGTGCTCCCTATCTGAAGGGCATGAAACAGATCGCAATCATACCACTGGTTATCGCTCTCACGGGTCAGCCTGCGCTGGCGCAGGAGCAAGACACAACCGACACCGAAGAAGGCTTCAGCCTGATGGAAGAGGGTGCGCGGCTTTTCATGCGGGGCATCATGTCCGAGATGGAACCGGCCCTTGATGAGATGCGCCAGAGCCTTGATGAGTTGGGTCCGGCATTTGCCGAATTCGCGCAAGCAGTCGGTCCCGCCTTTGCTGAGTTGCTTGATACGGTTGACGACATTCGCAACTACGACGCGCCTGAGATTTTGCCCAACGGCGATATCATCATCCGCAGATCGCCAGATGCCCCAATCTGGGAACCTGATCCGGACACCGGCGACGTCGAGCTCTAGCCTGCGCTAGTCCTTGAAATGGACGGTCCCGCTTGCATTCAGCGCAGTCGTCAGGGCCGCGAAGCGCGATTCTGCCACCTCACCGAAAAGCGGTCTGGCGTTCTTGCTCAGACGCAGGATCAATTCGCCTGACTTTGGCTTCCACTTGAGCGTTCCGGGGGTCTCTTCGGCAGTGAGCCAAAGCATCGCACCGAGGCGCATGGCTTTGCCGAGAACTTCGGCCTCTTTGATCTGCGCTTCGCTCAGCATGGCAAAGAGTGGGTCAAAGCGCGAGTTGCTGGTTTTGTTGGTGTAGCGGTTCATCAGCGCAAGACCCAGCATGACGCGTTCGGAGTGTTTAAGACCGCCGAGGTTTGCGCGTGTCGCGTTGTCAAATGTGACCTCTGCCCGGTAGTCGGGATGCGCCCGCCAACTGACGTCGTGCAGCAGGCAGGCCGCTTTGATGATCCGTTTCTTTTGCCAATTCGCGCGCGGGAAAAGTGGTTTGACGAAATCATACAGGATACGTCCGAACCCCGGCATCCGCGCATCTTTACTTTCGGCAAAGCGGCACGCTTCGACCAGCGGGTCGCGCTCACGCAATTCCCGTGGCATCTGCTCATACAGCATCCCTTCGCGAATACCGTAGGACGAGACGGCGACATCCTTGGGTTTGAAGGCCCGCATCAGTTCCTTGAGGACAATGGCCGCGTAAGGCACAAGCGACATCCGGCTGTCAGAGATGTTGCACCGCCCTCGCAGTTCTTGCAGATCGGACTTTCGGATGTATTCGGCCGTCTTGGTGATCTGGCGCGCGGTCATCCGGTACTCATGCAGAACGGTCAGCGGATAGCCACGCCGCTCCATGTCGACGCGTGCAATGGCGCGCCATGACCCGCCGACCAGAAACAGCCGCATGCCGGTTTCATTACCCATATCGTTGTGCAGCTCTGCCATGACCTCGCGGACATGCGCTTTGATGGCTTTGCGCCCACCTTTGATTTCGCGCAGCTTGAGCGGACCAAGCGCCGACGTAACGCGTTGGCCCACGCGGCCTTCGGCAAGGTCGGCCAACTCCATAGATGAACCGCCGATATCGCAGATCAGCCCGTAGCTCCCGGGCCAACCCAGCAGTACGCCTTGTGCGGAAAGTCGCGCCTCTTCCTTGCCGTCAATCACCCACAGCTTGATGCCGGTTTCGCGCAGAACTTCTTCTCGGAACTCCTGACCGTCGCTTGCCTCGCGCACTGCTGCGGTCGCCACGGCAGTCAGCGGGCTGATCCCCATGCCGTCGGCAAGTGCTGCGAAACGACGGATCGCTGAGAGCGCACGCACGCGCCCTTCGGGGTTGAGGTGTCCGGTTTGCGAAAGCCCCGCACCCAAGGCGCACATGATCTTTTCGTTGTAGAAATAAGCGGGCGACCGTGCGGCCCCGTCAAACACCACGAGACGCACGGAGTTCGAACCAACGTCAATGACTCCGACCCGGCTGAGCGCTTGGGCGGCGGCATCCTCAAACAGCGGGCGTCCAAACGGCCCCCAGTCAATGTTCTCCGCCACTTCCGTGTCTGCCATTCCTGTCCTCAAGGCCGTCGTGTTGCGTCAGTTGTATGTGTCAATCGTCGGTATGGGTCAACCGTGGCACATCGCCAGCACCTGCCGACCCGCGACCCGAGAGCGAGGGGTTTTCCATAAAGAACCGGTGACAGTTGAAGGCGAATGTGCCTTCTTCATAGGTGGCCCTGTCATAGCTGCCGTCTGCGTTCATCACCCAGCTTTGCGCAATATCGGCCATATTGGCAGCCATGATCTGGCTCACGATCTGTGCTTTCACGGTGTTGTTCTTGATTTCGACCAGAGTTTCGACGCGTCGGTTCAGGTTCCGCCCCATCCAGTCGGCGGAGCTGATAAAGACCTTGGCCTTTTTCGAGGGCAGCTCTTTGCCATCCGCAAAGCAGACGATCCGCGAATGTTCGAGAAAGCGGCCGACAACCGATTTGACACGGATGTTTTCCGACAGCCCCTTGACCCCCGGGCGCAAGCCGCAGATGCCACGCACGACCAGACTGATCTGCACGCCCGCCTGACTGGCCGCATAAAGTGCGTCGATCACGTCGCTTTCGATCAGCGAATTCATCTTGGCCCAGATCATCGCCGGTTTGCCCGCGCGGGCGTTCTCGGCCTCACTGGCGATGCGGTCCAGCAACGTGCGCTTGAGGGAGATTGGTGAAATGGACAGGTTCTCAAGTCCTTCTGGTTGCGCGTAACCCGACAGATAGTTGAAGACCTTCGTGGCATCGCGCCCCAGAGCGGCATCGCAGGTGAAAAGGCTCAGGTCGGTGTAGATGCGCGCCGTGATCGGATGGTAGTTACCGGTGCCAAAATGCGTATAAGTGACCAGCTTGTCCCCCTCGCGCCGGACCACTGTGCTGATCTTGGCGTGGGTCTTATATTGCAGAAATCCGTAGACCACATGTGCTCCTGCCCGTTCGAGCCTGCGCGACTGGCGGATGTTCGCGGCCTCATCGAAACGGGCTTTCAGTTCTACGAGCGCGGTAACGGATTTCCCATCTTCGGCAGCTTCGCACAGCGCCTCGACGATCGGCGAATTCTTTGAGGTGCGGTAAAGCGTTTGCTTGATCGCCACGACATCGGGATCGCGGGCGGCCTGTTTCAAAAAGCGCACCACCATGTCGAAGGTCTCGTACGGGTGATGCAGCAGCATGTCTTTCTGGCGGATCGCTGCGAACATATCGCCGTCGTGGTCCTGAACGCGCTCTGGTACGCGGGGTGCGAATGGCGGCCAAAGCAGGTCTGGCCGTTCATCAAGGACCAGTTCTCCCAAATCAGCGATCCCGATCAGGCCGTTGACCTCGACCACTGTGTCCTCTTTGACGTGGAGTTCATCCATGATGAGATCTTTGAGCGCTGCCGGGGCACCTGCTGAAATCTTGAGCCTGACAACCTCGCCACGCTTGCGGCGCTTTAGCGCCGTTTCGAATTCGCGCACGAGGTCCTCGGCTTCATCCTCGACTTCGAGGTCGCTGTCTCGCAGCACCTTGAAAGCGCAGTGACCCTTGACCTTGTAGCCGGGGAACAACCGGCTGATCTGGATCAGCAACAGTTCCTCGAGTGGGAGAAAACGATGACCGCTTTTTGCAGGAAGGGCGACGAACCGGGCAATCTGCGCAGGCACCGGCAGCAGAGAGCGCAGCTGGCGCTTGTCGGTTGGCCGTTCGAGTTGCAACGCCAGCGCGAAGCCCTCGTTTGGCAGGAACGGGAAGGGATGCGCAGGGTCAATCGCAAGTGGTGATAGAACGGGGAATACATGTTCCAGGAAAACATCTTCGAGAAAGGCAACGTCATCCGCGTTCAGATCGTCTTGGGTCAGGATATGGATGTCCTGATCAGCCATGGCGCATTGCAGATCGGTGAAGACCTCTTGCTGGCGCGCCATAAGGCGCCTTGCATCCTGATCGATCACGACAAGCTGTTCTGCCGGGGTGCGGCCATCCAGACCCGGTGTGGTGTTGCCCTCATTGGTCAACTCACGCAAACCAGCCACCCGAACGGTGTAGAATTCATCAAGGTTGGTCGCCGAGATCGACAAAAATCTCAGCCGCTCCAGCAATGGCACGCGCGGGTTTTCAGCCTCTTCCAGAACGCGCCAGTTGAACGACAGCCAGCTAAGCTCGCGATTCACAAAGCGGTCCGGCGTCTCGATATCAATGTCGAGCGCCGTCGGCGCGGGGTAGGCCCCTTCAAGAAAATTTGCGTCTGTCATAAGGTCTTATCCGCCACTTCGGTTGCGGTAGCAGCCCAAGTATTGCGGTGTCAGGCTTGCTTGTCCAGCAACTCCGCTGCAAGGGTCTTGTTGATCTTCCGCCCTTGGGCAAGGGCTGCGCGATCAAGCTCTGCGACGATGTGGGCCGCTGCTGCATGGGAACGCTCAAGCCGTGTTGCCAGATACCGCACAAGATCGGGCTTTGGACTGATCTGACGGTCAGCAAAAAGCTTCATGATCAGCGCTGACAAGAGCGCGTCGTCGGGATTATCGATCTCGATCACTGTGGTTGCCTGCATCCGGCTTGCAAGGTCAGGCAGCGCAATTGGCCAGCGTGACGGGGGCCGGTCGGAGGTCAGCAACAAAAGGCCGCCAGTGGCCCGTAGGTTGTTGTGCAGGTGGAAAAGTGTTTCTTCACGATCACTTGGCAGGCTTTCTGCATCTTCCACAACAACAGCCGCAGCTTCGGTCTGGTGTCCGACAGGCAGCGTTTCGGCGCTGAAAAGCTCCGCATTTCGGGCATTTCGGAAAATCCCGGCAAGGTGGCTTTTGCCTGCACCGGTCGGTCCTGTCAGAACGAGTTTGCGGTCAGGCCAGCTTTCTGGCGCGCTGATCATCGCAAAGGCCTTTGCATTGGCCTCTGATACGAAAAAGTCATCTGGCCCGCGGGCGACGCCGCTGGGCCATTCAAAGGCAAGCTGATCGGCCATCAATCGCCCTCGCTCGTCCCGCGATAAAGCAAGCTGCGCTTGTATTGATCAACGCCCCAGCGCGCCACGACGCCGATCATCGCAGCGATGGGCACGGCGACCAGCATTCCCACGAAACCGAAGAGAGACCCAAAGACAGACAGCGCAAAGAGCAGCCAGACGGGGTGCAGGCCAACAGAGCTTCCGACCAGCTTAGGTGTCAGGATGTTGCCTTCCATGAATTGTCCAAAGGCGAAAATCCCGGCCACGATGCCAATCCTGATCCAGTCGGTTCCTTGCGTCGTGAAATCGCCAGTCACGATTTCGACCGATCCCCAGAATTGGAAGAGAGCCAGACCAATTGCCAGCGCGCCACCAACCAAAGCACCGACATAGGGAATAAACGTGATCAGTCCGGCGATAAACCCGACGATCAGGCCGAAATTCAATCCCGCCAGCATCAGCGCGACGGCGTAATAGGTTCCGAGAATAAGGCAGACGGTACCTTGCCCGCGGATGAATGACGCCAGCGTCTTGTCGATATCGCGAGCCAGCATGCGCACTGTTTCGACATGGTCGCGCGGCAGAAGGCTATCGACTTTGGCAGTCATGTTGTCCCAGTCGAGCAGCATGTAGAACGCCACAACAGGCACCACAACCATCAGGATAATGATGTTGAGCAGCCCCAGTGCCGAGCTGAGGATACCGTTCACCAATTCGCCGCCCTTGGCTTGGATGGTCTCGCCAATCGCGGAAAGCTGCTGACTGATCGTGCTGTCCGCATCCATAAGCTGCGGGAAGCGCTCCAGGAGGCCACTTCGCAGCCGGTCAAACAACTCCGGCGCGGTGTTGATCAGCGATGAGGTCTGTTGGATCAGCGTCGGGATCACAAGCAGGAACAACAGTACAAAGATCAGGATTGTCGCGAGTGTGATCACCGCGACAGAGGCTGTTCTGCTTAACCCTGCACGTTCCAGCCGGTCTGCAATCGGATCAAGGCAGTAGGCAATCGCACCACCCAGCACAAATGGCAGGATCACGTCGCCCAAGAACCACAGCACGATCAGAAAGACCGCAGTCGCGATCCCCCAATACTTGAGCTGGTCTTTGATTGGCAGCGCCATCGGCAAACTCCATCTGCTTTGGCAATTAGATGCGACAAGCCTTGCCGTGGTGCAAGGGCAGAGCGGCAATTATCTCCCGATCCGGCTGCCGTAAAGAACGTCTGCGCTTGCGGGTCGTTGAAGGGAAGATTACACCCGAACGCGAATAATCCATGTCCAAAAAGGCCTTCCCGATGCGTCTTAGCCGCTATTTCCTTCCGGTCCTGAAAGAAACGCCACGCGAGGCGCAGATTGTGAGCCATCGCTACATGCTGCAGGCCGGCATGATCAAACAGGCCAGCGCAGGTATCTATTCCTGGCTACCGCTTGGCTTCAAAGTGCTGCGCAAGATCGAAGATATCGTCCATGAGGAACAGGCACGTGCCGGGCACATTGCCATCCAGATGCCAACGATACAGTCCGCAGACCTCTGGCGCGAGAGCGGCCGCTATGACGCCTACGGCGAGGAAATGCTGCGGATCAAGGATCGCGGCGGGCGTGACATGCTGTTCACACCGACCGCCGAGGAACTGGTCACGGATATCTTCCGCGCCCATGTGACCAGCTACAAGGACCTGCCGCTGACGCTTTACCAAATCCAGTGGAAGTTCCGCGACGAGGTGCGTCCTCGTTTTGGCGTCATGCGTGGCCGCGAATTCTACATGAAAGACGGCTACAACTTTGACCTGACCAAAGAAGACGCGCTGCACGCCTATAACCGCCACCTGGTGACATATCTGCGCACCTATGAGCGTATGGGCCTGCAGGCTATCCCGATGCGCGCCGATTCAGGTCCAATCGGTGGCGATGATACACATGAGTTTCTTGTTCTGGCCGATACCGGTGAATCCGAGGTCTTCTACGACAGCGAGATCACCGATCTGACCTTCGGCAACCGCGAGATCGACTTTGATGATCCGGCGGCCTGTCAGGCCGTGCTTGAGGAATTCACCTCACGCTATGCCCGTACGGATGAAACCCATGACGAGGCACTTTTCGATCAGATCCCCGAGGAACGCCGCCGCAGCGCGCGCGGCATCGAGGTCGGTCAGATTTTCTACTTCGGTACAAAGTATTCTGACGCCTTGGGCGCGACAGTCGATGACGGCAAAGGCAACAAGGTGCCAGTGCACATGGGGTCCCACGGGATCGGTGTTTCCCGTCTGGTGGGCGCAATCATCGAAGCCAGCCATGACGAGAAGGGCATCATCTGGCCAGAAGGTGTCACCCCGTTCCATTGCGGGATCGTCAACCTCAAGACGGGCGATGCAGAAGCTGACGCGGCTTGCGAGGCGCTTTACGCCTCACTGACGGCGCTGGGTCTGGAGCCGCTTTATGATGACCGCGAAGAGCGCGCAGGCGCAAAGTTCGGCACTATGGATATGATCGGCCTGCCATGGCGGATCACGGTTGGACCGCGCGGCCTCAAGAACGGTGTGGTCGAAGTCACCAGCCGCCGCACTGGCGAGAGCGAAGAAATGCCGCCAGAGCAGGCTGTGGCCAAGATCGCCGCCATCTACGAAGGGATCGCCTGAGAAGGCACCCCGGCACCTGTCGCGAGGGCAGGTGCCTCCGGCGGGAGTATTTGAGGCAAAATGATGGGGGGCGTTCCTTGACCATTGGTCTTGCGCACTCCACCTTGCGGCAGAGCAGCAAGAGACGACCTTATGGCCGACGTCAGACAGACCAAACCCTTTGCAGCCTTCGAATGGATGATCGCATGGCGCTATATTCGCGCCAAGCGGGCAGAAGGCGGTGTCAGCGTGATGACATGGATCAGTCTGGTCGGTGTCACACTCGCTGTTTTTGCACTGATTGCGACGCTTGCCGTGCGGTCGGGTTTCAGGGCTGAATTCATCGACACCATTGCCGGGGCCAACGCGCATGTCAGTGTTGTGATGCCGCGTGGCGTGATCGAGGACTTTGAAGGGACAGCAGAACGCATTGCCGCTATCGACGGGGTGCAATCGGTTGCGCCCCTCATTCGCGCGCAGGCGATGGCGTCGGGGAACGGCCGGATCGGTTTGGCGGATATCTACGGGATACGTCTTGACGACCTTAAGACGTCCGAGGCGATTGTCGATAGCGAGCGCACGGTCGGCAATATCGACGATCTACCCGGTGGTATTGCGATCGGGTCGGCTCTGGCCTCCAATCTGGGGTTGACGATCGGCGACCGGATCGAACTGACGACACGCTCGGGCGCATCGACGCCGATGGGGCAGGCCACCCGCCGCAATGCCTATGAGGTGGTCTATATCTTTTCGACGGGGCGTTTCCAGATTGACGAGGTGCGGGTCTATCTTCCTTTTGATGAAGCGCAACTGATCCTGAACCGTGATGGTGTTGCCGATGAGCTTGCCATCATTCTGGACGATCTGAACCAGTCAGAGGTTTTGAAGCAAGATATCGCGAATGCCGCAGGCCCCGGCATGTGGGCCTATAGCTGGCAGGACCGCGTGGGGCGGTTTCTGCGCGCACTGACGATCGAGGACAATGTGATGTTCATCATCCTGTCGATCCTCGTGCTTGTGGCCTCCATGAATATCATCAGCGGTTTGATCATGCTGGTCAAAAACAAGGGCCGTGACGTGGGCATCCTGCGCACGATGGGCCTGACCGAAGGCTCGATCCTGCGCATTTTCTTCATTTGTGGTGCCGGGATCGGCACGATTGGCACCGCTGTTGGTGTCGTGTTGGGATGCCTTTTTGCGATCTACATCGACACGATTTTCAGCTTCGTGAATTATGTGGCTGGCGGCGGTGTCTGGGACCCGTCGATCAGGGGGCTTTACGAAATTCCGGCTGAGTTGCGTCTGATAGACGTGATAAAGGCAGTTTCTTTGTCGCTGGGTCTGTCATGGATCATCACGATTTTTCCGGCCCGCCGTGCGGCACGTATGAACCCGGTGGAGGCGCTGCGCTATGAGTAAGCCGACGCTGTCACTGCGGGACCTTCACAAGGGCTATAACCTTGGCAAACCCAATGAGGTGCGCGTGCTGCAAGGTGCAAGCCTTGACGTCGCCCCGGGTGAGGTGGTGGCCCTTGTGGCGCCCTCGGGCGCGGGTAAATCCACGTTGCTCCATATCGCAGGGCTACTTGATACGCCTGATCAGGGCGAGGTCGTGATTGCGGGCGAGGCCATGAATGGCCTGTCGGATCGGCGGCGCACCGGTGTCCGGCGCGGGACGGTAGGTTTCATTTATCAGTTCCACCATCTGCTGCCGGAGTTCACGGCGCTTGAAAACATCATGCTGCCCCAGCTGGCCAACGGCGTGGCCCGTGCGCGGACCGAAGCGCAGGCAATGGCGCTATTGTCCCGCGTCGGTGTGGCAGAGCGTGCAACCCATCGCCCTGCGGCGCTATCGGGGGGCGAGCAGCAGCGCGTCGCGTTTTGCCGCGCGCTGGCCAATGCCCCTTCGCTTTTGCTGGCAGATGAGCCGACCGGCAATCTTGACCCTGAAACCTCTGAGCGTGTCTTTGGCGCGTTGATGGACCTCGTGCGTGACACCGGCCTTGCGGCTGTGATTGCGACACATAATCTTGAACTTGCAGCCAAGATGGACCGTCAGGTCCGTCTATCTGGCGGCGTATTGGAGCCTGCATGAAAATCACCGTCACCGAGATCAAAGAAAAATCGCGCAGCGCCCTGATCGCCCATGGTGCGGGCGAGATGCAGGCAGAAGCCGTGGCCAAGGCGGTTGCGCGCGCCGAAGCCTTGGGCAACGTCATTTGCGGGCTTTACTACCTTGAAAGCTACTGCACGCAGCTGCAATCGGGCCGCGTCAATGGCACGGTGATGCCAGAGGTCACGCGCCCCCGCCCTTCGGCCGTTTTGGCGGATGCAAAGCTCGGGTTTGCGCAACCCGCCTTTGCCGCCGGTCTGCCAGAGGCGGTGACGGCAGCGCTGGAAAATGGCGTTGCAACGCTGGCTGTGGCCCATGCCCATACCTGCACCTCGCTGGGGTATTTCACCGAACAGATTGCCGCGGCAGGGTTGATCGGGATCGGCTTTACCAATGCCTCACCGATTGTGGCGCCACCGGGCGGTAACAAGGCGGTGATCGGGACCAATCCGATTGCCATGACCGTACCGGGTGATGATGGCCCTGCGATGCATTTCGACTTTTCCACCTCTGCCGTGGCGCTGGGCAAGATCACCATGGCCAAGGCAGCAGGTGAGCCGATCCCGCTGGGCTGGGCAGTCGATGCTGACGGGCAACCGACGACTGATCCCGAGGCAGCGCTCAAAGGGGCGCTGGTCAGTGCGGGCGGCTATAAAGGTTGGGGTTTCGGCCTGATGGCCGAGATGCTGGCGGCGGGGATGACAGGCTCGGTCAACTCGCTTGATGTGTCGGGGCTGAAGGTCGCGGAAGGCAAGCCGCATGATCTGGGCCAGTTCTATATCCTGATGGACCCCGGCACCTACCACGACGGCTTTGCTGACCGCTTTGCCCGCGTAGCCGAAGCCGTTGCCGCGCAGGACGGTGCGCGGATTCCTGGTGCGGACCGGCGGGAAATGGATGAAGTCGAAGTGCCCGATGCGCTTTGGTCGTTGGTGCTCAAGCTTTCTGGGTAACAAACACGCCAAGTGCCATCAGCGCGATACCAGCCGCGCGGGTGCTGCTCAGGGTGGCTTGTTGCGCACCAAAGAGACCGAAGTGATCAATAGCTGCAGCAGAGATCAGCTGACCCAGCAGAACAAAAAACACCGCGTTGCCAACACCCATCGTTGGCGCGATCCATGTGATCGACAACACGTAAAAGGCCACAAGTGTTCCGGCCAGAAACAGGTGCTTGGGGGCTGATGCGAGCTTTGTGACCGCTTGCGGATGCGTGACAAGAGCGACCGCCGCTGCGCAGATAAATGCCACCACGAAAAGGACGGCCGCTGCAACAGCAGGCGATCCGATGAAGCGCCCCAGTGCAGCATTCAAGGCAGCAAGGACCGGAATGCCAATGCCGGCGGCAAGCATGATGATGATATGATGTGCCAATTTCGATGCGCCCTGTTGCTGATTGCTGACTTAGATCAAGACAGATGGGCAGGCATTTTGCTAGGCTCGATTCAAACACAAGAACAGGGAGCAGGGACATGCGTTTTCACTTTGCGATACTGCCGCTGGCATTGGCGGCCTGCGTTGATGAACCAATTGATGGGCGCACGGCCTATCTGGAAAATTGTGCGTCATGCCACGGTGCGGATGCCAAAGGGGATGGGCCTTTGGCGCGCGACCTGACCACCACCCCGCCAGACCTGACAACCATTGCCGCACGCAATGGTGGAGTTTTCCCGACCGATCAGGTGATGAGCACCATCGACGGGCTTGATCGTGGGGCGCACTTCAGCACGGCCATGCCAGAGTTCGGTGCAGGTGACATGGGGGCCACCGTGATCATCGAGGAAGACGGGCTTGGGACACCTGTGCCGATGCAGCTGCTTATGCTGACCGAGTATCTTGAGAGCATTCAGGAGTAACCCTTTCTGACATTCGCGTGAAAACGGCGCCTGAAGGCTGCGGGCGGCGCTGGTGTTGCTGTATCCATGTGCAAAATGACCCACAGGAGACATCCCATGCGCCTGACTGTTGCTGCCTTGTTGACCGCCCTTGCCCTGCCTGCTGCTGCCAATCAGGTCAGCTTTGCCAACGGGTGGCAGGAGCAGCGGTTGTCGCTTTTCAGCTCTAACGATTACAGTTTCGGCCAAAGCCTCGGACTTGTCTCCGAAGGGGCAGTCTCGATTGCGTGGACACGGGTGGGACGCGACAAATGGGGCACCTCTGGTGCGTCCTGGACCTGGAGCGTGGATCAGTCGGTGCCGCCGACAGACCTGAGCCTGAAGGGCGGAGATGATCGTAATATCTCCCTCTATTTTGTCTTTGTCCCCGAGGCGATGGCCCCCTCTTTGGAAGGGGCGAATATCCGCGCGCTTTTGGGCAATGAGGATGTGCGCATCATGCAGTATGCTTACGGCGGCAATCATGCGCGCGGTCAGGTTATTCGCTCGCCCTATGGCCCGCCGGGGCAGGGCGTGACAATCGCGCTGCGGCAGGCGGGGACCGGATCTTTCAATGAAAACGTGGACTTGGCCGCAGACTACGCCCGCGCCTTTGGTGGTGAGAAGGGGGCCCTGGTCGGGCTCGCTGTGTCTGGTGACAGCGATGATACGGGCAGCGTGATCCGTGCTGCCTTGGGCAACCTGACCTTGCGCTGATTGATGTGCATCAAGGCGGAGGTGCGCTGCCTGCGGTAGGCTTTCTCTATCAAGCATGGAGGTGGGCTGATGCGGACAATACCGTTTCTTTTGTCGATGATGCTGGCAGTGCCTGCGGTGGCGCAGGACACCCAGCAGGGCGAGGCGCTTTTCGGGTTTTACTGCGCGACCTGTCATGGTCGCAGTGCCGAAGGGAACGGGCCGATGTCGCCATCGCTTGTGGTGGCGCCTGCGGACCTGACGCGGCTTGCGGCCAGAAACGATGGCATCTTCCCGACGACCCGTGTGATCATGCGGATCGATGGCCGCGATCCTCTGGTCAGCCACGGCAGCATGATGCCGGTCTATGGCGACTTTTTTGAAGGAAATGAAGCTGTTACGAAGTCAGAGACAGGCCAGCCCGTGTTGACCTCGCAACCTATTGTCGACCTACTGGCCTATCTGGAGACCCTCCAGCAGGAGTGAGGCGTAATCCGTCTGCGGCACGGTGCCCGCAATCTCAAGGATCAACTTGCGGCGCACGGCATCCGTAAACTCTGATCCTTCGCCAGCGGGCATCACAAAGGCCATCGGCCCGCCGATGATATTGTCCTGATAAAGCTGCGGCAGGTCCATCGCCGCGGCGCGCCCGTCGCGTAGGATCGGCAGGGCGTTGATCGTGATATTATTAGCCACCACCTGATCGCGGGCGACGGTGATGGGAGGCCCGTAGCTGTTGCCAAGTGTGTCGCCGGAAAAGTCGATCACGCGGCGGAAGCCTCTGATATTGTTGGCTTCTATTGCCTCCATCCCGAAGAGAAGGGCGCTGCCAATCGCATTACGCCCGAAGGCCTGACGGGGCGGACCGATGAGCGCTTGGGCAAACCGCGTGGCGCTTTCCATATCGGCGATGACGGTCCACGGGACGACCGTGGCCTGATTCTGCGCCCATTCGACGTAAGTCACCGCGATGGAGCCATAGAGCGTGTTTTCTATAGCCGCGACCACTGCCGGATCGGTGATGGCGATGGCGTAGGACTGGCGCTGGAACAAGAGTTCGTCCTGATCGATGGAGCCTGAGGCATCGGCCAGCAGGACGAGTTCGAGGTCGGTCTCGATCTCTTGCGCGAGGGCCGGTGTGGCGAGGGTGAGGGCAAGGATGAGGTGGCGCATGGCGATCAGTTAGCACGAAAATGCGTCCCGAAAAGGCGCTGTGATTTGCGTACACCGGCTGTGCACAGGCTGTACACCGACTGTACACAGGCTGTGCATACAGACTGTCTTGCGGCACTTGCGGATGGGTGAGATGCCTCCGGCGGGAGTATTTTTTGGCAAAATGATGTGTTTGGGTCGGTAAGCGGCGTCCCGGAAACGATCCGGGGGACCGTTTCAGCCGCGCACGGGCGGAGTCTCGGGGAGGCGTCCCGGAAACGATCCGGGGGATCGCTTCAGCCGCGAACGGGCGGAGCCGCGGGGAGGTGGCGGCATGTCGGGGTGAACCCCGACCTACGGGAAATGACCCGGCCTATGTGCCGTAGGCCGGGGTTCACCCCGGCGACCTGGGAGAGGTGACAATGATCATCCGTTTCGCCCGGCTTCGTCACGGAGGGCGCTTCTGTGACGTGTCAATCGGTGGTGAGGACTAGGCGTTGGGCGGTGATTTGGCGTTGAGAGAGTGTAAACGACCCACTAGGTCGAGCGCTTCCCCTTTGGCTGAGGACATGTGAGCATCAAAACTCGTTACATGCTAATTCCACATGGAGGTAAGGCGGTCGCCGGTTTGGTAGAATTGTCTGACGAGTTTTACGTAGTCTTTAAAGTCAGGATTTTGCTGTGTTATTCGGTTGACTGTACCCCAATCAATTTCTGCCCGTTCCCGTGCCGGGATAAGTATCTCGCTGGAGGATTTGTCCTGAGGATCAAACTTGATTACGCCGATACCATGGAGGCCTGACAATAGCCTCAGCTCTCCAAGTGTTTCACTCCCCTGAAACTCAACGGCGACAAGATAGCCAAAGTTGGCCCATGAAGAATTGCTCACAGCTTGAAAAAAGGACTCTCGCAAGTTTGTTCCGTTGACCTTCAGCTTCAGTTCAAAAGACCAAAGCTTTGTCTTCTTGTCAGAATAGGCTTTTGCGGCTTCAATTACTTCGTGATCCCAAAACTCGCTGAGGTCTTCCATCCCGACGATATCCGGGAACAGCCAACGATTGCCTTGAACGCCTCTATTATTTGATGATCTCCGCTCGTCAATTCGTTTGCTAACAATCTTTAGTTCGTCTTTGAGGTAGTCTTTGAAGACGGGATAAAGGTCATGTTCCGAAAGATATTGCGTCGGCGCGTCGACGCTGTCGCCTGGTGGCAAAAGGGTAATTCCAATAAGTTCGTCTTCCTCTGTCTTGTCAGAGTAAAAGAAGCGTCTGGGCCTACCTTCAGTTGTCCTAATGCCGTGCCGTTGTTCCAAACTTGTTCGCTGGGCACCAATCTCAGAAATGATTTGTTGGAGCATCGCTTCATAGGTGTCCAAGGGCAGTTTGCGTGCATTGCTATTGAGCCTCTTTTGCTCGACCGCCTCTGGGTAAGTTTCCATGATCCAGATCGCGATTTCTCTGGCGGTAAATCGAGCTTCGGGGTTTAGCTTCAGAAACTTTGGAACGAATTTTGTGATGCTAAATTTGGTCATCGCATTCTGCTTTCAAAATTCGCCCCCTCAAACATCCAACTCCTCCACGAACCGCGCGTTCTCCTGAATATACTGGAACCGCAGTTCGGGCTTTTTGCCCATCAGACGCTCGACCAGATCGGCGGTGTCTCCGGGCTCGTCGTCATGCACGGTCACGCGGATGAGTTTCCGCGTCTTGGGGTCCATCGTGGTTTCTTTGAGGTCTTTGGCGTCCATCTCACCCAGGCCTTTGAAGCGTTGCACGTCGATCTTGCCTTTGCCGCCCAAGCCTTTGGCGAGCATCGCCTCTTTTTCGGCATCGTCGGCCACGTAGACGCGCCGCGCGCCTTGCGTCAGCCGGTAGAGCGGCGGGCAGGCGAGGTAGAGGTGGCCGTTGTCAATGAGCGGCCGCATCTGCGTGAAGAAGAAGGTCATCAGGAGTGATGCGATATGTGCGCCGTCCACATCGGCGTCTGTCATGATGATGATCTTGTCATAGCGCAGATCGTCGATGTTGAACTTGGTGCCCATGCCGACGCCGAGCGCTTCGCAAAGGTCGTTGATCTCGGCATTCGAAGTAAGTTTGTTGCTGGCCGCGCCAAGCACGTTCAGGATCTTGCCCTTGAGCGGCAGGAGCGCCTGATAGGTCCGGTCCCGTGCGCCTTTGCCAGAGCCACCAGCCGAGTCGCCCTCGACGATGAAAAGCTCGGTCCCTGCGCGGTCTTTGCTGGTGCAGTCGGTCAGCTTGCCGGGCAGGCGGAGTTTCTTGGTGGCGGATTTGCGGGCGGTTTCTTTTTCTTGGCGGCGCCGCATCCGCTCCTCGGCCCGCAGGACGAGAAAGTCGAGGATCGCGCCTGCGGATTTCGTGTCTGCCGCGAGCCAGTTGTCGAAATGGTCGCGCACCGCGCCTTCGGTCATTTTGGCGGCAGCCTCCGTCGAGAGGCGGTCCTTGGTCTGGCCCACGAAAGCCGGATCGCGGATGAAGCAGGACACCAGCGCGCACCCGCCCGAGATCAGGTCGTCGCGGGTGATCTGGCTGGCCTTCTTGTTGCCTGCGAGCTCGCCATAGGCCTTGATGCCTTTCAGGATCGCGGACCAGAAACCGGTGACGTGGGTGCCGCCTTCGGGGGTTGGCACGGTGTTACAGTAGGACTGGATGAAGCCGTCGCGGGCCGGGGTCCAGTTGATGGCCCATTCGACCTTGCCGGGTTCGCCGAATTTTTCCTGAAAATCGACGGTGCCTGCAAAGGGTTTATCGGCGTAGGTGCTGGCGGTGCCGAGCGTTTCTTTCAGGTAATCCGAGAGGCCGCCAGGGAAGTGGAATGTGGCCTCAAGCGGGGTTTCCTTGTCGTCGATCTCGGACTTCCAGCGGATCTCGACGCCCGAAAAGAGATAGGCCTTGGAGCGGATCGATTTGAAGAGCCGCGCAGGTTTGAACCGGTGACTGCCGAAGATCTCGGGGTCCGCGTGGAAGGTGACGGTGGTGCCGCGCCGGTTGGGGGCGCTGCCTACCTTTTCAACAGGCCCCAAAGGTACGCCGCGCGAGAACCGCTGTTCGAAGATTTCCTTGTTGCGCGCGACTTGCACGACCATGCTGTCGGAAAGCGCGTTGACCACCGATGCGCCCACCCCGTGCAAACCGCCTGAGGTCTGATAGGCCTTGCCACTGAATTTGCCCCCTGCGTGAAGGGTGCAGAGGATCACTTCAAGCGCGGATTTATCGGGGAACTTGGGGTGCGGATCGACAGGGATGCCGCGTCCGTTGTCGCGGATGGTGATGGAATAATCGGCGTGCAGTTCAACTTCGATCCGGTTGGCGAACCCTGCGACGGCCTCGTCCATGGAGTTGTCAAGCACCTCGGCCACCATGTGATGCAACGCGCGTTCGTCCGTGCCGCCGATATACATGCCGGGGCGTTTACGGACGGGTTCCAGCCCTTCGAGGACTTCGATGCTGGAGGCATCATAATCGCTAGAGGTCGCCCCTGAGAGAAGGTCGTTGGCCATGATTACCGCTCTTGTTCTTTTGATTTGCGGTCATAATGGCAGGGGCGCGGGCAGGGGGCAATCGGGGAATGCTTGCGGGCGGGGCGATGCAAGCTAGTCTGTGCAGCAAATAAGGGAGGGTAACTGATGCGCATTTTCTTCACAGGTGGCAGCGGTAAGGCTGGCAAACATGCAATTCAACATCTGCAGGCTCAAGGTCATCAGGTGACGAATGCCGATCTGGTACCATCAGGGCTCGATATTCCGGAACTGCTGGTTGACCTGACCGATGCAGGGCAGGTGATCGGGGCCATGTCACAGCTTTCCGATTGGCCCGACCTGGATACAGGTGTGCCAAAGTATGATGCGGTCGTGCATTTCGCGGCAGTGGCGCGCATCCTGATCGGGACCGACGGTGAGTGCTTTCGCCAGAACACAATCTCGACCTACAACGTGATGGAAGCGGCTGTGAAACTGGGTATTCCCAAGGTCATCTTTGCATCATCGGAAACCACCTACGGCATTTGCTTTGCCCATGGCGAAGTCAAACCGCAGTATGTGCCGATCGACGAAGATCACCCGACGATCCCGGAGGACAGCTATGCCATGTCGAAGGTCTGCAATGAAGCAACCGCGCGGTCATTTCAGGCGCGCACCGGCATGGATATCTATGGATTGCGGATCAACAACGTTTTCGAACCTGGGGACTATCCTGCGCTGTTTCCTGATTTTCTGGCCGATCCCGCCAGCCGCCGTCGCAACTTTTTTGCCTATATCGATGCGCGCGATCTGGGGCATATGGTCGATTGCTGCCTCAAGACTGACGGGTTGGGATATGAGGTCTTCAATGTCTCCAACGACGATATGTCTGTCGATATTTCCAGCGATGAGGTCATTGCGCGGTTCTATGAGGGTGTCGAGGTGCGGCGCGACATGAAACCTGATGAGACGTTTTATGCCAATGACAAGGCCAAACGCCTTGTCGGGTTCCGGCCCAAGCACAGTTGGCGCGACGCAATGGGCTAGCCTGCGAGACTTGCCTGAAATTCACGCGGGGGATGGGCCCATCGCATTTGTGACCTTGGGAAAGGGAGCACTGGCCATGGTGGGCAGTGTCGGGGCTTGATCCACGCCTTTGCGATCTATCTGTCCTGACGTGACTGACGTAATGCACTCCGACCTCTTTCCCCGATACCTCGGCGATGAGTTTCGCGCCTTGCCGGATGCCGTGCAGGCCGGTCATCGCGTGGGCGATGGCTTGTTGCTTGAAGGGGAAGGCAAGGTCACGCGTGGTTCCTCCCTTTGGGCGCGGCTGATTGCTGGCCTTTTCCGGTTTCCGCCCGCAACCGAGCGCACGCCGGTTTCTGTCAGGATGGTGCCGCGGCACGGTGGTGAGCTGTGGGAGCGGCAATTTGGAAAGCAGGTTTTCCGGTCCTACCTCAAAGTGGTCGATGGCCGGATGACCGAACGGTTCGGGCCGCTGACATTTACCCTTGGTCTGCATGTGGCAGAAGAACGATTGCATTTTCCTGTGCGCAGCGGTCGCAGCGGTCCGGTGCCTTTGCCGCGTTGGCTGCTGCCGATCAGCAACGCATCCGAATATCAAAAGGACGGGAAGTTTCATTTCGATGTGGCTTTGCACGCCCCGATCACCGGTGCGCTGATGGTCCATTACCAAGGGTGGCTTGAGCCGCGCTCAGGCTTCGGCAATTGAGATCAAAAGCGCGTTGAAGGGCCAGAGCGCTGTGAAGTGATCCATCAGGTCTGGCGCAAGCGTCGTGGTGGTGCCGATGTCCTTGCTGGCGACCGCGCTTTTCATCCGCAACAGGTCTGCGGCCTTGTGGTCTTGGGGGTAGGGTGACGGGACACGTTTGAGGTCGGGTTCGCGCAACGCAAAACCCTGATCCGTGATCCGGTCAATGATGCCTGTGATCCTGTCGGTATCGAGATCAACCATCTGTCGCCAGTTGGCCAGAACCTGTTTGTCAAACCCCATGATGCCGGCACCGGCCGTGACATAATCGCGCCCGATGCCAAAGAAAAAGACCGGGTCTTGCGGCGCATCAGAGATCACTTGCCACATCATGTGCAGATGCGTGTGATAGGGGGTCTTGTCTTTTGAAAAGCGCACGTCGCGGTGCGGTCTGAAAAGCTTTGGCTTGATCTCTGTCTGACACAGGTCAGCCAATCGGGGCGACAGATCTGCAAGCAGGGTTTCTGCAGGGGATTTGAGCGCCGCGTCGTAGTGCGCCTTGTTTTCGAGCCACCAGTCGCGCGTGTTGTTTTGCGCAAGCCTGTCCAGAAACGCGCGGGCATCTGAGATCAATGTGGTCTTGTCTGACATGGCGCACCTCATGCTTGCTTGTGGCAGGATACAGCGCACGGCTGCTCTGTCCATTGCCCCTGCTGGGCCAGATCACTAGATAGAGCGCCATGCGCAACCTGATTGCTTTTTTGACCTGCCTCGCTGTTCCCACAATGGGTGGCGCCCATCCGCATGTCTTTGTGAAGGCAGGCGTGAGTGTGGTGTTTGATAGGCAGGGCGATGTCGCGATCCATCTCGATTGGGAATATGACGAGTTCTTTTCACTGCTTGTCACCTCTGATCTGGGTCTGGATATGGACGGCGATCTGGTGCTGACTGATGATGAGCAGCGCCGCCTTGAGGAAGAGATTGCCGCTTGGCCGCCGGATTTTGCAGGCGACCTCGAAGTCATGCAGGCCGGTGAAGTGCTGCCACTCGGCGAGAAGTATGCCCATACGATGGTCTACGAAGAGGGCATCTTCATCGAGCGTCATGCCCGCCCTGTCGCGGCTGACCTGTCAGATGCGCCGTTGCGTATCCGCGTCTATGATCCCGCGTTCTACACCGCCTACGATCTGACCGGACCCGTCACCGTTACGGGACGTGACGATTGCACCGTCGAGATTTTCCGGGCGGATCTGGATGCGGCCTATGCATTGGCTGAAAGCCTTATGGATGGCGTGAGTTTCGAGGATCAGGGTCCTGACGATTACTTTCCCGAAATCGGGGACGCCTTCGCCGACACAATCGAGGTCACATGCGCCGCCCTTTGATCGTTATCCTGGGTTTGGGCGTGGTTGCCGTCTGGCTTTGGGGCTTTGGCGGGGCTGAGCAGATCGCGCGCATGGCGGCGACAGCACAGCGCGATGTGCAAAACGCGATGGCCGGTGCCTTGCGGGCGCTGCGCGCTGGTGAGACAGGGGCGCTCCTGTCCTTGTGGGGGCTGTGCTTTGCCTATGGTTTTGTACATGCCGCAGGCCCCGGTCACGGCAAGCTGGTCATCGGTGGCTATGGTGCAGGCACGCGCGTCGGAGCTGGCCGCTTGGCGGGGCTGGCTGTGATCTCGTCACTGGCGCAAGCGGCAAGCGCTGTGCTGCTGGTCTATGCGGCCGTCCTTGTTCTTGGCTGGGGGCGTGAGCAAATGACTGGCGTTGCCGACGATATTCTTGCTCCGTTGAGCTATGCGATGATCGCCGGTGTCGGCCTTTGGCTTGTCATCCGTGGCATCAGGAGCCTGCGGCCTGTCCATGATCATGCGCACACCGGCGATGGTGCGGTTTGCAGCACCTGTGGTCATGCCCATGGTCCCACCGCTGAACAGGCCGCTGCTGTGCATTCGTGGCGCGATGCGGTCATCCTGATCGGAAGCATCGCAATGCGGCCCTGCACGGGTGCGCTTTTCCTGCTTATCCTGACGTGGCGCTTCGGCATTGACTGGGTCGGCATCGTTGGTGCTTTCGTGATGGGCATTGGCACAGCCGCCATCACCGTCATGGTCGCTTTTGCCGCCGTGGGCTTTCGCGAGAGCGCCTTGCAGCTTGTCAGCAATGCCGCTTTCGGGCGGACATTGGGCTGGGTGCAGGTCATCGCGGGTGGCTTTGTGGCCACCCTCTCGTTGCAATTCGTCATAAGTAGCCTCTGAACTGGCTAGACCTGCCTAAATTTCAGGCATAAGCGGGTCTGATGACGAAAGAGACCCTGACTTATTCCCAACATGCCCGCGCGATCTGGAAGCTGGGCCTGCCTTTGATCCTGAGCAATGTGGCGCAGTTCGCGATCCACATGACCGATACCATTATGCTCGGGTGGTACGATGTGACCGCGCTGGCCGCTGTGACCATCGCCTCGACCATGTTCTTTGTCGTCTTCATCGTTGGCGCGGGCTTTAGTCAGGCTGTGACACCGCTGGTGGCTGAGGCAGCCGAGGAAAGTGACGAGACCCGCGCGAGACGGATCGGGCGGATGGGGATGTGGTTGTCGATCATCTATGCGCTGGCCGTCACCATCCCGTTCTTCTGGGCCGAGGATATTCTGGTCGCTATCGGTCAGGATCCTGTCGTCGCGGCAGAGGGCCATATCTACCTGCAGATCGTGATCTGGCAGATGGTCCCCGCTTTGCTCGTCTGGACGCTGAAGGCGTTTTTGGCAGCGCTTGAGCATACAGCCATCATTCTGTGGTCCACGGCGGGAACAGCCGTGTTGAACGCGTTTATCAATTATCTGCTGATTTTCGGAAACTGGGGCTTTCCTGAACTGGGCATCACCGGCGCTGCCATTGCTTCGCTCAGCGTCAATATCGCGACGTTTCTGATCCTCGTGGTCTATATCAACCGCAAGCTGCCGCAGTTCGAGTTGTTCCGTAACTTCTGGCGTAGCGATTCCGAAATCATGAAGCGGGTGTTCAAACTTGGCTGGCCCATCGGTCTGACATCGCTGGCCGAAGGCGGTCTGTTCAGCGCATCGGCGGTCATGATGGGGTGGATTGGAGCGTTGGAGCTTGCTGCTCATGGTATCGCAATCCAGTTGGCTGGTCTGACCTTCATGGTCCATATCGGGTTCAGCCAAGCTGCCACTGTGCGCGCCGGTCGTGCGTTGGGACGCCGGGATGAGGCACTGTTGCGCCGTGGCGGGATCACGGCCATCGGGATGTCGGCGGGCTATGCCCTGGTGACATCGGCGATTTTCCTGATGTTCCCTGCGTTTTTAGTGGGGCTTTTTGTCGATCCCAGCGACCCTGCAAGAGAGACGCTCATTGCTGTCGGTGCGTCGCTCATCATGGTGGCGGCGCTGTTCCAGCTTGTTGACGGGTTGCAGGTTCTGGCACTTGGTTTGCTGCGGGGGGTGCAGGACACCACCGTTCCGATGGTGATGGCAACGGTCAGCTATTGGGTCATCGGCTTGCCGACGAGCTATTTGCTGGCCTTTCCGATGGGGTTCGGGGCCACGGGATTGTGGTTCGGGCTGGTGATCGGGCTTGGCCTTGCGGCGGCATCCCTGCTGTGGCGTTTTTGGGGGCGATCCGTGAGGATCACCCCGACGCCGGCTTTAGCCGAGTAGATCGAGATCGCGGAGCCGCAGGCGCGGCACATGCAACATGCCGAAATCTTCAAACGATGTCTTGTGCGGGAACAACGCAAGGAAGGACCGCAACGAGTCGCCACGCAGGCCAAGGTTGAAGGCGCTGCCGGGATGCAGTGTTTCAACTGGCACGCCGTTGACCTCAAGGCTGCGCTGTCCATGAAAGCCGAACTGGAAGAGCGTCATGTTTGTGGCAGGACGCAGCGCGATCATCGTGTCGCCGTCGATAAAATCCGAAGCCGGAATAAAGGCAGCGTCGCTTCCGCTGACCCTGCGGATCCCTGCCGCGCGGTGCAGGATGCGTGCGCCATAGCCCAGCACAAGATCGGGTGAGGGGCGATTGTAGCCGAGCGCATCAGCGGTGATCCGTGTCAGCTCTGCGCTTGGTGCATTGGCAGCAATATCCTGCGGATTGATCGTGATCCCGCCGCGCCATTGCACAACTTCGAAGTTGCCGTCGCTCATCCGAAGCCTGTCGCCCGGATAGACGTCTTCGACGGACACAAGTCCATGCTCGCTTTGCACCAAGGACCCTTGTTTGATGACGCTGAACACCTGCTCAAATGCGGGGTGTGCGGCAGCCATCAGGCTTTGCTCACAGACGTGACCCGCGCGATCGAGATAAAGGATATCGAACTTGCGCTTGTCGAGCTTGTTTTGAGGTGTCTCGTTTTGTTGAGGGCGCGGTGAAGGGGGGCGCGCGGGTTTAAGATAGGAGTCAGAAAAAATTGAATTTCGTGAAGTTTCCATGCGAATGCCTATTTGCAGCTTCACATCATCGGTTGTCCCACCAACAACTTCAGAAGAAGTGACTGTTACTCATTACCGAACAAATGTCCGTTGCACCGAATGTGCCACTCTTGGCGAAACCCCGAACAAAAATTGGGGCACCGGTCAAAAGTGTCGTCTTGCTCTCTAGGCGACCTGTGCCTGCTTTGGCTTCAGGCGACGAATTCGGCTTGGATCCACAGGTTTTGCAACGCGGCGCGCGGTCATTTCCTTGCGAGCGTTCCCACGGGTCCACGGCAATTGAGTGTCATAGGTCGCAACGGCGGCTTCCAGTGATTTTTGCCAGCGGCTTTTCATCTTGATACCTCTTTATTTTTTAAGAGTGCCTCCTGCTTTTTGCGGAGACATTGCAGAAGACTATCGAAGACCAAACTGGCGAATTTTTGGCATTGGCGCGAAAATTTGCTTATGACCGAAAGTATAGCTGCCAATAGCCGTAAGGTTTTATTTTTTATAGAAAATTTTTTGGGGTCAGGTGCCATTCCATGAACATCTGTTCATGAAACTTTGGCGTCGGCTGCCTTAGTCTGTTCATCTAAGTCCGGCTTACAGACAGATTGCCGCGATGAGCCTGCCGTAATCGGCTTCTTGTTGGTGCACAGACCGCCTGTAACTGAAGAATCGGTCCGGCGCATTGTAGGTGCAGTGGCGCGTCCAATCTGCCTGACCGACGCCAATTGCCTTCAGCCTGTCGATACCGAAGGCAGGCAGATCAAACTGGAACCTGTCGCCGTGGCCTTGCAAAAAGAAACGCGCGTATCGCGGGTCTTCCGACAAGAAGCGGTCGCGGAATTCCGGTCCGACTTCGTAGTTGGCCTGACTGATCGTGGGGCCGATCACGGCGGTGATGTCCTTGCGGTTGGCCCCAAGGTTTTCCATCTGCGTCACCGTGGCATCAAGCACACCGTCAAGCGCGCCCTTCCATCCGGCATGGGCCGCGCCAATCACGCCTGCGGTTTTGTCTGCAAAAAGCACCGGCTGGCAGTCCGCTGTCAGAATGCCCAGGGCCAGCCCCTTGGTTGCTGTCGCCATCCCGTCCACCTGTGGCGGAGGGCTGACCGGCGCATCCAGCGTCACCGCCTTGGCGGAATGCACCTGATGCACCCCGGCGAGTTGGTCCAAAGCGACACCCATTTCAGTGGCAACGCGGCGGCGATTGATTGTCACAACGTCATGTTGGTCTGAACTGCCGTAGCCGCAATTCAACCCTGCAAACACACCCGAAGATGCCCCGCCGGCACGCCCGAAAAAGCCGTGCTTGATACCATCGAGATGCGGGCTTGTGATAATGTCGAGTGTCATTGGGACAATCCGGGAGGTGGGTTCGCTGACTTGTGGTAGAGACCGATCACCTTAAAAAGCCTGCCCATTTCGTCAGGGTGGGTCAAGCGCCGGTGTGCTGCGATATGTGACTTCAGCGCTTCGCCACCGAGGCCCCTTGCCAGATTTTGTGCCCGCTGCGTGATACCGAGCCGTTCAAGAAACATGCCTTGCGGCGTGACGCGCGAGAATTTTGCCGGAGCGGCGTGTCTCGCGATTTCGGCAAAATCGACATGGGCGGTCAGGTCCGCCTCGCCAGGGGCGGCAAGCGGGTCGCAGCTTTCATGGTCCTTCAGCGCCTGCAACGTATCGCCCAATGACGACCAGTCGCCGTAATCAATGATGAGTGCTGCGCCCCCGTTTGCGTCAATCAGGCGGCCGATCTCGGCGATGATCGGGCCAAGCCCGGAACATATTTCGACAAGGTCGCCGTCTTTGGTGTCCTCGAGACGGTGTTCCAATAGGGCGATTGGAGCCGCGGCAGACAGGCCAAGGACCAGTGCGTTGTCGTCTACACCAACAACACGTTCGCGCCATCCCTGGCCGTCCCGTGTGAACTGGCGGATCGGCAGCGCATCGAAGAATTCGTTCGCGACCAGAAACAAGGGCAGGTCCGGCAGGGATCCGATATCGCTGTGCCATTGCGCATCAGGGACGGCTTGGGCCTGAAGCTCGCGCAGGTGGGCCGATGCTTCGATGAAATGCACTTCCACGGCGGCGTGAAAGCCCGGAACAGCCTTCGTCGCCCGCAGCATGTCTGCCATCAGTGTCCCGCGACCGGGGCCAAGCTCTGCCAGTGCGAAAGGCGCGGGGCTGCCTTGGTGGATCCAAGCTTGAGCAAGGCAGAGGCCCAAAAGCTCGCCGAACATCTGGCTGATTTCTGGCGCGGTGATGAAGTCCCCTTTGCGGCCGAAGGGATCGCGTGTCGCGTAATAGCCCAGTGTCGGGTGCATCAGGCACTCAGCCATATAGTCGGCAACGGTGATCGGGCCGTGATTGGCAATTCTCGCTTTGAGAATGTCGGCGAGGTCGCTCATCGCTTTCGCGCGACCAACACAACAGCCAGCCCGACCAGGATCATCGGCAAGGTCAGAGTCTGCCCCATCGTCAGGCCGATGCCGTTGATGTGGTAGGCAAGTCCCAAGGGATTGCCTTCGGTTACAAATTGCGCGTCCGGTTGGCGCACGAATTCCACCAGAAACCGCGACAGACCGTAGCCGAGAAAGAAAACACCTGAGAGCAGCCAAGACTTTTTCAGAGCGCCGAAGCGGAATGCCAGCAGGATCAGGATCGTGCCAAGCAGCAATCCTTCGAGGCCTGCCTCGTAAAGCTGGGATGGATGACGCACGCAGGGTTCGCCCACTGTGGCGCAGGATTGTGCTGCGGCACCGGGGAATATGACGCCCCAAGGAAGGTCGGTCGGGCGGCCCCAAAGCTCGGCATTGATGAAGTTTGCAATCCGGACCAGCAGGATTGCCGGTGTAGCAGAGACGGCGGTGATGTCGGCAAGCGGTGCCAGTGCCACCTTATGGCGGTAGCTGAACAGAAGCACCGCCAGAACGACGCCCAGAAATCCGCCGTGGAACGACAGACCGCCTTCCCAAATCTTGAGGATATCAATGGGGTCGGCCAGAAACTCCGCGGGCTTGTAGAAGAAAACATACCCCAACCGTCCACCGGCGATCACACCGATCACGATATAGGTCAGCAGATCCTCAAGCTTGTCGGCGCCCATAGGCGGGCCGTTTTTCCACAGATGGGGCCGTTTCAGGGCCATCTTGATGATTTGCCACCCAAGCGCGATGCCCACGATATAGGCCATCGCATACCAGCGCAGAGCAAGCTCCATGCCAAAGAGGGTGACCGAAAAGATAATCGGCGAAATGTCAGGGAAAGGGATTGCAGCCAACATGATCTCTGATTGTCCTTGCCATGCGGCAAAGTCAACAGGCGTCGCTCAGTGCTTGAGAAGCGGGCCCGCAACGCCCATATAGTGATCAAGCAGATTGGAGTGACCCATGCAGACCAACAACAAAATTCTCGACGACCTGAGCCAGCTGATGACCAACGCGATGGGCGTCGCACAGGGCGCGAAAGACGAAGCGCAGACCGCTATGAAGTCGATGATCGACCGTTGGTTGGCCGAGAATGACTTTGTGACCCGCGAGGAATTCGACGCCGTGCGCGCAATGGCGCAAAAGGCGCGGGAAGAAAACGAAGCGTTGAAAGCCCGGATCGAGGCGCTGGAAGCGAAGTAAGGCCGCGGACACCTCATCTTCTCACCAGAGATGAAACACCGACCACTGCGCCAAGCGGCGCAGTTGGTTCTTGCCTTTGCGTCAAACCGTTTATCTTAGGTAAAGATAAGTTGGTTTCGTGGGGCGGTGTATTGAAACACGAGGGGCAAATTCAGGAACAGGACTGGCGTGAGGCGGCGACCATTCATGGCGATGCTGCCAGGTTCATCTGGTATATCGACACCGACACCTGTGAGATTGACGAAACGCTGCGCGAAATGACTGGCCTGAGCCATGCAGTTGGTCGCGTGTCCTCACAAGTATTTCTTGGCCAGATCAGTGAAGGCGACCTGTCGTTTGTGACACTTGCCGTCAAAGAGACTGTCGAAACCGGTCAGCCCTACCGAGCTGAGTTCCGTTTCGTGAGGCCGGATGGCGAAGTGATCTGGCTTGCGGGCCACGGTGAATTGACGGAAACGGAAAACGGCGAACGTGTGATCGTGGGGATTAACTACGACATCACGCAACTGCGCAAGGAACAGGAACGCGCCAATCTCGTCTCTTACGAGATGAACCACCGCATCAAGAACATCTTTACCATCGTATCCAGCCTGTTTCGGGCCAGTGCCCGCAAGACCGAGACGAAAGAGGAATTGGTTGATGCGTTTGAAAAGCGCCTGAATGCGTTGACCGCGTTGAATTCCGTCGTCATGGCAAACGGTAATATGGCGGCGTCGCTGACACGGGTTGTTGAAACCGTGCTTGCCCCATTCAACGAGGGGCGTATTCGCTACGCGATAGACGATCTGCAACTGAACAATACCACAGCGCAGACGATTGCCCTTGTGCTGAACGAGCTTGCCACCAATGCGATCAAATACGGTGGGCTGTCCCCGCAAGGCGGTGGCGTGGACCTGCGCGTGACAACCACGGATGAAACCTTCAGGCTCCAGTGGACCGAGGATGCCGGACGCAGGATTGAGCCGCCTGCAAAGGCAAATGGTTTTGGGATGTCAGTGCTGACCGGGATGACAGCTTCGACCTTTGCCGGAAAGCCCGAGATCGTCTGGCATGACACCGGTTTCGCGTTTTCGTGCACATGGCCCATTGCGAATGTCCGCGACGAGAGCACCATCGCCGGATATTTCGCGGATGCGGCGATTGCAGACCAAGGCGCTGCCGCGCCGCGATAGCCAGTTTGCCGCTGCGGCGCGATCGGGTGGCGCGCGGCGTTATTGCTCGCTGAGATAGGCCACAAGGATATCCAACGCTGCCTGAAGATCGCTTTTTTCGATCATTTCTGTGACGGTGTGGATGTATCGTGTCCCGACAGTAATGCCGACGGCACGCGCGCCTGCGGCCGCTTGTTGTGCGGCGGCACCGTCTTGCCCGCCAGCGGCAAGCATCGTGCGCTGGTAGGGAATGCCCTTCTTGATCGCGAGGTCTTCGATTTCACGCACAAGCGCCTTGTCAGCAATGAAAGAGCTGTCGCGGACATGCAGCCCGAACCCTCCGCCCTGTTGGGTTGTGGCATCCTTTTCGGGGATGCCGGGTGTGTCACAGGACAAGGTCACATCAATACCCAGGCCAATGTCAGGTTTGGTCCGGTAGGCTGATGTGCGTGCACCGCGCAAACCGACCTCTTCTTGAGTGGTGAAGGCAACATGGATCTCCGCACCACGGCCCTTGTCGCCAAGCGCGCGGATTGCCTCAATGCCAAGCCAGCAGGCGATGCGGTTATCGAGGGCCTTGGAGACAAACTTGTCTCCGATTTCGATGAAAGGCTCGTCCATCACAACGTAGTCGCCGACCTTCACTATATCGCGCGCCTTTTCGCCCATCCCCAGATCAACGAAGAACTCGCCCACTGCGGGAACCTTCTTGCGGTCTTCCGGCCCGGAGATATGGATGGGTTTACCGCCGGGATTCATCACACCTTTGAAATCGCCGTCGTCGGTGCACACAAGGACACGGCGCGAAAACAGGTTGCGCGGATCAAAGCCACCGACCGGCTGCAGGTAGAGAAAGCCCTTCTTGTCGATGTGGCTGACCAGAAAACCGATTTCGTCCATGTGGCAGAGCAGCATGATCCGTGTCGGATCAGCGCCCTTTGCGTCGCGGCGACACAAAAGGGAGCCCATCGGGTCGGTCTCGACCGAATCGAAAAGGTCGGAAACCTCGTTTTCGATGAGCGCGCGGACACGCTCTTCATGGCCTGGAACCCCTGGCATTTCACAAAGGCGCTTGAGTAGATCGATGTTCATTTGAGGCTCCGTTTTCTCAATGTAGATTGGGCTGGAGTGACACCATATGCAATGGTTATCCCCAACAAATAGTAGACCGCACTACTTTATCCCCAAGAAATTGCTTTACACATCGCCCCCCGACGGTCCACGATATTTGGTAGGGATATAAGGTAAAAATACCTCCCATTGAGCAGGCACCTAGCGCTTGGGCACTGCCATGCCCCTTGCGCCAAACAGAGTGAGGCCGAGCATATGGCATTATCCGAGCATTACCTCGAAGCGGACGATCTGCATCCGATTGATCTTGTGGAACACATCGCCGAACACCACGCTTGGGAGTTCGATCGCATCCACGATGATCAGATCGCGATGGCGGTCGAAGGGCAGTGGCGCACCTACTCAATCACGCTTGCGTGGTCGGCTTATGACGAAACGCTGCGCTTGATCTGCACCTATGACATGGAGCCACCGGCTGACCGTATGCCGGCCCTTTACGAAACGCTGAACACGATCAACGACAGATGCTGGGCTGGTGCCTTCACATGGTGGGAAGAGCAAAAGCTGATGGTCTATCGCTATGGGTTGATGCTCGCGGGTGATCAGGTGGCAGGTCCCGACCAGATCGACACGATGATCAATGCCGCGGTGGCCGCTTGTGAGCAATATTATCCTGCGATCCAATTGGTGACATGGGCCGACCGGACCGCACAAGAGGCGGTCGAGGTGGCAATCGGCGGGGCTTACGGCCGCGCTTGACACTTAAGAGTGTAAGGTGGGTTTTCACCCGCCGTGCACTGGCGTAACCTCTGCTTGGGTAGGTAAGAGGTTGCTTTCCATGAATATGAATGATGTCGCCGCACGCGGTCTGGTGATGCTGGGCTGCGGCAAGATGGGGTCGGCGATGCTGAGCGGCTGGTTGCGGTCCGGCCTGCCACCCAGCTCCGTATATGTCATTGATCCCTATCCCTCTGATTGGCTGAAAACGCAGGGCGTGCATATTGGCGCTGATCTGCCTGAGCACCCCGCAGTGGCTGTGATCGCCGTCAAGCCGCAGATGATGGCAGAGGCACTGCCGGATGTAGATGCGCTGGGCGACGGAGAAACGCTGGTCATTTCTGTGGCTGCAGGAACACCGATTGCGACGTTTGAAAACGTCTTGGGGTCTAAAACGCCGATCGTGCGGGCGATGCCGAACACGCCAGCCGCGATCGGTCGCGGGATCACCGCGCTTGTCGGCAATGGCAATGTCTCAGCCGGTGCGATGGACATGGCAGAGGCATTGCTTTTGTCGATCGGGCAATGTGTGCGTCTGGAAAGCGAAGACCAGATGGACGCGGTGACTGCCGTTTCAGGATCCGGCCCGGCTTACGTTTTTCATCTGATCGAGACATTGGCCGCAGCAGGTGAAGCAGAAGGTCTGCCGCCCGCACTCGCCATGGATCTGGCAAAGGCGACCGTGGGCGGCGCAGGTGAACTGGCCGAGACTGCGGACGATGATCCAACACAGTTGCGCATCAACGTCACATCACCCAACGGCACGACACAGGCGGCGCTGGACGTCCTCATGGACACCGAAACGGGGTTTCCGCGTTTGTTGCAACGCGCCGTCGCGGCCGCTGCTGCCCGCTCAAGGGAGTTGGCCAATGGCTGAGATTTCAATCGATGATTTCCTGAAGGTCGATATCCGCGTCGGCACTGTGCTGCGCGCAGAACCTTATCCAGAGGCCCGCAAACCGGCCATCAAACTCTGGATCGATTTTGGTGAAGAAATCGGGGAGCGAAAGACATCCGCCCAGATCACCGTGCACTATGCGCCCGAGGCGCTTGTTGGCCGTCAGGTCATGGCAGTGGTGAACTTCCCGCCGCGCCAGATCGGAAAGTTCATGTCTGAGGTCCTTGTCTTAGGCTTTTCAGATGCTGACGGCGCCATTGTTTTGGCATCACCGGACCACGCGGTTCCCAACGGAGGACGTATGCATTGAAAAAGCTGTTGATCACGCGCCTGCTGCCAGAGGCAAATCTCGCGGCGGCCAGAGCCCGCTTTGACGTTACCGTGCGCGACAGGGCGGATGGTCTGACCACTGCCGAAGCAGCGGAGGCGTTGCAGACCTATGATGCCATCCTGCCGACTTTGGGCGACCAGTTCTCGGAAGAGGCCTTCGTGGGTGATCTGCGCTGTGGTGTGCTGGCCAACTTCGGCGTCGGGTACAACCACATTGATACAAAAGCAGCCGCGCGTTGCGGTGTCCTTGTCTCGAACACGCCCGATGTCGTGACGGATGCAACGGCGGATATTGGTTTGACGCTCATTCTTGCGACTTGCAGGCGCGCCGGTGAGGGCGAACGCCTTGTCCGTGCCGACCGGTGGACCGGGTGGGGGCCGACGCAGATGCTTGGAACACATGTCACCGGCAAGACCGTTGGCATCGTCGGAATGGGCCGGATCGGGCAGGCAGTGGCGCGGCGCTGCCATTACGGCTTTGAAATGCCTGTTCTCTATTACAATCGTTCGCCCAAATCGGTCGACTTCCCGGCTGAACAGATAGACGACCTGCATGAGTTGATGGGGGCCGCAGATATTATTGTGGTCACCGTTCCAGGTGGTGGTGCCAACACCCATCTGATTGACGCAGCCGCATTGGCAGCGATGAAGCCGACGGGGATATTCGTCAATATCGCGCGCGGTGATGTGGTGGATGAACCTGCCTTGATCCTTGCCTTGCAGACAGGTGTCATTGCCGGTGCCGGTCTGGATGTGTTCGAACATGAGCCCCATGTGCCAGATGATTTTCGTGCGCTTGAAAACGTTGTTCTGCTGCCTCACCTTGGAACAGCGGCGCTCGAAGTGCGCGAGGCAATGGGCCAAATGGCCATCGACAACATCATCGCATGGGACGAAGGGCGGCCGCTGCCGCAGGGCGTATGACACACTGACGCAGCGCGACCTCTGGTGGTGAAAGCGCGCTCGTATTATATCCGGCGATGACAGGGCCCTCGCGTGCCGATCATTTGGATAAGACGATGCAACTGAAAACTTTTCTGGCCTCACTTTCTTTGGTTTTTGCGGCAAGCACGAGCGCTGCCCACGACTACGTAATTGGCGATTTGACCATCGCGCACCCTTACGTCTTTGAAACGACCGCAACCGCCCGCGCTGGCGGCGGCTATCTGGCCATCACCAATACGGGCGAGAGCGAAGATCGCCTGGTTGCTGTGGAAGCCGATTTTCCGCGTGTGATGCTGCATACGACGGAAACGGATGATGGCGTGGCAAGGATGGTACACCTTGAGGATGGCATCACGATTGGCGCAGGCGAGACTGTCACGCTGATGCCCGGTGAGATGCATGTGATGTTTATGGGGTTATCGGCGCCGTTCGTGCTGGATAGCGAAGTACCTGCCGTACTGGTTTTTGAAAATGCCGGCCGTGTCGATGTGACTTTCAAGGTTGAGGCGCGCGATGGTGGGCAGATGCACGATCACCATCACGCCGACGACTGATCCTCTTGAACTAAGCGCGCGTTCAGAGGACGAAGGCCCTCGGCTCAGCTTCTGCTGATCCGATCTGCTTTCTTGCGGAGCAGCACCGTGCGCAAATCATGCATGGCTTGCACAAGATCGTCAGTCACGCTGTCCAGTTGGCTGTCACTGGCCTTTGTCTGTGCCCATTGGGTCGCAAGGTTCAACTGGTCCACAAGCCGGGCGGCATCATCGCTTTCACGCTTTTGCAAAAGCGCAAGCCTGTCGTTGATCCAGCGTTGAATTTCCGTTTCTTCGGCAGGTGTGAGTTCATGGTCTCCATGCGCGCGGTAGTCACCGCGATTGGTATTGATCACAGCAATCTGGTCATAGGAAATGCGCAGGTCGCGGTTGTCTCCATCCAGCCTGAAGACCACCGCGCCGTTTTCACGAATGCGAAAGTAAAGTTCCGGCTCAGTGCTCATTTCAGTGCATTGCAGAAATCAATGATGCGCTGGCACGCCTCTTTGAGGGCCTCGTCAGAGGTGGCGTAGCTGACGCGGAAGTTTGGCGACAAGCCGAAGGCCGCGCCGAACACGACCGCAACGCCTTTTTCCTCCAGAAGCGCAGTCGCGAAAGCCTCGTCGTTCTCAATAAGGGCACCTCCGGCAGAGGTCTTGCCGATGCATTCGGCAATTGAGGGATAGACGTAGAACGCCCCTTCGGGCTTGGGGCAAACAATGCCAGGTGCCTGGTTGAGCATTTCGACGACCAAATCGCGCCGGCGCGTGAAGATTTCATTGTTGGGTGCAAGGAAGTCCTGTGTGCCATTCAGTGCCTCGACGGCGGCCCATTGGCTGACAGAACAGGGGTTTGAGGTTGATTGGGACTGCACTTTGCGCATGGCTTTGATCAACGCCTCTGGCCCTGCGGCGTAACCAATCCGCCAGCCCGTCATCGCATAGGCTTTCGAGACGCCGTTGACCGTTAAGGTGCGGTCATAAAGTTGTGGTTCGACTTGAGCGGGCGTGCAGAATGCAAAGTCGTCATAGGCCAAGTGCTCATACATATCATCGGTCATCACCCAGACATGCGGGTGGCGCAGCAAGACATCCGTCAGCGCCTTCAGTTCATCCCATGAATAGCCCGCACCTGTCGGATTGGAGGGGGAGTTGAACAAGAACCACTTGGTCTTTGGTGTGATCGCCGCCTCAAGTTGTTCGGCCGTGATTTTGAAATTCGCTTCGAGCGTGGCTTCTACGGTGACAGGGGTGCCGCCTGCCAGCAAAACCATGTCGGGGTAGCTGACCCAGTAGGGGGCAGGGATGATCACTTCATCGCTGGCGTTCAGCGTTGCCATAAAGGCATTGTAAAGAACCTGCTTGCCACCTGTGCCGACGCTGACCTGCGCCGGGGAATAGGTCAGCCCGTTATCGCGCGCGAACTTGGCACAGATCGCCTGCTTTAGTTCGGGGATACCGTCAACGGCGGTATATTTTGTTTTGCCTGCGTTGATTGCGGCAATTGCGGCGTCCTTGATGTTTTGGGGCGTGTCAAAGTCAGGCTCACCAGCGCCAAGCCCGATCACGTCTCGGCCTGCGGCCTTCAGCTCGGCAGCCTTGGTTGTCACGGCAATCGTGGGGGACGGTTTAACGCGGTCGAGTGTCGCAGAGAGAAAGGTCATCAGTTCATCCGGTGGTATCACAGCACTGTCTGTGACATAGAGCGCATGGACGTCTGATAGCAAGCCGCAAGGAGGCCGCGATGACCGACGATCAAGGATGGTTTAGCGAGGAAACCGCAACATTTGGCGACCGTCTGGCGGGAGCGCGTGAAGCGGCCGGGATGGATCAGGCTGCATTGGCTGCCAAGCTCGGCGTGCGGCGCAATGTGATCTCAAGCTGGGAGAACGACCTCAAGGAGCCTCGGGCAAATCGTTTGCAGATGCTGTCCGGCATCCTGGGTGTTTCAATCACCTGGTTGCTGACGGGCGATGGAGAAGGTCCGGCCGCGCCTGAGGATGAGGGTTACCTCGACGGTGATGTCGCTGATCTATTGGCCGAGTTGCGCGGGTTGCGCAGTGAGGTAAAGCTGACGTCCGAGAAAATGGCACGGGTTGAAAAACGCCTTCGGAAGGTATTGAAAGAGGCCTGATGGCTGAGACAAGAGAAACGATGATCAAACGACTGCGGATGCGGTCAATGCGGCGCGGCATCAAGGAGATGGATCTGATCCTTTCTGCCTATGCCGACACCCATCTTGACGATTTCTCTGACAATGCACTTGCGCTCTATGATCGCCTGCTGAACGAAAACGATCACGATCTTTATGGTTGGATTGGCGGGCAATTTGCTGTGCCTGAAGAATATCTGGACATGATCACGCATATTGCTGCCGGTGCCCATGGCGTAAGCAAACCCCAGACGTCAGCAGATTAAGCGGCGGCTTAACCAATTCTTCGCGCTTTGGGTCTAGTTCTGCGTTCCATGCAGAAATGGACACTCACATGACGATGCAGCGAAACGTCCCCATGGCGCAAACCGACAGTGCTGATGCCGCGCGCAGTGCGGCCTTCATGGACAGCTATCTTGACGCGCTCAATCTTGTCGAAAGGCTGCACCGGCTTTTGCTTGATGTGATCAAGGATGAATTTGAAAGGCTGGGATTGCTGGAACTCAATCCTGTCCAGGCGCTGTTGTTGTTTAACGTCGGGGACAATGAGGTCACGGCAGGCGAGTTGAAATCGCGTGGTTACTATCAAGGGTCAAATGTCTCTTACAACCTCAAGAAACTGGTTGAAGCAGGGTACATGCATCACGAACGCAGCATGGTTGATCGTAGATCTGTCAGGGTGCGGCTGACTGAAAAAGGGCGCGGGGTCCACATGGTCGTCTCGCGCTTGTTCCGCAAACATGCGGAAGGTCTGATCGCGCGGGACATTCTTGATCTTGATGGTGTTGAGGAAATTGCGACGGCTTTACGGCGTGTCGAACGGTATTGGACGGAACAAATTCGCTACATCTACTAAAGCGCTTTAAATGGCCTTCTTTTTGACGATATTTGGGTGTTTCCTATAGGAGAGTTTGGTTGTGTGAGTAACGATTGGTAACGGTTTCAGGCGGGTCGGTATGCTGGATATCGACCCGCTCTTCAATCAGTTGCCACTGGCCCATGACATTTGCGAAATAGGCCAATTTACGTCGCGAAGTGCCTTCACCCAAATTGCAATCGGTTCAGATGTGTCATTCAAGGACGTCGCGAGGCTTGTCCGTAATTAGCTGTCCGATCGCCAGACTCGAAAGCTCTCTGAGCAATTTGCGCTCCATTGCCGCGGCATAATCCTCGTACCCAAGCGCAACTTCCACAAAGGCTCCGGGCCCGCGAATGACATTGACGCGGTAGTAGGACGAGAGTTGTTTGATATCGCTAAATCGCTCGTCGTCACCGCGAAGATCACCCGCACCAATCACCAGCCCGTTTACTGTGACGCCAGAGGGGCGCTGGTCCTCAGTGATGTTCTGCGGCAAGGGTCCAGTGTTCGTTTCGCCGTCGCCGGACAAATCCAGCGTGCGCTTCCAGCAGTCGCTTTGAGTGGAAAGATAAGCGAACCCTTGAAGAATGGCTGAACCGATGGCGGTCGTTGGTGCCGCCGGCGTGCGGTCATGGTTGGCGAGGGTGGACGTCACTGAGGCAAGATCGGCAGGCGTGCGGATCGCCGTCCAAGGCACGATCTCGGTCTGATTGACCGGGCCGCTCCATTCAAAGACATGGATTCGGATCGGTGCGCCGGGTTGCAGAAAGAAAATCTCCTGAACCGCATCGGCATTCAGCGCGGCGGCGACGCCATCCAGCTGCAGCCTGTATTCAGCCGCGTCGACTGAACGCGATACATCGAGACCAAGTGATAAAGCCTGACGGCACACTGCCTGCGCCATTCCGGGAAGCAGCAACAACGTCACGAGCAGCCGGATCACCCGCGATCCGCCGTTATTTGGTCGGCACGCCCCAAAACCTGAGACGTCAGCTCGCGGACCAGTTTACGGCGCATCGCCGCCTCAAAATCGGAGAACCCCATCGCAGTTTCAACAAAGGACCCGGGGCCCCGGATCACGCTGTCAGTGAAATACTGCGTGGTATTGCCGTCCTCTGTTTCAACAGCCAAAGCATTCACGATGACGCTGTCGAATGCCATCGTGGCATAGGCCGTCTGTGGGCTGAACCCCTGATTATTGGCGCCATCCCCAACGATATCAATGGTTTGGAAGATGCAGTCTGGTGCCTCCTCCATTCGCTGCGCCGCATAGGCCAGCGCGAAACCCAAGGCGGTCTGTTGGGCGACCGCTCCGCGCGTGGATCGCTCGATCTCTGCGGCCACCGCGTCGAGCGTTGCAAGGTCGGTGATCAGCGTCCATGCGCTGAGGTCACGCTGCTGGTCGCGGTCGCTCCATTCGTAAACCAGCAACGCCACAGGATCAGGCGAGACGAGGAAGGCTTGCCTGACTTCATCGGCGCGCAGGGCATTTGCGAGGCCTTGACGTTGCAAGCGATCCTCATCGGCGTCGACCGATACCGACGTATCCAGTCCGATGGCAAGCGCGAGCCGGCATGCCTCAGCCGGTTGCGCGAATGCAGCCAATAGGGCCGCCAGTCTTACCAATGGCCTGTGTTCTCCATACTTGCCCAAGGTTCTTGCGGTGGCAGATCATCGCCGGCCTGTAACAACTCAATCGAGATGTTGTCGGGCGATCGCACGAAGGCCATGTGACCGTCGCGCGGTGGACGGTTGATCGTCACACCATTGTCCATCAGGTGCTGGCATACGGCATAGATGTCGTCGACACGATAGGCCAGATGCCCGAAGTGACGGCTGTCAGACGGCAGTTCGTCGTCACCATCCCAGTTATAGGTCAATTCGATGGGTGCTTCTTCCTGATCGGGAGGGGCCATAAAAACAAGCGTGAACCGGCCACCTTCGTTTTCAAAGCGCCGGGTTTCTTGCAGACCAAGCAACGCGTAAAAAGCGATGGATTTTTCGAGATCTTTGACACGGACCATCGTGTGCAGATAGCGAAGCGACATAAGTGAACCTCATTTTACATAAGTGGTTATGTCAGAGGTAGCAGGTCACGCAGAATCGTAAAGGTGGCTGCCTGCATCAACACAAATGAGAAGGCGCGCCGCAGACGCACGCAACTGCAGTGCTGCATAGATCAGAGAGATACGCGGAAGACCAATGGCAGTCCCTAGGGGAATCGAACCCCTCTTTCCAGGTTGAAAACCTGGCGTCCTAACCGATAGACGAAGGGACCGCTGTTGGTGCGCCGCTTTTAGGGAAACTGCGCGAGGCACGCAAGAGCCTTTTTGCGGTTTTTCGACGAAATTCTCAGTGGGCTTCGGCGGCATCCTCGAGCCGCAATTGAACTGACTGTCGTCCTTGCCAGGTGTTGATTTCGAGGCGGCCAGCCAAGTGAAAACGGGCACCATTGTGATTGCACAACCTTGCCCCCATCGGGCCGTCCATTGCGCCGAAAGCGATGGCGTCAATGCGCGATCCCAGACCGTCGCCAAAGCTGATTTTAAGGTGATTTGCGCCGACTTGTTTTGCGAAATGGATCTGGCAATCGGGGAATGCGAAGCGTGGGGCAGGGGCGCCGGCGCCGAATGGACCGGCGGTTTCCAAGGCCGCAACCAGGTCTGTCGTGGCCGCCTGTGGCATGAGCAACCCACTGACACGCAGATCGGCCGGTCCAAGCGCACCAGCACCTTGCTTTGCCAAAAGCTCACCAAGACGATCCATGGCCGCGTCTAGTTTTTCGCGCTCCACCGTCAGTCCCGCCGCCATCTTGTGGCCGCCGCCTTTGATCAACAGTCCTTCCTGTCCGAGCCGCTGAATGGAAGCTCCAAGATCAATCCCGCTGACGGATCTGCCGGACCCTTTGCCTTCATCGCCTTCAAGTCCGATCACAACCGCCGGTCGGTTTGTCGCCTCTTTCAAGCGAGCAGCGACAATCCCCACCACACCGGGGTGCCAGCCTTCGCCGGCGGCCCAGACAAGTGGGCCATCGAGCCCCCTTTCGGTTGCTTGCAGCAAAGCGGCGTCGCGGACGGCGTTCTCGACTTCGCGCCGTTCGGTATTCAACGCGTCAAGTCGCGCGGCGAGGCCGTCGGCTTCTTGTGCATTGTCGGTTGAGAGCAGCCTTGCACCGATATCGGCCTTCCCGATGCGTCCTCCGGCGTTGACTCGTGGCCCCAGAAGGTAGCCCAGATGGTAGCTTGTCGGGCTTTCATGCAGCCCTGCAACATCACAAAGGGCTGTCAGCCCGACGCGTTGCCGCCGTGCCATGACCGCCAGACCCTGACGCACAAAGGCGCGATTGATTCCAGTAAGCGGCGCAACATCAGCCACCGTTGCCAAGGCCACCAGATCGAGCATCGCCATGAGGTCAGGTCCAGTCTTGCCCTTTTCCCGCAAGAGGCGGTTTGCCTCGACAAGCATCAGAAAAACGACGGCTGCGGCACAGAGGTGGGAAAGCGTGCCGGACTCGTCCTGTCTGTTGGGGTTCACGACCGCGAGCGCCTCAGGCAATGTCTCGCCGCCAAGGTGATGGTCAAGGACGACCACATCTGCGCCAACCGCCGCCTTGATCGGTCCATGCGAAAGCGTGCCGCAATCAACGCAGATGATCAGATCGTGTTCTGCGGCCAAGCTCCGCATCGCCTTATCATTCGGGCCATACCCCTCGTCAATTCTGTCTGGCACGTAGAGGGTTGCGTCCTGACCCATCTGCCGCAGCCAGGTCAAAAGCAATGCAGCACTGCTGCCACCATCGACGTCATAGTCCGCAAAGACCGCAATCCGCTGGCGTTTCTCAACAGCCGCAAGAAACCTCTCGCTGGCAGCGTTCATGTCTTTCAGGCCGCGCGGATCTGGCAAAAGATCCTTGAGTTTGGGTGCAAGGAAACTGTCGACATCAGCGGCTTCGACGCCGCGCGAGGCCAGCACACGGCACAGCGCCGCTGGCAAGGATTTTTGCTGGGCCAAGGCCTCTGCAGCACGGTCCTGCGCGGCAGATGGTCCGATCCAGCGCCGACCTGTCAGCGAGGTTTCAACATTCAGGAATGCGGGGATTTCGGCAGCGTGATCCATCGCCCGCAAACTAGACGGTCAATCGTCAGAGCGCCACTTCATTTGACGCAAAAACACGTCTCGAAGGTGTCGCTGATCAGCTGACAGGATTGCGGTAAATCATGCGGCGCACTGAACCTGTTTTGGAGCGCATCAAAATGGTTTCAGCGGTGACAAAACCGACCTCGCGCTTGATGCCGGGGACAAGCGAACCATCGGTCACGCCGGTTGCGGCAAAGATCACATCGCCGGTCACCATGTCATCACGCGTGTAGACCCGATCAAAATTGGTGATCCCTGCCTTGCGTGCGCGATCGCGTTCGTCATCGTTACGGAATGTGAGGCGTCCGAAGATCTGTCCGCCCATGCATTTCAACGCTGCCGCCGCCAAAACGCCTTCAGGCGCGCCACCAGACCCCATGTACATATCAATACCGGTTTTTCCCCGCTCGGCGGTATGCATGACACCGGCAACGTCACCATCAGTGATCAGGCGGATCGCGGCACCGGTGCTGCGGATTTCGGCAATCATCTCTTCGTGGCGTGGGCGCTCAAGCACACAGACTGTGATATCATTGGTCGAGCACCCTTTTGCCGCAGCAAGGGCCGAGACCCGTTCGGACGGCGACATATCAAGTGTGACGACCCCTTGGCGGAAGCCCGGGCCGACCGCCAGCTTGTCCATATAGACGTCGGGTGCGTGCAGCATCGAGCCTCTTGGCCCCATCGCAATTACCGCCAAGGCGTTTGGCATATCCTTGGCCGTCAGCGTGGTGCCTTCCAAAGGATCGAGCGCAATATCAACGCCGGGGCCTGTGCCGGTGCCGACTTCCTCACCGATATAAAGCATCGGCGCTTCGTCGCGTTCGCCTTCACCAATGACGACAACGCCAGCGATATCCAGTTTGTTCAACTGCGTGCGCATCGCATCAACCGCAGCCTGATCTGCCGCTTTTTCGTCTCCGCGGCCAATCAGTGACGCACAGGCGATTGCGGCGGCTTCCGACACGCGAGCGAGACCGAGGGAAAGATTGCGGTCGTTGAAATCAGGTGTCTTTGGCATTGCCGGCTCCTTTAATGGTTATGCACCCTAAATCGCCTCTGACCTGCCGCGGCAAGACTGTTTGCGCTAAACAGCCTCGATCCTGATGGCGACAGGTGTTCCCGTGACGACGCCCGTGCTCTCAAAGCGGCTCAACGCTTCGTCCAATGCGGTACGGGTCGTTTTATGTGTGACGATCAGGACGGGCGCGTTGGTGTCTTCATGTCCGTATTGGCGCATGCGATCAATCGAGATGCCAGCCTCGCCCAATGCAGCGGCAACTTTGGCCAGCGCTCCCGGTTTGTCGACCAGTTGCATACGCAGGTAATAAGGCGCCGGGACGGCTGCACGTGCGGCGCGTGCATTCCGCAGCGTCTTGGCCGGTTGGCCAAATGTCGAAATGCGGACGCCTCGCGCGATATCCATCACATCGCCCATCACCGCGCTTGCGGTCGGACCTTCACCGGCACCGGGGCCACGCAAGACCACTTGCGTGACGGCATCGCCCTCAAGGACCACCATGTTTGTCCCACCCTGAAGTTGACCGAGAGGCGAGCGATCCGGGACAAGACAAGGCGACATGCGTTGTTCAAGGCCGCGTCCCGTCATTTGCGCAACACCAAGCAACTTGATCTTGTAGTCCATGTCAGCGGCCTGACGGATATCCTCGATCGTGATTGAGCCGATACCTTCAAGTTCGACCGCATCAAAATCAACCTGTGTGCCAAAAGCGATCGACGACAATAGCGCCAGCTTGTGACCGGCATCAATGCCGCCGACGTCAAGCTCGGGATCGGCTTCAAGATAGCCCAGGGCGTTGGCTTCGTCGAACACCTCCTGATAGCTGAGGCCTGCATCCTCCATCCGTGTCAGGATGTAGTTGCAGCTGCCATTCATCACGCCCATCACGCGTGTGATTTCATTCGCGGCAAGCCCTTCGGTCAACGCCTTGACCACAGGGATGCCGCCAGCGACGGCTGCCTCAAAGCGGATCACATGTCCTTTTTCTTCGGCCGCTTCCGCAAGGGCCTGGCCGTGTATGGCCAGAAGCGCCTTATTGGCGCTGACCACGTCTTTGCCGGCCGAGATCGCGGCTTCCGTTGCGTCCTTTGCAGGTCCTTCGTGCCCGCCCATGACCTCGACAAAGACGTCGATATCATCGCGCTTTGCCAAAGCGACAGGATCATCTTCCCATGCGTAGGCAGACAGGTCGATACCGCGGTCCTTCTCCTTGGAGCGGGCAGATACCGCGACTATTTCAATGGGACGGCCTGCGCGCGATTCCAAAAGCGCGCCGTTCTTCTGGATGATCCGGACAATGCCAACACCAACTGTGCCAAGCCCTGCAATTCCAAGCCGCAAAGGAGAAGTCATGTCGCTTTATCCATCCAAGAAAACTGTCGTCTGCGGGTCTAGCCAATTGCTGCGGTTACTGCAACGCGGCGATGTCGATCTGCCGAATGCGTGCAGCGCGCGCCTGCAATGCCGCAACACGCGCCTGCAGCGCGTCAGTTTCGTCCGGTGCGGCGATGCTCAGATCGGGCAGCGGTGTAAGCGTAGGGTAGGGGGCATCACGCGCCTCAGGACTGATCGTGCCCGCAAGTTCGGGAAACGGCGTGCAGGCCGTGAGCAAAGCAATGACGAGAATAGGTCGCATGTTGCCTTCATAGACAGGTCTGCTGCCAAGGAAAATGGCGATCAGTGCTTCCCAAATGAACAAGCGTTCAGTTAAATACGCGCATGGCGCGAAAACAGGGCTCTCATTCAGATATCACCGGCCCAAAAGTGCAGGCTGCAGCAGTGCGGCTGATTGCGCAGCACGGGTATGCAGCCGTTTCGATGCGCCAGATCGCAGCAGAGGTCGGTGTGCAGGCGGGTGCGCTCTATAACTACACACCTGATAAGCAGAGCCTGTTGTTTGATCTGATGCGCGATCATCTGGTCTCTTTGCTGTCCGCCTGGCAGTCAGAGCAGAAGCCTAGCGATGCAATTGCGCGGCTGGAGCATTTCACGCGTTTCCATATCCGCTTCCATCTTTCGCGGGCCGATCAGGTTTTTGTCGCCTACATGGAGTTGCGCAACCTTACCGCCGAAAACTTCTCCATTATCGAAGACCTTAGACGTGATTACGAAGATGCATTGGAAGCGATCCTGCGGGCAGGGATCACCGAGGGCGTTTTTGCCACGCAGGACACACGTGTCGCGACACGCGCGCTGATCGCGATGCTGACGGGGCTGAGCAACTGGTACCGAACAGACGGTGCACTTGAGACCGAGCGGATTGAAGCAATCTACCTTGATCTGGTGCGCAAAGCTGTCTCTGGCTAGGCATTTCCAATTTGCTGCGCTATTGGACCGCAACGCAGGGGATTGGCCATGTTTCAACCAGATAAAGACGGCATTTACGCAAGGGTGCAGGCATCTGCCGGCCGCCGTCTTTTTGCCTATGGCGTTCTTTTTAGTCTGGGTGCGCTTGTCATCTACACAACGCTTTCGCAGCCGCCAGCAATGCATTGGATGATATTCATGCTTGTCTTCGGAGTCGCCATGCTGTGGTTGGCCGAAAGGCTGCGACGCGCAACCCAGCTTGAGATCGTTTTGACGGAAGACAAAGTGACAGATAGTTCTGGTGCGCTCTTGGCGCATCTGGATGAAATTGTCAGTGTTTCGCGCGGCGCATTCGCATTGAAACCTTCAAACGGTTTCACGCTCGTCATGCGCTCTCGCGGGCCGCGCGCGTGGGTGCCCGGTCTTTGGTGGCGCATGGGGCGACGGGTCGGCGTTGGTGGTGTGACGTCAGCGGGTCAGTCGAAGTTCATGGCCGAGCAGATTGCCCTTCGGATCAAGCAGCGCGACGGTTGAGAGCAATTTAAGATACACTTGCTTAAGGGTCATCGCGTTTCTGTTTCGCCGTTCAGCGATCCCCGCTTAGAGCTGAAAACGCGAGTTGGACATCATTTGAATGATCTGCCCAGCCCGAAGAATTGGTTGGAGCAAGCGGCGTTTTAAGTGTGAAGAATGTGACCAAAAAGCGGGGTCTCGTGACGTCTATTTTAGATGTTGCGACGCCCTGTTTTTCCCTTTGGAAGATGAACAAATGTCGCTGCAAACTGTTTCTTTTGCGCGGACATTCGAATGAATTGAGTATAATTTAACAATAAAAGTAAACAATTAGGTTGGAGCCTGCTTGCTTGGGTGAACGGTAAGTGAGCGATCTGTTTAATTTGAAACCTCGCCGCTGAGCGCTGCTGTCCGCTCAATTTCACGAGTAGCGATCCAACATAGATTACGTTTTGACAAGATCAGCTTTCGACACTCGTCCGCAGGACCTGAGGTCGGTGCCTGGACCTGTCATGCTCTAAACGACCCAGTCAACGAGCGATTCGTTGAGGATTGGGAGACCATCGGGTGAGAGGGCTAAATAAGGCAAAATTGAGAAATATTCATATACTGTTAATATAAAGTTTAGAACAGATTTATCTTGCGACAATTATTCGCTCATTTTGTCAAATAACGCAGGAACGTGATGCCTTTGGCCCTCTATCTGCCTTAAAGTAACTTTATTGAAACCAAATGACGATTTTTGGAAAACGACGGGATTAGTCCGGAATGATGGTGAAAAGCATGATGCGCTTCGCGCGTGACGAGCGTGGTTCAGCGACGATTGAATCGCTGCTGTGGTTTCCATTATTTGTTTATCTGTTGGTGCTGATTACAGACGTGTCGTTCATTTTCTACGGCAAGGCTCAGGCGCTGCGGATCATCCAAGACGGCAATCGTGCGTACTCAATCCGCTATCCGGGTGTCACAAGTGAAGCACAGGCAGAAGCCATTATTAGAGCTAATCTTTTGCCATACGATCCCGACCCCGAAGTCGACACGACCTATTTTCCTGCGACGGGTTTGATTGAGACGACGGTGAGGCTCAATGCCGAAGAGCTTATGGCAATCGGCACTGTTCCATTTTTTGGTGACTTTGAATTTGAATTGGTCGCACAGCACTTCCAGGAGCAATAGATATGTCTGCAAAGAGTGTTTCTTCAAAAAGAGATTTCGCCAAACGGTTCGCGAAGGATCAAGATGGCAGCATGACGGTCTGGGGGCTGTTTGTCTGGTTTTGCTGCGGCATTCTTGGCGCACTTGCCCTTGATGTCACCTATCTGATCTCCGGGCGAACGCAGTTGCAGGTTGCCGCGGATCAGGTTGCGCATGCTGCAATCTATCAGCGCAATCTCGTCAACGAAGAAGGTGGCATTAAGATCGAACAAGTGAACGCGGTCAAAACGGTCGCGGCCGATCTGGTGCGTGAAACACTCCCGCAAGGGCGCTACGGTATCGTGCTTGAAGAGGCAGATATCAATTTTGGTACTTACGACACCGCGACCCAGACGTTCACGGTAAACGAACTGTCGAGCGATGCTGTCAGGGCAAGAACCTACTTTACGCGTTCGAACGGAAATGCCGCGATCAGCTTCCTGTTCCGATTGGTCGGGCGGGATGACTTTGACGTTGTCGCCGAAACTGTCTTCATCGCCTACGGCAAAAACTGCATTACCGAGGGTTATGTGGCGGAAGGTGTCGTCGATATTCAGTCGAACAATGGTTTTGGTGCTGATTTTTGCATCCACTCAAATGAATTCGTGTCCATCAACCAAAACAACTCTTTTGCGACAGATGATGAAGAGACGGGTGAAGGCGGCAGCATCGTCTCCATGCCTGATATCAGTAAGCTGGATATTCCCGGTGGCGTTGAATACGACGAAAACAACGAAATTATTCCCGATAATTTCAAACTGAACGATGGTCTGCTGGAGGCGCTCGCCCAATACACAATCGATTTGCAGCCGATGATGAACATGATGGACAACATCGTCTATAAGTATGAGAACCCACAGGCGTGGGCGGATGCTGTTGCGAATAACGATTACAGTGCCTTCCCTGTACCAATCTCTGCACCGATTACGCCGGATTGGCCAAGTTTTATTGATGTTGCTCAATATGCTGATGCGACCACACCACTTTCGCTGAATGCGACAGATATCTCTGGCAAAGGAAACACAACGTCGTTTACAACCGAAGAGTTAATGGCCGTTGGTGCAGATGTGGTTCCGGTCCTGAATGACGACGGATCAGCAGCAACCGATGAGAACGGTGATCCGATCTTTGACGTGCTCTCCGACGGGACGAACCGGACCTATTATATCGATTGTGTGAAGGGCGGTAACGAAAACCGCTCTGCCGGCGTGACAATCGATGCGAGCACCACGCCGCTGAAAGATATGATTATCATTTCACCTTGTGAGATCAGTTTTGCACAAGGCAGTGTTATCCAGAATTCCCGGATCGTTTCGACATCGACGTCTCCCGATGCGATCACAGGCGCACAAGGTGTCGTTTTGGGCGATCTCGACAATGTCTGCGACTCTGGCAGCCAGTTTATTTCAATGGGCGGTATTCAGTTTCCCTCCGAACTTACCTTGGCCGGCTCTCAGATGCTTGCAAAAGGTGATGTTAAGTTTGCTGCAGGTATCAACGGAATGATCGGTGGCTCAGTCATCGCCGGCGGCAGCATCGACGGAACGTCGAACGGAGACATGGAGGTGTGCGGTTCTGGTCTGCTTGACAATATCACCAAACGCTTCTTCCGCATGGCGCTGTAGTCGGAAATCCATTCAGGTGGAAAAGGCCGCGCATTTGCGCGGCCTTTTCCATTTGCGGCGTCGAGTTTGCGACAAGCCGTGTCGAAAAGAGGACATGCAATCCCCCACCTACATTGCTAGGCTCACGTCGGGCAGGCGAGGGATGCAGCATGGGCTACTCCGGATTTCGGGTCATCAAAGAGGGCCTCTTTGGTCAAAAGGGCTGGAAGCCCGTCTGGCGTGATCCTGAGCCCAAGCCCGAATATGATGCCGTGATCATTGGCGGTGGTGGCCACGGGCTTTCGACCGCCTATTACCTCGCTAAAGAACACGGCATGACGAATATCGCTGTGCTCGAGAAGGGCTATATTGGCGGCGGCAACGTCGGGCGGAATACCACGATTGTACGGGCCAACTACTTCCTGCCAGGCAACTCCGAATTCTATTCCCATTCATTAAAGCTTTGGGAAACGATGGAGCAGGACCTCAACTACAACGTCATGCATTCGCAACGCGGCCTGATTAACCTGTTTCATTCGGATGGCCAGCGCGATGCTTTTGCGCGCCGTGGCAACGCGATGATCAATCAGGGCGATGATGCGGTGCTGCTGGACCGCGAGGGCGTGCGGGAGTATCTGCCCTACCTAGATTTCGATAATGTGCGCTTTCCAATCTACGGCGGATTACTGCATCCGCGCGGTGGCACGGCGCGCCATGATGCGGTGGCCTGGGGCTATGCCCGCGGCGCCGATCAGCGCGGCGTGGATATCATCCAGAATTGTGAAGTGACCGGCATCGACATCGAGGGCGGCAAGGTCAAAGGCGTGCAGACCACGCGCGGCGTCATCCGCGCCAAGAAGGTCGGGATCGTCGTGGCTGGCCGTTCGGGGCAAGTCGCAGCCATGGCGGGCATGCGCCTGCCGATTGAAAGCCACGTGTTGCAGGCCTTTGTGACTGAGGGGCTCAAGCCCGTGATTGACCATGTGGTCAGCTTCGGCATGGGCCACTTCTATATCAGCCAATCGGACAAGGGCGGTTTGGTCTTTGGCGGCGACATTGATTTCTACAGCTCATATGCTGCGCGGGGGAACCTGCCGATGAAAGAGCACGTAATGGATGCAGCCATGACCCTGATGCCGATGATCGGCAAGGCCAAGGTGCTGCGCTCTTGGGGCGGGATCATGGATATGACGCCCGATGGCTCGCCCATCATCGACAAGACGGATACCGAAGGTCTCTTTATCGATTGCGGCTGGTGCTATGGCGGCTTCAAGGCAGTGCCCGGATCGGGTTTCAGCTTTGCCCATTTGATGGCGACGGGAAACCACCACGAACCGGCAGCGAAGTTCCGGCTGGACCGCTTCCGCACGGGCGTGGGCCTGATGGATGAAGAGGGTACGGGGTCGCAGCATAACCTGCACTGAAGGCGTCCGACGGAATTTGAGTATTTTTAGCAAAATGATGAGACAGCGATGCGCATAGACTGCCCCAACTGCGGCGAGAGGGACCGGCGCGAGTTCTATTATCAGGGCGACGCGGTCGTGCTGAATCGTCCTTCCGAGGATGCGGGCGCGCAGGCGTGGGATGACTACCTGCACAACCGTGCCAATCCCGCAGGCGAGACGCGCGATCTGTGGTTCCATGAGGGCGGTTGCCGCGCGTGGCTGGTGGTGGAACGCAATACGATGACCCATGCGGTGCATGCAGCGACATTGGCCGAAAAGGTGAAGCGATGAGGCTCGCGACACCGGAAAAGACAGTCACATTTACATTCGACGGCCAGCGCATCAAAGGCGTGCCCGGAGAGCCGGTGTCAGCCGCCTTGCTGGCCGCTGGCATCAAGCTGGTGGCGCGGTCCTTCAAGTACCACCGCCCGCGCGGGATCATGTCGGCAGGCTCCGAAGAGCAGAACGCATTGGTGACCGTGGGCCGCGGGACCGCGCAGGAGCCGAACGTCCGTGCGACGACGCTGGAAGTGTCAGAAGGGCTGGAGGTGTTCAGCCAGAACGCATGGCCCTCGCTCAAGCATGATGTGATGGCCGTGAATGATCTTGTGTCACCGTTTCTGGCGGCGGGCTTCTATTACAAGACCTTCATGTGGCCGCGCAGTTTTTGGGAAAAGCTTTATGAGCCGATCATCCGCCGCGCGGCAGGCCTTGGTGCGCTGTCGGGTGAGAGTAATCAGGATACCTACGAAAAGGCCTTTGCGTTCTGTGATGTGCTGGTGATCGGCGCGGGGCCTGCGGGCCTCATGGCGGCTTTGACTGCTGGGCGTGCCGGTGCAGATGTGGTTCTGGCGGATGAAGATACCGCCATGGGTGGCCGACTTTTGCGCGAGCGCGAGGATGTGGATGGCAAGCCTGCGGCGGACTGGGTGGTAGAGGCGCTAGCCGAGCTTGAAGCGATGCCCAACGTCCGTTTGATGACCCGCACCACAGTGACGGGGGCTTATGATCAGGGCACTTATGGCGCTTTGGGACGGATCGCGGGGGGGCGTGCAGCGGGCAAACCACTTGAGTGTTTCTGGCGGATCGTCGCCAAACGCGCGGTGCTTTGCGCCGGTGCGCTCGAACGCCCGATTGCCTTTCCGAACAATGACCGCCCCGGTGTCATGCTGGCCTCTGGTGTGCGGGCCTACGTGAACCGCTGGGGCGTCGCGCCCGGCAAGGCAGTGGCGGTTTTCGGCAATAATGACGATGCGCACCGGACCGCGCGAGACTTGGCGGCGGCGGGTGTGAAGGTTGCGGCGGTGATCGACAGCCGTGATGACGCGAAGGTCGAAGGGGATTTTCCTCTCTATACCGGCGCTGAGGTGATTGCGACCAAGGGTCGTCATGCGCTTGAGAGCATCACGATAAAGACAGGCAATGGCACGCGGGTCATCCGCTGTGATTGTCTTGCCGTCTCGGGCGGGTGGAACCCGACTGTGCATCTGACCTGCCATATGAACGGACGTCCGACGTGGGACGTGGGGATCGCCTCTTTTGTGCCGACGCCGGAGAGTATCCCCGGAATGGTCACGGCGGGGGCCTGCAATGGTGCCTTCAGCACGGCGGCCTGCCTGAATGAAGGAGCAGAGGTCGCGGCAGGTGTTGTGGCTGATCTGGGCCTTGCGGCTGAGATCAAGACGCCCTCCGCTGACGATGCGGCCTATGCGATCCAGCCGCTGTGGGCGGTCGAGGGCAAGGGCCGCAAGTGGATCGACTTCCAGAACGATGTCCATGTGAAGGACGTGCGGCTGGCAGCGCAGGAAAACTTCCGCTCGGTCGAGCATATGAAGCGCTACACCACCCAAGGCATGGCCCCCGATCAGGGGAAATCGTCGAACGTCGTGGCGCTTGCGGTGCTGGCTGATGCGACGGGGCGCGGTATTCCGGAAACCGGTACGACGACATTCCGCCCGCCTTATGTCCCTGTCTCGATTGCGGTGATGGGGGCAGGCAGTCAGGGCAAGGGCTTTGCGCCTGAGCGCTTCACCACCTCGCACAGCGCCAGCGTCGATCGTGGCGCGCCGATGATCGAAGCAGGGCTTTGGTATCGCCCTAGCTATTTCCCGAAGGAGGGCGAGAGCCATTGGCGCCAGTCCTGCGACCGTGAAGTCGGCTATGTGCGTGAGGCGGTCGGCATCTGCGATGTCTCGACGCTCGGCAAGATTGACATTCAGGGGCCGGATGCGGCGGCATTGCTGGATTTTGTCTACACCAATGGTTTCTCGACCCTGAAGGTCGGGCGCGTCCGCTACGGGCTGATGCTGCGCGAAGACGGGCATGTTATGGATGACGGCACGACCGCGCGGCTAGGCGAGACGCATTTCGTGATGACGACGACGACTGCTGCGGCGGGTCTGGTGATGCGCCACCTTGAGTATGTGCTGCAGGCGATCCGGCCCGATCTGGACGCACAGGTGATCTCGGTGACGGAGCAATGGGCGCAGTTCGCAGTGGCGGGGCCAAAGTCACGTGAGTTGCTGAATACGGTGCTGGACCAGCCGATCACCGACGAAGACTGGCCCTTCATGGCCTGCGGCGCGGTCAGCGTTGGCGGTGTTGCAGGTCGTCTCTTCCGTATCTCGTTCTCTGGCGAGCATGCCTATGAGGTCGCGGTGCCCTCGCGCTATGGCGAGAGCCTGTTCCGGCAATTGGTAGCACAGGCCGAGGTGATGGGCGGCGGACCTTACGGGATGGAGGCGCTGAACGTCTTGCGGATCGAGAAGGGCTTTATCACCCATGCGGAGATCCACGGGCGCACGACGGCCTTTGATATCGGCATGGAACGCATGGTCAGCGCCAAGAAGGACTGTATCGGCAAGGCGGCTGCGGCGCGACCGGGGTTGCTTGGCGAGAGCCGCCAGCAGCTGGTCGGGCTGAAGTCGAAAGGGGTGGATCATGCCCTGAGTGCGGGTGCGCATCTCTTTGACAAAGGAGCCAGCCATTCACGGGTGAATAGCAAAGGCTATGTCACCTCGGTTTGCTATTCACCGACGATTGGCACGCATCTGGGTCTTGGTTTTCTGGAAAACGGCCGCGCGCGGCATGGGGAGGTGATCGTGTTGCGCGACCACCTGCGCAACATCACCGAAGAGGTCGAGGTCTGCGATCCCGTCTTCTTTGATCAGGACGGAGGGCGCGCCCGTGGCTAGTCTGATTGCATTGACGCCCTGCGCGGGGCTTTTGCCGCTGACCATCGGCGCGATCACGGTGACCGAAGTAGTGCCGCAGGCGCTGACCTCGGTGGCGCCGTTCAAGGGACACAAGAAGGCGGTTTCCGAGGCGTTGAAGGCGAAGGTCGGCGCTGGATTGCCTGCCCTGAACCGCCGCAGCGGGGCGGTGACGTGGTTCGGCCATGGTGTCTGGATGGTGGCGGGGGCCGTCTCTGTCGAAGGTGCTGCCGTGACCGATCAATCGGATGCCTGGGCTGTGGTCGAGATCAAAGGGGCAGGGGTCGAGGATGTGCTGGCGCGGCTTGTGCCGGTTGATCTGCGTGCTTCGGTTTTCAAGAAAGGCCATGTCGCCAAGACGATGTTGGCGCATCTGTCCGTTACTGTTGTGCGCACCGGTGCGGACAGTTTTGAGATCACGACGATGCGGTCTATGTCGAAGACACTTTTGCATGATCTCGAAGTTGCGATGCGCGGGGTTGCCGCGCGCGGGTAGCTTCCCATTGCTGCGTGAATAGCGGATACTCACGCCATGAGCCTGCCACCCGGATTCTTGGATGAACTGCGCAATCGGCTGTCCCTTGGACAGGTCGTCGGGCGCAAGGTCATGTGGGATCAGCGCAAGTCCAATCAGGGCAAGGGTGATCTCTGGGCGCCATGCCCGTTCCATCAGGAAAAGACCGCCAGTTTCCACGTCGATGACCGCAAGGGTTTCTACTATTGCTTTGGCTGCCACGCCAAAGGCGATGCGATTTCCTTTGTCCGCGAGACCGAGAATGTGGACTTTATGGAGGCCGTGAAAATCCTCGCCGCCGAGGCAGGGATGCCCGTGCCCGAGCGTGATCCGCAGGCGCAGGAAAAGGCAGACCGCCGCACCCAATTGGTCGAGGTGATGGAGCAGGCGGTGAAATGGCATCGGATGCAGTTGCAAACGGCAGCGGCAGGCGAGGCGCGGGATTATCTGGCACGGCGTGGGTTGTCGCCTGAAGCGCAGGACCGCTGGGAGATTGGTTTTGCGCCAGCAAATGGCGGAGTCTTTGCGCATCTCACTGGCAAGGGTGTCGAGGCCCAACAGGTCATCGACGCAGGGCTGGCCGCTGAAAGCGACCGGGGCGGCGCGCCATATGACCGTTTCCGGGGCCGTATCATGTTCCCGATCCGCGATGCGCGGGGTCGTGCCATCGGCTTTGGCGGGCGCGCGATGGACCCCAATCATCCGGCGAAGTACTACAACTCTCCCGAAACAGCGCTGTTCGATAAAGGCCGCAGCCTTTTCAACCACGGCCCCGCGCGCGAGGTGGCAGGCAAGGGCAAGCCGCTGATTGTGGCCGAAGGCTATATGGACGTCATCGCCCTCTCCGAGGCGGGGTTCGGGGCGACGGTCGCGCCACTGGGAACTGCAATTACCGAAGATCAGCTGCGCTTGCTGTGGCGCATGGCGGATGAGCCGATCATTGCGCTTGACGGGGACACGGCGGGCCTGCGTGCCGCGATGCGGGTGATAGATATCGCGCTGCCGCTGCTGGAGGCGGGCAAGTCGCTTCGCTTTGCCCTGATGCCGGAGGGCCTTGACCCTGACGATCTGATCAAGGCGCAGGGCGCGGGGGCGATGCAAAAGCTGATCGATGCGGCCATCCCGATGGTGCAGCTGCTCTGGCAGCGCGAGATCGAGGGCAAGGTCTTTGACAGCCCCGAGCGCAAAGCGGCATTGGACAAAGCACTTCGTGAAAAGATTAGGCTGATCGCCGATCCGTCGATCCGCAGTCACTACGGTCAGGCGATCAAGGACCTGCGCTGGGCGCTCTTTTCCGCATCGGGCGCACCGAAATCATCCAACAAGCGGCCACGGCAGTGGTCGGCGGCCCGCGACCCTTGGAAGCGCGAGATCAGCCCGGTTGCGGCAGCGCGTGCCTCAGCTTTGGCGGCTGCTGCTGCCGATGAAGATCATTTACGCGAAGCCGTGATCCTGGCGGGGTTGATCGTTGCTCCTGCGCTGTCCGTCGAGTTCGAAGATGAACTTGAGCGGATGGAGTGCCGTGATCCCCTGCATCGGGATTTGCAGGCGTCCATCCTGCGTCATATCGGAGCGGAAGAGTTGCGCCATATCGTCGCTTCGGAATGTGGGGAGGCTGCCCTTGAAAAGCTCTTGTCGCAAAACCATGTTGCGATCAGCCCTGTTATGCGGCGTGTAGACGACGAAGAGGTCGCGCGGCTTTGTCTGGCGGAAGAATTTGCCAAGCTTACGGCGCGGCGCGGTCATCGCCGGGAAATCGAAGATGCCGTCGAAGACTTAAGTGGCGTTGCAGATGAAGGGCTTACATGGCGATTGGCACAAGCAAGCGCCGCATTGAATAACGCAGGACGCGGCAAGGATGAGGACAAGGTTGACTATGCCATCGGCAAAAATGGCGCACGTATGAAGAAAGACGAACAGTCTGCTTTTGATCAGCTTTTAGACAAAATCGATTTTGCCAAGGGCGCGAAACGTCCTAACTGACAAACAATGCAACACATCTGAAAAGCAGGGGCGACCTGCTTGCGAATCAGCAGAATGCGCGGTTGATTCGTTTTGAACCGAATCACCCGAATCACTTCGGGTAAGGGACCGCTTTGAAAGGGCGCTTTGCATGGCAGCGAAAGACACGGACGATCGCAAGGACAACGACCAGGACGGTGATATCAGCTTTGATATGAGTCAAGCGGCCGTCAAGAAGATGATCGCCGATGCCCGTGAACGTGGCTACATCACTTACGACCAACTCAACTCTGTCCTTCCACCTGATCAGGTTTCCTCTGATCAGATCGAAGACGTGATGTCGATGCTCTCGGAAATGGGCATCCAGGTCACTGAGGAAGAAGAAAGCGAAGAGACCGAGGAAACACAGGCCAACACCGCTGTTGCGACCGTCGGTGGTTCGCGTGACGTGGCCATCGGTTCTGCCGAAACAGAAAAGCTTGACCGCACCGATGATCCGGTGCGGATGTATCTGCGCGAGATGGGGTCCGTTGAGCTTCTCTCTCGTGAGGGTGAAATCGCGATTGCGAAACGGATCGAAGCCGGACGCAACACTATGATCCTCGGGCTTTGTGAAAGCCCGCTGACCTTTCAGGCGATCACCATCTGGCGTGATGAACTTCTGAACGAAGACATTCTGCTGCGTGACGTCATTGATCTGGAAACCACTTTTGGCAACCAGATGGGCGAAGACGGAGACGAGGAAAGCGTTGTTCCGGCCGCCGGCGCGGCTCCAGCCGAAAAGAAAGAAGCGACACAAGAACTCGACGCTGATGGCAATCCGATTGCCAAGGACGACGATGATGACGAAGACGATGCGGCGAACATGTCGCTCGCTGCGATGGAAAACGCTCTCAAGCCACGTGTGCTCGAAACGCTTGAGCTGATCGCAAGGGATTTCGCCCTTCTGTCCGAGATGCAGGACGCGCGTATGTCCGCGACTCTGAACGAGGACTCTTCGTTCTCCGATAAGGACGAAACAAAGTACCAGAAGCTGCGTTCGGAAATTGTTGAACTTGTGAACTCGCTTCACCTGCACAACAACCGTATCGAGGCGTTGATCGACCAGCTTTACGGGATTAACCGGCGCATCATGTCGATCGACAGCTCCATGGTGAAGCTGGCAGATCAGGCGCGTATCAACCGTCGGGAATTCATCGACGCCTACCGTGGCCGCGAGTTGGACCCGAACTGGCTTGATGAAATGTCAGAAAAGTCCGGTCGCGGCTGGCAGATGCTTATCGAACGCTCCACCGCCAAAATCGAGGATTTGCGGGCCGATATGGCGCAGGTCGGTCAGTATGTTGGCGTTGATATCACCGAATTCCGTCGCATCGTGCAGCAGGTCCAGAAGGGCGAGAAAGAAGCACGTCAGGCCAAGAAGGAAATGGTCGAAGCGAACCTGCGCCTCGTGATTTCGATTGCCAAGAAATATACCAATCGCGGTCTGCAGTTCCTTGACCTTATTCAGGAAGGCAACATCGGCCTGATGAAGGCTGTCGACAAGTTTGAATATCGCCGCGGCTACAAATTCTCGACCTATGCGACATGGTGGATCCGTCAGGCCATCACGCGTTCGATTGCGGATCAGGCTCGCACGATCCGTATTCCGGTCCATATGATCGAAACGATCAACAAGTTGGTGCGCACAGGCCGCCAGATGTTGCATGAAATTGGCCGCGAACCGACGCCAGAGGAATTGGCAGAAAAGCTGCAGATGCCTTTGGAGAAAGTGCGCAAGGTGATGAAGATCGCCAAAGAGCCTATCTCACTGGAAACGCCGATCGGCGACGAGGAAGACAGCCAGCTTGGCGATTTCATCGAGGACAAGAACGCAATTCTGCCGCTGGATTCTGCGATTCAGGAAAACCTGAAGGAAACCACGACGCGCGTGCTTGCATCGCTGACACCTCGCGAGGAGCGTGTTCTACGGATGCGCTTTGGCATCGGCATGAATACCGATCACACACTCGAAGAGGTGGGCCAGCAGTTCAGCGTGACCCGCGAACGTATCCGCCAGATCGAAGCCAAGGCGCTTCGTAAGCTCAAGCACCCAAGCCGGAGCCGCAAGCTGCGCTCCTTCCTTGATCAATAGGAGCAGGCATGGCGTGGCTCAGCAAACTCTTTGGTGGGAAAGAGGCCGCGTCTACTGCGGCCTCTGAAACCTACAAGGACTTCACAATCGCGCCTCAACCGCAGAAGGATTCGAGCGGTTGGCGGATTGCCGCTTTGATCGAAAAGGACGGGAAGACGCATTCTTTGATCCGGGCGGACGTGCTGAACGATCAGGATGCCGCAATCGCGGCGTCCGTGAGCAAAGCCAAGCAGGTCATTGACGAACAAGGCGACCGTATCTTCGACTAGCTTTCCCTGCGCGCCGGTTGCTTCTGTGCATTTTTCCATGACAGGGGCTGCGCGGACGTCAGCTTGAAAATGTGAGTTTGCGAGATAGATCATGTCGGGAAAGGAAGTCCCGATGTCATTTACAAAGTCCGCTGTTCTCACTGTTTCACTTACGTTTGCAGCCGCGACGGTCGCTAGCGCCTACAGCACCGAGCCGCAGCCAGGACGCCACTTTGTCGAGGTGATTACGCCAAAATCTGTACTGCCTGTGAGCGGATCTGACGCATGTGAAATGGCGATTGCCGAAGACCTCGTGGCACTCGTCGGGCCGGAAATGATCATTCAAGAAAGGGCGCAAGGGCCGCGATTGGAACCAGTCGCGTGTCTGTCTGAAGAGTAGCAGGACTTGCTCTTGCCCTGGCGTTTCGCGACGATGCTGCCATGCAAACGCAATTTGACATACGCACCAATGGTCCGGGTCTTTATGAGTTCACCGGTGAAGTCGGTCATTGGGTCAAGGGCAGCGGACTTCTGACGCTGTTCATTCAGCACACATCCGCAAGTCTCGTCATTCAGGAAAACGCCGATCCTGAAGTTCAGACCGATCTGCAAAACTTTTTCGCGCGCCTTGTGCCACCTTCGAACGATCCGCGCATGGCATATCTGACCCACACCTACGAAGGCCCGGATGATATGCCGGCGCATATCAAGGCAGCGCTTCTGCCGACGCATCTCAGCATTCCCGTCATCAATGGTAAAATGGCACTGGGCACATGGCAGGGCATTTATGTTTTTGAGCATCGCGATAGGCCCCATCACCGACGCGTGGTCGCGCATCTTCAGCCCCAATCTTAGGCGACTTGATCGGACGTCAGGAAAGCGCAACGCACCTGATGCAGACGCTTTGCCTCTTGGTCTGGCGTTCGAACACTCCGGACAAAGTTGGAATCTGATACAAGAGTGAGTCTTCTGCGCCACGATCCATGTCGGCCGACACCTGACCCGATTTGCACACTACCCAAACCTGATTGCCCTACATATAGTGGCTGTGGATAAGTCGGGTGGAGCAGGCAGCTTTGTCCGCAACAGGAAGTGTGAGGACCTGCCATGCGTTGCCCGTTTTGTGGAAATGTTGACACGCAAGTGAAAGACAGCCGCCCCGCCGAGGATCATGTGGCGATCCGTCGTCGCCGGTTTTGCCCGGCCTGTGGCGGGCGCTTTACAACATATGAACGGGTCCAGTTGCGTGACCTTGTCGTGATCAAGTCAAACGGTCGCCGTGAAGACTTCGACCGGCCGAAGCTCGAACGCTCAATTCGGATCGCCCTGCAAAAGCGCCCCGTCGAACCAGAGCGCATTGATCAGATGATCAGCGGCATTGTGCGTCGCCTGGAAAGCCTCGGTGACACAGATATTCCGTCAGGGACAATTGGCGAAATTGTGATGGAAAGTCTCGCGCGGATCGACACCGTGGCCTACGTCCGGTTTGCCAGCGTCTACAAGAATTTTCAGGCTGCTGACGATTTCGACAAGTTTGTCAGCGAGTTGCGTCCGCATGCGACGGGCGACGGGGAAGAGTGACCGCACAAACTGATGCGCGTTTCATGGCGCTGGCCTTGTCGCTGGGGCGACGAGGCTGGGGTCGTGTTTGGCCCAATCCCGCAGTCGGCTGTGTTATTGTCAAAGACGGCAAGATCATCGGACGTGGATGGACGGCCGATGGCGGCAGACCCCATGCAGAAACGCGCGCACTGGCGCAAGCGGGGGCTGCTGCGGAGGGTGCGACGGCCTATGTGACGCTAGAGCCATGCGCGCATCATGGGCAAACGCCGCCCTGCGCTCAAAGCCTGATTGATGCAAAAATCGCCCGTGTCGTGGTCGCGCTTAGTGATCCTGATCCGCGCGTGGACGGTGGTGGACTGAGGATGCTGCAGGACGCCGGTATTGATGTGACAGTCGGGGTTTGCGCTGATGCCGCCGCGCGCGATCATGCGGGGTTCTTGTTGCGGGTGCGAGAAGGCCGTCCATTCGTGACTTTAAAGCTTGCCGGTACTTTAGACGGGCGCATTGCTACCGCGACCGGTGAGAGCAAGTGGATCACGGGGAAAGCCGCTCGTCGTGCTGTCCACGCCATGCGCGCGCGACATGACGCCGTGATGGTTGGCGCGGGGACCGTCAGAGCTGATGATCCATCGTTGACGGTGCGCGACATGGGTATCACGCGTCAGCCGGTCCGTGTTGTCCTGTCGCGATCCATGAAAATCCCCGTGGGCAGCCAATTGGCGCGGACTGCAGCCAAGGTGCCAGTCTGGCTATGCCATGGGGCTGGCGCGAATGTTGCGTCATGGGTTGAAAACGGTGCGGTAAGCCTGCCTTGCGAAACTGTTTCCGGTCAGGTTGCACCGCTGTCTGCGCTAAAGATGCTTGCGGAGCGCGGGATCACCCGTGTCTTTTGCGAAGGCGGCGGGATGTTGGCGGCATCGCTACTTAATGCCGATCTGGTCGACGAGCTTGTGGTCTTTTCTGCCGGTGCCACGATCGGCGCAGAGGGCACTCCTATGCTTGCCGCCATGGGTGTGGACGGTTTGGCGCATGCGCCCCGGTTTACCTTGTCTTCGGTCGCAACGGTCGGCGGTGACATCTGTCACACATGGCGGCGCCTACCTGCGCCATAAAAAGGCATAGCTTGCGAATGCACCCTGTAATTTGGCCAGCGCGCGGTTTGCCGCTCCAGGCGGCGGAATGTCGTCATTTTCCAATCGATCCACGATGACTTCGGGCGGACAGGGCAAACGTGTCACAGGATCGAAGTACCGCGGGTAGGCGATGAGCGCGCCATGCACCAGTGCTGTCAGATCCAGCCGCGCTGTGCGTCTTGTGATCGGCATTGCGCGGTCATCGGTCAGGCCCCACCCCGCGTAGAAGGGCATCCCGAGGCAGGTGACTGGCGTGTCTCGTAAGAGGGCCTCAAACCCCAGCAGTGATGTAATCGTCCAGACTTCGTCAACGGCTTCAATAGCGGCGACCGAATGGACATTTTCCAAGACAACGTCCGCGATATGATCGGCATCGTCAACTTTACCCGGCCTTAACCCTGCCTCCACATCGGGATGCGGTTTGTAGATGATCTTTGCAGCAGGATTGGCCTTCCGCACGGCAGCGAGCAAATCCTTGTTTGTCTTGATATCGGTTGCGCCCAATCGGATTGAGGCGTCGTCCTCGACCTGTCCGGGGACCAGAATGCGGCGACCTTCTGGCAGATCGGGGACGACCGTCTGACCGTGATTATACTTGCTGAGGCCCGCGTCGGTGATCCGCGCGATCAGGGCGGCAGCGCGCCGCCGTTCGGCATCACTCAGACCATCGCTTTCGTTCAAGATAACTTCCAAGCGGCTCGGTCTGGTCGCGTCGTAGTATATTCCCAAGTCGTCGATCACGAGGCTGAGCGGTGCGATCAGATCCGCGCCAAGCCCGCGTGATCGCAAAAACCCATCTTCCACCAAGCAGGCTCCGTCGCCTCCTTTGGCGGCCCAGCGCATAACCCGTCTGTTGGTTTGACCTCGTGGTTTTCCGAACTTCAGTGGCTGCACACTGCCGAAAACCTGCTGCAAGGGTTTGCGCTTCCACAAGCGCATGTCCTCGGCCTGCCAGCCCTTGTGATCGTCGCGCCACGTTCTGGTGAGCGCGGCAAGTGTGGCAAGCGCTTCTTCGAAACTGCAAAGGCGGTCGTGATAGGGATCATACCATTTGGGATAGAGGATCATTGCCCCCGCAAAGAGTTGCGCGCGCGTCAGATTGCGCTGCCGCCTTTGCAGTGGCTTGCGGTCATCCGTGAGCCCCCAACCCACGTAAAACGGCTGCCCCAACACGACCGGCTTGTGTCCGGCGAGGATTGCCTCGAATCCCAGTTGCGAGCTCACCGTATAGACGGCGACGGCGCCCTCAAAAAGCGCCCAAGGTGATATGGGTGCGTCAACAATCGTGACACGCTCGTTTTCATCGTCCTTGTCGAAATAACCTTCTCGGTGGCCGGCTGATGTTTCGGGATGGGTCTTGATGATGATCCGGGCGCCAGGGTGCTCGGTGAGAGCGAAAAACAGCATCTCGCGAAAGGAATTGCTGTCACAACCGCTGGCTTTGATGGATGCATCCTTCCGCGTTTGGTCAATGACCAACACATACCCCGGTTTGGTCGCGGAAAGCGTTGGGTCGTGAAGGTTGTACTTCGAGAGCTGATGCTTGCGCATCAAATCAATCCCTGTTCGCGCACGGTCGAGAAGCGCTGTGTCATCAAGCGGGGTCTCCGCAAGGACCATCTCGAGGTCAGATCGCGTTTCGGGGTCGAAGTGCACGCCGTTGCGATCAATATTCAGGCCAATGGGCGGATCGCCATCACGGCCAAGTCCGACAGAGCGAAGGAAACTGTCTTCCACCCTGACGACGGAATTGCCTTTGCGCGCAGCGATGGTTTCGCCGCGGGGCGCTGTTGGACTGTGGCCCCAGACCCCAACCAGATCATCGCCATCGGGTGCGCCCAGCTTGATGTCATAGCCCGCGAGATCAAGGATACGCCTGACCCTGCCTTGCGTGAGAAAGCCACCATTATAGACATAAAGATTTTTGCGCGTGCCTTGCGTCATCGCCGCAGGTTAGTCGAGGCTTCCGCGACCGACAACGCGCATTGCAGGTGGTTTCTGTCGCGTAGGCACCAAGGCGTCATAGGGCGAGGCCTCTTGCAGCATCATGTCGACGACCATCCGGAGCAACTGGCGTCTGCCGGAGCTGGAATAGAAACCACCCGGCACTTGGCTCGTTTCGAGCAGAAACTGACGGTAGTCGCGATAAGCCGCCGCATCAGGGCGTTTGGGGTTGGCAAAGAATGCGGCAAGGGGCTGGTCCGAGATAAACTCTGGCTTGTTGTAAACGGCTGTTCCGAAGGCTTTCAGCGGTATGCCCCGCCAGAGGGCCTGTTGCCCAGCGGTGGAGTTCACCGTGACCGCCGACCGCGCCTCTGTCAGCACCTGTGCAAGTTTTCCGCCGCGCAGGTAGTGGACGCGGTTGCGGATACCATGCTTTTGGGCTTCTTGTTCGATCAGCCTGCGCAATGGCGCCCTGCCGTTTTCCAGCGGATGTGCCTTGAAGACAAGATGATGATGCGATGGTGCGCCATCAGCAAATCCGGCGACGACAAGCGAAATAAACTCCTGCATTGTCGCAAATGGCGAATGCGCCTGAAAGCTTGCGTCATGTTCAAGCTGTAGCAGGGCGATGTGGTAGGGATAGCCGCCTGCCTTGATGCGCCGCGTCCGCCATCTCCTTTCAAGCGCTAGAAATGGCATAAGCAGTAGCCGCTTGGTATAGAGTGCTGCTTCCTGCCGGACAGGAAGCGCGCGGTGCGTCTTGAACGAAGGATACCGATGGTTCCAGAACATGACGAACCAGTGATAGGCCGCGCCGTAGAAGATATGCTGTCGCATATCTCCCCATTGCGCAGGCGGGGTCGGCATGTCGATATCGGAACGGGCCAGCCTGTCGCGCATTTCGCCCACATCAATACGCATCAAAGCCGAATGGCCGTTTGATCCGTCACGCTCGTATGTGACCCAATAGGGCCTCATATATCCTTCCTCGAAAACGTGGATGCAGATGCCCATCGTTCTGGCAAGCTTTATAGCTTCCGCGTGAACGGGTCGCGTGTCTCCGTAAAGCACAATGTCGGTAATATGCTTTTCTTGAAGAAGTGCCTTGCATGTCTGGGGCCACTTACGAAGGTCATCCTGAAAAGCAAGATAACCTGGCGCACGTCCCCAAAAGGCTCGGTCCCCTGCATTGAAGCCGACACGCCAAACGTCCGCGCCAGTTTCACGGAGCATTCCAGCCAATTTGCGGAAAAACGGACCGTGCGGACCCTGAAGGAACAGGAACCGACGGCCAGAGTGGCCTTTCTGAAATCTGGTGACAGCAGAAGCCATAGCGATATCTCCTGACCGCATTTCTGACAGAAGGCAAGCTGTCTGGCTTGTCGTGGCAATGGGGAAGGTCTAGGTCTGTGGCGACACTATGAGGATCAGAAATCATGTTTACGGGCATCGTCACAGATATCGGTACAGTGCTTGAGCTTGAACAGCGCGGCGACCTGCGCGCGCGGATCGGGACCGGGTATGATGTCGATGGCATCGACATCGGTGCGTCCATTGCCTGCAACGGCGTGTGCCTGACGGTGGTTGCGCTAGGCCAAGACCCGCAAAATTGGTTTGATGTAGAGATCTCAGCAGAGAGCGTGGGGCTGACCAACATTGGTGATTGGAAAGTGGGCAGCCGTTTGAACCTTGAGCGTGCGCTGAAGGTTGGCGATGAACTCGGTGGTCACATCGTTTCGGGCCATGTTGATGGCGTCGCCGAAGTTGTCGCTATGGCAGACGAAGGTGATAGCACGCGCGTCACATTCCGTGCCCCCGACGCGCTGGCGCGATTTATCGCGCCCAAAGGATCGGTTGCTCTCAACGGCACATCGCTGACCGTGAATGAGGTTGACGGAACAGACTTCGGCATCAACTTTATTCCTCACACCAAGGTAGCAACGACTTGGGGAGATGTGAGTGTTGGCGACCGCATCAATTTGGAAATCGACACCATGGCGCGATATGTGGCCCGGCTGCGGGAATACGGATAATGGCTGGCATCGGACACAACTCCGGTCGAGTAGATGAACCCGGTAAGGCTTGGCGCAGCTTTGTCTGGAAGAAGGCCCGGAAGGATCTGGTAGGGGTGCTGCCGGTCGAAATCATCCGTCGCCGTGTGCGCCGCGCCGAAGAACTGGGTTTACCCTACAAGACCTATGCCGGGATCAGGGCGCATACAGGACATGACCTGATCGGCTTCCTGTTTTCAAACAATGCCCTTCGCATACTGCGCACGGGTGATGACCTGCCGCTGCAGCAGAAGGAAAAGCTGCGGCAAGTGACCGGTGCGCTGCGTCACGCCATTGTCCACAGACCCGTTTCTGTCGAGCGTGTTGCTGCGATGGAAGATTTTGATCGCGCATTTGCTGCACCTGCGTTCACCGATAGCTGGTCAGAGATGCGCACCAAGATCAAAGCAATCGCGACGACTGACGGCCAACCGGCAGATCGTTGGCTGATGATCGGCGACACTGCGTTCGAGCGGGAATGGGCCGAAGCGGGCCGCATGGCAGGCTACCTGACGGCTGATGACTTCTTCGGGGCGGGTCGCGCCGCCACCTGACGTCACAGGGACGTATCCAACCTTTCCAAAGGCCGTTTGCTCGGCTATCTGCGGGTCAGGATCGACTGCGGGAAAACAGATGAATACGAATTTCGAACAGCCAGGACCGGTAGAGCGTGATTGGTCTGATGCAATCAGTACCACAGAAGAAATCATCGAAGACGCTCGTAACGGCAGGATGTTCATCCTGGTCGACCACGAGGACCGCGAAAACGAGGGCGATCTGGTCATCCCGGCCCAGATGGCGACGCCGGATGCGATCAACTTCATGGCAACGCACGGTCGCGGATTGATTTGTCTGACTCTGCCGGGCGAGCGGATCGACGCCTTGGGACTGCCTTTGATGGCGTCTCATAACTCTTCTCGCCATGAAACCGCGTTTACGGTCAGCATCGAGGCGCGTGAGGGTGTGAGCACAGGTATCTCGGCCCACGACCGTGCCCGCACTGTCGCCACGGCGATTGATGCCGGCAAGGGTGCTGCCGATATCGCGACGCCAGGCCATGTCTTTCCACTGCGCGCCCGCGATGGCGGGGTGCTGGTCAGGGCAGGCCATACAGAAGCGGCGGTCGATATCTCGCGGCTTGCCGGTCTGAACCCTTCGGGCGTGATTTGCGAGATTATGAAGGAAGATGGTGAAATGGCGCGCCTTCCCGATCTGGTGGCCTTCGCGCAGTTGCATGGGCTGAAGATCGGCACGATCAGTGATCTCATTGCTTACCGCCGCCGCCACGACAATCTGGTGCGTGTCCGTGAAACCAGCACGATCCAGTCCGAATTCGGCGGTGAATGGGAACTGCGCATCTACACCGACGAAACCCAAGGTGCCGAGCACATCGCTTTGGTGAAAGGCGACATCACCACACCTGAACCTGTGTTGGTGCGTATGCATGCTCTTGATCCGATGCTTGACGTGGTTGGCGTCGGGCCAAAGGGCCGCCGTAATGAATTTGGTGACGCGATGAAGCTGATCGCTGACGAAGGACGCGGCGCGTTGGTGCTTTTGCGTGATGTGCACATGAAATTGCACGCAGACGAGGAAGCCTCGCCGCAGACACTCCGCCAGTATGGGCTGGGTGCGCAGATCCTGTCCTCTCTTGGTTTGCACGAAATCGAACTTCTCACCAATTCGCCGCAGCCGAAGGTCGTCGGTTTGGATGCCTACGGCTTGGAAATTGTCGGTACACGCAAAATTTCGGAGATTGGATAATGGCCGGAGCATCGCACTACATCATCCCGCTGCCGGAATTTGATCAGCCCGTAAAGATCCTGATCGTGGCCTCACCTTATTACAAGGATATCTCGGATCATCAGGTGGCGGGTGCCAAAGCCGAAATCGAAAAGGCAGGTGCAACATGGGAGATCGTCGAGGTGCCTGGTGCACTGGAGATTCCCACAGCGATCGGCATTGCAGAGCGGATGAGCAATTTTGACGGTTACGTTGCGCTGGGCTGCGTGATCCGTGGCGAGACGACGCATTATGACACTGTCTGCAATGACAGCAGCCGCGCGATCCAGCTTTTGGGACTTCAGGGGCTTTGCATCGGCAACGGCATCCTGACGGTCGAGACATACGAACAGGCCGCTGTCCGGGCTGATCCGGATCAGATGAACAAAGGTGGCGGCGCCGCAGCAGCGGCCTTGCACCTGATTGCGCTCGCCCGTAAGTGGGGCAAGGCCGAAAAGGGCGTCGGATTTACCCGCGATATCCTGATGGCCGGAAGCAGCGACAACGCGGACAAGGCATGACCCTCTCGAACAATCAGAAACGCAAAATGAAATCCGCCGCCCGCCTCTATGCGGTTCAGGCGCTTTTCCAGATGGAGGCCTCTGGCCAGACAGCAGATGCTGTGATGCGCGAGTTCGAGGATCACCGGTTTGGTGCGACCTATGACGAAGGCGAGATGGCGGAGGGAGATGTCGATCTTTTCCGTGGCCTGATGGACAAAGCAGTCGATGAGCAAGCCAAGATCGACCAGATGACAGACCGTGCTTTGGTGGCGAAGTGGCCCATCGCGCGGATCGACCCAACTTGGCGCGCACTTTTCCGCGCCGCAGGTGGTGAGCTGATCCTGAGAGATGCACCACCGAAGGTCGTTATCAGTGAATTTGTGGCGATTGCCGAAGCCTTTTCTTCTGACGGGAAAGAGCCGAAGTTCGTCAACGCTGTGTTGGACCATATGGCGCGCGAGGCACGGCCGGACGCTTTCTAGACGGAGGAAAGCTTGCCCTTTCGGGACGGTGGATTAGCTTTAGCCTATGTCAGACAATCGCAAACACCAGCCAGAACCGCGCCTCATGCGCCTCTATTTAAGGCACTGCGCGGTCGGGTTTGGCCTGTCGGCTGTCTTTGTCGCGTTGCTGCTTTACTATGACATTGCTGGACTCGGACATCTCATAGCAGGATCAGATGTTGGTCCGATGGCACTCTTCCTGTTGTGGTTTTTCAATGGCACGGTCTTCGGAAGCGTGCAATTTGCGATCGTGGTGATGTCGCAGGCAGAGCCTGATGACAGGCATGACAATGACCATAAGGGCGGCGGCACCGGCGCACCGGTCTTCGTTCCAGCGCGTCAGCAGAAGCGCTCTAAGTTTTAGTTATCATTTCGGATGTGACGGGAACCACGGCGACCGTAGAGGTAACTTATCCCGAGGACCTGTGATTACAGGTGGGCGCCGGGTAAACGAACCAGGGTCCGCACAGAGCCAGCTCCCTCGGATTTGCTTAAGGCCACTGGACATGTACCTATAGTATACGAGAAGCGCAGAACCCGTCGGACAGACAGGTAGGCCTCAAAGTCAGTCAGGACAAGGTAGAAGGGGCGATTATTCTTCGATTTCGCCGCGAAGGAGCCAGCCTTGGCGACCGACCATTGATGCGGGTGCGTAACCCAGAAGAACGCGCTCAGCAAAACCGACAAACAGCAGAGCCATTGTCACTTCGAAAAACGAAATACTGGTCAAGACGGACATCGGAACTTCCTTTCTAGCGGTTCTCTAAAGACTAAACGCGAAAGCAGACGAAAAGTTGTCGCTTGGGTGACGATTGCGCCTCTTGATGCGATTTGCTGGACCGGATTGCGTCACATTGATGGTGCAATTCGATGAACGGTTTCTTTTGAAAGGTGTGTAAGTCGTTGTTTGTAAATGTATTTATCAGATAACTACATTCATAAAACCAATGTGAACCGCTTGTTGCGATAAATTAGAACAAGCAAAGCGCGCTATGTGCTGTCCTGATTCTCATATGTGCCTTGTCAAATGTTCACGTAATGTTCAGTATGGTGTTATGAACGATACCGCTCTTCAGTCGTCTTTGTTGCCAGGTCAGCAATTGGCCCGCGGGGTCAGCCGTGCATTGCGAAGCCATGATTTCGTCGCCGTCGAAGAATTGGTGCCGACATCAGGCTTGCGGGTGGATGTCATGGGGCTGGGGCCGAAGGGTGAAATCTGGATCATCGAATGCAAGTCGAGCCGTGCCGATTTTGCGTCAGACAAAAAGTGGCAGGGCTATCTTGAATGGTGTGACCGGTTTTTTTGGGCTGTCGATTCTGACTTTCCGACTGAACTTCTGCCTTCAGAAACCGGTTTGATGATTGCCGACCCCTATGACGCCGAGATCATCCGGATGGGAGCCGAAAGCCGTCTGACTGCGCCACGCAGAAAAGTGATGGTTCAGAAATTTGCGCGTCATGCCGCCATTCGGGCACAGGCCGCAAGGGATCCCGGATTTATCAGCGCTTTTTGACAGCGCGGGCAGCCATAGCAGCCGCTTTGATTTCTTCGGCGATTTCGTCAGCTTCGTCGGGATCAAAATCCATTGGGACTTCCAGCCCATCGGCCTCAACAAAAAGCCGCACCATGCCGACATCTGTCGGGCCGATCTGCAGGTTGGCCTCAATGTCGCGTTCGCTGTTGATACCCATGCGTTCCTCTTGGTTTGATCTATGTGTCCTAGCAAAGCGTTGGCTTGATTGACAAGGCCGCGCGTGAGACGCTTTCGTATGGAAATTGGGATCAGGGACTTCAATGCCGGCGACGCGGACTGGCTGATTGCTGAACACGCAACGCATTACCGTGATGCTGAGGGTTTCGACGAGACCTTTGGACCGCTTGTTGCAGAGATCATCGGAGCATTCCTTGAGGACCACGATGCGTCATGCGAAAGGGGATGGATCGCGCATGATGGTGACAAGAGGCTAGGCTCGATCTTCTGCGTCGCTTCCGACGGCGGCATGGCGAAGCTACGTTTGTTCTATGTGGACAAAGAGGCGCGCGGGACCGGCGTTGCACAGGCGTTGCTGGATCGCTGTCTCACTTTCGCGCGGCAATCTGGCTATAGTGGGCTTACGCTTTGGACTCATGAAAGCCACCGTGCAGCGGGTGCGATTTACAAGCGCAACGGTTTCGCGCGTGTAGATGCGAAAGAGGTGCATTCTTTCGGTGTTGATCTTGTTGAAGAGACCTGGCGGATTCATTTCTGAAAGGCTTGCAATCGCAAAACAGAGAAGCTAAATCCGCCCCTGTGCCGCCTTAGCTCAGTTGGTTAGAGCGCTTGATTGTGGATCAAGAGGTCCCTGGTTCGAGACCAGGAGGTGGTACCACTTCCCCTCTTTATGTGCATTTGGCCTGTGCTGGAGCGTCCGGCGGGATTAGTTTGGGAAGATGGCGAGCGAAGTGAACATGATGTCCTTGGTTGAATTCACGATTGGCGCGGCACCGCCGCCGCGTTTGGACAAGGCGCTTGCGCGTGATGTACCGGATGAGGCGAATTTGAGCCGTTCCCGGCTGGGAAAACTTATCGCCGACGGGGCTGTCGCGGTCGATGGGGTCATGGTCGACAATCCGCGTTTTCGGGTCAGCGAAGGGGCTGAGATCGCAATTTCCGTACCGGAGTCGGTTGAAAGCCACATCGGGCCTGAGGCCATTCCTTTGGACATCGTATTCGAGGATGACGAACTTGTCGTCATCAACAAGCCGGCGGGCATGGTCGTGCATCCCGCACCGGGAAGTCCTAGTGGCACATTGGTAAATGCGCTCATCCACCATTGCGGTGACAGCCTTTCAGGTGTCGGAGGGCAGAAACGGCCCGGGATTGTGCATCGCATTGATAAGGAAACAAGCGGCCTTTTGGTTGTCGCCAAGACGGACCGGGCGCATCACGGCCTTGCCGAACAATTTGAAAAACACACGGTCGAACGGCACTATATGGCGGCTTGCTACGGCGTCCCCGACCAGAACGATCCACGCTTGCGCGGGATCAAGGGGGTCTCATTCGAGCCGGGCAATATCCTCAAGGTGCAAACACTTCTTGGCCGCCACAAAACCGATCGCCAAAAGCAAGCGGTGTCCTTCGCGTCAGGGCGCCACGCCGTAACGCGTGTCCGCGTGGTTGAGCCGTTTGGCACACCACCGGCGGCGGCGCTGGTTGATTGCTGGCTTGAGACGGGACGCACCCATCAGATCAGGGTGCATCTGGCCCATTGTGGGCACGCACTGATCGGTGATCCTGTCTACGGGGGCAAGCGGAAGCTTTCTCCCAAAGCGCTCGCAGCACAGGGCGTTGAAGCAGCACAGCAGTTTTCCCGCCAAGCACTGCATGCGGCGACACTAGGGTTTGTCCATCCGGTCACGGCAGATGTTTTGCGTTTTGAGGCTGATCTGCCGTCCGACATGCGGGAACTTTGCGCCAACCTTCGGCGTTCTGTCTGAAACATTGCATCCCATGTGCGTGAATGCACGGACTTGACCCTGTTCAATGGTTAGGCGTGTGCTCATATTGATGAAAGCAAATCGCGCATAGGCACTTGAATGCCGGGATGCGCGCAACCATATTGATGTTAAGCCTTGTTACATGGGGGGCATTGACAGTGAGCAACTACAAAAATTTACCAGCACCATCGCCTGAAGGTGGGCTGAACCGATATATGCAGGAAATCCGCAAGTTCCCGATGCTGGAACCTGAGGAAGAGTATATGTTGGCAAAGCGTTGGGTGGACCACGAGGACACCGAAGCGGCCCATAAGATGGTGACATCACACCTCCGCCTCGCGGCAAAGATTGCGATGGGCTATCGCGGCTACGGCTTGCCACAGGCCGAAGTGATCTCCGAAGCGAACGTTGGCCTTATGCAGGCGGTCAAACGGTTTGACCCTGAAAAGGGCTTCCGTCTCGCGACCTACGCGATGTGGTGGATCCGTGCCTCGATCCAGGAGTACATCCTGCGGTCCTGGTCCTTGGTGAAACTCGGCACGACCTCGGCCCAGAAGAAACTCTTCTTCAATCTGCGCAAAGCCAAAAACCGGATTGGCGCACTGGAGGACGGTGACTTGCGGCCTGAGAATGTGCAGCGCATCGCAAATGACCTTGGCGTAACCGAAGACGAGGTGATTTCGATGAACCGCCGCTTGTCAGGCGGTGATGCGTCACTCAACGCGACCATCAGCCAAGACGGTGAAGGTGCCGCGCAATGGCAGGACTGGCTTGAGGACGAAAGCGCCGATACGGCTGGAGATTACGAAGCGCATGACGAATTGGACGCCCGGCGTGAGCTATTGGCACAAGCCATGGAAGTGTTGAATGATCGCGAGAAGGACATTCTAGTCCAGCGCCGACTGTCGGAAGAGACAGCCACTTTGGAGGATTTGAGCGGCCAATATGACGTCAGCCGCGAACGGATCCGCCAAATTGAGGTGCGTGCATTCGAAAAGTTGCAGTCCAAGATGCAAGAACTTGCCCGCCAGAAAGGTATGCTGGCAGAGGCATAATGGTCCTCAAGGCAGTCACGAGTATCGCCCCGCTGGTTTCCAGCGGGGTTTTTTCGTGTCGCATCGAAAGCTTTGTTTCATCCGCCTTTTGTTGGCGCTAACACTGACAAAAAGGAGATTGAGATGAAGCCATTGCGTTGGGGCATTCTTGGGGCGTCGAATTTTGCTCGAAAGCATATGGCACCGGCAATTCACGCGGCCTCAGGTGCTGAGCTTGTTGCAATCGCAACGGCGAGCCCTGCGTCAGAAGGGAAGCTTGCGCCGTTTCAATCCCTAGCGCCTCAGATCGCAGTGTTTGAGAGCTATGAGAAACTGCTCGCAGCAGATGACATTGATGCAGTCTATATCCCGCTGCCCAATCATCTGCATGTCACATGGGTTCAACAGGCACTTTCGGCAGGCAAACACGCGTTATGCGAAAAACCGATCGCCTTGGACGCCGCGCAAATAGATGACCTGATTGCGGCACGCGATACAGCAGGGCGACTGGCGGCAGAGGCGTTTATGATCGTCCACCACCCGCAATTCATTCGCGCGCGCGCCTTGGTCCAGTCTGGGGCGATTGGAAAGCTCAGACACGTTGAATCGGCCTTTACCTATTTCAACGATGACGCAGCGAATATCCGCAACCGACCCGAGGCCGGTGGCGGGGGATTGCGGGATATTGGTGTCTACACCATGGGTGCCGCACGCTTTGTCACGGATGCCGAACCGCACATCATTACCAGTGCTAATCTTGAGTATGATAACGGCGTGGATGTCTTTGCCGAATTTGGCGCGCGGTTTGCCGATTTCGACTTTCACAGCGTGATTTCGATGCGAATGTTCCCGCGTCAGGGGATCACGTTCCACGGCGACAAGGGCGTGCTGACGTTGTCATGTCCGTTCAATGCAAATGTTTTTGATGTGGCCAAGCTGACATTGGAAACCGAAGGTCAGCGCGTCACCACTGAGCGGTGGCCTGCGGCAAATCATTATGTCCTGCAGGTAGAAAATTTCGTCCGGTCAGTGCAGGATGGTGTGGATTACCCTTGCCCGCTTGAATTCTCGCGCGGGACGCAGCACATGATGGATATGGTCTTCGCCAAGGGCGGCGCGACAGGATAGGAGAATACGATGTCCCATGACCCTGAAACCTCCGATGCCGAAAGCGATTTCGATAACATCTGGCTGAGGTTGATCAACGTCGTCATCATTGCCGTCTTGATGAGCTTTGCCAGCACTATTCTTGGCTTCCTGACTGTCGCACAGTTCCTGATCATGCTGTTCAACAAACGCCAGCCGAATGAGCAACTGGCAGAGATCGGCACGACGATGGGTGTCTGGATGGCCAAAGCCGCGCGGTATCAGACGGGTGCGAGTGAGGTGAAGCCCTGGCCGTGGACCGAGTTGGATTGAGGTTTGCAGGATAGGTCCGCTTTGCGGGACGGAGCGGACATTCGACGGCCCACGGCCAATGTCCGCTGTGCGCAATTGAAGTTCATGACAGGAGACTCGGTTTGGCGAACCAAAAGCTAAGTGCAGCCGTCGAGCCAAACGTCACTTTGGCTTTCTGGTGAGCAATCACCGGATGCTAGTCTGGCGATCCGCCAAGCCCGGTCGTCCAGGTCTGTATCGCTTTCAAGAAGCCGGAACCGGCCTGGAGCGATTAGCACAGCCAATAGACGATGATACTCATGATCGGTGAGTTCCGAGGGTGCTCGACCATAGATGTTCTCACTTGCAGTGAAGAAACCCGTCATCCATCCTTCAGGACCGCGCCCCATCTCAACGGTATCGAGCCAAAGCGCGAGTATCTGATTTTTGGTGAGTCTGCGTTCAAGACCAATCGCGAAACCTGTCTGCCGTATCTTCCCGACTCCAGGGCGAAACTCTTCAAAACCTAGCCTCTTGGCTAGGGATTGAGAGATCGTGGTGAGACCACCTCCGGCTGTGGAGAGATCAACGCCAGCATGGTCAAGGAAACCTGGGTCTTGAACCAAGATAAGCTGCCGAAGTTGTTCGATGCCCAGATCATTTGGTCCACGACCATCGGCGATCAGAGCGTCCGCACGGGTTGCGAAAGCATCTGCCTGACGAACGGCGTCCCGATATCCAATGGCTCCGTAGCCAATCGCTCCAGCAAAAACGAGGAACAAAAAACCAACTGCTATAAAACTGATCCGTCTCATGCTTCACTCAAACATCAAAGTATCCTGTCGCCTGAGGGTACTGACTTCGCAGGCAAGCTGAAATGCCAAATCCCCGCGAAGCGGCCCTTCGTGCATTGTGCAGCATCCGTCACTATGGGCTCAGAGCGGTCGTTGGACCGCCCCTTTAAACCCAGTTCACACATCACCCCGCCCGAGTCACCCCTCCATCGCCTCCAACTCGTCGATGAAGCCTTCAATCATCGACAGCCCCTTGTCCCAGAACGCGGGGTCCGAGGCGTCCAGCCCGAAGGGTGCCAGCAATTCCTTGTGGTGCTTCGACCCGCCGGCGCGCAACATATCGAAATATTTCTTGCGGAAGTCGGGGTCGCCTTCCTCATAGACGGCATAAAGCGCATTCACGAGGCCGTCGCCGAAGGCATAGGCATAGACGTAGAAGGGCGAATGGACGAAGTGGGGGATGTAGGACCAGAAGGTCTCGTACCCTTCGGCAAACTCGAACACCGGCCCGAGGCTTTCGGCCTGCACCGACATCCAGAGCGCGTTAATATCGTCTGGCGTCAACTCCCCTTCGGCGCGGGCGGCGTGCAGTTTGCATTCAAAATCGTAGAAGGCGATCTGACGGACGACCGTGTTGATCATGTCCTCGACTTTATTGGCCAGCAGAACCTTACGCTCTTCCTGGCTCTTGGCACCTTCCAGCATCTTGCGGAAGGTCAGCATCTCGCCAAAGACCGAGGCTGTTTCCGCCAGCGTCAGCGGGGTGGAGGACAAGAGCTCGCCCTGTTCGGCGGCCAGCACCTGATGCACGCCGTGGCCCAACTCATGCGCCAGCGTCATGACATCGCGGGGTTTGCCAAGATAGTTGAGCATCACATAAGGGTGCACCGACGTAACGGTCGGATGCGCAAAGGCGCCGGGGGCCTTGCCGGGCTTGACGGGGGCATCAATCCAGCCGTCGGTGAAGAACGGCTTAGCAATCTCTGCCATTTTGGGATCAAACCCAGCGTAGGCGTCCATGACGGTGTTCGTGGCCTCTTCCCAATCAACGATGCGGTCGCTTTCCATAGGCAACGGCGCGTTACGATCCCAGACCTGCATCTTGTCCAGTGCCAGCCATTTAGCCTTCAGCGCGTAATAGCGGTGCGACAGGCGCGGATAGGCGGCGACGACGGCATTGCGCAGCGCCTCGACCACTTCGGCCTCGACATGGTTTGACAGGTGACGCCCCGTCTGCGGCGTCGGCATGTTGCGCCAACGGTCCTCAATGGCCTTTTCCTTGGCTAGCGTGTTGTGGACACGGCTGAACAGCTTGATGTTTTCCTTAAACACCTTGGCGAGCGCGTGGTTCGCTGCTTCACGCTTGGCGCGGTCCTGTTCGGTCAGCAGGTTCAGCGTGGCTTCAAGACTTAGTGTCTCGCCGTTTACCTCGAATTCCAGTGCGGCCATGGTTTCGTCAAACAAACGGTTCCATGCGGCTGCGCCGACAGCGGACTGGTCGTGCAGAAACTTCTCCAATTCGTCCGACAACTGGTGCGGCTTCATCGCACGCATACGGTCAAACACGGGCTTGTAGCGGGCGAGGTCGGCATTTGCGTCCAAGAGACCCGCAAGGTGATCATCCTCCAGCCGGTTGAATTCCAGCCCGTAGAAGACCAGCGGCGTTGTGAAATCAGTGATCTTGTCCTGACAATCAGCCATGAATTTGGCACGGTCGCTGTCAGTGGTGATTTGATAGTAGCGCAAGCCAGCATAGGACATGATGCGACCGGCGATGATGTCGATTTCCTCATAGCGCTGGACAGCATTCAGCAACCCTTCAGCATCCAGGTCGGCCAGCTTGCCTTCATAGTCGGCAGCGAAGGAGGCACATTCCTTTTCCAGCCACACCATATCGCGTTTGAGTTCATCACTGTCAGGGGATGGATAAAGGTCTGTCAGGTCCCATTCAGGCAGATCGCCAAGGTTCTTGCCGCCAGAGGCATTGGCATCGAAAACAGGGGTCGGGAACTTCATGGGATCGCCTTTCATCATTGCTTGCAGAATAGATAGGCACAGGCCGCAGGAGTGGAAACCCCATCAGCCGTAAGTCGCCAACATCTCTTTCAGATCGTCCAGCGTATTCGCTTCATCCACCGGTTTGTCGCGCCGCCACCGCAGCATGCGCGGAAAGCGCAGGGCGACACCAGATTTGTGCCGAGGGCTTTCCTGAATGCCCTCGAAGGCGATCTCAAAGACATGGGTGGGCGGAACCTGCCGCACGGGGCCAAAGCGTTGCAGCGTGTTCTTGCGCACCCATGCAGTGATTTCGCGGAATTCGGCGTCGGTCAGGCCGGAATAGGCTTTGGTGAAGGGGACCAGCTCGTTTCCGTCGCGCACCGCAAAGGTATAGTCGGTAAAGAGGTTCGCGCGCCGTCCGTGACCGGCCTGTGCGTAGATCATCACCGCGTCGATGGTCAGCGGGTCGATCTTCCACTTCCACCAGTCGCCACGCTTTCGACCTGAAAGATAGGGGCTATCACAGCGTTTCAGCATCAGCCCTTCCGCACCTAAGTCACGGGACTGATCGCGGGCTGCGCTCAGCTCGTTCCACGTCGTAAAATCAACTGATTTAGACAGGCGCATCGGTGCTTCACTGGGAATATCTTTTATAAGCAATGACAATTGGTTGCGGCGCGCAGTGAATGTCTTACTTCGGATGTCGTTTCCGCCATGCTCAAGCAGGTCATAGGCCATCAGAACAACGGGCGCTTCGGTCAGTAGTTTCTTGGGGACCGTCTTGCGCCCGATGCGCTTTTGCAGGGCGTTGAAAGGCAATGGACGTTCATCGGAAAAGGCCAGCACTTCGCCATCAATCACAGTTCCATCGGGTAGGTAATCGCGAAGTTGCGCGAGTTCGGGGAAACGATCGGTCATCAGGTCTTCGCCGCGCGACCAGAGGTAATGTTCGCCTCCACGCACAATGAGCTGGCCCCGGATGCCATCCCATTTGCGTTCGGCGTTCCATTCCGCCGGGCTGCCCAGATCGTCGAAACTATCCAGTTGGTAGGCCAGATAGAAAGGATACGGTCTGGACAAATCCGCTGTCGGATCATCTGCCTCAATCAGCGTTTCCCAAGTCACCGTGTCAGGAGTCCAGTTGCCCATCAACTTGTGTGTGAGTTCCGCTTCTGGCTGTCCTGTGGCTTGTGACAGCGCACGCGTGATCAGTTTCGCGCTGACCCCGATACGAAAGCCGCCCGTCAGGAGTTTGGTGAAAAGAAAGCGTTCCGCCTGCGGCAAGCGCGACCATGCGTCAAGAATACCGGCCTTCCTGTCATCATCCTCCAGCGTCGAGAGATGCCGGACATAGGCAATCCATTCAGCAAGGGGCTTATCTTCGTCTCCCGCGCTTGGTGGCAAGACCAAGGCGATAGTCTCCGCCAGATCGCCGACCACATTGTAGGAGTCTTCAAAAAGCCAATCGGGCAGGCCAGCAACCTCGGCTGCCCATTCGCGCAGCCGCGTCGCCGTAGTCGTGCGCTTGGGTCGTCGTCCTGTAAAAAGCGCGATGGTCCAGAGTTTGTCTGCATCGCTGGCGGTCTGAAAGTAATCCACAAGAGCAGCGGTTTTGACGCTGGTCTTCGTGCTTTCGTCAACGCGGGTGACGAGGGTTGCAAAGTCCTTCATCCTTCGCCCTCGTCGTCTTTGTCAAAGCCTTCGCCCTGATAGTCGGTGCTGACAACATGAGCGTCATAGCCTTGATCAGTCAGCCAGCGGCGAAAGCTCGAGGTGTAGCCGTGCGTGACGAAGAGCTTATCGGCACCAGTCGCCTTGATCGCAGAATTGAGCCCGTCCCAATCGGCATGATCGGAAACGATGAAGCCTCGATCCGCCGCCCGCCTGCGGCGCACGCCGCGCAGCGCCATCCAACCAGAGGCAAAGGCCGTCGATGATGGCCCGAACCGGCGTGTCCATGAGGTGCCAAGCGCGCTCGGCGTTGCCAAAACAAGGGCGCCAGGATGAGTCTTATGCGTCGTGTCTGGTGTCACCCGGGTTGTGTCAGGCAGTGGGATACCCTGTCCGCGCAGGACGTCGTTGGTGTTTTCAATCGCACCATGTGTCAGGATCGGGCCAATTGATACGTCCACGGTGGTCAGTAGCCGCTGCGCTTTGCCCAGGGCATAGGCCCCGAGGATCGATGTTCGCCCGGCGGCAGCATTCGCTGCCCACCAATCGTTGATCTGGCGTGTCAGCACGTCTTCTGGTGTCCACTTGAACACCGGAAGACCAAATGTGCATTCGCTGATAAATGCATGGCAAGTGACCGGTTCAAAAGGTTCGGACATCCCGTCAGCCACGGTTTTGTAATCGCCCGAGACGACCCAGACCTGACCCCCGACCGCGACCCTGATCTGTGCAGAGCCGGGCACATGCCCTGCAGGATGGAATGAGACCTGTGCATCTCCGATCTCGATCTGTTGGCCGTAAGAAGCGGTTTGTAAGGTTATCTCGCCCAACCGGTGCCGCATCACCGGCGCGGTGCCCTCGGTCGCCAGATAGCGGCCCATGCCAGAGCGGGCGTGGTCACTGTGGCCATGCGTAATAAGCGCGCGGTCCACAGGCTGCCAAGGATCGATATAGAAATCTCCTGCCGCGCAATAGATCCCGCGATCCGTAAAAGTCAGAACGTCTGCCATAGGCTGACTATAGGGCGGTGGCGCTGCCCGCCAATGCCGCTTAGGTTGGCTTCGAGTACCAGAAAGGCCTCCGCGATGGCGCTGACCCCCGAACTGATCAATGAAACCTATGCGGCCATTGCTCCCGCCACGATGCGCACGCCGACGGTGCATGCCGCACGCTTGTCACTGCGCCTTGGATTTGACCTGTTCCTGAAGTTGGAAAACCTTCAGCATACCAACGCCTTCAAGGCGCGCGGCGCGCTCGCCAAACTACTGACCCTTTCTGAGAGAGAGCGTGCGTCAGGTGTCATCGCCTGTAGTGCCGGAAATCACGCACAGGGACTTGCCTATCATGCGCAACGGCTTGGCATACCTGCTGTCATCGTCATGCCGGAAGGGACACCGTTTAACAAAGTAAAGAAAACCAAAGACTTTGGGGCCGAGGTTGTTCTTCATGGCGCGGGATTTGATGAGAGCGTGCAATACACGCTGGACCTTGCTGCCGAACGGGGCATGACCTTTGTCCACCCGTTTGATGATCCTGTGGTTGCTGCAGGACAGGGGACGGTGGCGCTGGAAATGCTGGAGCAGGAACCGGACCTTGACGTCATCGTCGTGCCAATCGGAGGCGGGGGGCTGATTGCAGGGATGGCCGTTGTGGCCAAATCGGTGAAACCATCAGTTCAAGTGATTGGCGCGCAAGCTGCAAATTTTGATGCGGTGAAAGCACGCTTTGATGGTCACCCAACCAATTTTGGCGGTGCCACTTTGGCCGAAGGCATTGCTGTGAAGGAGCCGTCGGCTGCAAATCTGGACATCATCGGCAAATTCGTCGACCGCGTAGAGACCGCAACTGAAGCGGAAATTGAAAACGCCATTTTTGACCTTCTTTCGCAGGAGAAAATCGTTGCAGAAGGCGCACCTGGTGCCGGCCTCGCTGTGATCGAAAAACTGGCACCTGAACTGCAAGGCAAAAAAGTTGGGCTTGTTGTCTGTGGCGGCAACATCGATTCCCGACTGCTCTCGACCCTGATATTGCGCGGGCTAGTGCGTGACGGGCGAATTACGCGCCTCACGTTTGAGATCAGCGACACGCCAGGGCAACTTGCCAAAATATCTCACATTATCGGCGCAGCAGGTGCGAACGTGGTCGAGGTCATCCACCAAAGGATGATGCAGAGCGTCTCTCTGAAGCAGGCGGAGTTGGAAATCGTGATCGAAGCGCGCGACCAACAACATGTTGCCGACGTTTTGGGACAGCTGCGAGAGGCCGGGTTCCGCGTCAAGTCTGACAGCGAAATCGCTTAGGCGTTCGCCTCAAAGTGTGCGACTGTCTCGGCCATGATCATGTCGCGCAGCTCTGGTTTGTCCATGAGCATTTCATGCAAACCACCCTCGATCACACGTAGCTTTCCATCCTTCCAGCCAGCCATCCGATTTTTGATCCGGTCAGAGCTGACGATCAGTTCGCCTGTTCCCAGATAGGTCAGAGAGGGCACAGGGGGTGAGGGCAGGCGGCTCAGTCGCCGCATCTCAATCAAAGACAGGTTCACCCACCGCAGCGACGGGCCGCCGAGACCAAGATCAGGGTGCGCAATCAGTTGCTTTTTGAAAAGCTCCCACATCTGGGGATCATTGGTCAGCGTGTTGTTTTCGAACTCTTCGCGGAGCACGTAGCTTTCGGTGGACTGCCCCGGTGTCAGCTTTTCGTCAAAGCCCAGTTTCATGGCGAGACTCGACATGACCCATGCCGAGGGCCGGATCAGAGGTGCCATGGCGACACCCCACATCGGGGCTGAGAACATGACGGCCTTCACATCAAGGCCCTCGCGCAAGGCGCGCAATCCGATGCAGCCCCCCATGGAGTGGGCGATAAGAAAATACGGACGTGGCAGTCCAAGCGCCTCAGCATGGCGGATCGTGGCCCTGACGTCGTGTTGGTAGTCGGTGAACTTGCCGACATGGCCAATCATCCGATCATCAAGCAGCCGGTCCGCGATCCCCTGACCGCGCCAATCCACCGCGAGACTGGCGTATCCTGCGGCCTGCAACGTTTTGGCTGTCACACCGTATTTTTCGACAAACTCGGTGCGACCGGGAAAGATCAGGACAGTGCCTTTTGCATTTGAAAGGGGCCAATGGCCCACACGTATGCGCACGCCATCGTCAGTGGTCAGCCAATGGGCCGCCCCCCCATCGGGTCCGGCCGCAATTTCATCAAAGAGGGGGGCGGTTTCCATGACGATTAGGAGAGAACGCCGGACAGGCGCATCGCAGCACCCATGTCGCCATCAACGGCAAGCTTGCCGGTCATGAAAGCTGTGGTCGGGTTCATTTCGCCATCAAGAATGGCTTTGAAGGTTTCTGTCGAGGCTGTCAGCGTCACGTCAGCATCCTCATCACCTGCGTGGGCTCCATTCCCGTCGATGATGATGCTTCCCTCATCTTCGATGACGAATTTGGCAGTGCCATCAAAACCACCGTCCATCTTTGCGTTCAGGGCGTCTACGGCCTGGGCGACTACATCACTCATCTTGAATTCCTTTTGCTCATTGTTGTGAACACGCGCCTCTGGTGCAGGACGCGTGATGCGCTACATCGTCCCTTATGGGTATGCACATTGATCGCTTCAAATGTGTCGTTGCGGCACTTTTCCTGTCTTCAGGCATTTCTTTGCCTGCTTTGGCGCAGGAAACCGATTTGGATGAACTTCATCAACAGCTTTCCGAAGCGGACGCTGTTGAGGCAGAGCGACTGGCAGGCCAGATCATCAGTACCTGGGAACGCAGCGGATCACCTGCGATGGATTTGCTCTTGAGGCGCGGAAAAGAGGCGCTTGAGCAAGGTCAGCCGGACATCGCTGTCGAACACTTTTCCGCGTTGGTCGATCACGCCCCCTATTTCACCGAAGGCTATTTCGGTCGTGCATCCTCCTATTATCTGCTCGGCATGACCGGCCCGGCACTGGAAGATATCCAAACGGTGCTGCGACTGAACCCGCTGCATTTTGAGGCGATGACAGGGCTTGCCATTGTGCTTGAGGAACTTGGACGTTCACAAGATGCCCTTGAACTCTACCGGATGATCCTTGATATCCACCCGCACTCCGCACCGGCGCTTGAAGCGACGTCGCGGTTGGAATTGGAATTGGAAGGGCAGGCGCTCTAGGCGGCTGCACTCGCTGGCACGGATTGAAAAGATGGCATCGCGCATCACGGCCGTGCTTGGGCCCACGAACACCGGCAAAACGCACTATGCAATCCAGCGGATGCTGGCTTATCGCACCGGGATCATCGGCCTTCCGCTGAGACTGCTTGCAAGAGAGGTCTATGACCGCATCGTGGCTGAGCGCGGTCCGAGTGTTGTCGCGCTGATCACAGGTGAGGAGCGGATCGTCCCGTCACGTGCAGCTTATTGGGTCTGCACAGTCGAGGCCATGCCCGAAGGCATGGGAGCCGATTTTCTTGCGATAGATGAAATACAGCTTTGTGCCGATCCCGAGCGGGGCCATGTCTTTACGGACCGTCTGCTCCATGCGCGCGGTCTTCACGAAACCCTCTTCCTGGGTGCCGAGACGATGCGAGGTGCTATTGCTGCAATGGTACCTCAGGCGCAATTCATGCGGCGCGACCGTATGTCTGAATTATCCTACACAGGTTCGAAAAAGATAAGCCGGATGCCGTCTCGCTCCGCAATTGTCGGGTTTTCGGTTGAAAATGTATATGCGATTGCCGAGCTCTTGCGCCGGACAAAAGGTGGTGCTGCCGTGGTCATGGGCGCGCTTTCGCCGCGCACGCGCAATGCGCAGGTTGAAATGTATCAAAACGGCGATGTGGACTATCTCGTTGCGACGGACGCGATTGGCATGGGGCTCAACCTTGATATCAACCACGTTGCGTTCTCATCGCTGACGAAATTCGATGGGCGCCGGATGCGGCATCTCCAGCCTGAGGAATTGGGGCAGATTGCAGGCCGCGCCGGACGATATAAAGACAACGGAACATTCGGCGTCACTGGCGAAGCCCCACCGCTTGATGATGCATTGGCAGAAGCGATCTGTGAGCATCGCTTCCGGCCGGTGAAGAAACTGCAGTGGCGTAATAGCGATCTGCGTTTTTCTTCGGTGAAGCGACTGATAGCGAGCCTTGAAGAAAAAACAGAAGATCAATGGCTCACCAGAGTGCGAGAGAGCGATGATCTTGCTGCACTCAAGGCTCTTGCAGCCGATACCGAGGTCGCCGCACGCGCCACCGACGGGCCATCAATCAAACTGCTTTGGGACGTCTGTCGGATACCAGATTTCAGAGGCATCAGCCGCGGTGAGCACGCTGGTTTGTTGACACATATCTATAACGACCTGCACCAGCTGGGCCATGTTTCGTCCAATTGGTTCGGGCTGCAAGTCAGGCGGATTGATCGCACCGATGGTGACATCGACACCCTCTCAAAGCGTCTGGCCTACATCCGTACGTGGACCTACGTCGCCCAGCGTAAGGGGTGGTTGGTTGACGAATCTCGTTGGCGCGATGAAACCCGCGCGGTAGAAGATCGTTTATCTGATGCACTACACGGTGCATTAACGCAAAGATTTGTGGACCGGCGGACCAGTATCCTGCTCCGGCGGCTCAAACAGAAGGAGAGCCTTTTGGCCGACGTAAATGACAAGGGTGAAGTAACCGTCGAAGGTGAATTCGTTGGACGGTTGGAGGGGTTCCGCTTCCGGATGGACAAAGCTGGCAGCCCGGATGAGGCAAAGACCCTGCGACAGGCGTCGGTGAAAGCATTGGCCCCGCAGTTCAATTTGCTCGCTGACCGTTTCTACAATGCGCCCGATCCCGAAATCGACTTCACCGAACAGGGTGGTCTGATGTGGGGTGATGCGGCTGTCGGCAAATTGGTCGCCGGAAGCGACCCTTACAAGCCTGGCATAGAAGTGTTCGTCGATGATGAGGCAGGCGAAGACGTTGCCGCCAAGGTGCAAAGACGCCTCCAACACTTCATTGATCGCAAGATCGCGGCTGGATTCGAGCCGTTGATGTCGCTCAAGAACGACGAAACACTGACCGGCGCGGCGAAGGGCTTTGCTTTTCGCATGGCTGAAGGTTTCGGAGTTATTCCGCGCGGCGAAGTAGCGGAAGAGGTCAAAGCCCTTGATCAGGACGCGCGCGGGGCGCTGCGCAAGCATGGTGTGCGTTTTGGCCAATTCACGATCTTCATGCCACCACTGCTGAAGCCTGCGCCAACCCGTCTGCGTCTTGTTTTGTGGTCATTGTCTAAAGGTCTGTCCGAATTCCCCGAAAGCCCACCACCGGGGTTGGTGACCGTGCCGGCTGCGAAGGATGCGGTCATGGGCTACTATGCGATGGCAGGCTACCGTGCCGCCGGTGAACGCGCTATCCGCATCGACATGTTGGAAAGGCTTGCCGACATGCTGCGTGATCAGGACAGCCGTGGCGGGTTCGAAGCCTCCGCCGATATGCTGTCCATTACGGGTATGACGTTGGAACAATTTGCCGATCTGATGGAGGGTCTTGGCTACAAGGCGGAAAGGAGCGAGCGCGAAAAGGTGAAATCTGTCACCCAAGTCGTGCCCGGCGCTGCCAGCCGCACAGATGATACTCCCGTCATGGATCATGATGCCGCCGCTGCTGGTGCGATTGTCGCCACAGACGAGACACCATCTGCTGATATCGTGGATGATGGGGTAGCTCCTGTCGCCGAAACAGAAGTGCTCACGGAAGAGCCAGGTGGAATTCCTGACGAGCTTGAAGACAAAGACGTCACTGCTGAGCCTGCTGATGCCGCCGTTTCTGAAACTGAAATGGAGGTTTTTTATACCTTCACTTGGGGCGGACGCGGACAGAAGCAGAACCGTCCCCAAGGGGGCAAGCCTGCACGCGGTAAGGGCAAGCCCAAGGGCAAAGGGCGGTCCCAAGGCGATCGTAGCAAGCCGCAGAGCTTCTCGGCCAAACCAAAGCGCGAAAAGGCAATTGATCCGGATAATCCTTTCGCTGCGGCGCTGGCCGGGTTCAAAAAGGATTGACCGAAGCTCGTCCGACAATCCGTCTGGACAAATGGCTGTGGCAGGCGCGCTTCTTCAAGTCGCGCAGCCTTGCCGCTGGGGTTGTGACCGCCGGCAAAGTGCGTGTCGACAGCCAACCTGTGAGCAAGCCTTCAAGGACAGTAGGGCCGGGCGACGTTCTGACCTTCATTCAAGCAGAGCGCACGCGGGTGGTGCGTATCCTCGCTTGTGGTGAGCGTAGAGGCCCTGCGCCCGAGGCGCAGGCGCTCTACGAAGATATGTCGCCGGAAGTTGTCAAACGTCCTTACAACCCTGGCGGTGACCGTAAGGGTCGGCCAACTAAGAAGGACAGGCGTGATATCATGGCACACCGGGTGCAAGATGCACCATTCGACCTTGAATGACGCGGTCTCCTGATCTAGCTAGGCGCTGCTAGAGAACGGATGACCCCATGACTTACATCGTCAATGACAATTGTATCGCCTGCAAATACACCGACTGCGTTGAGGTTTGCCCAGTAGATTGCTTCTACGAAGGGGAGAACATGCTGGTGATTCATCCTGACGAATGCATCGATTGTGGTGTCTGCGAACCAGAATGCCCCGCAGACGCGATCCGACCCGATACTGAACCAGACATGGAAAAGTGGGTCGAGTTCAATCGCAAGTACTCTGAGATGTGGCCGGTCATCATCACTAAGAAAGACCCTCTGCCGAATGCTGACGAAATGGACGGCAAAGAAGGTAAGATGGAGCTCTTTTCCGAAGCCCCAGGTGAGGGTGGCTGATTCGGGCTTCGGCTGCTGCTAAGCCCTTTTGCAGAATAGGTTTTTTGATGCTGCGTTGCGGCGCTTCCTTGGGGCGTGATTTTGTGGTATACTCTGGGACAATGCTGCGAACACTTTAATCGATCAAAGCACTGAATTCCCCGACGGTGGCACTGCCTCCGCCGGTTTTTTGTTGTCCCTGAGGGGGCGCCGCGAAAGGATGATTATGAGCAAGAAGAAATACGCTTTCAGCCCGAATGACTTCGTCGTTTATCCCGCCCATGGTGTCGGCAAAATTGTTTCTATCGAAACGCAAGAAGTCGCCGGTTTTGAACTGGAGCTTTTCGTGATTGCCTTCGAGAAAGACAAGATGACGCTGCGGGTGCCGACCGACAAAGCCACTGATGTTGGTATGCGTGCTTTGGCAACACCTGATATCGTCAGCCACGCTATGAAGACACTGCGTGGCAAGGCGAAGGTCAAAAAGGCGATGTGGTCGCGTCGCGCTCAAGAATACGAGCAGAAGATCAACTCCGGCGATTTGATTGCGATTGCCGAGGTTGTCCGCGACCTGCACCGTCTCGATGATCAACGCGAACAGAGCTATTCCGAGCGTCAGCTTTATGAAGCAGCATTGGAACGGCTGACCCGTGAGATTGCGGCAGTTGCTGGCAATGATGAAAACGCAGCAGCAGCAGAAATCGACTCGGTGTTGATGAGCCGCGCTGCCTGATTGACTGCGTCAAAACGCGTTAACGGAAAGCCGCACCAAATGGTGCGGCTTTTGCTTTTGGTCGGTTTCAGAAGTGAAGGGGTGCGCGCAAGCGGCTAAAGCGCCCGCCAGCCGATGTCGGAACGATAAAAGCCCTCGGGCCAATCGACTGTCTGTGCCATCGCGTAAGCCTTTTCGTGCGCTTCGGCCAAACTCGTTCCGCGTCCCGTAACATTCAGCACCCGCCCGCCCGACGCTGTAATCGCATCGCCTGATTTCGCAGTTCCGGCATGAAAAACCATGTGGAAGCTGTCTTCAGGCAAGCTGTCGAGACCTTTGATTACAGTCCCTTTTTCATAGCTGCCCGGATATCCTTTGGCGGCCATGACAACTGTAAGTGCATGATCGTCGGCCCAGTTGACCTGCACTTCATTTAGCCGACCCTCGGCACATGCTTGTAGCAGATCCAGCACCTGCCCACCCAGTCGCATCATCAAGCACTGACATTCCGGATCGCCAAAGCGGACGTTGTATTCGACAAGCCGTGGTTGGCCATTCTTGATCATCAACCCGCAAAAGAGCACGCCTTGAAACGGGGTTCCTCGTTTCCGCATCTCATCCATCGTCGGATGAATGATTTCGTCGAGCGCCTTGTGTGTCACGTCTTCCGTCATCACAGGCGCAGGAGAGTATGCGCCCATGCCGCCTGTATTTGGGCCCGTATCCCCATCAAATGCGCGTTTGTGATCCTGTGCGGTGCCAACCGGCAGAACCGTTTCGCCGTCGCAAAGCACGAAGAAGGATGCCTCTTCTCCGTCCATGAATTCTTCGATGACGACTTCCGCGCCAGCGTCACCAAAGCTGCCGTCGAACATGTCATCAATGGCAGCAAGCGCCTCGTCTTCGGTCATTGCAACGATCACACCTTTGCCTGCTGCAAGCCCGTCAGCTTTGACAACGATCGGTGCGCCTTGCGCCTTGATATAGTCTTTGGCGGCACTGGCGTCGGTAAAGTGCGCGTAGGCCGCAGTCGGTGCGTTGGCAGCATCACAAATGGATTTGGTGAATGACTTTGACGCCTCAAGTCGTGCAGCGGCGGCACTGGGTCCGAACACTGATAATCCTGCGTCTCTCAGACGGTCGGCGACCCCTGCGGCAAGGGGAGCTTCTGGACCGACAATAACGAAATCAATCGCGTTTTCTTCGGCAAAGCTTGCGACGGCATCTCCGTCCAAAATGTTCACGTCAGCACAGTCCGCGATATCCGCGATACCGGCATTACCGGGCGCGACGATCAAACGGTCGCATTTCGGGTTCTGCTTCACTGCCCATGCAAGGCTATGTTCGCGTCCGCCGCTGCCCAAAATCAGGATATTCATAGCTGCCCCCGGTCGTTTGCTTTGTCGCGGTTCTAAGCGGCGATCCTGTGGACCACAAGGCGCTATGGGCTTGGCGCAGTCCTGCCCATGCAGTAGGCTCGGATTGAGGATGAGAACAGTCAAAGAGTAAGGCGATGAAGCCGACGAAATCCGACCGACGGCTGTGGCACAGGCTGGAGGGGTACAGCTTTCATGAAAGACCATTGACCCGATCTTTGGTTGACCGCCTCGTCGAAGAGACCGGGCATTCTGTCGATGTTTGCTATACTTTGGTCGAAGAATATCGCCGCTATATGTATCTTGCAGGCAGTTCATCTGAGCCGCTGTCACCCTCTCCAATTGTCGATCTGGTGTGGCGTATGCATGCCGAAGACAAGAAGGCGTATTACGACGATTTTTGCCCCAGAATCCTGGGCAGAACCCTGTATCGCCCAGAAGGTGAGGCAGCTCCTTTGCCGCTTCAGGATGATCCTGACTATGTGCGGACACTTGAATACTACGCGCAGGAATTCGGGCGACCACAGGTGCAGTATTGGCCTGACCCAGATTATACGCTTGAGCGATTGTCTCACTTTGTCTTCTGGATGATCGCCTTCGCAGCCTTTGTACTTGCGGCGGTATTCAGTTCGTTAATCTTTGCCGCCTTTGGGTTTGCAGTGGTGCTTTCTATCTTGTTCTTGCGGTGGAAGCTCTCTTCGTTGCCACTCAGCAACCAGTCATTCGAAGGAAAGTAAGCTTGGACCTTTTTGATGATCCCGCGGCGGACAACACGCCTGAATTCTCGGTCTCTGAGATTTCTGGTGCCGTCAAAAAGGCCATAGAGGGTGGTTTTGGTCATGTCCGTGTGAGGGGCGAGGTGGGGCGTGTGTCTTTGCCCCGCTCTGGTCATGTCTATCTGGACCTCAAGGACGATCGGTCGGTCTTGGCCGGGGTGATCTGGAAGGGCCGCGCACAGGCGTTGGCGCACCCTCCCGAAGAAGGGATGGAGGTGATCGCTACAGGCAAGCTGACCACCTTCCCCGGGCAGTCGAAGTACCAGATGGTGATCGAGGATATCGCGCCGGCGGGTGCCGGTGCCCTGATGGCGATGCTGGAAAAGCGCAAGGCGCAGCTTGCCGCTGAAGGTTTGTTTGCCGCAGAACGCAAAAAACCGTTGCCGTTCCTGCCGGAGATCATTGGCGTCGTGACGTCACCATCCGGTGCGGTCATCCGAGATATTTTGCACCGCTTGCGCGACCGCTTTCCGCGAAAGGTCTTGGTCTGGCCGGTTGCAGTGCAAGGCGCGAAGTGTGCGCCTGAGGTAGCAGCCGCGATCGAGGGCTTCAATCGCCTCACACCTGGTGGGGCACTGCCACGCCCCGATTTGCTGATCGTGGCACGCGGCGGCGGATCATTGGAGGATCTGTGGGGGTTCAACGAAGAAATAGTGGCACGTGCGGCCGCCGCATCGGATATCCCGCTGATCTCGGCGGTGGGCCACGAGACTGACACGACACTCATTGATTTTGTTTCAGATGTTCGTGCCCCGACACCCACGGCGGCAGCCGAACTCGCAGTGCCGGTCAGAATGGAACTTTTGGCATGGACGGATCAGCAAGGTGCCCGATTAAGCCGCGCACTGACAGCAGGGATCACGCAACGCCAGCAGCGGTTACGGGATCTGGGGCGGGCCTTGCCGCAGGTTGAAAGCCTTGTCGAAGGACCACGCCAGCGTCTCGATTATCTGGCTGAACGCCTGCCTGCCGCCTTGCGGAGCGCCGCAGCCAAGAAGCGTTTGCAGATGTCGGAGGCGGCTTTGCGGCCCGCGATCTTGACGCGGCGGCTGGCCGAAGACCGGCGCAGGCTGGATGCTCTTTCGCAACGACTCGTTCCGGCGCTGGAGCGACGCACAACAGATGCCCGTCGAAATCTCACTCAATCTGCGCGAGGATTACGGACGGAGACGCTGGCGACGCGTCTCGAGCGTCAGTCTGAACGAATGAATGTCGTATTGCAGCGGCTTTCTGATCGCGCGAGCCGTCAGCAAAGCGAACGTCGCGCGCGGCTGGATGCGCTTGAACGTCTGCGTGAGACTTTGGGCTACGTCGAAACTCTTAAGCGCGGTTATGCGGTTGTCCGCGGCGATGGTGCCGTGGTGACGGGCAAGGCAGAGGCGGCGCAAGCAAAGTCACTGGAGATTGAGTTTGCCGATGGCCGGTTGGCGCTTGACCGGGACCCTCAGGGCAAATTGTTCTAAGACGAAAGATCGTTGCAGATCAGCGGATCGTCCCGTTCGGGCAACTCGTAAATGACAGTTGTATTCGGACGCGTCGTGAATTCACCACGCATTCCATGAGGCGTGTCGAAGATCGCCCAGCATTTGTGCTCGGGGTCGCCATCGTACCGAAAACAGATATCGCCTTTGCTTTCAAACCAGACGCCGTAGGCGCACTGGCCGTTGAATGTAGACCATATCACACGGCGGCCCGGCAGGTAGCGCTCGACACCGAAGAGTTCGATGAAGTCGGTGCGAAAGGTAATCGTCCAGTCCGTGACGTATTTTTCAAACTCTTGGGCGCTCATGCGGTCGTCAGCGGCGACAGGACCGGCAAGTGTCAATAGTATCAGAAGCTTACGCATCTCTCCACCTTGCAACACGTGGGTCCATGATTCTGCGCCAGAGCGGTGGCACCAGCGCGATACTTGCCATCAGGGGGAGTGGACGTGGCAACATCGGTGCGTCTACGGGGATGCTGAGTTCTGGGTAGGGCCGGGCAGGGTGCGCGTGGTGGTCCGAGTGGCGTGTCGCGTTGAGCATCAGCGCGGACGAGAACCAATGCGGGCTGTTCCAGCTATGGCGGGCTGAGACTGGCTCGGGTTTGCCGTTCGCGTCCGTCTTGCGGGTCAGCCCGTAGTGCTGGACATAATCGGACATCAGCAGTTGCGACTGTGCATAGGCACAAAGTCCGACGTAGGCGATCAGTGCCTCTATGCCGCCGAGTGCCAGCGCGGCTGCCATGCAAACCACAGCGCCACCGACATAGAGGACATAGGGATTGCGCCAAACTGGGCGGCCGATACGGGCCAGCCGTGCTTTCTCGGCCCGATAGCCTTCGCGGAATGATCCGGTCCATGCCCTGATGATATACCGGTAAAGACTTTCCCCTTTGCGGGAGGTGTTGGGATCGTGCTTGGTGCCAACGTAACGGTGATGGACCAGCACATGTGCAGAGGTGTGATGCCCGAACAACATTGTGGTGTAGGCAAGCATGCCGAGCCGGTGCAGCGTCCTGCTGCCCCGATGGATCAGTTCGTGCGCGTTGGCGTTGCTGACTTGCCCCAGCCAAAGACCTGTCGCAAAGAAAAGTCCCGCTTTTGCCAGCGGGCCCAGGTGATCGCCGGTCAGCGCCCACACCGAAAGTGGAATGATAGCAAATTGGGCCAGTGCAATCACGACAGACAAGATGTCGTCACCATCGCTTTCGCCCGCGGCGCTTTCATGCGTGATCAGCCGATCCAGCAAACTGGTCATTGCCGTCAGATAAACGACCGCAGCCACGACCCATCCGCCACCCCACACTGCGCCGGCCGCGATCATGATCGCAGGAGCCAGTGTTGCAGCGCTGAAAAGCAGGATCGGTTTCTTCATGTTTCGGATAGTTACCACGCGTTTCCGCGAAGTAGAGTACAAATCGCAGTGATGCGCGTATTGGTCACTTTTGGTGTCGCTTTTGCGTGGTTTGGACAGACGTCGCGCAGTATTTTGGCGGCAATCAGGGCGAGGGATCAGCAATGGCATTGGACAACCGAGAGGGCGTTTGGAAATCCGGAAAGGGTAAGGGGCGCCATCGTCCCAAAGGCCGCCAGTTGGACGATCAGGCGTGGTCCGACGTGCAAGCGCTTTTGGCGGACCAACCGCGGCGTCGCGATCTTTTGATCGAGTTTTTGCATCTGATTCAGGATGCTTACGGCCATCTCTCTGCCCCACATCTCCGCGCATTGGCCGAAGAAATGCGCCTGTCTCAGGCCGAGGTCTATGAGGTTGCAACTTTCTATACCCATTTTGATGTGGTGAAAGAGGACGAAACCCCACCGCCTGCGCTGACAATCCGCGTCTGCGATTCGCTTTCCTGTGAATTGGCGGGGGCGCAGCAATTGAAAGCCGCACTTGAGGATGGTCTGGACCCAACGCAGGTTCGCGTGCTGCGTGCGCCGTGTATGGGGCGTTGCGATACGGCCCCCGTGCTGGAACTGGGGCACAACCACATTGACCATGCGACCGTCGAGAAGGTCGAGGCGGCGATTGCGGCGGGCGATACACACGCCCACCTGCCTGACTACCAAACCTATGACGCCTACATGGCTGATGGTGGTTATGTGCAGCTAGAAGCACTGCGCGATGGCGGCGATTGGGAGGCTGTGCAGGACAAGGTGCTGGCCTCAGGTCTGCGTGGGCTTGGTGGGGCCGGTTTCCCCTCGGGTAAGAAATGGGGTTTTGTGCGCGGCAACCCCGGCCCGCGCTATCTGGCCGTGAACGGGGACGAGGGCGAGCCGGGGACGTTCAAGGATCGTTTCTACCTCGAACGCACGCCGCATCTGTTCCTTGAGGGCATGTTGATTGCCGCATGGGCTGTCGAGGCAGAGACCTGCTATATCTACATGCGCGACGAATATCCGGCTGTGCTTGAGATTTTACGTCGTGAAATCAAAGCTTTGGAACAGGCCGGCGTGGTTGCGGAAGGCTACATCGACCTGCGACGAGGGGCAGGAGCCTACATTTGCGGCGAAGAATCTGCGATGATCGAAAGCATTGAGGGCAAGCGCGGCATGCCGCGTCATCGTCCGCCATTTGTGGCGCAAGTGGGGATCTTTGACCGCCCGACACTGGTGCATAATGTCGAGACGTTGCTCTGGGTCGCCCGCGTTGTCCGCGAAGGGCCGGAGGTTCTGAACGCGACCGAGAAGAACGGGCGCAAAGGGTTGCGGTCTTACTCAGTGTCAGGACGCGTCGCCAAACCGGGGGTTTATTTGCTGCCAGCGGGCTCCACGATCATAGACATCATCGACGCAGCGGGCGGAATGGCTGAAGGGCATGCCTTCAAGGCCTATCAGCCGGGTGGGCCGTCTTCGGGGTTACTGCCTGCCACGATCAATGATGTGCCGCTTGATTTTGACACACTGCAACCGCTGGGGACGTTCATTGGCTCTGCGGCTGTTGTCGTACTGTCCGATCAGGACAGTGCGCGCGGTGCGGCGCTCAATATGCTGCGCTTCTTTGAAGACGAAAGCTGCGGTCAATGTACCCCCTGCCGTGTCGGCTGCCAGAAGGCGGTCAAGCTGATGCAGGCGGATGCCTGGGATCAGGGGCTGCTCACCGAGCTTTGCACGGCGATGGCGGATGCCTCGATCTGCGGTCTGGGGCAGGCGGCACCGAACCCGATCAAGCTGGTGATGCAGCACTTTAAGGACGAAATTTGAACGTCATTATAACGGTTTGGGCGCTGATCGGCGGGTCGGCGCTACTGTCGGTGTGGTTCCTTCTGCGCTACTGCTGGCAGGGACCGAGCCTTGCCAAGACGGTGATCAAGACAGGATCAGTCGCGGGGCTGGCACTGGCGGCGCTACTTTTGGGCGGCGTCTCGTGGTTGTTTGCGGCGCTGGCGCTGGCGGCGCTGGGCGACTTCTTTCTGTCGCGCGCGGGCGACAGGGCGTTTTTGGCGGGGCTTGTGTCTTTTGCGCTGGCCCATCTGGCCTATGTCGCGTTGATGCTGGAAACGGGGGCGTCGATGGATGTGAACCTGTTCACCGTGCTGGTGGCGCTTGTTTCGGTCGCGATGGTCTTTGTCCTTTTCCCCCGCGCGGGCGCGTTGCGCTGGCCAGTGGCGGGCTATGTGGCCATCATTGCGGCCATGGGAATGATCGCGGTCAGCCTGCCGATGAGTTTTGTTGTCGCGATGTTTGCGGCCGCTTTGTTCATGGCCTCGGACATCGTTCTCGGACTGGAGCGGTTTGTCTGGCCACCCGCGCACCGCATGGCCCGGGTCGCCCCATTCTTTGTCTGGACCACCTACTGGGGCGCGCAACTGCTCTTTCTCTTCGCATTTGCGATTGAACGATCCCTCTGACCCTTTGCATCTGGCGGTCTTCGGGCTTAGGTGAGGGACAAGACCAGTTGAAAGGCCCGCGCGATGTCGTTTTTCAAGAAAATGAAAGACCGGATGTTCAAATCCTCGTCCAAGATAGACGAAGGATTGGACGCGATCGTGCAGGATGGTGGCGAGGAGGAAGAACTGCGCGAGGAAGAGCTTGCGCAGGCAGTCGCGCCGGTTGAGACCACTTCAGAGCCAGAGCCAGAGCCAGAGCCAGAGCCAGAGCCAGAGCCAGAGCCAGAGCCAGAGCCAGAGCCAGAGCCAGAGCCAGAGCCAGAGCCAGAGCCAACACCCGCTCCGCAGGAAGTGCCCGAACCTGCGCCTGTCGAGGTTCCTCAGCGTGTACCTCAGGAGGTGCCAGAGCCTGCGCCGGTCGAGGTGCCCGACGCTTCGCCAGTCGAGGAGCCTCCGCAGACGCCGGTCACCATGAATGTCGATCTGACCGCTCCGCTGACGGAAGAAACGCCAGCTGCCGAACCTCAGAAGAAGGGTATTTTGGGTCGCCTTTTCGGGGGTGGCGAGGCAAAGACCGTTGTCCGCCGCACGCTGGACGACGACATGCTGGAGCAGTTGGAAGAGCTACTGATCACTGCGGACATGGGCGTGGATACCGCCCTGCGCGTGACGGCGAACATGGCCGAGGGCAACTTTGGCAAGAAGCTGTCAGTGGCCGAGATCAAGGGGCTGATGGCCAAAGAAGTCTCTCGCATCATGGACCCTGTCGCCCGCCCTATGCCGCTTTACGCCAAGCGCCCGCAGGTGGTGCTGGTGGTGGGCGTGAACGGCTCGGGCAAGACGACGACCATCGGCAAGCTGGCAAGCCAGTTCAAAGCGGCGGGCAAATCGGTGGTGATTGCCGCCGGTGACACCTTCCGCGCGGCAGCCGTCGAACAATTGCAGGTCTGGGGAGATCGTGCAGGCGTGCCGGTGCTGACCGCGCCCGAAGGGTCGGACCCCGCGAGCCTTGCCTTTGACGCGATGACCAAGGCGCAAGCCGATGGGGCAGACCTGCTGATGATCGACACCGCAGGGCGGTTGCAGAACCGCGCTGATCTCATGGAGGAACTGGCCAAGATCGTCCGCGTGATCCGCAAGAAAGATCCGGACGCGCCACATAATACCCTGTTGGTTCTGGATGCGACGACGGGGCAGAATGCGGTCAGTCAGGTCAAAGAATTCCAGAAGCTTGCTGATGTCTCGGGCCTTGTGATGACCAAGCTTGATGGTACGGCCAAGGGCGGTGTCCTGGTGGCACTGGCCGACAAATTTGGCCTGCCTATCCACGCGATTGGCGTAGGCGAGCAGATTGACGATCTGGCCCCCTTCGATCCGGAAGAATTTGCCACTGCCCTCGTTGGTCTGGACCGGTAGGGCGCACCATGGCGGTCAGTTGTGGGTGAATGGCTTGTTTCGATTGCCGGCACCCCGCAGGGGGCGCAACTGGCGACTATCCTTGCACTGGTCTCGGCCTTGGCCCATGCGATTTTCGGCGCGCTTCAGAAGGGCCGTTATGACCCCTGGCTGACGCGCGGTGCGATTGACGGCTGGCTTGCGGTCTTGTCTGCCCCGATTGCACTGTTCGTCGTGCCGTGGCCTGATTTGGGCATGGCCTTGCTGCTCGTTGGCGCAATCGCTGTCCATTTTGCCTATAAAGTGACAATGGCACTGGCCTATGAGCGCGCGGCCTATACGGTGGTCTACCCTGTTGTGCGGGGAACGGGTCCACTCGTGACGGTGATCGCAGCGTCAGCTTTCTTCGGCGAGCATTTCACTGGGGTGCAGTGGATCGGGGTGGCGTGCCTTTCGGGGGGTATCCTGCTGCTTGCGGTGCGCAATATCAGTGAAGAGACGCTGGACCCACGCACCCTGAAGCTGGGGCTGATGTGGGCGGCGGTCGGCGGGCTACTGGTGGCGCTTTACACCACCTACGACGCCTATGCGATCCGGCAGTCGCCAGACCCGTTTACGTTTTTGGCGTGGTTTTTCTTTGTGACGGCAATTGATTTCACAGTTTTGGGAGTCGTGCGCTATCGCCGAATGGGGCAAGATCTGGAGCTTGGTCCGTTAATCAGAAAGGGGTTTATTGGCGCGCTGATCGCATGGGTCAGCTTTGGCGGTGTCCTGCTAGCCACCCGCCTCGACAGCGTCGGTGAGGCGGCTGTCTTGCGTGAAACCTCTGTCGTTTTTGCCGCCCTCATTGGATGGTTTATCTTAGGTGAAAAAGTTGGGCCGCGCCGACTGTTTCTGATGTGTCTGGTTGCGCTTGGCGCTGTGATCGTTGAAATGGGCGGGTAAGAGGAAGGCAGACATGGCAGACAAAACGGTCAATCCGGTACTGAAGCAAGTTCTTGAACTTGGGCCAACGCTGGCGTTTTTCCTTATTTATCTGCGCATCCGTGACGAAACTTATGTTTGGGGCGGGACGGAATATACAGGGTTTATCGTATCTGCCCTGATCTTTGTGCCAATCCTGTTGATCGCGATGGGCATCCTCTGGATGCTGACCGGCAAATTGAGCCGAATGCAGGTCTTCACAGCGTTTATGGTGATATTCTTCGGCGGTCTGACAGCCTGGTTCAACGATGAGCGGTTTTTCAAGATGAAGACCTCGATCGTCTATGGTGCAATGGGTGGGTTGCTCGCAATCGGCTTGCTGCGCGGTCAAAGCTATCTTCAGTATGTCATGGAAGAGTTTCTCCCGATGGAACGCGAAGGCTGGATGATCTTCACCAGACGCCTTTGCGCCATGTTCTTTGCGCTGGCGATCGCGAACGAGATCATCTGGCGCACGCAATCAACCGACCTTTGGGTCAAACTTGAGACCTTTGCCTTCCCGGCCGTCCTATTTGTCTTTCTTTGGGTCCAGATTATCGGTTTGCAAAAGTATCTGATTGACGATCCTGAGGCAGACAAAGGCTAGTGCATTTCAGGATAGGGGTGACCAAAACCTGCAGTTTCCTTGTTTTGCGGCCCGCAGTGACCTTGCCTCAATAGGGTCAGTATTCTTTCCGATAGAGCGGGTCTGAACGCGATCCCGATTTCACCTGAGGATGCCCACAGCGCAACGGCATCGACCGGATTTGACAGCACATCAAGCTGGAGTTTGTCGCCACGTTTAACATGGTCCAGTCCGCGAAGTCTGGCACCCGAGCGTGACACATTGACGACCGTTGCGCGTTTTCGCATGCCGCCTGCTTGCACAGGTATCTGGCTGTCAGTTGGATATCGAAACTGGCGATAGTGCATGGCGAACCTTTGCGTAACGGTGCGCCAGACAGACAATCACAAAGAGCCTAAGAATCGGTTAGCGTTATTTGCGAAACAGCTTGTCCTGGGCCGCCTTGTCTTTTCGAAAGTCGCCGCGCTTCTCTGCATGGACCGCACGCCCACGCTTCACGGCAGGTCGCGACCACATCAACTCCAGCCACCGCGCAAGATGTGGCTTATCATCGAGCGTTTGCTGTTGGCCCTCCCAAAGTGATGCCCAGCCCCAGCAGGCGATATCGGCGATCGAGAAGAAATCACCGGCAAGGTAAGCGTGCTGGGCCAACCGACGATCCATGACACCATAAAGCCGTGCTGTTTCGTTCCTGTAACGGTCCTTTGCGTAGGGCAAGTCGTTTGGGGGATCCATGGATGGCGCATATTTCAGAAAGTGGTGTGCTTGCCCCGCCATCGGTCCCAATCCACCCATTTGCCACATCAGCCACTCCTCGACCGCGATCCTTTCCCGCTCGTTTGAGCCATAGAGCTTGCCGGTTTTCCGTGCGAGGTATTGCAGAATGGCACCTGATTCAAAAACTGAGACAGGTTCCCCGTCCGGGCCGTCGTGATCGACGATCGCTGGCATCCGGTTGTTTGGTGAAATCGCCAGAAACTCCGGCTTAAACTGGTCGCCGGCACCGATATTCACCAGATGAACCTCGTAAGGCAGTGCGAGCTCTTCCAAGGCGATTGACGCTTTCCAACCGTTTGGGGTGGGCCAAAAATACAGGTCAATTGGTTTTGTCATCGCTTATCCTCCGCTTCTGCGCCTGACCTTCGCATCTTTTTGATCCTTGGCAAGCCAGCTTGACGAAACCGTGACGGCGGCGTATGCGGTTTGGCGTGGCGATTTGTTACCGGATTGCGGGCCACGTTAAAAATGCCGCTAAAGAGGGTTCAAGGCGATACGACCTCGATACCTTTGGCCGGTGTCGGGGTTTTTTTGTGCGCCAAGATGGCGTGAGGACTGAACATGAAGACGTGGAAGAAACGCACCAAAGCCGTACACGCAGGCATCCGCCGCAGCCAATACAATGAGGTGAGCGAGGCGATCTATCTCACTCAGGGCTTTGTGTACGACACGGCCGAGGACGCCGAAGCGCGGTTCATCAAATCTGGTGAAGATGAATTCATCTATGCCCGTTACGGAAACCCCACCATCGCGATGTTCGAGGACCGGATCGCTGCCCTAGAGGGTGCCGAAGATGGTTTCGCAACTGCTTCTGGTATGGCGGCCGTGAATGGTGCGCTGACGTCCATGCTGAAAGCGGGGGATCATGTTGTGTCGGCCCGCGCGCTCTTCGGGTCCTGTCTTTATATTCTGGAAGAGGTGCTGACGCGCTACGGCGTCGAGGTGACATTTGTCGACGGCACTGATCTGGCCGCGTGGGAGGCCGCAATCCGGCCTGATACCAAAGTTGTCTTTTTCGAAAGCATCTCGAACCCGACGCTTGAGGTTATCGACATCAAGGAAGTCTCGGAACTGGCCCATGCGGTTGGGGCGACGGTTGTCGTAGATAATGTCTTTGCGACACCTGTTTTCTCGGATGCACTGGCGCAGGGCGCAGATGTGGTTGTCTATTCAGCGACCAAGCACATCGACGGTCAGGGGCGCGCATTAGGTGGGGTGATCCTCGGCACGCGCGAATTTATCCGCGGGACAGTTGAGCCTTACATGAAGCATACTGGCGGTTCGATGTCACCGTTCACGGCTTGGATGATGCTGAAGGGACTGGAGACAATCGATTTGCGTGTCCGCGCGCAAGCCACCTCGGCGCAGGTGATCGCAGAAGGGTTGGAAGCTGATGAAACGCTGAAAAACGTGATCTATCCTGGCCTCGTCTCGCATCCGCAAAATGCGCTGGTGCAAGTTCAAATGGGGAAAGGGGGCACAGTTCTGGCCATTGATGCTGGCACGCAAGCGAAAGCATTCAAGTTGCTGAATGCCCTCGAAATCTGGACAATCTCAAATAATCTGGGCGACGCAAAATCGATCGCAACCCACCCTGCGACAACCACGCATCAACGCTTGTCTGACGAGACAAAGGCGACGCTCGGCATCACACCCGGATTGATCCGGTTGAGCGTCGGACTCGAGGACAGCGGCGATCTGCTGGAGGACCTCCGCACGGCGATTGCGTCTCTCTGAAGTCGCTTCCAAAGGGTGACGCAGGCTTCAAAAGCTGTTTAGCTGCGGGCGGCGCTGACGGATGGGAGGCCGCCTGCATGACTGATCCAAGGTCCGACCTAAAGCGTATCTATCAGGAAATCGTTGGAAAATCCGATGACGACCCCCATGTGATGGGGGTGCCTGATGGGAAAAAGGGGGGCGCTGCCTTGAATATCCACTCACCGGACATGAATCGTGAACCGACCCGTGCAGAAGCAGAAGCCGCGCTGGCCTTGCTGCGGCGTTGGGCACATGACGTCACCCCGGAAGAAGTCGCGACGCTTGATCCTCTCGTCTCCCGTTTGATCCCTGGGCAGGAAATTTCAAATTACCCCGCACTTGCCCGTGCTTACCCCGAGGATTTCGAGGTCGACGAGATTTACAAGGCCTCGATGCCCGATCTGCAGAACGGTCCGTCAAGCCTGATCCGTGGTGCGCAACAGCAAATCCAGCATGTCGGCATTTCAAACTTCCGTCTGCCGATCCGGTTTCACACGCGCGACAACGGCGATCTGACGCTTGAGACATCTGTCACTGGCACGGTCTCTCTTGAAGCAGAAAAAAAGGGCATCAACATGTCCCGCATCATGCGGACATTCTACAAACATGCTGAAGAGACTTTCAGTTTCGACGTCATCGAACGCGCGCTTGATGCCTATAAATCTGACCTCGAAAGCTTTGACGCACGCATTCAAATGCGCTTCAGCTTTCCGATGAAAGTTGAAAGCCTCCGGTCCGGTCTCTCAGGCTACCAATACTATGACATTGCGCTCGAATTGGTCGAGCGGGATGGGGTTCGCAAAAAGATCATCCATCTGGACTATGTCTATTCTTCAACGTGCCCGTGCTCGCTTGAATTGTCTGAACATGCCCGCCAATTCCGCGGTCAGTTGGCGACTCCGCATTCGCAGCGCTCCGTCGCGCGCATTTCGGTCTTGTTGGAAGATGGTGCAGACCTGCTCTGGTTTGAGGATTTGATCGACCGTGCGCGTGCTGCCGTTCCGACCGAAACGCAAGTGATGGTCAAACGCGAGGACGAACAGGCCTTTGCAGAGCTGAACGCCGCCAACCCGATCTTTGTCGAGGATGCGGCGCGTCTCTTCACAGAACAGTTGCAGCTGGACGAGCGGATTTCAGACTTCCGTGTGATCGCAAGCCATCAGGAAAGCCTGCACAGCCACGATGCGGTTTCGGTCCTGACCGAAGGCGAGACCTTTGCGTCCGAGAGCCTTGATCCGCGCCTGTTCCAGTCGCTCTTCCACGTGGGATAAGACATGCAAAAGCAGGTTGACGCGATGCCGCGCGGCCTGCGCTTTTCTGAGATCATCGTTCTGATCCTCGTGCTGTCAGCCGTCGGGCTAACCTACGAGATTGCTGCAGGCCGCGTGCTTGCGCCTTTTTTTGGCACCTCGCTCCTGACATGGACAACCGTCATTGCCGTGGTGCTTGCCGGATTCTCACTGGGCAGTGCGCTTGGCGGGCTGATTGCGGAAAAGCCTTATGCCGCCGCTCGCCGCGACGTCCGCAATGCGCTGATTGCATCAGCCGTTCTGATGACGGTGTCGCCGACCTTTCTGGGCGTTTTGGATGCCATTGGCCTGCGCGGCACAGGCGGTATGGTGGTGAGCGTCATTCTGGTCTTTTTCCCCGCTTCGGTCTGTATCACCCTGCCATCGCCATTTCTGGCAAAGCTCGCAGTGGAGGCACGACCGGGGCGTGAGGGATCGTCGCTCGGTCTTGTCCTTGCTGCAGGGTCGGTGGGTGCGATCTTCGGGGCCGTGCTGGCCGGATTTCTGCTGCTCCCCCTGATCGGGTCGACGGCGACATTTGCCGCATGTGGGTTGATTGCCCTCCTGTGCCTCTTGTTCCTGCGGCGTGGCGGCAATGAAGGTGACGCGCCGGAGACATCCGAAACTGTGATCAGCCTTGCAGCCGTCGGTCTGGTGGGGGTTGCCGGGTTCGCCGGGACGCCTGTGTGTCAATACGAGTCTGGCCTGTCCTGCCTGCATGTCGTCACCCGCGACGGTGCGGTGAGGCTGTATTCGGACGGGACAACACAGGCGGCCGAGGACGTCATACCAGATCCCGAAAGCCCGCTTGCCTTGTCATACACGCAGTGGATCTGGGACAGGTTGGACGCCGATCTCGGGGCCTCACCTGCGGTCTTGTTTGTCGGCGGTGGCGGGTACAGCCTGCCCACGCAACTTGTTGAGGCGCGCCCCGGTGCATCGGCTGTGGCGGTCGAAATCGACCCGCTGGTCACGCAGGTTGTGCGCGATAACCTGCCGCGCGCCTCCGCGACTTTGATGGAGGCGGTGTTTGAGACTGGCCTGGACCAAGACAATGGGCGCCTGAACGTCGTGCATGCTGATGGACGGGTCTACCTCAACGAAACCGACAAGCGCTTTGATGCAGCGGTGATGGACGCGTTTTCGTCAGGCTCTGTGCCCGCCCACCTTGCGACGCTCGAGACATATGAGCGGTTGCGCGAGATTGTTGCGGGGCCTGTCTATGTCAATCTGATTGACCGTCCCGACGGGTCGTTGGTGCGCGGCGTGCATGCGATCCTGACGTCGGTCTATCCGCATGTCATCGCGATCGAAGGACCGACCGGACGGAGCGGTCGGGCTAACGTGGTTCTTGCTGCATCGCCTGTGCCCTTCGTGGAAATGGACAAGCTGCCGGAAGGATATGGCACCACGACTGTGTCTGCCGCGCGCGCTTTTACCGATGACCGCGGGTGGGTCGGTCACCGCTAGCAGGAAACGGCGTCATGCCATTTCGGGGACCTTCGCCGCCGATGCGTAACAGCCGAGCACCAGATCCCAACCGTGCAGATAGCTTGTGCTGACCGCATCTGCGGTTGGCCCCAGTATCTCGAAACCGCCGTGAGTCAGATCGCAACGTGTTCCGGCCTCAGTCTGCGTGAATGTGACCTCGACCACCGTGGCTTCGCTTTCGTTTCGGCCAGGATACCATGAAAATGCCAGATATCTTCCGTGGTCGTACGCGATCAACTTGCCCCAAATGGCCATCTCGCCGTCTTCACCAGTTTCTGTGATTGGCTCGCCCTTATGTTTGGGAAAAGTCAGTTTCGATTTCGGCCCTTTGACGGAATGCGAAGACTTGGGCCACCAAGTGTCCATGTCTCTTGTAAAAAGCTCAAACGCTTCTGGCGCCGAGAGTGGTACGGTCAGTGATTTCTTGATGGGATCGTTCATTTAGATCCTCCTTTCGCTTTTTCGCGTGCCGCGCGCTCAAACGCCCCAAGAGCATCGTCCCAGAGCGTATCGAGGTAACGGCGAAGCTGATCTACGCCTTCTGGCGCAATGAAATAGAGACGACGGTTGCCTTGTGGTGTGACATTCAGCAGTCCGGCATCGGACAGCACGCGCAGGTGTTGGCTGACAGCGGGTCGACTGACTGCCATATCGGCGGCAATAGCCGAAACGGGCAGGGGGCCGCCGCGTAGGCGGTTGATGATTTCGCGCCGTGTCGGGTCGGCCAATGCCGTGATTGCATCTTCGTAATCCATGACTTACCGTAAGTCATCACTTACGATTCGTCAAAGGTTTCGTTGGTGCCCTTGAAGCCCCTGACGGCAAACCCTAAGACTCTGTCAGGATAAATGAAATAGGACGGTTCCGTCCGAAGCAGAGGCAGACAATATGCAAGATCCCGTCGAGACCTACATGAACCTTGTCCCAATGGTCGTTGAACAGACCGCACGGGGTGAACGCGCCTACGATATTTTCTCACGCCTCCTGAAAGAGCGGATCATTTTCGTGAATGGTCCTGTGCATGACGGGATGAGCCAGTTGATTGTGGCACAGCTGTTGCATCTGGAATCGGAGAATCCGAAGAAAGAGATCAGTATGTATATCAACAGCCCCGGTGGTGTCGTGACCTCCGGTCTGTCGATCTATGACACAATGCAATACATTCGCCCCAAGGTCAGCACGCTGGTGATCGGTCAGGCGGCCTCCATGGGTTCGCTCTTGCTGACAGCTGGCCATGAAGGAATGCGCTTCTCTCTGCCAAACAGCCGCGTGATGGTGCATCAGCCTTCTGGTGGTTATCAGGGGCAGGCAACGGACATCATGATCCATGCTGCCGAAACGCAGAAGCTCAAGACACGGTTGAACGAAATCTACGTCAAGCACACCGGCAACAGCCTCAAGAAGGTTGAGGCGGCTTTGGAGCGGGACAACTTCATGTCTCCTGAAGAGGCCAAGGAATGGGGTCTGATTGACGAGATCGTGGAAAACCGGACGAAAGCCGAAGATTGATCCTGCGACATAGTTTCTTGTTGAGCAAAGGCGGCCTTAATGCCGCCTTTGTCTTTTGATAGGTATCACGCGAAAACGGGCGTGCCTGATGGCCCTGTTTTTCGTGATGAACACAAGGTCATTTTGACATTGTGGACATTGGCGGGCTGTCCTACTGTTGGGATAGTCGAAAAGAGATGTTGATTGGACGCACGTCCGAGAGGTTTGAGATGGCGAATTCTGGCAGCGGCGACGGGAAAAATACCCTCTATTGCAGTTTCTGCGGTAAGAGCCAGCATGAGGTGCGTAAGCTGATTGCAGGGCCAACCGTATTCATTTGTGATGAGTGCGTCGAACTCTGCATGGACATTATCCGGGAAGAAACAAAAACCGCTGGCCTGAAAGCTGGCGATGGTGTTCCGACTCCGACAGAGATTTGCCAGGTGCTTGATGACTATGTGATCGGGCAGATGCATGCCAAACGAGTTCTCTCAGTGGCGGTGCACAACCATTACAAACGCCTCAACCATGCCGAAAAGTCCGATATCGAACTTGCGAAATCGAACATTATGCTGATCGGCCCGACCGGCTGCGGCAAGACTTTGCTGGCGCAAACGCTCGCACGGATTCTGGACGTCCCATTTACGATGGCGGATGCAACGACGCTGACAGAAGCGGGATATGTGGGGGAGGATGTCGAGAATATCATCCTCAAGCTGCTTCAGGCATCAGAGTATAATGTTGAGCGTGCGCAGCGCGGCATCGTCTATATCGACGAGGTCGACAAGATTACGCGCAAGTCAGACAATCCCTCCATCACCCGCGATGTCTCTGGCGAAGGTGTTCAGCAGGCATTGCTGAAAATCATGGAAGGCACTGTGGCGTCAGTTCCACCGCAGGGGGGGCGCAAGCACCCGCAGCAGGAATTCCTGCAAGTGGATACGACAAACATCCTCTTCATTTGCGGCGGTGCCTTCGCTGGTCTGGACAAGATCATCGCCCAGCGTGGCAAGGGTTCGGCCATGGGCTTTGGCGCTGACGTGCGCGAAGATGATGACCGTGGAATTGGTGAAATCTTCAAGGATCTTGAGCCTGAAGACCTGCTGAAGTTCGGCCTGATCCCAGAATTCGTCGGCCGTCTGCCAGTTATCGCGACACTGACAGATCTGGACGAAGATGCGCTCATCACCATCCTGACGCAGCCAAAGAACGCATTGGTCAAGCAATACCAACGCCTTTTCGAGCTTGAAAACACCAAGTTGACGTTCACCGAAGATGCGCTTGGCGCGATTGCGAAACGCGCGATCGAGCGCAAGACGGGCGCACGTGGTCTGCGGTCGATCATGGAAGATATCTTGCTGGATACGATGTTCGACCTGCCTGGTATGGATACTGTGACAGAGGTGGTTGTGAATGAAGAGGCGGTGACGTCTGACGTTGCGCCGCTGATGATCCACGACGAAGGCAAGAAGAAAGAGCCTGCAACCGCGAGCTAGTGATGAATTTGGGTCCCGCGACACCGATTTTTCGTATCTTTGACGAAGAACGGGCGCGGGATTTCTACATCCGCTGGCTGGGCTTCGATCTGCAATTCGAACATCGTTTTGGTCCAGACATGCCTCTCTATCTGGGGCTGGAACGCGACGATTTTGTGCTGCATCTGTCGGAGCATTATGGCGACACGACACCAGGCACGCGTGTCCGGGTGCGGTGTGAAGACCTTGCTGCGCTTCATGCGGCGCTTGCCGCACGCCCGCAAAAGAACCTGCGCCTTGGATCACCACAAGAGCAGCCTTGGGGTGATCTGCAGCTGACCGTGCTGGACCCCTTCGGTAACCGGCTCACGTTTTATCAGGAGGCCATATGACCGTCCGCCATATCTCCACTGGATCGCCATTCGAGGATCAAATCGGCTACAGTCGCGCTGTGGTCGCAGACGGTTGGGTCTTCGTCGCAGGCACCACAGGCTACGACTACACCACCATGACAATGCCTGAGACGATTGAAGAGCAGTGCCGCAATACGCTTGCAACAATCGGCAAGGCTTTAGAGGATGCCGGCAGCCATCTCGACCACGTGGTGCGGGTGAATTACATCTTGCCAGACAAATCGGAATGGCCGAAGTGTTGGCCAATCACTTCGGACGTTTTCGCTAGGGCCCGTCCAGCAGCAACGATGATATGCGCCGAACTTCAAAACGCGGAAATGAAGATCGAGATCGAAGTGACTGCGCGGCTTCCCGCCTGAGCCTACTGGACCTTTTGGCTCTCTTGGTGCATGAGTAGGCAACGAATTCGGAGACGCGCTATGAGCCTTGGCCATAACATCAAACGACTGTTCACCTGGTGGGATGGACAATCCTATGGGACCCAGCTTTGGACCAATCGCAATGGGACAAAAGTTGGCGAAGACGCCGAAGGCAATGTCTACTATCGCAATTCCGACGACAGCCGTCGTTGGGTGATTTACAATGGTGACAACGAAGCATCGCGCGTCAGCCCAGAATGGCATGGCTGGCTTCATCATACGTGGGATGAACCACCGACCGAGGCCAATCTGAAGCGCAAGACTTGGGAAAAACCGCATCAGGAGAATCTGACCGGAACCGTTGCGGCCTACGCGCCAGCCGGATCTTTGCGCCGCGTCGATCCAGCCGATCGTTCCGATTACGAGGCGTGGTCACCGGAATAGGGCCTCGCTCATGCTTAGATTTTCCGCCATGTCTATTGCGCTGATGCTGTTTGTCGCACCAGCGCAAGCGCAAGAGATTACAATCACGCCGCTTGATGATGCGCCATTGATCGAGATACCCCTCGATCAGCTTGACCTTGGCGATGATTTCAACCCGAACATCGGTGACGACGGGCAGCTCGACAATTTGCTCGAAGAGTTGACGGCCTCTCCTGTTGAGGCGCCGAGGGCCGAAGTGTCCTCGGGTCCCTCAGGCACGCTTCGCGTTCTCGATAAACTGACCGGCGAGGTCAATGACGTGACACTCATGGCAGGCCAGACACGCCGTTTGGGATTCCTGTCAGTGACTGTCGCTGAGTGTCGTTACCCCGTCGAAAACCCGTCCGGCGACGCTTTCATCTTTGTACGAGCGAGTGATCTACGGGAAGACGTTGATCTTTTCGCGGGCTGGATGATCGCATCGGCGCCGGCGCTGAACGCTTTGGATCACCCGCGATACGATATCTGGGCGTTGCGCTGCACAACGTCTTGAGGTGATGGCGCGGCGCTGCTGGCGTCAAATTGAGCCGAACCACGCAAAGCACTGTCCAGCAGCCGCTGATACTCCGCCCTTGGAATTTCTATTGCACCCAGGCTTGCCAGATGAGGTGTGATGAACTGCGTATCGAAAAGCTGATAGCCGCTTAACCTGAGACGGTCGATGAGGTAGGCGAGCGCAATTTTGGAGGCGTCAGTTCTACGGCTGAACATGCTTTCCCCAAAATAGGCGGCACCGATCGAGACACCGTATACTCCACCGACAAGTTCGTCGCCCGCCCAAACCTCTACCGAATGGGCAAAACCGCTTGCATAGAGATCACTGTAAAGGTCGAGAATTGTGTCGTTGATCCATGTTTCATTTCGGTCCGCGCAGCCGCGCATGACATCTTCAAAGGCTGTGTCAAACGTGATCTTGTAATCGGCTTTGCGAAGGCGCTTGGCCAAGCTGCGCGAAATCCTGAACCCATCTAACGGAAAGATACCGCGTAGTGTTGGATCAACCCAGAACACCTCTGGATCATCACGGCCCTCCGACATGGGAAAAAGGCCAACCTGATAGGCCTGCAAAAGCAGAGAAGGTGTGAGTGTGTGTTCGTCTTTCATCGCTTGTCGGACCATTCCGGTGCAAAGCTATAAGGCAGTGTTACCACAATCGAGGACAACAGACTTCCAAAATAGAAAATGCCGGGCTTATCCCGGCATTCGCACTTGTTCATCGCGTTGCTCGACTAGAGCAATCCTTTTTCGAGCCACTCTTCGAGCCAGTGAATGTTGTAGTCACCCGTCTGGATCGCCTCCTCGGCAAGAAGCGCATGGAATAGCGGCAGCGTGGTCTCCACGCCGTCCACAATCAGTTCCCCCAGTGCGCGATCAAGACGCGCAAGCGCTTCCTGTCTGTCACGCCCATGCACAATCAGTTTCCCGATCAGGCTGTCGTAGTAGGGAGGGATGTTGTAACCATCGTAAAGGGCGCTATCCATGCGCACCCCAAGCCCACCTGGCGCGTGATACTGTGTAATACGACCAGGGCGAGGTGCAAACTCAGGTAGTTTTTCTGCGTTGATCCGGACTTCGATGGCGTGGCCGTTGATTTTCAGATCGTCTTGCGAGAATGACATAGGCATTCCTGCCGCAACACGCAGCTGCTCGCGCACCAGATCGACGCCGAAGATTCCTTCGGTGACCGGATGCTCCACCTGCAGGCGTGTGTTCATCTCGATGAAGTAGAATTCGTCATTCTCGAAGAGAAACTCAATTGTGCCTGCACCGATGTAGTTGATCTTTGCAACAGCGTCAGCACAGACCTTGCCAATCCGGTCGCGAAGCTCGGGCGTGATGCAAGGGCCAGGTGCCTCTTCGAATACTTTCTGGTGGCGTCGCTGTAGCGAGCAATCCCGCTCGCCCAGATGGACAGCATTGCCTTTGCCGTCGCCAAACACCTGAATTTCTATGTGGCGCGGAGTCGTGAGGTATTTTTCGATATAGACTTCGTCGTTACCGAATGCCGCCTTCGCCTCAGCCCGTGCCGAATGGAATGCCTTTTCCATGTCTGCGGCGGTTTGGGCGACTTTCATCCCCCGGCCGCCACCGCCTGCCGTGGCCTTGATAATGACAGGATAGCCGATCTCGTCGCCAATTTTCTTGGCTTCTGCCAGCGTTGGTACTCCGCCGTCAGAGCCCGGTACACATGGCACACCGAGGGCTTTCATCGTGTCTTTTGCGGTGATCTTGTCGCCCATGACGCGGATGTGCTCCGCGGTAGGGCCGATGAACGTGATGTCGTGATCTTCAACCGCTTGCACGAAGGCTGCATTTTCAGACAGGAAGCCGTAGCCGGGATGGATCGCTTGCGCGCCTGTGATTTCGCACGCTGAAATGATCGCTGGGAAAGACAGATAACTTTGTGCCGATGAGGGCGGGCCGATGCAGATCGCCTCATCAGCCATGCGCACATGCATCGCATCGGCATCTGCGGTGGAGTGAACGGCGACGGATTTCACACCCATTTCGCGGCAGGCGCGCACGACCCGCAGGGCGATCTCGCCCCGGTTTGCAATCAGGATCTTGTCGAACATCGGTTGACCTTTATTCGATGATGACGAGTGGCGCGCCGAATTCGACGGGACCACCGTCTTCGACGAGGATACGTTTGACTGTGCCTGCGCGTGGGGCAGGAATGTGGTTCATGGTCTTCATCGCTTCGATGATCAAGAGCGTGTCGCCTTCGCTGACGGTCGCGCCAGTGCGGACAAACGGTGCCGCGCCAGGTTCTGGGGCCATGTAGACCGTGCCAACCATTGGAGATGTCACCGCGCCGGGATGGCTCGCTGGATCGTCGTTGCCAGTGGAGGCTGGGCTTGCAGGCGTCGCGGGGGTTGCTGGAGCCGCAGGCGCAGAAGGGGCGGCCGCGGGTGCTGGAGTAGTGGCCTGAACCACTGTTTGCGTTTGCCGGCTGACCCGCACGTTCAGACTGTCATTCTCGCCATAGTCGCGCTTCACCTGAAGTTCAGTCAGGTCATTTTCGCGCAAAAGTTCTGCCAGCGCCTTGATGAAGCTGACATCGCTATCGTGAGAAGATTTATTGCTCATGTTTCCCTCGGCCATTGCCCATATTCTTGATGCTTGCGCGACGTTGCGTCACGAAACCATCTTCACGCTTATAGGGCAAGCCTGCGGAGGTGGGAAGCGGTCCGGCGAAAACTGTCAGACCTTTCAGACCATGCTGGTCACCTCCTGCGACGCAGGACCTGATCCAGCCGTCATTTGATCCTCTTGGTCGCGGTCAAACGGGAGCATTGGAACGTCGTAGGGTCTGAGCGTCCGTTCAGGCGGAGCAATCTTGGAGGGGTTTTCGGGGAACACCGCGCCATCCAGTCGGGCATTGACGACCTGCGCGACAAACGGCCTGTCAGGGGGTGTCGCACTGCCACCATCCGCACGTTCAATTCTTGAGACTTTCGTTGTGTTGGCTCTTTCCTGGGTGGGTGATGGGACCGAAGCAACAGCCATTGTCGGCTGATTGAGATTCAAAGAGGTATCCATTTTCCTTCTCCGAAAAAAGAATTCGTGAACCTCAGGATCGTAGGAGCACCTTTCCAAAACGTTAAAGGAGGGCAGCGAGCTACCCTCCTTTTTAGATGAATTGGTAAACCGTGTCAGATTGCGAGGTATTGCTCACGCAGTTCCTTGTTCTCCAGAACCTCTTTTGCAGAACCGTCGAAGACGACCTTGCCGATATCGAGGATCACCGCGCGGTCAGCGAGCTTCAGCGCGGCTACGGCGTTCTGCTCCACGATCACTGTCGTGATGCCTTGATCGCGGATGTAGTCCAGCGTTTTCGCGATTTCCTGCACGATAACGGGGGCCAAACCTTCGTAAGGTTCGTCAAGCAAAAGAACCTTAATGTCTCTGGCCAAGGCCCGTGCGATGGATAGCATCTGTTGCTCACCACCTGAAAGCGTCACGCCTTCCTGCTTGCGGCGTTCACCGAGGCGCGGGAAAAGATCATAGATCCGCTCAAGTGACCAACCTTTCGGTGGCGCGATCTGTGCCAGTTGAAGGTTCTCCTCAACTGTGAGGCCAGGGATGATCCGCCGGTCTTCGGGCACCAGCGCGATGCCGTTGGCCGCAGCCTCATGGCTCTTCATTTCATGCAGCGGTTTGTGGTCGAGCCAGATTTCACCGTGACGCAGTTCCGGATCGTCGAGCCGCGCGATTGTGCGCAGGGTCGAGGTCTTGCCTGCACCGTTGCGGCCCAACAGCGCGAGGATTTCGCCCTCGTGAATGTTAAAGCTGACGTTCTGAACGATGTAGCTTTCGCCGTAATAAGCCTCGATCTCCCAGACGCTCAGAAAGGCCGGATGGGTTGCCGCGTTATTGGCGTGTTTGTTGAATGGTGCATTCATGGTCTGTCTCCTTAGACCTGCGCTTCGCCAAGATAGGCTTCGCGGACCTTGGGGTGGCCCTTGATTTTTTCGGGGATGTCTTCGACCAGCGGCGTACCTTGCGCCAGCACAGTAATCCGTTCAGCAAGCGAGAAGACGACGTTCATATCGTGTTCGATGATGGCCATCGTGATGCCGCGCTTTGCACGGATTTCCTTCAGAAGGGCGATGGTATTCTGGGTATCAGCCCGTGCCATGCCCGCTGTCGGCTCATCCAGTAGCAGGAGTTTTGGGTCTTGCACCAGACACATCGCCATTTCCAGACGCCGTTTGTCGCCACGCGACAGGCTGGATGCCAGCATGTTGCTTTTCTCGGTCATATTGACGTCGTCAAGGATGGCATCTGCCTGTTGCCGGATAGATTTTTCCGAAAAGATGCTTTCAATGGCATGCATCCGGAAGGCCCCATCACGTTTCGCAAAGCAAGGGATCATCACGTTTTCCATGACCGTCAGGTCCGCAAAAATCTCGGGCGTTTGAAAGACCCGGCTGATGCCCATCTGATTGATCTCGTGCGGTTTGCGACCCAGCACTGACTGTCCGTCAAACATAACCGAGCCGCTGTCAGGGATCAGCTTGCCCACCAGAACGTTGAGTAGGGTGGATTTACCGGCCCCGTTCGGGCCGATAATTGCGTGTGTGGTGTTCTCAGCGACGCTGAGGTTCACATCACCAAGCGCCTGCAGACCGCCGAACCGCTTGTTGATGCCTTTGACTTCAAGAATTCCCATCAGTCTGTCTCCTTATTCGGCCGGTTCAGTGGCGCTGGACTTGGTGTTGTCTTCGGCTTTCTTGCGGCTGAAGAGCCCCGCAAGTTTCTGGCCACCTTGCACCAGACCACCTGGCAGGAAGATGACAACAAGCATGAACATGATGCCCAAGGTCAGGTGCCAGCCTTTACCGATGAACGGGTAAATCATGGCCACCACGATGTCTTCCAGACCATCTGGAAGGAACGCGAACCAATCGTGCAGGATGGTGCTGTTGATTTTCGAGAAGATGTTCTCGAAATACTTGATCATACCAGCACCGAGCACTGGACCAATGAGCGTGCCCGCACCACCGAGGATCGTCATCAAGACCACCTCACCAGACGCAGTCCACTGCATTCGTTCGGCACCAGCAAGCGGGTCCATGGATGCCATCAGGCCGCCAGCTAGGCCAGCATACATGCCGGAAATCACGAACGCGGCGAGCGTGTAGGGCCGTGCGTTCAGGCCGGTGTAAGCCATACGTGTCTGGTTGGACTTGATCGCGCGCAGCATCATGCCGAATGGTGACCGGAAGATACGGATTGCCAGATAGAAGGCCACGATCATAAAGAATGCGGCGAGGTAGTAGCCGGCGTTGAACGTGAAGAGCCAGCCTCCCACATCCCACTCAAGACTTGAACGCATTTCCAGACCGAAGAGCGCGGGAACTGGAATGTTACCGGTAGCCGTCTGAGCTTCGCCGAAGATGCGCGGATCACTCAGCGCCAGCTGCAAACCGGTCTCACCACCTGTGATCGGTGTCAGGACTGAGTAGGCCAGTGCAAAGGACATTTGTGCGAAGGCGAGTGTCAGGATCGAGAAGTAGATCCCGGAACGCCGAAGCGAGACATACCCGATGATCAGTGAGAACAGTCCCGCAATGATCACACTCAGGAAGATCGCCGGAAGGACGTTCATGCTGAGAAGTTTGAACATCCAGACCGCCGCGTAGGACCCCACACCGAGGAAAGCCGCATGGCCGAAGGAGAGGTATCCGGTCAGACCGAATAGGATGTTAAACCCGATCGCAAAGATACCGAAGATCACGAAACGCTGCATCAAGTCAGGATAGCCTGCATTGAACTGCGCCAGTTCAGAGCCTTCAGGGAAGGGGTTCAAAAGGAAGGGCGCGAACAAGGTCAGCCCGATTACGATCAGCAGAAGCCGAAAGTCTTTCTTTTCAAGTCCGAGCATGGCTTATTCCTCCATCACGCCTTTGCGACCCATCAGGCCACGTGGACGTGTCAACAGAATGATAATTGCGACAAGGTAGATGATGATCTGGTTGATGCCTGGCAACAGGTCGATCACGGCCGACATGGATGCAAAGCTTTCCAGAATGCCCAAGAGAAATCCTGCAGCGACAGCACCGGGCAGGGAGCCCATGCCACCGACAACGACCACAACGAAGCTCAGAACAAGGAAGTCCATCCCCATGTGGTAGTTGGGCGAATTGATCGGAGCATACATGACACCCGCAAGGCCAGCTACGGCGGCAGCAATGCCGAACATCATTGTGAACCGCTTGTCGATGTCGATGCCGAGGATGCCGACAGTTTCACGGTCCGCCATGCCTGCCCGCACGACCATACCGAAGGTGGTGAATTGCAAGAAAGCAAATACACCGGCGATGATGATCATCGAGAAGAAGAAGTAAACGAGACGCCAGTAAGGGTAGATGATCGCATTCGGATCAAACCCGAGCAGCACACCGAAGTCGAAGCTGCCGACAAAAGCCTCAGGGGCAGGTGTCGGGATCGGGTTGGCACCGTAGAAATATTTGACGATTTCCTGAATGACGATGGCGAGGCCGAACGTCACCAGGATCTGGTCAGCGTGTGGGCGCTTGTAGAAGTGCTTGATCAGGCCGCGCTCCATGATGAAGCCGATGGCAATCATGATCGGAATGGCAGCCAGGATCGAAAGCGGTACGGACCAGTCTATTAGCAGGTCGCCGACCCCTTCTCCGAAGAAGTCATAAACGTAAGGCACGTCCACCTGCAGCGGATTGCCGAGAAAGTCGGTGCGGGTCTCGTCCACAACTTTGTGGCTCAATGTGAGAATTTTGCTCAGCGTAACTGCAACAAAGGCCCCCAACATAAAGAGGGCACCATGGGCAAAATTCACGACGCCCAATGTGCCGAAGATGAGGGTCAGGCCAAGCGCAATGAGCGCGTAGGCCGAGCCTTTATCCAGCCCGTTTAGAATTTGAAGGATGAACTGGTCCATGATGCGACCTCTGATCGTTGAAGGGGGAGCAAATGCTCAACATCCGTCCGCCGCCTCTTCGGGCGCGGAAAAGCGGTGTGGGGGTATCAGGCCGCCAGAGGAGCGGCGGCCTGACATTCAGGCTTAAGCGCCTGGGTTACATGTACCCAGTGCACCACCCTGGAACTGCGGGTGATCTGGGTCGTATGTGACCTGTTCGACAGGTGTGACTTCAACGATTTCGAGAAGGTCGAATTCGTTTTCTGGGTTCTCTTTACCACGCACAACCAGAACGTCTTTGAAGCACTGGTGGTCGGCGCCACGGTAAAGTGTTGGACCGTTGCCCAGACCGTCGAACTCGAAGTCTTCCAGAGCTTCGACAACCGCGCATGGGTTGAACGAACCGGCGCGTGTTACGGCATCTGCATAGAGCAGTGTCTGCACGTAGCATGTGTGTGCGGCCTGCGATGGTGGGAAGCCATACTTGGTTCCGAACGAACGTGTGAAGGCTTGCGAACCTGCGTCCTGCAGCGACCAGTGCCAGTTTGTTGAACCGAAGATGCCAGCAACTGATTCACCAGCACCACGCGCCATCAGACGCGAATAGAGCGGAACAACAATTTCGAAGTTCTTGCCGTTGGCTTGCGCTTCACGCAGACCAAACTGAACGGCGTTGGTCAGCGAGTTCACCATGTTACCGCCGTAGTGGTTCAGAACCAGAACGTCGGCGCCAGAGTTCAGAACTGGAGCGATGTAGGAGGAGAAGTCGGTCTGTGTCAGTGGTGTTTTCACTGCATTAACAGTTTCCCAACCCAACGCCTCGGTCGAAGAACGCACAGCTTCTTCGGTGGTGTAACCCCAGTTGTAGTCCGCGGTCAGGTGATAGGCCTTACGGTCGGTGCCGTAGTTGGCTGCAAGCACTGGCGCAAGCGCCGCGCCGGACATGTAGGAGTTGAAGAAGTGACGGAAGCCGTTGGCGCGCTTGTCCTTACCGGTCGTGTCGTTTGAGTGGGTCAGACCAGCCATGAAGATAATGCCGGCCTCTTGGCAAAGGGCCTGCACCGCAACAGCCACACCGGAGGACGAACCACCTGTGATCATGATCGCGCCATCTTTTTCAATCATCGAACGGGCGGATGCACGGGCGGCATCGGACTTTGTCTGAGTGTCACCAGTGACGTATTTGACTTCGCGGCCAAGGATACCCGTGCCATCAAGCGCCTTGGAAGAGAAGGTCGACAGCATGCCACCGTCGCCACCGCCGTTGAGATGCTCAACCGCCAACTCATAGGCGCGCAGTTCGTCTGCACCTTCGTCCGCATATGGACCGGTCTGCGGAACGTTGAAGCCCAGGATGACTTCGCTGTCGCCTGGCGCGTTTGTGAAGCCACTGTGGGCGTCAGCGCGCAAGTAGGTTGGCAGGGCGAGACCAGCACTGGCAACCATACCAGTCTTGAGCACGCCACGACGTGAGAAATTCGAATTGGACATAAATATCCTCCCTAGAGATTATTGCCTTTGGGCCTCCTCGCCCTCGGACACTCACTTTTCAGTGTGTTTTCATTCTGGAGGGGCGGACTCAATTCCGGCAACAAACCATTGAGAGGGCTAGACGAATTTGTAAATTTGTATACAGATAACTTGTCAATTCAGTAAATCCGTTTTCCTGCGCCCGCAGAAACTTACTGAAAATGCAGGGGGAAATTTTTATGGCGACCCAACGGCTCGCGGGCTCACGTATCAGGGAAAAACGGCTTGATCGCGGCCTCAGGCAGGCGACAGTGGCGGAAACTGTCGGCATTTCACCTTCATATCTCAATCTGATCGAGCACAACCGGCGCAGAATCGGGGGAAAGCTCCTGACTGATATCGCCCGCGTGCTTGAAGTTGATCCTGCGCTTTTGACTGACGGCGTTGATCGTGAGGTGCTTGATCAGATGCGCAATGCCGCCGCTGTCTTGAGTGCTGAGGTCGAACTTTCCCGCACGGAAGAGATGGCCGCACGCTATCCGGGGTGGAGCGCGCTGATTGCTGCGCAGGCGCGTCGCATCGAAGCCCTTCAGGCACAGGTGCAGGTGCTTTCCGATCGCATCTCCTTCGATCCACAACTTGCCCAGTCATTGCACGAGGTCATTTCCGCGGTGACCGCTATCAGGTCGTCCGCTTCCATTCTTGTGAGTCCCGAAAAACTTGATGAGGATTGGCAGCGGCGGTTTCATCAGAACATCCATGATGACAGCGTCCGCTTGGCAAGCAGCAGCGAAGCGCTAATCGCTTATCTGGAAGCACCACAGGATATTCTCGAGGGTGCGGGGACGGCTGTCGAACAGGTCGAAGCATTTTTGTCGCAAACCGGGTTTCATCTGGCGGCCCTGGAGCAATCGGCAAAGCCTGAAGCTGTGCTCGCATCTGCCGGTCTTGGCGAGGCTGCTGCAGGTGTTCTGCAAGACTATATGACACAATATATACGCGATGTCGCAGCTTTGCCGTTGGATGACTTCCAGACAGCCATTTCGCGGCACGGCTACGACCCAGCTGGCCTGGCGCAGAGTTTTGCAGTTCCGCTGGCAACTGTCCTTCGGCGTCTGGCGACATTGCCGCCTGAATCCGATCATCCGCCGATGGGTCTGGTGATTTGCGATGCCGCAGGCGCGATCAGGCTTATCAAGCAGGTGCCCGGTTTTGCGATGCCGCGAGCTGGGGGAGCATGCCCGCTTTGGCCGGTCTTTGCAGCCTTGGCCCGTCCAGAGCAGCCCTTGCGCTATGACGTCACCATGCCGGGGCAGGGCGGCACCCGCATGCTTTGCTATGCCATTGGCACAGCGCTGCCCGCAGCGAGATTTGATGTGCCGCCGACAATTCAGAGCACGATGCTTGTGATGACCGACCCTGACAGCCCATCGGCAGAGCCGGTGCCGGTCGGTGTCACATGCCGCATCTGCCCGCGAAACGATTGCAAAAGCCGCCGCGAGCCGGCGATGACCGGCGTATAAAAAGCTAAGGGTTTCTTTGACTTCGCACAAATATCAGGCGATATTGAAACTCTAGGTCGTTTAGGGACGCGGCCGACAGGGGAGGCGATAAGATGGGCAAGCGTGTCCTTCTCATCGAAGATGAGCCAAACATCATTGAGGCGATCAGTTTCATTTTGTCACGTGACGGTTGGACTGTGCACACCCACGAAGATGGGAGCACAGCGATGGACAAGATTGTCGCCATGCCGCCTGACATGATTATCCTTGATGTTATGCTACCGGGGCGTAGCGGTTTCGACATACTTCGCGACCTGCGCGCGCATGCGCAAACAAAGGAAATTCCGGTTATGATGCTCACGGCACGTGGTCAGGACAAGGATCGCGAGTTGGCAGAGCGTTTAGGCGTCAATCATTTCATGACCAAACCCTTCTCAAACACAGAGGTGCGCGACTACGTCCGCAGCTTCATGGAGGCATGAGCCGCAAATCCCCGCCGCCCATCTTCTTGCAACGGTCGAGCTATAGGCAACGCCGTCTGAGAGATGGTGCGCGATTGATGCCATTTGTCGGTGGTGTGCTCTGGGCCATTCCCTTGGCGTGGTCAGGGTCCTCGACGACGCAGGATGGTGGAACCTCCGGTTTGTTGTTCATTTTCGGCGTCTGGGTCTTTTTGATCGCCGTCACTGCACTATTGGCGAGCCGCATCAAAAGTGACACGCCAAGCGATGATGAAGGCGAAACATCACAATGATGCCTTTTAGCGCGCTGATCGCGATTGCGCTTCTTTATGTATCACTGCTTTTCATCGTCGCATTCTGGGCAGAAAGACATGCTGCGACGGGCAAGTCCAAGTGGTTACAGTCGCCTTGGATCTACACGCTTTCGCTCAGTGTCTATTGCACAGCTTGGACCTTTTACGGGGCGGTAGGCTATGCGGCACGATCAGGTCTGGAGTTTGTAACGATCTACCTTGGGCCTACGCTGGTGATGGTCGGCTGGTGGTGGATATTGCGCAGATTGGTGCGGATTGGACGGGCGCAGCGGATTACCTCGATTGCTGACCTTGTGTCATCGCGTTTCGGAAAATCCACCCAGATCGGGATGCTTGTCACGATTATTTCGATTATCGCAGGCACGCCTTACATCGCGCTGCAGTTGCAGTCGGTCACACTGTCATTTGCGGTCTTTGCGCAGGTTGATGGTTCATCATGGGAGCAGGCAGACTTCGCGCAGACCGCCGCTTGGGTGGCTGTCGGGTTGGCAGTTTTCACTGTTCTCTTTGGCACCAGAAACCTTGACGCCAATGAAAGGCATCATGGCATCGTCATGGCGATCGCGGTTGAGGCTGTGGTGAAGCTCTTTGCGTTGGTGGCGGTTGGCGTTTTCGTCGTTTGGGGGATTGCGGGCGGGCCTACCGAGATGCTCTCAAGGATTGAGACATCTGATATCGAATTATGGGACCAGGAAAGCGGCCGGTGGATCAGCCTGATCTTTCTCTCTGGGGCCGCTTTCCTTTGTTTGCCAAGAATGTTCCAGGTCTTGGTGGTCGAGAATTCCGATGAACGGCACCTGCCGTTCGCAAGCTGGGCGTTCCCACTCTATCTTTTTTTGATGAGCCTTTTCGTGGTTCCGATTGCGGTTGTGGGATTGGAGCTACTACCACCGGGTAGCAACCCTGATCTGTTTGTTCTGACCGTTCCGCTGTTCGAGGGACAAAACGGACTGGCGGTACTGTCATTTCTGGGTGGGCTGTCATCTGCGACATCAATGGTCATCGTGGCGACGATTGCGCTGGCGACGATGGTATCGAACCACATTGTCGTCCCGATCTGGCTGAGCCTCCAGGGCCAGCAGGGTGCCGTAATGTCCGGCGACGTCAGATACGTGATATTGCTGTCGCGACGGATATCGGTCGCGGCCGTTCTGACGCTCGGGTTCTTCTATTACCGACTGTCTGGTGGCGGCACGGCTCTGGCAGCCATCGGACTGATCTCCTTTGCGGGTGCAGTGCAGATTCTTCCGGCCATGCTCGGCGGTATTTTCTGGCGCGGCGCAAACAGAATAGGCGCAGCCTTGGGCTTGCTGTCGGGGCTGGGTATCTGGATGTGGACGCTCTTCCTGCCAAGCTTTGGTGTTGATGCGGTTATCAGCCAGTCTGTCATGGAAAATGGTCCTTGGGGTATCGCAATTTTGCGGCCTCAGGCGCTTTTCGGCGTAACAGGCATTGATCCTCTCGTTCACGGGGTTTTCTGGTCGATCCTGATCAATACAACGATATTTATACTGGGGTCGCTGGCGACCTTTCCACAGCCGCTCGAACGGTTGCAGGGTGCGCAGTTCGTCAATGTGTTCGATCATTCAGATGCCGCGCCGAGTTGGACAGGCGCAGCGGCTGGCGCCGAAGAGCTACTCATTATGTCGCAGCGGATTCTTGGCAGTTCAGAGGCGCAGGGAATCTTCGAGCGTGAAAGCGAAAGACAGGGCAGGGGTCGCGAATTCCCCGAGGTCACGCCCGCATTTGTCGACCGGCTTGAGCGTGAGTTGGCAGGATCTGTCGGGGCGGCAACCGCCCATGCGATGATAGGTCAGTTGATTGGTGGCAGCAGCGTGTCGGTTGAGGACCTGATCGCAGTTGCCGATGAAGCGGCCCAGATCCTCGAATATTCGAACCGACTTGAGGCAAAATCAGCCGAACAGGAAAGAACGGCCCGCGCTCTGCGCGATGCGAACGCAAAACTTACGGCACTTTCCATTCAGAAAGATGCGTTCCTGAGCCAGATCAGCCATGAATTGCGGACACCGATGACCTCAATCAGATCGTTTTCGGATATACTGCGAGAGGGCGATATGCCGCCTGATGCGCTCAGCCGCTACGCAGGAATCATCCACGACGAGGCTGTGCGGCTGACCCGTCTACTTGATGATCTTCTGGACCTCTCGGTCTTGGAAAATGGCCAAGTGGTCCTGCACGAACAAACCGGCAAGCTCAGTAGCTTGCTGGATCGCGCTATTGGCGCTGCAGGCGTCTTGGGAGGAAAGCTGGACATCAGACGCGATCGCAAGGATGAAGATTTGACACTCACAACCGACTTGGATCGGCTGGTTCAGGTGTTCATCAATCTGATCTCGAACGCGCAAAAGTATTGCGAAGCGCCGTCGCCTGTTCTGACCATCAAAGTGTCAGTGCAAGGCGACAAAACCATGGTCGACTTTATCGACAACGGCCACGGCATCGCATCAGAGAACCACGCCCTGATTTTTGAGAAGTTCTCGCGGGTGTCAGACGAAAGCAAAGCAGGCGGGGCTGGACTTGGTCTGGCCATCTGCCGCGAGATTATGCACAGATTGAATGGCGACATCACTTACCTCCCGCAACCGCGTGGGACCGGGTTCCGTGTCGTCTTGCCCAAGACGATGACATCGGCTGCATTAGAGAAAATGTAACCAACGTGGCCTAGACAAGCTGCAGATCAGCATTGGCAGGGCGATGACCAATAGTTCACATGTGAACATCTTGCGACGGAAAGCCCGTATGCAGGACAAAACGGATGCGGACAGCCCGCTGACGTCGTCTCGTGCTGTGCGCTTGGCGCTCGCGAAGGCTGCCCAAGACAGCATCAGCTTGCCTCTGACAGTTTCAAGCATTGCCGAAGAAGTTGATAGGCTCGATGCAATGCTGGGTGCCCTTCCTGATGGCCTGATGCTTGTGCGCCTGGAAAAGGGTGATGGCCTTGCCGGTTTGATTGCTGTTGATGCGGAAATGCGTGCAGCTGTGGTTGAAGTTGAAACAACTGGCGCGGTGTCATTGAGGGCGGCCGAACCCCGATTACCGACAGGGACCGACCGCTTCCTCTGCGATCCGGTTCTGAAAATGTTTTTGTCGGCCTTTCCGCAAGCGGTCAGCGGGACGGACTATGCAGGCTGGGCTGATGATGTCTCGGCGGGGACGTGTTTTGCCAACACGCGTCTTGCCGGATTGGAGCTTGCCGACGGGCGTTACCGCAGCTTGCAGATGACGGTTCAGATTGGTCAGACTGACCGACAAGGAATGCTGATCATGGCGCTGCCTTTGCCCGAGCCCGTCACGCGCCCATCGGCGGTCTCGAAGTCAAAGGAAAACTGGTCCGAGCAACTACACAAGGTTGTCGAAAGCGTCCCAGCCACCTTGATTGCAGAACTGCACCGGTTTTCAGTTTCCTTGGGCTATCTACAGGGGTTGAAGGTTGGCGATGTCATTCGCCTTGATGGGTGTTCGGTAAGTTCCATCAAACTGCGTGATGCCGAAGGTAAACCCGTTGCAACGGCGCGTCTTGGCCAAAGTATGGGGAAACGCGCCGTGCGGCTGGAGGCGCCACCACAGCTCGATTTGAAAGAGCTGCCGACGAACAGTCCGGTTCAAGAGAAACCAGCAGAGGCCTTTCTCGAGCCGGACTTAGCCATCGGGTCAATCGACGAGGCGTTGCCGCTTTCGCCCCAACAGCGAGAGCCGCCTACTTTCGACCCTACGGTTGATCTGGATTAGGCTTTTGCAATGGCTTGCAGCTGCCCACGCATTCCGCCCAGATCATAGCCTGCCGCGCTGGTTGCTGCGATAATTTCGTCGGCATCCATGTCTTTGGCTTGTGCAAAAGACCAGACGATCGAAGATCGTGTGCCTGACGCGCAATAGGCCAGGACAGGGCCATCGCTACTTTCCATCGCAGCCTTTTGATCGTCGATCATCCCCATATGCAGGCCCTGATGTGTGACAGGAATGGCTACAAACTTCAGTCCGGCATCTCGCGCTGCTGCCTCGATCGCGTCAGCCTGATGGCTCGGCGGCACCTCTGCGTCAGGGCGATTACAGATAATGGTTTTGTAACCCGCTTCAACGATCGCGGGGATATCCTCAACAGAAATCTGCGGAGAGACGGCGTAGGCGGGGCTGAGTGGGCGAATATCCATGTCTTATCCATAAACTGCGGCTGTGGGCTGGTCCAGACGTCTGCGGATTGGCGGAGCCAAGACCATGCCAACCAGCATTGCGGCCATAAAGATCAGACCGCCCGCGCCACCGAAAGAAAGCGATGCAACCGCTGGACCGGGGCATAGCCCTGAAAGACCCCAGCCCATGCCAAACATGGTGGATCCGATGACTAGTTTCCGTCCGATTTCTGGTTTCGGCGGCGTCGGAAAGCTTGCAGCTAGAACGGGTTTGCGGCCTTTGGTGAACAGCCACGCAAGAGCCATCGGGAGGATGGCACCTCCCATCACGAACGCGAGTGTGGGGTCCCAAGCTCCGAAGATATCAAGCCAGCCTTGCACTTTTGTCGTATCAGTCATGCCTGAGATCAAAAGGCCCAAGCCAAATAGGCCGCCCGCGATGAAGGAAATAAACGCACGCATCAAATGATCCCCCAGACATGCTTGAACAGTACGACAGTCAGGCCGCCCGCTGCGATGTAAAAGACCGTTGCCACGATCCCGCGGAGCGAAAGTCGTGAAATCCCACAGACGCCATGGCCAGATGTGCAACCGTTCGCAAGGCGCGTACCGATCCCGACCAGAAGTCCGGCTGCAATCAGCACAGCCCAATTTTCAGTAACATGTGTTTCCGAACCACCGACCGCAAACGCAGCAATCGCAGGAACCGCGAATAGCCCCGCAAGCAATGCGCCACGCTCTGCCCATTCATGCTTTGCTGAGCCATCGACAAGCCCGCCGATGATTCCCGATGCGCCCAGAATGCGCCCGCTGACAAGAAGATAGAGTGCTGCGGCCGTACCGATCAGCAGACCTCCGAAGAGGCCGAGGATCCAATCCATTGGCATAAGTCTGTCCTTGATTTACGCGTTGTCTTCAGAGGCTGTTGATCGGCACCTTGAAGTAACGTTGTCCATTGTCTTCGGGCTCGGGGAACTGTCCGGCCCGCATGTTTGTCTGAATCGATGGCAGGATGAGCTTGGGCATGCCAAGTTTGGCATCACGTTGCTCGCGCATCGAGACGAATTCTTCCATCGGGCGGCCTTCACCAACATGAATGTTGAGCGCCTTCTGCTCGCCAACTGTTGTCTCCCAGGCGAATTCATCGCGACCGGGAGCTTTGTAGTCATGGCCCACGAAAATGCGGGTTTCATCCGGCAGTGAGAGAATTTTGTGGATGGAATTATAGAGATCTTGCGCTGATCCGCCTGGGAAGTCGCAACGGGCTGTTCCGAAATCAGGCATGAAAAGCGTGTCACCAACAAAAGCGGCGTCACCAACCACATAGGTCAGGCAAGCAGGCGTGTGTCCGGGTGTGTGCATGACATCTGCCCGCATCTGTCCGATATGGAAACTATCGCCGTCAGCAAAGAGCGCATCAAACTGCGACCCGTCCCGTTCAAATTCGGTGCCCTCGTTAAAGACTTTGCCGAAAGTGTCTTGAACGACCGTAATGTTGGCGCCGATGCCAATCTTTCCGCCCAATGCCTCCTGCAGATAGGGGGCTGCTGAAAGGTGGTCCGCATGGACATGGCTTTCGAGAATCCATGCCACCTCCAGTTTGTTTTCTCTGACCCAAGCAATGATTTCGTCCGCAGATGCGGTATCAGTACGTCCAGCGGCTGCGTCATAGTCCAACACACTGTCGATGATTGCGCAGGTGCGGCCCTGTGGCTCCGAAACCACATAAGAGACCGTGTTTGTCGCGTCGTCGAAGAAAGCTTTCACATTCGGTGTCATTTCGCGCCTCCAGATGCTATTCAAAAGCATAGATAATACATTACAGATTGCTAATGTGTGTCCGGAGACCAGAAATGTCAATGAGCGAAGAAATGGACGTGATGGCCGCCCGCCTCGATGAGGCGGCCAATGATGCTGCAAACCTGATGAAGGCGCTAAGCAACCCAGGGCGTTTGCGGATTTTGTGTGCATTGGTCCCTGGAGACAAAACAGTCAGCGAAATCGAAGAGGCCGTGGGCGCCAGTCAGTCCTATGTCTCTGGGCAGCTTCTGCGGTTGCGCGCCGAAGGATTGGTCGAATGCACACGTGCAGGTCGCAGCATGCATTACCAGCTTGCAGACCCACGCGTTCGCCCGCTTCTTGAACGGGTCTACGAGCTTTTCTGCCCGGTCTGATATTTCGACAGTTCAGCACGTGCGACCTGCCGGCGATGGACTGCGTCAGGGCCGTCGGCGAGCCTGAGTGTTCGGAGATGCGTCCACTGCCGCGCAAGAGGGGTATCCTGCGAGACGCCCGCAGCGCCAAACATCTGGATTGCGTGATCGGTGACCTCAAGCGCGATCTGAGGAGCAACCACTTTGATCTGACTGATCCAAGGGGCTGCAGCTTTTGCGTCCCCCTGGTCCATCATCCAAGCGGCTTTCAGGCAAAGGAGCCGCGCTTGCTCAATCTGCATCCTTGATTTCGCGATAATGTCAAAGTTTTCCCCAAGGTGCGCCAGCGGCTTACCAAAAGCATCGCGAGACTGCGCGCGCTGGCACAGCAGTTCGAGTGCCTTTTCGGCCTGTCCGATGGCACGCATACAGTGGTGAATACGCCCTGGACCAAGTCGTCCCTGTGCTATCTCGAATCCGCGCCCCTCGCCCAAAAGCAGGTTTTCGACAGGGACGCGCACATCTGTAAAGCGGAAATGCATGTGGCCATGGGGGGCGTCGTCATGACCGAAGACTTCCATCGGCCGCAGCTTTTCGATGCCAGCCGTATCTGCAGGCACAACGATCATCCCGTGTTGCTGGTGTTTCCCGCCTTCGGTCGGTGTTCTCACCATTACGATATAGACCGCACAACGCGGATCTCCTGCACCGGTAGCCCACCACTTTTCGCCATTCAGAACATAGTGATCGCCATCTCGAACGCATGACATGGCGATATTCGTGGCATCCGAGCTTGCCACCTGCGGTTCTGTCATCAGGTAGGCAGACCGAATCTCACCCGCCATCAGTGGTTTGAGCCACCGTTCTTTCATCAACTCGGTGCCGTAGCGGGCAAAGACCTCCATATTCCCGGTATCCGGTGCGTTGCAGTTGAAGACCTCAGCAGCAAGATGACTTTTGCCCATCTCCTCGGCCAGATAGGCATATTCGACGGTGTTGAGCTGCGGCCCGTCGCGGAACGTGTCCCAGAAGTTCCAGAGCTCTGCTGCTTTCGCTTTCAACTTCAGGCCTTCCAGGATTTCGGTCTGACGTTTTGTGAATTGCCATCGGTCGCCTCGATCGACCTCGGCCAGAAATTCAGCATCCAAGGGGGCGATTTCGGTCTCAATCATACCTTTGACCGCACTCAGGATCGGCCTTAAGCGTTCGGTGATGCCAAGTTCCATGTCTCTCTCCCCTGATCTTGTCGACATGGTGCATTGCCGTAAGGTCGTGTCAATGAATGGGTTGCCTGACGACGCGGCAGGATGGCTAATGGCCAGATGACGGAAGCTGCAGAAAAACTGGGAATGTCCCGCGAGGAACTTGATCGCTATCTGGCAAGCCGGATTGCCGGTTTTGGTGGACTGCGCAAGGTAAGCAAGTTTGGCACTGGGCAGTCCAATCCCACCTATCGCCTTGATGCTGAGAGCGGGGCATATGTGCTGCGCAGCAAACCACCCGGCAAATTACTGCCGTCTGCCCACGCCGTTGATCGCGAGTTCAGAGTGATGACGGCGCTTGCCACCACGGCTGTCCCGGTCCCGAACACCTTGCATCTGGCGACTGCGGAAGACTCACCTAACGGGCGCGATTTCTTCGTGATGCGTTACGTAGAAGGTCGCATCTTCTGGGATCCATCACTGCCCGACTGCGCCTCTGAAGAAGCGGCGGCGATTTATGATGCGATGAACGCGACGCTGGCGGCATTGCACGAAGTTGATGTGGCTGAGATTGGTTTGGCCGATTTTGGCAAGGCTGGAAACTATTTCGCGCGCCAACTCGAACGGTGGCGTAGCCAGTACAGAGCGTCTGTCGACACGCCTTCGCAAGATATGCAGATCATTATGGATTGGCTCGAAAGGTCTCTGCCTGAGGATGATGGTCAAATCGCCTTGGTGCATGGTGACTGGCGTCTGGACAACATGATCTTTGCCCCAGACGCACCACGCGTTGCAGCCGTGCTGGATTGGGAACTGTCGACGCTTGGACACCCCATGGCTGATCTGGCCTATCAATGCATGCAGTGGCGACTTCCCAACCAAGGCGATATGCGTGGACTGTCCGGTGTTGACCGTGCTGCACGTGGTATCCCGACCGAGGCCGCCTATGTTGCCGCATATGCAAAGCGGCGCGGCCTTTACCAGATCGACAACTGGCCGTTTTATCTGGTCTTCGCCTTCTTCAGGCTCGGTGCAATCCTCGCAGGTGTCGCAGCACGGGCTGCGGCAGGGAATGCGTCAAATCCGGAAATGGCGAAAAAATATGGTGCAGCTGTTCCCGTGCTCTCTGGCATGGCAGTCGCGATCACACGCGACGGGGCATAGAGCTATCCAAGCATAACACCGATAATGACGGCCATCAGACCAATCATCGAAACGAACAAGGCCCCAAGGTTGATGGGAAGAATTCTTGAAACCCGCGCCCGCAGGTCCTCATCCGACAGCCCCGATCGCTTCGCTTTCGTAACGGCCACGATGGAATAGACAATACCGGTCAACCCAAGCACTGTCAGGGCGGCGCCGATCCAGATTACAACGTCCATAACATCCTCAGTCAGTTTTGCGCGGCTTACCGTGCGCCCAAGCGGTTCGCAAGGGTTGCAGCGCCGCAGGGGCTTGGTTACTCACAAGAACCATTTCAGGAGAGCAGCAATGAACGATTCCGTCACAGACACAGCCAGCACGGTCGCAGGGCAGGAGCTACGGCAATTTGTAGAACGCTACGAACGTCTGGAAGCGGAAAAGAAAGATATTGCGGACGCACAAAAAGAGGTCATGGCCGAAGCGAAAGGGCGCGGCTATGACGTGAAAGTCCTGCGCAAGATCGTGGCTTTGCGCAAACGCGATGCGAATGATCTTGCCGAAGAAGAAGCCGTCCTTGAAATGTACAAGGCCGCACTGGGCATGTGATCTTTATCGAAATGGGAGGATCAGTGTGACACCTTCCATTTCGTCCAGACGAGCAATGTCGGCGTCGTAGTTTTCGCTCATCGCGGCAACCAGTTTTTCACTGAGTTCAGGATAGGTCATTTCGTCATCCATCGCGTCTGGCTTCGCATGTGTCTCCAAGATTTGTGCAAGCACTTCATGGCGCGCAACGCGGGTCATTTGCGGCTCGGTCTTCACCTCTTTATGCAAAGCCGCCATTCCGTTTTTCGTAACGATCCTGCTGATCAGATCGTGGGCCCCTTCAACCTCCACGTGGTCCGACAGGCCAGATATCGCCCGGATCAGGTCTTCCCAGATCAGGGGTGTATCTTCGTTGCACCATGTCACAACGCGCGCATGAGGTGCAGTCTTGCGGATGCGACCGATTACATCCGACCAGCGCAACTCCATGGGTGAGAGAAGACCCAGAAAATCGCGCAGGCGCGCAATCTCTGCGCGGCGCGCGACTTCTTGCAGAAAACTTGCCGGATGCCGAATGCCGATGAAGAAAGTAATCTCATCTTCAGGGAACAATCGCGCCATGCCGCGCACTTTGCTTTCGACCTGCGGGTAAAAGATGCCGTGATCAAAAATACGTTTCGGGATTGCGATAAAGTTGTCGTTTGACAGGACAAGCCGACTCACATCGTCTTCGTCCACAATGGCATCTATCAGAATGTCACGTGTTCCGGCTTTGGGCGGACGCCCATCAAGGGTTTGAATCGTCTCGCGGATCAGCCTTCGGTATTTGCTGGGGCCCGGGACCACAGTTTGTTGCGCAAGCAGGGCCCCAGTATTTTTGAGAATTGACTTCAACAGCCGTTCTTCGTCAGTGCAATTTGCCCCGATGTGGTAGGCGATTTGCATGAGGTCTGCCCTTTATTCCCCGTCCCGGCATCATAGGTCGAAATGCAGGACAGAAAACCCGCATTCGCCAATGATGATACAACGGGCAAGGGCCCCGAAAATTTTCACGACACAGTTGCGAAAACCCCATTGCCAAGCGGCATTTTCTGCTGCTATACGCCGCCCACTCGCTGATGGCGAGCCTGCCAATCGGTAGACCAGTGCCCCTATAGCTCAGCTGGTAGAGCAACTGATTTGTAATCAGTAGGTCCGCGGTTCGAGTCCGTGTGGGGGCACCATTTCCGCTCAATAATACAATCGCACGTCCGAATGCCGCGCTATGCATGGCTGCGTACCTTGCGTCGCGATTTGACAATCCTTGCCGCAGACCGAAATCAAGCAAGATAGGTCAAAGAATTGGGGGCAGGCATGGACAATCGACAACCTGATCAAGCGCAATGTGTGATCATCGGCGGCGGTTCTATCGGCTGTAACATTGCCTATCACCTGACCAAGCTTGGGATGCAGGACGTCGTGGTTCTTGAACGTGACAAGCTGACGTCAGGCACCACGTGGCATGCGGCAGGCGAAATCGTCCCAGCGATCTTGGGCAGTGAATGGGAATGTGAACTCTACACTTATGGCCGTAACCTCATCGCCGGCCTCGAAGAAGAAACAGGCCTTGCGACAGGGTGGCGGCAGGACGGGTATATTCAGCCTGCTGATACGCCCGAGCGCTTGGAGGAGCTCCGACGGGGGGCTGCCTTTATGCGGCGTTTCGGCATAGAAATGCACGAGATCACGGCCGAGGAAGCAGCAGAGAAATTCCCTATTGGTGATTTCTCAAATACGATCGCTGCCTTTTGGTACCCGCTGGAAGGGCGCACAAACCCGGTTGATACAACCCAAGCCTTGGCGCGCGGTGCGCGGCGCGGCGGTGCGAAGATCGTCGAAGACACCAAGGTCTCCGAAATCCTCGTGGAGAACGGCACCGTGACCGGTGTGAGGACTGAAAAGGGTGTCATCAAGGCGGAGCATGTTGTCATCGCAGCAGGCATGTGGAGCAGACAGATCGGCGCAACCATCGGGCTGAACCTGCCACTGCAAGCTGCTGAGCATTATTACCTGATTACCGAGCAGCTTGAGGGCGTCACCCGCGACCTTCCATTGCTAGAAGACGCGCATACCTGGACGTATTTCCGTGAAGAGACTGGTGGACTGCTGATTGGTCTTTTTGAACCGGATGCCGCGCCTTGGCAGATTGACGCAATTCCGGAGAACTTCACATTTGGTGAAATCGAACCGGATCTCGATCGGGTTTTGCCGCACCTTGAAAAGTCATTTTCACGCGTCCCTTCCGCAGCGGAGGCAGGGGTGCGCAAACTCTTTTGTGGTCCCGAAAGCTTTACCCCCGATCTGGCGCCATTGGTCGGTGAAGCACCGCAGGTGCGCAACTGCTGGGTCGCGGCAGGTCTGAATTCTTTGGGCATTCTGAACGGTCCCGGCATTGGCATGGTGCTGGCGCATTGGATTGTGAACGGACACTGTCCTGTGGATCATACCGCATTCAACGTGGATCGTTTTGCAGACGGGTCGCAGAATACACCCGCGTTTCGCCGTGCACGGACACCTGAGCTACTGGCCAAGAGTTTCGGCGCGCATTTCCCCAATGACAGCTTCAAAACCGCGCGCAGGCTCAAACGATCTGCACTTTATGACAGGCTGAAAGCTGCTGGCGCATATTTTTCAGAAGGTAACGGATGGGAAGCACCTGACTGGTTCGCCCCGTCGCCCGAAGAGGCAAAGATCACGCAATATAGCTGGGGTCGTCAAAACTGGTGGGACTGGCATGCAGAAGAACACCGCGCAGCGCGCGAAGATGTCGTGCTCATGGATATGTCCTCGATGTCAAAGTTCTTGGTGCAAGGGCCCGACGCATGCACGCTGCTCAATCGCATCAGTTGCAACCACGTCGATGTTCCGGACGGGCGTGTGGTCTATACGGCATGGACCAACGAACTTGGTGGCTTTGAAGCGGATCTGACGGTGACGCGGCTGTCGCGCGAAAAGTACCTGGTGATTGTTGGGGAAAACTCCCATGGTCATACCGAGACATGGATGCGAAAGCACCTGCGGCCCGGTGAGTTCGTGACCATTACCGATATGACCAGTGGGATCACGCAGATCAACGTACACGGTCCGAAAGCGCGTGCCTTGATGGAACGGGTGAGCGACGCGGATCTCAGCAACGACGGCTTTCCGTTCATGACAGCACGCGAAATCGACGTCGGCTTCTTCATGGTGACTGCCCTACGCGTGACCTTTGTCGGCGAACTTGGTTGGGAACTTCACGTCCCGACAATTCATGCGGTCCAAGTCTATGATCTGCTGATGGCGGAGGGGCAGGAACTGGGTGTGCGCAATGCCGGGATGCAAACACTATCATCCTTGCGTCTAGAAAAGGCCTATCGCGATTTCGGCATAGACGTCGATAATACAGACAATCCAATCGAGGCCGGCTTGGGGTTTGCCGTCAAACTCGACAAACCAAGCGGCTTTATCGGTCGTGATGCCCTTGCAGGGATAAAGTCGCGGGGCACACCGCGGAACCGCATGTTGCAATTCCTGCTCAACGATCCCGAGCCGCTGATGCACGGAAACGAGGTCATCTATTGTGACGGGCAGCCGGTTGGGCACATTCAGGTCGGGGCATACGGACATACACTCGGCGGTGCTGTCGGGATCGGTTTTGCGGAGACGGACGATCCGCTCACCGCGCAAATCGTGTCGGAAAGCCAGTGGGAGATTGATATTGCCGGGGCAAGATACTCTGCCAAGGCCTCTCTGAAGCCGCTTTTTGACCCAGCAATGGACAAGATCAAATGTTGATCTTGGGTCAGTGTAGATAGACAGGTTTGCGTGAATTACGCTATCTGGCAGCAGCTACACGTTGTCGGAGCGCCTGAAATGTCTATCAAAATTGAAATGCTTCGCTGTTTTGCCGCCGTTGTCGAACATGGCCGGCTTGCAGATGCAGCATCGTCTTTGGACCGGACAACGTCAGCCGTTTCAATGATGCTGTCGCAATTTGAGGATCGTATCGGAAAGCCGCTCTTTGAGACCAGCCGGAAGTCGAAACTGACCCCCCTCGGGACACAGATCTACAACGAAGCACGGCGTGAGCTGGATCACTTTGATCGGACGATTTCCAACATCGAAGGTCTTGCCGTTGCGCAAATCGGTCGCGTGCGTCTTGCTGTAACACCGTCCGTCGGGTCTGTTTTGATGCCATCTGTCCTGCAGACATTCATGGCGCGCTATCCGGACGTCCGGGTCGAGATGCGTGATATGACCAGCGTCGGTGTGCAGCAGGCACTTTCTGCAGGTGAAGCCGATATCGGAATCGCAACACTTGGACCCTCACCGGGTCTGCGGTTGGAACGCCTTTTTACGGATGATTTCGGCGTTGTGTGCCGTAAAGACAATGTTCTTGCGCTGGCAAATGTTCCGGTCAGTTGGAGTGACTTGGGAAATCAGACCTTCATCGCCAACGGGCTCTGTTCGTTGGTGCATCACCCGGGCTTTCAGCCGACGTTGCAAAACGCGCCGCTGAATGTGCCCAACACCTCGTCGCTTTTGGCATTGGTGCGGGCAGGGGTCGGTGTCACGCTTTTGCCGAAACTTGCGCTTCTTCCGATGGCAGATGACCTGGCGTTCTTGCCACTCGCAGACGACCGCGTGCAGCGCGAGGTTTTTCTGGCGGCAGGTGAACCACATCTGATGTCGCCTGCGGCTAACGCGTTCGTTGCCACGATCAAAACCTCTGATTTTCACCATAGCTGAAGAAATCAGAAATTTCTTCTGTTTGACTTAATCTTTTGGGATGTGCTGTATAGCCCGAACGCTGGATATCGAAAGGGCTTGAGGACGTGTCAGACAGTTTCAAGAATTACATTGCCGGCGAGTGGGTTTCCGGCCCGACGGAGGTCGCGAATATCAATCCCTCCGATACGAGCGACGTCATCGGGCATTACGCGCAAGCCAGTGCGGAACAACTCGACGATGCGCTGGCCGCAGCGCGAATAGCGCAACGCGAATGGGCGAAATACGGTCTCGAGCGCAAACAGAATGCACTCAATGCGATTGGCCATGCACTGATGTCGCGTGCGGAGGAGCTTGGAAGACTGCTGAGCCGTGAAGAAGGCAAACCCTTTGCTGAAGGCAAAGGTGAGGTCTATCGCGCTGGGCAGTTCTTTACATACTACGCAGCCGAAGTCCTGCGTCAGATCGGCGACACCGCCGACAGCACGCGTGACGGGATCGAAGTCGATGTGCGCAGGGAGCCTGTCGGTGTCGTTGCAATCATCAGCCCGTGGAATTTTCCGACGGCCACGGCAAGCTGGAAGATCGCGCCGGCGCTCGCATTCGGCAATGCCGTGATCTGGAAACCAGCGAACCTCACACCTGCCTCTGCGGTCGCCTTGACCGAGATTATCGCCGCACAGGATATCCCCAAGGGTTTGTTCAATCTTGTGATGGGGGCAGGGCGCGACGTCGGTCAGCGCCTTGTCGAAAGCCAAAAGGTGGACGCGATCTCCTTCACGGGGTCCGTGCCGGTCGGGAAAGGCATTGCTGCTGCCGCAATCGGCAACCTGACCAAAGTCCAGATGGAGATGGGCTCAAAGAATGCCCTCGCTGTGATGGATGACTGTGAACTTGATCTTGCTGTAACCTTGGCGCTCGGAGGCGCGTTTGGCGGAACGGGGCAAAAATGTACGGCATCGTCCCGGCTTGTCGTGCATGAAGCCGTCCATGACGCGTTCGTCGAAAAACTGATTGCTGGTGCGGGCGCGATGAAAGTTGGTCACGCCTTGGCCGATGGGACGCAAATCGGACCTGTCGTGAGTGAAACGCAACTCAATGAAAACCTGCGCTATGTCGAATTGGGGCAGGGCGAGGGCGCTGAACTTGCATGCGGCGGTGAGCGCCTCCAACTGGAAACCGACGGTTATTTTATGTCGCCCGGTGTATTCATCAACACGACCAACCAGATGCAGATCAACCGCGAAGAGATGTTCGCGCCGTTGGCGTCCGTCATCAAGGTTGGTAGCTATGACGAGGCTTTGGAAACCGTCAACGATACCAATTTTGGTCTGACGTCCGGAATTGTGACAAAGAGCCTGGCGCGTGCGACGCATTTCCGGCGAAACGCAAAAACGGGTTGCGTCATGGTCAATCTGCCTACAGCAGGGACCGACTACCATGTTCCATTCGGTGGACGCGGCGATAGTTCATATGGACCACGGGAACAGGGTCAATATGCGGCCGAGTTCTACACAACCGTGAAGACCGCATACATCTCCTCTGGTCAGCCGGAGTAGTCATGTATCTTGTTGATGGCCTGCAGTATGCGAATTGGTCGGAAAAGATCTTCCGCCAGATGCGAGAAGGCGGTGTGGATGCGGTTCATGTGACAATCGCCTACCACGAGACCTTTCGCGAAACAGTTCTGAACATCGAACAGTGGAACCGTTGGTTTGAACAGTTCCCTGATCTGATCTTTCAGGGCCGAACGGCAGACGATATTGCGCGGGCAAAGCAAAGTGGACGCACAGCAATCTTTTTCGGGTTTCAAAATCCAAGCCCCATCGAAGACGACATCGGTTTGGTTGAGGTGCTTCACACGCTCGGCGCACGGTTTATGCAGCTCAGCTATAATAACCAGTCGCTGCTTGCGACAGGGTGCTACGAAAGCGAAGATCCCGGTATCACCCGCATGGGACGGCAGGTGATCAAGGAAATGAACAGGGTCGGCATGGTTGTCGATATGAGTCATTCAGCCGATCGTTCTACGATCGAAGCCGCCGAAATGTCGGAACGACCTATTGCGATTACCCATGCAAACCCCCATCGCTGGCACCCTGCTTTGCGCAACAAACGTGACGAGGTCATTAGGGCGGTTGTAGAGAATGGCGGGATGATGGGTTTTTCCTTATATCCTCACCACTTGCGCGGCAAATCTGATTGTTCGCTCGAAGACTTCTGCCGAATGGTCGCGGACATCGCCTCTGAATTTGGCACTTCCAATTTCGGGATCGGCTCTGACCTTTGTCAGGATCACCCTGACAGCGTCGTCACGTGGATGCGGACCGGACGTTGGACCAAGGATGTCGACTTTGGTGAAGGATCGGCCGAGCAGCCGGGCTTTCCTGAGATGCCAAACTGGTTTCAGGACAATCGGCATTTCGGGCAAATTGCCGAGGGATTGGCCAGGGTCGGCTTTGACGAGGCGGAAGTTGCAGGTTTGATGGGTGATAACTGGTATCGGTTTTTCGAAAGCAGTTTTTCTGCGCGCAAAGTCTGAACACAAACACTTTTGACGCAAGGTGATAAGGAGGCCAATGGCCTCCTTATCGGTGAGTGTGGTTGTTAGAGTAGTGCCAAGGCCGCCGTCTTTCTCAATGACCTACGAGGCATCTGGCTATGCGAAATACATACCCAAATCAGGATAAAACGTACGACCTGCAAACCCGCGCGCTGGAGTATCGGGAAATCAGCGGCATCGTTCGCAGGTTACGTAATCGTTTTAACCTGTGCCAAATATCGGTGATCCTCGAAATTCAAACCATACTACGCGCGTAGTATTTCAACGTCGGCGGGTAGAGTTTTCGGGTCGCTTATCTTTATTTCTGCTTGAGGACGCCCTAGCGTCACCTTTGTAAAGAGTCGACATGCTCCTGTCACAAATTGTGTTTATTTTTGATCTCAACGCGAAAGGCTTGGAGCCGAAATTGGCGGGTAAAACGACCAACCGATCTGAACTGTCCTCAATCGAAGAGCTCGAAGCGCTCATCGATATGGCGCACCGTGATCCGCAAAGGGCAGCAGCAAAACTCGAAAGTACGTCGAAGACCACAATGACCGCCGGGCGCTTTGGCGAAGAGGTCACGTTTTCCGAGTGGCAAACCAGTGGCCGGATCGAACATTTCATTCATAACCGTGCCGAAGCCTGCCTCTTAGTGTCTCCGACCGGTAGGATTTCGCGCCTGAATGCGAGTGCTCAGGTGAAACTCGCTGTGGAAGCAGGGCAGCAGATCGAAGAGCTTAACTTGACCTTGCCGGAGGGGGAAAGCTTTGCCGTCTTGGTAAAGGCAGTCTCATCGGCTCCATGGTCAGAACGGCGGTTTCAGACGGGACGCGCACAAATCGGTGGTAACGCGCAGACCACGTCATTTGTCATAGCCGCGCTTCCCGGCGATGGGTCGGATTTGCAATCTGGTGTTCTCATTCTTCTAAGCCTGAGGGAGGGCGTATCGGAGCGCTATGACCGGATCTATCGCGAACACGGGCTGTCCCCGAGTGAGGTCAAAGTTGTTGAGCAATTCATTGCGGGGATGTCACTTTCCGAAATTGCCGAACGTCGTGGTCGATCATTGGCAACAGTCCGCAAGCAATTCTACACGATATGCGAAAAGTTCGGGGTCGCGTCGCAAGCCGAACTGCTTCGCGCGATCCTGACGGATTCCAGTCTGGTTGAGGACATGCGTCCGATGCTTGATTTGTCGGAACACCCAGATCGTGTTGAGGCGAATATCCTGCGACCTGGCGGGCGTGTGGTTGAGGTCGTCATCGCCGGTGACCGTCAGGGGATTCCAATTATCGTTTGTCCTTCAACGGTCTTGCGCACTTTTCCGGCCTCGGCTGAACATGCCTTCAAGCAGGCGGGCATACAGGTCATATCGGTGATGGCGCCAGGTTTTGGCAAGACATCTCCGGAATGTCCCGGAGAGGATGACTTGCGCGTTGCGGCAGATGACATCCTGGCGGTGATGGATCAGCTTGGCCTTTCACAGGCGAAATTGCTGGTAACAAACTTCGGCATGCATGCGGCCTTGCACTTTGCGCGTTTTGCGCAAGGACGACTGGACGGCATTATTGGAGCGTCAATCAATTTACCCAAATCCATCGCGGCGAAGAGAAAGAGCAAGAATCGTGTGCTGGCTGGACTGCAGGATCGGCTTCAATCTAAGGGGGTGATCAGTGAAGTCGCCTTCCGTACGACGGCCCGCGCCTTATTGGCAACGCGGCCCGAAACAGCATTGAGGATGACTTATAAGGGGCACCAGAAGGCTATACTTCGTTTTCAAAGCGCTGAGATCATGCCTGAGACTACCGAAGCCTTCCAAAGTATCTTTGCACAAGGGCTCGACGCAGGAACACGCGCATTCAGTCGGGCTCATCTTGACTGGGAGCAACTCGTTAATGAGCAGCCAGCGAACATCACGATCCTAACTGGCTTAGACAGTGATCTTTACGATGCTGCAGCTATGCGGGCATTCGCTGACAGACACCCGGATAAGGTGGCGTTGTTGGATGTCAGCAAACACGATTTTGCGACACCGTTCGATACGGTCGATATGATTATCGAGTTGATGAAAACTAACCGCCATCGAGACTGACACTGCGCGACCCAAGAGCCATTTATTGGCATCCCACTCCAAAATTGTCTGGGCAATTGACCAAATAGCAGCCATCACCACATGATATTTTGGGGGCGATGATCGTGCGAAAACTCTTGGCTGCGTTCTTGGTGATTGTAAGCCTCTGGGCACTGGAAAGCACGCGCAGCGGTGTGTCGGTTACTTGGCGCGAGGTTGGGGCCACCCCGGTGATGGCATTCGAAGGGCAAGATGCGTCAGGTCCGGTTATTGTCATCGCCCACGGCTTTGCCGGATCGGCTCAAATGATGCAGGGATATGGGTTCCCGCTCGCTCGTGCCGGATACAGAGTTTTTGTTTTCGATTTTCTGGGCCACGGTCGCCATACGGTGCCTATGTCGGGAGATGTCACGGCGGTCGATGGAACGACACGATTACTGGTGGACCAGACACATGCGGTCATCGATGCCGTTAGCGCTGATGGGCGCCCCGTTGGTTTGCTGGGGCATTCCATGGCCAGCGATGTTCTGGTGCGCGTTGCGAACGAGCGGGACGATGTCGGAGCTATGGTCCTCCTGTCGGCCTTTTCGCAGGAAATCACTCCTCAGGCGCCGAACGATCTATTGCTTCTGGTAGGGGACTGGGAGCCTGGCCTGCGGGAGTTTGCCTTGGAGGCCGCAGCAATGGCGGCATCAGCACAAGATCTGAGGCGCGACACTGTCGTTTTGCCATACATCGAGCATGTTTCAATCTTGCAGAGCCGGCTTGGGCAAACAGAGGCACTCAAATGGTTCGAGCAGACTTTTGCGCGACAATCAGAATGCGGAATTGGATTTATGGGACCGGCAATTGTCGGGTTGCTGCTTGGTTTGGTCTTCGCCTCTGTTTCGTTGGCTGCCAGCCTGCCACTGAGGGCGATACCAGCGCTGGACCTGTCATCGCGGCATGTATTGCTGGTCCTCGGCTTACCAATGCTTGCGACACCCGTCTTCGCGGCGGGCCTTGAGACCAGCTTCATGCCCGTCCTCGTGGCTGACTATCTGGCAGTGCATCTGCTCATTTACGGAGGTCTGCAACTGTTAGTACTGGCGCTCTGGCGGGTGGCTTGGGGGCCGTTTTCTTGGGCCGGGTTTGGTTTGTTGCTTTTGGGCTGTGTTGTCTTTGGCGCGGCATTGAACCGCTACGCTGCGAATTATTGGCCCACAGGGGACAGGCTCTGGATCATCGGCATCATGTCCGTCGGGGCCGTCGTGTTCTTTCTGGCAGATGCGCGCCTGAGCCACGGGGCGACCCGGGCAAAGCGGATCTTGATCCGTGTAGCCTTTCTGATCTCTTTGTTGATCGCTGTTGCGCTGAACTTCTCGGAGCTCTTCTTCCTCGTGATGATCGCACCGGTGATCGTTCTGTTTTACCTTGTCTTTGGGACGATGGGACATGCGGTCAGCATTCGTGTTGGACCGCTCGCACCGGGGGTGGCGTTGGGCCTCATGCTGGCATGGTCGCTTGGGGTGACATTCCCGCTTTTCCAAAGCTGATTTTTGACGGCGTTGCATACGCTTCGCCGCAGGAACGCGTCATCGCGCAAGACCCTATCCGTCTTTTGTTTGTCAGGGCGGTAACTCCGATGAGATGTCTCGCTCTCGGAACCGCAAAGCGTGAAACCGCGTTGATAACGCAAATCGAATGAAAGGAGAATGCTATGGAAGGTGGATTTTTGATCCTCATGCTCGCGCTCTTCACGATGCTGGTCTTCGTGGTTGCCGCGATTGTCAGTAAGCGAAAGACAGAAGAGCGCATGGACGACCCGCAGTCGGAGAAATCGACACTTGCGAAAGACAAATCAAGTCACGGCAAGCCAGCTGACGTTTCATCCTAAGCTGAACGTGATTGTAAAAGGGGCGTGGAAGCGCCTCTTTTTTCTTTGAAACCGTAGTGGAACGAAACAGGTCTTGTGGACGTTCTTTACATAACCGGGCGCAATTGAGAGCGCCTGACCGGATGGAAGAGGAAACGTGCCCACTCCCATTCAGGAATTCCAAGGCACCGACGAAAGGAGACCCGTTATGAATTGGGACGAAATCAAAGGTAACTGGACGCAGACAAAAGGTAAGTTGCGTGAACAATACGGCGAACTGACCGACGACGAGATGGAGCAAGCGAAAGGCGAGCGTGAACAACTGGTCGGCCTGATTTCCGAGAAATACGGAAAGACGAAGGACGAGGTAGAGCACGAAATTGATCGTCTGCTGCGTGCGGCCTAAATATAATGGTGGGTGACCACCAACACTCTTGAATGGCGGAGCGAGTGGGTTCACTCGTTCCGCCTTCTTTGTTTTTGTAGGAGAAATGCCGATGGTGAATGCATCAGATTTGATTGGCCAGCATGTCGAACACGCAAGTGAGACGGCGATCACGGGAACAGTCCGGGATATTCTGTTCAGCGAAAATTTGCGCGACGTTCTATTCTTTCTTGTCGAAACAAAGAGCGAAGATGCAACTGCACCCCTCTTGTTTAGCCCTTCCATGCTGGATCGCCGTGAAAATGACGGCATGGTCACGGCCGCACATCCGGATGATTTGCGCCAGCAGGTGGCCGCAACAGCGCCCCGCGCAGCTTTGCCCCTTGATGTTAGTGATTTGCCATCCACGCTGATCGGCCCCTTTGGAAATACCATATCCCCGATGATGATGGCTGCGCTCTTCAACAGTCGTTCGAAGGCGGACCGCCCGCCGCTGCCTGGTGGTGAGGCCATGGGGTTATGGTTGACGGAGCTGAAAGATACACCGTTGCGGGCACATGTCGGTGAGGTCGGAAAGATCGTCGACGTGATCTTGTCTGATGCGATGGATATCGTCGAACAGCTTTCAATTGAGCGCGCTGGTGAAGACCCGGTGGTGTTACCCCACGGGGCGGTGCGGTCTTGGCGTTCAGCGGATGACCAGCTCCTTCTCGGGTTGAATTGATGTTGGATTTCCTCCGTGAGCCATCCATCTGCGATGTGTAAGGAACGACTCCTCAAGCGGTGCGTTACTTCATCGAGAACGCTGCCAGACTGGTAGCGAGAAGAGCAGGAGGAGAAAATGCTGTACTATGCGCTGGCGTTTCTGCTGGTTGCCATCATTTCGGCGGTGTTCGGATTTGGTGGCCTTGCGAGTGCGACTGCGGGGATCGCGCAGATCCTCTTCTTCGTATTCATTGCGCTTTCTGTAGCCTTGCTTTTGTTCCGCGCTCTTCGCGACTGAAATTAAAATTCGATGAAAGGAAAACACGTGGCACAATCACTTAACGTCGTTGCCGAACCGCAAGAAATCTCATCAGGTGTGAAAGCTCCGACAACCATCGCGGAAGCACTCGCTGATGTACTGGCTGATACATATATGCTCACATTCAAGACGCATGCGTATCACTGGAATGTAGAGGGTCCGCTCTTCTACTCGATCCACAACCTTACCGAAGGTCAGTACGAAGATATGTTTGCCGCCGCCGACGAATTGGCAGAGCGTATTCGCGCTGTTGGTCAGCTGGCACCCATGACAATGACCGACATTCGCGCCCGCGCCGTCATTGAAGACAGCGTTGATTCACCAACAGCAGGCGAGATGTGCGAAACCCTCGCCGCCGACCATGAGCGCGTCGCGCATCGCCTTCACGCACTGGTCAAAATTGCAGGTGAGAAGAATGATCCCGTCACTGAGGATCTGGCAACCGAACGCTCGGCCTTCCATGAGCAAGCTGCTTGGATGTTGAAAGCGCTTATTGCCAAGTAAAACGGTAACAGCAAAAGCCCCGCCTCGTGCGGGGCTTTTTCGTATTTAGGCGACACCCGTCGCGATTAAGTATCCTGCCAAGAAATACGGGGTAAGGCCAAACAACACGACCAATCCGTCACGCGCCATCATACCCAACGCCAGAATTGCGACCCCCGCGCCGAGGATTGAGGACGTGAAAGGCACGATCTCAAAAAGCGGCATCGCAGCGCCTGACAGCGCACACACAAGCTGCACGAGAAATATCATTGGGCGCCTGACGAGCACCGAAAGACGCTCGTTCGTTCGGCGGTCCAACCATCTTGCCACTGACCTCAGCGACCTGAAGGCCTTCTGAACGGTCTTTCCCTTCACCTGTCGCCGCAAAACCCAATCAGGCAGCCAGATGTGTTTGCGGCGAAAGAGCATCTGCATGGAAATGATAAAAATCGTCAATCCCATCAACGATGAGAACAAGGGGATGCCACTGAGAGGTGACGTGACCGCCAGTGCTGGCACAAGTAAAAGCGGGGCAAAACTTGCCCCGCCTACAGTGCCTAGTACGTCACGCACTGTTATCCTTTCAGCCTCCGCAGCCTTGCAGACCTGCGAGATAACCTCGGTCAGATCTGGCCGATGCGCGGAAGTGCCACCGTCGCGCGATCCGACCGTTTCATCTCGCATTGCCGCACCTACGCTTCCTTCAGGAACGCAGGGTCGCGGTCGATGCAAAGAACATCGCTTGACTGACCGCGGACTGAACCTGAGCTTCCTGAAACGGCTTTGAGATCAGGAACGCCGGTTCTGGACGTTCGCCAGTCAAAAGACGCTCTGGGAAGGCCGTAATGAAGATGACCGGCACGTCCATTTCTTTCAGCAGATCGTTGACTGCATCAATCCCAGATGAATTGTCCGCAAGCTGGATATCTGCCAAGATCAGATCAGGCGTCTGTTCCTTGCCAAGTGCCACGGCCTCTGTCCGGGTCCGGGCCACGCCGGTGACCTCATGGCCCAATTCGCTGACGATATCCGTCAGATCAGCAGCGATGATTGGTTCATCTTCGATGATCATGACACGGCCTTTGACGCTTTCGCTCAATTCATCATTTGCCGTACCGATCAAGCGGCGCACTTCCTCTTCGTCGACTTGCATGATTTCGGCGATGTTGGTGACGCTGAATTCCTCGATCGTGCGAAGCAAGAGGGCCTCACGTGAATTAGGAGTCAGTTTCGACAACAGGCCATGTGCGCGGCTCCGGAGTTCATCATCGGGGTCTGCAAACAACTGCCCGGTTGATGCCCAAATTGCATGGAAGCACTTGAATAGATTCACCTTGATCGGGAAGCCATTCTCGAACTCGCTGCGGTCTTTGAGAATTGCCTCAAGCGTTGCTACCGTGTACTTATCGCCCCGGTTTTGCGAACCGGTCAGCGCGCGTGCATAGCGGCGAAGATAGGGAAGTTCTGCCGCGATGAGATCAGAAAAGCTTGTTTCAGTCGCGCTGTCTTGCATGTCACATAACCTTTTTTGTGTATTTATTTGGAACCAACACCTTGTCGGTGCGTTAGTTCCAAGCAAATATGTATATCTGAAACGAGGCTGAGCAACCTAATGACAGATGAAAAAAGTGAAGAGCAGGAGCGGATCGATAATTTCATCGATGCGAACCTGAAAAAGGTATTTGCTGACCTCGAAAAGGACGACATTCCTGACGAGATCACGGATCTATTAACACTCTTGCGTGCTCAAGACGCCGAGCTGAAGAGCAAAGAATGAGTGATGTTGATCCAAGAGATGAGCTGGTGACGCATTTGCCGGCTTTGCGGGCATTCGCGCTCAGCTTGACGCGAAATCGCGCGACCGCGGACGACATGATGCAAGATGCTGTCCTCAAGGCTTGGTCGAACATGGATAAGTATCAGAAAGGGACAAACATGCGCGCGTGGTTGTTCACAATTCTGCGCAATAACTATTATTCATCGCGTCGGAAACTGAACCGCGAAGTTGCTGATGTCGACAACGCGTTTTCGGATTCCTTAGCCGTGAAGCCCGATCACGATGGCCGCCTGCAAATGATGGATTTCAAAGCCGCTTTTGCACAACTGGCCGACGAGCATCGCGAAGCTCTCATCCTCGTGGGCGCGAATGGTTTCTCGTACGACGACGCGGCTGAGATGTGCGGTGTTGCGACCGGCACCATGAAGAGCCGCGTTAATCGTGCGCGGCGTCGCTTGACCGAGTTGCTCGATCTCAAGAGCGACGATGTTCTCGAACTCACAGATCAAGCTACTATGGCGGTCGTCGGAAGTCCGAATTTGCCTGGGTAATGCAACTTTCCTGGATACGCAGCCTGAATGTGCAACTGATTGCACTTCTGACATTGGCCCTGTTTCCACTCGGGGCCATTGCTGTTTTTCAGACTGACCGCGTCTCGCGTGATGCACAAGAAAGCGTCAACACAGCGTTGCTGGGACTGACAGAGCGGGCCGCGCGTCGCGAGCAGGTTCTGATTGAGCGCGCCGTCGGCGTAGCACGGTTTTTTTCCAGCCTTGCTCCGGAGCTGGTGGAGCAGAACCGCGACTGCACACCTGTTCTGTCGCGCTTTGTCCAAGACAATAGTGAATTCAGCTTTATTGGCATCGTGCGGCCCAACGGTGTTGTCACATGCTCGTCTTCAGGTCTCGTGATCAACGTGGCCGGGACAAAAAGCTTCAATGCCGTCACGGGGTCAGGTGAAGCCAGTATCAACGTCGCTGAGACTGGCTTCATTTCGAGTGGATCGACTTTTGTTGTGTCCGAACCGCTTTTCACAGACGGCGAATTTGACGGCTATGTCGCGGTAGCCATCCCTCACAAGAAGATTCCGGACACCAGTGAAGAGATCGAAGAGTTGGGGCTGGTTGAACTGGTCACCTTTAATGAAAATGGCACCATATTGACCGCACGTTCTGACCGTAAAACGGCAGAAGGTTTTATGCCTTCAGATCGGACTTTGACGAGTCTATCGACGAACCGCTCCGATACATTCGTCGCGCAGAGTGTTAGCGGTGTAGACTTTCACTACAGCATCGTGACAATTGAGGGCAGCCCGGCCGCTGTCATAGCTGTTTGGGAATTGGGTGCATTCAGTTTGAATGAAGGCGTGGGGCGTTTCGTGCCGCTCTTGTTCCCATTGCTCATGTGGATCGCAAGCGTGGCTGTGGCCATGATGGCAATGCATTCTCTCGTGCTGCGCCATATCAATCGGTTGCGGCGCACCATGGATGAATTTGCCGATGATCGTCGCGTGACAGAAATTCAGGACAGGATTTCTTTCATTCCAAGCGAACTTGAAGAGTTAGATAAAAACTTCCTGAGGATGAGCGAAGAGATCATGGCGGACGAAGCGCTGCTGGAAGACTCTGTGCGGGAAAAGAACGTACTGGTTAAAGAAATCCATCACCGCGTTAAGAATAATCTGCAGCTCATATCTTCGATTATGAATATGCAAATCCGCAATGCGAAACATGGCGAAACCAAAAAGGCGCTCCGGACCGTTCAGGAGCGCGTTCTCAGCATGGCGACGATCCATCGCGATCTTTATCAAAGCCAGAATGGCGGACGGGTGAACGCCGGCTACCTTGTGTCGGAAATTGTCGAGAAATCAGTATCGAGTTTGAGCGAAGAAGGCCTCAATGTCCGTAGTGAAATCGAGGACATTCTGCTCTACCCCGATCAGGCGGTTCCGCTATCGTTGCTGGTTGCGGAGGCGATGACGAATGCGTTGAAGTTTCTTGATGTTGGGCAGGACGGAGAAAAACAGCTCGCAGTCAAACTGATGCGAAGTGATGACTCTTGTCAGTTCGAAGTTTCAAATTCAACCAAGCATTCCGCGGTCACCGAAATGAAAGGGCTCGGTTCAAAGCTGATGCAAGCCTTTGCGATGCAACTAGGCGCAAGTTTGCAGACAGATCAGAGCGAAGAAAAATACGTCCTGTCGGTGTCATTCAAGATCAATGATTTCGAACAAGTGACACCGGACTTCTAAACTGTTCAAATCATTGGTTTGCGGAAAGGAACTTCTGCACCGGTCAAACGTTTTCTTTCCGACACGAACGAAAAGGAGACATCATGTCTGCATCAGAGACAAATATCGAAAAGCAGAAAACCCGTCACCGTGGGCCGCTTGTCGGCTTCGCTTTCGCACTCTTCTGGGCTGGCGCTCTCTTTTTGGGGTTGCTCATCTGGACCGCTTATCAGTCCGACGAACCGACCGCAGAAAGTCCGGCACAGGTACTTTCTGACTGATCAAGAAAAGGGCCCGCTCAGGGCCCTTTTTTCTTACAACAGCCAAAGGATTGCGCCTGTCGCAATTGCACCCAAGGCCATCAAGGCGGCTGTCACAACCATGTTCTTATGAGACTGCGCCGAAGCATCGTGATCGTCGATCCGTTTTTGCGCAACGTAGCTGCGGCGGACCGCTGAAACGAAGATCAGCAAGGCCGTCAAGATAAAGAGTTCGGCCACCCCTTTGGCAATCAGCGGATAATCCGTCGCGCTAAAAACTGCACGCAAACCAAGCGCCACACCAATACACGCCATGCCGGTGCGCATCCAGGAGGCAAAGGTGCGCTCATTGGCCAGGATCGTCCGGTCTTCGGCCCAATCGGTCCTCTGTGCGGCTTTGTCGTTTTTATCAGTCATTCGAGGTCATAACCTATGGCAAAGGGCGCACGATTCAATCGCACGCCCTTTACTGAGCAATTCCGGACCTAGGCAGAGGCGCTTCTCGGGCCTGCGATCAGCCAGATGATGAAGCCGAGCAGCGGGAGCACCAAAACCAGTAGGGTCCAAATGACCTTTGCCCCGGTCGAGGCGGATGAGCCGATGATTGAAATGATGGCCCAAACATTCAGGACCAATAGGATGAAGCCGCCAATACCAGCGTATTCCATTGTGAGTCTCCATTTCTCTGCAGTTGCTTACGAAACGCGCTTCTTGATCAATCAGTTCCTCGCCGACCTAATCGTCGACCTTTAGTTCTCGCCTGACTTGCCCGAAGGCAAGCAGTGCAAAGATGGCCGTTCCACCAAGCACATTGCCAGCCAGCACCGGCAGGAAGAAACTGAATAGGGCATCACTCAACGGCAGAAGGCCCTGAACCAAAAGGAAGGCCATCTCGACGCTGCCCGCAATAATGTGGGTAAAGTCGCCTGCAGCGATCAACCAGGTAAAAGCAACGATAATGAAAAAGCCAAAGCCTTCGGTGTCGGGCATCATCCAGACAATTGCTGCGACCAGTACGCCGGCGGGGATCGCCCGTTGAAAGGCTTCAAAAGGCGGAAATCCGGTTGCGTGTTCTGATAGGGAGGTGATCGCGGGGATAAGCGCAGGCGGGATCATGCTTGTATAAGCCCAAGCAATTGCCACGGCAAAAGCACCGATGACGTTTGCCAGAAGCACAATGCCCCAAAGCGCCGCAGATCGTTTTAGAAGCTGCGCAGAGGGCTGGTGCATGACGGGCAGCACAGTCGTGATCGTGTTTTCTGTAAAGAGCTGCATCCGACCGAGTATCACCACCAGAAAGCCGAAGCTATAGCCGAGGTTTTCAACAAGATAGGACCATTCTGCATCCGGAAGGTAAGTCCTGAAAATCGCTTCGCCGAGGACAGAGAGCGAAATCAGCACGCCTGCAGCGATCCCAGACCACAGAAGAGACCCATTGGGGCGTTCAAGCTCTTCAACACCGTCCCGCCGGATGATCTCGAATATCTCTTTCGAGGTCAGCGTTTCCTGCTCTTCTACTTTTGCTTCGGAAGGCTTTTGCGCCTTTGACATAATCAGCTCCTGCCTGACAATGAAATATAACGCCGTGGGAACCTGGACGTTCCGCCAACGTTGTTAGGTTAACAGAGGGGTAGAATAAAGGCTCTGCATGAATACGCGACTTCAGTGGGAAATGGGCAAGCGCGCGTTTCTGTGGAAACTTCTGACGGATGTTCGGGCCAGCTATTGGTTCGTGCCAACGGTCCTTGTCTGGTTGGGGCTGGGATTAGCGTTTGGAGTCAGTTGGATAGACCGCAACCCTGATGTGCTTCCATTTGAACTGCCACCGGGGTGGACCGACACCCAAGCCGAAGGTGCACGCGCAACACTCAGCGTTGTAGCGCAAGCCATCATCGGCATTGCAGGCACGACGTTTTCGATGACTTTGGTCGCTGTTTCATTTGCCTCCGGCAAATTTGGGCCACGGCTTATTGGCAACTTCATGCGTGATCGCGGCAACCAGTGGAGCCTTGGCATCCTGATTGCCACTTTCGTTTATGCCTTGGTCATCCTCAGAACCGTGCAGGAAAGCGGGTCAGGCGACATTTCGCAGTACGTGCCGCAGCATGCGGTGCTCGTTGCGATGCTGTTGTCGCTGATCTGTGTTTTCACGCTGATCTACTTCATCCACCATGTGCCAGAGACGATCAACGTATCGCGAATTGCGGCGAGTATCAGCATCCGCCTTGATGATGAAATCCGCAGGCTGGTTGATGAACGCGCTGGCAACGAGAATGAGGAACTCCCGTCACCACCCGATCGCGATCCGGATCTGACGATCGAGGCCACCAACTCAGGCTATCTTCAGACCGTCAACTTTGAACGGTTGTCCAAAATCGCAGGAAAGCACGACGGTTTCATCAGGATTGTCTCGCCTGTCGGATCGTTTTTGACAGAACGATCCTGTGTTTTTGAGGTCTGGCACGACGGTGAAATCGACGACGACGACCTGGATGCGATCAGCGGCTGTTATGTCGCTGGCATGAGCCGAACCGAAAGCCAAAACCCTGTCTTCTTGGCGGAACAACTTGTCGAGATGATTGGGCGTGCGCTTTCGCCCGGCATCAATGACCCTTACACGGCCGTCGACTGTTTGAACCGCCTTGCTGCTGCTTTGACATTGGCAAGCACCTATAACGGAGGCTTGCAGCCGGCAAAGAAAGACCGTCTCAGCTTTCCTTACATGACCTTTGAGAAGCTCTTTGCGGCCAGTTTTCCGAACTGCTGGCAGTATATCAAGGACGACAAGATGACGGCATCGCACGCCGAAATGCTGCTCACCAATTTGCATGACGTTGCCCGCGACCAAGATCGCGCAACCATCGAGAAAGAACTGAAAGTGCTGCGGTCCACTGCCATTCTCGCTCGGCCCGAACCCGAAGAATAGGCGGTGCAAACATTTTAAGAGAAAGATTGTTGCATAGCTTGCAACGAAAGTGACGGCACCGCGTTCGATCAGCGGATGGCAACAGGAGACCTCGTGAGCAATTCCAGAGATTTGACCCAAGGCGCAGTATGGCGGAAGCTTTTGCAACTGGCCGGACCGATGATGTTCGGCATCATTGCGGTTATTTCCGTCAGTTTGGTTGATACCTATTACGTCGGCCGCTTGGGAACCGAGCAACTGACCGCGTTGTCGTTTACATTTCCTGTGACCATGACAGTTTCCAGCCTTGCGATCGGCTTGGGGGCAGGGGCTTCGTCGGTGGTCTCTAGGGCTGTTGGCTCTGATGATACAGATCATGCGCGCAGACTGGCCACAGACAGTCTGGCACTCGCCCTGATCATTGTGAGCCTCGTAGCCGTCGCAGGCTATTTCAGCATTGATTTTCTGTTCGGCCTTCTTGGCGCACAAGGTGAGATACTGGACCTGATCACGCGCTATATGCAGATCTGGTTTCTCGCGATCCCGTTTCTTGTCGTCCCCATAGTCGCAAACGCAATCGTTCGCGCAACAGGAGATGCCTTCTGGCCGAGCGTGGTAATGGTCGGGTCGGCGCTTACGAACATCGCCATCACACCGGTCTTTGTCTTTGGCCTTGGGCCTGTGCCAGCCTTCGGGATTGAGGGCGCGGCGATTGGCACGCTCGTCGCATGGCTGGTCACTGTCGTCGGCGCGTTCCTGCTGGTCGGATGGCGAGAGCAGATGATCGACATGTCCGTGCCCGAAATCGGCACCTTGATGACATCGTGGAAGCGTGTCCTCGGGGTCGGCATCCCGGCGGCAATCGGCAACGCATCGAACCCGGTTGGTATTGCGGTTGTCACGTCAATCCTCGCGGGGTTTGGCAGTGTCGTTGTCGCAGGCTTCGGTGTTGCAACACGTATCGAGTCACTCTCTGTGATCCCGATGCTTGCACTTTCATCCGCGATCGGCCCGTTCTCGGGGCAAAATTGGGGTGCTGGCAAGTGCGGGCGCGTGAAAGAAGCATTGCGCGTCAGTTATGCCGTCTGTGGCGTCTGGGCTGTGGTACTGGGGCTCTTTTTCTGGGTGGCGGCCGAACCGATCGTACGCATTTTCTCGCAGGAAACAGAGGTGGTTCAGGCCGCGGTCACCTATCTCACGATCGTTCCACTCAGCCTTTGGGGCTATGGCGCAGTGATCGTGACCGCCGGCGCGTTCAACGCGCTTGGCAGGTCGCACTACGGGCTTGGAATTTACATGGTCCGCATTGCCGCCCTTTACATTCCAGCGTCATACATCGCCTCGCTGTTTTTTGCGCAGTCGGATGGGGTCTTCTATGCGATTGCCGGCGCAAACGCGCTGGCAGGTGTCTGCGTGATGGCTTTTGCTTTGCATTGGCTTAGCGCAAACGATGACAAAGCAGGAGCCAAAGTGCCTGCCTGATCTCTAGTTCTCTCGAAACGATGCACCGAGGCTATCCGAGAACGGCTTGATGAGATAATCGAACATCGTTCGCTCGCCGGTGAGGATCATGACGTCAGCGGGCATGCCGGCAATCAGTTGCAAATCATCACCAAGTGCGTCGGTCTGGGCAGTATCCACATGGACTTTTGCAAGAAAATACGGCTCTCCGGTTCTTTCATCGACCAGGCGATCCGCTGAAATACTCTGAAGGGTGCCGAATATCCGCGGAAGGTTTCTCTGCGCGTAAGCGGTAAGCAATACTTGCGACGACATGCCAGGAACCACGGTATCGATATCACGCGGAGAGACACGCGCATCAACGATCAGAGCCGCATCGTCAGGTACAATATCAAGAATCTCGCCGCCCGGCCTCAGGATGCCGCCTGCTTCAGTTGTGACGCGGATGTTCAGAACTTGGCCAGCAATTGGAGCCGTGACGGTCGTTCTGCGCAACGCATCAATGCGCTCTGGAATAAGAGCTGTCACAGTTGATAACTCTGATCTCACACGGCTCAACTCTGCGCTGACTTCTTCCTGTGCTTGCTGTCCGATCGCAAACAACTGCAACTCGGTTTCACCGATTTGTTGGCCGAGGCGTGCAATTGAGGCGCGATTTGCCGCGCGGTTTGCCCGCAGGTCAGCCTCTTGTCGTTGTAGAGCCAGATAAGGTGAAAGTCGCTGTAGCCCCTGATCATAAAGCTGCTTGGCGGCATCTAGTTCTTGGGCGATTAACTCTAGCTGTGCATCTTGTGCAGCGATCACTTCACTCAGACCGTTGATTTCTTCGTTGAGTTGGTCGATGCGCTTGCCGAGAATGCGGGATCTGGCAAGTTGGGTTTCACGACGGCTCTCAAACACGCGTATCTGTCCGAAAACTGCTGTGTCGATCTGTTCTGACGCTTCCTCAATTAGTTCGTTTGGAAATTCAAAGCTGATTGTCTGGTGCCCGTTCGCCTCGGCTTCAAGGCGCGCTTGGCTTGCGAGCAGGAACACATGCTGTTCGCGAAGCTCCTGAAGTCTCGAAAGCGCTCTTACGCTTTCAAGCGTGACAAGCATTTCCCCTTCGGCGACGTGCTGCCCTTCGCGCACGTGTATCCGTTGGATAATTCCCCCTTCGAGGTGCTGAACCGTTTTCCTTGAGCCATCCGGACTGACCACCCCTGGTGCGACGGCGGCGCTTGCCAGCGGAGCATAGACAGTCCAGCCGCCAAATACGCCAAAGAAGATGACGACGACCACGAATCCAAGTATCCGCGCACTTCGCGTTTGGCTCTTCAATGGGACGCCCGATTGAAGCTGATGGCGAGGACGAAAGGCATTTATGACCAGGACAAGCGAGATCACTGCTGCCGCCCCAAGCAGCGCGAGCAAACCTATTTCCGCTGACGAAAGGCGATCCCAGCCGCCGCCTGTGGCTTTGGTCCATGCACTATCGAAAGTCGCAAAGATCGGAGAAACGTTTTGAGTCAGGGTGTCTAGAAAAGCCATCTTATTACTCCGCCGCCTGAGACGCTGATTTTGCTGTGACGTGGCGCCCCTTTGCCATCATGTCACGCATAATGTCGTCTCGATTGCCGAATGCTGCGACGGTGCCATCCTGAATGACGGCAATTTTGTCCATGTGGCGAAGCAGTGTCGGAACATGGCTGACGACGACAACCGTTTGACCAGCCTTCCGCATTTTGACCAGCGCCTGTTGGAGCGCCAACTCCCCCGTTCCATCGAGGTTTGAATTCGGCTCGTCGAGCACAACGAGACTTGGATCTTTGTATAATGCCCTTGCCAATCCGATCCGCTGTTTTTGTCCTCCGGAAAGCTGGTCTGCAAAATTGCCAACTTCAGTCTCGTATCCGTGTTCGAGCGCCAGGATCATCCCATGCGCACCGGCTTTCCGAGCCGCGGCAAGAACAGCGGCGTCATCGACTTCTCCCATACGGGCGATGTTCTGTGCGATTGTTCCATGAAAAAGTTCTGTCTGCTGTGGCAGATACCCAATGAACTTACCTCTTTCTGTGCTGTTCCAATCAGAAAGCGATGCACCGTCGAGCCGAACTTCACCGAAATTCGGCCGCCAGGCCCCGACCAAAAGTCGGCAAAGGCTGGACTTGCCGCTTCCTGACGGGCCTAGGACACCGCAAAGCGTACCGGGTGCAAGTTTCATGGAAACGGAGCGGATGATGGGTGCCTTGGTTTCTGGCGAAAAGTACCGAAGGTCGGTTACTTCAAGCTTGCCTTCCGGTTTTGGTAACGAGACCTGTGGCTGATCGTCCGCCGTCATCCGAAAAAGACGCTCCAGCCTGCCGGACGCTAGCCGATAGGAGCCGAATGCTTTCCAAGCAGAGATGGCCCGTTCAACGGGCGACAACGCGCGCGCGAGAATGATTGACGCCGCAATCATCCCGCCAGCAGTGAGTTCGGCACGCAACACCAGTGCGGCACCCGTACCAAGGATTGCAATCTGCAATGCGAGCCTCAGAGAGCGCGATAGATTGTAGAGCACACTAGACGTCTCTTCCGCTTGACTCCCATCAGCTTCGGCTTGCGCCCTGCTGCGTTTCCAGTTTGCCAAGACCGCTTCAACCATTCCCATACCGGCAAGCGTTTCAGCATTTTCCACGTAGGCCTGCGCGTCGTTGTTCACTTCGCGCATCTGCATGGCAGCGGTTGAAGCCCTGTGCCTTGTTAGGATGTCGTGTAAAACACCGATCGCAAAAAGCATGATCGCACCAGCCACTGCAATCATTCCAAGAAATGGATGCATCAGCCAAATAACAGTAATAAAGACGGGGGTCCAAGGTGCGTCAAGAAATGCCAGAATGGCATCGCCTGCGAGGAAATTGCGGACATCTTTGACGTCTCCAAGCCCTGCTGGTGACCGTCCATGCTCTAATCGAGCCGAGATCGTGCGTTTGATGACCGCTGGCGACAACTCGCTAGCGACCCACGCTCCTGTACGGTTCAAAATCTTGCGCCGTGCGAATTCAAGGAAGCCGTAGGTGATAATTGCAAATATGGCGATCACAGACAGCCAGATCAAAGTGTCCAGGGATCCACTGGCGAGAACTCTATCGAAGACCTGGAGCATATATATAGATGATGCCAATAAAAGAATGTTTGCCAGGAAACTGAGCACTAGAAGGCTGAAACGCTGACTTCGCGCAGTCCGCATAGTTGTTTGAAAAAGCGTCTTGCTTGCCATGTAAGCTGCCTTAATCTCTTTTGATCAAAATCAGTCTTTTGAAAACGCGGTGTTCTCTAAGCATCAAACACCGACGCTTCTGATTTTCTGATCCGGTTTGCGAGTGCCTGAAGATTGGCAATGCTCGCCAAGTGCGTGTGAATAGCCGCCAGAGCTCCGGATTGCTGCATGGTTTTGAGATCTTCGGCTGACAGCGCATCAACTGCTTTCTTGCTTGCTACATATAGCCCCTCGAGACCTCTCGTCTCACCTTCCGGCCCTTGCAAGATTGCTTTCAGCGGCACAAGCAAATCCCTGTCGCGCAGCATTCGTGCGAAGGATTCTGTCCTCTGAGCATCGGCAGATGTCTGAGAGACGAACTCGCGCGCTGACATGGTCAGCTTTGTTGGCTTGCCTTCCGCATCAAAAAGCGGTTGTCCTCGGCCTTCGTTATTTAATCCTTCAAACCCCGACGCTACGCAAAGAACCGCTTTGCTTTTTTCGCTCTGGTTATCGACTAGAGCTGCGAAAGGATATTGACGCAGCATTGCCGGAATGTAGCTGACAGCCCAACTGCCCTTCTGGTCGACATATAGATTTTCTTCAGCTTGAAGGCCCAAAACTGCGACCAATGCGATTTTATCATCAGCCTGCAAGAAGCCGGTTGCGTAGTCGCGCGACAAACTTTGCAATTCGCTCAGCAGCACCGGCACATGAGTCATTTTGTTCGAAAAACTGAAGCCCGCATCACGGGAGATGCTGGCATCTTTGTGCCTTTCAGATGAAAGCGGCACCATATCCTGCATCAAGCCCTGCATGCTCTGATCTCCATTGATTGTACGATGATCGCGGGCGCGACGTCACCGCCGCGCCGACTATGGGTGATCAAGCCACACCTTCGTACTGATCTTCGGCGCTGTAGTACGATTGTGCTGACACAGTGCCGCCGTTGTCGCCATCAAACGCAACATTGAAGGCATATAGGTCACCGGAATTGTTCCACCCGTCCAAGGCTGTGTGGATGTCAGACCCTGACTCGGTGAAGGCATCATCACTATCAATATCGCCATCGTTATCAGAGTCATAGCGCACACCAGACCCCCAAGCCGCTTTCTTGTCGCCGCGATCAGCCTCATTGAGGCCGTTGAGGTAATAGATCGCCTGATCGATCCAATACATCGCATCTTCACCGAGCGGGGTCGTCATGTTCGGATCGTTGCCAGCCATGACATTCAGCCAAGAGGCAACCAGATCTCTCTCGATCAGTTCGGTCTTGCCCCAGTCCTTGCCTCGGTTCTTTTCGCCATCAAGGCCATTACCCTGAAGTGCGTTGAGCGCTTCAACAAGTGTGATGCCAGCCCCATCGAGATACCACTCCTCGTCACCTTCCTGAACGGCACTCCAATCCCAGTCTCCGATCAACAGACGAAGCTCGCCGTCGCCTATCAAATCCCAGTAAGGCGGAATTTCGTCAGGGTTGGTGTTTTCGTCCGGTTGCTCTCCGTATCGCAAGACAATGACATCATCGTCTGCGAATTCATCGCCTGTTTTCTCGATGCCTCGGTCTTGGATGTCGCCGTCGTCGGCCGGGTCACCATTCCAGAACGTCTGACCCAGTTTGCTTTGCCAGAAGCCAGGTGTCCGCACGCCGGGCCCGTCAATCATGTCATTGCCGAAGAGCAGGAGGTCACCCGCCATGTCAGAGAGCACGACTTCGCCCGATGCTGAGATCTCCACTTTGAAGAAGCCGTCACCGAATGCGTCCGGTGTCGTCTGGACGTAGCCCGGTTGGAGCACCTCCTTGACAAAGTAGATACCCATTTCGAGATCGTCGAAAGACCAGAAGCCAGTCTCATCAGAGACAGTTGTGCGGATCGGTGTGATCTCGTTAAAGATTTCGTCGCCATCATCCTGATAGAGTTCAATCGTCCAGCCTTTGGCACCGGCTTCGCCACCTGCAAGGGCCACTTCTTCGTCATCACGGACACCATTATTGTTCGTGTCCTCGAAGTCCCATGTGCCACTGCGATCCATGTCCCAGAATTTGTACCCTTGGATCGTCCCAGCTTCATAGTTGAGGAAGTCGTTGGTGTCTGATGACTGTCCTGATGCGAGCGAAATGGTGCCTGTCTCTGTGATATCGTCGACGGCATAGTATGTCTTTGCGGTCTCGCCGGTGCCGACGGTGACGGAGGATGCGGTGCCATCATCGCTGTCGCCGAAAGTGTCGGTCTCCGAGACGATGTAGTCTCCCGGATCGAGATCAGTGAAGCTGTATTTGCCGTCGGCGCCAGTCACCGCTGTGAGCTGGTTGCCACCTGTCCCCAGGACGGGTGTGCCGTCTGCAAAGAAGAGATAGATTGTGACGCCGGCAAGCGGTGTCTGATCGTTTGTTGTCGCGGCATCTGCATCGCCGTCTTCGTATTTGATGCCCGAGATTGCGACCTTCTGGTAGTTGAGGAAGTCGTTGGTGTCTGATGACTGTCCTGATGCGAGCGAAATGGTGCCTGTCTCTGTGATATCGTCGACGGCATAGTATGTCTTTGCGGTCTCGCCGGTGCCGACGGTGACGGAGGATGCGGTGCCATCATCGCTGTCGCCGAAAGTGTCGGTCTCCGAGACGATGTAGTCTCCCGGATCGAGATCAGTGAAGCTGTATTTGCCGTCGGCGCCAGTCACCGCTGTGAGCTGGTTGCCACCTGTCCCCAGGACGGGTGTGCCGTCTGCAAAGAAGAGATAGATTGTGACGCCGGCAAGCGGTGTCTGATCGTTTGTTGTCGCGGCATCTGCATCGCCGTCTTCGTATTTGATGCCCGAGATTGCGACCTTCTGGTAGTTGAGGAAGCTTGTCGTCTCGCGTTCGGCATCCGTGTCACCGATGATATCGCCAGTTGTGACTGAAATCAGGTCGGAGTGGACAAACAGAACTTCTTCGTTCGTCAGTGGGTCAATGAAGGTTTTGGAGTTTTCATCAGAATTGAACCATCCTTCAAAGTTCTGCTCAACCAGCCAGTAGTCACCCACTGCGACACCGTCGAAGGAATAAGAACCCACAAGAGTGGCGTCGCCTCCAGCTGCTTCCAGTGTGAGAGTCTGTGACTGGCGGACAGGAGAGATTGGCGTGCCATCCACATTGTAGACGTCGTTAATTGTGAACTGGCCATCGCCGTTGGCATCTGCGTAGAGGTAAATGTGCCACCCGCTAATGCCGCTTTCATCGCCATTGAGGATGCCGTCGGCGTTATCGTCCTGGTATTTGTAGCCTTGGATTGCACCGAAAGGCTGCGCCTTGAGAACGGACCACTCTTCGAAGCCGTCACTGATACCCCAGTCCGCGGCCTGTGTCTGGCCGCTATTCGCATAGGTGTCATCCGCGTTGAGCTCAGGAGCCTCGCCGACACCTTCGGCGCCCATCGATGAGATCAGATAGACGTATGTGGTACTTGCAGTGCCGTCGAAAGTGCTGCCTGCATCGGTGTCATTCAGAAGGCTAATCGCGTCAGTGAAGTCGGACTGTTTGATGTAGAGGGCGATGTCGCCTACGCCGCTGCCTGCTTGCAGGTCGTAATTCAGGGCGACCCAATTATCATTGAGCGCATCAAGGTCATAGACGAGTGCCAACTGACTGGCATCAAGGCTATTCGTTGCCAGCAACTCGTTCGTCAAATCGGTACTCGACTTGTTATCAACAATATATCCAGAGCTGAGTGTCAGATTTGCCTCGGTTGAGACAAAGATCATGACCTCGTCCAGCGAAATGTACTGCTCACCCTTGGCATTGGAGTTTTCGTTGATGTCTAGCCGGAACTCGTAGAAATTGCCCGCGAAATCGTCGGTTGGGTCGTCCGGGTCGATGCCGTCAAGAACTTCGTTGTTCGAGGCATTGAAAAGGGCGACTTCGCTCAAAAGCAAGTCACGGGTGTATCCGTTGGCCTGTGCTTTTTCGTCATTGTTGATTTCGCCGGACGTATTGATGCCGTCTTGTGAACTGTCGTTGCCAGTGGCCTGGATGCGGACAAACGGCGAGATCACGCCGGTTCCGGCGCCGAAGATGTCGTTTGTCCAAACGGCGCCACTTTCGTCTTGGTAATCGGGGCTATCTAACGCTGTGAGATCTAAATCAGACTCGACTTGGCTAATGCCGATGGGGGCGGGGAGGCTATCAGTGAAACTCCAGTAGGCAACGTCTGTCTCACTGGTTGCGGCAAGTATGAAGGTTTCGTCGAGGCTGTCGTCGGGGTTGACATACCATTGCGTCGTGATCGACCCATTCTCAAGACCATCCAGGTCACCTTCACCACCGTCTGTGACGCTCCAACTCTCATGGCCATCACCCCCAAGATCGACGATCGTGTCATCAGCGGTGCCATAAATACCGTCTTCTCCGGGGCCACTGACATGGTCAATCTTGAAAGTAACTGTTCCACCAATATCAACGCCGCTGGCAAGTATTTCTGCGGTTGAACCTGGAGCGTAATCATCAAGATCGGTCGCTACAGCCAGACCATCATCTATAATTTCATCATCACTCAGAAGCACGTTAATTTGGTCAGTCATTGCAAATACCCCACCTTTGCAAAACGGCCTCAAGGTCGCCGGCATCTGCCAACGATGGATTCCTCGAACCGAATGATGTGCACCCTCGATTGGATGCACGCGAATGTCCTGCGGGTTTTCAACCCGTGCGCTACGTTGGTCTCGCTGCCTGTATTCTGCGCTCGTGACGCCAACTCACGGTCTGAGAGATTCAAGGCATTAATGGCCTGCCGGTGACGACGATCAGTCAGATCTATTGGTCTATGTATGTATACAATTGGCAAGAATGCTTGCGCAGTCCCGGCATTCTGTCAACAGTCAGCCTTATTTTTGCCTTATTAATAAACGGTTAATGACACAATTGACTGGAAACAGTGGGTTAGCGATTTCCGAGTAAAAAGGTAAACTAATTTAAGTTTATCCGCCAAACCGATCGAGGGCTCCTATCCCGCGACTCATTAGAAAAATGGCAGGTTTCAGTCATCGGGCCGGCTGACGTCGCCCAGTTGTCCGGTTGTCTCGCGCCAGGACTTCTGACAAAGATGCGATGTAGCGCGATGGGTTTGCGCCTGGTGGGGGCCGTTTCATGAAAGAAGCAATCTATTCGGGGTTTCTGATCTTTGTTGTCGGATCGCCTCTGGGGGCAGACACGATCTCTGGGAGCTTCTCGAATTTCGGCACCCCCGGTTTGGTCGAAATGCCCACGGCGGACGTCAGGGAAGATGCTGAACTGGGGATATCTTTCGGTGGATTTGAAAACCAGCAACGGATTACTCTGAATTTCCAGATCACGCCGCAGCTTAGCGGTGCGTTCCGCTATAGCAGGCTTGATGAATTCTCTGGTCCCGGGTTCGATCCAATTTTCGATCGGAGTTTCGACCTTCACTACCAGATTTTCCCGGAAGGAAGCTGGCGGCCAGCGCTTGCGGTCGGATTGCGCGACTTCATGGGGACAGGCATCTATACCGGCGAGTATGTCGTCGCGACCAAGACGGTAACGCCACGTATCAGAACAACGCTTGGCTTGGGGTGGGGAAGGCTCGCCACCGAAGGCGGATTTGAAAATCCGCTCGGTGCGGTATTTGACGAGCTGAAGATACGTCCCGCGCTCGATGTCGGTGAGGGAGGCGAGCCGTCATTCGATCAGTTTTTTCGCGGCGATGCTGCGCTCTTCGGCGGTGTCGAATGGAAAGTGTCTGAGGCCCTGACATTTACTGCGGAGTATTCGAGTGACGCTTATGCGCGCGAAGAGAATATCGGGATTGTTGAACGTGACACGCCGCTAAATTTCGGGCTCACGTTTTCTCCTTCAGATGACTTCTATCTCAGCGCACATTGGTTGGGCGGGGTTGATTTCGGCTTGGCCGCAACCATCGCCGCCACACCAAATGACAGGGTTGCGTCGAGCGGCTTCGAATCCGCGCCTCAGCCTGTGATAAGTCGCGGATCTGTTCAGGTAACGCCGTCCTCAACAGGATTGCCCGAAAGCAACGTTCAAGCGACCAAGACTGCTCTGGCGCGCGACGGCTTACGCCTGACGGCAATCACGCGGAGCCAACGGAGCGTCAGTGTTGCGTTTGAAAATGAAAGATATCGGGCTGAGGCACAGGCCGTCGGACGGGTCGCCCGGATTCTGACAGCGACAATGCCGCGCGATATCGACAGCTTTACGATCATCCCGACGAGAGATGGCATTCCGATATCAGCGGTGACAATCGCACGAAGCGATCTTGAGGCATTGGAAAATCAACCAGACGCTGCTGCATCGATGTTAGCGCGCTCAGAAATCGCTGAAGCGCCACTCGATATCGCAACAGGACTGACTGCGCGGGATGAGCGGCTCCTTTGGGGGATTTCGCCTTTCGTTGCGCTGCAGCTCTTTGACGGTCGCGATCCGTTGCGGACGGAATATGGGGTCCAGGCTGCGCTCTCATATGCGATCCAACCCAATTTGTTCCTCGAAGGCCGCGCGCGCTATCGCATTTCAGGTAACAGACAGGACGCGAGCATTGCGGCTTCTGATTTGCATCCCGTTCGCCGAAATGTCGGAAAGTACGGAGAAGTCGGAACGGTCGGTATCGAGAACCTGGCCTTGCACTGGTACGGCAGGCCTGGCGAAGCGCTTTATAGCCGTGCTTCGCTTGGTTATCTCGAGACCATGTTTGCCGGCGCGTCAACCGAATTGCTTTGGAAACCCGTCGACAGTCGTCTCGCCTTGGGGGCTGAGCTGAACTATGTCGTCCAGCGTGAATACGATCTTGGGTTCGGTGCGCAGTCCTTCGACGATATCGGGGGCACCTATGACGTGGTCACCGGGCATGCGTCTCTCTACTATGCATTTGAGAATGGTTTTCACGGCCAGGTCGATGTGGGCCGCTATCTTGCGGGCGATTGGGGTGCCACATTCCGGCTAGACCGGGAATTTGCCAACGGCTGGAAGGTCGGAGCATATGCGACCTTTACGGATGTCCCATTCGAGGAATTCGGTGAAGGATCTTTCGACAAAGGCTTCAGGATTACGGTCCCATTTGATTGGGCGCTCGGGAATGCCACACGCGATAGCGCGAACGTCAGCCTTGCATCGCTCAGTCGTGACGGAGGGGCGCGGTTGCGCGTTGACGGACGGCTTTACGAGCGCATTCGCGGCAGTCACGAAGTGGCACTTACTGACGGTTGGGGGCGTTTCTGGCGATGAGACTACTGGCGCTAATCACTTTGCTGGTCGGCATTTCTGCCTGCGGACCACTTCAGCAAACAACAATTCTCAGCACGTCTCTGGATCTGGCGACTGATCTTGCCGGGTTCGACACAGACGATACTTCACCGGATCCAAGATCCGGCCTGTCTCGCGAAATGATTGAAAATGCGCCACAGGACCTGATGCTTTTTGCGCCGGTGTCGGAAGATGACGCGTCATTGCTGGCGCGCGTTACCGAAAATAATGGCTATGTGACATGGGCTGAAGACAGAGGCATCGCCATTATTACGCAGAACGGGCTGGTTGCTGGCACAAGGGGATTGGGCAATGACCTGATGGGGGCAGACTTAAGCGTCGTCTACAATGCGCTTGTAAGCGGGCAAGGTCGTTATGCCCGTGTGCACGATTACATCGGTGGAAATGATGCGATTGTACGCGCCCGCTTTGAATGTCAGGTGCAAACGATCCGAGATGATGTGCTCGAGATTTACGGACAGCGCCGCAACGTGCGCTTGGTCGGCGAAGGATGCGCAGGCAGGGCAGGGCAGTTCAGTAATCTCTATTGGATCGCTTCAAGTGGCCAGATTTGGCAGTCTCGGCAATGGATTTCTGCCCCGGTAGGCGAAATCGACATTCAAATGCTGCGTTAATCACTTCTAACCCTTGAATATGTTTTCAGATTTGGTATCGAGATAGTGAGCGGATACTGCGGACGATTGCGGTGCCCTTACTGAAACCAGATGTCGAAAGGGATTTCGAATGAACATCAAAATGATTTCTACAGCTGCAATCGTAGCATTTGCAGCTTCTTCTGTAAACGCTGGCGGCCTGATGGGTGCGATCGTTGAAGAGCCAGTGGCTCCACCAGTGATCGTCGAGGAAGAAGACGGCAGCATCCCAGGCTGGGTTATCCCAGTAGCGATTCTCGCAGCACTTCTCGCAGCTAGCTCCAGCGACTCTGGTGGCGGCTCCGAGGACGACAGCGACAACTAAGTCAGTCTGCGATAACTACAGGTTTTCGCAAGTGTGATTTGAGTTATGACTGCACCGAGAGATTGGTGCAGTCATTTTTGTTTCAAGTGTTTGCCAAATCCGCGCCGGTAGATGATAAGCACTAGAACACAACGTAGCGGCGAGGGGGTCGAATAAGTGAACCAATTGAAGCGTTTGCTGCTTTTGTTGACCTGCCTGACATTGCTGGGCGCTTGTGCAGATGGCTTTAGCGAGTTTCCCGTGACCCGAGAGGCTCAAACCGAGCTTCCGCCCACAGTCACGGTCATCCAGCTTGACGCGCAGAACATCAGGCAATTCAACCCCGCTTCCTCGACTCCGGTACAAAGCGCCACGCTCGCAGGCCCCTCGGGGTGGAAATACCGGATTGGTCCTGGCGATGTTCTGAGTGTGCTTGTTTTCAATCACCCAGAACTTACGATGCCAGCGGGGCCACAGCGCAGCGCGGCCGAAAGCGGTTTCCGCGTCCAGTCTGACGGCACCTTCTTCTATCCTTTTGTAGGGCAAGTGCAGGCCGCGGGTCTCGCACCTGAAGACATTCGCACCGATCTGCGCCTGAGACTTGCAGAATATATTGCTGATCCGCAACTCGAAGTGCGGGTTGCTGCGTTCAACAGTCAGGCAATCAATGTCACCGGCGCGGTGGCGATGCCGTCGCGCCATTCATTGACGACTGTTCCGATGACTCTGGTGGACGCCATCAACGCTGCTGGTGGCCTCAAGGACAATGCCGATGCCGAACGCGTCACAATCCAGCGCAACAATCGGACCTATAATGTCGATCTTGATGCTTTTCTTTCGCGAGGTGTCGTTTCAAACAACCCCGTCCTTGGCGCTGGTGACGTCGTCTATGTGCCTGAGCGAGAGAGCGAAGAAGTCTTCATTCTTGGCGAGGTCAATCAATCCGCAAGCATCGACCTCGAAGGTGAAGAATTGTCGTTGACACAAGCGCTTGCCGGGCAGGGGGGGATCAATCAGATCCGGGCAGATGCACGCGGTGTGTTTGTTTTCCGCGGAACACCAGCCGCCATGCGTGTTTTCCAGCTGTCTGTGGCATCGCCGACCGGGTTTCTTCTGGGGACAGATTTCCTGCTGCAGCCCGGTGATGTCGTCTACGTGACCCGATCGCCGCGGCAACGGTGGAATGATACGATCCTTGGGTTGCTTCCGACCGTGGGCGCTGTCAATACAACCACAGATACACTCAACGGAATCTAGGGTTCATGCAGCGACTGCTTACTGTTTGTGTTGGTAACATTTGCCGCTCGCCTATTGCGGCGGCGCTCCTGCGTGCAGACTTGCCTCATTACACTGTATCTTCCGCAGGGATTGCTGCGGTGGTGGGGAACGATGTGGACGAGCACGCCCGCCGTGTTGCAGAGGATGCGGGGGTCGCTGTTGGTGAACACAGCGCGCGCCAATTCACAAAAGAGATTGCCGCCGAAAATGACCTTATTCTTGTTCTCGAAGGCGGACACCGCCGAGAAGTAGAAAAGATTGTTCCCGGGATTTCCGGGCGTGTGATGCGGCTCAGCCGGTGGACCGGTGATGGCGATATTCCGGACCCCTATCGCAGAAGCATCGAGTTCCACCAAGCGGTCTTTGCGCAAATTCAAGAAGCGACTCAGGCCTGGGCCGCACGTTTGGGCGGGCGGTAAAGACACGCTATGGCGAACGAGGGCGATCAGGTTCAGCAGACCAGCAATGATGACGAGATTGATCTTCTGGATCTCTTGAGCCGCCTTTGGGCTGGCAAATTCACAATCTTCGTCTTTATCGTCCTCGCGGGCCTTGCGGGGATTTTCTACATCCTGAACACGCCGCGCACCTATCAGGCTGATGGGCTGCTTCAGCTGGAAGAAAAGTCCAGTCAACTCGCACTTCCCAGCAGCCTAGCGGATCTGTCAGGCGATAGCCCTCGCGCTGTCACTGAGATCGAAATCATTAAGTCGCGTCTGGTTCTTGGCCGCGCCGTCTCGCGCCTCAACCTCGCTTGGATTGCAGAGCCTGTCGAAGCACCAATCGTCGGTCATTTACTTGCGACACAAAGTTTTTCCCTTCCGGATTGGGCGTTTCTATCGCCCTTCGCCCGCCAGGGGGATGAAATTGAATTGCAGCTTCTCGACGTACCGGCAGCATGGTTGGGAGAAGACATCCTTCTGGAGGCGGCCGGAACAGGCGCCTTCGACGTCTGGCTTCCGGACGGGCGAACTGTGCCGGGTCAGGTCGGTGACCTCCTTATTGATCCCGAGACAGGGTTTTCGCTGCGAGTCGGAGTTTTGGTAGGACAGACAGGGCGTCAGTATCGCCTCGTGCAACTTCCCGAAACAGAAGCTATCCAACGCGTTCGTGAACGCCTGACAGTCGCGGAACAAGGGCGCAATTCCGGCATCCTACGGCTTGAATATCGGTCACAGTCACCTGAACTTGCACGCCGAACACTGGATGCAATTGCCCAGGCCTATCTCGCGCAGAATGCCGAGCGCAGCGCGGCTGAGGCCGAAAGCAGTCTGGCGTTTATCGAAGGCCAGATCCCTGACGCCCGTCAAGCGGTTCAGGAGGCTGAAGCTGCACTGAACGCCTATCGGCAGGAACAACAGGCCATCAACCTCGGTGCAGAGGGCGAAGCACTTCTGACGCAAATCCGTGCTGTTGAGACCGAACTTCTTGAGCTAGACGCGCTTGAGGAAGAATTGGCCGAGCGATACACGCCAAACCATCCTGAATATCAGCGACTACTGGGTGCGCGTGGCCGTGCAGAGGCACGACTTGCAGAGCTTGAGGAAGAGGTACGGACACTTCCAGCAACGCAGCGGGAAGTCATCAATCTCACGCAAGACGTCGAACTGGCACAAGAGGTGTTCATCCAACTTCGCAACCGCGCGCAGGAGCTTGAAGTGTTGCGTGCTAGTACAATCGGCAATGTGCGGGTGATCGACAGCGCACGGACAGCAATCCGTCCCGTCGCGCCACGGACAATGGTTGTGCTGGCGCTATCGCTTATCCTTGGCACGGTTCTCGGGATGACTTGGGTGCTACTGCGCAGCTACCTGAGAAAGACGGTCGACGGCGCCGAAGATCTCGAAGCTCTTGGATTGCCGGTATTTGCGACGCTGAACAAGCATCCTGCCGCAGCGCGGTCCAAGAACAGCGCCCGGTCGCTGCCTCTTGTGGCAATTGAAACGCCAGACTCACTGTTTGTCGAAGGTTTGCGTTCACTGCGAACCAGCCTGCATTTCGCGATGCTTGATGCAAAGAACAAATCGCTGGTGCTGACCAGTACTGCGCCGGGGTCAGGCAAAAGCCTGATCAGTGCGAACCTTGCAGCAGTTGCTGCTGAGGCGGGCCAACGGGTTTGTCTGATGGATGCGGACATGCGCCGAGGGCAACAGCGCAAATACTTCGATATCCCGCGCGACAACCCCGGTCTGGCACAGGTCCTTGCTGGAGAGACGTCGTTTGAAGATGCAGTGCTGCAGAGTAAAGTCGACAGGCTCAGCGTTCTGCCGGCGGGGCCGTTTCCGCCAAATCCCGCAGAACTGCTCATGCGGCCTGATCTGGCGGCATTGCTCGCACGGCTGGATCAGGAATTCGATCTGACCATCATCGACGCACCACCGGTGCTGGCCGTGACCGACCCTGTTGTTCTGGGACGGGCTGCCGGCGCGGTCATTGCAGTCACCCGCTTTGCGCAAACACATCCGGGCGAGGTGCAAGCGATGCTCAAGGTGTTGGGCACGAGCGGCGTCAAGGTATCAGGTGCCATCCTGAACGATTTCGATCCTAAGAAAGCCAAAAGCCGCGGCGGTTACGGTTATGCCTATAACACGCGCTACAGCTACAAGTAGCGAGGCGGCTTTCTAGGCGGCCTCGGGCGCACTCTGACCCAAACCTGCTTCGATCAACACGTCTCGATACTCTTCGTCCTGCGCAGCGAGATGCAGAATGGCGCGCAACATCCCGGCTTTTGAACCGCAATCAAAGCGCGTACCGGAGAACCTGAAACCGTGAAGCCCGAGGCGTGCAAGTCCTGCATCAATCGCGTCGGTAAGCTGTATTTCGCCGCCAGCGCCGGGTTCTTGTCCGCTCAGATCAGCAAAGATCGACTCATCCAGAATATAGCGACCGACAACGGCCTCTCTTGACGGCGCGTTTTGTGGAGCCGGTTTCTCAACAATGCCATCCGCTGCAAACAGGCGACCATGGCGCGCGCCTGAGAGGATTCCGTATTTGTTGGTTTCTTCAAGTGCCACCTCCATCGTGGCCACCATATGACCCGCAGTGCTTGCAGCATAGGCATCTATCATCTCGGGCAGGCAGCTTTGGCCAAGGATCAGATCATCAGGAAGGATGACAGCAACAGGTCCAGGCAGCACGTGATCTTTGGCGCACAAGACAGCATGACCGAGGCCGAGGGGTTCGTGCTGCATGGTAAAGACGACATCGTCGCTTTCAGGGCAAAGGGCTGCGTCGCGCAGTTCATTTTCAAGGTCGCGTTTTCCTCGCGACCTGAGTTCAGCGCGAAGTTTTGCGTCGTCCATCACATGGCGTTCAATTGCCTGCTTGGAGGGATGACTGACAAACACCATGCGTTCGATGCCAGCCTCTTGTGCCTCGTCAATCGCATATTGGATCAGCGGTGTATCAATTACCGGCAGCAGTTCCTTTGGAGTTGCCTTTGTCGCCGGCAAAAAACGCGTGCCAAGACCTGCGACAGGGAAAATGGCTGTTCTGACCGGTTGCGACATTGATAATTGCTCCTGTGTTGCTGCACTGCAGAATGTATGTCGGCTGTGATGAGGGTCAAGAAACGACATCCGAGAGATTGTATGCGACGATTTGTTGCTTAATTTTTGGGCGTGTTTGCTGGAATGCCACGCATTTCATCAACAGAAACTGACATTCCGTGCCCCTGTTTCATAGATTTCAGCAGTTTTTTGCACCCGCAGCATTGACCGCAGCGTCACGGTTTCCATGTTGAGTGTATGCACATTCTGTAGCCCCTCCGTCACAGCCCCAGATCGCGTATCTGAACCAGCGCGCGAAACCCAGTCCCTGAGAGGTCCACATGAAGCATCAAGATTTGCCCACCGGCGGCACACCACATATCGCAGAGAAATACGCAAAAGTTGCCGTTGTTGGTGCAGGCTCCTGGGGCACCGCGCTGGCCGCTACGCTTGCCCGTTCCGGCGTTGCGACGTGGCTCTGGGGTCGGAATGCCGAGGTCATTGCAGACATCAATGAAAATCACCGCCATCAGGCGCTGCTGCCAGATGTTGATTTGCCTGAGGAACTGAAAGCAACCAGCGCATTGGATGAGGCGCTTTTGGGTGCAGAGGCGGTCCTGATCGTTGTCCCCTCAAGAAGTTTGCGCGAGGTTGCCCAGCAAATGCGGACTTTTATCCCGGAAGGAATCCCCGTCGCCGTTTGTGCAAAAGGCATCGAGGCAGGCACTGGTTTTCTGATGTCGCAGATTGTGGAAGAGGTCTTGCAAGGCCACCCCGTCGGTGCCGTCTCAGGGCCAACATTTGCCAAGGAGGTCGCCAAAGGCCACCCCACATCGGCCACCGTTGCATTTCCGTTTTCCCACAATGACCGGCTGCATCCCAACATGAGCCCGGCCGCGCGTCTGGCTGTTTCGCTCAGCACCGAAAGCTTCCGCGCCTATGTCTCCGATGATCTGATCGGCGTCGAGGTAGGCGGCGCGGTCAAGAACGTCATCGCGATTGCCTGCGGGATGATGACGGGGGCAGGGTTTGCGGAAAACACACGGGCTGCGCTGATCACGCGCGGTCTTGATGAAATGAAGGGACTTGCCGAAGCACTGGGCGGACGCCGCGAAACCGTCACCGGACTTTCAGGCATCGGCGACCTCTCCTTGACCTGCTCCAGCACAACCTCGCGCAATATGGCACCGGGACATCAGCTAGGACAGGGCATTGCCCGCTATGAATGCTTTGATGGCAAACCAATTGTTGTGGAGGGCGAGGCCAATGCGAGCTCTGTAACGGAACTTGCGCGCCGTTTGTGCGTTAGCATGCCAATATGCGAAACCGTCAACGCAATTCTCCACGACCAAGCAGACCTCGGACACGCCTTTGCTTCACTCTGGGCAAGGCCAATCGAGGCTGAACCGCGTGCGATGGGGCTGGCGTTGAACCACCCCGCAACAAAAGAAGACATAGCAACTCTTGCAGAAAGGATCTCATGACCCGTCACGAAACATTCCCCGAGACAGCAATCCGTGAAAAGGAACTGGTGCTCGCTACAGACCTGGATGGTACATTTCTGGGTGGAAGCGAAGAGGACCGGCAGAAATTCTACAGCTTTATCGAGGCAAACCGGCAGCGCATCGGTTTGATCTTTGTGACAGGACGCGATCCGAATTTTGTCCGCGAACTTACCCGCAAAAAAGGTGTACCCAAACCCGACTATGTGGTCGGTGATGTTGGCACCACCATTGCCTCCGTTGACCGGGATCACTTTCTCGTCCCGATTGCGCCGCTTGAAGAAGAAATCGAAAAGGCGTGGGCCAACGCCAATGGGCGCGTGCAGGCGGCACTGACCAAGATTGATGGTCTCCGCCTGCAATCCACCGGCTTCCGCCACCGTGTCAGCTATGACATGGACCCCGACACATTTGATCGTCGCGCTCTCGATATCGTAGCCGATATGGGCCTTGATGCCCTGATTTCGGATGATCGCTTTTTTGATGTTCTGCCAAAGGATGTCAGCAAAGGCCCATCACTATTGCGCCTTCTCGAACATCTGGAAATCGACAACCGCCGCACACTCGTTGCCGGTGACACGCTCAACGACCTTTCGATGCTCAAGCTTGGCTTGCCTGCGGTCGCTGTTGGCGGATCAGAAGACGCCCTGATCGATGCGGTTTCTGGACTGGAGCACGTCCATGTCGCCAAAGGCGTCGGCGTTGCAGGTATCGCAGAAGCAATCCTCACAAAAAACATGCTGGCGAAAGCCTAAGGAGTCCCCCCATGTCATCAGAACTCGTGATTGTTTATCACCGCCAGCCTTACGAAGAAGTCGAAGAGAACGGCAAAACCGTCCTGCGCGAGAATAAAAGCCCGAACGGGATTGTCCCGACGCTCAAAAGCTTCTTTGGCAGTGTCAATCACGGGTCGTGGGTGGCTTGGAAACTTGCCGACGATCTTGAAAATCCTGGCTTTGCGCAAAAAATCGAGATTGATGACGACTACGGGCAATATACCGTGTCGCGTCTTCCGCTGACATCCGCACAGGTCAAGGAATTCTACCATGTGACCTCGAAAGAGGCATTCTGGCCGATCCTGCATTCATTCAAGGAACGCTACAACTACGACCCTGTCGACTGGGCAAACTTTCGGGATGTGAACCGCCGTTTTGCAGAGGCGGCTGCGGCCGAAGCAGCAGAAGGTGCGCTGGTCTGGGTGCATGACTACAATCTCTGGCTTGTGCCAGGCTATCTGCGCAGTATGCGCCCAGATGTGCGTATCGCATTCTTTCACCATACGCCGTTCCCGTCAGCAGACGTTTTCAATGTGCTGCCGTGGCGCAAGGAAATTGTCGCGAGCCTCTTGGCCTGTGACGATGTGGGCTTTCACATCCCGCGGTTCGCAGCCAACTTTGTCTCCGTGGTCCAAAGCCTTTTCGATGCTGACATCGTGTCGCGCGAACGTGTTCCTGACAAATGGATCACTGATGGCACCGCATTGACGGAACGCTCTGTACCGACACGGATCAGCTATGACGGGCACGAGGTTTCGGTAAGCTACACACCACTTGGCGTGGACACCGATTTCATTGATGCGCGGGCGAACCAGCCTGAAGTGCATGAAGCAGCAAAGGCGATCCGGGACGAGATGGGGGATCAGCAGTTGATCCTGAGTGTCGGACGCACCGACTACACCAAAGGCGGTGTCGAGCAGCTTGCCAGCTTTGAACGGGTTCTTGAAGCCGAACCCGATCTGCATGGCAAGGTGCGCTTGATGCATGTGTCGGTCTCGGCCAACCGGAATATGCGCGCATATGAGGAAATTCAAAACGAGATTGAGCAAGCCGCAGGCCGGATCAATGGCCGCTTTGGCTCGTTCGAGTGGCAGCCGATCACGCTGATTTCGCGTGCGATCCCGTTTGCCGATCTGATTGCCTATTATCAGGCGGCCGACGTGGCTTGGATTACACCGCTGGCAGATGGCATGAACTTGGTCTGCAAGGAATTTGTTGCCTCGCGCGTCGATGATGACGGCGTGCTTGTGCTGTCAGAATTCGCCGGGGCAGCCGTTGAACTCGGAGACGCCGTCATTGCCAACCCGTTCTCGCATCGCGCGATGGATCACGCGATCCTGCAGGCGATCAGAATGCCAGGCGACGAGCGTCGCGGCCGCATGGCAAAGCTGCGCGAAGCCGTCAGATCAAATGACGTGCGGGCGTGGGGGCCTGGCAGACTGAAGGTCACAAACGTCAGGCCAATCGCGGCAGAGTAAGCGTCACTGGTGTACGGCAGCGTTCGTTCAGGTCGTCTAGCGCTGCACGGCGCAGGTGCTATTGCACACCTGTCGCGCGCTTGAGAATATCGACACCCTGCATCTTCCAGAAGTGAAGCAAGTCGATAAATATCCAGTTTTCCGACAGCTTGTCCCCGTCGCGGCGATACATGTCGATGACGCGCATATCCCCGAACTGGCCTGTTGCTGGCATCCCCATAAACCCGCCTTCATGGCGGAGTGACAGGTTAGGGCGTCCGAAAAAGCCGCCGTATGATCCTTCTGCGATTTTAGCAACGTGCCCGATGAATTTCCGGTCACGGAACGCCATGCGGAAGGGGCCTGCGTGTTGTTTGGCGTAACGCTCGATCGTGTATGTCGCGCCTATACCCGCAGGACCCCACCAGATCATGTCTTCGTTCCAGGTGCGTCTGAGTTCATCCTCAAGCCCCGAAATATCGCCGCCGGTCCATCCGGCGATATCGCTGATCATGGCGTTGATCGCTGCCATGGTCTTGGCGCCCTCGGCCGGATCGACGTCCTGAAAGTATAGTCCGTCATGGGTCAGTGGCCCCGGTTGCACAAGCGTTGCAGCCGTCTGCGGGCCGAACGGATTCTGTCCGGCCTGCTGCATGAGGTGCGGAATGTCGAAATACATCGCCTCGTGGGTTATCCGACCGTCTTCGACTTTGTGAAAGGCCGCATAGCGCAGCATCGCGATCTTGCGTGTAGGACGAATGCCCAGCCAAGCGCCATCAAACAACCCCATGAGGTGACCCATCGAGGCCACCCAGAGCGACGCGCCATCATCAATGAAGTTGCGCCCGGCGAAAAACAGGTCGAGCCGCCGCTGCATCGGCCTCAGTGCGGCCTGCAGCGGTTTCCAGAAGTGTGTTGCGACTTCTTGCGCATTGCTGAAATCGTCGAACGGGTGAAAGCCCTGCCACACCAGATCGGGCGCGCAATAGGTGCTCATCGCAGCTTCGGGGTCTTGTTTCAGCGCATCATAGTATGCGCGCACCAGGGATTTGGCGTCCTCAAACTCGCTCATCGGTCTTGCTCATCAGGTAGGTGGAAACGTTGGTCGTGTTTACCCTTTTACGGCACCTGCGGTCAGGCCACTCACGATCTGTCGCTGGAAGAACAACACCAGCACAAAGAGCGGCAGCATCGCTGATACAACGGCGGCAACCGCATACATCACATTGCCTGCATCAAAAGTTGACCCGAGGAATGACGCAATCTTTGGCACCATTGTCTGGTTCTCTCGGCTCAGAAGCATCGATGTCACCGCAAAGTCGTTATAGGCCAGCAGGAAGCTAAACAGCCCTGTCGTGATCACGCCAGGCCACATGACCGGAATGATCACATAGCGGAACGCCTGAAACCGTGTGCACCCATCCACCATCGCGCTTTCATCCATGTCTTTGGGGATGTTGAGAAAGAAGGAATGCAGCATCCACAATGTAAACGGCTGATTGATAGCCACGAGCACGATGATTGTCGTGGGTAGGTGGCCCCAGAGGTTCCACTGAAAGAACGGCAAAAGGTAACCTGATACCAGCGTGATATGCGGCATGGCCCGAAACACGAGGGCTGCCATCAGGATCCAGAACGCATAGCGATAACCCGACCGCGCCAGCGCATAGCCGCCCAAGGTTCCCAGCGTCAGCGAAATCACAACGACGCTGACAACGATGATCATTGTATTCATCACCGCGCGCCAGAATTCATTTGTGACCCAAGCGCCGTAATAACCATTGCCCGTAAAAGGCGCGCCGGTTTCAACTGTGGTTCGCACACCCGTCAGGGCATAGGTCCAATCCGCCTTTGAGAAGAAGTCGGCCTCGACTTTGAAAGAACCCCACATGGTCCAGACAAAGGGGAAGGCCGCAAGGATCAGCCATAGAATGACAAATCCGGTGGAGACGATGACAAGGCCTTTGGGGCGTCTTTGGGTTGCAGCAGACATGGTTGTCCTCTCCTAGGCGCGCTTGCGGTTAAAGTCGCGCCAGGTGCGCAGCAGCACTGGCGACAGAAGGATACAGACACCGACGATTGTCATCATCGAGGTCGCGGCAGCGGACCCGAAGAGCGCCGTGTCTCCGCGCAGATCATCGTAGATAAATGTACTGAGTGATGACGCATTCGCCTGCGCCGAGAAGGCCACGATCGGCTCGAACACCCTGAAGTTATCCATCAGCTGGATCAGGATCACGAACACAACCAGCGGCATCATATAGGGGATTGTGACATAGCGGATGCGCTGCCAGCGGTTTGCGCCGTCAATCTGCGCAGCCTCCAGCGTTTCGCTCGGCACGGTCTGCAGGCCCGCGTAGAAGACAACAAAGGCAAACGGGGCAGAGTGCCAGATGCCGTAAATGAACAGCATCAGCCACGTGAGTGGTGCGGAGGCTTTGACCGATAATCGCGGGTCATCAAAGATGTTTTGCAAGGCAGCACCCAGAATACCGTCAGCATCCACCATCCAGAACAGCACAAGGCCACCGATCAGCGGTGTCACGATCATCGGCAGCAGCGAGATAAAGATTGTCGGTCCCTTCACGATGCGCGGCAGTGAATTGACGCCAAGCGCAATCGCCAGACCAAGGACAATTACGAAAGGTGTCACGATCGCAGTATAGGACAGCGTGAATGCCAAGGCCCGATAGAAGGGCAGGTTCATCAGGAATGACCCGAATTCCGACCAGCTTTCAGTGGTATTCCAGGCTTCAGAAACTTCGGCAAAGGCCAGATGGTTGCGGTCAGTGTATGTGCCAAATCCGTTAAAGCGCCCAAGCGGGTCAGCTTCCTGCAACGCACGTGTCGCCTCGACATCGACCACGACTTCTTCCTGGCATCCGAAGGGGCCGCAGTTCTCGGTGACGATGGTCACCTGATCATGTTTGACGAAAAGCGACTGCGTCATGACAGAGCCAATCGGCAGTGCGATGAACAGGATCATCGCAAGGAGTGAGGGAAACATGAACCAGAAGAAAGTGCGATGTGGCATGTTCGAGCCTCCAATCCTTAGGAAAGACAGGGCGCGACGATGCGCGCCCTGTCAGCATGCTTAGATTACAGGAAGCCCTGTTCTCTTGCCGCAGCAGTGTAGGCTGCTTCGACATCGGACAGTGCCTGCTCGGCGCTTTCGTTGCCCTGCAGGAAGTCAGACAGTTCGTTGCCCAGTGCTGTGTGCAGAAGGCCCATGAACGGCAGCATCGGGTAGGGGCGTGCGCCGCTTTGCGCTGTCGCCGCGACACCTGCTGCTGCTGGACCAGGTTCGAAGCCGTCAAGCAGCCACACGGCCAGATCGTTGTTCTCCGCGACCATCTCTGGCGAGAGGCCGTGAACCAGTGCAGCGAAGGTTGCTTCTGCATCTTCATCAGAGATGTTGGCAGAGATCGTGAAGCCGTCCCACCACAGTGTCGATGCAGGTGTGTCGCCACCGCCAACAGTCGGCGCGCCTGTCAGGACAGTCGAAGACACGATTTCTTCGGTTGAGCCTTCGTCATCAAGGATTGGGCCGCCGCGCGAACCCCACATTGTGGCAAGCGCAAGGTTGCCGGATTCCCACTCAGCCGCTGTCGCGTTTGAGTCGAATGTCAGGAAGTCCGGGTCAGACAGGTCAACCAGCTGCTTGAGCATGTTGAGAGCGGCGACGCCTTGCTCGTTGTTGATCGAGACCTGTGCTGTGCCTGGCTCAAAGAACTGGCCGCCATGGCCCAGATACATGTTCACGAACTCTTCGCCGAGGTTCCAACCTGTCATGGTGTTCATTGCGAACGGGTTTTCCATGATGCCGGCGTCTCTGATGGCCTGTGCTGCGGCAACAACTTCTTCGTAGGTTGTTGGAACATCGAGACCGACCTGCTCAAGAACGTCGGAGCGGTAGTAAAGGTGCTGTGCGTTCGCCATGAAGGCAATCGCCATGACCTGGCCGTCAATCGTGATCAGCTGCTGCGGCTGCAGGTCTTGACCGTATTTAGCAACGAGGTCATCCAGCGGGCGGATCAGACCCTCGTTCATCAGCGGAACGATGGAGCTGTTTGCAACAACTGCGGATGTGTATTCCGCTGGGTTCGCTGTCAGCGCGGCAACCTGCAGGTCGCGATGCTCTGTAGTGGCGTTGTGTTCGATTGTGACGCTATCGGTCTCGCACTCGCGTGCCTTCTCGACCATGGCGTGCAGAGCGCCAAAGTCATTGGACAGAATGCGGATCGAGCCGGACTCAATGCCACAATCGGCATATGATGCCGTTGCTAGCAGTGTGGCCATGGTGCCAGCTGCGATGGTTTTCATAAATGACATGTCAGGTATCCTCCCTTTCGGACCCGATTTTGCGGACTTTGCCGCAGGTTAGCAGTGATTGAATCACCTTTTTTGCATTCGCATGCATTCAACTATGCGCAATTTTCTGATTGTAGCAAGAGAATTGTAAGGGGTAGACGCTGCCGAACTGTCTAATATTCATCGTTTTGTTGCGCGATGCCAAAGATGCGGGCTTATCGCCGAAAAAGTTTCGCTTGCCAAGATCAGCCAATGATGCAAATTTCTTGCATACGCACCCAAAACTGAAGGCGGAATCATGGCCGAAATCCAGCTCAAGAGTATTTCCAAGCGTTGGGGCAGCTTTGTCGGCGTCCAAAGTTTCGACCTGACGATCCCTGATCGCGAGTTTCTGGTGCTTCTTGGCCCGTCGGGGTGTGGCAAGACAACGACGATGCGCATGATTGCAGGGCTTGAGGGTATTACCGAAGGGGAAATCCTCGTTGATGGAAAGCGGGTCAACGACCTTGACCCCAAAGACCGCGATGTCGCCATGGTGTTCCAGAGCTACGCGCTCTATCCCAATATGTCGGTTTACGAAAACATCCGCTTTCCATTGAAGGTGCGCGGGATTGATCCCTCAACCCATAACGAGAAGGTCATGCGCGCGTCGGCGATGGTCGAACTCGATGATTTCCTTCACCGCAAGCCCGCGGAACTTTCAGGGGGCCAGCGTCAGCGCGTGGCGCTTGCGCGGGCGATTGTGCGGGAACCCAACGTCTTTTTGATGGATGAGCCGCTCTCCAACCTTGATGCAAAGCTGCGTGTCTCAACACGCGCGCAGATCAAGAACCTCAGCCACGAGCTGGCGGTCACGACAATCTACGTGACCCACGACCAGATCGAGGCCATGACGCTCGCTGACCGTGTGGTGGTGATGAACAAGGGTGTGGTCCAGCAGGTCGGCACACCCACCGATATCTACGACAACCCGGCGAATACCTTTGTCGCAAGCTTCATCGGCAGTCCGGCGATGAACCTGATCGACGGCACCGTCTCTGGCGGGACCTTCACCGCACCCAAGACATCCGTCGCCGGAACCGGATTGCCAGACGGTGATGTCACGCTTGGTTTCCGCGCCGAGGATGCGTCATTGGCCACCGCCGGTGAGGGTCAGATCACCGCCAACATCTACTCGCTTGAGCTTCTTGGTGACGCCACAATGATCACCGTGCGGATCGGTCCGTCACTCGTCAGCGTCAAAGCCGATAAATCCTTCCGTGCCGAGATCGGCGACCCTGTCAGCATCGCGATCCCGCATGATCAGTGCCATTTCTTTGACGCGGGCTCCGGCCAGAGACTTCAGAACTAGTCCGCTATGAAACAGATCACCACAACAGGCGAACCATGACCGCGCAACCGCAGGCTGGGAGGCCTGCGAGCGCGCCGCAATAGCGCCCCGAGAATCCCGAACTGTGAGGCACAGAAGATGGCAATCACCTTTCTTAAACGTTCCAAACCCGAATCCGAAAAAGCAGCCGAGGATGCAAAGGTCCGCGGCATTGTCGAAAGCGGCCTGAAAGATATTGAGGCCCGCGGCGATGCGGCCGTGCGCGAAATGTCGGAGAAGTTCGACAACTACAGCCCTGACAGCTTCCGCCTGACGGATGGTCAGATCGAGGGGCTCATGTCCAAGGTCTCCGCCCGCGACATGGAAGATATCAAATTCGCGCAAGAGCAGGTGCGCAACTTTGCGCAGGCCCAGCGGGACTCAATGCTGGATATCGAAGTCGAGACCCTGCCGGGTGTCGTTCTTGGCCATCGCAACATTCCTGTGCAGTCTGTCGGATGCTACGTGCCTGCGGGCAAGTTTCCAATGGTCGCCTCGGCGCATATGTCGGTCGCCACGGCAACAGTTGCGGGCGTGCCGCGCATTATTGCGGCCACAGCGCCGTTCCAGGGCGAGCCCAACCCGGCTGTCGTGGCCGCGATGCACCTTGGCGGCGCGCATGAGATTTATGCGCTTGGTGGCATTCAGGCCGTCGGCGCAATGGCCATCGGCACGGAATCCATCGAACCTGTGCATATGCTTGTCGGCCCCGGCAACGCCTTCGTGGCCGAAGCCAAGCGCCAGCTTTACGGTCGCGTCGGCATCGACCTTTTCGCAGGTCCGACCGAAACAATGGTCATCGCAGACGAGACCGTTGACGCTGAACTCTGTGCGACTGATCTCTTGGGGCAAGCGGAGCATGGCTACAACTCTCCGGCGTGCATGATCACCAATTCGCGCAAGCTGGCCGATGCGACGCTTGCAGAAATTGACCGGTTGCTGACCATCCTGCCAACGGCTGAAACCGCATCGGCGAGCTGGCGTGACTACGGCGATATGATTGTCTGCGACAGCCACGAAGAGATGCTGCAGGTCGCCAACGATATGGCCTATGAGCACGTGCAGATCATGACCGACCGTGATGATTGGTATCTCGACAACATGCACAGCTACGGCGCGTTGTTCCTTGGTCCACGCACGAACGTGGCGAACGGGGACAAGGTCATCGGCACCAATCACACGCTGCCCACCAAAAAGGCCGGTCGCTATACTGGTGGTCTTTGGGTCGGTAAGTTCCTGAAAACGCACAGCTACCAGCGGGTTCTGACGGACGAGGCTGCGACGATGATCGGTGAATACGGCTCACGTCTGTGTATGCTGGAAGGCTTTGTCGGTCATGCCGAGCAGTGCAACATCCGTGTGCGTCGCTACGGCGGGCGCAATGTGCCTTACGGTGCTGCGGTCATGCCACAGGAAGCTGCGGAATAATCCAGATGACGCCTGCGGAGCTCAAATCACTCTATGCGCCTTTCCAAAAGGCGGTGGCGGGTGCATCGGCAGACAAGATCCGTCACGCAGTGACGGCGCTCTTCGCTGATGACGCGGCCCTTCACCTCTGCCATCCATTCGGCGCACTGACAGGCGGTGCTGCATATCTCGACACCTGTCTGGTGCCACTGCGCGCGGCGATCCCTGATCTGGAACGCCGCGACATGATCCTTCTTGCGGGAACGACTGACGAGGGTCAGAACTGGATCGGTGCGATGGGAAATTACATGGGGACGTTTCTCGCCCCGCTCCTTGATATTCCGCCGACCGGAAACCTCGTGCATATGCGGTATCACGAATTCTTCCGCATCGAGGACGGCAAGATTGTCGAGATGCAGGCGATCTGGGACATTCCCGAACTGATGATGCAGGCGCGGGCGTGGCCAATGTCTCCGCAGTTGGGCGCATTCCTCTGCACACCGGCCCCGATGAGCGGTGACGGGCTGACCGCGTCAGGCGATGGTCAGGCAACCTATGAACATGTGGTGGCAATGCTCACCGACCTCTGCCGTTATCCCTCAGAAGGCGGGCCTGAGGTGATGAACCTGCAGAAATACTGGCACCCTCAAGTCAACTGGTACGGCCCGTCAGGGATCGGAACAGCGCGAGGGATTGACGGTTTCAGACATTGGCATCAGGCCCCGTTCCTGCGCGGTATGCCCGACCGCAAACTCGATGCGATGGGCGATCTGATGTCCCATTGGTTTGCCGAAGGTGCCTATGTCTGCGAAACTGGTTGGCCGAACATGCGCCTGACAATCACGGGCGACGGCTGGATGGGAATCCCTCCGGTCAACAAAGAGGTTCTGATGCGCAGTCTAGATTTCTGGCGGGTCGAGGATGGCCTTATCCGTGAGAACTGGGTGCTGGTCGATCTTCTGGATGTTTACCGCCAGATCGGCGTCGATGTTCTGGGCCGGATGCGTGAATTCAACAAGGCGCGCAACCTCGGGCCGATCAGCATTCCTCCGGGGGAGGCGGCATGAGGGGGCGTGCATATCAGGCGGCGACACTCGCCCAGAAGGGGCAGTCCGCGCCGTTCAAACATAACCAGCCAATCGCGGGGCAAAAGCGATGACATTGCCAGCAGTCCCTTCCTTCCGGCTTGATGGAAAACGTGCGCTGGTGACGGGCGCGTCCTCCGGTATTGGTGAGGCTTGCGCCGTGGCACTGGCCGCCGCCGGGGCAGAAGTGACACTTGCCGCACGGCGGGCCGACAAGCTGCGCACCCTCGAAGATGCCATCAAGGGGCAGGGCTGGCAGGCCCGGTCACTGGCCATGGACGTCACTGACATTTCCGAGACCACCGCAAAGATCGCCGAGGCTGGCCCGTTTGATATTCTCGTCAACTCCGCTGGGCTGGCGCGCCACTCTGCAGCACTTGAAACGCAGGAAGCGGACTTCGATGCGGTGTCGGATATCAACGTCAAAGCGGCCTATTTTCTCAGCGTTGCCGTCGCCAAAGGTCTGGTCGCGGCTGGCAAGGCTGGTAGTCTGATCAACATCTCCAGCCAGATGGGCCATGTCGGCGGCGTCGACCGTGCCGTCTACTGCGCCACCAAACACGCGGTCGAGGGCTTCACCAAAGCCATGGCGATCGAGTTCGGACCGCACAACATTCGCGTCAATACGATCTGCCCGACGTTTATACTGACGGACCTGACGCGCCCGACCTTTGGTGATCCGGTGAAACGCCAGTGGATCGAAGACAAGATCGCATTGCCGCGCGTGGGCGAGGTCGAGGATATCTCGGGCGCGGCTGTTTTCCTTGCTTCAGACGCCGCTGGCATGATCACCGGCAGTGCGCTCTTGATTGACGGAGGGTGGACAGCCGCATGAAGAGCCGCGTCACAGCCTTGGAGGTCGCAGAACGCGCAGGCGTCAGCCAGTCTGCCGTCAGCCGTGTCTTTACGCCGGGGGCATCCGCCTCTGAAAAGACCGCCGCCAAGGTCCGCCGCGCCGCAATGGAGCTTGGCTACAGGCCCAATATCCTCGCGCGCGCGATGGTGTCCGGGAAATCGCGGATGATCGGCCTGCTTGTGGCGTATCTGAACAACCAGTTCTATCCTGAGGTGCTGGAAAAACTGTCGAACGCGCTGCAGGCAAAAGGCTATCACGTCCTTGTCTTCATGGCGCCACAGATCGCCGGCGACATAGATCATGTCATTCAGGAAATCCTCGACTATCAGGTCGATGGCATCGTCGCGGCCTCCGTCGCGCTGTCCTCAGAACTGACAAACCGTTGCGAAGAAGCCGGCGTGCCGGTCGTGCTTTTCAACCGTGCGCAGTCTGGCGACAACTTCTCTGCGGTAACATCCGACAACGTCTCTGGCGGACGGAAACTGGCGGAATTTCTTGTCGCAGGCGGCCATGAAAAGATCGGCTACATCGCCGGATGGGAAGACGCCTCAACCCAGCGGGACCGCGAATTCGGCTTCCGTGCCGGCATCGAGATGGCAGGCCAGCAAATTGTGGCCCGCGAGGTTGGAAACTTCGCGCATCTGCAAGCGGCAGAGGCGGCGCGGCGGATGTTTGACCGCCCCGACCACCCTGATGCGGTCTTTGCCTGCAACGACCACATGGCCTTTGCGGTCATGGACGTGCTGCGCTTTGAACTGGGCCTCTCGGTGCCAGGCGATGTCTCTGTTGTGGGCTATGATGATGTGCCCAATGCCGCCTGGCCTGCCTACAACCTCACCACCGTCCGGCAATCGGCCAATCGCATGGTCGCCGAGACGGTCGCGATCCTCGTGGATCAGATCGAAAACCAGAATAAAGAACCTCGCCGCATCGCGCTTGACGGACCACTGAAGGTGCGCGGTTCGGCACGTATCCCGGAAGGATGGAAGACATGAAGGGCTTTTCAAACCGTTGGAAAGATTTCCCAGACTATATCATCGGCATCACCAAAGAAATCTGGGAGGACCGCGGCGTCGGGACCCTGAACCATTACTATGCGCCTGATATTCCTGTCCGTTCGCCAATGGGAATCCAGCGCGGTAATCAGGCCGTCATTGCCTCGACCATGGCGACCATCAATGAATTCCCCGACCGCGAGCTTCTGGGCGAAGATGTCATCTGGTCCGGTGATGAAGACACTGGCTTTTTGTCGTCACACCGCCTGTTGACCAAGGCCACCCATACCCGTGACGGACAATTCGGCGCTGCCAGCGGCAAGTCTTGGCAGATCTATGTCATTGCGGATTGTGCGGCCAAGGAAGACACGATCTACGACGAATGGCTGATCCGCGATTACGGCGGCATCGTCAGGCAACTGGGCATGGACCCGCGCGATTACGCATCTGCCCTGATCGCGCGCGAGGGCGGGCCGGACAAGTGCAGCAAACCTTTCACACCTGCGATGGACGTGGACGGCGGCTATCACGGCACCGGCAATGACAATGAATGGGGTCAGCGATACGCCGATACGCTGACCCGGATTATGAACCACGACTTCACCCATATCCGTGACAGCTATGACCGCGCCTGCATCGGTGAATACGCCGGGGCCAATCGCGCCGTCGGCTGGGAGCGTATTCTGGAATTCTGGGTCGGGTTGCGCGCGTCTTTCCCGCATGCGGAATTCAAGATCCACCATCAGATCGGGATGCAAGGCAACATGCTTTCCCCCCGCGCCGCTGTCCGCTGGTCACTCGATGGCAAGCATGACGGGTGGGGCGTCTTCGGCGAGCCCACAGGCGCGCATGTCCACGTCATGGGCATGTGCCACGCAGAGTTCGGACCCTACGGGCCTGATGGCATCGGCCTGCGCCGTGAATGGGCGCTTTATGATGAAGTCGCCATCTGGAAACAGATCCTGATGCAGCAAAGCTGACGAAAGGACGCCACCACGCAGGGTCGAAACCATGGATATCTACAGCGCCGCTGAAAAACTGATGAAGATGGATGACGCCACATGGCGGCGTCATGCCAATCCGCTCAGCGGCTGGACACGGTTTCTCTTCGGGATGGCGCCGCTCTTTCTGGCGATCTACGCAAGGGTCTGGATCGGATGGTGGACCGTGCCACTGGTCTTGCTCATCGTGCTGTGGATCTGGCTCAACCCGCGCCTTTTTGCCGAACCCAAGGATTTCGGGGCGTGGATGTCGCGCGGGGTTCTGGGCGAGCGTATCTGGTTGGCCCGCGATCGCTATGATGTGCCAGCGCACCATGTCCCCGTCGCGCACGCCACAACCGGCTTTGCTGCGTTCTTTGCGCTCTGCGCCATTTGGGGTGTGATCGTCCTCGATCCGTGGATCACGATCTTGGGCGTCGCTGGCACCATCATCTCAAAGGCATGGTTCGTGGACCGGATGGTCTGGCTCCATGTCGAACTGACTGACATTCCAATGGGTGCGGCGATGCCGGCACCGACCTTACCTCAACTGAAAGATCAACCATGACCCCGCAAGAGATGGAATCCCGCATTGTCCGCTATGGCGACCTGCAACCTTGCAAGACCGCCTTTATCGACGCGCATACACCCGGCTCTGACCAGAAAGAGAACTTCACCATCATCGGTGGCGGCGTTTCCGAAAGCCCAGATCAGCACGTCCATATCTCGATCCCGCATGGCTTCAACATCGGCGCTGCGGGTCAGCCGCCCAAATGCCGGAACTCTTTGCATGACCACCACACAGCCGAGGCTTTCTTTGTCCTCAAGGGCCGCTGGCGGTTTTTCTGGGGCCGCTACGGGACAGCCGGTGAGGTCGTGCTGGAAGAGGGGGACATTTTCAACATCCCGACCGGCATCTTCCGCGGTTTCGAAAACATCGGCACCGATTACGGGATGATCATGGCAATCCTCGGCGGTGACGACGCCGGTGGCGGCGTGATGTGGGCGCCGCAAGTGATCGAAGATGCCGCCGACCACGGTCTGATCCTTGGTGAGAACGGCAAACTCTACGACAGCAAAAAGGGCCAAAGCCTGCCCGAAGGTGTCGCGCCGATGCCGCTGATGTCGGATGCCGAATTGGCCAAACGGCCAGAGCCTTCAACACGCGACGTTCTGCCAAACCATGTGGCCCGCTACTGGGATATGATGGCCATGGCCGACAAGACCCCCGTGCAGGTGATCGGCGAGAACGGATTGCTGAAGGACAAGCCGGGATTTGAAGTCGGGTTCATGAACCGCAACTCGGCCTCCGAAGAGATGCACACCCATCGATATCCCTCAGTCCTTATGCCAATGCGCGGGCATTGGCGCGTCAACTGGGAGGCTGGAAATGGATATGAGGCCGGAAGCGCCACCCTCGCACCCGGTGACACCATGTCCGTTCCAGAGGATCTGCCCCACAACGCGGTTCCGTCGATGACAGGTGAGGCGAGCCTGTATCACGTCGTCGCAACCGGCGATCCCGCTGGTCCGACCTGGAAAGGTTAACAGAAAACCGTATGCACAGCCTGTGTACGTCCGGTGCACAGGTTGTGCACAGAAATCATACGCATCAGGAGAGGTTAGATGGCGAAAGTCTTAACAACGCACGTGGGGTCATTGCCGCGCACACAGGAGGTCGTGGACTACATTTTTGCCCGCGAGCGTAAAGAGGCTTACGACGCCGACGCCTTTGATGCGGCCATGACAGAAGCGGTCTCTGAGACTGTCAAAAAGCAGGTGGATGCAGGGATCGATATCGTCAGCGACGGCGAGACCTCGAAGATTTCCTATGCCACTTACGTCAAGGACCGCTACACCGGTTTTGACGGCGACAGTCCACGTAATGCACCCGCTGACCTCAAGCAATTTCCCAGCTTTCTCAAGCGCTTGGCTGATGACGGCGGTACACCTAAATACGCGCGCCCGATGTGTGTGGGCGAGGTCAAATCCAAAGGGCAGGGCGAGCTTGAGAAGGATATCGCCAACCTCAAAGCCGCCATGTCCACCCACGGGGCAGAGCGCGGCTTTATGAACGCCGCATCGCCCGGCGTGATCTCGCTTTTCCTGCAAAACGACTACTACAAAACCCGCGAAGCCTATCTCGCGGCTTTGGCCGATGCGATGAAGGCGGAATACGAAACCATCGTCGCCTCCGGACTGGACCTGCAACTCGATTGCCCAGACCTCGCGCTCTCAAGACATATGCTTTTCAATGACTTAAGCGATGATGAGTTCATCAAGATTGCGCAAAGCCACGTCGAGGCTCTGAACCACGCGCTCGCCGATGTGCCGGCCGAAAAGGTCCGTATCCACATCTGCTGGGGCAACTACGAAGGACCCCATGTCTGCGACATTCCGATGTCCAAAATGTTCGATACGCTGATGTCCGCCAAGGCCCGCTACGTCCTGTTCGAGACATCAAATCCCCGCCACGGACACGAGTGGACCGTTTTCCGCGACCGCAAGAATGAAATCCCTTCCGGCAAGGTGCTGGTGCCAGGTGTCGTTGATACAACAACCAACTTTGTCGAACACCCTGAACTCGTCGCGCAACGTATTGAAAGATTTACCGATATTGTTGGCGCAGAGCGTGTAATTGCTGGCTCCGACTGTGGCTTTGGCACGTTTGCAGGCTTTGGTGCTGTTGATCCTGAGATCGCCTACGCCAAGCTCGAAGCGCTCGTCGAAGGTGCCAAACTCACGTCGTGACCACACCCCTCGTTCTCCTGCCTGGCATGATGTGCGACGCGCGGCTCTTTGGACCGCAGGTTGCCGCTCTCGAAGACGCGCGCGACGTCCGCGTCATGCCAATCCACGCACACCAGACTGTTGCGGCATTGGCAAACGATATCCTGCAGGACGCGCCGGAAAGGTTCGCCATCGCCGGACTGTCGATGGGTGGGATCGTCGCGATGGAGGTGCTGCGCCAGGCACCAGATCGTATCGCAGGCCTTGCCTTGATGGATACCAATCCGCTGGCCGAGGCACCCGAGGTGGCAGCCCGTCGTGACGGCCAGATTGACAAGGTCGATAAGGGTGGTCTGGCCAGCGTCATGCGAGACGAGATGAAGCCGAACTATCTTGCGCAAACCTCTGATCGCGAAGCCATTCTCGATCTGTGCATGGCGATGGCGCTGGACCTTGGGCCGCAGGCATTTATCAACCAGTCGCGCGCCCTTGCCGCGCGCCCTGATCAGCAAGGGACACTGGCTGCCTATCGCGGTCCCGCGCTTGTTTTATGCGGGGCAGAGGACACGCTTTGCCCGATCCACCGACATGAACTGATGCACGCGCTGATGCCGCAAAGCCACCTTGAAATTATCCCGCAAGCAGGCCACCTGCCGACCCTCGAAGCGGCCGATCAAACCACAGCCGCGCTGAAACACTGGCTGGGCACAATACCAGATCACTAGAAGGGCTGGCCGGTCGGATCAAAAAAATCCATTTGAGATCAGACACTCACCCGCCATTGCGGACTTCACGCACCCAAGCGACCAGGACCTCACGGGCCTCGGGGTCCATTTGGATCGCATTGGGTGGTGGCATAGCGTGGCTCACGCCAGCCTGCAGGTAAATTTGGTCGGCGTGGCGCGCAACGTCGCCGGGAGCCTCAAGATAAACGCCTTTTGGCGCCCACTGCATATTGCCCCAGACCGGCTCGCGCGCATGGCACATGGAACAGTTGCCGATGACCGTGTTGTAGGCCTCATCAAAAAGGACGGCGTCAGCGTAGCGTTGTTCGTAGGGGGTCAGTTCGCGGGCCTCGGCCTCCTGCCAGGTCTCACCGGTGCGCACGGTCGAGAGCCACGCGATCACAAGCATCAACAGAACCGTCACAGCCCATGTCCAATGCGGCCCCTTGCCGGTCTTGTGCATCGTGTTGAAGTAATGCCGGATCGTCACGCCAGTGAGGAAAATCAGGCTCGCGATAATCCATGCATATTCCGTCGCAAAGGCCAGCGGGTAGTGGTTCGACAACATAAGGAACACAACCGGCAACGTCAGATAGTTGTTATGGGTCGAACGGACCTTGGCGATCTTGCCGTATTTGGCATCCGGTGTGCGCCCCGCTTTGAGGTCTTCAACCACAATGCGTTGGTTTGGCATGATCTGAAAAAAGACATTGGCGGTCATGATGGTCGCCGTGAAGGCACCCAGATGCAGCAGGGCAGCACGGCCAGTGAAAATCTGGTTATAGCCCCATGACATGATCACCAGCATGACAAACAGCAGCAGCATCAGCAGCGTTGGATTCTCACTCAGCTTGGATTTGCACATCTGGTCGTAGATCAACCAGCCGATCGTCAGTGACCCGCCAGAGATCAGGATGCCCTGCCACAGCGCTAGATCGACCTTGGTCGGGTCAAGCAGGAACAGCTCTCCGCCGACCCAGTAAACAATCATCAGCAGGGCCGCACCTGAGAGCCACGTCATGTAGCTTTGCCACTTATGCCAGGTCAGGTGCTCCGGCATTTCGGCAGGGGCAACAAGGTATTTGGTGGTGTGATAGAAACCACCGCCGTGAACTTCCCATTCTTCCCCGTATGCACCTTCGGGCATGTTCGGCGCAGGCTTCAGCATCAGATCAAGCGCGATGAAATAGAACGACGCGCCGATCCACGCCATGGCTGTGATGACATGCAACCAGCGCACTGAAAAAGCGATCCAGTCCCATAGAATTGCCAAATCATACATGCGGTGATCCTTCCTGAGCGCGAATTGGCACAAAACTATCGCAAAGCATATTGTTCTGGTATGCAGACGATAGGCCAAACAGTATCAAAAAATCCAAGTAAATGTCCTATCTCGAAAACATCCAGACCTTCGTGCGGGTCTATGAATTGGGCAGCATGTCTGCGGCGGCGCGCGATATGCGGATTTCTGCGGCCGTTACCTCGGCACGGATTTCCCAGCTTGAGCAACATCTTGGCGTGCGTCTTTTCCAAAGGACCACGCGCAGCCTGACAGCCACGGAGCAGGGCCGCGCCTTTTATGGCGGTGCTTGCGAGGTCCTTGAGGCGCTGGTGAATGCAGAGACACAGATTGCCGACATCACAGACAATCCCAAAGGCTCGCTATATGTCGCAGCGCCGCTTGGCGTTGGCAGGCGGTTGATTGCGCCGCATGTTCCGGCGTTTCTGGAGGCCTATCCTGAAATCAGTATGCGGCTGCGCCTGACGGACAGAAGGGTGGACCTGACGACCGAAGGTCTGGATCTGGCCTTTTTTCTGGGCCAGCCAGAAGACAGCAACCTGCGCATTCGCAAGATTGCAGACGTCCCGCGCATTCTTTGTGCCTCACCGGACTATATCAGCGCACGCGGCAATCCTGCAGACGGGGATGCATTGATCGCTGAAAAGCATGAATGCCTGAACCTGCGCTATCCGGGCGCGACCGAATTCCAATGGCGTCTGATCACACCAGATGGCCCAAAGCGGTTCCGTGTCAGCGGGCGCTGCGAATCCGATGATGGCGATGTTCTGACCGACTGGGCGCTGAGCGGGCAGGGGATTGCGCTCAAACCGCTTTTCGAAGTGGCCGATCACATCAGGGCAGGCCGCTTGGTGCCAGTGGCACAAGCAACGCCACCGGAGCCGATCCAGATGGCCTGTCTCTTTACCCATCGGCGGGGGCAGGACCCGAAGTCCCGCCTTTTCATGGAGTTCATCATCGAACGGATCAGTGCAATCGTGCGTGACGGAGATGTCTCAGGCTAGCTGCCGCGATAGGTCGAATAGCTGAATGGCGACAGTAAAAGCGGCACGTGATAATGCGACGGTTCGGACATGCCGAACCGGATGGGGATCATGTCGAGGAACCGCGGGCTTTCAGGCGGTGTGCCGGTCGCATCCAGATAGGCCCCAGCGTGAAATACCAGCTCATAGGTGCCAGTGGCGAATTGGTCAGCCGGCAGTATCTGTTCATCCGTGCGCCCGTCATCGTTGGTCACAAGCGTCTTGATGTGGGTCCGCGTCTCACCTTCGATGCGAAAAAGCGCGATTTTGAGGCCTTCAGCCGGGCATCCGCGCGCGGTGTCCAGGACGTGTGTTGTCAAATAGCCGCTCATTGTAAGTCTCCTGTCTCGGTCTGCACCGTTTTGCCAGAGCCGAGTGACTTCAGCAAAGCTTCGCATTCAAGATAGTCTTTTCGCTATTATTTGAAATTTAAATCCACTGAATTGGTTTAGAGAATAATGAATGACTGAAAAAGGATTCCGACCTGTGCAACGCTATCCACGTGATCTGACTGGTTATGGTGCAACCCCGCCTGCTGCGAATTGGCCAGATGGGGCCAAGATTGCCGTGCAGATTGTCCTCAACTTTGAGGAAGGCGGCGAGAATAACATCCTGCATGGTGATCCGGCCTCTGAGGCCTTCCTGTCCGAGATGACAGGTGCGGCACCCTGGCCGGGTCAGCGCCATTGGAACATGGAAACCATCTATGAATACGGTGCCCGTGCCGGGTTCTGGCGGGTTCACCGGTTACTTGGTGATACGCCTCTGACGGTCTACGGCGTTGCCACGGCACTTGCACGCGCCCCCGAGCAGGTAGCCGCGATGAAGGCCTCCGGTTGGGAAATCGCGAGCCACGGGCTCAAGTGGATCGAACATAAAGACATGTCCGAAGAGGAAGAGCGCGCCCAGATTGCCGAGGCGATCCGGCTCCATACTGAAGTGACCGGCACAGCGCCGCGTGGCTGGTATACGGGCCGCTGCTCGATGAACACGGTCAGACTGGCCGCAGAGACAGGGCAGTTCGCCTATGTCGCAGACAGCTATGCGGATGATTTGCCTTACTGGATGTCCTTTGACGGCACAGACCAGTTGATCGTGCCTTACACGATGGACTGCAACGACATGCGCTTTTCCATTCAGGCGGGCTTCACAACAGGCGATCAGTTTGAAAGCTACCTGCGTGACAGTTTCGATATTCTTTACGCCGAAGGGCAGGCTGGCGCGCCAAAGATGCTCTCGATCGGACTGCATTGCCGTCTGATCGGGCGTCCGGGCCGTGCCGCGGCGCTCAAGCGCGTGTTGGATCATATGAAAGCGCACGAAGGTGTCTGGTTCGCCACCCGTCTTGAGATTGCAGAGCACTGGGCCAAGGAGCATCCGGCCCAGTCCCAAACACGCGCGTCCCAAACACGCCCGTCACAAATGGATCGTGACACATTCGTTGCCACTTTTGGTGGCATTTTCGAGCACAGCCCGTGGATCGCCGAAGGTGCGCACGCCCTGGAACTGGGGCCGGCGCATGACACCGCCCAAGGGGTCCACAGCGCCCTGGCGCGGATCTTCCGGTCAGCAACCGAAGAACAGCGCCTTAACGTTCTCAAGGCGCACCCTGACCTGGCCGGCAAGCTGGCTGCAGCAGGCAAGCTGACTGCCGAAAGCACCGCAGAGCAGGCAGGTGCCGGGCTTGATCTTCTGACTGACGATGAGCGCGCGATGTTCCAACAACTCAATGCCGACTATGTTGCGCGCCACGGCTTTCCCTTCATCATCGCGGTGAAGGATAACGACAAAGCCTCGATCCTCGCAGCCTTCCACCGCCGGATCGGGAATGATCGCGACACCGAATTTGCAGAAGCCTGCAAACAGGTCGAACGCATCGCCGAACTGCGCCTGATCGAGAAGCTTGGCTGATGGGGGCGCAACTTCATCTTGAACCGCTGACGGCGGAGGCCTTTGCACCGTTTGGTGATGTGCTCGACGTGGCAGGTGATCCCGACAAGATCATCAATCAGGGCCTGTGTGGCCGCTACCATGACCGCGCGCGTATCGACATCGTTGACGGGCGGGCAGGGATAAGCCTTTTCAAGGCAGAGCCCCGCAGCTTGCCCATCGCGCTTGATATGGTCGAACGCCACCCTGACGGCAGTCAGGCGTTTCTGCCCATGAGCTTTGATCCGTTTGTGGTTGTTGTGGCCCCTGATGAGGGCGGCACACCCGGTCAACCACGCGCTTTCATCACAACCCCCGGTCAGGGGATCAACTTTGCACGCGGCACGTGGCACGGGGTGCTGACACCCCTGCATGCGCCCGGGCTTTTCGCTGTTGTGGATCGGATCGGGGAGGGTCCGAACCTACAGGAGCACTGGTTTGAAACACCCTACACAATCGTCGGGTGATCAGCTGACTGCCGGAAAAAAGAGGCCGGCACCAGATGTCCAAAGGGAGGGACAGGACAATGGCAAGTAACGCAATCGGGACCCCGGAGCAGCTCCGCGATCCCAACTACACACCGGCGCTGCACCGCGCCATCCCGCTGGGGATCCAGCATGTACTGGCGATGTTCGTCTCGAACGTCACACCGGCCATCATCGTGGCAGGTGCCGCAGGTTTCGGGTTTGGGTCAAATAGCCCCGACTTTCCAGAACTGCTCTACCTCATTCAGATGTCGATGCTTTTTGCGGGTGTTGCGACACTGCTCCAGACAATCACTCTGGGGCCGGTCGGCGCGGCGCTGCCGATCGTGCAGGGCACATCCTTTGCATTTATTCCAATCATGATTCCGCTGGTTGCAGGGAAAGGCGTTGATGGTCTGGCCGCTCTCTTTGGTGGTGTGATCATTGGTGGTCTGTTCCATGCGGTCTTGGGTCTTTTTATCGGCAAGATCCGCTTTGCCTTGCCGCCGCTTGTGACGGGGCTTGTGGTCACGATGATCGGTCTCGCGCTGGTCAAAGTCGGCATCCAGTATGCAGCCGGTGGCGTGCCTGCCATCGGAACACCTGAATACGGCAGTCTGCTGAACTGGTCTGCGGCTTTGGTCGTGATCTTTGTCACACTGGGGCTCAAGTTCTTCACATCCGGTATGCTCTCGATCTCTGCTGTTCTGATCGGTCTGATTGTCGGTTACTTCTACGCTCTGGGCGTTGGTATCCTCGATTGGGCTGCCGTCACCGGGTCATGGGAGCGGTCAGCCGCCTTCGCACTGCCGCAGCCATTCAAGTACGGCTTCGAGTTTTCGGCCGCTGCGGTTATCGGTTTCTGCCTGATGGCCTTTATCTCGGCGATTGAAACCGTGGGTGACGTCTCGGGGATCACCAAAGGCGGTGCGGGCCGCGAAGCAACAGAAAAGGAAATCGAAGGCGCGACATATGCTGACGGTTTCGGCACGGCGCTCGCCGGTGTCTTTGGCGGCTTCCCGAACACGTCCTTCAGCCAGAATGTCGGGCTGATCGCGATGACGGGCGTCATGTCACGTCATGTGGTCACTTGCGGTGCGATCTTCCTGATCGTCTGCGGCCTGATCCCCAAGGTGGGCGGCGTCATTCGCACTGTTCCTATCGAAGTGCTGGGAGGTGGCGTCATCGTCATGTTCGGCATGGTTGTCGCGGCTGGCATCTCGATGCTGTCGGACGTCAACTGGAACCGCCGGAACATGGTGATTTTCGCAATCTCGCTGTCCATCGGTCTGGGTCTGCAACTGGAGCCTGCCGCTGTTGCCGGTCTGCCTGACACAGCCCGCATCCTGATGACTTCGGGTCTGCTGCCAGCAGCATTCCTCGCGATCATCCTCAATCTGATCCTGCCAGAGGAACTGACTGAAGAGTCGACAGAGGAAGTGTCTGGCGGTCTGCATGGTCACGGCAAAGGCGCTCTGGCCGCAGACGACGGGCGTTAACAGACGCGCATAGAAAAAGTGAAAGGCCCGGTCGTTTGACCGGGCCTTTTGTTTGTTACAGAGCTTTTTGGCAGCGCAGCCGCTTTGTGCAAAATGTGCTGCGGATTTGTGTCTTAAGCCTTGGTGAGCGGCGCGTGACCAAGCGGCATATGCCGGTTTACATCCTTGTAAAGCAGATACCGGAATTTGCCGGGACCACCGGCGTAGCAGGCCTGCGGGCAGAACGCGCGCAACCACATAAAGTCACCGGCTTCCACTTCGACCCAGTCGTTGTTGAGCTTGTAGACAGCCTTGCCTTCCAAGACGTAAAGCCCGTGCTCCATCACGTGCGTTTCCAGAAACGGAATAACAGCTCCGGGTTCGAACGTGACGATGGTCACATGCATGTCGTGGCGCAAATCCGCCGGATCGACAAAGCGGGTCGTCGCCCATTTGCCGTCGGTATCAGGCATGACGGTCGGTGCGATATCCTGTTCGTTGGCAATGATGACCTCTGGCAGGCCAAGACCCGGAACGGCCTGATAGGCTTTGCGGATCCAGTGAAACCGCAGCATCGCATCAGAGGTATTGTGAAGCTGCCAGTCCGATCCCGCTGGCAGATATGCGTAGCCGCCTTCGGTCAAATGATGTGTTTCGCCTTCAGCGGTCAGCGTCGCGGTGCCTTCAACAACGAAAAGCACAGCTTGCGCACTTTTGTCTGTTTCCGGGCGCTCAGACCCGCCACCGGGGGCCACTTCCATGATGTATTGCGAGAAGGTCTCTGCAAAACCTGACATGGGGCGGGCGATGACCCACAGCCGTGTTTTCTCCCAAAAGGGGAGGAAGCTCGTCGTGATGTCCCGCATCGTGCCTTTGGGCAACACCGCGTATGCATCTGTGAAAATTGCCCTGTCAGTCAATAGCTGGGTTTGCGGTGGATGACCGCCGGTGGGCGCGAAGTATTTGCCGGACATGCTGAATCCTAAGATAAAATCCCGAACCGATTATGGAATTCGATCTTGCCCGACACCACCCGGCATTCCCCGACAAGACTTTTCGGTTAGTTTTGATAATGCACGGCATTGCGCGGAAAACCGAGACATAGCGCATCTCCCAGCAATGGGCTAATCATCAATGCCCTTGCGACAGAGCCTGATCCGCGTGGCGGTCAGATCCGGTGCACAACGAGGAAGGGACAACATGTCATCAGACCCGCAAAACAACGCGTTTCGTCATGCGACGCAGACCGCGCATCGTCGGACGGCCTCCCAGCCCGCTCGTTTCAGTCGACACCTTCAACAAACTTATAGTCCCGGTCCGAGGCGGGAAGCCCATAGCTCAGCGCCTCTTGGTATTCCTCGCCATGATAGAAGGCCTTGGCCGTTGCCATATCGGCAAAACGGATGATCACACAGCGCGGCTTTGTCGTGCCTTCCATGACTTCGACCTGCCCGCCGCGCACCAGAAACTCTCCACCGTATTTCGCGACAGCGGGGCCCGCCAATTCGGCATACTTCGCGTAAGCCTCTGAATCTTTTACGTCGACCTGGATAATGGCATAGACGGCCATGCTTGTTTTCCTCCCGCATACAGCAAACAGTTCGTGCGACCATGCAATCCTTTTCGCATGAAGAAAAGGCGCGGTTGCATCAAGGCGTCAGCAAACGCCGCAACAGGGTTTCCAGATAGTCGCCAGCGCTTTCAAAGGGGTCCTGATCGCCCATGATTGCGCGGACCTGCACGGCGAAATCTGCATAATGCTGCGTCAGCGCCCAGATCGTGAAGATCAGATGATAGGGATCGACAGGGCGGATCGCACCAGCCTCGACCCATTTGGTAATCACCTGATGCGTCTGATCGGTCAGGTCGCGCAGCTCTCCTTGCAGAACATTGTTGATATGTGGCGCACCTTGCAGGATTTCATTGGCAAAGAGGCGGCTTTCGCGCGGAAACCGTTTGGACATATCGAGCTTGCGATGGGCATAGGCCAAAAGCTCTTCCACCGGATCACCCGTCGGATCGAGGCGCTTGAGCGGATCAATCCACGTTTCCAACAACTGCGCCAGAAGAGCTGCATGGATCGCCTCTTTGGATGGGAAGTAATAAAGTAGGTTCGCCTTCGACAAACCGGCGGCTTCGCTGATCTGGTCAAGCGTCGAGCCGCGAAATCCGAACTGCGAAAAAACATCGAGACTCGCGCCGAGGATGATCGCCTCGTTGCGCAACTGAATCCGGGTTTTTGGTTTTTTCATGCCCGCCCTTTGCTGCATTTTTGGGCGTAGCGCTTCCGCGATATCAATGGTTTGCCCTTGTTCAACGCAAATGCCCGCTCTTTTGGCAGAGAACTTGACTGCCAATGGGCAACTGATAGCGTTGTTTTGACCAGTTGGTCAAACTACGACAAGGAGCCTCACCATGCCTGCACCCGGAGAAAACCTGCGCATCAATGGCTCGCGTCTATGGGACAGCCTGATGGAAATGGCCAAGATCGGCCCCGGTGTTGCAGGTGGCAACAACCGTCAGACGCTGACCGACGCCGACAGCGAAGGCCGCCATTTGTTCCAGAAATGGTGTGACGAGGCCGGTTGCACGATGGGTGTTGACGAAATCGGCAATATGTTCGCGCGTCGCGAAGGCACCGACCCTGATGCACTGCCGGTCTATGTGGGCAGCCACCTCGACACCCAGCCCACTGGCGGCAAATACGATGGGGTGCTGGGCGTGCTCGGCGGGTTGGAGATCATCCGCACAATGAACGATCTCGATATCAAGACAAAACACCCGATCGTGGTCACAAACTGGACCAACGAAGAGGGCACACGATTTGCACCTGCCATGCTGGCCTCTGGCGTATTTGCAGGCAAGCACACGCTAGAATGGGCGCGCGACCGCGTTGATGCCGACGGCAAGAAGTTCGGCGACGAACTCGACCGGATTGGCTGGAAAGGCGATGAAAAGGTCGGTGCGCGCAAGATGCACGCCTTCTTTGAATTGCACATTGAACAGGGACCGATCCTCGAGGCCGAAGGCAAGGATATCGGTGTCGTCACTCACGGACAGGGCCTGCGCTGGATCGAATGCACCGTGACCGGCAAGGAAAGCCATACCGGATCAACGCCAATGCATATGCGCAAGAACGCGGGCCGTGGTCTCGCGCTCGTGACCGAACTGGTCCATGAGATCGCAATGAAGAACCAGCCCAACGCCGTTGGTGCCATCGGCCACATCGACGTCTACCCCAACAGCCGCAACGTGATCCCCGGCAAGGTGGTCTTTACCGTCGATATGCGCACACACCTTTTGGACAAGCTGAACGCGATGGTCGCAGAATTTGAAGAACGCGCTCCAAAGCTCTGCGAAGAGATCGGTGTGTCGTTTTCCTGTGAAATCGTTGGCCAGTTCGACCCGCCCGCCTTTGACGAAGGCTGCGTAAAGGCAGTCCGCGACGCGGCCGAACGACTGGGTTACAGCCACATGGATATTGTTTCGGGTGCTGGGCATGACGCCTGCTGGATCAATGATCTCTATCCGACAGCGATGGTGATGTGCCCTTGCGTGGATGGGCTGAGCCACCATGAGGCCGAAGAAATCAGCCCTGAATGGGCGGCGGCGGGTGCAGATGTGCTGATGCATGCGGTGCTGGAAACAGCGGAGATTGTGGGGTGACAGTTTCGCTTCCATCAACCGCCCCGGACTTGATCCGGGGCCCCACTCTCTTTGCCAGAGGCCCCGGATCAAGTCTGGGGCGAGATCAGCGTAAACCTCGTCTTAACCATGCTGCGGGATCAGGGACCTATGCAGCATTTCGTCTACATCATGGCCTCGGGGCCGAGGGGCGCGATCTACATCGGACGTTCGCGGAACTTGCGTGCTCGGGTCGAGCAACATCGCGCGGGACTTTCCGTGCACACGTCCAGATACAAGATCAGATGGCTGGTCTGGTTCGAAGTGCAGGACGATTTTGCGACCAGCTTGCAGAGGGAGCGCGCGCTCAAGCGTTGGCGGCGCGACTGGAAAAACCAATTGATCGAAGCGACAAATCCACACTGGCAAGACATCACGGCCCACATCCCGATCTGATCCGGTGCGAGACCCCGGATCAAGTCCGGGGCGGGTGAAGACAGGGAGACAACAAAATGACCAAAGTCATCAAGAACGGCACCATCGTCACACATGATCTGACCTACAAGGCGGATGTCCTGATCGATGGCGGCAAGATCATCGAGATTGGCGCTGATCTCAAGGGCGACGAAGAACTCGACGCCACCGGTTGCTATGTCATGCCCGGTGGGATTGACCCCCATGTGCATCTGGAAATGCCGTTCATGGGCACCTATTCCAGCGATGATTTTGAAAGCGGGACGCGCGCCGCACTTGCGGGCGGGACAACGATGGTTGTGGACTTCTGCCTGCCCAACCAAGGCGAAAGCCTGCTGGACGCGATCAAGCGTTGGGACAACAAATCGACCCGTGCCAACTGCGACTATTCCTTCCATATGGCTGTGACATGGTGGGGCGAGCAGGTCTTCAACGACATGAAAACCGTGATCGAGGAGCGCGGCATCAACACATTCAAGCACTTCCTGGCCTACAAGGGCGCGTTGATGGTGAACGATGACGAACTCTTTTCTTCCTTCAACCGTCTCGCGGAATTGGGCGGGATTGCGATGGTCCATGCCGAAAATGGCGATGTTGTAGCAGAGCTTTCCGCCAAACTGCTGGCCGAAGGCAACACCGGGCCAGAGGCGCACGCCTATTCGCGGCCCAGCCAGGTTGAAGGCGAGGCCACCAACCGCGCGATCATGATCGCCGACATGGCCGGTGTGCCGCTCTATGTGGTGCATACATCCTGCGAGGAAGCGCATGAAGCCATCCGCCGCGCCCGACAGCAGGGCAAGCGCGTCTGGGGCGAGCCGCTGATCCAGCACCTGACGCTGGACGAAAGCGAATATTTCAACGCCGACTGGGACCATGCGGCACGCCGGGTCATGTCGCCCCCATTCCGCAACAAAAAGCATCAGGACAGCCTTTGGGCCGGTCTGCAGTCAGGCTCGCTTTCCGTTGTTGCCACGGACCATTGTGCATTCACAACCGAACAGAAGCGCTATGGCGTCGGTGATTTCACCAAGATTCCCAACGGCACCGGCGGGCTTGAGGACCGGATGCCGATGCTCTGGACGCATGGGGTGGCCACTGGCCGGCTGACGCCGAATGAATTCGTGGCCGTGACATCGACCAATATCGCCAAGATCCTGAATTGCTACCCGAAAAAAGGTGCGATCCTCGTGGGCGCAGACGCCGATCTGGTGGTCTGGGACCCTGAGAAGGAAAAGACGATCTCGGCCGGGGCGCAGCAATCGGCGATCGACTACAACGTCTTTGAAGGACAGAAGGTCAAAGGTCTGCCGCGCTTTACGCTGACCCGTGGCAAGGTCGCGATCCACGACGGCGAAGTCCGCACCGAAGAAGGCTACGGAAAATTCGTCAAGCGCCCCGGAAACGGTGTGACTAATCAGGCGCTCAGCACCTGGAAAGAATTGACCGCACCGCGCCCTGTTGAGCGGACAGGTATTCCTGCGACGGGGGTTTGATCTGCCAAGTCTTGATGTGCCAAGTATCCGTGACGAATACCCAATGACCGCACCCGTAATTTCCGCCAGTTCGCTGGATCTGACATTTCAGACCAATGACGGTCCCGTTCACGCATTGTCCGATGTGAACCTCGACATCGGAAAGGGTGACTTTGTCAGCTTCATCGGCCCTTCTGGCTGCGGCAAGACCACTTTCTTGCGCTGCATCGCGGGGCTTGAAACGCAGACCGGCGGCACGCTTTCGGTCAACGGCATGAGCCCTGATGCTGCACGCCGTGCACGCGCCTATGGCTATGTGTTTCAGGCCGCTGGTCTTTATCCATGGCGCACGCTTGAAGGCAACATCCGCCTGCCGCTTGAAATCATGGGCTTTTCTGAAGATGAGAAGAAGGCGCGCGTCAAACGCGTGCTTGAACTGGTCGAACTGGCAGGCTTTGAAAAGAAGTTTCCATGGCAGTTATCAGGCGGGATGCAGCAGCGGGCCTCAATCGCCCGCGCATTGGCATTTGATGCCGAAATCCTGTTGATGGACGAACCCTTCGGCGCACTTGACGAGATTGTCCGCGATCACTTGAACGAGCAACTGCTAGCCTTGTGGGCTCGCACCGGCAAAACGATTGCTTTTGTGACCCATTCCATCACCGAGGCGGTCTATCTTTCCACAAAGATTGTCGTGATGTCGCCGCGGCCCGGTCGGATCACCGACGTGATTGAGAGCCCCCTTCCAAAGGAACGGCCTCTCGATATCCGCGATGATCCAACGTTTATCGACATCGCGCATCGGGTCAGGGAAGGTCTGCGTCTGGGTCATGCTGATGACTGATCTGACGTGCCTGCGCATAAGTCGTGAGCGACTTGGGAGGGCGAATTGAGGTCTGCGCTCCCTATTGCGACGGTTGTCGTGGTGATTTTTGCAATATGGACGGCTGCTGTCGTACCGATGAACATTCATCTGACCGCTGATCTGGCCGGGCGGCAGGATATCGCCGTGACACCTGAGACGCCCAGAGAACGGCAAGAGGTCGGCGCAATCTCTCTGGCACTCCAGAACACCTCGATTTGGGGGATGACCTACACGCTGGATCGCCCGAACCTCCCATCCCCGCATCAGGTCGCAGCAGAGCTTTACAAGAGCGTCTTCACCGTCGCACCGACGTCACGGCGCAGCCTGATCTATCACGCATGGGTGACGCTCTCGGCAACGCTTCTTGGGTTTCTTATCGGGGCGGCCGCAGGCATACTTCTTGCGGTCGGCATCGTCTATAACAGGACCATGGACAAGGCCGTGATGCCTTGGGCGATCACGTCGCAAACGATCCCGATCCTTGCACTGGCCCCGATGGTGATCGTGATGCTGGGATCTATTGGCGTGCAGGGGCTTTTGCCAAAGGCGATTATTTCGGCCTATCTGAGCTTCTTTCCGGTGGTCGTCGGGATGGTGAAGGGGTTGCGCAGCCCCGATCACATGCAGCTTGATCTTTTGCATACATACAATGCAAGCGGGCCGCAGGCGTTCTGGAAGCTGCGCTTGCCCGGCTCGATGCCATATCTCTTTGCGTCGCTGAAAATCGGAATCTCAGCCTCTCTGGTGGGTGCAATTGTCGGAGAATTGCCAACGGGCGCCCGCGCCGGTTTCGGTGCGCGTATGCTGGTCGGCGACCAATACGGTCAACCCATCCTGACGTGGGCGGCCCTTTTCGGGGCGGCAATCACAGCCGCACTGCTTGTGGCCGCGATCAGCCTGATTGAGCGCAAGACCTTGGGCCGCATGGGCATGAGGATGGCAGCATGACGGCCTGGATCATCGCACTGGCCATCGGCGCTTTGGGGTGGTGGATCAACGCTCGCCTGGCGCATGGTGCATCTTCGGACAGCCGCACGGTTTCACTGGCGATCCCGGTGATCTTCGGCGTGACAATCATCGCCATGTGGCAGGTGCTGGTGACGATGCTTGACGTCAGCGCTGTGATCCTGCCAGCACCATCGGCCATCGCCTCAAGATTTGTAAATTCGATCCCGATCCTTTTCGCTGATTTCGTGCAGACCATCATCAAGGGGGCGCTCACCGGATTTATCATCGGCATGGTTGCGGCCTTCGTGGTGGCTGTGATCGCAGACCGCTCCCCGTTCCTGACCAAGGGGATTTTGCCTGTCGGCAGTTTCATGGCCGCACTTCCCATCGTCGGCACAGCCCCGATCTTTGTGAAGTGGTATGGCAGTGATTGGGAATCCAAAGCAGCCGTCGTGGCCGTGATGGTCTTTTTCCCGATCCTTGTGAATACGGTGGCCGGACTGCGAGACACCACGGCCATGCAACGCGACCTCATGCGCACCTATGCGGCCGACTACTGGACAACCCTTTTCAAACTCCGGCTGCCAGCGGCCCTGCCGTTCATCTTCAACGGGCTGAAGATCGCGACAACACTTGCCCTGATTGGCGCCATTGTTGCCGAATTTTTTGGCTCTCCGACGGTCGGGATGGGATTTCGGATATCAACATCTGTCGGACAGCTTGCGATGGATATGGTCTGGGCCGAGATTGTTGTGGCTGCCCTCGCGGGATCGAGCTTCTACGGGGCCATTGCCCTACTGGAGAAACGGGTGACCTTCTGGCACCCTTCGCAAAGATAAGAAGGTCATAAAGACCCAATAACAAACTGACTTGGAGGTCAAAGAATGAAAAACTTGTTGAAATGTGCGGCGGTCGCGGTTGGTCTTACGACAAGCGCCGGTGCCTATGCTGACGGGCACGCAAATGATGTGACGTTGCAGCTGCAGTGGGTCACACAAGCCCAGTTTGCCGGTTACTATGTCGCTCTGGACAAGGGCTATTACGAAGAAGAAGGCCTGAACGTCACCATCCTGCCGGGTGGACCCGATATCGCGCCGCCACAGGTTCTGGCCGGCGGCGGTGCTGACATCATGCTCAACTGGATGCCATCGGCGCTTGCGGCGCGTGAGCGTGGTCTGCCAGTGGTCAACATCGCGCAACCTTTCGTTTCGTCCGGTCTGATGCTCACATGCTGGAAGGACACTGGAATCGAAAGCGTCGAGGATTTCCGCGGCAAGACGATCGGTGTGTGGTTCTTCGGAAACGAATATCCGTTCCTCAGCTGGATGAGCCAGGCCGGTATCCCGACCGATGGCGGTGAGGACGGAGTGACCGTGCTCAAGCAGGGCTTCAACGTGGATCCGCTTCTCAACCGCGAAGCCGACTGTATCTCGACCATGACATACAACGAATACGGTCAGGTGCTTGATGCCGGTGTGGACCCCGATGACCTTGTGACCTTCAAGTATGAAGATCAGGGCGTCGCGACCCTCGAAGACGGCATCTACGCGCTGGAAGAAAACCTCGATGATCCGGTCTTTGTCGACAAGATGGTCCGCTTTGTGCGCGCCTCGATGAAGGGCTGGCGTTATGCTGAGGAAAACGTCGAAGAAGCGGCAGCAATCATCATGGAATATGATGAAACCGGTGCGCAATCCGAAGCCGCACAGGCACGCATGATGGGCGAGATCGCCAAACTGACGCAAGGCAGCACAGGCGCGCTTGATATCGCGGCTTATCAGCGGACTGTGGACACACTGCTTGCAGGTGGGTCAGATCCCGTCATCACCGCCGAACCTGTCGGCGCCTACACGACCGAGATCACTGACGCAGCGCTCAACTAAGACCGCCAAAATAAGAAGCCCCTCATCTGCATTCGCCAGATGAGGGGCTTTTTCATTTCTGAGAGCGTCGCAACGGACTTATGCCGATTTGGCGTAACCCCCGTTATAGGCATCGCTCTTCCGGCGGACCTGCGAATGCTCCACAATACGGTTGCGTGCGATCCCGCGGAATTCCTCAAGTGACGCATGACCCTTGCGAGACAGATAGTCCCCCAGATCTTCATTCAGTTCCTTGATCAGCTTCACCCCGACGCCGCCACTGCCTTTTTCTTCCATAGCGGCAGTGCACACCTGCAACGTGCCTGCGCCATGTGCGATAAAGTTGAAAGCCTCTCGGAACCCACGAATGCCGCCAATGCCAGAGATCGCCTTGTCAGGATAGGCCTTCGAGATATCGGAAACACGCTGCAGCGCCTGATGCAGGATAGCCAGACCGCCCAATCCACCTGATGTGACCAACCCGTCCACTTCGACCTCGAACTGCAAGGTTTCAGGATCCATCAGGGGCAGCGACGGGAATGTGTTGCAAAGCGAGATTGACGCGGCACCAGCCTCGTAGGCCGCACCTGCCGCATCGACAAGGGTCGAGGTCGCGGGTGTCAGCTTGACCCAGATCGGAACGCTCACTTCGTCAGTGACGGCTGCGAGGATGGACCGGATGATATCCTCATCATTGGCGATGTTCGCGCCCATATCCTTGCGGTCCATATGCGGACAGGAAAGATTCAGTTCCAGCGCATCACAGCCGACGTCCACGCAAGCGCGCGCCAGTTTGCGCCAGTTGTTCATCTCTGTTTCGCCGCCGGCACCAGCCATGATCGACGCAATCAACATACGATCCGGAAAGGTCGTTTTGATCTCTTCAAGGTCCGGCAACCAAAGCTCCAGCGCCTGATCCGAAATCAGCTCCCAGTTCCATGACGAATGCGAGACGGTATCGGGGCGCTTGTTGCGGGAGACATAGGGCTTCTGCTCGCTTGTGCGCTGGAAGATTGTCTTGGGCCCCGCGACGTTTTCAACAGGGTGCAAGCCGATAGTCTTGGTTACGACACCACCCCAACCTGACTCAAACGCTTTGAGAATCTTGCGTTTGCTTTCAGTCGGCGGGGCCGACGCCAAAATAAAGGGATTCACAAACTTGAGGCCGGTAAAGGTTGTTGAAAGGTCATATGCCATGGCAATTCTCCTGATCTGACTTCAAGTGAGCCCGAAATTTGACCAAAAAGTCAAGAATTCTGATGCGCGCCCGCAAGACCAATGGCCAAATGCCGGAGAATTTGCCGGGAATGACCGGAAAATAAGCAAAGAACGCTGGTCAGGGCTGCCTCGCAAGGGCGACACCCTTCACCTTGATATTGGTAAGGGCACGATCTGAAGGACATGCATCGCATCAGCTGGACACTGGATGGGGACGCGCGTGCGCCCACAAATGCCAAAGAACGCTGTGACCACAGGACCTGACCCGCGCCTGCAAGCCAGCAATACTGCGGATCCGTCACATATCCGCGCTGCAGCACCTAGCCGAAGATGTCAGCGATACGGTTCAGCGCCCGCCGGATTTCCGGCAGGTGGCGATCATCGTTGTGCGTGACAAGCCATTGATCGTGGGTCAGCTCTTCAATGATATCTCCGCTGCGCCCAAGTCCGGCCTGCGCATCGCCCACGAATGTCGGCAGCAAGGCACGTCCCGCGCCATTCAACGCCAAATCCAGTGCAAGACGGGGCGTGTCGGTCTCGACGGCAATCGCCGCACCACACCGCTCCGCGACCCACCGTGCCGATCGTGTGTCGGCGCGGACGACGATCCATGCATCAGGTGCATCCGCGCGCGCGTAGGGCGCAAATGTGACACGCCTCAACCGGCGCGCTGCAAGACCATCGCTGGTCGGACGCTTTGCGCGGAACCCGATTGAAGCTTCTCTGCGCGGGATGGAGAGAACATCTTCGCCTTGTAGCAAACGCAGGCGCAAGTCTGGCGACGCCCCTGTGATCCTTGTCAGATGATCCGTCAGCGCCAGCATTGTCCATGTTCCGGCAGCAATTCTGACAACTGGCAAGGCACCCTGCGGATCAGGTGCCGTGGCCCGCGCAATGACCGCCTCGGCCGGGGCAAGGTCCGCAAGCAGGCGCCTGCCATCGATCGTCAGGTCATACCCGTGGCTTTGCCGCACAAAAAGCTCGCGGTTGAGCTGTCGTTCCAACGCACGCATCCGCCGCCCGAGGGTGGCCGCGCTGGACCCGATTTCGCGTGCCGCCGCCGACAGGCCACCATGGCGCGCAATCGCCAGGAATGCGGCAATGTCGTTCCACTCCACCGGGTCATTGGACAGGGATGTGATGTTCACCGACGGCTCCTCACTTGTTTCATTGATGAAAAGAGACTGTCATTCTATTTCGTTTCGCCTCCGCCGCACAACCGTTAGGTTGCGGACAACCGAAGCGAACGGGGCGTCCGGTGCTTGCGACGACACTCGCACCGCGCCCGCAGAAACCACCAAACTCAGCACCAAAAAGGGGAACCCATGACATCCCGATCCAAACCTATCGCCGACATGCCACTGCGATCCCTCGGTCGCGCAGGGCCGATGGTGTCGCAGTTCGCCCTTGGCACGATGACCTTCGGCACCGAAACCGACGAAGCCACCGCCCATCACATGCTGGATCTCTTTGTTGCGCTTGGGGGCACCATGATCGACACGGCAGACGTCTATTCAAACGGCGTTTCCGAAGACATCATTGGCCGGTGGGGTGCCGCACGTGGCGATATGGATGACCTGATCATTGCCACCAAGTGCCGCTTCTTGCCGACGCCGGGCAGCCGCGGCGGATCGCGTCGCGCGATTTTCAAACGCGCCGAGGCCAGCCTGAAAAGACTGATGGTTGACGCGATTGATCTCTACCTGATCCATGGCTGGGACGATGAAACCGATGTTGCCGAGACCCTCGACGCGCTGGGCGATCTCCGGCGGGCAGGAAAAATCCACCATGTGGGCTGGTCCAACGTGACAGGCTGGCAGTTGGAGCGTATCTGCCGGACAGCCGAGGCGAACGGCCTGCCTATGCCATGCGCGCTCCAGCCGCAGTATTCCTTGCTTGATCGTGGCATCGAACTTGAGGTTTTGCCATGCGCGCTGGAAAACGGCATCGGCTTGACGCCGTGGTCCCCCTTGGGGGGCGGATGGCTCACTGGCAAATACTCTGCCGATGCGCGCCCACAGGGTGCAACACGTTTGGGCGAGGACCCCAACCGCGGGGTAGAGGCTTACGACACCCGTAACACCCCGCATACACACAATGTGCTGGGGGTCGCAGAGGCGCTGGCTGAAAAACACGGGCGTCCAATGTCACACATCGCGCTTGCATGGCTTGCGGCCCGGCCGGGCGTCGCGTCGATCCTGCTTGGTGCACGCAATACCGCCCAACTCTCGGACAATCTCGGCGCCGTTGACCTGAGACTGGATGACGCTGATCTGAAGGCGCTAACAGAGGTCTCTGCCACGCATCTGCCGGACTACCCTTACGGCTTTGTCCGGGACTGGTCTGCTGTCACACACTGGGATCGCCTCGGATATGCCTGACACGCCGCGAAAGCGCCGTCTGCTTTCAAACAGCAAGTTTGGCTTCTGGGACCTGGGAAAATAGCGCGCAAGCAGCCCGATCTTGAGAGTGCCCATACCAATGAAGGAGAGGCTTGGCAAATCACCGCATTGGGTTATCATCGCTCAACCGAAGCAATTCATTGAGATGCTAAATGTCTAACAAACAACAGGTTTTTGCGATCATCGGGCTAGGGACATTCGGCGCGACATTGGCCCGTGACCTTCAACGATTTGGCAACGAAGTTATCGGGATCGACAACAACGAACGGCTTGTCAGCGCCCATGCTGATGACCTGGCGCAATCCCTTGTCCTCGATGCGCGCGATGATATGGCCCTTAAGGAAGCGGGTGTCTCATCCGTCGATGTTGGCGTGGTCGCAATCGGCACAAACATCGAAGCCAGCGTTCTTGCCACGATAAACCTGAAAACCTTGGGCGTGGAGACGATCTGGGCCAAGGCGACATCAAAAAACCACCACCGCATTTTGTCCAAGCTGGGCGTGGACCGGGTCATCCACCCTGAGCGGGAAGTTGGCCAGCACATCGCCCAGGTCCTCAACAATCCTCTAGTGCGAGATTACGTCAGTTTGGGGAACGGGCAGCATGTGGTCAATTTTCGCGTCCCCGAAAGCCTTCAGGGAAAGTCGCTGTCAGAATTGAATCATCGGCAGGACCACAATCTTCGCTGTATCGGCGTCTTGCGTGGTACCGATTATGTGGGCCAGGACGCCGAATCTTGTACGTTGGAAAAAGATGATCTGTTGTTGTTACTGGGCGGGCGCCAGGACCTCCGCGAATTCGCCCGCGGACTTTAGGCAGTCTGATGTCTAGCCTCCATTTTTCAATCCGCAGACGGCGCTTTAGCCCACCTGCGGTTCTGGCAACCATCTATGCCGTTTTCATAGTCTTGGGTGCCATTGCGCTATGGCTGCCCTTCAGCAGTGCAGATCACGTGACGTTCAGCGACGCCTTCTTCACGGCGGCGTCTGCGGTGACCGTGACAGGTCTTGTCGTTGTGGATACGGGATCGGACTATACGCTGATCGGCCAGATTATTATCGCCTTCTTGATCCAGATCGGCGGGCTCGGTCTCATGACCTTTGCCGCACTTTTGTTTACAATGCTGGGGCTGACCATCGGAATGCCGCAGCGCCTCATCCTGCGCGACGAACTCGGCCAGACCGGGGTGAGCGAACTTCTCGCGCTGGTGCGCGTCGTGATCTTGGTCGCCTTCACTGCGGAGGCGATCGCGACAGCGATCCTGATGTTTGTCTTTGTGCCTGAATTCGGCTGGACGCACGGTTTTTGGCAAGCACTTTTCCACGCCATATCCGCATTCAATAACGCAGGGTTCTCGCTCTTTTCAGATAGCCTGTCGGGCTATGTCGCGGACCCCGTCGTCAATATCACGATCACGCTTCTGTTTATCCTGAGTGGTCTGGGATTTGTGGTGCTTGCAGACATCAACCGACAGCGCAACTGGCGCAAACTCACGCTGCACAGCAAGCTGATGTTGTCAGGCACGCTTGGTCTGATCCTGTTTGCATGGGTGATGTTTGCAATCTTGGAATGGTCAAATCCCGCCACGCTCGGCGGGCTGGAAAGCGATGCTGCGCGCATTCTGGCAAGTTGGTTTCAAGCCGTGACACCGCGGACGGCAGGTTTCAACACACTTGACTACGCCCAGATGGAGAACAGCACCACGGTGATGACGCTCTCCTTGATGCTTGTCGGAGGCGGGCCCTCTTCGACGGCTGGCGGCATCAAGGTGACAACGCTCATTGTGCTTGCGCTGGCAACACTTGCGTTTTTCCGCAGGCAGGAGCGGCTCAATATTTTTGGTCGCAGCCTTGGCATGTCAGAGGTCATGAAGGTGCTGGCCCTGACAGCCCTTTCGATTTTTCTTGTGGCAATCGGGCTCTTTCTTGCGTCGACCACGTATAAGGGTGACTTTCTTGACCTGCTTTTCGAGGTGTGCTCGGCATTCGGCACCGTTGGATTGTCGAGGGGGGCAACAGGTGAGCTTGATGAGTTCGGGCGCGCGGTGATTGTCCTCATTATGTTCGTCGGCCGCCTTGGCCCTCTGACCTTGGCGTTCTTTCTGGCGACGCAAAGCAAACCCAAAGTCGGATACCCGGAGGGAAAGGTGTTTCTGGGCTAGCCGGTCGTGGTCATTGCTGAGGCTGGTCCGGAACACATCTCTGTCCACCGTCATTAACCTGATCTCAACGCACTGCACCGTACGCGGCGTTCATCCTGTCAGATCTGACAAAACGTATGCACAGGTTGTGTACAGCCAGTGCACGGGCCGTGTACGCAAGTCATACGCTGTCATCTCGCTGAAAAACGGGCGTTAACCAGCAAATCCAATGCCGATTCGCGCGCTGCCGTGCCAGCGTGCCCAGCCCCGTTGCTAAGCGGCGTCTTGGCCCATGCGCCGATAGTCCTTCGGCGTCATTCCCGTTTCACGATTGAACGCCTTGTAGAAGGTCGAACGCGAGTTAAAACCGACCTCCAGCGCCACATCGAGGACGGAAAGTTCGCCTGCCGCGATCAGGGGTTTGGAGGCTTCGATCCGATGCCTCGCGACATAGTCAAAAAAGCTCGCCCCGATCTCCTGATTGAGGGTCTGTGACACCTGATTGGGCAACGCACCAACGTGCTGCGAAAGCTTCTGCAAAGACAGGCCGGGATCAAGGTAAAGCGCGTCTTTTTTCATCGCGGCCTCAATGCGTCCTGCCAGCTTTGCGGCATGGTCATCCGTCAGCGCAGAGCGCGCGTATTTGATGTCCGGTTCGGGCTCCGGAGCGGGTGCTCTCGCATCCACGATCTTCACAGGTGCAAAGATATTCAACACGAGCAATCCCGCGCCGATCAGCACCAGAAAAAGCTCCGCAACAAACAAGCGCCCATCCGCAAAATTCTCATCCGCAAGCGATCCAGCGCCTGTGATCCAGATCAGCACGATCAGCGCCATCAACACATCAACCCAACGCAGGTCGCGTTCGTCGGCGTCCGAATAAAGCTGCCGGATATGAGCGCGGTAGATCCTCAGACGCCTGAGGATCGCAACCACATAGGCCAACGAAACCGGAAGCCACAAAACAAGCAGGAAAAAGGTCAAAAGCGCCAGCGCGCCCGGCCAAAACCCCAGCGGCAGTTCCCCTTCCAGAAACATCATTTCCTTGGTCTGTGCCGGTAGGGTCCAATAGCCAATGCAGACCACTAAGCTTGCGGCTGGCATGATCAGATCACGCCACGGGACGGGCAGGGGGGCAGTCGGTGACGTCTTCGCCTGAATGTAATGGAAAAAGGCAGGTGGCAGCACCGACAGCAGCACCAGCAAGACAGGCATGTAATTCAAGAGCGCATCGCCAGCGAAGGTTCTGACAAGCGGAAGCGCCAGCATCCCGACAAATGCGAAGTAGACGGCACCGAGACCCAGCATCGCGCGCAGATACCTTTGGCGCGGCACAACGGTCAGCAGCCCGGACAGGGCCACGCCAAGAGAAATCCCTGAAAGGGTGAGAAGCGCCGCACTGTCCATACGCCCTAATAGACAGGTTTGGGCACTTTCATCAACGCGTCCCGATTTCAGGTTCAAATGAATGTCCTCGCCGTCACGCGCGGACGACAGGACAAATAGGTGGTGCGTAGATGCGGTCAAAACCGACCCATCTGAAAGGAAACGCAATGCCCACCCTCAATCTCATCACACTGTTTGCTCACGTCGCGCTGGGCACTCTGGCCGTCGTCGTTGGCGCCATCGTCCTCGGCGCGCGTAAGGGACAGAAAACCCATGTCAGCGCTGGCCGCGTCTTTGTTGTCAGTATGGGATTGGCCTCCCTTCTCGGAGCGATCCTCGGTGCCATCAGATACGAAACTTTCTGGATCACCTTTCATGCGGGCATTCTCGGGGCCACTTTGGTCACAAGCGGTGTCTTGGCCGTCCGCATCAAACAGGCCGGTGCCAAAAGGCTGTTCGCGGGTGTCGCTGCCGTAAATGCACTGAATACCGCCTCCTTGTTTGGCGCGGGCTGGTACGCGGCAACACTGCCTGACGCCCGTTTGTTCGGCTTTGCCGCTGGAGACTATTTCTTCCTGTTCGGTCTGGCGGCGATCGCCTTTCTCGGTGACGTTCTTGCGATAGTCGGACGTGAGGTCTCCAACCGGCATCGGGTCGCCCAACATCTGGTGCGCATGTGCGTCGGGTTTTTCATCGCTGCCGGTTCTGCATTTACCGGACCGGGGGCCTCGGCGTTTCCCGAAGCCGTGCGCAACTCGGGTCTGCTGTCACTGCCCGAACTGATGATAGCGCTGCTGATGGTGTATTGGCTTTGGAAGACATTGCGGCGTCAGCGTCCGGCAATGGCAACGTGACCCGCTTTGAGTGTCCAAGCTTGCCACGGACAATGAGCAGGCGCAGAAAACCCTTGTGCAATCAGGCCATAAGCGCGACGCGAGAGACGACAAAGGGGCGGTGCAGCGATCTGCCGAACGCCTCATTCCTAGGCACATCTTCCGTTTCTGGACATTTTGCTGGCAGCCGGCTCTGAGCTGATGATTCCGGACTTGTCTTATGTCCATGTTCCTTACACTTCGAAGGCATGACTAACGAACTCCGCATTGTTGTCGTCGAACAGGACCAGGATCGCGCACTGGCGATTGTCGATGCACTCAAAGACGCATGCGCCTGCGATGTTCTGGTCATTGCAAATGCAGACAGCCTTGCGCGGCGTGTTGCTGCGTTTCAGCCAGACATTGTCTTGATTGATATCGACAATCCCACGCGTGACATGCTTGAGGAAATGACGCTTGCCTCCGGTCCACTGGAAAGGCCGGTGGCGATGTTTGTTTCGTCTGAAGCCGGTGGACTGGCGCAGGCTGCAATCGAGGCAGGCGTGTCCGCGTACGTCGTTGACGGGTTGTCGCCTACGCGCGTCAAATCCGTGATGGATACGGCCATCGCGCGGTTTTCAATCGTGCGTCAGATGCGTGAGGAACTCGCCGAGACGCGTCGTGCCCTTGAAGAACGCAAAGTGATCGACCGCGCCAAGGGCATGTTGATGAAAGCAAAGGGGATTGATGAAGAGGCGGCTTATGCCTTGCTGCGAAAGACAGCGATGGATCGGGGGCGCCGTGTGGCCGATGTCGCCGAGGCCCTCGTCACAGCCGCCGGGCTATTGGGATGAAGCCTGTCGAAATCTCTGTGGCCTATATGCCCCTCGTCGATGCGGCCCCGCTGATCATCGCGCAGGAGATGGGGTTTGCGCAAAGTGAAGGTATTGCGCTGAACCTCATCGCGGCCCCGTCTTGGTCCTCTGTCAGGGATATGTTGGCCTTCGGGCGTGTGGATGCCGCGCACCTTTTGTCACCAGTGCCGATTGCGTCCGCGATGAGGATGGGTGGTGTCTCAACGCAGATTTCTGCCGTGTCGGTGTTGTCGGTCAATGGCAACGTGATCGGTGTCAGCCGCGCGTTGGAGGCAAAACTGCGCGACGCGGGCTACCCTTTCGACTTTGCTGATCCGGTCGCTGCATCAGCCGCTCTCGCGGCGGTGTCTGATGGTCCGCTTACCTTTGGTGTCCCCTTTCCGTTTTCAATGCATGTGGCCCTTCTGCGGTATTGGGCGGAGGGCACATCCCTTGGGCGGGACGGGATCAGGATCCGCACTGTGCCTCCACCACTGATGGCCAATGCCTTGGCCGCTGGCGATGTAGACGCCTTCTGCGTCGGCGAACCGTGGGGCTCGGTCGCTATGGAAACCGGGGCCGGTGCGCTGATCCTGCCTGGGCGGGCCATTTGGAATTTCGCCCCTGAAAAGGTTTTGTCAGTGCGAACCGACTGGGCCGAAACAGAACCTGATTTACTGGGACGCCTGATGCGCGCAGTCTGGCGTGCTGGGCGCTGGCTGTCTCATCCGGATGTGAAGGCGACGGCAAGTGACCTGCTGTCCCGAAAGGCCTATCTGGACGTCTCTGCGGAGCTGATTGATCGCGCGCTTTCTGGGCATCTGTCGATTACGCATCGCGGCGACCATCGTGCCGTTCCCGGTTTTCTTGAGTTCTATGCAGGCGCTGCGACCTTTCCTTGGCGCAGTCAGGCCAAATGGATCATGGAGCGCCTTGTGCAGGAGCATGGTGCAGAGCCACTTTCCGATGCGCAGATAGCGCGCGTGTTTCGGACCGATCTGCATCGCAGACACCTCGCATCCGTCGGCTGCGATCTTCCTGGCGCATCGTCAAAGGTCGAAGGCGCGATTCTTGCGCCGACAGCAGTCGCATCAGCGGCCGGTGAGATCACATTGCATCCGGATCGCTTTTTTGACGGCAAGGTTTTTGATCCTGACCGTCTGTAAGCGCCCAAAATTCAGGCAACCTGGGGATGATATGTCAAGATCAGTACAGTCTTGAGGATTGATTCTAGGAACATTCGCTGCGCTGCGGCATAAAACTCGTGTCGACCGCAATGGCGCGGACTTCACCGAATACGATCCCGATGTGCGGGATATTCTTGAGCAAGGTCGCTCACTTTTCGTCGGATTTCCGACGGTAAGTGGTCGGCCTTTTTTCTTTTCCCACGGTCATTCCCTCCCATGACCGGACACACGACGGGGTCCAATATGAAAAACCTACTTCTTTCACTTGCAGCTACAACTGCCCTGGCGTCGCCCGCCTTTGCCGATCTTTTGGATCTTGAAAAGGACGAGCTGACCTTCGGCTTTATCAAGCTGACCGATATGGCGCCTCTCGCGATTGCCTATGAGCAGGGCTACTTCCTTGATGAGGGGCTGTTCGTGACACTCGAAGCGCAAGCGAACTGGAAGGTGCTGCTTGATGGCGTCATCGACGGGCAACTGGACGGCGCGCATATGCTGGCCGGTCAGCCGTTGGCGGCGACAATCGGTTACGGCACCGAGGCGCATATCGTCACGCCATTCTCGATGGACCTGAACGGGAACGGGATTACCGTTTCAAACGAAGTCTGGGACCTGATGCGCCCACACATTCCATCAATGGATGACGGACGCCCGCAGCATCCGATCTCTGCCGAGGCGCTTGTTCCCGTCATCGAAGAATTCAACGCTAATGGCCGTCCATTCAACATGGGCATGGTCTTCCCTGTTTCGACCCATAACTACGAGTTGCGCTACTGGCTGGCCGCTGGCGGGATCGAACCCGGCTATTACAGCCCCGAGAATATCTCCGGTCAGATCGGTGCCGAGGCATTTTTGTCCGTTACTCCACCACCCCAGATGCCTGCGACCATGGAGGCCGGTACGATTGATGGCTACTGCGTCGGCGAACCCTGGAACCAGCAGGCTGTCTTCAAAGGGATCGGTGTCCCTGTGATCACCGACTACCAAATCTGGAAGAACAACCCCGAGAAAGTCTTTGGTCTGACTGCACAATTTGTTGAAGAGAACCCCAACACAACCAAGGCCGTTGTCCGCGCCCTGATCCGGGCTGCCATGTGGCTTGACGAAAACGACAATGCCAACCGTGAAGCGGCTGTCGAGGTTCTGAGCCGTCCTGAATACGTCGGTGCGGACTATGAGGTGATTGCAAACTCGATGACGGGCACCTTTGAATATGAACCGGGTGATGTGCGCGAAGTGCCTGATTTCAACGTGTTCTTCCGCTACAATGCGACCTATCCCTACTACTCTGATGCGATCTGGTATCTGACCCAGATGCGCCGTTGGGGGCAGATCGCAGAAGCCCAGACCGACGATTGGTACAAGGATGTCGCGGAAAGCGTCTATCGTCCGGACATCTATCTTGAGGCGGCCCAATCGCTGGTCGATGACGGCTTGGCCAATCCTGCTGACTTCCCATGGGACAGCGACGGCTACAAAGAGCCGACACCGGCAGCCGATATCATCGACGCTATCCCTTACGATGGCCGCTTCCCGAACGCCTATCTGGAATCGCTGCCGATCGGTCTGAAAGGTGACCAGACCGTCGTTGGCGAAGAGGTGCAGGGCTAGGCCCTGACCGGCGCGGGCCTTTTTCAGCCCACCGGCCCGCGCCCACTCACCCATAGGAGACAGGTAGATGACAACCGTAGACCCGAATTTCGACGCAGAGGCTGCACGCGAAGCGCGCAAGGAACGCCTCTTTACCCGTATCACCGCCGCCGACAAGTGGTTTCAAGTTGTCGGGCTAGCCTGGCTGACACCCATTCTGAAGGCAGCCGCAGGCGATAATCCCAAGGCCCAGATTTCCGAGATCTGGCGTCTGCTTGGTGTACCTCTCTTGGCCATTCTTTCATTCTTGCTGCTTTGGGGCACGCTTGCGCCGACGGTGCAAACGTCACTTGGTGCGATCCCCGGACCCGCCCAAGTCTGGGAAGAGGCGGTCAATCTGCATCAAGATGCGGCCGCCAAAGCTGAAAGTCGTGCCCGTTTTGAAGCACAGGTCGCGCAGTTGAACGAACGGCGCGCTGAGCAAGGGCAGGATCCCGTCGAACGGGCCTACACAGGCGCGCCGAGCTACTATGCACAGATCTGGACATCCATTCAGACGGTGTTCTTCGGCTTCTTTCTGGCGTCCATCGTTGCGATCCCACTGGGCATCGCGGCAGGGCTGTCGCCAATCGCCAATGCCGCCCTCAATCCGATCATTCAGATCTTCAAGCCTGTGTCGCCTTTGGCGTGGTTGCCGATCGTGACCATGGTCGTCTCTGCCGTCTACACCACGCAGGACGGATGGTTTGCCAAAAGCTTCCTGACGTCGGCGATCACTGTGACGCTGTGCTCGCTCTGGCCAACACTGATCAATACAGCATTGGGCGTCTCCAGCATCGACAAGGACCTCGTGAATGTCTCGAAGGTGCTGAAGATGAACACCTGGACCAAGATCACCAAATTGGTCCTGCCATCGGCGCTGCCGCTCATCTTCACCGGTCTGCGGCTGTCGCTGGGGGTCGGTTGGATGGTGTTGATCGCCGCCGAGATGCTGGCCCAGAACCCCGGCCTTGGGAAATTTGTCTGGGATGAATTCCAGAACGGTTCATCAAGCTCGCTGGCCAAGATCATGGTGGCTGTCTTTACCATCGGCATCATCGGCTTCCTGCTGGATCGCGTGATGTATGCGCTGCAGTCCCTTTTCACCTTCACAAATAACCGGTGATTGAGATGGGTTTTCTAAAGTTCGATAACGTCACCAAATCCTACGGTGAAGGTGCCTACCGGACAGATGTCCTGAACGGGATCAAACTGGAGGTGCAGGGAGGTGAGTTTCTTGTCATCCTCGGTTTCTCCGGCACCGGCAAAACAACGTTGATTAATCTGATGGCGGGGCTGGAAAGCCCCACCACAGGCAGCGTGACCTACCGTGACAAGCCAATCACCAGCCCCGGACCCGAGCGCGGTGTCATCTTTCAAAGCTACTCGCTCATGCCGTGGCTCACAGTGACGGGCAATGTCGGTCTTGCCGTGGACACGGTTTTCCCTGACCTGCCAAAGGCCGAGAAAGCCGCCAAAGTGGCACACTACGTCAAGATGGTTGGTCTCAGCCATGCGGCCAGCCGCCGTCCGGCGGAACTTTCAGGCGGTATGCGCCAACGGGTCAACGTTGCGCGCGCGCTTGCGATGAACCCCGAAATGCTGCTTTTGGATGAGCCTCTGTCGGCGCTTGATGCACTCACACGGGCCAACCTTGCTGATGAGATTGAACAGATCTGGCAGGCTGACAAGAAGACCTGCGTGCTGATCACAAACGACGTGGACGAAGCGATCATCCTGGCCGACCGGATCATTGCGCTGAACCCTGATGGCACCTTGGGGCAGGAATTCACGGTGTCCCTGCCTCGCCCGCGTGACCGGATGGAAATGAACAGCAACGACACCTTCAAGCGACTGCGCGCTGAGGTGACGAAATACCTCATGGATGTCGGGATCGAGGCCAAGGTCGAAGGCACGCGCGAGCTGCCCGATGTGACGCCGATCCATGGTGTGCCGGCTGCCGTCAAAGACGCGCAGGAAGGCATGATCGACAACCGCTTCCTCGACTTTTCGATGCTGCATAAGGTCTACCCAACACCGAAAGGCCCGCTGACCGTCGTTGAGGATTTCGATCTCAAGATCGACCGTGGGGAGTTCATTTCGCTCATCGGCCATTCTGGATGCGGCAAGTCTACTGTGCTGACCATGGCTGCTGGCCTGAACGAAATCTCGAAAGGGGCCATCAAGCTTGATGGTCGCCACGTCGAGGGTGCAGACCCCGAGCGCGCCGTTGTCTTTCAGTCGCCGAACCTCTTCCCGTGGCTGACTGCAAAAGAGAACGTCGCGGTCGGGGCTGACAAGGTTTATCCGCGTGCAAGTCAGGCCGAACGCCAGGATGTCGTGGAGTACTACCTTGAGCGTGTGGGTTTGGCTGATGCAATGGACAAGCCAGCAAGCGATCTTTCCAACGGGATGCAGCAACGTGTCGGTATCGCCCGCGCCTTTGCTCTGTCGCCCAAGCTGCTGTTGCTTGATGAGCCTTTCGGGATGCTCGACAGCCTGACCCGCTGGGAGTTGCAGGAAGTCCTGATGGAAGTCTGGAGCCGGACCAAAGTCACGGCAATCTGTGTGACCCACGACGTTGACGAAGCGATCCTGCTGGCCGACCGCGTGGTGATGATGACCAACGGTCCACAGGCGACAATCGGCAAGATCGTCAACGTCGATCTGCCCCGTCCGCGCACGCGCAAGGCGCTGCTCGAACATCCTGACTACTACAAATATCGCCAGGACGTGCTCGACTTCCTTGAGGAATACGAACACGGCGCAAAACCCAAATCCAAACCGGCCGTATCGGCCATAGCGGCGGAGTGAAAGCGATGAGGCAAAAACTTGTTATCATCGGTGCCGGCATGGCCTCTGGCCGTGTGATCGAACATCTGATCGAGGCGGCACCAGACGCCTTTGACATCACCCTGTTCAACGCAGAGCCGCGCGGCAACTACAACCGGATCATGCTCTCGCCAGTGCTGTCAGGAGAGAAAACCTACGAAGAAATCATCACACATGATGGTGCATGGTACGCCGAAAACGGTGTGACCTGTCGGTTCGGGGAAAAAGTTGTCGCCATCGACCGCCAGATGAAGGTTGTTGAAGGCGAGAACGGGCATGTGCCTTACGACAAACTAATCTTCGGCACAGGCTCCAATCCCTTCATGATCCCGCTTCCGGGTCACGATCTTGATGGCGTCATTGCCTATCGCGATCTGGAAGACACCGAACGGATGATGCAGATGGGCGAGGGCCGCCGCGTTGTGGTCATCGGCGGCGGTCTCTTGGGGCTGGAAGCGGCTGCCGGCATGGCCGCGCGCGGAGCCGATGTCACTGTCGTGCATATCATGGGCCACCTGATGGAGCGCCAGTTGGACGAGGCTGCAGGCTATCTGCTGAAAAAGTCGCTTGAGTCCAAAGGTATCACGATCCGGTTGCAGGCAAACTCGAAAGAGATCCTGGGCGAAAACGGTAAGGTCAAAGCCCTTTTGCTGGAGGATGGCACTGAACTGCCTTGTGACTTGCTGGTTATGGCCGTTGGTATCCGTCCGAATGTGGCACTTGCCCAAGAAGCTGGTCTTGCGGTGGGGAAGGGCATCCATGTCGATGATCAGCTTTGCACATCCGACGCCAATATCTTTGCCGTTGGCGAATGTGTCGAACATCAGGGCGCGATCTTCGGTCTTGTCGCCCCGCTTTATGATCAGGCAAAGGTGCTGGCCCTGACGCTCTTGGGTGAAGAGGCGGGGTTTGTGCAAAAGTCGCTCTCAACCAAGCTGAAAGTAACCGGGTGTGACTTGTTCAGCGCGGGCGACTTCGCTGACGGCGAGGGCCGCGAGGATATCGTTTTCCGCGATCCATCCCGCGGGGTCTACAAGCGCCTTGTCATCCAGGAGGACCGCCTGATCGGTGCCGTGATGTATGGTGATACCGCCGACGGCAGTTGGTTCTTCGGGTTGATCAAGGACGGCACTGACATCTCAGAGATGCGCGAAACGCTGATCTTTGGTCCGGCCTATCAGGGGGGCGATCACGCGGACCCGCTCTCAGCCGTTGCAGCATTGCCGCCTGAGGCAGAGATTTGCGGCTGCAACGGCATTTGTAAAAGCACAATCACCGACGCCATCGCAAACGGCGCAACCGATCTCGGCGCAATCCGCGCCACAACCAAGGCCAGCGCGTCTTGTGGCACATGCACCGGTTTGGTCGAGCAACTTCTACAGGTCAGCCTTGGCGATGATTTCGTCATGCCAACCGCACAACCCATCTGCGGTTGCTGTGATCTGACCCATGAAGACGTGCGCCGTCTCATCAAAAGCCAGGAACTCAAAAGTCAGGAGGCCGTCTGGCAGGAACTGGGATGGAAGACTCGCAACGGCTGTCACGTCTGTAGGCCTGCGGTGAATTTCTATCTGCTGGCGGATTGGCCGTTGGAATATCAGGACGATCCCCAAAGCCGCTTTGTCAATGAACGCAAGCACGCCAATATCCAGAAGGATGGCACGTTCAGCGTTGTCCCGCGCATGTGGGGCGGGATCACGAACCCGACCGAATTGCGTGCGATTGCGGATGCCGCTGACAAATACAACGTGCCGACCGTCAAGGTCACCGGCGGCCAGAGGATCGACCTGCTGGGCGTCAAGGGAGAGGACCTTCCCTACATCTGGGCCGATCTGAACAAGGCAGGTCTGGTTTCGGGGCACGCTTACTCCAAAGGTCTGCGCACTGTGAAAACCTGTGTTGGGACCGATCACTGTCGCTTTGGAACACAAGACAGCACGGGGTTGGGTATCAAGCTTGAACAGATGCTCTGGGGGTCATGGACACCGCATAAGGTCAAGCTGGCTGTATCGGGCTGCCCGCGCAACTGTGCCGAGGCGACCTGCAAGGACGTCGGCGTCATCTGTGTCGATAGCGGCTATCAAGTCGGTGTCGCCGGTGCGGCAGGTATGGATGTGAAAGAGACCGAACGTCTGGCCGATGTCGCAACAGAACAGGAGGCCATCGACCTGACAGTCGCCTTCATCCAGCTTTATCGCGAGAACGCCAAATACCTCGACCGGCCCTACAAATGGGTCGCCAAGGTCGGGCTTGATTGGGTCAAAGAACGCGTCGTCGATGATCTGGACGAACGTGCCCGCCTGATCGCAGCATTTGAACTTTCGCAAAGCATTTACCGCAAAGACCCATGGGCCGAACACGCCCAGCAGGCCGGGCGCTACCAACCGCTCGCCGATCTCACCTTGGAGGCTGCCGAATGAGCTGGATTGATATAGGCCACATCGACGATATCCCGCTACGCGGTGCGCGTAAGCTCAAGACCGCGCTGGGGTGCATCGCGGTATTCAGGACGGACCACGACGAAGTCTTTGCCGCCCTAGACCGTTGCCCCCACAAGGGCGGTCCCCTGTCTGAGGGCATCGTTCACGGTGCGTCTGTCACATGCCCGCTCCACAACTGGGTTTTTGACCTGAACACGGGGCAGGCAAAAGATGAGAATGCCCAGATCGCCACTTATCCAGTGCGGATCGAAGGCTCACGCATTCTGATCGACGGTGCAGGGATCGCCGCGCGGAGTGCCGCCTGATGGACGGCGCGGGCCTGCCAGAGACAAAGTCCACCTGTCCTTATTGCGGGGTCGGGTGCGGCGTTCTTTTGCGGCCAAGCGGCGAGGGCGGTTTGGACGTGCGTGGCGATCCGGACCATCCTGCCAATTTCGGGCGGCTCTGCTCGAAAGGGTCCGCACTCGGCCAGACAGTTGGTTTGGAACACCGCCTGCTGGCGCCGCAGATAGGCGGCGTCGAGACAGACTGGGACACCGCACTCGATCTGGTGGCGGAAAGGTTCAAGAGCGCAATCGCACAGCATGGGCCCGATAGCGTTGCATTCTATGTGTCCGGGCAATTGCTGACCGAAGACTACTATGTCGCCAACAAGCTGATGAAAGGCTTTATCGGCTCGGCCAATATTGACACGAACTCCCGCCTTTGCATGGCGTCATCCGTGGCAGGCCACAAACGGGCCTTTGGCAGTGATACCGTGCCAGGCACCTATGAAGATCTGGATCAAGCTGATCTGGTTGTTCTCGTCGGGTCCAATCTGGCCTGGTGCCATCCGGTTCTGCATCAGCGGCTTCTCCAGGCGCGAAAAACGCGAGGCACGAAGATTGTCGTGGTCGATCCGCGTCGGACCGCAAGCTGCGCCGATGCCGACCTGCATCTGGCGTTGCAGCCCGGTAGTGATGCGGCGCTCTTCAACGGATTGCTGACCCAGATCGCAGCGCGCGGGGCGGTTGATGCAGATTATGCCGCCAACCTCAGCGGGCTGGAGGCAGCAGTCGCTTCCGCCACGGCAGACGATCTGACCGCGACGGGTCTGCCTCATCATGAACTACGCGCATTCTTCGATCTTTGGATCAACACTCCGAAGGTGGTGACGATTTACAGTCAGGGCGTCAATCAATCGACAACAGGCACCGACAAGGTGAATGCAATCCTCAACTGTCACCTTGCTGCAGGCCGGATTGGTAAGCCCGGATGCGGCCCATTCTCGGTCACCGGGCAGCCGAATGCCATGGGCGGACGCGAGGTTGGTGGGCTGGCGAATATGTTGGCCTGCCATCTGGATTTGGAGAACGCCGATCACCGCGCTGCTGTGCGTCAGTTCTGGGGTGCAGACACCGTGCCTTCTGCTGCCGGTCTCAAGGCTGTGGACATGTTCAGTGCAGTTGCCAATGGGCGGATCAAAGCGCTCTGGATCATTCATACAAATCCAGCCGTTTCCATGCCGGATGCTGATGCGGTGCGTGATGCAATTGCCGCTTGCCCCTTCACCGTTGTCAGCGACATCACAGCCCAAACCGATACCGCACGCGTGGCGGATGTGCTGTTGCCCGCCACGGCTTGGGCCGAGAAGGAAGGCACAGTCACAAATTCCGATCGTACGATCAGCCGGCAGCGGCGCGTTTTGCCTGCGCCGGGTCTGGCACGAGATGACTGGGATATTCTGGCGGAGGTTGGTCGGCGGATGGGGTTCGATGATGCCTTCGACTACGCGAACCCCGCCGAGATTTTCCGCGAACACGCCACGCTCTCTGGCATCGCCGGGCAGTTCGGACGGGACTACGACATTTCTGCATTGGCTGACATTTCCGATGCAGCCTATGCCGCGCTTCAGCCAACACGGTGGCCGGTTACGAAAAACCGAATTGGTGGACGCTTTTTCGCTGACGGTCGTTTCTTTCACGCAGACGGCAAAGCTCGGATCATCGCGGTGACCTCAAGGCCTCCGGCAACCTCCCCGACGCCAGATTCTCCCTTTGTCCTCAACACCGGACGCTTGCGGGATCAGTGGCACACGATGACGCGGACCGCACTTTCGCCCCGGCTGTCGGGGCATCTGCCAGAGCCTTTCGTCGATATCCATCCAAAGGATGCCGCATCCCTTGGCATCTCCTCATCTGACCTTGTTAGCCTACGCAACGCGCATGGTCGGGCTATCCTGAGGGCGCGGATCACCAAAGACGTGCAGCAAGGACAGTTTTTTGCGCCAATCCATTGGACGGCAGAAACCGCGCGCTGCGCACGCATTGATGCACTGGTAGCCCCTGCAACGGACCCGATTTCCGGGCAACCCGAAAGCAAAGCAAGCACGGTGAGTGCGACGCGGTTTCAGGCTGCGTGGTATGGTTTTGCGGTCTCGAAAGCAGAGATTACCCTCGATTGTGATTACTGGGCAAAGGCCCGCGTCCCACAGGGGTTTCGTGCAGAGCTTGCGGGCAGGAACCGTGTCGACGATTGGGAGGCAGAGGCGCGGCGTATCTTTGCCGCGCCAAATGCGACTGCGGCCTGCGTTATTGACGCTGCTGGCGGCGCGGCGCGAGTTGTTCTGCGCGAAGGCGATGCTCTGGTTGCGGCCCTTTATATCGCGCGGCAACCCATCGCCGTCATGCGCGATTACCTCGCGACCCTTCCGGGGACAGTTGCCGCTGATCCGCTGTCCGGTCGCGTTCCTGCCTCCGTGCCGAACCCCGGACCGACGCTTTGTTCGTGTTTCGCGGTTGGCGTCAACACCATCGTCACCGCAATAGAGACAGAAGGCTTGCTCAGCGTCGAAGACATCGGTGCTGCGCTGGGCGCTGGGACAAACTGTGGGTCGTGCCGTCCCGAGATCGCCGATTTGCTCAGCCGCACACGCCTGAAGGAAGCAGCAGAATGAGCCTTGCTCCTTTCGTTCAGATTGTCGGACGCGGGCCCGGTCGGTCGCGATCTCTGACGATGGGCGAGGCGGCATCGGCGATGGACCTCATGCTGACACCGGAAGCAGCCCCCGAAGCGTTCGGTGCGCTCTTGATGCTGTTGCGGATGAAAGGCGAAACTGCGGAAGAAATCGCCGGATTTGCACAAGCCGCGCAAGCGGCATTGCCTTCGATGCCCGGGGCTGACCTTGACTGGCCAAGCTATGCCGCCGGACGCACACGTGGAGCGCCGTGGTTTCTGCTGTCAGCCCGGATCGTCGCGGATGCTGGCCACCGCGTGCTTTTGCATGGCTGGAACGGCACGGATCAGAAGGTCCGTGACGCGCTCTCACAAGCAGGTATCAGGACAGCGCGGACACCGGATGAGGCTTCTGCCATTCTCGACAGCGACAGCATTGCGTATCTGCCGCTCGAAAATTTCCATCCCGCTCTCTTTTCCTTGCTGCGGCTCCGAGATGTGCTGGGCCTGAGGTCATGTATCAACACAGTCTGCCGGATGCTGAATCCGGCTGCTGCCGCGTCCAGTGTGCAAGGCGTGTTTCACCCCTCCTATCGGTTGCTGCAGGCCGATGCCGCCAGTCTGCTGGGCTGGCAAAATCTGACGGTCATCAAGGGGGGAGGGGGTGAATTCGAACGTCATCCGGCAAAGGACATTGCTGCGTTCGGGTTGCGAAATGGGGCTCTTTGGGAGGGCACCTTCAACGCGTCAGTTGGCGTGACCCGCCGATTGGCCGAACACGGCGCAGCTTACGATCTGAATGACCCGACAGACTTTGATGAAAGTGTGATTGTCGGCACAGCGGCCGCGGCGCTCGAAACCCTTGGATGGCGTAACGCCACGAAGACGGCACACCGCCTTTGGCGTGCACGCACCCCTCGCAAAGCAGCGTAAGGAGACGACCATGAAAGCCTTTCCGATGTTCATCCGCACCTCAGGTCGCCGCGTGACTATTGTCGGCGGCGGCGAACAGGCGGCACAAAAGGCAAGGCTGATCGGTAAGACGGATGCCAAACTCGTTCTGGTGGCGCAGGATTTGGAGGACGAGTTGCAAGGACTGGTGCAGTCGGGGCGCGCTGAACACGTGAAAGTGTTGTCGTCTGCTGTCTTTGAGGATGCCGCATTCGCCTTTGTCGGGACCGGATGTCCCGGCTTTGATGCAGCAGCCCATGCGCTTGCCAAGGCGGCGCGTTGCCCGGTGAATGTTGTCGATCAGCCTGATCTGTGCGATCTGACGACGCCGGCCATCGTCGATCGCGATCCGATTGTCGTGGCAATCGGCAGCGAAGGAACGGCGCCGGTCCTGACGCGGGATATCAAGACAAAACTGGAAGCTCTCTTGCCCCAGAACCTCGGGGGATTGGCGGCGCTCGCGGGAAACCTGCGCCCGCGCGTCACGCAGAAAATTGCGCGTCACAAGCGGCGTGCTTTCTGGGCTTGGGTCTTCAAAGGTGCGGCAGGTGCCACATGGACCCGCGGGGCTCAGCGTGAGGCCGCAAGACTGATCAAGGAGGCCATCGCAGATGGTGGCGCGCCCAAGGAACGGGAAATTGGGCATATTGCGCTTGTCGGGGCAGGTCCGGGCGCGCGCGATCTGATGACCCTGCGCGCTGTCGAGCGGCTCCAAGAGGCCGATGTCATTTTCTATGACCGACTGGTTGATCCCGAAGTGCTTGAACTGGCACGCCGCGATGCCGAGCGTGTCTTTGTCGGTAAGGTGGTCGGCGCTCATGCATGGCCGCAAGAGAAGATCAGCGAAATGATCGTGGCCGAGGCGCGCAAAGGGCGCAGCGTTGTGCGGCTGAAATCCGGCGATCCCGCTATTTTCGGACGTGCAACCGAGGAGATCAGAGCGGCAAAGGCCACAGGTATCCCGGTGGAAATGGTGCCCGGTGTCACTGCCGCCTCCGCCGCAGCGGCATTTTTGGGGCGGAGCCTGACCGAACGGGGTGTCGCCGATACCTTTGTTATTGCGACAGGCACCGGTTGTGCGGATCATCCGCGTCCTGAATGCACACGTCTGGCGGGTCCTGGCACAACGACAGCACTTTATATGTCGGTTGGTCAGGCGTCGCGGATTGCGGCTGACATGATGCAACAGGGGTTGCCGTCACACAGCCGCGTTGATGTCTGCGTGGATGTTTCAAAGAAGACCGAGAGGCACATCCAGACGACGATTGGTCAGCTAGCAGAGGCGCTCCATACGCATGATGTCACAAGCTGCGCAATTATTTTGGTAACATGGCCGAGGGACACAGTCGTCGGTGATCAAGTGCACCGTCGTCGGTCTCTGGTCTGTGCGTGACATGAGTGGTCGCGGGGGCGACTGACACTGAAATTCTAGGGTCTAACCTAGCCGATCCAGAGCGAATGCTTCGAAAGTGGTAGACTGTGGAGCCCTGCCGCAACTCTCAAAGCAATGGCCTAGCCCGATGGGAGGAGTTGAAGGAAGTTCAAGCGGGACACAACCGTTGTGGGCCAAGTCGGCAGAAGCTTCGCAATCCAAATCAGTGATATGGCGGAGGAGGTGGGATTCGAACCCACGGTAGACTTTCACCTACGTCGGTTTTCAAGACCGGTGCATTCAACCACTCTGCCACTCCTCCGACATGCGCGTGTTAGCCCGTCCGATCTGATTCGGAAAGCGCCTTCACAACTGGGCGATTTCCGCCACCGGGTGGCGCTTGGTGCTTTCAAAACGCAAGGCGTGCCGTTATCGTCTCCGCGACCGCTTTTGCTGCTGGGAATTTCAGGCAGCCAAAGCGTCTGGGGTGCATCAAACCGCCACCAAAGGCGGAGCAGGCCTGTCAAGGCAAGGACAGAGCAAGAGGGGCTAGCAATGTCGAATTCCACTTTGAAGATATCGCACGCATGGCGTGCGGCGTTTCTCGTCGCGGGGCTGGGGGCGCTGGCCGCATGTGACGAGAATGGCCAATTCGCACTGGGTGCCCAGCAAGGGGCTGAAGCGACATCCGCACCGTTGCCTGCAAATGCGCCGGGGCAACGCACCCTTGAAGAGCGGGACGTCGAACGCCCCGACCTGTTTGAGGTGTCAGCGCGCGCGCTCTGGGATGGTCGCCCATCGCTTGGCGGTGTGTGGGTGGCGCATCCTGACGTTGATGCACCAGAACGCGTCCTGATCCGGAATACCGAAAATGGCGAGGTCATCATCGGTGCGCTTTTCCGCCGCGAGCGGTTGAACCCCGGGCCGGTCTTGCAGGTGTCGTCGGATGCGGCTGAGGCGCTTGGTATCCTCGCTGGCGCGCCCACTGACCTCTATGTCGTCGCTTTGAGACGCGAAGAGGTGCAAATCCTGACCGAGGCGACAGAAGACAATCCGGTTCTGGCCAGCCTCGAAGCTCCTGTAAACGTCGAAGCTGCGCCGTTAGCGCCAGCGCCGGTGGCAGAAGCTTCTGTCGAAGCCGCTGACGTGGTTGTTGATACGGCCGCCTCTGCAGTTGAAGCAGCACCTGTCGTTGTGCAGGAAAGCGCTGAGACGGTCACAGAAACTGCCGCCGCCACTTTCGCGGCTGCCGCAAGCCTTGCTGCAGCGGCCGATGCGCCCGCGACGGAACCGGAAGACACGGTTGACGTGTCAGCGGTCTTTGCTGCGCCAATTGCGCCGGCAGACGGTCCAATGGCTCAGATCGGTGTGTTCAGTAACGAACGCAATGCCAATGCTGCCGCCGATCAGATCCGGCAATCAGGGATCGCGGCGGAGGTCTTGGCAGAGAACATGGGCGGCCAGACAGTCTGGCGACTTGTCGCTGGGCCAATGGCCAGCGCAGCCGCGCTGACCACGATCCAGAATCTGGGATACGTGGACGCGTTCATCATCGAAGACGACACAGAATAACCTGACGAAAGGAACACCCAATGCGTTTCACCCGTCTTTCCCGCGCCGTTTTTGCGCTTCTTCTGGCGGTAACGCCACTTGCGGCGCAGGCTTTCGAGACCCGCGCGACCGCCGCATACGTGTATGACCAGACGACTGGCACTGTCCTTTTGTCGAAGAACGCACAAGAACCGCTGCCACCTGCGTCGATGTCCAAGCTGATGACGATCTATATGGCCTTCGAGGCGATTGCCGACGGGCGCCTTTTGCTGGATGAGGAACTTGCCGTTTCGTCCCATGCGGCGAGCTTTGGTGGTTCGTCCATGTTTCTGGACACCACCGACCGCGTCAGTGTCGAAGACCTCGTCAGAGGTGTGATCATTCAATCCGGCAACGATGCCAGTGTTGTTCTGGCCGAGGCGCTTTCACCCGACGGGACCGAAGCAGGCTTCGCGCGGTTGATGACCGAACGGGCACGGCAGATGGGGATGATGAATTCCAGTTTTGCCAACTCCAGCGGCTGGCCTGCATTGGGCCATCGCATGTCGATGGAAGACCTTGGCATTCTGGCCGATCGCCTGATCTCCGATTTTCCCACCTTCTATCCGCTGTTCGCAGAAGAGGAGTTTGCCTTTGACGGTCGCGTTCCATCTAACTCGCGCAACCGCAATCCGGTGCTGGCGATGGGACTTGGCGCAGACGGCCTCAAGACCGGCCACACGCAGGAGGCAGGATATGGCCTGGTTGGCTCAGCCAAACAAGGGGACCGCCGTATTGTCTGGGTGATCACCGGTCTTGATACACCGCAAGAACGGGCAGAAGAGTCAGTCAAGATCATCAACTGGGCCTTCCGGCAGTTTGCCGAACAACAGGTAGCGACCGCAGGCACCCAAATTGCCAGTGCAGATGTCTGGATGGGATCGGCATCAACTGTTGGTCTGACCGTCGCCGAAGACCTGAACCTGCTTGTGCCTGTCCTGAATCAGGACGGGGTCTCGGCCGAGGTCGTCTACACCGGACCGGTTGAAGCACCAATCGCCGCCGGCCAGCAACTTGGCGAGTTGGTCGTCAGGTTTGACGAATTGCCAGAGAAGCGTATTCCGCTGGTAGCAGATGCTGATGTGGCGCGCGGCGGTTTTGGCACGCGTCTGCGGACGGCCGCGATGGTACTTTGGCAGAAATTCGGTCCGGTTGACGGCGCAGATGCTGGAGCCGCAGAAGGCGCATGAGCCAAGGGCGCTTTATCACATTCGAAGGCATCGACGGGTCTGGCAAGTCAACGCAGGCGCGCAGATTTGCATCATATCTCGAAGGGCAGGGCCGTCAGGTCGTGCTGACGCGTGAACCCGGTGGTAGCCCTGGGGCCGAAGAGATCAGACAGCTCTTGCTGACAGGTGATACCGACCGGTGGTCGGCAGAAACGGAGATACTCCTTTTTACAGCGGCAAGACGTGATCATCTGGAGAAGACCATCCAGCCTGCGCTAGAGGCAGGACATACGGTGGTTTCTGATCGCTTCGCTGACAGCACACGCGTCTATCAAGGTGCCACGCGGGGTGATCTGCGCGGGATCGTCGATAAGCTGCACAGCTTGATGATCGCACGTGAGCCGGACCTGACCTTCATCATCGACATGGACCCCGAAACGGCGTTGAAGCGTGGATTGGCGCGGCGCTCGGGCGAGGACCGGTTCGAGGAATTCGGTCTCTCCTTTCAGGAAACACTCAGGCACGGGTTCCTTGCGCTTGCGCATGCACATCCCAAGCGCTGTGTACTGATTGACGGTAATCGCACCGAGGACCAGATCGCGAGTGAGATTGCGGCTTACGCATGACAGATGAAACCCTGCCAGAGCCAGACCGGATCGAGGGCGCGCCGCATCCGCGTGAAACAGAGATACTTTATGGGCAGGACGCGGCCCAGTCTGCCTTCCTTGACGCCTTTGCGACTGGGCGGCTTCACTCCGGCTGGTTGATCAAAGGTCCGAAGGGTGTTGGCAAAGCAACACTCGCGTGGAAGATCGCCACTTTCCTTCTATCAGGGCAGGAGGCGGGTCTGTTCGGCACGCCAAGCCTGCATGTTGACCGCGATCACCCCGACGCGCGACTGATACAGGCAGGTGCGCATCCACGCCTGTCACTGATCAGACGGCCTTGGGACGAAAAGACGAAGAAACTGAAAACAGAAATCACAGTCGATGCGGTCAGGGGCCTGAAGAACTTCTTTCATATGTCGGCGGCCGACGGCGGTCGGCGGGTTGTCATTGTTGATGCGGCAGATGAGCTTAACAGAAATGCCGCCAATGCGATCCTGAAGGAACTCGAAGAGCCGCCCGCCAACACAACCATGCTGCTGGTGACGCACCAGCCATCGCGGTTGTTGCCCACGATCAGGTCCCGCTGCCGCGAGCTGCGTTGCGAGCGGCTGCAAGCAGATGACCTGCAAAAGGCGCTTGAGCAAGCAGGCCATCATATTGATCATTCCGAAAGCCTCGCCACTTTGGCTGGCGGCTCCGCCGGAGATGCCATCAGGCTGCTGAACCATGACGGGCTGGCGCTTTACGGCGAACTGATCAAGCTCTTTGACAGATTGCCACGGATTGATCGACCAGCAGCGTTGCGCATTGCAGATGCCTGCGTCGGCAAGGCCGGTGAGACACGTTTCGGCATGACGCTTGACCTGATTGACCTCTTCTTGTCACGCGCCGCAAAAGCAGGGCTGCTCGGCGAGCCTCAGGCACAGGGTGCTGCGGGCGAAGCAAGGCTTTTGGCAAAAATCGCCCCTGACGACCGTGCCGCCCGTGCCTGGGCACAGTTACAGCAGGATCTGACGGACCGCTCGCGCCACGGGCGCGCAGTCAACCTTGACCCAGCGTCCCTGATCCTTGATATGATCTTCAAGATTGAAGAGACGGCGCAAGGTGTCGCCGCGGCCTGAAAGCAGCGTCATGACCGAAGCGACAATCGTCGATAGCCATTGCCATCTTGATTTCCCCGATTTCGATGAAGAACGCGACGAGGTCATCGCGCGCGCCATCGCAGCGGGCGTGACGCGGATGGTGACGATCTGCACCAAGCTGCGCCTTGAGCCGCAGGTGCGGGCCATCGCAGAGCGCTATGACGCGGTCTACTACGCTGCCGGAACGCACCCGATGAGCGCCGCTGATGAGCCGCTGGCAACTGTTGATGAACTCGTAGCACTTGCGCAGCATCCCAAATTCGTCGGGATCGGTGAAAGCGGCCTCGATTACCATTACACCGCTGACAGCGCCGCCATTCAGCAGGACTCGCTGCGGGTCCACATCGCTGCTGCGCGGGAAACCAAGCTGCCTTTGATCATTCATGCACGTGCTGCCGATGACGACATGGCGCAGATTTTATCTGATGAAATGAAGAATGGCAGCTATGCTTGTGTTATGCATTGCTTTTCCAGCGGGGCGGCACTGGCCAAGACCGCGCTTGATCTGGGTTTTTATCTGTCGATGTCAGGCATCGCGGCATTTCCCAAAAGCCATGAGTTGCGGGAAATTTTCGCAGCCGCACCAGTTGATCGTATCCTTGTGGAAACTGACAGCCCCTATCTTGCACCGCCGCCCTTTCGCGGCAAACGCAATGAACCAGCCTACACGGCGCATACGGCAAAGGTCGGTGCTGAGGTTTTTGGGCTGAGCTATGAGGAATTCGCGCGCCAGACTACCGCGAATTTTGACAGGCTCTTCTGGAAGGCCGCAGGATGACCGATACCCTGTCATTCCGCATTCTGGGGTGCGGTTCGTCCGGTGGTGTCCCCCGTCTTGGGGGGCAGTGGGGTGCCTGTGACCCGTCCAACCCCAAGAACGTGCGTAAACGATGCTCTTTGCTTGTGACCAGAACGGGCGCGGCCGGACAGACGCGGGTGCTGATCGACACATCCCCCGATATGCGACAGCAGCTGCTGGATGCTGATGTCGGGACGCTGGATGCGGTTGTCTATACGCATAGCCACGCCGATCACGTGCACGGGATCGATGACCTTCGTATGGTCGTTTTTAACAAGCGCGAACGCCTGCAGGTCTACGCCGATGGCGACACCACCAATGACCTGCTTGGTCGGTTCGGCTATGCCTTTGTGCAGCCGAAAGGATCGTCCTATCCGCCGATCCTGGAACTGAACCCGATTGATGGGCTATTCAAAATTGAAGGGGCAGGGGGCGAAATCCCGTTTCTGCCATTCAAAGTTAAACATGGCCGCATCGAAGCACTCGGCTTTCGCATAAACAACGTCGCCTATCTACCTGATGTTTCAGATATTCCTGACGAGGCATGGCCGGCTGTCGAAAACCTCGACACATGGATTGTGGACGCATTGCGCCGCGATCCACACCCGACACATGCCCATTTGGAAAAAACGCTTTCGTGGATCGAAAGGGTGGCGCCGCGTCAGGCGGTCTTGACCAATATGCACAATGATCTCGACTATGCGACGGTCGCGGCAGAAACGCCGGATCACATCCTTCCTGCTTATGACGGGATGACGATTACAGTTGCCGTACCGTAGCCGATCCTTTGCCACCAGGCTGCGAGTGCGGGTCAGGTCGGTCGCGCCAAATGCTGTGACCGCAAACTGATGGGCGCGTTGATTGACGTCATTCTGCCGGTGTTTCTGGTCATCGGCTTTGGCTATTTGGCCGTTTGGAAGGGCTACTTCAGCGACGCCGGTGTTGATGGCCTGATGAAGTTCACCCAAGGCTTCGCGATCCCCTGCCTTCTGTTTCGGGCGATTTCCTCGCTTGATCTGGGGCAGAGCTTTGATCTGGCCCTTTTGGCGAGCTTCTACATCGGGGCGTTGGCAGGCTTTGCCGCTGGACTATTCGGCGCGCGCTATCTTTTCGGGCGCGATTGGGAAGACAGCATTGCAATCGGTTTTTGCTGCCTGTTTTCCAATTCGCTGTTGCTTGGGCTGCCGATCACCGAGCGGGCTTACGGCGTCAGCGCGCTTGAGGCGAATTATGCCATTATCGCGATTCATTCGCCCTTTTGCTACGCGGTCGGGATCACCGCGATGGAGATTGCAAGAAACCGTGGTGAGCGCGTCACCGAACTTCCCGCCAAAGTGCTTAAGGCGATGTTCCAGAACGCACTCATCCTCGGCATCACATTGGGGTTGATCGTCAATATCAGCGGTTTGCCGATGCCTGGCGTTCTGACTGATGCAATCGACCTGATGGTCAGGGCGGCCTTGCCGGCAGCGCTTTTTGGATTGGGCGGGGTGTTGTATCGATATCGTCCCGAAGGGGATCTGCGCACTATCCTTTTTGTAGTGGCGATTTCACTTGTCCTGCATCCGGTCATTGTCTGGGTGCTGGCACAAGCCAATGATCTGTCGGATGCGGCCCTGCGCTCGGCCATCCTGACCGCCGCAATGGCGCCAGGCATCAACACCTACGTCTTTGCCAATATGTACGGACGGGCCAGACGTGTCGCTGCATCAGCCGTACTGATGGGCACGGGTCTGTCCATCGTGACGGTCTGGGTATGGTTGGCAGTTTTGCCGTGACCAGCGGTCCGCCTTGCGTCGGCGCAGCAAGCCTCAACATTCAAGAATAAATTCACATCGGCAAGCCGCCGACCCCTTGGCGGGTGTCGCGGGCAATCTATATCCCATCTATCAATAATGAGAACTATTCGCATTTGCATTTACGGCAGCGCGGAACTCTCATACACAAAAACTGTCCAACTGATGAAAGGATCAATTATATGATGCGTTCGGGTCTGCTCTTGAGCACCATTTGTGCCGGGCTGATGGCACTGCCTGCCTTTGCGGAAGACCGTTTCAAGGCTGTCACCACATTTACGGTCATCGCCGACATGGCGCAAAACGTGGCAGGGGATGCCGCTATCGTTGAAAGCATCACAAAGCCGGGGGCGGAAATCCATGGCTACCAGCCAACACCGCGTGACATCATCCGCGCGCAGGATGCGGACCTGATCTTGTGGAACGGGCTGAACCTCGAACTTTGGTTCGAGCAGTTTTTTGCAAACCTCGACGACGTGCCAAGTGCCATCCTGACCGAGGGCATCACACCGATGAGCATTTCGTCAGGCTCATATGACGGCAAACCAAACCCGCACGCCTGGATGAGCCTTGAGAGCGCGTTGATCTACGTCGACAATATTCGCGATGCTTTTATCGAACACGACCCTGACAACGCAGAAACCTATGCCGCGAACGCTGAAAGCTACAAAGCAGAGATTACTGCGGCCATTGCACCGCTGCGCGAACAGGTGCTTGCAGTTCCCGAAGATCAGCGGTGGCTGGTGTCATGCGAAGGCGCGTTCAGCTATCTGGCACGGGATTTCCAGATGAAAGAACTCTACCTCTGGCCGATCAACGCTGATGCGCAAGGCACACCGCAGCAGGTGCGCCGCGTGATTGATACCGTGCGCGAAAACAATATCCCTGCGGTTTTCTGTGAAAGCACCGTCAGCCAAGCGCCTGCCGAACAGGTCGCGCGCGAGACAGATGCCGAATATAAGGGCGTGCTCTATGTGGATAGCCTGACAGAGACGGATGGCCCTGTGCCGACCTATCTTGATCTGCTACGGGTGACGAGTGAAACGATTGCGGCTGGCCTGACGGAATGACGAAAACAACTGGCATCATTGCACAGCATGTGACCGTGACCTACCGGAACGGGCATACCGCGTTGCATGATGCCAGTTTTGAAATCCCGACCGGAACCATCACTGCGCTGGTGGGGGTGAACGGCGCCGGAAAGTCCACCTTGTTCAAGGCGATCATGGGGTTTGTCCCCGCAGCGCGGGGCGAGATTTCCGTCCTTGATATGCCCGTCAAGGAGGCGCTTCGCCGGAACATTGTCGCATACGTTCCGCAGGCCGAAGAGGTTGACTGGTCGTTTCCTGTTCTCGTCGAAGACGTCGTGATGATGGGGCGTTACGGCCACATGGGATTTTTCCGCAGACCAAAGGCAGCCGACCACAAAGCCGTGGCAGAGGCATTGGCACGGGTCAATATGACGGCGTTTCGTCAGCGCCAGATCGGCGAACTCTCTGGTGGTCAGCGCAAGCGGGTCTTTCTGGCCCGCGCGCTTGCGCAGGAAGGACAGGTCATTCTGCTGGATGAGCCTTTTACCGGCGTTGATGTGCAGACCGAAGACGCGATTATCGCACTTTTGCGCGATTTGCGTGATGAAGGGCGCGTGATCCTTGTTTCGACCCACAACCTTGGCTCTGTGCCAGAGTTCTGCGACCGGACGATCCTGGTGAAAGGTACTGTGTTGGCTTACGGGCTGACCGAGGACACCTTCACACACGACAACCTCGAAACCGCCTTCGGGGGTGTGCTGAGGCACTTTGTATTGGGTGGTGCCGACCTACATGATGACGATGACAGCCGCCAGATCAGGGTGATCACCGATGACGAACGCCCGTTCGTTGTCTACGGCGAAGAGACCCCGCCGGCTGTGGCAGACGAGAGTACCTCAAAAGATAAAGAAGAGGTCTGAGCATGGCCCTTCTGCTTGAGCCGTTCAGCTATGGCTACATGTTCAACGCGATGTGGGTCAGTACGTTGGTCGGTGGGATTTGCGCCTTTTTGTCGGCCTATCTGATGCTCAAGGGGTGGTCGCTGATCGGTGATGCCTTGAGCCATGCAATCGTGCCGGGGGTCGCCGGTGCCTATATCCTTGGTTTGCCATTCGCACTTGGCGCCTTCGCGGCGGGCGGGCTTGCTGCCGGCGCGATGCTTTTTCTCAATCAAAGGTCAGGTCTGAAGGAAGATACCATCATCGGTCTGATCTTTACGTCCTTCTTTGGTCTGGGCCTTTTCATGGTGTCGCTTAATCCCACGTCGGTCAGCGTTCAGACAATCACCATGGGAAATATCCTCGCGATTACGCCGACGGATACACTGCAGCTGGCAATCATCGGTTTTGTGACACTTGCGGTGCTTTTGGCGAAATGGAAGGACCTGATGGTTGCCTTCTTTGACGAGAACCACGCGCGCTCGATCGGGTTGCGGCCGGATGTTCTGCGGATCGTCTTTTTCACGTTGCTTTCGGCGTCCTGCGTCGCGGCGCTGCAAACGGTTGGTGCTTTCTTGGTGATTGCCATGGTCGTCACGCCCGGCGCGACAGCTTATCTGCTGACAGATCGTTTCCCGCGACTGCTGATCTTGAGCGTGAGTATAGGGGCAGGGACCAGCTTTGTCGGGGCCTATGCGAGCTATTTCCTCGATGGGGCGACAGGTGGCATCATTGTTTGCCTACAGACCGTAATCTTCCTCGCGGCATTCTTCTTTGCACCAAAGCACGGATACCTTGCTGCGCGTCGCCGGGCGGCGGAGGCATTACGGTCATGATCGAGACACTGCTGTTTCCCTTCCAGTTTGCCTTCATGAACAACGCTTTCATGATGATGGCGATCATTGCTGTGCCAACGAGCCTTCTGTCCTGTTTTCTGGTGCTGAAGGGCTGGTCGCTAATGGGTGATGCGATCAGCCACGCGGTGCTGCCGGGGATCGTCATTGCCTTTATCCTTGGTATTCCCTTGCTGATCGGCGCCTTTGTTGCGGGGATGATCTGTGCACTGAGCACCGGATTTCTTGCAGGCAACAGCCGGGTCAAACAGGATACCGTCATGGGCGTGGTCTTTTCAGGGATGTTTGGGTTTGGATTGGTGCTTTACACCCAGATCACCACCGACATGCACCTCGATCACATTCTCTTTGGCAATATGCTTGGTGTGAGCGTGCAAGACCTTTTGACGGCAGGTGGCATTGCCGCAGTGGTCGCTGTCATTATTCTGGCAAAGCGGCGTGAATTTATGCTGCACACCTTTGATCCGGTTCAGGCGCAGGCTGTTGGCCTTCAGGTTGGCTGGCTGCATTACGGGCTGCTTGCAATGATCTCGCTGACCATTGTGGCCACGCTTTCCGCTGTGGGCATCATTCTGGCAATCGGGCTTCTGATCGCGCCGGGGGCAATTGCTTTCCTGATCACGAAACGCTTTGCCTACATGCTGCCGATCGCCGTTGGTGTCACCGTTTTCGCGGGGCTGACAGGCGTCTACGCAAGCTTCTTTCTTGACAGTGCCCCGGCACCGACGGTGATCCTTGTCCTGACCATCATCTTTATCGCGGCATTTATCCGTGCCAATCTCAAGATGCGTCAGGCCGCGTGAAACCTATCCGAGAACAGGGGTGGTCTCGCGCCTCTAAATCGATATAGTTTGCGCTAACAAGCAGGGAGGCTGTCATGAAAACCATCAAGGGACCGGGACTGTTTCTGGCGCAATTTGCAGGTGATGACGCGCCGTTCAACACATGGGACGGGATCACCAAATGGGCGGCCGATTGCGGCTATGCCGGCGTGCAGGTTCCCAGTTGGGATGCGCGGTTCTTCGATCTGGAAAAGGCGGCGGAGAGCAAGACCTACTGTGACGCGTTCAAGGGCGAGGCCGAGACCAATGGTGTCACGGTGACGGAGCTCTCAACCCATCTGCAAGGACAGCTGGTTGCTGTGAACCCCGCCTATGACACAGCGTTTGACGCATTTGCCGCGCCTGAGGTGCAAGGCAATCCCAACGCACGTCAGGTCTGGGCGGTCGATCAGGTCAAAAAGGCGCTCAGCGCCTCGAAAAACCTTGGATTGACAGAGATGGCGACCTTTTCCGGCGCGCTGGCATGGCCATACGTTTATCCGTGGCCGCAGCGCCCGGCCGGACTGGTTGAGATGGCCTTTGACGAACTGGCGACCCGCTGGCGGCCCATTCTCGATCATGCAGAGGAATGTGGTGTCGATGTCTGCTACGAGATCCATCCTGGCGAGGATCTGCATGACGGCGTGACGTTTGAGATGTTCCTTGAACGCCTTGGCGGACATGCACGCTGCAACATGCTTTACGATCCGTCGCACTACGTTCTGCAATGCCTCGACTATCTCGACAATATCGACATCTACAAGGACCGCATCAAGATGTTCCATGTGAAGGACGCCGAGTTCAATCCCACCGGACGGCAGGGTGTTTACGGCGGCTACCAATCATGGGTCGATCGCGCAGGCCGCTTCCGTTCGCTCGGTGACGGGCAGGTGGACTTCGCGGCCATCTTTTCGAAAATGGCGGCCAATGATTTCGGGGGCTGGGCTGTTGTCGAGTGGGAATGTGCGCTCAAACACCCGGAGGACGGGGCGCGTGAGGGCGCGCAATTCGTCAAGGATCATATTATTCGTGTGACCGAACGCGCGTTTGACGATTTCGCCGGTGGCGATGTGGATGAGGCAACCAACCGCCGGATGCTTGGCATCTGACAGGTGCCTCCGGCGGGAGTATTTTGGGCAAAATGATGAGAAAGGTGAGGATATGAGACCGATCCGTTTGGGCATGGTTGGAGGCGGCAATGATGCCTTTATCGGTGGCGTCCACCGCATCGCTGCGCGGATTGACGGACGCTTCCAGTTGGTTGCGGGTGCCTTGTCTTCGACACCAGAGAAAGCGCAGGCCTCTGGCGCGGCGCTGGGTCTTGATCCTGCGCGCACCTACGATGATTTCAAAGCCATGGCGATCAGGGAGGCACGGCTGAAAGACGGGATTGAGGCCGTCGCGATCGTCACGCCGAACCATGTGCATTACGCGGCTGCGCGCGAATTCCTCAAACGTGGTATTCATGTAATCTGTGACAAGCCGCTCACATCTACCATGGCGGATGCCAGGAAGCTGGTGAAGGCCGCTGAGGAAAGCGATGCGCTATTTGTTCTGACCCATAACTACACAGGATACCCCCTGATGCGGCAGGCGCGGCAGATGGTGGCCGAAGGGCGTCTGGGCAAGATCAGGGTGGTGCAGGTTGAATATGCGCAGGATTGGCTCAGCAAGGCCGATGACAGCAAGCAGGCCGCATGGCGGACCGATCCGGAACGCTCAGGGATCGGCGGATCTACCGGTGATATCGGCACCCACGCCTTTAACCTTGCCAGCTTTGTCACGGGGCTGACGTTGGAAAGCCTGTCGGCGGATTTACAGGCTTTTGTCAGCGGGCGCGCGCTTGATGACAACGCCCATGTGATGATGCGGTTTGCAGGTGGCGCGCGGGGGATGCTGTGGTGTTCTCAAGTCGCACCCGGCAATGAGAACGGTCTGCGCCTGCGGGTTTTTGGTGAAAAAGCAGGCTTGGAGTGGGCGCAGGAAAACCCAAATCAGCTTTGGTTCAGCGAACTGGGGCAGCCCAAGCAGCTATTGACCCGTGGCGGGGCAGGCAGCACCTCTGATGCCGCCCGCGTCACGCGTATCCCCGGCGGGCATCCTGAGGGATATCTTGAGGGTTTCGCCACAATCTATCGTGAGGCGGCCGAGGCCATTGAGGCCCACCGTGACGGACACAAGGTGGCAGATGACGTCATCTATCCGACAGTGCAGGACGGGTTGAAGGGCATGCAGTTTGTTGACGCCTGTGTCCGCTCGTCCAAGCGTGACGGTGCTTGGGTCACGCTTGCCTAGCGCCCCAATTTACCAGCGATCAACTCGGACAGTTCGACAAGGGCTGCTGACTGCGCGGCACTGATGCTCGCCAGTGATTGATCGACCATCGGGACCACAATCGCGAATGTGTCGGCGCTGTTGCGGAAATTGATGCCGTCACCGCCCACGTAGACCTGTCCGGTCAGTCGGAACGTGCCATCTGCGCCAGCGATCATCTGGGCCACCTGCACATCAGTGGACACATCCGGCAGCCCGACAAATGGCCACGGCTCCGGACCGACCGTTGTGTTGAGGATGTCAGCGAGGCTTTGCGTCAGGAACAGTGTCACCGCACGTTCGGGGTCGTCAGCCCAAAGGATGTCCTCTGAGGTTGCGATCAGCCCACCCGCCTGTTCCACGGCGATTTCCTCGGCAGCGGCATAGGTTGGCAGCGAGACCGTGCGCACCATTGCCGAGCCGACCAGCGGTCGCAATTCAAGCGCTGAGGGCTGCGGAGTGAGCGCAATCCGCTCGATCGGGGCAGAGCAGGCTGCGAGCAGTGCGGTCAAGGCAAGGGGCAGGGCAGATTTCATCTTAGCGTCCTGTCAGCAAGGAATTGGGATTGCGCTGGATTTGTCGTGAGAGCGTCGTCACAGAGTCAGCCGCGTCCTGGATGTCTCGCAGCGTTTGCAGGGTTTCGGCCCCGAAGCGGGAGCGTTGGCTGTAGCTTTCGATCACTTCTTCGGTCTGGGCCACGAGGCGGTTTGCCCGCGCAGCCAGTGCCGGCAGGTCTTGCACGGACGCCTCTATCGCGCGCGCGGCCTGATTGGCGGCTTCCAGCGCGGCTGTGACATTCTCGATAGCGCCGCCTTCCCGGACTTCGGCGAGGAATGTGCGCATCTCATCGAGTGCACCGTTCAGTGACGCAGGCAGGGCTATGGCCGCATCGGTGCTGATCAGCGTGTCGATGGCTCTGAGCGTGTCACTGGCCGATGTGATCAACACCTCGAACTCCAGCTCTGTGGCGCGTTGGGTCAGTGCTTCGATATCTGCCGTGATCTGCGGCAGGTTACGTGTCGCCAATTCGATATTGTCGGCCGCTTGCGTAACGGATGCCAGGGCGACATCCAGATCGGCGATTAGGCCGGACTCGTTTGCGTCCCCGATCAGTTGTTCGATTTCAGCCAACATCACACGCATCTCGCTCGGGATAGATTGCACATCCTGCGAGGTGACCAGCGATCTGGTTTCGTCAAGCAGGGCCACCAGCGCCTCTGGTGTCGCGCGGGTCGCGTCGTCATTGACGAGCCGCTCAACGCTGCCCATCAGGCTGATCGCGCTGTCGAGAAGCTCTTCGACAGGCAGGGCATTGACCCGTGCCAAGAGACCCTCTGCAGTCGCGGCCACGTCGGATATCTGCGACTCGGTCGTCGGGATGACCGGGAATTCACCCGAGGTCAGATTGATGATTGCTGGCAAGGCGTCCGGCACCTGCACCAATTCGATATCAAGTGTGCCTGCAAGGATATTGCCTGTCACCATGCGGGCGCGCAGGCCGCGGGCCACCAGATCAGACAACAGGATCAGCGCGGTGTCGGCATTTGCCGTACCTTCCATGCCCAAACGGGACGGCTCGATATCAAGGACGGCCTGCAAACGGACCTGTGCCCGCTCGCCTTCGCCCACGACGATTGCATTGAGGTCGCTGACTTCGCCAACGCGGATACCCTGCAACCTGACCTCGGCGCCAGATGTCAAACCGCTGACGGTTTCCTCAAAGAGGACGGCGATGCGCAGGACTTCTTCGTTGGGGTCGGAGAACAGACTTTCGCGGGCGGCCTGACGGTCGTCGTAGATATCGAAGCGATGCCCTTCGTTGATCGGACTGCCGCCAGAGACCAGTGTGTCAAACGCGATACCGCCTTCGATCAACGACGCAAGTGAATTGACGTTGAGCGAAACACCGTTCGCCCCGAATGATACACTGAAACCTGATGTGTCCCAAAAGCGCGTGGCGGTCGTCAGGCGACGGTCATAGGGGCTTTCGATAAAGGCACTGACGACGACCTGACGGCCATCGAACGACAGTTCCGGTTCTTCTAAATAGCCGACCTCGATCCCCTTATGCAGAACCGGTGCGCCTGCCGCGATGCTGCCACCGTCGTCGGCCCTCAGAACCACGCTGGTGCCGCGCTGCGACGCGCGGGTCAGGTTGGGTGTTTCAAGGCCGGTGAATTCATATTGCTGCACATCAGCTTCGGTGTCCCAGTTCCCTTCGATGAAAACGCCTGAAAGCACGGTTTCGAGGCCTGTAATCCCGCGGACAGAGACATCGGGGCGCACAACCCAGAACTCCGCATCGTCATCAAGGAAAGGTGCGACAGTCTTGTCTATTCTGGCGTGTACCAGAACATCCGAGAGACCATCGGAGAATTCCACACGCTCGACCTCGCCCACATCGACGTCGCGGTATTTGATCTTTGTCTCGCCTGCAACGACGCCAGAAGCGTTCTCGAAGCTGATCGTGATCAGTGTGCCCCGGTCGACGTAGCTCTGCCACGCCGCCCAAAGCGAAACAGCCAGCGCAATCAGCGGGACAAGCCAGACGATCGACAGCCGCGTGGTAGGGCGCGACCTGCCTTCTCGGATGTCCAGTGGCGCTGGGCCAGATGGCGGAGTGTCTGTCATGTCGTCGTCCTGTCGGCGTCCCAAATCAGACGCGAGTCAAAAGCTTGCGCGGCCAGCATAGTAAAGATCACCGAAAGGGCGAAACTCACTGCGGCAATACCGGGGTTGATCGTAGCAATAGTTTCCAGTTGCACCAGTGCTGAAAGGATCGCAACGACAAAGACGTCGATCATTGACCAGCGCCCGATGAATTCGACCACTTCGTAGGCGCGGTGCCGCTGATGTTGCCTGTCGTTCCAACCGTACTGGATGCTCAGCGCCAGATATCCAACGGCGACAAACTTGCCGATGGGGATCATCACAGATGCGATAAAGACAATCGCGGCCACACCATAGGAGCCATAGTCGACCAGTTCGACGACGCCGCCAATGATTGTGCTCTCGGAGCGTTCGATCAGTGTTGATGTCAGCAGCATCGGATAGACGTTGGCCGGGATGTAGGCGATGATCCCCGCGATCAGCCATGCCCAGACCTTTTGCAGGCTTTGCTCGTCGCGACTTTGCAGCGGACCGCCACAGCGTTTGCATACGGTCGATCCGAGCTGGTGCACCTGCCCGCAGCTGCGGCACGCCACCAGCCCCGCCTTGCGCGCGGACATCAGGCCTCGGCTTTGTCCAGCATTTCCCAAATCGAATACCTACAAATCATTTGATCCTTGAGAACAGTTATGACCACGACGCCGGCGAAAGCCCAGAAGGCCGGACCGATGGTCACGGCCGCGAGACCAGCTACTTTGATCAAGGCAACTGTGACCCCGACGATGAAAATTTCAGCCATACTCCAGGGTCTGAGGCGTTCGGCCAGCGTAAATGCGGCCCTTGCGTAGCTGCGCGGCGCGGCGTTGCGGACCAACGGACCCAGTGCATAGATCAGCGCGCTCAACCGCATCAGCGGGATCACGATGATAAAGAAAGCAACGGCCACGGCCAGCGGGAATGCCAGTCCGTCGCGGAAGGCCAGAACCGCATCAATGACCGAGGTGGCATTGGTCAATCCACCTGCATCAAGCGACAAGAACGGAAAGCTGACGGCTGCGATCATCAGAATGAACGCAGTTATTGCCAACGCAAGAATGCGCGCGACAGCCTCTGGTTTCGAGGTCATCAAAAGGACACCACAGCGCGAACAATGCGCCTTTGATCCGGGTGGCAAATCCTGTGCTTGGTGCAACGTGTCACACTGCGGGCAGGCAATCAGATCATCCAGTGGTGGAAGTGATGCGGTCATGCGTGCGGCGTGCTCCCTAAGGTGCGGGGCTTGCCCCGCTCTTTTGGCGAGGTTATCGCCTTTGGCACAGATATGCTAAGCCCTGACTTGCTTCAATAACCCAACAAGAGGCTGATATGACCGATTTGCTTTTCCCAGCGCGACCAAACCCTGTCCTCCCCGTCGAAGGAGAGGCGGATTTTCCGATCGGGCGTATCTTTTGCGTCGGACGCAATTACGCCGATCACGCCAAGGAAATGGGACATGAGGTCGACCGCGAAGCACCGTTTTACTTTACCAAATCAGCACATGCCGTCCTGCTGTCAGGCCACGATATGCCATACCCGCCTCGCACGAGCGATCTGCACCACGAGATGGAGTTGGTAGTAGCCTTGAAACAGGGTGGCAAGAACATCGCCGAGGCAGATGCGATGTCCCATGTCTTTGGCTACGGTTGCGGGCTTGATATGACACGGCGCGACTTGCAGGCAGCCGCCAAGGAAAAGCGCCGCCCATGGGATACAGGCAAGGATTTCGACAATGCTGCGATCCTCGGACCGCTCATACCTGCTGAAGAAGACATGCCTGTCGAGGATCTCGTGATTCAGCTTGAGGTCAACGGCATCGTCCGGCAGCAAGCCACGCTTGGCGATATGGTGTGGTCAATCTCGGAACTCATTGCAGATCTTTCAACGCTTTACACATTGCATCCCGGTGATCTGATCATGACCGGCACGCCTGCCGGTGTTGGCCCGGTGGTGAAGGGTGACGTTTTACGCGGCACGATTGGCGATTTTGCCCCTGTTGAGACGCGGATTATCTGATTAAGTCGCCGCAAACGCATTTCTCGGACGGAGACACCGCCATGACCACTACGCGCCGCACATTGCTCGGCTTTCTGGCCGCCACCACATTTGCCACAACTGCTATGGCACAGGAGGTAACGCTTCGCCTGCATCAGTTCCTGCCCGCGCAATCGACTGTGCCTGCGCAGATCCTCGACGTCTGGGCTGACAGCGTGGAGGCGGACAGCGATGGCCGGATCAAGGTCGAGCGCTACCCGTCGATGCAATTGGGCGGCACACCGCCGCAACTGATCGATCAGGTCATTGATGGTGTGGCAGATATCGTCTGGACGGTGGCAGGCTACACACCGGGCCGATTTCCGCAGTTGGAGGTCTTTGAGCTGCCCTTCATCTCACCGGATGCCGAAGCCACCAGCCGCGCTTACTGGCAACTGGCCGAAGAGCGCATGATGGATACCGACTTTGCCGATTTCAAGCCGCTTGGCCTGTGGGTGCATGGTCCTGGCGTGATCCACGCCAATCGGCCGATTACCGAGGTTTCGGACCTGCGCGGGCTGAAACTGCGTGCGCCGTCGCGGACCACGACAACGCTTTTCACCAATCTTGGTGCGACCTCTGTCGGAATGCCGGTGCCTGCTGTGCCTGAATCGCTGTCACGCGGTGTCATCGAAAGTGCCGTGATTCCATGGGAGGTCATGCCTTCGCTCAAGGTTGAGGAACTGGTCGAGAACCATACCGAATTCACCGGGAACGCGCTTTATACACTGGCTTTTATCTTCGCGATGAACAAGGACAGCTATGCGGCCCTTCCCGATGATCTGAAGGCTGTGATTGACAGCAACTCCGGTCTTGAGTTTTCCGCCTTTGCCGGCCGCACGCAGCAAGCCGCAGATAGGCCAGCGCGCTCCATCGCCGAGGCGCGTGGCAACACCATCATCACGCTGGATGCCGATCAGACGGCAGCATGGGCAGAGGCCGCCGCACCAACCATTGACGCCTGGATTGCAGAGGCTGATGCCGCAGGCATCGACGGCACAGGCCTTTACCGCGATGCTGTCGCATTGATTGAGGCCAACAACACAGGTAACTGACCCCCCGAGACATCGGGTAGGGCAGGGACGTGCTGCACAAGCTGATAGAAAAACTTGCGCAGGGCATGGCCCTGCTGGGCGGCATCGTGCTCTGCGCTTTGGTGCTGATGGTCTGTGTCAGTGTGGCAGGCCGCGAGTTAGCCGATGCGTCACACGGTGGTTGGCTTGGTGGTGTTGGTGACTGGCTGTTGGGTCTCGGTGTGGGACCGATCCTCGGTGACTTCGAACTGGTCGAGGCCGGTATGGCCTTCACCATCTTTGCCTTTCTGCCGTTGACCCAACTGTCAGGCGCGCACGCCAAGGTGGACGTCTTCACCAGCGGTATGAGGCCGGGCCTCAACCGCGCTCTTGGCACTTTCTGGAGCTTGGTCATGGCCGTGATCATCGTTCTGATCACATGGCGGCTTTATGCAGGCCTGCAGGACAAGCTGCGTTATGGCGAGACGACTTATCTGATCCAGTTCCCGATCTGGTGGGCCTATGCGGCGAGCCTGTTTGCGGCGATTGTCGCCGCAGTCGTCAGCCTCTACTGCGCGGCAATGCGCCTGACGGGGCAGCGCGAGACATGAGCGACCTGGCCCTTGGATACCTGTCCTTTCCGGTTCTTCTGGCGCTGATTTTCCTGCGCGCGCCGATTGGTCTTGCGATGCTCCTCTGCGGGATCGGGGGGCTGTGGCTGGCGACGGATGGCACAACGGTTTTCATGGCGCGGCTGAAATCCGAAGTCTATTCGACCTTCAGCAATTACAGCCTGTCAATTATCCCGATGTTTTTGCTGATGGGGCAATTCGCAACCCACTCGGGCATGTCGCGGGCGCTGTTCAAAGCGGCAGAGGCGTGGCTGGGGCACCGCAAAGGCGGGATGGCAATGGCAGCCGTGGGGGCTTGCGCGGGTTTCGGGGCGATTTGCGGATCGTCACTCGCCACCGCCGCCACGATGAGCCGCGTAGCCCTGCCGGAGTTGCGCAAATACGGCTATTCGGGCGGGTTTTCCACGGCGACTTTGGCCGCAGGAGGCACGCTCGGTATCCTGATCCCGCCGTCAGTGATCCTTGTGATCTATGCGATCCTGACCGAACAGAATATCGCCAAGCTCTTTGCCGCCGCGATCATTCCCGGCATTCTCGCAGCCCTTGGTTACATGATCACGATTGCGATCTATGTGCGGCTTTATCCTGACCAGGCGGGCATAAAAGAGCGGATGCCCTATGGCGCACGGATGAAAGCATTTGCCGCCGTCTGGCCCGTGTTGCTGGTATTCGGACTTGTTGTGGGCGGTATCTACAACGGCTGGTTCACCCCCACGGAAGGGGCGGCCGTGGGCGCGCTGGGCACAGGACTGATCGCGCTTTTTTCGGGCACGCTGAACCTCGGCGTCCTCAGGGACAGTATCTACGAGACCGCCACCGGCACCGGCATGATCTTTTTCATCGTGTTGGGCGCAGCCTTTTACAATGGTTTCCTCGCGCTGACGCAGGTGCCGCAGGAACTCTCGGCCTGGGTCACAGCGCAAGGCTTCTCGCCATGGACAGTCATGGTGATGATCCTTGTCTTTTACCTGATCCTTGGCTGTCTGATGGACAGCCTGTCGATGATCCTGCTGACTGTGCCGATCTTCTGGCCGGTGATCCAAGGGCTCGACTTCGGCATGACGACCGAGGAACTGGCGATCTGGTTCGGGATCATGGTCCTGATCGTGGTCGAGGTGGGGCTGATCACACCGCCTGTGGGAATGAACCTTTTCATCATCAACAGCATGGACCGTGAGACGCCAATGACCGCGACCTACAAGTCTGTGCTGTTCTTTGTCGGGTCCGATGTGGTGCGGGTGGTAATCCTGCTGATGTTTCCCGCGATCACATTGGTCCTGATCTAGCGCCTCTGGCCGATGCCGGAGCCTCCGGCGGGAGTTTTTTTGCCAAGATGAAGACGCTGGCGCGTCAGGATCGCGGGGCAGGCTGGCCGTTCAACGTGACATCACAGGTGAGCGCCTGTTCCATGACCCGCTGCGCATTGGGGATATCGTTGCCTTCGGCACGGCGCGTGGCGACAGCGGACGAGTAATTCAGGCTCAGCCAGCGCTGGATGAGGCGCGCGCGCAATTCAGGCAGGGGCACGTCCACACGCACCGAAAGATCCCAAAGCGGCGCCAGTTTTCGCCAAGGGTCTTCATCGAACATCAGGTAGTTGCCTTCAACAATCACAACCTTGGCCGAAGACGGCACCGCCACCGCACCCGCAATCGACAGATCACGCGGGCGATCAAACTCAGGCGCGAATACCTCATCACCGGTCTTGAGGGCCGTCACCATGCGCAAAAATCCGGGCGCGTCAAAGGTTTCAGGCGCACCTTTGCGCGGGCGCAGGCCACGTGCATCAAGGATCTTGTTGTCCAGATGAAAGCCATCCATCGGCACCACAACCGACTTGCGTCCCTGCGCATTCAGACGGCGGGCCAGCTCAGAGGCCAAAGTCGATTTCCCGCTCGCAGGTGCGCCAGCAATGCCGACAAGAAATCGCGGGCTATCTTGTTCCAAAACACGCTCTGCAAGCGTGTTGACGTGGTTCGTCAACGTGTTCACGGGTATGCCTGTCCCTTGCTGGAGTTGTTCACTCTCTTGCGGCCATCATAGGATCATGTTTGCGGCAATGTGAACGGTTTTCTGGTGGTTGATTGGCAAATCGTTGCAATGCGCTCTAGTTTCTATCAGAGCAATCGGAGGCCCAACCGCCCATGATCAGAGAAATCTGGCGCATACTTGTGCAGGTCTGGACGACCGCCGCAGACAAACATATCGGTCTGATTGCTGCCGGTGTGGCATTCTTTGGCATGTTCGGCATCTTTCCGGCCATTGCTGCTGTCATCGCGATCTTTGGCATCGTTGCGGACCCCGCGATCATTGCTGAGCAGCTCCGTCTGATGGAAGGGATCATTCCGGAAGATGCCTATCGGCTTTTGGCAATTCAGGTAAACCGCCTGTTGCTCACGCCTGAGGATGCATTGGGCTGGGCTACGGTTTTCTCGATCCTTCTGGCGCTCTGGTCGGCGCGCGCAGGTGTCGGGGCCTTGATCGGTGGTCTAAACGCAATTGCAGGCGAGCGGACACGCAGCGGTCTGCGGCAGGTTCTTGTCGCGCTGATCCTGACGGTTGTTCTGGTGGCATTGGCCATTGTGGCCTTGACCGTGGTCGTGATCGTTCCGGTGATCCTCGCCTTCATCCCGCTTACAAATTCGACGGCCTGGTTGCTGGAAGGCCTGCGTTGGTTGATCGCGCTGGGTGTCCTTTTGATCGGGATTAGCCTGCTTTATCGTTTCGGCCCGACGCGGACGGGCTATCGTGGGCGATGGATAACAATCGGTGCGGTTCTGGTCATTGTGCTCTGGATAGCGGCATCGGTCGGCCTCTCGGTCTATCTGACCAACTTTGCCAGCTACAATGAGGTGTATGGCTCCATCGGGGCCGTGATTGGCCTTTTGCTTTGGCTCTATGTCAGCGCCTATCTGATCCTGTTGGGCGCGGCCCTGAATGCGGCGGTCCACACATACGGACCGCCGAAACCGGAAGAGGTTGCGGCTGAAACGGCCTAGGTGACACGCGCTTTCCGCTGGTAGGCGGGTTCATCCCAAAGACGCTTTTGCATGACCTCGGCAATGATCGCGACGGCGGCATCGACGTCGCCTTCATCAATGAACAGAGGCGTAAACCCGAAGCGCATGATGTCGGGGGCGCGGAAATCTCCGACAACTCCCCGCGCGATGCAGGCCTGCATGGCCGCATAACCTTGGGCAAACCGGAACGACACCTGACTGCCGCGCTGTTCCGGATCGCGGGGGCTGGCAAGTTCCAGGTCCGGGCAGGCCGCTTCGACCCCGACGATGAACTGCTCGGTCAATGCGATGCTTTGCTGACGCAACGCCGACATATCAACTTCGTCCCAAATCGTCAGCGCCGCATCCAAAGCCGCCAGTTGCAACACGGGCGGTGTGCCAACGCGCATCCGTTCGATCCCCGCTCCGGGACGGTAATCGAGATCGAATGCAAATGGCGCCTCATGCCCAAGCCAGCCTGAAAGCGCAGGGCGCACCGTAGCGGCGTGGCGCGGAGAGACATAGATGAAGGCAGGGGCACCGGGACCGGCGTTGAGATACTTGTAGGTGCAGCCGACGGCAAAATCGGCGTCGCAGCCTGCCAGATCAACCTCCAGCGCTCCGGCGGAGTGTGCCAGATCCCACATCGCGATTGCGCCAGCCGAATGGGCGCGTTGCGTCAGATCGGCCATGTCATGCATTCGGCCCGTGCGGTAGTCCACTTGGGTCAGCATCAGCACAGCCAAGTCATCGTCGATATGCGCAGCAACATCTTCCGGCGCAACGACGCGTAGCTCATGTCCACGGCTAAGTGACTTGATCAAGCCTTCTGCCATGTAGATGTCGGACGGGAAATTGCCGCTGTCCGTCAGGATCACCTTGCGGTCAGGCACCAGATCAATGGCTGAGGCCAGCGCCTGATAGACCTTGATCGAGAGCGTATCACCGACCACCACATGACCCGGTGCCGCACCGATCAGCCGCCCGATCCGGTCACCCATGGTAGAGGGCTGCGCCATCCACTCGGCCCGGTTCCAACCGGTGATGACCATCTCACCCCATTCATCGGTGACAGTACGGGCAATCCGTGCGGCAGCCGTTTTCGGCAAGGGGCCAAGCGAATTGCCATCGAGGTAAATCATGCCCTCCGGCAAATGGAACATGTCTTTGGTTTTGCTGAAATCCGTCATCAAACCTGACCGCCTGAAATCTGTATCGTTTGCCCGTTGATGCTTCTTGCACCGTCAGAGCAGAGCCACATCGCCGCTGACGTGGTTTCATCGACCTCCAGCAGTTTGCGGTGGCGATTGCCCTTGGCGATGATCTCTACTGCGCCCGCCTCATCCACACCAAAGCGGCGCATCAGACCTGGCAGCTGGTTCTGGACAATGGCCGTATCGACGTACCCGGGGCAAAGGGCGTTGAAGGTGATGGGGCGGCGCATGTATTCCTCTGATAGGCCGCGGATCAGACCAATCACACCGTGTTTGGTCACAGTATAGGGAATGGCGTTTTTCAGGCCGCGCACGCCTGCAATCGAACTGACGACGATCATGCGGGCGGGTGTGTCATGTTCAAGCGTGGCAAGGGCCGACTGAAATGTCAGAAACACACCATCGAGGTTGATGCGCATGGTGCGATGCCAGTCGGCAAGCGTGGTGGTTTCGAAGGGGCCGCCCTCTGCGATTCCGGCGTTCGCGACACAAATCTGGACCGGCCCGCGCCCTGCCGCCGCGGCGGCAATCCCGTCTCTGACCGAAGTTTCATCAGCGACGTCCATGACCTGAGCATGGATGCGTGGATGGCCTGCTGCGACCTCATCGAGCTTGTCAGCACGTCGTCCCGTGATCGTCACCTCTGCGCCGGCCTCGGCGAGAGCAAGCGCAATCCCTTTTCCAATCCCCGTGCCGCCACCAGTGACAATGGCATGTTTGCCAGAATGTTCCATCCATGTCCTCCCATTTGGCGGCATGCTAGCTGAGGGCGCGGCATGGACAAGGCCAAAGCGGAGGTTACACTGCGGCAGATGAAATGGATTGATCTCCCTCCTGTCTGGCTTGCCGCGTCACTTTTGATCACGTGGTGGATCGGCCGCCTGCAACCGCTGTCATGGCGTGTGGGTCATCCCGCGCTTGATCTTCTGGGGGGCCTACTCGTTGGGGGCGGTCTTGTGCTGATCCTTCTTGCCGCCTACGAAATGCGCAGGCGGCGCACGACGATCATCCCCCATCGGGAACCTGATGCGCTTGTCACAACTGGCATTTTCAAACGCAGCCGCAATCCGATCTACCTTGGCGATACCCTGATCCTCGCTGGGCTGGCATTGCGGTGGGAGGCACCCGTGGCACTGTTGCTGGTTCCGCTTTTTATGTTCACCATCCAAGAGCGTTTCATCATTCCCGAAGAAGGCCGCCTGCGCCGCAAGTTTCGCGCTGATTTTGCCCGCTATTGCCAGAAAACGCGCCGTTGGGTGTGAAACGCCGCGTCAAAGCGGCACTGTTAGCGTATGACATTATATGTCATAGCAGCCATTCACTTGTGAAATAATCTGTCGCGGGATAATGCATCCTGACTGCAAGAAATGAGATGGGGGACGCTCCGTGAAAATCGGCACACCAAAAGAGATCATCGAGGGTGAAGATCGCGTCGCAATGACGCCAGCTTCAGCCAAAGATTTGCAAAAACTTGGCTATGATTGCGTTATTGAAACCGGCGCGGGACTTGCCGCAGGTTTTTCTGACGAGGCGTATCAGGAGGCTGGCGTCGAAGTCGTCAAGACTGCTGCAGCACTCTACAAGGCTGCTGATATCGTTGCCAAAGTGCGTCCACCAGAGGATGTCGAGATCAAGCGCCTGCGCGAAGGTCAAACGCTGATCTCCTTCTTCTATCCGGCACAGAACAAAGAGCTGATGGAAGCGGCCAACGCCAAGGGCGCAACCGTCATTGCAATGGACATGGTGCCACGAATTTCGCGCGCGCAAAAGATGGATGCGCTGTCGTCCATGGCCAATATCGCGGGCTACCGCGCTGTGATCGAGGCCGGCAACAACTTTGGCCGGTTCTTTACCGGTCAGGTCACAGCCGCTGGCAAGGTGCCACCTGCAAAGGTGCTCGTGGTCGGCGCCGGTGTGGCCGGATTGGCAGCAATCGGCACGGCGACGTCACTGGGTGCCATCACTTATGCTTTCGACGTGCGCCCCGAAGTGGCCGAGCAGGTTGAATCGATGGGTGCCGAGTTTGTTTTCCTCGATTTTGAGGAAGAACAGCAGGACGGCTCTGCGACAGGTGGATATGCATCCGTTTCATCACCGGAATTCGCCGCGGCACAGCTTGCCAAATTCCGCGAAATCGCTCCGGATATGGACATCGTCATCACAACGGCGCTGATCCCTGGCCGCGACGCGCCAGAGCTTTGGACCAAGGACATGGTCGAAAGCATGAAGCCCGGTTCGGTCATCGTTGACCTTGCCGCTGAACGCGGCGGCAACTGCAAGCTGACCGTCAAGGACGAAAAGATTGTCACCGACAACGGCGTGACAATCGTGGGCTACACCGACTTCCCAAGCCGCATGGCCGCGCAGTCTTCGACGCTCTACGCCACAAACATCCGTCACATGATGACCGACCTGACACCTGAAAAGGATGGTCAGCCAAATCACAACATGGACGATGACGTCATCCGTGGTGCAACCGCGACACACAAGGGTGAAATCACCTTCCCGCCGCCGCCGCCGAAAGTGGCTGCGATTGCAGCGGCACCCAAGAAGGAAAAGCCGAAAGAGCTGACCGCAGAAGAAAAGCGGGCACAGGAAGTTGCACAATTCAAACAGCAGACGCGCAATCAGGTCGGGCTGTTGGCGATTGGTGCGGCGCTGATCCTCGGCATCGGCCTGATCCCCGGAATGCCTGCCAGCTTCATGCAGCACTTCATCGTTTTCGTTCTGTCTGTCTTCATCGGCTTCCAGGTCATCTGGAACGTGGCACACTCGCTGCACACACCGCTGATGGCGGTGACGAACGCGATTTCCTCGATCATCATCCTCGGGGCGCTGATCCAAGTGGGGTCAACAAGCATGTTGATCACGCTCTTGGCCGCACTCGGTATTTTCATGGCTGCCGTCAATATCTTCGGCGGTTTCCTCGTGACACGGCGCATGCTCGCCATGTTCCAGAAGTCTTAAAGGAGCAGGGCAAATGGAAAACGCATTTACTACAGCGGCTTATGTCGTCGCAGGTGTTCTCTTCATCCTGTCGCTCGGCGGTCTGTCCGGACAGGAAAGCGCCAAGCGGGCCGTCTGGTACGGCATCGTCGGTATGGGCATCGCTGTCTTTGCGACCCTGATCGGTCCGGGAGCAGGGCTCTGGTTGTTCTCGCTTCTGCTGATCGCAGGTGGCGGCTATGTGGGCTACCAACTGGCCACAAAGGTCGAAATGACCCAAATGCCGGAACTGGTTGCGATCATGCACTCGCTTGTCGGTTTGGCGGCGGTGTTCGTCGGCTTCAACGCGGACCTGATGATCAACTACATCTCGGACATCTACGCTGCCAACGGGCAGGTTCTGGGCGCAGTCGGACCAGATGGCTACACCGCCATCGGTTTGCCGAAGGACGTCTACGAAGGCCTCAGCAGCTTTGGCCAGTTGATTGCCAAGAAGTCCTCGGTTGAAATCGGTATTCTGCGGGTCGAACTGGTCTTGGGTATCTGGATCGGTGCAGTCACCTTTACCGGCTCGGTCATTGCCTATGCCAAGCTGGCTGGCAATTCCTCGAAGCTGCCATTCCAGGTTGATACAAGTGCCAAGAAACTGCCTGGCGGTCACCTGCTAAATGCCGGTGCGGCTATTCTGTCGGTTGTTCTGTTGGTCATGTATCTGTCCGGCAGCGGGTCTTGGGCCTTGGTGCTGCTGACATTGGCGGGCCTCTTTATCGGCTACCACCTGATCATGGGCATCGGTGGCGCGGACATGCCGGTCGTTGTGTCGATGCTCAACAGCTACTCAGGCTGGGCCGCAGCGGCGATTGGTTTCTCGCTGGGCAACGACCTTCTGATCGTTGTTGGTGCGCTTGTCGGCTCGTCAGGTGCGATCCTTTCCTACATCATGTGTAAGGCGATGAACCGGTCGTTTGTCAGCGTGATCCTTGGCGGCTTTGGCGGTCCTGCGGGTGAGCAGATGGCCGTTGAAGGCGAACAGGTGGCAATCGACGCTGACGGCGTCGCAACCGCGCTGAACGAAGCTGACAGCATCATCATCATTCCGGGCTACGGTATGGCGGTTGCACAGGCACAGAACGCGGTCAGCGAGTTGGTCAAGAAGCTGCGCGCCAAAGGCAAGAATGTGCGCTTCGCAATCCACCCTGTCGCGGGACGCTTGCCGGGCCACATGAACGTTCTGCTGGCAGAGGCCAAAGTGCCCTATGACATCGTGATGGAGATGGACGAAATCAATGACGATTTCCCTGATACAGATGTGGCAATCGTCATCGGCTCCAACGACATCGTGAATCCTGCAGCTCAGGATGACCCGAACAGCCCGATTGCAGGGATGCCGGTTCTGGAGTGCTGGAAAGCCAAGCAGGTCTTTGTCTCCAAGCGCGGTCAGGGTACCGGATACTCGGGCATCGAGAACCCGCTGTTCTTCAAGGACAACACCCGGATGTTCTACGGCGACGCCAAGGCATCGCTTGATGCCTTGCTGCCAAAGATCGACTAAGCGTCAGATCCAATCTGAAATTTGAAGGGGCGGTGCGGTAAAGCGCCGCCCTTTTTGCTGTGGCATTTGCAGCCGCAGAGAAACCAACTATATTTGTCGGGAATAGGAGTGAGTCGTGTCTAATCCCGCTATCAGCTATCTGCCCGCCGAAACCGAGATCGCACCTGTAAAGCGTCCGATGCCGGAAGGTATGCGCGCGACTGGACGCAAGTTGCGGCTGTCCGGGGTCACATCCGGTGACCCGATGGGAGAGCTTCTGGCGGCATTGCCAGATGCGCTCGGCCGCCGGATGCGGTTCTTTGAACCCACTGCAGAAGAGCAGAGCTTCGATGAACTCTGGCTTGCAAATGCGCTTGATGCGGTCCGTGCAGGTGACGAACCGCGTTACCGGTTTGCGATGCTCAGCCGCATGTCCAAAGCGCGTGCCGCAAGTTTACACTTTTTGATGTGTAGGGCGGCTTACAGTCTGGACATAGTTTAGAATAAGTCTAAACTTTCGTCCATTACTCCGATGACGTTACAAGGACTGGACGATATGACCCAAACTGCCTCAGACCTGAGCCCCTCCGCACAAGCTGCGATTGCAGACGCGCTGAACCAGTGTGTCGCTGAAACAGCGGTGACAACGATGTTGGCCCAGAATTTCCATTGGAATGTAAAAGGGATGGCGTTTGGTCCGCTGCATGACCTTTTCCAGAAGATCTATGAGGATCACTTTGTTGCTCAAGATGATCTGGCAGAGCGGGTGCGCGCACTTGATGCCCACGCCGAAGGTATGCTTGCCGGGATGCTGAAGCGTTCAAAGATCGGTGAGCACGATGGCCACGCATCGGATCAGGAAATGATCAAGATGATGCAGGAAGCCCAGGAAACGCTGGCTGCGACTTTGGCCGCTGCAGGTGAACTGGCCGCCGAGCACGGCGATACCTTGACCGAGGATCTTTGCATCGCGCGCGGACAGACCCACGAGAAATTCGCGTGGTTCCTGCGGTCTCACCTGGCCTAGCTTAAGCTGCGATATCCTTAGGAAGAGATGCGCCTTTTTTGGCGCATTTCTTTTTATAGGCTTTGCGCCAATGCTCATACTTCCCCATCGCATCCTGCTGGGTCATGAGCATCTCCACAAAGGCCTCTTTGTGGGTCGATTTTTTCAATGATTTGAAAAGTGACTTCTGCGCCTTGGTCATACCGCAGCCAATACAATGACCTTTGCGCTTGTACTTGCATACATCGATACAAGGTGAGGGCGTCTTGCTCATACTCAGTTTGATCCCGCAAACAAAAAGGGTGACGTCGTCTCGCCACCCTTACTTGATCGTTTTAGTCGGAATAATCAAGTGCCAGCTTGTCGCAGATCACATGCCCCTGATCCGTGGGTCAAGCGCATCGCGCAGCCCGTCACCGATGTAATTCACAGCCAGCACTGTCAGCGAGATTGCAAGGCCGGGCCACAGCACGCGCTCTGGGAAAGCGACCATCCGGTCGACGCTGTCAAACAGGATCTTGCCCCAAGTCGGGAAATCGGAAGGGAAGCCCAGTCCAAGGAAGGACAGCGCGCTTTCCGTGATGATCGCGGTCGCCAGTCCCAAAGTTGCTGACACCATGATCGGAGACAGCACATTGGGCAGAACATGCCGCGTGATCATCCGGCGGGGTGGGGTGCCGATGGACCGTGCGGCCAATACGAACTCGCGTTCCTTCAGCGCCATCACGTCGCCGCGCACGATCCGCGCGGTCTGCATCCATGACGTAATCCCGATACCGGTCACGATCAGAATAAAGATCCCCGTCTCGGGGCCGAACGCCGCCCGCAGCGGATCACGGAATAGCAGCATCATCACGAGCAGCAGTGGCAGGATAGGAAGCGACAGAACCAGATCGGTAAAGCGCATCAGACCCCAGTCCAACCGCCGGAAATAGCCCGCCAGAACACCCACGAGGGTGCCGATCAGAATAGCAAGCACCATCGCGGTCCAGCCAACGGCGAGTGAAATGCGACCTCCCTGCATCAGGTTGGCCATGATATCGCGGCCAAGGTGGTCGGTGCCCATCGGCCGCGCCCAGGACACCTTGGCATCACCATCCCACAGCACTGTGTAGATCGGGCGAACATCCTTGTTGCGGATGTCCAGTTTGCCTGGATCAACGTCCCAGATGAGCGGCCCGAATGCGCAGAAAAGCGTGATAAAGATCAGGAAGATCAGGCCGGCCATAGCACCTTTGTGTGACCGGAACTGGTCCCAGACATCGAGCCACTGGTTGCGCGGCTTTTCGGTAAGGGCCGCTGGCTCCACCGGATCAAGGGGCGGCTGAATTTGCTGGGACACATCAGTCATAGCGGATCCTTGGATCAAGCACGCCGTAGAGGATGTCGGCGATCAGGTTCATCAACACGATCAAAACAGCCAGAAGAAACGTGATGGTCATCACCATCGGAATGTCTGCGCCCTGCAAGGCAAGGATCAGAAGCTGCCCCAGACCGTTCACCTTGAAAACCTGTTCGGTGATGATCGCACCGCCGAAGATCGAAGGAATGCCCAGTGCGATGACTGTGACGACTGGGATCATCGAGTTGCGCAGGACGTGACGCATCACAACAACGCTTTCGCTCATGCCTTTGGCGCGGGCCGTGCGAACGTAGTCCTGCCCGAGATTATCCAGCATCGAGGCACGCATGTAGCGGCTGACCTGCGCAGTTGTCTGCAGGGCAAGAACCATGACTGGCATGATCATCTGCTGCAGCTGGAACTTGAAGGTTTCCCAATCGACGACTTGATGTGTCGTGTCATAGATCGAGGGCAGCCAACCCAGTTGCACCGAGAAAATCACGATCACCAGCACGCCGGAGAAAAAGGGCGGCACGGAAAAGCCGATCATGCTGACAAATGTGCCGGCCTGATCAAAAACGGAGTATTGCTTGTAGGCGCTGATAATGCCGATGGGCAGGGCAATGGCGACGCCGACGACATAGGACATACCAACCACCCACAAGGTCTGTGGCAGACGCTCTGCGATCGTATCAAAGACAGGGCTGCGTGACTGGAAGCTGATGATGCGCTGCGCGCCGTCGGCAAAGTTTGTGCCAAAGATACCGTCGATCCAGTACTGCGGCTCGACGATGAAGAATTGATAGAGCCAAAGGTAGAACCGCGTGTACCAGGGCTCTCCCAGCCCCAGTGCCTCGCGCATCCGCTGTTTGACGTCATCAGGGATCGTCAGTGGCATCTGGCCCATCGGATCGCCCGGGGCCAATTCAAGCAACAGGAAGATCACCAGAGCAATAAACAAAAGCGTCGGGATCGACAGGACCAATCTACGGATCGTGTAGTTGAGCATGTAAGGCGCCTTAGGTCATGGTTCTGGAATAGGGAGGTGTAGGGCGGGGTGACCCGCCCTACATCAGATCATTGATTAGCGGTTGTCGCCGGTCCGGTACCAGTCAGCGATGTTCCAAAGCTCACTGTCCCAAACGTTCAGGTCGATACCGCCGAGGCTGTTGGCATGTGCCGACAGACGACCACGGTGCACCAGTGGGATCATACCACCGTTTTCGACCATCATGTCGTTGAGCTGACGGGCGATGGAAGCGCGCTCGTCTGCATCCGCTGTTGTGGTCAGCTGTGCGTGCAGCGCATCATACTCTTCCATGCAGAAGCGGCTGATGTTCTCACCCTGCCACTGCGTGGCCGGGCTTGGTGCCTTGTCGCACAGGCCGTTGCCCAGATATGTCTGCGGGTCGGTGCCGTTGAAGGTGTTGGCGTACATTTCAACGTCAGCGTAGAACTTCTGGAAGGTGTCAGGCGAACCTGGGTCACCACCGAAGAACACGGAAGCGTCGATGTTGCGCAGCTCGGTTTCGATACCGATCATGCTCCACCACTCTTTGATCAGCGCCTGGAAGTCCTGACGGACAGCGTTGGTCGATGTCTGGTAAAGGATCGACATTGGCACACCATCAGGTGTTTCACGCACGCCGTCACCATCGGTGTCGAGGTAGCCAGCTTCATCGAGCATCGCATTCGCGCCGTCGATGTCCTGAACGTCACATGTGAACGTGTCGGAGTTCACTGCAGCCGGTGCAGGAACCCAGTTACAGGTGACTTTACCAGCCTGACCGTAGCCGATTTCAACCAGCAGCGGACGGTCGATCGCCATGGACATGGCTTTGTAAACAGCCGGATCGCCAAGGAACGGGTGCGGACGGATCACCGAACGCTCTTCGTCGCTCAGGGATGGGTCGGGGTTGGTGTTGTTGAGCATGATGCGCTCAACCAGCGGGCCGAAGCCAGCAACCGGCATGCCCAAGCCGCCTTCCTGCATCTGCGCGATCACGTCAGGTGCAAGCTGGAGGTTCCAAGCGTAGTCGAATTCGCCGGTTTCCATGACGGCACGGCCAGCAGCGGTTGCATCACCACCACCTTTGAATGTGACAGACGCAAACGCAGGTTTGTTCGGATCACGGTAGTTTTCGTTGGCAACCATCTGGATCACGTCGTTTGTGCGGAATTCAGTCACAACAAATGGGCCAGTGCCGATTGGGCCGAAGTTTTCGTCAGTACACTCAGGTGCTTTTGCACCCATGCAGTCTGCAAACTGAGCGGCTTGCAGGATCGGGCTTTCACCACCGACAAATGGGCCATAAGGGAATGGCGTTGGCTGACCGAAGTTCACGACAACCGTCAGATCATCAGGCGTTTCGACCGAGGTCACACCGTCAAACTTTGTCAGCTGCGCACAGCCGGACTCCGGGTCGGTGCAGTACTCATATGTGAACTTCACATCGGCAGATGTGAAAGGTGTGCCATCGGACCAGACGATGCCTGGTGTGATGTTCCATGTGATCGAGGTCAGGTCTTCGGACACGCCACCGTTGGAGACGGTTGGGACTTCGTCAACCAGCCAAGGTGTCAGCTCGCCCGAAGCATTGTAGCGGGCCAGAGGCTCCAGCATCAGCGAGGCTGATTCAATGTCCTTGGTGCCGCCCGAAAGATACGGGTTCAGGATGGATGGGGCCTGCCAATAAATGATCTTGACCTCGCCATCGCGACCGCGTTCGCCTTCGTGCGCATCGGCATAGGCCATCTGCGCTACGGCTACAGTCGCAACAGCACCCATCAGGGCTGTTTTGAGTTTCATAGTGTTTTCTCCTTGTTGGTGCTCTTTTTATCCTCGGTCCCTGCCATTTGGCTGGCAGTGTCGTTGATCTCGTTAAAAAGGTGGCAGGCGACAAAACGGCCCGGCTTCACCTCTCTGTAATCGGGTTCCACCTCTTTGCAGATGTCCATCACAGACGGGCATCGGGTGCAGAAGTTGCACCCCTTTGGTGGATTGGAAGGGGACGGCACGTCGCCTTGCAGAATGATCCGCTCGCTCTTGCGGGCAAGACTTGGATCAGGCTCCGGCACGGCTGACAGCAGCGCGTTGGTGTAGGGATGCAGCGGGTCGGCATAAAGCCCCTCGCGCGGGGCCAGTTCGACCACTTTCCCCAAATACATGACCGCAACACGCGTGGCGATGTGGCGGACCATGGACAAATCGTGGCTGATGAAAAGATAGGTCAGGCCGAACTGCTCTTGCAGGTCTTCCAGAAGGTTCACGACCTGCGCCTGAATCGACACATCAAGCGCAGCAATCGGCTCGTCACAGACAATGAACTTGGGGTTCAATGCCAGCGCGCGCGCAATGCCGATCCGTTGCCGCTGGCCGCCAGAAAAGGCGTGCGGATAACGTTTGGCAAACTTGCGGTTCAAACCGACCGCATCCATCAACTCGCCGACCTTTTCGCGCTTTTCGGCGTCCGTCAGCGTCGTATGCTCATCAAGCGGTTCCTTGATGATATCCTCTACCGTCATGCGCGGGTTCAACGAGGCCTGCGGGTCCTGAAAGACCATTTGCATGGTCGGTCGCATCGGACGCAGGTCGGGTTGTGGTGTCTGCCCGATTTCCCTGCCTTCAATCGTGATCGACCCATCCGTGATGTCGTAAAGGCGCAGCACAGCCCGCCCGCAGGTGGATTTGCCGCAGCCTGATTCACCAACCAGACCAAGCGTTTCACCTTCAAAGACGTCAAAGCTGACACCGTCGACGGCCTTGACCTCGCCCACGCGGCGACGGAACAGCCCCGCATAGATCGGAAAGTGCATCTTGAGGTCACGCACGGACACAAGGGGTTTCCTGGCAGCATCAAGCATCGCGTGGCGCTCCGGTCCTGGCATCAAAGAAACATGCTGTGTCGTGCCCATGGCCGACATCATAGCGGGGCGGATTTTCGTGTGCGCAACGCTCAAACGCCACATCGCAGCGGTCGCGGAACGGGCAAGCGCTTGGTGCTGCACCCATGATCGGCGGCTGGCCCTCGATAATCGTCAGGCGCGCGGCGCGCTCACCGGCAATCGACGGGATCGTTTTCAAAAGGGCGCGGGTATAGGGGTGCTGCGGATTGCCGAAAAGTTCCTTGACGGGGGCATGCTCGACGACTTGGCCTGCATACATCACCATTACACGATCAGCGATCCCGGCAATCACGCCCAGATCATGGGTGATCCAGATCACCGCCATGCCAAGCTTGTCACGCAGCTCTTTCATCAATTCCAGAATTTGCGCCTGAATGGTCACATCAAGCGCGGTCGTTGGCTCATCAGCAATCAGGACTTTCGGATCACAGGCCAGCGCAATCGCAATCATCACGCGCTGGCGCATACCGCCTGAAAACTGGTGCGGGTAGTCGTCAAGGCGACGCCTTGCATCGGGAATACCGACCAGTTCCAGCAACTCCTGCGCCCGTTTGGCCGCTTGCCGCTTGTTCATGCCCATGTGCTTGCGCAGCGGCTCCATCAGCTGGAACCCGACCGTGTAGACAGGGTTCAGCGATGTCATCGGGTCCTGAAAAACAAAACCGATTTCGCCACCGCGGACGGCGCGCAACTCATCCATGGAAACTTTCAACAGGTCCTTGCCGCCGAACATGACCTGTCCGTCACGCACGTCCGCTGGCGGTGATGGCAGCAGGCCGAGAAGGGACATCATCGTAACCGATTTGCCCGAACCGCTTTCCCCGACCACACCAAGTAATTCGCCAGGACGAAGTGCGAAGCTGACATCGTTTACGGCATGGACTTCACCGCCACGTGTTTGGAAAACAGTCTTGAGGTCCCGGACATCCAGGACGGGCATGGCCCCATCGGGCATACAGGAACCTCCCAAGTGGTTCTTATTATTGTTGTTTTGCGCGTCTCTCTGTCGGAGAACGTCCTAACAGGTGAAACGGTATCACCAAAATCCCGCTTCGCAAGCCGATTCCTGTTTGCGTTAGCAGGTTTGTTTGCGCAGTCTTTGCCGTGCCAAGCATTTGGGCGCATCTGCCCCGATAGCAGCCGATTTCGCCATTTCGAAAGGACGACGATGCCATTGACCGCCAGACAACTGATGGAGCGCCTTGTGGCCTTTCCAACTGTGAGCCGAGATAGCAATCTGGAATTGATTGATTTTGTTGAGGAATACCTCGACGGTTATGGGGTGCAATCGGTGCGCGTGCCGAACGAGGACGGCACGAAGGCCGCGCTTTATGCCCACATCGGCCCAGAGGTCGATGGCGGCGTTGTGCTGTCTGGCCATACCGACGTCGTGCCGGTCGATGGGCAAAACTGGGACACTGACCCTTTCGAGGTGACCGAACGTCAAGGAAAACTGTTCGGTCGCGGTACCTGCGATATGAAGGGGTTTGACGCTCTGGCATTGTCGGCTGTGCCTTTGGCATTGGAGCGCGGCATCAAACGACCGCTGCAAATTGCACTCTCTTACGACGAAGAGGTGGGCTGCACAGGCGCGCCGCCGATGATTGACCACATGGTCAGCCATGGCCTGCCGCGTGCTGATACCGTGATCGTGGGCGAACCCTCCATGATGAAGGTCGTGACGGGCCATAAGGGCAGTATCGGCTACAAGATGCATTTCCGTGGGTTCGAGGTGCATTCATCGCTTGCACCAACAGGTGTGAGCGCGATCATGATGGCCGCAAAGCTCATCAATTGGGCCAATGAGGTCAATGCGGAGAATGCCGCAAAACCGGTCACGGAAATCGCCGCCGACTTTGTCCCGCCCTATACGACGCTCCATATTGGGACGATCAGTGGCGGCACGGCGCACAACATCACCGCCAAGGACTGCCACTTCGGCTTTGATTTCCGTATTGTGCCAGGCGAGGATATCGCTGCTTGGCAAGAGCGTTTCGCAGCGAAACTCGCCGAAATCGAAGCTGAGATGAAAGCGATCCGCCCCGAAGCCGGAATCTCGGCCGAGCAATATTTCCACGTTCCGGGGCTGGTGCCTGAAGATGCCGGGAGGGCGGAAGCTCTCGTGCGCCAGCTGACAGGTGAAAACGCGCGCCATGTGGTCAGCTACGGCACCGAGGCCGGGCAATTTCAGGAGCGGGGCTATTCCGCCGTGATTTGCGGCCCAGGGGATATTGCGCAGGCTCACCAGCCGAACGAGTTCATCACCGTTGACCAGTTCCGCCAAGGCGAGGCGTTTATTGCCAGACTGGTGGAAAATCTGGCTGCGTGACCCAATATCCTCCCCAAGAATGGAGAGGACCCAATGCCTGTAAAGAATCGTTTCGCCGAATTGTTGCCAGAGATCAAAGCCTGGCGGCATGACCTGCACGAAAACCCCGAAATCCTGTTCGATACGCACCGCACATCAGCGATTGTCGAAGAGAAACTCAAGGCGTTCGGATGCGACGAGGTTGTCACCGGATTGGGACGCACAGGCGTTGTCGGGGTGATCAAGGGCAAATCGAATAAATCTGGCAAAGTCATCGGTTTGCGGGCCGATATGGATGCGCTCCCGATCCTTGAACAGGCAGATGTCCCTTACAAATCCAAGGTCGATGGCGCGATGCATGCCTGCGGCCATGACGGACACACATCCATGTTGCTTGGCGCAGCCAAGTATCTGTCAGAGACCCGCAATTTTGACGGCACCGTCGTCCTGATTTTCCAGCCTGCCGAAGAGGGCGGCGGCGGTGGCCGCGAGATGTGCGAAGACGGGTTGATGGAGCGTTGGGGCATTCAGGAGGTCTACGGGATGCACAACTGGCCCGGTCTGCCGACAGGGCAGTTTGCGATCCGCTCCGGCCCGTTCTTTGCCTCGGCTGATCAGTTCGACATCGTGGTCGAGGGCAAGGGCGGTCACGCTGCAAAGCCTTATCTGACGATTGATACAACTGTCGTTGCGAGCCAGATTGTGGTTGCGCTTCAGACAATCGCGTCTCGCAATGTCAAACCGATCGATAAGATCGTGGTGTCGATCACCAGCTTTGAAACATCCTCAAAAGCCTACAACGTCATCCCGCAAACCGTGCACCTGCGCGGTACCATGCGCGCCATGTCCGAGGAGACGCGCCAGCTTGCCATGCGCCGCTTGCATGAGATTGCCGAAGGAACTGCAGCGGCCTATGGCGCGACCGCAGATGTTGATTTCCGTGACGGTTATCCGGTGATGGTCAATAGTGACGAACAGACCGAGTTTGCAGCGAAGGTAGCCACGTCTGTTGCCGGTGACTGCGCTGAGGCCGAGATGACCATGGGCGGCGAGGATTTCGCGTTCATGTCAAACGAACGTCCCGGCGCCTATATTCTGGTGGGCAACGGTGACAGTGCCGATGTGCACCATCCCGAGTATGTCTTTGATGACGAAGCCATGCCCGCGGGCTGTAGCTGGTGGGCCGAAATCGTCGAGCAGCGTATGCCAGCTGCTTAAATCTTTGTGAAACGTTTCAGCCGCCTGTGTGTGACATATGGCGGCTGACTTGCCCGTCCACGGTCTGGCGCGAGTAGTCGAAATCGTGGCCCTTCGGCTTCAGCGAAATTGCAGCCCGAATGGCGTCTTCCAGTTGCGCATCTGATTCCGAGGCCCGCAGTGGCGCACGCAGATCGGAATGGCCCTCTTGGCCAAGGCAGGTATAGATCTCGCCGGTGCAGGTGATCCGCACACGATTACAGCTTTCACAGAAGTTGTGTGACAGCGGTGTGATGAACCCGATTTTCTGTCCGGTGTTCTCGACACGCACATAGCGGGCCGGTCCGCCGGTCCGCTCTGGCAGGTCAACCAGAGGCGAGCGCGTTTCAAGCCGGGCGCGCAGGTCCTTCAACGACCAGTACTGCCCGAGCCTGTCTTCATTGCCCAGATCGCCCATCGGCATGACCTCGATAAATGTCAGGTCCATGTCGCGCGACGCACACCAGTCGCTCAGCGTCTCCAGCTCGTCCTCGTTGAAGCCCTTCAGGGCAACCGTGTTGATCTTGACCCGCAAACCAGCCTTTTGGGCCGCATCAATGCCCTTGAGCACCTGTGGCAGGCGGCCCCAACGGGTGATCTGCGCAAACTTTGCCTCATCGAGCGTATCAAGCGAGATATTCACGCGGCGGACGCCTGCTGCCTTCAAATCATCAGCGAATTTGACCAGTTGGCTGCCGTTTGTCGTTAGCGTCAGTTCTTTCAAAGCGCCGCTCTCAAGATGTCGCGACATGGCTTGGAAGAACGTCATGATCCCGCGCCGTACCAAGGGTTCCCCGCCGGTGATCCGCAGCTTCTGAACACCGAGACGGACAAAGGCCGAACACATGCGGTCCAGCTCTTCGAGCGACAAAAGTTCCTTTTTGGGCAGGAACGTCATGTTTTCCGACATGCAATAAACACAGCGGAAATCGCAGCGGTCCGTGACCGACACACGCAGATACTCAATGGCCCGCTGGAAGGGATCTATCAAAGGCGCTTTCATGGGCGGCAGGGTATCACGGGCGAAACCCTGCGCAAGCGTATTAGGGGCCATTGCCACTGCGCAAAGTGACGCTACCCTTGGGGTTATGCGTATCTCATTCCTTCTTCCGATTGCCCTTGTCGCCGGTTGTTCCTCGACCGCGATTGAGGATTTGTTTGCAACTCCCGAACCTGTCGTCGAAACACCTGTGGCAACACTTGATCCCACACCGCCGCCACCGCCCGCAGAGACTGCGCGCACAGTGGATGAGTTTGACACCACAACAGCAGCAGATCGTGAGGCGGCCGTCACGCTGGCATCTGCGGTTGATGCCAGCTTGGGGACGACGCTTGCAACGCTGGGATCCCCGACCGAGCCTGGCATATGGCTCAAGACGCCGCTAGTCAGCGCGCTTCAGTCAGGACGCGTGACGTACCAAGGCAACACAATCAACGTGGAACTGCGCCCCTCTGGCGGTGTCAGCGGATCTGGTAGTCAGATCAGCCTCGCGGCCATGCGGCTTCTGAATGCGCCACTGACCGAAATCATCGAAGTCTCGGTGGCGGCCACAGACAGTTAAGGCGCAGCCGTCAGGGCAGTTTTCTTGCGGCTTCCTTGCGGGCGAAGGGTTTCAGCCTTTCGCCATACGTATCAAGAAAAGCGCGAACGCGGTCTGGGTCGTGTTTGGACAGTTCACGGAGCCACCAAGCGATGGCTTTCTGGATAAACCATTCCTGATCCTCCACATACCCCGCAGCCCATCCCAAAACACGCTCGCGAATGGCGATGTCGTCGGCTTTGGGGTGGTTTTGCTTGGTCCATGGCAGGGTCATCACAAGTGCTGCGCGCCGCGTCCACATATGATCCGAGGTGGTCCAGCCTTCCACGGTCTCAAGGCGTGAGGGATCGGCCACCAGCCGTTTCTGCCCTGCGATGCTGGCATGATCAGCGATGGCCCAGGCATCAAATTCTGGCACCCATGACACGATCAACGCCCAAGCGGCATGATCCTCCGGTCTGATCCGCGCTTGTGTCAGCAGTTTGGCCGCAGCAATGCGTCCTTCGTGCGTATTTCCCTTCCAGAGGGATTTCGCCAAGGCAATCCGCTCGTCAAGCGAAACCTCATTGCGCCAACGTTTGACACATTCATCAATCACAGGATTGGCAACGCCAAGATAGGGACGATCCACCTTATGATAGCGGTGCATTTCGGCGGCCTTCGTCGCGTCACCCAAGGCGCGCAAATCGGCGATGGCCTGCTTGCCCGTGATCATTCAACCGTCACGGATTTGGCCAGATTGCGCGGCTGGTCCACATCTGTGCCTTTTGCGACCGCCGTGTGATAGGCCAGAAGCTGCGCCGGAACAGCATAGAGGATCGGCGCCAAAAACGGATCAATCTCGGGCATGGTGATCGTATCCCAGACACCTTCGCCAGCTTCCTTTGCGCCGGTCTTATCAGTGATCAAAAGAACCTTGCCGCCGCGGGCCATGACTTCCTGCATGTTGGACACTGTCTTGTCGAAAAGCGCATCGCGTGGGGCCATCACAATGACGGGCACATGTTTATCGACCAAAGCGATGGGACCGTGCTTGAGTTCTCCAGACGCGTAAGCTTCGGCGTGTATGTAGCTGATTTCTTTCAGTTTCAATGCGCCTTCAAGGGCGAGGGGATACATCGCTCCGCGTCCCAGAAACAGAATGTCTCGGGCCTCCACGAGTTTGCGGCTGATCTTGCGTGACTTTTCCTCTATGCCAAGCGCCTGGCTGATCAATCCCGGCAGGCCGGTCAGGGCCGCAAGCTTGGCTGACAGATCCTCTTGCGACAGATGCCCGCGTGCGTGCGCAGCGTTAAGCGCAAGAAGGGCAAGCGTGGTTAACTGACAGGTAAAGGCCTTGGTGGAAGCCACACCGATTTCTGTGCCAGCCAGGATCGGCAGCGGCAGGTCGCTCTCGCGTGCGATGCTGCTTTCGGGCACGTTGACGACAGAGACGATCTTGTCGGCCTTGCCGTCCATATAGCGCAAGGCGGCAAGCGTATCGGCTGTTTCGCCGGACTGGCTGACAAAGAGGGCAACCGTGCCTGGCGTCACCGGTGGTTCGCGGTAGCGGAACTCGGATGCGACATCGACTTCGACCGGAATCTGGGCCACCTGTTCAAACCAGTATTTGGCCACAAGGCAGGCATAAAACGCGGTGCCGCAGGCGACCATCGTCATGCGCTCGACTTTCGTAAAGTCGATGCCAGGATCAGGCAGCGTGACGCCGGTGCCATCTGCAGTGATGTAATGTGACAGGGCACCTTGCAGCACCACGGGCTGCTCGGCGATTTCTTTGGCCATAAAATGCTTGAAACCGGCTTTATCGACGCGGGCATTATCAATCTGGATCGTTTTGATCTTGCGCGTGACCGGCGCGCCTGAGGCATCGAAGATCTCTACCGACGAGCGGGTCACAACGGCCCAGTCACCTTCTTCAAGATAGCTGATCTGGTCGGTCATAGGGGCAAGTGCGATCGCGTCAGACCCTACAAACATTTCCCCGTCACCATAGCCAATCGCCAAAGGAGAGCCCTTTCTGGCGGCAATCATCAGATCGGGTTCTCCATCAAAGAGAAAGCAAAGCGCGTAGGCGCCTTCAAGCCGCGAAATCGTCTCCTGGGCGGCATCAACCGGGGACAGGCCTTGGTCGAGGTAATGGTTTGCCAGCAGCGCGACGGTTTCGGTATCGGTCTCTGTCTCGAACCCGATCCCTTGCGCCGCAAGGTCCTCACGCAGTTCACGGAAGTTTTCGATAATGCCGTTATGGACCACCGCAACACGTCCTGCGCGGTGCGGGTGGGCGTTGCCTTCATTGGGCGCACCATGCGTCGCCCAACGGGTGTGGCCGATACCTGACTTGCCAGCCAACGGATTGTGGACCAGCGCATCGGACAGGTTCACCAACTTGCCAACAGCACGGCGACGGTCAAGTTTGCCTTCGTGGATCGTCGCAATGCCTGCGCTGTCGTATCCGCGGTATTCCAAGCGTTTGAGCGCCTCAACCAGCAGCGGGGCGGCCTCGTGATTGCCCAGGACACCGATAATTCCACACATGGCTTAAGCCCCTTTGTTCTTCATGGCGCGCAGCTTGGCAAAAAGTCTGGTCGCAAAGCCTGCCTTGTTTTCCTGACGCGCGCGCGCCACGGCCAGATCACCGGCGGGCACATCGCGTGTAATGACAGAACCGCTGCCGGTCATGGCACCGTCCCCGAGCGTGACCGGGGCGACCAGCATCGTGTTCGATCCGACAAAGACATCGGCACCAATTGTGGTTTTGTGCTTGAACACGCCGTCATAGTTGCAAGTGATCGTGCCAGCACCAATGTTGCTGGATGCGCCGATTGTCGCGTCCCCGATATAGGACAGGTGATTGACCTTTGCGCCTTCATCCAGCACCGCGTTCTTGATCTCGACGAAGTTGCCGACTTTCACGTTTTCGGACAGTTCGGCGCCGGGGCGCAGACGGGCATATGGCCCGACGACCGCGCCGCGCGACACATGGCACCCTTCAAGATGTGAAAAGGCACGGATGGTTGCGCCGCTTTCGACAGTCACACCGGGGCCGAAAACAACGTTTGGTTCAATCAGCGTGTCCCTCCCGACCACGGTGTCAAAGGCGAAATAGACAGTCTCTGGCGCTGTGAGGGTCACACCATCCGCCATCGCCGCCTCGCGCGCCGCCGCTTGGAAAAGTGCCTCTGCGCCAGCTAGTTCAGCACGGGAATTGACGCCAAGCGTTTCGGCTTCCTCGCAGGTGACGACAGTCGCCGATAGCCCGCGTGTATTTGCGATCCCCACAATGTCGGTCAGGTAATATTCGCCCGAAGCGTTTTCGTTGCCCACAGTGTCAATCAGGTCAAAGAGCGTTTTTGCATCAGCGGCGACCACACCACTGTTGCACAAGGTCACGGCGCGCTCCGTTTTGGTCGCGTCTTTGTATTCGACAATGCGCGAGAGCGTGTCGCCAGAGGTGATCAGACGACCATAGCGCCCCGGATCGGCCGCCTCGAAGCCGAGGACAACCACATCGTGATCAGCACGCGCCGCGATCATGGCTTCAAGCGTTTCCGGCCGGATAAAGGGTGTGTCACCATAAAGAACAATGGCGTCCCCGTCGAACCCCGCCAGAGCGTCCTTTGCCTGCGCAACAGCATGGGCTGTGCCAAGTTGTTCGGTCTGAAGTGCGACCGTAGCATCAGGGTCAAAGGCCTTGGCGGCCTTTTCCACCGCCTCGGCCCCGTGGCCTGCAACGACAATGGTCTGCTCGGGTGCCAATGCCGCGCCGGACCGCATTGCATGCACCAGCATCGGTGCGCCTGCAATCGGATGCAGCACCTTTGGCAGGTCGGAATTCATGCGGGTGCCCATACCGGCCCCAAGAATGATCAGTGCGGTTGCCATTGCTGCCTCGTTATGCGTTCTTGCCCTGACTTCTACTGTGGTTTTGCGCGATCACAAGAGCGAGGGGCTTCACATCAGTTTACAGCCCGTTACATCCATCCCAAAGGGTTAGCAAAGAGGCAGCGATGAAACCGGCAGTGATATTCGATTTGGACGGCACTTTGGCCGACACCAGCGGCGACCTGATCGCCGCAGCCAACCACTGCTTTCGCGGGTTGGGGTTGGGTGATCTTCTGGACCCCGCGCAAGATGCGGCAACCGCGTTGAAGGGCGGGCGCGCGATGCTGACCTTGGGTTTCTCCCGTGTGGAAGGCTTCGGGAAGGAAGAGGTGGATCGTCAGTATCCTGTCTTGCTTGCCGCCTATGCGCAGGCCATCGACACCCACACAGTGCTTTACCCCGGTGCAATGGCCGCGGTGGAGCGGCTTTTGTCAGGGGGTTACGCGGTGGGTATTGCCACCAATAAACCAGAGGGTTTGGCCGAGCAGTTGATGACCAGCCTTGGCGTGCGCGACGCCTTTGCCTCGCTCATCGGGGCGGATACGCTGCCCGTGCGCAAGCCTGACCCTGAACATCACTTTGAGGCGGTTCGCCGCGCCGGAGGCGATATCGGACGGTCCTTGCTGGTCGGTGATACGGCGACGGATAGAAATACCTCGCGCAATGCCGGTGTGCCATCGGTGCTGGTGACATTCGGGCCGGGGCGCGATGAAGTTCTAGGGTTGGAGGCAGAGGCCACCATCGACAGCTACGACGAACTGGACTCAGTCGTGGCCCGATTGATCGGCTGATCTGGCCCTATGCTCTGGCCTGAAGTTACGCGCAAATTGGACCTATGACAGAGCGATTCACAGGCAGCTTTACCCAGCAAGAGCCGATCCCAGACGAAGGGATCGCAGCGGCCAACCGCGTCATGCAGACCGGCCGCCTGCACCGCTACAACACCAGTGGCGACGAAATCGCCGAGACCGCCTTGCTTGAGGAAGAGTTTGCCGCCGCGACCGGCGCGAAATACTGCCTCGCCGTGGCCTCGGGTGGCTATGCGATGACGACGGCGCTGCGGGCCTCTGGTGTGAAACACGGCGACAAGGTGCTGACCAATGCCTTTACGCTGGCACCTGTGCCGGGGGCGATTGCGGCGGTGGGTGGTGTGCCGGTCTTTGTCGGTGTGACCGAAGATCTGGTGATCGACCTTGATGACCTCGCCGCCAAGCTGGATCAGGCCAGCGTTTTGCTGCTGTCCCATATGCGTGGGCATATCTGCGACATGGAACGACTGATGGCGATGTGTGATGCCGCCGGTGTCGATGTGATCGAGGATTGCGCACACACCATGGGGGCTGCGTGGAATGGTGTCCCCTCGGGCCGCTGGGGGCGGTTCGGCTGCTATTCGACCCAGACCTACAAGCACATCAACTCCGGCGAAGGCGGGTTCCTGATCTGTGACGGGGCCGAGGATATGGCCCGTGCGATTATGCTTTCCGGGAGCTACATGCTCTTCGAGGCGCACCGCGCCGCGCCGCCGGTCGCGACGTTCGCGAAGATCAAATACGAAACGCCGAATATCTCAGGCCGCATGGACAACCTGAGGGCGGCGATCCTGCGGCCGCAATTGCGCAAGCTGAAAGAGCAGGGCGTGCGCTGGAACGCACGCTACCGCGTGCTTGAGGAAGGACTGGCCGGTACCCCCGGTCTGCGCCTGATACCGCGTCCCGAGAGAGAACAGTTCGTTGCCTCATCGTTCCAGTTTCTGCTGCTGGACTGGGATAAAGAGGCGGTAAATGCTGTGGTCGACCGCTGCGCCGCGTGCGGTGTCGAACTCAAGTGGTTCGGCGGGGCGGAGCCCAAGGGCTTCACCTCGCGCTATGACAGTTGGCGCTATGCGCAGTCGGAACCGATGCCAGCCTCTGACCGCATCCTTGCGGGCATCATTGATATGCGTTTGCCATTGACCTTCAGCGTTGAAGATTGCGCGCTGATCGCGCGGATCATCCGTGCCGAGGTCGGCGCCGTCTATCAGTCGCAGGTCGCCGCGCAGTAACCTCGCACTGCGCAAAAATGACTCGACAGGTGTCATGCATCACGCCTATTATTGAACAAGCGTTCAATTAATGCGAGGCCGTTGATGTTTCACGCATCCATGCAGTTCGATCTTGGTGAGGACGTGAACGCCTTGCGCGACATGGTGCATGACTGGGCGCAGACCCGTGTCAAACCAATGGCGGCCGACATTGACCGCGAGAACCTGTTTCCAAGCGCGCTCTGGCCCGAAATGGGCGAGTTGGGCTTGCTGGGCGTCACCGTCGATGACGCATACGGCGGCGCAGGTATGAGCTATCTTGCCCATACCGTTGCGATCGAGGAAATCGCGCGTGCCAGCGCCTCTGTCGCGCTGTCCTACGGCGCGCATTCGAACCTGTGCGTCAATCAGATCAAGCTGAACGGCACTGACGCGCAGAAGGCAAAATACCTGCCACGCCTGATCTCTGGCGAGCACGTCGGCGCGCTGGCTATGTCCGAGGCAGGGGCAGGGTCTGACGTGGTGTCGATGACACTGCGTGCCGAAAAGCGGAATGATCACTACCGGCTGAACGGGAATAAATACTGGATCACGAATGGGCCGGATGCCGATACGCTGGTGGTCTATGCCAAGACCGACCCCGATGCCGGGTCTAAGGGGATCACGGCCTTCCTGATCGAAAAGGAAATGACAGGTTTCAGCACCTCGCCGCATTTCGACAAACTGGGCATGCGCGGGTCGAACACTGCAGAGCTGATCTTTGACGATGTTCAGGTGCCCTTCGAGAATGTGCTGGGAGAAGAGGGCAAGGGCGTGCGCGTCCTGATGTCGGGTCTTGATTACGAACGTGTGGTGTTGGCGGGCATCGGTCTGGGGATCATGGCCGCCTGTCTGGACGAGGTGATGCCCTACATCTCAAGCCGCAAGCAATTCGGCGAACCCATCGGCAATTTCCAACTGATGCAAGGCAAGATCGCCGATATGTATACGGCGATGAATTCGGCGAGGGCCTACGTCTATGAGGTCGCGCGCGCCTGTGACCGCGGAACGGTGACGCGTCAGGATGCGGCGGCCTGCTGCCTCTATGCCTCCGAAGAAGCAATGAAACAGGCGCATCAGGCCGTGCAGGCGATGGGTGGTGCTGGGTTCCTGAACGATGCGCCCGTGGCGCGGATTTTTCGCGATGCAAAGTTGATGGAGATCGGGGCTGGCACCTCGGAAATCCGCCGGATGCTGGTCGGACGTGAGATGATGGGAGCGATGGGATGATCCGCGTCCTTACCTTTCTGGTCTTGGCCGCCCCAGCCGCCGCGCAGGAGTTTACAGTGGATGCGCACATTATCGACCGCTGCCGCGCTATTCAGGAAGATCCGATGGTCTGCGTTGGGCGCGAGGCGGACCGCTGCACACAAGAACATGGCGGGGGCGCGGATATGATGCTCGCGGCCTGCACCTTCGCCGAGGCCGAGGCTTGGGACGACTCGCTCAACGCTGCCTACCGCGAATTGCAGCGACTTGCCCGAGAAAGAGAAGATTGGGATGTTGGATACGAGTCCGGTGCCTTGCTGATCGGCCTGCGGGATATGCAACGGGCCTGGATCACCTATCGCGATGCGGTTTGCGCAAATGCTGTAGCGCTCGCCAAACCCTTCGGATCAGCGGCAGGTGTGGCCGAGGCCGAGTGCCTGCTTGAAGAGACAGCGCAGCAGTTCATCAAGCTCAACCAGATGCGCTGGGACTATACGCAATGAGGTGGAAAGGCATGATGCGTCAACTGATCTTTGCAGTGGTCCTGCCGGTCGCGGTGCAAGCGCAGGACTTCGGGCCTCTGCCCACGTTCACGTTGGATGGCGTCGTGGCTTCGGCTGACGAGGTGCACGCCTGTATCGAAGAACAAGCCGCGCTGGGTGCCAATGCGCTGGTGGGCCGCAACGCGCGGGACTGCATCGGACGTGAGGTCGACCTTTGCACCGCAGCACGCGAGGCCTGTGCGGCATTGGAGCAATCCTACTGGGAATGGCGGATCGCCCGGACGTATGACGGTTTACAGGCTTGGGTCGATGATCGTCCTGACGTGGCAGCCTCAGTGCAAACGGCGGTCGCCAATCCGGCAGCGGCAACGGCAAACGTGCCGCTTGAGTGTCAGTTGCGGATTGCCGAAGGGCAGGGCGATGAAGCCGCACCCTCTGCCATGGCAACCTGCATGATGCGTGAAACCGCATTGATTGCAGTGGAGCTGGAATTCTCCGTCAGAGAGGCCTGCGAGACTGCAGAAACAGGTGCATTCGCCGCCTATTGCGGGCGCAATTGATGCGGTGGTTCTATTTCCTGCCGGTGGCCGTTCTGGTTGCCTATGCGGCCTATCTGGGCTGGCAGCGCGGACAGCTGCCAAGCGAAACCGAAATCATCAACCGCTATGCGGCGCTCTATCTTGAAATGGCACCGGAAGGGGCTGCACTGACGGACTGCGCCGCCGCCCCGCATCCGAATGCAGGCGTGCGTATGGTGATCACCTGCAGCCATGCCTCTGGACTGGTCACGACCTATTTCGTCGGCCCGCGCGGTGAGGCGCTGCCGGAACCTCAGGGGCCAACAGCATGACCGACCGTGCCAAACACGAAGCGGCTTTGGCCGAAGTCTCTGATGCGGCGGCGCTGGCGGCGGCTGGCGGAGGTGAGGCCGTGCGCGACCGCCATTTGGCGCGCGGCAAGATGCTGCCACGCGACCGTGTGGCAGGCTTGCTGGACCCCGGCAGCCCGTTTCTTGAGATCGGGGCTACGGCTGCGCACGGGATGTATGGTGGTGCAGCCCCCTGTGCCGGTGTGGTCGCAGGCGTTGGGCGGGTGCATGGCCAGCAGGTGATGGTCGTGTGCAATGATGCCACCGTGAAAGGCGGCACCTATTATCCGATGACCGTCAAGAAACATCTGCGCGCGCAGGAAATTGCGGCGCAGTGTCATCTGCCGTGCGTCTATCTGGTGGATAGCGGCGGGGCGAACCTGCCCAATCAGGACGAGGTATTCCCTGACCGCGATCACTTTGGTCGCATTTTCTACAATCAGGCGCAGATGTCGGCGGCGGGGATTGCGCAGATTGCCGTGGTTATGGGCTCATGCACGGCGGGCGGGGCCTATGTACCGGCGATGGCCGATGTGTCGATCATCGTCAAAGAACAAGGCACGATCTTTCTTGCGGGGCCCCCGTTGGTGAAAGCGGCAACGGGCGAGGTCGTCTCTGCCGAGGCGCTGGGCGGCGGTGACGTGCATACGCGTCTGTCCGGCGTGGCCGATTATCTGGCCGAAGACGATGCCCATGCATTGGCATTGGCGCGGCAAGCGGTCGCCTCATGTGCGATAGAAAAACCTATTTCAGTCAAACGGTTACCTTCTGAACCTCCTGCAATTGATCCGGCGACGCTGTTTGATGTGGTGCCAGCAGATTTGCGCACGCCTTACGATATTCGCGACGTGATCAGGCGTATCACGGATGGGTCAAGATTTGATGAATTCAAGGCGCGGTTTGGCGAAACGCTGGTGTGTGGCTTCGCCCATATCGACGGCTGGCCTTGTGGGATTGTCGCCAACAACGGGGTGCTGTTTTCGGAGAGTGCCCAGAAGGGGGCGCATTTCGTTGAACTGTGCAGTCAGCGCAAGATTCCGCTGGTTTTCCTGCAGAATATCACCGGCTTCATGGTGGGCCAGAAATACGAGAACGAAGGCATCGCGCGGCACGGGGCCAAGATGGTGACTGCGGTCGCCACAACCAAGGTGCCGAAGATCACGATGGTTGTTGGCGGCTCTTTCGGCGCTGGAAATTATGGCATGGCAGGAAGGGCTTACAGTCCGCAGTTCATGTGGTCATGGCCGACCTCGCGCATCTCTGTCATGGGCGGCGAGCAGGCCGCGGGCGTGCTGGCGACTGTCAAGCGCGACGCGATTGAGCGCAAAGGCGGGGCGTGGTCGGACGCGGAAGAAACGGCCTTCAAACAGCCAACGATTGATATGTTCAACACGCAATCACACCCGCTTTATGCCTCTGCGCGACTTTGGGATGACGGCATTATTGACCCGCGCAAATCGCGTGAGGTGCTGGCCTTGTCACTGGCTGCAGCCCTGAACGCACCCATTGAGGAGACACGCTTCGGCGTGTTCCGGATGTGATGGAAGTGGCATACACAGCACGTACACAAGCTGTACACAGGCTGTACACCGACTGTGCAGACACCTGTGCAGACATGGAGGTGGTCCATGTTTGACACAATCCTCATTGCCAACCGTGGCGAGATCGCCTGCCGGGTGATCAAAACGGCGCGGGCGATGGGTGTGCGCACGGTGGCGGTCTATTCGGATGCAGATGCGCAGGCCTTGCATGTCGCGATGGCGGATGAGGCTGTCCATCTTGGCCCTGCACCAGTGGCAGAGAGTTATCTGCGCGGCGATCTGATCATTGAAGCTGCGCGTCTCACCGGCGCGGAGGCGATTCATCCGGGCTATGGCTTTCTGTCGGAAAACCCGGACTTCGTTGAGGCCGTCGAAGCGGCGGGATTGGTCTTTATCGGACCATCGGCCAAGGCGATCCGTGCCATGGGGCTGAAGGATGCGGCCAAGGCGCTCATGGCCGAGGCGGGTGTGCCTGTCGTGCCGGGATATCACGGCGCAGAGCAGGACCCTGCCTTTCTGGCGGACCGTGCTGCCGAGATCGGCTATCCGGTCCTGATCAAGGCGGTCGCTGGCGGCGGCGGCAAGGGGATGCGCCTTGTGGAAGCGGCATCGGATTTTGAAGAAAACCTGAGTGCGGCGCAGGCTGAAGCCAAGACAGCGTTCGGCAATCCGGCTGTGTTGATCGAGAAATACATCCAGAGCCCACGCCATATCGAAGTGCAGGTCTTTGGCGATGGCACCCAAGCCGTGCATCTGTTCGAGCGGGACTGCTCGCTTCAGCGTCGCCACCAGAAGGTCATCGAGGAAGCGCCTGCGCCCGGGATGACTGACGCGGTGCGCGCGGCCATGGGGGAGGCAGCCGTCAGGGCCGCCGAAGCGATCGGCTATGCCGGTGCTGGCACGGTTGAATTTATTGTCGACGGGGCGAACGGGCTGCGCACCGACGGTTTCTGGTTCATGGAGATGAACACCCGTTTGCAGGTCGAGCATCCCGTGACCGAGGCGATCACGGGTGTTGATCTGGTGGAATGGCAGTTGCGGGTCGCGGCGGGCGAAGATTTGCCAGCGTCTCAGGATGATCTGAAAATCACAGGTCATGCTTTCGAGGCTCGGCTTTATGCCGAGGATGTCCCGGCGGGCTTCCTGCCTGCCACCGGGCGGATTGATCACCTGTCGTTCCCTGACCTTGCGCGGATTGATAGCGGGGTGCGGGCAGGGGATGAGATTTCCCCTTGGTATGATCCGATGATTGCCAAGGTGACGGTGCAGGGCCCTGATCGGGGCAGCGCGTTGCGCAAACTGCGCGCGGCGCTCGACCGGACAGAAGTGGCGGGCACAGTCACGAACATTGATTTTTTGCGCAAGCTCGCACGCGATGACGGGTTTGCCGCTGCTGCGTTTGATACCGGACTGATCGCTGCGCGCGGTGCCGGGCTAAGCAATGCGGTTCTGCCGACCGCACGCGAGGTCGCTGTGGCGGCGGTGACAGCCGCAGGCATCACGCCTGAGCCTTTGCAGGGCTTTTCGCTATGGGCGCCGTTGCGGTGGCGTATCACGCTGGATTGCGCAGGTCGGACCTATGCGCCACAGATCGAGATGCTGGCACCGGACCGTTGCCGCGTAACACTGGAGGATGCGCACGACACCTTAGCGTGGTGGGGCGGGACGTGGGGATTGCCTGCTTTGCGTCACGGCGGTTACGTCACCGTCTTTGGTGCGGCCACCCACAGCTTTGCGATTGTCGATCCGCTGGCGCGGGATACCGCGGCTGAAGGGGGTGATACAGTCATGGCTCCGATGCCGGGGCTGGTGACGGCTGTCGTGGTCAAGGCAGGGCAGGCGGTCACGGCTGGTGACAGGCTCGTTGTGCTAGAGGCGATGAAGATGGAGCATGTGCTACGCGCACCGCGCGACGGTGTCCTGGCCGAAGTGGCTGTCGCCCAAGGCCAGCAGGTGGCAGCGGGCGATCTGGTTGCAGCACTGGAGCCAGAGGCATGAGTGGCGCCGCGCCCGAATTTGTGCGCATTCACGAGGTTGGCCCCCGTGACGGGTTGCAGAACGAGCCACGCGTGATCCCACTGGGCGAAAAGCTGGCGCTGATTGATCTGCTGGCCCGATCGGGGCTGCACGAGATTGAGGTGGGCAGTTTTGTGCACCCCAAGCGGGTGCCGCAGATGGCAGAGAGTGACGCGCTTTTGCAGGCCTTGCCGGTGGCGGACGTGCGCTATGCGGTGCTGGTGCCCAATATGCGCGGGTGGGACCGCTTCGTGGCTGCACGACAGGATGGGGTGGCCTATTCGGTTGCGGTTTTCATTTCAGCTTCGGAAGGGTTTTCGCAAAGCAATCTGGGCTGCACGATCAATCAGTCGATTGACCTTTTGCGCCCCGTCGCAGAGGCGGCTGGCGCGGCGGGTGTACATCTGCGGGGCTATGTCTCTTGCGTGACGGATTGCCCGTTCGACGGACCGGTGTCGCCCGATCAGGTGGCCGATGTGGTTGGGCGCTTGCGTGAGGTGGCGGCAATGCCCGTGTCGTTGGGCGACACCATTGGCAAGGGAACACCGGGGCGCGTGGCCCGCATGATCGAGGCGGTGCGCGCCGTTGTGCCGGTGGATGATCTTGCGGGACACTTCCACGATACCGCAGGACAGGCGCTTGGGAATATTGAGGCGGCCCTTGATCTGGGGTTGCGTGCCTTTGATGCGGCGGTGGGCGGTTTGGGGGGATGTCCCTATGCGCCCGGTGCACCGGGCAATGTGGCGACGGAGGCTGTGCTCGATCTGATGGCTGAGCGCGGGTTTGAAACCGGGGTTGATCGGGACCTGATCGGGCAGGCCGCCGAGATGGCGAGGGCAATGCGATGATTGATCTGACAGTTGATGCGCGCGGTGTCGCGACGCTCACCCTCAACCGCGCTGACAAGCACAACGCACTGTCGCAGGCGATGATCGACGGGCTGGCGGATGCCGCGAAAGACATCGCGGCGAGAGACGATATCCGTGTGGTCGTGCTGACAGGAGCGGGGGCCTCTTTCTGTGCTGGCGGCGATCTTGGCTGGATGCAGGACCAGATGCGGGGCGACGACAGCGTGAAACGCGCAGCGGCGACGTCGCTGGCGCAGATGCTATTTGCGCTCAATACCTTGCCGCAACCGGTGATCGGTCGGGTGCAGGGCAATGCCTTTGGTGGCGGCGTGGGGCTGGCATGTGTCTGTGATCAGGTGATTGCGGATGCGCAAGCGCGCTTCGGGCTGACAGAGGTGCGGCTTGGCCTGATCCCGGCCACGATCGGGCCATATGTGCTGGCGCGCATGGGTGAAGCGAAGGCGCGGCAGGTCTTCATGTCTGGGCGGATTTTTGATGCCGCTGAGGCGCAGTCGCTGGGGATCGTGAGCACTTGTGTTGCCGCTGAAAATCTGGATGCGGCGGTGGCAGCGGCGGTGGCGCCCTACCTCAGGGCCGCGCCGCAGGCTGTGGCCGCGGCGAAGGCATTTGCCCGAAAACTGGGCCCTGTTATCAATCAGGAGACGATCACGGCGTCGGTTGACGCATTGATCACGCAATGGAAATCGGAGACTGCAGAAGAAGGCATTTCCGCCTTTTTTGAACGCAGACGGCCCCGATGGGACGCTGAATCTGACGGGTAATGCCCGATTTCCGTCTCACTTATGAACACTTTGCTAAGCATTTTGACCCTAGATGGAGTTCAAGATGCATATTCAATGGCCCTCATTTGACCAGATGACCTATCGCGTGATGCGGTTGCGCCGCTTGCTTGCGGTGGCAATGATGATCCCGCTGATCGGGCTGCTGTCAGTGTCATGGGCCTATCCGGATGTCCTGTCTGCGGCCCATGCCAGCATCGCGGCCTGCGGGCTTGCGCTTTTGCTGGTGGCACATGTGGTGATCTTCCCCAATGTGACGCTTGAAACCCTCGCACTGGCATTTGCCGCAACGGGGCTTGTCGTCATCATGCCGTTGATCAAGGCACTTGCTGTCTGGGCACCGGTCGAGCAACAATCGGGCGCGCTTCTTTTGCTGGTGGCCTTTGCGGTTGCCCTTTGCGGTGTCGTGATGATCCTGTGCCAGATCCTGCTTGGCGGGATCATTTATGCCGGTCCAACGGTCAAGCGTGTGATGGTGGCCAGTCAGACTGTTGAGTGCAGTGCAAAGTTCGCGCTGCAGCAACTCTCGCTTGCGCCCAATTCGCGCCGCGGACGCCTGCTGGCAGGTGAGGTTGACGACAACGGCTTCTTTGATGTGGCCGTGGCGACCATGGGCCATGATGGCACGCCTGAATGCATCCGTGTCGATGCCAAAGTGCTTGAGTCAAATTCCGACCAGCATGACGTCATGCTGATCAGCCGCTCTGGTGCTGTGACTGTGACCTCTTTGAGAGTGACCCCTGTGGCAGGCGGTGCCTCGGTTGAGGTGCGCGATATGCCGGGTGACTTTACGCTGGGCATGTATCTGCTTTTCTGGCTGACCGATCAGCAGGCCGACACCCTGACCGAAATGACCGATCTGATGGCCGGTCGCGAAGGGCGGGCAAACGGGTTGTCACATCACATCTCGCTCACATCGGTGGCGGGGGCGCTCTTGTCGCCGCGCGCGCCAATGATCGACTAGACGCGCAGCCCGCGCCTTTCCGCAACCTTCTGTCTCATTCTTACCTGCCATGTCATGCGGCCTTGAATGGCCGTTGGGGCCTGTCGGATGGATGGGTGATGGCTGTCGCCGATGCGGCAAATGCTTGCAAAACTGTCGTTGCGTGGTGGTATGGGCAGGGTGCAGCGGGCTTATGGTGACATTGGGACGGACACCTGAGCGGAGGCTATAAATGGCTGGTCTGGCTTGAACGCGCCGCAGCATCTGTCGTTTTTCGGAAATTTGAACATCTGCGACACCGCGCTTGGTTGACCCTTGGCAGGTGCAAGGCTATTCAGCGGGCAGCCAACACCGGCGTGCCTTTGTGCGCGCTGAGCCGAAAGGAACACCCCTTGCAGGAAATGCTTGCAGAATACCTGCCGATCTTGATTTTCCTGGGCCTTGCGATTGCTCTGGGCCTGATCCTGATCCTGGCAGCAGCTATCGTCGCCGTCCGCAACCCCGACCCTGAAAAGGTCTCTGCCTACGAATGCGGGTTCAACGCCTTCGACGACGCGCGGATGAAATTCGATGTGCGCTTCTACCTCGTTGCGATCCTTTTCATCATCTTTGACCTCGAAGTGGCCTTTCTCTTCCCTTGGGCGGTGGCCTTCCAGGAAGTGAGCATGGTCGGTTTCTGGTCGATGATGGTTTTCCTCGGGGTCCTCACCATCGGCTTTGCCTATGAGTGGAAGAAAGGAGCGCTGGAATGGGAGTGATGACAGGCACATCTGTCGGCGCCGACAAAGAACATGGCGCGCAGCTGATCAATTCGGAACTGCAGGACAAGGGTTTCCTTGTCACTTCGACCGCTGACATCATCAACTGGGCGCGGACAGGCAGCCTGCACTGGATGACATTCGGTCTGGCCTGCTGTGCGGTCGAGATGATGCACACCTCGATGCCGCGTTACGACCTTGAGCGATTTGGCACAGCGCCGCGTGCCTCCCCCCGCCAGTCAGACCTGATGATCGTTGCGGGCACTTTGACCAACAAGATGGCCCCTGCGCTGCGCAAGGTTTACGACCAGATGCCGGAGCCGCGCTATGTGATCTCGATGGGGTCATGTGCTAACGGTGGCGGTTATTATCACTACAGCTATTCGGTGGTGCGCGGGTGTGACCGTATCGTGCCAGTCGATGTCTATGTCCCCGGCTGTCCGCCAACCGCAGAGGCGCTGCTTTACGGCATCCTGCAATTGCAGCGCAAGATGCGCCGGACCGGAACGATCGTGCGCTAAGCGCCAGAGGATTTTGTTATGACTGAAGCCCTGCAAGAACTCGGCACCCATCTGGAGCTGAAGCGCACCGACTGCGTGCTGTCATGGGATGTTGCCAATGACGAGCTGACGGTCAACGTCGCGCCGTCCTCTCTGGTCAGCTTTGTCGAGTTTCTGAAAACCGATGCGACCTGCAAGTTTTCATCGCTGATCGACATCACTGCCGTTGACTACCCCAGCCGTGCGAAGCGGTTTGACGTGGTCTACCATTTCTTGTCGATGTATCAGAACCAGCGCATCCGCCTGCGTGTCCAGATCCGTGAAGAAGATATGGTGCCGTCGATCATGTCGGTGCACCCTTCGGCCAACTGGTTCGAGCGTGAAGTCTTCGATATGTTTGGCATTCTGTTCACCGGTCACCCTGATCTGCGTCGCATCCTGACTGACTATGGTTTCCGTGGCTTCCCGCTGCGCAAGGATTTCCCGACAACGGGCTATACCGAGGTGCGCTATGACGAGGTGCAAAAACGCGTTGTCTATGAACCGGTGAAGCTGGTGCAGGAATACCGCCAGTTCGACTTTATGTCGCCATGGGAGGGTGCCGAATACATCCTGCCTGGTGATGAAAAGAAAGAAGAGAAGGCCGGCTGATGGCCGCGCCGACGCTTCTTTTCGGGGTGGGTGCGACCAAGGCGGGGACGACCTGGCTTTATCGCTACCTCCACGATCATCCCGATTGCGGGATGCCTGCGGTGAAAGAAGCGCATTACTGGGACACATTCGCCGCGGACGGGCGTGAGAAACAGCTGACCGCCTTCCGGGTGCGCCTGCGCGAGATGCGGGCGCAAAAGCGCGATGCAGCAGCGCTGGGCCGTGGCTGGCAGGTCGATAATCTTGACCGCCGGATCAATGAGATGAAGGCGCTTGTCGCTGTCCTTGAAGAGGATCGGACGGGTGATGCGGGCTATCTTGCTTGGATGCAGGACGGGCGCGGAACGGCTGCTGTGGTGGCAGACATGACTCCCAACTATGCCACGCTGGACGACGAGACACTCGCGCGGATGCGTGATGCCGCACCGGGCGCGAAGTTCGTGTTCTTGATCCGTGATCCGCTGGACCGGCTGTGGTCCCATATCCGGATGCAGGCACGCCGCCAGCGTCAGGACCACGAGAAATACGAGAAGAAGTCGAACAATATCCTTTACCGGATTCTGAACCGCGGGCAGGAGACTCACATCCTTGAGCGTGGCGATTACCCTAAGATCATCCGCAAGCTGCGCCGTGTGATCCCTGAAGGGCGGTTGTTGATCCAGTTTTTCGAGGATTTGTTCACCGAAACGGGGTTGGCCCGCGTCTGTGCATTTCTGGGCATTACGCCCGTCAAGGCCCAGGTCGCAAAACCGGTCCATGAGGGCCCGGAAGTGGTGATGCTGGACAAGCTGCGTCCGCGCGCACTGGGCCTTTTGAATGAACATTATGAATGGGTGGCCCGCAACGTCGGGCCCCTGCCACAGCGGTGGCAAGACAATCTAGCGAGGGTTTAAGCCATGATGGACGGCGATATCCGTGTAAATACATATGACGACGGCTCGACCGATGCCGCAACGGATGAACAGCAGATCCGGAACTTCAACATCAACTTTGGTCCCCAGCACCCTGCGGCCCACGGTGTGTTGCGTCTGGTGCTGGAACTTGACGGCGAGATCGTAGAGCGCTGCGATCCCCACATTGGCTTGCTGCACCGTGGCACGGAAAAGCTGATGGAAAGCCGGACCTATCTGCAAAACCTGCCGTATTTCGACCGGCTGGATTATGTGGCCCCAATGAACCAGGAACACGCCTGGTGTCTGGCCATTGAAAAGCTGACTGGCACCGAAGTGCCACGTCGCGCAAGCCTGATCCGGGTGCTTTATTCCGAGATTGGCCGTGTATTGAACCACCTGCTGAACGTGACCACTCAGGCGATGGACGTGGGTGCGCTGACGCCGCCGCTTTGGGGCTTTGAAGAGCGCGAGAAGCTGATGGTGTTTTACGAGCGCGCCTGTGGTGCGCGCCTGCACGCAGCCTATTTCCGCCCCGGCGGTGTCCATCAGGACCTGCCTGACGAGCTGATTGAGGATATCGACGCCTGGGCCGTGGAATTCCCGAAGGTGCTGGACGACATCGACGGTCTGTTGACTGAGAACCGGATCTTCAAGCAGCGCAACGCCGATATCGGTATTGTCACAGAAGAGGACATTCAGGAGTGGGGCTATTCGGGCGTGATGGTCCGTGGCTCTGGCCTGGCGTGGGATTTGCGCCGTGCACAGCCTTATGAGTGCTACGACGAGTTCGAGTTCCAGATCCCTGTCGGCAAGAACGGTGACTGTTATGACCGCTACCTCTGCCGCATGGAAGAGATGCGCCAGTCGACCCACATCATCCGTCAGGCCTGCGAAAAGCTGCGCCACGAAAAGGGTGATGTGATGGCCCGTGGCAAAATGACCCCGCCGACTCGCGGTGAGATGAAGACCTCGATGGAGGCGCTGATCCACCACTTCAAACTCTATACCGAAGGGTTCCACGTGCCAGAAGGCGAAGTCTACGCGGCCGTCGAGGCGCCAAAGGGTGAATTCGGTGTCTATCTGGTGGCTGACGGAACCAATAAGCCATATCGTGCCAAGCTGCGCGCACCGGGCTATCTTCACCTGCAGTCGATGGATTACATCTGCAAGGGTCACCAGTTGGCTGACGTCAGTGCGATTATCGGCACCATGGATGTGGTGTTCGGAGAGATCGACCGTTGACCGTCGGGGATATCCTGCTTGGCCTGTTGATCGCCTGCGGCTTTTTCCTGTCAGCGGCGGTCAGCCGGATGTTTCGGCGGCGGATGTCGGGGATTGTCTTTGGTGGCGTGATCGGCATCGCCTTTTCGGTCACGGTGCTGATTTACGGATTGAACAACGTCTTTGCGATCGCTGAGACGGAGCTTGCAAATTAAGCCGGTTCCTCAAGGGGCCGCGTTGAACAAATGGAGAGACTGACATGCGTTACGCCCTGATCCCCTTGTCATTCGTGGCCCTTTCGGCCTGTTCGCTGGAAATCCCTGATTTTCGCAATGGCATGGAAGCCGCGCCTGCAGCCGTCGAGGTGCCAGAGGTGCCGGTTGCGCCACAGTCGGCAAAAGAACGGTTTGTCAGCGCAGCGGTTGCCAATGGCTGCGTCGTTGATGAGACGAACTCTGCCACGATCCTCGCAGGAGCAACGCTGACGGTTGAGGATTTGGCGCGGATCATGACCGAGCTGAAGAACGAAGGACGCGGCGAAATCGCTGCAGACGGTCAGTCTTTCCGGGTAATCTCGGACGGTTGCACCGCATGACATTAGACTTGCCCGAGACCGCTCTTGTGGTATCGGGTGCGCAGAACTGAGCGGGTGACAGCCTGCTGAAAGCCAGGTGGCCCGGAACGCCACCGAAAAGGGAACCGGAACGACACAATGCTACGCCGCCTTTATCACGAACAGCCTGACACGTTTGCTTTCACACCTGACAACCTCAAGTGGGCCGAAGCACAGATCAAGAAGTTTCCCGAAGGCCGTCAGGCATCGGCGATCATTCCGCTGTTGTGGCGCGCCCAAGAGCAAGAGGGTTGGCTGAGCCGCCCGGCGATCGAGTATGTCGCAAACATGCTCGATATGGCATTCATCCGCGCCTTCGAGGTGGCTTCGTTCTATTTCATGTTCCAGTTGCAGCCTGTCGGCTCGATTGCGCATGTGCAGGTTTGCGGCACGCTTTCATGCATGATCTGCGGCGCAGAAGACCTGATCGGTGTTTGCAAGGAAAAGATCGCGTCAGAGCCGCACACGCTTTCGGCTGATGGCAAGTTCTCTTGGGAAGAGGTCGAATGCCTGGGCTCATGCGCCAACGCGCCGATGGTCCAGATCGGCAAGGATTACTATGAAGATCTGACAGCCGAGCGTTTTGCCGAGATCATTGATGAATTGGCAGCAGGGCAGGTGCCCGTGCCGGGGCCACAGAATGGCCGCTATGCGGCTGAGCCGCTTAAAGGTCTGACCTCGTTGAAGGAATATGACAGCGGCAAGACCAAGTATAACGCCAGCGTGCAGCTTGCCACGGACATCGGTGACACCGTAAAGCGGATTGATGGCACCGAGGTGCCTTTGCTGACACCTTGGGTGAAACCTGTCACCGCGGATGCCGATAAGGTCGAAGAACCCAAACCTGCCAAGAATAAGCCCGTTGATGAAACAGGCATCACCAAGCAGCAGGCCGTGGCTGAATCTGCGGCGAAGCCTGTCGGCAAGTCGAACCCCGAAACCACTATCGAGAAAGAGCCTGAGCTTCTGTCAGGGCCGCGCGATGGCGGTGCAGATGATCTCAAGAAGATCAGCGGTGTCGGGCCGAAACTGGAAGGCGTGCTGAACGAGCTTGGTTTCTACCACTACGACCAGATTGCAGCCTGGACCGAGGAAGAAATTGCCTGGGTCGATAGCCGTCTGAAGTTCAAGGGCCGCATCGCGCGTGATGGCTGGATTGAGCAGGCGCAGGAGTTGGCCAAAGCAAAATAACCGCCCGATCTTTGGGCAGTGTCACCTTTGACGTGTATCGAGAGCATGTATCTGAACACGGAATTTCTTTACCCAAAGGCCGAAACTCGGTTAGAGGTGGAACAGGCGCGGACCTGGGTCGATTTGACGCAGGTCCTTTGGCGTTTTGTTCATAAGGCCGTTCCGGCCGCCACCTGAGGGAGAAATTTCACATGAAAGATACTGCACCAATCAGTGAAGGCATTATCGCAGTTGCGGCGTTGTTCGCCATTATCGCGACTGGCGTTGCCTTTGTTCTCTACGATTTTTCATTTTTTGCTGCAGCCTGCATTGGCGGTGGTGTCGGTCTGGTGGCAGCTATTGTTCTGGCTTTGGGCTGGCGTGAGCCTGCGCCGGGCCCGCAAGGTGTTGCGACACGCGAGGTCGCGCCTGCACCGACATCCGTTCCTGACCCTGTGGCTGTTCCTGAGCCCGCAGCGGCTGAGCCTGCGCCAGCGGTTGCCACACCTGCACCCGCTGCCCCTGTGACGGCGGCTGCCGAAAAGCCCGAATTCATGTCAGAGGCGCGCGAGGGCGGGCCTGATGATCTCAAGCAGATCAAGGGCGTCGGGCCGAAGCTTGAAAACACATTGCACGGGATGGGCGTCTACCATTTCGACCAGATTGCATCATGGGGTCCGGCAGAGGTTGCCTGGATGGATGACAATCTTGAAGGCTTCAAAGGCCGCGTCTCCCGTGACAACTGGATTGATCAGGCCAAAGTTCTGGCCGGAGGCGGCGAGACTGCGTTCTCCAAGAAGGTGGAGGATGGTGACGTCTACTAAGACGTCGCGAGGTCTATGGCGCAAAAACACGGAGACACCAACCAAGCCAAAGCCGGACAACGGGTCGCGTTGCTTATGGCGGGTGTTGGTGTTTTGTGGATACTGGTGACGCTGATCGGGTCGGAATATGGGTGGTCCAACAGGACTCGTGCCCTTTTTGACCTTGCAGCGCTCGCCGGTTTCGGGTTTGCCCTGTGGCAAACGTATCGACTGTGGCGGATGCGCCAAAAAGATGACTGACCGCGCCCAAGCGCGCACGACAAGGGCCAAGACTGATGCTCAAAGACGAGAACCGGATTTTCACGAACCTCTACGGGATGCACGAGCGGACCCTCAAGGGTGCGCAGGCGCGCGGCCACTGGGATGGCACCGCCGATATCATCAAGAAAGGCCGTGACTGGATCATCAATGAGATGAAAGCCTCTGGCCTGCGTGGCCGTGGAGGTGCGGGGTTCCCGACGGGTCTGAAATGGTCCTTCATGCCCAAGGAAAGCGACGGTCGTCCGGCCTATCTGGTGGTAAACGCTGACGAATCCGAGCCGGGCACATGCAAAGACCGCGAGATCATGCGCCACGACCCCCACACGCTGGTGGAAGGCTGCCTGATCGCCTCTTTCGCGATGAACGCGCACGCCTGCTACATCTACATCCGTGGCGAATACATCCGCGAGAAAGAGGCGCTGCAAGCTGCCATTGATGAAGCCTACGAGGCGGGTCTGGTCGGCAAGAATGCAGCAGGGTCCGGTTGGGATTTCGACATTTACCTGACCCATGGTGCCGGTGCCTATATCTGTGGTGAGGAAACCGCCCTGATCGAAAGCCTTGAAGGCAAAAAGGGTATGCCGCGCATGAAGCCGCCATTCCCTGCGGGGGCTGGTCTTTATGGGTGCCCGACCACTGTAAACAACGTGGAATCGATCGCCGTGGTGCCGACCATCCTGCGCCGTGGCGGTGACTGGTTTGCCTCTATGGGGCGTCCGAACAATGCGGGCACAAAGCTCTTTGCGATTTCGGGCCATGTGAACAATCCATGTGTCGTCGAAGAAGAGATGTCGATCTCGTTCGAGGAACTGATTGAAAAGCACTGCGGCGGCATTCGCGGCGGTTGGAGCAACCTCAAGGCCGTGATCCCCGGTGGGTCATCGGTGCCATGTGTACGCGGCGAGAACATGCGCGATGCAATCATGGATTTTGATGCGCTGAAGGAAAAAGGCTCCAGCCTTGGCACAGCGGCGGTCATCGTGATGGATAACTCCACCGATATGATCAAGGCGATCTGGCGTCTGTCCAAATTCTACAAGCACGAAAGCTGCGGCCAGTGCACACCATGCCGCGAAGGCACCGGCTGGATGATGCGCGTGATGAAGCGCTTGGTTGAAGGTAACGCAAGCGTGGAGGAAATCGACATGCTGCTTGACGTGACAAAGCAGGTCGAAGGTCATACGATTTGTGCATTGGGCGATGCGGCAGCTTGGCCGATCCAAGGGTTGATCAAGAACTTCCGCGACGAAATCGAAGATCGTATCGCCAGCAAACGGGCAGCGGGGATTGCAGCGCAATGATGAAACAGGGTCTGGCTTTGGTCGCGGCTTTGGGCTTGGCGGCGTGTGAAACAGGGACGTCGCGGTCGTTTGATGATCCGGCCGTGCAGCAGCTCTACACGATGTCGGTGCCGGAATATTATGCTGCGCTGACATTGGCACAGCGTGTCGCGCAGGGCTGTGACCGTTATGTTTATGACTCAGCACTGGATGCCGACCTGAACGATGCGCGCAACGAGATGGGGCGCGGATCACTATCGGCGCTGGGTTTGCGCAACGCCATCGAACTGGAGACAGACGTGGCCCGCCGCAGTTTCGAGGTGAAGCACAACGTCAATGTGCGCACCGACAACCTCTGCAACGCAGGCGATGCCGAAACACTGGAGGGCACAGCCCTATCGGCGATGCTGGTCCCCGTCTAGGTCGGCAGACTGAACCGAGACATGATGGGCCGCGCCAAATGGTGCGGCTTTTTCATTTGTGCTGTGGCTTTGCCTGATGGTCTTGTGCCATTGTCACGCAACCGCGTAACGATCATCCGGACGGGGCAGGTATGCATCTGGCAGAATTGAACATCGGGCGTCTTTTGGCCCCCACCGACGACCCGCAAGTGGCCGAGTTTATGGAAAACCTTGATCGTATCAACGGTCTTGGCAAGCGGATGCCGGGATTTGTCTGGATGATGGAAGGTTCGGGGGAGCCCGGCACGGGCAACACCGAAAACAGCATCGACGGTGATCCGCAGTTCGTTTCAAACCTGACCGTATGGGAGACCCCGGCGCAGTTGCAGACCTTTGTCTTTGAGACGCTTCACGCCCGTTTCATGGATCGCAAAGCCGAGTGGTTCGAACGTCTTGTGCGGATGCATTTCGTGATGTGGTGGATTGAGGAAGGGCATCGCCCGACCCTTGACGAGGCGCTTGAGAAACTCGCCTTGCGCGAAGAGCAGGGTGATAGCACAGAGGCTTTCGGCTGGGACTGGCTCAGGGCGAAGTATCTGTGATGCAGCGCCACCTTGCAGAGTTCAATTTCGGGACCTTGGCCTATCCGTGGGATGATCCGCGGATTGCGGGGTTTCAAAATGCGATTGCGCAGGTGAATGCGATTGCCGAACGCAGCCCAGGGTTTGTCTGGCGTCTGTCCGACGACGATATGGAGGCAACGCAGGAAGACCCCGCCGGTCCGCTTGCCGACCGGCCCAACACGGCCTCCACCTTGTCGGTCTGGGAAGACGCAGGTTCGCTTTATCGCTTTGTCACCAAGACTTTACACGCCCGCATCATGCGCGGTGCACCGGATTGGTTTGTTCCCGGCGACAGCGGATTTCTGGTGTGTTGGTGGGTGCCTGCTGGCACACGCCCCACGGTGGCAGAAGGCATGGCACGCTGGCAGTCCTTGCAGCGCGACGGTGACACCGAGGATTGTTTCGGCGGGCGACGGCTCAAATCGCTTTCTTTGGCGGTTTAGACGGAACGGGGCGTCAATTTTCCGGTTTGATATTGTATAACGGCCTTTGATTACCGATGTCGGGGCGAGACGAATTGCCACCCTCTGGCAACGGAGAAAACCGATGCAAAAACACGCAAAGATGATGTTGCTCGCAGCCCTGATCGGATTTGGCGCTGCACCTGTTGGCGCGCAGACCCCGCTTAAGGACGTTGCACATGTGCGCGACGGCATTATCCACGTCGGCATGGCCTATGAGATTTCAGAGAAATGCCCTGAGATCAGCGCACGTCTGTTTCGGGGCATCGGGTTCCTTAACTCATTGAAAAGACACGCACGTTCGCTCGGATATACCGAGGCGGAAATTGATGCCTACGTCAATGACGACGCCGAGAAAGATCGGCTGGAAGCGATAGCGCGCGAGAGCCTGGCCGCACTTGGCGTGGTTGAGGGTGAAGAAGCGACCTATTGCGCGGCTGGCCGCGCCGAGATGGAAGCGAACACGCGTGTCGGCTGGCTGCTACGTTGATCTGTTGAAAATGGATCGAAAATTGGTCGTTTTTTTCCCAATCTGACTAGCGTCTCAGGGCGTGTCACGTTAGAACGCGGCCAACGCGGCGCCGTCGTTTCCGAGGGTTCCCGCGAAAGGGAACATATAAGGCACGCCAATGTCTAATCTGCGCAAAGTCGTCATTGATGGGAATGAGGTCGAAGTCGACGGGTCTATGACCCTGATACAGGCCTGTGAGGAAGCCGGAATCGAGATCCCGCGTTTCTGCTATCACGAGCGGCTTTCGATTGCTGGTAACTGCCGGATGTGTCTGGTCGAGGTCGTCGGCGGCCCGCCAAAGCCCGCCGCTTCCTGTGCGATGCAGGTCAAGGATCTGCGCCCCGGACCAGAAGGTCAGCCACCTGTTGTGAAAACCAACTCGCCCATGGTCAAAAAGGCCCGTGAAGGTGTGATGGAGTTCTTGCTGATCAACCACCCGCTCGACTGCCCGATCTGCGATCAGGGCGGCGAATGTGACTTGCAGGATCAGGCGATGGCCTACGGCGTGGATTTCAGCCGTTTCCGTGAGCCCAAGCGTGCCGTTGACGATCTGGACCTTGGTCCATTGGTCGAAACCCACATGACCCGCTGCATTTCCTGCACCCGCTGCGTGCGCTTCACGACAGAGGTCGCCGGGATTCACCAGATGGGCCAGACGGGTCGTGGCGAGGATGCCGAGATCACCAGCTACTTGGGCGAAACACTCGACAGCAACATGCAAGGCAACATCATTGATCTCTGCCCAGTTGGTGCGCTGGTCTCCAAGCCTTACGCCTTTACCGCCCGTCCGTGGGAGCTGACCAAGACTGAGTCCATCGACGTGATGGACGCGCTGGGGTCAAACATCCGCGTGGACACCAAAGGCCGCGAAGTCATGCGCTTCCTGCCGCGCAACCATGACGGCGTGAACGAAGAATGGATTTCCGACAAAACGCGTTTCGTTTGGGACGGTCTGCGCCGCCAGCGTCTGGATACCCCTTACATCCGCGAGAACGGCAAGCTGCGCAAAGCCAGTTGGGGCGAGGCGCTGAGCGCTGCCGCAGCCGCGATGAAGGGGAAAAAGGTTGCCGGTCTGGTGGGTGATCTTGCCCCCGTTGAGGCTGCCTTTGCCCTAAAGCAAATGATCGAAGGGCAGGGTGGCGTTGTGGAATGCCGCACCGATGGTGCGAAACTGCCGGCGGGTAACCGTTCGGCCTATGTGGGCAATGCGACGGTCGAGGATATCGATGACGCAGAGATGATCCTGCTGATCGGGACCAACCCGCGCGAAGAGGCACCAGTGCTCAATGCCCGTATCCGCAAGGCTTGGCTGAAGGGTGCCAAGGTTGCTGTCATCGGTGAAGCTGCTGATCTGACCTACGACTATATGCACATCGGCACCGATCGCGCCGCGCTGGAATCGCTGTCGAAGATGGATCATTCCGATAAGGACGGCGTCCGTGGTGTGATGATTGTCGGGCAGGGCGCGCTGAACGAAGCTGACGGTGCCGCTGTACTCGGCACCGCAATGCAGACCGCTCAGGCCGGATCGTCGAAGTTTATGGTCCTGCACACTGCCGCTGGCCGTGTCGGTGCGCTGGATGTAGGTGCGGTTGCGCCAAACGGGATGGCCGACGTGAACGACGCCGAGGTGATCTACAATCTTGGTGCTGACGAGGTTGATATCGCTGCCGGTGCTTTCGTGATCTATCAGGGCAGCCATGGTGACCGCGGTGCACATCGTGCCGACATCATCCTGCCGAGTGCAGCCTACACCGAAGAAAACGGCCTTTTCGTGAACACCGAAGGTCGCCCGCAACTGGCCCTGCGTGCCAGCTTCCCGCCGGGTGAGGCCAAGGAAAACTGGGCCATCCTGCGTGCCCTTTCGGCAGAACTGGATGCGACCTTACCATTTGACAGCATGGCGCAGCTGCGTCAGGCGCTGGTCAAAGAGGTGCCGCATCTGGCTTATGTGGATGATGTGCCTGAAAACGCATGGCAGCCTCTGCCCGCAGGCAAGCTGGGCGATGCGGATTTCCGCAATGCCATCACCGATTTCTATCTGACGAACCCGATTGCCCGTGCGTCGAGCCTCATGGCCGAACTGAGCGCGAACGCGAAGGCGCGGAAATCCGCGCCGATGGCAGCGGAATAAGGACAATAACACATGGTTGAATTCTTCACACAAACCAACCTTGGCATTGTCCTGTTGATCCTTGGGCAGTGTCTGTTGGTTCTGATCCCGCTGCTACTGGCGCTGGCCTTCCTGATGTATGCTGACCGCAAGGTCTGGGCAGCCGTGCAGATGCGCAAGGGACCAAACGTGGTTGGTGCCTTTGGTTTGCTGCAATCATTTGCGGACTTTCTGAAATACATCGTCAAGGAAATCGTCGTTCCTGCTGGCGCGGATAAATTTGTCTTCTTCCTCGCCCCGATGATTGCCTTTGTGCTGGCCGTCATTTCCTGGGCGGTGATCCCGTTTAACGAAGGCTGGGTGCTCGCGGATATCAACGTTGCCATTCTTTACATCTTCGCCATTGGCTCACTCGAGGTTTATGGCGTGATTATGGGTGGTTGGGCGTCGAACTCGAAGTATCCGTTCCTTGGTTCGCTGCGCTCTGCCGCGCAGATGATTTCTTATGAAGTGTCTATCGGTTTGATCATCATTGGTGTGATTATCTCGACCGGCTCAATGAACCTGTCTGACATCGTGGCCGCACAAGACGGCAACGCGGGTCTTTTCAACTGGTATTGGGTCGCACACTTCCCGATGCTGTTCCTTTTCCTGATTTCGGCGCTGGCGGAAACCAACCGTCCGCCGTTCGACCTGCCCGAAGCGGAATCGGAACTGGTTGCCGGTTATCAGGTGGAATATTCCTCAACGCCGTTCCTGCTTTTCATGATTGGCGAATTGATGGCCGTGGTGCTGATGTGCGCCCTGATCAGCCTCCTGTTCTTCGGCGGCTGGCTGTCACCGGTGCCGTTCCTGCCTGATGGCGTGTTCTGGATGATCCTGAAAATGGCAGGCTGTTTCTTCATCTTCTCGATGGTGAAGGCGATCACACCGCGTTACCGCTACGACCAGCTGATGCGGATCGGCTGGAAGGTTTTCCTGCCAATGTCACTGGCATGGGTGGTGATCGTGTCTTTCCTTGCAAAATTCGAAGTCATGGGCGGCTTTTGGGCCCGCTGGACGATGGGGGGTTAATCAATGACTCAGATCGACTACAACCGCGCGGCCAAATACTTCCTGCTTCAGGATTTCTGGGTCGGCTTCAAACTGGGCATGAAGTATTTCTTCTCGCCCAAAGCGACGGTGAACTACCCGCACGAGAAGGGGCCACTCAGCCCCCGTTTTCGTGGTGAGCACGCGCTGCGCCGTTATCCAAATGGCGAAGAGCGCTGCATTGCTTGCAAACTCTGCGAGGCTGTTTGCCCGGCACAGGCCATTACAATTGATGCCGAACCCCGCGATGACGGCAGCCGCCGTACCACGCGCTACGACATTGATATGACCAAATGCATCTACTGCGGTTTCTGTCAGGAAGCCTGCCCGGTTGATGCGATTGTCGAAGGCCCGAACTTCGAGTTTTCAACAGAGACCCGTGAAGAGCTTTACTACAACAAGGAAAAGCTCTTGGAAAACGGCGACCGTTGGGAAACCGAGATCGCACGTAACCTCGAACTGGACGCGCCTTACAGATGACCGACCAGAACCCCTTTGAAAGCATGATGAAGATGGGCCAGGACTGGGCCAAGGCGATGAATGTCGACCTTGATGCCTTTACGCCAAAGGGGTTTGAAAACCTCTGGCCGACTATGTCCAAAGAGGCGATGGAAATGTGGTTCGGCAACACCATGAACCCTGGTGGGCTGGACGCCAAAACACGGTTGCTGCTGACGCTTTCAGGGCTGACCATTCTGGGCGCGCAAGCCGAGGCGCAGATCCGCCTGACCGTGCGCCATCTGGTCGAGGCCGGGGCCACCAAACAAGAGATTGCCGAAGCGATAGCCCAGACAGGTATGTTCGCCGGCGCGCCAGCCATGACCAAGACCATGGAACTGGCGAATGAAGTATTGGAAAAGGACGAAAGCGCATGACCGTCTTCGCGTTCATATTTTACCTCTTCGCGGTGGCCACGATCACTGGCGGGTTGATGACAGTCGTCAGCCGGAACCCCGTCCATTCGGTGCTTTGGCTTATTCTTGCGTTTCTGTCGTCTGCAGGGCTTTTTGTCACTTTGGGCGCTGAGTTTGTCGCGCTGTTGCTTGTCATTGTTTACGTCGGTGCAGTTGCGGTCCTGTTCCTGTTTGTCGTTATGATGCTGGACGTCGATTTTGCCGAACTGAAGGCCGAGATGACAAAATACCTGCCGTTGGCCTTGCTGATCGGCGTGGTGATCTTGATGCAGCTGGCCTTGGCATTTGGTGTCTGGGGCTTTGACAGCGGTGCTGCGGACCGGATCGCGGCACCATCGGCGGATGTCGACAACACCCGTGCCTTGGGGCTGCTGATCTATGATGACTATATCCTGCTGTTCCAACTGGCGGGTCTGATCCTGCTGGTCGCCATGATCGGTGCGATTGTTCTGACATTGCGCCACCGTGTGGACATCAAGCGCCAGAACGTGCTGGCGCAGATGTATCGTGATCCAGCCAAGGCGATGGAGCTCAAAGACGTCAAGCCGGGGCAGGGTCTGTAAGAACTGATGCGCCGCCTCGCCATCATATCCGCAGCCGCCACGCTGATCGCCACCGAAGGGGTTGCCCTGACGCTGGCTGATTGCAAGCGCGTGACGCACCCCAGCCATGGCGGCGAAATCCGCCATATGGATCTGGGCGAGGGGCGTGTGATCTGGCTGGACTGGTGGAGTCAGGAAGGCACGGCAAAGGGGTTCAGCCTTGTCGAATGCGAAAGCGGCAAGATGTTGAAGTTCCGCACCGCCGAAACAAACATGGGTCGCCGGTCCGACTTTGACCGCACGGATGATGCCATCGCCGTGCTGGAGCGTCACCAGTCGGGCGCGCGGGTCTTTGCCACGTTTGAGCGGATCGCGGCAGACCTTGAATTCATCGCCCGCGATATCGCGATCACGACCGAAACGACAGAAAACTGCGCTTGCGCGGCTGCTTATCCGGCGCTGCGTGGCGACAAAACAGAATTTACGCTGGCCGGATAGGTCAGCAAAGCCAAGAAGACGGGGTGCCAAGCCCCAAAGGGAACGAACGTATGATCGGACTTGAACACTATCTCACAGTGGCGGCGGCCCTGTTTGTCATTGGCATCTTCGGATTGTTCCTCAACCGCAAGAACGTGATCATCCTGCTGATGAGCATCGAATTGATGCTTCTGGCGGTGAACATCAACCTCGTGGCCTTCTCAAGCTATCTCGGCGATCTGGTCGGGCAGGTCTTTACCCTGTTCGTTCTGACCGTCGCCGCCGCAGAGGCTGCGATCGGCCTTGCGATCCTTGTGTGTTTCTTCCGCAACCGCGGAACCATCGACGTTGAAGACGTCAACGTGATGAAGGGCTAAACTCATGGAAACGATCATCCTTTTTGCCCCGCTCGTTGGCGCGATTATCTGTGGTTTCGGTTGGAAGCTGATCGGTGAAACAGCCGCGCAGTGGACAGCGACCGGCCTGCTTTTCGTCTCGGCGTTCTTTTCGTGGATCATCTTCCTGACCTTTGATCCTGCCGCGCATGACAATGCGGTTTACACGGTCAACATCCTGCGCTGGATCGAAAGCGGCACGTTGAGCACGGATTGGGCGATCCGCATGGACCGTCTGACGGCGATCATGTTGATCGTCATCACGACCGTCTCAGCGCTGGTGCACCTGTATTCCTTTGGCTACATGGCCCACGACGACCACTTCCGCGAAGGCGAAAGCTACCGTCCGCGCTTCTTTGCGTATCTGTCGTTCTTTACCTTTGCCATGCTGATGCTGGTAACCGCTGATAACCTTGTGCAGATGTTCTTCGGCTGGGAAGGCGTGGGTGTCGCATCCTACCTGCTGATTGGCTTTTACTACCGTAAGCCTTCAGCCGGTGCCGCGGCGATCAAGGCTTTTGTGGTTAACCGTGTCGGTGATTTCGGTTTCGCGCTGGGTATCTTCGCCCTCTACTATGTGACCGACAGCATCAACTTCAGCGATATTTTCGCGGCGATCCCTGATCTGCAGGGTCAGACCATCACCTTCATGTGGCGCGAGTGGGACACGCTGAACCTGATTGCCTTCCTGCTGTTCATCGGTGCGATGGGTAAATCGGCGCAGCTCTTCCTGCACACATGGTTGCCCGACGCGATGGAAGGCCCGACACCTGTGTCGGCTCTGATCCACGCCGCGACCATGGTGACCGCCGGTGTCTTCCTTGTCTGCCGCATGTCGCCGCTGATGGAATACGCCGAAGCAACGACAAGCTTTATCGTGTTCCTGGGTGCGACGACGGCGTTCTTTGCCGCGACCGTGGGTCTGGTGCAGAACGACATCAAGCGCGTGATTGCTTATTCGACCTGTTCGCAGCTTGGCTATATGTTCGTCGCTGCCGGTCTGGGCGTCTATTCGGTCGCCATGTTCCACCTGCTGACACACGCGTTCTTCAAGGCGATGCTGTTCCTCGGGGCCGGTTCGGTGATCCATGCGATGCATCACGAGCAGGATATGCGGAACTATGGCGGCCTGCGCCATAAGATCCCCAAGACCTTCTGGATGATGATGATCGGTACACTGGCGATCACCGGTGTGGGTATTCCGCTGCTCTATCTCGGCTTCCCTGTCGGCTTCGCGGGCTTCGTGTCCAAAGACGCCATCATCGAAAGCGCCTACGCAGGCACGATGGGCGGCTATGCCTTCTGGATGCTGGTCATCGCTGCGCTGATGACAAGCTTCTATAGCTGGCGTCTGATGTTCCTGACCTTCTACGGCAAGCCACGTGGCGACAAGCACACGCATGAGCATGCCCATGAAAGCCCGACTGTCATGCTGGCACCGCTCTACGTGCTGGCTATCGGTGCGGTGCTGTCCGGCATGGTGTTCTACAAGCCATTCTTTGGCAGCGACGAAAGCGTCGGCAAATACTTCGGTGCCATTGTCTCTGAAGAGAAGGCAGAGGATCACGCCAACCTTGGTTTCACCCTGATCGCGCCGGCCTATGCCGCAGCGAGCGGTGACGACGGCCATGGTGGTGACGACCACGGCAAAGCCGCTTGGCCGGAAGTGCCGGGGCAGGGTGCGATCTTCAAGCATCCCGACAACCACGTCCTGCATGAGGCGCACCTCGTTCCAGTCTGGGTCAAGGTCGCACCGTTCATCGCAATGCTTCTTGGATTGGGACTGGCCTACCAGATGTATATTCGTCGGCCTGACTGGCCTGCGAAACTGGCCGAGCAGCAAGCGCCGCTTTACCAGTTCCTGCTCAACAAATGGTACTTTGACGAAATCTACGACTTCCTCTTTGTCCGTCCGTCCATGGCCCTTGGCCGCATCCTGTGGAAGCGGGGTGATACGGATACCATCGACGGAGGCATCAACGGCGTCGCTATGGGCATCATTCCATTCTTTACCAAGCTCGCGGGCCGCGCGCAGTCGGGCTACATCTTCAGCTATGCCTTCGCGATGGTCCTTGGCCTTGCGGTGCTGCTGACCTGGGTCACGCTGTTCGGGGGAGCAAACTAATGGGCAACGTTCTTTCCCTGACGACTTTCCTGCCGCTGATCGGGGCGCTGATCCTTGCGATCTTCTTGCGCGGCGATGACGAAGCCGCACAGCGCAACGCCAAATGGGTGGCGCTGGTCACAACGGTTGTGACCTTCGTGGTCTCGCTCTTTATCCTCGGCAACTTCAACCCTGCCGATACCGGCTTCCAGATGGTGGAGGAGCGCGAATGGCTCTTGGGTCTGCAATACAAGATGGGCGTCGATGGTATTTCGATCCTTTTTGTGATGCTGACCACGTTCCTGATGCCGTTGGTGATCGCCTCCTGCTGGGAGGTGAAAACCCGGGTCAAGGAATACATGATCGCCTTCCTGATCCTCGAGACGCTGATGCTGGGCGTGTTCCTCGCGCTTGATCTGGTGCTGTTCTATCTGTTCTTCGAAGCAGGTCTGATCCCGATGTTCCTGATCATCGGTATATGGGGCGGCGTGAACCGTATTTACGCGAGCTTCAAGTTCTTCCTTTATACCTTCCTCGGCTCGGTCTTGATGCTGGTGGCGATGGTGGCGATGTTTGCGGATGCAGGCACGACCGATATCCCGACACTGATGAACCATTCGTTCGGCACCGAAAGCTTCAGCTTGCTTGGTGTGCAGATCGTGGGCGGTATGCAGACGCTTTTGTGGCTGGCGTTCTTTGCCAGCTTCGCGGTCAAGATGCCGATGTGGCCCGTCCACACCTGGTTGCCTGACGCGCACGTGCAGGCCCCGACGGCCGGTTCTGTGGTTCTGGCGGCGATCCTGCTCAAGATGGGGGGCTACGGCTTCCTGCGGTTCAGCTTGCCGATGTTCCCTGTCGGCTCAGAGGTGATGGGTCCGCTGGTGCTGACACTGTCGGCCATCGCGATTGTCTACACGTCACTGGTCGCACTGGTGCAGGAAGACATGAAAAAGCTGATTGCCTATTCTTCGGTCGCGCACATGGGTTACGTGACCATGGGCATCTTTGCGGTGAACCAGCAAGGCATCGACGGTGCGATCTTCCAGATGATCAGCCACGGCTTTATCTCCGGCGCGCTCTTCCTTTGTGTCGGCGTCATCTATGACCGGATGCACACTCGCGAGATCGACGCCTATGGCGGTCTGGTGAACCGGATGCCAGCCTATGCGCTGATCTTCATGTTCTTCACGATGGCCAACGTCGGTCTGCCAGGCACGTCTGGTTTTGTGGGTGAATTCCTGACGCTGATGGGTGTCTTCCAGGTCAACACGTGGATTGCGGTCTTTGCGACCTCCGGTGTGATCCTCTCGGCGGCCTATGCGCTGTGGCTCTACCGCCGCGTCGTCTTTGGCGATCTGATCAAGGAAAGCCTCAAGACCATCACCGACATGGGCCGGCGCGAGCGGGTGATCTTTGCTCCGCTTGTAGCGATGACACTCTTGCTGGGCGTCTATCCCGCGCTCGTTCTCGACATTATCGGACCAAGCGTGTCTGCGCTGGTCGGCAACTACGAAACCGCGCTTGCGACCTTTGAGGCCGCAACGCAGTTCGCTTCGAATTAAGGAAGGCCCGTCATGATTGGTGCTGATATCCAAATCCTGATGCCCGAAATCATCCTGTCGGTCTATGCGATGGGTGCGCTGTTGCTGGCGGTCTATACCACCAAAGACGCTATGGCGCCGCTGCTGACATGGGTCACGTCTGGCCTCTTTGTCTTGCTGGCGATCTGGATCGGGATCAACGGGCAGGGGACGAATACCGCCTTTGGCGGAATGTTCGTTGATGACGGGTTCGCCCGCTTTGCGAAAGTTGTGATGCTGCTGTCGGCAGCTGCGGTTCTGTTGATGTCAGAAGCCTATATGCAGCGCCGCGGATTGCTGAAATTCGAATACCCGTTGCTGGTGGCACTCGCTGTTGTCGGCATGATGGTCATGGTTTCCGCTGGCGATCTGATGGCGCTTTACATGGGCCTCGAACTGCAATCGCTGTCGCTTTATGTTGTGGCCTCGCTGCGCCGCGATAGTGTGAAGTCGACCGAAGCAGGGTTGAAGTATTTTGTACTTGGCGCGCTGTCGTCGGGTCTGCTGCTTTATGGCGCGTCACTGACCTACGGTTACACAGGCACGACGCTCTTCTCCGGCATTATCGAGGCCACGTCCGATGGCGCGTCGCTGGGTCTGCTGTTCGGTCTGGTCTTTCTGCTGGCAGGTTTCGCTTTCAAAGTGTCTGCAGCGCCTTTCCACATGTGGACGCCAGACGTCTACGAAGGCTCGCCTACACCTGTCACAGCCTTTTTTGCGACAGCACCAAAGGTTGCAGCGATGGCGCTTTTCGCGCGTGTGGTCCATGACGCCTTCGGCGGGATCGTCGGCGACTGGCAGCAGATCGTAGCCTTCCTGTCTGTCGTCTCCATGTTCCTTGGTGCGGTGGCCGCAATCGGGCAACGCGACATCAAGCGTCTGATGGCATACTCGTCTATCGCCCACATGGGCTTTGCTCTGATGGGTCTGGCCGCTGGCACCGCCTTTGGCGTGCAGGCGATGCTGATTTACATGGCGATCTATGTGACCATGAACATCGGCACCTTTGCCTTCATCCTGTCGATGGAGCGTGATGGCCGCCCTGTCACCGACATCAACGCACTGCGGATGTATTCTAAACGGCAACCGCTCCGGGCGCTTGCAATGCTGGTCCTATTGTTCAGCCTTGCCGGTGTGCCGCCGATGGTTGGCTTCTTTGGCAAGCTCTACGTGCTGCGTGCTGCCTATGACGGTGGTCTTGCATGGCTCGCAGTGGCTGGTGTGATCGCGTCAGTGATCGGTGCGTTCTACTATTTGCGGATCGTCTATTTCATGTACTTCGGCGAAGAGGGCGAGCAGCTTGATACCAACCGCAATCCCGTGCTTTGGGGGATGCTGATGGTGTCAGCCGGTGTCATGGTGATCGGCGTCGTCAACCTCTTCGGGGTTGAGCCGATTGCAGCAGCCGCGGCGGCAACGCTTGTCAACTAACGACAGCGCGACCCACGATCACGGGCCGTGGCCTGAGGGCTACGGCTGTGTCGTTCTGGAAAGTGTCGACAGCACGATGGCAGAGGCCGCACGCCGCGCGCCCGAGATCGAGCGCCCGACATGGATCATTGCCAAAACGCAGACCGCCGCTCGCGGCAGGCGGGGACGGGCATGGATTGCACCGCCCGGAAACCTGAACGCGACGCTCATCTTCCGACCGGAAGCCACTGCGCCAGAGGCGGCAAAGCGGTCCTTCCTTGCGGCCAACGCGCTTTATCAGGCCCTGTCAATCTTCATCCCTGTCGAGAAACTGAGCCTCAAGTGGCCCAATGATGTCTTGCTGTCGGGTGGCAAGGTCGCCGGTATCCTGCTTGAGACAAGCGGAAGCGGGCCGTTTGTCGATTGGTTGTCAGTTGGGATTGGGGTGAACCTCAAGCATACGCCCGACGGCGTCACTGATGCCGCGTTTCCGCCGACCTCTGTCATGGAGGCCACCGGGATCGAGATCACACCGCTTGATTTTCTGGCAACCCTTGCTGATGCCTATGCCACGCAGGAGGCAAAGCTCCTGCGTTTGGGTTTTGACCGCATCCGCGATGACTGGCTGGCCAATGCCGCACGCTTGGGCGAGGTGATCACCGCCCGGACAGGGCGCGAAGAGATCACAGGGATCTTTGACAGCATCGACCGCGACGGCAATCTTGTCCTGATCACCGGAACAGGACCGCGCGCCATACCTGCAGCGGACGTGTATTTCTAAGAAGGAGGCGGCCCATGCTTTTGGCCATCGACTGCGGCAACACCAATACGGTGTTTTCGATCTGGGACGGTGAGAGCTTTATCGCCACATGGCGCACAAGCACCGAGTGGCAGCGCACAGCGGACCAATACTATGTCTGGCTGTCAACTTTGATGCGGTTTCAGGACATCGACGTTGTCTTTGACGAGGTGATCATCAGCTCGACCGTGCCACGCGTTGTGTTCAATCTGCGTGTGTTTGCTGACAGGTATTATGGCGTCCGGCCTTTGGTTGTGGGCAAGCCTGAGTGCCTGTTGCCTGCGGCTCCGCGTGTTGATGCAGGAACGCAGGTTGGCCCTGACCGTCTGGTCAACACTGCGGGCGCATTCGATCGCCATGGCGGCAATCTGATCGTCGTCGATTTCGGGACGGCCACCACATTTGACGTGGTGGCAGAGGATGGCGCTTATGTGGGTGGGGTGATCTCACCGGGTGTGAACCTCTCGCTTGAGGCATTGCACAATGCGGCCGCTGCCTTGCCGCATGTCGATATCACCAAACCTCAGGCAGTCATTGGCACAAATACCGTGGCCTGTATGCAGTCTGGCGTCTTTTGGGGTTACATCGGATTGGTCCGTGAGATATGCGCCCGCATCAAGGCCGAGCGTGGTCTGCCGATGAAAGTCGTCTCGACAGGTGGCCTTGCGCCGCTATTTCAGCAGGCAGAAGACCTCTTTGACGCATTCGAAGATGATCTGACCATGCACGGGCTGACCGTCATTCACAGGTTCAATAAGGAAAACGCATGAGCGACCGCCTGATCTATCTACCTCTCGGAGGTGCCGGAGAAATCGGCATGAATGCCTATGTCTATGGCTACGGCAAAGAGGGGCAGGAGCGGCTGATTGTCGTGGACCTTGGTGTGACCTTCCCCGATATGGATGGCACGCCGGGTGTTGACCTGATCCTGCCTGACATTGCCTGGTTGGAAGAGCACAAGGCGCAAATCGAAGGCATCTTCATCACTCATGCCCACGAGGATCACGTCGGGGCCATTGGTCACTATTGGGAACGCCTCGGTGCGCCTGTCTATGCCCGTCGCTTTACTGCCAATATCGCGCGGCGCAAACTGGGCGAACATGGGCACCCTGAAAGCGTGGTGAAGGTCGTTGACCCTTATCCGCACATGATCAAATGCGGACCGCTGACCGTGTCCTACCTGCCAATCAGCCACTCGATCCCTGAAAGCGCAGGGCTGTTGATCGACAGCCCCGAAGGGCGCGTGCTGCATTCCGGTGACTTCAAAATTGATGAAACGCCTGTTGTGGGCGATCCATGGAATGCGGCCCTGTGGGAAGAGGTCTCAAAGGATGGGGTGAAGGCACTGGTCTGCGACAGCACCAATGTCTTTTCCGCGGCACCTGGACGGTCTGAAGCCTCGATCGCCGATCCCGTGGCTGATCTGATGAAAGAGGCCAAAGGCATGGTTGTCGCGACCACCTTTGCCAGCAACATCGCGCGCCTGAAAACACTGGCAACGGCGGCGCAAAAGGCAGACCGCTCTGTCGTGCTGCTGGGCCGGGCAATGCGGCGCATGGTCGAAGCCGCCGTGGAAGAAGGCATCCTGACAGGCTTTCCCAGCACAGTATCTCCTGAAGATGCGCAGAACATCCCACGCGAAAACCTGATGCTGCTCGTGACCGGATCACAAGGCGAACGCCGGGCCGCGTCTGCCCAGCTTGCGCAGGGCAACTACATGGGGATCAAGTTGAAAGAGGGCGATACGTTTCTCTTTTCGTCCAAAACCATCCCCGGCAATGAACGCGGTGTCATCCGCATCATGAACCAGCTTTCCGAACTGGGTGTCGATGTCGTCGATGATGCCGGTGGCAAGTATCACGTCTCTGGCCACGCCAATCGCCCTGATCTGGAACAACTGCACAAGATCGTCCAGCCGCAAATCCTCATCCCGATGCACGGTGAGCATCGTCACCTGCGCGAACATGTGAAACTGGGCAACCAGGGTGGGATCACAGGGATCGTGGCGGTGAACGGGATGATGATTGATCTGTCAGGAAACGCACCAACCGTCGCTGAATACATCGACACCGGGCGCACCTATCTGGACGGGTCGGTGCAGGTCGGCGCGCTCGATGGCATCGTGCGCAACCGCATCCGCATGGCGCTCAACGGGCAGATGGTTGTGACGCTGATCGTTGATGAAAACGACGAACCCTTGGGCGAGCCTTGGGTGGAGACAAATGGCCTGCCAGAAATCGGCTCGTCAGGAGCACCGCTGGTTGAAGTGGTCGAAGAAGACTTGGGTCAGTTCGTCATGCGCGCCAACGCCAAGACCTTGCGCGATGATGACAAGCTTGAGAAAGAGCTCAAAAGCATCGCGCGCCGGACCGCCCAGACAGAGATCGGCAAGAAGCCGGAAGTTATGGTGATCATCTCCCGTTTGGGCTAGCAGGCGGCCTGCGGCTTGATCACTGCTTTGTGAACCTGTTAGCATTCTGGCATGTAGCGATTTTGCCATGCCAGAAAAGGAGTTCACGTGTTTCATTTCAAGTCTATTCTCGCCGCAGGCGCGGCTGCCGTCGCGCTTTCTGCATGTGTTGATACATCGACAGCAACACCTGTCAGTGCCGTCGCCGCAGACCGGAACGTGATCATCACCAATGCAACAGGCCGGACAATCTGGCGCTTCTATGGCTCCCGCGTGACCACGTCATCCTGGGAAGAGGATATTCTTGGATCATCGATCCTGCCGAACGGCGACTCCGTCAACATCAACTTTGATGACGGCACCGGCTCTTGCAACTTTGATATGAAAGCGGAATTCCGCGACGGGACCAGCATCGTGCAGCCCAACATCAACGTCTGCACCGTTTCGCGCGTGACCTTCCGGTAAATGCATTTTGCGGGCACGCGGTTGGCGCGTGCCCGTAGACAATTACTTGTCCTTTGCGCGTTCGGCGAAGCTTTTTGCCAGAAACGCGGGCACATCATCACCTAGACCGACGACATCACGGTCGTTTCTGCCACGATTGCGGCCACGGTTCCCACGATCCTGCTTCGGCTTGTCGTCGTGCTGCGGTTTAGCGGCTGCTTTCGGCTTGTCCTGCGCCGGCGCATCCTCTGCGGCGGGGGATGATGCTGCCTCTTTGGCCGGCGCATCGTCCTGCTTGCGACGGCCACGGCTGCGCTTTGGTTTCTCATCAGACTTCGCACTGTCGTCAGAGTGCGGCGCAGCCTTTTCCTGTTTCAACGGATTGTCCATCCGCGGGATCGTCTGTTTGACGAGGTCCTCCACCGCCTCAAGATACTTATCATCGCGCGGGATCGCGATCATCACAGCGGTGCCTTTGCGACCGGCGCGACCGGTGCGCCCGATCCGGTGGACATAGTCTTCGGCGTGGCTTGGCACGTCGAAGTTAAAGACATGGCTCACGTTCGGGATATCAAGCCCACGGGCCGCCACATCTGAGGCCACAAGAAAGCGCAAGTCACCATCCCTGAACTTGTCGAGCGTTCTGGTCCGGTGGCTCTGGTCCAGATCACCATGGATGGGTGCGGCCTGATAGCCGTATTTGTTCAGCGATTTGGCAACGATATCGACGTCTGACTTGCGATTGCAGAAGATGATCGCATTGGTGCAGGCTTCGCCTTCCTGATCAATCAGCGCACGCAAGAGGGCGCGCTTTTGCGAGGCCTCTTTGCGCCGGTCAGCAGCTTTGAAAACAACAACGCCCTGCTTGATGTTGTCGTTCGTTGTGGCCGCCCGCGCCACCTCGATCTTTGCCGGGTTCGACAGAAAAGTGTTGGTGATCCGCTCGATCTCGGGGGCCATTGTCGCCGAGAAGAACAAGGTCTGTCGTGTGAATGGCGTGCGTTTGAAGATTTCCTCGATATCGGGAATGAACCCCATGTCGAGCATCCGGTCAGCCTCATCCACCACCATGACCTTGACGTCCGTCAGAATGAGTTTGCCCCGCTCCAGATGGTCGAGCAGGCGGCCCGGCGTCGCAATCAGGACATCGACACCTTTGTCGATGATGGCATCCTGATCCTTGAAGCTGGTGCCACCGATCAGAAGCGCGCGGCTCAGTTTGGTATATTTGGCATAGGCGTCAAAGTTCTCGGCCACCTGCGCGGCCAATTCACGGGTCGGGGCCAGAACAAGGCTCCGTGGCATCCGTGCACGGGCGCGTCCACGCCCCAGAAGGGTGATCATTGGCAGCGTAAAACTGGCGGTCTTGCCTGTGCCGGTCTGGGCAATGCCCAGAACATCGCGGCCTTCAAGCGCTGGCGGGATCGCACCTGCCTGAATAGGGGTCGGGGTTTCGTAGCCGGTCTCTGCTACAGCTTTGAGAACCTTAGGGGCAAGGTTCAAGTCGGAAAACTTGGTCATTTACGTCCTGTGTATGCGGGTCGGTCCGCAATGATGATATAGGACGCATTTCCTCCGCGTCCGGCGTCTGGTGGATGTGGGCTATCCCATATGCTGCAGTGCGTCAAGGAAGGTCCCCTAGACCTTGCCTTTGCGTGACTTTTCCGCCGCGTTGCGCATCAACGCAAGCCGGCGGAAAACCGTCCCGTCGTCCGTGTTTAACCGCTCCAGCAGGTGCCGCACCAGATTGCCGATGGCAGGCGCTTGGCCCGCATCGCGCCAGAGCGGGGCCAGAAGATGGGCCTCAAGATCGCCCTGCAGCACCGAAAAATCCTTCATCCCCATCGGCAGCGGGGATGTATTGCGATCCTTCACCTTGAACGCCTTCTGCGGTGGCAGGCCGGAAAAACAGCGTTCGGCCTCATAGATCTTCATCAGCGAAAAGAACATGCCCATCCGCGCAGCCAGCGTGCGGTCCGCTTCGCTTTGCCCATGCTCTGCAAAGGTGATCACAGCCGAGATCAGCCAACGCGTGGGCAGGGTTTCCAACAGCCAGTCTTCCTCTTCCTTCCAAAGGCGCAGGAAAAGGGCTGGCGCGCCATCGGGGTAGGTATGTTTGCGCAAATGTGCGATCAGCAACCCATGCAACAGTGCCAGCTCGCTATGGCCATGCAATTCACCCAAAAGCGCATGGCGTTTTTTTTGCGTGCGGCTCAAGCCTTCGGGGCGGGGGTTTTGCTGGGGTGGCAAAGGTTGCGACTTCAGCACCGCAAAATCAACGTCGTGCGGTGGCAAAGCCTCGCCGGTCAGAAGGGCACGCCGTTTTTGGTAGGCTGGCATCAGGCTGCCGATCCCGCCTTCAAATGTTTCGCCTGTCTTGTCCAAGCCCGCCTCCTGTCTCGCGCTGCCAGAAAACACAGCCGCCACGCAGAAGACAAGCGCGAGGCAGCTCTTCATCTTGGCCAAAAAACTCTGGGGGAGACGCCCCGCAGGGGCGGCGGGGGCAAAGCCCCCTAGACCATCATCTCTTTTGTCGCCGTCAGCTTCACGTCCGGATAGTCACGGACAACCCGGTCGATATCCCATTGCAATCGCGTCAGAAACACCGTGTCGCCGTCATTGTCCGTCGCGATGTGCTGCTTGTTTGCGGCGACGAACTTGTCGACTGCATCCTTCTCGCCGGCCACCCAGCGGGCAGAGGTGAACTGCGAGCCTTCGAAGCGGACCGGCAGTCCGTATTCCAACTCGATCCGGCTGGCCAGAACCTCGAACTGCAGCGCGCCGACAACACCCACAATAAAGCCCGAACCGAATGTCGGCTTGAAGACCTTGGCGGCCCCTTCTTCGGCAAACTGCATCAGCGCCTTTTCCAGATGCTTGGCCTTCATCGGATCGCCAGCCCGGCAGGATTGCAGCAATTCCGGCGCGAACGACGGGATACCGGTCACACGGATTGCCTCGCCTTCGGTCAGCGTATCGCCAATGCGCAACTGCCCGTGGTTCGGAATGCCGATGATATCGCCAGCCCAGGCCTCTTCCGCCAATTCGCGGTCAGAGGCGAGGAAAAGCACAGGGTTCGTAATCGCCATTTGCTTTTTGGAACGCACGTGGGTCAGCTTCATCCCACGTTCAAAATGGCCGGAGGCAAGGCGCACAAAGGCGACGCGGTCGCGGTGCTTGGGGTCCATATTGGCCTGCACCTTGAAGACAAAACCCGCCACCTTGCTTTCCTCAGGGGCGATATTGCGCGGTTCGGCGCTCTGGACCTGCGGCTCTGGGCCGTAGGTCGCCAGACCGTCCATCAGTTCTTTGACGCCAAAGCTGTTCATGGCCGAGCCGAACCAGATCGGTGTCATCGACCCGTTGAGCACCGAAGCCGGATCGAGTGTCGGCAAAAGCTCCTTTGCCATCTCGATTTCTTCAAGGAACTTTTCCAGCAGATGCGCAGGCACATGCTCGGCCAGCTTCGGGTCGTCGATGCCGTTAAATTCAATGCTTTCGGCGATCTTGTTGCGGTCGGCGCGGTCCATCAGTTCCAACCGGTCGCGCAGGATGTCATAGCAGCCGATGAACTCGCGCCCGACACCGATGGGCCAGCTTGCGGGTGTGACATCAATGGCAAGGTTTTCCTGAATCTCGTCAATGATCTCGAAGGTATCACGGCTTTCGCGGTCCATCTTGTTACAGAAGGTCAGGATCGGCAGGTCCCGCAGGCGGCACACTTCGAACAGTTTTTGCGTCTGACTTTCGACACCCTTGGCACCGTCGATCACCATCACGGCCGCATCCACGGCTGTCAGCGTGCGGTAGGTATCTTCTGAAAAGTCCGAGTGGCCGGGCGTGTCGACAAGGTTGTAGCGGTATTTGCCAAAGTCGAACGACATGGCCGAGGCCGAAACGGAAATCCCGCGGTCCTTTTCCATCTGCATGAAGTCGGAGCGCGTACGCCGCGCCTCGCCCTTGGCGCGGACCTGTCCAGCCATCTGGATCGCGCCGCCATAAAGCAGGAATTTTTCTGTCAGCGTCGTCTTGCCAGCGTCAGGGTGCGAAATGATCGCAAAGGTCCGGCGGCGCGCGATTTCTGGGGGAAGTTCAGGGCGATTTGTCATGCGCATTCCTTATGCAATGCCGTGCAGAAGGGCAATTGCTCTGCGTGCCTTAACCAAGAATTTGGGTTCTCATCATAAATGCGGCCTATGTGTTGTCGCTCTCTTTCCAGCGTTGTTGCCCTGCTGGGGCTGACCGCCTGCGGCGGCGGGGGAAGCAGTGGCGGCAACAGTGGGATCGATCCGCGCTTGGCACGGCTCGATGTCTATGAGGCGCAGCAACTGCGGCTCTTTGGCAATCCGCAAACCGGTGCCATCGGCATGGCGATCACGCAGGATCCGGCAATCCCTGCGGCTGGCACGCTGAACTTTGAAGGGGCCGCCGCCATCCAGATCGAACACAGCAGCAAAACGCTCGCGCTTTACGGCGATGCGGTGCTCGCCCTCGATTTCGAGGCGGCAACTGCGGCAGGCTCGGTTTCCAATGTCTTTGGGCAGGCATTGACCGGCAAGGTTGCCGATTACACAGGTGAGCTTTCACTTGCAGGTGACGGGCTGGAGGGTGCTGAATTTCAGATCACCTATGCGGGCCGGCTGACCACTGATGCAACTGACTACGGTTTTGCAGGCACGCTGGAAACAATGCTTCTGGGCGATCAGGTTGCCGGTGTCGCCGGCATCGACCTTGATGCCGATATCGCGCATGGGGCAGGGGTGCTCACTGGCAGCGTCATCGTTTTTGGTGAGGTGGCGGCGACGCAAGATACGCCCGTTGCACCTTAACCCCCCGATGCTTTGCGTAAAAGGGCTGCAGCCTGTTTCAGCGGGATCAGGTTATCTTTCACCTCATAGTCGTGATAGCCATGCAGACTGTGAGGCGTGTTCTGATCCGTCTGGTCGGTATGGGTGCGCGGATCGACCAGGTGAGATTCCGCAGCAATGCCTTCGGCAAAAATGATGTGATGGGCGTCAAAGATCAGTTGATAATAATCGACAAATCCGCCCTTGCGCCGTGTGATCGACTGGCCATCGACAAGATGCCTTGCCTTGACAAGCACCTCGGCCCGTCCAGAGCCAAGCCTGTCGTCACGCTGGTAAATGAACAACCGGTGGTCAGGGCGCAACAACAGATCACCTTCGTTGTTGAGCGCGCCGGACGGGATCACCACCGGCGCAAAGCTGCCTGTGGCGCGTAAGGTCGCATGGCCGATCGATTTTATAGGTTGCGGGCCTGCGTCGCGGGTCAGCACCTCATCTCCGGGGGAAAGCGCCTCCACAGGGCACATCCGGCCATCGCGCAGCGTGATCCGTGTGCCCTTTGCAAATGATCCGCTGGCGGCCTCTGCAAAACGTTTTGTCGCCAGATGACGCGCGATGCCGACAAGGCGGTAGTCCACCAGCGGCACCATTTCTCCAAGCGAGAGAACAAACACCTCTGCCGCCATGTCATCCTCGACCTCGACAAGGATCAGGACCTCATGGGTCGTACCGTCAGTGTCCATCAGGGTCAGGCAGCTATCGAGATGCACAAGATTTCCCGAGGCGTCGTCGCGCCGTAACGCGCCACGTTCAGAGATCAGCGTCAAAGGGCGCTGGCGCGCGCCTTGTATGATCTGGAAGGAATCGTCGAGCACAAGTTCATCAGCAAAAGAGATGAATTCCCCTTTCATGACACCGTCACTGGTGACCACATCGCTGGCGCAATACACATCCAATGTCAGAAGGCGATCCTGCATGGGTCACGTCTATCCCAGCAGCATCGGCTCTCCAAGGTGCAATGACATTTGCCGAACATCAATTGCAGTGCTACCTCGGCTGGTGAGGACAATAGCAAAAAGGGACGAGTGAGATGGATCTTGGGATCAAAGGAAAGCGCGCGCTGGTATGTGCGTCGTCAAAAGGCTTGGGTCGCGGCTGCGCCGAGGCCCTCGCGGCAGCCGGTGTCGATCTGGTTCTGAACGCACGTGGGGCCGAGGCGCTGGAAGAAACCGCACAGCACATCCGCGACACCTACGGCGTCAACGTCACAGCCGTTGCGGCTGATGTCGCCACCGAAGAGGGACGCAAGGCACTGCTTGATGCCGCAGGTCAGGTCGACATTCTGGTCAACAACGCAGGCGGCCCACCTCCGGGGCTGTGGTCCGACTGGGATCGCGACGATTTCATTCAGGCCTTGGATGCCAACATGCTGGCGCCGATTGCTCTGATGAAGGCGATATTGCCAGGTATGATCGAGCAGGGCTGGGGACGTGTGGTGAATATCACCTCCGGTTCGGTCAAGGCCCCGGTCCCGCTACTGGGTCTTTCCAATTCCGCGCGTGCAGGTCTGACAGGCTACGTCGCAGGGACAGCCCGTCAGGTGGCGCAACACGGCGTGAACATCAACAACATGCTGCCAGGCATCCACGCTACGGACCGTGCCGTCAGCCTCGACACGGGCGTGGCGAACGCCCAAGGCATCTCGATGGAGGAAGCCAAGGCGCAGCGCGAGGCGACCATTCCGGCCCGCCGCTACGGCACATCGGCAGAGTTCGGCGCGATGTGTGCGTTCCTTTGCTCGCAGCACGCCGGCTTCATCGTCGGGCAAAACATCGTGCTAGACGGCGGAGCGATCAACGCAACGATCTGATGGCGCAGGGTTTCAGCCTGAAGGACGAGCTGTTCAACGCCGAAACGGTGACGCAGCTTGCAAACCACTTCGAGGAGGCGGGCGTCTTTGCGTCCGCCCCTTTTGTGAACGACGTGCTGGCAGAGATGCCACCGCTGGAATTGAAAGCGCGGATCAATCTGATCGCAGATGTCCTTGAGCGGTATCTGCCGGAAGATTTCGAAGAGGCCGCGGATGCCATCCTCCGCGCCTTGCCACCACCCCTTGATCCGACCCGCAGTGACGACGATTTCGGGCATTTCATCTACGCGCCACTGGGTGTCTTTGTCGAAAGACACGCGCTGGAAAACCACTCTGCGCTGGGGCTTGATCTGCTGGAGGCCCTGACACAGCGGTTTTCAATGGAATTTTCGCTGCGTGCGTTCCTCAATCGCTGGCCAGAGCAAACACTGGCGAAAGTGATGAGCTGGACGTTACACCCGCACTATCACGTGCGCCGCCTTGCCAGCGAAGGGACACGCCCGCGCCTGCCATGGGGCCAGAATGTTGCGCTCACCACCGACCAGACGCTTCCCATCCTTGACCGGCTTTATGCCGACCCCACGCGTTTTGTGACCCGTTCGGTCGCCAACCACCTCAATGATATCACAAAGAAAAATGCGTCAGCGGTGATTGAGCGACTGGCCCTTTGGCAAAAAGAGGGCAAACAAAACGAGAAAGAACTTCTCTGGATGCGCAAGCACGCGCTGCGCGGGTTGATCAAGGCGGGCGACAAAGCTGCGATGGCGCATCTGGGCTATGATGCAAACGTCGCCCTTACGGATGCGAAGATCGAAATTTCACCGCAATCCTTTGCGCGCGGCTCACGCGCCGAGATCGCCGTCAATCTGTCGACAAGGGATGATGCCCCCTTGATTGTCGACTACGCGATCGACTTTGTGACAGCCAAGGCGGGCGTCACACGCAAGGTCTTCAAGCTCAAGATTGTTGATGCGCGGGCTGGCAAACCGCAGTCACTGCGCAAGGTTCACCATTTCAAAGACAACGCGACCACATTCACGCTTTATCCCGGAGACCACGTGATTTCGCTTCAGGTCAATGGCCGCGTGGTCGCGTCGCAGCCCTTCACGCTTGGCTAGTCTTGTCCTTATCGGCCTCAGTTGTTAGGTCGGACATACCCAATTATTTTCGTCAGGGATTCCTTCGCCCCTATGCCTACACCCCGACTAGAGGTTTCCCACATCGTCAAGGAATTTGGCGGACGCCGGGTGGTGGATGATGTCAGCTTGCTGGTTATGCCGGGGCAGGTGACGTGTCTGCTAGGGCCGTCAGGCTGCGGTAAGTCAACGACATTGCGCATGATCGCCGGTGTCGAATCTCTGGATCGCGGTGCAATCGTGGTCGACGGAGAGCTTGTCTGTGATGGCCGCCAGCAACTCCCCCCGGAAGAGCGCAATATCGGCCTGATGTTTCAGGACTTTGCCCTGTTTCCGCACCTGACCGTCGCGCAAAACGTGGCCTTTGGCCTCAAAGGGCGCAAGGTCACGGATCGTGTCCATGATCTCTTGGCCAAAGTCGGGATGACAGCCCACACCAATGACTACCCCCATCAACTGTCGGGCGGAGAACAGCAACGTGTTGCACTGGCACGCGCACTTGCCCCCAAACCGCGCATCATGTTGATGGATGAGCCGTTTTCAGGTCTTGATGATCGCCTGCGCGACGATATCCGCGACGAGACCCTCGCAGTGCTCAAGGATGAAGGCACAGCTGTCCTGCTCGTCACGCACGAACCGGCCGAGGCGATGCGGATGGCGGATGAGATCGCTTTGATGCGCGACGGTAAGATCGTTCAGCGCGGCGCTCCCTACAACATCTATAACGCTCCGGTTGATATCGACGCTGCCGCATTCTTCAGTGATATCAACGTGATCCAAGGCGAAGTTCGCGGCGCATTGACAGAAACCCCGTTCGGTCAGTTCCTTGCCCCTGGTGTGCCTGACGGGACGGCTGTGGATATCGTCATCAGGCCGCAGCACATCAAGATCGACTTTGATCGTGGCGGGCGCGGACCGCACCCGACACCCGAAGATGGCACGGCCGCGCGCGGCGTTGTGAAGCGCGCACGTTTCATGGGGTCGTCGAGCCTTGTGGAGTTCCGGATGGACTACGACGGGTCTATACTCAAAGCGGTTGTACCGTCGGTCTTTTTGCCCAAACCCGATATGCCGCTCTGGCTGATGATCCGCCGCGACCGCTGTTTTGTGTTTCCGCGAAAAGCAGCCGCAGCCTAGCCGTCGGTCAACTCGTAATGCGCGATGCGCGCAAGCGACTGATCGAGCGCGATAAAGGGCGGTACGAAGGACCAGCCCTCTGCGGTAAGGGCAGAATTCATCTTTGCGACGTCTTCCTGCAAGGTTTCGCTGAAATGTGCCAATTGCGCGGTAGTCTGCGTCGTGATGTCGAACTGTGATCCCAGAAACAGCGGTGACCTGCCGGGGAATGTCAGTTTCGACAGATAAAGGAGGTTGAGAAACCGCGACCCGTCTTTGCGGCAGTTTGGCAAAATGAAGTCTGCCTGCAGTCGCGTGTCATCGTCGAGGAACTTCCGCATCCGCGTGCGAATGGTGTCCATCCCTTGGGGGGGCTGCAAGATCCGGCAGTTCTGACCGATCATGTCCTCGCGCGCGTGGCCTGTCATGTCGCAGAAAGCGTCGTTGATGACCACCAGCGGCATGTCGTTCAGGGCGGCATCTGCAATGACCATCGGAACGGCGCTTTGCATGACGCATGCGTCAAGGTCTTTGGGGCGAGGTTGCACGTTTGGATTGTAGAGTGGACCATCCTGCATATCACGACGATACGTGCAGTGGTCCGCAAATCAAACGTATTTCGGGGCCTCTATGCGAAAGGTTATGCGCCTTTACGTGACACGCCCTGCGCGTCCGCCACGGCGCTTGGTGATCTGACCGGCCCTTGACGGCAGCTCTGCCATGACCGTCTTTCGGGCCTCAGGCGACATGCGCGACCATGCTGTAATCTCGTCAATGGAGCGCAGACAGCCGGTGCACAGCCGGCTTTCGGGATGGATGACGCAGATCTTGATGCAAGGGCTGTCGATTTCGGCGCGCGACCAGATGTGGTCGGTGTTTTCAGGTTTGCTCACAATGTGCCCCTCATATGCGCCAGTCGGTCCAGCAGTCCTTGCAAGATATACCCTGCGGCCACGTGATCAATCACCTCTGCGCGACGTTTTCGTGTCGTATCCGCCTCAAGCAAGGCTCTTTCGGCGGCCACAGTCGACAGGCGCTCGTCCCAGAAGGTGATCGGCAGCGGGGTGAGTCGTTCCAGATTGCGGGCAAAGGCGCGTGTCGCCTGACAGCGCGGCCCTTCCGAGCCGTCCATATTCATCGGCAGCCCAAGCACGATGCCGGTGACCATCCGGTGCGTTGTCAGCTCAAGAAGTTTTGCCGCGTCCACGCCGAATTTCTTGCGCTTGATGGTCTCGATGGGGGTCGCCACGGAACGCATCACATCAGAAATCGCCACACCGATCGTCACAGTGCCAAGGTCCAACCCGGCAATCGCCCCCATCGGAGGGATCGCTTGCGCAAATTCCTCTGGAGTCTGACAGATCATTCGTCAAGCACGCCGGCATCACGCGCGGCATTGGTCAGGATCTCCATGCCGCGCATGGAACTGACGAAAACCTGCTGCGCCTCGTTCCAGACGGTCCGTGCGGACTCCAGATCACCAAGCACGCCATAGGCGCGGATCAGACGGGCCCAATCCTGCGCGGGCCCTCCTTCTGTGGCGAGCCGGTCGGCCAAGCCTGCGACCATGCCGCCAATCATGGCCTGCTGATCCTCTGGCGACATCTCCTGCGCTTGCTCCATCTGCTCGAATGTCGGTCCGCGTGTTTCGGGCAGCGCATATTCGACACCCGCCCGGAACGCCGCGTCAGAGGCCTGCGCCCGTGCGCTGGCCACATGGAAATTCTGCGGATCGCCCCCTTCAATGATCGTCCGCCAGAGCCGCAGGGCAATATCGGGTCGGTCAGTCTGGTTATAGAGCGCGCCGAGGTAATAGCGTGCGGCAATGTTGCCGTCGTCGCGCACAAGGATTTCCCTGATAAGCTCTTCGGCTTCGGGTGAGACAAGACCACCGGCAGCCACGACCTTCAGATCCAGAAGACGCTGGTAGTCTGTCAGCAACGCCTCATCCCCTTTGATCGCGATGACCTGCTGTTGGGCATCGACAGCCGCCGCATAGTTGCGCATTTCGACTTCGTGGAAGGCCAGCCGTTCCCATGCCTCCAGATCATCGGGTCGTGTCGGGGCAATCTCGCGCAGTTGCTCGATCGCAGCGACGTAATCGGCTGGCAGGTCATTCTGCGGCGGGGTGGGGGCGACAGCCTCAAGCGCGGCCTGATCAGGCCGGTTCGCCCGCATCTCGTCACTTGCGGCCAAACGCGCCTGCAACGGCAGATCGCCATAACCCGGTGCACCGCTGGTCCAATAGACCCCGAAGGTCACGGCAAGAAGCGTCAGGCCGATGACAAGTGACAGGCCCTTGGTCGGCCCACCTTGCCCTGCTTGCGGCGAGGCTTCCTTGTTGGCGGCGATCAGACGGCGGGCGACCTCGGCTCTGGCCCGTTCGGCCTCATCTGCTTCCAAAAGACCGCGTTCGAGGTCCTTGTCGATTTCGTCAAGCTGGGCGCGATAGATGGCCACATCAGGGTTTTCGTCTGGCACGTCCTGCGGACGCAGCAGCGGTGTGACGATCATCGCCGTGACGGCCACTGCCAATAGCGCACAAACTGTCCAGAAAACCATGGTATCCCCGTCCTTTTCACCGGCTGACATAACGGTCTCGCCCTGCGCTGAAAAGGCCCTGCGACCTTTGGGCAATTCACGTCACCGCGCGCATGTCGTAAATAGCGGGTTACACGCCGCTCAGAGTATCCTCTTGCGCCGCGTCGCGGTCCAGATAAGAGGCAGGCGGACCACCTGCACGCTGCGAGGGATTCTTTTATCAATGAGACGCTATTCTGCTTTTGCCATCGCCAAAGAGGCTATGCGCAACCACACCGGTTGGGACCGCGCGTGGGCAAAATCTGCACCTAAAAAGAAATACGATGTGATCATCGTTGGCGCTGGCGGGCACGGTCTGGCAACGGCCTATTATCTTGGCAAGAACTTCGGCATCACCAATGTCGCAATTCTGGAAAAAGGCTGGCTTGGTGGCGGCAATACGGGGCGCAACACCACAATCATCCGCTCCAACTATCTGCAGGACCCTTCGGCCGCGATCTATGAAAAATCGCGCAGCCTTTATGAGACGATGTCTCAGGACCTGAACTACAACGTGATGTTCTCGCCGCGCGGCGTGATCATGCTGGCCCAGACCCAGCATGAGGTCCGCGGCTACAAACGCACAGCCCATGCAAACGCGCTGCAAGGTGTGCAGACTGAATGGATCGGGCCTGAGCGCGTAAAAGAGCTTTGCCCGATTATGAACATTGACGGACCACGGTATCCGGTTCTGGGCGGCCTTTGGCAGGCCAGAGGCGGCACCGCACGCCATGACGCTGTTGCTTGGGGCTATGCGCGGGCCTGCTCTGACATGGGCATGGATATCATCCAGAAATGCGAAGTGACCGGCGTGCGTCAGGAAAACGGCAAGGTGATCGGTGTCGATACCTCACAAGGGCCGATTGACTGCGACAAGCTGGGGATGGTCGTGGCCGGACACTCTGGCGTTCTGGCGCAGATGGCCGGTTTCCGCCTGCCGATCGAATCCGTCGCGCTTCAGGCGCTGGTGTCGGAACCGATCAAGCCCTGCATGGATGTGGTCGTCATGGCCAACACAGTGCACGGCTACATGAGCCAGTCCGACAAAGGCGAGATGGTCATCGGCGGCGGCACCGACGGCTACAACAACTACACCCAGCGCGGATCATTCCATCACATCGAGGAAACCGTCCGCGCGCTGGTCGAGACCTTCCCGATGATCAGCCGCCTCAAGATGCTGCGCCAGTGGGGCGGCATCGTTGATGTGACCGGCGACCGCTCGCCGATCCTGTCGAAAACGCCGGTAGAGGGTGTCTTCGTAAACTGCGGCTGGGGCACTGGCGGCTTCAAGGCGATCCCAGGGTCAGGGTGGGCCATGGCTGAACTGATGGCCAAGGGGCAGTCACCGCTGACCGAAGAGTTCAGCATGTTCCGCTTCCGCGAAGGCAAATTCATCGACGAAAGCGTCGCAGCAGGGGTGGCGCACTGATGAAGAACGCCGTTTTCCCTGTGCAGACACCGTATGTACGGCCAGTGTACAGCCTGTGTACAGCCGGTGCACACCCGGTGCACAGCACTTTTCACAAAATTTCAAAGGGTTACCCATGCTGATCCTGCATTGCCCCTATTGCGGCGTCGACGCCGACGAAACCGATCTGCACGCCGGTGGCGAAGCGCATCTCAAGCGTGAGGGACCGGGGTCGACAGATGATGATTTCGAGGATTATCTGTTCCTCCGCGAGAACCCCAAGGGGGTGCATTTTGAGCGCTGGCGCCATGTCTACGGCTGCGGCAAGTGGTTCCTCGCGGCGCGCTGCACCAACACGCTTGAGGTCTTTGGTACGTACTCGGCCCAGACGACAGAGCCGCCGCAGGAAATCAAGGATATCATCTCCGAAAAACGATCCGGCTGGTCGTGGGGGAACTTGTCATGAGCACACGTCTGGCTAAACAGGGTCGCCTGATCAATCGCGGCGCAGCAGTCTCTTTTTCGTTTAATGGCAAGCACTTGCGTGGATATGAAGGTGACACGCTCGCCTCTGCCTTGCTAGCCAATGACCAGATGCTTGTCGGGCGTTCGTTCAAATATCACCGCCCGCGTGGCGTTGTGGCCTCCGGCGCGGAAGAGCCGAACGGTCTGGTGAATCTGGGCAAGGGCGGCAAGTTTGAACCCAACCAGCGCGTGACAACGACAGAACTTTTTGAGGGGCTGTCGGCCACTTCGCAGAACCACTGGCCAAGCCTTGAATTCGACGTGGGCGCCATCAACACCCATCTGTCACGGTTCTTGCCTGCCGGGTTCTACTACAAGATGTTCATGTTCCCACGTCCGTTCTGGAAGCATGTCTATGAACCCTTCATCCGCAAATCTGCCGGTCTGGGAAAGGCCCCGAAAGACCGTGACGCCGATACCTATGAGCACTTTCACTGCGCCGTGGATGTCCTTGTTATCGGTGGAGGAATCGCCGGTCTCGCCGCTGCGAAGGCGGCAGGGGAACGTGGCGCCCGCGTGCTGCTGGTCGAGCAATCCGCCTACTGGGGTGGTCGTGCCGTTGTCGATACGCCGCAGATCGACGGGATGCAGGCCGAGAAGTGGGTCGACCAGACCGTCGCTCTGCTGCAAGAGATGCCCAACGTGGACCTGCGTCTGCGCTGCATGGGTGCGGGTGTCTATGACCACGGCTATGCGCTCGCCTATGAGCGGCTGACTGATCACGCCCCAAGCGAGGAAGGCCCGCGCCACCGTCTCTGGCGTGTGCGTGCAAAGCAGATCGTGACAGCGACAGGTGCAATCGAGCGGCCATTGTCGTTCGCGGCCAATGACTTGCCGGGCGTTCTTCTGGCATCTGCCGTGCGTGATTACGTGGTGAACTACGGTGTCTCCGTCGGTGACCGCACCGTGGTTGTCACCAACAACGACGACGCCTACCGCACAGCGATTGTCCTCAAAGAGGCCGGTCTTGAGGTGCCGGTGATCGTTGACGCGCGCGACGCAGCCGAGGGTGATCTGATTGATCAGGCCAAGGCATTGGGCATCCGCATTGCATTCGGCAAGGGCATTGCCAAGGTCAAAGGCGGCAAGCGCGTCACCGGCGTGGCGCTTTGCAATCAGGCAGGTGAAGGCGGGGTGGTCGAAGAGATCGACTGCGACTGCGTTGCTATGTCCGGCGGCTGGTCGCCTGTTGTGCATCTCTGGTCCCATTGTGGCGGCAAGCTGATTTGGGACGCGGAACAGGCCATGTTCCGCCCCGATCCAGAGAAAGCGCCAACAGGTGACAAAGGGCAGCCATTCGTGACAACCGCAGGTATTGCCAACGGGCATCTGTTCACGGCAGAGGTTGTTAGTGACGGTTGGGCTGCAGGCCGTGCCGCCGCCAAAGCCGCCGGCCACACCAAGAAGGGCGCGCAGGCCCCCGAAGGTGTCGACGCTGTCGAGGGGCCATTGTCACCTGTCTGGCTGATGCCGCAGGGGGCCAAGTATGAGCTGCGCGCCAAAGCGTGGCTCGACTTCCAGAACGACGTGAAGGTGTCAGACGTGCAGCTTGCCGCGCGCGAAGGCTTTGAAAGCGTCGAACATACCAAACGCTACACAACGCTCGGCATGGCGACCGATCAGGGGAAGCTCAGTAATATCAATGGTCTGGCGATCCTTTCTAAATCGCTTAACGCTGATATCCCGAATGTTGGCACAACCACGTTCCGCCCGCCTTACACGCCGATCTCCATGGGTGCGATCACGGGTGTCGCGCGGGACGAGTTGTTCCAGCCTGTCCGCAAGACACCTGTTTCCGATTGGTCCAACGGCAATGGTGCCGACAACGAACCCGTCGGCCAGTGGCGCCGTCCTTACGCCTATGTGCGCAGCGGCGAGAGCGTCCACGATGCGGTCAACCGGGAAGTGAAGAACGCGCGCGAGAAACTTGGCCTGCTCGATGCTTCGACCCTTGGCAAGCTGATTGTCAAAGGGCCGGACGCGGGCAAGTTCCTCGACATGATGTACACCAACATGATGTCGAACCTTGCGGTTGGCAAATGCCGCTACGGTCTGATGTGCACCGAGAACGGCTTTCTGATGGACGACGGCGTGGTTGCGCGGATGTCAGAGGACACATGGCTCTGCCACACGACCACCGGCGGTGCCGAGCGCATTCACGGCCATATGGAAGACTGGCTGCAGTGCGAATGGTGGGACTGGAAAGTCTACGTCGCCAATGTGACAGAGCAATACGCACAGGTCGCCGTCGTCGGCCCCAATGCCCGCAAGGTGCTGCGCAAGCTGGGCGGCGATATGGACCTCTCTGCCGAGGCGCTGCCGTTCATGCAATGGGCGACAGGCAAGATCGGGGATTTTGACGCGCGGGTCTTCCGAATCTCGTTCTCCGGTGAACTGTCTTACGAAGTCGCCGTGCCCGCGGGGCAGGGACGCGCTTTCTGGGATGCGCTGATGGAGGCTGGTGAAGAGTTTGGCGTCATGCCTTACGGCACTGAGGCTTTGCACATCATGCGGGCCGAGAAGGGCTTTATCATGATCGGTGATGAAACCGATGGCACGGTTATTCCGCAGGACCTGAACCTGCAATGGGCGCTGTCCAAGAAGAAAGAGGATTACCTCGGCAAGCGCGCGCATGAACGCAGCCATATGGCCGACCCGAACCGCTGGAAGCTGGTGGGACTGGAAACTGTCGACGGGTCTGTCCTGCCTGACGGGGCCTATGCGATCGCAGAAGGCACCAACGACAACGGGCAGCGCAATACCCAAGGCCGTGTCACCTCGACTTACTACTCGCCAACGCTGGAGCGCGGGATCGCCATGGGGCTGGTCCTGCACGGACCTGACCGCATGGGCGAGGTGATCGAATTCAATAAGGTCGACGGCGGCACGGTTGCCGCAAAGATCGTCGATCCTGTCTTCTACGACAAGGAAGGGGAGAAGCAGAATGTCTGATGCTGTGAGTGCCCTGAACGGCAAGGTTGCCGCTGGCGAAGTGACCGTCCGCGATAGCGGCCTGCAAGGGATGATCATCCTGCGCGGTGATCTGGCCGACAAGAAACTGCGGTCTGCCTGTAAGGCTGTGACAGGTCTGGCTGTGCCTGAACGCGGCAAGGCTGTGGTCGAAGGCAAATCCGGCCTCTGCTGGATGTCACCTGACGAATTGCTGGTGCTTGTGCCCTACGAACAGGCAGGTGAGGCGGTGGCCAAGATCGACGAGGCACTAAGCGGAACACACTATCTGGCCGAGAATGTCTCCGACGCCCGCGCTCTGATTCTTGTGGAAGGCGAGTTCGGGCGCGAGGTGATCGCGAAGCTGGCCCCGGTGGATCTGCATCCTGACAGTTTTGGGGTCGGCGACTTCCGCCGGACCCATCTGGGGCAGGTGGCTGCCGCCTTCTGGATGGTGGACGAGGATACCTTTGCAGTGATCTGCTTCCGCTCGGTGGCCGAGTATACTTTCAACCTGCTTGCCGCCAGCGCCAAGGCTGGGCGCGTGGGGCATTTGGTTTAATGGCGCTTTTCGGGCGCGCGTGGCGCGCAATGGACTGCGTGGGGGCAAAGCATATTTAAAATGAGCATGGTCTTCAGTGCGCCATAATAAGGTCAAAGTGTTCCCGATAAGAATGTGTTAAGCTTCTATTTTATCGAGAGAATTCACTCATGCTTTCCACACGTCCGATCAAACAATCCTTGCTCGTCATCAGCGCACTCGTGCTTTCAGCCTGCGGGGGAAGTGGCGGCGGCGGTGCTGGTGGCGCATCGCTTGCGGACTTTGCAAGTGACTTTGCGGCATTGAGTGCAGATCCAAATATCAACAGTGCAACGCCACAAACGACGGTGAACGCGCTTCGCGGATCGACGCGCTATAATGGTGTGATCAACATCGGCGTTCCCCAGTCATCGACCAGTTCTTTGGACACGAAGAACTATTACGGAAACATCGCAATGACTGTTGATTTCGTCAGCGGTGCAGATGCCGTGTCCGGAACCGCCGATAACTTCGTCCTCTACAACTCTTTTGTCGCCTCTCCTGACGTAGGGTCCAGAGTTTCCGGCAGTCTCAGCTTTTCTGGTGCGACCACGCAAGACAATGAATCAATCGGCGATGGCATCGAAGGCACCATGACTGGCGCGATTGAGGGCGTGGACAGCAGCGGCACATTTTCAGGCAGTATCACAGGATTGACCGGAAACGGGATGCGATTGTTCCTGGACGGTCCTGACCTTGGCGGTGGCGTGGCAATTCTGGTCGATTGATCAGCAAAAGACCCAAACTCAGTGTTGCCTCATCACTCAGTTCGCATTGTCTGCCCCTTGACCTTGCGGCCTCATGTGACATCTATCGCTGTAAATGTAACCAACCCACATGAGGTCTGACTATGGCTTTCTCGCTTCCCGATCTTCCTTACGCACATGACGCGCTTGCCTCGAAGGGCATGTCGGCTGAAACACTCGAATACCACCACGACCTGCACCACAACGCCTATGTGACAAACGGCAACAAGGCGATTGAAGGCACAGAGTGGGAAGGCAAATCCCTCGAAGAGATCATCGTCGGCACCTACGACAAGAACGCAGTTGCCCAAAACGGGATCTTCAACAACATCAGCCAGCTCTGGAACCACAACCAGTTCTGGGAAATGATGGGGCCTGGCGACAACAAGATGCCAAGCGAGCTTGAATCAGCGCTGGTTGAAAACTTCGGCTCCGTCGACGACTTCAAAGAAAAATTCTCCGCCGCAGGTGCAGGCCAGTTCGGTTCGGGCTGGGCATGGCTGGTGAAGAACAGCGACGGGTCTTTGGCCGTGACCAAGACCGAGAACGGCGTGAACCCGCTCTGCTTCGGTCAGACCGCTCTGCTGGGTTGCGATGTATGGGAGCACTCCTATTACATCGACTTCCGCAACAAGCGCCCGGCTTATCTGACCAACTTCCTCGACAATCTGGTCAACTGGGAAAACGTCGCAAGCCGCATGTAAACGCGCGGATTTCTGGACATTCACAAAGGCCCGTGGGACACCTCCTGCGGGCCTTTGCTTTGGAGGGATGCATGACCGGACCGGACATCAAACAGATTGAAAGCGCCCGCCGGGAGATCGCAGCGCATGTGATTGAAACACCTATCCTGCCGCTCTCGTCGGCGCGTTGGAACGGTATCCTTCCCGATTGCGCGAGTATGAGCCTCAAGCTCGAGCTGTTTCAGCAAGCAGGATCATTCAAGGCGCGCGGGGCCTATCTGGGAATTTCGCGTTTGTCCGATGCGGACCGTGCCGCGGGCGTCGTGGCGGCAAGTGGTGGCAATCACGCTTTGGCCGTATCGTGGGCGGCGCAAGCGGCAGGCGTAGATGCCTTAATCTGCATGCCCAAAGCCACAGATCCGGCACGGATCGCAGGCTGTGAAGCCTTGGGTGCGACCGTGACTTTGCATGATGACATGGCCGGTGCTTTCGGCGCGATGAACAAGGCCGCTGACGCGGGCAGGGCGCTGATGCACCCGTTCGAGGCCGAACATATGATCCTTGGCGCGGCGACCTGCGGGGCAGAATATGCAGAGCAGGCCGCGGACATCGACACATTTGTCGTGCCGATCGGCGGGGGCGGCCTTGTCAGTGGTATGGCTTGCGCGATCAAGCAGTTGCGCCCTGATGCGCAGGTGATCGGTGTGGAACCCTTCGGCGCAGATAGTATGTCGGCTAGTTTTGCGGCAGGAGAACCTGTCGCAATCGAGAAAGTGGATACAATTGCCGACAGCCTCGGCGCTCCGCTGGCGATGCCGTTGAGCTATGCTGTGGCGCGCGCACATGTGGACCGGATCGTTCTGATTTCAGATCAGGAGATGCTGCGGGCAATGGACATTTATCAGAATGTCCTGCGCATCACCGCAGAGCCTGCCTGTGCGGCGTCTTTGGCCGCAGTTCTAGGCCCCCTCAAAGACGAGCTCAAAGGACGCCACGTCGGTCTGATTGCGTGCGGGTCAAATATTTCGCTGACGCGCTACAGCGCGCTTATGTCATCGCGCGAAAGCTGACCCAAGCAGTGCTTCGAGTTCAGTGACGTCAGCGGCCAGTTGCACGAAACTGAGAATATCATCGCCAGCAAATCCGCGCTCGACGATGTGCTCAAGAAGCGAAACGAGCGGATTCCAGAAGCCGCCGACATTCAGCAGGATGATCGGCTTACCGTGAAGCTTAAGCTGGCGCCACGTCAGGGCTTCAAAAAATTCGTCAAGCGACCCTGCACCGCCAGGCAAGACGACAACCGCGTCTGCGTTCATGAACATCACCTTTTTGCGTTCATGCATTGTCTCAGTGACGATGAAGCTGTCCAGATCGCGCTTGCCGACCTCCCAATCCATCAGATGCGTGGGGATAACGCCAAAGGTTGCGCCGCCTGCCTCTTGGACGGCATTGGCCACGCGCCCCATCAACCCGACGTCGCCGGCCCCGTAAACCAGACGCCAGGCGTTGTCCGCCAGCATCTTGCCAACGTCCTCGGCAGCCTGTGCATAGGCCTCATCGCGCCCGTCACGTGAGCCACAATAGACACACACCGATCTCAGATTTTCGGTCATCACGGCCCTTTCGCCTCTGGTTGCTTTACTGGTCATAACGGCGTTGCTAACGTGCCTCAACCAAATGCGGTGGGGGACGGCCCGATCGGGGGCGCTGCAATAGGGGCAAGGTGTGACAGACGACGTAAAATCAGGGGTGAGCCCGTTACTCCTGGGCGGTGGCTTTGCTGCCGTTTTGATCATCGGGGCATTGGCCTTTTTACCTGCACCGGAACCTGAAATTGTTGAGACGGTGCCGATTGCGCCGCAGCCAGCCAGCACAGCAACACCGCCCATCGTTGAAGAGATCGTTCCGCCTGAACCAGCCGAGAGCGAAACCGAAACGGCTGACACCACGCCGGAAAACACCGAAGCTGCAGAGCCAGGTCCGGAAGTCGTCGCGGAATCGCCGGCCGTGCCAGCCCCCCGTGCGCCCGAGTTTGACACGTTCCGCGTGGACCCGGACGGCAGTATGGTCATTGCGGGACGGGCCGAGGCCGGACAGACCGTCGATGTCATGCTGTCTGGCACGCGCATCGACCGTGTTGAGGCGGACAGTTCGGGATCATTCGTGGCTTTGCCGTTGGCCAGCCCTTCAAGTGACCCGCGCCGCCTGACGTTGATTGCTGATCCAGAAGGGGCTGCGATTGAGTCACTGACAAGCTATATCGTGGCACCGATTGCGGCACCGCTCATTGTGGCCGAAGAAGATCTGACACCGGTCGAAGAACCCGCGATCCCGCAAGAAGATCTTGCCGATGTTGCTGCCGTCGCGGACACAGCCACGCAAGACGAGGCGGTCATTGCACAAACCGCCCCGAGCCTTGACGAAACACCAGCCGCAGAGGCGGTGGACGCGCCTGAGGTTGCCACGGACACCGCGCCTGTGCCCACGGTCTTGCAGACTGACGAGGACGGGGTGCGGATCGTGCAGGGGGAACAGACCGCAGAGACCGATAACGTGGCCCTTGATGCGATCACCTACGACCCGGAGGGCGACGTGCAGCTTTCTGGCCGCGCGAGCACTGACGAAGGCGCGGTACAGGTCTATCTCGACAACCAACCGCTGGCTGCCGCCCCGATCGACAACGAGGGATCGTGGCAGTTGGACCTGCCAGAGATCGACACTGGGGTCTATACGTTGCGCGTCGATGAGGTCGATGCAGAAGGCACTGTTGTTTCGCGCGTCGAAACACCGTTCAAGCGTGAAGAACCCGAAGATGTTGCCGCTGTTCTGGCAGAGGAAACTGCACAAGAGGGGTTCGAGGTTGCGGTCAGAACCGTTCAGCCAGGATCAAGCCTTTGGGCGATTGCCGAGGAGACATGGGGCGACGGTATTCTTTATGTCGAAGTGTTTGAGGCCAACCGTGACCTGATCCGCGATCCCGACCTCATCTACCCCGGCCAGATCTTCCGAATTCCTGCACTCTCTGATTAATCCTGCCTGACACTGGTCATTGAGATCGCCGGTCACTATCTATGGAGGCCGCAGACTGGAGACCCCATGCGCCGCCTCGCCAAAACCGACAACAATCTCAATGATGCCCAAATCCAAGGCTGGGGGGTCATTCAAAAGGTCATTCCCTATCTCTGGCCAGAAGGTCAGCCATGGGTCAAACGCCGTGTGGTGATCGCGCTTCTGGTGCTGCTTCTCTCCAAGGTGATCGCGGTCACCACGCCGATTTTCTACAAGCAAGCCGTCGATGCGCTGGCCCCCGAGGGTGCCGCAGCCGCGACAATCCTGGGGTTAGGCGCTGTTGGTCTGACCTTGGCCTACGGGATGGCGCGCCTGATGACGGTTGGCTTTCAGCAATTGCGCGACGTGGTTTTCACCCGTGTGGGTCAGCGGGCCTTGCGGCAGCTCGCGCTTGAGACCTTTACCCATATCCATCGTTTGTCGCTGCGCTATCACATCACACGCAAAACCGGTGGTCTGTCGCGGATTATCGAACGCGGCGTGAAGGGCGTCGACTTTTTGTTGCGGTTCCTGCTTTTCAGCATGGGACCACTCGTTCTTGAGTTGCTGATGATCTCGGTGATCCTGTTTTTCCTCTTTGATGTCTGGTACCTGGCTGTCGTCGTTCTGACGATCGCGCTCTACGTCTGGTTCACGTTCAAGGTGACAGAGTGGCGTGTCCGCATCCGCAAAGAGATGAACGATCAGGATACGGACGCAAACCAGAAAGCCATCGACAGTCTGCTGAACTTTGAAACCGTCAAGTATTTTGGTGCCGAGCAGTGGGAGGCCGACCGCTACGATGTGGCGATGTCGCAATATGAAAACGCGGCCATCCGGACCAATTATTCGCTCGCCTTCCTCAATTTCGGCCAGTCCTTGCTGATCACAGGTGGTCTGGTTGCGGTCATGGTCATGGCGGCTGTCGGGGTTCAGCGTGGCGACCTCACTGTGGGCGACTTCGTGATGGTCAACGCCTATATGATCCAGATCACCATGCCTCTGAACTTCTTGGGCACGGTCTATCGCGAAATCCGGCAGGCGCTGATCGACATGGGCGATATGTTCGATCTGCTGGGTCAGCCTGCGGAGGTGAAAGACAAGCCTGATGCAAAACCGCTGAAGGTTGATGGTGGGCGGGTTACCCTCAAGAACGTCTCGTTCGGCTATGAGGCGGCACGCCCGATCCTGAAGGGGATCGACCTTGATGTGGCACCCGGACAGACAGTGGCCATCGTCGGCTCCTCAGGGTCAGGCAAATCGACAATCGGCCGGCTGCTTTTCCGGTTCTACGACGTGGGTGAGGGGGCTTTGCTGATTGACGGTCAGGATGTCAGGGATGTCACCCAAGACAGCCTTCATGCCGAAATCGGCGTTGTGCCGCAGGACACTGTCCTTTTTAACGATACAGTGCGCTACAATATCGCCTATGGACGCCCGGGCGCATCCGAGGAAGAGATCATCAGTGCAGCCAAAGCGGCGAAAATTCACGATTTCATCTCCGCTCTCCCCGAGGGCTACGACACGACCGTTGGTGAACGCGGGCTCAAGCTCTCAGGTGGTGAGAAGCAGCGTGTTGGCATTGCCAGAACGCTTTTGAAGAACCCGCCGATCTTGTTGTTGGATGAGGCAACCTCCGCGCTGGACACCGATACCGAGATGGAGATTCAGGCCGAGCTGAAAGCGATGGGCGAGGGGCGCACGGTGATCACAATCGCGCACCGTCTGTCGACGATTGCAGATGCAGACCGGATCGTGGTTCTTGAAAACGGCCATATCGTTGAGGAAGGCAAACACGAGGAGTTGCTCGAAGCCAATGGCCGCTACGCGCATCTTTGGAACCGCCAGCAATCAGAAGAAGAGCCTGCCTAGGAGTGTCTGGATACGTGGCTCAGCATTCGGTCATCGAAGTCTGTGTCTGACGCGCGATGCAGCACAGAGATATCGCCCGTTGCTTCCATCACCACGGCCACAACCTGATCGTAGTGCAGCACATTTGCCTCGCGCAATTTCGCGATCAGATCAGCCTCGCTGACATGAGCGGCGGACAGGTTGTCATGCAGGATTTGCGGACCGTCCATCAGCAACAGCGGCGTGTTGCTGATTGTTGACTGCACAGAATCATGTCGCGCGGCGAGCCGCGTCGCTATCCATTGCAAGGTGAAAAGCACAGCAATCGCCATCAGTGGCACAGACAGGGGTGTGGAATTCGCCATCGCGGCACCGGCCAGAACAGAGCCGATTGCGACTGTTACCGCGAAGTCATGCGGCGCCATTTTGGCAAAGCTGCGCAACCCCATCAGTCTAACAGCGAAGATGATTGCGACATAGGCAAGGATGCCCCCAAAGGCCGCCTGCCAGAGCTCTGTCAGGTCATCTGGAAAAAACTGCATCGCCGCGCCTTTCTTGTTGGATCACTCTATCTCAACATGGGGCGGCTGGTTGAAAGTCGAGAACCGGGGCTTGTGGGCGGCGCTTACTCGGCCGCCTGCACGCCCGGCTTAAAGACCAGCGGTTTTGATGCAGCGTCATCGTCTTCGTGCCAGATGAGCTCAGGTGCCTTGATCCGTTTGGCCTGCCTGCGCAGCGCCCAATCATGTGCCGCGCGGCTGCTGCGGCCCAAAGGCAGGCGCGCAATCCAATGCGCGTAAGTAACGATCCAGACCCTGACCGCCAGCATCGAGGGCGTAAAGACGAGCGTCAGCATCGTTGCGATCCCGAGGCCGAAGACAACGGCAGTTGCAAGCTGCTTCCACCAAAGGGCAGTCGGACTGTCGATGGAATAGCCGCCGTTCATGAAATCAAGGCTCAACCCGAACATCATCGGCGCAAGGCCTGCCATTGTCGTGATGGTCGTCAGCAAAACGGGGCGGATGCGGGCCTCGGCCGTTCTGATGATCGCCTCGATCCTTGGCATGTAGCGGCTGTATTCCTGATAGGTGTCGATCAGAATGATGTTGTTGTTCACAACGATCCCTGCCAGCGCGACGATCCCGGTGCCGGTCATGATGATCGAGAATGGCTGGTCCATGACCAGCATGCCGACAAGGGTGCCTGCCGTGGACATGACGACGGCCATCAGAACAAGCACAGAATTGTAGATGCTGTTGAACTGCGCCAAGAGGATGATGAACATCAGACCCAGCGCGCCGGAGAATGCTACCTGCAGGAAGGCCGCCGATTCAGCCTGTTCTTCCTGATCGCCTGTCCATTCCCATGCAATTGATGCAGGCAGGGGGTCTGTCTCCAGCCAGGTTGTCAGCGCTGCAATGCGTTCGTTCGGATTGACTGGGGTTTCACTGACGTCTCCGACGGAAACGCGTGCGGCCAAGTCTTCAAATCTGGTTTCGCCCTCAAGGGTTTCGACGGCATAGCGGTCCATGCCGCTTGCCTCTTCGTCCGTGATGCGAACGACGGCGAGTGGCTGGCCGTCTGCTGTCAGTCTGGTCAGACCTGCGGCCACATCAGCCTTTACATCGAAAAAGCGGCGTTGATCGACACGGTCGATTTGCGCAAGTTTCGCGACGGGCGTGCGTGTGATGAAGTTAGAAAGTGGCACCAGCCCCTGATTGGTGCGCACTTTCAAGGTGTCCAATGTCGATAGGACGCGGTCCTCTTCTGGCAGGCGGACTCGGATTTCGATTTCCTCGTCGGATGTGTCGACCCGCATGGTATCAAGGAGAATGCCGCGCGTGACCATTTGCACCATGCCGCCAACCGTGGCGACATCTGCGCCATACCGACCCGCCTTTTCGACATCGACGTTGATCTGCCAGTCGATCCCGGGCAGCGGCAGGCTGTCCTCGATGGTGATCAATCCCGGCGTTGTCTCGAACTGGTTGCGGACCCGCAGGGCGGCAGCGGTGAGGTCTTCCCAGTTGTCCCCGCGCAGTCGCAGGTGCACGGGTTTGCCCGACGCCGGCCCGCGTGATTGGGCGAGGATTTCCGTCTCTATGCCGGGGATCTGGCTGAGCGCGTCCTGCAGCTCCTGAAGAACAATATCACCGTCGAGTTCTGCAATGCCTGCGCGGTCTTCCCATGGGATCGTTTCAAGCTGCACTTGTCCGATGCTGTCTGGCGGTGTGCCTGCACCGCTTGCGTCGGTATTCAAACCACCGTCACCGGCAAAAGAGAATGCCGTGATGACACCGGGATGGGCCAGAACCACGTCTTCGGCCTGTCTGACGAGCGCATCTTTTTCAGCCAGAGAAAGGTTGCCGCGCGCGCGGACAAAGACGATGGCCTGCTCGGGCTCGGATTCCACAAAGAATTCCGTGCCGTTGTTGTTGGCCCCGTAGTAGCCGAAGATGGAAATGACGGTGAAACCAACCGCGGCGACTGTCACCAATGGCATGATCGGATTACCGGTGATGAAAGCCATGACGTGTCCGAAAGCTGTCCGCCGGTAACCTGCCTTGATGGTTTTGGGCGCCCGCTCGATCTTTGCCGCACCCATTGTGATCGAGAGAATGAAAGCGCCAGCCAGAAACAGGGCCATGCCGGGCAAGCTGTCGGCCAAACCAGCGCTTTGGACGGCGTTTCCGCTCAGGTAGCCAGGATTGAGGGTCAGCATTGCGCCGGTGAAGACCACCATAATGGCCGGAAAAACCAGAAGGGCTCTGACGACCCATGGCAAACGTGCTTTCAGCCAGTCAGACGCCCCACCAAAGGCGCGGCTTAGCCGGCCGGTCACACCGCCCATGACAGGCAGGTAAATCAGTGCCACGACCAGCGATGCTGACAGCACAAAGATCAGTGTTACCGGCAGCATCCCCATGAACTGCCCCGGCACACCCGGCCAGAACAGCATAGGAAGGAAGGCGCATAGCGTCGTCGCTGTAGACGAGATGATCGGCCAGAACATGCGCTTGGCTGCTTCGACATAGGCATGCATCGGGCCTGTGCCCTCGCGGATGCGTTTGTCGGCGTATTCGACCACGACAATCGCCCCGTCGACGAGCATCCCCACGGCAAGAATCAGACCAAACATCACGATGTTAGAAATCGTGACTTCCATCACGGCCAGAAGCGCAAAGCACAAAAGAAACGAGGTCGGGATCGCGAAGCCAACCAACAAGGCGGGTCGCGTGCCCAGAGCTGCCAGAACGACGATCATGACCAATGCAATGGCTGTCAGCACGGACCCTTCCAACTGGCTGACCATTGAGGCCACGTTGCGCGACTGGTCGTTGGAGGTGCCAACCTCGATCGCCTGTTGCAATTCAGGCGACCAGCTGAGCCGCTCTTCTTCGACGATATCTTTGACCAGTGCGGTTGTGTCGATCAGGTTGAAGCCTTTGCGTTTGACCACCTGTAGCGCGACCGTGTTGACACCGTTAAAGCGGGCAGTGCCGATGCGGTCTTCGAATGTCAGGCGGATTTCGGCAAGATCGCCAAGGGTGATCACACGGTCGCCGTTGGTCTTGACCGGCAGATTATAGATGTCTTGCGGTTCGTCGAATGACGACGGAATCTTGACAGCGAAACTGCCCTGATCGGTTTCGATTTCACCCGCCGCAACAAGCAGGTTGTTGTTGGTCACGACCCCGATCAATTCGCCAGCCGTCACGTTGTAGGCTTCCAGCCTGAGGGGGTCGATGATGACTTCGACCATTTCGTCACGCTGTCCGGCCAGACCGGCCTCCAACACGGCATCAAGACCTTCGATGCGCTCTTGCAGACGTTTGGCCACTTGCAGAAGCGTCCGTTCGGGCACTTGGCCTGTCAGGTTGACGATGACAATTGGAAATTCCGAGAAGTTGAATTCGTCGATCGTGTAGCTGTCTGCGCCGCTTGGAAATCGCGCTTCGGCACGGTTCATGGCTGCGCGCACATCAGCGAGCACTTGGGTCTTGTTCCAGCCGAAGTCGAATTCCAATACGACAATGGCAAAGCCTTCGGCAGCGGTGGAGGACATCGTGTCGAGCCCGTCGAGGTCGGCAAGCTCTGCCTCCATCGGTTTCACCAGTAGCGATTCTGAATCCTCTGCCGATATGCCTGGGAAGGGGACCGAGACGAAGACGGCGGGGATCTCGATGTCAGGCTCGCCTTCTTTCGGCAGCCCGATGTAGGCCGATCCGCCTGCGATCAAAGACAGAAAGATAAAAGCAAGCACCATCCGCGCACGGGCGGCGGCCCAATCGACAATGCCTGTCATCCTTCGGCCTCCGCAAATGTGGGCCTGACCGGCACACCGTCGGTTACGAATTCCTGCCCGACCGTGATAATGGCCACCGGATCGGGCAAGTCAGTGACCCAGACACCCTGAGACGTGTCGCGCAGCAATGTGACGGACATAAATTGCGCCACGTTGCCGTCTGCAACAATCCTGACGCCGAGTGTCCCTTCATCGTTGAGTGTGAGCGCTGAAGCAGGGATCAGATGCGCCGTGCGCCCTGCCGCTGCAATGAGAATTTCTGCCGTTTGCCCGTCACTGATCACAAGATCGCTGTTGGGAACAGTCACCTCGACCCGAAAGGTGCGGGTAAGCTCATCTGCACTGCGAGACAGGAACGTGACCTGACCGCGCACCTCTTGCCCGCTGGCAAGGCGTGCACCCGCCATCGCACCGACTGAAACTTGCGCCACTTCGGTTTCGGGCACAAAGCCGACCAGCTTGATCTGGGACAGATCAATAATCGTACCACAAGGGGTGCCGGTCTGCATCAGGCTGCCCAATTCGGCTGTGTCCGTCTCAAGCAGGCCGGAAAACGGTGCCGTGATCGTCAGATTGTCAATTTCCCGTTCAGCAAAGGCAACGGCAGCAGAGGCTGATTCAATCCCTGCTTCTGCCGAGGCCACGGCGGAACTTGCCCGTCTCAGCCCGGCGGTCGCAGCCTCCATCGCGGCTTGGGCGCTCACCAGACGGGTCTCTGAGGCAAAGCCATCCTGTGACAGTCTTTGTGCCGCGTTGAGATTGATTTCCGCCTCGCGCACCCGTGCTTCGGCTTCGATCACGCCGGCCTGCGCTTCGGGGACGCGACCCTGTGCTTCGGCCAGACGCGCGCGCGCTTCGGCCAGCGATGCTTCACGAATACCCGGATCAAGCTGGCAGAGCGTGTCGCCTTCACTGACGGATGTGCCTTTCCGCAACGGATCCGAAATCACAAGACCAGAGGTCTGTGCCGCGACGGTCACTTGACGCGCCGCCTCGGTTTCGCCGCGCAGGATCACTGCGCTATCAATGGTTTGTGCTGTGGAGTTCATCGCGACAACCGCGACGGCATCACTGACGGGCACGACCTCAGGCTCGGAGATTTGCGCGTCAGTCATGTCAGCGGGTTGGGGGTTGCCTTGCGCAAAGCCCATGACCCGATCACGCTCGAACACCATAAGATAGAGTGCGGCCGAAACGAGAACGGCTGTCAGCAGGGGAATCAATCTCATGTTGTGATCCTTAAGGCGTGCCGATCCATCAGCATCAAAGAGGGTGTAACTTTGCAGCGCCTCCGAAAAAGAGTGTCGCTGCGCAATCTGAACTATTCGGTTTAGTTTACGCAGCGTTTTACCATCGGGCAAGCGAACAATTCTGCGCGAACCTGTGATCAAGACTGGCGGGAAGGCTGCTCTGCTCTTGTTCATCGCGTTGGCTTCACGATATGTACGCGCAAGGACAATGATCCTGCACCTGAGGAGGACGACCGGTGAGCGAGACCGACAGCTTTATCAATGAAGTCAACGAAGAGGTTCGCCGCGAAAAGCTCTACGGCTATCTGCGTCGCTACGGTTGGATCGCCATTGCCGCAGTCTTGTTGCTTGTGGGCGGGGCCGCTTTTGTCGAATACCGCGCGGCGCAGGAACGTGCAGCAGCGCAAGCCACAGGCGATGCGCTTTTGGCTGCGCTGGAGGTGAATGATCCAGCAGCGCGCGCAGATGCCATGGCAGGTATCAGCAGTGATGGATCATCAGCAGCTGTGACCCTTCTGTTGCAGGCCGCCACTTTGGAAGAGGCGGGCAACTACGATGCGGCTGCCGATGCCTTGAACAGACTTGCTGTCAACGGTGAAGCCCCTGAGATGTACCGCGATCTGGCAGCGTTCAAAGCCGCCATGCTGCCAACTGATGATCTGGACGCGCGTAAGGCCGCGCTCGACACGCTTGCCGCCCCGGGCCGTCCGTTTAGCCTTTTGGCACGCGAACAGCGCGCTTATCTGGCGCTCGCCGAAGGAAATCAGGACGAGGCGATGGAGCTTTTGCGCCAGATTGTTGAAGATGCTGGTGCAACGCGCGGCTTGCGCGAGCGGGTTCAGAGCCTCATGGTAGCGCTGGGCGAACCACTGCCTGAACTTGTGAACCAGTAATCGGATAGGAAGTGCCCGCCGTGACCATCAAAAGCCTTCTTGCCGGAGTGTGCAGCCTGATGGTGCTGGCCGCCTGTGGTGACGATGACTTCATTCTGCCGGGCGAACGGTTCGATATCAGACCCCAAACAGCGACGCTGAACGAGGCGGTGGCGGTTTCGCTCCCTGCACAGCGGGTCAACAGCACATGGACCCACCGCAACGGATCACCTTCACACGCGATCACACACCCCGCACTGGGTGCGGACCTCACACCGGTTTTCGTGGCAAATGTCGGTGAGGGTGACAGTGACCGAGCGCGTATCACCGCCCATCCCGTTGTTGCTGGTGGATTGATCTTCACGCTTGATGCGCGGGCGCGCGTCACCGCCTTTGCGCAGGACGGCACACCCGTCTGGACGCGCGATCTGACGCCACGCACCGACACTGACGATGACGCCTCTGGCGGCGGCCTGACGTTTGCTGACGGCACACTTTACGTCACAACCGGCTTTGGCGAGATCACCGCTCTTGATGCCGCCAGTGGTCAGACACGCTGGGTGCAGGATCTTGATGCGCCAGCCATGTCACCAGCAACTGTGCGGGGCAATCTTGTTTATCTTGTTGCAAGAGACAGCACGGCCTGGGCGCTGGAGAGCAGCAATGGCCGGATCGCCTGGCAGCAGGCTGGCGCGCCTTCGGTGGCCAACTTCGGCGGCGGTGCAGCGCCTGCGACCCAAGGTGAATACGTTGTCTTTCCATTCCCGTCCGGCGAAGTGCAGGCCACATATCCGCTTGGCGGTATTCCGCGCTGGTCCGCATTCGTTGCCGGTGAGCGGCTTGGCAGTGCTGCCGGTCTGATCACCGATATTGCGGGCGATCCGGTCATCTCCGGTAACCGCGTCTACATCGGCAATTTCGGCGGGCGGACGGTCGCGATTGATCTGCAAAGCGGAGAGCGTCTCTGGACTGCGGGTGAGGGGGCGATCAGCCCTGTCTGGCCGGTCGGAAATGCGGTCTACCTGATCAATGATATCAACGAGCTTGTCCGGCTTGATGCACGCACCGGCGCGCCAATCTGGCGGACGGCCTTGCCGCGCTTCGAGGACCCTGAGGACACACGTCGTCAAAACAGGGTTTTCGGGCACTATGGGCCAGTGCTGGCTGGTGGCCGTCTGATCGTCACGTCGTCCGATGGTGTGATCCGGTCGTTCGATCCGGCATCTGGTGCGCTGGTTGCACAAACCGCGCTTCCGGGTGGCGCCGCGACCGGAGCGGTTGTGGCAAACCAGACGCTTTACGTTGTCAGCAAAGACGGGCAACTCCACGCTTTTCGTTGACAACAAATTGGTGTATCGGCGCGGGTCTAACGCGTCAGGAGCCGGAAAATGAGCTTTACCCTTGCCATCGTGGGACGCCCCAATGTGGGCAAATCCACCTTGTTCAACCGTCTGGTTGGCAAGAAGCTGGCGCTTGTCGATGATCAGCCCGGCGTGACGCGTGATTTGCGTGAAGGCGAAGGTCGGATTGCCGACCTGCGCTTTACCGTGATCGACAGTGCGGGTCTGGAAGAAGCCACTGATGATAGCCTTCAGGGCCGGATGCGTCGTTTGACCGAACGCGCGGTCGAAATGGCCGACGTTTGCCTTTTCATGATTGACGCTCGCGCGGGACTTTTGCCCGCCGATGAGGTCTTTGCAGATATCCTGCGCAAGAAGAATGCCAATGTGATCCTTGCGGCCAACAAGGCCGAAGGAAAGGCGGCTGATGCCACCATTCTGGAGGCCTATGCACTGGGTCTGGGCGAGCCGATCCGCTTGTCGGCAGAACATGGCGAAGGCCTGCTTGATCTTTACAACGCCCTGACACCAATCGCTGAGGCGCGTGCCGAACAGGCCGAAGCCGACTTGCCTGAGACAGACGTTGATGTCGGAGATGATGACGAAGATGCAGCGCGTATTCCAACGAAGGCGCGGCCCTTGCAGATTGCAGTGGTCGGTCGTCCGAACGCTGGCAAATCGACGCTGATCAACAAGATCATCGGGGAAGAGCGCCTCTTAACCGGTCCCGAGGCTGGCATCACGCGCGACGCGATCTCGGTCCAGCAGGACTGGGGCGGTGTGCCAATGCGGATTTTTGACACCGCAGGGATGCGCAAAAAGGCGAAGGTCCAAGAAAAGATCGAAAAGCTCTCCGTGTCTGATGGCTTGCGCGCCGTCAAATTCGCAGAAGTCGTGGTCGTCTTGCTGGATGTCGAAATCCCGTTTGAGCAACAGGATTTGCGTATTGCTGATCTTGCCGAACGCGAAGGGCGAGCCGTCGTCGTTGCTGTGAACAAATGGGACACCGAAGACGACAAGCAGGACAAACTGCGCGATTTGAAAGAAAGCTTTGAGCGTCTGTTGCCGCAACTGCGTGGTGCACCGCTGGTGACAGTCTCAGCCAAGACCGGAAAAGGGCTGGATCGTCTGCAGCAGGCGATCATGCGTGCACATGATGTCTGGAACCGGCGTGTGACAACGGCGAACCTGAACCGCTGGCTGACGGGAATGCTGGAACAGCACCCGCCACCGGCGCCAGGCGGGCGACGGATCAAGATGCGCTACATGACGCAAGTGAAGACCCGACCACCGGCGTTTGTCGTGATGACATCTTTCCCCGATATGGTCCCGGACAGCTATAAACGCTATCTGATCAACGGTTTACGGCTTGATTTTGATATGCCCGGTACGCCGATCAGGCTCTACCTGCGTGATCAGGGCGACAAGAACCCGTACAAGGACAAGAAGTCTTCGCAACCCTCGCGTCTGTCAAAGCATCTCAAGAAGAAGCCGACAGACCGCTAGGCCGACGCATTGCGACAAGCGCAAGCATGATCGCGATACCGACCGCAGCCATCGCTGATACGGTCCAGAGGTCAAGTTGGTTGGCAACGATGATTGCCACCAAGGCCCAGACGACCGTCAGACCGTAGGATGGTGCCTTGCTGAACCATTGCACCGGTGCGGCGACCAAAAGCGCACCGGCAATTCCAAGATAAGCCCAGCCTGTCTGGTCTGTAATGAGGCCGTAGCCAGCGGCAGTGCTGCCAAGCGACACGAATGAGGCGGCTGTCAGCCAGCCTGCGTAAATTCCGACGGGGACGCGGAACAGCCAGATGTCGCGTTCCGGCGTCCGCAGAAGTGCAACGATTGCGCCTGCCGCCATGATGAAAATCGTGATCGAGGCCCAAACTGCGCTATTGTTCGCTATCGCGAGCCAAGGCGTGCCGACAGCCAGGCTGACAATCAACGGCCAGCGCGCGCGGTGCCAATCAGCGGCCTCCGGTCGTTTGACAACGCCGTAAAGTGCTGAAACCGCAAGCCATGTGTAGATCAGTCCCCAGATCGCAAAGGCATAGCCCGCAGGCTGAACGGGCGGTTCGACTTGCGGGATAGGAAGTTGATCGGCGCGAAATCCGCTGAACGGATTTGCAACAAGCGGAGACAGCACGAAGGTCGCTGTCAGTACGAGTGTGATATAGGCGGCTAATTTTTTCATATCGGGCAAACGCCGCGTTGCAGCAGTTGGTTCCAATACCCAGACCCTTGAAAGAGGCGAGGCGGATTGCGCAACCCGCCTCGGTCCAAAAGAGTAATCAGACGAGCTGACCCTCTGCGGTGATCCGCGTGCCACCGCGCAGGTAGGGGTGCAGGACCTCTGGCAGATCAACGGAGCCATCGGCTTGCTGACCGTTTTCGATGACCGCGATCAACGTGCGGCCGACGGCGAGGCCCGAACCGTTGAGCGTGTGGACAAACTGGGGTTTGCCGCCCTCTGCCGGTTTGTAGCGGGCATTCATCCGCCGCGCCTGATAATCACCTGCGATCGAAACAGAACTGATCTCGCGGTAGGCATTCTGCCCGGGTAGCCAGACTTCGATATCGTGGGTCTTGCGCATTCCGGCACCCAAATCGCCTGTGCAAAGCACGACAGTCCGGTAGGGCAGGCCGAGTTTCTCAAGGATCGTTTGGGCCTGTTGCGTCATGCGGTCATGTTCCGCGGCGCTGTCCTCTGGGCGCGTGATGCTGACCATTTCGACTTTTTCAAACTGGTGCTGGCGCAGCATGCCGGATGTGTCGCGGCCCGCGCTGCCGGCCTCTGACCGGAAACACTGGGTGTGCGCGACATAGCGCCGTGGCAGATAGTTTTCCTCAATCGTCATCCCGTTGACGATATTGGTCAAAGTCACTTCTGCCGTCGGGATCAGCCACCAGCCGTTTGTGGTCTGATAGCTGTCCTCGCCGAATTTGGGCAATTGTCCTGTGCCATACATCATGTCTTCCCGGACCAGCACCGGTGTGATGGTTTCGGTTAGTCCATGTTCTTCGACGTGCACATCAAGCATGAATTGCGCCAAGGCACGATGGAGCCGTGCCACTGCGCCCGAAAGAAGAACAAAACGGCTGCCTGAGAGCTTGGCGGCTGTTTCAAAATCCATGCCGGGGCGGATTGCTGGCACCTCGTAGTGTTCGACGGGTTGAAAGTCGAAGGTGCGCGGCTCGCCCCAGCGGTGGATTTCAACATTGTCGTCCTCGTCCTCGCCGTCGGGGATGCTTTCGTCCGGCAGGTTCGGGATACCCATCAAGAGGTCATTCAGTTTGGCATCTTCTGCCTTTGCTTCCTCGTTCAGGGCGGCGATTTCAGCTTTCTTGTCAGCCATAAGCGTGCGCAGGCGCTGGAATTCTTCCTCATCGCCACGTGCTTTTGCGGCGCCAACCTCTTTGGCCGCTTTATTGGCCTCGGCCTGCGCGGTCTCTGCGGCAAGGATTTTGGCGCGGCGCGCTTCGTCGATGGCGAGGATCTTGGAGGATACGGGCGACATCCCACGACGAGACAGGGCGGCATCAAATGCAGCCGGGTTGTCACGGATAATGCGAATATCATGCATGGTATCGTCCTCGGTGATTGATTGAAGTGCGCGTCATATGCCTGATTGCGCAAGTCAAGGAAACTGCCAATTTTGCCTGTCCTTTCCTGCCGTCATCTGAAAGGTCGTTTGCTTTCTCGCAGACCGCACCCCATATCGAAAACCAAGCGTGAAATAGAAGGCAATCGCGGTTGCCAATCGAGTGGTCGGGACATAATGTGCCGCGACTTCGATAAGCGGCTGTGCTGCGCCTATAAAAGGGATGGGAAATGAGACCTGAAGACCTGATTATGCTCCTTTTGATCTTTGTGATCATGTATTTCCTGCTGATCCGTCCGCAGCAGAAAAAAGTGAAAGAGCATACTGCAATGCTTGAGGCCCTGCGCCGTGGCGATCAGATCATCACGCAAGGCGGCGTTGTTGGCAAAATCGTCAAAGTCAAAGACGACGCCAATGAGGTTGAAGTCGAGATTGCAGACGGTGTCAAAGTTCGCGTGGTGAAGTCCACGATCGCAACCGTGATGAACAAGACCGAACCGGCAAAGTCGTAAACTCTGCCGCAAAAGGCGCTGCTGATGCTCAATATTTCGTTCCCCAAGCTTGTGATGATCTGGCTTACGGTCGTCGTTGGCTTGGTTTTCGCCATGCCCAATGCGTTTTACTCGCGCGTCGAGACCCACAATGACGCCATGGCGATCATTGAAACGGGGCAAACCAACGCCGCATTGCAAGAGGATGCGAGCCTCTGGCCGGAATTCCTGCCGTCCGGTCTGGTCAATCTTGGGCTTGATTTGCGTGGTGGCGCGCATCTTCTGGTCGAGGTGCAGGTTGAGGATGTGCACGCGTCGTTTCTCGAAGGGTTCTGGCCAACGGTGCGCGACGCGCTTGCCGCCGAGCGCAACTCAGTCGGTTTTGTGACCCGCGAGGACAGCCCGCCAACCGAATTACGCGTTCGCATCTCTGAAGAGGCTGGCGCAACTGAGGCGTTTCAAATCGTGCGTGGCCTGGCCACGCCAGTTGCCTCTTTCACAGGGGCGGCTGCCACAAACATTGATGTCTCGATTGACGGCACGCTCCTGACGATCACCTTGTCGGAGGCAGAAATCGTGGCGATGAACGAGCGCACGATCCTGCAAACGCTCGAAATCATCAGACGCCGGATCGACGAGGTCGGCACGCGTGAGCCCACGATCCAGCGACAAGGGTCTGACCGGATTTTGGTGCAAGTGCCGGGTGTCGGGTCCGCCAATGAGATTATCGAACTTCTGGGAACGACGGCACAGCTGACGTTCAATCCCGTTGTCGGGCGCACGGCCGAAGCAGATGCGTCTGCGGGAACCGGCAATATCGTTGTGCCGGCCCTCGATGAGCCGAATGTCTTTTACATTATCGAACGCCGTCCGGTGGTGACTGGCGAAGATCTGGAAAACGCTCAGCTTGATTTTGACCAGAATGGCCGTCCTGCTGTCGGCTTCCGGTTCAACACGTCAGCGGCGCGCGAGTTTGGCGATTACACGCTTGAGAACATCGGGAGCCCCTTCGCGATTGTTCTCGACAACGAAGTCATTTCGGCGCCGACCATCCAGAGCCATATTCCAGGGGGCTCAGGCATTATCACCGGCAACTTCACCGTCGAAGAAGCAACCAACCTCGCTGTTTTGCTAAGAGCGGGTGCGCTGCCGGCGGAACTTGAGTTTCTTGAAGAACGCACCATTGGCCCTGAACTGGGTGCTGACAGCATTGCGGCCGGGCAGGTGGCCTGTATCGTCGCCGGGATCGCGATCCTTGTTTACATGATGTTGAGCTACGGTCTTTTCGGGCTTTTCGCCAATATCGCGCTTGTGATCAACGTCGGGCTGATCTTCGGGCTGTTGAGCATCGTCGGGGCAACGCTGACGCTGCCGGGTATTGCGGGGATCGTGCTGACGATTGGTATGGCCGTGGATGCCAATGTCATCGTCTTCGAGCGGATCCGTGAAGAACTCAAGACAGCCAAGGGGCCTGCACGCGCAATCGAGCTTGGTTATGAAAAGGCCCTGTCGTCCATCATTGACGCCAACATCACCACGTTCATTACTGCTGTGATCCTTTTCACCATGGGGTCAGGCCCCGTCAGTGGTTTCGCCGTGACCTTGGGTTTTGGCATCATCACATCCGTTTTCACCGCGATTTTCGTCACACGGTCCCTGATCGTGATCTGGTTCTCGCGCACCCGCCCAAAGACAATCGAGGTCTGATATGCGTCTGAGACTGGTTCGCGAAAACACCTCCATCGACTTTTTCAGCCGCGCCCGCATCTGGCTTGGCATTTCCATGGTTGCGATGGTGATCGCTTTCGCATCATTCCTGATCCAAGGGCTGAATTACGGGATCGACTTTCAGGGTGGGACGAGCATCAGAACCCAATCAGAGCAGCCTGTTGATGTGGCTGCTTACCGCGCTGTTCTGGAACCGCTTGAGCTTGGTGATGTTTCAATCGCCGAAGTCTTCGATCCAACCTTTGAAGAAAACCAATTCGTCGCGATGGTGCGCATTCAGGCGCAAGAAGGCGATGAACGGATTGCATCAGAAACGATCGAGGCGATCCAAGCTGCGCTTAGGACGCTTGACCCCGACATGCTTTTCCCATCGGTAGAATCTGTTGGGCCAAAGGTGTCTGGCGAATTGATCCAGACTGCGATTATCGCTGTCGCTTTGGCGGTTGTCGCGATCCTGCTCTACATCTGGCTGCGGTTTGAATGGCAGTTTGCCATCGGTGCTGTTTTGGCGCTCAGTCACGATGTGATCCTGACGATTGGTATCTTCAGTGAGCTTCAGATCAAATTCGATTTGGCGATCATCGCAGCCCTGCTGACAATCGTCGGCTATTCGATCAACGACACTGTGGTTGTCTTTGACCGCGTCCGCGAGAACCTGCGCAAGTACAAGAAAAAAGACCTCAAGGAGGTTTTGAACCTCTCGATCAATGAAACGCTTAGCCGGACATTGATGACCTCGGTCACGACACTTCTGGCGCTCATTTCGCTTTTTGTGCTCGGCGGTGACGTGATCCGCGGTTTCGTCTTTGCGATGATCTGGGGCGTGATTATCGGCACCTATTCGTCGATCTTCGTTGCGTCGGCGATCCTCTTGGTCTTGGGCGTAAAACGCGACTGGTCCAAGAAGGACCCAAGCGCGGGCACCCGCTACGGTCACATCGACACCTGAAGGAGCAGCCATGCGCCTTAACGAAATCAGCTACAATGACGCGGTGCCAATCGATGGCTACGGGCCGGGCTTTTTCCGGATTGGTGGCCAAAAACACGACGGACCGGTTGTTGTGCTGCCATCAGGCGTGAAAACCTGGGGCGGGTTTGACGACGTCGACACTGTGCTTGGTGTGGTTGGCGACATCGACGTCCTCTTTGTCGGAACAGGTGCTGAAATCGCGCATCCCCCAAAAACCTTTCGCGAAACCCTCGAGGACGCAGGTATCGGGGTAGAGGCCATGGCGTCACCGGCGGCGTGCCGCACCTACAATGTGCTTTTGTCAGAGGGGCGCCGCGTGGCGGTCGCCTTGCTGCCGGTCTGATGCTGACTGTCTCTGGCGTGACCTGCGCCCGAGGCGGCGTGCCAGTCCTCGCTGATGTCAGCTTCTCTGTCGAGGCAGGCCATGCGCTTATTCTGCGCGGGCCAAACGGTATCGGGAAAACCACGCTCTTGCGGACCCTTGCCGGTCTGCAGCCCGCGATTGAAGGCGAAGTGAGCTACCCTGAGGATGAAGGCGCCTACGCAAGCCATGCTGACGGCATCAAGACCGCGCTCACGGTGACCGAGAACCTCAAGTTCTGGGCCGATGTGCACGGTGCGACACTCCCTGGTGACATTCTGGAAACCTTCGATTTGGCCGATCTGAAAAACCGTATGGGCGGGACCTTGTCAGCCGGACAAAAGCGGCGTCTGGGACTGGCACGGTTGGGCGTGATTGGCCGCAAGGTGCTTTTTCTGGACGAACCGACTGTGTCGCTCGACGGCTTCTCCGTGAGGCTTTTTGCAAGTTGGTTGCAGGACAAGCATCTGGCCTCGGGCGGCGTGGCCGTTATTGCAACGCATATCGACCTTGGCATCGCGGCGCCAGAGCTCGATCTGACACCGTTTAAAGCAGCACCTGATGCCGAAGGCGGCGCGGATGAGGCCTTCCTGTGATTGCGCTTTTGTGGCGTGACCTGCGGCTGGCGATCAGGGCAGGTGGGGGCTTTGGTCTGGGGCTTGCCTTCTTTCTCATTGTGGTTGTGCTTGTGCCGTTCGGCGTCGGACCAGAGACTGCGCTTCTGTCGCGAATCGCGCCTGGTATCCTTTGGGTGGCTTCGCTGCTTGCTGCCTTGCTGTCGCTCGACCGGATTTTCGCGCTTGACTACGAGGATGGATCGCTGGCGCTGCTTGCGACCTCTCCGCTTCCTATGGAGGGCGTCGCGATGACAAAGGCGCTGGCGCATTGGATCACGACAGGCCTGCCACTGACCTTTGCGGCACCTGTCCTCGGGTTCCTGCTCAGCCTTGCACCTGAGGCATATTTCTACCTTCTGCTCTCGCTTCTGATCGGCACGCCTGCCTTGTCGATGATTGGTACCTTTGGTGCGGCGCTGACCGTGGGGTTGCGCCGCGGCGGGCTGCTCTTGTCGCTCTTGGTTCTTCCACTTTATGTCCCGACCCTGATCTTCGGGGCCGAGGCTGTGCGCCGTGGCGCAGAAGGCCTCGACCCGACTGGGGCACTGATGTTGATGGGCGGGATCACAGCAGGCTGTTTTGCATTGCTCCCTTTCGCAACTGCGGCGACGTTGCGCATCAATCTGCGGTGAAGGGGGATTGTTGGGCACTATGAGGAAGGCTAGATAACCGGTCATGTCGATGTGGGAATATGCCAATCCGAAGAAGTTCATGGGCTGGACCCGTCCGGTGTTGCCATGGACATTTGCCCTGGCTGGCATATGCCTGGTCGTGGGGCTGATTTGGGGCTTCTTCTTTACGCCTGATGACTTCCGGCAAGGCTCGACCGTCAAGATCATCTACCTGCATGTGCCTTCGGCACTGATGGCCATCAACGCCTGGATCATGATGCTGGTCGCCTCACTGATCTGGGTCGTCAGACGGCATCACGTGTCCGCCCTTGCGGCCCGTGCGGCAGCGCCTGTGGGGGTGGTCTTTACCCTGATTGCGCTCTTTACCGGCGGCATCTGGGGGCAGCCGATGTGGGGCACCTACTGGGCGTGGGATCCCAGGCTGACGTCGTTTTTGATCCTGTTTCTCTTTTATCTTGGCTATATCGCCCTGTGGGAAGCGATTGAGGATCCCGATACGGCGGCTGATCTGACCAGCGTGCTTTGCATGGTGGGATCGGTCTTTGCGATCCTGTCGCGGTATGCTGTGCTCTTCTGGAATCAGGGACTGCATCAGGGGGCATCGCTGTCACTCGACAAGGAAGAGAACATCTCGGATGTATTCTGGTTTCCTTTGCTCGTCTGCATTGCAGGCTTTGTGCTGCTCTTCATCGCTCTGGTGCTGATGCGCACCCGTACCGAAATCCGCGCACGCCGGATGCGCGCCTTGGAAGCGAGGGCGCGCCGTGCCTGATCTTGGAGCTTATGCCGCAGAAGTCCTGTCAGCCTATGCGGTGAGCATTGCGCTGCTGGTGGCCCTCATCTGGATGAGCTATCGCCGCTACATCAAAGTGCGTGCCGCCTTGGAGGATGTCGAAAGAAATGGCTAAGATCTCGCCACTTATGATCCTGCCGCCGGCCATATTTGCAGCCTTCGCCGGTTTGGCGATTGCCGGGATGTTGCGTGACAACCCTGACGAGCTTCCTTCGACGTTTATCGGCAACCCCGCGCCACCTGTGCCGTCAGAGGCGGTGAACGGCACCACACAGATTACGGATGCGGATTTGCGGACCGGCGACATTACCATCGTCAATTTCTGGGCAAGCTGGTGTCCGCCATGCCGCGCAGAGCATCCCAACCTGCTCGACCTCGAGGCGCAGGGCTACCGGATTGCTGGTCTCAATTTTCGCGACCAGCAGGAACAGGCCTCGCAATATCTGATCGACTACGAAGACCCGTTCTTTGCCACCGGGTTTGACCTGCGCGGACGTGTTGCAATTGACTGGGGCGTCACCGCACCGCCTGAGACATTTATTGTCGACGGGGATGGGACTGTGCTTTTCCGGTTTGTCGGCCCGCTGGTCGGCTCTGACTATGAACAGCGGTTTTTGCCTGAACTCGCGAAAGCGATGGAATAAGGGCCAAGCGCCCTTCATCATTTTGCCAAAAATACTCCCGCCGGAGGCTCCGGCGATTGCACCAATGCAAAAGGCCCGGGATTGTTACCCCCGGGCCTTTCAATGTGTTTGTTGTGGCGCTTAGGCTGCCTTGGCGAGATTGCGCAGAACGTAGTGCAGCACACCACCGCTCTGGATGTATTCAATCTCGACGGCCGTATCGATACGACACTTAAGTGTCACCTCTTTGACCGAACCGTCGGCCATCTCGATCTTGGCTGTGACGTCCTGCAAAGGCTTCACGGTCTCAAGTCCCTCAATGGTCACGGTTTCCTCGCCGGTCAGACCGAGCGACTTGCGTGTATCACCGCCGGTGAACTCGAACGGGACAACGCCCATACCAACCAGGTTAGACCGGTGGATACGTTCAAATGATTCCGCGATGACGGCCTTGACGCCCAGCAGGGATGTGCCTTTGGCTGCCCAGTCGCGCGATGAACCCGCACCATACTGCTCGCCACCGAAGATAACGAGTGGTGTGCCGTTGGCCTGATGCGCCATTGAGGCTTCAAAGATCGACGTCTGTTCGCCGTCAGGTCCTTTGGTGTAGCCACCTTCGACACCGTCGAGCATCTCGTTCTTGATGCGGATGTTGGCAAATGTGCCGCGCATCATGATCTCGTGGTTACCACGGCGCGATCCGTAGCTGTTGAACTCGCGCACAGGCACCTGACGTTCGATCAGATACTGACCTGCTGGTGTGCTTTCCTTGAACGAGCCTGCAGGGGAGATGTGGTCGGTTGTAACCATGTCACCAAGAACCGCCAGAACCTTGGCATCAACAACGTCGTTGATAGAGCCTGCGTCCTTCGACATACCCTGGAAGTAAGGCGGGTTCTGGACATAGGTTGATGTCGCCGGCCAATCGTAGGTCTCGCCAGTGGAGGTTTCGACAGCCTGCCACTTTTCATCACCCTTGAAGACGTCAGCGTATTTCTTCTGGAAGGCTTCGCGTGTGACGGTTTTCTCGACCAGTTCATTGATCTCGGCAGAGGTCGGCCAGATGTCCTTGAGGTAGACATCATTGCCGTCCTTGTCCTGACCCAGCGGGTCATTCGTGAGGTCAATATTCATATCGCCAGCCAGCGCGTAAGCCACGACAAGCGGCGGCGAGGCAAGGTAGTTGGCGCGCACATCAGGCGAGATCCGGCCTTCGAAGTTGCGGTTGCCTGACAGCACGGAGGTTGCGATCAGATCGCCTTCGGCGATGGCCTCTGACAGCTCTTTCTGGATCGGACCGGAGTTACCGATACAGGTCGTGCACCCGTAACCCACAAGGTTGAAACCGATCGCATCAAGGTCTTCCTGCAGGCCAGCGGCTTCGAGGTATTCCGATACAACCTGCGAACCCGGTGCGAGAGATGTCTTGACCCAAGGTTTGCGGTTCAGGCCCAGTTCGCGGGCCTTGCGCGCGACCAGACCTGCGCCGATCATCACGTAAGGGTTCGATGTGTTCGTGCAGGACGTAATCGAGGCGATCACAACCGAGCCGTCGCGCAATTCGTATTCCTCACCAGCGACAGGTTGGCTCTTGCGCGGGTCCATTGGCTCTTTGGGGGCAGGGCCCTCGGATGCCATCTTGTCAGCGGCATCGCTGCTGTCGATGCCGCGATATTCGTTGACCACGTCCATGAAGGCAGAAGATGCCTGATCAAGCGGCGTGTAATCCTGCGGACGCTTCGGACCAGAGATCGCAGGCACGATGGTGCCCATGTCGAGGTGCAAAGTGTCCGAATAGATCGGCGCGTAGTTTTCATCACGCCAGAACCCGTTTTCCTTGGCATAGGCTTCGACCAAGGCAATGCGGTCTTCGTCGCGACCGGTGTTGCGCAGGTAGCGGAGCGTTTCGCCGTCAATCGGGAAGAAACCACAGGTCGCACCGTATTCAGGCGCCATGTTTGCGATTGTCGCACGGTCGGCCAGTGGCAGACGGTCAAGACCTTCGCCATAGAACTCGACGAATTTGCCAACAACGCCAAGCTCACGCAGCATTTCCACGACCTTCAGAACGAGGTCGGTGCCTGTTGTGCCTTCGACCATCTCGCCTGTCAGCTCGAAACCCACGACTTCAGGGATCAGCATCGAGACCGGCTGGCCCAGCATGGCGGCTTCGGCTTCGATCCCGCCAACGCCCCAGCCCAGGACGGCCAGACCGTTGACCATTGTGGTGTGGCTGTCTGTACCGACGAGGGTGTCAGGATAAGCGACTGTTTCGCCATTCTGGTCTTCGTCTGTCCAGACGGTCTGCGCCAGATACTCAAGGTTCACCTGATGGCAGATGCCGGTGCCTGGCGGCACAACGCGGAAGTTGTTGAACGCGCCCTGACCCCATTTCAGGAACTGGTAACGTTCCATGTTGCGCTCATACTCGCGATCCACGTTCATCTGGAAGGCACGCGGGTTGCCGAATTCGTCGATCATAACCGAGTGGTCGATGACCAGATCGACAGGGTTCAGCGGGTTGATCTGCTGCGCATCGCCACCCAGTGCCACGATGCCGTCGCGCATGGCGGCAAGGTCAACAACCGCAGGCACGCCGGTGAAGTCCTGCATCAGAACGCGGGCAGGGCGGTAGGCGATTTCACGCGGGTTCTTACCACCTTTGTCGGCCCATTCCGAGAACGCCTTGATATCGTCGACGGAAACCGAAAAGCCGCCATCTTCAAAACGCAGCAGGTTTTCGAGAACCACCTTCAAGGCCGCAGGCAGTTTGGAGAAGTCACCAAGACCCGCAGCCTCGGCAGCGGGGATCGAATAATAAGCGACTGACTGATCGCCGACCGTCATGGTCTTGCGGGTTTGTGCGGTATCCTTGCCGACTGTAATTGGCATGCGTTTCCCTTCCGTGGCTAAAGCATTGCAGGCATTTCTGATCGATGTGGGCCAAAAAGCACGCATCGCGAATCCTGCGATTTCGCGCGCTGTATACTATTGCACACAATCAAGATCAACAGCCTTGATGTTTGAAATAATCTTAACGCTACACTCGCAATTCGTTGATTGGTCATTTCAGCGCAAGGCCTCTAAACCTGAATGAAATCACTCAACCAAAGGCCCGTCATGCGCGTTCTCTTCGCAGTTCTGTCATTTCTCGGTTTTTTCAGCGCGCAGCACGCCGTCGCTGAGGATGGTCCGGTGGTGGTTGAGCTTTACACCTCGCAAGGGTGCAGCTCTTGTCCGCCTGCAGATGCGCTCTTGCATGATCTGGCCGCGCGAGAGGACGTGATCGCGCTCGCACTTCACGTCGACTATTGGGATTACATCGGTTGGAAAGACATTTTTGGCCGGCCCGAAAACACCCAACGCCAGCACGGTTATGCAAGGGCGGCCAATGAACGGATCGTTTATACCCCTCAAATGGTGATCAACGGGCAGGACCATCTTGTCGGGTCGCGCACCGGCGAGGTCATGGGCGCAGTGGAGCGTCATCTGGCCTTGGGTCAGGTCTTTGACGTGTCAGTCGTGCGTCAGGGCAACACAGTGACAATCGGTGCTGATCCCGGCCCGCGCGGCCAGTATGAGGTGCAGATCGTCCGCTACTTGCCAAAAGCCACCGTCGACATTCGGCGCGGCGAAAACGCGGGTCGCACCATAAGCTATGCCAATATCGTTACGGCGTGGGATGCGGTCGCGCAGTGGGACGGACGTCAGGCGTTGCGGTTACGTGCGACAATCAGTGGTGACGAACCGGTTGTGGTGTTGCTTCAGTCTGTTGGTCATGGACCCATCGTTGGCGCAGCACAGCTTCGCTAGGGCTGACCGCCATCCTTCCACCGCCGATGCACCCAGAACCATTGTGACGGATGACGCGCAATCTGCGCCTCAAGCCGCGCATTGAGCGCGAGGATCATCTCAACGGGTGTAGTGTGCGGAATTGGCGCTTCGACCTCGATCTGGAATGAAACACCGTCGTCTTGGCGGATGCCAAAGACTGGGATCACAATCGCATCAACCCGTAATGCAATTTCGGCAAGCGAGATGGCCGTCTTTGCCTTATGACCCAGAAAAGGCAGGCGCTCGTGACCGGCTGAGACGTCAAAGTAGAGCGTTGCCATCCCGCCGCGCTTCAGGTGTTTGACAAAAGCCATTGTGCCTTGACGGCCTTGGGCAAAGCAGGGCGCGCCGAGCGATTCAAGCGCGCCGACGTAAAGCTCGTTGAAATAGGGGTTGGTCATGGGCCGGTAGAGACTGCCAATCTCGTAGCCAAGTGCGGAAAGGGCGTGCCTTGGGGCTTCAGGGTTGCCGAAGTGCGCACCGGCAAGGATCACGGGCCGTTTCGCCGCTGCTGCCTCTGCCAGAACCGGCAGTCCCGGTCCGACCGGGGGCAGGGCTGCCGCGTGATCGGTGAACTCACGAAATGACTGGAATTCCATAAAGCTGCGACCGAAGTTGTCGCAGACGGCGTCTGCAAGCGCACGGCGTTCGGTGGCCGACATTTCAGGATAGATCCGCGCCAGATTATTTTCGGCACGCTTGGTATAGCCAGAGAGTGGCCCAATTGCCTTTGCTGTGATGCGTCCAAAACGGGCGATGCGCTCCGCATAAGGGCGACGCCTCAGCGCGGCAATCATCGCACGTAACATACGGTCGGTCACCCAATCGGCGGCCTTTGAGCTTGAGGTTGTCTTTGCCACGGGCGTTAGGGTGCCTTTGCCAGTCCGGTGCCGATCATGCTGTCTCTGGTGACGAGTGCGGCAAGCGCCTCCTCATCAAGCCCTTCTGTCCCTTCAGGGCGCATCGGGATCACCACGTAGCGCATATCGGCAGTGCTGTCGTGCACCCGGACCGTCGTGCCATCGGGCAGATCGACGCCAAACTCCGCAAGCACCTTGCGCGGTTCCTTGACGGTGCGGGCGCGATAGGCGCGGGATTTGTACCAGTCCGGCGGCAATCCCAAAAGATTGCGCGGATAGCACGAACACAAGGTGCAGACGACGACGTTATGGACCTCTGCTGTATTCTCAAGCGCAATCAGGCGCATGGGCCCGATATCAAAACCCATCTCGCGCGTTGCCGCACTGGCGTCGGCAAACAACGCCTCGCGAAAGGCAGGGTCGGTCCACGCGCGCGCCACGACTTTTGCGCCATCAGTAGGGGATCGCGCATCCATAGCGTCAATTTGGGCGCTGATCTCTGCGGCTGTGGTCACACCCTTTTCGATCAGCAACTCGCGCACCGCGATTTCCATTTGCTGCCAATAGGTAAGCGGGTGATCGTTATCCGGCCGATAGGGGTGACCTGATGGTGACAGGTGGTCATGGTGATCATGTGGCATGGGGTGCCTCCGCAGGCGCAAGCCAGTGGGCGTAGATTTCAGCATCGAGCGTGTCTTGCGGATTCTCTGCCGCATCGCCCCATACCTCCGCCATCGAAAACCGGACCCGCAGCAATGGTGTCGGGGTTCCGGCGTGGCGATAGGCGAGTTCTTCGGGATTAGGAAAGGATCCAAGCTCGCGTTCGATCCATCCTGTTTTGCCGCGCAAGTAGGCAGGCGTTCTCACGTGGCCCGGCGGCATATCCTCACGGACCCGCAGATATGTGCGTTCAGTCACTTGCGGCCTCCCCATATGTCGGGCCGCGTGCGGCGACCTCGGTCATTTTGGTGGCAAGTTCGGCAGTCGTATAAACACCGGCTTCGATCAGGTTCTGATTGACCGAGGAAATCCAGCGTTCGTAGTATGACATGGTTTCAAACGCTTCTTCCCCCATATCTTCAAGGACGCGTCGCAGACCATCGACCGTGAAATGACCTTCTGAAGACGCTATCACCAGCAGGGCGTCAACGCGTTTTTCCCAAAGTGCGAAATCATGTGAGGCGTCAGGTACAGGCCCGGCGGCTGTTCCGCCCATGTCGTGCCAGCGCCGCCCGTCGAAGGATTTGGATGTTGTGCTCATGCTTGTGAGCGTAACGCAAATCCGAAACAGGGTGAATCATATTTTCAGGGCAGGGGTGGCTAAGGCCGCAATCGACATAAGATCAATCTGGAGCGAGTTCATCGTCAGGGTCTTTGAGGGTGATCAGTCCAGCCTCGACCATTTCCCTAATGGCTGCCGTGACCTCTGCCATGGCTGCTTCTGCCTTGTCTTTCTGCACCTTGCCGCGCTCGTCGATTTCATCGCGAAGCTGCGAGGCCATCCTTTGGGAAAGGCTGGAAAGGATAAACTCTGCCGATTTTACATGTGCATCATCACTCGCGCTGGCCGCAGCTAGGGCGGTGCTGAGTGCTGTGTTATCCACGTTGCGGATCACGTTCGGGATATCGGTGGCCTGAACACGCGGTGCGATATCCTTGAACGTGAAGATCGCCTTTCGGACATCACTGGCAAAGGGCCGATCCTGGGCATCAAGATGTTCCAGCACATCTTCGCGGGTCTCTGATGGTGTCGCATTCAAAACAGCACCCAGCCGCTGCACGGGAGGCTTATCAAAGGCGCGCGGGCTGGGTCGCGCGTAATCCTGTGCCAGTGCTGCCCCGATCCTGCGGACTGCATCGGGTTTGACGTCTGCTGTCTTTGACATTGCATATGTGATGGCGCGGGCGTGCGGCCCCTCAAGCTTGGACAGAACGGCGGCAGCTTTGCTGACTTGGGTTTTGGACAGCACGATTGCGGAAACCTCAATGCTTTCGTTTTGCATGATCTTGACGATCTCCGCCTCTGGCAGGTCCACTACCAGCGGCCAGTGATCGCCTTCCCGCACGGATGTCAGCTGTTGGCGCAGGCTTTCGGCCAAGGGTGGGCTTAAATGCGCTGAGAGTGCCTCAATCGCGCCGTCCCGTGAGCCTGGCGCAGTCAGGCCGATGCTTTCGATTTCCGCGGTAAACTCGGCCACAATCGCATCGAGATCCTGCCTGCTGATCCGTCTGATGTCCCCCAAAGCATCCGTCAGCGCGCTTTGTGTCGATTCGGGCAGTTTCGCCAGTTCGATCCCATCGCCCGTTTCAATCATGAGTTGAACGACAGCGGCGGCTTTTTGTCGCTGGGTGAGTGGATATGTGTTGGGTGTCTCCATCAGACTGCCTTAGCCTGAAGGAGGTAAAGAATTCGTCTAGCCTAACGCTACGATCCGGGGTGGGTCACCATGACTGCCATCTTCTTGAGATGCGCAAGCGTCGCCTCGTTCAGTTCGGAGGTATCTGCGGTCGCATCGTGGATCAGTTTCATGTCCTTGAAGATCAGTTCAATCTCTTCATCTGTCAGTTCGCGATCCGATCGCGCCAAGCCGCCCAAACTGCGGCTTCCATTGGTGTTCACGGCAACAACCGCACCAAACTTCATGCCGTATTCAGACGCGAGTTTCATCACGCCGGAGCTGTCATCAAGGTTCGACCAGCGCTCTGTTCCTTCGTTCGAGAAACCCCATGCAACCATCGGATCAACCATCAACAATCCGTTGCTGGAATAGTGGTCCAGCCATGCCTTCGGGTAGGTCTGAAAGACAAACTTGGGCGCCATCAGCTCGATATGAAACCCGAGTGCATATCCAGCGGGACTCAACTTATGGAGACGTCCGAGGGCTTCACTAACTATGGTTTCATTCGTCGACATGTTGTACTCAACTTGGGGTAGGTGGGCAGATGATACACAATTTGGTGTTATCCAAATGCTAACGCCCCTATTCTAGTCGCATTAGCGTTGATGCCACAAACACTTTGTTTTATGCCGGTCGGGGACCTTTGAGGTAGAAATATGTCAGATCTTCTCGGCCTTGACGAGATTGGACAGCTAGCGCCGGCAGGTTACTACATTGCTTTGCGGATCGGCTTTGCGTTCCCGATGGAAGAGGTGAACGAGCTTCCTGACGATTGGGTCCGTCACTATACCGTCAACGGTTTTGGGCTGTTTGATCCTGTCCTGAGGTGGGCCTATGCCAATGTCGGGACATGCCGCTGGTCCGACCTGAAAATCGACGATCCCCGCAATATCATGTCACAGGCGCAAAGCTTTGGCCTGCGTTACGGGCTTGTGGTGTCGGTCTTCGATTCCGGCGCAAATGCACAGCGGTCCTTTGCATCTTTTGCGCGATCTGACCGTGAATTTACAGAGCTTGAGTCAAAGCTGCTGCTGGCCTACCTGCGGCGCCGTCATCACGAGGCAGCACCACCCACCAACCTGACCAAAGCAGAGCTTGAAGCACTGGGTATGGTGAAGGACGGATTGCGACTGAAAGAAATCGCCTACAGGTTGAATGTGAGCGAGGGTGCGGTCAAGCAAAGGCTCAAGAACGCCAAAAAGAAACTTGGTGCAAAAACGGGCTCGCAAGCTGCCGCATTAGCCAACCAGTTCGGTCTAATCTAGTCAGAACGCCCGGTTTTTTTTCACTTAGCGAAGAATTAACGCTAACCTTAGGTTGTCGGCAAGTCGCCGGCGCGGATGAATGTGGGGTCATCTGGGACAAAGGCTACAACCTGAGGGAAGCACATGCAAAACATTACTTTTAACCTGACAGAGCTGCACAAGCACGGAACGGCGTTCTTCGAATACCTCGCACTTCGCAAGCAATTCTTCGTCGATCAACTGGGCTGGGACATCCCACATGACGAGGATGTCGAGATGGATCAATACGACAACCCTAAGGCGTTTTACTCGCTCGCCGTCAAAGATGGGAAAGTTGTCGGCGGCATGCGAACGATGGCGACAACCGCGCAGTGGGGTTCGCATACCTACATGCTGCGTGACGCCGTTGATGGAAAGCTGATCGGCATCCCGCAAGATATTCTGCCTGAGGCCGAAGTGACACCTTCAGTCTGGGAGGCGACGCGCATCGTAATTGCGGATGAGGTTGGGACCCACAAGGAACGGTCACAGTGCCTGGGGCTGTTGCTTGATGGTGTGTGCCGTCAGGCAGAAGAGCATGGCGCCACCGAAATCATGGCACTTTGCCCGCCGGTTTTTGCACGGACCATGCGCACGATTGGTTATCCGGTCTACCCGATTGGCGAACCATATGTGAATGAGCATGACAACCGGAAGTATGTGGCCATGAAAGGCAAGCTGGCAGGGATCACTGCCAAGCGGCAGCCCCATGATGTCAATGTGCTGCGTCCTGACTTCTTAGGTCAAACGACAGCCGCATAATGGCTTAGTCAGACTTTACCGGTCCCGCCTTAGGTGGCGGGACCGTGCAGAAGGCCGTTAGGCCGAGGTGCCAAAGACGCGGGCAAAAATCGTGTCTACATGTTTGGTATGGTAGCCGAGGTCGAACTTCTCTTCGATCTCTTCGGCAGACAGTGCCGCCAGCACATCGTCATCGCCGAGAAGCTCGGTTTTAAAGTCCTTGCCTTCTTCCCAGACCTTCATCGCATTACGCTGCACGAGGCGATAGGCGTCCTCGCGGCTGACACCGGCTTGGGTCAGGGCAAGCAAGACGCGCTGAGACATGACCAACCCGCGGAATTTATTCATATTGGCCAGCATATTGTCAGGGTAGATCACAAGCTTCTCGATCACACCGGCTAGACGGTTAAGTGCGAAATCCAGCGTAACGGTCGTGTCGGGGCCGATGGCGCGCTCAACGGATGAATGGCTGATATCACGCTCATGCCAGAGCGTGACGTTCTCCATTGCAGGCACAACGGACATGCGTACCAGACGGGCAAGGCCGGTGAGGTTCTCTGTCAGGACAGGGTTGCGTTTGTGCGGCATCGCCGAAGACCCCTTCTGCCCCTTTGAGAAGAATTCTTCGGCTTCCAGAACTTCGGTGCGCTGCATGTGGCGGATTTCGGTTGCGATGTTTTCAATGCTCGATGCGATGACACCAAGCGTGGCGAAGAACATTGCGTGACGGTCGCGCGGGATCACTTGTGTGCTGATGGGTTCAGGTTTCAGGCCCAGTTGCGCGCAGACGTGTTCCTCAACAAACGGGTCGATATTGGCGAATGTGCCAACCGCACCGGAAATCGCGCCGGTTGCGATTTCTTCGCGTGCATTGACAAGACGGGCACGGCCACGATCCATTTCGGCATAAAAGCGGGCAAAGGTCAGACCCATTGTCGTGGGTTCGGCGTGGATACCGTGGCTGCGTCCGATCCGGACCGTGTCCTTGTGCTCATGGGCGCGGTCTTTTAGCGCCGCCAGCACGCGGTCCATGTCAGCGATCAGGATATCGGCGGCACGGACAAGCTGCACGTTGAGTGTCGTGTCCAACACATCTGAAGAGGTCATGCCCTGATGGACAAAACGCGCGTCCTCGGACCCGATGTGTTCGGCAAGATGTGTCAGAAAGGCAATAACGTCGTGCTTGGTGACAGCCTCGATCTCATCGATCCGCGCCACGTCGAACTCCACATCCTTTGCTTTCCAGACAGCCTCGGCGTTTTCCTTCGGGATCACACCCAGCTCTGCCTGAGCGTCACAGGCATGCGCCTCGATTTCATACCAAATGCGGAACTTGGTTGCTGGCTCCCAAATGGCAGTCATTTCCGGGCGGGAATAGCGGGGGATCATGGCAAGGCACCTTTTTTCGAGGGTAGGCAGTGGTTTCGCCTCGCGTCATAAGGGGGCTGGCACAAAGCCTCAAGGGAGAGAACACGTGACCCGCGTCCTGATCGCAGTATTGATGCTTGCAGTCCCAGCACAGGCTGACGGATGGAGGGTCATGTCGGGGGCAGAAATCACACGGGCTCTGACTGACCGGACCTTGATTTACAGTGCTGCGACACAACGCTTCTACGCGTCAGGGCGCACGCTTTACGATGCAGGACGTGAAAGTTGGGGGTACTGGGCGGTACGCGGTGATCAGTACTGCAGCCAGTGGCCACCTTCGGACGGTTGGGACTTCTACGACATGGCGACAGACGGGACGCAATTGCGGTTCATCGCTTCTGACGGCAGCACGACTGACGGGGCGTTTGCCGAATGATGCTAACAGCGGAAGACTTTCTCGGGGACTGGCAGATATCGCGCGAGATTTCCGATTTTCGCCTCAAGCAAACAGGGACGCTTGAGGGCAGGGCGCGCTTTGTTCAAGAAAACGGGTGTGTGCATTACGCAGAGGCCGGCACATTGCGCTTTGCCGGTGGCGCACCATTGACGGCGGAACGTCGCTATCTTTGGACGTTTACAGACGGCGAGGTGCTGGTCGCCTATGATGATGGTGCCCCGTTTCACAGTTTTGCCATTGCCGAAACGGTGCAAGCAACCCCGCATCTGTGTGGCGAGGATATGTACCACGGGACCTATCTGTTCGGCAGCTTTCCCGACTGGGAGGTCCTCTGGTCTGTCAAAGGTCCGCGCAAGGATTATCGGTCCGTGACGCGCTATCGCCGCGCTTGATAGCGCCAACGCGCTTGCGCCGCGTCGCGGCATCGGGCAGAAAGCTCTCAATGTAGTCGACGAAAAGGGGAGGCATCTATGGCCCTTGCAATGAATGATAAAGTTTTGACTGAGGCCTTTGGCCCCTCCGAAGGCACCGCGCTGCGCATCAAGCAAGTTGCAATGGTGGCTTTGGGGATCATGGTTCTGGCAATCGCTGCCAAGATCAAAATTCCGATGTGGCCAGTGCCCATCACGATGGGAACGTTCGCAGTCCTCACAATTGGCGCGGCTTATGGCCCGACACTGGGTCTGACAACTATTCTTGGCTATATGATCATCGGGGCGCTTGGTTTTGACGTCTTCGCAGGATCATCTGCAGAAGCTTACGGCCTGACCTACATGATGGGTGACACAGGTGGCTATCTGGTGGGGTATGTCCTTGCAACGCTGGCGCTTGGTTTTCTGGCACGCGCTGGATGGGATCGCTCTATGGGCAAAATGGCGCTGGCGATGCTGGCCGGCAATGCACTGATCTACATCCCGGGTCTGGCGTGGCTGGGTGTCCTTTACGGATGGGACCAGCCGATTTTGCAGTGGGGTCTGACACCATTCCTCATCGGTGACGCCCTGAAGCTGGGACTTGCCGCGCTGCTTCTGCCTGCTGTTTGGAAAATGATTGGTGACGCGCGCAAGTAAGCGCTGAACACCTTGAAAAGAAAAAAGGCGCTGCAATCCGCAGCGCCTTTTTTTATTGCGTTACTTCGCGCTTCGTGCGCCGCGTGCGATCAACGAGATCACGAACAGGACGAGGAATACGAAGAACAGAATTTGCGCGATACCAGCAGATGCGCCAGCGATGCCGCCAAAGCCCAGGACTGCTGCGATAAGTGCGATTACGAGGAAGGTGATTGCCCAACCCAACATAGTAAACTCCTTTCATTAAGGCGACGCTTGGCGCCGCGATCTGAAGGAGTAACGTATAGTTGGGGAAAATGGTTCCGCTAACGGTCCGAGGCCAGCACAGTCGCAACCGTCGAAGACCTCTCTAACGTCTTGTGAACAGGGCATTTATCCGCGATTTCGAGAAGCCGTTCACGTTGTTCATCTGACAGGCCACCTTGCAGGTGAATCGTCCTTTCGAAGTGGTCAACCTTCGCACCGGGATCGCCTGCATCAGCGGCATGTTCTTTGGCGTGCGTGATGTCCACGCTCACCCCCGACAGGGGCCAGCCTTTACGGCGTGCATACATTCTGATGGTCATTGATGTGCACGCCCCAAGTCCAGCAGCGACGAAACCATAAGGGGTCAGCCCCTTGTTGGTGCCTCCGAACTTCGCGGGCTCATCTGCCAATACGTGATGAGGACCAGACTGCACATCTTGCAGAAATCCATTCTCGTCCGCCTCTGTCACACGCAAGACGCCTTCGGGAACTTCTGTGGTTTTCTCGGGGTCTGGCAAACTCAGATACCGTTTCGACCAGGCCGCGATGACGTCGGCTGCATACTCCGCATCTGCCGGATTGGTGATCAGGTGATCCGCGTCATCCAGTGTCACAAAGCTCTTGGGATGTTTGGCGGCAAGAAAGATATCTGACGCGTTCTCAATACCCACAGTCGCGTCGCGCGGTGCGTGCAGGACCAGAAGTGCGGCACGCAGATTGGCAACGGCCTCTTTGAGCGATGCGTTGCTGACATCCTCAACAAAGCCTTTCCCGATCCGGAATGGCCGCCCACCCAATGTGACTTCAGCAACGCCTTGATCCACGATTTCAGGGATTGCCGTGGCAAAGTTGTGGGTCACGTGGCTGGGATCAAAGGGTGCGCCGATGGTCACAACGGCCTTGATGCTTTCAATCTGGCTTGCGGCTTTCAAGACCGCGGCCCCACCAAGCGAATGGCCGATCATCAAGGCAGGGCCCATCCCGCGCGACGTGAGTGCCTGTGCTGCATGCACAAGATCGGTCACGTTTGACGTAAAGCTAGTGTTCTCAAACTCACCTTCTGAGTGCCCCAGACCAGTGAAATCAAACCGAAGCACAGCGATGCCCATCGCCGCCAGTCTCGCCGCAATCCGCCGCGCCGCCGTCAGATCCTTTGAGCATGTAAAGCAATGCGCAAAAAGCGCCGTCGCCAGATGCGGACCATTCGGCATATCGAGGCGAGCCGCCAGTTGGTCTCCCGCGTGGCCGGTGAATGTAAGCTTTTCGGTCGGCATGGCGTGACCTTTCTGTGTTGTCTTGCGTGGTACTGGCCAAGACATGGGCCGCTGCCGGACGTCACACAATGTTTAATGCAGGCAGTCGCGGCAAGGTGAGAGATGTTACCACACGGCGAACTCCTCAGATCCTGCGCTTGATGAGAGCCAATCGTGCGAGCTTCGGGGACGGTCTGACCCCAAGCGAAACTGTTCATTCACCCATTAGCGCAGGATCAAACGGGTATTTCGTCAGGTTCTCAAATCCATCTTCGGTGATCAGGACCTGATCCTCCAGCTTGATAGAAAAGTCGCCGTCCTCGGGGCTGATAAGCGCCTCAACGCATAAGGTCATGCCGGCCTGTAACTCATAATCGAACGCGCCTTCGACCATCTGGTCAGGATAGGCGACAAGGGGCCATTCATCACACAGCCCCACGCCGTGCATGAGACAACCATACTTCAGTTTCTGATATTTTTCGGGGAGGACATGCGTGTTGCGGCTCAGATCCTGGATATTCACACCGGTTTTGAGCATCTCCATGTTGGTCTGGATATGGTCTACGCCGATCTGCATCGCTTCGATCATGTCAGGCCGTGGCTTGCGGTCCCCGACCCACCATGTGCGGCTGATATCGACGCAGATGCCATAGGCACCGATCAGATCGGTGTCGAAGGCCACGATTTCGTTGTTTTGGACAATCCGCCCGCCGCATTCCTGAAACCACGGGTTTGTGCGCGGGCCAGAGGTCAGAAGGCGCGTTTCGATCCATTCGCCGCCGCGCTTGATGTTTTCGGCATGCAACACGGCCCATATGTCATCCTCTGACATATTGCCCTGTGGCACCCCTGTGCGGGCCGCTTTCTCCATCTCGTAGCAGGCAACCTCACAAGCGTGGCTTGCACAGCGCATGGCAAGAATTTCATCCGGACCTTTGATGCTGCGTGCCTTCTCCGTCAATTCTTCGCCAGGAAAAACCTCAAAACCGATTGCCTCAAGCGCGCGCAGTCCGTGAAGCATCGGTTTGTCCACGCCAAGACGCATATTGCCACCACCGTGCTCTGCGATTAGATCGCGGACCTCAGCTGCAAAGGTTCTTGCTGCAGCATTCAACCCATCGCCACGGTCAAAGTAAAAGAGATCAGCCCCGGACCGCTGTTCGACGACAAGCGGGTTGAACTTTGATAGGAACATCGCGTTTTTGTAGTCCCAGACAACCATATAGCCATCCGCACAGACCAGACAGGCGCGGAAGGGGTTATGGGTGTTCCACAACTGCATGTTGGTGCTGTCGGTGGCATAGCGGATGTTGAGCGGGTCAAACATCAGAATGCCGCCATAGTCTCGCGTGTTGACAGCATCACGCAGACGCGCAAGGCGGTATGCGCGCATGGACGGTAAATGCGGCAAGGTCAGTCCGGCGGCCTGCCACTCCGAAAAGGCAAGTTGCGTCGGGCCGATCTCAACCCTGTCCTGATTGTTTGGTGTCCCGTCGGCAAGCAAGTCACCACGGCTGGGGTCTATCTTGCGGGTGTCGCGGTAGTGGGTATTCATGCTGCGCGCCTCCGGTCGCCTGAAGAAAGTATGGAAGCGTCGAAGGTGTGGAATATTGTCCGGAATCGACATGCAAGGCGCAGAATATGGCGGAAACGTTCCGGTATTTGGGAAGAGCCGCATCGCTTGCGGGACTTGCTTGGCTTTGAAAGTGAAGGGGCAGAACGGATCGGTTGCCTGATTATGACCCGTAGCCGAAACGTGTCATGTCCTGAGCATAGGCGCGACCGATAAAATCCAACTCTTCGGTCGTGAGCGTGATTTCAAAATCTCTGGCCTTGTTCACACGCGGAAAACGGGTCGCGTCTATCCCGTATCGTTCGGCAAGACTTGCGGTGAAACCGTCTTCAAGTTTGAAAATATGGGTGTCCGGACCGACAAAGTCGGATTGGGGTGCAAAGTGACCATCAAAGTGCCTGCGTCGTGCGTGGACACCACGTTTGAGCAGAGCAAGCGTGTTTGCGCGAAAAACCTCGAATTCAATTTTGCCACGGGTGCGCCCGAAATACTGGTACCTCAGCGCGGACAAATAGCGCGTTCTTGGGTTTCGGACGATTGCAAAACTTTCCTCAAACGGACCCCAGTGCTGCCAGACGGAATAGGGCGCATGTTGGATTGAGCGACGCCCCAGTTTTGACGCATCACCGATGATCTGGAATTCGGAGATCGAAAATCGCTTGAAAACCTTCGGCCCGAGACCTGCTTTTGGCATCAGCCTAACGTTTTGAATTTGCCAGTCTGCATCCAGAAACGCGATGTAAAGGCTTGAACCGGCGCTTTTGGGGATGTGCGCGAAATAGATGCGTCGCTTGCGCAATTTGCCGTCCAGAACTTCGTTTCGTGTGAGAATAGCCATGTGCGCTTGCTTGGGGTCCCGGGACGGTGGCGGTGTAAAGGGCTTGGATTTTCGACGTCCTACCTGATTGCGGTTCAACTACGATGGCTTATTGCAAAAGGAAAGCGCGGCGAGCCTGCAAGGCGGTTTCACTCTTGAATCTCTCAATCTTGCCACCCCTTAAGGTGCTACTGACATCTGGTGTTTCATCTACTCGGGCGGCGTATACCCGAATGTCTCGAAATCTTCGGCATAAACTGCACGGATCAGATCCAATTCTTCTTGCGTCAGCGTAATTGCCTCCGGAGGAGCCTCATTGACCGATGGAAACGTCCCATCGGCAAATCCGAAATCATCCGAAATCTGCTGGGCAAAATCCTCTTCAAAGCGGTAGAGATTCGTTTCGGGGCCGACAAACTGAACCTGCGGCGCAAAATGCCCGTCGAAACGCCGCTTGCGCGACCATGACCCGCGTCGGACTGCGTTGATGACGCGCCGTCTTGAATCGTCAAGGTCAGCGCCCCCGGTATTGCCGTGGCGATGATGATATTTCAACGCTGAGACGTATCGGTCGACCGGATGGCGCACAATTGCAAAGCTTTGCTCAAATGGTCCCCACTGATGCCAGATATCGTATGGCGCGTGCTGAATGCTGCGCACCATGCGGCGCAAGTTGCCGGTCGTGCCGTATTGCTGGAATTTCTTGATTCCGAATTCGTTGATCACGGCACGGTCGCCTTCGGCCTGGTTGCCTAAACGGACGTTCTCGATCATCCAGCCGTCGCGCAGGAAGGCCAGATAGAGGCTGGACCCGGCAGTTTTGGGGATATGCGCAAAGTAGAGGCGTCGATGCGCAATCGCGCCGTCTTTCACATAGGCCTTGGTCAGGATTGCCACGTTTACCGCTCACTTGTGGTTTGCGCACAGGAGTAGCCACAGGGCTTGCGGAAAACAACCGGTTGTCGCGCGTTTAGGCTTCTTGGCTGTCGAGCGTCGCGCGTTCATCAAATCGTTTCCAGCGAGCATCACGACTTGGCCGTCTGTTAAAGATGATCTGCTCCACAAGAAAAGCCCTGCAGGATCTCTCCTGCAGGGCTCTCTATCACATCACTGCGCGGAATTAGCAGCTGTAGTACAGCTTGTATTCCATTGGGTGAGGTGTGTGCTCGTAGGCGTAAACCTCTTCCCACTTCAGTTCCATGTAGCCTTCAAGCTGGTCTTTGGTGAAGACGTCGCCGGCCAGCAGGAACTCGTGATCGGCTTCCAACGCTTCCAGCGCTTCGCGCAGCGAACCACAGACTGTTGGGATCGATGCCAGCTCTTCTGGTGGCAGATCGTAAAGGTCTTTGTCGGAGGACGGACCTGGGTCGATCTTGTTCTTGATACCGTCAAGGCCAGCCATCAGCAGGGCTGCAAAGCAGAGGTATGGGTTTGCTGCCGGATCTGGGAAGCGCGCTTCAACACGCTTGGCCTTCGGGCTTTCGGCCCAAGGAATACGGACACAACCCGAACGGTTACGCGCAGAATAAGCGCGCAGAACAGGGGCTTCGAAGCCAGGGATCAGACGCTTGTAGCTGTTTGTCGATGGGTTGGTGATCGCGTTCAGCGCTTTGGCGTGCTTCAGGATACCACCGATGAAGTAGAGCGCTTCCTGAGACAGATCAGCGTATTTGTCACCTGCAAAGAGCGGCTTGCCGTCTTTCCAGATCGACATGTTCACGTGCATACCTGTGCCGTTATCGCCTGCGATCGGCTTTGGCATGAAGGTTGCCGACTTGCCGTAGGCCTGTGCCACGTTGTGGATAACGTACTTGTACTTCTGCAGCTCGTCTGCCTGATGTGTCAGTGATCCAAAGATCAGACCAAGCTCGTGCTGGCAGGAGGCAACCTCGTGGTGGTGCTTGTCGACCTTCATGCCCATCCGCTTCATGGTGGACAGCATTTCGGAGCGCATTTCCTGACCGTCGTCGATCGGGTTGACTGGGAAGTAACCACCTTTGACGCCCGGACGATGGCCTGTGTTGCCCATTTCGTATTCGGTGTCTGTGTTCCATGCGCCGTCGATGGCGTCGACTTCGTAGGACACCTTGTTCATCGAAATGTTGAAGCGCACATCATCAAAGACGAAGAATTCAGCTTCAGGGCCGAAATAGGCCGCATCACCGATACCGGAAGACTTCAGATACTCTTCGGCTTTGACGGCGGTTGAACGTGGGTCACGCTCGTAGGCTTCCATCGTGTCAGGTTCGACGATGTTACAGTTAATGCAAACTGTCTTTTCTGCGTAGAAGGGGTCGACATAAGCGGTCGATGCCTGTGGCATCAGCTTCATGTCGGACTGGTCGATGGACTTCCAGCCGGCGATAGAGGAACCGTCAAACATGAAGCCTTCTTCAAGGAAGTCTTCATCCACCAGATCGGCGACCACTGTCACGTGCTGCAGCTTGCCGCGTGGGTCAGTGAAGCGGATGTCGACGTAGTCGGCTTCCTCGTCCTTGATCAGTTTCAGAACGTCTTTGTTGTCCATCAGGTATTACCTTTCTGTCCGTGGGTTTGTTTCGCCCGCTGCACATCGGCTGTGCCGCAGGATGTTGGTTGAATTTGTTTAGAGTGCGTCGTCGCCGGCTTCGCCGGTCCGGATACGGATGGCCTGTTCGATTGACGACACAAAGATCTTGCCGTCACCAATCTTGTCAGTCTTTGCCGCGCCGATGATGGCTTCAATGGCGCTGTCCACCTGATCATCTGCAAGAACGACCTCGATCTTCACCTTCGGCAGGAAGTCGACGACGTATTCAGCGCCGCGATAAAGTTCGGTGTGGCCCTTCTGGCGCCCAAAACCTTTGACCTCCACCACAGAGAGGCCCTGAACGCCAACCTCTTGCAGTGCCTCTTTGACTTCATCAAGTTTGAACGGCTTGATGATCGCTTCGATTTTCTTCATCGGCCCGCGACTCCCTTTCCCTATTCGAGGTAGGTCAGATCATTTCTCTTGCGAAGGAACAATTCGTGGCGGATTTTCAGCATGGAGGGTCAGATGGAAACGAAGGGTGTTGCCTAATTTTTGTGCAATCTGCCCGCTGATAGTGCGGTTTGGAAAGTGGAGTTGCTGAAAAGATGACTGAATTGCTGACGTCTGCCCAAATGCGCGCCATTGAAGCCGATGCAATCGCCACAGGTCATGTCAGTGGTTTGGAAATGATGGAAGCCGCAGGAAGTGGTGTTGTCGCGGCCATTTTGGCGTGGCGCGATGGCCGAGACGGTCCGCTGTCGCTTCATGGCAAGCTGCCTCGGTTTTTCGGGCAAACTGTGGAAACGGGTGCATCGGCGGTCGTGCTTTGCGGCCCTGGCAATAACGGCGGCGACGGCTTTGTGATCGGCAGACTGTTGCACCGCGCGGGCTGGGCAGTTGAGGTGTTCTTGCTTGGCGATCCTGAGGCCCTGCGGGGCGATGCCCGCACCAATTATGAGCACTGGCTGGAAATTGGTGACGTCAGACCACTTTCGGACTGCACATCAGACCGCTGGATTAAGCAGACTTTGGTCGTTGATGCGCTTTTCGGCACCGGCCTGACCCGTCATCTGCCAGACGTGGTCGAAAACGTCCTTATGGCCACGGCCAACTGTCCGCGCGTGGCCGTGGATGTTCCAAGCGGTCTCTGCGCTGACCGTGGTGTGGTGTTGAGCGAAAGAAGTCTGCCAGCGGCCCATCTGACAGTCACCTTCCACCGCCCGAAGTTGGGGCATCTTCTTGCCGATGGGCCGACCCAATGCGGCGCCTTGGCGGTGGCCGACATTGGCCTTGCCGCGCGAGGCATTGCGCCGTTCAAGCATGATCAGGTGGTCAGCGAAGCTGTGCCATCTGACCTGCGAAAGCAACAAGGTCACAAGTATAGTCACGGCCATGCCCTGGTCTTGTCTGGTGGCGTCGGACGCGGGGGTGCTGCGAGGCTGGCCGCAAGGGCGGCCTTGCGGGTCGGGGCAGGGGCCGTCACGATCGGATGTCCGCCAGCCGCCATGATCGAGAATGCGGCACAACTAAATGCCATCATGCTGCAGGCTGTGGGCGATGTCGGCGCTCTGGATGCGATCCTTGACGATAGTCGGATCAATGCACTTTGTGTGGGTCCCGGTTTTGGATTGTCAGAAGATCGCGCTGACAAGCTGCACGCTTTGCTGAAAAGCGGACGTGCAGCAGTCATCGACGCGGACGCTCTGACACTGCTTTCCAAGGATGCCGATTTACGCGGGGCACTGCATGGCAAATGTGTCCTGACGCCACATGCAGGGGAATTTGCGCGGCTCTTTCCCGATTTGGCCGATGCAATGGACAGCACACCGGACCGAAACAAAACGGAAATCGTGCGTATGGCGGCGGCGGATGTGGGGTGCGTTGTCGTGTTCAAAGGCGCAGATACAGTCATCGCTGACCCAACTGGCACGTGCTGTGTCAACGCATCAGCCTATCATCGGGCAGCGCCCTGGTTGGCGACTGCCGGTTCCGGCGATGTGCTGGCGGGGTTGATCGCAGGGTTGATGGCCCGCGGCGTGACCCCATGGGACGCCGCGCAAACCGGCGCATGGCTGCACACCGAATCCGCAGTTTCATTCGGTCCCGGCCTCATTGCCGAGGACCTGCCAGAAGAACTGCCGAACGTCCTGCAAAACATCGCTTCTTGACGCGATTTTCCTCTCGCATCCCGCTTTGACCTTTGCTAGACACCGCGCAACTCTGGGGCAGGCCCAAAAACCTGCCCCTTTTGATCATGCGGGTGTGGCGAAATTGGTAGACGCACCAGATTTAGGTTCTGGCGCCGCAAGGCGTGGGGGTTCAAGTCCCTCCACCCGCACCATAGTTGAAAAGAAGGACAGCACATGCAGGTCACCGAGACCCTGAACGAAGGCCTCAAGCGCGAATACGCGATCACAGTGACGGCCGCCGAACTGGATGCAAAGGTTGAGGAAAAGCTGAAAGAAGCGCAGCCCACAATCGAAATGAAGGGTTTCCGCAAGGGCAAAGTGCCAATGGCACTGCTCCGCAAGCAGTTTGGCCAGCGTCTGCTTGGTGAATCGATGCAGGAAGCCATCGACGGCGCGCTGACTTCACACCTTGAGGAAACCGGTGATCGGCCTGCGGCACAGCCACAGATGAAGATGACCAACGAGGACTGGAAAGAAGGCGACGACGTCAACGTCGAGGTCTCTTACGAGAAGCTGCCAGAGATCGAGGAAGTCGATTTCTCCAAGATCAAGCTTGAGCGCATGGTCGTGAAGGCCGACGACGAGGCTGTCAAGGAAGCGCTCGACAATCTGGCTGAAAGCCCACAGGCGGTCACTTACGAACCAAAGAAAACCCAAGCCAAAGATGGCGATCAGGTCGTGATGGATTTCGTCGGCAAGATCGACGGCGAAGCCTTTGAAGGCGGATCGGCCGAGGATTACCCGCTGGTGCTGGGGTCCAACTCTTTCATCCCCGGTTTCGAAGACGGTCTGCTGAAGGTCAAAGCCGGTCAGGAAAAAGACGTCGAGGTCACTTTCCCTGAGGATTATCAGGCGGAGAACCTCGCCGGAAAAACAGCTGTCTTTACCTGCACCATCAAAGAAGTGAAGGGTCCGAAGAAGCCAAAGATCGACGACGAGCTGGCGACGAAGTTCGGTGCCGAAGACCTTGATGCGCTGAAGGCACAAATCACAGATCGTCTTGAGGCAGAATACACCGGCGCATCGCGTGCCGTTGCCAAGCGTGCCCTGTTGGATGCGCTGGACAAGAAGGTGAAGTTCGATCTGCCTCAGTCGCTTGTCGACGCCGAGGCCGGTCAGATCGCCCACCAACTGTGGCATGAGGAAAACCCTGATGTGCAGGGCCACGATCACGAAAAGATCGAGCCAACCAAAGAGCACATCAAGCTGGCCGAGCGTCGTGTGAAGCTGGGTCTGCTGTTGGCAGACATCGGCCAGAAGGCCGACGTAAAAGTCACCGATCAGGAAATGACGCAAGCCATCATGAATCAGGCGCGTCAGTATCCGGGTCAGGAACGCCAGTTCTTTGAATTCGTGCAGCAGAACGCACAGTTCCGTCAGCAGCTTCAAGCGCCACTTTTCGAAGATAAGGTTGTCGATCACATCTTCGAGCAAGCCTCTGTGAAGGAAAAAGAGGTCAGCAAGGACGATCTGCAAAAGGCCGTTGAGAAACTCGAAGAAGAATAAGACGACCTCGGTCTACGAAATGAGAATTGAAAAAGGCGCCCTTTGCGGCGCCTTTTTTGCTGCTGGCGCGCGGGTTGCGCCGAAATCACCGCGAATTCGTCACAGTTTGCCCATCCTGTTTTTGGGATTGCCTGCTAAGCTTCCGACACGACAGTGAAGGAAAACGATATGTTCAAATCCATTTTGGTCGCGATCGCGGCTTTATTCGCAATGACCACTGCGGCGGTTGCCTGCCCTGATTTCAACCTTTCGCCGCAAGCGGCCTATCAGGCAAGTGGTCAGCAGCTTTATCAAAAGCGCGGGTTCGATGTCGTTGCCGGTGGCAACCATTACATCTGGGATTGCCCCAGCATCCGCCCCGGCACTGACACGGGGGCAGGGTATTTTCCTGCGGCACCTGATTTTTCGTTCCAGCTCTCTGGCATGTCACGCTACCAACTCGTCTTGAGCGTGGTCAGCGAATGTGACGCTGCGCTTTTGATCAATACAGCTTCCGCCAACTGGTATTATGACGATGATGACAACGGCAATCTTGACCCGCGGATCGTGCTGACGCGGCCGATTGACGGGCGCATTGATATCTGGATTGGCACATATGATCGCGACTTCTGCAATGCGCAGCTACAGTTGGAAACTTTCGACCGCTGACGCATTTGGCACACGCCTTCGAGGCTAATGACAAGCTCTGATGACCCGCCGGCGGATGTTTGGCGGGTCATTCATTTGGTGCCACATCACGCAAAACCAACGTGGATTATTCAGCCACTTCACTGGTGTCAGGTATCAGTGTGCCTGTGTCGAGAAAGCTCTGCCCTTGGCGTGCAATTAGCCTGCGGCCATCGTCAGTTCCGTCAGGCTGACGCCTACTGTCAGGGCACCAACAGCCTGTCCTGTCGTGGGATCAGTGATGGTGACCGAAATCTGGCCCTGCACCTCTTGCGTGGATGCGTCCAATTCTACATCGCCCAGGTGGGTTGCATCAGGGCCGATAGGATAAGTTTGGGTGAATTTCGCCTCATCCCCTTGCCAGTAGTCCGACGTTGGTTCGGAGGCGGCAACGTTCAGCCCCTTGGCATCCATCACGAAGGCTTCGGTCATGACGCCGCCCGAGGCGGAAACCCGTTCGCGTAGAAATGCAGCAGCAGGATTGTCGATGACAGCCGTGATAATCGGGGCGTCATCCATGCCTGCATAGGCGCGCCACGTTTCGTCAAGCGTATCGATTTCAGCCTGATCATATCCGGCTGTGACCGCGTTCTGATCCTTTATGGCTGAAACAAGCACCGGATCGTTCATCCAGGCCCGCATCTCGGTTTCCAGGTAGTCCTGCATTGCTGCGTTGAAATCATCTGCATGGGCTGTCCCTGCAAAGAAAGCCAACGCAGCAGCCATAATATGTTTCATCGTCACCTCCGTTCATTGTGAGGAGACGTTTGAATGAGTATTCCTAAGAATTATTGAAGCAACAAAGAAAAAAGGCCGCCAGAAACGGCGGCCTTTTCGGAATTTGTGAGGTGACGCGACGCTTAGTTGTCGTCGCTTTTGTCCTCTTCCTCTGTTTCGACGCCGGCAGTTTCAGCCAACTCTTCGTCATCGGATGCAGCGGCACCGATGTCATCGAAGAGTTCCTGAATTTCAAATTCAGCAGCGGCTTCTTCTTCGGCGGCCAGTTCAGCGATGGACTTGCCTGCTTCCTGCAGCTCGGCCTCTTCAGCGGAACGGGCAACGTTCAGCGTGATTGTGGCTTCGACTTCGGGGTGCAGGATGACATCGACTTCATGCAGACCGAGTTCTTTGATGGCGCCCTTCAGCACCACCTGCTTTTTGTCGACCGAGAAACCGGCTTCGGTAGCAGCATCGGCTGCGTCACGTGTTGTGACGGACCCGTAAAGCGCACCACCGTCGGAGGCGGAACGGATCACGATGAACTTCTGACCGTCCAGCTTTTCGGCCAGTGCCTGTGCTTCTTTCTTGGTTTCGAGGTTGCGCGCTTCCATCTGGGCTTTTTCAGCCTCAAAGCGAGCGAGGTTGGCTTCGTTGGCGCGCAGTGCCTTGCCTTGTGGCAGCAGGTAGTTGCGTGCATAGCCTTCCTTTACGGAGACGACTTCACCCATCTGGCCCAGCTTTGCGACGCGCTCAAGGAGAATGATATCCATGGGATGTTATCCTTATTTTACGGCGTAAGGCAGCAGTGCCAGGAAACGCGCGCGCTTGATCGCACGGGCGAGGGCACGCTGGTTCTTTGCGCCAACAGCGGTGATACGGGCAGGCACGATCTTGCCACGCTCTGAGATGTAGCGCTGCAGTGTGCGGGTGTCTTTGTAGTCGATCTTAGGGGCGTTTTCGCCTTCAAACGGATCGGACTTACGACGGCGGAAAAATGGTTTGGTTGCCATGATGTCTATTCCTTATCTGATCAACAATTAGCGGCGCTCGCGGCGGTCGCCACGTTCTTCGCGCTTTTGCATCTGCACCGATGGGCCTTCTTCGTGCTCGTCGACCTTGATGGTCAGAACACGCATGACGTCGTCATGCAGGCGCATCAGACGTTCCATTTCCTGCACAGCAGGGGCAGGGGCGTCGGTGCGCAGCAGGGCGTAGTGGCCCTTGCGGTTCTTGTTGATCTTGTAGGCCATTGTCTTCACGCCCCAATACTCGTTCGAGACGAGCTTGCCGCCGTTGTCGGCGAGGACGGTTCCGAAATGTTCGATAAGGCCTTCAGCTTGCGTGTTGGACAGATCCTGACGCGCAATCATGACATGCTCATAAAGCGGCATGCTAACTCCAGTTCTATATCGGCGCATTTCAAAGGAGGGGCGGTTAACTTGCTGCGGCCCATCCACGAGAGTCTGCGCAGTTCATAACGTCTTGCAGCAAGGATGCGGCCTTATACAGAGTGCTGCTTAAGGTGCAAGACCTGTCAGTTCGGAAACAGTTTTTTTCGCGTTTGGGAAACGGTTCCGCAACCCTGCCCAGACCACGCCTCTTTCTCGCCCTCATTGGCTTTCAATCATGAGGTGAGAAACGGGAGAATATGATGTCCGATATCGATACCTTGGCCCTGTCCACCTACCGCCAAAACCTGCGCGGCACCAAATTGTCGGTGGATGCCAAAGACTGGGGCTATGTGATCCGTGCCGGACATACCGCGCCAATGGATGTTCTGATCGGGCAGATCCTCGCGTTTTTCTTTGGCGTCTGCTTTGTGACTGCTGGTCTTGGCCTTTTGCTGTTGCCGGGTCTTTTCGTTGCTGATGAGGCGGGGCCGATGCGTCTTGGTGCTGCTGGGCTCTTTGGTGCTGGGGCGGCTTACCTTTTGTGGTTTGCCAGCCGTGGTAGCCAAACGGAGGTCCACATCAATCTTGAAAGCCGTGAAATGACTGAAGTGATCGGCAACAGAGTTGGCAAACCGACACTTCTGGACCGTTTCGCCTTTGACGACATCGGTGGCGTCTTTGTCGAGGCCAGCGCCGGACGATCGCCTGCCCAGCTTGTGGTCGGTTATCGCGGCAGCATGGTGCTGGTCGCTGAAGGCACTGTCGAAGAACTCACGCCGCTTCGCGCGCAGCTTGCACGCGACTTGATGGGCCCTGTCGATATGACAAGACCGGTCGCAAGAATTGCCAAAAAATCGCGCCGGCCCAGTGCTGATAGCGCAGCCGCGTAGCGAAACCCGAATCTCGCAGCCGCTCAGTGCCCAGTTTTTTGGCCTGTTGCGGCTGATTGTACGCTCCACCTCAACAAACACGTGACAGCATGATCACTGGTTCCGGCCCCGCATCGTTTTCGGGGCCGTTCACCTTGCGTTGCAGATCACGTCCTATTGTCAGCTTCATTGACGAGTGACCCGCCTTTTTTTCGGGTGATGTGTGTGAGTGTTTTTGTGATTGTGACGAGTGATTTTATGAAGAAAAAGATCGGTCCCGCCACGTTTGGCGATGCCCAATTGAGCCGACCACCTCTGACTTTGGATGAACAAGAGTCGGGGTATATCCTGAATTCTCCTGGATTGTCGCGCGGGCGTTTCACAGCCACGCAAAGAGTGTGGGTGTTCGTGGCGGGGCTTCTTCTCGCTTCTGTATTTGTTGGTATGATGCCGGCGTTCACCGGTCGGACACCGGTGGTGAATGCGTTGCACCTTGGCTTTATCGTTGCAGTTTTTGCGACGGCTCTGCTGCTTCTTTGGTATGCCACCCGCGGGAGGCGCGCCTACATTTACGTCGATCTTGATGATGATGAGATGCGTGAGGTCGTACCCAATATTGTTGGCGCGCCGACGGTCCTGAAGCGGATGCCATTCGCTGAAATTGATGGTGTGCGGCTTGATCACGGGGCCGAGGCAGACCTGGCGGCCCTGTATCTGCGACAGCAAGATGGTGAGTGGGAAGCCTTGGCGCAGTTTGAAGGAAGCCGACACCAACTATCGTTCCTGCGCGAACGGCTGGCGTGCGACGTGTTCCGCCCGCAGACACCAAGCGCAAGCCGTCCGGCCGCGAATGACAGATTGCAATCTATCGGAAATCGAACAGACTCTGTTCATCCGTGCTGAATTGCGCGCGCTCTACAGGGGCTATCTAACAGAGACGCACATGTTACTCTGATGGAGACCCCCAATGAAGAACCTTATTGCAACGACGGCGATTGCCGCAGCCACCTTTGCCGCACCTGCTTTCGCAACATCGCAAAGCTACGTGCTGGATTCCAGCCACAGCCAGATCGTCTTTTCATACGACCACCTCGGCTACTCGACCACCTACGGTATGTTCTCCGGTTTCGAAGGCACGATCGACTTCAACCAGGAAGACCCTGCAGCCTCCAGCGTGTCTGTTTCTTTCCCGGTCCGCTCTATGCTGACAGGCTGGGAAGCCCGCTTTGAGCATTTCATGTCCGGCGATTTCTTTGACGCCGCTGACGACGAGATGGTGACATTCACTTCAACCGCAATCGAAGTCACCGGTGAAGACACAGCCCTGATCACCGGCGATCTGACACTGAACGGCATCACCCAACCGGTCACTCTCGACGCCAAACTGAACCAGGTTGGTGATCATCCGATGGAAGGTAAGCCTTGGGCAGGTTTTGATGCGACAACATCGATTCTGCGTTCAGACTTTGAAGTTGGCGCATTTGCACCATTTGTCAGCGACGAAGTCGATATCGTGATCTCGATCGAAGCAATGCAGGCTGGCTAAGCCGCAATAAAACCAAAAAACCAAAAAAGGCCGCATCATCTGATGCGGCCTTTTTCGTTTGGGTGAACGGGGCGCGGTTACTCGGCCCGGCTTGCCGTCAACGTAATTGCGACGTCGACACCGAAGGCGAGGTTCGTTTCGTCATTCATGCTGTTGCCGATCTGGAAGTCACGCCGGTCAAGGCTGACAGCCCCCTGCATCGTCGCGATATCGCCGTTGATTGTCAGATCGAATGGCAGCACCACAGGGACAGAGGCTTCTTTGATTGTCAGTGTCCCGTCGGCCACATAGCCTGTTTCGCCTCTGACAATCTCGGCTGTAAACGTCGCCGTTGGAAAGCGTGCCGCATCGAAGAAATCCGTCTCAAGCGCCTGGTTGGTGACCGAGCCAAGGGTCAGTGAGCCGATGGCGATTGTCGTCGTAACCTCACCGATGTCGTCCGTCGCGGTTTCATCAAACCGAATCGCAGCGGTCCAATCCTCGAAGCGTCCTGTCACTGGGGCGTTGAATTGCGTGATCGTCAGCGCGATCTCACCATCCTGCACGGCCCAGTCTGACGAGACTGCGGCCAGTGCGACGCGCTCGACGGTCGGCTTCGCCGTGTAGAGACCTGCCGCCGCCCCGGCGACTGTCACAACCAGATAGATACCGATAGCTGCTAGAGGCGCCGTCAAGGAACTGCGGTGGACCGCCGTTTCTCCGGTTTTTGCGCCGAACCACATCCGCTTGAGTGTCGCGTCTTTGTCGACAAGGTGATGTTTGAGAGCACCGGCAAGATGCAGCAAGATCGCGCCGACCATGATCTTGCTCCATGCCCAGTGCAGCCCGGCAAAGAGTTTAGCGACGCCCTCATCTTTTGGCACAAGCGGGAGGTCCTGACTGATTGGCAACCAGATCGGCGCAAAGCCCGTGGTCGCTGCGTGATGGATCCACCCCGTCAGTGGCACCGCGACCAGCGAGATATAGAGCGTCCAATGCATCAGATCGGCAAGGAAGGTTTCCAGCTTGCGTTCAGGATGCAGCCCGCTGGGCTTTTTCTGTGTCAGCGCCCAGAGGATCCGCGCCAGCGCGACCACAAAGACGATAACGCCCAGCGTTTTGTGGAGCGAGAACATCTGCGCTTTGAAAGCCAATTCAGCGTTGGTTTCATAGGGCAGGCGGTTTGCAATCGCGCCAAGAGGGATCACGGTCAGGATCAATAAGGCGGTCAGCCAGTGAAAGACCTTGGTTACGGTGCCGTAGGTGGTCATGGGGTTCTCCGATCTGTCTATCTCCTGATGTAGCGCGCACAGAAACGCCTTCACAGAGGAAGAATTGTGCATCTGCGCTTTGATACTGTGCGCCAGAGGGCGGTGATGGGATTGCTTGTGTCGTCAGGCGCAGCAAGGTAAGCCTTTGGGAAAAATCGGGAACAAGAGAGGGGCTGCACATGCGTGCGTTTGTTTTTCCGGGGCAGGGTGCCCAGACCATCGGCATGGGCAAGGCGCTGGCCGATGCATATCCGGCTGCAAAGGAAGTCTTCGACGAAGTTGATGAAGCCCTTGGCGAACCTCTGTCAAAACTGATCTGGGAAGGCGAGATCGAAGAATTGACGCTGACGGCCAACGCGCAACCGGCGCTCATGGCGACTTCGATGGCGGCGATGCGCGCCTTGGAAGCAGAAGGCGTCAGCATTGATGCCGCGTCATACGTGGCGGGCCATTCACTGGGCGAGTATTCGGCGCTTGCGGCGTCAGGTGCCCTGACGGTGACAGATACCGCGCGCCTGCTGCGGACACGCGGTCGCGCGATGCAAGACGCCGTGCCCGTCGGCGAAGGCGCGATGGCCGCCATCCTTGGGCTGGACTTCGCCACAGTTCAGGATGTCGCCGCAGAGGCGGCCTCTGAAGGGATCTGTCAGGCTGCGAATGACAACGATCCCGCACAGGTTGTAGTCTCTGGCAGTCGCGTAGCAGTCGAAAGGGCCGTTGATATCGCCAAGGAAAAGGGCGCAAAGCGCGCTTTGTTGCTGCCGGTTTCGGCACCGTTCCATTGCGCGCTGATGGCGCCTGCCGCCGCAGTCATGGCCGAAGCGTTGTCTGAAGTGACAATCAACGCACCTGCGGTGCCTGTGGTGGCCAACGTTGTGGCGGAAGCTGTGACCGAGCCTGCGCAAATCCGTGCGCTTCTGGTCGATCAGGTCACAGGGTCAGTGCGCTGGCGCGAAAGCGTGATGTGGATGGCAGCACAGGGCGTGACAGAGGTTTACGAAATCGGTGCCGGTAAGGCGCTGTCGGGAATGATCAAGCGGATTGATCGTGGCATCGCGACACAAGCTGTCGGGTCGCCTGACGATGTTGCGGCGGCTGTCGCGGCGTTGAAATAAATAAAGAAGGGTTTTGAAATGTTTGATCTGAATGGAAAAAATGCCTTGATCACTGGTGCCTCTGGCGGGATCGGCGGCGCAATCGCGAAAGCCCTCTACGATGCTGGCGCAACAGTCGCTTTGTCCGGCACGCGGGTGGCACCACTTGAGGAGCTTGCGGCAAACCTTGGCGAGCGGGCCCATGTGCTGCCTTGCAACCTTTCAGACGCTGATGCTGTCAATGCGCTGCCAAAGCAGGCTGCGGAGGCGATGGGCTCTGTGGACATTCTGGTCAACAATGCCGGCATCACCCGCGACAACATCTTCATGCGGATGTCCGATGAAGAATGGGCCAGCGTTCTGGAGGTCAACCTGACCTCAACAATGCGGCTGTGCAAAGGTGTGATCCGCGGCATGATGAAGTCACGCTGGGGCCGCATCGTGAATATCTCTTCGGTCGTGGGGGCGACAGGCAATCCCGGACAGGCGAATTATGCGGCCTCGAAAGCGGGAATGGTCGGCATGTCCAAATCCATCGCCTACGAAGTGGCAAGCCGTGGCATCACCGTCAATTGCGTGGCGCCGGGTTTCATCACAACGGCCATGACCGACAAGCTGACCGACGATCAGAAAGCCGGAATTCTGGGACAGGTGCCTGCGGGCCGGATGGGTGACGCAGAAGAGATTGCGGCGGCAGTTCTGTATCTCGCAAGCCCCGAAGCGGGCTACACCACTGGCACGACCTTGCACGTCAACGGCGGTATGGCCATGTTGTGACGCATCTGAACTGGGATGGCTGAAAGCGTTTGCCTATGAAAGAATCTCTGCTATAGGCCTCGCAGATTTGCAAATAGCGCTTCGTGACCTTACGTCACTTCGCAGTTTGTGAAGAAACGTTGGGCGCAAGCCCAGGGAACAACGGGCGTCAGCCCAGAAAGATATGAGGATTTGATATGAGCGACGTAGCAGACCGCGTACGCAAGATCGTTGTAGAGCATCTTGGTGTTGAAGAAGACAAAGTGACGGAATCTGCGTCCTTTATTGACGATCTGGGCGCAGACAGCCTCGACACCGTTGAGCTGGTCATGGCTTTTGAAGAAGAATTCGGCATCGAAATTCCTGACGATGCAGCAGAGACAATCCAGACTTTCGGCGATGCCGTAAAGTTTATCGAGGGCGCGAAGTAAGCGACCCGCGACCGGTTTCAAAACGGCGTCCTGATCCTTCAGGGCGCCGTTTTTCTTTTGCGGCTTGTGACACTTGCAGCAATGATGGCGGACACCTCAACCAGTCCGATCGCGCGACTGAATTGCAGACCGCTGTAGTGTTGATTGCTCCAGACAACCTGTGATGCGGTCCACTGGTCATCTATCGTGATCTCGATGCTGTCGCCGACGTTCAGCATGTGGTCCTTTGCCCGTTCAAGCTTTGCCCCGAAGCAATTGATGTCGAGAATGCGCCCCTCAAAGGTGCTCTTCTCATCGCGGTAGGTGGTCCCGTAATAGGTGTTGTGGCGTTTGGCCCGCCTGCGCCTGAGCACAAGCCAGCGTCTGACCAGGGGGGTGCCCAAGGCGACTGCGGCGATAACGGCGATAAGGATCAGGATATTGCGGGGCGCGATCACCTCTGCGCCGATGTTGCGCAGGTTCTCGGCCACTTCTGCCATGTCCTCTTCGTCCGTGTTGGTGGTGTGCTGTGATGTGGACCTTGCGGCGGTGCGTGCGGCGCTATCAATGCTGATTTGCGCGTCAGTGCAGCGCAAGTCCCGCAGATGTGTTTCCATCTTGCCAAGGGTGCGCCGTGCCGCACTGTCGAAGTAGCGCCTGACGCTGTTGGGATCATCAAGGCTGACGCCTGTCAGCATCGTGCGTGTTTGCGCCAGAAAGCGCCTGACATCCGCGCCGCGCCCGGCAAGCGTTGATCCGCCGACTGCTGTCTGAACCTCGCTGGGGGTCAAACGGTGCGTCATCGCGCGCAACTGCCGGATGTCGGTCGCAAAGAGGCCTGTGTCAGGGTTTGCAGCAAGCCTTGTCTGGATTGTGTGCAGCTTGTCGAGCTGGTCGATGATCGCACAATCTGCCACTGCCTTGGGGGCGGCCCAAACAAGGCTGAGGCCAAAGAGACCGATCAAGAATTTTTGCCACATCAGAACGTTGCCTTGCATGTCGGCTGACATTTAGGCCCACGCGCTTAACGCGAGGTGAAAACTCTTGCCGAGTTGCGGGGACAATGGTTGGCCGCTCTTGCCCCTTGTGGTCTGGCTGGGCTATCAGTGCGTCAAATTTGCCAAGAGGTGAGGGCTGGATATGCGGCGTGTGGTTGTAACGGGATTGGGGCTGGTCACGCCTCTTGCTGACGGTGTTGAGGAAAGCTGGTCGCGGATACTGGACGGCCAGTCCGGGGCTGGTCCGATCGCCGGCTTCGATGCCAGCAAACTGACCACACAATATGCCTGCGAAGTGCCTTTGGGAGATGGCACTGACGGCACATTCAACGCCGACAAATATATGGACGCCAAGGAGCGGCGCAAAGTCGATACATTCATCCTTTTTGGTATGGCCGCAGCACAGCAGGCGATCGAGGATGCAGGCTGGCAGCCCGAGGAAACCGAAGCGCTTGAGCGCACCGGCGTCCTGATCGGGTCCGGCATCGGCGGTCTGAACTCGATTTCCAATACAGCCGTGATGATGGCCGAGAAGGGCCCGCGCCGCGTGTCGCCGTTCTTTGTTCCGGGGGCGTTGATCAACCTGATTTCGGGTCAGGTGTCGATCAGATACGGGTTTAAAGGGCCGAACCACTCGGTCGTTACAGCCTGTTCCACCGGCGCGCATGCAATCGGCGATGCGTCGCGTCTGATCCAGTATGGTGATGCGGATGTGATGATCGCAGGCGGAGCAGAAGCCGCGATCTGCGAGCTTGGCATTGCGGGCTTTAACGCATGCAAGGCGCTCAGCACACAACACAACGACAATCCCTCAATTGCCAGCCGTCCATGGGACGAAGACCGCGATGGTTTCGTTATGGGTGAGGGTGCTGGCATTGTCGTTCTTGAGGAATACGAGCACGCCAAGGCGCGTGGTGCGAAGATTTATGCCGAAGTGTTGGGCTATGGGTTGAGTGGCGATGCACACCACATCACTGCGCCGCCGCCAGACCATGAAGGCGCAGAGCGCGCGATGCGGAACGCTTGCCGGAACGCAAAGATTACGCCGGATCAGATCAATTACGTGAACGCCCATGGCACATCGACCATGGCTGACACCATCGAACTGGGTGCGGTCGAGCGTCTGGTTGGGGATGCGGCCTCAAAGTTGAAGATGTCTTCGACCAAATCGGCAACAGGGCATCTTCTGGGGGCCGCTGGTGCGATTGAGGCGATCTTCTCGATCCTTGCGATCCGCGATCAGGTCGCGCCACCGACGATCAACCTTGATAAGCCAGCCGTTGAGACTGCGGTTGATCTTTGCGCCAATGAAAAGCGTCCTGCCGAGATCAATATCGCACTTTCCAACTCCTTCGGCTTTGGCGGGACGAACGCCAGTGTGATCTTCGGGAAAGTCACCTGATGTGGCGGCATATCGCGGCGAATGCACTGACATTACTGACGCTTGGCCTTTTCCTTCTGGGTGGGCTGATTGCGTGGGGCTCGCGTGAGTATCGCGCGCCGGGACCTTTGGCGGAGGCGATCTGCCTTGAGGTTCCGATGGGTGGCAGCATGTCCGGTGTGGCCAATGATCTGATGGATCAGGGGGCGATCGGGTCGACCTTTATCTTTGAAGTCGGCGCAGATTACGAAGAAAAATCCTCAGAGCTGAAATTCGGCCGTTACCGCGTGCCGGAAGCGGCATCGATGCAGGAGATCGTCGATATCGTGACCCGCGGTGGTCGCAGCACCTGCGGGGCAGAAGTGATTTACCGCGTCGGTATCAATCGCACGATTGTCGATGTGCGTGAACTGGATCCGGCGACCAACCGCTTTGAGGAAATTGCATCGTTCATCATCAATGAGGAAGACGCGCCGTCAGAATATGTTGCCTTGAAAGAGGAGGGCACGGCGTCGTTCCGTCTGGTGATTGCCGAAGGTGCTACAAGTTGGCAAATCGCCAATGCCTTGGGTCAGCTTGATATTCTGCAGGCTGACGTGCGTGATGCGCCGCCAGAAGGGTCGTTGGCCCCGCGCGATTATGACGTTGAGGTCGGGGACACAGTGTCATCCGTGCTGAGACGGATGGCCGAGGTGCAGGAAGAGATCCTTGATGCCGCCTGGCAGAACCGGGCCGATGATCTGCCGATTGAGACACCAGAAGAAGCGCTGATTCTGGCATCCATCATTGAAAAGGAAACCAGCGTTCCGGAAGAGCGCCGTCAGGTCGCCAGTGTCTTTGTGAACCGTTTGAACCGCGGCATGCGCCTGCAAACCGACCCCACGGTGATCTATGGCATCACCGAAGGTGAGGGCGTTCTGGGGCGCGGCTTACGGCAAAGTGAGCTTCGCGCTGCAACCCCTTGGAATACATATGTGATCGAGGGTTTGCCACCGACACCAATTGCGAACCCGGGACAGGCGGCCATTGAGGCTGCGGTTAATCCTGACACCACGGACTACATCTTCTTTGTGGCTGATGGCACAGGTGGCCATGCGTTTGCGACCAATCTTGAAGATCACAACCGCAACGTGGCGCGCTGGCGCGAGATTGAGGCCCAGCAAAACGACGACGGCTGAGACGAAAACGTAAACAGTCTGTGAAAGGCCCGCACGGTGAGAACCGGCGGGCCTTTGACTTTTGCGTTGTTTTTCAGTATGTTGGATGGGCTAGATTTCGGGATGTCCTGAAACTCACCTGTGGGCGGAAGACCCCTAACAGGCAGACTACCATGACAGAGAAAGACAGAAGCGCAGCACCGGCTGCGCAGGATGCGGCCATGCGTTTGGCCGAAATCAACAAGCTGTTTCACGCAATCAGGCAAACCCTTGAAGAGATGCTGGAACAACTGCGCGCAGGTGAGGGCACCAAGCCTGCGGACGTTTTGAAAAAGATCGGAGAACTACAGACAGCGCACATCAAAGTCCTTGAACAGGAGAAGGCCTATCATGACTCACTTGGACAAAAAGATGGGCCTGAGGCCCTCGACTTTGACGCCATCCGTGCTGAGATCGGGCGCAGGCTTGATCGCATCCGTGCCGTGCAAGACGCGGACGATGTTTCTGGAGAAATTGCATTCCGATCACACCGCAGCCCTCCCGTATCTTTTTGATTTCTGGGGGCTGGAGCATCAGCATCCGCCGGTAGGTGATTGGCGGACCTGGGTGATCCTGGGCGGGCGCGGGGCAGGCAAGACCCGTGCCGGGGCCGAGTGGGTCCGCACCATGGTTGAAGGGGCCACACCCCATGCCGCAGGTCGGGCGCGCCGTTTGGGACTGGTGGGCGAGACGATGGATCAGGCGCGCGAGGTGATGGTCTTTGGCGAGAGCGGACTTCTGGCGCTTTGTCCACCTGACCGCAAACCGGAGTGGATCGCGGGGCGGCGGTTGCTTGTCTGGCCCAACGGGGCTGAGGCGCAACTTTTGTCCGCCCATGATCCTGAGGCCTTGCGGGGCCGTCAGTTTGATGCGCTTTGGGCTGATGAGCTGGCGAAGTGGAAGCGCGCGCAGGAGGCGTGGGATATGCTGCAATTCGGGCTACGGCTCGGTGATGATCCGCGGGCCTGTGTGACGACCACCCCGCGCCGCCTGTCACTGCTTGAGAGCCTGCTTGCGCAACCTTCGACGGCGTGCACCCATGCGCCGACGCAAGCCAATCGGGCCAATCTTGCCGACAGTTTCCTGCACGAGATCGAGGCCCGCTATGGTGGCACGACGCTGGGCCGTCAGGAGATTGCAGGAGAACTGCTGGGTGAGGTCGAGGGCGCTTTGTGGTCACGCGCCGCCTTGGATGCGCTACGGGTGGGAGCGCCGCCTGCGCTTGACAGGATCGTGGTCGCCGTCGATCCGCCGGGTGGGTCGAGCGGCGATGCCTGCGGGATCATCGTGGCAGGTGTTACCATGCATGGGTCTGTGCAGGACTGGCGCGCCTTTGTGCTGGAGGATGCCACTGTCAGCGGCCTTGGTCCAAACGGTTGGGCGCAGGCGGCGGTGGCGGCTTTTCATCGGCATGGGGCCGACCGTCTGGTTGCCGAGGTCAATCAGGGCGGTGACATGGTGGAGGCTGTCTTGCGACAAGTGGACCCGCTTGTGCCCTATCGTGCCGTTCATGCCGCCCGTGGCAAGGCTGCAAGGGCAGAGCCGATTGCGGCACTTTACGAGCAATCCCGCGTGTTCCACTTGGGTGGCCTCGACCAACTGGAGGACCAGATGGTGCAGATGTCGGCTGGCGGTTTTGCGGGTCGTGGATCGCCTGACAGGGTGGATGCGCTTGTCTGGGCTTTGCACGACCTGATGGTTGCGCCTGCGGCCAGCTGGCGTCACCCACAGATTCGCACGCTTTAGCGGTGTTGCGTGCCACCCCGCACGGTGGGGTGGCAATTTCCTCAGACCTTGGTGGCAGATTGTTTTGCGAGAACAGCAGACACATCAGCCGACCGGCAATGAGGAGATTTGAATGTTTGGATGGACGATCCGCAGGCAAGCGCAAGATGCCCCGCCTGCTGTCAAAGCCTCAGCTGCTGGCCGCGTTGCGGCCTTGGGCGCTGCAGGGCGTGTGGTCTGGAGCCCGCGTGATGTGGCCTCACTGACCAAGGCAGGCTTTACGGGTAACCCCATCGGGTTTCGCGCCGTCAAGCTGATCGCAGAGGCCGCAGCGGCCATGCCTGTCATCGTGCAGGATACGAACCAGCGGTTTGATGTGCATCCCGTGCAGGCGCTTTTGCAGCGCCCCAATGTGGCGCAGGGCCGGGCGGAACTTTTTGAGGCGCTGATCGGTCAGATCCTGCTGACCGGCAATGGGTATGTCGAGGCGGCTGGCGCAGAGGGCTTTCCTGATGAGTTGCATGTGCTGCGCTCCGACCGGATGTCGGTCGTGCCAGGAACGGATGGTTGGCCGGTTGCCTTTGACTATGCCGTGGGTGGGCGCAAGCATCGGTTTGCGGTGGTTGAGGCGCAAAGCCCGGTTTGTCACATCAAGAGCTTCCATCCTCAAGATGATCACTATGGCATGACCGCGCTGACGGCGGCTGCTGCCGCAATAGACGTGCATAACGCGGCATCGCGCTGGTCGAAGGCTTTGCTGGACAATGCTGCGCGGCCCTCCGGGGCGATTGTTTATGGCGGGTCTGACGGGCAGTCGTCCCTCACCCCAGACCAGTATGATCGTCTGCTGATGGAAATGGAGACGCAGCACCAAGGTGCGCGGAATGCAGGCCGGCCCATGTTGCTGGAAGGCGGGCTGGACTGGAAGCCGATGGGCTTTTCACCGTCTGATATGGAATTTCAGAAAACGAAGGAAGCCGCCGCGCGCGAGATTGCAGTCGCCTTTGGCGTGCCGCCGATGATTCTCGGTATTCCGGGGGATGCAACCTACGCCAATTATCAGGAGGCGAACCGCGCCTTCTATCGCCTGACGGTGCTGCCGCTGATTTCGCGGGTGCTTGGATCGCTGGGTGCGTGGCTTTCGGAATTTGCAGGAGAGGAGATTTTCCTGCGCCCCGATCTGGATCAGGTGCCGGCGCTGTCTGCAGAGCGCGATGCCCAGTGGCGGCGTGTGTCCGATGCGGCCTTCCTCAGTGACGCGGAAAAGCGGCACTTGCTTGGCTTGCCAGCGATGGAGGTCGGCCATGGATCCTAAGGTGATTGATATCTCCGGGCGGCCGCACCCCGTTGCGCCACCAGTGCCCGATTTCTGGTTTGCGCAGGTGGATCACAGGCTGGGCCGGATCGAGGCCATGGTTGGCCGATTGGAGCGCGCGATCTGGACTGTCGTCTGCGCCAGCGCAGGGTTGTTGATCCTGGAAATTGTGAAAGTGCTAAGCGAGGGACGTCTATGAAACTGGAACACAAGTTTTGCACCAGCGGCGGCGAGATTGCCGTCACAGATGGCACAACGATCAGCGGCTATGCTTCGCTTTTCGGGGCGATTGATCAGGGTGGCGATATCGTTGAGCGCGGAGCTTATGCGGGGTCACTCGCCAAGGGGCATGGGGTCAAGATGCTTTGGCAGCACGATCCGGCCCAGCCAATCGGCGTCTGGGACGAGGTGCGCGAGGATGCCAAGGGTCTGTGGGTCAAGGGGCGTTTGCTGACCGACGTGGCCAAAGGGCGCGAAGCGGCATCACTGATCGCTGCGGGCGCAATTGACGGGCTGTCGATTGGATACCGGACATTGCGCGCCACAAAGGACCAAAGCGGGCAACGCCATCTGACCGAACTTGAATTGTGGGAAGTTTCGCTGGTGACGTTTCCGATGCTGTCTGAGGCCCGTGTCGGTGCCAAGGCCGATGAGACCGAGGTCAGTTCGATGGCGCTGCTGACCGAAGCCTTTGCGGCGGCGCGCGCCAGCCTCAACCATCCTCAAGAGTAATCCAAGAAGGACAATCAGATGACAAAGACCGAGACCAAGTCCCGGGCCGGGGAAGATTTGTCCCCAGCCCAAGAACTCACCGCGGCCATGACCGGCTTCGTGACTGATTTCAAAGCGTTTTCCCAAGACGTGAAATCCCAACTTCAAGAGCAGGATAAACGAATGACCAAGCTTGACCGAAAGACGATGATGACCGCACGCCCTGCGTTGGCGCAGGCTGCAGTGGCAGAAGCGCCGCACCAGAAGGCCTTTGCCGCCTATTTGCGCTCTGGTGATGACGATGCGCTGCGCGGCCTTGAGATCGAGGGCAAGGCGATGAGCACTGCCGTTGCCGCAGACGGCGGGTATCTTGTTGATCCGCAGACAGCAGCGACGATCCAGAGCACGCTTTCCTCGACCGCCTCGATCCGGTCGATTGCGAATGTCGTGAACGTCGATGCCACGTCGTTTGACGTGCTGGTCGATCATTCCGAGATGGGTGCTGGATGGGCCACAGAAACTGCTGCGACGGCTGAGACCGATACCCCGCAGATCGAGCGGATCACTATTCCGCTGCATGAGCTGTCGGCCTTGCCCAAAGCCTCGCAACGGCTGCTGGATGACAGTGCGTTTGATATCGAAGGGTGGCTTGCTGGCCGGATTGCGGACAAGTTCGCCCGGTCAGAGGCTGCGGCCTTCATCAATGGTGATGGTGTGGATAAGCCGATGGGTTTCCTCTCCCATGCAAAGGTCGCCGAGAACGCGTGGACCTGGGGCAGTCTGGGGTATGTGCCCTCAGAGACGGCGGGCAGCATCACACGCGCCGATCCGATCATTGATCTGGTGTATGCGCTTGGTGCCAATTACCGCGCCAATGCGACTTTCGTGATGAACTCCAAAACTGCGGGCCATGTGCGCAAGCTGAAAGACAATGATGGCCGCTTTGTCTGGGCGGACGGTCTGGCGCTGGGCGAACCTGCACGCTTGCTGGGGTATCCGGTTCTGATTGCCGAAGACATGCCGGATATCGCCGACAATGCCATGGCCATTGCCTTTGGTGATTTTACGGCAGGCTACACGGTGGCTGAACGTCCTGACTTGCGTGTCTTGCGCGACCCGTTTTCTGCCAAACCGCATGTCCTGTTCTATGCCACCAAGCGCGTTGGCGGCGCGGTGAGCGACTTTGCAGCGATCAAGCTGATGAAATTCGCGGCCATCTGAGGGTGATCTGCGAACAGGCAAGGGCGTTGGTCCTTGCCGCCCCTCCGGGCACGCAAGGCAATCCTTCGCATTGTCTAGCATTCCCTTCCGTCCGAGCAGTGCGAGGGGCAGTGCCCGGAGGTTTCTTTCAAGGCCCTGTGATGTCGGAGCAATTCCATGATGTTAATCGAAGTGACCCATGTGAGCCAGGCGGCTTTGCCGGTCGAGCAGTTCAAAGAGCATTTGCGCCTGGGCAAGGGGTTTGCCGATGATGCCACGCAAGACGGGTTGCTTGAGACGCATTTGCGTGCGGCGCTGGCCGCGATCGAGGCACGAACCGGCAAGATCCTGATTGCGCGTGAGTTTTCATGGGTGCTGCACCAGTGGCGCGATCCAGCAGGGCAGGTTCTGCCCGTTTCGCCGGTGACAGATGTGGCGTCTGTCGTGCTGATTGACAGACATGGTGCGGAACGCACGGTTGATCCAGACAGCTGGTTTCTGGAGCCCGATCAGCACCGTCCCACGGTGCGTCCGCTTGGCGGTGACCTTCCGCTTGTTCCGCAAGGCGGGCAAGTGCGTGTCGTGATGACCGCAGGCTACGGGCCTGACTGGACCGACCTGCCGCGTGATCTTGCCCAAGCGGTGATCATTCTGGCCGGACACTACTATGACAATCGCTTTGCCGCTGCGACCGCTGTTGCGATGCCGGAAATGGTGCGCGCGCTGATCGAGAGCTACCGCCACTTGCGCCTATTCATGGGGGGTGCGCATGGCTGATCCGTTGATGAACCGTTCTCTAATCCTCGAAGCACCACAGCGCGTCGCCGATGGCGCAGGCGGGTTTAGCCGGACCTGGGAGCCTTTGGGCGTCTTGTGGGCCGAGGTCAAAGCTGGCCGTGGTCGGGAGATGGCGCAAGGTCAGGCAGTGCTGTCGCGGGTGCCGCTGAGGATCACAGTCAGGGCCGCCCCTGTTGGGGCCGTATCGCGTCCCAAGGCCGGACAGCGGTTCGTCGAAGGCACGCGCGTTTTCAGCATTCATGCTGTTTCCGACGCGGGATCGCACGGGCAATTCCTGACCTGTCATGCGCTAGAGGAGGTGGCCCCATGAGTTATGGGATGGCCGCAGCTTTGCAATCCGCCGTTTATGCGCGTCTAGGTGCAGACCCTTCCTTGGCCGCAGTCGTCGGCGAGGCGATTTACGATGCCTTGCCGGAAGGCGCGTTGCCAGCCCTTTACGTGGTCCTGGGTGCCGAGGAGGTGCGGGATGCCTCTGATCAGACAGGCCAAGGCGCAGAGCACCGCTTCGTCATTTCTGTTGTGAGCGATCATGCCGGTTTCGCTGCCGCGAAAGCAGCGGCGGCGGCCATCAGTGATGCCCTCGTCGATGCGTCTCTTCCGCTCGATCGGGGGCGGCTTGTGGCCCTGAATTTTGCAAAGGCGCGTGCCTTGCGTGTGGGGACCGGCGCGCAGCGGCAGATCAACCTGACCTTTCATGCGCGCGTTTCTGACGACACCTGAACAACCACTTCATTGAAGGAGAAAGCGGCATGGCTGCACAAAACGGCAAGGACCTTTTGGTCAAGATCGACATGACGGGCGGCGGATCGTTTCAAACGGTCGCGGGGCTGCGGGCGACGCGCCTGAGCCTGAATGCAGAGCCGGTTGATGTGACATCACTGGAGAGCACCGGAGGGTGGCGTGAGCTTCTGGGTGGGGCCGGGATGAAAACGGCGGCGATCTCTGGTGCCGGTGTGTTCAAGGACGCGGCCACTGACGAACGTGCGCGGCAGATCTTCTTTGATGGTGAAACACCGGAGTTTCAGGTGATCGTTCCCGATTTTGGCACGATAGAGGGCCGGTTCCAGATCACCGCGATTGAATATGCCGGATCGCACAACGGCGAGGCGACATATGAAATCTCGCTCGCGTCAGCAGGGCCGCTGTCCTTCGTGGCGATCCTGTGATGGCCAATCCTTATGCCGGAGAAGTGCAGGTCGTGATTGATGGTGCGTCTTACGACTGCAAGCTGACGCTTGGTGCTTTGGCCGAGCTTGAGGCGGGGCTTGCTGCGGGATCGTTGGTCGATCTGGTGCGCCGTTTCGAGGAAGGGGCCTTTGCCAGTGCCGATGTGCTGGCGGTGATCGTTGCAGGGCTCCGCGGTGGCGGTTGGGCAGGGCAGGCGGCTGATTTGCTGCAGGCCGAGATCGCTGGCGGGCCGATAGGTGCGGCACGTGCAGCGGCTATGCTTCTGGCGCGCGCCTTTGCCACCCCCGAGGACTAAGCATGGACTGGCGGGGCTTAATGGAAGCAGGGCTGCACCGGTTGCAGCTCACGCCCGATGTGTTCTGGTCACTGACCCCCTGTGAACTGCAGCTGATGCTGGGACTTGCCGATGGTTCTGCGCCCATGCTGCGTGCCCGGTTTGATGATTTGATTGCCGCCTTCCCTGACCTTGAAAAGGATGAGTTTGATGGATGAAATTGATGCGCTCGATGTCTTGGAAAGCGATGTCTCCGCACTGGAACGTGCGCTTGGCGATACCTCGGCTATGACAGCCGCGTTTGAGGGGCAGTTGCGCGATGTTCAATCGACCTTGGGTGCTACGACACGCGATCTTGGCAATCTTGAGCGCGGCTTTTCAGCGGGTCTGCGTCAGGCTTTTGACGGTGTTGTGCTGGGGGGGCGGAGTCTGACCGACGTCCTCGGCGGATTGGCAGAAAAGATGTCTGCCACGGTCTATCGCGCGGCGGTAACGCCTGTGACCGATCACTTTGGTGGTTTGCTGGCTGATGGGTTGAATTCGGGGGTTGCCGGTCTGATGCCCTTTGCTGATGGAGGCACGTTCCACCAAGGGCGGGTCATGCCATTTGCGAAAGGTGGTGTCGTCAGCACCCCAACGGTCTTTCCGATGCGCGGAGGTACCGGACTGATGGGTGAAGCCGGACCGGAAGCGATCATGCCTCTTGCCCGCGGGCCAGACGGATCTCTGGGCGTGCGCGGCGGCGGAGCGGGCCACATCACAGTCAATATGAATATCTCGACGCCTGATGTGGCGGGTTTCCAGCGTAGCTCGTCACAGGTTGCCGCCCGTCTGTCGCGGGCTTTGTCGCGCAGCCGACGCCATCTTTAGGAGCCACAATGACCTTCCATGAAATCAGATTTCCCGCGTCGCTTAGCTTGGGCGCATTGGGCGGGCCGGAGCGACGCACCGAGATTGTGACCCTTTCCAACGGGTTTGAAGAACGGAACACGCCCTGGGCGCATTCACGCCGAAGATACGATGCCGGGCTGGGGCTGCGGTCCATGGATGATGTGGCTGACCTGATCGCGTTCTTTGAGGCGCGGCAAGGGCAGCTGATCGGGTTTCGGTGGAAGGACTGGAGTGACCACAAGTCGTGCCTGCCCTCAAAGGACATTGCAGCGGATGATCAGTTGCTGGGGCTGGGCGACGAACACCAGACTGTGTTTCAGCTGTTGAAAACCTACCGCTCAGGGGATCAGGTTTATCAGCGCCCGATTGCGAAGCCTGTGGCGGGGTCCGTGCAGGTATCTGTTGGCGGCGTTCCGATGGTTGAGGGCAGTGATTACGCGCTCGACTTCACCGATGGTCTGATCACCTTTTCATCACCGCCTGATCTTGGCGCGGAGGTTCGCGCCGGGTTTGCCTTTGATGTGCCTGTCCGTTTTGACACTGACCGCATCCAGATCGCGGCGTCACGCTTTGCCGCCGGTGAGATCCCCGACATTCCCGTTGTGGAGATCAGGTTATGAGCCGAAAAGCATTGCATACGCATCTGGCAACAGGTGTCACCCATAGCTGTCGCGCCTGGGCTGTGAAACGCAAGGACGGGGTCCGCTTCGCCTTCACCGACCATGATCGGCCTTTGCAGTTCGGGGGATATACGTTTTCCCCGCAGGGCGGGCTTTCTACCCGCGCAATGGTGCGGAGCACAGGCCTGTCCGTTGATAACACGGCGGCCATGGGTGTTCTGTCTGATGACCGGATTACCGACACCGATATTGTCGCGGGGCGTTTCGATGGTGCCGAAGTGACAATCTGGCTGGTTCAATGGGATCAGGTCGCGGCGCGAGAGATCCTGTTTCGCGGGGCGATTGGTGAAATCTCTCGCAGCGATGGGGCGTTCGAGGCCGAGTTGGTGGGGCTTGCCGCGCCACTCAACCAGCCGGTGGGACGGACTTACATGCGGACATGCGATGCAGGTCTGGGTGATGCGGCCTGCGGCATTGCGCTGACAGGACCAGAATTTATGACCGACCAGACGCTTGTCGACGATCTGGCTTCTGTGGTCTTTCCGCTGGAAGCGGATGGATTTGCGGAAGGCTGGTTCTCACAAGGGATCTGTGAGGTGTTGAGTGGCCCTGCAAAAGGCCTCAGGCAAGCAATTCTGGCTGATGAAACCGTGTCCGGGACGCGGCTGATCTCACTTTGGGCACCGTTTGAAATTGTGCCTCAAACGGGTGATCAACTCAGGCTGACCGCTGGGTGTGACAAGCGTGCAGAAACCTGTCGTGACAAGTTCGCAAACTTTCTCAATTTCCGCGGGTTTCCTGATATGCCCGGAGATGACTGGTTGATGTCAGTGCCGCGCACCGGTGCCAGCAACACTGGCCGGAGCCTCGTGCGATGAATGATGCTGTTGTGACAGAGGCGCGGCGCTGGCTGGGGACGCCATATCTGCATCAGGCCTCGGTTGCCGGTGTGGGGTGTGATTGTCTGGGTCTGTTGCGTGGCATTTGGCGTGCACTTTACGGTGCTGAACCCGAAGTGATCCCTGCCTACACGAGCGATTGGTCAGAACCACAGGGTGATGAGCAGCTTTACCGCGCAGCCATGCGCCATTTGCGGCGCACAGATGGTGCATGGCAGGAAGGGCAGGTTCTGCTTTTCAGGATGCGCCGCGGTGCGGTTGCGAAACACCTCGGTGTGCTGAGTGCAACTGGGCCAGCACCGTCTTTTATCCATGCCTATAGCGGACACGGGGTCGTTGAGAGCCCGCTGTCTGAGCCCTGGCGTCGTCGTGTCAGCGCGCGATTTGAATTTCCTCTGAAAGGTTAGAATATGGCTACCATTGCACTTTCGGCAGCAGGTATGGCGCTGGGCGGGTCCGTTGGTGGGTCCGTTCTGGGACTGTCGATGGCAACTATTGGCCGGGCAGCGGGTGCCGCATTGGGTCAAAGAATTGACCAGCAGCTCTTAGGGCAGGGCAGTGCGGCGGTCGAGACCGGACGGCTCGACGGGTTGCGCCTGACAGGTGCTGCCGAGGGTGCAGATGTTCAGCGCATCTACGGCCGTATGCGTGTTGCAGGACAGGTCATATGGGCGTCCGAGTTCCGGGAAGAGACGACGACTACCGGCGGTGGTGGCAAAGGGAGCAAACCGGCACCTGTCACGACGAGTTACCGCTATACCGTGAGCCTTGCCATCGCATTGTGCGAGGGCGTCCTGTCTCGCGTTGGTCGGGTCTGGGCTGACGGCACCGAGATTTCACCGCAGCAGCTGAATATGCGGCTCTATCAAGGCACATCTGATCAATTGCCTGATCCCCTCATCGCGGCGATCGAAGGTGACGCATTTGCGCCAGCTTATCGCGGCACCGCCTACGTCGTGCTGGAAGACCTGCCTCTCGGTCAGTTCGGGAACCGCATTCCGCATCTGACATTCGAGGTAATGCGCAGTGCTGCGGACGAGGTCTGGGGTGACCTGCGCGGTGTCGTCCTTGGCGAAGGAACCGGGGAATACGCGCTTGCCACCAGCCAGCTTCACGGGTGGGGTGCTGACAGCGTCCAATATGCGCTGAACACACACTCCCCCTTGGGTGGAAGTGATTTTGCCGTATCTGTGGACGCATTGGAGGGCGACCTGCCAGCAGTCGACTCGGTTGTCCTACCTGTGGTCTGGTTTGGCGACGATCTGCGCTGCGCTGTCTGTCAGATTGCGCCGATGGTTGCGGAAGATCTGATCGAGGCCACGGCAATGCCTTGGCGGGTCAGCGGAGTGGAGCGCGCGGCTGCGAATGTCTTGCCATCCGGAACGGCTGGCACCCCCTCTGACGCGGCAGTGATCGAAGCCATCGCCGATCTAACCCAGCGGGGAAAGCGTGTGGTGTTGCAACCGCTTCTGAAAATGCGCCAGCAGACCGGCAATGGCCTTCCAGACCCGTGGGGTGAAGACGAGCAGGCTCCAGCGCCTTGGGTTGGCCGCGTCACCTTGTCAAAAGCGCGTAGTCGGGATGGCACATCTGACAGGTCCCAAATTGCCGCTGATGAGATTGACGCGTTTTTCGGCGACGCTGAAGCTGATGACTTTGCCGTCTCAGGGCAGTCGGTCAGTTACACCGGACCTGCGACGGGGGGTTACCGGCAATTGGTTCTGCACTACGCCTTTCTTGCAAGCCAAGCGGGGGGCGTCGACAGTTTTCTGATTGGGACTGATCTGGCCGGGCTGACACCGGTCCGTGATGATCAGGGTGCCTTTCCAGCGGTGGAGGCGTTGCAACGCCTTGCCCAAGATGTGCGGCTTATTCTTGGACCAGATTGCCTGATTGGCTATGCCGCTGACGGCGACGAGGCGCTGGGCGACACGCCACCTGGCACAGAAGATCGGTTTTTTCCGTTGGACCAGCTTTGGGCAGACAATGAGATCGACTTTGTCGGGATCAATCTGCGTATCCCTTTGGCAGACTGGCGAGAGGGGACAGACCATGCCGATGCGCATGCGGGTGTCATCCATAATCCGGCGTATCTGAAAGACAATGTTGCCGGTGGCGAAGGTTATGACTGGATCTATCCCACGCCTGAGGCGCGTGCCGCGCAACGCAGGGTTCCGGTCATCGACCCCGATGGAGAACACTGGGTTTGGCGCAAGAAAGATTTGCGCGGCTGGTGGGAAAGCGCGCATCACCCGCGCGTGGGTGGCGTGCGCAAGACTACGCCAACCGTCTGGACACCACAGGGAAAGCCTTTGTGGTTTACCGCCTACGGCTGTGAAGCGGTCGCGCTTGGGGCAAACCACCCCGATCCTGTGCGGGACGGCATTGACTTGCCGCAAGGGTCAAACGGGCAGCGCGATGATCTGATGCAGATGCAGTACCTACGGGCCGTCCGCGACCACTTCTGCGATGCAAACAACAACCCCGTTTCTGACGTCTATGGGGCGCGGATGATTGATCTGGCGCGGTGCCACGCGCGGCATTGGGATGTGCGCCCGTTCCCGTTTTTTCCAAATGACCGGAATAGCTGGGCGGATGGCGCGAGTTACGAAACCTCAGCTACGTTGAACGGTCGCGCCAGCAGCCGCAGTCTTGCCTCTGTGGTTGCGGAAATTTGTACGCGTTCCGGTGTGTCCCATTTTGACGTCTCCGCGCTTTATGGCGTCGTGCGCGGATGCCAAGCGCGCGGGGTGGAGACCGGTCGGGCAGGGTTGCAACCTCTGATGTTGGCCTACGGCTTTGACGCATTCGAGAAGAATGGCGTTCTGGTGTTCCAAAGCCAGTATGATCGCGCCGGTTTGGTGCTCGATCCTGAAAGGCTCGCAAGAGACCCTGAGACCGATCAGGCACTGCGATCAGTCCGAAATGGAGAGGCAGAGAGAACAGGGCGGTTACAGATCGGGTTTTTCGATGCTGATGGGGATTATGCGCCGGTCGCCCGCGAAGCCGCCTTGCCGGACGAGACGGACCCGCGCGTTGAGCGAAGCGTCCTGCCGCTGGCGCTGACCGGTGCCGAGGGCGCGCGCTGTGTGCAGCGGTGGTTGCAGGAAGCACGCGTTCAGCGGGAACATATCGCATTTGCATTGCCGCCATCGGCGCAGGGACTTGGTGCAGGTGATCTGGTGCAGCTTGGCGATGCGCATTATCGCATTTCGCGGATAGAAGATGCTAGCACGCGTTCGGTCGAGGCAGAGCGGGTCATACCGCAGATGCGTGCTATGCATTCAGGTCCCGAGATGTCATCGGGTCTTCGTGCCTCCTATACAGGCCCGGTGCCGGCTAATGTTCTGCTGATGGACCTGCCTCTTTTGACAGGGGACGAAATTCCGCATGCGCCGCATGTGGCGGCCTACGGTGCACCCTGGCCCGGAACCGTGGCACTTTATACGGCAGCGCAGGATAGCGACTATCAGCTTGAGGGTCTTTATGATCAGCCAGCGATGGTTGGCGTCACCGAAACCGCGCTGCCTTCTGCAGCTGTCGGCCTGTGGCAGCGGGTGAGTTTGCGGGTGCGCTTTGCGCAAGGCTCTTTGAGTTCGGCCACAGCAGAAGCCCTTCTCGGCGGCGCCAACACTATCGCGATTGGGAACGGTCAAACTGATGGCTGGGAAGTGATGCAATTTCTTAATGCGACGCCTGCGCCTGGTGGATTTGTGCTGTCGGGGTTCTTGCGAGGCCTGAAGGGCACGGGGTTGCAGATACCGTCAAGCTGGCCGGTTGGAACGCATGTGGTTGTGATTAACGGGGCTCTGCGCCAACTCGATTTGCCGAGCGCAGCGAGAGGGACCGCACGGCACTTCAGGTTTGGTCCGGCGACGCAACCCATGACGGACGCGAGTTATCGGTACGTCGCCAACACTTTTGCTGGTGTCGGCCTAAGGCCATACCCGGTTGTGCATCTACGGGCGCGCGAGATCGCTGGCGATGTGCTTTTGACTTGGGTCAGGTGTACGCGGGTGGATGGTGATCAATGGGACGGGATTGATGTGCCGCTGGGTGAAGACATCGAATCCTATCTGGTGCGTGTCCGGCAAGGCAATACAATCATCCGCGAAACGACCGTCCCGGACCCAAGTTGGGCTTATACTGCCGCTATGCGGGCGGCTGACGGCATCGTTGGAAGCTGTGAACTGGGCGTGGCACAGATATCGGCACGCTTTGGGGCCGGTCCGATGAATTATGTCAGCACTGATCTATGAGACCTGTGACACTGGCTGATCTGGAAGTTGCGGTGCGGGCGATTGTGCGTCACCCGCAGGAGGACCGGGAGGCGTTTGCGGTCAAGCTGCTGGGTGATGCCGCAATCGCGGACAGCTTTCGCGCAAAGACAGGCAAGTTGCATCCGTCTTTTGGCGCGGGGACCCTGATGTCAGCGGCTATGCAGCACCCGCTTGCTGCTAGGCCAGAATGGGCTAAGCCGGAAACTCTGGCGGCATTAGGCTTCGTTTTGAAGGGTTTAGACGCAAAATACGGTCAATCACAAAATGTGAAATAGCAGATCACAGGTTTATTCTTGGCTTGCAGCCCCTATGTGCATTACACCAAAGGCCCAAAGTGATGCGAGGAGCGCGCCATGCCACAAGTCCAGCCGAACCTGACCCAGCTTGACCCTGTCTGGCACCGGATTTGTGCCGAGGCAGAGGAAGCCGTGGCGAAAGAGCCGCTGATGGGTGGTTTGATCCACGCGGGGATTTTGCATCATAAATCACTTGAAGGGGCATTGGCCTACCGGATTTCGATGAAACTGGGATCGCCGGAAATGTCGGAGCAAATCCTGCGCGAGATTGCTGATGAGGCCTATCGTACCTCACCTGAACTCGTCGAGGCCGCGAGGGCCGATTTGGTTGCGACTTACGACCGCGATCCTGCCTGCCACCGGTTGATGAAACCACTCTTGTTCTTCAAAGGGTATCAGGCCGTGCAGTCTTACCGTCTGGCGCATTGGCTCTACCAGCGGGATCGTAAGGATATGGCCTATTTCATCCAGATGCGGACGTCGGAAATGTTCGGTGTTGATATCCATCCGGCGGCACGGATTGGTAAAGGTATCATGATCGACCACGCCCACTCAATCGTTGTCGGCGAGACAGCGGTTGTCGGTGATAATGTGTCGATGCTGCATTCCGTGACGCTTGGCGGAACGGGCAAAGAGGACGATGACCGTCATCCCAAGATCGGGAACGGTGTCCTCATTGGTGCCGGTGCCCATGTGCTTGGCAACATCAAGATCGGTGATTGCAGCCGCATCGCGGCAGGATCCGTCGTGCTGGAGGCCGTACCGGCCAAAAAGACCGTCGCCGGTGTTCCAGCGAAGATCGTCGGCGAAGCAGGCTGTTCGCAGCCGTCTCTGACCATGGACCAGATCCTGAAAACGGTGATGTAGGCCTGCCGTTCTGATCGCGGTGGCGCACCTCTTTGAGAGGGAAGATGCCTCCGGCGGGGATATTTTGGGGCCGGTATTAAAGTTAGACGCGGCAAGCCTCATCGCACTGACCGCCAGTCGTAGAAACAAAAACGCCGGCTCGAAGGCCGGCGTTTTCTTTCTATTTTCATGCTTTAGGCGAGCATGGTCATCGGGTTTTCAAGGTTGTCCTTGATCGCCTGCAACAGATTCGCGCCAAGCGCACCGTCGATCACACGGTGATCGACCGAGAGCGTCGTTGACATGACCGTGCCGACCGTCAATTCGCCATCGGCACCCACAATCGGCTTTTTCACACCCGCACCGACGGCGAGGATGGCCGCATGTGGCGGGTTGATGATCGCATCAAAGTTATCGATACCGAACATGCCGAGGTTCGAAATCGCAAAGCTGCCGCCCTGATATTCATGCGGGGCCAGTTTGCGGTCGCGAGCACGCGAGGCGAGGTCCTTCATCTCTGCCGACAGGGCGGAGAGGGACTTCATTTCTGCGTCCTTCAGGACCGGCGTGAACAGGCCGCCTTCGATCGCGACAGCGACAGCAACGTCGGATTTTTCAAACTTCAACGTGCGGTCGCCCGCCCAGACGGCATTCGCCTCAGGCACCTGCTGGAGGGCCAACGCGCAGGCTTTGATGATGAAGTCGTTGACCGACAGCTTTACGCCGCGCGGTTCGAGCTGTTTGTTTAGCTGGCTGCGGAACTTCAACAGATCGTCCAGCATGATATCGCGGCGCAGATAGAAGTGCGGCACGGATTGCTTGGCCTCGGTCAGGCGGGCGGCGATGGTTTTGCGCATGCCGTCGAGTTTGACCTCTTCGAAGGGGCGGCCGTCGTACATCTTGACCACTGCGTCTGTCGACGGGCCCGCTGCCATTGCAGCCCCAGCAGGTGTCGCCGCGGCAGGCGCATCGGCCTTTGCAGCCGGTTCAGCCGCTGTCTTCGCGCCAGGTTTCGCGTTCTCGACATCGGCCTTGATGATGCGCCCGTGCGGGCCGGAGCCTTTGATGTCTTTCAGATCAAGGCCCTTGTCGGCTGCAATACGGCGGGCGAGTGGTGTTGCAAAAATCCGCTCACCATCTTTCGAGGGTGCCGAAGGTGCAGGGGTCGCGTCTGTCTCGCCGCGGCCGTAGCCCTTCTCGGGTGCGGTCTTGTCGCTTGCTTCTGCCGGGGCAGCATTGGAAGAGGCATCATCGGATTTGCTCGGCGTTTCGCCGATATCATCCGCGCTCTCGCCGTCCTCAAGCAGAATGGCGATCACATCGTTGACCTTCACGCCTTCGGTGCCTTCGGCCACGATAATCTTGCCGATTGTGCCTTCGTCGACGGCCTCGAACTCCATGGTGGCCTTATCGGTCTCAATCTCGGCCATGACATCGCCGGACGATACGGTGTCACCTTCTTTGACGAGCCATTTGGCCAGCGTGCCTTCCTCCATTGTGGGGGACAGGGCGGGCATCAGGATTTCTGTTGGCATTGCTCTGGCTCCTTAACGGTAGGTGACTTGTTTCACGGCGTCGATGACTTCGGCGGTCGTGACAAGCGCGTGCTTTTCAAGGTTTGCGGCATAAGGCATTGGCACATCCTTGCCGGTGCAGTTGATCACGGGTGCGTCTAGGTAGTCGAATGCCTCTTGCATGATCACGCTGGAGATGTAGTTGCCAACGCTGCCCTGCGGCCAGCCTTCTTCGACTGTGACGCAGCGGTTTGTCTTGCGCACAGAGTTCAGGATCGTCGCGGTGTCCATCGGGCGCAGCGAGCGCAGGTTGATGACCTCGGCGTTGATGCCGTCCTCGGCAAGTTTCTCTGCCGCTTCCAGCGCGTAGGTCATGCCGATACCGAAGCTGACGATGGTCACGTCATCACCGGCGCGTTCGATCTTGGCCTTGCCGAAGGGAATGGTGAAATCATCCATGACCGGCACGTCAAAAGATTTGCCGTAGAGGATTTCGTTTTCGAGGAAGATCACAGGGTTCGGGTCGCGGATTGCGGTCTTCATCAGACCTTTCGCGTCAGCAGCTGAGTAGGGCATCACGACCTTAAGGCCCGGCACCTGCATATACCATGCGGCGTAGTCCTGAGAGTGCTGCGCACCCACGCGGGCAGCAGCACCGTTCGGGCCACGGAAGACCATCGGAGCACCCATCTGACCACCTGACATGTAGAGTGTCTTGGCGGCAGAGTTGATAATGTGGTCAATGGCTTGCATGGCGAAGTTGAAAGTCATGAATTCGACAATCGGCTTCAGGCCGCCAAAGGCCGCACCCACACCGATCCCGGCAAATCCATGCTCTGTGATGGGGGTGTCGATCACGCGCTTGGCGCCGAATTCGTCCAGCAAACCTTGGGAAATCTTGTAGGCGCCTTGGTACTCGGCCACTTCCTCACCCATGAGGAACACGTCCTCGTCGCGGCGCATTTCCTCGGCCATGGCATCACGGAGCGCCTCGCGCACGGTCGTTTGCTTGACCTCGACATCCGCATCCCAGTCAGGGGTCGTGTCGGCCATTGGTGCGGCAGGAATTGTTGAGGCCGGCGCCTCGGCATGTTCGGCTTCGGGCGCTTCTGCTTCGGCCTCATCCTCTTTCGCAGCAGGGGACGCGCCTTCGGCAGGAACGTCTTCGCCTTCTTCTACAAGGATTGCGATCGGTGTATTCACCTTCACGCCTTCGGTGCCTTCGGCGATCAGAATTTTGCCGACGATCCCTTCATCGACAGCTTCGAATTCCATCGTGGCCTTGTCGGTTTCGATTTCAGCCATGATATCGCCGGAAGAGACGGTGTCGCCTTCTTTCACGAGCCATTTGGCCAATGTGCCTTCTTCCATCGTGGGCGAAAGGGCGGGCATAAGAATTTCGGTTGCCATGTCTTTAGGCCTCTTGCGGAATTTCGGTTGCGTAGATGTCGGTCCAAAGCTCATCCAGATGCGGCTCGGGGCTCTCTTTCGAGAACTCGGCAGCGTCATTGACGATTGCCTTGATTTCCTTGTCGATGGCCTTGAGGTCATCATCTGTCGCGTGTTTGCCGGTCAGCAGCATATCGCGGACCTGTTCGATCGGGTCGCGCTCGTCACGCATTTTCTGCACTTCTTCGCGGGTCCGGTATTTTGCAGGGTCCGACATGGAATGGCCGCGATAGCGGTATGTCTTGACCTCAAGAATGTAGGGGCCTTTGCCGGAGCGGCAGTGGGCCACCGCGCGTTCGCCAGCTTCTTTCACAGCGAGGACGTTCATGCCGTCGACTTCTTCACCTTTGATGCCGTAGGCGGCTCCGCGTTCCCACAATGAAGGGGATTTGGTGGAGCGTTTGACGGATGTCCCCATGGCGTACTGGTTGTTCTCAATTACGAAAACGACCGGCAAATCCCACAGTTGCGCCATGTTGTATGTCTCATAGACCTGACCCTGGTTGGCAGCACCGTCACCAAAGTAGGTGAAGGTCACGCGGTCATTGCCTTTGTATTTGTCAGAAAACGCCAGTCCTGCACCCAGTGGCACCTGTGCTGCGACGATCCCGTGACCGCCGTAAAAGTGCTTCTCTTTCGAGAACATGTGCATCGAGCCACCCTTACCTTTAGAGTAGCCCCCTTCGCGGCCGGTCAATTCGGCCATCACACCTTTGGGGTCCATGCCGCAGGCGAGCATATGCCCGTGGTCACGGTAGGATGTAACGCGCTTGTCGCCTTCTTCGGCGGCAGCTTCCAGTCCGACGACGACCGCTTCCTGACCGATGTAGAGGTGGCAGAAACCACCGATAAGCCCCATGCCGTAAAGCTGGCCTGCCTTTTCTTCAAAGCGCCGGATGAGCAGCATTTCTCGATAATGTCCGAGCAGTTCCTCTGCCGAGACGTTGGGTTTTGCGGCGGCCTTCTTTGGCGGCATGTGCATTCCTCCAGCGAAATCTCAAATAGTTTAGTATTAAACCATTCCTTATCCTATGCGTTCCAAAAATGCGAGTGGCAATGTGACGTCCGGTCACAAGTCAGCGGAATAGCCGTGTTGCGTCTGGTGACTGACTGGAATTAGCGGATGACGATTTCGTCGGCGCGGATCAAGCCAAGGACATTGCGCGCCTGTTGATCCAAAAGGTCCAGATCGAGAAAACGATCCGACAGCCGTGCTGTCAGGTTTTCCATTTCGGCGACCTCTGATTGCAGCGCGGCGAGTTCCTGGCGCAGCGCATCGCCTTCGGCATTGACCTCGATCCGCTTGAACAGGCCGTAGTCCCCTTGCACAGCGGCAAAGGTGAAATACACCCCCAGCATGATCATGCCGAGATAGTAAAATAGCGCGCCTAGCTGGGTGCCACTGCGTCGGATCATCGGTCTGCCTCTTGTGTCGCCTCTGACGGGCAACTGGAAAGAGAATCGCATATTTGAATCGCAAAGGGAATCCCTTGTGCAGAAAAAACTAGGCCAGCGGGCCATATTATATTGACCGAACCGGACGCGACAGATCACGATAAGAGTCAGGCTTGATGGAAGAGCGTTATCGTTGCTGACCGGCCATTCAGCGCAAGATCGCGCATTGTCCGACGGAGAGAGTGAAATGCCCAAGGAAATCACCGTTACGGTTTGCGACACACTGCCCGAGAAGGCGGACCTCAACGACGTCCTGTCCCAGTATTACACGCTCATCGTCAAGCGCATGACTGACATGGGATTTGCAATCGATCCTTCGGCCCCCGAGAGCGCCTTGGCGGAGTTCTGGGCGAATGTTGATGACTATATGCCACCAAAGGGATGCCTTGTGATTGCCCGCGACGCGCAGGGCATCACGGTCGGATGCGGTATGCTCAAGACACTCGACGACGAAACCGGCGAGCTCAAGCGGGTCTTTGTGACCGAGGCCGCGCGTGGCACAGGGACAGGCCGCAAGATCATTGAACTGCGGGAGGCCGTGGCACGGCAAATGGGTCTAAAGCGCCTTGTTGCCGATACGCTGACCCCGAATGTCGAAATGCGAAACCTCTATCCCAAACTGGGATTTCGTGAGGTCTTAGAACCGATAGAAACGACGACCTACCGCGATCAGCATATGCTGCGCGACCATCTCCATTACTTCGTCAAAGATCTGACCTGAGGCTTCAGGCCTTGCCGCGATAGATATCGACAAGCTTGCCCAGCATGGCCAGCGCATCCGCCCTGTCGCGCTGGAAGCTGTTGCGCCCGATGATTGACCCGTTGCCGCCACCATCGCGGATCGCGCGCGCATCGTCATAGACCGCATCGGCACCCTTAGCCGCACCACCGGAGAAGACCATCAGACGCCGACCGTCGAAGGCGGATTGGACACAATGGCGAACGCGCTCTGCCTGTGTGGCAATGTCGATCTTTTCGTTTTCATAGACCTTGCGGGCTTCACCGAGGCTGAGGTGGTCGGTGGAAAGTTTGATCTTGATGATATGTGCGCCAAGCAGCGCCGCGATCTGGGCGGCATAGGCCGCAATATCGATGGCTGTTTCGCCGTCTTTGTCCAAGGCTTCGCCACGTGGATAGGACCAGATCACTGTCGCAATCCCCTTCGCAGCAGCTTCGCGGCGCATTTCTGCGATATCGCTGAACATGTTCAGGGCCGCTGACGAACCCGGATAGACGGTAAATCCGATGGCCGAGCATCCCAGACGCAGTGCATCATCAACCGAGGCCGTGATTGCCTGGGTTTTTGGGGCAGCCGACGGGATCAGCGAATTGGCGGAGTTCACCTTGAGGATTGTCGGAATCTGTCCGGCAAAGGTGTCTGCGCCTGCTTCCAGCATCCCCAAGGGCGCGGCATAGGCATTCAGACCAGCGTCGATTGCCAGCTGATAGTGATAGTGTGGATCATAGGCAGGCGGGTTTGGCGCAAAGGAACGGGCAGGGCCATGCTCAAACCCCTGATCGACTGGCAGGATGATCATCTTGCCGGTGCCGCCCAGTTTTCCTGTCATCATGATCCGGGCAAGGTTTGCTTTCACACCTGGAGTTTCGCCTTCGTAGTTGGACAGGATTTTCTGAACGATACGTGTGGTCTTCATGGCGTGGCCCCCGGGGTTAGCTTGGTATTTCCACACCGATAGGCAGCGCGTGGCAGACTTGCAAATGTGTTAGCGCAACCGCTTGCGATGTTATCGCAAACGTCCGCTTTTGACCGCGTTCAGTACCGTTAGGGCGTCTCAAGAGACCCCCGGACCCTTTGCGCATAGCGGCCTAAGCAGGCCGCCAGAAACGACCGTTAAGGCTCAGGCGTTCAATGCCGCCACACCGGGAAGTTCTTTGCCTTCCATCCATTCCAGAAAGGCACCACCGGCTGTCGAGATATAAGTGAACTCACTGGCCGCACCCGCTTTGTTGAGGGCTGCGACCGTATCACCACCACCGGCCACCGAAACAAGTTTGCCGGCTTTGGACAGGGCTGCTGCGCGCGCGGCCGCGGCGTTGGTAGCGGCGTCAAACGGTTCGATCTCGAACGCACCAAGAGGGCCGTTCCACACGAGTGTTTTCGACCGCTCAAGCACCTGCACGATATGGGCGACGCTGTCTGGCCCGGCATCAAGGATCATGGCGTCAGCAGGACAATCCTCAACCTTGACGGTTTCGTTTTCGGCACCGGCCTTGAATTCACGCGCGACCACCACATCGCGCGGCAGCAGGATTTCGCACCCAGCTTTCGCAGCCTTTCCAGCGATCTCTCGGGCGGTGTCTGCCAGATCATGCTCGCAAAGCGATTTACCGACATCAATGCCTTGCGCCGCAAGAAACGTATTGGCCATCCCGCCACCGATCACCAAGGCATCCACTTTGGTGACGAGGTTGCCCAAAAGGTCGAGCTTCGTCGAAACCTTCGCACCGCCCACGACCGCGACGACGGGCCGGTCTGGCGTGCCGAGCGCCTTTTCCAATGCACCCAACTCTTCGGCCATCAGGCGGCCAGCGCATGACGGCAACAGGCGGGCAATCGCCTCGGTGCTGGCGTGGGCGCGATGGGCCGCAGAGAAAGCGTCATTCACATAGATATCGCCAAGGCTGGCAAGACGTTTGGCGAATTCTGCGTCGTTCTTTTCCTCACCGGGATTGAAACGCAGGTTTTCCAGCAAAAGCACTTCGTCGCCGTCCATCTCCTTGACCGCTTCACGGTAGTCGGAGTTGGCCCATGTCACTGGCAGGCCAAGCACATCTGCAACGGCAGGGGCGATAATCTCAAGTGACATCTCAGGGACCACTTTGCCCTTTGGCCGTCCGAAATGGGCCATCAGGATCACTTTTCCGCCTTTGTCCTGAATGTCATAAACCGTGTCACAGATACGCTCGATCCGCGTCTTGTCAGTGACTTCGCCGTTCTCGACCGGCACGTTGATATCCACACGCACCAGCGCGCGCTTGCCGTTGAAATCCATGTCGTCGAGAGTTTTCCAGGCCATGCGCTGCTCCTTGGGGTTGGTCGGTTTGCCATGTGTTGCGTCAATCCGCTTGTGGCGTCAACCGCCGCGGCTTGGCAATCGTTCCGCAGCACCATATGTCTTGGCGCAAGAAAACATAGCAGGAGGGCCCCATGGCCGAGATCAAAGATCCAGAGAATACCATCATCATGACGCTCAAGGATGGCGACGTTGTAATTGCATTGATGCCAGATGTGGCCCCACAGCATTCGGAGCGCATGAAAGAACTCGCCCGTGCAGGCAAATATGACAACGTCTGCTTTCACCGCGTGATTGATGGATTCATGGCGCAGACCGGCGATGTGGCCCATGGCAATATGGAAAATGACTTCAACCTTGGCCGCGCAGGCACAGGCGGGTCGGACTTGCCAGACCTGCCAGCCGAATTCAGCCGCATCCCGCATGCGCGTGGCACTTTGGGTGCAGCACGTTCTGCAAATCCCAACTCTGCCAACAGCCAGTTCTTTATCAACTTCAAGGACAATGACTTCCTCAACGGCCAATACACCGTCTACGGGCAAGTGATTTCCGGTATGGAACATGTCGATGCGATTACACGTGGTGAGCCGCCAATGAACCCTGACCGGATGATCAGCGTGAAGGTGGCCGCCGATGTATAAGCTCGCTGCCGCATTTGCGTTGCTGGCCAGCCCCGCGCTTGCCACCGGTCTGGAAATTGATGTTGAGGGCGAGGCAAACGGCACCATTGTGATCGACCTCTTCGAGGACGTCGCGCCTCTGCACGTCGAGCAAATCGCCAAGATTGCCAACGACGGCAGCTATGACGGCGTGGTCTTTCACCGTGTCATCGACGGATTCATGGCCCAGACCGGTGATGTGGAAAACGGCGTGATGGGCATGGACATGACCCGCGCTGGCACTGGTGGTTCGGAATATGGCAATATCCCTGCCGAATTCTCTGACGTGCCGTTCGAGCGCGGTGTGGTGGGCATGGCACGTGCGCAGAACCCCAATTCTGCCAACAGCCAGTTCTTTATCATGTTCGAGCCGGGATACTTCCTGAACGGTCAATATACTGTCGTCGGTGAGGTGGTCGAAGGCATGGACATCGTTGACGCAATCAAGCGCGGGACCGGCGCAAACGGCGCGGTCATCGGGCGCCCTGACATGATGGCTGCGGTTCGCGTGACCGAGTAACAAAAATCGCTGGTCCCCTCACAACCGCGTGTGGGGGCTATGCAAACCCGGTTTGCATGCGACACCCTGTCATTGTCCAAGACGGAGTGTCTCATGCGCCTGATTTCTTTCATCACAGCAGTCTTCCTGTCGGCGTCTATGGCGCTTGCAAGCCCCGAATTCTGGAAGTTCGAGTGGCCCGATACTGATTTCGAGAACACCAGTGTCGAACGCTGGGTGGAGATCATTTCAGGCGGGCCACCGAAAGATGGCATTCCGGCGATTGACGACCCAAGCTTCGAGCCTGCCGCGGGCAAGGTTGGTCTTGACCCTCTGGAACCCGTGATCACCTTGGAAATTGAAGGCGAGACACCACGGGCCTATCCGATCCGCTACCTGACATGGCATGAGATCGTGAACGATCAGGTGGGCGATATTCCGGTCGCCGTTACGTTTTGTCCCTTATGCAATTCAGGCATCACGTTTGACCGGCGGATTCCGCAGGGCACCTTGTCTTTTGGTGTCTCTGGCAAGCTGCGCAATTCGGATATGATCATGTATGACCGGCAAACCGAAAGCTGGTGGCAGCAGGCGATTGGGGAAGCCATTGTGGGCGATCTCAACGGGACCGAGCTCGACACATTGCCAAGCTGGATGGAAAGCTGGCAGGTCTTTCTTGCGCGCAACCCGGATGGTCTGGTGATGCAGGAGCCAAATTTCCCGCGCCGTTATGGGGCAAATCCTTATGTCCGCTATGACACATCGAGCCGCCCCTTTCTTTATTCAGGGGAAAATCCGCCGCATCATATTCCACCGCTGGTCCGTGTCGTGCGTGTCGGTGATGCCGCCTGGCCGCTGACCCGACTGGCTGAGGCAGGTGAACTAACAGAAAAAGGGATCACATTTACTTGGACGGCGGGGCAGGCGTCAGCGCTTGATACCCAGCGGATCGGAGATGGCCGCGACGTGGGCAATGTGCGTGTCAGAGATGCCGAAGGAAACGATCTGCCCCATGATGTCATGTTCGCCTTTGCTTTTCATGCTTTCTGGCCTGAAGGCGATTGGATGCTCGGCAACTGAGGCCGCCCGACCCATGGCCAATGCTGGTGCCTCCGGCGGGAGTTTTTTGGCCAAGATGAAGGGCGGAGCGCTTGACAGGGCGGGCCGCCGCGCTTCTTGTCGCGCGGATGGAAAAGAAATCCCAGATCGATCTTTTTGGTGCGGTGGCGTTGTCAGGTTTTGCCCTGTTGCTTGCCTTCAATCAGGTCGTCATCAAAGTCACGAATGACGGATTACAGCCGGTATTTTTCGCGGGTGTCCGGTCGGCCGGTGCGGTGCTGTGCATCTGGCTCTGGCTGCGCTGGCGGGGCATTCCTTTGCAGTTTGCCAAGGGCACACGCGCCGCAGGATTTGCGATGGGGGCAATTTTCGCCTTCGAGTTTTTGTGCCTGTTCGTGGCGCTTGATCTGACAGCGGTGAGCCGCGCGAGCGTGATCTTCTATTCCATGCCGGTCTGGCTGGCGGTCATGGCGCATTTCATCATGCCAGATGATCGGGTGACACCGCTCAAGGCTGCGGGGCTTGCACTGGCATTGGCCGGTGTCGCGGTGGCCATCCTGACACGCAGCGATGAGACGGCAGGAAGTTTTTGGGGTGATCTTGCCGCCGTCGGGGCCGCTGTCGGATGGGCTGCGACGGCGATGCTGGCCAAGGCATCTTCGCTGCGAACGGTACGACCGGAAATCCAGTTGATGTGGCAAGTCGGCGTATCTGCACCGATCCTGCTGCTCGCAGCTTTCTTTTTCGGTCCGTTCATCCGAGATCTCGCACCGATCCATCTTGCAGGTCTGGCGTTCCAGATCGTCGTTGTCGTCAGCGCGGGCTTTATTTTCTGGCTTTGGCTTTTGTCGATCTACCCGGCCTCTGGCGTGGCATCGTTCAGCTTTCTGTCGCCCGTTCTGGCGGTGGGTCTTGGGTGGTTGTTGCTGGGCGAGGAGGTGGGCCCGAGCCTTTTACTTGCGCTGTGTTTGGTGACGGCAGGGATCGTGCTGATCAACCGCCCTGTCAGGTCCCGCAAAACGTCCGGGTGACGCGCTCGTCTTTGGCTGGCGCGCGCACGAATGCCGCGTTCGTTTCCGTCAGCGGGGCGTAGGGCTGGGTCACGGCCGCCAAAAGCGCATGAAACGGGCCGAAGTCGCCTGTACGACCGGCGCTGATGGCCTCTTCGACACGGTGGTTGCGTGGGATGATCTGAGGGTTTGTGCGCTTCATCAGTTCCGCATCTGGTGCGCGGGCCTGCCAGCGTTCTTCCCAATCATCGAAGTTTTTGCGACTGAGGAACTGATCGCGTGCGGACGCTTTGCCCAAGTTGGCGAAGGTTTGCGTGAAATCGGCACCGTCATGTGCCATCAGATCAAGCAGGTCAGTGATCAGCTTTTGATCATCTGGCAGAGGCTCTTGCAGCCCCAGCTTGCCCGCAAAGACCTTCAGCCAGGCCGCCTGATAAAGGTCAGGGAAACGGTGCACTGCCGCCGTAAAATCGGTGATTGCCTGATCGCGGTCCGCCATCAGCGGAATCAGCGCGGTGGCGAATTGCGCCATGTTCCACGCGCCGATATTGGGCTGGTTGGCGTAGGAATACCTGCCGAACTGGTCGATCGCCGAAAAGACCGTATCAGGGTGGTAAACATCCATGAAGGCGCAGGGACCATAATCGATCGTCTCGCCTGCAATCGAGACATTATCCGTGTTCATCACGCCGTGGATGAACCCAAGCCCCATCCAGCGCGCGATCAGATTGGCATAGCGAGCGATGACCATATCAAGCAGGTCGGCAGGGCCCCTGGCCTGCGGGTAGTGGCGGGTGATCACATGGTCGGTCAGCGCCTGCAGTGCCTCCAGATCGCCACGCGCGGCAAGCACCTGAAACGTCCCAACGCGGATGTGGCTTTGTGCGACGCGCGTGATGACGGCGCCCGGCAGGACCTCTTCGCGGTAGACCTCTTCGCCTGTCGTGACAGCGGCAAGCGCACGTGTTGTGGGCACGCCAAGCGCGTTCATCGCTTCGCTCACCAGATATTCGCGCATCACAGGCCCAAGCCACGCGCGTCCGTCGCCACCGCGCGAATAGGGCGTGCGGCCTGAACCCTTTAGCTGGATGTCGCGGCGGATGCCGTCGGTCCCGATAACCTCTCCCAACAGGATTGCGCGGCCATCACCGAGTTGCGGATTCCAGTTGCCGAATTGATGTCCGGCATAAAGTTGTGCAATCGGCATGGCCCCGTCGGGGATCTGGTTGCCTGCAAAGACCTGTGTGGCCTCTGCTGTCGTCATCTCGGCGGGGTCGATGCCGAGCAGTGCAGCGAGGTCTGCATTTGTCGCGATGATGTCTGGCGCGCGTACCGGGGTCGGGCGTTGCGGTGTAAACATGCGCGCGGGCAGTCGCGCGTAGGTGTTATCAAAAGGTATCTGCATCAGAGCCGTGCCAGACGGTCAGCAAGCAAGGCATAAAAGCCTTCGGCGTCGATATCCCCGATAAAGAGCGCATTGGGTTCGCGCCCTGACACGCGCCACCAGTCGGCGACCGTCATGCCAAGGGTCAACTCGCTCGTGGTCTCGATCTCCACATTGATGTGCCGCCCAGAGAACAGGTCGGGGTTGATCAGATAGGCGATCGTGCAGGGGTCATGCAGGGGCGCCCCCTCTGATCCGTATTTCTCCATATCGAAGCGCTCGAAAAAGTCGGTCCATGCCGCGACCATTTCGCCGACCTTGGTGCCCATTCCGCGGAAGGCGTCGATGCGGGCCTTGGTCGTGAGTGCCTTATGGGTCATGTCAAGCGGCATCACGACCAGCGGCACACCAGACTTGAAGACGATCTCGGCGGCCTCTGGGTCCACATAGATGTTGAACTCAGCAGCCGGGGTGATGTTGCCCACCTCGAAATAGGCCCCACCCATCAAGACGATTTCCTGAATGCGCTCTACAATGTCGGGCGCACGCTCAAAGGCTGTGGCAACATTGGTCAGCGGGCCAATCGGGCAAAGGGTCACTGTCCCACTGGGTTCGTTGCGCAGGGTTTCGATGATGAAATCGACAGCATGCTGATCCTGCAGCGGCATTGTCGGATCATCCATCGGCGGGCCGTCGAGACCGGTCTTGCCGTGCACATGCTCTGCTGTCACCAGTTTGCGCTTGAGCGGCGCCTCGCAGCCCGCAAAAACGCGTGTCTGAGGCTTGCCGGCCAGTTCGCAAACGATCCTTGCATTCTTTTCTGTCAGTGGCAGCGGAACGTTTCCTGCCACAGCGGTGATCCCCAAAAGCTCGACATCTTCGGGTGAGGCCAGCGCCAGCAAGATCGCCACGGCGTCGTCCTGGCCGGGGTCAGTGTCGATGATGATCTTGCGCGGTGCCATGGTGAGTCCTCTCCTGCCTTGGTGCTAAGGTGGGCCGTTCGAGGGGCAGGGGCAAGGGTCAGACGCGGCCTTCTTTCGACAAACGCGCATGAAGTGTTGGCACGGCGGGGTGATTGGATTCCAAGCCAAAGATATAGGCCTGCGTGAGGTAGAAGCAGGCCGCATCGAGACTGGCTGCCGCATCTGCAGCCTCGGTATAGAGGTCGACCAGACCGATCCTGTCATCGCGCGCATGCGCGGCAAGCAGTCTGTCGTCCAGCGGGCGCATTACTTTGCCAGATGATCTGCCAGTTTACCGGCAACCCAGTCGTGAAAGCAGTGTGTCGGTCCGTCCATCGCAGGGCTGAAGCGACCGCCATCGAACCCCGGCGCGTGCCGCCCTTGCTGCATGCCTTCGACCACAAACACGTCTTCTTCGAAAACACCTTTCCATTGGGTGGAATTCTTTTGGCGCAAGGCCTCATCGACCTGTTCAGCGGCATAGAAGATATGCACGTGTTCATCGGTATGGGTGTGATCTTTGGGTTCAAGGATGATTACAAAGGCATGGTCCCGCTGCACACCTAAAAGCACATTGGGGTAAACCGTCACATATTCGCCGCCTTCCTCCCACTTGGCGCTTAGTCCGGCGAAATCGGGGAAGGTAATATCATCCATGCCCTTGAGCTGACGATAGACCAACGTGCCTTGGCCGGAGTATTTACCCATCTCGGTGATGTTGTAGTGGTCCTCGAGCCTTGAATAGCTGTTCAGGCCGGGATGGACCCACGGCAGATGGTAGCTTTCGCAGTAATTCTCGACCGCCAGTTTCCAGTTCGTTTTGACCTCTAAGGTGAAGCTGCTGTCGAAGCCCCCGTGATACATCGGCTGATCAAACTCGGCCCAGCGGGCAAGCAGGTCTGCGTGGACCTCCTCAAAGGGTGCGGCGTTGCCGTCGATATTGATAAAGACCGTGTTGAACCAGATGTGGCTGCGGACCTCGATCAGGCCAAGGTCTTCTTTGACAATCGCGTCGTGGGTGTTGTGGCCCGGGCCGCCGACGTGCGGGGTGCTGACCAAACGGCCATCGGTGCCGTAACACCACGAATGATAGGGGCAGCGGATCGCGCCTTCGATTTTGCGCGGTTCTGCGACAAGGATCATGCCGCGGTGCCGGCAGATATTCTGAAACACGCGGACCTGATTAGTGCGATCTCGTACTAACAGAAGCGGAATACCAAGAAAGGTGACAGGTTTTGCGTCACCGATTTCGGGCACGTCTGATGTGACGGCAAGGCCAGACCAACTGGCAAAGAGGACCGCCTGCCGTTCCAGATCGAAAACCTCCGGATCGATGTAGTGCGCGTTAGGCAATCCGTTTGCGGTTTCGACCGGTTGTCTGACGGCATCAAGCGTCTGAGAGGGGATATCCTTGGCCATGTGCGCACCTCCTGTAGATACCACAGCCTAGCACCTGAAACCTTTTTCCCTACGTCTGCACGCGACGCGCAGTTTTCTCACAGCGACAACGGCAAACCTTGCCGAACGGTCCAGAAAGGACGTGCGGGTTTGTGCCGAGAAAACGCCATCGGCCAAGCCTCGCGCACCTGCGTTCTTGAATTCGGCGCGGCTATGCCACATCTCTCAGTCATCGGTCGCGATGCTGGAATGTTCTCATGAAACAGCCTCACTGTTTCTTTGGGTGCAACAATATCCTCAATTCGCCCCGATAGGAGAGAAAAAATGAGCAAGAATAAATTGACGTCTGTCGCGCTGATTTTGGCTGCAACGCCAATGTTCGCACAGAATGCCGACATCGATATCAATGGCGACGGAATGTACAGCTATCCGGAGCTTCAGGCTTTCATGCCGGAAATGACCGAAGATACCTTCGCCGAGCTTGATATATCCGGTGATGGGCTTCTTGATGCTGAAGAGATCGCAGCCGGCGTCGCGGCAGGGGTCCTGCCGTCATAAATGGTTTGCGCCGGTGCCTTCAGGCTCCGGCGCAAAACGCTTAGGCAACGGCGCCACGCGACAGTGCAGCCACGCCGGTTCTGGCAATTTCCTGCAGACCAAGCGGGCGCATCAGATCGGCGAAAGCGTCGATTTTTTCGGGCGTGCCCGTGATCTCGAAAACAAATGATTCCAACGTGCTATCGACCACACTTGCACGAAAGATATCAGCCAGACGGATCGCCTCAATCCGGTCGTTGCCGGTCCCGGACACTTTAAACAATGCCAGTTCGCGTTCGACTGACGGGCCTTCGACGGTCAGATCGTTGACCTTATGCACATCGACGATCCGACCTAGCTGCGCCTTGATCTGGGTGATGATCTGCGGTGTGCCGCGCGTGACAATGGTGATGCGCGAGCGGTGGCCCAGATGATCGACCTCGGCCACGGTCAGGCTGTCGATGTTGTAACCACGACCCGAGAACAGACCGATCACGCGGGCGAGGACGCCCGGTTCGTTTTCGACCAGGACGGCAAGTGTGTGGCTTTCTTCCTTGTCCGAGAAAGTGGGCCGTAGGTCATAGGCGGAATGGCTGGTTGAGCCTTTTTTGATTTTGAGCGGGGACATGCGTGTCTCTTTCTTCTGAATGTGTGTGAAGCCGGAGGGGTGAGGTCTTAGACCATCACCGCCCCGTCCGCCTTGATCGCGTTGGCTGTGTCGGCGTTCTCGCCCAGCAGCATTTCATTGTGCGGCTTGCCTGACGGGATCATCGGGAAGCAGTTTTCGTGCTTTTCCACCAGACAATCGAACAGAACCGGCCCGTCGTGGTTCAGCATCTCCATGATCGCATCGTCCAGATCGGCCGGATCAGAACAGAGGATGCCTTTGGCACCAAAAGCTTCGGCCAGTTTCACGAAATCGGGCAGGCTTTCGGACCAGCTCGACGAATAGCGCTCGCCATGTAGCAATTCTTGCCACTGGCGCACCATGCCGAGGCGTTCATTGTTCAGGATGAACTGCTTGACGGGCAGGTTGTACTGCATCGCCGTGCCCAACTCCTGCATGTTCATCAGCCAAGAGGCTTCACCGGCGACGTTGATGACCAGTGCCTCTGGATTGCCCATCTGAACACCGATGGAGGCCGGGAAGCCGTAGCCCATGGTGCCAAGCCCGCCTGATGTCATCCACCGGTTGGGATCTTCAAAACCAAGATACTGCGCGGCCCACATCTGGTGCTGTCCGACTTCGGTGCAGATATAGCGATCCATGCCCTTTGTCAGCGCCTCAAGCCGTGCCAGCGCGTGCTGTGGTTTGATCACTTTGCCGGTCTGGTTGAAGGCCAGACAATCGACCTTCTTCCAGTCGTTGATCTGGTGCCACCACTTCTGGACGGCCTCTTTGTTGGTCTTGCGGCCACGGGCCTTCCAGACGTTCAACAGGTCTTCCAGAACATGCGCCACATCACCGAGGATCGGGATATCGACCTTGATCACCTTGTTGATGCTTGAGGCATCAATATCAATGTGGGCTTTCTTTGAATGAGGGCTGAACGCATCCAGTCGCCCGGTGATCCGGTCGTCAAACCGCGCGCCGATGTTGATCATCAGATCGCAGTCGTGCATCGCCATGTTGGCCTCATAGAGGCCGTGCATCCCCAGCATACCGATCCAGTTGTCGCCGGAGGCAGGGTAGGCACCCAGACCCATCAGTGTGGAGGTGATCGGAAACCCCGTCGCAGCAACCAGTTCGCGCAACAATTGGCTCGCCGCTGGGCCAGAGTTGATGACGCCGCCGCCGGTGTAGAAGATCGGACGCTTGGCCTTCTCCATCGCAGCGGCCAGTTCGGTGATCATTTCCATGTCACCTTTGACCTGCGGGTTGTAGTGTGTCTCGACCTGACGTGCTTCGGTGTATTTGCCGGTGGCAAATTGCACGTCCTTGGGGATGTCGATCACAACGGGGCCGGGGCGACCGGATGTGGCGATGTGGAATGCCTCGTGCAGGACAGAGGACAGCTTGTCAGTCTCTTTCACCAGCCAGTTGTGCTTCGTGCAGGGGCGGGTGATCCCGACGGTGTCACATTCCTGAAACGCGTCAGAACCGATCATAAAGGTCGGGACCTGACCCGTCAGGACCACAATCGGAATGGAGTCCATCAGCGCATCGGTCAGACCGGTGACCGCATTCGTCGCACCCGGGCCAGAGGTCACCAGCGCAACACCGGGTTTACCGGTGGAGCGGGCATAGCCTTCGGCTGCGTGAACAGCACCCTGTTCATGGCGTACCAGAACGTGCTTGATGCTGTTTTGCTGAAAGATCTCGTCATAGATCGGTAGGACGGCACCACCGGGGTATCCAAAGACCGTGTCCACGCCCTGATCAATCAGTGCTTGAACCACCATTTTTGCGCCCGTCATGGCCTTGCTCATTGTTCTCGCGTCCTATCGCAAACAGTTGTCATTTTTCACAAAAAAACCCCCGATTTTGTCGGGGGCGCATGGGATCGTTATGGTCTTACCGTTACCGGCCCATGCGCGCATTTCTCACCACTAGTACGACGATTTTCATCAAGGGGTCCTTTCGTGTGCGGCGACATTAGTGCGGGCGAAAAGGGGGGTCAACCGCAGAAGTGGAGAAAATGTCGCCAAAAGGTGCAAATTCGTAATTTTCTTTCAACTGGCGAATTTGCTGGTCGTTCACCCGTGCCTAGCTTTCGTCACCGATTTTATCCCAGGTCTTGTTTTCAAAGTCACTGGCCGCGTGGCGTTCACGCAGCTGTTCTGCGGGGTCACCCCACCCACGGTTGACCATGCGGCCGCGTTTGTAAGCAGGGCGGTCCATCACCTGATCAGCCCAGCGGTTGACGTGTTCGTATGAAGCGACGTCCAGAAACTCTGCAGCATTATAGACAAGGCCCTTGACCAAAGCCCCATACCACGGAGCCGTCGCCATATCGGCGATGGTATATGTATCGCCGCCCAGATATTCACAGTCTTCCAACCTTTGATCGAGGACATCCAACTGTCTTTTGGCCTCCATCGCGAAACGGTTGATGGAGTATTCGTACTTCTCGGGCGCATAGGCGTAGAAATGCCCAAAGCCGCCCCCAAGGTAAGGCGCTGACCCTTGCAGCCAGAACAGCCAGTTGAGGGTTTCTGTGCGGCCTTCGATATCCTTTGGCAGGAAGGCTCCGAATTTTTCAGCGAGATAGAGCAGGATTGCGCCACTCTCAAACACCCGCACGCCGGTTGATTTGTCGAAGAGGGCAGGGATCTTTGAATTGGGGTTTACGTCGACAAAGCCGCTGCTGAATTGCTCGCCCTCATTGATGTTGATCAGCCATGCGTCATATTCCGCATCATGTCCTGCCGCGAGCAGTTCTTCGAGCATGACCGTCACTTTGATACCGTTCGGCGTGGCGAGGGAGTGAAGCTGCAAGGGGTGTTGGCCCACCGGCAAGTCCTTGTCATGGGTCGGGCCAGCGATGGGGCGGTTGATGCTCGCGAATTTACCGCCGCTCGACTTGTCCCATGTCCATACCTTTGGCGGTGTGTAGCTTTTGTCCGACATTGTGCGCCTCTCCCCGGTCTTCTTTGGTGACTAGGTGGGGCGGATTGCAGCGCAAGCAACCAGAAGGATGAAACTTTTCAGCAAAAAGGCGCGCCCGAGGGAATGGCGCGCCTTTAAGACTGAGTGGACGGGCTGGGCTGACCCGGATTTTGCTGCTCTTTCGTTTCTGATCGCATCGCCCTGAGGATGTGATGCGACCTTGCCTTGAAGTTGCCTTCGCCTTGGGAGTGAACAGGCGTCATGCAGCTGTTTTATTAATGTTCTGTAAACACTATGGCGGAGACTTGTGGCAGGAATTAGGCGCTGAAAGCATCATTTTATGTTCAATAATGCCCTCTGACAAAGATTGGGTCGGCAGCCCGAACAATCGCGTATTTTCGCCGATCTGATGTGAAAAAATCGTGTGACAGCATTTACCTCTCTTTGGTCAACATTTCGCCGCTTTGTTTCCGATAGTCGCTGGAGAGGAAACCAAGGATAAGAGGAAACATTTTATGACTTTTCGTTCGAAAGATCGCACGTGTGTTCTGGGTAATGAGTCGATTTTTAAGAGTGCGACAAGTCTTGCTGCCGTTGTGGTAGCGTCCGCCGGCTTTTTGGCCGTTTCTGTAGATGAGGCGCAGGCGCAAGAGGCCTGTAGTGTCTATTCGGTCGTCTCCGGCGATACACTGAGCCAGATCGCGTCGCGCGCCGAAGTGCGTGGCGGGTTCCAGCGCCTGTTTGATGCCAACCGTGATGTGCTTTCCAGCCCGAACCGGATTGAGATCGGCCAGCAGCTCAAGATTCCATGCGCCGATGGCTCACTGCCAAGCTCTGGCGCATCTGCTGCCGTCGTTGAGGCACCAGCGGAGCCAGCCCCTGTGACATCTGCACCATCCCGCCCGCTGCGTATTGCGACGGCGACAGGCTACGCTCCCTTCACCGATGAGGATTTGCCTGGTGGCGGCATGATTACCCGCATGGTTGATCGGTCAATGGAGTTGGGCAATCCCGATCAGGAGTATGACCTGATCTTCATCAACGATTGGGGCTCGCACCTTGAGACATTGCTGCCAGTTGGCGCGATCGACATGGCGTTCCCGTGGTTCAAGCCCGACTGTGACCGTGTCGAGAACCTCGGACCGTCAAGCGCCTACCGCTGCACGGACTTCAACCACTCGGATGCGTTCTATGAAATCTTCGTTGATTTCTACACTCTCAATGGCAGTGAGTACGCAAACGCCCAATCAGCGTCCGATCTCTTTGGTGCACGGATTTGCCGCCCTGAAGCGTGGTTTGTCTTTGACCTTGAGGCGTTGGAGCTTGTCGAGCCGAACATAACTTACGTGACAACAGTGTCTCAGCAAGGCTGCATTGAGCTGCTCAAGAATGGCGAAGTTGATGTGATGACATATGACGCACTTCCTGCGGAAGAAGACATCCGCGAAGCGGGCATGGTTGATCAGGTCGCCACGATTGAACCTCTGCGCGGGACAGTGACGTCGCATATCTTTGTGTCGAAGAACAACGCCTTCGCAAACGAGGCCCTGCCAATCATCAACGCAGGCCTTGAACAACTGCGTCTGTCTGGTGAGTGGTTCAACATCGTTCGTGAAAGCATTCAGGAAACGGTCGAGAACTAAAACGCCCAACACCAAGTGCGAAACATGCGCCCGGCATCATTGCGATAGCCGGGCGTTTTTTATGGGATGCCCGACCGTTTTCCGCGCTTTTGTGGCAGACGGCTAACCCCCATGATTCGGACGCAAATTTTCAATAATTTGCCGGTTTTGAAATGTTAGCGTCTAAACTCCCGCCCGGATTGGTAAGAAAAGTGAACAATTCACGCCAATACGGTCATCAATGCGCTTTATCTTTTCAAAGCTGGCGCTAGGATGCCCCTCACTTGAGAGGCCGTTCTGGGAGGACGGCCATTAAACCAATCGGGAGAATAACTCTATGGATCGTCGTTCCTTTCTAAAGAATTCGGCTCTTGGCGGCACGGCCGCTGCAGCTGCGACGCTTGCTGCGCCTGCTATCGCTCAGGGTCGCCGCACGCTGACCATGGTGACTTCGGTGCCAGATGGCTTTGCGGTTTTTGACGACGCTGCTGTCAAGTTCGTCGACCTTGTCAACGCAATGTCCGACGGCCAGATCACCATCGAAAAGCGGGCTGCTGGCCAGCTTGTTGGTGCATTCGAAGTTTTCGACGCGGTTTCTTCGGGACAGGCTGACGTCTATCACTCTGCTGACTACTACTTTGGCGGCCAGCACCCAGGTTACTACTTCTTCACGGCTGTTCCATTCGGTGCAACCGGTGGCGAAATGATCGCTTGGTACCAGCACGGCGGCGGTAAAGAGCTGCATGACGAACTGGGCGAAATCTTCAACCTCAAGTCCTTCTTCTGCGGCAACACCGGCCACCAGCCAGGTGGTTGGTTCAACAAGGAAATCAACTCCGCGGCTGACCTGCAGGGCCTGAAGTTCCGTATGCCTGGCCTTGGTGGTCTGGCTCTGGGCCGCACTGGTGCATCTGTTCAGAACATTCCAGGTGGTGAGATCTATCAGGCGCTGGCATCCGGTGCGATCGACGGTGCTGAGTGGATTGGTCCATTTGCTGACGAACGCCTTGGCTTCCAGGAAATCTGTGAGTTCTACTACACCTCCGGTATGCACGAGCCAGGTTCGGTTCTGACCGCTGCATTCAACCGCGATGTCTGGAACGAAATGACACCTGCACAGCAGGCCATCTGTGAAACAGCCGCAGGCATGACACACCACTGGTCGCTGTCGCAGTCCAACTACAACAACGGTGCTGCTTTGGCCCGCCTGCAGGCGCAGGGCGTTAAAGTCATGCAGTTCCCAGATGACGTTTGGGATGCATTCGGCACAGCTGCGTCCGAAGCTCTGGACGAGTTCATGGGTGACGAGCTCTTCGCACGCATCCGCGCGAGCCAGGAAGAGGCAGCGGCCTCTGTCTACAGCTGGACAAGCATCTCTGACGGCGTCTTCGCCGATCAGCGCGCGCGCTTCAACGCAGGTTAAGCGAGTTGCGCCGGCCCATGACGGGTCGATGACACAAATTGGAGGGCCCCGCCGCTGGTGGGGCCCTGCACATACGAACAGACACTGTATCCAACCGGGGGTCATCCATGGGATTGGTTGAATCATGGGGCGGTAACGCGATTGGCTGGTTCTTTGCCCACCTGATCGAAGCGTTCTACAACTTCTTTTACGCAATCTTTAACCCCGGTCTCTGGCTCTCTTGGGTGCCGACGATCAACGGCCCGATGGAGACCGAGCAGAAAGAAGCGCTGATGCGCTTTATCTATTACGGCGCCTCAGTCGAGCTTTTCTTTGTCGTCCTTGTTGCCTTTCTGATCGTCACAACGATTGGTGTGATCAACAACCGCTTCATGTGGGGCTGTGTGCGGGGGCTGGAAGGTTTTGCCAATGTGGTTGGCCGTGTGGCCGCCTGGGCCGGCCTTTTGATGGTTCTGCAACAGATCGTCATCATCTTCATGCAACGCGTCTTTGCAGTGGCCGAGATCAGCATCGGTTTCGGTGCGACCTTCAGCAAGGACGTCAGCTGGTGGTCAGAAGAGCTCAAGTTCTACAACGCCATGATCGTATGCCTGTGTGCCGCCTACACCTTTGTTCAAGGTGGTCATGTTCGCGTTGACCTTGTCTATTCCGCTATCAGCTTCCGCGCGAAGCGTGTCATCGACATGCTTGGTTCGATGATCTTCATGGTGCCAGGCGCGCTGGTGATCTGGCTTTACGGCTGGTTCTTCATGTGGCGCCACCTCGTTGTGCCGAACCCATCAGCCTCTGACACGCTGGACCGGCTGCTGACCAAAGCGCGGGCCTTGCGCTGGAATATCGAAACCATTGGTTTCTCACCCAATGGGTTCAACGCCTACTTCCTCTTCAAGGTTCTGTTGGTCGTCTTCACACTGATGATCCTCTTGCAGGCCGTCGCGTTCTTCTATCGCTCTTACCTGGAGTGGAACGAGGGGCCAGAGAGCGAAGGCAAATATCTCGACAAAGACGTCCTTGGCGATCCGACCGCCGAAACCGTCGCCAAAATTCACTAAGGTAGGGCAGTTACAATGCTATTCGGATTAGACGGCATCGAAGTCGGTATCATCATCGTCTTCCTGACCCTTTTCGCCGGTATCCTTTCAGGCTTCCCGGTGGCGTTCGCCATCTCAGGCTCGGCGGTTATTTCATTCGCGATCATCGCGGCACTCGACAGTTCGGGCCTCCTTCTGCACGCGGCTGTCGATACAACGACGGCCGAATACCGCGAACTCGTCAATTCCGGCGTGAGGCCGGAGGCGATCTCGGTCTTCCGATACCCTGAACTTCCGCGATATGAGGACGTCCTGTTCCCGAGCGGCTGGGAAGTGGCACTCGACCGGAATATCGGCTTTATGGTCAACCGGATGAACGAACGTGTTCTTGCAGGTCAGTCGATCGAGACGCTGCTTGCGGTTCTGATGTTCGTGATGATGGGGATCGTGCTTGAGCGTTCGCGCATCGCTGACGAACTGCTGACCACAATGGCCAAGGTCTTTGGCCCGTTGCCGGGCGGTCTGGCCGTATCCATCGTGATCGTGGGCGCATTCCTTGCTGCATCGACCGGTATTGTGGGTGCGACTGTTGTGACCATGGGGCTGTTGGCGCTGCCGACCATGTTGAAGAACGGGTATTCGCCGCAACTCTCGACCGGTGTGATTGCCGCCTCAGGGACCCTTGGGCAGATCATCCCTCCGTCGATCGTGATCGTTCTGCTGGGGACGCTGGCGGGTGATATCTACTCTGCGGCTCAGGAAACACGTGCGCAGTTGGCAGGCTGTACGGACGCGCTGACATACCTTGGTTCGCCAGCGGTGCTGTCGGTGGGTACCCTGTTCCAGGCCGCGCTTCTGCCGGGTATCCTGCTTGCGGGTCTTTATGCCGGTTATGCTTTCGTCTTTGCACTGATCAACCCGTCCAAAGCGCCGCCAGTGCAGCTTGGCGATACTGCCGGGCGGGAAGTGATCACCCGTAACGAGGCCTTCACCTGGTTCCTGGCTGTTCCGGTCGGCATCATCGGCCTTGCGATTGGTCTGAGCCAGACGAACATCATGGGATCACAAAGCATTCTGGTGGATTCCTACACGGATTCCAGCGAGGCTGCTTCGTTGCGGACCCGCGTCAGCGATGACTGCCGCGAAGCGATGATCGAATTGCACGGGCAGGAGGCTTGGGATCAAGCTGTGGCCGAGCAATCTGCCATCGACGACTCCGGTGGCGCCACTGAATCGCGCCAGCTCACGCCCGAAGAGCGTGAAGACCTCGTACAGCAGGCGATTGCAGCTGCCGCACCAATCGGCACTGGTATTGGTATCCTTGCCGTGCTCTTGGGGCTGGTCTTCGCCATCGCGCGTGGTGTGTCACCAACCGGAGATCACAGGCCGATCTGGATCGGTGTTGCGGGGATCGGTTTGATGTTGCTCGCCGACATTCTGTTCATCAGTGCGGCGACATCGCCGGGAACAGCGACGCTGATCCTGCTTATCCCGTTTGTGGTCATCTACATCGGGTTGCGGCCAGCGGTGCAACTGCTGGGGCAGAACGATATCCTGCGCGTTGTGTTCCCGCCGCTTGTTCTGATCGTCGCTGTGCTGGGGTCGATCCTTGGTGGTATCACCAACCCGACGCCCGCAGCGGCGCTTGGTGCCGGTGGTGCTATCCTGCTTGCCGCTTACCGCAAGCGCAAGGATCAGGGTAAATCCGGCAAGATCGTGATCTATTCCGCCCTCACCATCGTTTTGATGCTGGTCATCGGGGCTAACTTCGATCTGAGAATGGGGCAGGAGGTTGTGACCTTTGAAAACCGTCTGGCCTATATCATCGCTTTCGGCTGCTTCCTTTTCTCGATGTTCGGCCTTTTGTGGTCTTGCTGGGTGTTGATCGCCGGTGGCGTGCTCGCGCCTGTGGTCAGAGAGACGGCCAAGGTGACATCGATGGTCTTTACGATCCTCATCGGCTCGCAGCTTTTGAACTTGGTACTGATCTCCTTTGGCGGAGAGCACTACATCCAGCAGTTCCTGCGGTCATTCGACAATGAATGGCAGGTGTTCTTGCTGGTCATGCTGGTTCTATTCGTGCTGGGCTTCGTGCTCGACTTCCTGGAGATCATCTACATCGTGATCCCGATTGTGGGGCCGGTTATCTATGGTGGCACGTTCGATCCGAAATGGGTGACGATCATGATTGCGGTGAACCTGCAGACCTCGTTCCTGACACCGCCATTTGGCTTTGCGTTGTTCTACCTGCGTGGTGTTGCCCCGAAGTCCATTACCACCGGTGAGATCTACAAGGGCGTGATGCCGTTCATCCTGATCCAGGTTGTTGGTTTGCTCTTGCTGGCTTTCTTCCCGGGCGTTGTGACGATCATTCCAAACCTGCTCAACTGATCAGGTTTGCAACGAAAAAGAAAGGCGGCGCGAGATGCGCCGCCTTTTTTGTTTCAGCAAGTTCTGTTTAGGTGAGGCCTGCCGGCAGGTTGATGCGCGCCACCTGTTCGGCTATCGGATCAGTTGACAGCGGATGCACGTCAACGCTGTAATCTGACGGATCACCAAGGGGTTGCCATTGTCCGGCCCGATAGATCTCCAGTCCGGAGAACTTCGCCTTGTAGTCCATCTTGGGGCTCCCTGGCACCCAGTATCCCAGATAGACGTAAGGAAGACCCAACTCGCGGGCCACGTTGATATGATCAAGGATCACATAGGTTCCCAGTGACAGCCGATGCGCCTCCGGGTCGAAGAACGAATAAACCATGGACAGCCCGTCATCGAGGATGTCTGTCAGGCAGACGGCGCTCAATCGGCGGCCGTCATTGTATTCAAAGAGTCGCGATTTGATCGGGGTTTCCTCGACCATCGCTGCGAATTCGAAGATGTCCATGTCCGCCATTCCGCCGGTAGCGTGCCGATCATCGAGGTATTGCCGGAAAAGGTCGTATTGCTCCTCAGTCGCCCATGGCGATGTGGCGCGCCGATCCAGATGTGAGGCACGGCGCAGAATGCGCCGCTGGCTTTTGCTTGGCTTGAACGCGGCGACATTGATCCGTGCTGACATACAGGCGGCACATTCAGCACAGGACGGACGATAAAGGACGTTTTGTGACCGGCGGAAGCCTTGCTTGGAAAGGGCATCATTCAAATCAGATGCCCGGTCACCCTGCAAAGCGGTAAACAGCTTCCGCTCCATGCGGTTGGGCAGGTACGGACACGGCTGAGGCGCCGTGACGTAGAATTGCGGTGTAAATGGCAGCGTATGCTTCATCGGTCACTTTCGAGACGTTCGGCATAAACTCTAACACGGTTTTTCGCGCCGCCAAGAGTCGGATTGACGCAACCCTGCTGCGCCAATCCATGGTATAAATCAGCCGTTAATGGCTTCTGTGCCCAAGACCATATCGGTCAGGCCCTGACCTCGCGGCGTTGTCAGCATCAGGATGATGGAGACCAACTGCAAAGGCGGCATTGCCACGCTGATCGAGTAGCCAAGCGTATGCGCAAAAGCGAGGCCACCGGTCAGGTCATAACCTTCACGATCCCGCAGGCGCACCCCTGTCAACCACATCCCCCAGGTTGCCGAGCCGGAGGCAATGGTCCACCAGCGATAAAAGAATCCGACCACCATCATCAGGAAGGGGAAGAAGAAAAGCCCTGTGAAGGCTGTGAACGGAACAATGATCGCAGCAATAATTCCGATAAAGACCATGTCGATGATCCACGCCAGACCACGACGAAGCGGAACGCCAGCATAAAGTTCTGGCTGGTGATCGGTATCAAATGTGTCTCGAGAAGTGCTCATCTGTGATGGACCTTTATCGTTGGAAAGTGGGGAGGCGGCCAGTCGGGGAGGGCTGGCCGCCAGTGACACGCACCTTACTTAGGCACTCGCAGGGCTCGTGTCATCGTCACGCGTGTCGTTTGCACGAGCGCGATCATTCATGAACTGGTCGAACTCGGCCTTGTCCTTGGCGTCACGCAGACGCTTGAGGAAGGCTTCGAAGTTGTCCTGTTCTTCTTCGAGGCGACGAAGCGTTTCGGCTTTGTAGGCATCGAATGCGCTGTTGCCAGAGGTGCGGCCCATATGGCGGCTACGGGCACGTGTCATGGATTTGCAGGACGAATTGAACATGCGTTTACTCCAGATCATGTAAGCAAGAAGGGCGAGGCCGATTGGCCAGAAGAAGATGAAAAGGACAACCATGGCGGCGATCCATGCGCCTTTGCCACGCTCGTCAAGCCAAGACTCGGCACGGGCGAAGAACCCGGGGCGGTGATCCAACGCCATTGGTGTCTGCGAAGTGGCGGTGTTCATGGTTGGCTCCTTTTGTGTCTGTTGAACAATGTGAATGTCTTTCACATCACAGATATCGGGAGTCAGGCGTGCCTATTCAAGAGAAAATGTGAATGTTTTTTACATTTACATTTATTATGTCGTAAAATCAGATGCTTGTGCCCCTGAAATTCTCAAGAGAACAGACGGAGAAATCGGAAAAATATGGCGCGGCGTGCCCGCTGCGGCGTAGATTCTGTCAAATTCCAGCAGGCGGAGATCAAAGAATGCGGTGATGGGGTGCAAATGGCCGACAGGTGCGACACCGCCGATTGCAAAGCCTGTCTGATTGCGGATCAGGGCAGCATCTGCTTTGCCAAGTGGCTCCTGTGCCAACGCGCTGGCCTTGTCCGTATCGACCTGGTTTCCACCCGCGGTGATGAACAGCACGGCTTTTCCGGAACTTTGGCCGGCAAAAATGACGGACTTCGCAATCTGGTCAAGCGCGCAGCCCGCAGCATCTGCGGCTTGCTGTGCGGTGCGTGTTTCCGGTCCGAGCTCCAATGGGCTCACATCGAGCCCTGCGTCGGCGAGTGCTGCGATAACACGTTTGAGGCTCTTGCTCATTCTTCTGGTCTTTCATCGTTTTGCCACTTGATGCATTGACGCGGCAGGGGGGCGCAATACTCTGAAGCCATGAATTTCGCTGATCGGATCACAAGGACGCCCATTGCCCATGACCCGGAGCGTGGGGCGGATGCTCTATCGCTTTTTGCGGACCTTCCGACAGCGTTGGCCGATGTGATCGCAGGCACGGCTGGATGCAGCCCTTATCTGGCTGATCTGATGCGGCGTGAGACTGAGTGGATCACAGAAGCCTTCGATCATCCCGAGGGGGCGCTTGCGGATCTGTTATCAGCTATTCCCGACGTCGGGCTGAGTGACCTGCCAGTCGCGTTGCGTGAGGCAAAGCGGCGTGTCGCCTTGCTGACGGCGCTTGCTGATCTGGCGGGTGTTTGGCCGCTCGAAACTGTGACGCGTGCACTGACGGACTTTGCCGATGCCGCAGTGCAGGCCAGCGTGGTCAGGCTGGTTGAGGCTGAAGTTGCACGCGGCAAACTGCCGGCTGGCGACGATCCGGCAAAGGCGGGCGGAATGGTTGTGCTTGCGATGGGAAAGATGGGGGCGGGTGAGCTTAACTATTCTTCCGATATCGACCTGATTTGCCTGTTCGACGAGACGCGCTTTAACCCTGACAATTACCATGAGGTCCGCGCGGCCTTTATCCGGGTCACCCGCAAGATGACCGCGATCCTGTCTGACGTGCGTGACGGAGGCTACGTCTTTCGGACAGACCTGCGCTTGCGGCCGGATGCCTCTGTCACGCCCGTTTGTCTGTCAATGGAGGCAGCGGAGCGGTACTACGAGAGCGTTGGAAGAACGTGGGAACGCGCGGCCTACATCAAGGCGCGCGTTTGTGCGGGGGACCATGAGGCAGGCGCGCGGTTTCTCAAGACACTTGGTCCTTTCGTCTGGCGCAAACATCTTGATTTCGCGGCCATTCAGGACGCCCACGATATGCGGCTGAAGATCCGCGACCATAAGGGGCTTCACGGTCCGCTGATTCTGGAAGGGCATAACGTCAAATTGGGGCGTGGTGGCATTCGCGAGATCGAATTTTTCACCCAGACGCGCCAGCTGATTGCAGGAGGACGCGATCCTGACCTGCGAGAGCGCGGCACAAAAGAAGGTCTCGAAAAGCTGGCGTCGGCCGGATGGGTGCCTCCAGAGACTGCGTCGCGACTTTATGATCATTATCGGTTCCACCGCGAAATCGAACATCGTTTGCAGATGATCAATGATGCGCAAACGCAAACCCTGCCGCAGGATGCGGAAGGGTTTGCAAGGCTTGCAGCCTTCACCGGTCAGTCAGCCGATGCACTGCGCACAGAGCTGACAGAGCGTTTCGACGATGTGCATGAGCTGATCGAAGGTTTCTTTGCGCCAGAACCGACCGATCAGGCGGCCACCCCGGACTGGGGCGCCGAAACGGTTGCGAGATGGCACAGCTATCCCGCCCTCCGCTCAGCCCGGGCTGTTGAGATTTTCAACAGGTTGCGACCTGAAATCCTTGAATGTCTTCAGGATGCGGCCAAACCAGAAGAAGCGCTTGTGCAGTTTGACGGATTTCTGCGGGGCTTGCCTGCGGGGGTCCAACTGTTCGCCTTGTTCGATGCAAACCCGCAGTTGACGCGGTTGATTGTGGACATCTGTGCGACAGCTCCGGCGCTCGCGCAGTATCTGTCACGCAACGCCGGCGTCTTTGACGCTGTCATAGGCGGGTCTTTCTTCAGCCCTTGGCCAAGGGCCAGCAAGCTGCGCAAGGAGTTGGAAGAACAGCTCTCCGTCGCAGGCGACTATGAGGCGCAGTTGCTGACGGCACGTCGGTGGGCCAAGGAATGGCATTTCCGGATCGGGGTGCATTTTTTGCGTGGCCTCATCTCGGCCGAGGATGCTGGCGCGCAATATACCGATCTTGCCGATGCGGTTCTGCAAGGCATTTGGCCGGTTGTTGTCGCTGAATTCGCGTCAAAGCATGGAAATCCTCCTGGTCGTGGCGGCGCATTGGTCGCGATGGGATCACTGGGGGTGCGGCGGCTGACGGCGCATTCGGACCTTGACCTCATCATGATCTATGACCCGCAGGATATGGACGCATCCGAAGGGCGGCGACCGTTGCCGGCTAGAACCTATTTTGCAAGGCTGACGCAGTCACTGGTGACGGCGTTGACGGCACCCATGGCCGAAGGGCGGTTGTATGAGGTTGATATGCGTCTCAGGCCGTCTGGCAAGCAGGGTCCTGTCGCCACATCGTTGGCGTCTTTTGCGACGTACCAGCGTCAGGACGCCTGGACATGGGAGCATCTGGCCTTGACGCGCGCCAGACCACTTGTCGGTGCACCTGATCTATTGGCTGACATTGAAAGCATCCGCTGCGCGGTCATTGCAGAAAAATCCACCAATCCCGAGATTGTGGCGGACGTGAAAGACATGCGACGTCGCTTGGCCGAGGCGCAGCGTGCGACGGGCTCAATTGATGCCAAGGCAGGTGAGGGCCGTTTGCAGGACATTGAGCTCTTTGCACAATCATTGGCGCTCCGTGCAGGATCAGATGCGGCGCGGCTGTCAGAGCAACTCGCCGCGGGTGTCGCAACAGACAATCTTGATGCCGCTGATGCGGATGCGCTTTTAAAGGCGGCGGGGCTTTTCTGGCAATTACAGATGTCACTGCGGCTTCTGACCGGCGAAGCTGTCGATTTCGACGCTTTGGGGGAAGGGGCAAAGCGGTTTATCTTGCGCGAGACAGGGGCCGCCTCGATTACTGACCTCGAAGGGCGACTGGAGCGCGCAGCGGTTGCGGCAGATAAGATCATCTCAAACGGACTGGAAAGTGAATGACGATCGAGAAAGACCCTGATCCCAGAGGTTTGATCCGGGAAGCCTTTAGGATGGATGGAATCAGGGAAGCAGAATGTCGGAGCATCTTTCTTGATTGGGCTTTGGGGCTGCCGATGGCTGTGGATAATCACGCAGCGATCAGGTCCCTCATTGCCACTTATCAAGGAACGGTCCCCGCAGATCACCCGATGTTGCAAGTGTTGACAGCGGCACTAGAGGGCGAAGCGACGCCGCGACGTCGCGGGGGGCGTCGCGCGCGGCTGGTCTGATCCGCTGGTAAGGCTGAGAGGTTTGCTCAACGAGTGCTCGCTTTTCTGTCGACCGGACAGAAGCAAAGAGCCAGCACCATTGCCAAACGTTAAACAGCCAGGCCTAGAACTCCTCCCATATGGCAGCATCGTCAGTGCCAGTCGCTTTGCCGGTCTGGGGTGATCGATATTCTTCGTCACCGTCCGTTGCCGTTTGCGCTATGGCCTTTGACAGGCCGTCGATGTGTAGGGGGACGATCGTATCGGTGTCACTGTCAGACACCCGAAAGCGGCTGATCTTGTCGAGCAGATTGTCAGTCTCCTGCAGCAGGTCATCGCTCCGTGTGAGTGATTCTTGCACCATGGCGGCATTCTGTTGGGTCACCTGATCAAGCTGGTTCACGCCGATGTTGATTTCCGACAGTCCGATGGACTGTTCTTCCGCGCTTGTCGCGATCTGACTTGTCATATGCGAGATGTCGTTGACCTGCGAAATGATCTCGTTCAGTGCCTCGCCGGCATTCCCCACCAGCGTGGTGCCTTGGGCCACATGGCGTGAGCTGTTGCCGATCAGCGCCGAGATCTCTTTGGCGGCGTCTGCAGAGCGTTGTGCCAGAGCGCGCACTTCTGATGCGACAACGGCAAAACCACGTCCGGATTCGCCAGCGCGCGCGGCTTCGACACCGGCGTTCAGGGCCAAGAGGTTTGTCTGAAACGCGATGTCATCAATCACCCCGATCACCCGCGCAATCTGGCTGGATGAGTTTTCAATCTCCGCCATGGCGGCAACGGCCTGTGCGACAACTTCGCCATTCTCGGTCGCTTCACGACGCGCCTTGGCCACCGAGGCATCGACTGACTTCGCATGCTCTGCGGCGGATTTTACCGACGCTGTCAGTTCATCGAGCGCCGCTGCGGTTTCTTCAAGCGTCGCGGCCTGGTTTTCAGTGCGTTGAGACAGATCGTTGGTCGCAGCGGTGCCAGCCTGGGTCGAGGACCCGATCCGTCGTGCTGCGGCTGCAACCTCCCCAATTGTGCTTTCCAAGGCTTCTAGCGCGTCGTTGAAGTTGATCCGCAGTTCTTCGTACTCCGGTGCGAAGTGATCGGTAATCTGCGACTGCAGATCCCCTTTGGCCAGACTGGCAAGCTTTCCTTTCATTTCCTGCACGACGCGATCCTGTTCCTGACGCAGCTTGGCGCGTTCTTCTGAGGCTTGCGCCCGCTCGATTTGGGCATCCTTGAAGATGGCGAGGGAGCGGGCCATGCGTCCAAGTTCGTGGCGATGTTCCTGGCCCCGGATCTCGATCGCATTGTCACCGCCAGCCAGCGCCTCGGTTGTGTCTGCGAGACCCTTCACTGACTTTGTGATCCATCGACCGATGCCAAATGCTGCCATGATTGCGATCAGGCAAGAAAGCAGCCCAACAGACGGGATAATCAGCAAAAGCGATGCGACAATGCCTGCGCCCTCAGGTCCGAGAACGTTTTGCCGACTGACGATGCTATCACTGAGTTGATCCAAGGTCGCTTCGATCCGTGGGCCGATTTGATCGAGGGCGTCGCGCTGAATCTGATCGGCTTCGCGGGTGCTGCGGTCAAAATTTTCAAGCAACGCAGGAAAGTCGCCAAGTTCGCGCTGCAGGCTGCTAATCAGCCCCGCGATGTTCGTCTGCTGGTTTAAGGCGTCGAGCCGCCTGAGTGCTGTTTCCGTGTCCCCGAATTGCGCAAGCGCGGCATTGAGATCACTTGCATCGGTGCTTTCAAAGAATTTTCCGACCGAAACCAGACTGCCTAGTCCAAGCTGCAGCACGCGCCCGGCAGCGGTGATCGTGGCTGTGCTGCCGGTCTGGACCGTTTGGGTGAAGATATCGTTGACCAGCGTTTGGATACCTTCCGCCTTAACCCCGGCGTCCTGCTTCCCAGCGGCCGCTTCGCCCAGAAGGGCAGAGACCTGCATGAACTCAGTCTGATAGGCGCTGGCATCACGGCGCACCTGTTCGATTGTTGCCAGCCGTGACGGATCTCCTTCGAATGCGGCAACCAGCTGCGTATCGTCAGTCACTTCTGCGATGTTGCTGAGGACTGCTGCGCGATCTGCCGCATTGGGCGCACTGCGATAGCGAAATGCCGCAATACGCGCTTCGAACACGTCTTCCATGTATGCGGCGGCGGCGACGGATTGTGCAGAGATATTCCGGTATTCGAGGTAGCCCGATCCCAACGCACCCACGGCGCGATAGGAAAACAGGGCCAGACCTGCGACCATCAGGATCATTATTACAAAGCCCGCGCCAATGCGGCGCGAAATTGACCAGGATTCAAGCATTTCCACCCCTCCATCTCAGGATGGGGGTGGTGTTAGCCGTGAAATACTAACTTTCGGTCAAGGACACCGATTAGCGCGCCAAGCCTGCCGCTTCTGCCGCAAGTGCTGTGATTGCGTCCCAATCACGTGCAAGGATGTGGTCCTTGGGCGCGACCCAGGACCCACCTACGCAAAAGGTATTCGACAAATTGAGATAGTCGGGTGCATTGGACAAGCTCACCCCGCCTGTCGGGCAAAACTTGACCTGCGGGATTGGTGCGCCAATCGCCTTGAGTGCCGCAGCACCGCCATTGGCCTCTGCCGGGAAAAACTTTTGCACACGGTATCCGCGTTCCAGGAGACGCATCGCCTCGCTTGACGTCGCCGCACCTGGTAGCAGCGGTAGCTCGTTGGCTTCGCAGGCCTCAAGAAGTTTGTCAGTTGCACCTGGTGAGACACCAAAAGTCGCGCCAGCATCCTTTGCATTCTCGACATCCTTCGGTGTCAGGAGCGTCCCTGCACCGACAACGCCACCCGCGACCTTTGCCATCTCACGGATTGCATCAAGTGCCGCCGGTGTGCGCAACGTGACTTCCAATGCAGGCAAGCCGCCTGCAACCAGCGCGGTGGCAAGATCAGCGGCAATGTCAGCATCCTCAATGACGAGAACGGGCACGACCGGTGCAAGTTTGCAGACTTTTTCAGTGGCTTCCGAGGCTTGTTGCGGTGTCATTCTTGTTTCCTTGGATCGGGGCCACGGCCCGTTTGATAGGGCTGCGGCACGTGTTGTTTTCGCGCATTTGGCGCATCGTTAAACGGCGACGCCGGCGCCTTCTGTGACCAGTCCGACGTTACGACGGAAAACTTCAAAGAGCTCGCGTCCGACGCCGTTGCCATTGCCTGTCAGATCAGCAGTTGCTGCTGTGCGGCTGTCGAGATCAACGCCCAAGACCTCGATCGTTCCGGTGGTTGCATCCAGACGGATTACGTCGCCATCCTGCACTTTTGCAATCGGTCCCTGATCGGCCGCCTCTGGGCAGACGTGGATTGCGCTGGGGACTTTTCCTGACGCGCCAGACATGCGGCCATCGGTGACCAGAGCAACCTTCAGCCCACGATCCTGCAGAACAGCCAGAGTGGGTGTCAGACCGTGAAGTTCCGGCATGCCGTTCGACTTCGGTCCTTGAAAGCGGACGACAATCACCGTGTCAGATGTGAATTCACCAGCCTTGAAAGCCTCTTTGACAGAGGCTTGATCGTGAAACACGCGGGCAGGGGCCTCGATGATATGGCGTTCTGATGCCACAGCAGATGTCTTGATCACGCCGCGTCCCAGATTGCCTTCAAGCTGGGTCAAACCGCCGCTTGCCTGAAACGGATCAGTGGCGGGCCGCAGAATCTTGTCGTTCTGGCTTTTGCCCGCACCGGGTTCGTAACTGACCCGACCGTCGCTCAGTTTGGGTTCTTGGGTGTAGAGGTTCAGTCCGTCACCAGCGACGGTCTTGACGTCGCCATGAAGCAACCCCGCATTCAAGAGCTCGGAGATCATAAAGCTCAGACCACCTGCTGCGTGGAAGTGATTCACGTCGGCCAGACCGTTCGGATAGACCTTCGCCATCAGCGGGGTCACTTCTGACAGATCACTGAAGTCCTCAAGATCAAGTATGACGCCTGCGGCCTTCGCCATGGCTGGCAAGTGGATGACAAGGTTTGTCGATCCGCCTGTTGCCATCAGCCCCACGATGCCGTTCACGAATGCACGCTCATCGAGAATTTCGTAAACGGGTCGGAAATCATTGCCGAGCGCGGTGATCTGCAAAGCACGTTCGGTTGCAGCGTCGGTCAGCGCCTCGCGCAAAGGTGTGCCTGGATTGACGAAAGACGCGCCTGGCAGGTGCAGACCCATAAATTCCATCAGCATCTGGTTGGTATTGGCTGTGCCGTAGAACGTGCATGTGCCGGGGCCGTGATAGCTTTCCATCTCGGCTTTCATCAACTCTGCACGGCCGATATTGCCCTTGGCGAATTCCTGACGGACGCGGGATTTTTCATCATTTGGCAGCCCTGACACCATCGGTCCCGCTGGCACAAAAATGCCTGGGATATAGCCAAAGGTCGCCGCCGCCATGACCAGACCCGGCACGATCTTATCACAGACACCGAGATAGAGTGCGGAATCGAAAACATTGTGCGACAGACCAACCGCTGCGGACAGTGCGATCACATCACGCGAAAAGAGCGACAGCTCCATCCCGGTCTGGCCTTGGGTGACACCGTCACACATTGCCGGCACGCCACCTGCGACCTGCGCGGTGCCACCAGCGCGACGGGCTGCATCCTTGATCTTCTGCGGGAAGGTTTCGAAAGGTTGATGTGCTGACAGCATATCATTGTAGGCAGTAATAATGCCGATGTTCGGAGATTTCTCTGCGACCAGACTGTCTTTGTCGCCGCCCATTGCCGCGTAGGCATGGGCCTGATTGCCACAGGTCAGATGGGCGCGTCGCGGCCCTTCAGCGGCAGCCCGTGCCATCGTATCGAGATAGGTTTTGCGCGGCCCTTCGGAGCGCGCGCGAATACGGTCGGTGACCGCTGCAATCTTTGGGTGAAGCGACATATCATCCTCACAATTCGGTTTCGCCCGCGCTATAGCAAATCGTGTTAGCGCTAACAAGGGGTCGAGCGGAAACAACTTGCATTCAAGGGGCGAAAGGTCAGAGAAAAATCATACTTTTGCCGCGAAAGTCGGGTTAGTCTGGGCAAAACGAAATAGAGGCACATCAGCATGTTACGTCGGGCTTTTCTTGCAACGTCAATCCTTTCTCTCACCGCAGCTTGCGGGGCAGGGAGTGTCGCACAGTGGACCGATCCCAGACCTGTGATGCAGCGGTCCTATGACCTGCAGGGTCTGCGATTTGCAGCGCGTCAGGGCATCGTGGTTTCTGAGGCAGGGAATTTCTATCCGCAGGCCGATGTTGTCTGGCGCGGTGATCCCCTCGGTCCCCGCATTCCCCAGATCGAAGCGATCTTCGAAGAAGCGGTGAGGCGTAACCAGTCGGTGCTCAACGGATCGACGCCCGTTATTCTTGAGGTCGGATTGATCCGCTTTCACGGTGTCACCGAAGCAACCCGCGCCACGGTCGGCGGTGTTTACAACATCATTTTCGAACTCACGGTGCGTCATGCAAGAACCGGCGAAGTGATCGAGGGACCACGACGTGTCATCGGAAACCTCAGCGCACCTGGCGGGTCACGTGGCAGATCACTTGATGCGGCAGGACAAACCGAAAAAGTACGCGTGACCGATTTCCTGACAGGGTTCCTCAGACAACAGCTTTCGTAAGGCGCGGGGTTTTCAGATCAGGACCGTCAGGATAGAGGGCAGGTTATGACTGATCAGAACACAACCAGCCGCCCCACCGTTCGCCTGACACCGAAAGCCGAAGCCCGTGCTATCCGGCATGGATTTCCTTGGGTCTATGCCAATGAACTTGTGACGGACCGGCGCACGCGCAGTCTGACCCCTGGCAGTATTGCACGGCTTGAAGACGCCAGCCGTACTGGTCTTGGCGTTGTCGCGGTCAATCCGCAATCGAAGATCATTTGCCGTATGTTGGACCGCGATCCGGAGGCAGTGATTGATCAGGACTGGTTTGCATCCAGACTAAAGCGCGCGCTCGCCCACCGTGACCGTCTCTATGACGCGCCCGTTTATCGGCTCGTCCATGCAGAGGCAGACGGCCTGCCAGGCGTGGTCATCGACCGGTTTGGCGATGTTGCGGTCGTGCAACCCAATGCGGCTTGGGCGGATACTTTGATTGAACCGCTTTCAGCCGCGCTTAAAGACATCACAGGCGTTGCGACAATCATCATGAACGGGTCCGGTCGCGCGCGCGCACTCGAAGGATTGGAGGACCGCACCGAGGTGCTGCTCGGCACAGCACCCGACGCACCAATCCCAGTCCCGATGAACGGGGCGATTTACATGGCCGATGTGATGGGCGGACAGAAGACGGGGCTCTTTTTTGACCAAAGGCCCAATCATGCGACGGCCGCTTCACTTTCTCGCGGTGCGCGTGTTCTGGATGTGTTTTCGCATGTCGGCGGCTTTGGCCTTGCCGCGCTCGCAGGTGGTGCGACCTCGGCCCTTGCTGTTGACGGCTCCGAGCCTGCACTTGCGCTGGCCAGCCAAGGGGCGGCTGAGATGGGAAAGACCTCGCAGTTTGAAACCCGCAAAGGCGATGCCTTCGACGTTCTGGCCGCCTTGGCCGAGGAGGGGCAAAGCTTTGACGTGGTCGTTTGTGATCCGCCAGCCTTTGCGCCGTTTAAGAACGCATTGGATGCCGGTCTGCGCGCCTATGAACGCGTGGCACGTTTGGCGGCACCACTGGTGGCAGATGGCGGGTATCTGGTGCTTTGCTCATGTTCCCACGCCGCAGACCTCACAAAGTTCCGCAATGCAAGTTCGCGTGGTATCGGGCGGGCAGGGCGGCGCGGTCAGATCATACACACCGGTTTCGCCGGACCAGACCATCCCCTGATGCCACATCTTGCCGAAAGCGGATATCTCAAGGCCGTCTTTTACCGCCTATGAGGGTGATGCTGGACGCATGCGTGCTTTACCCGACCGTGATGCGCGAGATGCTGTTGGGCTGCGCAGACGCGGGATTGTTCGAGGCGCGGTGGTCGCCGCGCATTCTCGAAGAGTGGGCAAGGGCTGCAGGAAAACTCGGACCTGCTGAGGAAGTCTGGGCACGCGGCGAGATCGCCACGCTCAACGCAAAAATGCCTGCTTCAGAGGTCAGATACGATGAAAGTTTCGCCAGAAAGTTCTGGTTGCCCGATCCGGCCGATGTTCACGTCTTGGCTGCCGCTGTTGCGGGGTCTTGCGACGGGATCGTGACGATGAACAGTAAGGACTTCCCAAGGAATATCCTTGGCGAAGAAGCCCTGCTGCGTTGGGACCCTGATGCATTCGTGATGATTTTGCATAAGGATGCGCCGCAGGTGGTGTCCGCTGTTGCCGACCGCGTCTTGGCAGAAGCCAACCGCCTGTCGGATCGCCCTTGGACGATGCGTGCCTTGATGAAAAAAGCGCGATTGCCGAAGATCGGCAAGACGCTGGAAAAGAAGGTTTGAACCAGTTTTTCACGCAGGCGGAACCGTGAGCCTCAACCCCGCTAGGTGCCGCTGCTCCACTTGCTTTCATTGGCTTCAATCGCCGCTATGCGCTGCGGTGTTTTGGGATGGCTCATCATCCACGCAGGCGTTGCCGCGCCGCGCGCGCCAGTCAGCTTTTCAAGCTTCTGGAAAAGGCTCTTTTGCGGCGCCGTGCCGATTCCGGCTTTGACCAGCAGTGCCGAAGCATAGGCATCTGCCTCAAACTCATCACTGCGTGACAGCCGCGCGGCCAAGAGGCTGGTCAAAGCGCCAGCGATCCACGGCCCGACCCAAGGGATGAACCGCCCCAAAATCATGGCAAGTGCCGTTCGCATCGCGTTCTGACCGGAAAAGTCGATCATGCGGCGGCGCGAATGGCCCAAGGCGACATGGCCCAGTTCATGCGCAATCACTGATGCCATCTCCTCGGACGTGACCTCACCTGACCGGTACTTGTTGAAAAAGCCACGCGTGATGAAGATGCGCCCGTCGGGGGCGGCCAGTCCGTTGACGGGCTCGATCTCGTAGATGTGCACCTTGATCCGTTCGATATCCAGCGCCTTTGCCATCCGGTCCATGAGAACCTTCAGGATCGGGTCAGCCAGTTCCGTCGAATTCTGGTCAAGCTCCCGTTTTGTCCGCCAAACGGAAAATCGGTACATCACAAGACCGTAAAGCACGGCGAGCAGGATCGGGGTCAGTTTGATCATGGTTCAGATATGGGCGTGGCGGCAGGTTTCTCAAGATGCGCCAAGGACAGCTTTGGCATGAGCAACGCGTTTGTGATGGGCCGGCGTCTTGAGGACCGTTTGAAGGAAGTCGCGATCGGCATTGCGTTGCAAGCAATGACCCATCAGGAGCTGCGACCCATTTCTTCGGACCACCATGCACGGTCCTGATCGCCAAACAGATAGACAGCCTGATTGCGTCCACCGTGGTTTTCGGTATCAACAATATGATCACTGACCACGCCGGTTGTCGCGATCACAGCCGAATCCACAGGCTTCTTGAAGTGGCCCGTCATCCCGCTTTTTACGGGGGTTGGCTCAGGTTTGCCGATGAGGACACTGAGAAGCTTCATCTTTTCCCCGACCCCTTGCCTGTGTTTTGCCTCTTGGCTTCGCGCTGTTTGCTTGCACGGATAAGCCAAAGGGACAGCCCACCTGCCACGACCGATGCTGCCAACAGACCAGAAATGTTACCGAGCAGAGCCGAAACAGCGGCGATGTTATCGGCAAAGACATATCCCAGACCAATGTAACTTGTGACCCAGACCAGTTCACCTGCGGCACTCCAAGCGGCGAAACGCGACCAGCGAAAGCCGGCCAGCCCGCTGGCGTAGTTCACATAGGGGCCCAGAGGTGCTACGAGCCAGCGCGAGAAGAACACGCTCATCCCGCCCCAACGGTCCATGTACTCCGCCGCGCGTTTCTTAAGTGCCGCGCGTTTCGGGCGTCCGGTCAACCAGCGTTCAAGCCGCCCACCAAAGCGATGCGCGAGGTAATAGCCTGTATTGTCTCCAAGGACTGCGCCCGCAAAAGCTGCCACGGCCGCCATCACGATGGAGATATCGCCTGTCGCAGCAAATCCGCCTGATGCCAACATCAAAAGTGACGACGGTACCGGCAAGGCCAGACAGCTTAGAAACGTCACCACGAAAAGCAGCGGCACGCCATAGTCGGCGGCAAAGGCGAGAACCAGATCGTTCATGAACGATCCGCGCGGTATGACGCAACCGCAGCGTCAACGCGCATTTGCATCTGCTCTAGCGTAAGGCCCGTTTCGAGCGCGAGCGTTTCAAGCGATGCCCGTCTGGGAACACCCCCGCCTGTAAGCCCGAGAGCTTCAAGAACCACTGCTGGCGGGACCTCATAGGAGCGGGCCACATAGCGCGGTGTCATCCAGTCCTGCAAAGGCTGTTCGAGTTTTGCCGGATTGGACCAATAGATAATCTGGCTGGCAGTGCGGACACCAAAGACACCCGTCAGGCACAAAACGCAGATCAGCACGACCACACCAAGTTTGTGGTGCGCCCAGATGTCAGAAATTCGATGCCACATGAACATTCACCTTATTGCGGTGATTGCAGCCTGCGCTTCGTCTCCGCAAGGCTCAAGCCCTAACGGCCCAAAACCCGCATTCCCGCATCAATCCCCGATAGTGTCATCGGCACCATGCGGTCTGGCCCGAAAATGTCCTGGATCATGCTGATGGACTGCGTGTATGGCCAGTAGCGTTCCTGCAGCGGATTGATCCAGAGGTTGTCGGGCCATTGATCGCGCGCGCGTTCCAGCCAGACCTGCCCTGCTTCCTCGTTCCAGTGCTCATTGGCTCCACCGGCAAATGCGATCTCGTAAGGAGACATGCTGGCGTCGCCCACGAAGATACACTTGTAGTCTGATCCAAACGTGCGCAGCACATCCCATGTCGGGGTTTGCGCGTTCCAGCGGCGACGGTTGTCTTTCCAGACTCCCTCGTAAAGGCAGTTGTGAAAGTAGAAATGTTCGAAGTGCTTGAACTCTGACTTCGCGGCGCTGAACAGCTCTTGCACCACCTTGATATGCGGGTCCATCGAGCCGCCAACATCAAGAAACAGCAAGACTTTGACCGCGTTGCGCCGTTCGGGGCGGGTTTTGACGTCCAAATAACCATGCTCAGCCGTTGCGCGGATGGTGCCGTTGAGGTCCAACTCGTCATGCGCACCGTCGCGCGCCCAACGGCGCAGCCGCTTGAGTGCTACCTTGATGTTCCGCGTTCCCAGTTCAACATTATCGTCAAGGTTGCGAAATTCGCGCTTGTCCCAGACTTTGACCGCGCGTTGATGGCGACTTTCCTTCTGGCCGATCCGCACACCTCCGGGGTTGTAGCCATAGGCACCGAAGGGCGAGGTGCCAGCAGTCCCGATCCATTTGTTGCCACCTTGATGGCGTCCTTTTTGTTCGGCGAGCCGCTCTTTGAGCGTTTCCATCAGTTTGTCAAAGCCGCCCAATGCTTCGATTTCTGCTTTCTCTTCGGCGCTCAGGTGCTTTTCAGCCAGTTTTTCCAGCCAATCCGCCGGAATGTCGACGGCGTTGAGCACCTCTTCGGCTGAAATGTTTTCGAGCCCTTCAAAACTGGCGGCAAACGCGCGGTCGAATTTATCGAGATGCCGCTCGTCCTTGACCATAATGGCACGGCCCAAGAAGTAGAAGGCCTCGATATCGTAGGTTGCGAGACCCGCTTTCATGCCCTCCAGAAACGATAGGAATTCGCGCAGCGAGACCGGCACACCGGCTTTGCGCAAATTGTCGAAGAACGGCAGGAACATGGATCAGATATAAGCCCGTTCGATGAAAATCAGCATAAACAAACCGACAAGCCCAAAGATGATCGCAAAGACCGCCGCCCACTGGGCCATATCCTTGCCCTTGCCACCTTTGGATTTGGCACGCCAAGCGCCAAAAATTGCACCAAAAAGCATACCTGCGAGCGGAAAAATCATCCCGATTACCCTGTTACATCTGTGGTTGTTGCGGTGGCAGCGACGCGATTTCGTTCAGACGTGCGACCACCTCGTCGCGCGAGCCGAAGCCATAGAGCCCATATCCCAGACTGTCCAGCCGCAGCGCCATTCCGGCCGCCCTGTTGCCCTGCAAATCCAGCGCCTCTGCCTGGAACATCATCAGAAGGGACAACAGCGCCGCATTCTCGTGTCTGCGTGCAAGCGGGATCGCAGCTTTGGTAACCGCAATCGTTGCTTCGGCGTTGCCTGATATGAGCGTGTAGGCGGCAATCTGAAGTGCCACGAAGGCGCGGTGTATCCGTGTTTCGGGATCAGCGCGATAGGTGGCCATTGCGGCATTGAAGGACGCGAGCGCACGCGACGGATCGTTGTCGATTTGCAAGCGGCCGTTGGCGTAATGCGCAAATCCCAGACGTGGGCCGTCCCACCCCAGTTGTTCTGCGATCTCAACGGCGCGCTGCGCGGCAATCCTGCGTTGACGGTCAGAGCGGCCTTCAGACAGCGCCCGTTCCACCTGCGACTTCCACAAAGGCGTGGTCGGCGGCGGGAAGCGGGCAGGGATGCCTTCACCGCGCGGATTGAGACGCCTCAAGATGGCCGGCAGCCGTGCAGCGACCTGATCGCGAGTCATGCCGCTTTGCAGTTCCGGTGCATAAAATGCCCGCAACATCAGCATGTCAAAACCGGTCAGGACCGTATTGATGTTGTCGTCGTTGAACACGCTGTCGGGCAGGCGGTAGAGATCGTTGAGCGGCCCAAGCGCCTGCGCCAGTTCTTCATGCAGGCAATCACGGACTTCCTGTGGCGTGACATCTGATGGCAAAAAGATCGCAGCGCGGTCCCGTCGGGGGAGGGTGCCCCAGTCAAGCGCCCCTGTGCCTCGCGCAGCCTGCAATTCTGTCCAGCTCTGGACGCGCGGCACGACAAAGCAGGCGGCGTTGGGTGCAAGGCGCTTTAAGGCTGCGTTAGGGACCGATTCAATGACGATGTTGGCCGTGGGACCTGCCACCATGCTGATGTTGATGCCTGCCTCGCGGCGCAATCGAAGTATTAGCCGGTCCAGATCGCGACGGGTCAGCGCTGTTGTTCTACCGCGCAGCGCCACCGTTATCGGGCCTTCAAATCGTGTAAGCACAGGCAACGGTCGCCCGCTTTCCATTTGAAACGCCAGATCCAGAAAGTCCCGCGCCATATCGATATTGGCCCGCGTCGCAGGGCCAGGGCTGTCACCTGCAAACGCCTGAACCGACGGAAAACTTAACCTCATCGGCTCTTGCCGGGGTGCGTTTGGGACTGGCGGTGGAGCGCAAGCGGCGAGAAACGCCAACAAAGGAAGGATCAAGAACTTCATGCAGGGCGTTGATATTTGATGAAATTCGTCTTCTTGGCCACACGGTCATAAAGCTGCTGTGCCGTGTAGTTGTCATCCTGCGTCAGCCAATAGACCGCAGGTGCACCGCCAGCATCTGCAGCCGCATAGACAGCCTCAATCAGTTTGCGCCCGATGCCCATTCCGCGGACTGACGGATCAGCAAAGAGGTCTTGCAGGTAGCAGACGTTTTCGATGCGCCAACAGTGTCTGTGAAAAAGGAAATGCACAAGCCCGACAAGACGGCCATCCATTTCCGCAACGAACGCGGAAAAGTCTTGCGGATCGTCCCCCAGCAGTCTTGCAAAAGTCGTGACATAAACGTCGTCTGGCACTTCGCTGTCATAAAAGGCCAGGTAATCCTTCCACAACGCACGCCATTCAGTTTCGTCGCTCTGTCGCACGGCGCGAATGGTAATATCAGATTGCGCCATCGACGGCCTCCAAGCGGTTTCCTGCAAGACTAGCGGTTCTGTCGGGGCGGGCCAGTCACTTCACTGTGGGGTGATCACTCACCGGCCGTTACGGGCCATGAATGCAAGACGCTCGAACAGATGCACGTCCTGTTCGTTCTTGAGCAGCGCACCATGAAGCTTCGGCAGGGCATTGGCGCCGTCACGCTTGAGGTCTTCAGCAGTCAAGTCTTCTGCCAGCAAAAGCTTGAGCCAGTCGAGCACTTCCGACGTTGACGGCTTTTTCTTCAACCCAGCCGTCTCGCGCACCTCGTAGAACTGGGTCAGGGCGGTTGTCAGTAGGGAATCCTTGATGCCGGGATGATGCACCTCGACGATCTGGCGCATCGTGTCGATATCCGGGAACCGGATGTAGTGAAAGAAACAGCGCCGCAGAAACGCATCCGGCAGTTCTTTTTCGTTATTGGAGGTGATGATCACGATAGGGCGATTCACGGCCTTGATCGTTTCGCCGGTCTCGTAAACGTGAAATTCCATCCGGTCGAGTTCTTGCAGCAGATCGTTCGGAAACTCGATGTCGGCTTTGTCGATTTCGTCGATCAGCAGGACGACTTTGCCCTCTGCTGCAAAAGCCTGCCAAAGCTTGCCTTTCTTGATGTAGTTCGCGACGTCATGGACTTTTTCGTCGCCCAACTGACTGTCGCGCAGGCGGCTGACCGCATCGTATTCGTAAAGCCCCTGTTGGGCCTTAGTTGTTGATTTTATGTGCCATTCGATCATCGGCAGGCCGAGTGCAGCACTCACCTGTCGTGCCAGTTCGGTCTTTCCGGTGCCGGGTTCACCCTTGACCAGAAGCGGACGCTCCAAGGTGACCGCAGCATTGACGGCCATCGTCAGGTCGTCGGTGGAGATGTAACTGTCAGTCCCTCTGAATTGCATATCCTGCCCTTTCATTTGCGTGGAACTTAGCAGGCGGTTTGCGATCATCAACCGCAACGTGGCGGCGCTTTTGGGGGTGACTCTGCCCCTGCGGAAGCGTAAACTCAGGTTTACAGTTGGGGTATCGCCAAACAACAGGAATAAGTCTGAATGCGGCGAGAGCAAAAGGGTGTAGAAATGAAGGTCGAGGTATTCCTCGCGGACGATTATCGTCCGGCTGATGACGAACCATTTATGAATGACAAACAGACAGAATACTTCCGCAGGAAGCTTCTGAACTGGAAATCAGAAATTCTTGAAGATAGCCGCGACACCGTTGCTGGCATGAAAGATTCCACAAGAAATATTCCCGATATCGCAGATCGCGCATCCGAAGAGACAGATCGTGCGCTTGAACTGCGGACACGCGACCGCCAGCGCAAACTGGTCAGCAAGATCGACGCCGCGCTGCGCCGCATCGACGAAGGTGAATACGGCTACTGTGAAATCACAGGCGAGCCGATCTCGCTCAAGCGTCTGGACGCGCGGCCCATCGCAACAATGAGCCTTGAGGCGCAAGAGCGTCACGAGCGCCGCGAGAAAGTCCACCGCGACGACTAGGATGCGGTTTAACACCGATCGCAATGTCGCCATCATCGGTGGCGGCATTGGCGGGCTCACGGCTGCCCTTGCCTTTGCCCAAAGCGGTGCATCAGTCACCGTTTATGAACAGGCGCCTGCACTGACAGAAGTGGGGGCGGGCCTGCAAATCACACCAAATGGAATGCGCGCACTGGACAAGCTTGGCTTAGGCAAAGCGCTGGCTGCGTCAGGTATCGCGGCGGACGCTGTTGTGCCGACAGACGCGCATAGCGGCAAGCCGATCACGAGATTTGACCTGACAGCGCAATCGCCGCGATACCGGTTTTTTCACCGTGCGGTGCTGATCGATATTCTGGGGCGCGGCTGCGAAGCGGCTGGTGTGCGGGTAGAGCTTGGCGCGCGCATCGGTGAGGTACGCCCTGACGGGTCTTTCCAGCATGGGGCAGACCGTGTGAAGCCTGATTTGACGGTCGGCGCAGACGGCCTGCATTCGACGCTCAGACCGCTGATGAACAAGGCTGACAAACCGTTCTTTACGGGACAGGTCGCATGGCGCGCCCTGACCAAGGTCAATGCGGTGCCGCCAGTTGCGCGCATCTGGATGGCGAAGGGGCGACATCTGGTGACGTACCCCATCGGGAACAACTGGCTGAATATTGTCGCTGTGCAGGAACGCGGCCAATGGGCAAAAGAGGGGTGGCATCATCCGGACGACCCCGGAAACCTGCGCAAGGCCTTTGCCGATTGTTCGTGGGAGGTGAAGTCAATCCTGGCTGAGGTCACGCATGTGAACCTTTGGGGGCTTTTCAGACATCCTGTTGCACAGCGCTGGCATACAGGCTCGATTGCGCTTCTGGGCGATGCGGCGCATCCGACACTGCCATTCCTGGCGCAAGGAGCGAACCTCGCCATTGAGGATGCTTATGTGCTGGCACGCACCTGTGACGAGACCGCAGACCTTCAGGCAGCTTTGCCGTCATACCAGAGCAAGCGCAGACCCCGCGTGGTTCGCGCGATTGAGGCGGCCAACAGCAATGCGCGGAATTACCATCTTGGTGGTGTAAAACGGCGCGTCGCGCATTTGGGTCTCAAGACCCTCGGAACCGTCGCACCAAATGCGTTTCTCAACAGGCTTGGTTGGCTCTACGATCATGATGTGACGGCCTGAGCGGAGGCCCAAGTCAGCGAGGTGAAAAGATGCGTGCCCCAACCAGTGTCGTGACCCTTGACAAGCTGGGGCGTGTGCGGCTTTCGCAGAACTTCTGGATGCGGGAGTTTCTCTACTCAGAGGTCGCAAACTTTCACGGCATCCCCAATATGCCTGACGATCCCGATCTGGCGATCGCAGCCGGAACCCAGCTTTGTGAAAACCTGCTGGAACCACTGCACCGGACTTTCGGCAAGGTCCTCGTGCGTTCTGCTTATCGGTCACCGACGGTCAACAAGTTTTGCAATGACCAGCAACGCGCCGGCAAGGCGGGCTATCCGTGTGCGGCCAATCCGGCGAACTACGCCGGACATATCTGGGACATCAGGGATTCAGAAGGGTGCATCGGGGCGACGGCAACAATCGTCTTGCCATGGTTTGCCGACCGTTACGAAAAAGGTGCTGACTGGCGTTCACTGGCGTGGTGGATACATGATCATCTGCCTTATGACAGCATGTATTTCTTTCCCAAGCTTGCAGGTTTCAACCTCACTTGGCACGAAAAACCAAAGCGTCGGATCGACAGTTATGTGACGCCCAAAGGATGTCTGACCAAGGCGGGTATGGCGAATAATTCGGGTGATCACGCGGAATGGTATCGCGATTTCCCTCAGCTTGCCTGATCTACCTGGCGCGCCAGTTGCGGCCCGCCTGATGGGTGACTTTCTCAAGCACAGTATGAGAGCGCCAATCGACGCGGTAAATCTCATCCTCAATCTGCATGTAGACCCAGCCATCCCGGACCAGCGGCAGCCCGTAATATCCGGCGTTCATCAAGAGTTGGTGTTCGCCACGCTTGAGGACCTCACCGATCTCGACCGGGTCCGGTTCAGGTGTTTCGGGTTGGGGGATGGACACACAGGCCGTTCCGGCAACGGCAATGCGACATTGCGCCTGTCCCGCAACGGGCAGGGCTGCCAATAGACCGACCATCAAAACAAAACTGCGCATGCGCTTTTCTCCGCTTCTAAGACTAAGCGTTGAAAGACGATTTAGTTTCCGCAAAATCAGGCAGCAAGGTCAACCCAGACAGGGACATGGTCGGACGGCTTTTCACCTGCACGCATGTCCTTTTCGATCCAGCAGGATTTCAGGAGGTCGGCGCATTGCGGTGTCAAAAGAAAATGGTCGATGCGAATGCCGTCATTCCGGTCCCAAGCGCCAGCCTGATAATCCCAGAAGGAATAATGCCCGTCACCGGCCTCAACAGCGCGAAAAGCCTCAGTGTAGCCAAGGTGTAAGATACGTCTGAACGCTTCGCGTGTTTCAGGCAAGAATAACGCATCCTTGCGCCAAGCGTCGGGGCGGGCTGCGTCTTCTGCCTGTGGGATCACGTTATAGTCGCCCGTAATGAGCGCGCATTCCTCGGTTGCGATCAATTCTGCCGCCCGTGCCTTCAGGCGCGCCATCCAGCGCAACTTGTAATCATATTTGGGACCAGGGGCTGGGTTCCCGTTCGGCAGATAGAGGCCACAGATCCGCACCGCCTTTTCACCGACGACAGTTGCTTCGATGTAGCGGGCCTCTTCATCATCGACGCCTTCGCGTCCCGCACCTTCGGCACCCGGTAGTCCGCGCGTCACATCCTCAAGCGGGAGTTTGGACAGCAGCGCGACACCGTTAAAGCTTTTCTGACCGTGGGTTTCGACATTATACCCTTTTTCTTCAATCAGATCGCGGGGGAAGTTCTCGTCAATAGACTTGATTTCCTGCAAGACCACGACGTCAGGCTGGGCATCGTCAAGCCAGTTCAAAAGCGTCTCAATCCGCGCCTTGACGCCGTTGATGTTGAATGTCGCGATCTTCATAAGCGCCCCCTGCATCCGGTCTTCTGTTTGTGCAGAAGCCAGCGGTGATTGGCAACAGGGGTCAAACCAGCCGTTCTAACCGGCCCTTGCGCTTCTGGACGTTCTTGTAGTCCCACTGGATGGTGCGCGCCTCAGCCAGCCACGCCTTGAGCCGTGTATCGTCGATTTCGTCGGCCGTTTTGTAGATGATAGAGGCGTCCTTGAACTTGCCTGTGCCGGCGACAAGTCCTGGCGTTTCGAAACTCGCGCCGCTCCAGAACATTAGCCTGATGCCCGCTTTCAGCTTGCTATACCCCACAATGGGGTTCTCGTTGAGAAACCACACCGGATGCCGGTGCCAGATCCTTGCCTCCGCTTCAGGCAGTTCGGCGTCGATGCGCGCGCCTAGGTGTGCACAGATTGTCTGCTCATCGGGATCCAGTTCTGCGTGGTATGCCTCAATCGTCATGGTGAGAGCCTACCACAGATCTTGCTCACATCGAAAACGATGTGCCACACCCGCATGACGACGTTGCATTGGGGTTGTTGATCACAAAGCGGGCGCCGATCAGTTCTTCGCTGAAATCAATCGTTGCATCGGCAAGAAACGGCAGGGACACGCTATCGATGACAACGGTTTCACCTTTCTCCGACAACACCAGATCGTCGTCTTTCGGCTCATCTAGTTCGATTTCGTACTGAAATCCCGAACATCCGCCGCCTTCGACCGCGACGCGCAGGGCCTTGCCTTGCGCTGCAGCACCAATTTCGGAGAGCCGTTCAAAGGCGCGGGGGGTGACTTTGGGGGGGACGGTGAACATCGCTGGCCCTATCAGTTTGGTTTCATTTCCAATATAGGAAAGGCAGGCAAAACCGACAAGACAGGCAAATCAATGGCAGCGCCCTATGCGACCGACCCCGCAAACCCGCGGGGGCGGCTTTACCCCGAGGAAGAAAGCTTCTTCCGCTCGCCCTTTCAGCGTGACCGGGACAGGATCATCCACGCGAGCGCCTTTCGGCGGCTCAAGCATAAGACGCAAGTCTTCATCGAACACGAGGGTGACTATTTTCGCACCCGCCTGACCCATTCGATCGAGGTGGCGCAGGTCGCACGCACCGTCGCTGCGGCGCTTGATCTGAACGTGGAACTGACCGAAGCCGTGGCGCTGGCTCATGATCTTGGGCATACACCATTCGGCCATACCGGAGAGGAGGCGCTGGATGCGCTGATGCAGCCTTATGGCGGTTTCGATCACAATGCGCAGGCCCTACATATCGTGACGTCGCTCGAACGGCATTATGCCGAATGGGACGGACTGAACCTGACTTGGGAAACGCTTGAGGGGATTGCCAAGCACAATGGCCCTGTCACAGGCGACATTCCTTATGCGCTTGCGGCCTACAACGCGCGGCACGATCTGGAACTCGACACACACGCCAGTGCCGAGGCGCAGGCAGCCGCCCTGGCCGATGATATCGCCTACAACAATCACGACCTGCATGACGGGCTACGGGCCGAGCTCTTTAGCACCGACGAACTGGCGGAACTGCCGATCCTGCGCGAGTGCTTTGCGCGTGTGGATGCAAAATATCCCGGCCTTAACTACTATCGCCGGCGGCACGAGGCTTTGCGCCGCTTTTTCGGTGTTCTGGTCGAGGATGTGATCACCGTCAGTCGTCGCAATCTGGCCGAGTACGCGCCCGCGACTGTGCATGATATCCGCCATGCAGGGCGGATGATGATCCAGTTTTCGCCCGAACTTTGGACCGACCTGAAGGTGATCCGCCAATTCCTGTTCGAACGCATGTATCGCGCGCCTGCGGTCGTCGAAATGCGGGTAGTTGTCACGCAAATGATCAACGATCTGTTCCCGTTCTTTCTTGAAAATACAGGCGAGTTGCCAAAACAGTGGCGCAAAGATGTTGAGGAGGCGCCGGATCAAACCACGCTTGCACGGATTGTTGCGGATTACATCGCGGGGATGACGGACCGTTTCGCCATTCAGGAACACAAGCGTCTGATTGGTGGCGCCGAAGTGCCATCAGGCGTGATCGACGGCAACTAGCGCCGGCGGTCGCGCGCAAGACTCTGCTTGCCCCCTTCGCCGATGGTGGTAAACCGCAGCAAACCCCAAGCTGGAAAAGACAAATGAACCTCTTTGCCGATATCCGTTCCCGTGTGCTGACCTGCCTTGACGCGCTCGTGGCCGAAGGCATTCTGCCCGAAGGTCTCGACTTTGCGAATGCCGCGGTCGAGCCGCCGCGCGATGCTGCACATGGGGATATGGCAACCAATGCCGCAATGGTTCTGGCAAAGCCTGCCAAGATGAACCCCCGCGCCATCGCCGAGGCGCTGGCCGCCAAACTGCAAGAGGACGCCGATATTGTCGTGGCCGAGGTCGCTGGCCCCGGCTTTCTGAACATGCGTCTGGCGCCTTCTGTCTGGCATGGTGTCGTGAAGGCTGCTTTGGGCGATCCGTCCTACGGACAATCAACGATGGGGCAGGGCATCAAGACGATGGTCGAATATGTCTCCGCCAATCCAACCGGCCCCTTGCACGTCGGCCATACCCGCGGCGCGGTTTTTGGTGATGCGCTGGCACGGCTGCTGGACTACGCGGGCTATGACGTCACCAAGGAATACTACATCAACGACGGCGGCGCGCAGGTCGATGTGCTCGCCCGGTCGGTTTATCTGCGGTATCTTGAGGCGCACGGGCAAGACGTTGCCTTTGAGGATGGCACATATCCCGGCGATTATCTGATCCCAGTTGGTGAGGCGCTGAAAGGCAAAGTCGGCGATGCCTATGTCGGTGAGGGCGAGGACGTCTGGCTTGTCGATGTGCGTGAATTCGCCACCGAAAAGATGATGGACCTGATCCGGGCCGATCTGGCGGCACTTGGTGTCACGATGGACAGCTTCTTTAGTGAAAAGTCGCTTTATGGCACGGGTCTGATCGAGGATGCGATTGCGGATCTTGATGCCAAAGGCTTGATCTATCGTGGCGTGCTTGAGCCGCCTAAGGGCAAAATGCCCGAGGATTGGGAGCCGCGCGAGCAGACGCTCTTCAAATCTACAGCACACGGCGACGATGTGGATCGGCCCGTTCAGAAATCCGACGGGTCATGGACCTATTTTGCGCCGGATATCGCGTATCATTACGACAAGGTAAAACGCGGCTATGACCAATTGATTGATGTCTTTGGCGCGGATCATGGTGGCTACGTCAAGCGGATGAAGGCCGCAGTGTCGGCGCTGTCCGATGGCAACGTGCCGCTTGATATCAAGCTGACGCAATTGGTGAAGCTCTATAAGGACGGTGAGCCGTTCAAGATGTCCAAGCGGGCAGGGACCTTCGTGACCCTGCGCGATGTGGTTGATCAGGTCGGTGCGAATGTCACGCGCTTCCATATGCTGACACGCAAAAACGATGCGCCGCTCGATTTTGACTTCGACAAGGTGCTGGAGCAATCCAAGGACAACCCTGTCTTTTATGTCAATTATGCCTACGCACGGGTGAACTCGGCTGTCGGTAAGGCGTCGGCGTTTGCAGATGTTTCTGATGCCACGCTTGCGGGTGTCGATGTCTCTGGCCTGACACATGACGCGGAACTGGCGCTGATCAAGAAACTGGCCGAATGGCCGCGTCTGGTCGAAATTGCCGCCAAAGGCCAGGAGCCACACCGGATTGCGTTCTACTTGTATGACCTCGCCTCCGAATTCCACGGTCTTTACCATCAGGGAAACAGCGACGAGAGCCTGCGGTTCGTGCAAGACGGTGACTCAGAAACCACACAATCGAAAATTGCCCTGATTCGGGCAGTAGCGATTGTTATTTCACACGGTTTGGGTATTCTTGGGGTCACTCCGGCAGAAGAGATGCGCTAACGCACAGGTTGCCGGACCTGACAAACGAACGACCCCGCCAAAGCCGAGAACGGCATGGGGCGCGAAGTGAGGCAGAGATGGCAGTATATGATGAGGGGTTCGCCCCGACCGCGGACGAATCCCGCTTTTCAAATGTGATGAACTACGCAGGGGCGGCTTTGTCGCTGGCCTTGATCGTGGGTGTTGGTTTCTGGGGCTACAAGCTCGTCGTGCGCGACGTCAGTGGCATCCCTGTTGTGCGCGCCATGGAAGGCGACATGCGTGTCCTGCCCGATAATCCCGGCGGTGCGGTGGCCTTGCATACCGGTTTGGCCGTCAATGAGGTCGCTGCCTCTGGCGAGGCTGCCGGACCTGAGGATGTGCTCTACCTAGCGCCAGCCGAAAGCGGTCTTGCTGCCGAAGACCTAGAGGTTCAACTGGCACCAGCTGCCTCTGAAATTCTTGAGGCAGTGGCCGAAGCAGACGCTACAGCCGGTATCGAAGAGACCGTTACAGCAGTTGCCGCCGCGACTGAGGAAGTCGATGAAATTGCCTTGTTGGCCCAGATGTTGGCGACAGGAACAGCGACACCTCCGCCAGCGGCAGGCCTTGTTGATGCGTCAGTGCCGGGTCTGCGGAACTCTCTGCGCCCGATGATCCGCCCTGCGGCGTTGACTGTGACCCGGGCGGCTCCGGCCCAGACTGGCGGCAGTGAAGTCGCTGTGACCACGGTCGCATTCCCACCAGGCACGCACCTTGTGCATCTCGGTGCTTATCCGTCACCTGCTGAGGCTGCTGCGGCTTGGGATCGGCTTTCGGCGCGTTTGAGCCAGTATCTGTCTGGTTATGATCGTGTCATCCAGATCAGCAATCAAAGCGGCGGGACGTGGTATCGCCTGCGTGCAAGCGGATTTGCTGATCGGGCAGAGGCGCGACGTCTGTGCGCCGTCCTGCAGGCCGAATTTGCCGAGTGCATTGCGGTTGTGACCGATTAAGTGGCTGACACGGCTGCGATTTTCGGTGTTGAGGGAACAGCTCTGACAGATTGGGAGCATGATTTCTTTCGTCACGCCCCGCCTTTCGGCTTTATCGTTTTTGCGCGGAACATCGAAACGCCTGATCAGGTCAGGCGCCTGACCGATGATCTGCGCGAGATCACGACAGAAACGACCCCCATCCTGATTGATCAGGAAGGTGGCCGCGTGCAGCGGATGCGCGCCCCCCATTGGCGCGAGTATTTGCCTGCGCTTGATCAGATGGCGCGGGCTCGCGACCCGATGCGCGCGCAATGGATCAGAAACCGTCTGATCGCAGCCGAGCTGATGGATATCGGCATCACGGCAAACTGCGCACCATTGGGCGATATCGCGACACCGCACACCCATCCTGTTCTGCGCAACCGCCTTTATGGTGATGACGCAGAAACAGTGACCGAGGCAGCGCGCGCCTGCGCTGATGCGCATCTGCACGGCGGCGTTCTGCCGGTTCTAAAGCATATCCCCGGACATGGACGTGCCACGATCGACAGTCATCTGGACCTGCCGCGTGTGACAGCCGACCGGGCCACGTTGTCCGCACAGGACTTTGCAACTTTTCGTGCACTCAATGATCTGCCAATGGGGATGACAGCGCATCTGGTGTTCGAGGATATTGATCCAAGCGGGCCTGCGACGACTTCTTTGCGGATGATAGACCTGATCAGGAACGATATCGGGTTTGATGGGCTGTTGATGACTGACGACCTCTCGATGGAGGCGCTGTCCGGCACCGTCGCTGAAAGGTCGCGCGCCAGTATTGCAGCAGGGTGCGATGTCATTTTACACTGTAATGGCGAAGCCGCCGAAATAGAGGCCGTCACCGAGGCCGCCGGTCAATTGTCGCCCCAAGCCCAGATCCGCGCGCAGCGTGCGCTTGCTTGCGCAAAGCCCCCTCAGCACATTGACATCCCCGAGCTAGAAGCCGAACTTGAGGCGCTACTAGGCTAGGGGCACATGCAAGGCGACGAGTTTCAGGAAGACACGATCAGTGTCAGCGAGCGTATGGCCGCCGAAGCCCTCATCGTGGATGTCGGGGCGTTTGAAGGGCCGCTTGATCTGCTGCTGACTCTGTCGCGCACCCAGAAAGTCGATCTGCGGCAGATTTCCATTCTTGCTCTGGCCGAACAGTATCTGGCCTTTGTCGAGAAAGCCAAACAACTGCGGTTGGAACTTGCGGCGGATTACCTCGTTATGGCCGCCTGGCTTGCCTTCCTCAAATCTCGGCTGCTGCTGCCGCCTGACCCCAGCGAAGAGGGGCCAACCGGCGAAGAACTTGCAGCACATCTTGCCTTCCAGTTGGAGCGTCTGCAGGCGATGCGCGAATCTGCGGCAAAACTGATGGCGCGAGACCAGTTGGGTCGCGATTTCTTTGCGCGTGGCATCACCGAAGACGTGCAGCGCGTCCGGCGTGTGACCTATACCGCCACGCTGCTTGACCTGATGCAGGGCTACGCCCGTATCCGCACCCGCGACGATTTCCGCCCGTTTGTTTTTGATCGCCAGCATGTGATGACGATGGAGCAGGCGCTTGAGCGGATGCGAGGCTTGATCGGTTTCGCAGGCAACTGGACCGATATTTCGCAGTATCTGCCGGACGGTTGGGATAGTGACAGCCAGCGTGTGCGCTCCACCACCGCAGCCACTTTTGCTGCGTCGCTGGAACTTGCCAAGGAAGGCAAAATCGAAATCCGACAGGGCGAGACGTTTGCCCCCATTCAAATTCGCAGGAAAGTGCCGCGTGATGAATAAGGACACAGCCCCACAGAACGACAGCCTGTTCGAGGCACCTCCAATGGGCGAACAGGAGCGCATGGTTGAAGCGATCCTCTTTGCGACAGCCGATCCTGTCTCGGTCAACGAACTGCTTGGCCGGATGCCGCATGGCTGTGATCCGGCGGAGGCGCTCGCCAACTTGCGCAAGCGCTACGAAGGGCGTGGAGTAAACATCGTCAAAGTGGGTGATGGGTGGGCGATCCGTACCGCGCCTGATCTGGGTTTTCTGATGCAAAAGGAAACGGTTGAGACACGCAAACTCAGCCGCGCGGCGATCGAAACCTTAGCGATTGTGGCCTATCACCAGCCCGTGACGCGGGCCGAAATCGAGGAAATCCGTGGTGTCAGTGTCAGCCGTGGCACGATTGATCAGCTTATCGAACTGGAATGGATCCGTTTCGGCCGCCGACGCATGACGCCAGGGCGGCCAGTGACATTTGTCGTGACACAAAGCTTTCTCGACCACTTCGGTCTGGAGAGCGCGCGCGATCTTCCCGGCCTCAAGGAACTGCGCTCGGCTGGCCTTCTGGAAAGCCGCCCACCTCCCGGATTGGGAACGCCGGGCGAGGGTGATGATGCCGAAGAGGACGATGATAATCAGGCTGAGATGTTTGAAGATTGAGATGCACAGCATATCTATGCTGCGTGAGGATGGAGATCGCCCATGAACATGAACAGACTGATAAACAGGGGCCTGCGGATGCTGATGAACAAAGGCATCAACAAGGGCGTCCAGATGGCATCGCATAAGGGCAAGAAGCCCGAAGATATGACACCTGAGGAACGCGCCGCCGCACGTCAGGCGCAGCAGAATGCGCAAAAAGCGCGGCGCGGTTTGGGGCTTGCCAGACGGTTTTTGCGCTAAGTCGCGCGGAAGTGCTTGGACAGTTTCAACCCCTGTCCTTGGTAGTTCGACTTGATTTCTCGGCCGTAAAGCGCGTCTGGCATTGCGGCCATATGTTCGTAGACCAATCGTCCGACGACCTGCCCATGTTCCAGCACAAACGGTGCTTCGTGGCAGCGCACCTCAAGGACACCGCGTGATCCTGCACCGCCTGCCTCTGCGTAGCCGAAACCGGGGTCGAAGAAACCCGCGTAATGCACGCGAAACTCGCCGACCATTGCCAGATAGGGGGCCATTTCGGCGGCCTGCATGGGCGGAATGACAATCGCCTCGCGGCTGACCAGAATGTAGAACGCACCAGGATCGAGAATGATCCAGCCGTCATCAGTATGCACAGGTTCCCAGAAGTCAGCAGGATCGTAGTGGTTGAGCTTTGACAGATCGACGACGCCGGTATGCGGTTTGGCGCGATACCCCACGAGGTTCCCCTCAGCCGGTTTCAGATCAACCGAGAAACCCAGACCATCGGAAATCACCGGCTCGCCAGAGACAATTGGTGTCTTTGCGTGCAGAGCGCGCAGATCATCATCTGACATGAATGTCTTGCCTTGGCGGAAAATGATCTGGTTCAGCAGTTGCCCGGGTTGCGCCACAACCGAGAACGAGCGCGGGCAGATTTCGACGTAAAGCGGCCCGTCATATCCGTCAGGCACACGGTCGAACTCGACCCCGTGATCGGTGATGATCCGCGTCAAAAGGTCGAGGCGCCCGATTGATGACTTTGCACTGGCGACGGCGGTCATGCCTTTGGGCAAAGACAGGCTTTCCATCAGGGGCACGACATAGACACAACCCTTTTCAAGCACAGCGCCACCATCAAGGTCGATTACATGCATCTGAAAGTCAGAAAGCCGATCCTTGACCGTCCGGGTGCGTCCGGCAAGAAACGAGGCGCGGACACGGTAGGCTGTCTTGCCCAGCCGCAAATCAAGCGAGGCAGGCTGGATCTGACCAGCGTCGATAGTGGCTTCTGCCGTGATCCGGCCCTGGGCGATCATGTCCTTGATTTGATGGTCGGCCAACACGCCAGCACTGATCATTCTATCCCTCCAGATACCAAAACGCCCGCTGCGCATCTGCACAAGCGGGCGGTTATGATTGGTCGGGCTAGCAGGACTTGAACCTGCGACCTTCCGTCCCCCAGACGGACGCGCTACCAGGCTGCGCTATAGCCCGACTGAGGCCGTTCTTACCGGATTCCGCTCTGGGAACAAGTGCGAAAAACACGCCGTCCTATCCCGCCAGTTTTGCGCGCAGTGCAGCGAGACGCTCAAGCAATGGTGCGATTTCCGCAGCGTGATTTCTGATTCTGCTGTCGTCAGCGGGCAAAGCGGCAAGCAACCGTCCCGGCACATCCGCGTCACCATCTGGGGGCGGTGGCGGCAGCTCAAGGGTAGGGGGTGCTGCCGCAGGTGGATCGAAGGGCAGCATGTCCTGCACGGGGTTCGACGCAGCGACAACGGCCTGTGGCGCGGGTTCCTGAGGCGCAGGCGCGGCGGTTTGCGTTGTATCGGGTTCTGGCGGGGTCGCTTTGGAGGCTTCGGTGGGGGCAGGTTTGTCTTCGAGCGTCTGACCGAGCGTGGCGACGTATCTGACGCCCTTTTCCCGCAACAGCTTTTGGGTGCCTTTGATGGTCAGTCCGTCTTCGTGTAAAAGCTGTTTGATGCCGCCAAGCAGTTCCATGTCAGTGGGTCTGTAATAGCGTCGCCCGCCCGCGCCCTTGACCGGTTTGATCTGGCTGAACTTGCTTTCCCAGAAGCGCAGCACATGCGTAGGCGTATCAAGCCATTCTGCGACTTCACTGATCGTTCGGAAAGCGTCTTTGGCCTTGGCCATCTTTTAACGCTTGTTTCCCGCAGCCACGCGATCCTTCATCAGATGTGATGGGCGGAACGTCAGGACACGGCGGGGGTGGATCGGCACCTCTTCGCCTGTCTTGGGATTGCGTCCAACGCGTGCCGCTTTGTCACGCACCGAGAATGTACCGAATGAGGAGATTTTGACTGTCTCGCCCGACACCAGACTGTCAGAGACATGAGACAGAACACTTTCCACGAGGTCTGCACTGTCATTGCGTGAAAGTCCAACCTGGTTATGCACCGCTTCAGCCAGGTCCATGCGTGTCAGCGTTTTATCAGTCATTCACTAGCCCTCACCTATTTGGCTGCGAGCATAGGCGCGGGCCAGATTTAGAGTCAATAACAACAGTTTACCGGAGGCTATGTGAGCAATGGATGAACGGCTTACCAGCGGATTACGACGGCACCCCAGGCCAGACCACCACCAATGGCTTCGGTCACGACAAGATCGCCTTGCTTGATCTGGCCATTGGCCACACCAACCGAAAGCGCCAGCGGGATGGATGCAGCAGAGGTATTGCCGTGATCCTGCACCGTCACCACGACACGCTCCATTTCCACGCCGAGTTTCTTGGCAGTGGACTGAATGATGCGGATGTTCGCCTGATGCGGCACGACCCAGTCAACATCAGCAGGCCCGAGCCCCACTTTTTCCAACGCAGTATCGGCGGTCTGTGCAAGTTTCTCGACCGCGTGGCGGAACACTTCCTTGCCTTCCATGCGCAGTCGTCCCGTCGATTGGGTGGATACACCCCCGTCGACATAAAGCAGATCCTTGTAGCGCCCGTCAGAGTTCAGATCGGTTGAGAGTATGCCACGGTCCGTATTCGCGCCTTCACCCTCTTCTGCTTCCAGAACAAGGGCACCGGCCCCATCACCGAACAAGACGCAGGTTGTCCGATCCGACCAGTCCATAATCCGGCTGAATGTCTCGGCCCCGATGACCAGCACACGGTCAGCCTGACCGGACACGATCAACGCATTGGCGTTGGAAAGGGCAAAAACGAATCCCGCACAAACCGCTTGCACATCAAAGGCGTAGCCGGTGGTGTTGCCGATCGCACGTTGCACCATCGTGGCCGCTGACGGAAACGTCAGATCCGCCGTCGAGGTCGCAACGACGATGGCGTCGATATCCTCTGCCGCGATACCAGCCATCTTCAGGGCTGCTGTAGCGGCATGTGCAGCCAGTTCAGAGGTTGTCTGTCCTTCGGCTGCGAAATGACGCCGCTCGATCCCGGACCGCGCCTTGATCCATTCGTCAGTTGTATCGAGGCTTTCTTCGAATTCTGCGTTTGTGACCACTCTTTCGGGAAGGTAATGCCCAACCCCTTTGACCACTGCGCGACGCATCATTCTACTTGTCCGTACCTATGCCGAGACTGCCTGTCTCATCATGTATGGCGGCATCTTGGGCAAGTGATGCTGCAGATGCAACCCGTGCCGCAAGTTTATCGGAAAATCCAATCTTTGCCAGACGATAGGCAAGGTGAAGAGCCGCTGCGACGCCGGTTTCGTCTGCTGATCCATGGCTTTTGATGACGGTCTGGTTCAACCCCAGAAAGACACCGCCATTGACGCGGCGCGGATCAATACGTTTCCGCAAGCGACCAAGCGATCCGCGCGCCAGTGCGGCACCCAGCATCGACATCGGGTTGCTCAGAAGCGACTTGCGCAAAAGCTCGCTGATCAGGGTGGCCGTCCCTTCGCCGGTCTTGAGGGCGACGTTTCCGGTAAAGCCGTCGGTCACGATCACATCCACATTGTCGGATGGCAGATCGCCACCTTCGACAAAGCCAACGTAGTCGAAATCGCCAATCTGGGCGGCATTTCCGATCAGTTCATGGGCGACCTTGAGTTCGGCCCGTCCTTTGTGTTCTTCAGTGCCAACATTTAGCAGCCCGACGCGCGGACGCGTGATGTCCAGACCGTTGCGTGCATAGGATGCGCCCATCAGCGCATAGGTCAGCAGATCATCCTGATCGGCGCGAATGTCAGCGCCCGCATCAAGCATCACGTTGAAGCCCGCAGGATTGCGCGACGGCCAGAGGCAGGCAATAGCAGGGCGGTTCACGCCTTCGGCCTTGCGCAGCCTGAGCATCGACATCGCCATCAGACCGCCGGTGTTCCCGCAGCTGACTGCAACCGCAGCTTCCTTTGAGCGGACGGCCTCGATCGCTGACCACATGGAGGTATTCTTGCCATGCCGCAGGACGTGGCTTGGCTTGTCGGTCATCTTCACCACGTCCGATGTATCATGCACCGTCACCCGGTCGGCAATCCCGTGCTTTGTAACAAGCGCGTCCATGTCGGACTTGGGGCCATGCAGAATGGCGTGGGCGTCGGGCTTGTCTTTCAAGAACATCGAAAGGCCCGCAACAACCGTTGCAGGCCCTTTATCGCCACCCATGGCGTCAACCGAAAGCACGTGACGGGCTGCATGTCCCTGCGTCGGATCGGTGTCCGTCTGCGCTGGTGTCATGCGAAAGCCCTTTACGCGACTTTATGCAGCGTCGTCGTCGAGATCGATCTCAGTTGTGTCTGCAATCACTTCGCGAGAGGCATAGTGACCGCAGGATGGGCACACGTGATGCGGACGCTTGAGCTCGCCGCAGTTTTCGCACTCGTTAGGATTTGCCGCGACCAATGCGTCATGCGCACGCCGGTTGTTGCGGCGGGATTTGGATACTTTGTTCTGCTGGACAGCCATGTCTCAACCCTATGATTTAAGGGCCGCGGGCCCTGATTTCGTTCTCGTCTGCGGGGTCCTACGCGATTGCGGTAGCCCTGTCGAGACGCGATGTAAAAGAGGCCGCGAACATACTGCGATTCCGCATATGTGCAAGCCTTTTTCCGACCTCATTTACGCGCCGCTATTTGCCTTTCTTTTCAAGGCTTTCGCGCAGTTCGGCGAGCCCGGCAAACGGCTTGGTGTCTTCGTCACGTAGCGGCGTTACGCCAGTTTGTGCAAAAACCGCTTCGCCCAATTCAGCACCCTCTGCACGTGGATAGGCGGGCAGGGCGAGCGACAAGGCCTCAATCATCACGGCGGCGAGGTCCAGCGACTCAGGCAAGGCCTCTTGCGTGTCGTCTTCAGGCATCTCGACCTCACCAGACAGAACCTCTGGCAGGTCAGAAAGGTAGCTGCGGGACACGTCCTCATCAATACGGGTTGAGACCGGCTCAAGCGTGACAACGCAGCTTTGCACGACCGTTGCACCCAATTCAGCATCAAGCCGCCAGTCGCGTTTGCCAATCGGGCTCAGCTTGCCTGAGAACCGCAACTTCCTGATGGCGATGATATCGAGGGCCTCTGCAATTGCGGCACGTTCGTCCGCAGTTGGCTCGACAAGGAAATCCGTTGCCCGCCGGTTGGGCAGGTCTGCAATACGCAGGTGTGAACGCGGGAGTTTGGTCAAAGCGATGATCGTTTCTTGAACAGGATTGGCAGGTGTTATAGTCGAGATAGAAGGCCATCAGGGCCAAGGCAAGAGGGTGCGTTGATGGGTGGAAAGCCGGTTTTCTTTGGCAAGTTGCGTGGGATGGCCGCGGGGCTGACCTTAACAGCCCTCATCGCAGGCTGCGCACCGATTGAAACCTATCATGGGTTCATTCCACCTCAGGAAGAAGTCGCAGCCCTTCAGATCGGCGTCAGCACCAAGGCCGATGTGATTGGCTTGCTTGGTCAACCGATTGCCGAACGCGCGCTTCAGAACAATGCGATCTACTATGCCTCCAGCAAGTTCGAACAGTTCGGGCCCTTTGCGCCCAACGAAGTTGACCGGCAGGTGCTGGAGCTTGATTTTGATAGCAGCGACCGGTTGCGCAATGTCACCAGTTACACGCTTGAGGATGGACGTGTCGTGATCCTTGATCGCCGCGTCACCGAAGACGGCATTGCTGATGTGACGTTCCTTGGTCAGCTGCTTGCTTCTTTCGGGCGTCTGGATGCCGGCGCGCTGCTTGGGCCGACACAGTAATCCACATCCGGCCTGTCGGAAAAAATTTACCGAACCTGCCATGGGCTTGCGCGATGCGTTGCCGAACGGCACAGTGCTGTCCTGGGTGACAGCAGCTGAAAGGATGTGCCGTGGCTGAGAAATATATCGTCTACCATATTCCCGTGTGTCCCTTTTCCCAAAGGCTCGAGATCATGCTGGCACTGCGAGGTCAGGAGGACGCGATAGAATTCCGCGTTGTCGATATCACCAAACCGCGTGATCCGGAGCTTCTGAAAAAGACACGCGGCACAACTGCTTTGCCCGTTCTCGAAACGCCTGACGGCCAGATCATCAAGGAAAGTCTCGTGATCCTGCGCTTTCTAGATGAGGTGCTGCCGGGCGGCGCGATCCGCCGCTCTGATCCGGCTGAACATGCAATTGAGTCGATGATGGTCGCCAAAGAAGGCGCATTCACCATGGCCGGATACATCTACGTGATGAATCAGGACACGGACGCGCGCGAAGGCCTGTGCGACAAGCTACTTGCCTGTTATCGGGACCTTGATGATTTTCTGCAGGCTCACAGTCCCGACGGCACCTATCTTTTCGAGGATTTCGGGCTGGCCGAGGCCGTCTTTACTCCGATGTTCAAGCGGTTCTGGTTCCTTGATTACTACGAAGGTTTTGCGCTGCCTGATACAGATGACTATGCCCGTGTCAGGAAATGGCATGACGCCTGTATTGCGCATCCTGCAACACAGCAGGTGACGAAAGAAGAAATCGTCAAACTTTATTACGATTACGCGCTCGGTGCTGGCAATGGCGCCTTGCTGGAGGGCCGCACGAAGTCGAGCTTCGTCTTTAAACCCGACTGGCGGGAGCGCCCATGGCCGCCGCGTGACAAATACGCCGGAACTGCCAGTGACGCGGAACTTGGTCTGGTGGCCTGACGAAAAAGGCGCGCCGCTGGTGGCGCGCCTTTCCTTGTTTTCCGGATTTATTCCTCTGGCTCAAAGTCCAGTGCGACACCGTTGATGCAGTAGCGCAATCCGGTCGGCTGCGGGCCATCGGGAAAGACGTGACCCAGATGCGCTTCACAGCGGTTGCAATGCACTTCCGTGCGCTTCATGAAAAAGCTGCGATCAACACTTTCGCCGATCATTTCATCATCAAGCGGTTGATAAAACGAAGGCCAACCCGTGCCACTTTCAAACTTGTGCTTTTGGTCAAAGAGGGGCGCGCCGCAGCAGGTGCACATAAATGTGCCGGCCTCTTTGGGGAAATTGTCATGTGTGCCAGCCCGCTCTGTGCCGTGTTTGCGGGTGACCTTATAGGCCAGATCGGAAAGCTGTTCGCGCCATTCTGCATCTGATTTGACGATCTTTTCCATCGGGAGCCCTTTCTTCCATTGTCTCGACAGGTAACGTAGGTCTGGTTGAGCCGTTCTCCAAGATGAGGTCAGATGACAATCCCGTTCCCGCAAAACCGCCTCAACGTCCGACTGGCGCGGAATGCGGATGACCTGCAGGCCTGTCTTGATCTGCGTGCGCGATGCTTCCGGCGGTCAGAATGCGACGACACTGATGCGTTTGACGCACACTGCCGGCACTTGATGGTTTGCGACGGAAATGCGCGCGTGATGGCAACAGCGCGCTTCAGAGTTTTACAGGACGACGCAGACGTCTGCGCGAGCTATACAGCGCAACACTATGACCTTAATGCATTTTTAACGTTGGATGATCCAATGCTTGAGATCGGGCGTTTCTGTCTGGCGCCCGGATCAGCGGATACCGATGTGCTGCGGATTGCTTGGGCTGCGCTGACGCGGATCGTTGATGACGCGCAAGTCCGCTTCCTTTTTGGCTGCACAAGTTTCCAAGGCACTGAACCCGAACTCTATGGGCAGGCTCTGCAAACGCTCGCACAAAAGCATCTCGGGCCTGAAACATTGCGCCCCAAAGCTGTTACAGAACATGCGATTCCACTGCAATCTATCGCGCCTGTGGGCCAGACGCCGATGCCGAACCTGCTGCGGGCCTATCTGACGATGGGGGGATGGGTTGGCGACACGCTGACAGTCGATCACCAGATGCGGACCATGCACATCTTTACCTGTCTCGACGTCGCAACAGTGCCACCGGCGCGCGCCCGTGCGCTGCGTGCCCTTGCAGATGGCATCGACCTGGCCTAGCAGGCGGGTATGGCCAGACCACCGCTTCTTCAACTCACTGACATCAGCCTCACTTTCGGGGGTGATCCTGTTTTCACCGACCTTTCGCTTGTGGTTCAACCGGGCGACCGCGTGGCGCTTGTCGGGCGCAATGGGTCTGGCAAATCCACTTTGATGAAGGTGATGGCAGGGTTGGTCCTGCCCGATACTGGCACGCGTGTTGCCACGCCGGGGGTCCAGGTCGGCTATATGGAGCAGGACCCGGCCATGGCGGGCTGCGCGACCTTGGGTGATTACGCCGCCAGCGGACTGCCGCCTGAAGAAGCCTACAAGGTTGAGATGGTCGCCGAAGGTCTGAAATTCGATCCTGCCGGAGATGTCGCAACCGCATCAGGTGGCGAGCGGCGCCGTGCAGCATTGGCCAAACTGATGGCTGAAGCGCCAGAATTGATGCTGCTGGACGAGCCGACAAACCACCTTGATATCGAAGCCATTGCCTGGCTGGAAAACGAACTCAAACAGACCCGCGCCGCCTTCGTGCTGATCAGCCACGACCGCGCCTTCCTGCGCAACCTCACGCGCGCCACGCTTTGGATCGACCGTGGCGAGGTGCGCCGTGCCGAACAGGGTTTCGAGCATTTCGAGAATTGGCGTGACAAGATCTGGGAAGAAGAGGATCAGCAGCGGCACAAGCTGAACCGCAAGATCAAGGCAGAAGCCCGTTGGGCGGTCGAAGGGATCTCGGCCCGCCGCAAACGCAACATGGGCCGTGTGCGTGCATTGCAAGACCTGCGGGCAGAACGTGCAGCCCAGATCAAACGGCAAGGCACAGCGGCGATGGCGTTTGAAGGCGGCGTTGTCTCTGGCAAGAAGGTGATTGAGGCGTCCGGGCTTACAAAGTCCTTTGACGGCAAGCAGATTGTCAAAGGGTTCGATTTGACGGTGCAGCGCGGCGACAGGATCGCGCTCGTCGGGCCAAACGGCGTTGGCAAGACCACGCTGGTCAAGATGCTGTTGGGACAGTTGGAACCCGATGCGGGCACCGTAAAACTTGGCACCAACCTTGATATCGCTGTCTTTGATCAGGCGCGCGCCGCGCTTAATCCTGACATGTCGCTTTGGGAAAACCTTGCCAACGATCCAGAGCTTGGCGTCTCAGGCAAGTCCGATCAGGTCATGGTGCGGGGCAATCCGCGCCATGTGGTAGGCTATCTTAAGGATTTTCTTTTTGATGAAACGCAGGCGCGTGCGCCGGTGCGGGCACTGTCGGGCGGCGAAAAAGCGCGATTGCTTCTGGCCCGTCTGATGGCGCGGGAAAGCAACCTGCTGGTGCTGGACGAGCCGACAAACGACCTCGACATCGAAACGCTGGATCTCTTGCAGGATATCTTGGGCGATTACGACGGAACGGCGATCATTGTCAGCCACGACCGCGACTTTCTTGACCGTGTTGCCACGACCACCATCGCGATGGAAGGCGACGGGCGCGCCACCGCCTATGCCGGTGGATGGAGTGACTATCAGGCGCAGCGCGGTCCGCAGGCCAGATCGCCGGTAAAAGACACGCCAAAGCCTGCGCCAAAGACAGATAAGCCAGCGACGGCAAAGCCCGCAAAATCGGGGCTTTCCTTTACCGAGAAACACCGGCTTGAAGAGCTCCCATCAGTCATTGACCGCCTGACTGCCGAGATCACCAAGCTCGAAGGTCTTCTTGCCGATCCCGAGCTTTTCACCCGCGAACCTGTAAAATTCAAAAAGGCCACAGAGGCTTTGGTCCAGCGCCAAGAGGCCCTCTCGGCGGCTGAGGACGAGTGGCTCACGCTTGAAGAAAAAGCAGGTGGCTAGGGCATCCTCAGCGCGCCATCCAACCGGATTGTCGTGCCGTTGAGATACTCGCATTCGACGATGAACCGCGCGAGGGCCGCAAATTCGGTCGGATCGCCCAGTCGGGCAGGGTGGACCACGTCCTTGGCGAGCCCCGCCATGATCTCTTCGCCCAGGCTTTCCAGCATCGGGGTGCGGAAGATACCCGGTGCAATCGCCATGACCCTGATGCCCGCACGCGCAAGATCACGGGCCATGGGCAAGGACAGCCCGGCGATGCCTGCTTTTGATGCGGCATAGGCCGCCTGACCTTTCTGGCCCTCGAAGGCCGCGACGGATGCGGTGTTGATGATCACGCCGCCATCCTTCATCCGCGCGGCGGCAAGGCGGGCCACGTTGAAAGTGCCTGCCAGATTGATGTCGAGAGTGCGCTCAAACAGACCCTGATCATGAGGCCCTTCGCGGCCCAATGTCTTTTCGGCGGTTGCAATCCCTGCGCAGTTGACCGCGACATTGATGGCTCCCGCTTGACCAAGTCCGGCCTCAACGCTTGCGGCATCAGTGACATCGACGACTGCGAAACCAGCGCCGATCTTTTCCGCGAAACCGGCACCTGCAGGATCACGATCAAAAATGGTCACACGCGCCCCGCTTTCCACGAAATGCCGTGCGGTCGCTGCACCAAGGCCAGACGCGCCGCCTGTAATCACGGCCACAACGTTGTTCATTTGCATGTTACGACTGCCCCTTTTCCTTCAGCTTTGCCGCATCCCAAAGCGCATCCATTTCCTCCAGATTGCTTTCTGCCGGTGTTTTGCCACGCGCACCCAATGCATCCTCAATGGCGGCAAAACGGCGCGTGAATTTGCCGTTTGCAGCGCGGAGTGCTTCTTCCGGGTCAATATCAAGGTGGCGGGCGAGGTTGGCGACAACAAAGAGCAGATCCCCGAATTCCTCGGTGATCTCTGTGTGGCTGAGGGTCTCGCGCGCCTCGACCAACTCGCCTGCTTCCTCAACAATCTTGTCGATGACATGCGAGGTATCAGGCCAGTCGAACTCCACGCGTGCCGCGCGTTTCTGGAGCTTCACGGCACGGGTCAGCGCGGGCAGGCCGATCGCCACCCCATCCAATGTGCGGGTCTGGGCTTTCTTCGCACGTTCGGCGGCTTTGATCTTTTCCCAGTCCTGCACCTGTTGTTCCGCAGATTTATCGCGGGATTCGTCGCCAAAGACATGCGGGTGCCGCGCGACCATCTTGTCTGAGATGTTTTTCACGACACTGTCGAATGTGAAATGGCCCGCCTCGCTGCCCATCTGCGTATGGTAGACCGTTTGCAGCAAAAGATCGCCCAATTCACCCTCCAGTTCTGCCCAGTCCTTACGGGCGATGGCATCGGCAACTTCGTAAGCCTCTTCAATGGTGTAGGGCGCGATGGTGTCGAAATCCTGTTCGATATCCCATGGGCAACCCGTTGCGGGGTCGCGCAAGCGGCGCATGATTTCCAGAAGACGCGGCATCCCGCCGTTTTCATCGTGGATCAGCGCGTCATCAGCCATTGCATGCCCTCTGGTTTTTCGTGTTCACTGGCACCCTAAGCCGACCCTTGCCGGAGTGCCAGTGATGCCCGTCATCAACCGTATCGCAGAATTTGCCACCGACATGACGGCCTGGCGCAGGCATCTGCACCAGCATCCCGAAATCGGTTTTGCCTGCCATGAAACGGCGGCTTTTGTGGTCGAGCGCCTGCGCACATTCGGGGTTGATGAAATCCACGAAGGGATCGCGACCTCTGGCGTTGTGGCCATCGTCAACGGGCAGGGTGAGGGGCCAACTGTGGGCTTGCGCGCCGATATGGATGCGCTGCCCATGCAGGAAACCACAGGCCTCGACTATGCCTCAACCACCAAGGGCAAGATGCATGCCTGCGGCCACGACGGGCATACGACGATGCTTTTAGGGGCCGCGCGCTATCTGGCCGAGACCCGCAATTTCGCTGGCCGCGTCGCGCTGATCTTCCAGCCCGCCGAAGAGGCCGGCGGTGGCGGCGGCGTGATGGTCGAAGAAGGCATCATGGACCGTTTTGGCATCCGCGAGGTCTATGCCCTGCATTGTGCGCCTGATGCACCCGTTGGAAGCTTTTACACGACACCGGGCCCGATCATGGCGGCAGTCGATACGTTTCATATCCACATCAAGGGCAAGGGCGGCCATGGTGCCTTCCCGCACGAGACCGCTGATCCTGTGGTTGCGGCGGTCGGTATGGTCAATGCGATCCAGACGATCGTCAGCCGGAACAACTTTGCCGAGGATGCGCTGGTGGTGTCTGTCACACAAATCCACACAGGCTCGGCCGACAATATCATCCCTGAGACCGCCTATATCAACGGCACCGTCCGCACCTTTGATCCCAAGGTGCAGGCACTGGTCCAGCGGCGTCTGCAAGGCATCGTTGCAGGGCAGGCGGCGGCCTATGATGTAACTGCCGAGCTTGACTATGAAATCGGCTATCCCGCGACAATCAATGATCCGGCCAAGACGGCCTTCGCGACAGATGTGGCGCGTGAGGTATCCGCAGACGTCACTGGTGATGCGATGCGCGAGATGGGGGCCGAGGATTTTTCCTATATGTTGCAGGAACGGCCAGGGGCTTACCTTTTTGTGGGCAATGGGCCAAGCGCGCCTTGGCATCACCCCGATTTTGACTTTGCCGATGAGGCGGCACCAGCAGGAGCTAGCTTCTTTGCGCGTGTCGTTGAGCGCGCCTTGCCGCTGGGTGGATAGATAGGGAGCCTCCGGCGGGAGTTTTTTTGCCAAGATGAAAAGAGAGCCGTCCGGGTGCGGCCGAAAGGAAGTGTGAGATGACTTTGGACAAAGCCAAAGAGCAGGTCGATCTGGCAGTGACAACGTCCCATTACCGGGGCTTGTCGCATGAGAATGTGTTCAGCGGGGCACCTTCGTTCCTGCGGCGCAGCTACAGCAAGGACCTTGCGGGCTATGACCTTGCGGTCACAGGTGTCCCTTTTGATCAGGCTGTCACCCATCGGCCGGGAACGCGGTTCGGCCCGCGTGCCATCCGTGAGGTTTCGGGGTTGCAGCCGTGTGACAGGCCCTTTGGATGGGACGGCTTTGACCCCTGGACTGATTTTGCGATCGCTGACTATGGCGATATGCCTTTTGATTATGCCAACGTGGCCGGTGTACCAAAGCTGATTGAGGCCCATATCAGCGGCATTCTGGATCAGGGTATCGGATCAATTACGCTGGGTGGGGATCATTTCATTACCTTACCCATCCTGAAGGCTTACGCGTCAAGATACGGTCCGATGTCGGTCGTTCAGTTTGACGCACACTCCGACCTTTGGCCCGATGATGATATGGACCGGATTGACCATGGGACGTTCATGTATAAAGCCGTCAAGCTGGGGCTTGTGGATGTGACGCGGTCGGTGCAGGTGGGCATCCGGACGGACTGCGAAGACTATTGCGGTATGCCTTTCATTGACGCGCGCACTGCGCATGAAAAAGGGGCCGCCTGGGTCACCAAAGAGATCAAGGCCAAGGTCGGTGACCATCCCACATATGTGACCTTTGATATCGACGCGCTTGATCCGGCCTTCGCGCCCGGAACGGGGACACCTGTCTGGGGTGGGCTTGCGACATGGCAGGTGGCCGCGATCCTGCGCGATCTTGCTGGGATCAATATGGTTGGCGGCGATGTGGTTGAGGTGTCGCCGCCCTATGACACCACCGGAGCGACAGCGATTGCAGGTGCCCATGTCGCGGCAGAGCTGTGTTGCCTTGCGCTTTGGAATAAAAGGAAAAAGTGATGCCGAACCAACCGATTTCAGGGAATGATCTTGCGCGGTTTTCGGGGCCGCAGACCTTTATGCGGTTGCCGGAGGCCGCGACCGCCGAAGGCCTCGACGTCGGGTTTCTGGGCATTCCCATGGATATCGGGACCAGTTGGCGCTCCGGCACCCGCATGGGCCCCAAGCAATTGCGCGAACAATCCGCCATGATCCGGCCCTATAATATCCAGACAGGCGCTGCGCCTTTTGATGCTTTGCAGTGTGCCGACCTTGGTGATGTGCCGATCAACACGTTTTCGCTGAGCGACACTATTTCCATTATTACAAAGACTTATGCCGCACACCTGAAGCATGATTTCATCCCAATGACGCTGGGTGGGGATCATACGTTGACGTTGCCGGTGCTCAGGGCTGTGGCGGCGAAGCATGGGGCTTTGGCTTTGGTGCATGTCGATGCCCATGCGGATGTCAACGACGAGATGTTTGGCGAGCGCGAGACCCATGGCACGGTTTTCCGCCGCGCCTATGAAGAAGGGATCATCACGCCTGACAAGGTTTTCCAGATCGGTTTGCGCGGTACCGGCTATACCGCTGATGACTTCAACGAGGCGGCGGGCTGGGGGTTCAACCAGTATCTTGCACCATCGCTCTGGCATAAGTCGCTGACGCCTTTAGCCGCTGAAATAAAAGAGAAAATAGGCGATCAGCCGTGTTACATCACCTATGATATCGACAGTCTCGATCCTGCCTATGCGCCCGGAACCGGCACGCCGGAAATCGGCGGATTGACAACCCCTCAGGCAATGGAACTGATCCGTGGACTACGGGGGCTGAACATTGTGGGCTGCGATCTGGTCGAGGTGTCTCCGCCTTATGATCCCTCTGGCAATACCGCGCTGACGGGGGCAAATCTGATGTTCGAAATGCTCTCGATTTTGCCAGGGGTGCCCTACCGTTAAGGGTGCACTGGGCGTACACAGTGCGTACACCAGCTGTACACAGGCCGTACACAACCCGTCTGCACAGGTTATTTCACCCAAAGAGAGGCGCAAATGCGCATTTTGATCATCGTCTTGGTCCTGATAGCGGGGCCGATGCTTTATATCCGGCTCGCGCCGACCAGTGTTGATCGCTGGCACAACCGTCCCACAGCGACAGAGCCATCAGACCAGCAGGATGAAGGCGGCTTTACCGCTGTGCGCCGGATCACGGCACCGGCTGTGGAGGTTCTTGCCGCCTTCGAGCAACGCGCGCTGGCAACGCCGCGCACAACCTTGCTGGCAGGGAGCGTCGCCGAGCGGCTTTTGACGTTCGAAACACGGTCGCTGATCTGGGGCTTTCCTGACTACACCACCGTCACGGTCGAGAATGATCTGTTGATCGTCTATGGCCGCTTGCGTTTCGGTCGGTCTGACATGGGTGTGAACAAGGCGCGTATCCAAGGCTGGCTCGACAGTCTTGGCCCCTTGACCGAACCGCTTTGATCGGCCACTTCAGTCGCCATGATCGCAGCAGATAAAATCGAAACCCTGATCGACCGTTTCCAGTTTCTGGAGGCGAAAATGGCCGACGGCAGTGCTGGCAGTGATATTGCCAAGCTGGGCAAGGAATATGCCGAGCTGCGTCCAGTAGTCGAAACGGTGACGGCCTATAAGGATCTGCTGCAGGAAATCGCCGATGCCGAGGCGATGCTGAAAGACCCTGAAATGCGTGAACTGGCAGAGATGGAACTGCCGGAATTGCGCGAACGGCTTGAAGCGTCAGAGCATGACGTGCAACTGGCCCTTTTGCCAAAGGATGCAGCCGACGGACGGCCTGCCTTGTTGGAAATCCGTCCCGGGACAGGTGGCGATGAGGCATCGCTGTTCGCGGGTGATCTTTTGCGAATGTATCAGCGCTATGCCGAAGGGCAGGGCTGGAAGTTTGAAATCCTTGAACAAAGCGAAACCGAGGTCGGCGGGATCAAGGAAGTTGTCGCGCGGATCGCGGGCGAGGGTGTGTTTGCGCGTTTGAAATATGAAAGCGGCGTACACCGTGTGCAGCGCGTGCCTGAGACCGAAAGCGGCGGGCGCATTCATACATCGGCTGCGACGGTGGCTGTGCTGCCAGAGGCGGAGGATGTGGACATTCACATCGACCCGTCAGATATCCGTGTCGATACAATGCGCGCGTCAGGATCGGGCGGCCAGCACGTGAACACAACCGATTCAGCCGTGCGCATCCTGCATGTACCGACAGGGATCATCGTTGTCAGTTCAGAGAAGTCGCAGCACCGCAACCGCGAGATTGCGATGCAGGTTCTGAAGACACGTCTTTTCGATCTGGAGCGCCAGCGGATCGACAGTGAACGGTCTGCCGACCGGAAATCTCAGGTCGGGTCCGGGGACCGCTCTGAGCGGATTCGCACGTACAACTTCCCGCAGGGGCGCATGACGGACCACCGTATCAACCTGACGCTCTATTCGCTTGGGCAGGTGATGCAGGGCGATCTTGGTGAAGTCATCGACGCCTTGCAGGCGGATGCACAGGCGACCCTTCTGGCCGAGATGGGGGCTTAGCCCTAGGGTGTCTGACGCGACAGTCCAGCAAACCATTGCGCAGCTTGTCGCGTTTCTGAAAGGCGGCCCTGACGCAGTGCCGGCAGTTGCGCCCGTTGAAAACCCCGCGCGCGAGGCGCGGTTGCTTTTGGCACATGCGATGGGGGTGCCCGTGCAGCGATTGAGCCTGCATGCACAGGATGAGATCACCGCCGATTGCGTGGATCAGGCTTTTGTCTACGCAGGACGCCGCCGTCAGGGTGAGCCTGTGAGCCATATCCTTGGGTATCGCGAATTCTTTGGCCGTCGCTTTGAGGTGGACAGCCGCGTGCTTGATCCGCGCCCCGAAACCGAAGTGCTGGTGGCAGAGGCGCTGAAGATGCCCTTTGTTGATGTGCTGGATTTGGGGGCCGGATCGGGGGCGATCATCCTGACATTGCTGGCCGAGCGGCCAGAGGCAACCGGCGTGGCGACCGATCTGTCGCCTGCAGCCCTGCAGGTTGCGGCAAGCAATGCAGCTGCTTTGGGCGTGGACACCCGCGTGCATTTTGAGGTTTCAAATTGGTTTGAGGCTATCGGCGGTGAATACGATCTGATCGTGTCGAACCCGCCCTATATCGCAGCTGACGAAATGGACGCGCTGCAACCTGAAGTCAGGCTTTTTGAGCCGCGCATGGCGCTGACGGATGAAGCTGACGGATTGAGCGCTTATGCGCGGATTATTGCAGCAACACCGGATCACCTGCGCAAGGGCGGGCGTCTACTGGTCGAGATCGGGATGACGCAAGGGAAGGCAGTTGCGGCCATGATGCGGGACGCCGGGCTTGCAGAGGTCGAAGTGATTCCTGATCTGGATGGCCGTGATCGGGTCGTGATCGGCAAAAAGCAGTAAATTACCGGATTTTAGGCGCAAATTTAGGCTCAAATGCTTAAAAGTGGGGTTTTGGGCTTGTCTTGAGGGGGGCTGCATGCTTATTCCTTAGGTATCGGCAGGGACGCGGCTCGCCACCGAACCCCCCTCCGATCAGTCGCCAAAACATCGCAGGGCCACAGTAAACCGCGCAGATGATCTGCGTAACATGGCCAAAGCAATGACAGCCAAAGGCTTTTAAAAACGCATGAGATCATCGAAGTCACGGTCGCGGAATAAAAACCGCAACAACCGTCCGTCGGGCGGGAATATCATCAATCGGGTATTCGACAGCTCCGGCCCGGATGGGAAGGTGCGCGGCACGCCGCAGCAGATTATCGAGAAATACAACCAGCTTCATCGTGATGCCGTTTTGTCAGGCGACCGGGTTGATGCCGAGAACTATGCCCAGCACGCAGAGCATTACACGCGGATGCTGGCCGAGGCGCAGCGCGAGGTCGAGGCCAAGCGCGAAGAGCAGGAAGAACAGAACCGCCAGCGTCAGGCAGAACGTGACCGCGAACGCGCAGAGCGTCTGAAAGCGCAGGAAGCGGCTGCCAATGATCCCGGCAGCATGGAACAGCCCGACGTGTCTGACAGCGACAGCGGCCTTGTCGATACGCCGGAAGAAAAGCCCAAGCGCGAGCGCAAGCCGCGCGCGCCGCGCAAGCCCAAACCCCAGCAGGCCGAACAGCCCACGCCTGACGCGCCGGAAGCCGCAGAATAACAGATCAGCCCTCCGGTTTCGGGGGGTGAGTGGTGTCTTGGAAACGAGTGGACCGCTTCAGCCACGAACGGGCGGCGCGCTGTGGCAGATGCCGGATGCCTCCGGCGGGAGTTTTTCTGCCAAGATGAAGGGGCTAGCCTGCCGCGTCGAGCGCGCGCGCGAGGGCGCAGAAGGCCTCAAGTCCAACCTGCTCGGCCCGTTCGGTGGGTTTGATGCCTGCGGATTGCAGGATGTCCTCGATGTCGGGGTGCAGTGATTTCAGCGCAGAGCGCAGCATCTTGCGCCGCTGGTTGAAAGCCGTGCTGACCACGCGGTTGAGCGTTGCGGGGTCGGCAGGGTAGCGCGGGGCGGGCAGGGCTGTCAGGTGGACCACGGCAGAGTTGACCTTGGGAGGCGGGCTGAACGCCTCCGGCGGTAGTTCCAGTACAATTCGAGGGTCACTGCGCCATTGCGCCAGAAGTGCCAGACGTCCGTAGGCCTTGCTGCCGGGGGTCGCGGTGATGCGCAGCGCTACTTCACGTTGGAACATCAGCGTCAGCGTGTCCCAGAAGGGGGGCCATTGCGGTGGTGTGAGCCAGCGGACCAAAAGTTCCGTGCCCACGTTATAGGGCAGGTTGGCCGCGATCTTGATGGGGGGTGTGAGATGGGCCAGCGGATCGACCTCAAGCGCGTCACCGCCGATCACCTCAAGACGGTCGGGGTAGGCAGCGCTGATCTCGGCCAAGGCGGGTAGGCAGCGGGGGTCTTTCTCGATCGCCAGAACACGTCTTGCGCCTTCGGCAAGTAGCCCGCGCGTCAGGCCACCCGGACCGGGGCCAACTTCGAGCACATCCGCGGTCTTCACGTCGCCCGCAAGTCGCGCAATCTTCGCCGTCAGATTGAGGTCGAGCAGGAAGTTCTGCCCCAATGATTTCTTTGCGGCCAACCCATGCGTGGCGATCACCTCGCGCAAGGGGGGCAGATTGTCGATGCCGCTCACTTTGCGGCACCTTCGCGTGCATCGGCCATGCCCGCTGCCATGCGGATTGCGGCGATCATCGAGGTCGCATCCGCAATCCCCTTGCCCGCGATGTCAAAGGCAGTGCCATGATCGGGAGACGTGCGAATGAAAGGCAACCCGAGGGTCACATTCACCCCGCCCGAGAAATCCAGCGTCTTGATAGGGATCAATGCCTGATCGTGATACATGCAGACCGCCGCATCATATGCGCTGCGTGCGCCTGCGTGGAACATGGTGTCAGCCGACATCGGCCCCGCAATGTCGAAGCCTTCATTGCGCAGCGCGTCCAGCACCGGCGTGATCATCTCGCGCTCTTCAAGGCCGATCTTGCCGTCCTCACCTGCATGGGGGTTCAGTCCGGCAACGGCAATGCGCGGCGCAGCGATCCCGAAATCGCGCTTGAGGGCGCCATGGGTGATCAGGATCGTGTCGGTCAGGAGGCTTGCGGTCAGGTTCTGCGGCACATCGGCAAGCGGGATATGGATGGTGGTCGGCACAACGCGAAGCATGTCACAGGCAAGCATCATCACGACCTGGCTGGTGCCTGCCAGAGCCGCCAGAAACTCGGTATGGCCCGGATAGGCAAAGCCTGCACCATCAATCAGTGCGGCCTTGTGGATGGGCGCGGTACAGAGGGCGCGGGCGGTGCCGTCCTGCACCAGCCGGACGCTGTCTGCGATGGCGTCGATCACCCCTTGCGCATGCGCCGGGTTAGCTTGCCCTGCGACAGCCGCAGGGCCGAAGTCGCGCGGCAGCACCGAGAGTTTGCCGGGCCGTTGATCTTGCGGATCATCGGTTTCATGGATCGGGGTATCTTTTGGCAGATGCCGCGGGTCCCCCAGCCAGACAAGCGGGATATCAGCGCCGAGCGCCTGCCATGCGGTCGCCGCAATTTCAGGTCCGATCCCTGCCGGTTCCCCGCAACTGATCGCAATTGGACGCATCAGCGGATATCGGCTGCCGCACGCAGGTCGGCGATCAAAGCATCTGCCAGCGCCGTGAGCCGTTGACCGCGGATCTGGTTGCCGATTGCTTCGCGGTCCGTGGTGGCCCCGGCGATCTGGTTGCGCGCGCAAAGCATCAGGAACACCAGTGTCTGACCGTTGTTTGCCGTCAGGTTTGTCGAAATCTCGCCCGGATCAAGCTGTGCGAGTTCCAATGCGATATCGCCAGGGATTTCGGATGGCGCGCGGGTTTCGCGATCAAGCACTTCGCGCGGCTGATCCTTGGCGATCCCGTAAAGATCATCACAGACATCGACTTGCGCGGCAACATTTGCGGCGATCTGCTGTGCGGCTGCGCTTTGCCCGCCAGGGATGTAATAGGCTGCGTAGTCGATGCTCGCAGGCGGTGTGACCGGTCTGCGCGCCTCGCGTTGGCCGCGCTTTTGGAAGAGCGCAATCGCGTTTGGCAATTCAATCGGCTCGGTGACCTCTCCGACCGACAGATCAAGAAGCGTCGTGGCGATCTGGGGCGGATAGTTGGATGCAGGGACCCAGTCGATACGCCCGCCGTTTTCGCGTGATGGCAGTGCAGAGGCCTGACTTGCAGCGCGCGAGAATTCGTCAAAACTCCTGATCTGGGCAATGCGACCGGCAACCTCGCGGGCGCGGGTTTCGTTTTGCGGTGTGATCGGGATGATGATTTCCGACAGGAGCAATTCGATTTGTGTGGGTGCCGCACCTTGCCGCGCAATCGCACGATCAATATCCGCCTCTGTCACGGTGACTTCGCGGTTGAACCGGCTGCGGACGAAGTTGCGCCAGAGCACACCGGTTGCCACGTAGTCACGCAGCGTTGCCGGGTCGATGCCGCGCTGTCCCAGCACATTCAGAAACTGGTCCAGCGTGAGATTGGCGCGGCTGGCAAAGGCTTCGAGTTCTTCGTCCAGCGTCTCTGGCGGCAGGCTGACACCGAAGCGGGAAAGTTCCTGCTGTTTCAGGCGATCCTCGATCAGTGTTTCGCGTGCCTGTTGTGTCAGGTCGCCTGGGGTGTTGAAGGCATCCAGCAAAAGCCGCCTTTGGGTCAGCTCATACTGTGTGATGACCCTGTCGTTGACGCTGATGACCGGTGTCAGTTGTCCTTGCGCCGAGGCTGGCAAGACCATCGAACAGCCAAAAATTACAGCAAGACAGACAGCTTTCACATTCGTCAAACGCATCATCATACTCTTGATTGTCTTCAATTTCCGCATCCTGTCGTCAGCCCGCCCGCAGCGCGCCCTGTGGAAAAGCCGCCGATACTGCCGCTGATCCCAAATGTTGTTGTTGGCGCGATTGTATCTGAGGACGCAAAGCGGCGCGAGGCCGAAACGTCGATGGTCACGCATTCGTTGCGCCACTCCAGTCCGATGCCGGCACTGACAGGGCGGTCTGCGGCGATGTCGTAGCGGGCATCCAGATCGACCGTCCACGCGTCGCTGAGCGCAAAGGCGGAATCGACAGTCCATTCCGAGATCGTATCGGGGCGGTTTTCAGAGGCATCGGGGCCTTGCCAGATGTAATTTGCGCCCAGCGTGATCCAGTCGTTTCGCCATGTGATCCGGCTGTCGGCCACGTTCAGCCCGTCATCGTCATCCCAAAGGCTGCGGGCGTCGAAAAGGAAGCCTCCTTCGGCAACGATCTGGCCTGCGATCAGCCAGTCGGATTGGGCCTCTTCCAGTCCTGACGACGGTGTGAAGCGGTCATCGGCCTCTTGCCGCAGAATGCGCCCTACCGTGAGCGTGGTGTCGAGTCCTTTGGCCCCGTAGCGGCTCCAGACCAGACCGGCCGCGGCCTGAACGCCGGTCTGGACGGCGTCCTCGCCTGCAAATCGCGACAGCGCCAGAAGATTTGCGCGGTCAAGTTCCGTGCGGGTGCTGTCTTCGTTCGGGGGGCGGTCACCGAAGCTTTCGGCCCAGGCCAGTTGTGCGACGGGTTCGATGATCTGGACGGTGCCGCCAGCACTGTTCTGGATCAAGGGCCAGCGCAGGGTCAGGTTCGCCGATGGGACAAAGCGCAGGGCCACGCTTTCAAAGGCCGGATCGTCGGCCACGGCAAAGACATCTGCTCTTGCGCCGGTCGTGGCGGTGATGAGCATTCCGTTGCGCAGCACCCAGTCTTTTTGCCAGCCTGCGTAGCCGCCTGCTCTGAGAAGGTCGCGGCCTGCATCGCCTGCGACATTGCTGGTGCGGTAGGCTGCATCAAGACCGGCTTCATAGACGAATACGCTGCCGTCAGGGCCTGCTTTGCGGCCTGTGTAGCTCAGATCAGCGACGATGGGTGGCAGTGAGGCGCGGGACTCGTCATCGCGCAGTGTTTCAAAGAACGTCAGGCGCGTCTGGAACAGTTGGTCGTCGGTGACCTTTGTCAGGCTGATTGCGCTGTCGAGGCGGTCTTTCTCGGAATAGTTATACGCACTGAGATAACCTGCATCGCTGGTGCTTTCGATATCGAAGGCCAGTTGGTAGCCGCCCGACAGGGCAAAATCGCCTTCGGCAAAAAGATAGGCGCGGGTGCCGTCAAAAAGCGTGTCATCGCTGAAAGCCCCTTCGGCACGCAGGAAACCGTTGCGGAAGGCTTGCCGGTAGCGCCATTCCAGCGTGCGTGTTTCTGGTGAAATGTAAGGTGTCAGTGTCAGGTCGCGGCTGTCACCCAGGGTGATGAAATACGGCAGTTTCAGTCCAAAGCCGAGACGGTTGGTGTTGCGTTGCTGTGGGACCAAAAGGCCTGTCGCCCGTGACAGTGTGGGATCTGGCAGGCGCATCCGTGGCAACCAGATGACAGGCACGCCTCTGATCAGGAAACTGGCGTTCTGGAAATACAGTTGCCGGGAGATATCGTCGTGGATCACCCGTTCGGCCCTGATTTCCCAAAGCGGGGGGCGGTCGCCGCAGACGCGGCATGAGGTCGCCGATGTTTTATAGAGTTGCGAAAACCGCCCCTCCTGGCGGTCAAGCTGGTTGGCCACGATCTGCAGCTGCTGGTCGAGCACGATACGTGCACCCTGCAGGATGCCGTTTTCCAACGTCGGATCAATATCGGCCTGGTTGGCTGTCAGGATTGTCCCGTCTTCGGCCCTGATCACAATTGGCCCGTCCAGTCGCAGCCTGTCGGTCTCAGGATCATAGACCACGCGGCTGGCGGTGAGACGGGTGTCGCCGTAAAACGCCTCGACGTTGCCTTCGGCCACAAGGCGGCCATCTGCTGTCAGTCTGACGCTGTCGGCAATCAGGTTAGCGGCGGATTGACTGAACCCGAAGGTAGGCCAGATCAGCACGATCAGGAACGCGAGCCACCGCATCAACCGTCCTCACTGTGCAAAAGCGCGCCCAACGACAGCCCAATCGCTGCAAGTGGTGGAGCCCATGCTGCCAGTACGGCTGGCAGTTGGCCGTTTTCACCAAGGACCAAGGCAAAGTTGCGGATGAAATAGATGATAAAGGCCAGAATAACCGCAAACAGAACCATCAGACCCGTCCGTCCGCCGCGCTGGTGGCGCAACGTGAAGCTCGCCCCGATGAGGACCATCGACAAAAGAAAGATGGGTAGGGCTAGTTCGGTGTGAAACCAGACCAGGTGGCGCTGTGCCGAAAACCCGGCTGCCCGCAGTCGATCAATAAAGGCGGGAAGTTCCCAGATCGGGATAGAGGAGGGGGTCCCGAAGCTGTCGCGGATCTGATCCGCTGTCAGTGTCGAAGCGATCGAGAGCGCACCGGATGTGCTGGCTGCGGCCTCTGGAATTGCCGTGTCAGACAGCGGCCAGATCTTTGCATCTGTGAGTGACCAGACACCCGGCAGGAGGGCGGCAGTGCGTGCCTCGACACGCCGCAATGGCGTGCCATCCGGCAGGAAGGTCAGAAAGGTCACATCACGCAATGCAGTGCCGTCGAGATTGGCGCTTTCTGCGCGGATCACGGTTTGCCCATCGGCATTGCCTTGCCGCAACCAAAGGCCAGAGGATCCGATCGACAGGACAGAGTCGTTGCCGCGCAGTGCGTCACCTCTGGCCTCAGATTGTTTGGATGTTGCGGCCACAATGGGATTGAAAACCGCAACGCAGATGACACCGATCCCAAGTGCGACGACCAAAGGTGCGATCAATGCTTTCAGTGCAGACCGACCGGAGGCGCGTGTGACGACCATTTCCGAGGATCGCGCAAGGCTGAGAAACAGCGCGATACTGGAAAGAATGATGATCAACGGCATGATGCGATAGACGGCCTCTGGCACGTTGAGAAGGCTGAGCACAAGAATGTCGGTAAAGCCAGCATCCGCGCTGCTGAAGCGCCGCAACTGGTCCACCAGATCGACAAAAAGGATGATCAGAAAGAAAATCCCCGCGATCCCCAAGAATGTTTTGAGAAACCGTTTCGCGAAATACTGGTGGAGGATCATGTGCGCGCCTCCAACCGTGGTTTGCGCGTAAGAAACGCAGGCTTGCTTGCCCAGACCAGCAGGATGCCGACAATCACAAAACCAACCGCATTCGAAAGGTAAGTTGCAAACCAGAGGGCGGGATCACTGCGTGCGGTGTTCAGCCCGACTGTTTCGACCGCTTTGACCAGAATGATCAGGAAAATTGCGGCTGTGATCTGTTTCCACACACCAAAACGGCTGTAGCCGCCGACCATGAGGGTCGAAAACCCCAAAAGTGCGGCAACAGTGCCAAGGATCGACTGGCTGAAACGGTCATGGCCCCGCGCGATCAGTTCCGCCGCCGTGCGCCGTGTGGCTTCTTCCAGTTCCGGTGTAGGGTTCAGCAAGGCCAACGTGCTGAGATGCGAGTCGCGCAGACGCACCGCGCTTGGTGCCTCAATCAGGTTGCCGATATTGTAGGCGAAGTCCTCAAACCGTGTGGTGAAAAGCCGCTGGTCCGATTTTCGTAGGGTCTGGACCATGCCGCCGATCATCACCAACTGCGTTTCGCGCACATCCCGCACAAGAAACGCGCTGGAGGCGGTGTAGGTGACTTCTTCCTCTGGTGCACGCAGATCAGACAGGAAGATATCTTTCAGTTCGCCTTCCGGTGTGATTTCGCGGATGTAGAAGGTCACACCGTCAACGGGTTCGATAAACTGGCCCTCGGTCAGAAGGCGTGCGGTCAGATTCTGTGCGATCTCGGCCTCTCGCTCGGCCAGTCGTGCACTGCTGAGAGGCACAAGAACATGCATCAGAACCGACATCATCACCGCCACGATGACCCCGAAGTAAAGCACTGGCCTTGCCAGCCGAAACGGCGAATAGCCTGTCGCCTGAACGACCGTGAGCTCTGATTCCGTTGACATGCGGTTTGTGACATAGACGGCTGCTGCAAAGGCTGCGAGCGGCAAGGCAAGACGGATGACAGCGGGCAGCGAAAGGGCGGTGAATTCAAGAAAAACGCCAGCGGACTGACCGTCAGCGATCAGCTGATCGAAAAGGATTACAGCGCGGTTGATCCAGTAGATCAGGATCAGGACAAGGCTGAAGAACCCGAAGAGCACGAGGAGTTGGGACAGCATATATCTGTCGAAACGTGCCACCCTCTTTTCCCTTTTCAGTCAGTGCTTAATCTTAGGCAAACTATCGCAAGCCTGCGGCGTATTGAACTGCTATCTGGTCATTATCAGGGGGGCAAGCTAGCTTGGCCCGCAAGCCAGGCGAGATTTGAACAAGGAGCAACCATGACCACCCCCGCAGAGATCACTTTTGACGAGATCAACCTCGACGGCATGGCCGACCGCACTGGCCGTGTGATCGTCTTTGCAGGGATGGACGGCAAGCTCGACAAAAGCGCCCGCAAGCTCAACGCGCTGACACGCAAGTCTGTCGCCAGGTTCGTCGAAAGCGACGCCTTTGAGAAAATGGCTGCCGGTGATTTGCGGGTGCTGGCCTATCCGACGGGCCTTGCGGCAGAGGCGCTTTGCGTGGTGAAGCTGGGTCGCAGACCATCGTTGGAAGAGGCGCGCAAGGCAGGCGCGCAGATCGCCAAATCACGCGGCGAGGGTGATTTGCTTGTTCTGGCTGGCGGGATCGGGCGCGCCGAAGAAATCGCCTTGGGGCTGGCGTTGCGCGACTACAAGTTTGATGCCCATAAAACGGCCGACCCAAAAGCCAAGGGCAAAGTCTGCTTTATGGTGGCAAAGCCCGAAGAAGTCGCCAAGGCTGCTGGCCCGTTGGCGGCGATTGCTGAGGGTGTGTTCTTTACCCGCGACCTGATCAACGAGCCTGCGAATGTCCTGACCACAGATGATTTTGCGGCCCGTCTTGCCGCGATGCAGGAGATCGGGCTGGACGTGGAGATCCTTGAGGAAGATGACCTCAAGAAGCTGGGGATGCGCACATTGCTTAGCGTGGGGCAGGGGTCAGAGAGCCCCTCGAAGGTAGTTGTGATGTCGTGGAATGGCGGTGGCGATGAAGCGCCATTCGCTTTTGTCGGCAAGGGTGTTGTCTTTGACACGGGCGGGATCAGCCTCAAGCCTGCGGGCGGTATGGAAGACATGACGATGGACATGGGCGGGGCCGGTGTGGTCGCCGGTGTGATGCGCGCGCTAGCTTTGCGCAAGGCCAAGGCCAATGTCGTGGGGCTGGTCGGGCTGGTCGAAAACATGCCTTCCGGCACGGCCACACGTCCCGGCGACGTCGTCAAATCCATGAAGGGTGATACCGTCGAGATCATCAACACCGATGCCGAGGGCCGTTTGGTGCTGGCTGATGTGCTCTGGTATGCGCAAGAGCGGTTCAAACCTGTGGGGATGATCAATCTCGCGACGCTCACAGGCGCCGTGATCATCGCGCTTGGACATGAGAATGCGGGTGTCTTTTCCAATTCCGACGAGCTGAGCGGCAAGTTCCTGAAAGCGGCGCAAGCCGAGGGTGAGGGCGCATGGCGTCTGCCACTGTCGAAAGCCTATGACGAACAGCTCAAATCGCGCATTGCGGATATGAAGAACGTGGGCGGACGTCCCGCCGGATCAATCACAGCCGCGCAGTTCCTGCAGCGATTTGTCAAAGATGATGTGCCGTGGGCGCACCTTGATATCGCAGGCACGGCCTCGGTCAAGAAAGAGACCGCCCTTGCGCCTGCCGGTGCGACCGGCTGGGGTGTTCTTGCGCTGAATAGGTTGATTGCTGACAACTACGAAAGTTAAGGACGCCGGGGGCGAAGGCGCGCGTCTTAGGCCCGGCGATCCTGAATAACATGAGAAGTGAAGCTGCGTGGGCGCTGTCTATTTCTACCATCTGACCGAAACACCGCTTGAGGTGACCTTGCCCATGCTTTTGGGCAAGGCGCGTGATGTGGGCTGGCGGGTCTTGGTGCGCGGCACTGATCAGGCGCTGCTGGAACGGTTGGACGCGGTTCTGTGGGAACGACCCGAGGACAGTTTTCTGCCCCATGGCATTGCAGGCGGTCCTCATGATGCCGACCAGCCGATTTTGCTCGGAGACGTGCCGAGTGACGGGTTCTCTTGTGTGATGGCCGTCGCGGGTGCCGATGTTTCAGCCGCCGAGGTCAAGAGTTGCGAACGGGTCTGTGTGCTGTTTGACGGTCAGGACGGTGATGCGGTGCAGAACGCCCGTGGACAGTGGAAAACGCTGACCAGTGCCGGTTGTCAGGCCCAGTATTGGGCGCAAGACGGCGGACGCTGGGTCAAGAAGGCGGAAACAACCTCAGAAAGCGAATGACGCGTCAAAATCCTCTGGCAGTGCGTCCGGTTGCGGGGCACAGGCGGCCAGAAGGATCATGAGAAAAAGCGCACGGATCATCTTTGTAGCACCAATTGATTGTCAGCGATTTCAATGCGGTCCCAAAGCCGCAGATAGCTCATTCCCAGAAGCGAGCTATCCATGGCCCCTCCGTTGACAACGGCCTGAACACCGCGGTCAGTGATGCCTTCGAGACTGACCTCACTGAGGATGACGGGAGCTGTCCGCACCTCGCCGTTGGCGGTAAACGCGCGCCCGACATAATCCAGACTGGCCGGATCAAGCCCGATCCTTGCCGCGTCACGTTGTGAAAGCACCATCTGCGTGGCTCCGGTATCGACCACAAAGCGGACCGGTTCGCCATTGATGTCGAGCGTCAGATGGTAGTGCCCGTCAGGGCTGCGCGGAACGCCGATAGTCCCGCCTTCGATCACGGCCTGACGCGGGGCGACGTCATTGCGCACATCGTCCCAGAGCCCGTAAGCGGCGATCACGCCCACAAAGATCAGCGCCCAGACGACCGCCTGCTGCGCCATCTTACCAAGATTGTTGCGTCCGGCGACAATAGCCGAGCCAGCAATCGCGAGCCCCAGCAGCACCAGATAGGTCAGTTGCATGAATTGATCGGTTTCCATGACCTACATATAGGTCTTATCCGCCGATACCAAAGCCCCTCAGCCCGTCGAGGACGAATTGAACGGCGAGGGCTGCCAGCAGCATACCCAGAACACGCGTTACGATGTTCAGGCCTGTTTTGCCCAAAATCCGTTCGATCGCAGGGGCGGCAAGAAAGGCAAGAAAAACAATCACGAGAACCGAAAGCACCACCGCAGCAACAGCGAAGAGATCGGCAGCGCCTTCGGACTGGCCAGCAAGCAGAATAACTGTCGTGATCGCCCCTGGCCCCACGATGAGAGGCAGCGCCAGCGGGAAGACCGATGGATCATCATGGTGTTCTGCTTGACCTTCCGCCGCGCTTTCTTCGCGCCGTGCCTGCCGTTTCTGAAACAGCATATCGAGTGCGGTCAGAAACAGCAGGATGCCACCGGCGATCCGGAACGCATCCATCGAAATACCGATGAATTCCAAGACCGCTTCGCCAGTGAACAAAAACAGCATCATCAGGGCCGCGGCCACAAGAAAGGCACGCAGAGCAATGGCGCGCCGCTGTGCTGCACTCATGCCTTGCGTCAGCGCGATAAAGACCGGCGCAAGGCCAGGTGGATCAATGATGATGAAAAGGGTGGTAAAGGCTGTGATCAGCGCGGCAAGTTCAGTCATGGAACGAGAGTGTCAGAGGTTGGTGCCTTTGGCGAGCGTTGGATGCCTCCGGCGGGAGTATTTTTGGCAAGGTGATGATCAGGCGCTTTCGGCCTTTTCGAGTTTTTCAAGGGCGGCCATCCAGAGCGCCTCTGCCCGTTCAAGCCCGTCCATGACTTCGGCGTATTTCTTGTTCCATGTCTCAAGTTCGCCAGCCTTCCCGTCTTCATAGAGGGCGGGGTCGGCAAGTTTCTTGGCAAGTTTGTCGCGCATCTCGTTGATTTTATTGACCCGTTCTTCACATTTGCGCACATCCGAGCGCAGCGCCATGATCGCCTCGCGACTGGGTTTGGCGGTTTTTGGTGTCGCCGGTTTGGGTTTGTCCGCAGGCTTGTCGACCGAGAGGAGCATTTTGCGGTAAGCCTGCAGGTCTTCCTCATAGGGTTTCACATGCCCGTCTTTGACCAGCCAGAGGCGGTCAGCGACCATCGACAGAAGATGCATGTCGTGGCTGACGAGGATCACCGCACCCGAATAGGCGGTCAGCGCCTCGACCAGTGCTTCGCGGCTTTCGATATCGAGGTGGTTGGTCGGTTCGTCGAGAATCAACAGATGTGGCGCTGGCAAGGTCGCCAGCAGCAAAGACAGGCGGGCCTTTTGGCCGCCTGAGAGGCGGCCGACCTCGGTTTCGGCTTGATCTGCCCCAAGACCGAAGCCTGCCAGACGTGCGCGCAGTTTGGCCTGACCCTCAGCGGGGCGTTCGCGCAGCAGGTGTTGCAGCGGTGTTTCCTCGACCCTCAGTTCATCCACCTGATGCTGGGCGAAAAAGCCGATGCGCAGCTTGTTGGAGCGCACCATCTTGCCGCGCGCGACGGGCAGGCGGTCTGAAAGCATCTTTGAGAGCGTGGATTTGCCTTCGCCGTTGCGTCCCAGAAGCGCGATCCGGTCGTCCTGATCAATCCGCAGATTGAGGTCTTGCAAGACGATATGGTTGCCGTAGCCCACGGCCGCGCCTTCGGTGGCGATGATGGGGGGCGAAAGCTCTTCGGGTTCGGGGAAGGTGAAGACGGTGCGCGCGGCATCTTCGGGCGCACGGATCGTTTCCATCTTTTCCAGCATCTTCACGCGCGATTGCGCCTGTTTCGCCTTTGAAGCCTTGGCTTTGAAACGGTCTACAAAGGCCTGCAGATGTTCGCGCTGCGCCTGCTGTTTCTTGGCCGCCGCCGCCTGCACCGCGCGGTTGGCCGCGCGCTGTTTGGCGAATGTATCGTAGGGGCCGGTGTAGTAGATCAGGTTCTTGTCTTCGAGGTGCAGGATGCCGCCCACGGAGCGGTTGAGAAGCTCGCGGTCGTGGCTGACGATGAGCACTGTATGCGGGTATTTGACGAGGTAGGCCTCTAGCCAGAGCGCGCCTTCAAGGTCGAGGTAGTTGGTCGGTTCGTCCAGCAGCAGCAAATCCGGTTCGGAAAAGAGCACGGCGGCAAGGGCCACGCGCATGCGCCAGCCGCCTGAGAAGGCCGAGCAGGGCATCAGTTGCTCTTCGGGAGTGAAGCCGAGACCGCGCAGGATGGTGGCAGCGCGGGCCTCTGCCGACCAGGCGTCGATATCGGCAAGTCGCGTCTGCACTTCGGCGATACGGGTGGGATCGGTGGCAGTTTCGGCCTCTGCCAAGAGGGCGGCGCGTTCGGTGTCGGCGTCGAGCACCGTGTTGATCAGGCTCACCTCGTTGCCGGGAACTTCCTGACTGACACCGCCGATCTTCCAGCCCTTGGGCAGGCTGACATTGCCGGTATCGAGCACCATTTCCCCGCGGATCACCTTGAACAGCGTTGTCTTGCCAGAGCCGTTGCGCCCCACAAGACCCACCTTATGGCCGGTGGGGATCGTCACAGTGGCGTTCTCGACCAATGTGCGGCCTTCGACGGAATAGGTGATGTCGGAAATCTTGAGCATGAGTGGCGCTATGATGGATCACTGATGCGCGGTCAATGGGGAGGGATGGCGTTCTTTTCCGCCTCCCGCTAGAGGTCGGGCATGGATATGTCGCGCGCCGTCTTGCTTTCCTCTTTGATCGTGCTGGTCTCGGGAGTTTTCTGGGGGCTTTACTGGATGCCGGTGCGCGAGATCGAAGACCTCGGGCTGCGCGGCGCTTGGGGGAGTGTGGCGGCTGGCCTGGCCGGAACACTTGTGCTTGCACCCTTCGGCTGGAAAGCACGGCGGACATTGCTGGCCGCTGACCGGCTGGCGCTGGCATCGACCGCGTTGGGCGGCTTTGCGTTTCTTCTTTACTCTGTCAGCTATGTTTACGGACAGGTCGCGGTTGTGGTGATCCTGTTCTTTCTCGCACCGGTCTGGGCGACACTGCTGGGGCGCTGGTGGATGGGCTGGCCGATCACGCCGATGCGCGTTCTGGTTCTTATCTGTGGTCTGGCAGGCCTGGCGGTCATGTTGGGCGGCGAGGGAAACCTGCCGATCCCGCGGGCCATTGGCGAATGGTTGGGGCTGCTTGCAGGGCTGTGCTGGGCTGTTGCGAGCATAGGCATCCGTGTGCGTCCGCCGTTGCCGCCTGTGGGTGGCGGGTTTGTCTTTGTCGGCGGGGCCTTTCTCGGGGGCTTGTGTCTTGCGCCCCTACTGAGCGGTCCGCCGGACGTCGCAGACATTGCCGCGCCGGTTTCACTCATGGCCGTGGTCTTCGCGACAGGCGCATTCTGGTGGGCCTGCCTGCTGATCGGGATCATGTGGGCCACACCGCGCCTTGATCCGGCACGGACCAGTATTCTGCTGATGGTCGAGGTGCCGGTCGCGGCCGTCTCGGCGGCGGTTCTGATCGGTGAACACCTGACAACGCCGCAGTTGATCGGGGGCATTCTGGTCGTGGCCGCGGGCGTTCTGGAAGTGGTTCCGGCCAGACGCCGCAGCTAGCGCCGGTTCGGCCAGTTGTGATGTTCGTCGTCGATGATCAGCGCGTGACGGTGGGTATGGCCCTGACCGTGCAGATGCGGGTGATCATCAGGAAGGTCATCATGGGTGTGGGTGACCTCGTCCGGGTCGCCCTTGGGCCAAAAGTAGAAGGCGAGCAAAAGCCCCGCAATTGCAACGAGACCCAGAACCGCCAATGCAGGACGCATACCCCAAGCGGTCATCGTCGCCCCGGCGATGGGATATGTAATGAGCCAACAGATGTGCGACAGCGCAAATTGCGCGGTAAAGACCGCTTGCTGGTCATCGTGGTGGGCCGAGCGGCGCAAAAGCCGCCCTTGCGGGGTGACGACGGCTGCATAGGCCAGCCCGATCAGAGACCAGAAGACCAGAAACATGATCCAGCCGGGCTCAAAGATCACAAGAAGCCCCATCAGCGCGGTCATCATCACGGCACCGCCGACCATCACGGGCCGGTCTGACAGCCTGCGCAGCAGACCGGGCAGGGCGAAGGCCGCGACCATTGATCCACCGCCAAAGACAGCAAGCGCCAACGCCACATCGGACTCACTGCCGCTATAGCCGTTGCGCACAACAACGACGGTGTTGACGATGACAAAGGCGCTGGCAGCGGCCGCGGTCAGCGTCAGAGACCACAAGCCGCGCAAACGTGGCGTGGCAAGATAGATGCGGACACCTCTGGTCAGGCGTTCGCGGAACGGGCGTTGCTTGCGTACCCCACGACCCGGCACCGCTGTCATCGCAATCACAGCGGAGGACACCAGAAAACCAATAACCGTGCCGCCAAAGAGCCAGTGATAACTCATCACCAGCAACAGAAGACCCGCGATGGCCGGGCTCAACAGATTTTCCAGATCATACGCCAGACGCGACAGCGACAGCGCCTTGGCATAATCGTCATCATCCTCAAGGACGTCGGGGATCGTGGCCTGAAAGGTTGGCGTAAAGACGGCGCTTGCGGTTTGCAGCAGGAAAATCGCCAGATAAATCTGCCAGATGTCCGTGATGAAGGGCAGGGCGAGCGCTACCACACCGCGTGCGGCATCGGCAACGATCAGCACCCATTTGCGTGGCAGGTTAGAGACGATGGCCCCGGCAATCGGGGACAGGCCGACATAGGCCACCATCTTGATGGTGTAGGCCGTGGCCAAAACGCCACCAGCGGCTGCCCCGGCAAGATCAAATGCCAGAAGCCCCAACGCCACGGTGAGCAGGCCTGTTCCCACAAGCGCCAGCACCTGTGCTGCGAAAAGTTTGCCAAAAACAGGGTGGAGCATGAGCGCGAACATGACCTCAGGCTAGCGGACGGTTTTGGCTTGCGCAATTTGGGTTTTCAACAACTTTGGGCCGTGATAGGGCGCTGCCATTCTTATGACGGGCGCTATGCCCCACCGCTGAAAAGAGGCTCTCAATGGCTATTCAACGCACTTTCTCGATCATCAAACCAGACGCAACTAAGCGCAATCTGACCGGTCAGATCATCGCCAAATTCGAAGAGGCAGGCCTGCGCGTCGTGGCCTCCAAGCGTATCCAGCTGACACTGGCCCAAGCACAGCAGTTTTACGGTGTCCACAAGGACCGTCCGTTCTTTGACGAGCTTTGCGAATTCATGATCTCGGAGCCAATCGTTGTACAGGTTCTTGAAGGCGAAGACGCGATTGCCAAAAACCGCGAAGTCATGGGTGCGACAAACCCTGCAGACGCAGCGCCCGGCACAATCCGCAAGGAATTTGCCCTGTCGATCGGTGAAAACTCTGTGCACGGGTCTGACGCACCTGAAACCGCTGCAGAAGAAATCGCGTTCTTCTTCTCCGGTCTCGAACTGGTCGGCTAATCTGCCAGACACCACCTACAAAGCCGTCCGCATCTGTTGGTGCGGGCGGCTTTTTTGTGGCTATTTCGGTGTTTCGATCACGCCGATCTGGTCCAGAATGCGCTCCAGCTCCGATCGCTCCGCATCGAAGCTTTGCGATTTGATCTTGTCGAACTGTTTGCGCAGCGCCTTCTTTTCTTCGCCTTTGCAGTCATTCCATGGTCGGCCCTGCAGCGCCATGTGCAGCACATAATATCCGATGAAATGTGGTTTCGATCCGCCCTGCAACAGGCGTGTATAGGCGGCATCGGCACCCATCTCGCGCAGTTGCTCTGCGGATGTGATGCCGACAGATTTCAGCGAGGACTCAAACGCCGGGCCGATATTCTTGATGGATGTCAGGGCCGTCATGGGTGCAAAGCTAGCGGCTTTGCAAAAAAGAGGCCAGTGAGGGCAGACGCAGCACTGGGAGGAGGCGCTGGCATCTATCGGGCCTCACCGGCCTGAAGGCATGTGTTCTCAAATACTCGCGTAATCGGTAAAAACAGTTGGTTTCGGCTCTTTGGAGGGTGCAGGTTGCCGTGACCCTGCGGCGTGCGACGCAACCGTTTGTTGTTGCGGTGCCTGCGGCTCTTGTGCAGCAGGCGATGGTTTTGCTGTGGCCATTTTCTGGTCCTTTCGCGTGCTCGTAAGATCAGGCTAAGCGGCGAAAAGGTCATCTGGCGAGTGGGCACACATTATTTTGCACGCGCAGCGTGACAAAAATGTAACCGCCTGACGGCCCGCTAGGACCGTCCGCGCCGCGGCGCTGCATTTCCACCTTTGCCTAAGCCCTTGCGTGGCTTCGCTTTTCCGCCCGGCGGGGTGAACCGTTTTGAGGTATCTTTGGCATTGCCCTTGGCCGCTGCCGGTGGCTTGCCACCCTCTTTACGGGGCGGTTTGCCGTCCTTGCGCTGACCTGATTTCGATTTGAAATCGCGATCCTTGCTCTCGTGACGGGGTTTTCCCTTCGCCTTTTCATATGGCTTTTTGGACGGTGCGGCCGGTTTGTCGCCCTGTGACTTCTGACGCGGTTTGCGGGGCTTGACGGCCTCGGGGTCATGCTGTCGGGGCGGTGTGTCTGCGCGTTTGCGTGGCGCATCGCCTTGCTTGCGTGTGTCGCCGGATCTGGCCTCGCGCGGTTGATCATAATCGCGTTTGGTTTTGCGCGGCCCGCGCGCGCCAAGCTGTGGCGGGCCGTCGAGTTCGCTGAGTTTGGCTTGGTTCTCAAGCGACATGGCTGGGCCGATGCTGCGCAGGAATCCGGGGACGGCGGGCTCCGAGATTTCGACAAAGGTCTCATTCGGTTGAATACGGATCGCCCCGATTTCTTTCTTGGTGATCCCGCCAGCCTTGCAGAGCATCGGCAACAACCAACGCGCTTCGGCCTTGCCTTCGCGGCCGATATCAATGCGGAACCAGCGCGAAGGGCCGAATGTCTGCACGTCACGCGTTTTGCGCTCTTTGGCCGGTTGGGTCTCGATATCCGCCGACAGTTCTTCTGGTGCCGACGCCGCACCGGTATAAAGCCGCAGATAGGCCGCCGCGATGGTTTCGGGTGCATACCGCTCCAGAAGTTTCGCCGCGAAACCTGTTTCAGCCTCGGTAAAGCTTTCGGTCCAGACAGGATCGTTCAGCAGGCGGTCCTCATCCTTGGCGGTGATTTCCTCGGCTGTTGGCGGAACCGTCCAAGTCGCCGTGAGCTTCCCCCATTTCAGCAGGTTTTCGGCACGCTTGCGCATTTTGGCAGGCACCACCATCGCCGAAATACCCTTGCGACCCGCGCGCCCCGTGCGACCCGAGCGGTGCAGGAGGGTTTCAGCATTGGTGGGCAGTTCGGCATGGATCACCAGATCGAGGTTCGGCAGGTCAATGCCGCGCGCGGCCACATCTGTCGCCACGCAAACCTTGGCGCGTCCGTCCCGCATCGCTTGCAGGGCGTTCGAGCGCTCAGATTGCGTGAGCTCTCCTGAGAGGGCGACAACGGCAAACCCACGGTTCGACAAACGCGTGGTCAGCCGTGTGACCATTGCACGTGTGTTGGCAAAAACGATGGCATTCGGCGCGTCATAGAATCGCAATGTGTTGATGATCGCCGCGTCGATATCGTGGTTGGCAACGCGCAGCGCGCGATACTCGATATCGGCATGCTGGCTTTCCCGCGATGTCGTCACGACCCGTGCGGCATCCTTCTGGTACGATTTCGCCAGGGTCGCGATCATCGGTGGCACGGTGGCTGAAAAAAGCAGCGTGCGACGGGTCTCTGGCGCCGCTTCGAGGATGAATTCCAGATCCTCGCGAAAGCCAAGATCAAGCATCTCGTCGGCTTCATCAAGAACAACCGCACGGACCCCCGACAGATCAATCGATCCGCGCATGATATGATCGCGCAAACGCCCCGGCGTTGCGACGACGATATGGGCGCCGCGCTCAAGCGACCGGCGTTCATCGCGGTAATCCATGCCGCCCACGCAGGAGGCAAGATGTGCACCGGCAGGCCGGTAGAGCCATGTCAGCTCGCGCTTTACCTGCATCGCAAGCTCGCGTGTTGGTGCGATAATCAGCGCGAGCGGCGCGCCGGCTTGATCCAATTGTCCATCCTCAGGCAGGATTGTCGGACCAATCGCCAATCCAAACCCAACCGTCTTGCCAGAGCCGGTTTGAGCCGAAACCAGCAAGTCGCGGTTTGATAGCGCATCGTCGGTCACAGCCTCCTGCACTGGGGTGAGGTCGGTGTAGCCCTGATCTTGGAGGGCTTGGGCAAGTGTCGGGATCATCATAGCGGCTTTCTTGAGCGTCAGACCCGCGCCCTACGCCCACCGCAGCGGATTGTATAGGGGCATATTCGCCGCATTGGTCTGCGCGCATTGCATATATCACAGCCAACACGTCGGATGACTGGTAGCCTGACCAGAGGTCACGCAGAACCACACGGCCCTATTATCGGCCCCGAAATATCCTCGCGGGGAGCGTCAGCGGGGGGCAGACAGCCCCCCATCGGCGATGCAACATCAGGATGCTGTTGTATGTTCGGCGAACCAACGGTCGATCCGCGCCTTCAGGGCCTCCCAGATCGCGGGCGCACCTTTTTGCACCTTGACCCCAACACGGGTCTGCAACTGCTCGGCGGTGACATTGTATTCAGGCCATGACCCGCCATCTGTCGCTAGATTGGATACAACCGGCTGCACGCGATCAATGGATTTGGCAAAGATGGCGTCGTCGGTCTCTGCGGCTTCGAACTCTTCCCAGAGGGTGCGGAACGCTTTGCGTTGATCCTCTGGCAAAAGGCCGAAAATCCGGTCAGCGGCCTTTTCTTCGATGCGCGCCATTTCGACAGGGTCGTGGTTGCCGTGGATGGGATTATCGCCAGCGTCAATTTCCACAATGTCGTGGATCAACAGCATTTTGATCACGCGGTCGATATTGACAGGCCGGTTGGCATGTTCGGCCATCACAAGCGCATAAAGCGCGATGTGCCAGCTGTGTTCGCCCGAGTTTTCCTTGCGCGAACCGTCACAAAGCGTCGTGCCGCGCACCACAGACTTAAGCTTGTCCACTTCGGTCAGAAACGCGAGTTGGGCATTGATCCGTGTGTTGCTCACCGTGTGATGCGCCGTGGTGCGTTGATACCTTTGAGCCTGAGCGTCTCTTGCATATCAGCGGTCTCTTCGGCCTGCGCATCATCGCTTTCGTCGTCGGCGCCCTCCTCATCGGGGGTGATGTCCATATAGCCGTTGGCGCGACGCTCATCCAAAAGCTTGCGTGCTCTGGCTTCAGCGCGCCTGACGCGCACGGCCGTCAGAAACGCCTCTTCCAGCGTTTGTGACGAAGCCCCAAGAACGCCTGCGACGGTTTCGACAATGCCGATATCGCCGGACGCCTCTTGATCGGCGAGGGCGAGATCGGCGAGCTCGCCAGCAACTTGTTCAAGATAGCTGTCTGCCATGGCCTAGCGCGTGTTTTCGGTCAGACGACGGCGCACATAGGTTCTGACGTGGTCGATCATCGGGTCCATATGCGGATCCTCGAAGAAGTGACCGGCACCATCCATGACCTCATGGGTGATTGTGATGCCTTTTTGTTCGTGCAGCTTGTTCACCAGATTGACGGTATCCGCAGGCGGCGCGACGCGGTCGTTGGTCCCGTTGATGATCAGGCCGGATGACGGGCAGGGTGCAAGGAAGCTGAAATCATACATATTGGCAGGCGGGCTGACCGAGATGAAACCGGTAATCTCCGGACGGCGCATCAACAGCTGCATGCCAATCCAGGCCCCAAAAGAGAAACCAGCGACCCAGCAATGTTTGGAATTGCTGTTCATCGACTGCAGGTAGTCCAGCGCGGAGGCTGCATCAGAGAGCTCTCCGACGCCCTGATCGTATTCGCCCTGACTGCGCCCGACACCGCGGAAATTGAACCGCAACACGGTGAAGCCCATGTTGTAGAACGCATAGTGCAGGTTGTAGACGACACGGTTGTTCATGGTGCCGCCGAATTGCGGGTGGGGATGCAGGACAATGGCAATCGGCGCATCGCGGTCTTTTTGTGGGTGGTAGCGGCCTTCGAGGCGGCCTTCTGGTCCTGGAAAAATGACTTCGGGCATTCTGTGTCCGTTATTCTGGCCTGAAACGTTAATCTTGACGGAAACGCTCAGGCACTTTAGAAGGATTCTAAACTGAGCCGTGGCCCATGGGTATCACGGTTCGAAGTAAAGTCGCGCAGGCGCGGCGTCAATGCCGTTGCCACCGGTGAAGTCAGGGGAGAGAGATGAAACTCAGCACCAAAGGCCGTTATGCGATGGTCGCGCTTGCTGATCTGGCGCTGCAGGATGGTGATGTCCTTGTCAATCTGACCGAGATTTCCAAACGGCAGGATATCTCATTGCCCTATCTGGAACAGCTTTTCGTCAAGCTGCGCCGCGCAGGGTTGGTCGATTCCGTCCGTGGGCCGGGTGGCGGCTACCGACTGGCGCGTCCAGCCTCGGATATTCGTGTCTCTGAAATTCTTGGCGCCGTGGATGAAACGGTCTCGGCGATGCACAAGGGTGCAGGCGCCTCTGGCGCGGCATCTGGCAGCCGGGCGCAATCGATGACCAACCGGCTTTGGGAAGGGTTGTCGGCGCATGTCTATGTTTTTCTGCACCAGGCGCGCCTCTCTGATGTTGTGGGCAATGAGCTTGCGCCATGTCCGGCCGTTCCGGCGCTCTTTGAAGTGGTTGATGAATAGGGGGCGCTGCCCCCGTCGCCAGAAGGCGACTCCCCCGAAGTATTTTTGGCAAAATGATGAGAACCTATCTGGATCATAACGCGACGACACCGCTGCGCCCCGAGGCGCGGCAGGCTATGCTGGCGGCGATGGATGTGGTCGGCAATCCGTCATCGGTCCACGCCGAGGGTCGTGCCGCGAAAGCATTGGTCGAGAAAGCCCGTGCGCAGGTCGCCGAGGCTGTGGGGGCATCAAATGCGGATGTTGTCTTCGTTTCTGGCGCGACCGAGGCCGCGGCACTTGCCCTTGCCGGACGCGGTCTGAAGGCTGCACCCATAGAGCATGATGCGGTTCACGCCTGGATTGATCCTGTTCTGCCTGTTGTGAATGGTGCGGTACAGGTGGCCGTGCCTGAAAGCGCTGTTGTGCAGCTTGCCAATTCTGAAACTGGTATTGTGCAGGAGCTGCCGCCGGGCCTTGCTGTGAGTGATATCACCCAAGGTTTCGGCCGGTTGCCCTTCGCCTTTTCCTGGGCCGGTGTCGGGATGGTGTTCCTGTCTGCCCACAAATTTGGTGGTCCGAAAGGCGTGGGCGCGCTGGTGTTTCCGCAAGGAACGGATATTGCTGCGCAAATCAAGGGCGGCGGGCAGGAAATGGGCCGACGCTCCGGCACGGAGAACATCATCGGTATTGCCGGGATGGGGGCTGCAGCGGTTGCCGCACAGGCCGATCTTGCGGCGGGAAAATGGGACCGGATCGAAAAACTTAGAAATATTCTAGAAAACGCCATTGAGGCGCAGGAAAAGAATACTATTTTTGTCGGGAAAGATGTTAGGCGCCTTCCCAATACCTCGTGTTTTGTCACCCCGGACTGGAAGGGTGAAACGCAGGTGATGGCGATGGATCTTGCAGGTTTTGCGGTTTCGGCAGGCTCTGCCTGTTCAAGCGGAAAGGTAAAAACCAGCAGGGTTCTCAAGGCGTTAGGGCTGGATGATGACCTTGCGGCATGTGCGCTGCGCGTGTCTTTGGGGCTTGAAACAACTGAAGACGAGGTTCTGCGGTTTGCAGAGGCTTGGGGAAAGAAAATGGCGCGGCGCCGGGCCGCTTGAGAGGAAAGACAATGACAGCTTTGGATACAGTCGAGGTCAAAGAGGGTGTTGATCAAGAGACCGTGGATGCGGTCAAGGAGCTCTCGGGCAATTATAAATACGGGTGGGAAACCGAAATCGAGATGGAATTCGCGCCCAAGGGCGTGAACCCCGATATCGTTCGGCTGATTTCGCAAAAGAATAACGAACCTGAGTGGATGACCGAATGGCGGCTGTCGGCGTTCGAGCGTTGGGAAAAGATGGAAGAGCCCACTTGGGCGATGGTCAACTATCCTGACATCGATTTTCAGGACATCTATTACTACGCCCGCCCCAAAAGCATGGAAGAAAAGCCCAAGTCTCTGGACGAGGTCGATCCCAAGCTGCTGGCAACCTATGAAAAGCTCGGCATCCCTTTGAAAGAGCAGATGATCCTTGCTGGCGTCGAGGGTGCTGAGGATGCGCCTGCCGAAGGGCGTAAAGTAGCTGTAGATGCGGTCTTTGACTCCGTCTCTGTCGGCACGACCTTCCAGAAAGAGTTGGAGAAGGCAGGGGTTATTTTCTGCTCGATCTCCGAGGCCATCGAAAAGCATCCCGAGCTGGTAAAGAAATATCTGGGGTCTGTCGTTCCGCCGTCAGACAATTTCTATGCAACGCTGAACTCGGCTGTCTTTTCGGACGGATCGTTTGTCTACATCCCGCCGGGTGTGCGCTGCCCGATGGAGCTGTCCACCTATTTCCGGATCAACGCTGAAAACACGGGCCAGTTCGAGCGGACACTGATCATTGCCGACAAGGGATCATACGTGTCGTATCTTGAGGGGTGTACTGCGCCCAAGCGCGACACGGCGCAGCTTCATGCGGCTGTGGTCGAAATCATCGTAGAGGAAGATGCCGAGGTCAAATACTCCACCGTGCAAAACTGGTTCCCCGGTGATGAAGACGGCAAGGGCGGCATCTACAACTTTGTGACGAAACGCGCTGATTGTCGTGGTGACCGGGCAAAGGTGATGTGGACCCAGGTCGAGACCGGCTCGGCCGTCACATGGAAATACCCAAGCTGCATCCTGCGCGGCAATGACAGCCAGGGTGAATTCTACTCCATCGCGATTGCCAATAACATGCAGCAGGCCGATACCGGCACGAAAATGGTGCATCTGGGAAAGAACACAAAGTCGCGGATCGTCTCCAAGGGGATCAGCGCCGGGAAAGCGCAGAACACCTATCGCGGGCTGGTCTCCATGCACCCGAAAGCCAAGGAATCGCGCAACTACACGCAGTGCGACAGCTTGCTGATCGGTGACAAATGCGGCGCGCATACGGTGCCCTACATCGAGGTGAAGAACAATTCCTCGCGGGTTGAGCACGAAGCAACTACATCCAAGGTCGATGACGACCAGCTTTTCTATTGCCGCAGCCGCGGCATGGACGAGGAAGAGGCCGTGGCGCTTGTGGTCAACGGGTTCTGCAAGGAAGTGTTGCAGGCCCTGCCGATGGAATTTGCGATGGAAGCTCAGGCACTTGTCGCAATCTCGCTCGAAGGGTCCGTTGGCTGATCATGTCGCAAGCATGTGTCAATAATTGTCGCGCCGCCGTCACGCTGCGGCCCCGATCTTGCCCAAATGTGCGGGCAAGATTGGGCCGTTGGCGATTTGATGGGGTAATTCGGCATGGCGCATCGCAAGCAGGATATCAACGATTTCAACGCGCGGGTGAAGCGCATCAACAGTCCGCGGAACAAGTCATACTTCGACCCGGATCTGGGGATGCATGTTCCCAAGCGGGTGCCGCGCGACAAAATCAAGAAAGCCAAGGTGCGCGAAGAGTCATCTTTTCTGGCGCTTTTCATCGTCTCAGCCGTGCTGGGCGCCTTCGGGTACTTCGCCGCACAGGTCATCCGTGTCCGCTACATTCCAGAGGTCGATACAGCCATGATGGCGTTGACCGTCGATCTGCTTGTAGCGCTCTGGGTTGTGGCGATGGTCACAGCGCTGACCAACAAACGCAGCCTTTTCGATCGCTTGTCCCAAGCAGTCGGGATCTATGCCATGGTGGTCGCTGGCCACAATCTGATCTGGCGCTGGCCGGAGCAGATGGCAATGATCTACACACCGGAACATGTGCAATACGTCATGGCGACGACGACAGAAATGTCGGTGATCGTGGGCGCAAGCACCTACACCTTCTAAATCACACAAACGTCCACGCAACACACCGGACAGGCCATCGGTCTGTGCGGTCGATTTGCGTGCCCATATCTGTATCCTGAGGAGACAATCATGCTCGAGATCAAAGGCCTAGAGGTCAAACTTGAAGAAGAAGACAAGCAGATTCTGAAGGGCGTGGACCTGTCCATCGCACCCGGCACCGTGCATGCCATCATGGGGCCGAACGGATCTGGCAAATCAACGCTGTCCTATGTGCTGTCCGGCAAGGACGGCTATGACGTCATCGGCGGTGAGGCCACACTTGATGGTGAGGACCTGCTGGAGCTTGAGCCGGAAGAACGCGCTGCGATGGGTCTTTTCCTTGCGTTTCAATATCCGGTTGAAATCCCCGGCGTCGGCAACATGACATTCCTGCGCACAGCCGTGAACGCGCAGCGCAAGGCGCGTGGCGAAGACGAACTGAGCGCCGGCGATTTTCTGAAGGTTGTCCGTGAGAAGGCCAAGAGCCTCAAGATTGATGCGGATATGCTCAAGCGCCCTGTGAATATGGGCTTCTCTGGCGGTGAAAAGAAGCGCAACGAGATTCTGCAGATGGCGATGCTTGAGCCCAAGATGTGCGTGCTGGACGAAACGGATTCCGGTCTTGATGTTGATGCGATGAAACTGGTCGCAGACGGTGTCAACGCGTTGCGCTCCGAAGGGCGGTCTTTCCTTGTGATCACCCACTACCAGCGTCTGCTCGACCACATCAAACCAGACATCGTGCATATCATGGCGGATGGCCGGATCGTGAAGTCTGGCGGCCCTGAGCTTGCCCTTGAGGTGGAAAACAACGGCTACGCCGATATTCTTTCTGAGGTGGCCTGATGGCACTGGCAAAACTGAAACAGGACGTCACTGATGCCCGCCTTGCAGCGGTCAGCCTGCCTGAGGGGGCCGCATGGATCAACGCGGCTCGCAACGATGCACTGACACGCGTTGCAGCCATGGGCCTGCCGACACGACGTGACGAATACTGGAAATATACCGACCCGAGTTCCATCACAGCAGTTGATGCACCGCAGGCGGCGATTTTGGACAACGACGAAGGTCCGCTTTTTGCGGATGTCGATCGGGTCAAGATCGTCTTCGTGGATGGTGTGTTCGACGAAGATGCCTCTGACGATCTTACCGCTGAAGGTGTCACGATTGAACGTCTTGCCGATGTGGCCGCAAGCGATATCCATTGGGCAAAGGATCTCTATGGCGTGCTTGAAGCGCGTGGGCAGAAGCCTGTGGCACGTCCTCTGGCTGCTTTAAACACCGCGACAGCCACAGACGGTGTGGTGATCCGCGTGACCGCCAAGGCCGAAAAGCCGATCAATCTGATTTACCTGCACAACGATGCATCGTCCGATGCGGTCCTGCATAACCTCGTCAAGGTTGAGGCCGGAGCAGAGGTGACATTGCTTGAAACCGGGCCAGCGGCCTCGCGGTTTTCCAAATTGCTGGAAGTTGACGTGGCAGAGGGTGCAGCCTTTCACCATGTCCGCGCGCAAGGGCGCGATCACGAGCGACGCGCTGTCACGCATTGCTTTGCGCGGATTGAAAAGGAAGCGACCTTCAAGTCCTTCACGTTGACGTTCAATGGCGTTTTGACCCGCAATGAATGTGTGCTTGAGATAATCGGCGATGATGCAAGCGCGCATGTCGCCGGGGCATGTGTCGGTGATGGCAAGGATTTCCATCACGACGATACGGTTTTCATCACCCACGATGCAGTGAATTGCGAAAGCCGTCAGGTCTTCAAGAAGGTCCTGCGCAATGGGGCAACTGGTGTGTTTCAGGGCAAGATCCTCGTGAAAGAAGGGGCTCAGAAAACTGACGGCTACCAGATCAGTCAATCGCTGCTGCTGGATGATGACAGTCAGTTTCTGGCCAAGCCGGAGTTGGAAATCTACGCCGATGACGTCGCCTGTTCGCATGGTTCGACATCTGGCGCGATTGACGAGGACGCGCTGTTCTATCTTCGCTCGCGTGGCGTCCCTGAAAAGATCGCCCGCAATATGCTGACATTGTCCTTCCTTGCTGAGGCTCTGGAAGAAATTGCAGACGAAGGCTTGGCAGAAGAACTGCGCGACCGTCTCGAATCCTGGTTGAACCGACACAGCTGATGTCCGTTTCGACCGATATTGTGCGCACCTGGCGCAGGCCGCGGTCAGTGATCCGCGACCTGCTGGATCAAGGACGACGTGAGGACCGCGCGATTGTCTTTCTGATGATCAGCTGTTTCCTGATCTTTGTCGCGCAGTGGCCACGTCTGCGCCGGGTTTCAGAAGGCTATGAGACCTCACCGTTTCCGCCCGAGATGAATTTCGAAGGCATGATGACCTATACTTTTTTCGGCACCGTGATCGTGTTGCCGTTGATGATGTATGGCATCGCTGCGTTCTCGCATCTCGTCGCAAAGCTTTTCGGCGGGAAGGGGTCATGGTTTGGCGCACGGCTGGCGCTTTTCTGGACGTTGCTTGCAACCTCGCCACTGTTTCTGTTCTACGGTCTTGTGCGCGGGTTGATCGGTCCAGGCACGCAGGCACAGGTTGTCGGCTGGATTGGCGCGCTTATCTTTGTGTACATCTGGGTGCAATCTTTGCGCGAGGCGGAATCCGGCACATGACATTTACTTTCGAAAGCTGGATGCGCGCCGTCTGGAACAGCATCATGGAGCCCAGCGAAACCGCGCGTGGCGTCATCGGACTGAACATCCCGCGAAATGCGCTTTGGACAGCGCTGGCGCTTGTTGCCGTGATCAATGTGATCCTGCTGGGGCTTTTGCAGCTTTTCTCACCGTCAGTCATGGCAACTGATGGTTCAACCTTTGCAATGTCACCGTTTGGCTATGCGGCCATCATCGGGATCTTTCTGGTGCTGTTTGTCCTTGGCACCCACTACGTTGGCCAGTTTTTCGGTGGCGCTGGGACGATAGAGGCGACTTTGGCTATCGTCGTCTGGTTTCAATCGGTCAGTCTGACGCTTGAGGCCGTACAACTGGTGCTGGTCCTGATCAGCCCTGCAATTGGGTCGATGTTCGGATTGTTGTCGCTTGGTGCGCTGATCTGGGTATTCATTAACTTCGTCAATGTCTTACACGGCTACAATAGTCTGGCTAAGGCGGTCCTGACGATCATTTTGTCGCTGATGTCGACGGCGCTTTGTGCGGGTATTCTGTTGGCTGTTCTGGGGATCGGACCCACCGGAGGTTTGTGATGAGTTACGATGTCACCAAAATCAGGGCGGATTTTCCGATCCTGTCACGCACGGTCAACAACAAGCCTCTGGTGTATCTCGACAACGGCGCATCTGCGCAGAAGCCTCAGGTTGTGATTGATGCGATCACCCAAGCCTATGCGCAGGAATATTCAAACGTGCACCGTGGTCTGCATTACCTGTCCAACCTCGCGACCGAAAAGTACGAAAGTGTGCGCGGGACGATTGCGCGGTTCCTGAACGCAGGCAGGGAAGACGATATCATCATGAACTCCGGCACGACCGAAGGGATCAACATGGTTGCCTATGGCTGGGCCATGCCCCGTCTGCAGGCGGGTGATGAGATTGTCCTGTCGATCATGGAACACCATGCCAATATCGTGCCGTGGCACTTCTTGCGTGAACGTCAGGGTGTCGTGATCAAATGGGTGGATGTGGACGCCAATGGCGACCTTGATCCGCAAAAGGTGATCGATGCCATCGGGCCCAAGACAAAACTCGTCGCGATCACCCATATGTCGAACGTGCTGGGCACAGTCGTTGACGTAAAAACGATCACCGCTGGCGCACATGCCAAAGGTGTGCCCGTGCTTGTCGACGGGTCGCAGGCAGCGGTGCATATGCCCGTGGACGTCCAGGACCTCGATTGCGATTTTTATGCGATCACAGGGCACAAGCTTTACGGCCCCTCTGGGTCCGGCGCGATCTACGTCAAGAAGGAGCGTATGGCCGAGATGCGGCCCTTCATGGGCGGGGGCGACATGATCCGTGAAGTAAGCCGCGATACGGTGACATGGAATGACCCGCCGATGAAGTTCGAGGCAGGCACCCCAGGCATTGTCCAGATGATCGGTCTTGGTGTGGCGCTTGATTACATGATGGGTGTCGGGATGGAGGCGATTGCCACCCACGAGCGCGGATTGCGCGATTACGCCCGCGAACGTCTGAACGGCTTGAACTGGCTGAATGTGCAGGGGCAATCCGCAACCAAAGGGGCGATTTTCTCCTTCCGGATGGAGGGTGCCGCACACGCGCATGATATTTCGACCGTGCTCGACAAAAAGGGTGTTGCTGTCAGGGCAGGGACGCACTGTGCGATGCCGTTGATGGAGCACATGGGCGTGGGCGCGACCTGTCGCGCGTCATTCGGAATGTACAACACCGTGGAAGAGGTCGACGCGCTGGTTGATGCGTTGGAGCTTTGCCACGAACTCTTTGCCTGACGCCGGTTTTCGGCGTTGCGAGGGGGCGATCACCCCGCTATAGACGCTGACAGGCACCCGTAGCTCAGCTGGATAGAGCGCTGCCCTCCGAAGGCAGAGGCCAGAGGTTCGAATCCTCTCGGGTGCGCCAGCCTACAGCCCCAGTTCTTTGAGTTTATCAGCTTGCCGTGCGGCGAGTGCGTTCACCTCTGACTTGGTTGCGGCACTCAGCATGCCACCCGGTTTGCGCACGGTATCATGTGCAATCACACCACGTTGCGCGAGGGTGTACTTTCGGATCGCAAGCCCCAGTCCCGGCTGCGCCTCGTAGCGCACCATCGGCATGTAGGCGTCAAAGATGTCTCTTGCACGGTCAGTGTCGCCTGCGCCGTGCGCCTCAACCACTTGCGCCATCATTTCAGGGTAGGCAAAGCCGGTCATCGCCCCGTCAGCACCGCGGAGCATTTCTTCCAGCAGGTAGAGACCGCCATTGCCACAGAGGATTGAAATGCGCCGCGCGCCCTTGTCCGAGGCGGCCCGCAGCGCACTGATCTTGTCGAGGCCGGGCCAGTCCTCGTGTTTGAGCATCACGCAGGTCGGACAATCTTCGACCACCTGCAAGATCACCGACGTGGGCACGACCACATTTGTGACCAGCGGGAAGTCCTGCAAAACGAAAGGCGCGTCGCCCAAAACCTCGGCTGTGTTGTGATAGTAGGTCAGAATCTGTCCGTCAGTCTTGAGGCTGGATGGCGGTGCAACCATCACGCCAGCCGCACCGATGTCCATCGCGGCGTCAGAAAGGGCCTTCATCGCCGCAAAACCGGGGGCGGATACGCCAACGACAATCGGGACCGAGCTGCGTGCTACCACCCGTTTGACGATCCCCACGGATTCTTCTGCCGTCAGCTTGCCTGCTTCGCCCATCATCCCCAGGATCGTGAGACCCGTGGCACCTGCTTCGATGTAGAAATCGACCATACGGTCGACGCTTTCCCAATCCACGTCGCCGTTTGGTTTGAACGGTGTCACGGCGATGGTGAAGACACCTTTGGCGGTCTCATCAAGCATGGCGGGCTCCTTTGTGGCTTTGTTTAAGGGCAATATGAGACAGGGCGAGCGCAGCACCCGCCTGACTGGGTTCAACCACAGGCAGGCCGGTTTCAGTCTCAAGCGTCGCGCGGTAATGCGCCATGCCAGCGCAGCCCATGATCAGAACGTCGGCACCATCTTCGTCGCGCAGGCGTTTGCCAGTGGCGATCATTGCCGCAAGGCTTTTGTCGGGATCGGCAAGATCGGCGACGCCAAGACCCAGCGCGCGGTCGCCTGCCAGACGGCCCAAGACACCCATTGCACCAAAGGCACGCAAGTGGCGCGGGATCGAGGCGGGCAAGATTGCGATCACGCCGAAACGTTGGCCCAGCGTCAGCGCCGACATCACGGCGGCTTCCTGTATGCCCACGACGGGGAGGGTGGTTTGATCTCGCAAGGCATTGAGCCCGGGGTCCCCAAAACAGGCAATCACGTAGCCTGCAGCATCTTTTTGCGCAGCAGCCAGTTTCAACATCGGTGCAATGGTCAGGTCGGCCTGCTTCTGGCTTTCGATGCCCGGCGGTCCCTCAGCCAAGGTCAGGCAGCGGATCGGAATACCAAGGCGCCGCAGGGGATCAACGGCGCGGTCAATCCCCGCAGTCACCGCATCCGAGGAATTGGGGTTGATGATGATGAGGGTGTCGCCGCTCATGCGCCGGGCCGCGTCGCGGACTGGATTTCGATCTGGTAGCCTTCGGGATCGTTGAAGACGAAGGCGCGGATGCCGATGTCATCATTGACAAAAAGCTCAGACAGGTTGTCGAGGCTTTCTTCCTGCGCATAGGCATACCACGCGTCCACATCGGGTACACGGATGCAAAGCTGGACGCACTTCTCTGGCAACCATTTGTTCATGCCCTTTGTTTCGTCCACCAGCCCGACATGCGCGCCCTCGGCGATCCGGTAGATTTTGCACCAGCCCTGATCGATCGCAAGGGATAGTCCAAGCACGTTCTCATAGAACCGCATCGCGGCAGGAAGATCGCGGTAGTAGAAAAATGTGATGGCGAGTTTGTTTGCGGTTTCGGGGCGGGGCATTGCTATCCTTTCATTTGCGGGCGCTGGGGGCGATCAATCCATTTGCCAGAGCCCGGCATGGCGTCAAATGTACCATTCACCACGATGTTTCTGCCGCGCAGCCAGACATCTGTGGGCCAACCTTTGATGTTACGACCCGCCCATGGGTTATAGCCCACGTTGTCATGCAAATCGTTCCCTGTGTAGGTCACCGATGCGTCGGGGTCCCAAATGGTGATGTCGGCATCCATGCCAACGGCAAGGCGGCCCTTTTTCTCTAGTCCATAGATTTCGGCAGCGCGGGTCGATGTGATGTGCGCAAAGGCCTCTGGCCCGCCCTTGCCTTTGCTCACCATGGCGTCGAACATCAGCGGCAGACGCGTCTCTAATCCGGGTAACCCATTCGCGATCTGGTCAAACCGCGCATCAGGCCCCGCTGAGAGCTTTCCGGTCTCGTCATAGCGGTAAGGGGCATGGTCCGAGGACACCAGTTGCAATGTGCCATCTGCCAAGGCTTCCCAAAGTGCTGCCTGATCGTCCTCTGTCCGTTGCGGCGGGGAGCACATGAACTTGGCGCCTTCCAGACCATCCTGATGCAGGATGTCTTCGGTCATGAAGAGGTAATGCGGGCATGTTTCGGCCCAGACCGGCGCGCCGCGCTTTCGCGCAGCGCGGATCGCCTCGGCCCCTTCGCGCGTGGAGATGTGAAAAACCATCACAGGTGTCTCTAGGTATTCGGCAAAGCGGCAAATGCGATCGACCGCCTCGATCTCTGCCATGCGCGGGTGTGAGGCGGCGTGGTGGTGGGGCGCAGTTTTTCCAGCAGCGATGAGCGCGGCCTTGGCATCAGCAATGATGGCGTCGTTTTCTGCATGAACGCAGACCAGTGCACCGGCCGCACGCGCCTGTCTCAACGTGTGTAAAATCTGCGCGTCGGTTAGTTTGATATTGTAAGTCGTGAAAACCTTGATCGACCGATGGCCTGCCGTGATCGCCGTTGTGATATCGTGATCAAAGTTGGGCACGTCCGTTTCGCGCACGATCATATGGAATGCGTGGTCAATCATCGCCCCGCGTGCAGCACGCGCCGAGTAATCGATCAGGGCATCACTGATTCTTTGGGCCTCGGCTTGTGCGGCAAAGCTGATCAATGACGTGGTGCCACCCATCGCGGCAGACCGTGTCGCGGTCTCGAATGTGTCGGCATTCATCAGACCCATGCCGGACATCTGTTCGATATGGGCGTGTGGGTCGACCCCGCCAGGCACCACAAATTTGCCTGTCGCATCAAATTCAACGCGCCCGGAAAGCGCCGGTCCGATTTCGGCGATGGTTTCACCAATGACGCCAAGATCGCCTATCACCACACCTTGCGGCGTGACGATGCGGCCGTTTTTCACAACAAGATCATACGATTGGGACATGACGGCAAGTTCCTGAATATTCAGGGCAATGTTGCCGCGCATCCGCGCCGATACGCAAGCCCTTAGCGGCCTGATTCAGCGCTGTCGTTCTTGCTGGAAAGATCTTTGACAGATGCGCGCCCGATCATGTGCGCGCCGATCGGCGACGTCAGCATCAGAAAGAGGATGATGGCGACCACACGGACCGTGATTTCGGTCTCAGACAGGTAGATTGCACCGCCTATCAAAATCAGGCTTGATCCAAGGATGCCGGCCTTTGTGGATGCGTGCATCCGCATAAGAACATCAGGCAGCCGCAGAACACCAATGGCCGCGATCAGAGCAAAAAAGCCACCAATCAGAAGAAACAGCCCGATCAGAATATCAGTCATTGGTTAACTCCTTTCGCCGCGCATCTGCGCGTTCGGCGTATCGTGCAAGAGCCACGGTTGCGAGAAAACCAACCAAAGCCAGCACCAGTGCCACGTCCAACAGCGCATAAACGCCCGTTGCCACAGCAGCGACACCGCACACGGCGATAATTGACACTGTCATCATATCCAGCGCCACGACGCGGTCTGCCAGAGTGGGGCCTTTTGCAAGGCGGATGAAGGCAACTGCGAGCGACAGCATCACCATCACGAAGCTGATTGAGATTGCCCAATCGAGGAAAACGTAGGTCGCCATTATTCGAATACCTCCCGCACCATGCGCTCCATCCCGTTTTTCAGGCTTTGCACCACTTCATCAGGATCATCCGCGAACATTGCGTGCACGATCAGTGTTTTACGATCTGGCGTGACATCAAGGCTCAGGGTGCCAGGGGTCAGCGAAATCAGGTTCGTCACCAAAAGGATTTCGATGTCTGATTTCACGTCCAGCGGCATTTCCAAGATCTTGGGGTTTGAGTGATCTGTGGGTGTCAGCACGTCATATGCCACCCGCAGGCTCGACATCAGCAGATCGTAGATGAAGAACAGGATCAGGCGCACGATCCGATAGGCGCGTAAGTAGTAAGATCCCGGACCACCAAGCAGTGGTTGCAGCATCCACAAGACCAGAAACCCGAGGATAAAACCGACGGTCAGTTGGAAAAGCGTGAAACTACCCCAAAGTGCGGCCCAGACGACAGCCGCCAGCAGGTTCAGCAGAAACAGGTTCATTGCGCATCCCCCAAGACAGCCGTGATGTAATCTGACGGATCAAGCAGTTGCGCGGCTGAACGTTCTGCAAACTGGACGAAGGGTTCAGGGTTCATGCCAATAAACACTGTCAGGACCGCAAGCCCGGCAATTGGCAAAAGTTGCGCCCACTTGTTGCTGAGCTTCTCCATGCGCGGCTCGATCCCGTCCGGATGGTTCTTCCAGAAGGCCTCTGCCCAGATCTTGGTCATGGAATAGATTGTCATCAGCCCCACCGCCAATGCGATAAAGGCGACAAACCACATCTCAATGTCCAAAGTTGCCTTGACGATGATGTATTTCGCCCAGAAACCCGAAAGCGGTGGAAAGCCTGCCAGAGAAAACGCAGGCACAAGAAACAGAACGCCAAGGAAAGGCGCATATTTGTAAAGACCGCCGATCTGGTACACTTCCGTGCCTCCTGTCAGGCGCTTGGCGACGCCAGCAATCAGGAACAGGTTTGCCTTCACGATGATGTGGTGCACGAGATAGAAAACCGCACCGACAATGGCCAACGGTGTCATCAGTGCCAGCCCCAAAATCATATAGCCGATCTGGCTGATGATGTGGAACGACAGGATCTTGCGGAAGTCTGACTGCGCTGCTGCCCCCAGAACGCCGACAACCATGGTCAAGCAAGCAACCCACAACAGGATTGTATGCGTGAAGGCGATATCGTGGTCAAAAACGAGCGTAAAACAACGGATCAATGCATAGACACCGACCTTTGTCAGAAGCCCTGCAAAAATCGCTGAAACCGAAAAGCTTGGCGTATGATAGGCGGCGGGAAGCCAGAAGAAGAGGGGGAAGACTGCAGCTTTGACCCCGAAGGCGACCATGAACATCATGGCCACGACCGTCAGCAACCCTTGATTTTCGATCTCTTCGACTTTCAGGGCCAGATCGGCAAAGTTCAATGTGCCGGTCAGACCATAGAGCAGGCCAATGCCGGTCAGGAAGAAGATCGTCGAGATCAGATTGAGTGCAACGTATTTGACACCGCCGTCGAGTTGCTCTTTCCCGCCCATCAGGACCAAGAGGCCGAAGGATGCGATCAGCATAACCTCAAACCAGACGTAGAGGTTGAACAGGTCGCCGGTCAGGAAGGCCCCCGTCACACCGGCCAACAGCACCTGAAACAATCCGTGATACCCAAGCCGTTCCTGTGCCTCTGTCACATCGCCCATCGCATAGATTGCAACAGCGAAGCCGGTGATGGCTGTGATGAGCACCATCACGGCCGACAAAAGGTCAGCGACGAGCGTAATGCCGAAAGGGGCGGCCCACTGGCCCATTTGGGCGGCGACAACGCCTTTATCAAGGACAATGGCCATCAGTGCAATGGATGCGACCAGACCAAGGGCCGACCCGGCGACCGACACCCATTTGCCAGAGGCTGAATGGCGCAGAAGATATGCTGCAATCGCCGTCAGAAACGGGATGATCAGCGGAAGGGATAGAAACCAGCTCATTATTTTTGTTCTTTTGGTTCGGCGACGCGCATTTCGTCGGTATGGAGGGTGCCAAGCGATTGGTAGGCACGGAACGCAAGCACCAGTGCGAAGGCAAACAGCCCGAAACCAATCACGATTGCCGTCAGAACGAGGGCTTGGGGCAGGGCGTTTGCCACCTCGCTCACCGGGGCATCAACCCCATCGGGGATCAGCGGCGGTGCACCTGGCGTGAGGCGACCGGCCACAAAGATGGTCAGGTTCGCCGCGTTCGACAAAAGGATCAGTCCGAACAGAAAGCGCAGCAGGTTCCGCGCCAGCATCAGATAGACAGATGCAGCCACCAACACGCCAATCAAAAGTGAAAGCAGTTGTTCCATTAGACGCTTTCCTCCAGCGCGAAGGTGATCGACAGCACGGCCCCGAGGACGACCAGATAAACGCCAATGTCGAAAACAAGGACGGTCGAAAGCGGGATGCCCTTGTCGTCCTCGGTTTCGTTGATGAAAAGCCACTGACCGGTGAAGAAATTGTCGCCAAAGATTGCGGCAATGATCCCCGCCAGAAGGGCAATGCCAAGTCCGGCGCCTGCGATGCTTCCCGGGTCGAACCGCAGCGCGCGCCGCGCGTCCTCGGTCCCGCAGGCAATCGCGAAAACAACAAATCCTGTGGCCGCGATCAGGCCGCCTATAAAGCCGCCTCCGGGCGCATTATGGCCACGCAGCAGCATGTAGATCGAAAAGATGACGAGGAGCAAAGCCAGCAAGCGTGCGCCAGCCCTGAGGATGACGGAGTTCATGGTTGATCCTCCTCTGCCTGAGGCTCCGGTTTGGCACGCAGCAGGGCGAAGATACTGATCGCCGCGATTAGGACGACGGCAATCTCGCCGAACGTATCAAGCGCACGGAAGTCCACCAGAATGACATTCACGATGTTTTGGCCGAATGCCTCAGGCCAGCTTGCCGTTTCAAAGAATGTGGTCAGCTCGCGGTCAATGGGTCCGGTTGTCACCTTCATCAGGATGATGGTCGTCACAACACCAAAACCCAAGGCCAGCAGCGCATCAAACGGCCGCTTTCCAAAGCTGTCCTTGTCGAGTTCAGGCAGTTTGAGGGCTGCCGCGGCAAAGAGGACAACAACAAGTGTTTCCACCAGAAGCTGGGTAATTGCCACATCAGGCGCAGAGAACAGAATGAATATCATCGCCATCCCGATCCCCACAACGCCGAGCCCCGCAATCGCGGTGATCCGGGAGTTGGTCACAACCGTCAGCCATGTTCCCAAGAGAACCAGGAGGAAAACAAGCCAATCCCAAAGCGCAATCTGCGGCCAGGACACCGACGGAATGCCGCTTGTTTGCGTGAACAGGGTAAAGGCGAGCGCCACCAGCGCGGTCGCGAAGGTCACATACATATAGTGCTTGAGCACACCTGTCTGGATACCACGGGTCAGTGCCTTCGATCCCGCCGCGACCCCGGCCATCAGACGGTCCCAACCATTGTCAAAACTAGGAGCGCGTGTGGTGATCCCGATCAGCCAGTCACGCAACTGCACTTTGTAAGCATAGAGCAGGAAACCAAGCACGAATGTCGCAATACTCAGGAACAGTGGCAGGTTGACGCCAGCCCAGAGGCGCAGTTCTTTTGCAGGCTCCGCATTGCCGACGATCGCCGCAACGGTTGGGGTAACAATCGACTGGAGTGTTTCCGGGAAGATCCCGAAAATCGCACCCAGAAGTGCAAGGATGATCGGGCCAACCAGCATTGGCCAGGGGGCCTCTTTCACGTCAGGGATCGGCGTGCCCGACTTGCTCCAGAACGGACGGAACGAGACGATCCCGGCAATCGCCACCATCAGGGCGCTGGAGATCAGCACCGCACCAGCAACCAGAATTGGTTCGGACGCCACAGCAAGCGCACCGGCGTACTTGAGCTCCTTGCCGATGAACCCCAGAAATGGCGGGAAGCCCGCCATTGAGAGCGCTGCAATCCCGGCGGCCATGGCGGTAATTGGCATCGCCCGCGCCATCCCGAAAAGCTGGCGCGCGTCTCGCGTGCCCGTTTGTGCATCAAGAATGCCGACCACCAGAAACAGGGCCGCCTTGTATAGCGAGTGCACAACAAGGAACGTGGCCGCCGCTGTGATGGTATAACCGCTCTCATTGCCCAAAAGCAGCGTCAGCGCACCAAGGGCCATCAAGGTCGTGTAAGCCAGCGCTAGTTTCAGATCTGTCTGGCGCAGCGCCATGACCGAAGCGAAAACCATTGTCACAGCGCCTGCAATGGTCAGGGTCCAGAGCCACACGTCTGTTCCGGCAAAAGAGGGGTGGACGCGTGCCAAAAGATAGACGCCAGCCTTCACCATCGTTGCTGAGTGCAGATAGGCACTGACCGGCGTCGGTGCTGCCATCGCGTTCGGCAACCAGAAATGCAGCGGGAATTGCGCAGACTTGGTAAAGGCACCTGCAAGCACGAGCAAAAGAATTGGCAGATACATGACACTGCCCGTCAGTACACCCGGCATTGCGTTGATTTCTGACATCTCAAAGGTGCCGGCGGTTGTTCCGATCAGGATGATGCCAGCCAGAAGTGCGAGCCCACCGACGCCTGTCATCAACAGCGCTTGCAAGGCCGACCGGCGTGATTTGGTGGCGTCATGGTTAAAGCCGATCAGCAAATAGGACGTGATCGTCGTGAGTTCCCAAAAAACGAACAAAGCCAACAGGTTGTCAGATGTCACAAGACCAATCATCGCCAGCATGAAGCTGGTGAGGTAGAACGAAAACCTTGCCTGATGCACGTGTCCGGCCAGATACCGCGCCGAATACAGCATCACGAGCGCACCGATGCCGGTGATCAGCAATGCAAAGGTCAGGCTCAGTCCGTCGATGTAGAAACTGACATTGACGCCAAGGCTCGGCACCCATTCCCAGACAAAGCGAAGGGTGTCGCCCGCCGTAATCGTCGGGATCATCTGGGCGAACAAGACGAAGAGGGATGCGGCGATAAAAACTGGAAGAAGGCCAGCAGGCGTGATCCAGCGAGAGGGCGTCGAGCTATCCAATGGGAATTCCGATGTCAAAATGTCGCACTACAAGGCAGATAGGGCCGTTGGCGATCGTGGCAATTAGGTCAGGCGGGTTTTCATGCGCAGATCTGGCGGCGCTTTCGCTTCGGTCTTTTGCATCTGTCCCACCGTGCAGCTCGTTTTGGTTACTGCGACGTGATGTAGCAGCATTGTCAAACATATAAAGGCAATGATACAGAAAGAAATGATAGGAAAAACCTATCAAAGAGGACCCGATGGATCAACTACCAAGCTTGCGCCAATTGCGTTATCTCGTTGCCCTGTCCGAGGCGCGTCATTTCCGCAAGGCGGCGGAGGCGATGGGGATCAGTCAACCATCCCTCAGCCTGCAAATCAGCAACTTGGAAGAAATGCTCGGCGCGCAGCTGGTCGAAAGGGGGCGCGGGCCGGTGACGCTGACGCCTGAAGGGCGCGAAGTTCTTGTCCGGGCTGCCAGAGTCGTCGACGAAGTGCGCGGCATCATGGATCTGACCGCTGCCTTGAAAACCGGCATGGCTGGAACAATCCGGTTGGGAACAACGCCCACGATCGGCCCATATCTGATGCCTTTTGTGGTTGCCCGGCTCCATGCCCGCTATCCGGACTTGCGGCTATATATCCGCGAGGTCGCCCCGCGAGACCTCAGAGGGGCGCTTTTGGCAGGCAGTCTCGACGTGATCCTGACGCAACTGCCCGAAGGCGGAGCGGATCTTGTGACCCGCCGTTTGTTTCGCGAACCTTTGTTGTTGGCGATGCCCGATGACCATCCGCTCGCTGATCGGGATGAAGTGACGGAGGCTGACCTCAAGGATCTGAATGTTCTGTCGATCGGGCCGGATTACGCCCTTCACGCGCAAATTGCTGCAATCTGCCATGAGCATGGCGCTGTCATTGCTCGCGACTACGAAGGGACAAGCCTCGATGCAATCAGGCAGATGGTCGGCATGGGCATGGGGGTTGCGTTTCTGCCGCGCCTTTATGCCCGCTCGGAGATTGACGGTCGCGAGAGCAACGTCTTGGTCAAACCCTTCAAACGTAGCACTGTGATGCGGTCAATCGGTGTTGTCTGGCGCAGCGCAGCCGGTGCAACGATGTATGAAAAACTCTGGGAAGTGGCGCGAGAGGCGGCAACACAGCATTTTCAGGGCGGCGTTGCGCCACTCATTCTGGACTAGGCAAGAAAAAAGCGCCCTTGGGGCGCTTGTGAAAAGGTCAGCCGCGCCAACTGCGCACTGGACCACAATCCATGTGGACGAAGTTTGATCGCCCGTATCGTCCAACACCTCCGGCGCGACATGCCAGTGCAGCATTGGCCATCTGGGTGGTTGAGCGTGACGTCAACCGCAGATCGGCTGCCTGACCCCGCATGTGCAGAGAGTTGCGGGCCACCCCGCGATTGCTTGACCGCAGCATCGTGTTCGTCTGCGGTGAACGATAACCCGACAGGAGCAGATATGGTTCGTCTGTTTCCATCAGGTTGCGCGCAGCGGACATGATATCAATCGTCCGCAAGTCCATTTGCACCGCTTCGCCGGTGCGCCAGTCACGCATATGCAAGTTGATCTCGCGAATGGCCTCGCCGATATACTCGCCTTCAATCCAGTAGATTGTGTCGAGACGTTCGCCCGTGCGGCCTGAGTGCATTGCGATCCGTCTGATGTCACCTGCGCCACGCAGGAAGCCTGCTGCATTTGAATAGGTCGGTGCGGCTGCTACCGCGGTTGCCGCGAACGCGCCCAAGAGGCCACGCCGGGTAAACCCAGAAGTGTTCTTGCTGTCCATTTAAAACGCCTGTCCCGTGCTCGTATACGCTGCTATCCAGCAGCTTGTTTGCCATCATCTCCCCAGATGCATGGCGGTTATGGCATATTTCGAATCAATGACCAAGACCATTTGCCCATTTTTCAGTTAATATAGGTCAAATGCGCGGGATCTTGCGCAAATCGACTGCACTGAAGAAATGGCTGGCGGGTCGAAAGGTGCCATCCGAGCAACACTCCTTGACGAGGGCGCGGTCTCTTCGCGATTGTCGATGAAGAGTTTTGTTTGTGGCTTTAGAAACCAGAATGACGGTGCGCATTTCCGGCACTGTCGGGTGGGAACGAATTATGGACACACTGATGATTTCTACGAAACAGTCTTTCCGGTTTGGGCTTAAGCGCATTTTCGCAGTCTTGTCTGTCGTCTCGATGGCCGCACTGCCGCTGCAGGCGCAGAATGCGATCAGTCCTTTTCAACAAGCCGTCGCCCAAGCGGCAGCGGGCGATGAAACACTCGCCACTTTTTACCGTGAGCGCGGCTACCAAGGCATCTGGAGCACCCGTGGCGACGCTGATCGCCGGAACGCGCTCCTGGCTGCGTTTGCCTCCGCTGCCGATCATGGTTTGCCACAGGCCCGCTACGATGCGGATGCCTTGATGGCGCAGCTTGCTGCCGCCGATACCCCGCAAGAGCAGGGTGCGCTGGAAGTGGCAATTAGCCGTCAGTTCCTCGATTATGCGCGCGACATTCAAACAGGAATGCTGGTGCCGTCCCGTATTGACGAGGCCATTCACCGCCAGGTTCCGCTGCGCTCGCCACTCAGCACTTTGCGGGCATTCTCACAATCGACACCCGCTGCTTTCTTGCGTGCTTTACCGCCAGCGTCACCGGAATACACCCGCCTTCTTGCAGAAAAGATGCGCTTTGAGCGACTGATCGGCAGTGGTGGATGGGGCCCGACAGTCCCAGGCCGCAAGTATGAGCGCGGCGATAGCGGCGCGGGCGTGGTCGCATTGCGCAATCGCCTGATTGCGATGGGCTTTCTTGAACCGATAACCACGCAGGTTTTTGATGACGCAATTTTCGCGGCTGTGCAGCAGTTCCAGCTTGCCCATGGTCTGGCCACCGATGGGACCGCAGGGCAGGGCACGCTTGAGCAACTGAACGTGTCGCCTGAACAGCGTCTGCAGTCCATCATTGTTGCGATGGAACGCGAGCGCTGGATCAATCGCCCGCGTGGGGAGCGTCACATCTGGGTTAACATCACAGACTTTACTGCCAAAATCATCGACCGCGGCGAAGAAACCTTTTCGACCCGTTCTGTCGTGGGCGCGCGCTATGACGAACGCGCCACGCCTGAATTCTCGGACGTCATGGAATTTATGGTGATCAACCCGAGTTGGTATGTTCCGCGCTCGATCATCACCAAGGAGTTTCTGCCTCAGTTGCAGCAAAACCCGCGCGCCGTCAGCAATCTAATCATCACGGACAGGTCTGGCCGCGTGGTTGATCGCGCATCGGCTGATTTTTCTGCCTACACCGCAGAAAATTTCCCTTATTCCTTCCGCGAGCCGCCCAGCCAGGGAAATGCGCTGGGTCTGGTAAAGTTCATGTTCCCGAACCGCTACAATATCTATCTGCACGACACACCGGCCAAGAGCCTGTTCGGTCGTGAGGTGCGCGCGTTCAGCCATGGCTGTGTGCGTCTCGCTGATCCGTTTGATTTCGCCTATGCCTTGCTGGCGCGTCAGGTCAGCAACCCGCAAGAGGTCTTTCAGGCCCATCTGGCGACGGGTCGGGAACGGCGTGTCGATCTTGAACAGCCCGTGCCGGTGCATCTGATTTACCGGACAGCCTATACGCAGGCAGGCGGACGCACACAGTTCCGCCGTGATGTCTACGGGCGCGACCAGCGCATCTGGAACGCTCTGGCGCGGCAGGGGGTGGCTCTTCGGGCATTCGCCAGCTAAATCTATCCTTCGTGAATATGCGAGGGCCGGATGTCACAGACTGTGAAAGAAATAGCAGCGGCGCTGGGGGCGGAGGCTCACGGCGCCGTTGATCTTTTGGTGACTGGTGCTGCGGAACCAGCAACTGCCGGGCCAGATGACCTCGCGCTTGCCATGACGCCAGCCTACGGTGAGGCTTTGCAGCATGGCAATGCGCGCGCGGCCATTGTCTGGCAAGGGGCAGATTGGCAGGCACTCGGGCTTGAGGCTGCGATCATCGCGCCCCGCGCCCGTCTGGCGATGGCAGGGCTGACACAGATGCTTGATGCCCCGTTGCCGGGCGAGGGCATTCATCCGACCGCTCATATCGACCCGACTTCCACTTTAGGTGAAGGTGTTTCCATCGGTGCGTTTTCAGTCGTGGGGGCTGGGGCCAAGATCGGAAAAGGCTGCTGGATTGGCGCTCAGGCGAGCATAGCAGAAAACGTTGTCGTCGGTGATGACTGCCAGATCCATGAAGGCGTGCGACTACAGCGGCGCACCCGCATCGGGGACCGTGTGATCCTGCAACCCAACGTGGTGATCGGTGGTGACGGGTTTTCGTTTGTGACGGCAGAACCCGCGAACGTCGAAAAAGCGCGCGAAACGCTCGGCGAGGCGGCGACCGAGATTCCAGCCGACCCACGCTGGCATCGCATCCATTCGCTTGGTGGTGTCGAGATTGCGAATGATGTCGAGATTGGCGCCAATTCCTGCGTCGATGCCGGAACGATCCGCCCCACCAAGATTGGCGTTGGCACGAAGGTCGATAGCCTCGTGCAAGTTGGGCACAATGTCATCGTGGGGGACCACTGCCTTCTTTGCGCGCAGGCGGGCGTCGCTGGCTCAACGGTCATCGGTGACAGGGTCGTCGTCGGCGGGAAAGCCGGTGTCGCAGACAACCTCAAGGTCGGTGACGATGTTGTCTTGGGTGGCGGCACCATCGTTCTGTCAAATGTGCCAGCGGGGCGTGTGATGATGGGCTATCCGGCGACAAAAATGCAGACGCACATCGAAAGCTACAAGGCGCTGCGTCGCCTTCCGCGTTTACTGCAGACACTGACGAAACGCTAAGAGGCATTCCCAAAGCCGCTTTGAAGCATTACATGGCCTGCAAGACAACTGCAGGCGCACCCGGATGAATACCAAAGATCAGGTCATCGCAATCATCGCAGAACAGGCAATGCTTGAGCCGTCCGATGTAAAGATGGAGCATACGCTGGAAGATCTTGGCATCGACAGCCTTGGACTTGTCGAAAGCATCTTCGCGATTGAAGAGACTTTTGACATCTCAGTGCCATTCAATGCCAATGATCCACAGGCGAGCGCGTTCGATATTTCCTCTGTGGCGGCCATCGTCGCGGCGGTCACACAACTCAAGTCAGAGCAGCACGGCTGATGCACCGCGTCGTCATCACAGGGGCGGGGTCGATCAACCCGCTCGGTGCGAATGTCCCGCAGACACTTGAGGCCATGCGCGAGGGGCGTTGCGGCATTGGCCCGCTGGACATCCGCGACGCTGACAGGCTTTCGATCCAGATCGGTGGCCAGATCAAGGGCTATGACGAGGCCGCGCACTTCAACCGTCAGCAGATAGCGCTTTATGATCGGTTTACCCAGTTCACCCTTCTGGCCGCGCGAGAGGCGATTGGCCAATCGGGTCTGACGTTCTCTGGTGATCTTGCGGACTACTCAGGGGTGGTGCTTGGGACCTCAGGTGGCGGCCTGAATACGCAGGACGAAAACTATCGTGCCGTCTATGAAGAAGGGAAGAACCGCGTGCATCCCTTCATCGTGCCGAAGCTGATGAACAATGCGGCTGCCAGCCATGTTTCGATGGAATGGAAATTGCGGGGGCCGTCTTTCACGGTGGCCACGGCTTGCGCCTCGTCCAATCACGCGATGGGGCAGGCCTTCAGTATGATCCGCTCGGGCATGGCAAAGGTCATGGTGACAGGCGGCAGCGAAGCCATGCTTTGCTTTGGTGGGATCAAGGCCTGGGAGGGATTGCGGGTGATGTCGAAAGACGGGTGCCGCCCGTTCTCGGCCACGCGCAATGGCATGGTGCAGGGCGAAGGCGCAGGCGTCTTTGTCTTTGAGGAATACGAACACGCGAAAGCGCGCGGTGCAGAGATCCTGTGTGAAGTGGCCGGGTTTGCCATGTCGTCTGACGCGTCAGATATCGTGATGCCATCAAAGCAAGGTGCGGCACGTGCAATCTCGGGCGCAATGAAGGATGCCAAGATCGATCCGCGCGATGTGGGCTACATCAACGCGCATGGCACCGGAACGGCGGCCAATGACAAAACCGAATGTGCGGCGGTTGCAGATGTTTTCGGTGCGCATGCCGATCGATTGATGATCTCGTCCACAAAATCCATGCACGGGCATCTGATCGGCGGAACAGGCGCAGTCGAGCTCCTCGCCTGTATTATGGCTGTCAGGGACGGCGTGATCGCCCCGACCATCGGATACGAGGAGCCCGATCCGGAGTGTGCCTTGGACGTTGTCCCCAACGAAGCGCGGGACGCGACTGTCGACGTGGTCTTGTCCAACGCCTTTGCGTTTGGTGGGCTGAACGCGGTCATCGCGCTCAAGCGCCACCAGTAGCCGGTTCCGTTATTCCACGATTGGCGGGGTGAGCGAGTCAAACGCCGCCGTGAAACCGCTCAAAGAGATATCCAGAATAACCTCTGTGTCATTTGCTGCGGCGGGAACAATCCGCAGGCTGCCGTTGGCGCCGGCTTTGAATTCGTCGATCTCTGACTGCACAAAGCCGATGCGCGCGACACAACCGGCCCGGTTACAGAACCGGTAGGGGTAGCGGCGGACATTCTGACCATCCACCGCCAGTGTCAGCGCCTCCGGCAGGAAGGTCTCAAGCGGCACGACGAACGTCGCACCTGCAACAATCTGGCTGCCCTCAGGCAGAAGGAAGACGTTGAATTCGGCGACTGACACACCCTCATCATTCAGCAAAAGCTGATAGAGGTTGCACGGGTCTTGCTGGCCTTCCGGGGCGACGACGCAGCGAACGTCCCAATCGCCAAAGGTCTCGCGAATGTATGTATCACCGACAGCGGGATCCAATGACTGACCGATGTCGAAATCACCATTATCCTCTACTGCGGCCTCTTGTGCGGTTGCGGCGACCGGCCAGGCCAGCGCCAGAACCAGAAGTGCGGATGAAAGAATACTGCGCATGTTTATCCTCATTGTTTTGGCGGGCTCTACCATGTTGCACCGCCAGCCAACAGGGCCGGAAAGAGTAATCGGGCAATCCTCCGCTCACATTTTCGCGTGCCGGAGGTGACCCCAAAAACGAAGAAGGGCCCCCCGAAAAGGACCCGTCTCCATGTTCTCCCTGCCGGACTTACCCGACTAATTGCCAGCACGCTACGCAAAGGAAATATGGGCGTCAACAGGGAAAACATGACTTATTGGTGATAATTTCGGTATGCAAATGTGCACAAAAAAGCCGTGCCCGAAGGCACGGCAGTCTGACAGGGAGGAACGCAAAATCGCAGCGCATCGGCGCGGTTTTGCACCCTTTAGACTGGCACGAAGGTGTTAAGAATGTATCTTCACTTAAAAGGAAATTGGGGGCAGGGATGTCGGAAACAATCTTTATCGGTGGTGGTGGTGAGGGGTATGGCGAACCGCAGTATCTCAGGCTTGATAAAGCTAATCGTCACGGTCTGATTGCCGGGGCGACGGGGACCGGCAAAACCGTCACCTTGCAAATCATGGCAGAGGCTTTCTCTGCTGCGGGCGTTCCTGTCTTCTTGTCAGATGTCAAAGGCGACCTTTCGGGGTTGGCTGTCAGCGGCTCGGCTGACTTCAAGTTGCATGCACCTTTCATGGCGCGGGCGCAGACAATCGGGCTCGATCTAGCGTATGACAGTTATCCGGTCACGTTCTGGGACCTGTTTGGCAAGCAGGGCCACCCGATCCGCGCGACCGTGGCCGAGATGGGACCGTTGCTGCTGGCGCGTCTGATGGACCTGACTGACGCGCAAGAAGGTGTGCTGAACGTCGCCTTCCGCGTCGCTGACGAAGACGGCCTGCCGCTGCTTGATCTCAAAGACCTGCAAGCGCTGCTGGTTTGGGTGGGACAGAACAGCAAGGAGCTTTCGCTGCGCTACGGAAATGTTGCCGCGTCATCTGTTGGCGCGATACAGCGGGCGTTGTTGGTTCTGGAAAATCAGGGTGGTTCAGCGCTCTTCGGGGAGCCCGCACTTGATCTGGCTGATATGATGCGGACACGTGACGGGCGTGGCGAAATCAATATTCTTGCCGCTGATCAACTGATGGGCAGTCCGCGGCTTTACGCCACTTTCCTCCTATGGCTGTTGTCTGAACTCTTTGAAGAACTGCCGGAGGTCGGAAACCCCGACAAACCGAAACTGGTATTCTTTTTCGATGAGGCGCATCTGTTGTTCGATGACGCGCCGAAGGCGCTGGTCGATAAGGTCGAGCAGGTCGCACGCTTGATCCGGTCCAAAGGCGTTGGCGTCTATTTCGTGACGCAAAATCCGGCGGATATTCCGGACGATGTTCTGGGCCAGCTTGGCAATCGCGTCCAGCACGCGCTGCGGGCCTTCACCGCCAAAGACCGCAAAGAACTCAAGACCGCTGCGGAGACCTACCGTGATAACCCGGCCTTTGATACCGCGGAGGCCATTCAGGAGGTTGGGACCGGCGAAGCCGTGACATCTTTTCTGGACCGCAAGGGCATCCCTGAGATCGTCCAGCGGACATTGATCCGTCCGCCATCCTCGCAGCTTGGCCCAATCGACGCGGCCACCCGTAAGTTTCTGATGGCCGAAAACATGATGGCCGGAAAATACGATGATCCGCTTGATCGGGACAGCGCGTTCGAGATCTTGCAAAAGCGCGCCGAGGCTGCCGCGAAAGCCGCAGAAGAGGCCGAGGCCGAAGAGGCGCGTCTGGAAGAGCAAGAACGCGAATTCAAAGCCGCGCGGCGCTACAACGGTGAACGTGTCGGCCGGTCCACATCGCGCCGGTCGTCTTCAACCGATAGCTTCGGTGGCGCGTTGGCCTCTGCTGTCGTGAAGGAACTGAAGGGAACCACGGGCCGCAGGATCGTCAGGGGGATCTTGGGCGGGTTGTTCAAAGGCAGGTAGCGACTGGCCGAAAGCAAACGCCGAGAGGGCCACATACGGTCTTGGACAGGAAACCTCGAAGTCCTTGGGCTTGCGAGGACTGGCCTTGCGCAAACGGTCAGCACCTTTCACGCAGAAGCTAAAGCTTTCTGATCTTGAGCGTTGCCAGCCGGTTCTCTTCTTTCGTCAGCACTTCGAACCGGAAGCCGTGGAATGAGAAAACCTGCCCTTCAATCGGGATCATCTGTGCTTCGTGGATCACCAGACCGGCGACAGTATTGGCTTCATCGTCAGGCAGGTTCCAGTCGTGCGCACGGTTGAGGTCACGGATGGTCATGGCGCCATCGACGATATAAGCGCCGTCAGAGGTCACCTCGATCTGGTCTTCTTCGGGGTCGTCAAATTCATCGGCAATCTCACCGACGATTTCCTCAAGGATGTCCTCAAGCGTGATCAGACCTTGCAGCGCACCATATTCATCGACCACCAAGGCAAAATGCGTCTTCCGCTTGAGGAAGTTGCGCATCTGGTCGTCAAGCGTTGTTGTTTCGGGCACGAAATAGGGCGGCATCGCCACCTTCATGATGTCAAACGCGGCAAGCCCTTCGGCATCCTCGCCACCATCAAGCAACTTGTGCATGGCGCGCAGTAGGTCCTTGGCGTGCACCATGCCGACGATATTCTCAGGCTCTTCCCGGAAGACCGGCAAGCGTGTGTAGGGGCTTTGCAAAATCTGGGACAGAATTTCCTGCGGCGGGGAGGCCACGTCAATCATCTCAATGCCGGAGCGATGCAACATGATTTCTTCAACAGTGCGTTCGTTCAGATCCAGCGCACCAAGGATGCGGTCGCGGTCTTCCTTTTCGACGATCCCTTCGGAATGCCCCAGCGACAACGCACCAGCGATTTCTTCACGGACAGCAAGGATGTTGCTGTCAGGATCGGTGCGGACGCCAAAAATAAAAAGAACGCCGCGCACAAAATAGCGCACCGCCCCGACCACGGGTGAAAAGATCAAAACAACCAGACCGATCGGACGGGCAACGCGGCTTGCCACTGCCTCGGGATAAGTGATTGCAAGGGTTTTTGGCAGCACTTCAGCGAAGATCAGGACAAGTCCAGTCATCACCAGTGTTGCCACGGCGACGCCATTCTGGCCGAACAACCGTGTCAGAACCGCAGTTGCCAGCGATGTGGCCAGAATATTGACCACATTATTGCCAAGCAGGACCGATCCGATCAGACGTTCATTGTCTTCGGTGACTTCCAACGCGCGCTCTGCACCTTTGCTGCCTTTGTCAGCAGCCGAGCGCAGCTTGCCGCGTGACGCCGCCGTCAACGCCGTTTCGGAACCGGAGAAGAAAGCAGAGCCGACCAGAAGCAGGGCAATTGCACCACTGGTGATCCAGAAGGCAGCATCAAGTGTAGCGGGGTCCATCAGAGGCTTTCGTGCTGTGTTTGAGCAATATGTAGGGTCAAAAGGGCTGCTTCAAGACTTGGTTGGCTTTGCCAGAGGATGATGTTGCAACACAAGGTCTTTGAGCCGCGCGTCAAGCACATGGGTGTAAATCTCTGTCGTTGCAACGTCCGCATGGCCAAGCATGGTCTGGATTGCGCGCAAGTCGGCTCCGCCTTCCAGCAGATGCGTTGCAAAGGCGTGCCGCAACGTGTGGGGTGTGACCTTGGCGGGTGAAACGCCGCCCCTGACGGCAAATTCCTTGATCAGACCGAAAAAACGATGGCGGGTCAGGTGCCCAAGCTTGCCGCGAGACGGAAAAAGAAACTTTGAGGCGGGTGCACCTGACTTTCGGGCCAGCTCCTCGTCTTTGTCCCGCTGTACCAGATAGGCAGCAAGCGCATCACGCGCCGGTGGCGACAATGGCACCAGTCGTTCCTTGCCACCTTTGCCGCGCACGAGCAGCATCCTTGGGTCGCCGCGTGCTGCTGTGACCGGCAGGCTGACAAGTTCCGTCACGCGCATCCCTGTGGCATAGAGCAGTTCCATCAGGCAGGTGTTGCGCAGCGTTTCTTTGGGGGACTGGCGTGCGGCGTCGAGCAGCCGGTCCACTTCTTCGTGGGAAAGCGTCTTGGGCAGGCGTTTCGCGCGACCCGGGCCCTTGATCTGAATGGCGGGATTGTCGGTGCGCCAGCCTTCCTCGAAAGCAAAGCGGTAAAGCTGTTTGATGGCTGACAACCGGCGCGCGCGCGTTGACTTTGCCAGCCCTTCAAGCTCGCAGCCTATCAGGTAATCCTCGATGTCCGTCTGCTGGGCATCACCGAACGTCTTGTCTTTGTCGCCGAGCCAATCTGCAAAAATCTGCAGGTCGCGCGCGTAGGCCAGTTGCGTATTTGTGGCTGCGTCCTGTTCGGCGGCTTGAGCCTCAAGAAAGGCTTGCACCCAACGTGCCATATGAGCAGGCGCGCTCATAAACCGCGATAAAGCAAAAGATGTTGTAGCGCGGCCCTGCGCGCCACATCGTCCAGACCGACCTCGCGCAAGACGCTCAGCGCTTCTGTCAAGGCACGCAAGTCCCCTTCAGCCCCGGCATCAAAGCGCTGCAGCGTCACCAGCAGCGCCTCCCCAAGTTTGTCTTCGTCCAGCATCCTTTGGATGTTCTGGGGGATCATTGGTTGGGTGAAGGCTGCGGCAATGGCGTCTTCGCGCTGCGTTTCAGCGAGAGCCGGATCAGGCGCACCAAGGGCGACACCAGTCAGAAACGGATCGAATGCGGAACCAGCCTGCCGCGCTGCAAGCGCAACGCGCTCGTAAGCAGGTGAAAGAAGTGCGATCTCGAACGCCAAAGACGCCGCCTCAGGTGTGAGCGGCATATCCTGTAGGGCAGCGCCATAGAGTTTGGCAAACTGGATTTCAGCACGGGCCTCTTTCATGGCCTCCCAAGCCGGGCCGATGGTCTCAGAGACACCAGCCACGTCGCCTGCAAGCATGGCAACGTCAAACCGCTGCATTGCTGCCGCACGATCCCACAGCCCACCTGATGCGGCAGGGGTGCGCGAGGTATAGTGCCGCAAAAGCACGTTCTCTGACACAGCGCCGTGACGTGCGAGCCTCTCTGCCGCCTCAAGCTGTGCCCGCCAAGGTGCCGTAAAGCGCAGATCGGCATGGGCAAACGCCAAAGGCAGCGTTCCCGTCGCGAGCGGTTCGCCGATTGCTTCGTGCATTCTGAACGTCAACGGGCTGACGCGTGCAGGCGCATCAAGTGCCGGTTCACCTTCAAAGAGTTCAGGATCAAGGAAACGCGACAGCAAGGCTTCTTCTGCCGGTGTGATATCTCCCAGAACGCGGTGCGTGTTCAATGTCAGTGCTGCCAGTGACCAGTCGCCGTTACGAGCCTGGCAAAAAATGCGGGCAGGGTAGGTCGGCGCGATTTCCGGGGTTTCCTTCAGAACCGCGCACGCATCATCTTCGGTGCCGGTAAGTAGTCCGACATCGAACCATCTGCGGAAAAGCTCCGGCGTATCAGGGGTTGCCTGTTCCAGCAGCGACTTCGCCTGCTCAAGCGCACCCATATCAAGAAGCTTGTCAACCCGCGCCAGAAACAGGGCGTCATCAGAACCGGCATCTTTTGGCGGCTGCGCCTCAGCAAGTAGCAGGACCTTCAGCAGATCCTGCATCGCTGGCAACATATCAATCCGCTCTGCCTGAAGCCTGCGCACGAGGTCCGCCTCGTTGCTGTTGACCCAGATATCCGGCGGCAGTCCCGTCACGCGGCTTGGCAAAAGACCAATCGGGTCCTTTGACGGCTGCGACAGGGGTGTGGTTGTCACATCAGGTGCCGTGGCATTGCCTGCAGTCGGAGGCTCGGCCATGGCGGGTTCCTCGACGCTGCGCGACAACCACTCAATCGCTGAGAGCGGTTCGTCCAGCGTTGCGTTCTGTGCGAGTGTCGGCGCAGCCAAAAGGCTGAGCGCGGCTGCAATCGGCTTAATTTGTGTCCAGCGTGACAGGGCGCGTGACCTCTTCAGCGGGGGCTGCAAAATCGGCAGGGAAAAATAGTGGCCCGACGTACGCATAAGCCACCAATGCGATTGCCCCGATCACGAGCAAAAAGAATATCGCTTTGATCAATCGCCACATGGACTGCCTCGTCTCTTTCTATGCCTGCCTGGTATATGTGGGTTCTTTCCCATCTGTTGAAGGGAGTATATATCCCCTTTGAGCCAAGATCACGGCCTACATTGATTAATTTTCAGCCATGGCAAACCTTCGCCGTGCCACCGGAGGCCAGATGAACGCCCATGCCCCTTACAAACTGAATCGCACGGTGGTGCTCGTGGGGATGATGGGATCAGGAAAGACGGCTATCGGGCGGGCGCTTGCTGCAGAACTGGACGTGCCATTTGTCGATAGCGATGCTGCAATCGAACAGGCGGCTGCTGCGACGATCTCTGAAATCTTCGCGCGTGATGGTGAGGCATTCTTTCGCAAGCGCGAGGCAGAGGTCCTGCGACGTCTGTTGTCGGGACCTCCCGGGATCGTTTCCACGGGGGGTGGTGCCTTTCTTGCGGAAGGCAATCGTGCCGCAATCGCCGAGATGGGTGTGGCCGTCTGGCTGAACGCTGATCTGGAAACGCTTTGGGAACGTGTCCGCCACAAGGACACACGGCCTTTGTTGCGGACGGAAAATCCGAAAAAGACCCTGACAGAAATTTATCAGGCGCGGACGCCGGTTTATTCCCTTGCGGGACTGCATGTCGCGATTGACGGCGATGCCACGATCCCCGAAACCACGCAAACTGTGATTGCCACCCTCAGCACACGCCCCGAAATTCTGGAGACCCTCTGAATGTCAGCCACCGTTCCAGTGAATTTGCCCGGCCGGGCCTATGACATCATCATCGGGCCAGGCGTTCTGGACAGTGCTGGCGAACGGATTGCCGCGATGGGTGGGCGCAAGCACATTTGCATCCTGACAGATGCAAATGTTGCGAAGCTCCATCTGCAAACTCTGCAAACTGCCTTGACCGCAACGGGGCTGACCTCCGATGCGCTGATCCTGCCAGCAGGCGAAAGCACGAAGTGCTGGGCGGAACTGGAGCGTTCTGTTGAATGGCTCTTGTCGCATAAGGTTGAACGCGACGATGTCGTTGTGGCCTTTGGTGGCGGGGTCATCGGCGATCTGGCGGGCTTCGCCTGCGCAGTCTTGCGCCGCGGTGTGCGTTTCGTGCAGATACCGACGTCTCTCTTGGCGCAGGTTGACAGTTCGGTCGGTGGCAAGACCGGGATCAATTCACCAAGCGGCAAGAACCTGATCGGCGCGTTCCACCAACCCAGTCTTGTTATTGCCGATACTGCACTTCTTGGCACGCTCACGCCGAGAGACTTTCTGGCAGGCTACGGTGAGGTCGTGAAATACGGGCTCTTGGGCGATGCTGACTTCTTTGATTGGCTGGAGGCCGAAGGGCCCAAGCTTGCCGCCGGCGACATGGCCGCGCGGGTGCGCGCGGTGGAGCGGTCCTGCCAGATGAAGGCCGATATTGTAGAACGTGACGAGACAGAGCAGGGCGACCGTGCCTTGCTCAATCTGGGTCACACCTTCTGTCATGCCCTTGAGGCGGCGACGGGCTATTCCGACAGACTGTTGCATGGCGAAGGCGTTGCGATCGGCTGTGCGCTGGCCTTTGAGCTTTCGGCAAAACTCGGGTTGTGCAGTCAAGAGGACCCAAGCCGCGTCCGTGCGCATCTGCGCGATATGGGAATGAAGGTCGATATCAGCGATATTCCTGGCGCATTGCCGGATGCCGACGGGCTGCTTGCGCTCATGGGGCAGGACAAAAAGGTGAAGGACGGCAAACTTCGTTTCATTCTCGCCAGAGGGATCGGTGAAGCCTTTATCACCTCCGATGTGCCGCGCGATGCTGTGCACGCCGTCTTGCGCGACGCGCTGCGCGCCTGACGCCATAGCCGAAAGTCTTTTGAACAACAAAACACCCGTCGCGCGCTAGGGTCGGCGCAGCACCATCGCTGTCTTGTCTTCTGACGAAAAGCCAGCGGCACAGTAGAAATCTTCCACTCCGCGCTTGGCCCCTGTCAGCAGCATGATCTTGTAGCAGTTCGCAGCCCACGCGCGTTCAGCCGCCGCATCAAGCAAACGTCGTCCTATGCCCTGCCGCCTGTGAGAGGCGGTTGTGACGACGTTTTCAATCAACGCATAGGGCCGCGCGTCCATCGTGACGTTAGGCAACAGATGAAGGGTGACCATCGCAACGAGGGTATCCTGTGCGAAGGCACCCAGAACGGAGGTGCCCGGGTGGTTTATGACCCGAGCGAAGGCGGAAAGGTCATTGGCCGGAGGCCCGAAGGTCAGTTCGGTATAAAGGCGCAGGGCATTCTCGCCGTCGTTGACGGTGAGATGGCGAATAATCGCCTCAGTCATGCTGGTCAGGACCGCCATCCAATGGAATACCGTGTTTTTTGGCAAACCACAGGAAAACGGGCACCTCCATCACGAACAGTGTGACGAGGGTGAAGACGACCCAATTGGCCTCAAACAAGAGCAACGAAAAGCCAACGCTGGTCCCCATAAACCAGCCCCCTGCAACCAACAGCGCAAGGCCCGTCAGGAGCAGGTCAATGACCATGATCTTGTTGAGGGTCTTTTCCTGCAACGTCGGATAGATCCCGAGGTAGGCCACCCCGAGGATCACAGCGTTCAGGATAAGGATTTGCAGTTCAGGGGCGACCTGCATGGATTAGAACGGAATTTCGTCATCCATGTCACCGCCGCCACCGGCTGGTGCGCCACCGCCGTAAGAGCCGCCACCGCTGCCGCCTCCATAAGAGCCGCCGCTGCTGTAGCCACCACCTTGGCCGCCGCCATAGCCGCCACCGCCGCCCTGATTGTCGCCGCGACCATCAAGCATGGTCAGTTCGCTGCGATAGGGGCGCAAAACAACCTCTGTGGAGTAGCGGTCCTGACCGTTCTGGTCCTGCCATTTCCGTGTTTCCAACTGGCCCTCGATGTAAACTTTGGAGCCTTTGCGCAGATATTGTTCAGCCACGCGTGCAAGCGGTTCTGAAAAAATAGCCACGGAATGCCATTCTGTTTTCTCGCGCCGTTCACCGGTATTGCGATCCTTCCAGTTTTCGGACGTCGCAATGCGCAGGTTGCACACCTTGCCGCCGTTCTGGAATGTCCGCACTTCGGGGTCAGCACCCAGATTGCCGATGAGAATGACTTTGTTCACTGATCCGGCCATGGTGGCGCCTCCCTCGATTCTTGTTGTCTGCTTTTGTGACAGACCACGGTTGCGGCAACAAGATTAAGGGAGGGTTTACCATGGCGAATTGATCAAACCATTAGCTCATCGCGTCAGCGAGGTTGGTCACATCAGGATCAGAGATGCGTGGCACAATGCGATGTGCTGCATTCACGAAGAGAAATACCGCAAACCCCAAAAGGCCAAGGCAAAGAGCCGTCACCAGTACCTGACCGTAAAGCTGCTGGGACAGCCAGTCGAAGGTCTGTCCAAGCCCGCCAGCCTGTGCGGGATCAGTTGTCCAAGCTGCATAGGTCAAGAACACACCGATGATCGTGACAACGACACCTTGGGCAAAGACGCCTGCGCGCAGTGCGGTGTTCCAATTGCGCGTAAAATGGTTTGCGTGCAGTTTTTGCATGTAAGACTGGGTGTAGGCTTTGTGCAGATAGTAGATGCCTGCACCGATCGTTGCGATCCCTGCGATGCCGACCAGCCAGATGCCGAACGGCACGGACATGACGGCCTGAACTGCGTTCGCGATCTGTGATCCGCCTTGATCACCGTTCGATCCGAACGCGATGCTGAGTGCTGCGATCCCGATGGCTGCGTGGACAAGCCCGGTCACGATCATTCCAACGCGCGCTACGAAGCCTTTGATGTCGTCGCCTTCGTCCTCAAGATCAAAGAAGCCGTCAATGACACGCCACAGGGTATAGCACAGAAGGCCGACACCAATGGCCACAAGCAGGACAGTCCCGAAAGGCGAGGTCTCAACGGTGCGGAGCGCGTCTCCGGTCCCTTGCGCCTGCCCGCCTTGCCAGATCGTCCAAAGCGAGATTGCAGCGATCACAACGTAGGTGATCCCCCGTCCGGTATAGCCAGCGCGCATCACCGGCATTGCCCAATCAAGTTTTTCCTGTGCCATTGAAGCCTCCTTTACCCATAGTAAAGAAATGCAAAATGGCGTTATTGGTTCCGCTATTCGGCGGCGACCTGGATCACTGGCTCCATTTCGGCAAGCTGGTCATCGTTCAGGTGACACTTGATCTGATGCCCGTCGCCGAGTTGTCGCGTGGGTGGAACTTCTTTCTCGCAAAGGCCGCCTGCGACCTTTGATTTCCAACGGCAACGGGTCTGGAACGGGCATCCCGGTGGCGGGCTCATTGCCGACGGAATGTCACCTTCCAGAACAATATGCTTCTTCTCGACTTTGGTGTCTGCAATCGGCACAGCCGACAGAAGCGCCTCCGTGTAAGGATGATACGGCGGGGCAAAGACCTGATCGGTTGTGCCAAGTTCAACCACGTGGCCCAGATACATCACCATCACGCGGTCGCTGAGATAGCGCACAATCGAGAGGTCATGGCTGATGAAGAGCAGCGTGGTTTTGTGCTCGCGCTGGATTTCCATCAGAAGATCCGTGACAGCAGCCTGCACTGACACATCGAGCGCGGAGACAGGTTCGTCGGCCACAACGATGCGCGCATCACCCGCAAAGGCACGCGCGATCCCGACACGTTGCTTTTGACCGCCCGACAATTGTCGTGGCATCCGGTCTGCAAAGGCACGCGGCAGTTTCACGAGGTCCAACAGGCGCAACATGCGTTCTCGGCGGTCGGCGTCGTTTTCACCGACACCGAAGATCTCAAGCGCGCGCATGATCTGCCGCCCCACGGTCATGGATGGGTTCAGCGTATCGAAGGGGTTCTGGAACACCATCTGTACATCAGCGATCGTTTTCGTGTCGCGGTTCTCAATCGGCGTGTACCCGATCGAATTGTTGTCCAACAGGATTTGCCCTTCGGTCGCGGTCTCAAGGCCCATCAGCACCTTGGCGAATGTGGATTTGCCGCAGCCGGATTCGCCCACAATCGCAAGCGTCTCGCTTTCGCGGGCTTCAAAGCTGAGGGTTTCGTTCGCTTTTACAACCCGCTTTTCGCCACCACCAAAGAGGGCATTCGCGGCGACCTCATAATATTTCTTGAGGTTGTCCATTTTGAGAACCACATTCCCGGGTTCCGGTTTGGGCGGTTTCGCCTCGACTTGTGGCGGGGCGGACCAGTCGATTTCCTTGAACCGCAGGCAGCGGGTCTGGTGGCGGTCGTTGCCTTCAACCTGTTCCATCGGAATAAAGCCCTGATCGCAGCGGCCGGCCTCGAAGTAATCGCAGCGCGGACCAAAGTTGCAGCCTTGCGGGCGTTCATGGGGCAGGGGGAAGTTTCCCGGGATCGCCACCAGCGGGCGTGCGTTCTTGTCAGCGCCTGGAAGCGGGATCGAACGGAAAAGCGCTTGTGTGTATGGGTGCTGCATCTCGTCAAACACGTCTTTGATGCTGCCACGTTCGACGGCTTCTCCGGAGTACATCACGCAGATACGGTCGCAGGTTTCCAGCACAAGCCCGAGGTTGTGACTGATGAAGAGCATCGAGGTGCCGTATTTCTTGCCAAGGTCCTTGACCAGTTCGACCACGGCGGCCTCGACCGTCACGTCCAGCGCGGTTGTCGGCTCATCAAGGATCAGAAGCGCCGGTTTCGACATCAGCGCCATGGCGATCACGATGCGCTGCTGCTGACCACCTGAAAGCTGGTGCGGGTAACTGCGCAGCATCCGTTCAGGGTCGGGCAGTTTCACGTCGGTTACGACTTCAAGCGCGCGCTTGTAGGCCTCTTCCTCGGAGACGCCCTCGTGGATCATGGGCACTTCCATGAGCTGCTTGCCGATCCGCATGGCAGGGTTCAGCGACGCCATCGGCTCTTGATAGATCATGGCGATCTCTGAACCACGGATGTCGCGCAGGCGTTCTGGCGACATGGTGTTCATCTCTTCGCCCTTGAACTTGATCGAACCGCCGACGATGCGGCCATTGACCCCGAGGTCCTGCATCACACCCAATGCCACGGTGGATTTGCCGCAACCGGACTCGCCCACAAGGCCAAGCGCCTCACCTGGCATGACAGTTGCGGAGAAGTCCATCACAGCGGGGATTTCGCGCAGTCGGGTGAAGAAGGAAATCGAAAGCTTGTCGATCTCAAGAATGGGTTGATCGGTCATTTCTTAGTCCTTCAAGCTTTCTTCACGCAGGCCGTCGGCCAGCAGGTTGAGACCCAGCACAAGGCTCAGCAGCGCAATCGCGGGTGGCAGGGCAGGGTGGGCGAAGATCAACAGAAGCTTGCGCCCCTCGTTGATGGTCGACCCCCAGTCAGGGCTTTCTGACGAAAGACCCAGTCCGAAGAAGCCCAAGGTGCCAAGAAGGATCGTGGTGTAGCCGATCCGCAGGCAGAAATCGACGATCAGCGGACCACGCGCATTTGGCAGGATTTCCCAGAGCATGATGTACCATGCACCCTCGCCACGGGTTTGGGCCGCCGCCACATAGTCACGTGTGCGCAAATCCAGCGTCAGGCCACGCACAATACGGAAGACGGTTGGTGCGTTGACGAAGACCACAGACACAAAGACCACGAGGATCGAAATGTCGAAGAGGTCAAACCACGCAGGCAGGAAGTCGATGACGGTGCCCGGCTGGTTGATGACCGACAGATACAGCCATCCAAGCACGCCCAGCACGGGGAAAAGGATCAGGTTCCGTTTCTTTGGCTGCGTGTAGTAGCGCGAGTTCAGCAAGACGCCGAAGAAGATCAGTGGAAAGACAAACAGGAAGGCCGCCATATAGGACGGGATGCCTGTCAGCACGATCTCAGGCGTCACCAGAAGATAGAACAGCAGGATTACAGGGAAGGCGAGGATCAGGTTTGCCAGGAAAGACAGAACCGTGTCGAGCTTGCCGCCATAGAAGCCGGCTGGCAGTCCCAGGGTGATCCCGACCATGAAGGCAAAGATTGTTGCAAGTGGTGCGATCGCAATGACAAAGACCGATCCCTGCACCACACGACTGAAGATATCGCGGGCGAGGTTATCGCCACCCAGAAGGTAGTGCGGAATGTCACCTGCCGTGCCGTCCGGTACCGGAACACCCGGTCCTTTGTTCTTCAGGCCTGAAACCTGAGTGAGATAATCATGGGTTGCGATCATGTCGAATAGTCCGACGAAGATCGCGGTAAAGACCCAGAACATCACCAACCCAAAGCCGATCATGCCGACGGTGCTGTCAAAGAGCTTGCCGTAAAGACCAAGCTTGCGCTTGTAATAGATCGAGACGGCGAAGAGCGCGATGAGGGCGATCCAGACCGGCAAGAACCGTTTTGACATCTCGCCCACAATGCCTGCACTGCCATATGGCATCACCAATGGCACGACGATGTAAGCCACGATCAGGGCGACCACTGCGAGAAACAGCCATTTGACGGCGTTCTCGAAGAAACCAAGTGCACCGCCACGCGACTGCAGCGTGCCATCGGGGTTGGATTGCAGGGTGACTGCCGGGGCAAAGAACCCCAGCACGATTTGGGCCACAATGGCGACGGCCAGCAGGCCGACCAGAACCATCAGAACCGGATTGAGAATTGCACCGAGGCTACCTGTCCAAGTGAGAGCTTCCATGTTCTGACCCCCCTTAAGAAATGCGAATGCGTGGGTTCAGGAACACATAGCCGATGTCTGAGATCAGCTGTGTGACAAGCACCACGAAAACGGAAACGATGGAAACACCCAGCAAAAGCTCGATGTCGTTATTGCCTGCGGCTTGCACCAGCACCCACCCAAAGCCTTTGTAGTTGAAGAGCGTCTCAACGATAACGACGCCGTTCAAGAGCCAAGGGAACTGCAGCATGATCACTGTGAACGGTGCAATCAGCGCATTGCGCAGTGCGTGTTTCAGCACGATTTTCGGAAAGCTCACACCTTTCAGTCGTGCGGTGCGGATGTATTGCGCTGTCATCACCTCAGTCATCGAGGCGCGGGTCATGCGGGCGATATAGCCCATGCCGTAAAGTGCAATGGTAATCACCGGCAAGAAGAAGTTCTCGAAATTGGCGTCATCCATCGCGCCTGTCGCGGTGCCTTTAAACCACTGCATCCCGAAGGTTGCTGTTGCAAAGACCGAGATGAAGACAACACCGGAGACGTATTCTGGCGTCGCAGTGGTCACAATCGAAACTGTCGAAAGACTCCGGTCGGTCCGCGATCCTTCCCGCATACCAGCCAGAACGCCGATGATCAGCGCACCTGGCACCATCACCATCATCACCCAGAACATCAGTTTGCCTGTCAGACCAAGGCGGGTTGCGATGATTTCGCCAACATCTTCCTTGAAGACCGTGGAGTAGCCCCAATCACCCTGCAGGATGCCACAGAAGGTCGAAATCTCTTCCATCGGCTGCCCCGGTTCCTGACATCTGGCGCGCGTTTCCCCGTCGGTGCCCTCAATCACGTAACCTGGCAGGACGCCAAGCCATTGACCGTATTTGATTGGCAGAGGTTGCGAATATCCCCGGTTATCAAGCCATGTCACAACAGCTTCGTCCGACATGCGGGCGTTGCCTTGCGTCTTGGCCAGTTTTTCGAGGTTTGGTCCGAGGTTGGTAAGCCAGAACACGATAAATGTCAGGCATAAAGCCGTGAGGATCATGACCCCAAGGCGGCGCAGAATAAACAGTCCCATAAAGGCCCCTGTTGGTGAGCTACGTCAGAGCGTTGTCTGACACGTGATATTGTGGCCCCGTTTGCCGGTGTTCCACCTTGATCTGAAAAGGGCCGCCCGATCTGCGGGCGGCCCTGTTCGTTCGTTTAGCCCGCGATTGCGACCTTATACATCTGCGGCAGGTATGCGATGTGCATGTCCCAACCCACAAATCCGGGCTTGGCGTGGCGGTAGACTTGACGCCAGTATGGCTGGATGGTCACACCTTCGTCTGTCATGATCGCCTGCAGTTTGGCCATCACTTCGCGGCGTGCATCTGCATCTGCGATCGCGTTGGCTTCTGCCAGAAGGGCGTCGAACTCGGCATTGGAGAAACCGGCTTCGTTCCATGCTTCACCTGAACGATAGGCCAGACCGAGGATCTGGGTATCAAGCGGACGGTGGTTCCAGTTCGTGGACGAGAACGGATACTTGGTCCAGTCGTTCCAGAAGGTCGAACCAGGGATGATTGTCCGCTTGACGTTGAAGCCTGCGTCACGCAACTGCGCTGCAACTGCGTCAGTGGTGTTTTTGCGCCAGTCATCGTCGATGGAAATGATTTCGAACTCGAAGTCAGCCATGCCGGCTTCTTCCAGAAGCTCCATCGCGCGGGCTGGATTGTATTCCAGAGCCGGAACGTCCGCCCATGCAGGGTGCATCGGACCAACGTGCTGGTTGCGCGCAACGGTACCGAGGTTCGAATAGCCCAGCTCGAGGCAGACTGCGTTGTCGACCGCATGTGCAATCGCCTGACGGACGCGCTTGTCTGCGTATGGCTGCATGCCGTCAACTTCGGCCAACTGGTTTGGACGGATCACGATGGTCGCAGCAGATGCGATTTCGGACCGCTCCCAGCCGATACCTTCGACGATTTCCACGAAGTCACCGACGGTTTCGTAGAACATGTCCACTTCGTCAGCAGCCGCAGCGGCAACCCAAGCGGATGGGTCGGTACCGTAGTCGATGTATTCGATCCGGTCGAGGTAGGCGCCTTTGCCAGCCTCATAGCCCCACCATTCGAAACCTTCGTTGCGCACGAGAGATGCTTTCACACCCACTTCGTACTCGTCAGGCAGGTAAGGGCCAGTGCCGACAGGGTTGCCGACCATGTTTTCTGGATCAAACCCGGCAGGCACGATTGCCGCAGGGTAGTCAGACATACCTGCGATCAGTGTAATGTCGGAACCTGGCAGGTTCAGACGGACGGTGTGGCTGTCAACAACCTCGATACCGCCATCAACGGCCATGCCAGTGGCTTCGTCGATCAGGATCGCAAAACGACCGGCCATCGAGTTGCCTTCAACGTTCTTGTCGCACCAGCCGGCAATGTTGCGTGCAACATCTTCTGCGGTGAAGTCGGAACCGTCGTTCCACTTGACGCCCTGACGGACATTCAATGTGTAGACAGTCGCATCATCGTTGACGTCCCAGCTTTCCAGCAGCATTGGCGCAAAGGAACCATCGTTGTTGTATTCAACGAGGTACTCAAGCCAGCCGTGCGAGAAGAACGCAATCTGTGTCCAGTCGTAAGTGCGCGGATCTTTCAGTGCGCGCACTTCCATTTGCATGCGCACGGTACCACCTTGCTGATGGCCTGCGGCCATTGCTGGTTGGGCCGCGCCGATCAGCCCATAGGCTGCCGCTGCTGAAACACCAAGGGCTGTCGTACGTGCGAGGAATTCACGGCGGCTGAGTTTGCCTGCCTTTTCCTCTTCAGCATACATCAGCGCGGCTGGATGAATTTTTGTCGTTTCATGCGTCATTCGTTTCTCCCTGTGACACAGTTCTTATTTTGTCGAAGCAACAGACGATCAACACTGGCCCGCCCAGATCACGCATTCGCTCCGCCGATCTTCATTCCGCACTTTTTTAGGTGCGAGGTCAACAAATCCTTTGTTCAAAGAAAAGTCATTTGCGACATATTGGGTGTTGAAAAGCGACATGAGGGTCAAGCCCATTCAAACCGCTTTGGCGAGAAATCCAAAAAACGGAAAAATTGAAAAACCTATCGTTGTTTTTCGACTCGTCTGAACTCTGTCGGCGTTTTCCCCGCTTTTTCCTGAAATCTGCGGGTAAAATAAGCCGGTGATTGGAAGCCTAGATCTGCTGCAATCTGCTGAACAGGCGTCGCTGTTTCCTTAAGCATAATGCAGGCTTCGTAGTGTATGCGATCGTTCAAGAGCGACAGTGCCGAGCGCCCGCAGGTCTTCTGGCAGCAGCGTGTCAGATGGGTCGTCGTGACACCCAAGGCCGCGGCATAGTCCACGACACCGCGGTTCGATCCATATTGCCGCGCGATCATCGCGGTATAGCGTTCCACCAACTTAGCGGCAGCGCTGGATCGCCTTGTGTCAAGGTTCGTTGCGTCTTGTGCCGCCAACTGACGTTCGACGAAAATCGAAAGCAGACCAAAGTGACAGGCGGCCGCTCTCGGATCACCAGTTGGCCGCAGTTCGCGCTCAATGGCTTCATAATGTGCGACGACTTCCTTTTGCCTCTCGACGTCCCGCAGCCGCAGATGAAAAGCGTGCGCCGGCCAGAAGGGCGGGGCGTCAAACGCCAAAACCTGACCAAAGACGGTTTGGCCAACCTCGATGCCATACATCGTGTGTGGCGGGATATAGATCAGGTTGTTTGGTCCATACCCATTCGTCAGTCCCGCAACGGTAATCCGGCCCTGACCGCGCGTGATCAGGACAAGCCGCGCAGATGAATGACTGCGCATCGCCTCGTTACGCCAGCGCCCCTGTGGCCCACCATGTGTCAGCGTCATCAGACGCAAGTCTGATGGAAGAGAGAGAAAGCTGTCCTGCATCGCCCCAGCACTTGTTTTTCTTTTGCGGTATTGAGCGGAGGATACAGCGCAAAATCAATCATTTCTCGCCAGCGTCGAAGCGAAGTGTTGCAGATAAGTCGGGCAGGTCAGCGGATATGTGCCGCCATGCCTTGTGGCGTGACCGGAACCAGGTGCGCTGACGTTTTGCGTATTGGCGCGTCGCGACAATGGCTGCGTCGCGCGCGTCCTCCAACGTCATTTCACCACGCAGATATGCTATCAACTCAGGCGCTCCGATCGCTTTTGATGACAGGTGGCTCGGGTCCCAAAGAGGCAGCATCTGCCTTGCTTCGTCCAACGCACCCCCATCGAGCATCTGATCAAATCGTCGCGCAATCCGATCATTCAACCAGTCTTTTGGTGCATCAAGCGTGATGGCTGTGACCGCCCGAAGTGGCAAAAGTGGAGGAGGCGTGGCGTCCTGCCAGTCCGCCAGCCCGCGTCCGGTTGTTTCAAGGACTTCCCATGCTCGCTGCACTCTGGCGCGGTTTGCAAGGTCGATGCGCGATCTGGTGACGGGATCAAGGGCCGCAATCATCGCTTCTCTTGTCATCGCGTTGCCAGCGTCACGGATGGATTGAGGTGTGGGTGGGATCTCTGCCAGCCCTTGGGTCAGCGCGTGGAAATTCAGCCCCGTGCCGCCAACGATGATCGGACGCTCACCACCGGCCAGCAAGGGCTTCACATCGCGTAGCCATTGCCCCGTTGAATAGTCTGCATCGAATGGAATGTGACCATAAAGCCTATGTGGGGCGGCTGCGAGGTCAGCGTCATCCGGTCTTGCTGTCAAAACACGCCAGCCCTGAAAAACCTGCAACGCATCGGCATTGACGATCACGCCGCCTTGCTGGCGTGCGATCTCCAGCGCCAAGGCTGACTTGCCGCTCGCCGTCGGTCCTGCAATCAGAACCGGACGGGAAGGGATGATGCGGATCGTTTCAGGCAAGGATTTGGCTCTCACATTCGGTGACCTCTGCGCTTAACAGATAAGCGCTATCGGGCAAAGACGATGGTTTTCGCCACGTGAACTCTGAACATGCATATTTGCGCCTTGCGGCACATTGAACCTTGGCGCGATTTCCGACAGTTTAGCGCCAATTTGGAATCCATGTGGGGGTGCGCCATGAGCGAGAGTGAGAAGACGGCTTACAAACGGGTCATGCTCAAAATCTCGGGGGAGGCGCTGATGGGTGATACTTCCTTCGGTTTGCACCCGCCGACGGTTCAGCGCGTCGCGCGTGAGGTAAAGTCGGTCCACGATATGGGTGTCGAGATCTGCATGGTGATCGGAGGTGGCAACATCTTCCGCGGCCTGCAAGGTTCTGCACAAGGGATGGAGCGTACCACAGCGGATTACATGGGGATGTTGGCGACAGTTATGAATGCGCTGGCCATGCAGTCTGCATTGGAAGAGTTGGGCATCCATACCCGCGTGATCTCGGCAATCACGATGAACGAGGTGGCAGAGCCCTATATCCGTCGCCGCGCCGTGCGCCACTTGGAGAAAAAGCGGGTGTGCATCTTCGCAGCGGGCACGGGAAACCCTTACTTCACGACCGATACTGCAGCCACGCTGCGCGCCAATGAGATGAATTGCGAGGCAATCTTCAAGGGCACAAAGGTTGATGGTGTCTACGACAAAGATCCAGCCAAGCACAGCGATGCCAAACGCTATGAAGAAGTGAGCTACGACGAGGTGCTGCAACAGCACCTTGGCGTCATGGATGCCAGTGCGATTGCGCTGGCGCGGGACAATGACCTGCCCATCATCGTGTTCTCGCTGGATGAACCTGGTGGATTTAGGGGCATTCTGGCCGGCGAGGGGACTTACACAATCGTCCAGGATTGATGGTTGCGCGGCTTTGAGGATGGAAACGGTCCGCGCTCGTCAAAGTCATGCTGGAAATTCCAAGCGCTTCACTGATATGTCCGCAGCGCACAATGCTATACAACACCGGCAGTTTCGCCTAAACCTATGAAAACGGCGCGAATTGCGCCTTTGGAAGAGCAGAAGATATGTCTGAAGAGTTTGAACTGGATACCGATGATCTGGCCCGCCGCATGAAGGGTGCGATCAGCAACTTGCGGACCGAACTTGCATCGCTGCGGACGGGTCGTGCCTCAGGCTCGATGCTGGAACCGGTGATGGTCGAGGCTTACGGGGCGATGACACCGATCAACCAGGTAGGCACTGTTAACGTGCCGGAACCGCGGATGGTGACCATCAACGTCTGGGACAAGGGTCTGGTCGGTAAAGTGGAAAAAGCCATCCGGGAGAGTGGCTTGGGCATCAATCCTCAACTTAACGGTACGATCATCATGCTGCCGATCCCTGAGTTGAACGAAGAGCGTCGCAGGGAGCTGACAAAAGTTGCTGGCCAATATGCAGAAAGCGCGCGCGTCTCGATCCGCAATTTGCGCCGCGACGGCATGGACCAGATCAAGAAAGCCAAGGCCGACGGCATGTCGGAAGATGATCAGAAATTCTGGGAATCGGCCGTGCAGGAAGTGACTGACGAGTACATTAAGATTGTCGATGAAACGCTTGAAACAAAACAGGCAGAAATCATGCAGGTTTAAACCTGCATAGATAGATAAGGGGGCACCTATGCCCAAAGATGCTGAAGTAAAGCAGACACCGTCACATGTGGCGATCATCATGGACGGAAATGGTCGCTGGGCCCAACAACGCGGCCGGCCAAGGCTCTTTGGACATCATGCCGGTGCACGCCGCGTCAGAGAAATCGTGAAATCCTGCCCTGATCTGGGTGTGAAGTATCTGACGATATTCGCTTTTTCGACCGAGAACTGGAAACGGACCCAGACCGAGGTCGCTGGCCTTATGGGGCTTTTCCGCAAATACCTTGAGCGCGAAGCGGATGAGCTTTTTGCCAGCGGCGTCTGCGTTCGCTTCATCGGTGACCGGATCCGTCTCGATCCGAAACTTGTCAGCCTGATGGATGATCTTGAGTTACGGACAGCAGGCAATGACCGTGTCAATCTAACGGTGGCGCTTAACTACGGTGGGCGCGATGAGGTGACCCGCGCTGCCAAGCGTCTTGCGTATGAGATCGAACAGGGCAGGCTGACCCACAAAGACGTCGATGCCGAAACGCTGGCACGGTTCCTTGATACGCATGTGCTCCCTGATCCTGATCTGGTGATCCGGACAAGCGGCGAAGCGCGCATTTCGAACTTTTTGTTGTGGCAATCGGCTTATGCCGAATACGAGTTTGTCGACACGCTTTGGCCGGACTTCTCGACTGCAGAATTTGCCAAAGTGCTGGGTCAGTTTGGCAAGCGCGATAGACGTTTCGGAGCTGTCCGAGCCTAAGTATGACGACCCCGCCGCCAATACCTGCCAAATGGGATGACCTGACAGTCCGGCTGACATCAAGCGCCGCGATGGTCGTTGTTGGTGCTGCCGGCGTGATCATGGGCGGGATATGGTTCCAGATGCTTGTCGTCTTTGTGACGGCGGTCATGGTCTGGGAATTGTGGATGATGATCCGCCCCAAGGAACCGACAAAGGGGATGTTGCTGGCCGCATTGGTTGCCTCGATCATGTCGGGCCAGCTTGTTGAGAACAGCCCATGGGGCATGTTGCTGTTTTTGATTGTCCCCGTGATCGGTGTCACGCAGCTTAATACCGAGAAGAAGACGTTTTTTATTTTTGCGTTGGGGATTCAGGTCGCCGGATGGGGCCTTGTGCATTTCCGCGAGGATTTCGGCTTTTTCTGGCTCCTGTGGCTTATGTCAGTCGTGATCGTGACGGATATCTTTGGGTATTTTGCAGGGAAGGCTTTTGGAGGGCCGAAGTTCTGGCCAGCAATCAGCCCCAAGAAAACCTGGAGCGGAACAGTCGCCGGTTGGATCGGTGCCGCAATCGTCGGGTTTCTTTTCACCATTTTCACCAATGCGGGCCTTTGGGTCATTCTGATCTCTGTGATCCTCAGCTTTGCTGGTCAAATGGGGGACATCGCGGAAAGCTCACTCAAGCGGCGGATGGGGGTCAAGGACAGCTCGACGCTGATCCCCGGTCATGGTGGCCTGTTTGACCGTTTCGACGCGCTTTTGGGGGCCTCGCTTTTCCTGATTGTCGTGGCCGATGTCTTTGATGTGCCGGGGGTCGTCTTTTGAGGCGCATCACTTTTTTCGGCGCAACAGGGTCAATCGGTCAAAGTGCGTTGGACCTCGTCGCGCGTGATCTGGATCACTATGACGTTGTAGCCCTGACTGGCGGTCGCAATGTCGCGCAACTGGCAAAGGATGCGCGGGCGCTCAATGCCGATCTTGCCGTGACCTGCTATCCTGAATGCTACGCAGAACTGAAGGACTTGCTGGCCGATACAAATGTCGAAGTGGCCGCTGGCGGTGAGGCGATTGTTGAGGCCGCATCGCGCCCTGTTGATTGGGCGCTTTCGGCGATTGTCGGTGCTGCCGGTCTTGTCCCCGGGCTAGAGGCCTTGGCACATGGCACGACCCTTGCACTTGCCAATAAGGAATCGCTCGTGACTGCCGGGCCGCTTCTGTTGGGCCGTGCCAAGGCGCATGGCGCGACAGTCTTGCCTGTCGATAGCGAGCATTCAGCCGTTTTTCAGGCGCTCGTCGGGGAGCATATGGCCGCGGTTGAGCGCGTGATCATCACCGCCTCCGGTGGCGCGTTCCGTGACTGGCCGATTGAAAAGCTGGCAACTGCAACGCTGGCAGAAGCGTCAAGCCATCCGAATTGGGATATGGGGCAGCGGATCACCATCGACAGCGCTTCAATGTTTAATAAAGCGATGGAGCTGATTGAAACCAAAGAATTCTTTGGTGTTCCGCCTGAAATGATCGAGGTGCTGGTTCATCGCGAAAGCCTGATCCATGCTTTGGTCGGCTTTAACGATGGGGCGCTCATGGCGCATGTGGGGCCGCCGGATATGCGTCACGCTATCGGATATGCGCTCCATTGGCCGGAACGGCAGCACCTGCCCGTGGAAAGGCTTGATCTTGGCAAGATCGGGCAACTGACATTCGAGGCACCGGATCAGGCGCGCTACCCCGCACTTGGTATTGCCAAAGATGTGATGGCCACAGGCGGTCTGTCTGGTGCGGTCTTTAATGCCGCCAAAGAACAGGCACTCGACGGTTTCATCGCGGGTGACATCGGATTTTTGGACATGTCGACAGTTGTCGCAAAGACGCTTGAGAAAATGTCATCAGGTGATGGGCTGCAATCTCAGGCGATCACCCTAGATAGCGTGTTAGAGACAGACCGGCTGGCACGAATCTATGCCGCTGAAGCTATGAAGAATTTGGGATAAACCTTTGGACCTGATGCAGTTTCTGCCCCAGTTTGGCAATTTCGCATTCATGATCGTCGCCTTTGTCGTGGCGCTCTCGGTGATTGTCGCAATCCACGAATACGGACATTACATCGTAGGGCGCTGGTGTGGCATCCATGCTGAAGTGTTTTCGCTGGGCTTTGGTCCGGTGCTTTACAGCCGGACAGACAAACGCGGCACCCAATGGCAAATCGCGGCGCTGCCTCTAGGTGGCTACGTCCGATTTATGGGTGATGCGAATGCCGCAAGTGTCGGCAGTGACGGGCAGGTCGCCCCGTCCGAGATGCGACGCACCATGCTTGGCGCACCGCTCTGGGCGCGGACGTTGACTGTTGCGGCGGGTCCCGCCTTCAACTTTATTCTGGCGATTGCCATCTTTGCAGGCTCGATCATGTATCAGGGGCGCTCTGTGACGCCTTTGACCTTTGATGACCTCAGACCGCTTCCCGCAAGTTATCAAAGTGACTTGCGCTCAGGTGATGTGCTGATTGCCGTGGAGGGGCAGCGTTTCGACGATGTGACCGCAACGACCAGCCTTACAGACCGTGTTCCGGTGCAAGAGACGCTCACCTACACAATTGAGCGCGATGGCCGCGTGATGGATGTCGAAGGACCGTACTATTTTCCGCCCGCAGTTCTGAGCGTGACGCCTCGATCAGCGGCAGATGACGCGGACATCAAGATCAATGACGTGATCACGACAATTAACGGCGAACCGGTCTTTGCGTTTTCCCAAGTGCAGGACATTGTGCTGGCGGCTGATGGTGCACCGCTTGATTTCACGGTCTGGCGCGATGGTGAGACGCTGACAAAAACCATCGCCCCCCGGCGGGTTGATCTGCCTCTTCCCGAGGGCGGCTTTGAGACGCGGTGGCTGATCGGGATCAGCGGGACAATCTTTTTCGAGGAACTCAGAGAAGGTGTCGGCCTATTTGAGTCTGTCTCACTGGGCGCGCAGGGGTTGTGGAATACGCTCACCACATCATTGTCTGCGCTGCAGCACATCATCGTCGGACAAATTTCGACCTGTAACCTCTCTGGCCCCGTCGGCATTGCCGAGACCAGCGGATCGATGGCAGAGCAGGGTGCGCAGAGCTTTATCTGGTTCATCGGCGCGCTTTCAGCAGCGGTTGGTTTGATCAATCTGTTTCCGATCCCGGTCCTCGATGGCGGGCATCTTGTCTTTTATGCCTATGAGGCAGTGACGCGCCGCAAGCCGAGTGATCGGGCCGTGCAGGTGTTCATGTTCATGGGGCTTGCTTTGATCCTGTCGATGATGACTTTCACCATTCTCAACGACACCATTTTGTGCCCGTAAAAACGTGCTCGAGACGTTGCTCGCGTTTTGACATCGCTGGGCTTTGTCGCTACTCCAAATGCATAAGTAAAATTGCGAGGGGCGGTCGAGATGATGGTTTTGGGTGGGCGCAGTCTGGCGCGCTACTGGTCTGGCGCTAAGACACTGTTTTTTGCAGGCGCATTGGTGACGATGGGTGCCGTTTCCGCCGTCGCACAAAGCTTCTCATTCAGTAGTTTTGCCGTCGAAGGCAATCAGCGTGTCGGCGATGCAACGATCCTGAATATTGCAGGGCTGCAAGCAGGTGTTCCGCTTTCGACAGCTGGTCTGAACGATGCAGGCCAAAGCTTGCGCGAGAGCGGCCTGTTTTCCTCGGTTGACCTGACACCGCGTGGCAGTCAGCTTGTGATTGAGGTTGCGGAAAACCCGACGATCAACCGCATCAATATCGAAGGAAACAGCCGCATCAGTGATGCAGACCTGCTGCCCTTGATCCAGTCTCAGCCACGCCGCGTCTTTACCCCCGCGCAAGCAGAAGCTGATACGGCCGCTATTTCAGAAGCTTACGCACGGCAGGGACGGATCAACGCCACCGTCACCCCGCGGATCATCCCGCGCTCTGAAAACCGTGTCGATCTGGTTTTTGAAGTCATCGAATCTGCGGTGACTGAAATTGGCCGGATCAGCTTTGTCGGCAACAGAAGCTTCTCTGAAAATCGTCTGCGGCGCGTACTGGAATCCAAGGAGGCTGGTGTTTTCCGCATTCTTGTGGCCCGCGACACGTTCTCGCCCGAGCGCGTGGCAGAGGACCGTCAGGTTCTGACCGATTTCTACCAGTCGCGCGGCTTTGCCGACTTTGTCATCCAGAACATCGACGTGACGCTGACGCGAGAACGCGATGCCTATCTGATCACCTACAATATCCAGGAAGGTCAACGGTTCTCGATCGGGTCCGTGTCAGTGTCGAGCGCTATTAACGGCGTTGATGCTGCCAACTTCGAAGACGAGGTGCGTCTGCGCTCTGGTGCGACCTATTCACCGGTCCCCATCGCTGATGACATCACGCGTCTGGAACGCTTGGCTGTGGACCGTGGATTGCGATTTGTTCAGGTGGAACCTCAGATCACAAGAAACCCGCGCGATCTGACGCTTGACGTCAATTACGTGCTGACATCCGCCCCGCGTGTCTTTGTCGAGCGGATTGATATCGAAGGGAACAGCACCACGCTTGATCGGGTCATTCGGGGGCAGTTCCGCACTGTTGAAGGTGATCCTTTGAACCCCCGCGAAATTCAGGAAAGCGCGCGCCGCATCCGTGCGCTTGGCTTTTTTGAAAATGTCACGGTTAACACACGTCCCGGTTCCAGCCCGTCCCAGCGGGTGATTGACGTTGATGTGGTCGAGGGCCCGACTGGTACGCTGACATTCGGTGCCAACTTTAACAGTGATACCGGCGCAAGCCTGATAGCGACCTATCGGCAGGCGAACTTCCAAGGCCGTGGCCAGCGCCTGAACGTGGATATCTCGACAGCCGAGAGCAATCGCCGGTTCAATTTTGGTTTCACTGAACCGCAATTGTTGGGCCGTGATCTGCGTGGATCGTTTGACCTCAACTATGCGACGACGGACAATGAGAACGCGCTTTACGACACTGAGACCTTCCGGATTTCTCCGCAACTGAGCTTTCCGATCAGCGATGAAAGCCGTCTGACAGTTTACTACGCGTTGGAATATAATGACCTCACCGATGTTTCGGATGATGCCAGCGAGATTATCGCCGCAGAAGCCGAAGAGGGTGGCATTTGGACCAATTCGGTCGGTTACGCATTCTCCTATGACAACCGGCGCACTGGTTTGAACCCGAACGCGGGTGTCGTGCTGCGGTTCGGTCAGGAATTCGGTTTCGGCGACAAGCAGTTCATCAAAACCACCGCTTTGGCAGGTGCTGAGACACGCATCTGGAACGAAGAAGTCACCTTGCGGGCAACGCTTGAGGGCGGGCTTCTGACGTATCAGGAGGGCCGCAGCCGTGTGACAGACCGTTTCTTCCTTGGAAGCCGTATCATGCGCGGTTTTGAACCCGGCGGGATCGGCCCAAGAGATGCACTGACAGATGATGCCCTTGGCGGTAACGCGTTCTCGGTGCTGCGTCTTGAGACGGAATTTCCCCTTGGTCTGCCAAGCGAGTACAACCTCTCCGGTGGTGCGTTCATCGACTACGGCTCGGTTTGGGACGTTGGCGATGTCGATACATCCAATGTGATCTATAATGACTTTACAGGGCGTGCCATCGCTGGCCTGTCATTGTTCTGGACCACACCAATCGGACCTCTGCGTTTCAACTTTACCGAGCCACTTGATGTGCAGCCTGAGGACAACACCCGGAACTTTGAAATCACGATCTCGACGAGCTTCTGATGTGGTTTCTGCGCGCGGCTTTGGTTTGGTTTGCGCTGACAGTGTCAGCGCAGGCGCAAGAGCTGCGTCCCCAGGTCCTCATCATCGACAGTGATCGGCTCTATCTGGAAAGTGATTTCGGTCGGCGGGTCGCAGCTGATCTGGCGGAACAGGCCGCAGAGATACAGGCGGAGAACGACCGGATCGTTGAATCGCTGACACAAGAGGAGCGCAGTCTGACGCTCAGAAGGCCTGAGATGACGCCGGAAGCTTTTCGCGCGGAATCAGAGGCTTTTGATGCCAAGGTGCAGGAAGTCCGCCGTGTCCGTGATGCCAAGAACGTCGAGTTCCAGCGCGCAAACGCCGAAGCGCGGGTCGAGTTTGAAGAACGCATTCAGGGAATTGTGGCCGGTATCATGCTTGAGCGAGGAGCCACACTGGTGATGGAACAGCGCAATGTCGTTCTTTCAATCAGATCGGCCAATATCACCGACGAAGCAATCGCGCGTGTAAATGCCCAGCTTGGCGATGGCACTGACGAACCCTGAGCTTGCCGCCATTTACCGGCCTTGCTAGTGATGAAGTAATGCTCGCCACCGCTGCTGCCGAGCGCACAAGATAGGGACACCCATGACTGACGCTGTCACGACCGCCGATATTCACCTGATCCAAAAAATTCTACCGCACCGCTATCCGTTTTTGCTGGTCGACAAAGTGCATAGCATTGACGGGATCAAAACGGCCGTGGGTGTCAAGAACGTCACGATGAACGAGCCGCATTTTCAGGGGCACTTTCCGGCGAATCCAATCATGCCAGGCGTCACCATTGTCGAGGCGATGGCGCAAACCACAGCCGTGATGGTGGGCGCGTCCTTGGGTCTGACGGACGGCAATTTGCTGGTGTACTTCATGGGGATCGACAACTGCAAATTCCGTCGCAAGGTTGTGCCCGGTGACGTGCTTGAGATGTATGTCGAAACCACACGTGGAAAGCCCGGCGGCAAGGTCTGGAAATTCAAGGGCGTGGCGAAAGTCGATGGCGAACTTGCAGCCGAAGCCGAGTTCACCGCCATGATGGATATGCAGAACGCATGACGGGCATCCACCCTTCTGCCGTTGTCGAAGAGGGCGCAACCATCGGTGCCGACTGCACGATTGGCCCGTTTTGCGTCATTGGTGCAGATGTCGTTCTGGGTGACCGCGTGACGCTGAAGAGCCATGTGGTGGTGCAAGGCGATACGCAAATAGGTGACGAAACGGTTGTCTTTCCCTTTGCCGTGCTGGGCGAGATCCCACAGGACCTCAAGTATGACGGGGAGCCAGCCAAACTGCGTATTGGCAAACGTAACCGCATCAGAGAGCACGTCACGATGAATATCGGGACAACCCATGGCGGCGGATTGACCAAAGTGGGGGATGACGGGCTTTTCATGGCAGGGTGTCACATCGCGCATGATGCTCAGGTCGGTGACCGAGTGATTGTCGTGAATTCGTCAGCCGTTGCAGGTCACTGCATTATCGAGGACGACGTGATCATTGGGGGCCTTTCAGGTGTGCACCAGTGGGTGCGCATTGGTAAGGGGGCCATTATCGGCGCTGTGTCGATGGTGACAAAGGACGTGGTGCCGCATGGCCTCGTCCAAGGTCCGCGCGGCGCGCTTGATGGTCTCAATCTGGTTGGTCTCAAGCGCAAGGGCGTTGACCGCGCGGATATCACCGCGCTACGGGCCGCGTTCCAGATGCTCAAAGACGGCGAAGGCACATTCCATGACCGTGCCCGCAGACTGGCTGATGAAAGCGACAGCGCCTATGTTCAGGAAATGGTCGCATTCATCCTTGGTGATACCGACCGCAACTTTCTGACCCCCGGCTGATGCTGGCGCTGATTGCAGGGACAGGGGAGCTTCCGCCAGCGTTGATCGCGCGGTTGGACACGCGGCCATTGGTGTGCGCCCTTTCAGGGTTTCGGCCGGCGGTTACTCCGGACATCACCTTTCGGATCGAACACCTGGGCCGGTTTCTCTCCGAACTGTCGGACCGGGGCGTGACCGAGATTTGCATGGCCGGCGCGGTCAGGCGGCCAAAGATCGACCGGTCAGAGATCGACGCGAAAACCATGCCCCTTGTCCCGCGGATACAGGCGGCGATCGCGTCGGGCGATGACGGAGCCTTGAGGGCGATCATCGCGATATTTGAAGACCATGGCTTCACCGTCAGGGCGGCGCATGAGATTGCACCGGATTTGTTACCAGCAGCAGGTGTGCACTCGCGTGCTGTTGTGACAATCGACCACAAAAACGATGCTGTGGCGGCCGAACAGACGCTGGCTGAAATGGGTCGCGCAGACCAAGGTCAGGCTTGTCTTGTCCGCAAGGGTAGGGTGCTCGCCAAAGAGGGTCAGGACGGGACCGACGCGATGTTCGCGCGATTTGCCCCGGCAGAGGATCCGCTTTGGGGGGCTGTTGATCTGATGGGCGATGTGCTTGGCAGCGCCTCTGAGTGGTTGAGCGGCGCTGATGGTGATCCAAGTGACCTGCGAGGCGCAATTCTCTTCAAAGGGCCGAAGCCAGATCAGGACCGCCGCGCCGATCTTCCGGTCATCGGGCCCCAGACGGCAGCACATGCCATTCGGGCTGGATTGGCCGGAATTGTGATCGAAGCGGGCGGCGTCATGGTGCTTGAGTTCGATCGCGTCTTGAACGAGCTGGACCGTGCTGGGCTGTTCTTCTGGGTGCGGCCCAAGGGGGGCGCATGAGGGTCTTTCTGATCGCTGGTGAAGCCTCAGGTGACAAACTGGGTGCGGCGCTGATGGCGGGGTTGAAAGCGTTGCGCGACGACGTGACCTTCGACGGTGTTGGTGGCCCGTTGATGCAGGCTCAAGGCCTGCAAAGCCGCTTTCCGATGGACGAACTGTCAGTCATGGGGTTGGCGGAAATTCTGCCAAAGTATCGGGCGCTCAAGGCGCGTATCCGGCAAATGGCGGATGCGGTTCTTGCAACCCAACCCGACGTCCTGATCACGATTGACAGCCCTGACTTCTGCCTGCGTGTTGCGCGATTGGTGAAGGCAGCGGGCAAAACACCAACCGTCCACTATGTTGCGCCGACGGTCTGGGCGTGGCGTCCCAAACGGGCAGAAAAGATGTCGGGTTTCATCGATCATGTTCTGGCGCTTTTTCCGTTTGAGCCACCTCTGATGGAAACTGCCGGGATGCGATGCGACTTTGTCGGGCATCCTGTCGTGGCCGAACCCGTCGCGAGTGATGCGGAGGCCGCGGCACTTGGTGACGGCACGGTGATCCTTGTTCTACCGGGCAGCCGACGGGGTGAGGTGATACGGCTGGCTGATCGCTTCGGCGACGTCGTTGCGAAGATGGCGGCAGAGATACCGGACGCGCGGTTTGTCATACCCACAACGCAGAACGTGCACGGCTTGGTGCAGGACAAAGTCAGTCATTGGAAGACGCCGGTCACGGTCCTGTCTCCGGCGGATGCGCAAAAGGCGGCTTGGTTCAAGCGCGCTGATGTGGCCTTGGCAGCCTCCGGCACGGTGTCTCTGGAATTGGCTGCAAGCAATACGCCCATGGTGATTGCTTACGATATGGCGTGGCTCAGCCGCCAGATCATCAGTCGGATGCTGATGGTTGATACGGTCACGCTGGTGAACCTTGTATCGGAAACCCGCGCGGTGCCCGAATTCATTGGCGACAAATGCCAGCCAGCGCCGATTGCAGAGGCAATGCTCGCCGTCCTGAAAAATCCGAACGCACAGCGGGAGGCGATGGCGCTCACCATGGAACGTCTGGGGCAGGGCGGTCAACCACCGGGTCTACGCGCGGCGCACGCGGTGCTGGCCGGACTTGAAAAGGCGCCCGTCAAGGATCAGTAGCCCAAGCGCAAGGATGCCAAAGCCAAGATAGGCGCGCGCAGGCAATTCCTCTCCTAGTGCGACGGCACCAAGGACAATGGCTACGGGTGCGACGAGCAAGGTGACCAACATCAGGTTTCCACTGCCCGCAACTGCAAGAACGCGGTAGTAAAGCAGATAAGCCAGAGCAGTTGCGACAAGCGCATAATAGGCGATGGCTGCCCATGTCGCTCCGGCGAGATTGAGTGTGATCGGCCCCTCAACGAACCACGCGGTCGGTATGCTGATCAGGCTTGCACCGGTCAACATGCCAGCGGCGGCCACTTGCGGGGAAAGACCCGACAGCGTTTTTCTGGCCCAGACGCCTGCCAAAGCATAGCTTATCGTGCCTGCAATCACGGCAAGTTGCCCCATCGAGCGGATGTCGAAACTCCGGAACGACTCCAGACCGATTGCTGTCGCGACGCCGAAAAAGCCAAGGATCACGCCGATCCCCTTTCGCAGCGTTAAACGCTCGTCTGCAAAGAAAATTGCTGCAACAATGACACCGAATATAGCCGTCGCTGCGTTGAGGATGGACGTTAGTCCGGTTTCAATATGCAACTGGCCCCATGCCATAAGGCTGAACGGGATCATGTTGTTGAGCAAGCCCATCACAAGAAAAGCCCCCCAGATCCGACGACCTGTCGGCAGAGGTAACCCTTTGTAAAGGATATAAGCCCACAGAACCAACATGGCCCATCCCGTACGGTGTGCGACAGCCGTCAACGGCCCGATTTCATTCAGCGCAATTCTGATTGAAAAAAACGATGCGCCCCAAATAAGGGCGAGCGTGAAAAGCTGTGCCCATGCCGCTGGCGAGATTGATTTCTGTGCTTGATCCATGCGGTTGATCTGGCAGGGAAACCGACGATTGGACAACCCGTTTCTTGCGCTATGGCAAAAGAAAAGCCCCGCTGGCTGGCGGGGCTTTGAAATTGTGTTCCCGTTGTCGGTCTTAGAAAGAGTATGTCACCCGCAGACCAGCACCAATTGCGCTGTTGTCTTCGAAGAAAGCACCATCGGTGTCAGGAGCAAGCGGGTTCTCGACGACAGCATCGCCGATCATCACGTAGGTGATACCGCCGGTCAGTTTCAGGTTCTCCTGAACCTGATATGTCCCGCCCAGACCCACGCTTGTGAAACCATCGGTTGGCCCGAGGTTGCCGGAATACCCACCAGTTGCCGCTTCATAGCCAACTGTTGCAAAGCCCGAGAAGACATCGCTGAAGCGACGGCCAACGCCAAGCGTATAGGTCACCGTATCATCATCGTAGGACAGCAGAGACGCACCTGCGTTCGCGCCCGCATAGCCTGCCGGTGTGAATGCAAACGACGACCACTCGGCCCAGCGGATTGTACCGAAGACGAGCGTATCTTCAGCGACACCAGACTGGAAATCGAGGTTCACCGACTGTGGCGAGCTGAAAGATGTTGTTGTCGCAAGAACGCCGTTCTCGAGTGTTTCCTGCTCGTGATCGATCGCGCTGTTGTAAGTCAGGGCGACGCGGAATGCGATCTCAGGGATCTCGTAAGCCGCACCGACGACATAACCTGTGCCGGTGGTGCTTTCTGTTTCAAGCTCATAGGGACCGGCTGGAATTTCGACTGCGGATTTGATGGACTGATAACGCAGACCGCCATACACGCTTGCATTTTCGTTCAGCTGGTACTTCACCAGACCTGTAACTGCGAAGCTGTCAACGCTGGCAGTTGCGCCTTGGGCGAAATAGTTTGTGCCAACTGGGTAATCAACATCGCCGCCAAATGGCTGATCAATGATGACTGCGATCGAGGTCGTGTCTGACAGCTCGTTCTTGTAGCCGAAGCCGAGGTTGAAATAGCTTGGCGACATATCTTCGGAGTCAAAGCCGCCCAGCAGTGGAATGGCTGTGCCGGATACAGTCGGGCTTGCCCCACCAAAGGAAAGCTGGATCACATCGCCATCTTCCCACAAGATACCTACGCCTTGGCCGGAACGATCCAGGCCGCCCGCAGTTGCAATACTCGTTGTCAGCAGCAGGGCCGCGCCCGCTGTCAGTACGTTCTTCATGTCCTCATCCCTGTCATGAATAAAAAGTGTGCGGCGACACTACGGATTGCCTAAGCTTTAGGTCAATTATTGACGCCACGGCATTTGCAAAGTTGAGTCGTAGCGTCACAAAAACGCTATATCTCAACCAATTGGACGTTTTGTCTGTCAGGCAGACTTCTGCCGCATGGCGAATGTGATGTTGAGGTAGTTTGCCGCGAAGATCAGTGCCGCGCCCACAAATACCAGAACTTCCAACGGCTCATCGTAAAGCAACATACCGACCACCGCGATCGTCGGAAGCCGCACGAAATCAATCGGCATGACAACACTGGCGGGCGCGATCTTGAGAGCATTGGTCAGACAGAAATGCGCCATTAATCCCGCGAAGCCGATCAGGATCACCCACGGTGCATTTGCAAGCGATGGCACGGCGATGTCGCCGTCATAGCCAGCACAGATCAGGCCAAAGACGGCTTGCATGGTGGTGAGGTAGAACAGAATCGTCGTGATCGTCTCGGTCCGGGTCAGAAGCCTTGTGAAGATCGCAGTGATTGCAAAAAATACCGCGCAGCTTGCCGCCGCGATCAACCCGATATTGATGTTCGCAGGATCTGGCCGTGTGACAATCAGAATGCCGAGAAACCCGATCAAAGCGCTGATCAGCCCGACAGCAGTCAACCGTTCCTTCAGGATCAGCGGCGACAGCAGGATCACCCAGATCGGCGTTGTGAACTCCAGCGCGAAAACCTGAGCAAGCGGGATCATCGTGATTGCGTAAAACCACAGGTTCTGTCCTGCAAAATGACAGATGTTGCGCGTGGCGTGCAGCCCAAGTCGGTTGCGCCCGACCTCCTTCAATGTGCCCATATACCAGGCAACCGCGACCACAACCACGATGCCAGTCAGGCTGCGAAAGAGCATGATTTCGAACGTATCAAGCTCGATACTGACTGTGCGGCCTGCGATGGCCATCAGGGTGAAAGAAGTGATCGCGCCCACCATCCAGAGGGCGGCTTGCAAAGTGGTGTTCATGAGGGCAGTTGCCACCGCCTCAACCTGTTTGGCAAGCACATTCGCGCTAGGTCGATGAGCGGAGGTGTAACATGAGACTTCTTTATGTGTTGATCATCGTTGTTTTGGGTGGGCCAGCGACTGCTGACGTGGCACAGCGGGTGGCGGCAGTTGCCGATGCATCATTTGCGCGTATGCCTCAACAGGTCACGGCAGATCGCATCGCAGGTCAGTGCGGCGCTGATGAAACGGTGCACCCCACAGTCGCATACTGCACCAGCCAGAACCGGATTTATGTTTCAGCAGGATCGGTCGAGCCGCCGTTCCTGAGCTACCTCGTGGCACATGTTTACGGACATGCAGTGCAGGTTCAGCATGGGGTTGCCGATGTTGCCTTGCGCACAATTCGCGCGCGCCCCGAAGATGAAGCAATGTTACGTGGGTGGGTCGAGCGTCAGGTAGATTGCATTGCGGGATTCGTCTTGGCGCAGGCCGACCTGCCACTTCCCGATCTGACAACCTATGTCACAGATGATCCATTCGACCGTCCGCACTGGGGGCGCAGCCCATTGTCGCGCGGGCCGCATTTGCCCATCCCTGTGTCGGACCGGATGCGATGGTTGAAAACGGGTTATGAACGGGGTCTAAGTGCTTGCGCTGTCGGTGAATTTGACGCCTCGCTCCTGCTGGCTGCGCAGCGCAACTAGCGTCCTATTCCCACTCAATCGTTCCGGGCGGCTTGCTGGTGATGTCGTAAGTGACACGGTTGATCCCCTGCACCTCATTGATGATCCGCGTCGCGGTTTCGCCAAGGAATTCGTGTGTGAAAGGATAGTAATCGGCGGTCATGCCATCCACGGATGTCACCGCGCGCAACGCACAGGCGTAGTCATATGTCCGGCCATCGCCCATCACACCGACGGTTCGCACAGGCAGGATCGCCACGAAAGCTTGCCAGATATCGTCATAAAGGCCGTGTCTGCGGATCTGATCAATGTAGACCGCGTCAGCTTTGCGCAGGATCTCCAGCTTCTCGCGTGTGATTTCACCAGGGCAGCGAATGGCGAGGCCAGGTCCGGGGAACGGGTGGCGTCCGATGAAGGATTTCGGCAAGCCCAGTTCAACACCAAGCGCGCGTACCTCGTCTTTGAAAAGTTCGCGCAAAGGCTCAACCAGTTTGAGCCCCATCTTTTCCGGCAGACCGCCAACATTGTGGTGGCTTTTGATCGTGACCGAAGGACCGCCGGAAAAACTGACGCTTTCAATGACGTCAGGGTAGAGCGTGCCCTGCGCCAGATATTCGGCGCCTTCGATGCCATTGGCGTATTTCTGAAACACATCAATGAACAGGCGGCCGATGATCTTGCGCTTTGTCTCGGGGTCACTGACGCCTTCGAGTTCGCCTAGGAAGAGCTCGGATTCGTCGGCGTGGATCACCTTGAGGTTCATGTGATCGCGGAACATGCCAACGACCTCTTCTGCCTCATTGAGGCGCAGCAAACCGTGATCGACAAAGACGCAGGTCAACTGATCGCCAATCGCCTCATGCAAAAGTGCCGCCGCAACGGAGCTATCGACCCCACCTGACAGAGCGCAAATGACATGGGCGTCACCGACTTGTTCCTTGATCGCCGCAATTGCCTGCTCGCGATAGGCACCCATCGTCCAATCGCCAGAGAAACCGGCGATGCGCACGAAGTTTTCATAGAGCTTCAGACCGTTTGGCGTGTGGTGGACTTCGGGGTGAAACTGGACGGCATAAAAATTCCTCGCAACGTCAGCCGTCACCGCAAAAGGTGCATTTGGCGATGTTCCGTAAACCTCAAAACCCGGAGCAATTTCAGAGACATGGTCGCCATGGCTCATCCAGACTTGTTCTCGGTCTGTTGCGAACCAGCCCTCCAGAAGTGACAGCTTGCCTTTTGGCGTCACATAAGCCCGCCCGAACTCTGCCGTGCCTTCACCGCTGACGACCTTGCCACCCAATTGCGTCATCATCGTCTGCTGGCCATAGCAGATGCCCAGGACAGGCACGCCCATGTCCCAAAGTGTCTCGGGTGCGCGGGGTGATCCTTCGCGGGTGACGCTGTCAGGGCCACCAGACAGGATCACGGCCCGCGGGGCAAAGTCCGCCAGAAAGCCGTCAGTCACGTTCTGATAGGGGTGAATTTCACAGTAGACATTCAGCTCGCGCAGGCGGCGGGCGATGAGTTGCGTGACCTGACTTCCGAAGTCGATGATCAGCAGGCGTTCATGCGTGTTCTGTTCCATGCCGCACCCGTAAAGCGCAGTGGGTTTAAGCGCAAGAGGTCGGTCGCATTGCGACTGACGCGCATCGACCTGATGGAAATTCAGAAGTTGATATTCACCCCAAGGCGCACGGCCAGAAAATCGCCGTCGGCCTGAAAATCAGCCGTCTCTTCGTCGTTTGTACCAAAGGTCAAAGCCCCGAGATCGTAGAACCCGACCTCGCCGAAAATGGTCGTGGACGGGCTTGTGATACGTTCTGCGCCGATGGCGTAAGTCAAGCCGCTTGCGGTGGAGCTGCCTTCCTGAGGGCTGTTCTCGATGCCGCCTTCGACCGCGGCGAGGGCCAAGCCGCCAGCCCCGTAAACCATTGTGCGCGTGTCAACGAGGTATCCGAATTTTGCGCGCAGCGTTGCCATTGCCGTAATGGCGACGGTGCAATCTCCTGTGGTGCATTCCCACGTCGCGCCAGTCGTACCTTGATCGGTGGCACCGCTTGGGCCTGTCGTGATAGCTGCATCAACACCAACGACGGTCTGACCGTTTTGTATCTGAAAACCAGCATGACCGCCAAAGATCAGACCGCCTACGTCGACGTCGAGCCCGGGCTGGTCGAGGTCAGGCACGCCTTGGGTGTAGGTGCCAATTCCCACACCAGCGGAAGCACCATAGTAGGCACCATCCCAATTCTGTGCAGCGGCGCCTTGCGCCACGATGCACGCCAGAGCGGTCGCAGCCGCGCTCAATAGATTTTGTCCCGACATGGTGTGTTCCCCCTTCACCCACGTTTGTGTTGGTCGCACGCTAACCCTCTGCCGTGCTGGGGGAAAGCAAATTTCATCAATGTCGTTTTCGCGCCTGAAGGGACGCAAACTCTGCACGGCGGTATCATGCTGGGGTGTATCACTTGCCTCAAAATTAGGGACGCCTCGAAAAACAGGAGTTTGGCATGTCTGACACAGCAGTACGCACAGGGCGTCGCGCGCGGGGCGGAGGTGGCGCAGCACGCCGCGCAGAGCGAACAGCGGTCAGTGTCGAAACTGCGAAGTATATCGAACGCAATGTGCCGAACTTCGAAGTGCTCACCGAAGAAGCGTTGGATATCATTGAAGCGAATGCCGAAACGGTGTTGGCCGAAATCGGTGTCAATTTCGTTGACAATCCTGACGCCTTGGCGCTTTGGAAAGACGCCGGCGCTGTAATCGAAGGGGAGCGAGTGCGTATTCCGCGTGGGCTTGCGCGCAAGCTTTGTTCAACCGCCCCTTCGGAATACACCCAACATGCACGCAATCCCGAGCGGTCGGTTGTCGTGGGTGGCAAGAACCTTGTTCTGGCCCCTGTCTATGGACCGCCCTTTGTACGGGACGCAGAAGGCGGACGCCGCTATGCGACGATGGCGGATTTCGAGAAATTCGTAAAGCTGGGCTATATGTCAAAGTGGTTGCATCACTCAGGTGGGACAGTTTGCGAACCAACAGATGTGCCTGTGAACAAGCGACATCTGGATATGTTGCTGACGCATATGATCTATTCCGACAAACCTTTTATGGGGTCAGTGACCGAGCCAAGCCGCGCGCAAGACAGTATCGAGATGTGTGAAATCCTGTTCGGCAAGGAATTTGTCCAGGAAAACACCGTCATGACCTCGCTGATCAACATCAACTCTCCATTGACGTTCGACAGCATCATGATGGGCGCGCTTGAGGTCTATGCACGCAATAATCAGGCGTCAATCATCAGTCCGTTTATCGTTGGCGGTGCGATGGCACCTGTGTCAGTGGCCGGGACCTTGACGCAAGTGATGGCTGAGGTGCTGGCTGGCGTCGCGTACAGCCAGCTCATCCGCCCGGGTGCGCCTGTGATTTTCGGAACATTTGTCACATCCATTGATATGAACTCTGGTGCGCCGACTTTCGGTACGCCAGAGGCGTCACACATCACCTACGGGGCAGGGCAGCTTGCCCGCCGTCTGGGCCTGCCATATCGGTCGGCTGGATCGTTCTGCGGCTCGAAGCTTCCTGACGCACAGGCCGCTTATGAGACGGCCAACAGCCTGCAGATGGGTTTGCTTTCGGGTGTGAACTTCATGCTGCACAGCTGCGGCTGGCTTGAAGGCGGGCTTGTCGCCTCCTTTGAAAAGTTTGTCATGGATGCCGATCAGCTTGGCACCTTGCACCACTTTGCCAAAGGTGTGGACCTGTCTGAAAACGGGCAAGCCATGGGTGCGATTGCAGAGGTCGGACCGGGTGGTCACTATCTTGGCTGTGAGCACACACAGGCGAATTTCAAAACAGCCTTCTGGCGGTCTGATCTGTTCGACTACAAGCCGTTTGAGACTTGGGATGAAGAAGGCGCGCGCGATACGCAGGTGCTGGCATCGGCACGGGTCAAGAAATTGTTGGACACATACCAGCAACCGCCTCTCGATCCTGAAATCGAGGCACGGTTGCGGGCGTATGTGGCTGAGAAGAAAGCCAGCATGCCGGATGCATTCACCTAAAGTCTGTTCTGCGCAGCCCGCATGATGCGGACTTCTCCCAAGAGGGCGATCAGGACGTCAACGTGGTGGGCGGGCCGGTAGTGGCCCGCCTTTTCTTTGCGGTGGGCTTCGAGTTCGGCTTCTTTTCCTAAGAGCGCCATGACTGCGGCGGCTGGCCGTGGCAGGTCCATCTGACCCAAGATTCGTGGCAGATGACTATCGCGGCGATAGCTATCCACGCCAAATCGCGCCGCTTGCGCCAGCAGCTTTGGGCGTTCAAGCAATTTCAATTGTGTCTCCAGGTCAAGCATTCCTACGGTCCTCCATCGGGGTTACCTATGGAACAGTGACACAAGCTAGGCGTGTGTTGCGCCAAGCGTGACAGGTCAGAACGCTCTGCTCACTGTTGTTTAGGTTTTGGAAAGAATGGTTGACGGGTCAAAGACCTCATTAACCCTTAGGTAACGATACACGCTCAGGTAGAGTTAATCCTTTGTGAATGGGACATGGCATGGACAAAGGCTGAGAGTAACTGAGAGGGAACAACACATGACTTGCTTGGGAAACACAACGGGGTCGCAAGGATTGCCGGGTTGGGTGCCCGAAGCAGCGTGCAATTATCTCGCGCACACAGAAGGCGGGATCTCAATCCGGGCCGTTGCCCGGCAGCGCGATGTGCATCCGTCTACCGTGTTGCGACAGGTGCGCCGGTTTGAAAGTCGCCGGGATGATCCGCTCGTTGACGCAGCACTGCAGGATTTGTCTGCGCAGGTTGCGAGAAACGCGCGGGCCTTGCGTGCGAAGGCAGATCAGGTCACCGAGCGGCACGTCACCCAAGAAGCCAAGCGCGTTTTGCGCCGCTTGGCTGAACCACATGCCGTTTTGGCTGTCGCACTTGAAATGGAGACGGCTGTCGTTGTGCGTCAGTCCGATGATGGCGGGCAAGTGCGCACGGCTACGGTGACGCGCGACATTGCACAGGCTTTGGCGCTCAAAGAATGGATCACCTGTGCAGAGCCTGATGCGCGCATCGTCCGTTACACGATCACGAACGCAGGGCGTGCCGAATTCCGGCGTCTCATGGCGATGGATGAAAACCGCGCCGCTGCCCAAGGCGCAGGTGAGGCGCTGGCGGAAGAAGATTGGGATACAATCGATTTGGCTTCGGTCGGTCGGTCCATGGCGCGCCAATGCGCATCAGAAAGCCCGCTCGTCGCGCTGTCACGTCGTCGCTCAAGCAGCGGTGACCCGTTTCTGACGCGTGAACTGGTTGCGGTAGGGGAGCGGTTGCGCGAGGACTTTGAACTTGTGGATTTGGGGCGGCACGGCCTGCAAGAGTGGCAAGCCCTTCTGTCAGGTGCGCCGACCAAGTTGGAAAGTGTCTCGCAAGGGGCGCAAGCGGCGCTCGACCGTGTGAAAGCCGCTCTGCAGGACCTCGGGCCGGGGCTTGGCGATGTTGCCCTGCGGTGCTGCTGTTTTCTGGAAGGGCTGGAACACACAGAGAAGGCGATGGGCTGGTCAGCCAGATCCGGCAAGATCGTTCTGCGGATCGCACTTGAGCGGCTCAAGCGGCACTATGCGCAGACCTACGGCCAATTTGGTCCGATGATCGGCTAGCAGGATGCGGCATGCATCCATTGCAGTCCCGTCATGCGCGGCAACCAGTCCATTGGACAAGCCTCATGTGAAACGTTAGGTAAGCTGCAACAACTCGGAGCAGATCATGCCGACACGCGACCTGAAAATTCCTGCGCAGCGTCACCCCGAAAAGCAGCGCCGTCCGGATGCACCGCAACCCAAGAAACCAGATTGGATTCGCGTCAAAGCGCCTGTCTCAGAGGGTTACAAGGAAACGCATAAGATCATGCGTGAGAACAAGCTGGTCACCGTCTGCGAAGAGGCCGGCTGTCCGAACGTTGGCGAATGCTGGTCACAAGGCCATGCCACCATGATGATCATGGGCGAGGTGTGCACGCGTGCCTGCACCTTCTGCAATATCGCAACTGGTAAGCCGCCAGAGGCTCTCGACGTTTTTGAACCCGGTCGCGTTGCCGATGCGGTGAAGAAGCTTGGCCTGAACCACGTCGTCATTACGTCTGTTGATCGTGACGATATCGAGGATGGCGGTGCAGAGCATTTTGCGCAAACCATTAGAGCCATTCGCCGCCAGTCGCCATCGACCACAATCGAAATCCTGACACCCGATTTTATCCGGTGTGACCCGTCGGTTCTGGAAGTGGTCGTGAAGGCGAAACCTGATGTGTTCAATCACAACCTCGAAACAGTGCCCGGTCTTTATCCGCAGGTCCGTCCGGGTGCGCGCTACTTCCACTCCTTGCGTCTTTTGCAGCGTGTGAAAGAGATCGACCCATCGATGTTTACGAAATCGGGTATCATGGTGGGCTTGGGTGAAGACAAGCAGGCTGTCGTTCAGGTCATGGAAGATATGCGGGCGGCCGATATCGATTTCCTGACAATCGGGCAGTATCTGCAGCCAACTCCGAAACACCACAAGGTGGACCGGTTCGTGACGCCGGAAGAATTCAAGACCTACGAAAAAACAGCCTACAACAAAGGGTTCCTGATGGTTTCAGCTACGCCGTTGACCCGCTCGTCATACCACGCCGGTGATGACTTTGCGCGGCTCCGCGCTGCCCGTCAGGAAAAGCTGGGTCAGGGTTAATTTTCAACCTGTGGTACGGCTTTGAGGTAGACGGCAATCGCTTCGCGGTCTTCGTCGCTCAATCGGCTTGTGTTGCGAATGACGGCAGCCATTGAGCCGCCCGCAACATCAAAGGCCGGGGTGAAACCGCTCAGAAGATATTCCGAGATTTCCCCGACACTCCAGGTCAAGGCGGCTGGCGTGATATTGGGGATCTGCCCTTCGCCGGAGGGGTTTGGCGCGCCGGCCATCCAACGGGCGTGATCGAGGGCACCCAGGGCATTGCGCGGTGTGTGGCACTCCGCACAGTGGCCAAGCGCCTCGACCAGATAACGACCGCGCTCCATCTGCACGCTATCTGCAGCCAGCACCCAATCTTCGTTCAGGTAAAGCAGCTTCCACGCGCCAATGCCTGCACGCAGGTTGTAGGGGAAACTGAGCCTGTGGGCCTCTGATGGACGGTCGGAACCGGGCAGGGTGCGCATGTAGGTGATAAGATCAAGAACATCCTGCGGCGCCGCCTTGTTATAGGCGGTGTAGGGAAACGCAGGGTAGAGGTGACGGGTGTCTTTTCCGACACCGGCCATGATCGCTGATGCAAGCTCAAGGTCAGACCACCTGCCAACACCGTGTTCAGGGTCGTTCGAGATGTTTGGAGCAAAAAACGTCCCGTAAGGCGTGTCAAAGGCCCTGCCACCTGCAACAAGGGACGACGGATCATTCGGGTCTGCATGACACGATGCGCAGCCGGCAGCGGCGAATATAGTCTCACCAGCATCAGGATTCCCGATGAGCCCTGCAAAGCGATCTGGGTCGATCGGCTGCGGGCGGGTGAAAAACCAGCCTGCAGCCGCCCCAATCAGGACAAGAGCTATGATCGGGAAGACACGCATTGTTCCGTGAGTGAAGCGCGTGTTTAGTTACGCGGAGCGCGGTAGGCTTCGTGGCATGATCCGCAGCTTTGACCGACAGCGCCAAATGCCGCCCGCATCGCATCGAGACCGTCACCTGCCACAGATGCAAGCGCAACAGTCGCCGTGGCAAGCCCCTGCATCTCAGCATCAAACCCATCCGGATCGGACCAGATTTCGGCTTTGGCACGATTGCCGCCAACACCCGTGTCTGTTCCTTCCAGCCAGTAACGGTCCTGCGACATGCTCGCCAGGGCAGCAAGGTTTGCCGCCGCGGCCGCTGCAACGTCTGCATCATATGGCAACCGTTCCTGCGCCATCGCGCCCAATGGCCCGAGGTTGAATCCAAGCAATCCCATATGCGACTGACGGGCCGCGATTGCGCGTTCCTGATCCTGAGACAAATGTCCGTCTGCAAAAGCAGGTGTCACCATCGCGATGATCATGCTGCAAACGGCTGGAGTAAAAATCTTCTTCTTCATCGAAATATCCTTTCGCAAAGCCAAGCCCTGCTTGGATATTAGCGCGAAAAGAGGTGCGGTCAAATGACGCAGGCGTCAGTTATCGTCTGGCGTTCACGCGCTCTGGCGTGAGCCAGTCCGGCCAGCCCCAGACGGCTTCGATGCCGGCAAGAAGGAGGCAAAAAGCAACGATTCCGAACACAAGTTTGATTTTCGCATGCGAGGGCGGGTTTTGCGCCCATCGCTTCATCATCACGAACCATCGCGGGCTCAGCACGAATTGTCATCCGTAAACCGGACGTTGCCGATGAAAGGCAGGTTGCGGTTGCGTTGCGCAAAGTCGATGCCGTAGCCCACCACAAATTCGTCAGGGATTTCAAATCCTGTCCAGTCTGCCTTGAAATCGACTTCGCGTCTGGCGGGCTTATCAAGAAGCGCAATCGACTTGAGCCTCGCAGGCTTACGGTTCAGCAGAAACTTTGTGACATGCGCAAGGGTGTGGCCTGTATCGACGATATCCTCGACCACCAGAACATCGCGCCCTTCGATCTGGCCGCGCAGGTCTTTCAGGATGCGGACCTCGCGGCTGCTTTCCATGCCGTCGCCGTAGGATGAAGCCTCCAGAAAATCGACCTCAACTGGCAGATCCAACTCGCGCACCAGATCGGCGATAAAGACAAATGATCCGCGCAACAGACCCACGACGACCAGTTTGTTGGTGTCTGAGAACTCCGACCCGATTTCTGTCGCGAGGTCTTCGATCCGGGCGGCAATCGCCTTTGCGCTGATCATGGTGTCAATGACATAGGGGCGGTGCGACATCGGAGCCTCGGCAATGGGTTGATTTCTTGAGCGCATTCTACGACATGAGGCAGTGAAGTCACCCGTGAAAGGCCCCAATGCCAAGCCATTCCGAAACCAAGTTCCTGCCTTACACTGCGCAACAGATGTTTGATCTGGTCGCAGATGTCGGCAGTTACCCGCAGTTCCTGCCTTGGACGGCCGCCGCGCGCGTGCGCAGCGTTACTGACAAAGGTGACCACGATGAGATGCTCGCGGATCTTGTGATTTCATTCAAAGTCTTCAGAGAACGGTTTGGCAGCCGTGTCTTGCTGTGGCACGAGAAAAAGCAGATCGATACGGCATATCTTGATGGTCCTGTCCGGCATCTGGAAAGTCAGTGGAACTTCCGCGATGTCGACGGCGGATGTGAGGTCTCATTCGAAGTCGACTTCGAGTTCAAAAGCAGACTGTTGCAAGGTGCAGCCGGTATGTTTTTCAACGAAGCGATGCAGCGTGTCGTGCGATCATTCGAGCGTCGCGCGGCAGAGCTTTACGGCTGACTGAGCGCCTTTTGCTATCGTCGGAGCCTCCGGCGGGAGTATTTTTGGCAAAATGATGGGCGGGGCCGCGCATTGGCCGCCCCGCTGAAACCAACCTTAGCTGTTCATTTCGTAGGCGCGTTCGCCATGGACGCTGAGGTCAAGACCGGTGGCCTCGGTTTCATCATCCACGCGCAAAGGGGTGATCGCCTTTACGATAAAGATCAGTACCGTCGTCACGACGATTGTGTAGATGCCGACAATCGCAAGGCTGCCGAGTTGTGCCGCCCATGCGCCAGCGCCGAAGACGGCAATCATGATGGTTCCGAAGATCCCGCCGACACCGTGAACTGCAAAGACGTCAAGCGTGTCATCGACCCGTGCTTTGTTGCGGATGAGGTTCACAGCTTCCTGACAGAGGATGCCCGCGACGCTGCCGATGATCAGCGCCTCGACCGGACCCACAAAGCCCGACGCGGGCGTAATCGATGCGAGACCTGCAATCGTGCCTGTGACCATCCCGACAAGCGAGGCCTTCCCGAATTTGATGCGTTCCCAAAGCGCCCATGTCAGGGATGCGGCAGCCGCAGAGATATGTGTCACTGTCAGCGCCATTGCAGCACCACCGTCAGCGGCAAGTTGCGAGCCACCGTTAAAGCCGAACCAGCCGACCCAGAGCATTGCGGCCCCGATCATCACCATGCCCGGATTGTGCGGCGGTTTGCTGTTGTCACGACGGGCGCCAAGAAAGATCGCGAGGATCAACGCCGCAAGCCCGGCAGTTTCGTGCACCACAATACCGCCTGCGAAATCGCGGACACCGACCTCGCCAAAGATCCCACCGTCGGCGAGCATCCCGCCGCCCCAGACCCAATGCACAACCGGTGCGTAGCAAAGCAGCATCCAGAGGGCGGAGAAGAGCAGAACAAATCCGAATCCGATCCGCTCAACATAGGCGCCCACGATCAGCGCGGGCGTGATGATCGCAAATGTCATCTGAAAGGCAAAGAACAGCACTTCAGGCAATGTGCCAGACAGGGTGTCGGCTGTGACGCCAGCAAGGAACATCTTGTCCAGTCCGCCCCAAAGTCCGCTCTCACCGCTGCCGAAGGCAATTGAGTAGCCAACGGCGAACCACAGAACGCTCATCAAACAGGCAATTGCATAGCAATGCATAAAGACGCTCAGCACATTGCGTGCGCGGACGAGCCCCCCATAGAAAAGTGCCAGCCCCGGCAATGTCATAAACAGCACAAGTGCCGTTGCCACGATGATCCAGGCGGTATCCGCTCCGTTCATGTCGCGTCCTTTCGTCTTCAGATTTGCATTGCAGGCTTAAGGCCGGATTCGCCGCGCTGTTAAAACGCGCAAAAGCAGGCAACACCTGCTGAAATGCTAGGCGCTCGTGAATTTGATGAAAAAATGTGCGCTACTGGGCGTATTTGCTTAAGTGATGGGCGAAAACTGAAGGGTGGCTTTGAGGAGAAGTTTGATGGCGTGGTGGGTCGTCGCTTGTCTGACTTCTGCCCGCCCGATAGCACCAAATTCGATGGTTTCGGTGCGCACGCCAGCATCTGTGGCCAGACCGAAGCAGACCCGCCCCTCTGGTTTGTGCTCTGATCCGCCTGGCCCGGCGATGCCCGTCACGGAAACTGCGATCTGCGCATCTGACCCCGCCAGCGCGCCTCGCGCCATTTCTGCCGCGACCTTCTCTGAGACAGCGCCATGCGCCTCAAGTGTCGCCGGTTTGACGCCAAGCATCTCCATCTTGGCGGCGTTGGTGTAGGTAATGAAGCTGCGGTCAAAAATGGCAGAGCTGCCTGCCACATCGGTAATCGCTGCGCTGATCATGCCGCCCGTGCAGCTTTCAGCCGTGCAGACCCTCACACCGCGTGCGCGTGCCGCATCAAAAAGGTCCGTGACGCTCATCAGACGGCAACCGCCCCGAGGCCCACATGCGCCAGCCAAGCAAGGATCATCACGCCGATCGCGGCCATGATCCCTGCGAAGACATCGTCGAGCATGACGCCGGTTGGCCCGTCCATGCGGTCAGCCCAGCCAACCGGACCCCATTTGGTGATGTCAAAAAGCCGGAAAAGCAGAAACGCCGCGATCCAGCCGGGCCAGAGAGCGGTTATTGTGACACCTGCCTGCGCTGCGCCGAATGCGACGGGCAAAAGCGCAATCCATTGGCCGCAGACCTCATCGATCACGATCTCTGACGGATCATGGTTGTCTTTGCCGCGTGTCTCGACGGACGTCGCCCAAAGGCCAAGCGCGTAGGACAACAGCACGCCCGCCAAAAGCCCCCAAGGCCCCGCGACGATATAGATGATCCAGGCCGCCGGCAGGGCCGCCAGCGACCCCCATGTGCCGGGGGCAGGGCGTAGATGCCCGCTGTAGAAGAATGTAGCGATAAGATGTGTCATGTCTTGATAAGCGTCGCTGTTGCGATCGCCGCGATGCCCTCTTCGCGTCCGGTGAATCCAAGCCTTTCGGATGTGGTGGCTTTGACGCTGATGCGGCTGCTATCGAGTTTCATAAACGCCCCCATAACGGCTTTCATCGCATCCTGATGTGGGCCAATCTTGGGGTATTCGCAGACAAGCGTGCAGTCCACATTGCTGATTTCAAACCCATTTTCTGTCGCCAGTGCGACGGCGTGCTGCAGGAAGATATGACTGGCAGCACCTTTCCATTGCGGATCAGATGGCGGGAAGTGCTGGCCGATATCGCCCATGCCCAGCGCGCCGTAGATCGCATCGGTCACCGCATGCATCCCGACATCCGCATCCGAATGTCCCATCAGGCTGCGTGTGTGGGGGATCTGCACCCCGCAGAGCCAAACATGGTCGCCATCGCCAAAGCGATGCACGTCGTAGCCATTGCCGCAGCGGATATCCATCGTCGTCCTCATTGCTCGTGCAACACGGGCGAAATCGCCCGGTCCCGTAATCTTAATGTTGTCTTCGTCACCTTCAACGATTGCGACATCAAGACCCGCCGCGCGCGCAACGGCGACATCGTCCGTCTCTTCACCTGTGCCTGCGTCATGCGCCGCGCGCAACGGGGCCAGATGAAAACCTTGGGGGGTTTGCGCGCGATAGAGGCCGGTCCGGTCCTGAACGCCCGTCACCAAAGAACCCTCGCCATGCCACAACGTATCCGTAACCTGAACCGCAGGCGCTGCCCCCTGATGGGTTTCAAGCGCGCCCAAGACCCGGTCGATCAGATCGGGCGTGATCAAAGGACGTGCGGCATCATGGATCAAGACTTTCTGGGTGCCGCTTGGCACAGCCGCAAGTCCTGCCTTCACCGACTCCGCACGTGTTGCACCACCCGTCACAACGATCAGGTTTTGAGCTTCAGCCCAGCGTGCGTTCGCCGCATCGTCTGGATGCACGACAAGCACCAGACTGTCGATGCCCGGGTGCTGCACAAAGCAGTCGATGGCATAAGCCACGACCGGACGCCCTTTCAGCATTTGCCATTGTTTGGGTATATCGCCGCCTGCACGAGTCCCGCGCCCTGCTGCCACGATGATTGCTGTGACTGTCATCTGTACCTGATCCTGTTTGCCATGGTGTAGGGCGCGCGCTGGATCAGTGCAATTCGACAGTTTTCACGGCAAAATGCCCAATAATTAAGCATACGCCACTTTTGCAGGATGATCTGCAGCGACTTTCGTTGAGAATTCGACCATTTCGCTCTAATTGAAGGCCATTGCATAGACAGTAGGCGAATGATCGTTCCTTTGGCACTTCCCGAATCTCTTAACCTGAAGGCGGTGAAACTTTCGCCGCCCGTTGCGCTTGCGCCTTTGGCGGGGATTACTGATCTGCCGTTCAGGCAGCTTGTTTCTTCATTCGGGGCTGGCTGGGTCGTGAGCGAGATGGTCGCAAGTCAGGAAATGGTGCAAGCCAAACCGGGGGTCCGCGAACGGGCAGAGCTTGGCTATGATCAGGCGAATACTGCAGTGCAGATCGCCGGACGCGAAGCCTATTGGATGGCTGAGGCTGCACGCATGATCGAAGCGAACGGGGCCGCCTTTATCGACATCAACATGGGTTGCCCGGCCAAGAAGGTGATCAGTGGTTATTCGGGCTCTGCGCTTCTGAAGACACCTGACCATGCGCTGTCCCTGATTGAGGCGGTCGTGGCGGCTGTCAAAATTCCTGTCACACTCAAAACACGCCTCGGATGGGACGATCAATTGCGCAACGCACCGCAAGTGGCAAAGCGCGCCGAAGAGGCAGGCATTGCTATGGTGACGATCCACGGGCGGACGCGTTGTCAGTTCTACAAAGGCAGTGCGGACTGGGAAGCGATTGCCGAGGTCAAGCAGGCTGTGAATGTTCCTGTGATTGCCAACGGCGATATCTTGGATGCCACAACGGCCAAGACAGCATTGAAGCAATCAGGTGCTGATGGCGTGATGGTCGGGCGGGGCGCACAAGGCAAGCCATGGCAGTTGGCGGAAATTGCCGCTGCGATCTACGGCACCCCGAAGCCTGAGGTTCCGGGTGGTGCCCGCTTTGCGGCGATGGTCAGCGCCCACTACCAGGCCATGCTGTCTTTCTATGGCAAGGCCCTCGGCAGCAAGGTCGCACGCAAACATCTCGGTTGGTATATGGATGAAGCTGGGACACCTTCCGACTTGCGCAAATCCATTCTGACCGAAGCCAACCCTGATGCCGTGCTCAAGGCGTTGCCTGACGCGCTGCACCATCGGGTGGCAGCATGATCCTTGGCGCGGCTCTCTGGGCGTCGTTGCCGGTGCCGTCTTTGATGATCAATGGCGATGATCTGATCACGATGAGCAACCCGGCAGCGGAAAGCTTCCTCAATATGTCGGCCAAAGCGTTGGAGGGGCAGCGTTTCTGGGACAAGGTGATGATTGACGCAGCGCTGGAAGGCCCCTTCACACGGGCGCGGCGCAACCGGACGTCATTGTTTGTTAACGATGTTGACGTTGGCAGTGGCGAGCGCCCGCCGCTTTTGTGCAACGTGCAGTTCGCCCCTCTACAGGGGAGCGAGGACCAGATGATCGTCATGATCAGCCCTCGCGAAATTGCCAGCCGTGTGTCGCACAACAACTACTCCGGCAAGGCTGCAAAATCGGCCATCGGCATGGCCGAAATGCTGGCACATGAGATCAAGAATCCTCTCGCAGGCATCACCGGTGCCGCACAACTTTTGTCTATGGGCCTCTCCCCTGAAGATCAGGAGATGACGGACCTGATCGTCGCCGAAAGCCGCCGGATCGTGAAGTTGCTGGAGCAGGTCGAACAGTTCGGCAATCTGCGCCCGCCAAAACTTGCACCGCTGAACATTCACGATGTGCTTGACCGCGCAAGGCAGTCGGCAGCGGTAGGTTTCGGGGCGCATATGCTTTTTGTTGAGGAATATGATCCTTCGCTACCGCCGACGCTCGCGGATGCTGATCAACTGCTGCAGGTCTTCCTCAACCTTCTGAAGAACGCTTCCGAAGCGTCAAAGGACGCAGGCACGATCAGGTTGCGGACCTTCTATGACACATCGTTACGGGTGCGTCGTTCGGATGGAACACAGGCACGTTTGCCGCTTCAGGTTGAAATCATTGACGACGGACCGGGCCTGCCGCCTGAAATTGCCGATGACATCTTTGAGCCCTTTGTGTCCGGCAAGGAAAACGGCACCGGACTTGGGCTCGCGCTGGTGTCAAAGTTGCTGGTTGACGCCGGTGGTTGGATATCGGTCGACAGTGTCCCCGGTCGCACGCTTTTCCGGATTTCGCTGCCTATCGCCCCGAAAGAATTACTGACAGGAGATGAATAATGGACGGAACCGTTCTCGTTGCCGACGACGACCGCACGATCCGCACTGTTTTGACTCAGGCACTTACGCGGGCTGGCTGCAAAGTGCACGCAACATCGTCTCTTGTGACGCTGATGCGGTGGGTCGAAGAGGGGAAGGGCGATCTGGTCATCTCTGATGTTGTGATGCCTGACGGAAACGGGTTGGAGCAACTGCCGCTTATTGCTGATGCAAGACCGGGGCTGCCTGTCATTGTGATTTCGGCGCAGAACACAATCATGACCGCCATTCAGGCGGCAGAGGCTGATGCCTACGATTACCTGCCAAAACCCTTCGATTTGCCCGATTTGATGAAGCGGGCGGCGCGTGCCCTCGAAATCAAGCGTCGCGCGCCCACAGCCCGCAGCGCTGGCATGGCAGCGACCGAACAGGGGGGTGACCTGCCGCTTGTTGGCCGCACACCTGTCATGCAAGAGCTCTACCGGCTGGTTGCCCGAGTGATGAACACCCAGCTCCCTGTCTTGATCACTGGTGAGAGCGGCACAGGCAAAAGCCTGATCGCGCGCGCGGTGCATGACTTCTCCGACCGTCGCAGCCTGCCGTTTGTCGTGGTCTCGGCCTCTGATCTTGAAGGGATGGACGGTCCGTCTACCGTGCTGAGCCGTGCAAAAGGTGGGTCGATCCTTTTCGATGAGGTCAGCGACCTGAGCGAACATGCGCAAGCGCGCATCGTGCGGATGCTCGACACACTTGGCGATAACGCCCCACGCATTATGGCCACGTCGCAATCGAACCTGATGGCGCGCATGGAGGAGGGGCATTTCCGCGAGGATCTTTTCTATCGTCTGGGCGGTGTGACCGTCGCGGTGCCGTCGCTGCGTGAACGGGTCGATGATATTCCGCTTCTCGCCGAACATTTCTTGGCCCGTGCCGAACGGGACGGCGCGCCGATCAGGCGATTTGGTGAAGCCGCCATTGATCTGGTGCGCGCCTACAGTTGGCCGGGCAATGTGCGCCAGTTGGAAAATGCAGTGCGCAGGCTCGTCTTTACCTCTGCTGAAGAAGAGATCACCAGATCAGAGGTTGAAACAGTCCTCGGCAATCAGCCAGCCATTGAACCGCTTCGTTCGGGTGGAGAGGGTGAGAAACTTTCTGCCAGTGTTGCCAAACACTTGCGCCGCTACTTTGATCTTCACGGTGGGGTGCTGCCGCCGCCGGGCCTTTACAATCGGATTCTGAAAGAGGTCGAAGCCCCGCTGATCGAGATTGCACTTGATGCCACCGGTGGCAATCAGGCGAAATGCGCGGACCTCCTGGGCATCAATCGCAATACCCTGCGAAAGAAGATCACTGACCTCGATATCCGCGTGACACGCCGCCGCAAATTGATGTAAAACCGCAACATAAGCGTGGCATTCCTGCGTCAACGCAGGATAGACCATAAAACAAAGCGGTATCGTGAGGCTTGCCTCGCGCACAAAACAGGGCATTGCGCGTGAAGCGTTCCCTTAACGGCCTGAATTTGACGAGGCTCAGCCGATGGCTGCGCCAAAGACGTGTGCAAAATGCGGTCACGACTGTGTTGATTGTGGCTGCACCCGTTCTTGCGGCGATGACCTATATCGTTGTTGGCCCGCTTGATCGGGGGCCGTCGTCAAACACACTGCGCGCGGTCTTGCTATTGGATCTTACCTACGTGCTGGTTGTTGCCGCACTTGTCTTGCGGCAGGTGGCGCGGATCGTGTCGGCGCGCCGTGCGCGGTCGGCAGGCTCGCAGCTTGCGGTGCGTCTGACGGGTGTCTTTGCGCTATCAGCGCTTGTTCCCATCGTAATGGTGGCTGTTTTTTCGGTCACGCTGATCTCAATCGCGATTGACGGTCTGTTTTCCGAGCCCGTTGGCAACGTCCTGCGGACCTCGCTCACGACCGCGCAAGCTTACGAGCAGGAACACAGGCGCGAAATCGCCCGCGACGGACAGGCCCTTGCCGCTTATCTGAACCGTGAGCGCCAGCAGAACCTGTTTATGGACGATGGCGAGGTGCGTATCGCCTTGGGCGAGGTGCAGGCTCAGATCGAACGTGGTCTTTCAGAGGCGTTCGTGATCGACGGTCTTGGGACGATCCGCGCCCGTGGTGCCCGAAGCTACGAGTTTCATTATGAGCGCCCCGATGCTGAAACCTTTGACCGCGCGCAGGCCGAGGGGATCGCCTTGGTGCAGGACTTCCCCAATAACGAATTTCGCGCGCTGATCCCGCTTTCGGCGTTCCGCGATCGGTATCTCTACGTCACGCGCGAGGTGGATGGTCAGGTGCTGTCGCTGCTGGATGACACAACCGAAACCGTTGCCCAATACGAAGAGCTTTCCAACGAGCGTGGCCAGCTTCTGTTTCAGTTTGGGCTGCTTTACCTGGGTTTTGCTGTGATCCTGATCCTTGGTGCCATTCTTGGCGGGCTATGGTTCGCTGAACGACTTTCGCGCCCGGTGGGGCGGCTGGTCTCTGCATCACAGCGGGTCGGTGCGGGCGACCTCGACGTCCGTGTTCTTGAAGATGATGGTCAGGACGAAATCTCGCAGCTCGGGACCTATTTCAACCAGATGACCGCGCAGCTAAAAGAACAGCGCGAAGAATTGCTGCAAACAAACGAAACCACGGAGCGCCGGCGTCGCCTTTTCGACAGCGTTCTCAGCTCTGTCACATCCGGCGTGCTCGGGCTTGATCCTGAAGGGCGCGTTGCCTTTGTGAACCCCTCCGCGCGCAGACTTCTTTCGGTCGATGACGCCAGCGAAGAAATGGCTTTGTCGGTCGCTGTCCCAGAATTCGGAGCCCTGTTCGATGATATCCGCGACACCGAGCGGGAAAGCGTCCAGAATCAGGTGAACCTGATCCGCAATAGCCAGCAGGAAACCCTACTGGTGCGCATGTCAGAGCGTCGGAACGAGGCAGGTGATCTTGAGGGTTATGTTGTGGCCTTCGATGATGTAACCGACCTTGTCAGTGCCCAGCGCATGGCGGCTTGGGGCGATGTTGCGAGACGGATCGCCCACGAGATCAAGAACCCGCTCACGCCGATCCAGCTTTCAGCAGAGCGGATCAAGCGAAAGTTCCACAATCAGGTCGGTGAGGATTCCGACAAGCTGGAACAGATGACCGATGTGATCGTCAGGCAAACCAATGACTTGCGGCGGATCGTTGACGAATTTTCCAAATTCGCGCGCATGCCGCAGCCGCAACTGCAGCAAAGTGATCTGACCGATCTGGTGCGCGACGCGTTGTCATTGCAAATGGCGGGCCAGCCCGAAGTTGATTTCAGCCACACCCTGCCTGACGAAACAATTGTCGTTGATATGGACGGCACGATGATCGGTCAGGCGCTGACCAATCTGCTCAAGAATGCTGGTGAGGCCACCGAAACCTATCGCGAGACCCATCCTCAGGCAGACTACCGTCCGCGGATCGCACTTGATATGAAAACCGACGGCCAAACCGTGACAATCCGCATCTCCGACAATGGGATCGGACTGCCTGAAAACCGTGCGCGTCTGTTTGAGCCTTACGTGACCACGCGCGACAAAGGCACCGGACTTGGTCTGCCGATTGTCAAAAAGATTATCGAAGAACACGGCGGATCACTCATTCTGACGGACGCTGAAACCTTCGACGGCGATGCCCATGCGGGGGCTTGCGCCATCATACAATTACCTGTTGTCTCGACCCCCGAACGGGTCGCAAAAGTTCCAGCATGAGGGAAATCATGGGCGATATTCTGATTACCGACGACGAACGCGATATCCGTGAACTGATCTCGGAAATCCTGCAAGACGAGGGCTTTACCACGCGACTCGCCGGCACATCCGATGAATGCATGGCCCAGATCGCGGCTGAAGTGCCGGCATTGATGATCCTCGATATCTGGCTGAAAGACAGCAATATGGACGGGATCGATATCCTGAAATCGGTGAAGCGCGATCACCCCGAAGTGCCGATTGTGATCATCTCCGGCCACGGCAACATCGAAATTGCCGTCGCTGCGATCAAGCAAGGGGCCTATGACTTCATCGAAAAACCCTTCAACATCGACCAGTTGCTTGTGGTGATCCGTCGCGCGATGGAGACGTCCCGTCTGCGCCGAGAAAACACCGAGTTGAAGCGTGGCGAGACCCATAGCGCAGAACTGCTTGGCGACAGTGCCGCGTTCCGTGCGCTGAAATCGCAACTCGACAAGGTCACGAAATCGAACGGGCGTGTAATGCTGACCGGGCCTGCCGGTAGCGGGAAGGAAATCGCCGCCCGATACATTCACGCAAATTCCAATCGGGCCTCAGCCCCGTTTGTGACCGTCAGTTCGGCCTCAATCGAACCTGAGCGGATGGAGGAGGTCCTTTTTGGCCGTGAAGTCGCCGGGCGCGGCATCGAACAGGGGCTGTTGGAAGAGGCGAATGGTGGGGTCATCTATTTCGACGAAATTGCCGATATGCCACTTGGAACCCAATCAAAGATCTTGCGTGTGCTTGTAGACCAACGCTTCCAGCGGGTTGGTGGAACCGACAAGGTGCAGGTTGATCTTCGGGTGATCACCAGCACGAACCGCGATCTGGAGGCAGCGATCGAAGCAGGCACCTTCCGTGAGGAGCTTTACCACCGCCTCAACGTCGTGCCGATTGCGGTTCCGTCGCTTGAGGAACGCCGCGAGGATATTCCGCTGCTGGCGGAACACTTCATCTCTGTCTTCAACCGTGCGCAGGGTCTGCCATTGCGGAAACTGGCCGAAGACGCCCGTGCGCTTTTGCAGACAATGCTGTGGCCAGGCAACGTTCGCCAGTTGAAGAACGTGATCGAACGCGTTCTGATTCTTGGTGAAAACGGCGGCGACATCACAGCAAAGGAACTGCCATCAAGCGAAGACGGCGGTGGCGAGGAGGGCCGCGTCGTCTTGTCAGGCGGCCTTGCGACCTTGCCGCTGCGCGAAGCGCGGGAGCTGTTCGAACGTGAATACCTGCTGACCCAGATCAACCGCTTTGGCGGGAACATCAGCCGGACTGCCTCGTTTGTCGGGATGGAACGTTCGGCCTTGCACCGAAAGCTCAAGTCGCTCGGTGTTGTGACCACAAACAAAGCCGGTGGCCGCGTGGCCTACATAGAAGGCGATGACGCATGAAAGTAATCATCTGCGGCGCAGGTCAGGTCGGCTGGCAAATCGCAAGGCACCTGTCTGGCGAGAATAACGACGTGACAGTTGTTGATAGCAACCCCGACCTGGTGCGTCGCGCGACAGATACACTTGATGTGCAGGGTGTATCCGGGTTTGCCAGCTACCCGGATGTGCTTGATCGGGCAGGGGCCACCGACGCGGACATGATCATCGCTGCAACCTATTCGGATGAGGTCAATATGGTCACCTGTCAGGTGGCCCACTCCGTCTTTTCGGTTCAGCGCAAGATCGCGCGCCTGCGCGCCCAGAATTATCTCGATCCGCGCTATTCGGACCTCTACCGCCGCAATCACCTGCCTATCGATGTGGTCATCTCGCCCGAGCGTGAGGTCGCAGAGGCCGCATTGCAGCGTCTTGCAGCACCCGCTGCCTTTGACACAGAAAGCTTTCTGGAAGGCCGCGCACAGCTTTTGGGGATCACGATTGATGAAGATTGTCCCGTCATCAACACGCCGTTGCGCCAGTTGACGGATCTTTTTTCGACACTGCGTGCCGTCGTGGTCGGAATCAGGCGCGACGGTGTTCTCTTTGCACCATCGGCGGGGGATCAGATTTTCCCCGATGACGAAGTCTATGTATTTACCGACACCGAGGACATGACCCGCACGCTGGAAATCTTCGGCAAGACCCAGCAAAAGCAAGAGCGCATCGTCATCATCGGTGGCGGTAACGTCGGGCTTGGTGTGGCGCAGGCTCTTGAGGCGCGCACGGAACGCATCCGGGTCAAGATCATCGAAAAAGACAGGGAAGTGGCTGAAAAGGCCGCAGACCTGCTAGACCGGACAATCGTCCTGAATGGTGACGGTCTGGTAAGTGCGCTTTTGGAAGAGGCCAACATTACATCTGCGGATGCCGTGCTGGCTGTCACCGACGATGATAAAACAAACCTCCTGGCCTCTGTGCGGTCCAAGGAAATGGGCTGTAAAATGGCCATTTCACTGATCAACGATCCGACGCTTGTGCCCTTGATGGGGCCATTGGACATTGATGCCTACATCAATCCGCGGGCGACGACGGTCAGTTCGATCCTGCGCCATATCCGTCATGGCCGTGTCCGGGGCGTCTATTCCATCGGCGATGCCGAAGCCGAAGTCATCGAGGCGCAGGTCCTTGGGACCTCGCCGATTGCCGGCCAGCGGGTCCGAGATGTGTCCTTCCCTGAAGGAACATTGATCGGCGCAATCATGAAGTCGAAAAAGATTGTCCGACCCACTGGTGACACGCGGATCGAAGAGGGTGATGTCATTGCCATTTTCGCCATGAGTGAAGATGTCCGCGAGGTGGAACGGCTCCTGCAGGTGTCGATCGACTTCTTCTGATGCAGTGGATTATTCGCTTGCCGTTTTTTGTCGTCCTGATGGGCCTTGGCGCTGTGGCGATGCTGGTGCCCGCCATCCACGCGGTCATCATGGAAGACTTCCAGACAATGCGGGTCTTCTTTTACGGCTTCATCCTCTTCTCGATCCTCACGCTGACAATTGGTCTGGCAACGGCAGGCTATGAGCCACCCAATGTGGCGCGCAGCCAGCTTATTGCGCTCTTGGCGGCGTTCAGTGTCCTGCCAATCATGTTCGCCATCCCTTTCTACGCAGCGGTCGGCAATACCACCTTGCTCAATGCGTGGTTCGAGATGGTCTCAAGTTTCACCACCACCGGCGCGACAGTCTATGACACCGCTGGCAGACTGACACCGTCGCAGCATCTTTGGCGTGGAACGGTAGGCTGGATGGGTGGCTTGCTTATCTGGATCACGGCGGTCTCCATTTTTGCGCCTATGAATCTCGGCGGATTTGAGGTGCGCGCGAAAGGTGGTGTCGGGAAAGGTGCGATGAGCGATTTTGCCCAGATTGGCCGGATTGCCGACCCCTCGGAACGGCTGATCCGCTACACGCTTGCTTTGGCACCGATCTATATCGGTCTGACTGTGGTTCTTTGGATCGGGCTCGTGATCGCTGGCGAGTTTCCTTATGTCGCCCTGATCCACGCGATGTCGACGCTTTCGACGTCAGGCATCACACCGATCGGCGGTTTGTATTTCGCGGCATCAAAGTTCTGGGGCGAACTGCTGATCTTCTGCTTTTTTATCTTCGCGCTCTCACGTCTGACATTCAGCCGGGGGTTGTCCGTCGAAGATGATCAGGGTTTGCGGCGCGACCCTGAGTTTCTCTTGGCGCTGGTGCTGATCTGCACTGTGACGTTTGTGCTCTTTGCACGACATTTCATCGGAGCGTCAGAATCCGAAAGTGGCGCAACAGTTGCACAGATGGCCAGCGCGCTCTGGGGTGCGCTTTTTACGGTTGCTGCATTTCTCACGACGACAGGGTTTGAATCGACCTACTGGGGGCAGGCATCGCTCTGGTCCGGCCTTAGCACACCGGGTCTCTTCCTGATCGGAATGGCGCTGATCGGTGGTGGGGTTGCGACCACGGCTGGCGGGGTCAAGCTGTTGCGCATTTACGCGCTTTATCGCCATGGCGAGCGCGAGCAAGAGCGCCTCCTGCATCCGTCGTCAGTTGGGGGCGGCGGACGCGATGCGCGGCGCATTCGTAAACAAGGTGCCTATATTTCGTGGGTCTTTTTCATGCTCTTTGCGCTAAGTATCGCAGCCGTAATGCTGATGCTTTCGCTGACAGGTGTGCAGTTTGAAACGTCGATGGTGCTGGCCGTCTCGGCACTTTCAACGACCGGACCGCTCGCCAGCGTCGCAGCAGAGACACCAATTGCTTACTCAGGCATCCCCGATGCTGCGAAAGTCATCCTTGCCGGAGCGATGGTTTTGGGGCGTCTGGAAACCCTCGCGATCATTGCACTTTTCAACCCTGAGATTTGGCAGCGCTAAGCCTTTCAATTATTTTGCATTTTTGGGGTGGAATGTCTGAAAAACTGAATCCATACTGTTTTTCTGGGAGAGACGGGCAGAAATGCCCCAATGAATGATAAACGAGGGAAGGCCAAAATGGCTGCCGACAAAGCAAATCTGCAAGACGCATTCCTGAATCATGTCCGAAAAACGAAGGTCCCCGTGACGATCTTCTTGGTCAATGGCGTCAAACTTCAGGGTGTCATTACGTGGTTCGATAGCTTCTGTGTTCTGCTGCGCCGTGACGGACAATCCCAACTCGTTTACAAAAGCGCGATCTCGACGATCATGCCAGCACAGCCGATCTCGCTCTATGAAGGTGAAGAGTAACCTTGCTCACCCATGATAAGCCCGTCACGCGGGCTTGGGTTCTGCACCCAGATCTGAAATCGGACCCGGCCCGCCGCGCCCCTGAACCAGCGCTTGAGGAAGCTGTCGCTTTGGCGGCTGCGCTGCCTGATCTGGATGTGGTCGGCAGTGACGTCGTGCGCTTGCCCAAAATCCAGCCGGGTATGCTTTTCGGGTCGGGCAAGATTGATGAACTCAAAACCGTGTTTCACGACAACGAGGTCGAGCTTGTCCTGATCGACGGTCCTGTCACACCGGTGCAGCAACGCAATCTGGAAAAGAAATGGGGCGTCAAGCTTCTCGACCGGACCGGCCTCATTCTTGAAATCTTCAGTGATCGCGCGCGGACCTCCGAAGGTGTCCTCCAGGTTGAAATGGCCGCGTTGAGCTATCAGCGCACGCGTCTGGTGCGGGCGTGGACCCACCTTGAACGTCAGCGCGGCGGATTGGGCTTCGTGGGTGGTCCCGGTGAAACCCAGATCGAAGCTGACCGGCGCGCGATCGACGAACAGTTGAACCGTCTGCGCAAGCAGCTTGCGAAAGTCGTCAAGACACGTGAACTGCACCGCGCCAGCCGCGCCAAGGTGCCGTTCCCGATTGTCGCCCTTGTGGGCTACACAAACGCAGGCAAATCGACCCTCTTCAACCGGCTGACCGGGGCAGAGGTGTTTGCCAAGGACATGCTCTTTGCCACGCTTGATCCGACGATGCGCAAGATCATCCTGCCCACCGGCGACGAAGTGATCATGTCGGACACCGTCGGTTTCATCAGCGATCTGCCAACACAGCTTGTCGCGGCTTTTCGTGCCACACTGGAAGAAGTCCTTGATGCGGATCTGATTGTTCATGTGCGTGACATCAGCCACCCGCAAACCGAAGAACAATCGCAGGACGTAATGACGATCCTGCATGATCTGGGTGTCGCCGAAGAGGCGCCACTGATCGAAGTCTGGAACAAGACTGATCTGCTTGAGGGCGAAGAGCGCGACGCCATTCTCAATCAAGCAGCACGGATGGATGATCTTTACGCCATTTCGGCGGTCTCCGGTGAAGGGATGGATGCGCTGCTGGCCGCCATCGCAGAAAAGGTCAAAGACCCGCGAAGTGAGGAAACACTGTCGCTCGGTTTTGCCGATGGCAAGAAACGGGCCTGGCTTTTTGATCAGGGCATCGTCACCGAAGAAAGGCCGTCTGATGACGGCTATGACGTCGATGTGTTGTGGACCAACCTGCAGAAAGAACGTTTTTCGCGTTTGGAGTAAGGTGCAATGGGAGCGGTGAGCGAAACAGCGAAGGGTGCCTATGCCTCAGCGCTCTGTCTTGCCGGGTTTCCATGGCTGGCGTATCGCATGGCACGCCACGCGGATGGATGTGCACCCGCGCGGCAGATGATGGCCGATCATGCGCGACGGTTTCTTGACCGCTGCGACGTCGCGATCGAAATGGAAGGTCAACCACTCCCCAAGGGTTTCGGATGTGTGGTGTCCTATAACGAGCCTTCGTTTATTGACGTTGCCGCATTCGCTGCGGTGATGTGGCCTTACGTTGATCGCGCGGCTGCGGCTGAGTTTTACGGCTATTTTCCTTTTGCGAAAGAGGCGCTTGCGAACGCACAAATCGGGCTGGTGACGCGCGGCAAGCGTGCGGGGACGGACGGCCTTCTGACTGAAATGGTGTCTCATGCCCGATCTGGCGCGCGGATCGCATGGGGTGGAGAAGGGCGTATCGCAGGGTTTGACGGGATTGGTCACTACAAGATCGGCGGCAGTCTGCTGGCCATCCGTGCGCAAGTCCCGGTGGTTCCTGTCGCTTTCTACGGTGGTCATCAGGTTATGCCGTTTCGCACGATCCGCGCGCGTCCCGGAACTGTGCGGATCCTGTTTGGCGATCCCATTCAGACTGAAGGTTTGTCAGAGAGTGACGCCCGTGCCTTGGCTGATCGGGTCAAGGCCGTGATGGTTGAAATGTATGCCGGCCTCAAGGCGCGCGCAGGTCAGTTCTGAACCGGCTCCAGCACGGTGACCCCGACCGCCGCTGCGCGCGCGAGCGCAGGATCAAGGGACATGGGGATATACTCACCGCGCCGCCACAGCTCGCCCAGATTGTCGTAATGACGAGAGAGCGGATGCCCCGACTGTCCTGTCGAGATAATAAAGACTGAGCTGTCGGGATCGGCAAAGTCATAGACGCCGCGATAAGCGCCGGCGTGGACATTGCGGAAAGGGTGGGGGTCTTCGCCTGATGTGCGTGCACGGTTCAACGTGTGATCACCACCGCTGGTAGACTGGCGAATATTCACAACCCATTCCAGAAAAGGTGTGTTGCCAAGGACCGGATGGTCATGTGTCGCCTCATGGGCATCGCCCCAGCGCACCGCCTCGATGGCTTCACCATGGTTTTCCGTGATCCAGATCAGGGCATCATCAAGAGCCTGTCGGGCAACGTCGGTACAAGTCTCGACCGGTGCAGACTGTATGACGTCACACCAGATGCCTGCACCGTCGATGTCGCGCAGCACACGTTCGATAAAGACAGGCTCGACATGGGTAAACTCGCTGGCAAGCGGCCCCAACTCGTCGCGGATCAGGCGATCCTGAAAGGCGCGCGCCCAGGCAGCATAGATCAGCGGCTCTGGCAGATGCTCGTTCATTTCGCCATTCCATGCAGCGAGCAACTGCAAGGCATCCTGTCTGCGCCGCTCTGGCGTGCCGGCCGGCGCAGGATCGCCGGTAAACCACAGATCAGCGCCCATCAGCGTCGAGAGCGTCCTTGCGGCATAGCTGACAGTATCTAACTGCGCCTCGATGAAGCTGTCGCGGGTGTGAACCTCCCGCGCCTGCATCAGGCCACGCCAACGGTGGATGCGTTGTGTGTCTCCCCAGAGGTGGGTGATGTGATAGGGAAACGGACGGTCGGTCGTCTTGTTGTTGGTATTGCCGATGATCCCGCCGATCGGATCGAGCACCAGCGGATTTTCGTCATAGGCAAACCGCCCCTGCCACCGGTTTTCAGGCAGATATCCGAAGGCTGGCAGGCGACCGCGACTCTGGTGATTGGGGTCGCGCGCAGGCAGTGCACCGATGACTTTCATTCCGATGCGGTTGCGATCGGCCAGTGTCAGGTTCATGGCTGGTGCAATAAAACGCTCACCGGCGGCTATCGCTTCTTCGACCGAGCGGGCGTGATTAATCGCAATCGCCGACGACATGGAGGTGTCGCGGTTAGACAGTGCTGTCCACGAAATCGCGGCGACATGACCCGGTGGCGTGATGGTCCCCAGATCGTAAATGCTGCGGGGCATGACGGGCCCGTTGGACGTCGCACGCAACCGCAGTGTGACAGCAGGTGCATCCTTGACGGTAATGATGGAGTCGCGTGTCTCGAACTCTGCCCAGCCATCAGGGGTGCGGTACTGCTCCGGATTGTCGGGATTGACCTCTTCGATCATCACATCGACATCGTCGACATAGGCGCTTGTCAGACCCCAGCCCAGAATATCACTGCGACCGGTCAGGATGACAGGCAGCCCCGGGATCGTACCACCGATGATCCCACCGGTTTCAAGCTCCAACCGCGCAAGATACCAGATCGACGGGGCAGTCAGGCCCAGATGTGGATCATTCGCAAGCAGTGTTGATCCGGTAGCCGAGCGTTCCGCTGTTGCAGCCCATGCATTTGAAGCCCCTCTCAGCGCAGGCGACCCAAATGGTGACAGCGGATCGGCCGCCAGCCGCATGTTCGGCGTGAAGGCCGGAACGCCGGGGACCAGCGCCGCGTATTCGGGCAACGCAATCACCGCATCGGTCGGATCATCCGGCAGGATATCTGACAAACGCTCATTGCTCAGAAGAAGCGACACCCGCGCGCGCAAAACCTCGTCTTCCAGATTTGAGGTCAGGTCGAGGGCCATCAGTTTGAGAATGGCAATCGAGTCCGCAGGCCGCCACGGCGCAATGGCATGATTGAAAAGCCACATCTCGGGTGCGCCGCGCCCGCGTGCACCGGCGTTGACCTCTTCCAGCCATGCGTTCACCCCGCCGGCGTAGGCCTCAAGCGCGGCTGTGGTTCTTTCATCCTGCACGGCAACTGACGCGACCGCCGCGCGGTAAAGGTCATACCTGCGCAGTACCTCGTCGATGCGGACCGTGCGTTCACCAAACAGTTCCGACAGGCGACCCTGGACAGTCCGGCGCAGCATCGTCATCTGCCACAGACGGTCCTGCGCATGGGCGTAACCAAGCGCGAAGTAGATGTCCTCGTCGGTCTCGCCAAAGATATGCGGCACGTTGGCATTGTCGCGGACGATCTCGACAGGCGCTGAAATCCCCGCAACGGACCGTGTGCCGTCATACTCCGGCAGTGACCGCGACGCAAAGTAGTAGACAAGCGCCAGCACTGCCACGACCAGTACGATCAAAGCAGTGGTCAGTCGGACAAGCCAACGAAAGACGCGTGCCATGTATTCCTCTAGCGTTCGGGGATCAGTCCGCGTGGGCTAAACCGCAACACAAGCAAGAGCACAAGACCCATCGTCAAAAGACGCATGTGAGCGGCGGATTCGATCAGGCGTTCCTTCAACGGGCTGCCGTCTTCGAGACCGGCGCTGACGATGTTCATCAGACCCAGCCCAAGAGGTTCGACCTGCACCCAAAGCCACCAGATCAGCATCCCGCCAAGGATCGCACCGAAGTTGTTACCTGACCCGCCCACGATCACCATCACCCAGACAAGGAAGGTAAAGCGCAGCGGCTGGTAAGACGCCGGCGTCAACTGACCATCAAGCGTGGTCATCATGGCACCTGCAACTCCGCAGACAGCAGAGCCGAGAACGAAGATTTGCAAATGCCGTGCGGTCACGTCCTTGCCCATGGCTTCTGCGGCTGTTTCATTGTCACGGATCGCGCGCATCATGCGCCCCCACGGGCTTTTGAGGGCCATCTGTGCCAACCACAGGATAATCAGCAGCACGATCGTAAAGAGGATTGCATAGCCCATTTTCGTGTAGAGGTTGGAGGCCGTCACCGGATCAAGGCCGAAACCTGCGGCCCGTTCGACAAATGTCGGATCGTTTTGCAGGTCGATTTCATAAGGCACCGGCCGGTCCAGACCGATCACGTTCTTCACGCCGCGCGCCAGCCAGTCTTCGTTTTTCATGATTGCGATGATGATCTCGGCAATCCCGAGGGTCGCAATCGCAAGATAGTCAGACCGCAGACCAAGGGCAGTTTTCCCGATGACCCAAGCCGCACCGGCAGCCAGCAGGCCGCCGACGGGCCAGCTCAGCAGGATCGGCAGGTTCAGACCACCAAGGTTACCCTGAAGGGCGGGGTTCACCGCTTCTACAGCGATCTTGCCGGGATCAAAGATCGCGCGGTAAAGAAAGAAACCACCGACAAGGATGACCAGTGTCACAATCGTCTTCCGGCGACCTTCGAGGTTCTTTTGTGCCACGACAGCGGCAACAACTGTCGCCGCGCCGAAGACCAGTCCTGCAATGATCCGCAAACCACCGGCTGACCAGGCCTCAGGCACCGGTTCGGTCGAGATCAGCACAGCCGCCAGACCGCCCAGGGCGACAAAGCCCATGACACCGATGTTGAACAGCCCCGCAAAACCCCATTGCAGGTTCACACCCAGCGCCATGATGGCGGATATCAGGCCCATGTTCAGGATCAGAAGGGCCGAGTTCCAGCCCTGCACAATGCCAGTGCCGATCAGCAGAATGGCAACCACCCCAAAGAGGGCGGTATCTCTTACTGTAGTGCTCATACGGATTGCCCCTTGAATAGGCCGGTCGGCTTGAACAACAGCACGATAATCAGGATCGCAAAGCTGACCGCGAATTTGTAGTCGGTGGAGAGAAGCTGGACGAGACCATCAGGTTCGAGGCTTTCTGGCAGCAGATAGGTCAAGACCTTTTTCCATGCGTAGGTGATTGTCACCTCTGAGAAGGCGATGACAAAACCACCGGCAATCGCGCCAATCGGGTTGCCCAGACCGCCGACAATCGCCGCCGCAAAGATCGGCAACAAAAGCTGGAAGTAGGTGAAAGCCTTGAACGATTTATCAAGGCCGTAAAGAACGCCCGCCGTTGTCGCCAGCGCCGCCACGATCATCCATGTGACCTTGACTACCCAGTCGGGGTTGATGCCCGAGAGCAGAGCCAGATCCTCGTTATCGGAAAAGGCGCGCATGGATTTGCCAGTGCGTGTTTTGTTCAAAAACCAGAAGAGCAGGGCCACAACAATCACAGCCACAACAACTGTCAGCGCCTGCGTCGTCTTGATGGCCAGACCTTCGTCCAGCCCTGTGGCCTCGCGAAAGCCGCGTGCTGTTACGATAAAACGCTCACCATCCGCAAACCTGATATCCCGCACCCCGATGACAAAGCGGACGATGCCGTTCATCACAAACATCACGCCCATCGACACGATGACGAGAATAACGGGCGAGGCCTTCTGTTGGCGGTAGAATTTGTAAACGCCCCAGTCGATGGCCAGCACCAGCAGGATCGTCACCGCGATGCCGACAGGCAAGGCAAGAAGGGCAGTTGGCAACGGTCCGAAACTGAGCCCCATGCCGACAAAGGCTGTCGTCACAATGATCGTAATCGCCGTGCCGAACGCCATCGTGTCGCCATGGGCAAAGTTGGAAAAGCGCAGGATGCCGTAAATCAGCGTGACACCCAGCGCACCAATGGCAAGCTGCGCCCCGTAAGCCAGCCCCGGCACAATCACAAAGTTCGCCAAGGCGACGATTGCGTTAAGAAAATCCATTACAGGTCACCCTTTGTCATTGGGGAGAGGTCGTATGTCATTGCAGCACCTCGCAGGTGCCAGTCAGGCGCGCGCCTGCTTGCGGATCGGCATAAACGGCGGTCCCGTCAGCATTCACAACCAGCATTGTCTCCGCACCAACACTGTCTTTGGTCCAAAATCCGACAGTGTCACCAAGCCGGAACGGTTCGGCAGCGAATGCTGTGTCGCCCATTGTCACGTGTGTCACGCGGCGGCGCGGCGGTTCGCCGGCATTCTGTGCCGGTGCAAACTGTGCGGCATCAATGGCAAAACTGACCGGCACACCCGCAAGGTCGCAAGTGACCACTGCCGCCGTGGCCGGCGATGCGAGACTTGCACAGAGAAACATCGGCATTCTCATCCGCCCAAGAAACTCCGCCGGACTTCAGGATCGGCAAGAAGCTCCTTACCGGTCCCTGTGTGTGCATTGCGCCCCTGAACAAGCACATAGGCTTTATCTGCAATCTCAAGGGCTTGCCGTGCGTTCTGTTCAACCATCAGAATCGGGATGCCCGTGCGGGCCACTTCGATAATCCGGTCGAAAAGCTCGTCCATCACGATCGGTGAGACACCCGCCGTCGGCTCATCAAGCATCAAGACCTTCGGCTTCGTCATCAAGGCGCGCCCCACAGCAACCTGCTGGCGCTGTCCGCCAGAAAGTTCGCCTGCTGGTTGGTTCCGCTTTTCCTTGAGGATCGGAAACAGGTCATAGACCTGTGTCATCGTATCGCGGAAATCGTCGCGGCGGATGAATGCCCCCATCTCGAGGTTTTCTTCGACCGTCATTGACGTGAAGATATTGCGCACCTGTGGCACGAACCCCATGCCCTTGACGACGCGCTCTTGGGGGGAAAGTCCGGTGATATCCTCGCCATCAAGGCGCACGGACCCTTGGTTGAGGTTCAACATGCCAAAGACCGCTTTCATCGCCGTGGATTTGCCAGCCCCGTTCGGGCCGACGATCACGGCAATCTCGCCCCGTTCGGCAGCGATGGTGCAGGAATGAAGGATGTCCGGCCCTTTGCCATAACCACCGGTCATAGCATCGCCGATCAGGAATGGATCGCTCACGGGGTAATGTACTCTTCCAGGAAGGGCAGATAGGTCAACAGCGTCTCGCGCATCAGTGCTTGCTCGCCGCTATCTGCATGGTTGACGTAGATGTAGTAAAAGGTTGCCGCAGATCCCAGAATGGCACCTAGCAAGACGGTCAGAAGAAACTTCATTTGTCTTTTTCCCTTTCAGTTTGCCACGGCAGCGCCGTAGCGGTTGCGATTACTTCACGATTGCGATGTGAGACAGAAACGCCGCGTGCAAGTCGCGGTGCCTGTCGGTGTATTGGGTCCCGATGGAAAAGGTCATAAGCTGCATGGTCCGGTTCGCCGAGGTCCGGATGCCATTGGCGTAGACCACATCAAGCCCGTCTATTTCGAACGCATAAACGATGGTTCTGATCGACTGGTTGGAGACACGCGTCCAATATGTCTCCATCACCTCGATATCCGCACGGCTGCCGCCGATCACGAGGGCCGCATTCTCGATGACGGTGTTCAGCATCATGTCTTCGGTCAGACCATCCTTGATGCCCAGCTCCTCAATGATCATCTGCCCGTAGTGCCGGTCATCATAGCGATAGGTCGCGGCCACATCCGCATTCGGGGGCAGGGTGCTTTCCCACCCAAGCCCCTCGCCGCAAAATTCGACATTTCGGGCGACCGTCTGACAATTGCCGCTCGCCTCTTGCGAATATTCCCACGTCCCATCGGCATAGAGAACAGCCGCGCGACCATCGACAGATGTCTCTGCCACGACTTCCTGCGCGAGCGCCTGCCAGGGCAGGGCTGAAAGAATGACGGCAAACGCCAGCCGCATCAGCCAACCATCTCTTTGTTTTTCAGACCGGTGCCAAGGTAGGCCTCGATCACCTGCTCGTTGGCCTTGATTTCGTCCAACGTGCCCTCTGCAAGCACGCGCCCTTCAGCCATACAGATGACAGGGTCACACAAACGCCCGATGAAATCCATGTCGTGTTCGATCACGACGAAGGTGTAATTGCGTTCCTGATTGAGGCGCAGGATCGCATCGCCAATCGTATTCAGAAGTGTGCGGTTCACACCTGCGCCAACCTCGTCAAGAAAGACGATCCGCGCGTCCACCATCATCGTGCGGCCAAGCTCCAGCAGCTTCTTCTGCCCGCCAGAGAGGTTTCCTGCCTTTTCTTCTTTCAGGTGCTCGATTGTTAGGAACTCGATCACCTCATCGGCTTTCGCCAAGAGTGCGCGTTCCTCATCAGCGATCCGCTTACGGCCGAACCAAGTGTTCCAAAGCGTCTCACCCGATTGACCGCCTGGCACCATCATCAGGTTTTCACGCACGGTCATGGACGAAAACTCATGCGCGATCTGGAAAGTGCGCAGCAGCCCCTTGTGAAACAACTCATGTGGCGGCAAGCCGGTGATATCTTCGCCCGCCATCATCACCTTGCCGGAGGAAGGTTTAAGAACGCCTGCGATCACATTGAAAAGTGTCGTTTTTCCCGCGCCATTCGGTCCGATCAATCCGGTGATTGATCCCTCCTGAATAGTCAGCGTCGCCCCGTCGACGGCACGAAACCCGCCAAATTGCTTGACCACGTTGTCCACGACAATCATGCCACTATCCCCTTACGCGCAGTCTGTCTGCGTCTTTTTAGCAAAACGGCGCGAGTGTCCCCGCGCCGTTTGATCTTGTTCGTGCCGCTTAGCGGTAGTTGATGGTCGAGTAGACGCCGTCGGCGAACTCGATTTCCTGATAGTTACCAGCGGATTCACCTGGTCCGATCAGCTCAACAGCAGATGCACCAACATAGTCGATGTCTTCGCCAGCAGCGATCAGCTCAAGGCCACGGGCCAGTTCGCCAGGCAGGATTTCGATACCAGGTGCGTTTGCAACGTCAAAGACATGATCCTTGAACTCGGCAGGGTCCTTGGAACCAGCAGCCTGCATTGCCAGCATGATCAGCGCAGCGGCGTCATAGCTTTCTGGTGCAAATGCGCTTGTGCCGTCGAAACCGGCTTCTGCGGCCAGATCAACAAACATGGATGCACCAGCGTTGTCTGTTCCTGGATATGCACCGAACGATCCGTTCAGTTCAGCACCGAAGTTTTCGTTCAGAACCGCACCGACCATACCGTCTGGCAGGTAGAACGTGTCGAACGCACCGGTGTCGAGTGCGGAACGGATGATACCGGAACCACCTTGGTCAACGTAACCGGCAACAACCAGCACTTCACCACCGGCAGAGGCCAGGGCACCAACTTCAGCAGAGTAGTCAGCCTTGCCGTCTTCGTGTGCAGCAGAGATTGTGACTGTGCCGCCAGCAGCTTCGAAAGCTGCCTGGAACGCATCTGCCAGACCCTTGCCGTAGTCGTTGTTGGTGTAGGTCAACGCAACTTCGCTCACATCACGGTCCTGCAGGATTTCTGTGATGATGACACCCTGACGGGCGTCGGACGGGGCTGTGCGGAAGAACAGACCGTCATCTTCGGCTGTCGAAAGACCTGGCGATGTCGCGGATGGCGAGATCATGACAACGCCGTTGGCGCGTGCCACGTTCTGCAAGATCGCACCGGTAACACCAGAACAGTCAGCGCCCATGATTGCGTCAACATTGTCGGATGTGACCAGACGCTCGGCTGCAGCAGTTGCAGCACCGGCATCGATACATGTGGAGTCACCGCGCACGGACGTCACAGTCGCACCGCCCAGCAGTGCGCCTGATTCGGTCACTTCTGCCATAGCAAGCTCAGCGCCGGCGCCCATTGCGGGCGTGATGGATTCCAGTGGACCAGTGAAGCCGAGGATCACACCGATCTTGACTTCGCTGTGGCCACCAGCCTGAACACCGCCAGCCATCATCGCGACCGCTGAGGTCGCCAAAAGTAGGTTCTTCATATTTTTCTCCCAAGTTGGATATTTTTATCCTGAGCGCAAATCTATCAGTCAGTTTCCAAAAGGAAAGTGCGTTTGCCACGACAAATGACCTGAAAGGCCCGTGCAAACAGGGAAATTTCCTTTCCCTAGGGGCAATCCGCAGAGAAAACCGTCGTCGTGCCGGAAATGGCGAACACGAGTGTTTTGCAGGTGAGACGCCTCAAACGGACAGACGTGCGCCATGACTGCCGCGTTCGCGATAGGGTGTCGTGTCATAGTGCGACCGGTAGCATTTGGAGAAATGCGACGGTGACGCAAAGCCACAGGCAAGGGCCACATTGATGACGGTCATATCGGTCTGCATCAGCAGGTTGCGCGCCTTCTGAAGCCGCAATTCCATATAGTACCGTTTCGGACTACGCGACAGATAGCGCCTGAACAGCCGCTCAAGCTGGCGCGTGGACATGCCCACTTCTTTGGCAAGGATCGCAGGGCTGATCGGCTCCTCGATGTTCTGTTCCATCATCTGGATCACACGGCTGAGCTTTGGATGGCGCACACCGATCCGCGTCGGGATCGAAAGGCGCTGTGTGTCCTGATCGGTGCGGATTGCGGAATAGATCAACTGGTCCGCCACAGCATTCGCAAGCTCTTCACCGTGATCGTCCGCGATCAGTTTGATCATCAGATCGAGCGAGGCGGTACCGCCTGCGGTGGTGATGCGATTGCCATCGACGACAAAGACCGACTTTGTGAGTGTGACTTCCGGAAATTCCTCTGCAAAACTGTCCTGGTTTTCCCAGTGGATCGTGGCGCGCTTGTTGTCCAACAGGCCCGCCTTCGCCAGCGAATACCCGGCGGTGCAAAGCCCACCCATCGACGCTCCGCGACGGGCCTCGCGGCGGACCCAGTTGAGGATGCGCTTGGTCGTTGCGGCCTGAATGTCGATCCCGCCACATAGAATGATCGTGTCATCACGCTCGAGTTCAACCAGATCGCTATCCACCTTGAAGGCACAGCCGTTCGAGCAGACAGCCTCTTCACCACCCTCAGAGATGATCGTCCAGCGGTAGATCTGTTTGCCTGCGGTGCGGTTGGCAATCCTCAGGCTCTCAATGGCCGCTGCAAAGCACAGCATGGTGAAATTCTCCATCAGGAGAAAAACAAAGCGGCGCGGTTTTCCGGTGTGTTTGACATCGACGATGCTGGATTCTTGGGACATGGGCGAGACTTTAAAACGTATTGCCGAAAGACCTCAGCAGGTTTGTTTGACACCTGCAAGACAGAATGTCGTTTTCGGGATAGTTTTCTGAGGCCGCAGCAGAGGCGTTTTTGCCATTGGCCCCGGACTGGCAGCGCGGTATACGCAAGGCCTGATAACGCTAACCACATCCTGATATGGAGCAAGACGATGACTGACTGGCAAAAATCTGACTGGCGCAAAAAGCCACGGGTTCAGATGCCTGAGTATACCGACGCAGCCGCACTGAACGCTGTCGAGGCCCGTCTTGCCAGCTATCCACCGCTGGTTTTTGCAGGCGAGGCCCGCAACCTCAAAGCGGAACTTGCCGCAGTCAGCCGCGGGGAAGCCTTCCTATTGCAAGGTGGTGATTGCGCCGAAAGCTTCGCTGAGTTTTCAGCCGACAGCATCCGCGACACCTTCAAGGTGATGCTGCAAATGGCGATGGTCCTGACCTACGGTGCCAAAGTGCCAGTGGTCAAAGTGGGCCGGATGGCGGGCCAGATGGCCAAGCCGCGCTCTGCGCCGACAGAGACAGTGGATGGCGTGGAACTGCCAAGCTATCGCGGTGACATCATCAACGGTTTCGACTTCACCGAAGCAAGCCGCGTCCCTGATCCCGAGCGGATGCTGCAGGCCTACCTGCAGGCGGCTGCAACGCTGAACCTGTTGCGTGCTTTCTCCACAGGTGGTTTCGCCAATGTGCATGAGGTCCACAAATGGACCCTTGGCTTTACCGATCAGAACGAGGTGAAGAAATACTCCGACATGGCGGCCCGCATCAGCGACACGCTGGATTTCATGGAAGCCGCCGGTCTGACAACCGACACCAATCACGAATTGCAGACGGTTGATTTCTACACCAGCCACGAAGCGCTTTTGCTGGAATACGAAGAGGCGCTCTGCCGTCTGGATTCGACATCCGGCAAATGGTTGGCAGGTTCCGGTCACATGATCTGGATCGGTGACCGCACACGCCAGCCTGACGGTGCGCATGTCGAGTTCTGCAAAGGTGTTCAGAACCCCATCGGGCTCAAGTGTGGTCCATCGATGACCTCAGGCCACCTGAAGTCGCTGATGGCGTCTCTCAACCCCAACAACGAGGCTGGCCGTCTGACGCTCATCGCGCGCTTCGGGGCAGGGTCCGTGGGCGAGCATCTGCCGCGCCTGATCAAGGCTGTCGAGGAAGAAGGTGCAAAAGTTGTCTGGACCTGCGACGCGATGCACGGGAACACGATCAAGTCCTCCTCCGGTTATAAGACACGGCCTTTCGAAAGCGTGCTGCGTGAGGTGAAGGAATTCTTCGCCATCCACAATGCCGAAGGCACGATCCCTGGCGGCGTCCACTTCGAGATGACCGGCAAGGACGTCACCGAATGCACCGGTGGTGTGCGGGCTGTAACGGATGAGGATCTTTCTGATCGCTACCACACGGCCTGTGATCCGCGCCTCAATGCGTCTCAGTCGCTTGAACTGGCTTTCCTTGTCGCCGAGGAACTCTCGGCGCGCCGCAGCGCAATGGCGCAGGCCAAGGCGGGCTGATCAGCCGTTATTGACCACTAGTTTGAGGGCCGGACGCGATGGCGTGTCCGGCCCTTTTTCGATGCGGTCCGGCGGGGTGTTCAGCAGTGTCATCACAGGACGCTTGGGCCCAAGCGGGTCAACCCGCGTTGCCTGATCCAAAGCGATCCGGAACCGCCGCGGTCTGCGCGAGGCATGATCGCCGGTGACAAATGCGCCGAGCAGACGTGTCGTTTCGCCTGCCGTATCCCGCATCGGTAAAAGAAGCAGCGCGCCAGACAGACCGGGTCGCAAAACACCGCCATCCGACACCAGCGGCAAGCCGACTATCGCCGGGTCGGCGAATGCGGCCTCCGTCAGTTCACGCAAGTCGTCATGGGTCTGCTGCTGAAAAAGGGTTGAGAATGGCATCCCGCGCGGGTCCATTTTCAACAGATCATGGATGCGCTGGCCCGCCACTCGGAACCGGGCGGTTCCCGCGGCAACCCTTTGCAGGATGAAAGCGTGCGGCAAGACGCTCTCGATTGCGGAAGGATTCATGGCGATGCGCTGCGGGACGGTTTCGGTTTTCCGCAAGCTCTGCCAATAACGCTCCAGCGCCACAAGATGCGGGTGATCCAATGGGATCGCTTCCGGTGCTGGTTTTTGCGTCGTTTCGTCATTGCTCTGCATGTCGTCATCTCCTCCGGCCAATGCCTTCCGGCAATCAGCACAATTTTCGCGTTAGGAGTTTTTTAACATCTCTTAGAGCGCCATTCATTTAACAAAGCGTTAAATGGTTAATGCCACACCGCGCCCTTGCCCCCCCTGATGGTTTTCCAGTAGGTGCAGACGAGGCTGCAAATACAGAGGTGCCGATGACCCATTCCATGACCGCTTTCGCCAGCAAAACCGGCCATCTGGGATCGGTGTCATGGGTCTGGGAAATGCGCGGGGTCAATGCGCGGGGGCTGGATCTGCGTTTGCGTTTGCCTGACAGCATTGAGGGGCTGGAACCTGCGTTGCGCAAGGCGCTCACGGCGCAACTGTCGCGGGGGAATGTGACGGTGAACCTGCGTCTGACACGCACCGAAGAAGCGCAGCCGCTCAGCCTTGATGCCGCACAGCTTGATACGGTGTTGCAGGCGCTCGATCAGATACAGGAACGGGCGTTCGCGATGGGCGTGACACTCGGCCAACCCACAGCAGCCGATGTGTTGTCACAGCGCGGTGTCCTCGTGGCTGCCCGCAACGACGACCAGACCGAGGCTTTGGCTCAGGCCCTCATGGCCGAGATTGCGCCGCTTGTCGCCGAGTTTGTCGCGATGCGGGCGACGGAAGGTGCCGCGCTCGCAGAGATCATCTCGCGCCAGCTTGATGAGATTGAAAGGTTGACCCACGCCGCAGATGCCGCCGCCCAAGCCCGCGCGCCACAGACCAAAGCCGCACTGACAACAGCGATGCAGCGCGTCCTCGAAGAAGTCGCTGACTTGGACGAAGCGCGTCTGGCGCAGGAACTGGCCGTGCTGGCCGTGAAGTCGGATGTGACCGAAGAAATCGACCGCCTTAAGGCCCATGTCGCAGCAGCACGCGATCTTTTGGCACAGGACAAACCGGCGGGGCGCAAGCTTGATTTTCTGGCACAGGAATTCAATCGTGAGGCCAATACACTGTGTTCAAAAGCGCAAGCAACAGACCTCACGGCAATTGGTCTTGATCTGAAAGCCGTGATCGACCAGATGCGCGAGCAAATCCAGAACGTGGAGTGACCCAGATGAGCCGACGCGGGCTATTGATCATTCTTTCATCGCCAAGTGGCGCTGGAAAATCGACCCTGGCCAAACGGCTCAGGCAATGGGACGACACCTTGCGCTTTTCGGTCTCGGCCACAACGCGTCTGCCGCGGGCAGGCGAGACTGACGGCAAAGACTACTATTTTGTGTCGCAAGACGAATTTGCCGGCATGGTGGCGCGCGGTGACATGCTGGAACATGCGCAGGTTTTCGGAAACGCTTACGGTTCGCCGCGCGGGCCGGTGCAGGCAGCGATCGAAAGCGGTCGAGATGTCTTGTTCGATATCGACTGGCAGGGCGCGCAGCAGATCAACAATTCAAGCCTTGCCGACAACGTCCTGTCGATCTTCATTCTGCCTCCATCACTGACAGAGTTGCACCGGCGTCTGGTATCGCGCGGACAGGACACGGCAGAGGTGATCGCTGGTCGGATGCAGAAAAGCATCGAAGAAATCCGGCACTGGGCAGAATACGACTATGTGCTGGTCAACGACGATCTTGACCGGACGTCGCAGGATCTGATCACGATCATCAGCGCCGAACGCCTGCGCAGACAGCGCCAGCCGCATCTGGTGGAGCTGACCCGCACACTCGAACAGCAATTCGGAGAATTGACATGAGCCTTTATGCCCTTGGCGAGATGACACCGCAGATTGCCGATGACGCCTGGGTCGCGCCGGGGTGCTATGTGATCGGTGATATTGCCGTCGAAGCACGCGCCTCGATCTGGTTCGGCTCAACCTTGCGCGGCGACAATGAACGCATCACCGTCGGTGAGGGCAGCAACGTGCAGGAAAACTGCGTGTTGCACACGGATATCGGCTTTCCGCTGACGATTGGTGCGGGATGTACCATCGGGCACAAAGCGATGCTGCACGGCTGCACGATTGGCGAAAACTCCCTGATCGGGATGGGGGCGACGGTGCTGAACGGTGCGAAGATCGGCAAGAACTGCCTGATCGGGGCAGGGGCCCTGATCACCGAGGGCAAGGAAATCCCTGACGGATCACTTGTGATGGGTGCCCCCGGCAAGGTTGTGCGGATGCTTGATGAAGCGGCGTTTGAAGGGCTGCGGCAGTCAGCGATCCATTATCAGGACAATGCCGTCCGCTTTGCAAAAGACTTGCGCGCTATTTGACCACCAGAATGTCAAAGTCCAGACCGGGGGCGGCGTTGGCAACCTCCTGCGTCACCAGTTTGGAGGCAGAGTTTGCATCTGCGATCACCCGGTATTGACCCTGAAAGTCGAACTGTTCGAGTTTCGCCGCGATATCGAGAACATCATACTGGTCTCCAACAAGTGGTGACAGGATGATCTGCGGTTTGCGTTCGTCCAAAATCCGCGCTGTCAACGCGTCATAGGTGCAATAACTGATGTCGGTCGTCGCGATCAGGTCACGGCCTTCGGTGCGCCACCTGGGCAAATCGCCGACAATCAGGGTTCTGAGTTTCAGGCCGTCTGGAGCGATGGCGGCGGATGGTTGGACTTGGTTTCCCACCCCGATGCTCTCCTAGTAAATCTTGAGTTGTGCTAACATGTTGGGCTACCCGCATGAAAGGGGCGATCACAAGTAAAACGTCACGTTTGTTCTTTTAATTTTGCGCGTTTTCCCGCAGGGATGAATGCAATGTGAAAACACCCTGTGGTTGCTATGTCATATTCCAGAATCGCTGCCCTGATCGACGCCCTGCCGATGCCGGTCTTGCTTGTTGGCGCTGACGACAGGGTGCTGGCGGCAAATCCGGCGGTAAAAGACATTCTTGGTGCCTATGTGCTGGGGCAGCATTTCATCACGGCGATCCGGCAACCCTCTGTCGTTGCTGCAATCGGCGAGGTGCGCAGCAGCGGTGCTGCACGTCATGCCGAATATATGGGGCGCGATGGCGCACGCGATACGCGCTACCGCGTGTCTGTCGCCCCTGCTGAAGCTGATATCGTGCTAACCTTCGAGGATCAGACAGCAACGCAAGAGGCCGGTCAGATGCGCCGTGACTTCGTGGCAAATGTGAGCCATGAACTCAGAACACCGCTGACGGCGCTCCTGGGCTTTATCGAAACGCTCGGCGGTGCCGCCCGCGATGATGCCGTCGCAAGAGATAGGTTCCTCGGCATCATGTCGCGTGAGGCCACGCGCATGACACGCCTTGTCGATGACCTTTTGTCTTTAAGCCGCGTCGAGGAGGACGAGCGCTTGAGGCCGAAAGACCAGGTCGATCTGGAAACGCTGTTGTCGTCTGTGATCAAAGGGCTGGAGCCGCAAGCTCAGAGCGCAGATGTGACCGTCACGCTGGATGTACAGTCACAGATGGGGCCGATCACAGGGGATGCCGGCCAGCTTGCACAGGTTTTTACCAACTTGATTGAAAACGCGATCAAATACGGTGCCTCAGGCAAGGCCGTGACGGTTTCGCTTTTGCCACCGCAGATGAACACACGGCTACGGAGCGAGGCTGTGGAAGTCACTGTCACAGATCAGGGTGACGGCATCGAATCACATCACATCGCGCGCCTGACCGAGCGGTTCTACAGGGTCGATAACCACCGTTCGCGTGAAGTGGGCGGCACCGGGCTTGGGCTTGCGATTGTCAAACACATCGTGAATCGCCACAGGGGGCGGTTGGTGATCGAAAGCTCGCTTGGAAAAGGGACGAAAGTCTCTGTTTTCCTGCCTTTGAGCTGACTGTCATAAAACTTTTACACAACTGTCACAAAAGCTTCGACGACGGCCCTTAGACCGCCCCTCGAAGATGGCGCGGTTCGCGTGCCATCCAAGTTGACTGACAGGAGCTTTTGATGTCGATCTTGAAACTGACTGCGACCACCGCAGTTATCGCCCTTACCGCAACAACAGTCGCAGCGCGCGACAATGTTCAGATTGCAGGGTCTTCGACTGTCCTTCCCTATGCATCCATCGTTGCCGAGGCTTTCGGCGAAAACTTTGACTTCCCCGCGCCGGTTGTTGAATCGGGCGGCTCATCAGCCGGTCTGCGCCGCTTCTGTGAAGGTGTTGGTGAAAACACCATCGACATTGCAAACGCGTCGCGCGCCATTCGTGAAAACGAAGTCGCAGCCTGTGCCGAAGCAGGTGTGACCGACATCATCGAGGTGCGTATCGGCTATGACGGGATCGTATTTGCCTCGCAAATCGACGGTCCGGCATTCACGGCGTTCGAGCCTGCCGACATCTTCAACGCACTGGCACCTCAGGTGATGGTTGACGGTGAACTGGTCGACAACCCGCATACACGCTGGTCCGATTTCAACGCCGATCTGCCTGATGCGGAAATTCTGGCGTTCATTCCCGGCACAAAGCACGGCACACGTGAAGTCTTCGAAGAAAAGGTGATTGCGGCCGGCTGTGAGGCAACGGGTGCTTTTGACGCGATGATGGCCGCTGGCATGTCTGAAGATGATGCAGAGGATGCCTGCCTTGCGGTGCGCACCGATGGACGGTCTGTCGATATCGACGGTGACTACACCGAAACGCTGGCCCGTCTTGATGCCAACGCAAATGCCATCGGTGTGTTTGGTCTGTCGTTCTATGAAAACAACACCGACAAGCTGAAAGTTGCTGAGATTTCCGGTGTTGCACCAAGCACAGAGACTGTCGCCTCCGGTGAATATCCAGTTTCGCGTCCGCTTTACTTCTACATCAAGGCCGCCCACCTCGGCGTGATCCCCGGCTTGCAGGAGTTCGCATCGTTCTTTGTCGCTGACGAAGTTGCTGGTCCTGGCGGTCCTTTGGCGACCTACGGTCTGGTGTCTGATCCCGAGCTTGCAGAGACACAGAACATCGTCGCAAACGCGATCACGATGAACTGATGAACACATGGGGACCGGCCCTTTGACGGGCCGGTCCGTATCTACCTTCATGCTGGCCCGCATCGACCGGCAAAAATTCAGAGGGCCCCAGGCGAAGATATGTCAAATATGCTGATCATGCTGATCCTCCTTGGTTTGGGAGTGGTCGGTTTTTTTCTTGGACGGGGGCGGGCGCTTCAGGTGGCTGGCGGGGATCGTCGCGAGCTGCATTCGCTGCCGGTCTACTACGGCGCGCACGTTGGTCTGAATGCGGTTGTGCCAGCGGCGATGTTGCTTTTCGTCTGGCTGATTGTGCAACCCTTCGTGGTCAATAACGCAGCCTCCGATCTGATCGCCGCAGAAAGTGCCTCTGAGGCCGGTGATCTGAGCCTGATCATGTCAGATGTCCGGCGCGTGGCCGAAGGGCTTGATTTGCTTGCCAGCACAGAAGGTATGAGCGACGCGGCCATCGCCGCGTTGAGTGTTGATGACGGCAACCTGCGCGAGAGACTTGCAGGCGTCGGTGTGGCATTGGGTGCTGACGTGCAAGCCGACACGCTTGAGGCTGCAAAACGGTACCGCGCTGTTGATGCGACCGGTGACATGTTGCGCACGATCACGGTGATTCTCGTGGCTTTGGCCGGTCTGGCGCTCTCATGGCGGCTGATCACTCCGGCGTTTCGCGCGCGAAACACCGTCGAAAAAGGTATACTTGCCGTACTGATAGCCGCTGCGACCATCGCGATCCTGACCACTGTCGGCATCGTTTTGTCCCTGATTTTCAATACTTATGAGTTTTTTAAGCTTTATCCGATCGGGGAATTCTTTTTCGGGCTTTCCTGGTCGCCGAGCTTCTCGGGGCGCGGCGGATCGTCAGAGCTTGGCATCATCCCCTTGCTTTGGGGCACCTTCTACATCTCGATCATCGCGCTTTTGGTGGCTGTGCCGATTGGTCTGTTTTCGGCGATCTATCTGTCTGAATATGCCTCACGGCGCGTGCGCAGCATTGCCAAGCCGCTTTTGGAAGTTCTGGCCGGTATCCCGACAATCGTTTACGGGCTTTTCGCCTTGCTGACGGTGGGTCCGTTGCTGGTCGATGTCTTCGGGCAGGATGGCGCGTTGGGCGTCAACTGGATGCAGGGCGGCACGGCAGTTATCACGGCGGGGCTTGTCATGGGCATCATGCTGATCCCCTTCGTTAGTTCCTTGTCAGACGACATCATCAATGCGGTGCCGCAGGCTATGCGCGACGGATCGCTCGGCCTTGGGGCCACCCATTCCGAAACCGTGCGTCAGGTGATCATTCCGGCGGCGCTGCCGGGGATCGTCGGGGCCATCCTGCTGGCAGCCTCACGTGCAATCGGCGAGACCATGATCGTTGTTTTGGGGGCAGGGGCTGCGGCACGGCTGTCGCTCAACCCATTTGACGCCATGACAACAGTCACCGCCAAGATCGTCAGCCAGCTAACAGGTGACAGCGACTTTGCCTCGCCAGAGGCGCTGGTGGCCTTTGCGCTGGGGATCACACTGTTTGTGGTCACATTGGCGCTGAATGTCTTTGCCCTCTACATCGTGCGCAAATATCGGGAGCAGTACGAATGACCGACGCAACCTCAAACGCCCCCGCGATCAAAGGCACAGCCTCCAGCCTACTGACCGAAAGCCCGCTGATGAAAAAGCGGAACGCGGCCGAAGCGCGCTTTCGCATGTATGGCGTGATTGCGCTATGTATCGGCCTTGGCTTTCTGGTGTTCCTCGCGGTGTCCATTCTGCGCAATGGCATCCCGGCGTTCACGCAGACTGTTGTCAGCGTCGAGTTCACACTGACTCAAGAGCAGTTCGACGAGGCCGAAAGCAAGATGCTGAAAACGGCGGCCTATACCGAAATTTTCGTCAATGGCGTGACAGCCCAACTGCAAGAGCGCGGATTGGATGTGCCATTTGATGGCGGCACCATTGAGCGTCTGATGGGGAAGGTCGGCGGTGATCTGCGGTCATTTTATCGCGACAACCCCGAGGCCATCGGTGTTCCGACGACATTTGAACTGCCAGCCGCCAGTCGTGTGGAGCGTTACCTGCAAGGCAATCTGACCCGCGAGATGGTCGTTGACGGACGGTTCCTCGAAGCAGCCGACCTTGATGTGGTGGATGCACTGGCCGAGGCAGGCATTATCACATCTGCCTTTGACTGGAACTTCATCACAGGTGCCGACACCGGCGTGGACAACCCCGGCGGTGCGGGGATCGGTGTCTCTGTCATCGGGTCGTTCTTTATGATGCTGGTGGTGCTGGTCCTGTCCTTGCCGATTGGCGTCGCGGCCTCGATCTATCTTGAGGAATTCGCGCCCCGAAACCGGTTCACGGATCTGATCGAGGTGAATATCTCAAACCTTGCCGCTGTGCCCTCGATTGTATTCGGTATCCTTGGCCTTGCCGTCTTTATCCAGTTTGCACATTTGCCGCAGTCAGCGCCGCTTGTGGGTGGGCTTGTGCTGACGCTGATGACCCTGCCGACGATTGTGATTTCGACACGCGCGGCGCTGAAGGCTGTGCCACCCTCTATCAGGGATGCAGCACTTGGTGTGGGGGCGTCAAAGATGCAGGCCGTCTTCCACCATGTCCTGCCACTGGCAATGCCTGGCATCCTGACGGGAACAATTATCGGCCTCGCGCAGGCTTTGGGTGAAACTGCGCCGCTCTTGCTGATCGGCATGGTGGGCTACGTGGCGCGCGAATATCCCGATGGGTTTGCCTCCGGTCTGCTGGACCCGAACTCTGCCATGCCGGCGCAGATCTACACTTGGGCTGCGCGGTCTGACGAGGCCTTCTTTGAAAAAGCATGGGGTGGCATCATCGTGTTGCTGCTGTTCCTGCTGACCATGAACCTGATTGCCATCCTGTTGCGCCGCAAGTTTGAGCGTCGGTGGTAGGAGCGTTACACATGAATGACATGACACCAGTGAATCGAAAGTTGGGTACGATGCAAGACCTCAAGATCAGCGCCCGCGGCGTGCAAGTCTATTACGGTGACAACCACGCGATCAAAGATGTGAGCGTCGATATTGCCCATAAGACCGTGACGGCCTTTATCGGCCCGTCCGGGTGCGGCAAGTCCACTTTCCTGCGTTGTATCAACCGCATGAACGACACCATTGATGTCGCGCGTGTGGAAGGCGATATCCTGATCGACGGTGAGGATATCTATGATCCCAAGGTCGATCCGGTGCAGTTGCGAGCAAAGGTGGGCATGGTGTTCCAGAAGCCCAACCCGTTTCCGAAGTCGATCTATGACAATGTGGCTTACGGCCCGAAAATCCACGGCTTGGCCCGCAACAAGGCGGAACTGGACGAAATCGTCGAGAAATCACTGCGCAAGGCGGCACTCTGGAACGAGGCAAAGGACCGCCTGAACGCCCCCGGCACCGGATTGTCAGGCGGGCAGCAGCAACGCCTTTGCATTGCCCGCGCGATTGCAACGGCACCTGAGGTCTTGCTGATGGATGAGCCGTGTTCTGCGCTGGACCCGATTGCGACCGCGCAGGTCGAAGAGTTGATTGACGAGTTGCGGCAGAGTTTTTCCGTCGTCATCGTCACGCACTCCATGCAGCAGGCCGCGCGCGTCAGCCAGAAGACCGCCTTCTTCCACCTTGGAAACCTTGTGGAATATGACGACACCGACAAGATCTTCACCAACCCGCAGGACAGCCGCACCGAAAGCTACATTTCGGGCCGGATCGGGTAAGGAGCAAAACAAATGAACGAGCATATCTCCTCTGCCTACGACCGCGATCTGGAAGGGATCACCACGCTGATCGTGAAGATGGGTGGCCTTGTCGAAGATGCCATTCGCAAGGCTGCAACCTCTTTGTCGGAACGGGATCTGGAACTGGCCGACCAGGTGCGCAAGGCCGATAAGGCGATTGACGCGCTTGAGGTGCAAATCAACGAAGAAGCCGCACGGGTCATTGCCTTACGTGCGCCAGTGTCAAAGGACCTGCGCGCAGTGCTGACCGTGTTGCGCTTGGCCGCTTCGCTTGAGCGGATCGGTGACTACGCCAAGAACATCGCAAAGCGGACCAGCGTTATTGTCGAAATGAGCCCTGTGAACGGCTCTGACGGTGCGCTGCGCCGAATGGCGCGCGAGGTGGAACAGATGCTCCAGCAGACGCTGGATGCCTATGTGCGCAGCGATGTGGGGCTGGCCGAAGACGTGCGTCAACGCGACCATGAGGTCGATCAGATGTACAACGCGCTGTTCCGCGAGTTTTTGACCTTCATGATGGAAGACCCACGCAACATCACCGCCTGCATGCATCTGCATTTCATGGCCAAGAACATTGAACGTATCGGTGATCTGACCACAAACATGGCCGAACAGGTGATCTACCTTGTGACCGGTGAAATGCCTGACGATGCGCGCCCCAAGGGCGATAAGACATCGTATGTTTCGGACCCGGCTTAAACAATGTCACAGCAGCCTCACGTTCTGATTGTCGAAGACGAGGACGCGCAGCGTGAGGTGCTGGCCTATAACCTTGAGGCCGAAGGCTTCCGCGTCTCGAAAGCCGAAAACGGCGAAGAGGCGCTCTTGATCGTAGATGAGGATGCGCCAGACGTGATCGTCCTTGACTGGATGATGCCCCATCTTTCCGGCATTGAAGTCTGCCGGCGTCTGAAAATCAGGCCGGAGACCAACAAGATACCGATCATCATGCTTTCGGCGCGGTCAGAGGAAATCGACAAGGTGCGCGGTCTGGAAACCGGCGCTGATGATTATGTGGTCAAGCCATACTCGGTTTCAGAACTGATGGCGCGGGTACGGGCGCAGCTGCGTCGCGTGCGGCCAGCGACCGTGGGGCAGGTGCTGACCTATGACGATATCGTTCTCGATGCCGAAAGCCACCGCGTGACACGTGCGGACCAGCCACTCAAGCTTGGTCCAACAGAATTCAGGCTCTTGAGCACTTTTATGGAAAAACCCGGCCGGGTCTGGTCGCGCGATATGTTGCTGGATCGGGTCTGGGGGCGTGATGTCTATGTCGATACGCGCACCGTGGATGTCCATGTGGGACGCTTGCGCAAGGTCTTGACCGAACACGGTGGCAGCGACCCGCTGCGCACTGTCAGAGGCGCGGGCTACGCACTCGGCTAGTGCCTCAATCGCTGTGCCAGGGGCCGTGGGTTCCGTCGCCGCCATCCATCCGTTCAAATCCATGTGCGCCGAAGAAATCGCGCTGACCCTGGATCATGTTTGCGGTGCCGCGCGCGGTGCGCATTGCATCGAAATAGGCAAGCCCTGAGGACAAGGCCGGCACGGCGATCCCGTGCAAGGCGGCCTGCGCCACGACGTGACGCAGGGATTTGTGTGTTTTCTTCAGGATATCAGCAAAGTAGGGCGCCATCATCAGGTTGCGGTCTTCATCCTCTCGCAGGGCGTTTGCCATATCATCGAGCATGGCCGAGCGGATGATGCAGCCTTCGCGCCAGACCTCGGCAATGGCGGGCAGGGGAAGTGTCCAGCCGAAGGCGTCAGAGGCTTTGGCGATCATCTGAAACCCTTGCGCATAACAAAGGATTTTGCCAGCGATCAGGGCTTCTTCGATGCTGTCCTTTGACAGCGTATCGTGGGGAATATGATGCGGGGCCGCGCCGAACAGTGCCTCGCCCTCGGCACGGGCCTGCCGCTGCGATGACAGGTTGCGGGCGACCACGGCGGCTTCGATGGCGGGGATGGCTGCAGCAAGGTGCTGTGCCTCGATCACGGTCCAACGACCGGTGCCTTTCTGCCCGGCGGCATCGACGATCATCTCAAGCATGGGTTTGCCCGAGACCGGATCGGTGGCAGCTGCGACCTTGCCGGAGATTTCAATCAGGTAGCTCCGCAATGCACCTTTGTCCCAGGCAGCGAAAGTATCAGCCACCTTTTGATGATCATATCCCAAGCCGTCACGCATGATGCCGTAGGTTTCGGCAATCATCTGCATGTCGGCATATTCGATCCCGTTGTGGACGGCCTTGACGAAATGGCCAGCGCCAGCCTCACCCATCCATGTCGCACAAGGTTGGCCTTCGTGTTTGGCTGCGATGGCTTTGAGGATATGTGACACGCGATCCCAATATTCGGCCTTGCCGCCGCCCATGATTGAAGGCCCGAACCGTGCGCCTTCTTCGCCTCCAGAGACACCGATCCCGATGAAGGCCAGATCGCCAGCCTCTTTCACGCGGCGGTTGGTGTCGTGGAAGTTGGCGTTGCCTGCGTCGATGATCAGGTCTTCGGGATCAAGCAAGGGACGCAAGGCGGCGATCTGGTCATCGACGGCTTGTCCTGCTGGCACCATCAGGATGATCGCCCGTGGCGAGGCGATTGCGGCGACCAGTTCGCTCAACTCTTCGGTTGGGGTAATTCTTGCGGCCAGATCGCCGGCCTTGTCGTGGAAATCCTTGGTCTTGCTGGTCGTCCGGTTCCAGACGGCAATATCAAAGCCATTGTCTGCGATGTTAAGGGCAAGGGCTGCGCCCATGGTGCCGAGGCCGATCAAGCCAATGTCCGATTTCCGCATCTGTTATCCTGACGTCTTTGGGGTGATGGGGTTGTATCCTCTGGGGCCGGTGATGAAAACGGCAGTGTCATCACGGTGCATGTGCGCAAGTGCAGAGATCAGTTGATCACGTATTGGATGCCGACAAAGCCCACGTAGGCCACCATCATTGCCGTGCCGATGGGGCGGGTCAGCTTGCCGACGACGACCATCCATGCCGCAAAGATGACGGTGACGGCGACCGTGGCCCAAATCTCCATCCCGCCCAGAAGCACCGGATCAACCGAGAGCGGTTTGACCATAGCTGTCAGTCCGATGATCGAGAGAATGTTGAAGGTGTTGGACCCGATGATGTTGCCAAGGATCAGTCCCACAGACTGCCGCCGCGCTGCTGCAATACAGGTTGCCAGTTCAGGCAGCGAAGTCCCGAAGGCGACAACGGTCAGGCCGATCACCGCCTCTGGCACGCCGATTGCGGAGCCGGTCTGCACGGCCCCCTGCACCAGCAGTTCCGACCCGACTGCCAGCGCGACAAGGCCGCCCAGCAGGATCAGGCCTGCCTGCTTCATAGAGGTGATTGCAGGCGCTTCGCACAGGTCGTCTTCATCATCTTCGATCATCAGGCTGTCGGTGCGATACTGATAGAAGACAAAGGCGACCAGAATGGCGAACATGCCCAGACCAAAGAGGCGGGTGAAGCCGTCACTGAGCATCCCGACAACGAGGATGGCTGTCGCCAGCAGCATCATCCCGAGGTCTTTGTAGAGGTGCTTTGCATCCGCAGTGACTTTGAAGACAAAGGCCGTTGCGCCCAGCACAAGCAGGATATTGGCGACGTTCGATCCCAGCACATTACCCAGCGAAATACCGGGATAGCCGGAAAGGTTGGCGTTGATCGAGGCAAAAAGCTCAGGCACGGACGTACCGAAAGAAATGATCGTCGCCCCGATAAAGAGCGGCGAAAGCCCTGTGCGTTCTGCGACGAAGACGGCTGCATCAACCGTCCAGTCACCACCCTTGATCAAAAGAAAAATGCCGAAGGCCATCGCGCCTGCGGCAAGAACGAAAAGATCGTAGCCTGACACCTCAAACACGTGGCGCGTCCTCAGCGGTGCTGGTTTTCATGCAATAGGACGTCATCGTGACGGACGTCGCAAAAGATCGTGCAGGGCAGGGTGGTTGCGTGAGGGTCGCGTTGTCGTGATGCGTCGGTACTGCGGGCATCCTGTCCTCGTTCTTTTGGTCTTGGGCTTGATGTAGGTGTGAATGACCGTCTTTAAAGGTCGGGCGGCAAAAGAAAAAGAGCGGCCCCAACGAGCCGCTCTTGTTGATGCGTCTGAAGTTCTGTCGCTTAGCTTGCAGCGACCTTGGGTCGTGTCATTTGCGCGATGAAATAGAGCGCGATTGCACCACCCACGCCGATAAGATCGGAGACCAGCCCGCCTTCGATCATAAAGAGCGCAACAACGATCAGCATGATACGGATAGGCCACGCGGCGCGATCACCGACCCACCAACCTTGGACACCCGACGACAACATGAAGACGCCAAAGACCGCAGTTGCGCCCGCACGGGTGACTTCGAACCATGTGCCGTCCATCAGGATCGCACTGTTGTAGAAGAACATGAAGGGCACGATGAAGGCCGAAATCCCGATCTTGAACGATGCGACAGAGGTCGCCATTGGGTTGGCCCCTGAAATCCCCGCAGCCGCATAACTGGCCAGCGCCACCGGCGGCGTAATGGCCGAGACCACCGCAAAGTAGAACACAAAGAAATGCGCGGTCAGCATCGGGATGCCAAGTTGCACAAGGCCAGGCGCCACGACCGAAGCGGCAACAGCGTAGGCTGCCGTTGTCGGCATTCCCATGCCCAACAGGATCGCGATACACATCGCAAAGAAGAGCGCCAGCAGTTGGTTGGCTTCGGCGATGTTGAGCAGCACAGATGAGAAGCGTGCGCCAACTCCTGTCAGAGAGATCACACCGACGATGATACCTGCGCAGGCACAGACCGCGATGATCTGGATCGACATGATGCCTGCCAGCTCAAAGGCCTTTGTGACCGAACGAATGCCCATCCGGTAGGGTGTGAACCAGCTCACCACAGCCGCAGAGGCCGTTGCCAGCGTGCCGGCCCGGATCACGGAGTATCCCATGAAGAGTGCGCCGATCAGGATGATGATGGGCAGGAACAAGAACACACGCCGTGCCATGTCGCGGAACTTGGGCAGTTCATCTTCACGCATCCCGCGCATCCCCAGTTTCGCAGCTTCGAAATCCACCATGAAGTAGATCGAGACGAAGTAGAGGATCGCCGGAATGATCGCGGCGATGGCGATATCGGTGTAAGGAATGCCCGTGATCTCGGCCATGATGAAGGCACCAGCCCCCATGATCGGCGGCATGATCTGACCACCGGTCGAAGCCGCAGCCTCCACCGCGCCTGAGGTCGTGGGTTTATAGCCCACGCGTTTCATCAGCGGGATCGTCAGCGACCCTGTAGCAACAACGTTCCCTGCCGATGTGCCATTGATCATCCCCATCAGGCCGGAGGCGAAGATCGCCACTTTGGCAGGACCACCACGGGCGCGACCGGCGGCGGCGAAGGCGAAGTTCACAAAGTAATCGCCAACTTTAGACGCCTGAAGGAAGGCTGCAAAGATGATGAAGAGGATAATATAGGTTGATGACACGGCTGTGGTCGGGCCGAGGATACCGGCGTCAGTATAGACTTGGCTAAAGAAACGCTGCCACGCGATGTCCGGTGCGTTCAGGAAGCCGGGGAGCAGGTCTCCGACGAAGACATAGACCAGAAACACACCTGCGATGATGATCAGGGCCATGCCTGCAACGCGGCGTGTCAGTTCCATGATCAGCATCGTGCCGGCAACAGCCGCGAGGCTCATCCCGATTGGCGCAAATGGTGTCCCTGTGGAGTTGCGCATCAACGTCCCGAAGATCGTGATCAGGTAGATCGCAACGCCGACACCGCAGACACCCAAAAGAATGTCAGCAGGGGCAATTGATCCGCGCACGCGCGGGCGCATCCAGCCGATGACAATCCCGATGATCGTCGCAGCAATCAGGGGATACCCGTAGTGCAGCGTTTCGGCTGTTCTGATCCCTTCGTCGATGCCGTTCCACATCACGCCACCGGCGATCTGGTTGGCAAAACCGATGGCCGTCCAACAGGCATAAAGGGCAGGGAGCATGGCCGCCCATGCGACAAGATCAAGCGGGTGTTTGCCGCCCTTGTCAGTGTCAGGGAATGCGCGGGCAGAATAGAGCAGGAACCCAAGAATCAAGGCACCTGCGATGTGCACGATGCGGAAATTCCAGGTTTCCATAGGGAAAACCGGAAGCAAGGGAATATCGATGCCAGTCCAGCCTTTGATGGACCAGCCATTGAGTGCGGCCATGTGAAACAAAGCATAGAACGCAGAGAACCCTGCAATCAGGTAATAGGCTGTGCCTTCGAAGATGCGGCGGTTATGCTCGACCGGTTCGTCATCTACGCCATCGGCAATCACTGGACCTTCGGTCTGGTCGTCTTTTTGTGTGTCGGTCGTCATCTTTCGTCCTCGCATGCGGCTAGAATACCCTGACGGGCGCAAAGCGTGGTTTCACTTTAGCGGAAAAATTCGGTGCTGTGGGGGCCGCGACGTTTTCGCGCGGCCCCTGCAGTTTGACTCAGGGCTTAGTTGCCATGGATCTGGTCGGCAGGAATGTCAGCACCGGCGTTTTCAACGAACCACTGGGCTGCACCTGGGTGCCATGGCAGAACGCCTGCGTTCTTTGTCCAGTTCTCAGGCAGTGTGGAGCGGGCTGCACGGTGGATGTTCACCATACGCTCGTTGTCGGACATGACGACATCCACGACAGCGTTCACGAAGGAAGCTGGCAGATCGCAGTTGGCGATTGCAAAGTTCCACATGGACACAGACCGTGCATCGCTTTCCAGCGTTGTGTAGGTGTCAGCCGCGATGTCAAATTCCGAAACAGGGAAGGCTGCCATGATCTGGGCCTGCTCTTCTTCGGTGAATTCGATGATGTTCACGTCTGTCTGCACCTCAAGCTGGGAAACAGCAGGCACAGGGACACCGGCCGCAAATGCGATCACGTCAAGCAGTCCATCCTGAAGCTGGCCGCCAAGGTCGGACCAACCGCCGTTGCGGCGCTCGTAGTTCACGCCAAGCTCGTCCATCATACGTGGGAAGTATGTGTCAGATGTCGAACCTGCAGGGCCGAAGCCGATGCGTGCGCCATCAGGGATGTCGGCAATGCTTTCGATGCCGGATGATGCCAGTGCTGTCACCGAGAATGGTGTCTGATACATCGGGAACATCGCACAGGCGTTTGTCATCTGCAGGCCCGGTGCGATCGGGTTGGTGCCGGCGATGGATTCAGCTGCCGGACCCATTGTTGTCATGCCGAACTGCGCATCGCCTGTATGCACAAGCGCCATGTTCTGCATTGGGCCGCCGGTGACTTCGCCGCCGCCTGTCAGGCCGAGCTCTTCGGCGACAAGGTTGGCCCAGCCGGAGCCATAGGCGAAGTATGTGCCACCTTGGGATGCTGTCCCGACGGTGAAACTTTCAGGCCAGCCGGTGCGATCTACATGGCCGTCTGCGAAAGCTGTGGTTGCTGTGAGAGCTGTCGTCGCGATAAACGCTGCGAGTTTCATATGTGGTCCCTCCACTAGAGTTGTCCGATCCCTCCCGGATCGGTGTGTGATCCAGTCACGCTACGTAATCTGGATCGGATGCGCTGTTGGTCCATGATTGGGCCGTGCAAAAACAACAGGCTTTCGCGATTGTTTGCGTTAACAGCTTCAAAAGAATTTCCGGGATGGGTGGAAAAGGGGACAAAGCGGAAATCTGATGTGTCGAAAAGGGAACGTTGACGTCACGCCTCTTCGTCTTGCGCCTTGCTCAGCCCGTATTTCTGCATCTTTTCGTAGAGCGATTTACGCGACAGGCCGAGCGCCTCGTAGGTCTTTTTCAAGCTGCCGCCCTGTGCGGTGAGTGCCGCAGTGATCAGTGATTTTTCATGCTCTGCCATGCGTTCGGCCAGTGTCTGACCGCCGGACTGGGCCGCGTCCGCGGTGTCTGTCGGATCAAGCCCAAGAACAAAACGGTCGGCGGCATTGCGAAGCTCACGGACATTTCCCGGCCAGCTTCGGGTGGCCATGTGGGACAGCACATCCGCTGGCACCTCCGGAAGCGGCTTTGAATAGCGTGCAGCGGCTTGTGCCGCGAGATTGAGAAAGAGCGAAGGAATATCGTCGCGACGTGCTGAAAGCGGTGGCACAGCGACTGTCACCACATTCAGACGATAAAGCAGGTCGGCACGGAAACTGCCTTCTGCCACGGCGTTCTCCAGATCGGTTTTGGCCGCAGCTACGATGCGAATATCGAGGTCCACCGGATCATTGGCCCCAAGTCGGGTGATCTTGCGCTCCTGTATGGCGTGCAGGAGTTTTGCCTGAACGCTGACAGGCAGGCTGTCGATTTCATCGAGGAACACTGTCCCTTGTCTGGCGAATTCGAATTTTCCAAAGCGCGCACGCATGGCACCCGGAAAAGCGCCGGCCTCGTGGCCGAAAAGCTCTGATTCAACCAGATCAACGGGCAGGGCGGCGCAATTGATATGCACGAACGGGTAGGGCGCTCTGGCAGAGAGATCATGCAGCGCCCGTGCTGTCAGGTCCTTGCCAGCGCCGGTCGGGCCAGTGATCAGAACATCGGCATCGGTCGCCGCGATGGCCCTGACTGATTTGCGCAGGCCCACCATCGCATCAGAGCGCCCGATCAGGCGGGCCTCCAGCTTGTCGCGGTTGCCGACCTCGCGTTTCAGGGCGCGGTTCTCGATGGTCAGCCTGCGCTTGTCCAATGCACGTTGGATCGTGCTGACAAGACGTGAGGGGGCGAAGGGCTTTTCGATAAAGTCGTAGGCCCCGTCGCGCATGGACTGGACCGCGAGGTTCACGTCGCCATGACCCGTCACAAGAATGACGGGAAATTCGGGGTCGATCTCAAGCGCTTTGCGCATCAACCAAAGCCCGTCGCGGTCTGGCATCCGGATATCTGTGACAAGCACGCCATCAAAGCCGCGCGCGATTCTTGCGAGGGCCGCCTCGGCGTGATCGAAAATCTCGGCATTGAGGTCGGCAAGCATCAGAGTTTGCGCCGTGGCAAGGCGCAGTTCCTCTTCGTCATCTACAAAAAGGACAGTCTGGGTCATTGTGCGGCGACTTGTTTTGGTTCGGCCGGTCGCAGCACAACCGAGAAGACAGCGCCACCCTCTGGATGGTTTTCAGCGGTGAGCGTTCCACCAAAATCGGAGACAATATTGTAGGAAATGGAGAGCCCAAGACCGAGGCCTTTGCCGGGGGCTTTGGTTGTAAAGAAAGGGTCAAAGATCTGTGTGCTGTGCTCGGCATCGATTCCCGGTCCGGTATCGCGGACCCGCACTGTGGTGCCGGTCACGGTTAAGGTCACATCACGCGTCTTGTGGCCTTCCATCGCATCAAAGGCATTGTTGATCAGATTGACGATGACCTGTTGCAGCCTGACATGGCCGCCTGTGACCCAGATTTCATGCTCTGGCGGCGTGTAGATAATGCGGCCACCCTCAGAGGCCAATCGCATTTCAATCACGCCGAGCGCATCCTGGATCACGGCATTCAGCAGCAGCGGACCCGTTGCCAGCTGTGGTCTGCGGGCAAAGTTGCGCAGATGAGCCGAGATTGTCGCCATGCGGTCAGCCATCTTTGAGATGCGCGCAATGTTATCGCGCGCCTCATCCAGACGGTCCCGATCAAGAAAAGCATTGGCATTGTCAGCATATGATTTGACGGCGGCAAGCGGTTGGTTAAACTCATGGCTTAGGGCGGCAGACATCTGACCAAGGCCGGACAGTTTTCCAGCCTGGATAAGATCGGTCTGTGTCTGCTTGAGGTCGGAGAGGGCGGTTTGCAGGTCTCTTGTCCGTTCCTCGACAGCGGTCTCAAGGCGTCGCTTTGCTTCCTGTTCCTTGGCCCAAGCCTCTGTCTGTCTGGCCTGCCTCAGCAAGAAGGCCAGCAAACCAACCAACCCCAGAACGACGATCAAACCAGCAATGACGAGCGTGTTGAGGGCTTGCAGTGTGACTGGCAAACGTGGTGTCAGCGAGGCCATTGTCCAGTCAAGATCGCTCAGGCGCTGAGAGGTGAGAACATAGCTGCCGTTGGTGTCGCCCTCGAATTCAATCAGTTGCGCATCTTCACCAAGGCGCGTGGTTGTGATCGGCAAAAGATCAATGCGATCAATGGGATACTGCAGGTTCTGCGCGATGACGCGGCGCGTGGCTTCGCTCAGTGGGCGGATGGCCCGGAAGTGCCAGTCAGGACGCGATGACATAAAAACGAAGTCATTGCGGTCCCAGACCATGATTTCACTGTCAGTGCCGCGCCAGATGCTTTCAAACGCTGAAATATTGAATTTAATCGCCAGCACGCCGACGATGCGCTCGCCATCTTCCACGGGTGCCGCGTAGAAATACCCACGCTCACCGGTGGTCGTGCCGTACACCGAGAAGCTGGACAAAAAGCCGTTCAGGGCTTGGGTAAAATAGCTTTGATAGCTGAAATTACGCCCGAGAAAGCTGGCAGGCTCGCGGTAACTTGCCGCGGCGATCGTCCGACCGGTGATGTCCATCAGGTAAACGTCAGAGGCCCTGACGGTTGCCGCTGTCTGACGCAGATCCTCGTTCACAGCGTCTGCAAGGCGCGCGTTCTCAGGCTGCGAAAGCAGTTCCACCAGCGCAGGGCGTTCGGCAATCAGCGCGGGCAGGGGTGCATAACGGTCAAGCGTGGCGCGCAGGCTTTCAACCGCAAGTTTGAGCGGAACCGCGTCACGCTCGGCTTGCTGGCGCATATAGTGCCGTTCAAGTGCGGGAAACGCAGCCGCCGCGACAAGCGCCGACACAGTCGCGAGCGTCGCAATGAGCGCGATGATATGCTTTCGCTTGAACGTCATGGCGCGACTATGCGTGATCGCGGGAATGTTGCACAGTCGAAATTTATCCAAGGCAGCGCTGCAATAGGTTTCGATCTGTCACGTGGGGCGTCGCTGCATTGGCTGAATGTTGCGTCATTTCAGGTTGGTAGGGCGTGGACCGCACCTAAGGCAATTTCGCTAACACGTTTCGTATAATCAGTATTATGTAATATATATGCTGGCTGAACCGCAGATCGTTTGACCTTGATTGACGTCTCTTTTACGACTTTCACAACTGATGACAAAGGCAGCTATGCGCGTTCTTCTGATTTCCACCATGCGCAACGAGGCGCCTTTCATCCTTGAATGGCTGGCCTATCACCAGCACATCGGCGTCACAGATTTCCTGATCTACAGCAATGATTGCGACGACGGCACTGATCTGATGCTGGATCGATTGCAAGCCTTGGGTCATCTTACGCATGAGCGCAATCACTCCGGCGGCAAGAAGTCGGTCCAGTGGCGCGCCTTGACCAAAGCGTTTCGTCATCCGCTCAGACGATCCGCAGATTGGATCTATGTCGCTGATGTGGATGAGTTTCTCAATATTCATGCCGGTGACGGTCAGATTAGCGATCTGATGGCGGCTTGTCCCGACGCCGACGGATTTGCAATTTCATGGCGGATGTTTGGAAACGCTGGCGTGCGCGGGTTCGAAGATCGACCAATCATGGCGCAATTTACCCAAGCGGCACCAGAGACGCTGGTGTGGCCATGGCGCAGTGTGCAGTATAAGTCATTGTTTAAGAACCAGAATGTCTATGAGCGTCTCGGCGTTCATCGCCCGAAACTGGCCGATGGCGAGACAAGTCCGCATTGGGTTGATGGCAATGGCGATATTGATCGCTCCGCTGCGAGCACCTACCAGTTCAGCCAGTCACCCCGATATGGTCTGGCGCAGATCAATCACTACGCCCTTGGGTCCATCGAAAGCTTTCTTGTCAAACAAGCGCGCGGGAAACCGAACCACGACACCGATCCGATTGACCTGAGCTACTGGATCGAGAGAAATTTTGCCTCTGAGGTGGATATGCGTATTTTGCGGCACGGCGCAGCTGTCGATGCGCGTCGTAGCAAACTGATGTCTGATCCGGAGGTTGCCGAACTGCATGACGCCAGTGTCAGGTGGCGTATCAGAAAGGCATCGGAACTGATTGAAAAACAAGAGAGTTTCGACCTGTATTCAACGCTGTTGCAAACACCATCGACACGCCCCCTGCCCCTTGCAGATCAGGAAGCCTTGCTCAATCAACTTGTGATGTTGCGGCGCAAGGCACGGCGAGACAAAGCCCGCGAAAGTGGCAAAACTGCCAATGGCGCGTGACAACTTCAGAAACGCTGACAAAAAGGCGTTTTCTCACCGACCATGCAGTGGTAGCTAAGCGCCATGACGCGCAAGATACTGATCCTCAACGGTCCGAACCTCAACCTGCTGGGCACGCGCCAGCCGGAGGTCTATGGCCGTACGACACTTGCCGATATTGAAGCCATGTGCGCGGCCAAAGCTGCGGATATGGGCGTTGAGGTGACGTGCTATCAGAGCAACCACGAAGGTGCGCTGATTGATCAGATCCATGCTGCACGTGAAGTTTATGACGGGATCGTTCTGAACGCGGGGGCCTATACGCATACCTCTGTGGCCTTAATGGACGCAATCGTGAGCGCGTCGCTACCTGTCGTTGAGTTGCATCTGTCCAATATTCATGCGCGCGAGGCATTCCGGCACAAATCCTTCATCGCTCCGGTTGCCGTCGGTCAGATCTGCGGGTTTGGCGCCGCGGGGTACCCGCTGGCGATGGAGGCATTGGTTTCACATCTTGAGGGGACATCTTGAGCGATCTGGTCACACACCTCAACGCGATGGCGACCGCAAAGACTGTGGAGGCGCTCTGGGCCCTGCACACTGAAAAGATGGCGACTTACGGGTTTGACCGTCTGATTTACGGATTTACCCGAAACGGGACTTCCTCGACTTTCGGCAAACCACAAGATCAGTTGATCCTGTCAACGCAGACCCCCGAATACATGCGTCGCTTCGTGCAGGAAGGCCTTTACTACAATGCGCCGATGTTGCGTTGGGCGCTTGAAAACCAAGGGGCCTGCAGCTGGCGGTGGATGATGGACATGGAACGTGTCGACAATCTGACTGCCGCCGAAAAGAAGGTCTTGGCCTTTAACAAATCAATGGGTGTGACAGCAGGCTACACCATTAGTTTCCTGTCACTGGCCCAACGCATAAAAGGTGCGATTGCGCTGACAGCAAAGGCTGGACTGTCTCAGGACGAGGTTGATGCGATTTGGGGCACGCATGGTGAAGAAATCCTGCTGATGAACAATATCATGCACCTGAAAGTCCTTACCCTGCCCTATGCCGGCGAGCGTCGTCTGACAAAGCGCCAGCGCGAGGTTTTGCAGTGGGTGGGCGACGGCAAGACCACCCAGGACATCGCGATATTGTTGGGACTGACGCCCGCGACTGTTGAAAAGCACCTTCGGCTTGCGCGTGAAGCGTTGGACGTTGATACGACCGCGCAGGCCATCCTGAAAGCGGCTTTGCACAATCAGATGTATGTGGTTGACGCCGACAACTGACCGGTCAGTTGCCCACAAAAAGTTTCCCCAAAATGCAAGAAATTGCAAAATGGTCAGGAATCCCATACTTTCTTGACCCTACGTTATGTGCGAAAGTATAGGTGTTCCGTGAGTGTGGGCTTTAAGCCTTGGAGCGTGGGTACATAACCTTGTGATTGCTGGGCTCTGTGTTGCTCTTCCGGTTTACCGGTGGCCTGGTGCCTTGAAGTTTGCTTCAAGCACCGGCCGACTGGCCATCATCCCCGTCCCGAAAATTGGGGTGCTGGCTTTCTGGCCAGCGTTGTTATTGTCCATAACGGCGCTGGTCGCATTCTCCCTCGAATGAAAAAGGGCGGCTCGCTTTTCGCGAACCGCCCTTAATTCGTTCATCAAGCGTTGACGCTTAGCTGTTCATCTTTGCAACTTCGGCAGCGAAGTCTTCTTCTGCCTTTTCAATGCCTTCGCCAACGGCAAGGCGGGCATAGCCGGTGATTGTGACGCCAGCTTCCTTGGCGGCTTCGCCAACGGTCAGGTCAGGGTTCACAACGAACTGCTGGCTCAGAAGTGTGATTTCGGCCATGTATTTCTTCATACGACCGACGATCATCTTCTCGATGACAGCCTCTGGCTTGCCGCTTTCGCGGGCGATGTCCATCTGGACCTGCTTTTCCTTTTCGACGACTGCCGGGTCGAGGTCATCTTCGGAAAGTGCAGCAGGGTTGGCAGCGGCGATGTGCATCGCAACCTGGCGGCCGAATGCTTCGTTGTCGCCAGACAGTGCGACCAGCACACCGATGTTGCCCATACCGTCAGCAGCAGCGTTGTGGACGTAAGTGACGACCTGCTCGCCTTCGATTGCGGTCATGCGGCGGACCGACATGTTCTCACCGATGACAGCCACGGCGTCTGTGACAGTCTGCTCAACAGTCTTGCCGTTCATCTCAGCGGCCTTCAGACCTTCAAGATCGTTTGTGCCCAGCGCTGTTTGCGCGATACCGGCAACCATTTTCTGGAAGTCGGCATTTTTCGCAACGAAGTCAGTTTCGGAGTTCACTTCAACAGCGATGCCCTTGCCGCCTTCGACAGCAACCGCGACCAGACCTTCTGCGGCCGTGCGGCCGGATTTCTTGGCGGCCTTTGCCAGACCTTTGGTGCGCAGCCAGTCAACTGCAGCTTCCATGTCGCCATCGTTTTCGGTCAATGCCTTTTTGGCATCCATCATGCCTGCGCCTGTGCTGTCGCGCAGTTCTTTCACCATTGCAGCGGTGATTGCCATCGTACTTCTCCTTAAGAGGAATTCATCCAAAGCGGGCGGGGCCGTGACCCCTGCCCTGTCAGATCGGGTTGCGCTTACTGAGCGGCCGCTTCTTCAGCGACGACTTCTTCAGCGAGCTCTTCCATAGCGCCCATGTCGACACCGGCAGCACCAAGCTGTGCTGTCATACCGTCGAGAGCAGCGCGTGCGGCCAGATCGGTATAAAGCGCGATCGCGCGTGCCGCGTCGTCGTTGCCCGGGATCACATAGTCCACACCCTCTGGCGAGCAGTTGGTATCGACAACAGCAACAACCGGAATGCCCAGCTTGTTCGCTTCGGCAATGGCGAGGTCTTCTTTGTTGACGTCGATGACGAACAGAAGATCAGGCACGCCACCCATTTCACGGATCCCGCCAAGAGACGCTTGCAGTTTGCCCTGCTCGCGTTCCATGCCCAGACGCTCTTTCTTGGTCAGGCCTGTGAAGCCGGTTTCTGCAGCCTCGTCGATTGCCTTGAGGCGGTTGATCGACTGGGAAACAGTCTGCCAGTTGGTCAGCGTGCCGCCGAGCCAGCGGTGATTCATGTAGAACTGCGCGGATTTCTCAGCCGCTTCCATGATCGGCTTGGACGCCTGACGCTTTGTGCCGACGAACAGAACACGGCCGCCTTTGGCGACGGTGTCACGGATGACCTGCAGCGCCTGATCCAGCATTGGAACAGTCTGTGTGAGGTCCATGATGTGGATGCCGTTGCGCGAACCGTAGATGTACTTGTCCATCTTCGGGTTCCAGCGGGCGGTCTGGTGACCGAAGTGTACGCCTGCTTCGAGCAGCTGACGCATGGTGAACTCGGGAAGAGCCATGTCGTTTTCCTTTTCCGGTTTCAAGCCTCAGCGGGGGATCAGCATTTGCCAACCGGTGGATCCTTTGGGATGTCTCCCCATCGGACCCGCCCCCGCCTGCGGGATTAAGTGCGCGCCTCTTAGCGGGCGTGACCGCCGGTTGCAAGCCTCAGGATGCCTCCGGCGGGAGTTTTTTGGCCAAGATGAAGGATGGCTCAGAGAAAGACGCGCTCGACAAACCAGTAGGCCCCGACAAAGGCGATTGCCAGTGACGCGGGCACTGCCACGATCCGGCGGTAGGCATCCACCTGATCGCGCATCTGGATGGCCACCATGCAAAGCGCAAAGAGCGCGGCCAAAGGCGCACCGAAGACCCAGACCGGGTTTTCGAGAACCTGCACCAGACCGGCGGGATTGAGAACGCTGAGCGCAATCGCGCTGACGAGCAAAAAGAGGTAGATCGCAAACCCGCGGCCAACCTCGTTTTCACCGCGGTCAATCCGCAGTGCCTGCCAGACGCAGAGGAAGACGATTGCGATGACAAAGAGTTGGCCGACTTCGACGCCAACATTAAAGCCTATGAGCGCAGGAATGAACGACCCTTCCGGCAAGCCGAACTCACCCAGCACCGAGGCAAAGCCCAGACCGTGCAGCAACCCGAAGCCAAAAATGATGAAGGGCCGCCATCTGCTGATGCTGTCAGCCCAGAGATTTTCGACGGCGACAAAGACAATCGAAGCCGCGATCAGGGGTTCAACGATGTTCCCGGGCAAGTTCACATAGCCAAGGGCTGCCAGTGCCAGCGTGATCGTGTGTGCGACCGTGAAAAGCGAGATTTGCAGGATCAGTGGCCGCGCCCTTGCTGCAAGGAAAAAGAGGGCCAGCACAAAGAGGATATGATCAAGCCCCTTCGGAACGATGTGATCAAAACCGACAGGGATGTAGTTGAGAAAGCTTTCCATGGCTGAGGCCTGCCCACCGCCTGCCAGATCAATCGGATCGGACAAGGCGCCACCTTCCAGATACCCGTCATAGGGGGCTGGCACGTCCATCTGGCGCAAGACCAGCACGCCATATGCAGGTGTCCAGCCCATCTGGAGCGTCTCACTGCCCGCAGGCAGATCGGCGGTGAAGGTGAATGTGGATGTGCGGACTAGCTCTACATCGCCCACGGCAGGCACCGACACTGTTTGCAGGACCGGTGTCAGCGGTTCACCGTCCACCAGAAGCGTGATGTTGTCTGCCATATCCGGCCAGAAGGCGCGAAACTGCGCGGCAAGCGCATCCGGCGAGAGCGCGCGCAGGTCGTCGTAGGTGGCCGCCTGCGGGCTTTCATTCGTGTCAGAGGTTTCGGCAAGATCGACACCGGCGACAAAGCTTTCCAGACTGGACCGGATTTCAAACGTGACCTGATCGGGTGTGCTTGTCATATCTGCAATGGCTGGCAGGACCTCATGCGCCTGAGCCATTGACGCCAGCGTGATCCATGCCAGCAGAATGCTTGACAACATCCTTGTGCATGACACTTTGGCCGTATTCAGAAAGGAATGTCCCATGCGTTTTCTCGCCCTCGTCTTGTCACTTCTGGCGACCCCTGCTCTTGCTCACGAGTTCTGGATCGAGCCGGTGGACTACCAAATTCCGGCGGACGGTACGCTTGAGGCGCATCTTGTCAATGGCGAAGAATTCTTCGGCAGCAAGATTCCATTCCTGCCGCAGCGCTTTGCCAATTTTGTGCTGTTTGCTGGCGATGAGGCCGTGCGCGTGCGAGGCCGTCCTGGCGACTCGCCCGCGATGGCGATGGAACCGCTGAACGAGGGTCTGCATATTGCAGCCTACGAATCCAACAACGCGACCGTCGACTACGAGAACTGGGAAAAGTTCCAGCGGTTCGTCGATCACAAGGACTTCGGTGATATACTGAGTGTGCACCAAGCGCGCGGTCTTCCGCTTGAGAATTTCGGCGAGCTTTACTCACGTTATGCCAAGGCCCTGTTTGCGGTTGGTGATGGCGCTGGCGCTGACCGGCGGGTCGGACTTGAAACCGAAATCGTGGCCCTGACCAATCCCTACATTGATGATCTGACCGACGGGATGGTGGTGCAGGTCTATTACCGCAACGACGTCAGGGCCGATGTACAGCTTGAAGTCTTCGAAAAGGACGCAAATGGCGGGGTGACGATCAGTCTTTACCGGACGGATGCTGACGGGATCGGGTCGTTTCCCGTCAAGCCGGGCCACCGTTATATGGTTGACGCGGTCGTCCTGCGCGAGCCTGCAGCGCAAGCGGCTGAGGCCACAGGAACCGTTTGGGAAACCCTTTGGGCAAACCTGACATTTGCTGTCCCAGAGTAAAGGTTGCCTTGTAGCGCGCCTTGCGCCAAGAGCCGTTCCATGACGACATCACCTGACATCCTTTGCATCGGCTCGGTTCTGTGGGACATCATCGGGCGCACGGCCAGCCATATGCGCGTGGGCTCAGATGTCCCTGGCCGCATTACGCGCCTGCCCGGTGGTGTCGCGATGAACATCGCCATGACACTGCGCCGCTTTGACATGACCCCTGCCCTGCTGACCGCGATCGGGCGCGACGCCGAAGGCGAAGAGCTGATCAGCGAAGCGGAACGGATGGGCATGCATTGCGCGGGCATCTACCGCTCGGACGATTTGCCGACTGACGTCTATATGGCGGTCGAAGGGGCAAATGGCCTGATTGCCGCTATCGCTGACGCGCATTCGCTTGAGGCGGCTGGCGAAAAAATCCTGCGGCCGCTGGCTGACGGGCGACTGGGCAGCGAGGACACCCCATATCAGGGCCTCATTGCGCTTGACGGAAACTTGACCGAGGAGCTTTTGCAGAAGATCGCTGGATCGCCGCTCTTTCGTGCGGCGGATTTGCGCGTGGCGCCTGCCTCCCCCGGTAAGGCCGAACGCTTGCTGGCGCTTCTGGGGCATCCTTCTGCGACGCTTTATGTGAACCTCGAAGAGGCCGGACTGCTCTGTCAGCAACAGTTCGACGCAGCACCTGATGCCGCGGAAGCCTTGGTCGCCAGAGGTGCGCATCGTGTGCTGGTCACAGATGGTGGTCGGCTCGCGGCAGAATGCACCGCAGGTGATCTGATCACAGCGACACCGCCCGAAGTGATGGTGACGCGTATCACCGGAGCCGGTGACACGTTCATGGCCGCCCATATCGCGTCAGAGGCGCAAGGGTTGGCCCGGCAAGAGGCACTGGTCCGCGCACTCCGCGCGGCCGCGACATATGTATCCGGAGAGACCCCGTTTTGATCCCACTCCACTTCAGCAGCGAGGTCGCGAAAGCACGCGAAACAGGCACGGCGATCATCGCCCTTGAAAGCACGATCATCACGCATGGGATGCCGTTTCCGCAGAATGTCGAAACGGCACGGCTTGTCGAAGCGGACGTACGTGCGTCTGGTGCTGTTCCCGCCACAATTGCCGTGATGGACGGCAAGCTGCATATCGGGCTAGAGGACGCGGAACTCGACATGCTGGGACAGGCCGAAGGTGTCGCCAAGCTATCACGCGCAGATATTGCGGCGTGTATTGCCAGTGGCCGCACCGGTGCAACGACGGTGGCCGCAACAATGATCGCAGCACATCTTGCGGGGATCTCTGTCTTTGCGACGGGCGGGATCGGTGGCGTGCATCGCGGCGCTGAAACGAGTTTCGATATTTCGGCGGACTTGCATGAACTGGCCCAAACACCCGTCACAGTCGTTGCCGCAGGGGCGAAAGCCATTCTTGATTTGCCAAAGACCTTTGAGGTTCTTGAGACCTTGGGTGTGCCAGTGATCGCGTTCGGGCAGGACATGTTGCCTGCCTTCTGGTCAGCCACCTCTGACCTGCCTGCGCCTTTGCGGATGGATGATGCAGAGGACATCGCCAAGGCGTTCCGGACCCGTCAGGCGATGGGTCTGCAAGGCGGGCAACTGGTCACTAACCCGATCCCGAAAAACGCGGAAATTCCCTCAGATGTTCTGGCCCCGATCATCGCGCAGGCCCTGCAAGAGGCCGATGATGCAAAGATCAGCGCAAAAGCGGTGACGCCTTTTCTTCTGGGGCGCATTTTCGAATTGACCGAGGGCCGGTCCTTGGATGCCAATATCGCATTGGTGCGCAATAATGCGCGTCTGGCGGCGCAAATCGCTGTTGCTTTAAGCAAATCATAGGGTTGAGGTCTGGCTTTGTCTTGCCGATCACTTGGCAAGCGCATAGATACGTCAGGACGACGATTGGACTATCCCCATGACAAAGCAGCCCGCAGACGACCATAAACCGCGCAAGCCGGGCATTCTGTCACGTTTGCGGAGCAACTTCCTTGCCGGATTGATCATCGTCGCGCCTATCGGGCTGACGGTCTGGCTGATCTGGACCGTTGTGGGTTGGGTCGATAGCTGGGTCTGGCCATTTGTCCCGCAAGCCTATCACCCTGAAGAACTGATCAACCGCTTGCTTGGGCGTGAACCGGGGAACGAAATTACGGTCAACGTCCGTGGCGTCGGTGTCTTTGTTTTCCTGTTCTTTACCGTGGTTGTGGGTTGGATGGGCAAAGGGCTGATTGGCCGCTCGTTTCTGGCCTGGGGCGAACGCTGGGTGGATCGCACCCCTGTTGTCCGGTCGGTCTATAATGCTGTCAAACAGATCGCAGAGACAGTCTTTTCCCAGCGGGAGACATCATTCGACAAGGCGTGTCTTGTTGAATACCCCCGACGCGGCATCTGGGCGATTGCCTTTATCTCGACCAATGCCAAAGGCGAGATAGATGCGAAGCTGAACGACGGTGAACCGGTGGTGACCGTGTTCCTGCCCACGACACCTAACCCCACATCGGGGTTTCTTCTGTTCTTGCCTGCGCGGGACGTCAAACCGCTTGATATGACGGTTGAGGATGCCGCAAAGCTCGTGATCTCTGCCGGGTTGGTCTATCCAAATGGCAAAGACAAAAACGGTGTTACCGTCACCAATCCCGCTGGCTGATCCATGCTGATCCCTGCCCTCACGGGGTTCGCAACAAGTGCGGCCTTCATTCTTGCAATCGGACCTCAGAACACCTTCATCCTGCGACAAGGGCTGGCGCGGTCCCATGTGTTCTGGCTGTGCCTTTTCTGCTCGGTTTCTGATTTTATCCTGATTGCGGCCGGGGTCGCAGGCTTTGGCATCATGGTGGAGCAGTTTCCGTCACTGCCGCTGATCATGACACTTGCAGGTGCGGCGTTTCTGGTGGCCTACGGTGCAATGCGGTTCGTTGCGGCTTACAGAAACGACTATGAAATGGAGCTGACCGGCGCACCGGTGGGCCTATGGACAGCCATCGCCACCTGTGCTGCCTTCACTTGGCTGAACCCGCATGTCTATCTGGATACCCTTGTCCTTATGGGGGCCATTTCAACAGAATATGCAGGCATTGCCGCCAAGACCGCCTTTGCCCTTGGCGCAAGTGCGGCCTCGTTTCTGTTCTTTTTCAGTCTGGGGTATGGCGCGCGCCTTCTTGCCCCGATCATGCAATCTGCAAGGGCGTGGCGGAATCTGGATATCCTTATCGGCCTGACCATGTGGGCGCTGGCCGCGAAGCTGATCAGTTAAACATATCCGTCAGGTTCACGGTGCTGCGCTTGCCGAGGTCTGATTTGTGATTGGCAAGGAAAGTATCCGCGGCCTCATACCCTGCGGCCTTCAGCCGCGCGATCACAAGCGGCGTAGGAATGGTTTTGGTTGCCACATTCAGTGCATTCATCAAAGGATCATCCGCGATCATGTGAACCAGGACATCCTTCATGGAACCGCGTTGGATTTTCCCATCCGCAATCAGACGTTTGACAAACTCAATCGCCCGCAGTTCACGCAGGAGCGAGCTGTTGAAGCTGATTTCGTTCACACGGTTGGCGATTGACTGGCTGTCAGTCGGCACATCCTCGCGATAGAGCGGATTGATATTCACGATAAGAATGTCGTCAGGCAGTTCGCTCGCAAAAAGCGGGAAAAGCGCAGGGTTGCCGGTATACCCACCATCCCAGAACGCCTCGCGCTTGCCAGTACGGGGGTCTTCGAATTCGACGGCCTGAAAAAGGCTCGGCAGGCAAGCGGACGCCAGAATGACGTTCGGCTGGATTTCGTCGCCTGTGAAAACGCGGATCTTGCCGCTGCGGACATTCGTGGCACAGATATGCAGGTCCGGGCCGCCGGTGGCACAGACGGAGTCGTAGTGAAAGCGGGCCACGATCTTTTCCAGCGGGTTCTTCATGGCCGGACCATAGACGTAAGGTGAGAACATCCGCGTCATCATCTCAAAGCCGGTATAGGCTGGCGAATACTTCATCGCCTTTGCCAGAAAATCCGCCGTTGGGGATGCCGCATCGAGCCAGGCAGACAAGGACGGGTCGGTGATTGCGCCGACCTGCTCCCAAAGCCATCTGAGGTTTTCAATTGCGCCCTCTCGACCGCCTTCGACCCAGCCAGACTTCAGCGCCGCCGCATTCAGGGCCCCAGCAGAGGTCCCCGAAATCGCGGCGAAACTGATATCCTCGTCCTGCAACAGACGTTCGAGCACGCCCCATGTAAAGGCCCCATGTGCGCCGCCGCCCTGTAGTGCCAGATTGATCTGCTTTTTCATGCGATTAAAGGGCGGTCCATCCACCATCTACACTGATTGTCGTTCCGGTGACCTGCGCGGCCGCCTCTGAGCAAAGGTAAACGGCTGTCCCGCCCAATTGTTCCACGGTCGCGAATTCTTTTGAGGGCTGGCGCTGCAGCATCACCTGCTCGATCACGTCCTCACGGGACATGTTGTATTCTTTCATGGTGTCTGGGATCTGGGATTCTACCAGCGGTGTCAGGACATATCCGGGGCAGATCGCATTGCAGGTGATGGGATCACGTGCCGTTTCAAGGCCGATTGTCTTGGTCAGCCCAACGATGCCATGTTTCGCAGCCACATAAGCCGATTTGTAGGGCGAGGCCGTCAGGCCATGTGCAGATGCGATATTGATGATCCTGCCGTAGCCGCGCTCACGCATCCCAGAGACCGACGCGGCAATCGTGTGGAACGCCGATGTCAGGTTAATTGCGATGATGGCGTCCCACTTCTCGGTAGGAAAATCCTGCACTGGTGCGACATGCTGGATGCCTGCGTTGTTGATCAGGATATCGCAAACGCCTGCTTCTTCGATCAGGCGGCGGCAGTCTTCGCCTTTTGACATATCCGCCTGCACGTATTTCGCATCAACACCCGTCTCTTTTGCGATTTCGGCGGCGATGGCGTGATCCTCTTCGCGGTCGGTGAAAGAGTTCAGGACCACATTTGCTCCGGCTTTTGCCAATTCTCGCGCAACACCAAGCCCGATGCCTGAGTTTGATCCGGTAACTACTGCGGTTTTCCCTGCTAACGTCATTCTGTCATGCTCCGATTCGCTTGCTTTGGTGACAACTTATATGCTGCACCTGCAAAAGCCACCGCACCCAAGAAAAACACGAAAAAAAACGCCCGCACGAAGCGGGCGTAAAGTTATTGAGGCAGGTTTCATACAGGCAAGAAACCTATCGAGCAGTGCCTTCTTTATAAGCAATTGGTTGCCAGCCTCCAAGCTAAAAGTTTGAAATGGTTGAAAACCCTCTTTAGTCTGCGTTCATAAATGACAAAAAACTGAGCGGGGAAATCGGGAAATGGCACCACTATTACGTGAAAAACTGACGGGCATCGCACTTGGCGTGTCCTTGGGTATTCTGGGAACTGTCGCTGCTGCAGAGCCGCAACATGGCATAGCTATGTATGGTGATCCCGCACTTCCACCTGATTTTGTGTCCCTGCCCTACGCCAATCCCGATGCACCCCAAGGTGGACAGATCGTCACAGCCAATGTCGGCACCTACGACAGCCTCAATCCGTTCATCCGCAAAGGCCGTGTTCCGTGGCAATTGAGATTTTTCCTCGGAGAGAGCCTGATGGGCCGTTCTCTGGACGAACCTTTCTCGCTTTATGGTGTCTTGGCCGAATCGATTGAGACCGGCCCGAACCGGGAATGGGTTGAATTCACGCTTAGACCGGAGGCGCGGTTCTCTGACGGAAGCCCCGTCACGGTCGAGGACGTCATGTGGTCCTACGAGACGCTCGGGACCGTCGGACACCCCCGGTATCGCGGTTTCTGGGACAAGATCGAAAGCATGGAACAAACCGGACCATTGTCGGTGCGCTTTACCTTCAACACGGAAGACAGGGAGCTTGCGCTGCTGGCAGGTATGCGCCCGATCCTCAAGAAGGCGCAATGGGAAGGTGTTGATTTCGCGGAAAGCACGACTGAGGTGGTGCCAATCACTTCATCGCCCTATGTGATTGATGATTTCGAGCCAGGACGGTTCCTGTCGTTGCGCCGTAACCCCGATTACTGGGGCAGTGACATTCCATTCCGACGTGGCACAAACAATATCGACGAAGTGCGCCTCGAGTTCTTTGGCGATGAAACCGCCGCCTTTGAGGCGTTCAAGGTTGGTGAGGTAAACTCCAACCGCGAATTCAACGTGGCGCGTTGGGAACAGCAATATGACTTCCCCGCCATCCAGAGCGGTGATGTGGTCAAGTCGGTCTTGCCCCATGCACGCCCGTCGGGAATGACCGGCTTTGTGATGAACACGAGGCGGGATGTCTTTGAGGATTGGCGCGTGCGCGATGCCATGATGCACATCTTCAATTTTGAATTCATCAACGAGGCCATGACCGGCTCGGCGCAGCCGCGCATCACGTCATATTGGTCAAACTCTCCGCTAGGGATGTCCGACGGCCCGGCAGAGGGGCGCGTGCGCGAATTCCTTGAACCGTTCGCCGCGGAACTCATCCCCGGCACGCTTGAAGGCTACACACTGCCTGTCTCAGACGGTTCCGAACGAAACCGCGCTGGGACTGCGGCGGCTCTTGCGCAGATGGAGGCTGCTGGCTGGACCGTTCAGGACGGGGTCATGTCCAACGCAGAGGGCGAGCCCTTCACCTTCGATATTCTGCTGCAAACCGGCGCGTCTGAAAATCAGGCGATTGTCGATATGTTTGTGGAATCGCTTGGTCGGATTGGCGTGACACCGACAATTTCGGTCGTCGATGGTGCCCAGTTCAAAGAACGCACCGACGTCTATGACTTTGACATGACCTACTATCGTCGCGGTGTGTCGCTGTCCCCCGGCAACGAACAATACGGCTATTATGGCGCTGAGTCTGCTGATGTGACCGGCGGACGTAACCTGATGGGTGTCCGCTCGGCGGCTGTTGATGCGATGATCGGGCGTCTTTTGACCTCTGAAAGCCAGGATGACTTCGTCGCTGCCGTCAAAGCGTTGGATCGCGCTCTCACTGCAGGTCGCTATGTCATTCCGATCTATCAGTGGAATATCAGCCGCATCGCCCACGCCAAGGAGCTCCGCTATCCTGAGTATATCCCCATCTTTGGTGACTGGCCCGGATGGCAGCCAGATGTATGGTGGTACGAAAGTGAATAGGCGTCATACGCCTGTCACAAAGCGCCACTAGCTGCATCACAAACACTGAGCGAAGGCGGGGACCGACATGAACATTCTGGTGCTGTGTACGGGTAATTCCGCTCGCTCGATCTTGCTGGAATCGATCTTGAACCACCGATCTGGTGGGCGCATGCGGGCGTGGTCCGCCGGTTCGCGCCCTGCTGGACGGGTCCATCCTCAATCGCTTGTGTTGCTGGAAGAACTTGGTTTCCCGACAGACAACCTGTCATCGCAAAGCTGGGATGACTATGCCAAAGACGATGCGCCGCGCATGGATGCGGTGATTACGGTTTGCGGATCTGCGGCAGGCGAGGAATGTCCCTACTGGCCTGGCGCCCCGCTCAGGGCGCATTGGGGTGTGGCCGACCCGGCCGCTGCCCCTGCCGAGGATCAGCCAGAGGCCTTTCGCGAGGCTTTTGCGCAACTCGAAACGCGGGCCATGCGCCTCATTGACTTGCCATTTGAGGAAATGTCGCCAGAAGACCTGCAAACGGTTTTGGATGCGATTGGACGTGAGAATGCAAAAGCTGCTGGCTGAAGGACTAGGAACCGCGTTCCTGCTGATTGCTGTTGTCGGGTCAGGCATCATGGGTGCCGCACTCTCTGACGGGAATGTTGCCGTGGCCCTCTTGGCCAATGCCATCGCCACGGGATGTATGCTCTATGCGATCATCACCACCCTCGGCCCGATTTCCGGTGCCCATTTCAACCCTGCCGTCACGCTGGCGTTCTGGCTGCGCGGCGAGATTGATAGCTTACTTGCGTTAAAATACGTGGCTGTCCAGATTTTTGGTGGGATTTTAGGTGTTTGGGCGGCGCACCTGATGTTTGATCTGAATATCTTGCAGCTTTCCACGACAGGCCGCAGCGGCGTGTCCCAATGGTTTTCGGAAGGATTGGCGACATTCGGGTTGCTTTTTGTGATCTTCGGCGGACTGCGGTCGCGGCCAGAGGCCGTGCCAGCGCTTGTCGCGCTTTACATCACGGGGGCCTATTGGTTCACCTCATCGACCAGCTTTGCCAATCCTGCCGTGACGATCGCGCGTGGCTTCAGTGATACCTTTGCTGGCATCATGCCATCGCACGTGCCGATGTTCATCGTCATGCAAATCGTCGGCGTGGGCGTGGCGGCACTGGTCCTGCCAAGGCTGTTTGCCAAGGGGCCGACTTGAAGCCCTTGTGACGCAATCGTCAGGCCAGCGATGTTACCCACAGAATAGTCGCATCCTCAGCACTCACTGACACGACATTGTGCCCCATTGAGGCGTCGTAATACGCACTGTCACCACGTCTGAGCGAAACAGGTTCATAGAATTCAGTGTAAAGCCGGACTTCTCCTGTCAGGACGTATAGAAATTCTTCGCCATCATGCCTGACCCAACCGTCGAAATCCTCAAGCGCGCGGGCCCTGATGCGGGCGCGATATGGCAACATCTTCTTGGTTGTCAGGCTTTCTGCCAGCAGCGCATGTTCGTAGGTGGTTGTGACCTTGTTCGTTTCTTCGCCGCTTTTGGTCACGGCCATACGCCCATTCACCTGCCCCTTGGAGGGTGGCGTGAAGAGCTGCGGAACAGAAATCTGCAGCCCAACGGCGAGTTTCTTCAACGCATCATAGGTCGGCGACATCTGGCCGTTTTCGATCTTCGACAGCGTCGACCGCGCCAGCCCCGCCCGCTGGGCTGCCTGTTCAAGCGTCCAGTCGTGCGCCTTGCGCAACTCACGCACACGCGCACCCAGATCAAGCGGTTGTGCTGTGCCATCTTCGCCGTCCTCATGCGAGATACGGATCAGGTTTTTGGGATCAGTGTCAGCCATGGGTTTTCAATAAGCAGCCGCTGACAGTCTTGCAACACCTGCATCTGCAAGCTAGCCCTCGCTCATGCCTGCTGCTTTGCCCGACATAGATCACAAGAGCTTCAATCTTGCTGAATACGTGCTGCAACAAGCCGCGCATTCCCCGGACAAGACCGCACTTGCCGTGTTGGGCAATGAGCAAACAACACTGACCTACGCGGCACTCGACGCTGCGGTGCGCGGCACGGCAACAGGTTTGCAGCTGATGGGACTGCACCCAGGTGCGCGGGTTCTGTTGCAGTTGGGCAATTCCGTTGATTTTCCAATCGCCTATCTGGGGGCGATTGCCGCTGGTTTGGTGCCTGTGCCGCTCTCGTCGCAACTGACCGCACCTGAGGTCGCAGAAATCCAGACGCGGATCGCACCAGCGCTGACAATCATCGCGCCTGGCATGGCCGAATGCACGGCACCGCAACTCCCACTGACAGAGCTCAGAACTTTTCGCGATTTTGCGCCCGCAGACTATCACCGCGGCGATGCGGAACGGCCCGCCTATATCCTCTTCACCTCAGGCACATCCGGTCGTCCGCAAGCAGTTGTGCATGCCCACCGCGCCATTCTTGCGCGGCGGATGATGTGGCGTGATTGGTATGACCTGCAACAGGACGATCGGATGCTGCACGCAGGTGCCTTCAACTGGAGTTTTACTTTGGGCACCGGACTGCTTGATCCCTGGACAATCGGGGCTACCGCATTGGTTCCGGCAGAAGGGACAGAGATCACCGATCTGGGTGGTCTGATCAAGAAACATGAGGCGACAGTGTTTGCCGCAGCCCCCGGGGTCTACCGACGCCTTTTGCGGTCTGACATACCGCGCCTCCCCTCGCTCCGTCACGGGCTTTGCGCTGGCGAAAGCCTCCCCCCTGACTTGCGGCTGAAATGGCGGCAGGCAACAGGCACGGATGTGCATGAGGCCTTTGGCATGTCTGAATGCTCGACCTTCCTGTCTGGATCACCGCATCGCCCTGCCCCTTCCAGCAGTCTCGGCTATGCGCAAAAGGGGCGTCGTGTCACGATCTGGGGCGCGGATGGTCCGTTGGCTGACGGAGAATGCGGGACAATCGCGGTTCACCGCAGCGATCCGGGATTGATGCTGGGATACCTTGATGATCCAGCAGCCACCGCCTCGCGGTTTCAGGGCGACTGGTTTTTGACAGGTGATCTTGCGGTCAGGCAGCATGACGGCGCGTTTCTCTATCAGGGGCGTGCCGATGACATGATGAATGCCGGTGGCTACCGTGTCAGCCCCATCGAGGTTGAGGTCGCCCTCTCGCAGCATCCGCTTATCCGCGACGCTGCAGTATGTGCTGTGCAGCCACGCAAGGATGTTTTTGTCATTGCCGCCTTTTATGTCGCGTCAGACGTGATAGACGACGAGGAACTCCATCGCTTTTGTGCGGCTCGGCTGGCGGGATACAAACGACCGCGGCTTTTTGTGGCGCGCGATACACTGCCCCGCGGGGCAAACAATAAACTACTTCGGCGCGCTTTGCGCGACTCATGGGAGGCCGAACATGGTCAAGCTTGATATCATCTCCGATCCGATCTGCCCTTGGTGCTACATCGGGAAGACAAACCTTGATAAGGCGCTGGCTGAGGTCCCTGATCATCCCTTCACCATTGAATGGCATCCCTTCCAGCTGAACCCCGAGATGCCGGCCGAAGGCATGGATCGTCGCACTTATCTTGAAGGAAAGTTCGGTGGCAAGGACGGCGCCCTGCGCGCCTATGCGCCGGTTGTGGAACATGCCGAACGCGCGGGGGCTGTGATCAACCTTGATAAGATTGCACGCACACCCAACACCGTTGATGCACACCGTCTGATCCATTGGGCCGGCATTGAACAGCGGCAGAGCTTTGTCGTCGATTTGTTGTTCAAAGCCTATTTTGTCGACGGCCGTGATATCTCGGACCATGAGGTTCTGGCCGATGTTGCAGACAGCGCGGAAATGGACGCGGCAATGGTGACCAAGCTTCTTGCCTCGGAGGCTGACACCGATGACATTCGCGCGCGCGATGCCCACAGCCGCAAGATGGGCGTGAACTCTGTCCCGACGTTCATTGTGGCGCATAAGCATGCTGTCCCCGGTGCGCAGCCGCCTGAGATGTGGGCAGGCGTGATCAAAGAGATCATGGAACAGATCGACGCCGCTGAATGAAGGCACGCGTGACGCGCCCGCTCGGGCAAGGTGAATTTATTGCATTGATGGCGATGGTCGCAGCGACTGTCGCCTTTTCGATTGATGCGATGCTGCCTGCTTTGCCGGAAATGGGCGCAGCACTTTCACCCGATGATTTGAACCGCGCCCAGTTGATCGTGACGAGCTTCATGCTTGGCATGGGCTTTGGGACGTTCTTCACAGGTCCCTTGTCTGACGCCTTTGGCCGCAAACCGGTGATGATTGGCGGGGCGATCGTCTATATCGCGTCCTGCGTTGTGGCGTGGCAGGCCCAATCGCTTGAGGTCATGCTGGCGGCGCGGGTCGTGCAAGGCATCGGTGCTGCCGGACCACGGGTGGTGGCGATGGCATTGATCAGGGATCTTTACTCAGGTCCGCAAATGGCGCGTATCCTGTCATTTGTGATGATCGTCTTTGCGCTGGTTCCCGCATTGGCCCCCACATTGGGCCACTACATTGTGCTCTTGGCAGGTTGGGAAGCAATCTTTGTGGCCTTCATCCTGTTTTCTCTCTCAACGACGATCTGGTTGCTCATCCGCCAGCCGGAAACACTGACGCCGGAAAACCGCCGTCCCTTGAGCTTCAGGGCTCTGGGCGATGCCGTGGCAGAAATGTTCCGCCACCGCACGGCCAGATTGTCTATCATCGTGCAGACGCTGACCTTCGGGATGCTGCTGACGATGCTGTCATCAACCCAGCAGGTCTTTGACCAGTCCTTTGGCCAAGGTGAAACATTTCACCTTTGGTTCGGCGGAATTGCCATTGTCGCGGCGTCGTCGGGTTTCGTGAATGCGCGACTGGTTGTCAGGCTCGGAATGCGTGCGATGATCAAGGGGATGTATACCGCACAGATCATCATCACGCTTGCGATGATCATCGTGACGCTGGCAACCGACACCTACTGGCTGGCTTTTGGCGCCTATGTGCTTTGGGTCCTGTCGAATTTCTTTCAGGCAGGGCTGACCATCGGCAACCTCAATGCGCTCGGCATGGAAGAGATGGGCCATATCGCGGGGTTGGCAGCCTCTGTCATCGCCTCGGTCTCGACCGTCGGGGCTGTGCTGATTGCCGTGCCAATTGCCATCCAGTTTGATGGGACGCCGCTGCCCATGGCCTTCGGGACGCTGGTGCTCGCCAGTCTGGCCTTGTGGTTCACCACAATGATCAAACGTCCCGGCGAGGCGTAGCCGCCACCATTATCGGCCCCGAAATATCCCCGCCGGAGGCAAGAAAATCAGGCGGGCTTGCCCGCCTCTTCTTTCAGCTTCTGCGCCAGATCGCGCGCAATATTGAATGCGCCCTGAATCTTGTCCTTTTCTTTCGACCAGTCGCGGCGCACGACAATCTTGTTGTCCTTCACCTTTGCCAGACCGCGTTGGGCTTCGATGAATTCCACCAACCCCTTCGGAGAGGCGAACTTGTCATTGTGGAACCGGATCGTTGCGCCTTTGGGTCCTGCATCCAGATGACTGATCCCCGCCCTTTTGCACATGGCCTTGATCCGCACCACAAGCATCAGTGAATTCACTTCTTTTGGCAGTTTGCCGAAGCGGTCAATCAGTTCTGCTGCAAACCCTTCAAGCTCGACCTTTGTCGAAAGCTCTGACAGGCGGCGGTAAAGGCCAAGCCGGACGTCAAGATCAGGGACATAATCCTCCGGGATCAGCACAGGCACGCCCAGATTGATTTGCGGTGCCCATTGTCCGTCATCAACGATGCCTTCGGCCTGACCGGATTTGATTGCAGCGATCTGGTCTTCGAGCATCTGCTGGTAAAGCTCGTAACCCACCTCGCGCATCTGTCCGGATTGTTCCTCGCCAAGCAGGTTCCCTGCCCCGCGAATATCAAGGTCCTGACTGGCCAGTGTGAAGCCCGCGCCAAGTGTATCGATCGACCCAAGAACCCGCAGACGTTTCTGCGCCGTGTCGGTCAGTTTCTGTCGCGGTTTGGTCGTGAGGTAGGCATAAGCGCGTGTTTTTGAGCGCCCCACACGTCCCCTGATCTGGTAAAGCTGGCTGAGGCCGAACATATCCGCGCGCCAGACAATCATGGTGTTCGCTGTCGGAATATCGAGACCGCTTTCAACGATTGTCGTCGCCAAGAGAACATCATATTTTCCGTCGTAAAAGGCGTTCATCCGGTCATCGAGCTCGCCAGCCGCCATCTGCCCGGTTGCCGTGATATAGCTCACCTCAGGCACTTGGGTTTTCAGGAACTCTTCCATCTCAGGCATGTCGGAAATGCGTGGCACAACGATAAACGACTGCCCGCCGCGGTAATGCTCGCGCAACAGCGCTTCGCGCACGGTGATGCTGTCAAACTCGCTGACATAGGTTCGGATGGCCAAACGGTCGATGGGAGGCGTTCCGATGATCGACAAATCGCGGACACCAGAGAGCGACAGTTGCAGCGTGCGCGGGATCGGTGTCGCCGTCAGTGTCAGGACGTGGACATCAGTGCGCAACTGCTTGAGGCGTTCCTTGTGCTGCACGCCGAATTTCTGCTCCTCATCAATCACCAGCAAACCGAGGTTCTTGAACCGCACCCCCTTTGCCAGCAACGCATGGGTTCCCACAACAATATCGACGGTCCCTTTTGCGAGCCCTTCCCGCGTGAGGTTGGCATCCTTGGCCGAGACAAAACGCGACAAGGGGCGCACATTGACAGGAAAGCCGCGGAACCGTTCTGCGAAATTCTGATAATGCTGACGGGCCAGAAGTGTCGTTGGCGCGATAATGGCAACCTGCACACCCGAGAGCGCCGCAATGAAGGCCGCCCGGATCGCAACTTCGGTTTTTCCGAAACCGACATCGCCACAGATCAACCGATCCATCGGACGACCGGAGGCCAGGTCCTCCAGCACGTCTGCGATAGCCGCAAGCTGATCATCGGTTTCAGCGTAAGGGAAGCGGGCGAGAAACTGGTCCCAAAGCCCCTCTGGCGGGTCCAGCACTGGCGCTGTGCGCAACTCGCGCTCTGCGGCGACCCTGATCAGACGTTCGGCAATCTGCCTGATCCGTTCCTTCAGTTTGGCTTTCTTTGCCTGCCACGCCCCGCCGCCTAGCTTGTCGAGCAACCCGGTTTCGTGACCGTATTTGGACAGAAGCTCGATATTTTCGACTGGCAGGTAAAGCTTGGAGTCTTCGGCGTATTCCAGCAAGAGGCACTCATGTGCGGCACCAAGCGCTGTTACGACCTCCATCCCTTTGAAACGCCCGACGCCGTGATCGACATGGACTACCAGATCACCCGGTGAAAGGCTGTTGGCTTCTGACAGGAAGTTTTCAGCCCGCCGTTTCCGTTTGCTCTGGCGGATCAAACGGTCACCGAGGACGTCCTGTTCAGAGATAACCGTCAGTTCAGGTGTCTCGAACCCGTGATCAAGCGCCCAGACAGCAAGGTGCACCCCGGCTTTTCCGACGCGGCTGAAGTCGCTGACTGTGACGGCCGTGGCAAGATCCTCATCTTCCAGCAGGCCTTCAAGGCGTTCCCGCGCCCCTTCCGAATAGCTGGCAATGACAACCGGACCATCCTCCATTTTCGCGCGGATATGATCGGCAAGTGCGCCGAACAGGCTGATCTGCTCTTGTTGACGCTCAGGGGCAAAATTACGCCCGATGCGCCCGCCTGCATCCGTGACGCCCAAACCTGTCGCTTGTTTGAGTGGCGAGAACTGCAAGACCCGATGGTCCGCCGTCGCTTTTTGCCAGGCATCATCGTCAAGATAGAGCAACTCAGGTGGTGCGGGCTTGTAGACCGTGTCCATCCGTCCCTTTTGGGACAACGCGTGCATCCGCGTGCCGTATTGATCCTTGATGCTGTCCCAGCGCGCGATGCGCATGGGCGTCATCTGATCATCAAGCGTCACTGTCGCATCGGGCAGGTAATCGAAAAGCGTTTCCAGATCGTCTTGAAAAAAGCCCAGCCAGTGTTCAACGCCCGCATGTTTGCGCCCCGCACTGACGGCCTCATAAAGCGGATCGTCGGTGCCTGCTGCCCCGAATTCCAACCTGTAGTTTTGCCGGAAGCGGGTGATTGCCGCTTCATCAAGGATGACCTCGGAAACGGGTGCCAACTCGACTTCGGTCAGTTTCTCGACGGTGCGCTGTGTCGCGGGGTCAAAGCGCCGTGCCCCATCCAGAACATCGCCGAAGAGATCCAGTCTGACCGGGCCACTTTGTCCCGGCGGGAAAATGTCGATGATTCCACCGCGAATGGCATAGTCACCGGGTTCCATCACTGTCGGGCTTTGCGTGAAACCCATGCGGACCAGAAACGTCCGCAGCGCTTCTTCATCAATGCGGTTTCCGACGGCGGCGGTGAAAGCCGTCTCGCGCAGCAACGTCCGCGCAGGCACGCGTTGGGTTGCGGCTGAAAGTGTCGTGAGCAGAACAAACGCACCCGGCATTCCGTGCGTGAGTGCTGCAAGCGTGGCCATTCGTGCAGCCGAGATATCAGTATTGGGTGACACCCTGTCGTAGGGCAGACAGTCCCATGCGGGAAACACAAAAACCGGCACGTCAGGCGCAAAGAAGGCCAAGGCGGCTTGCATTGCGGCCAGCCGCTTGTCGTCCCTTGCAACATGCAACACAGGTTGACCCTTGCGCAACTCTGCAAGCACGAGCTGGGCGTCATAACCCTCCGGCGCACCGCTGACAGTAATATGGTTCTTTTCGGACATCCCGCTCACCTACCCTTGTCGGGTGCGGTGTCAACTCCTCAAAAGAAATTCGAGGACGAGACGTTATGCGCCATGCCGAAAACAGAAATCATAAAAAGCGATGCAGCAGCGGCAACCTGTGTCCACAGCCGCACGCGGTAGAGCCGCGCGACCAATTCCTGCCCGCGCAGTGGTGTTTGATGCAGCGACATTGCGAGTTGCAGGTTCATGGCTGCAATTGCGACAAGCGGTCCGGCGAGGACGAAGACACCGATCGCAAACTCGAACCGGTAACCGAAGGCAAGCAATGCGGTACCGGCAAGAAAAAACGCGGTCAGACCTGCAAAGCCTGCGCCCGCCACCCTTTGAAACCACATGATCCGGCGCACATTGATATCGACAAGTGCTTCGAGATCGGCCATTTCCTGCGCGCTGCCGCGTCGCGCGCGTAGCAGCATATCGAAAGGCACACCGATCAACCACTGACAGGCGACCGACCACGACACAATGACGGCTGCCCAGAACCAGACATTGTCGAATGTATCCAGAGCGATGAAACGGGCGATGGCCTCTGTCAGGTCCACGAATAACGTCCAATACCAAATAACTTTCTAGGGAACCTAGCGTTGCCTTGATGCCTTGCCCAGTCTTGTCGTGCATGGAAATCCATGCGACCAACGGTCAAGTTCACGAAAAGGCCCTGTCCAGATGAAACCGACCGTCGCACCCTTCCCCGCTACGCGCCTTCGCAGGATGCGCAAATCACCCGCCATGCGCGCGCTGGCCCGCCAGAATACGCTGACGTCAGATGATCTGATCTGGCCGATTTTCGTGATGGACGGAAAAGACGATGAAACACCAGTTGCATCAATGCCGGGTGTTGTGCGGCGCACGGTTGATCGTGTGGCGATTGCTGCAAAAGAAGCACAGGACCTCGGCATTCCGGCGATCTGCATTTTTCCCTACACAGGAATGGACGCCCGGACCGAAGACTGCGCCATGGCGTGGGACCCCGACAACCTGACCAATCAGGCGATCCGCGCCATCAAGGATGCCGCACCCGATATCGCCGTCATGACCGACATCGCGCTCGATCCCTACAACATCAACGGCCATGACGGTTACGTTGAAAACGGCGAGATTGTGAACGATCGCACGGTTGAGGCTTTGGTGAAAATGGGCCTCGCGCAGGCTGAGGCCGGGGCAGATATCCTGGGCCCCTCCGATATGATGGACGGGCGGATCGGCGCGATCCGTGCGGCGCTTGAGGCAGAAGGCCATCAGAACGTCTGTATTCTGAGTTATGCCGCGAAATATGCCTCAAGCTTCTACGGCCCATTCCGCGATGCCGTTGGCGCGTCGTCGGCACTGACGGGCGACAAGAACACCTACCAGATGGACCCTGCCAACAGTGATGAGGCGCTGCGTCTGATCGAACGTGACCTGATGGAAGGCGCAGATATGGTCATGGTGAAACCTGGGATGCCCTACCTCGATATTTGCCGTCGCGTGAAAGACAGCTTCGGTGTGCCCACCTACGCCTATCAGGTCAGCGGTGAATACGCGATGCTGCAGGCAGCGTCGCAGAATGGCTGGCTTGATGGTGAAAAAGTGATGTTGGAAAGCCTGCTTTCGTTCAAACGGGCTGGCTGCGACGGTATCCTCACCTATTTCGCGCCAGCCGTCGCAAGGCTGCTGCAGGACTGAAGTCGCGATCACGCGCGTTAAACACCCCATGCCTGTCACGCTTTATTGCCGGACGCCGCCGAAACCTGCCAATTCCCGGCAAGTCCTTCTTGCGTGACACCATTGCAGCTTTTGCCTATATTGTTTCCATAACGGGCGAAAAACGCCCTCACACAGGCATATAGGCGGACAGCAGATGACCGAATTTTCACGACGCGTTTTTGCGCTTGGAGCAGTGGCGACCACCCTCGCGGCATGTGGTAACGGAATTGGCAGCGCAGGTGCGGCGACGATTGACGCGCGTGTCGATTCAACATTGAACGCAATGTATCAACAATATCCCGGCACCCAACAGCTAGCCTCTCAGGCGGCAGGTATTCTGGTGATGCCGCTCGTGACAGAAGTGGGCCTTGGCCTTGGTGGATCTTACGGGCGCGGTGCGTTGCGTGTCGGACAATCCACGGTGGATTACTATGCGGCTGCCTCAGGCAGCGCTGGCCTTCAGATCGGAGCGCAACAGTTCAGTCACGTTCTGTTCTTTATGACCCAAGAAGCGCTGCAGGACTTCCGCTCCTCCCAAGGCTGGGCGGCTGGTGCGGATGTGGAATACGCATTCTCGAACCAGGCAGAGATGCTGCGGGCGGAAACGACAACGTCGCTTTCCCCAGTCATTGCTGCTGTCTTCGGTCAGACCGGCCTGCGTGTCGGTGCCACGCTTGAAGGCACGAAATACACGCGCATTATCCCGTAAACGGCATCGGGCGGACAGCGTGCCGCCCCGCTATCATGCGCGCAGCCGCTCGCCCTTTGGATCAAACGGTGGTTCGGCAAGAACGACGCCGCGATGTGGCTTGCCCAAGATCATCACATCAACCGCGTCGCCTGCGGACACACCTTTGAGGTATCCAAGCGCCAAGGATTTGCCGACGGTATAGCCGTAGGCGCCAGACGTCACGCGCCCGACAGGTGTCCCGTCCGGCAGAAAGATGGGCTCACCACCTGTTGCATCTGCATGATCGACGTCCAGCACTTCGACTAGTGAGAGTTGTTCACGGGCCGGATTATCTTTTATGCGCAAGTAGCTGTCTTTGTTCAGAAACTCTTTCTCAAGCTTGATCAGGCGATCGAGCCCTACCTCTTGCGGCCAGTATTCAGGCGAGTATTCGCGGCTCCAACTGCCGTAGCCTTTCTCGATCCGCAGCGACATCAAGGCGCGCGACCCGACGGGTCCGGCCCCGAAGTCCTTTCCTGCCGTCAGCAACGCGTCGTAAAGCTTGGATTGGTCCGCCTGATCACAGTGAAGCTCCCATCCCAAATCACCGGTGAACGAGACCCGCAGGGCGATGACATCCACACCCGCAACTGTGATCTGCTGACTGCGCATGAACGGAAACGCAGGCGTCGAGAGATCGGCATTCGTCAATCGGCCCAGCAGATCACGGGACAGCGGCCCGGCGACATTGAACCCGCACATCGTATCCGTGCGGCTTTCAAAAGTTGTGCCTGTTGGCAGCGGGATTTCTTTCCAGAAACGTTGGTGATAGCGTTCAGCGGCACCGCCGCCGATGATCATGAATTCGTCCTCGGCAAGCCGCGTGACCGTGAAGTCACCCGCAATGCCGCCATTCACGCCAATCAGCGGCGTCAGACAAGAGCGGCCGACAACCTTCGGCATATTATTGGCGAAGACCGCATTGAGCCAGCTTTCTGCGTCAGGGCCAGTGACGACGTATTTGGCAAAGTTGGAGATATCGATGATGCCCGCGCGGTCCCGTAGCATCCGGCACTCTGCACCGACGGGTTCAAACCAGTTCTGACGGGTAAAGCCGTTGGTGTCTTTGACCCCCGGTGCATCTGCAAACCAAAGCGGGTGCTCCCATCCGTAGTTGAGGCCAAAAACAGCGCCCATCTGTTTCTGTGTCTCATAGACGGGTCGGGTGCGGACGGGACGCCCCGCTTCGCGTTCTTCATTCGGAAAATGGATGCTGAAGCGCTTGGCGTATTGATCGCCAACACGCGCCTTGGTGAATTTGGCATCCGCCCATTTGCCAAACCGTGCGACATCCCACGCAAACATGTCATACTGGCTTTCGCCGTTGATGATCCATTGCGCCGCCATCAGGCCCATCCCGCCCGATTGGCTAAAGCCCGGGATGATCCCGTTGCAGCAGAAATAGTTGGAAAGGTCAGGGTGCGGGCCATAAAGGACGTTGCTGTCCGGTGACCAAATCATCGGGCCGTTGATCACGCGTTTGATGCCGGCTTCGCCCACGGCAGGCACACGTGCGATTGCGCGCATCATGTTATCTTCGATCCGTTCCAGATCATCGGCGAAAAGCTCATGGCCAAACCCCTGCGGCGTGCCATCCTCCGCCCAGAAACGCACATCCTTTTCGTAAGCGCCGACAAGCAGGCCTTTGCCCTCTTGCCGGAGGTAGTATTCGCCGTCGCGGTCAGCGACAGACGGTAAGCGCCGGTCCATCGCAGCGATTTCAGCAATGGTTTCTGTCACGAAATACTGGTGTTCGGTGGGCAAGAGCGGCAATTCAATGCCTGCGAGCTTGGCGACCTCCCTGCCCCACAGACCCGCCGCGTTGATCACCCATTCGGTCCTGATTTCGCCCTTTGGTGTCTCAACGATCCATGTGCTGTCTGGCTGCTGCCTTGTTGCGGTGACGGGGGTAAAGCGATGGATCTCTGCGCCGCGCTGACGCGCGCCGACCGCATAGGCATTGGTGACACCGGAGGGATCGACATTGCCGCCGTCGGGTTCGTACATGATGCAACGGATGCCGTCGAAATCGACCAACGGGTGCAGCCGCTCAGCTTCATCGCGGCCGACCTCATGGAAGTTCATCTTGTAAAACTTTGCCTTCGCCGCCTGTAGGCGCAGCTGATGCTCGCGCGCCTCGGTCTGAGCGAGATAGAGCGATCCGGGCTGGAACACCCCACAACTCTGGCCGGTTTCCTCTTCCAGAGACTTGTAGAGGTTCATCGTGTAGTGCTGGATGCGGCTGATGTTGGTGCTGTCGTGCAAACCGTGGATATTTGCCGCCGCATGCCAAGTTGAGCCGCTCGTCAGCTCGTTACGCTCAAGTAGTACGATATCGGACCAACCAAGCTTTGCCAGATGATAAAGAATGGAGCAGCCAATGACGCCGCCTCCGATCACGACGGCTTGGGCATGGGTGCGCATCAGTGCCAACCTTTCACTTGAAGACAGCCCCACCGTCCGCAATGCTCCGCCCAAGAGATAGCCTTTCGGCGACATCCAATGTCGTTATCAGTGCCGCCCGTTACGAATTGGCAGGCATAGTGCACAAAACACTAAACGGAGCCCCTGACGATGAAATCGACAACAAGATGCGTGATTATTGGTGGCGGTGTTGTCGGTTGCTCGGTCTTGTATCACCTGACCAAACTCGGTTGGTCCGATGTCGTACTACTTGAGCGGTCAGAACTGACCAGTGGCTCGACGTGGCACGCGGCTGGCGGATTTCATACCTTGAATGGTGATACCAATATGGCTGCCTTGCAGGGCTATACGATCAAGCTTTATCGGGAACTCGAAGCGATTACGGGGATGTCCTGTGGCCTGCACCATGTCGGTGGCGTGACGCTGGCTGACAATCAGGACCGCTTCGATATGCTGGTCGCCGAGCGTGCGAAGCACCGCTACATGGGGCTGGAAACAGAGATCGTCGGCCCCGAAGAGATCGCCAAAATTGCGCCCATCACCAACCTTGATGGGATCATCGGCGGCCTCTACGACCCGCTGGACGGGCATCTTGACCCATCGGGCACCACACACGCCTACGCCAAGGCAGCCCGCATGGGCGGGGCCACGATTGAACTGCACACCAAAGTCATTGAAACAAACCCGCGTGCCGACGGCACCTGGGACGTGGTGACGAACAAAGGCACGATCCATGCCGAGCATGTTGTCAATGCGGCCGGTCTTTGGGCGCGCGAAGTTGCGGCAATGGCCGGAAGCTATGTGCCTCTGCACCCGATGGAGCACCAGTATATCGTCACCGATGATCTTCCGGAGGTTTTTGAGCGCGACACGGAGCATCCCCATGTGATGGACCCTGCCGGCGAAAGCTATCTGCGACAGGAAGGGCGCGGGCTTTGCATCGGCTTCTATGAACAGCCCTGCAAGCCGTGGGCCGTTGACGGCACACCTTGGGATTTCGGGCATGAGTTGCTGCCCGATAACCTCGACAAAATCGAGGAATCGATCGCGTTTGCCTACAAACGGTTTCCCGTGCTTGAGCATGCGGGTGTCAAATCAGTCATCCACGGCCCATTCACCTTTGCGCCTGATGGCAACCCACTCGTCGGCCCCGTGCCGGGCCTGCGCAACTACTGGTCCGCCTGCGGGGTCATGGCAGGTTTCAGTCAGGGCGGCGGCGTGGGTCTCATGCTGGCGCAATGGATGGTCGAGGGCGAATGCGAACGCGACGTGACTGCCATGGACATCGGGCGCTACGGCAAGTGGATCACGCCGGGCTATACCCGCCCGAAGGTCATCGAAAATTACCAGCGCCGGTTCTCGGTTAGTTATCCCAATGAGGAACTGCCTGCTGCGCGACCCCATCGAACCACGCCGATGTATGACATTTTCAGCGATCTGGGGGCGGTCTGGGGGCATCAGTTTGGTTTGGAAGTGGCCAACTACTTCGCGCAAGAGGGTGAACCGACATTTGAGACACCGACCTTCCGCCGCTCCGATGCTTTTGCCGCTACAAAGCGCGAGGTGCTGGCCGTGCGCAGCGCAGTTGGCATTAACGAGGTGCAGAACTTTGGCAAGTTTAGCGTCACCGGAACAGGTGCCCGCGCGTGGCTCGACAAGATCATGGCGGGCCGCATCCCGCAACCGGGACGGATGTCACTAACGCCCATGTTGTCACCCAAAGGCAGGCTCTGGGGTGATTTCACCGTGTCCTGCTTCTCAGAGACAGAATTCCAGATCACAGCCAGCTACGGCGCACAGGAGATCCATCACCGCTGGTTCCTGCAGAATATCGCTGATGACGTGCGGGTCGAGAACATCTCTGACAAGCGCACGGGGTTTCAGATTGCAGGGCCAAAGGCACGCGATCTGCTTGCCGCTTGCACCCGCGATGATGTGGGCAGCATCAAGTTCATGGACGTGCGTGAAATGGTTGTCGGGCAAGTCGACTGTATCGTGCAACGTGTCAGCTATACCGGTGACCTCGGCTATGAAATCTATTGCGATCCGATGGACCAGCGACAACTTTGGTGGACCCTTTGGGACGCAGGTCAACCGATGGGGATCACACCTTTCGGGATGCGGGCGATGATGTCGCTGCGGCTGGATCGGTTCTTCGGCTCTTGGCTGTCGGAAATCTCGCCGGATTACACCGCCGCAGAAACAGGTATGGACCGCTTTATCAGCTTCAAAAAGAACGTTGATTTCATCGGACGGGCCGCAGCAGAGGCGGAACGCGCCGATCCCACTGCCCGCACCTTGGTTACATTCGAGGTCGATGCGGATGATGCGGACGTTGTCGGCTATGAGCCTGTGTTCATTGACGGCGAGGTCATGGGGTTCTGCACGTCTGGCGGCTATTCCCACTATGCCGAGAAATCCATCGCCATGGCGCTGGTCCCGCGCGATAAAGCAACCGAAGATATGACCGTAGAGATCGAGATTATGGGTCAGCGCCGCAAGGCGCACCGGATCACGACGCCGCTTTTTGATCCTGAAGGCGAGGTCATGCGCGGATGATCCCCGTGCTGATCCTTGCCGCCGGTCAATCCTCACGGATGCGGGGCCACGACAAGTTGCTTGAGGACGTCGGGGGCGAGCCGCTTTTGGCGCGGCAAATCCGTCTGGCAACTTCGCTGGGCGGACCGGTCTTCGTGGCGGTCGCACCTGAACAGGCGCAACGTCGCGACATCGTGGCCAAAGCGGGCGCGCGCGTCCTTGAGGTTCCTGACGCCGACGAGGGCATGTCAGGCTCGATGCGAAATGCTGTTTCACAGCTGCCTGAGTGCGACGCCTTTATGCTGTTGCTCGGGGATCTTGTCGCCCTTGAAGCCCATGACCTCTGCCACGTCTATGAGGCCTACACCAACAATCCGGAATATCTGATCTGGCGCGGTGCGACGTCGGCCGGAAAGCCTGGACATCCGGTCATTTTCTCAGCACAGTTGCGACCAAGGTTTGAAATGCTTTCAGGTGACAGTGGCGGCGAAGAATTGGTCAGTCCGCTTAAAGAGCAGACCCTGCTTGTCAGGCTAGAGGATGACCGTGCCCGGCTTGACCTCGACACACCCGAAGACTGGGCGGCTTGGCGCGAAACTAACCGCTGAACAGGAGAGTTGCTTCACCTGATGAAAGGCTCCGCCGCGCGGCGCGATAGGTCTTGACCCCTTCATGGGATTTTAGGTCAGGGAAAAGTGCAAAAAGCTCTTCTCTTTGGGCATCATCCAACCCTTTGAGTGAAATATCACCGGGCTGAAAACTCTCGCTCCATGCGCCATCGGACAGGACGATCTCGTGGTTGTCACACAGGAAGTGCACATAGGTGACATAGGGAACATCTGCGAGCTCGACACCGTCCAGTTGCAGCAGCTCCTTGGCGGGCACCAGCACTTCGCTTTGATCGAAGTATTTTTGCGCCAGTTTCGAGACGACAAGCATCCGGTGCATCGGAGACACGGACATATCGCGTTCGGGCTTACCATCCCCCAAAGCCCCGGCCTTGATCAAAACAGGGCGGAGTTGTTTGAGCATCTTGAGTTGCAAATGGTCGAGCTTCTTATGCCCGACCCAGTTGATCGTGCGAATGCCGTTGTCGCGCGTGAGCACGCGGTCACCGACCTTTAGTCTTTCAACGCTGACTTCGCCTTTTGGTGTGGCGATTTTCGTGCCGGGTGTGAAACAGGGGATAAGTTGATCAATCTGCGTGATCGGCAGCACGGTGCCGTCAAACAGATGAACCTCTGCAATGTTTCCACTTGCCGCAAAGGCGAGATCGCTGATCCCGAGGTGACGCAGGTCGGCATCCTCTGACTCACACGTATGCCCATCATGCAGATCAGACACGTTGGATGCATGTGCATCTATGTTTTCTGAATTCAGCGTCATCCTGTTCGTGCGCAAAACCTACGCAACCCTTACTCGATCAATCATCAGCAGCGCTTTTCGCGCCATATCTGTCTGTGCCTCAACGCAGGGAAGCTCACCTGCGTCACTTGAAAGTCAGTTCGTTTACAAAAGTTGCAACTGTTTTGACCCCAAACCCCGACCAAAAGAAAGCCTAAATAGGAAATTGCCCGGAAATTTGACACAAACGCATATCCAGCAGACAAATTTGGTAAGTTGAGCCTGCCTATAGATCTCGTCTGATTGGTGTCTGATTTTGGTGCCGATGGAGAGACTCGAACTCTCACGATGTTGCCATCGGGGGATTTTGAATCCCCTGCGTCTACCATTCCGCCACATCGGCCCGAGGGTTGTCCTAAAGCGGTGCCGAAGGCGCGTCAATCGGGATTTCTACAGGTTATCAGTCGCAAAGGTGTCACAGCTTGCCAGGCTGCCTGTTTCATACCCCCGCTGGAACCACCGCTGGCGCTGTGCGCTCGTTCCATGGGTAAATGTATGCGGGCGCACGACCTGTCTGGCGTTGCGCTGCAGCGTATCATCGCCGATTTGTGCCGCGGCATTCATCGCCTCTTCGATATCGCCGGGCTCAAGGCTGCCAAACCTGTTTTGCGCGGCCCGCGCCCAAAGGCCCGAAAAACAGTCGGCCTGCAGTTCGAGCCTTACAGAAAGCTCATTCGATTCGCGCTCGCTGACGCGGGAGCGCACCTGATTGACCTGCCCCAGGATACCCAGTTCGTTCTGAACATGGTGGGCGACTTCATGGGCCACGACATAGGCCGCAGCGAAATCACCTGATGCGCCCAAACGCCGATCCAGCGTGACGAAAAAATCCGTGTCGAGATAGGCTTTTTCTTCGGGCGGGCAGTAGAACGGACCGGTTGCCGCCGACGCGCCGCCGCAGGCTGAACGGGTGGCACCTTTGAACAGGACCAGAACGGGCGGGTCGTATCGTTGGCCAAGCTCTCTGGCAAAGATATCGGTCCAGACCTCTTCTGTGTCGGCAAGCGTGACGGATACGAAGGCGGCTGCGCGTTCGTCGGCTTCAGTAATTTCGACCTGTTGTGGTGAACCGATGGAATCATCAAAATCGACAAACTGGCTTGTATCGATCCCGAAATACCAACCCGCCAGAAGCAAAAGAACACCGGCAATACCGCCGATGCCACCTGCCGCGCGGCGTCCTCCGCTGCGTCTGCGATCTTCGATGTTTCTGCTTCCGCGACGTCCACGCCATCTCATTTTGATGATTCCCTCACTGTGCCTCAGCAATCATACCCATAAACGCGTGATGCGACTTGACCGTTCCCGATCTGCATGGCCTAAGCGGTCAAAACGAGGCCGAGCATGCTACGCAGACTGTACGATTGGACAATCTCATTGGCGCAATCGCCCCATGCGCTTTGGGCGCTGGCGATTGTCAGTTTTGTCGAGTCGTCGTTCTTCCCGATCCCGCCGGATGTACTGATGATTCCGATGATTATTGCGCGGCCGTCGCGCGCGTTTCTGATCGCGCTGATTGCGACCGTCGCGTCGGTTGCGGGTGGTCTTTTCGGCTATTTCATCGGCGCGCAACTGATGGAAACAGTGGGACGCCCAATTCTGGAGTTTTACGGCAAAGACGCCAGCTTCGCGGAAATGGCTGCGGTCTTTAACCAATACGGTGCCTGGGCGGTTGTTGTGGCGGGCGTCACCTTCCTGCCTTTCAAGGTGATCACGATCGCGTCTGGCGTCACGGGGCTGTCGATCCCGGTCTTCATTGTCTCATCCATCTTTGCACGCGCGCTGCGGTTCTTTCTTGTCGCAACGCTGCTTTACTATTTCGGTGCACCAATTCGTGACTTCATTGAGCGCCGCCTTGGTCTTGTCTTTGTGATCTTCTGCGTCTTATTGATTGGCGGTTTCGCACTATTGGGCCTGCTATGACACGTCACATCTGGATCATGTTTTCAGCTGGTGGATCAGCCGCCTTGCTGGCTGGAGCCTATGTGTTTCAGGCGCTCGGCTATCCGCCATGTGCGATGTGCTATTGGCAACGTTGGCCACATATGGCTGCGATCCTGATCGGCCTCCTTGCACTGCGATTTCGCGGTGTGCTCTTGCCGGTGCTGGGTGCTTTGGCTGCACTGACGACCGCCGTGATTGGTGTCTTTCATACCGGCGTGGAACGCGGCTGGTGGGAAGGCCCGAGCAGTTGCACCGGTGGTGGATCGCTTGACGGGCTGAGTGGCATGGACCTGCTCGCTGTTGAGGGTCCGCGGGTCATCATGTGCGATCAGGTCAGTTGGGAATTCCTGACGCTGTCGATGCCGTCGTGGAATGCCTTGTTTTCCTTCGTGCTGGTTGTCGGCTGGGTTATGGCCGCGCGTCTATCGGCGCGTTGACAAAAGCAGGTTTGTCTCTGACCGTGTCACGCTGTCGAGGCGGCGAATTGTGGTGAGCACCTGATCGAAATGTTCGAGCGTATCTGTGCCAATTTCCGCGATCAGATCCCAGGTTCCGTTGGTCGAATGGATCGCCCGCACCTCTGGCAAGCGCTGGAGGAATTTCATCACCTTATCAGCCCCGCGTCCGGCAATCTCCAGCATCATCAAGCCGCGCACGGCATCCGGCCTCACGTCAGAGCGCGTCAGGACCGTGAACCCCGCGATTTCGCCAGAGTTCTGCAGCTTTTCAAGGCGCACTCGCACTGTGCTTCGTGTCACGCCGAGAATCCCTGCCAAATCTGAAAGAGAGGCGCGCGCATTTCGCTTGAGTGCGGCAATCAGGCGGCTATCCAATTCGTCCATCAGCTCTGCTCGTTTTGGTCAGTCTCTGCTCATATTGCACAATTTGTCTGGTTCATCCAACAACGCTTTCGGGCAATGCTCTGCCTATGACACAAAAACACTGCATCCTTATTGGCGCTCCTGTTGACTGCGGCAAACGTCGCCGCGGTTGTCTGATGGGACCTGACGCCTACCGCACCGCCGGCATTGCTGAGGCCATCACCGAGTTAGGCCACACCGTCGAAGACCTGGGCAATCTTGCCCCCCGCCAGGTCGATGTCCCTGCCCCGAAGAATGACAAGGTTCATAAGCTGGCCGAGAACGTCGGGTGGACCCTGACGTTGATGGAGGCGGCACAAGAGGCGGCGCCGCGCGGTATGCCCATCTTCATGGGGGGTGATCATGCGCTCGCCTCTGGCACGGTCGCTGGTATGGCGGCCCACGCCGCCAAGGAAGGACGCCCCTTCTTTGCGCTGTGGCTGGATGCGCATAGTGACATTCACACGCCCGATACGACCGATAGCGGCAATTTGCATGGCACACCTGTCGGTTACGTCACGGGGCGTGACGGCTTCGATGCCTACCCGCCGCTGCCGGCCAAGGTGGAAAGCCGGAATATCTGCATGGTTGGTCTGCGGTCCGTTGATGCACCAGAACATGCCATCCTGGTTGATGGCGATGTGGAACTGGTGGATATGCGCCGGATCGACGAAGAAGGTATCAGCGCGCCGTTGCAGGCCTTTCTCGACCGTGTCGAGGCGGAAAACGGGATGCTCCATGTCTCGCTTGATGTTGATTTCCTTGACCCCTCGATTGCACCCGCCGTCGGAACCACCGTTCCCGGTGGTGCGACCGTGCGCGAAGGGCATCTCGTGATGGAAATCCTGTCAGACAGTGGTCTGGTGACGTCACTCGATCTGGTTGAGCTTAACCCCTTCCTTGATGATCGCGGGAAAACCGCAAACCTGATGGTCGATCTGACCGCGTCCCTACTGGGCCGCCGCGTCTTTGACCGCCCTACCCGGAGCAAGAAATAATGCTGAAAGCCTCACCTCTGGCGATGGTGCCATTCGTCAGCGTCGATAACATGATGCGGCTCGTTCATCATATCGGGATCGAGACCTTCATGTCTGATCTTGCTGGTGAAATCGAACACGATTTTGCGCGCTGGGAGTTGTTCGACAAGACACCACGTGTGGGCAGCCACTCCGATGTTGGGGTGATTGAACTGATGCCGACGTCCGATGGAGAGCAATACGCTTTCAAATACGTGAACGGCCATCCGAAGAACATGAAAGAAGGCCTGCAGACGGTCACGGCATTCGGCGTGCTGGCTGACGTTTACAGCGGTTATCCCAAGCTCTTTTCCGAAATGACGATCCTGACAGCCTTGCGCACTGGTGCAATGTCAGCCGTGGCGACCAAGCATCTTGCGCCCAAGGGGGCCAAGACCATGGCCATGATTGGCAATGGTGCGCAGTCCGAATTCCAATGTCTTGCGATCAAGGCCGTCTGCGGGATCGACAACATCCGCCTTTACGATATTGATCCCCTCGCCACCGAGAAATGCGCAAAGAACCTTGACGGTCTGGGTTTCCAGATCACCAAATGCACATCGCCAGAAGAGGCCATCGAAGGCGTCGAGGTCATCACCGTCGCCACGGCGGACAAGGACATGCAGACCATTCTGACCGACAACATGGTTGGCAGCGGTGTGCACATCAACGCCATCGGCGGTGATTGCCCCGGCAAGACCGAACTGCACCGCGATATCGTGGCGCGGTCCACTGTTTTTGTTGAATATCCGCCGCAAACCCGCATTGAAGGCGAAATCCAGCAGATGCCAGAGGACCACCCTGTCACGCAACTGTGGCAAGTGATCAACGGGACCGCAGGTGGTCGCGCGTCTGCGCATGAAGTCACCCTCTTTGATGGCGTGGGCTTTGCTATCGAGGACTTCAGCGCCTTGCGGTATGTCCACAAGAAGATCCAGGACACACCGTTTTATATCGACTTTGACCTGATCGCCGATCCAGACGATCCCCGCGACCTCTTCGGGATGATCAAACGGGCGGGCTGACGGCTAGTGGTATGTGAACTCACCCGTGACATGCCGCCATTCGCCGGGGCTGATCATCTTGCGATGCACAAATCGCACTGAGTGCAGCGGCCCGTCGATTTCATCGTGCCAATAACTGATGAAATTGAGCAGTTTGTTGTGGTCCGGGGCGAGGTCATAATCCTGCCAAATAAAGGTATTGAGCACATGCGGATGGTCCGGCATGTGGTAAAACATTTCTGCTGTCGTCAGCCCGTATCCCTTCAGCATCAATTCCGTTTCTTTTGTCATCGTTGTTTCCGTCTTGTTGGCTCTCCTTATATTTGAGCGCAAACACAATTAATCTGTCAAATAAAACAATATGTTATCAGTCTTGCACCATTGCTGCCAAAGGCAGGTGTGATCGGTCATTGCGCCCAATATCAAGTGTCTGTTAGACTGCGGGCAACCAAATATAGCAGTAATCCAAGCAACAGGCAGATCACGTGAACGACACGCCAGAAACACCTGAAAACGAAGACGAAAATCGGCCAGAGCGCTCGGCCTATGACGGCCCTTCGGTGACGATCGAGCACGAACTCAAGACAAGCTATCTCGACTACGCGATGAGCGTCATCGTCAGCCGCGCGATCCCTGATCTGCGTGACGGTTTGAAACCTGTGCACCGGCGCATTCTTTATGCCATGCACGGGACCAATAACACGCCCGACAAACCCTACCGCAAATCCTCTCGCCCTGTGGCGGAAGCCATGGGTAAATACCACCCGCACGGTGATGGGGCGATCTATGACGCGCTGGTGCGGATGGCGCAGGACTTTTCGATGTCACTGCCCTTGCTTGATGGTCAGGGCAACTTTGGCTCGATGGACGGCGATAAGGCCGCAGCTTACCGCTATACCGAAGTGCGTATGGATCACCCTGCGGTCTATCTGCTTGCTGACATCGACAAAGAGACGGTTGATTTTCAGGACAACTACGATGGCAAGGATCGCGAGCCGACCGTTTTGCCGGCGCGTTTCCCCAATATGCTGGTCAATGGTGCCGGCGGCATCGCTGTGGGGATGGCAACGAATATTCCACCACACAATCTTGGCGAAGTTGTCGATGCGACACTGGCGCTGATCGACAACCCTGACCTCACGTCTGAGGAAATGATCGAATTTATCCCCGGTCCCGATTTTCCGACCGGCGGTATCATTCTCGGCCGTTCAGGTGCGCGCAAGGCCTACCTTGAAGGTCGCGGCTCGGTAATCGTTCGCGCGAAAACCTCCGTCGAGGAAATCCGCAAGGATCGCTTTGCGATTATCATCGAAGAGATTCCTTATCAGGTGAACAAGGCCGCAATGATCGACCGGATCGCCGAGGCCGCACGCGACAAGCGGATTGAAGGCATTGCACATGTTCAGGACGAATCCGATCGCTCCGGTGTGCGTGTCGTTATTGAACTGAAGCGCGACGCCACAGCGGAAGTCGTGCTGAACCAGTTGTTCCGTTTCACGCCGATGCAGACGCACTTCGGGTGCAACATGCTGGCCTTGAACGGTGGCAAGCCAGAGCAACTGACACTGCGCGGGTTCCTGACGGCATTTGTTGATTTCCGCGAAGACGTAGTTGTCCGCAGGACCGCCTTCGATCTGCGTAAGGCGCGTGACCGGGCGCATATTCTCTGCGGTCTGGCTGTTGCGGTCACCAATATCGACGAAGTTGTGCAGACGATCCGGTCCTCGGCAGATGCCGCGACAGCGCGCGAAAAGCTGATGACACGCCGCTGGCCCGCCGAGAGCATTCTTGAATACATCAAGCTGATCGATGATCCGACCCATACCGCCAATGAGGACGGAACATATAACCTGTCGGAGACACAGGCCCGCGCAATTCTTGAATTGCGCCTGCAGCGTCTGACCCAGATTGGCGTCAAGGAAGTCACCGACGAATTGCAGGAACTGGCCGCGAAGATCCGCGAGTATTTGGAAATTCTGGGCAGCCGTGAACGGATCATGCAGATCATCCGCGACGAGTTGAACGAGGTGAAAGACCTCTTTGCGGTTCCGCGTCGCACGGAGATCGTCGACTGGTCCGGCGATATGGAAGACGAGGACCTGATCGAGAAAGAGGACATGGTCGTCACCGTGACCTCTGGCGGCTACATCAAGCGGACCGCCCTCGCCGATTTCCGCGCGCAGCGCCGTGGCGGCAAAGGTCTGTCGTCGATGCAAACCAAAGAAGAGGACGTGGTCACCACCCTCTTTGTGGCCAATACGCACACACAACTTCTGTTCTTCACGACCGATGGCATGGTCTATAAGCTCAAGACATGGCGTTTGCCATTGGGCAGCCGCACGGCCAAAGGCAAAGCCATCGTCAACATCCTGCCAATTCCGCAAGGTGTGTCGATCGCAGCCATTATGCCGGTGGACCGACCAGAGGAAGAATGGGACGACTTGCAGGTGGTCTTTGCAACCTCGGCTGGCACTGTGCGCCGCAACAAGCTGTCCGACTTCACCAATGTCATGCGCAACGGCAAGATCGCGATGAAGTTCGAGGACGAACACGCAGATACCACGCTGATCAATGCGCGCATCGCGTCAAATGATGATGATGTGATGCTGGTGACAGACTCAGGCCGCGCGATCCGGTTCCCTGCAACTGACGTGCGTGTCTTCAACTCCCGCTCGTCGGTGGGTGTTCGCGGGATCAAACTGCAGGGCGACGACAAGGTGGTCTCGATGTCAATCATCCGCCATTTCGAGGCTGATCCGGCTGAGCGTGCTGCTTATCTGAAAATGCGCCGCGCGATGGCAGGACTGGCCGATGATGCCGAAGTGGACGACGAAGAAAACGCCACACCGGGTGAACTGCCGCAGGAGCGTTATGCTGAAATGTCTGCTGCTGAAAACCTGATCCTGACGATCACAGCAAAAGGGTCTGGCAAGCTTTCTTCCAGCCATGACTATCCCGTCCGCGGGCGTGGCGGCATGGGCGTTGCGGCGATGGACAAAGCCATGCGTGGCGGGCCATTGGTGACATCCTTCCCTGTCGATCTGTCAGACCAGATCATGCTTGTGACCTCGACAGGCCAGTCGATCAGGGTGCCTGTTGACGGGATTTCCTTCCGGTCGCGCGGGGCTGGCGGCGTCAAAGTCTTTGATACCGGTAAAGGCGAAACCGTGGTTAGCGTCGCATGGATCGCTGATCAGGGCGAAGAAGACGTCACCGAAGACTAAGCAAGGGGCCCCGCCATCGCGGGGCCTTTTCTTTTGAGCGCACCGCCTCTAGATCAAGCCCATGGAAAAGACACTCAATATCATCGGCGGCGGCATGGCCGGTTCTGAAGCCGCTTGGCAGGCCGCAAACGCTGGCGTGAAAGTGGTGATCCACGAAATGCGCCCGAAGGTGGAAACTTTCGCCCACCGCACCGGAAATCTGGGAGAAATGGTTTGTTCCAACTCTTTCCGTTCGGACGACCATGAGCAGAATGCCGTGGGGCTCTTGCACTGGGAAATGCTGCAAGCTGGCGGGTTGATCATGCAGACCGCTTATAAACACCGTCTGCCGGCGGGTGGTGCATTGGCGGTCGACCGTGATCCGTTTGCCGAAAGCGTGACGGCGGCGCTCAAAGCGCATCCGAATATTTCCGTTTCTTATGACGAGATTACAGAGCTTCCTGAAGATGGACTGTGGATCGTCGCGACAGGTCCGCTGACGTCAGGTGCCTTAGCAGAAGCGATCCAGAAAGAAACCGGTGCCGAAGCACTCGCTTTCTTCGATGCCATTGCACCGATTGTCTACAAGGACAGCATCAATATGGACGTCGCATGGATGCAGTCACGCTATGACAAAGGCGAGACCGAGGAAGAGCGCACGGCCTACCTCAACTGTCCGATGACCAAGGACCAGTATGAGGCGTTCATTGACGCCCTTCTTGCAGCCGACAAGACCGAATTCAAAGAGGGTGAGACCGCAGGTTATTTCGACGGATGCCTGCCAATTGAGGTTATGGCCGAACGCGGACGTGAGACGTTACGCTTCGGGCCAATGAAGCCGGTTGGCCTCACCAATGCAAACGATCCTGAAAACAAACCCTACGCGGTCGTCCAGTTGCGCCGCGATAACGCGCTTGGGACGCTCTACAATATCGTAGGCTTCCAGACCAAGATGAAATACGGGGCGCAAAATACTGTTTTCAAAATGATACCTGGCCTTGAGGAGGCTGAGTTTGCGCGCCTTGGCGGTATTCACCGCAACACGTTTATCAATTCGCCCACGCTTCTGGACGCGCAGATGCGCCTGCGATCCCGTCCCAATATCCGCTTTGCCGGCCAGATCACTGGCGTCGAGGGCTATGTGGAAAGCGCTGCAATGGGCCTGCTTGCCGGTCGTATGGCGGTCGCGGAACTGAATGGTGAGGTTCTGCCCCCAGTCCCCAACACAACTGCGATGGGCGCACTTGTCACGCACATCACAGGCGGTGCCGAGGCTAAGACATTCCAACCGATGAACGTCAATTTTGGCCTGTTCCCGCCGCTTGAAGGCGTGAAAGGCGGGCGGCGTGGTCGAAAAGACCGCTACAAGGCCTATACCGAACGGGCAAAGGCAGATTGGCAGCATTGGCTGGGACAAACAGCACTGGACGCCGCGTAGTCTCTGCTCCTAGATAGTGCAATGAGTGACAAAAAGGTCTTGCGTCCGGAGTTGTGGACCCCTCGCCCAGTGGCAGAAACCATTGCGGTCTATGCGGATTGGGCGGATACTTATGAGGCGGAAGTCACTGCGCGTGGTTATCGGACGCCAGAGCGTCTGGCACATGCGCTCTCCGGTTTTGCAAGTGCCGATACCGCAATACTCGATTTCGGCTGTGGCACAGGGATTGGTGGCGCGGCTTTGCGGGCGGCAGGATTTACCTGCATTGATGGCACGGACATCACCGAAGAAATGCTGATGAAGGCCGCCGATCGCGGAATCTACCGCAACACCTGGGTGTCATCATCAGATGACATGGGATTTGAGGCCGGCACCTACGATGTGATTGTCGCTGTGGGCGTGGTCAGTCTGGGCGCTGCACCGCCAGAAACCTTGCACCCCCTGCTTGCGAAATTGCCTGTGCAGGGTTTGCTTGCCCTTTCCTTTAACGACCCCACGCTTGCTGACGCACGCTACCAAGACGCATTGGAGGCCGCTTGCACCTCGCTGTCTGCAACAACCGTCTTCCGCGAGCATGGCCCCCATCTCGAAGATGTCGGCATGGGTTCTGACGTCATAATCCTGCAACGCCAGTGAAAACACGGTTCGCTCCCTCACCCACAGGACCTTTGCACCTTGGTCATGCGTTCTCGGCTCTGACAGTGTGGTCGCATGCGCAAAGCCTTGGCGGTGTGGCGCTCTTGCGGATCGAAGACACCGATAGCACCCGCTGCAAACCAGAGTTTGAGGCTGCCATCTTTGACGATCTCAAGTGGCTGGGGCTGAAGTGGCCTGAGCCTGTCTTGCGCCAGTCAGAACATGATGACGAGTATATCGCCGTGCTTGGCAAGCTTGCCGCGAAAGGCCTGCTTTACCCCTGTAGCTGCTCCCGCAAGGACATCATTGCCGCTGGCGCGCGCCCGGGCGAGGATGGATTCGTCTATCCTGGCACCTGCCGCAAGCGCCCGCTTGGTCAACGAAAGCCAGGCGATGCGATCAGATTGAATGTGGCCAAGGCGTTGTCACGTATTGATGACGAAATGCGCTACGAAGAAACAGGCGCAAAGGCGGGTCTGTATAGAGCCTCAGTGAACATGTTGACCAAGCGGATTGGTGATCCGGTCCTGCAACGCAAAGAGACCGGGGACCCTGCTTATCATCTGGCTTGTGTGCATGACGACATGCGACAGGAGATCACGCATGTAGTGCGCGGAACTGATCTGCAAGCCTTCACGCCCTTGCATGTCCTTTTGCAAACACTGCTCGGGTATCGCACCCCGATCTATCACCATCATGGTCTGATACTGGACGAAGACGGCAGGCGCCTTGCCAAGATTGATAAATCGAAGGCGATTTCAAAGTATCGGGCCGAAGGGTTCAGCCGCTCCGACATCCGAACAATGATTGGTTTCAGGTGATGGGCTTGGCCAGTTCGACCTCTTCCCCGTTCTGTACGCTTGTGAAAAAGCAGTTTCGACGTCCGGTATGGCAGGCAGCACCAGTCTGATTGACCAGAACCAGCAGGCAATCACGGTCGCAATCAATCCGGAAGTCCACCAATTCCTGCGTGTGGCCGCTCGTCTCGCCTTTGATCCAGAACCACTGGCGGGATCGCGACCAATAGGTCACGCGGCGCGTCTCTAGTGTGCGCTGGATCGCCTCTTTATTCATCCACGCCATCATCAGCACGTCACCAGTTTCGGCGTCCTGTGCAATCGCGGGGATGAGCCCTGCGTCGTTATAGGTCAGGGTGTCGGGGTCAAATGACATGGGAAAGGCCTTTGCAAGACTGGTGCTGGGGACTATCTACGGAGGACGCAAGTAAAGGGCAACGCCATGTCGGCTGAAACCGATCTGATCAAACTCTACTCTGGCCGCATTCTGGCGCTCGCGGCAGATATGCCGCGCACAACACGTCTGGAAAATCCCACAGCAACAGCCAAGAAACGCGCGCCGCTTTGCGGCTCTACTGTTACGGTAGACGTCGCTGTCACGGATGGGGTTATCACCGACTATGCTCAGGACGTGAAGGCCTGTGCCCTTGGTCAAGCTGCAGCAGCCATCGTTGGTGCAAATGTTGTGGGCCTGAGCGTTGCCGAGATCGAAGAAGGCCGTAACGCGCTTTATGCAATGCTGAAAGAGGATGGCCCTGTGCCGCCCGCACCCTTTTCCGATCTTGAGGTGTTGCAACCGGCAAAGGACTACAAGAACCGCCATGCCTCGATCATGCTGGCCTTCGATGCGACCCTTGACGCTTTGAGCGAAGCGCAGGCCGCCGGATAAAAAAACCGCCGCATCCCGGGACAAGGGAGCGGCGGCAGGAATGAAACGGTCAAATCCGGTCCGATATCAATCGAGGAGAGGCAAAACCCCGCGTTTGAATTGGACAGGCAGGTCACCACATCGCATTCTTGGGACAGGCAATGTGTGGGACCGGATCTGAGCCGTCAGGCAAATCAAATCAACCCGGGCAAGGTCAATCCGACAATCAGCAAAACCATCAAGGCAACAACGCCCAGAGCATCAGCGACGATCGTTTCACGCGAGCGTGTCAGGACCAGTTTAATCTCTTCTGCCATGGCTGTGTTCCTTGAATGTTCTGTTGCCACTTTGTTCTCATAACCTACCGTCAGTGTAAAGAACTTTTTAAGAACATTCGTGAACATTCCGCGCAGTTTGGGGCTAACCTACTGAAATCAAACGGATGGCCTTGTCCTGTTCCATCAGCCACAACAGCGTTCTGGCCGCCTTTCCGCGTTCAGTGGTCAGCGTCGGATCATCGCTCAGCAGTTTACGGGCATCGCTCTGCGCGGTTGCCATTTGTCCCGCGTGACGTTCCAGATCAGCAATGCGAAAGCGTGGAATGCCAGACTGTGCGGTGCCGATGACATCGCCCGCTCCGCGCATCGCGAGGTCCTCTTCCGAGATGCGAAAACCGTCCTCGGTCTCTCTGAGAATTTCCAACCGTCGCTTGCCGCTTTCGCTCAGAGGCGTCTGATAGAGCAACAGACAGGTTGAGGCCGCAGCACCGCGCCCGACCCTGCCCCGCAACTGATGCAGTTGGGCAAGCCCGAAGCGTTCGGCATGTTCGATCACCATAATTGATGCATTGGGAACATCGACGCCTACTTCGATCACAGTTGTCGCCACAAGGACCTTGGTTTCGCCAACCACAAACCGTGCCATCGCTGCGTCCTTATCGGATGGCGGCATTTGTCCATGCACCAGTCCGACCACGCCCTCGCCAAGGGCAGCGCGCAACCTTTTGAAACGTTCCTCTGCGGCGGTCACCTCAAGCACTTCGCTTTCTTCAACCAACGGGCAAACCCAATAGGCCTGACGTCCGTCATTGACAGCACGGCGCAGCTTTTCAACCACCTCATCCATACGGGTCGCTGACACCAGCGCCGTTTGCACAGGTGTGCGTCCGGGCGGCTTTTCATCGAGGATTGACACATCCATGTCGCCATATTGTGCCAAAGCCAAGGATCGCGGGATCGGTGTCGCGGTCATCACCAGCACGTCAACCGCGCGGCCCTTTGTGCCAAGTTCCATCCGTTGCGCCACACCGAAACGGTGTTGTTCATCAATCACTGCCAACCGCAAATCGTGAAAATGCACATCGGCTTGGAACACCGCATGGGTGCCAACAAGGATATTGATCCGGCCTTCGGCAAGGGCGTCCAGCTTTTCGCGGCGCAGCTTTCCCTTGTCGCGCCCAGTCAGAACCTCGATCCGCAGTCCAGCCGCTTCTGCCAGCGGTTTGAGACCCTCCAGATGCTGGCGCGCCAGTATTTCGGTCGGGGCCATCATCACCCCCTGCCCGCCTGCCTCGACCACGGTCAGAAGCGCCATCAAAGCGACCAGCGTCTTGCCTGCACCCACGTCTCCTTGCAACAGGCGGTTCATCCGGAACGGCGAGGCAAGATCGTCACGGATTTCCGCAACCGCCCTGAGCTGGGCACCGGTGGGTTCATAAGGCAGCTGAGCCAGAACCTTGGCCGCCAGAACGCCGGTGTCCTGCGATGCGATCCCCTTTGACCGCCGCGTGGCCGCGCGCGCCAGCGCCAACGTCAATTGATGGGCCAGTAACTCATCATAGGCGAGCCGCTCGCGCGACTTGGCAAAAGGCGAAATATCCTGACTGGACTGTGGGTTATGCGCTGCTTCCAACGCACCCTTCCAATCGGGCCAACCCTCTCGGGCTTTCAGCGCGGGATCAATCCATTCAGCCAGATCAGGGGCAAATGCAAGCGCCGATCTGGTCGCCTTCCACATCGCTTTTTGCGTGATGCCTGCGTGGAGCGGGTAGACAGGCTCGAATGCCGGTATATCGGCGGCTGCCTCCGGCGGCACGACATGATCGGGGTGGACCATCTGGGCAACCCCATCAAAGACTTCGACCTTGCCAGAAACGAGACGCCGTTCTCCGACAGGCAAGAGCCGCTGCAGATAGTCGGGACGCGCATGAAAAAAGACGAGTTGGAAACTGCTCTGCGCGTCATCGACAAACACGCGGTACGGACGGCCACGGTTGCGCGGTGGTTGATGGGCACCAACGGTGACCTCGACTGTCGCTGTCGCAGGCGGCACGACGTCAGTCAAACTGTTGCGGCGGCTGCGATCAATCCCCGATGCCGGAAGGGTGAAAAGTAGGTCCCGCGGGTGGGAAACACCTGCACCCGTCAGCACCTGCGCCGACTTTGGGCCAATCCCGTCAAGGCGAGTGAGGTCCGCGAAAAGCGGAAAGAGGATTTCTGGCCGCCCGCTCATGCGTCGCCGATAAGTGCAAGCCAGGTGTCTTCGTCGATAGTTTCAACGCCAAGGTCAGCCGCTTTCTTGGCCTTAGATCCCGCACCGGGACCGGCAATCAAGATATCTGTCTTGGCGCTGACCGAACCCGACACCTTGGCACCCAGGGCTTCGGCACGTGCTTTCGCTTCGGCCCGTGTCATCCTCTCCAATGTGCCGGTGAAGACGACGGTCTTGCCAGCAACCGGACTATCAGTTGCGACCTTGGCTGCGTCTTCGATGGTCAGCTCTGCCACCAAGGCATCAATGGACGCACGCTCTGCCTCTTGGTGAAACGTTGTGATCACCGAAGTTGCCATGACGCTGCCGACTCCGTCGATGCCAACCAACTCCTCCCATGCGGCACCCTGCCCGACTTCAGCCGATGTCATCGCTGTCTCGAAGGCGTCCCACGATCCATAATGATTGGCGAGCAAATTTGCCGCGTTTTCACCGACGTGGCGGATTCCAAGCGAGAAAATCACCCGCGCCAGCGCAATCTCGCGACGGTCGTCGATTGCATCAAAGAGCTTGGTTGCACTCTTTTCGCCCCAGCCTTCGCGATTTTTGAGTTGCTGAATGCCCTGCCCATACCGCGCGCGCAATTTGAAGATATCGGCAGGCGTTGCAATCCAGCCATCAAGATAGAATTGCTCAACCTGTTTGGCTCCCATGCCGTCGATGTCGAACGCAGCGCGTGAGACGAAGTGCTTGAGCTTCACGACCGCCTGCGCGGGACAGATCAACCCGCCAGTGCAACGGCGCACGGCGTCGCCCTCTTCGCGGATAGCCTTGGATTCACATTCCGGACATGCCTGCGGAAATTCATAGGGCTTGGCGTCTTCAGGGCGGCGCGCAAGATCAACATCCGCGATTTTCGGGATCACATCGCCCGCGCGATAGACCTGAACCCAGTCGCCGACACGCACGTCGTTACCGCCACGGATTGGTGCCCCGTTCCCGTCTTTTCCGGCGATGTAGTCCTCATTGTGCAGCGTCGCGTTGGAGACCACGACCCCACCCACCGTGACAGGTCTCAGCCGCGCCACAGGGGACAAGGCACCGGTGCGGCCAACCTGAATGTCGATCGCTTCAAGCACTGTCCAGGCCAACTCAGCAGGGAATTTATGTGCAATCGCCCACCGCGGCGTTGTCGACCGAAACCCCAGACGAGACTGCAAGGCAAGGTCGTCAACCTTGTAGACCACCCCGTCGATGTCATAGCCAAGCGTGGCGCGCTGCGCCTCGATTTTCTTGTAATGGGCGATAGCAGCTTCAGGGCCTTCGCAAGTTACGGTCAACGGGTTTGTCACAAAACCAAAGTCGGACAGCCGCGCGATTGCGCCCATCTGCGTCTCTGCAATCGGTGCTGAAACCTCACCCCAGGCATAGGCAAAGAACCTGAGTGGCCGAGCGCGCGTGACTTCGGGGTCAAGCTGCCTGAGCGACCCTGCCGCGGCATTTCTGGGATTCGCAAATGTCTTTGCACCTGCTGCTTGCTGGCGCGCATTCAGCGCCTCAAAGTCAGCATGGCTCATATACACCTCACCGCGGACCTCCAGCACTTCCGGGGCATTGTCGATCCGCTGCGGAATATCTCCGATGGTGCGGGCATTGGCGGTAACGTTTTCACCCACCGCGCCGTCCCCGCGCGTGGCGGCCTGTGTCAAATCGCCGTTTTCGTATCTCAGCGAGAGCGAGAGCCCGTCAATCTTGGGTTCTGCGGTATATGTCAGCGGGGCGTCATCATCGCGGCCCAGATAACGCCTGATCCGCGCATCAAAATCGTGGACGTCTTCATCTTCAAACGCATTTCCAAGTGAAAGCATGCGCACTGCGTGTTGGACCTTGCCGAACCCTTCGGCGATTGGCGCGCCGACCTGATCGCTTGGGCTGTCTTCGCGTTTGAGGTCGGGAAACGCCGCTTCGATAGCCAGATTACGTTTCTTGAGCCGGTCGTATTCGGCGTCTGAGAGGTCCGGGGCGTCGTGCGTGTGATAAGCTTCGTTGGCCGCTTGCAGGGCCTGTGCGAGCGATGCCAATTCACGCTTTGCCTGCTCCGGCGTCAAAGTCGAAACCGGCGTTTCTGCCGTCTCGGCTGCATCCCCGTTGTCCGCCATGCCGCCCCCCCTTCATGCAAGTGTTCTGCATGGCTATAATTAGGGGGACCGACGATCAGCGTCCAGCGATCATCGGCCGTCTTGTTGTTTTCACACCCTGTCCGTCGGGCGCATGGACGACGCCTAGGCGCCGATCGCAAGTGGTTGGTGTTGGGCGACAGGTTCAGGGTCGCGCAAGACATAGCCGCGCCCCCAGACAGTCTCGATGTAATTTGCGCCTGCGGTCGCTTCGCTGAGTTTCTTACGCAGCTTGCAGATGAAGACGTCAATGATCTTCAATTCCGGTTCATCCATGCCGCCGTAAAGATGATTGAGGAACATTTCCTTTGTCAGTGTAGTCCCCTTGCGCAGCGAAAGCAGCTCAAGCATTTGGTATTCCTTGCCGGTCAGGTGAACGGTGTTGCCTTCCACATCGACGGTTTTCGCGTCCAGATTGACGGCGATCTGACCGGTTTTGATGATGGATTGTGCATGCCCCTTGGACCGCCGGATGATTGCATGAATCCGCGCGACCAGTTCTTCACGGTGGAACGGTTTGGTCAGGTAATCGTCTGCACCGAAGCCAAACCCTTTGATCTTGCTTTCGGTATCGTCGTCGCCGGACAGGATCAGGATCGGCGTTTCGATCTTGCTCAAACGCAGTTGCCGTAACACTTCATGCCCGGTCATGTCGGGCAAATTGATATCGAGCAAGATGATGTCGTAGTCATATAACTTTGCCAGATCGATGCCCTCTTCACCAAGATCGGTGGCATAAACATTCAGGTTGGCATGGGTCAGCATCAATTCGATGCTTTTCGAGGTCGTTGGATCGTCTTCTACTAGCAAAACGCGCATGCGAGCTCTCCACTCCGGTATGTGATAATCCTAACTAACCGCTAAAAGTTTAACCACACGTTACCATACGCATCGTAAATTCCATATACCCGTTAGGGTTGTCTAAACTTTTGCAGTGCTGTCGCCTTGAGTGCCGCTTCGCCATGCATGGTGATGGCTGTTTCCCATTCAGAGAATTCTTCATCAGAGAGAGCGTAGCGTTCCAATGCAGATGATCTGGTAATGAGGCCATAGGCAACTGCACGAACGACCGCAGCCTTGCGAGACGCCACCCAGCGTGTTGTACCCTTATCGGGCAGATCAGCCCGCGTCATGATGGTGCCGTCGGGCAATGTGACCGAGCGTGGTCCTGAGACCTTGCGAAGATACATAACCAACCTCTTCTTTTCATGTCGCTGACAGGTTATGCAGCGCAAGCCTTAAGGTCGGGTAACGCCTCGTCTTGAGAGTGTGTCGCATTTTCCTATATTTCGACCAAACCCCAAAGGATATCGAGATGCCGCTGGAATCGCCTCTGAACTCATTGGGCTTTGCAAAAGCCCCCGCCGAGACACGTGTCGTCGTCGCCATGTCCGGTGGTGTCGACAGCTCTGTCGTTGCAGCAATGCTGGCAGATGAAGGATATGACGTCGTCGGTGTCACACTCCAGCTTTACGATCACGGGGCGGCACTGGCCAAGAAAGGAGCCTGTTGCGCTGGCCGTGATATTCACGACGCCCGCCGTGTTGCCGAAGAAAAAGGGTTTCCACACTACGTTCTGGATTATGAAAACACGTTCCGCGAAGCCGTGATGGACGAGTTCGCCGACAGCTATCTGGGCGGCGCGACGCCGGTGCCCTGCATCCGCTGCAACGAACGGGTGAAGTTCAAGGATTTGTTGGAAACAGCCAAGGACCTCGATGCCGACTGTATGGCCACAGGTCACTACATCCAGCGCAAGATGGGTCTGGAGGGTGCAGAGCTACACGTCGCGGCTGATCCAACAAAGGACCAAAGCTATTTTCTGTTCTCGACCACGCAAGAGCAGCTCGATTATCTGCGTTTCCCGCTGGGACATCACAAATCCAAAGAGGAAACGCGCGCCCTGGCGGCCAAATACGGACTGAGTGTTGCCGACAAACCTGACAGCCAGGATATCTGCTTTGTCCCCAACGGCGATTACGCGGCCGTCATCGAAAAACTGCGCCCAGGTGCGGCCGAACCGGGCGAGATTGTCGATGTCGATGGGCACGTCCTTGGCACGCATAAGGGCGTCATTCATTACACGATCGGTCAACGGCGCGGGTTGGGGATCGGTGGTCTTGCGGACCCGCTTTACGTGGTCAAACTCGATGTGGACAACAAACAGGTTGTCGTCGGACCCAAAGAGATGCTTGCCACCCGCCGCGTGCCGGTGCGAGAGATCAACTGGATCGGTGAAGGCAATCTGATGGACAAAGCCGAGCATCACATTGCCGTGCGTGTCCGGTCCACCCGCCCGCCGACCGATGCAATCCTGCGGCCGATGTCGGAAACAGAAGCCGAGGTGGAATTGCTGGTCGCCGAACAGGGTGTGTCACCGGGACAAGCCTGTGTTTTCTATGATCCTGATAGCACGCGCGTGCTCGGTGGTGGATGGATTTGGCGCGGCAACTAGAGGCTCTGGCAGAGCTGTTTCGCGGCTGACCGCCTTGTAACAAACGGTTTGCAACATCGCCTCACATGTCTGTGTCAGCACTAGCTTTGCGCATCTGAATGGTCCCATCTAATTCGCAAGAGACGCAATCTTGTGGAGGATTTCCCATGACACTGACCCGCCGCCATTTGCTTGGGCTTGCTTTGACAGCACCCGTCGCAGGCATCATCGCGACGCGCTCAATGGCGCAGACCGCGCAAATCTATACCGAAGGTGGTATCGCCATCGATGGATCTGATACGGTTGCCTATTTTGATGGCAATGGCCCTGTCGCCGGTGACCCCAGCATCACCACCGACTACATGGGGGCCACATGGCAGTTCGCGTCGGAGGAAAACCGCGCGAAATTCGAGGCCGACCCGATGGCCTACGCACCCCAATACGGCGGGTATTGTGCTTACGCTGTCAGTCAGGGCTACACCGCCTCAACGGTGCCTGAGGCCTGGAGCATCGTTGACGGGAAACTCTACCTCAACTTTTCAACCGGCGTCCGTCGCCGTTGGGAGCGCGACATTCCCGGACATATCGCAGCCGCGAATGCCAACTGGCCTGCGGTTCTGGGTTAAGTTCGAGGTTGCATCGCGGTCTTTGCTGACGTCAGATCGCTCTGTTGTGGCAGGGTGATTTTGATGGATGCATTCGGAGAAGAAATCTGGTTGATTGACGGCGGATCGGTCATGTCCTACGGGTTTGAATATCCGACCCGCTCAGCCATCTTCCGCTTGTCTGACGGCAGTTTGGTTGTCTGGTCGCCGGTCGGTCTGACAGAGGCGATCCGCACTGGGGTCGCCACACTTGGCACTGTCGCCTATTTGATCGCGCCAAACACGCTGCACCATCTGGCAATAGCAGACTGGTCAGCAGCGTTTCCCGACGCGGCCATCTGGGCACCACGTGCGCTTGCCAGCAAACGCCCTGACCTCACATTCGCGGGGTTCCTCGATAATGGCGCACCGGCGTCTTGGGGTGGCGAGTTGGATTATCACATCGTCCCGCACAAGATCACGACAGAAGCCGTCTTCTTTCACAGACCGTCCAAAACGGTACTTTTCACGGACCTGATCCAGCAATTTCCGCCAGGGTTCCACAAAGGATGGCAAGGCATCGTAGCGCGTTTGGACCTGATGACAGGGGACCGCCCGAATGTTCCGCGCAAGTTCCGGCTCGGCTTCGGGAGCAAACCCAAGGCACGTGCGCTGGTGAAACCAATTCTGGACTGGCCCGCAGACAAAGTCGTGATGGCGCATGGCGCACCTGTCACCTCCAATGGGCAGGCACAACTGCGCCAAACCTTTGACTGGCTGTTCTAGCCTGACGGCGTCAGAAAACACTGGAAGAAGGCAAGGCTAAAGGTTACGCAAAGCGCCATGATTTACGCTTCTGCATCTGAATGGCGCAACGCCCCGCAAAAACGCGTCCTGCTTTTTGCGATGTCAGGATTGGGAAAGACCTATCTTTCGACCATGCTGCGCGGGACAGGTGACTGGTTTCATTATTCGATCGATTATCGGATCGGAACCCGCTACATGGGCGAAAAGATCGCTGACAACGCAAAACGCGAAGCGATGAAAGTGCCCTTCCTGCGCGATTTGTTACGCTCCAACTCGATCTATATCGGATCGAACATCTCGTTTGATGATCTCAAACCGATGTCATCCTATCTCGGCAAACCTGGTGATGCCTCAAAAGGCGGGTTGCCTTGGGACGAATACACACGCCGTCAGGACGAGTTTCAGGCGGCTGAGGTGTCTGCCTTGCTTGACACAGGCTATTTCATCGACCGCTCGGTTGATCTTTACCAGTATCCGCATTTCGTCTGTGACACCGGCGGGTCGATTTGTGAATGGGTCGATGCCGACAATCCCGACGATCCGATCCTGACAAACCTTGCCGCGCGCACTTTGATGGTCTGGATCAAAGGAACCGAGGCACATACCGCCGAACTGATCCGCCGGTTCGACAAAGAGCCGAAACCGATGTCATATGATCCTGCATTCCTATTGCAGACATGGCAGGCCTATCTGGCGGAATTCGACGTCGCACCTGAGAAAGTTGATCCGGATGATTTCATCCGCTGGGCCTTTGCCAAAGCCTTGGCTCACCGCCAGCCGCGGTATCAGGCCATGGCTGAGAAATGGGGCCTGACGGTCGAGCAACAGGCAGTCGAACAGGTCAAGGATACGGAGGGCTTTGTCAGCATGATCGCTGACGCTCTTGAGATGCGCGGGTAGCCGCCCTATCTCTGCCCTCCAATCAGGATCATTCCCATGCCGATCAAACTGCCTTCCGCCCTGCCCGCCTATAACGTCCTTTCACAAGAAGGCGTTATGGTTCTCGACGAAGCGACCGCCTCGCGTCAGGATATCCGCCCTTTGCGGATTGCCCTGCTGAACCTGATGCCAAAGAAGATCCAGACAGAGAACCAGTTCGCGCGTCTGATCGGGGCCACGCCTTTGCAGATCGAGCTTTCGCTGATCCGCATGACCGAACATCAGACCAAGAACACCGCCGCCGAACATATGGAGGAATTCTATCGCCCCTTCAGCGATGTTCACGATGAAAAGTTCGACGGTCTCATCATCACCGGTGCACCCATCGAGCATCTCCCGTTTGAAGAGGTGACCTATTGGGATGAGCTGACGCAGGTCTTTGACTGGACACAGACCAATGTGCATTCGACCTTCGGCGTGTGCTGGGGCGGTATGGCGATGATCAACTATTTTCACGGCGTGAAGAAGCACATGCTGGATCACAAGGCCTTCGGCTGCTTCCGCCACCAGAACACAGCGCCTGCATCACCTTATCTGCGCGGCTTCTCTGATGACTGTGTCATTCCTGTCAGCCGCTGGACCGAGATGCGTCAGGATGAAATTGATGCAGCGGACGGGCTGAAGACGCTCATCACCAGCGAAGACGCCGGCCCCTGTCTGGTTGAGGATCAGGCACATCGCGCGCTCTATATCTTCAACCACTTCGAATATGACAGTGGCACCCTGAAGCAGGAATATGATCGTGATATTGCCAACGGCACGCCCATCAACGTGCCGATGAACTATTATCCTGACGATGACCCGACGAAAGTCCCCCAGAATAGGTGGAGAAGCCACGCGCATCTCCTATATGGAAACTGGATCAACGAAATTTACCAGACCACCTATTTTGATATGGACCTGATTGGCACTTAAAGCACTGACATATACAGCCATCGCGATCGGCATCGGCGCGGCCCTGACAGCCGCCGTTGCCGGATATCGCGCCTCTGCGGCAGAGCAGGAATATCCTGCGCTTGGCAAGACCGTCGAGGTTGACGGTGTGCCTGTGCATTACGTGCAAGAAGGCTCTGGCCCACATGTGGTTCTGCTGCATGGTGCAGGTGGCAATGTCCGCGACTTTACCTTCGACCTGATGGGGCGCCTGACGGACCGGTATACCGTCACGGCCTTCGATAGGCCCGGCCTTGGCTATACAGGCCGTGTGCCTGAGGTACCAAAGGGACTTCTTGAGACGGCGGGTGACGCGCCAATCAATCAGGCCAAACTACTCCGCGACGCGGCAGAGGCGATTGGCATCACTGACCCGATCCTTGTGGGGCATAGTTTCGGCGGGATCGTGTCGCTGGCGTGGGCGATTGCAGCATTGGACAGTGAAAGCCCCGCCAATCCGGCGGCCATCGTGTCTCTCGCAGGTGTCGCGATGCCTTGGCCGGGTGATCTTGGTGCCTACTACACTGTCAACGGCAGCCTCATTGGCGGCGCGACAACGATTCCGATCATATCCGCCTACACGCCACAATCCATCGTCGAGGACCGGATAGAAGGCACATTTGCGCCTCAGACCGCCCCTGAAGGCTACGGCCATTACATAGGTGCGGGTTTGACGCTCCGCCCTGAAAGTATGCGGGCGAATATCCGTCAGGTGAATACGCTGCGCCCCCATGTCGTCGAAATGGAGAAGCGCTACCCTGAACTGACATTGCCCATCGAGATCATCCATGGGCTTGAGGATACGACGGTACCAATCGAAATCCATTCCGAGCGCATTGCCGAGATTATCCCGCAGGTCAATCTGATCCGGCTCGAAGGGGTTGGACACATGCCGCATCACGCTGACCCCGCTGAAACCATCGCGGCCATTGACCGCGCAGCAGAACGCGCAGCGATCAATTGATAGGTTCGCCCATGTCGGACCCACTCCGGAGCTCTGACGTAAAGGCAGGAAATCATTCCTACGGGTTTTCAACTGTCAATAAGGCACTCCTGTCAGGCTGACATCAGGTAACATGCTGTCTTGCTGCCTGATCCTGTCCCATTGAATTGCGCTTTCAGTCCTTTCCCCCCATATATAACAGACCGGTTTGGGAGAGTTTTCATGGATTTACCATTCGATGGCGCGATCAGCCGCTTCTATCAGGAAGGTGCGCCTGAAGATGTGCGCGCCAGCATCGCTGGTGCCAAGAAGAACGATATCGTGAATCCTGACTATCCTTACCAGAAGCGTTGGGACAAAGACGCCTACAACACAGCACTTGAGGCGTTACAGATCGAATTGGTCAGAATGCAGACTTGGGTGCGCGAAACCGGCCAGCGGGTCGCTATTGTTTTCGAGGGCCGCGATGCGGCCGGCAAAGGCGGCACAATCAAGCGCTTCACTGAAAACCTCAATCCGCGATATGCAAAGGTCGTCGCGCTTTCAAAACCGACCGATGTCGAAGCAGATCAGTGGTATTTCCAAAGGTATATCAAACACCTGCCAGCCAAAGGTGAAGTCGTCCTTTTTGACCGAAGCTGGTACAACCGCGGCGTGGTAGAAGACGTCTTCGACTTTTGCACCGAAGAACAACGCGAGCGCTGGTTCCAGCAGGTGCCCGAAGTCGAGCAAATGATCGCGCATGAAGGAATCAAGCTTATCAAGGTCTGGCTCAACGTCGGGCGTGCGACGCAGTTGAAGCGCTTTCTGGACCGCGAGAAAGATCCGCTCAAGCAATGGAAGCTGAGCTGGATTGATGTCGAAGGGCTCAATCGCTGGGACGCCTACACCAATGCCATCGGCGAAACGCTTGAGCGCACGCACAAGCCTTTTGCACCGTGGACAGTCGCAAGGTCCGATGACAAGCGGCGCGTCCGCGTGCAGGTCATTCGTCATATTCTGAGCCAGCTTGACTATACCGGAAAGAACACCTCCGCCCTCACCCCAATCGACGACGCAGTTATCGGAGGCCCGGACCTCTGCCATGGCTAAACGCGGCTATCATCACGGCAATCTGCGTGAGGCACTCATCAAAGGCTGTCTCACTCTGATCGAAAAGCGGGGGCCGACAGGGTTTACCTTGTCAGAGGCCGCGCGCGAGGCTGGCGTCACGCCAGCCGCAGTCTATCGTCATTTCGAAGGCCGCGAGGACCTGATCGCTGCCGCTGCCCTGCAAGGGTATGAGATGTTCGGCGATCTGATGGAACACGCCTATGGCGACGGCCAACCATCAGCACTTGCAGCCTTTGAGGCAACAGGCCGCGCCTATCTGGCATTCGCCAGAAAATTTCCCGGCTATTACATCGCCATGTTTGAAAGCGGGATTTCGATCAATCGCTCGCCCGAATTGAATAAGGTCGCCACCCGCGCCATGGGCGTGCTCGAAAAGGCCGCGACAGAGCTGAGCCAACATATTCCGGCAGAAAAGCGTCCCCCCCCGCAAATGTTCAGCGCGCATATCTGGGCAATGAGCCATGGCGTTGTCGAACTTTTCGCCAGATCAAACCCCGGAACACAAAGCCCCTTTCCGCCAGAGGATTTGCTTGAATCAGGCATCGGCATCTACCTGCGCGGCTTGGGCCTGATCCCGCAGGACGAATAAGCAACATGGACAGCCGTTTCGCCGTATTCTTTTTCATCATGGGCGGGCTCGACGGCTACCTGAACGAATGTCCGACTGATTGCTTCGGTGAAAGTACGGCGCCAGAGCGCTGGCATCTGCAATATGGTGAGACCTATTTTCAGGAAGAGATCACCGGAGACGAGTTTTATCTCAGCTACGATCTGCCGCACTATATAAGTGCGGTGCAGCCAACAATCGGGGCAAGCGTCACCGATACTTCTGACATCTGGATCGGTGCAGGGGCGAAATGGTCAACTGAACGGATCAGCGATGGCCCAGTCTATCTGGAGCTTTCCCTGATGCCGGGGCTCTACCTGCAAGGCGACGGCGAAGACCTTGGTTTTCCGATGCAATTTCGTGGCTCTCTGTCCGCAGGTTATCATTTCGACAACGGCGCAAGCCTCTCTGTCGTCTTCGATCACCGATCCAACGCCAATACCAGCTCGCTCAATCCCGGTCTGGAGACACTTGGCCTCAGGCTGAGTTGGCAGACACAGTAATAAAAAGGGCGACCCGATAGGCCGCCCCTGATGCAAATTCTGTATGTACCAGCTTAACGCTTGGAGAACTGGAAGCTACGACGTGCTTTGCGCTTACCGTACTTCTTACGCTCAACCACGCGGCTGTCGCGTGTCAGGAAGCCGGCAGCCTTCAGCGCACCGCGCAAGGATGGATCGTAAAGCTGCAGTGCTTTGGAAACACCGTGCTTTACAGCGCCAGCCTGACCGGACAGACCACCGCCAGAGACAGTCGCCATCACGTCGAACTGATCGACAACGCCAGCAACCTGGAATGGCTGACGCAGGATCATCTGCAGCACTGGGCGGGCGAAATACTGGGTCATTTCCTTGCCGTTCACAGTGACCTTGCCGGAACCCGGCTTGATCCAGACGCGTGCGACGGCGTCCTTACGCTTGCCGGTCGCATAAGACCGACCAAGCTCGTCACGGACAGGCTCACGAGGAGCGGCAGTTTCGACAACAGCTTCGGCAGCGCCTTCGGCAACCTGACCGAGCTCTTCGAGCGAGTTGATTTGATCAGCCATTATGCGCTCCCCGGTGTGCCGGTCTTGTCGGCTTCGTGCTGCGTGCGTGTGTTTTTCTTGTTCATGGACTTCACGTCCAGAACTTCGGGCTTCTGGGCTTCCATGCCGTGCTCAGCACCTGCGAAGACGCGCAGATGCGTCATTTGCTTGCGGCTCAGCTTGCCGCCGGGCAGCATGCGCTGAACGGCCTTCATGACGACCCGCTCAGGATGTGCGCCCTCAAGAATTTCGGCTTTTGTCTTGGACTTGATGCCGCCTGGATGGCCAGTGTGCCAGTAGTAACGCTCTTCGCGCTTACGGCCTGTCAGCTGGACTTTGTCGGCGTTGATCACGATCACATTGTCGCCCATGTCCATGTGCGGTGTGAAAGATGGCTTATGCTTGCCGCGCAAGCGCATTGCGACGATCGACGCAAGACGGCCCAGAACAACGCCCTCGGCGTCGATCAGGATCCATTTCTTGTCGATATCCGCAGGAGTTGCGGTAAAGGTTTTCATATCTCACCAAAAGGTTAAGGTGGCATCGCGCCACGGGGTCATTCGATTGCGGCGTTATAAACGCGCGCAGGCCGTAGTCAATCGCTCTTTGTGCGATAAAATTTCGCTTTCTCAATACCTTATAAAATAGGTATCAATTTACCCCAAGAAAAATCACTCAATTCAGCCGCCAGAACCGCTAGGCCTGCGCCGGCGGGATTGCATAGGTCATATTCGCACGCGCCACCGCACCCGCCTGCCCTTCGCTCAGGATCAATGCATCGCAGATCGCCAGACGCTTCCCGATCTTCAAGACGCGTACCTCGCAAAGCAAATCGACACCGGCCAGAGGTTTGCGCAGGAAATCCATGGCACAGCTTGTCGTGACCGTCAGCGCCTGTGGTCCAATACGCGCGAGGATAGAAAGATAGATCGCCACGTCAGCCAGCATGAACATCGCTGGCCCTGAAACGGTCCCACCGGGCCGCAAATGGTTGTCATCAACGCAAAGCCGGACCCGCAACCCGTCCTCTAGGATCGCCTCAACCAGCAGACTGTCGCGGACCTGCGGAAATTCCTCCTTTAAAAAGTGGTTCAGGGCTGGGACATCCATTTGCAGTTTCATGCAGGTTTCACTTCTACTAGGGTGCGATCGACGTGTGGCAGAAAATGACAAAGAGGCCAGAATGACAATCCTGCATCGTGATGACGCTGATCATATCGCAACGCTGACGATGGATGCGCCGGAACGGCTTAACGCGCTGTCACACGCCATGCTCGCCGCTTTGCAGGCAAACCTCGATGCGATCAAAGATGATGCCTCGGTCAGGGCGGTTATCTTGCGCGGGACAGGCAAGGCCTTTTGCGCCGGCCATGATCTGAAAGAAATGCAGTCAGGCCGGCAGTCCGAAGATGCAGGGGCCGCCTACTTCGCTGATCTGTTTGATCGCTGTGCCACGATGATGCAGACGATCCAGTCAATTCCCCAACCGGTGATCGCGCAGGTTCATGGGATCGCCACCGCCGCAGGGTGCCAGCTTGTTGCCACCTGTGATCTGGCCATCGCAGACGACACCACCCGCTTTGGCGTCAATGGCGTGAACATTGGCCTTTTCTGTTCAACACCGATGGTTGCGCTGACACGCAATATCCACCGCAAGGCAGCCTTCGAGATGCTGACCACCGGCAAATTTCTGACCGCCTCAGAGGCGGCCGATCTGGGACTGATCAACCGTGCTGTGCCTGCTGACGCTCTGGCCGATGAGACACGCGCCTTGGCCGCAACGATCGCAGGCAAGCTTCCAGCCGCCGTCAAGACAGGCAAATCGGCGTTTTACGAGCAGGCCGCGATGACCACGGCTGAGGCCTACGCCTATACCGGTGACGTGATGGTCCAGAATATGCTGCGCGATGACACCAACGAAGGGATCAGCGCCTTTCTCGACAAGCGAAAGCCGAACTGGGACTGACTTTCGTCATTATCGGCCCCCAAATATCCCCGCCGGAGGCTCCGGCGGTTACAGCTGGTAAATCCGCCCGAATTTCTCTTCCAGATACTGCAAGAGCGGCTCTTCGCTTGGCAGGCTGCCAGTCGCATGGGCGATGGTATCCATAGGCGTGCGCAGTCCGCCAAATTGCTGCACGTTCTCGCGCAACCAGCCCGTCGCCCGCGAGGTGTCGCCCCGCGCAAGATCGTCGTCGAGACCGCTCAGCTCTGCCCGCATCGCGCTATTGAGGCAGCCTGCATAGACGTTGCCAAGGCTGTAGGTCGGGAAATACCCGAACAGTCCCTCAGACCAGTGAACATCCTGCAAGACGCCATTTGACGGCTTATCGACGGCATATCCGAAATCTGACTTGAACCGGTCATTCCAGGCCGCCTCAAGATCACGCACCAGCAAATCACCGGAGATCAGCGCACGCTCAAGATCGAACCGCAGCATGATATGCAGATTATACTGCACCTCATCGGCCTCGGTTCTGATGAACCCGTCACTGACGCGGTTGACGGTGGCGTAAAACGCATCTGCATCCGCGATGCCGAAGTCACCGAAAGTGTCCTTCATGCGCTCAAAGAGCCACCCTGTAAACGCACGTCCCCGCCCCAGCTGGTTTTCATAGATGCGGCTTTGGCTTTCATGCACGCCCATGGACACACCGCTGCCCAGTGGTGTCAGCAAATGCGCCCGATCGATTCCCTGTTCGTAGGCTGCATGACCGACTTCGTGGATCGTCGAATAGAAGCAGTTGAAAGGATCTGTCAGACTGGTGCGTGTCGTGATCCGCACATCCAGCCCTGAACCGGAGCTGAAGGGATGCACAGCCTTGTCGATACGCCCATGCGCGGTGTCATAGCCGAAGGCCCTGGCAAGTTCCTCTGACAGACGCAACTGGCCGTCTTCGTCGAATGTGCCCGACAATGCAGAGGGCGCGGGTTTTTCGAGGATGGCCTGTCGCAGCGCCACCAGACGCGGACGCATTCTGTCAAAAATGGCAGCAATTCCTGCCCCAGACGCCTCGGGTTCGTAGTCATCCAGAAGTGCATCATATGGATCGGCATCACCGGCCACGGCTTGCGCTTCGGCGATGCGCAAGGCCACAACTTCCTCCAGCAGCGGCAAGAAGGCTGCGACATCCTCATCCGCGCGGGCTTGCGCCCAGACACGGTGTGCCAATGATGTTGTCTTGGCCAGTGCCGCGGCGAGGTCTGCGGGCACTTTGGAATTACGCTCAAAGCTGCGCCTGATGTGGCGCAGATTGGCTGCGGCGACCGGATCTTTTGCCTCGGCCACAGCCAGCCATTCGCCAACACGCGGGTCGATATGCCGTGCATGCAGCACTTTGGCCATGGCAGCATGTTCTTCTGCACGCTGCGGCGTTGCACCTTCTGGCATCATCGTTTCCTGATCCCAGCCCAAACGGCCAGCCACCTCGCCAAGCGCCTGAGTTTCGCGCGCGAAACTCAGCAATTCGGTATATGCGTCCATATCTAGCCCCTGACAGATTGTGAAAGCGGGTATTGCGCGAGGAACCGCGCCCGCAGGATCAAGGCCCAGAGTATGACCGCGCCAAGCTGGTGCACGATGGCAATCTGCCAAGGTGCCGAATAGATCACCGTCACGATGCCAAGCACCATTTGCAGCAACATCACCGCCATCATGGCATTGAAGGCATAACGCGTCTGACCATTGGCCGATTGCCGTGCCCGCCACCAGACGAACAGACCGAAAAGGAACAATCCGTAGCCTGCCATCCGGTGCATGAATTGCACCAGCCCTGCATCTTCAAAGAAATTGCGCCACATAGGCTGCAAATCGAAAGGTTGCGGCGGCAAGAACCCTCCGGCCATCAACGGCCAGTCCGGGAACGCACGTCCGGCATCAATCCCGGCGACAAGCGCGCCCAAGATGATCTGCAGAAATGCAAAACCGACAAGCACGCTGCCAAGGCGCATCAGCCGCGGGTCCGAGCCGCGTCTGGCCTGCATCAGATCAGCCTGACTTCGCCCCAGCAGATACACATACCAGGCAATAAACCCGAAGATCACGAAGGCAAGTCCAAGGTGTGTCGCAAGCCGGTAGGAGGCCACGTCGAGCATCCCTTCCTCAAGACCTGAGGAGACCATCCACCAGCCAATCGCCCCCTGCACACCTCCCAGGGCACCGATAAACAGAAGCCTGCCTGTCCAACCGGTCGGCATCTTGCGGGTGGCAAGAAAAAAGACAAATCCGGCCGCCCAGACCAGACCGATAAAACGGCCAAGCTGGCGATGCCCCCATTCCCACCAATAGATCACCTTGAATTCCGACATGCTCATGCCGCGGTTCTGAAGCTGGTATTCGGGGATCGCGCGGTATTTGTCGAATTCGTCCTGCCACGCAGCCTCTGACATCGGTGGCAATGCCCCGGTCACAGGTTTCCATTCAGTGATCGACAGCCCGCTGTCTGTCAGGCGGGTCAGGCCACCAACGACGATCATCACCACCACAAGGCCAAACAGAACCATCAACCATCCGCGGATCAGCGCGCGTGCGCCCTGCCCGCCTTTGTCGATGCCGCCAGGAGCGGCTGTTTGTTTGGGGGTGTCGCCAACGTCTTCAAAAATCGAACGTTTCGTCGCCATTGTGGTCTCCGGTTGATCTTTGTGCGCAACCTAGGTCCGGTCAGGGATGCATACAAGCGTCAGTCTGCCGCAAGAAGGCGGGATTAGCCACGCTCTTTCCAGCGGACCATCTGGCGCATGATCCCATGCAACATCTGCACATCAGCGCGTGTCAGCGGCATACGTGACCACAGGTTGCGCAGGTTCATTTTCATGTTCTCGGCCTTGGCTTCAGGATAAAAGAAGCCAGCGTCAGCCAACCGGCCTTCGTAATGGTCGGCCAGTTTTTCAATCTCGATGTTTTCAGCCCAATCCTCGACCGCATCAACGCGCTCAGGCGGTGTCGGGATTGTCTCGCGCTGCCATTCATATCCTGTCAGCAAGACACATTGCGCCAGATTGAGTGACGGAAATGCCGGATTAACCGGCACCGAGATGATGGCATTGGCCCGTGCGATATCTACGTTTTCCATGCCAGAGCGCTCAGGACCGAACATCACGGCGACTTTCTGGCCTTCGGAAATGCGGCGGCGCGCATCCTGCATGGCAGCCTCCGGCGTCAGGACAAGCTTGGTTAGCCCACGCGGTCGCGCTGTCGTGGCATAAACGTAATCACAATCGGCAATCGCTTCCGGTGTATCGTCAAAAAGCTGGGCTTCGTCCAAGAGACGCCCCGCCCCGCTGGCCATGGCGACAGCCTTCTGGTTGGGCCAGCCATCACGCGGGTCCACAATGCGCATCCGGTCAAGCCCGAAATTCCACATCCCCCGTGCAGCCGCGCCGATATTCTCGCCCATTTGCGGGCGGATCAGAACAAAGGCCGGTTGGGGATCAGGGCTTGGCATGAGGTCCTCTCAGATAAGGTCGGCAGGTCATACTCCCGCGATCAAATCAAGGCAAGTCGGCCCATCATTGCCCCATAGCCAAGCTTGCGTTTCCCCGCTAAAAGCGGCGGACCAAAGACAAATTCAGGACCGCTCATCATGTCGGACGCGCAGGATCACCCACAGATTTATCTGATCAGCCCCCCGGACTTTGATCTTCTGACGTTCCCGGACCAATTGGCAGCCTGCCTTGACAGCACCGAGGTCGGCTGCGTCCGTCTTGCCCTTGCCACCAAGGACGAAAGCCGCATTGCAAAGGCAGCCGATGCCTTGCGCGAGGTCACTCACGAGCGCGACGTGGCCCTGGTCATCGAAAGCCACATGATGATGGTTCAGCGCCTCGGGCTTGACGGGGTGCATCTGACAGATGGCGCGCGCAGCGTGCGTAAAACCCGCAAAGAGCTTGGTGATGACGCCATTGTCGGCAGTTTCTGCACCAATTCCCGCCATGACGGTATGACCGCTGGCGAACTGGGTGCTGACTACGTCAGTTTCGGCCCTGTCGGTCAGACGCCGCTCGGCGACGGACGTCAGGCAGAGGCGGAGCTTTTTGAATGGTGGTCCATGATGATCGAAGTGCCGGTGGTGGCTGAAGGCGCACTTGATGCCGATCTGATCCGCAAACTTGCACCGCACACCGATTTTTTCGGCATTGGCGAGGAAATCTGGTCGCAGGACACACCTGCCAAAGCCTTGACGGCGCTACGCGCTGCGATGCTCGGCTAGTCCGCTCCGCACTTTTGCTTCCATTGCTTTTGCCAGTTGCTTGCGGTCGGCATAGTCGGCGACACGCACTGGCGCGTGGTAGATAACCGTGACGGCGCCCTGCTTGCGCGCGGCGAGCGTCGTCAGAAGGTGCGGCCCAAAAGCCATGTCCCCCCACCAGCCGTAGAAACGGGCGTCTTCGCCATCTGGCGCGTGGTATTGCACCGTGACCGGCTGTATCTGCAAATTCTCCCGCAGTTGGGGGTCGAAGAACGCCGCGAAAAGCGTTGGTTTGAATGGCAAAACCTGCAATCCATCGGTCGAAGTGCCTTCGGGAAAGAACAAAAGCTTGTGACCTGCGGCCAGTCTTTCGCGAAAGACCGCAATCTGCGCCCCGACATCGCGGCGGTCGCGCTTAATAAAGACCGTTCCGGTGGCCCGCGCCAGCCAACCGATGCCAGGCCAGCCTGCGACTTCTGATTTTGACACGAAATAGATGCGCTTGCGCGCGTTCAATGCAAAAATATCAAGCCAGGACGCATGATTTGCCACGACAGCCCCCGGCCCCGACATGGGCTGACCGATGCTTTTGAAGGTGATCCCGAGCAACACAAAGGCATTCCGACAGACAAACTGGGTGATGAAGGGTGTCACGGGGCGGCGCGCGCCGTTGAGTGGTCGTTCGATCAGACGCACCAAAAGCAGAATGACCAGACCGCCAAAGACGAGCACGATCAGCGGGATCGCGCGGGCTATGGCCCGCAGGTATCCCGCGGTCGTGAGTTTCTGATGTTGGGGTTCCGGCTCACCGTACCATGTGTCGGTCATCGTTGGCCCCGCCCTGCGTAGAGCGTCTTTTGCAGGCCACGGATGGCCGATTTTTCCAGGATCAGGCAGACGTCGATTGTATTGAATGCGTGATCGACAAATGCCCCGTTCCCGACGGTTCCGCCCAAGCGCAGGTAGCCTTTGATCAACGCCGGAAGCTGCTTGACCGCTTGAAGCCGGTCAAACGCATCAGGTGTCACCTGCGACAGAGGTATCGCCGTCGCACCTTTGGCGCTGACACGTAGGTGCGCGGGCGCAAGGTGCCGGTCATGCAGGAGGCTCAGACCTTGCGCGCAAGTTTCAAGGTTGGTGCCGTGGAATGATGCAACGCCAAACATCACATCAATTTCGTGGCGTTCGACATAGTCGCCAAGCGCCGTCCACAGGTGCGTCATCCCCAGCCCGCCGCGATACGCAGGATGCAGACATGACCGGCCAAGCTCTAGCAGCTTGTGATCGCTTTCAAGCAGCGGGGTCAGATCATACTCGTCAGCGCAATAAAACTGGCCCGCTGCCGATGCATGATCTTGCGTCATCAATCGGTAAACGCCGACCACCTGATCACCTTGTGGTCGTGCCTCATCAATCAAAAGCAGATGATCCGCGAAGCGGTCAAAACGATCTTTCTCCAGCCGGTTGCCGTGATCGACGTAGGGTCCACTGCCACCCAATTCCGTGACAAAAACATCGTAGCGCAGGCGCTGTGCCGCTTTGATGTCGTCCGGCGTGCGCGCAAGCCTGACGACCAGTTGTGATGCCTCACCGTGATATGCATCATCATGTGCCACGCCTGCGACCGCCTTCGTTAAGACTTCTGAAACCAATTCAGCGTTCTTCTAGCGAGAGTTTTCATTGCAGCAAACACAATACTACCATAGGTTGTATCAGAGATAGACGATCTCAAGCATCACAGCGGAGCCATCAATGACCACCTTGCCTTCTTCACGAAAATTCACGGTGATCTTGCCGCTGATATTCGACTGGACCTGTCCGACGCCCCACTCGGGTTTTGTCGGGTTGCGCACCAGCATCCCCGGTTCCAGCAATGCATTGAGTTCTTGCATCTCTTTTTCCTCTGACCGCCGCGCGTCCTATGCAGCCTGATCTCGCTACACTTGTCGGTTCGCGGATCTGCCACGACCTTATCAGTCCAATTGGGGCGATCAGCAACGGTGTCGAGCTTTTGGGGCTTATGGACGGTGCCGCAAGCGCGGAAATGGACCTGATCCGCCAAAGCGTCGAAAGTGCCGCGGCGCGCATCAAATTCTTTCGTATATGCTATGGGGCAACAAAGAGCCAACAAAGCATCAGCCAAGCCGAGATCGAGACAATCCTGAGGGCTGTGTCTGGCGGTGGCAGGCTGGACTATCACTGGCAGGCCCAAGGCGACCAGCCCCGCGACCTGATGCGGTGCATCTTTCTGATTCTGCAGGCGATCGAGACAGCCTTGCCGCTTGGCGGCAGCATCAGGATCACAGAAACCGACGGAGACTGGCAGCTTATGGCGACAGGCGAACGGTTGAGCGTCGATGAAAACCTTTGGCGGACGATCAGTGACCGCAGCCCGCTCTTTGGTCACAACGCAGCACAGGTACAGTTTGCCCTGCTCAACCCCCTGTTGGTGCGTGCGGAACGTCAACTGTCATGGGAACAGCACGGTGAGGTGCTGACGGTACGCCTTTAAGGGCGCACCGTGCCATCGCCGGTGACAAGGTATTTGAAACTCGTGAGTTGCACGGCCCCGACCGGGCCGCGTGCATGGAGTTTGCCGGTCGCGATGCCAATCTCTGCGCCCATCCCGAATTCGCCGCCATCGGCAAACTGGGTCGATGCGTTTCGCATCAGGATGGCACTGTCGAGATACTGAAAGAAATGCGCAGCAGTGGCGTCATTCTCCGTGATGATCGCATCGGTGTGGTTTGATCCGTACTGCCGGATATGGGCAACAGCTTCCTTGACGCCATCGACCATTTTTGCCGCAATGATCATATCGAGAAATTCCTTGCCGAAATCGTCATCCGAGGCAGCAACGGTTCCGTCAGTCTCACCCAGACGGCCAGCCGCCCGTACCTCAACCCCGGCATCAATAAGGTCCCGCGTCAGGATATCGCCGTGCTTGTCGAAAAAGCCTTTATCGACAAGCACAGTTTCGGCGGACCCGCAAATCCCTGTCCGCCGCGTCTTGGCGTTCAACAGGACACGGCGCGCCTTTTCCAGATCGGCGTCAGCATCGACATAGACGTGACAAATCCCTTCCAGATGCGCAAAGACAGGCACACGCGCCTCGCGCTGGACCAATCCAACCAGCCCCTTGCCACCGCGCGGAATAATCACGTCAACATGGTCTGTCGCCTGCAACAGCGCAGAGACCGCCGCACGGTCACGGGTCGGGATCAACTGGATTGCATCGGCTGGCAGCCCCGCTGACGTCAGGCCTTCGACGAGGCACTCATGGATCGCGGTGCTGGAGTGAAAACTCTCAGAGCCACCGCGCAGGATCACGGCATTGCCGGACTTCAGACAAAGCGCGCCTGCATCGGCGGTGACATTCGGACGGCTTTCGTAGATCACGCCAACAACACCGATCGGAGTGCGCACGCGCTGGATATGCAGCCCGCTTGGCTGCGTCCATTCTTCCACAACGGCGCCGACCGGATCATCCTGTCCAGCCACGGCCCGAAGGCCATCGACGATGCCCTGAATACGCTCTTCGTTCAGCATGAGGCGATCCATCATCGCCGGTGAGAGGCCCTTGCCAGCACCAAAGGCCATGTCTTTCTTGTTGGCCGCAATGATGTCTGCACGGTTGGACCAAACAGCATCGGCACCGGCATTGATGGCTTTGGCTTTGACTGCTGCCGGGGCGGTGGCAAGCTCTGTCGCGGCGGCACGGGCGTTTGCGCCGATCTGTGCCATCATCGGTCCGATTGCATCGTGATCATTCATCACTTCATCCTTTGTCAAAGCACCATGTCATCGCGGTGGATCAAAGCCGCACGGCCTTCATAGCCGAGGATCGTGGCAATGTCAGCGGACTGCTGTCCCATGATCTGCCGCGCCTCGGCGCTAGTGTATCTTGTCAGGCCCTGTCCCAACTGCGCCCCAGTGGGATCTGTGATCGCAACGACCTCCCCGCGGCCGAATGTTCCGCTGATCCCTGTCACACCGGCAGGCAGGAGGCTCTTGCCTTGTCCAAGCGCGCGGGCGGCACCGGCATCGACGACGATCCCGCCTTTCGGCTTCATTGCGGCAATCCAGCGCTTCCGTGCCGCTTGCGGGTCAATCTGGGCGGCAAACCATGTGGCTCTTGCCCCCTCTTCAAGGCGCTTCAAGGGATGGTTTTCGCTGCCGTGTGTAATGGCCATGGCACAGCCGCCTTCGGTCGCCATCCGCGCAGCCATCACTTTGGTGATCATCCCGCCCTTGGAGAGGCCCGAACCTGCGTCACCGGCCATGCCTTCAATCTCCGGTGTGATCTTTTCGATCAATGGCAGATGCTGTGCAGCGGGATTTAGCTTGGGGTTCGCGGTGTAAAGCCCGTCCACGTCAGAAAGCAGCACCAACTGATCCGCACCGATAGTGACAGCGACCTGTGCTGCAAGCCGGTCATTGTCGCCATAGCGGATTTCATCGGTCGCGACGGTGTCGTTTTCATTGACGATGGGCGTCACACCGAGGCTCAGCATCGTCTCCATCGTAGCGCGGCTATTGAGATAGCGGCGGCGGTCGTGGGAATCCTCAAGCGTGACCAGCACCTGTCCGGCTATGATGCCGTGGGGGCGCAAGGCTTCTTCATAGGCGCGGGCCAAACGGATCTGGCCGACGGCAGCAGCAGCCTGAGACTGTTCCAGCGGCAGCGCGGCGCGCGGTAACCCAAGGATACCCCGCCCCAAGGCAATCGACCCCGATGAGACAAGAATAACGTCAGTGCCGCGCTTGCGAATACGGGCGACGTCTGCGGCAAGCGAGATCAGCCAGTCTTCGCGCAATGCGCCGGTTTCGCTGTCCACCAAAAGCGCCGAGCCGATCTTGACCACCAGACGCTTGGCATCGCTCAGGGTTGCCATGGCGTGTCCTCGCCATCGGCCTCCTCTGCGGCTTTGCGGTGCCGTAGGCGGTCTTCATCAATCTTTTCACGCAAAGCGCGCAACACCTCAGGGATGCCTTCACGGCTGACACCTGACATCTGCATCACAGGCCCCTCGGCGACGGCTGCAATCTCTTCGGTCAGGAAAGCACGTTCTTCGGCGTCCAGCGTATCGATCTTGTTCAGAACCGTGATCCGCGGTTTTTCGGCCAGATCACCACCATAGGCTTCAATCTCGCCGATAATTTTTGTCAGGTCACCTGCGGGATCGCCGGACGTGCCGTCGATGAGATGCAACAGGACCGCGCAGCGTTCCACATGGCCGAGGAACATATCGCCAAGGCCTTTGCCTTCGCTTGCCCCCTCGATAAGGCCGGGAATGTCAGCGACGACAAATTCGACGTCATCAATGCCGACAACACCCAGGTTTGGGACCAGTGTCGTAAACGGGTAATCGGCCACCTTTGGCCGCGCATTTGATGTGGCCGCCAGAAACGTGGATTTTCCCGCGTTCGGCATTCCCAACAGGCCCACGTCAGCGATCAGCTTCAGGCGGAGCCAAATTGTCCGCTCGATAGCTTCCTGACCGGGGTTCGCGCGGCGGGGTGCCTGATTGGTAGCGGTCTTGAAGCGCAGGTTACCCCAGCCACCGTTGCCCCCTTTGGCAATGACGATCCGTTGCCCGACCTCAGTCAGGTCTGCAATGACGGTTTCTTCATCTTCGTCGAGGATTTCGGTGCCAACCGGCACACGCAGGATTTTGTCTTCGCCATCCTTGCCTGTGCGCTGGCTGCCCATGCCGTGCTGGCCGTTGCCTGCGTAAAAGTGCTGCTGATAGCGGAAGTCGATGAGCGTGTTCAGACTGTCCACCGCCTCGACGATCACATCGCCGCCCCGCCCACCGTCACCGCCGTCAGGCCCACCGTATTCGATGAACTTCTCGCGCCGGAACGAGATACAGCCCGCGCCACCAGCGCCTGAGCGGATATAGACCTTTGCAAGATCGAGGAATTTCATTGGTCTGGCTTTCTTAAAGCGGGTTGTGGTGGCGATAAACTACTGTGACTGGCTTCTCAAGCGGTCCCAGTCAGCACGCTCCAGCCGCTGATTGAAAACCAGTGTCGGTCGCCCACGGGCTTTCGCGTGGATATAGCGGGTTTGCCAATGCCGAAACCCCAGTTTTTGCAAAACACGGTATGACGCCTGATTGTCAAACCATGTCGATCCGGTCAGATGCGAACGATCGGTTGTGGCAAAGGCATGAGCAACGGCATCACGCGCAGCCTTTGAGATAATGCCGCGCCCGTGGTGCCGCGGATCAAGGACATACCCCATATCACCGTTTGTGACGCCGACAGTTCCGATCAGACGGTCATTCAGCGCAATCCCCCAGACAAAGCCATCACCCTCATAGGGTCTACACCGTGACCGCGCAAAATCAGGATCGGCCGGCCACGGCCAGCCACCCAATTGGCGCACGACATCCCAATCGGTCATCATTTCGTGCAACGCATCAAAATCGTCGTCGCGGATATCGCGATATGTCAGGCTAGTCATCGGGCAATGCCGCCCATCTATCGCGGGTCAGTAGCATCTGCTGCGCATCGACGTCTCTGCCTTGCGCAACAGAGTGCTGCCGGGCGATTCCCGTCGGCACGAAGCCCAATTTTTCCAATACCTTGCGGGAGCCTTCGTTACCCAAGAAGTAGCACGTCTCTTGGTCCTCCGCCTCACCCTCTAGAAAGTGATAGTCGATCACGGCTTTGGCGGCTTCGGTCGCATAGCCTTGGCCCCAAGCATCTTCCGCCAACCAATATCCGAGGCCATCGTCCAGTCCGATCGTGCCTACAAAGCGGTCTCGCGCCCAAATGTGCCAGACGGTGAAATTGCCCTGAACGCATTGGTCGATAAACCACTCAGCATTTGCCAATGCATAGGGATGGGGCACGACTGCCAACCAGCGGCTGACGTTGAAGTTGTTGATCGCCTCGGTCACAACTGCCGCATCCTGTGGGCGTGGCGCACGCAGGATCAACCTGTCAGTCGTCAGTGTGGGAACCGTTACCCGGTCATTTTGCGTGTGTAAGTCCATGTTGGCACCGTCGCATTGCGCGAGACGGAAAACGCCTCGGCATCGCCCAAATAATCAAATTCGCAGTTTGTCAGCACACGGGCCGAGCCCGGGTTGTCCTGAAAGACTTCTGCAAAGATACGATCGGACTGATGCGGGTTGGCGGCAATCAGGGCGCGCAGTGCCTCTGTCGCGAAACCGGTGTTCCAGAAGGCTGGCGCAATCCAGTAGAGCACCTCTGACTGGTGGCGGTCCATCTTCTCAAGACTGATCAAGCCAAGGGCTTCTGCATGGCCGTGGCCTGATCCGTCGATCACCCAGATATCCTCGGTGCGGTCGGGCTGACTTGCGCGGTCGATCATGGCTTCAACAGCACCTGGGGGCAGAGGATGCGGCAATGCGCGGGTGCCGCGGGCCACGCGGTCATCATTGGCATACATGCTGATCAGACCCGCATCGGATTTACGGCAAGGGCGAAGCACGAACCGTGCAGCCTCAATCGTGTCCTGGATCGTGATATCTTCGTGCCGCATTGCTTCCCTCCTCGAAAACAATTTCGGTGCCACCCTCACGCCTCATATGGGGCGGAACCGTGAAAAAATAAGGGGACCGGTTGTCACCGATCCCCCCAAATGCGTTACCTGAGATTTTCGGCTTATTCAGCGGCCTCCGCCACCGGGAGAACCGAAATAAAGGTACGGCCCTTGAGGCCCTTGTGGAATTTCACAGCGCCATCGACAGTTGCAAAAATCGTGTGATCTTTGCCCATGCCAACGCCGGTGCCTGGCCACATCTTTGTGCCACGCTGACGCATGATGATGTTGCCGGGAACCACGGCTTCGCCGCCGAATTTCTTGACGCCAAGACGACGACCAGCTGAGTCGCGTCCGTTACGGGATGAACCGCCTGCTTTTTTATGTGCCATTGGTGTCTCTCCTTAGCCTTTTGCCAGCTCAGCCGCTTGGGCGATCCAGCCTTCACGTTCGATGCGGCCTTTGAACGACAGTTTTTCGTCCATCGCAGCAACATCTTCTTCTGTCCAAGCTGCAATCTGGGCGAAAGTTGTTACGCCAGCGTCATGCAGTTTCTTTTCAAGTGCCGGGCCGACGCCTGACAGCTTTTTCAGGTCATCGCCACCTTCAGCGGCTTTTGTCTTCTTTGGTGCCTTCGCCTTTGTCTCGGCTGGCTTTTCGTTGGCTTCGCCTTCGGCGACGCGGCGATCCATTTCACGCTGCTCTGTCTTGTTGTCGGCGTAACGACCGTCGGAGACGACATGTGCCAGACCGGCGCCGGAAACAGCCGCCATAACACCAGACTTGTCCGCACCCTTTTCAAGAATGTCAGAAATGCGCACCAGTGTCAGTTGCTGGCGGTGACCCTTCTTACGCTGCGAGCCGTGCTTACGACGACGCTTGACGAAGTTAATTGTCTTTTCGCCTTTGATCTGGTCGATCACTTCGGCCTGGACGCCAGCGCCCTCAACCAAAGGTGTCCCCACAGTGGAGCCGACCATCAGAATCTCGTTGAACTGGACTTTGTCGCCAGCATTTGCTGCCAGCTTTTCGACACGCAGAACGTCGCCAGCTGCGACTTTATACTGCTTGCCGCCGGTTTTCAGAACCGCAAACATATTGTTTTCCTTCAGTTTCCGCGTCTCTGAGGCCCCGGTTTCATCCGGCGTTTGGTACCTGTGGACAGCGCGCCCGTGGGCGAATTTAAGCTTATACCCCTGCGAGTGCTATGCAGAGATGGCGGCTTATGTGACCATCGGCCTGACAAGTCAAGCAAAAATAAGAGCAAATCATCATGTTGAGGCATCTCAGTTTTCTCGTCGCACTTAGCGCCTGCACGACCCAAGCCCCGCTGCAGAATATTGCATTCTTCGGTGGCACAGCGGAAGGCGGCACCCCCGCCCATCAGACGGCAAGCAACGGCGGCACGCTAGAGGTCTTTGTCAAAACAAACCATCCAACGCTGGTCTCGCAAATCGCCGCCGGTGGCGGCACTGAGCTGATGGCTGCGATGGACCTCGCTCTAATCCCAGAAAGCGACAGGGCCGCCAGATTGATCCAACTTCAATCCGATTTGGCACTCTACAGAGCGGCACCGGGCGCATTGGTCACAGCGCTTCGCCTTTACGGGCGCTAGAGACCTGCAAGAATGCTATCGCGGCGCGCGACGAGATCCCAGAACGCCTTGGAACGAACAACGTCGTCGGCCAGATCGTCAGGCACGCCGCGCGCTCTGATCCGCGCGTCCAGTGCTGTGGGAAAGCCTGACATCATAGGCGGTGGGCTGACCATGGGTGTAATATCAACCGCTGCTTCGCTTGCATTAGCGGGGCAGCCACGCGTCAGACCGGATGATGCGGTCCGACCTTGCGCTTGTAGTGCATCGCGGGCAGCGAAGTAGATTGCACATTCTTGAAACGTCAGCTCGATCTGTCTGGGATCATCAGCCGCGAGGTTTAAACCCTCATCAACCGGTGACATCGGGCTGCAGGCAGCAAGGACAATTGGTGCGAAAACCAGAGCACGCAACAGTTTCAAATCTCTCTCCTGTTCATGGTTGCAAGAAAGAAATGTTCCTCAGGCGCTAAAGTTCCTGACTGATCATGAAACGTGACGAGGCCAGACCAAGCGCCCGCGAAATATCCTCGAACATCCCGTCAAAGGCCTGAAAGAGAGCATCGTTCAAATCCTGACCGGCATCGGTTTCCGAAAACGCCAGATACGCGGACAGGTCTTCATCCGAGAGCGGTTCGTAGGCCATCAACAAGAACGAATAGACCCATTCGGTCGTATTGTTGCGGATATCCGCCTCCTGCGCCCAAACATCCTGCAAGGCGGTCTCTGCTGTGATGCCCTGAGGCATGACTCCGCCGTCGATCAAGCCAAGGTAGAAGGCATAGCTTGAGTTCAACGCGCCAACGACATTCGATTCAATCAGGTCGTTGGTCTCGACAAACTCCTGAATGGCCAGAAAACGCGGGGTTTCATCGGCCATCTGTAAGGCGGCGGCTTCTTTGCTCGCCTCTTCGACAGCCTCATCCAGCAAGGCGCGTCGTGCCGAAACCTCTAGTGCGATGATTTGCTCGCCGCGCGCGGACGTGAAGAAATCAAGCATCTGATCCACATCATCCCCAACGAGGGCTTGTGCGAATGCCACCCGCACTTCTTCGTCCATGATCTGCGGATCATAGATTGCATTCACCGCTGTTTGCCAATCTGCGCCGCCACCGTCGGGTAACATCTCTGCCCCGAGCTCTGCGCCGTAGGCCACGCCCTCTTCGCGCATGATGTCGATGATCTCCGGCATCCCCAATGCCTCGTAAAGCGCGTCGATCTGTGCCTGATCAGCGGTCTGCGCCAAAAGAGGCTGCGCAAACAGGGTGACAGAGAGGCTGGCGGCAAAGGCAGTGCGGATCATGATTATTCCTCTGTGAAATCTCACAAGGAAAGGTAGGTCTCTGATGTGAGCAATCCAAGTCTTGCCCACGCAATTGTCAGCCGGCTGCATTTGGGTCTTGCGTCGGTCTGGTTGGCAAAGTAACTCCCCACAGACCCCCGCGGAGAGGTGCCGGAGTGGTCGAACGGGGCGGTCTCGAAAACCGTTGTGGGTGCAAGCCCACCCAGGGTTCGAATCCCTGTCTCTCCGCCATTATCCCGCAAGGTAAAGGTACAGGCGCTGCGGCCGGATGTGTCGGCGGACACGTGCCCTACCCCACACCCTGTGCCGTCATAGCATCAGCAACCTTCCTGAAACCTGCGATGTTTGCACCCTTGGCGTAATCTACCGTGCCGTCGCGTGTTCCTTCGGTGACGCAGGCATCATGGATGCGCGACATGATCGCCTTGAGCGCCTTGTCGATTTCTTCTGCTTCATCGGAAAGTCGCTTGCGGTTTTGTGTGATCTCCAGACCTGAAACAGCAACACCACCCGCATTTGCCGCCTTGCCGGGCGCAAAGAGAACATCTGCCTTGGCAAAAACGTCTTTCGCCTTTGCTGTTGTCGGCATGTTTGCACCCTCAATGACGGCTTTCACACCGTTCTCGACCAGCTTTTTCGCATCGTCTTCCAGCAGTTCGTTCTGCGTCGCACACGGGGCCGCGATATCGACAGGCACTGACCATGGCGTTTCGCCTTCGGTCCAGCTGCCGCCAAATTCATCCACATAGGGCGCAAGCGTTGTCCCACTTTGCGCCTTATGTTCGCGCACCCAAGCGATCTTTGCAGGTGTCAGCCCGTCTTCGTCGTAGATAAATCCACTGCTGTCAGACAGGGTCACAACCTTTGCCCCCATTTCAGCGGCCTTTTCGGCAGCATAGGTCGCGACATTTCCAGCACCTGAGATTGCGATTGTCTTGCCCTCAATATCTGCATCATGGGCTTTCAGCATCTCTTGCAGAAAGTACATCACGCCATAGCCTGTCGCTTCAGTCCGCATCGCGCTGCCACCGTAGGATTCTTCCTTTCCGGTGATCACGCCTTCGAACTGTCCCGAAATGCGACGGTAGCTCCCAAAAAGGTAACCGATCTCGCGCGGGCCAACGTTGATGTCACCAGCCGGTACATCCACAGCCGCCCCGATGTGGCGGTGCAGCTCTTGCATGAATGCAGCGCAGAACCGCATGATTTCCGCGTCAGAGCGACCTGAGGGGTCAAAGTCCGAACCGCCCTTACCACCGCCCATCGGTAGCCCGGTGAGCGCGTTCTTGAAGGTCTGCTCAAACGCGAGGAATTTCAGAACGGACGGATTGACCGTAGGGTGAAACCGTAACCCACCCTTGTAAGGCCCAATGGCACCGTTGAACTGCACGCGGTAGCCGCGGTTCACTTCCACCTGACCTGAATCGTTCTGCCATGCGACCTGAAACGAAATCATCCGTTCCGGCTCGATCATCCGCTTGAAGATATTCGCATCCTTATAGGCCTGCGATTGGTCGATAATCGGTTTGATATCTTCCATCACCTCAATCACGGCCTGATGGAATTCAGGTTCGTGCGGAGCGTGTTGTTCAAGAAAGGCGGTGAGGCTGTCGTGGTCTGCGTCGAGAGAAAAGCTCATGCGACGTCACTAAGCTTTGCATTGTCACCCAGGTTCGGCCCGCCTTCAGAGAAATAGGCGCGTCCCATCTCAAGAGCTAGTGAGATATAGCCCTTTTGGTTATCCCAGAATTCCGCCTGAACAGGTGTCACCTTGACAATAGCGACGTCAGCCTTTTCGGGGTCATTTCCGAAAAACACTTCGGCATATGGCCCCCAGAGTTCTGCGATAAGCGCCTGATCGCGGCTTACCTCGCCATAACCGGACACAGAGGCAAACAGCATTTTTCCGGTATCAGCGAATGAAAGGGCAATGTCCTCATCCGCGTCCAGTTCAAAGACTTTTGCGCTGTCGCTGTCGGTCATAAACTGGATTGTCCGCGCCTCAGTGTCGATGTAGGGCGCCATTGGTCGCGAGCGGATCACGTCGCCGTCCTTGGTTGTCACCATACAGACACCGATCTTTGCGATGATGTCCCAGAAGTGTTGCTTGTCGTCTGCCATATTCCATCTCTTTTTGCTTTCGCGTTCCTGACTGAACGTGTTTGGGTCAACCAAGTTCCGTCAGAAGGCTAGAACGTCTCGTCAATTGAACCGAGGCGGCGCGTCAGTTCCATGTTCTCGCGGTAGTCAATCGGGATCACCACCATTGCCGGGCCTTTGTGGGCAAGCGCGTTGCGTAGGCACTCTTTCAGGTCAGACGCATTCTGACACGCCTGATGATGCCAGCCCATTGACTGACAAAGTGCTGCCCAATCAGGATTGTTAAACGACAGATCCGTATGTGAGCCGAAATCCTGCTCCTGTTTCCAAGCGATCAGACCGTAAGCCTTGTCCTCCCAGACCAGTACAGTGATATCGGACCCCAGCCGCGACGCTGTCTCCATCTCCTGGACGTTCATCATGATGTCGCCGTCGCCGACAATTGCCATGATCTGCGCATCAGGGTGGGCTTGCTTTGCAGCGATCGCCCCGGGCAGTGGCAATCCCATCGAACAAAAACCATTCGAGATCAGGCAGGTGTTCGGCTCATGCGCCTGAAAATGTCTTGCCACCCACATCTTATGCGCGCCAACGCCAGAGAGCAGGATATCATTGGCCTCAAGCACATCGCGTACATCCGCGATTGCCTTTTGCGGTCTGATAGAGCCTTCGGTCTGATCGTCTGTATGTGCCGCAAATTCGTCTTGCATCGTCTTGCGCAATTTTGCCTGCGCGGCAAAGTCGTAATCGGGCGCGCCGTCACGCGCGACGAGGGCGTTCAGCGTGGCGAGCCCGTGCGCAATGTCACCGACCACTTCGATTGTGGGCTGATAGAATTTATCACTTTCCGCCGGATCGAAGTCGAGGTGGATGATCTCCTTTTCACATTCGGCGTTCCATTTTGCAGGGCCGTACTCGACCGGATCGTAGCCAATCGTCACGATCACATCGGCTGCATTGATGGCAAGCTGTGGAAAGTCGCGCTGCCCCATGCCGACCGTGAAAAGGCATCTGGGATCATCAAGATCGAGCGCGCCTTTGGCCATGAAGGTCATCAGCGCGCCGATCCCTGTCTTGGCACAGAACGCGCGCAATTCGCGGCTGGCGCGGGCCCTGATTGCGCCGTTGCCAGCGATGATCAGCGGCGATTTGGCTGTTTTGAGCCTGTCCCAGACCTCTTCAATGATGCGGGTGTCGGGAACCGGACGATAAAGCCGGGTGGCATTCAGCGGTGTCTCTTCTGTCTCCATGGCCGCAACATCTTCAGCCAGTTCGATGTGACAGGCCCCGGGTTTTTCGGCCACGGCGAGTTTAATGGCCTTGTGCACGATTTCGGGGATGTTGTCGGGGTGATTGACGGCACAGCTCCATTTTGTGACAGGGCGATACATCTCCACGACGTTCATCACCTGATGGCTTTCCTTGTGCTGGCGTGTGAGCGCCCCCTGCCCCGTGATGACAAGAACCGGCGCGTTATCCATGTCGGCATCTGCCACACCGGTGATCAGGTTTGTGGCACCCGGCCCCAACGTGCCAAGGCAAACCCCGATCTTACCTGTCAGACGGCCATAGACGCCCGCCATGAAGGCTGCGCCCTGTTCATGCCGCGTCAAAATGAACTCGATCGAAGAATTTTCGAGCGACTGCATGAAGTCGGCATTTTCCTCACCTGGCACACCATAGATGCGCTCAACGCCCTCAGCCTCGAGACAACGCACAAAGAGATCCGATGCCTTCATGCCGACACCACCACGGCAGGTTCAATTTCAGTCGTCCGCATCTTTCAATCCTCTTCTTCAACTTGAAAAGGCAGCTAGCCTGATCACGGCATCCGTCGAGGTGGGATGAGAGGCGCTGGTGGCTCAGGCAGACATGAAAGCCAACTCGGGTGCGTTTAAAGTGGTACTATTCCTGCTCCATCGCGTCTTCCCAACTGGACAGGAAGGCGCGGCGTGTCAGCGGGTCAAGATGCACCATCAGGGCTGGTCCAAGCCGGATCGGGCCGAATTCCGGCGTCCCTTGTCGCGCGTGAGGTTGGAGCGGCGGGAACGCCCATGTTTGCTCCTCGGCCAGCCCTGCAAGGATCAGCGCATCAAGAAAGGCGCCAGCCCCCGTCACATTCTCTGCTGTCCGCGGGATGAGCGCTGTTCGCAACATGTTGTTACCAAAATCCTCAAGCTGAAGGATTTCCATCCGGTCCCCACCTTCCTGAGTGCGACGGCGTTCGGCATAGCTGCCGAGTACGTTATAGGCGATGGCCAGTTCACCGCTGATCACGTCGTCGATCATCTGGGCCGAGCAGCAATAAAGGCGCGGCTGCAAGCGGCCAATCACTTCGGACAAGCGCCAGAACACATCAGAGTTTCGTGCTTCCTGCGTGGCGAATAGATAGCCTAAACCGCTGGTCCTGACGTCATAGGTGCCAACCGATTGGTCAAACCGTTCTGGATAGTCTCTGAGAATCGAAATCAGTTCCTGCCGCGTCGCCGGAAGATCAATACCGCTGAAGCGTTCGCGCGAAATCACGGCAACAGCGGGTTCAGAGGTGAACGCAAAAACCAGATCACGCCACTGTGCCCAGTCCGGCAATCGGGCCGTCGCATCAGATCCATAGGCCTGTGCATACCCGTCATTGGCCAGTTGGAACTGCAGATCCATCGCAGAAGATAGTACGATATCGAACTTCATGCCTTCGGTGATGGCGGCATATATCTCTGTGCTAGAGGCGACTGTATAATCGACCCCGATTGCAGGCTGGTCTTGCTGGAACTGCCGGATGAACGGTTCGAACACGTCGAGATCTGCGGTGGACAGGACGGAAATCATCGCGCCCCCCTCTCCGGGATAAGATTTGCGATCTTCGACTTCCAATGCCGGTAAGGCAGAGGCCCAAACGGCGAGGATCAAGCCTTTGGCAATGTCAGAATAGCGCATGCGCCCTGTCCTTTCGGGTTGTCGGCCAATTCAATGCCTCCGCCATGGGCCTGCAAGACCTCGCTTGCAATCGTGAGCCCGAGGCCTGAGCCTACAACATCAGTGACTGTCGCACCTCTGGCGAAACGCTTTGTCAGATCGGTGGTTGATTGGCCTGCCAGACCCGGCCCCTGATCGCAAATCCGCAAACACGCCATGTCGCCCTGTTGGTCAACGGTGAGGCTGATTTGTGTCTCGTCAGGTGAATATTTGATGGCGTTGTCCAAAACATTACGCAGCGCGCTTTCAAGCAGAACTTTGTCGCCCAGTGTTGCCACATCAGACGTCTCCAGTCTGATCTCGATGTCCTTGAGGCCCGCCGTCGGTTCCAGTGCTGCCGCAACCGAGGCTGCAAGCTCAGCAAGGTTGATTGTGTCGCGCGACAAATCTTCAATCCGGTAAGCAACAGTCGCATGATCAAGCAACTGCCCCGCAGACCGCGAGCTTTCATCAATCGCTCTGATCATTTGGCGAAGCCGCTGCTTGTCGTCATGCGATTGCGCACCATGAAGCGCCACTTCGGCCTGCGCGCGCACGGTTGCCAGCGGTGTCCTGACGCGGTGCGCCGCCTCAGCTATAAACTCCTCTGAACGGCGCAATGATCCCGCCAGTCTTTCCATGAAGCGGTTCAGCGACCCGATGAGCGGGGTGAGCTCACTTGGCGCCTGCCGCCTGACGGGGCGCAAATCGGTCGGACCTCGCCGCGCGACAGCCTGTGCCAGCTCGTTGAGTGGACGCAAGGACAGTTGTGCGACGAACCCGGTCAGCGCGACGGCCAAAACGAAAAACGCCACCGACAAAGCCGCCGCAGTTTCGGAAAGATCGCCTGCGATCGTCCCGATACCATTCCGTGTCTGGGCCAGCGAGACCGTGACAGGCACGGCCTCCTCTCCGGCCAGAACAGTGCGTGTCATACGCACCATACGCAAAGGCACATCAAGATATTCGGTCGTCTCGAACCGGACTTCACCGGCGGCAGGTGCGATGCTTCCGGTCGTGAGATCTTCATAGCCCGTCAAGATCTCACCTGCTGTCTCAATCTGGTAAAAGACACGGTCCTCGCTTACGGCACCGAGCATTGCAAAGGCGGCGTAAGGCAGTTCCAGCCGCACCTCGCCACCTTCACTGCGAATTGCCTCGGCGATGATCGTCGCTGAGGCGGCCAGAATATTGTCTTGCGTCCGCTCAGCCGCCTGACGGGCAAAGCTTGCAACCATCGACCATGACAGCAGCGACAAGAGCGCTGCGACGAGCGCCAGCGAAATCGTCATCCGACGGCGGATTGATCCCGTCGGGTTCATGCAATTTCAACCCTGTATCCAAGACCGCGCACGGTTTCGATCCGCACAGATGTTGCCGCCAGTTTTTTGCGCAAGCGGGCGACGTAAACTTCGATTGCGTTTTCTGTGACGTCGCTATCGTAAGAAAACAGACGATCCATCAGCTGCGCCTTGGAAAGGATCTGTCCGGGCCTGCGGGCAAAAACCTCTAGCAAGCGCAGTTCCCGGTTGCGGAATTCAATCGTCATGTCGCGTTCGCGAAGCTGCCCTGACGTCAGATCAAAGACAGCCTTTCCCAATGCGATTTCATTGCGGGCCGACCCACCGCGCCGACGGATCACCGCGCGGCAGCGCGCCTCCAGCTCGGCAAAATCAAAGGGTTTGGTGATGTAGTCGTCGGCCCCCTGATCAAGCGCACCGACGCGGTCGCTGACCTGACTGCGCGCTGTCAGCATGATGACAGGCGTTGCGATCCGGTCCCGGCTTGCTGCAAGAAATTCCCGTCCGTCGCCATCAGGCAACATCACGTCAAGCAAGATCAGATCATATTCTGCCGCCGACAGGCAGGCGCTCGCCGTTGCAAGATCTGGTGCGTGATCAACTGCGTGGCCGTCAATTTCCAGACGCTGCACAACAGCTCCGGCCAGTTCTGCGTGATCTTCGACCAGTAAATATCGCATATATGTCAGCGCCTTAGGATGCCAAAGCTGATTTCTTGCCGGATTGCAGTGCCGTGTCAGGCCTGTGTCAGCTTGCTGTGTTGACCTTCATTCATGGGCAGCGGAGGGCTGCCTGTCAAATGGGAGGAATTCACATGAGCACCTTTGGGTGGACCCGTCGCACCGTCATGGCTGCGGCAACAGCAACATTCGCACTCGGCAGCATGGCCCACGCAGGTGGCCACCAGGTTCTGGAGGAAGTGCACTTTCTGATCCCCGGCGGTGCCGGCGGTGGCTGGGACGGTACAGCACGCGGCACAGGCGAAGCCTTGACCGAGTCCGGTCTGGTCGGCTCGGCGTCTTATGAAAACATGTCCGGCGGTGGCGGCGGTGTGGCGATTGCCCACCTGATCGAAAACGCAGACTCGCTTGGCAACACCATGATGGTGAACTCGACACCGATCGTGATCCGCTCACTGACCGGCGTTTTCCCGCAAAGCTTCCGTGATCTGACGTTGGTCGCAGGCACGATCGGTGACTACGCCGCGCTTGTGGTGAGCGCAGACAGCGACATCGACAACATGGAAGAGCTGCTTGCGGCATACCGTGAAGACGGCATGTCATTTGCCATCGGGGGCGGCTCCGTCCCAGGCGGTATGGACCACCTTGTTGCCGCTATGGCGATGCAGGCCGCTGGCGAAGATCCCACAGCCTTCAACTACATTCCCTATGACGCAGGTGGTGCAGCGATGGCCGGCCTCTTGTCCGGCGAAATTCAGGCGCTTTCCACAGGCTTCTCTGAAGCTGTTGCACTTGCACAGCAAGGTGAGGTCAAAATCCTCGGTGTGACAGCGCCAGAGCGTGTTGACGCCTTTGCCGATGCGCCAACCATGATGGAACAGGGTCTGGACACCACCTTCGTCAACTGGCGCGGCTTCTTTGCAGCACCTGGCATCTCAGACGAACAGCTTGGCAAGTTCCAGGACGCTCTGACCAAGATGTACGACACACCAGAGTGGGAAGAAGTGCGCGCCCGTAACGGTTGGGTGAACATCCACAACAACGGCGACGAGTTCCGCGCTTTCCTGGAAGAACAGGAACAGGTCATCGGTGATCTGATGCGCACGCTCGGCTTCCTCTAGGACGCATCTGACAAACGCCGCTCCGCGACACGCGGGGCGGCAACCTAATTCATCTGTTTTGGGGAGGGACAGACCATGGCGCTTGATCGCTGGATCGCGCTGATCTTCGTGACATTCTGCTGCATCTACGGTTATGCCGCATTCTTTACGATGGACCAGCTTTTACCACCGTTTATGCAACGCAATCCTGTCTGGCCTTCAACCTTTCCCAAGGTGCTGTCCGTTCTTGGCATTATCGTTGGTCTGATCGTCCTTTTCGGTATTGAAAAAGCTGATGATGAGGCTGCGACGCCAAGCGCATCGGACATCAATTATCGTCGCTTGCATGAATACAAGCTCGGACAGGCCATCGCCCTTTTGCTGTTGATGGTCGTCTATGCGCTGACGCTGCGCGGTGCGGGGTTCCTGCTTGCAACGACCGTCTTTCTTGTTGCGGGCAGTGCGATACTGGGGGAACGCAAGTTCCACATCATGATCCCTGTCTCAGCGGGCGCGACGCTCTTTGTTTGGTATCTGGTGCAAGAGGTGCTTGGCATCTTCCTGCGTCCCTGGCCATTCTTCATGGGGAACTAGGACATGATCGAAGGTATCCTGATCGGCCTTGAGGCCGCATTCTCTATCCAGAACATCCTGATGGTCGTCGCTGGCTGTCTGATTGGCACATTCATCGGAATGCTGCCCGGTCTCGGGCCGATGTCGATCATCGCCATCATGATCCCAGTTGCCATCACGCTGGGCGATCCGGCAGCCGCGCTGATCCTGCTGGCGGGTGTCTATTACGGTGCGATCTTCGGCGGATCGACGTCTTCGATCCTGCTCAATGCACCAGGTGTCGCAGGAACGGTTGCCACCAGCTTTGACGGCTATCCCATGGCCCGCAAAGGCCAGGCAGGCAAGGCATTGACTATCGCTGCCGTCGCCAGCTTCGCAGGCGGCACAATCGGCGCAATCCTTTTGATGATCTTTGCCCCTGCCCTGTCGTCAGTGGCACTTCTCTTTCATTCCGCCGAGTATTTCGCGCTGATGGTGGTTGGACTGTCAGCGATCGCGGCATTCGCTGGCACCGGACAGGTTGCAAAGGCACTGATGATGACCGTCCTTGGCTTGATCCTTGCCACGGTCGGCGAAGGCGCGCTTTTCAATATGCCGCGCTTCACCATGGGGTTGATGGACCTGCAATCGGGGATCAGCTTCATCACACTCGCAATGGCGATGTTTGCATTGCCAGAGGCGTTGTTTCTCGTCCTGAACCCCGCGCGCGGAGCAAGCGGTGCCGAAGGTGGGTCGAACAAGATCACTAATCTGCGGTTTAGCCGCGAAGAAGGCAAATCAATGATCCCTGTCATTGGCCGTCAATCGGTGCAGGGCTTCTTTATCGGGGTCTTGCCCGGCGCAGGTGCAACGATTGCGTCATTCCTTGGCTACGCGGTCGAGCGCAACATCGCCAAGGGCGACGAACAAGCCGAATTCGGCAAAGGGTCTGTCAAAGGCCTTGCAGCACCTGAAACGGCCAACAACGCGGCGTGCACGGGGTCGTTCGTTCCGCTGCTGACCCTCGGCATTCCCGGATCCGGAACCACGGCCATTCTTTTGGGGGCCCTGATCGCACTCAATGTGACACCCGGGCCGCGCTTGATGGTCGACACACCCGAGATCTTCTGGGCTGTCATCATCTCGATGTTTATCGGCAATCTGGTGCTGTTGATCCTGAACCTCCCGTTGATCCCCTACATTGCCAAAATCCTCGCGATCCCGCGCAATTACCTGATCCCTTTCATCCTCTTCTTCACGTTGATGGGTGCCTATATCGGGCAGAACAATGCAACAGAGTTGCTGCTTTTGGTGGGTCTTGGGGTCATGGCGACGATCCTGCGCTTTGCGGATTACCCGCTCGCCCCTCTGTTGATCGGCTTTATTCTAGGGACCATGCTTGAGGATAACTTCGCACGCTCCATGCAGCTTTATCGCGGTCTCGATTTCATTATCGAACGCCCGATGACACTGGGGCTTCTGGTGCTGGCTGTGCTTCTGGTGCTCTTGCCGAGTTATCGTGCCAGACGTGCCCGTGCACGCGCAAAAGGCGTCGCTGATGGCGACTGAGACCAAAGACGCACCCCTGTCCGGGGTGCGTGTCCTCGACCTGACAAACGTGCTTGCCGGTCCGTTTGCATGTCACCAATTGGCCCATCTCGGGGCGGAGGTGATCAAGGTTGAGGCAGTCGGGCGCGGCGATCTGGCGCGCAATCTGGGTGCTGACCCCACTCTCTCAGCCAAAGGGATGGGGATCAGTTTTCTGGCCCAGAACGCAGGCAAGCAATCCATGACACTGAACCTGAAGGACACGCGTGGCAAAGAGGCGCTGCGACGCTTGGTCAAGACGGCTGACGTCTTGGTCGAAAACTTCAGACCCGGTGTGATGGATCGTCTCGGACTTGGACCCGATACGCTGCGTGCCGATAACCCGCGCCTCATTTATTGCGCGATCTCAGGGTTTGGCCAGGACGGGCCATGGGCGAAACGCCCTGCCTATGACCAGATCATCCAAGGGGCCTCTGGTGTCATGGCCGCGACAGGCGATGATAACACGGGCCCCCTGCGCGTCGGATACCCGATTGCCGACACTGTCGGAGGTCTGACTGCGGCAATGGCCATCTCTGCTGCGTTGAATGCCAAAGATCGGGGCTGTGTCATCGACGTATCCATGCTGGACTCAGTCCTCGCGACAATGGGTTGGGTGGTGTCGAATTATCTCATTGGCGGGGCGGTCCCGCAGCGCAATGGGAATGAAAACCCCACTTCAGCGCCATCAGGTGCGTTTCAATGTGCGGATGGGCTGGTCAATATTGCTGCAAACAAAGACGAACAATGGGCCTTGCTGGCCAATCATCTGGAACGCGCGGATTTGCTGGACGATCCGCTCTACCGGACCCGTGAAGATCGCAAATCAAACCGCCTGCGCCTGAAAGCCGAGCTGGAAACTGTTCTGACAACCCGCCCTGCCCGTGACTGGGCGCGAGAACTGAACGCCATTGGTGTACCCGCAGGTGCTGTGCTGGATGTGCCAGAGGTCCTCGCACACCCCCAAATCACCGGACGCGATTTCCTTGCGCTATTTGACATGGTGCCGGGCTTGGACAGAGACATCACACTGGCACGGATCGGTGCGATGTTCGATGGCAAGCGGCCGTCGGTCGATGCCCCGCCCCCCGTTCTTGGACAGGACACCGAGACGATACTAGGCGCCATCGGTTATAGTGAGGACGACATGACCGCGATGCGCGAAGAGGGTGTGATATGACCGAAGGCAGCGATGTCTCTGACTGGTGGCGTACCAGTATTATCGACATGGAACCCGGACGGATTGATATCCGCGGGACCCCGATTCAGGACCTGATTGGCAACCTCAGCTTTCCTGAAATGATCTGGCTGATGGTCATGGGAACCCCACTTGGGCCGGTTCAGGCCAAGCTTTTCGAGGCGGCACTGGTCTCTGCCGTTGACCACGGGCCCCAGGCCCCGTCAATTGCCGCGGCCCGCATGGCAGCGACCTGCGGGATCGGTCTGCAAAGTGCGATGGCGACAGGTCTCAATATGCTTGGCGATGTTCATGGCGGTGCAGGCGAACAGGCCATCGCGCTCTATCATCATCTTGAAAAGGCGGGCCCGGACGGCCTGGAGAGCGGATTGTCAGAGTGGCGCGAGGCCCACGGGCGTTACCTGCCCGGTTTTGGTCACCGGTTTCATAAACCAACTGACCCGCGCGCACCCCGCCTGCTGGCTCTTGTTGATGAGGCGGCAGAGGCCGGCGCTGTATCTGGCGCCTATGCCGCAATTGGCCGGATGATCGAAGAAAAGCTGGCCCGTGACCGGGGCGCGCCTGTGCCGATGAACATCGACGGCGCAACAGCGGTGATCTATGCCGAACTTGGTTGCCCCGGACCAGTCGCACGCGGTTTCTTCGGCCTTTCTCGCTCCGTCGGTATCCTTGCCCACGCGTGGGAACAAACCCTGCAAGGTGGCCGGAACAAAGGCCCCACACCCCCGCATTACCGTTGGCGGTATACCGGTGACGGCCACTCAAACTGAGACGGTGCAGGCAATCAGTCACGGTCATCTTCAACGTCAACGTCGACGAACCGTTAAGTGACAAGCTCGAGCACCATGGCTCACAGAATGTGCTTGTTGGCCGTCTCGGCCTCCCCTTACGTTGCCAACCTAATGGTCTAAAAACGACGTTTCCCTTCGCTACTGGACCTAGACAGTCTGGCCCCACCGCCTGAGGCTGGTCGTGAAAGTTTTCCGCGCCGCGCGGACATTTGCCATTTGAGAAGAGGACGTCGTTCATGAAATCGCATTATCGGGCAGTTGTGATCGGGGGCGGCGTTGTGGGGACGTCAGTGCTTTATCATCTGGCCAAGTACGGCTGGAAAGACGTGCTGCTGATCGAGCGCAAGGTTCTGACTGCGGGGTCAAGCTGGCACGCGGCGGGGGGCATCCACGCGCTGAACGCCGACCCCAATATCGCGGCGTTGCAGGCCTATACCATCGACCTGCTGTCCGAGATCGAAAAGGAAAGCGGTCAGTCCATCGGCCTGCATATGACGGGCGGCATCACACTTGCAGGCACACCGGATCGTTGGGAGTGGTTGCAATCGGCCTATCGCACATTCCAATCCATCGGGATTGAAGACTGCCGCCTGATCACACCGGATGAAGCCAAGGAACTCTGCCCGATCATGTCCACGGACGGTATTCTGGGCGGCATGTGGGCCGACCGTGAAGGCTATGTCGACACCACCGGCACCGTGCACGCCTATGCCGGGGCGGCAAAGAAGCACGGGGCCGAGATCGTTGAAAACAACCGCGTGTTGGAGCTGAACCAGACCGCCGATGGCTGGGAGGTCGTGACCGAAAAAGGCACGATCCAGACCGAGCATGTGGTCAATGCCGCAGGGCTTTGGGCCAAGCAGGTCGGCCGTATGGCGGGCATCGAGCTGCCGGTCTCGCCGCTCAACCACCACTACCTGATTTCCGATACGATCCCCGAATTGGAACAACTCGACTTCGAAGTTCCCATGACCGTGGATCTTGAAGGGTTCACCTATATGCGGCAGGACCAGAAAGGTATCCTACTGGGCATCTATGAGATCGACCACGATCACTGGAACATGGACGGCGCGCCGTGGGATTACGGGTTCGAGTTGCAACAGGAAGACCTCGACCGCATCGAGAAAGAGCTGATCCTCGGATTTGAACGTTATCCGGCCCTTCAAGAGGTGGGTGTCAAGACATGGGTCAACGGAGCCTTCACCTTCTCGCCCGACGGCAACCCGCTGGTGGGCCCTGTGCGCGGCAAGCCGGGCTACTGGTGCGCCTGTGCAGTCATGGCAGGCTTCTTGCAGGGGGGCGGAGTTGGTAAGTCATTGGCAGAGTGGATGATCCACGGCGAACCGGAGGCAGACGTCTTCGGCATGGATGTGGCCCGCTACGGCGACTACGCGCAGAACAAGCGCTTCATCAAGGAAACGACAGGTCAGTTTTATTCCCGTCGTTTCGTGATGACCTACCCCAACGAACAACTGCCCGCCGGTCGCCCTCTCAAGATGGCATCGGCCTACGCGGATATGACAGCGGCGGGCTGCCGCTGGGGTGTCAGTTACGGGCTGGAAACGCCGCTCTATTTCGCGCCCTCTGACGACTTCGTTGAGAAACCAACGCTGAAACGCTCGAACGCGCATGAGATCGTCGGGGCAGAATGCCGAAATGTGCGCGAAAACGTGGGGCTACTCGATATTTCGGGCTTCTCGCGTTTCGAAGTGACTGGCGCAGAGGCCGAAGGATGGTTGGACCATGTGATGGCCAGCAAGCTGCCCTCACCCGGACGTGCGCGCCTCGCGCCGATGCTGTCCTCCGAAGGCAAGATGAAGGGCGATCTGACCGTCTTTAACTGGGGCGACGGCACGTGGTGGATCATGGGCTCCTATTATCTGCGCGACTGGCATATGCGCTGGTTCACCGACCACATGGAGGGGTTTGGCGATGTGGCGGTTAAAGATATCTCCGACGCCACTGTCGGGTTCTCACTGTCGGGTCCGAACAGCCGCAAAGTGATCGAAAAACTGACAGACGACGATATTGGCGCCCTGCCTTTCATGGGATGCGGATCGTTCGATATCGGACTATATCGCTGCAAGGTGGGCCGTCTCTCGGTCGCGGGTGAATTGGGCTATGAAATCCACTGTGTAGCAGCCGAGCATGCAGGCCTGCGAAAGGAGTTGCTGGCCGCTGGCGCTGAATTCGGTATCGGTGAATACGGGTTCAACGCTTTGCTTTCGCTGCGACTGGAAAAGAGCTTCGGCATCTGGAGCGCCGAATTCACCCAAGCCTATACCGCTGTGCAAACCGGCATGGACCGCTGGATTGCTTGGGACAAGGGTGACTTTGTCGGCAAGGCCGCAGCCATAGCAGAGCGTGACGGAAACGGCCCTGCCCAGCGTTTGGTGACCTTACAGATCGAAGCAGACGGCGCAGACGCCAGCGGCTACGAGCCGATCTGGAAAGACGGCAAACGCGTGGGCTTTGTCACCTCGGGCGGCTATGGGCACACAACCGGTCTGTCGCTCGCAATGGCCATGGTCGATAGCGATCTTACGGCAGAAGGGACTGACCTCTCTGTCCATGTCGTTGGCGTGGAACGCAGCGCCAAAGTCATTGCGCCGTCACCCTACGACCGCAAAGGTCAGGCCATGCGCGGATGACCTCAACGCCCGTCAGGCCACGTCGCAGACGGGGGCGGCCAGACGGCCCGCCTCCATCGCAACGCACACCGAACTATCGCCAGCTGCGCAACCCGTTTCCGACGATGGATGTCTTTTCGGGCGACGAGATCGCCAACATGCACGAGACGGCCCTGCGCACGCTGGAGGACTTGGGGCTGCGCGTATTACTGCCGGAAGCGCGTCGCATCTTTGCGCAAGCTGGCGCACGTGTCGATGACGCGACCGAGATGGTTTATCTGGGTCGCGATATCGTCGCTGCCGCACTTACGACGGCCCCGCGCAAGTTTGAGTGCATCGCAGGTGCGCCCCATCGCGACATCCACATGGCGCTTGGCGCGTTGACGTTCCAACCGGGGGCTGGTGCGCCAAATTGCACCGACCTCAAGCGCGGACGTCGCCCGGGATCAGGGCGCGATTTTCGCGAATTAATCCAACTGACCCAGCATTTCGACGTCTTTCAAATGGTCTCGCCACTGGTGGAGCCACAGGACATTCCGACCCATCTGCGCCACTATTTCACGGTAGAAGCGCAACTGACCCTAACCGACAAGTTTCCCTTCTTCTTTTCGCGTGGCACACCGCAGGCGATGGACAGCTTCGAGATGCTCAAGGATTTCCGTGGGTTGTCAGACGATGCATTTGCGCAAAACCCGCATTGCTACACGATCATCAACACCAACAGCCCGCGCACGCTCGATATTCCTATGGCGCAGGGTCTGATTGACTTCGCCCGCGCGCGGCAGTTGTCGATCATCACGCCGTTCACACTGATGGGCGCAATGGCCCCGATCACGGTCGCCGGAGCGATTACGCTTAGTCATGCCGAGGTTCTGGGTGCGCTCACCCTCACCCAGCTTGCACAACCCGGTGCACCAGTCTGCTACGGCACCTTCACAAGCAACGTCGATATGAAATCAGGTGCTCCTGCCTTTGGCACGCCTGCGCATTTTCAGGCTTCGCTTGCTGCGGGCCAGATGGCGCGGTTTCTGGGCCTGCCGTGGCGTAGTGCTGCCGGATCCGCGTCCAATCTCAACGACGTTCAGGCCGCGAATGAAAACCAGATGGGGCTTTGGGGCTGTCTGCTCGCAGGAGCGTCGGTTGTCATTCACTCTGCCGGTTGGCTTGAGGGAGGCCTGTCGGTGTCATACGAAAAGCTGATCACTGATGTGGAAGTCCTCAACATGATCGCCGAGCTATGCGCCGGCGCTAATGCAGGGCCTGCGGAAATCGGCTTTGATGCTCTGGCAGAGGTTGCCCCATCAGGGCACTTTTTTGCCACTGCGCAGACAATGGCGCGCTACAACACCGAATTCTATGAACCCATCGTCCATGACTACACCAATTTCGGGACATGGACCGAACGAGGCAGCGTCGATGCCACCCACCGCGCCACAGCGGTTTGGCAGGCCATTCTTGATGCGGATGAACGGCCAGAAGTTGACCCTGCCAAGGTTGAAGCCTTGCAAGGCTTTATCTCAAAGCGCACCAAAGAAGGTGGCGCGCCGCCCGAGAGTTAATCCCGCGGGCTGCTATGATCAGGTGTCCGGATCTCGTGGGTGGTCAGAGCTTGTAAGACGGCAGGTGTTGGAACGCGTCTTTCAGCGCATCGCCCCAACCCTCAGATATCGCCTGATAAATCTTGTCGTTCTCATCAATGCGCCGGGTGGTTCCCATGGCGAAACTGTCAGCCTCATAGACTTGAAAGTCGAACGGTAAACCTACGGAAAGATTTGATTTTACCGTAGAATCAAAAGATACCAACAAGAGTTTGATCGCGTCAGCAAAACTCATATCCGGGTCATAGGCCCGTACCAGAATCGGCTTGCCGTATTTCGTTTCACCAATCTGAAAGAATGGCGTGTCCTGCGTGATCTCAATGAAATTGCCTTGTGGATAGACCAGAAAGACAGTTGGTTTTCCGCCCTTGATCTGACCACCCACAATGATCGAGGCAGAGAACTGATCCTGCTTGAGTTGACCTTCGTTTGTGGTCTCGTCGATCACCTCTCGCAGCGTTGCGCCAACCAAGCGGGCCACCTGAAACATGGTGCCTTCGCGCAAGATACTTGGATCACGTTCTTCGAGCGTTTTTGAACGCTCCTCCAGAAGACTGATCACGGCCTGTGTGGTGGCCAGATTTCCCGCCGTCATCAGCGTGATCATCCGTTCACCCGGCACAGACCACGTAAACATCTTCTTGCTGGTGGCAAAGTTATCGACGCCCGCGCTTGTGCGCGTGTCAGACATGAACACAAGTCCATGATTGAGCCTGAGGCCGATACAGTATGTCATGGGGGAGCCTTTAGGTGATCGTCGGCTTTGTCTTACTGCTGAACCTGCAAGGATACAATCATCTGTTCCTGCGCCTGACCCACCAAAAGACCCTCTATTGGCGCAGCGTCACGTGCATCGCGCCCTATGGCAATCCGGACATAACGTTCATCCGGGCTCGTTCCGTTCGAGACGTCAAATCCGACCCAGCCCAGCCCGTTGACGTGCACTTCGGCCCATGCATGTGTCGCGTCCTGATCAACGCGATCGTTCATCATCAAGTAACCGCTGATATACCGCGCAGGCAAACCTTCGGCCCGTGCAGCCGCAATGAAGACCTGTGCATGGTCCTGACAGACACCCGCGCCGAGGGCCAGGGCCTCTTGCGCGGTGGTTTTGGGGTTCGTGGCGCCGATTTCGTAAGGAATACGATCAAGGATCTTGGCTGAAAGTTCGTGTAGAGCCGCGATCTGGTCACTCGCCGATCGCAACCCGTTGGCAAGGCCCGCAATGTTCTCGCAAGGGGTCGTTGCCTTTGTGTGTTGCTGGAAATGCCAAAGCGGGGCGCGGCCATAAACCATTCCGAAGACACCGGCATTATCGCTGGTTTCAACCTCTCCGGCGGCCGTAATCGTGACTTCTTGCGCATCACGGTCAACGTTTACCAGATCAACATGATTGCCATATTGATCTGCATAATGTGCTTCGATCTGACCACCGGAAATCTGGATTTCCCACTGGTTGACCGCTTGAAACGGGTTCTCAAGCGGGCGCAGACGCACTTTTTGCAAAGCGTAAACGACGGGCTGGTCATAGCGATACGTGGTTGTGTGACGGATTTTGAGCAGCATTTAGCTATTAAACCTGTAGTCTTGTTCGATTTGCAGGCCGATCTGTGCATTGTCGTTGATAACGCTCGTCAAGAATTCGTGCAGCCCCTCATCAAAGATCGACCCGATATCGCGGTTGCGCAGTCGCTCTGACAGGCGCCGCGCAAGGATCAGCGATTCTTTGGGTTCGTCATCATCCGCGCCCAGATATTCAAGGTTGGCCAAGAGCTTCCCAACGCAGAAGCGCAGTGACCGCGGCATCCGCCCGTCAAGAATGAGGAAGTTCGCAATCGCAGGTGCAGTGAAATCCTCGTCCACGGCCCACCGGAACGACCGGTGCGCGGAAACCGACCTCAGGATCGTCTCCCATTGGACATTATCGAGACGGCTGCCAACAAAAGAGGATGCCGGAAGAAGCGCGAAGTATTTCACATCCATGATGCGCGCAGTGCTGTCCATACGCTCGACGAAGGTGCCCAGACGACAGAAGTCATAGATATCGTTGCGCAGCATTGTCCCATGCAATGCACCGCGCACCACAGCCGATTGCTGTCGGATGCTGGCAAGCACTGCTGGCAATTCGGTTTGCGGAATTGGCTCTTTGAGAAGTTTGGTCAGCACCATCCACGTCTCATTGACACTGGTCCACACCTCTGTCGTCAAAGCAGTTCTGACCAGACGCGCATTGTCGCGCGCTGATTTGATCACCGACAAGACCGAGCTTGGGTTTTCGGGATCGCGCAAAAGAAAATCGACAACCTGTTCGCTGTCATAGGCGTCATAACGCGCTTCGAAGGCGGCTTGTGCGGCAGAGGTTGCAATGACCGAGCGCCATTCCGACTCCGCACTGTTTGAGCGTGTCAGCGCGATACGAAACCCGGCATCCACCAATCGTGCCGTATTTTCGGCCCGCTCAAGAGTGCGGAACATCCAATAAAGACCGCCTGCGGTTTTTCCCAGCATATTAGTCTTCCAGTATCCAAGTGTCTTTTGTGCCGCCGCCCTGGCTTGAGTTCACCACAAGGCTGCCTTCGGTCAGTGCAACGCGGGTCAATCCGCCGGGTGTGATGTTCACACCTTCCGGCGAGACAAGCGCGAAGGGGCGCAGGTCAACGTGACGCGGCGCCAGACCGCTTTCGGTAAAGATCGGCACGGTTGATAGCGAAAGCGTAGGTTGCGCGATGTAGTTCGCAGCATGCGCTTTCAGCTTGTCGGCGAATTCTGCCAGCTCCTTTTTGCTCGCGGCCGGTCCGACAAGCATCCCGTAGCCACCGGAGCCATGGACCTCTTTGACGACAAGCTCTGACAGATTATCCAAAACGTAAGCCAGTGTATCCGACTCGGAGCAGCGGAACGTCTGCACATTCTTCAGGATCGCCTTTTCCCCGGTGTAAAACTGCACAATATCAGGGATATAGCTGTAGATCGCCTTATCATCGGCAATCCCTGTGCCCGGCGCATTTGCAATGGTGATGTTGCCGGCGCGATAGACGTCCATGATACCCGGAACACCCAGCATCGACTGCGGGTTGAAGGTCAAAGGATCAAGAAAATCATCGTCGACGCGGCGGTAGATGACATCAATGCGCTTGTATCCGCGGGTTGTCCGCATCGCGATATGCCCGTCAACGACACGCAGATCGTGCCCCTCAACCAGTTCGACCCCCATTTGATCAGCAAGGAAGCTATGCTCGTAGTAGGCCGAGTTATGAATGCCAGGGGTGAGTACGGCGACGGTTGGTTTTCCCTCGCAAGACCGCGGCGCACATGCCGCAAGCGAGCGTCTGAGGGATTTGGGGTAATCGCTGACCCGCTGCACTTTGATCTTGCTGAAAAGCTCAGGGAACATTTGCAGCATCGTTTCACGGTTCTCAAGCATATAGCTGACGCCTGAGGGTGTCCGTGCATTGTCTTCGAGGACGTAAAAATCATCAGGTCCGGTGCGCACGATATCCGTGCCGACGATATGCGTATAGACATCCCCGGGCGGGATAAATCCGATCATCTGAGGCAGAAACGCATCATTCTGCTGGATCAGTTCAATCGGTAAAATGCCGGCTTTCAGGATTTCCTGACGATTGTAGATGTCATGCAGAAACGCATTGATCGCACGGACACGTTGCTCGATCCCTTTGGCAAGCTTTGTCCATTCATAGTTTGATAAGATGCGTGGCACCAAATCAAACGGGATCAGGCGTTCTTCCGCGTCAGCCTGACCGTAGACATTGAATGTGATCCCGGTTCGGCGAAAGAAAGCCTCGGCCTCTTGAGCTTTACTCTGCAGGCGCGTTGCATCCTGCGCACGGAACCATTGATCATAGTCCCCGTAAGGACCGCGAGCGATGCCATCTTCAGACATCTCATCAAAAAAGCGCATGTCTTTTATCATGACTGAAAGGTAAATCAGATTTCAGTAAGTGCAACGCGATTGATATAAATCACAACGTTTAGTTGAGCATCAGTGGCCAAATGCCTAAAAACGCGGCATTATTTTGCAAGGACCAATTCGGCTTTCAATCCGCCCAAGCTCGCGCTTTCCCCTAAACGCAACACACCGCCATGACTTCGCGCGATATCGGCGACGATTGAAAGGCCAAGCCCGACGCCACTTCCCTTGTCCTGATTTCGCGCGGGATCAAGCCTGACGAAGGGACTAAGAGCCTCTTCGTAACGGTCAGGGGGAATCCCGGGTCCGTTGTCCTCAACTGTGAACCTGACGGCGCGGTCGGTCACGCTGATACCGATCTGGGCTTTTGTGCCATAGCGCAGAGCGTTGCCAATCAGGTTATCCAATGCGCGGCGGACCGCCAGCGGACGCATGCTGACAGGATCATCGGGGCCTTGCATCGGCAGCAGTGTGACGTCCTGATCCATCCGCAAGGCATCCGCCAAGACCAAATCCGCGATCTCACTGGGGCGGACTTTCTCGGCGACGTTGCCTGCATCACTGCGCGCAAAATCCAGAAACGCGTTCAGGAGCCGTTCCATGTCATCAACATCCCTGAGCAATGGCGCGGCCTCCTTTTCGTCAATCATCGAAAGCCCAAGGCGCATTCGGGTGAGGGGTGACCGCAGATCATGGCTCACGCCTGAAAGCATCATCGTGCGCGACTGCGCCTGCCGCTCCAACCTGTTGCGCATATCAAGGAAGGCCGTTCCAGCCGCCCTGACCTCAACTGCCCCTGTCGGTGTGAACGGGGTGATCCGGCCCTTGCCGTAGTCTGTGGCGGCACGGGCCATGCGCTTGATCGGGCGCAATTGGTTGCGCAAAAAGAAATACGCAACTGCAGTCATGATCCCGCCGAGAACTACCATGATCACGAGCAGCTGATGCGGGTTGGAGGCCGACACCCGCTGTCTGCGAAAGGAAATCTCCATCGGACCATGCCGTGTTTCGGCCCAAAGCAGGACGCGCCGTCTGTCAGCAAGGCTCACCGTGATCAATGATGGCACGCCCTCTCGCAGGGTTTCGATCACCATGCTTCCGGTCAGGTCCTCAAAGGGTTTGATGTCCGCGTCGAGCACCTGATCTGCTGGTAACTCTGTCTCAATCTCAAGAGGATCGCCGAGCTGTCTGACAGCCAGCAAAGCGGCGTCTGCTGTTTCTGCGGCGTTTGCAGTGTCGATCAGAAAACGCAATTCGATATTCATCGCGCTTGTCATCAGGCGCGTCACACCATCAAAGTGGCGCTGAATAAACACAACAGAGACAAGCAATTGCAGAAACACGATCGGCATCACGAGAATAAGCGCAGCACGGGCATAAATCCCGCGCGGCATATAATTCTTGAGCCATCCAAACATAGCGCCAAGCTAACCTCAGCGTCTGACAAGCGAAAGAGCCTGCGATGACAGATGCCGTTGTCTATGGGGAACCGACAAGCGTTGCGTCGGGCGTTGCGCGGATCATTGCGCCCAACCCCTCCCCCATGACCCACTGGGGCACAAATACGTTTCTGGTCGGGACCGATGCGCTGGTTGTGATCGACCCGGGCCCGATGCTGGAAGCGCACCATACCGCGATCACAAAAGCTGTATCCGGCAGACCGGTGACGCATATTCTGGTCACGCATAGTCACTTGGACCATTCACCGCTCGCCAAGCGGCTCTCGGACGATCTTCGCGCACCAATCTGTGCCTTCGGTCCAAGCGGCACGGGGCGGCGCCCCATTATGCAGGAACTGGCTGATGGTGGGATGATTGGTGGTGGCGAGGGCGTTGATCCTGATTTCGCACCACATGTGCTTTTGCGGGATCGTGACACGATCGAGACTGGCGCGGGGCAAATCACGGCAATCCATACGCCGGGTCACTATGGAAACCACATGAGCTTCCAGTGGCGTGACCTTGTTTTTTGTGGGGATCACGTGATGGGATGGGCGAGTTCGTTGGTGTCACCACCGGATGGCGACCTTTCGGATTTTCTTGCATCCTGCGACACGCTGGCCAGGTGCGACGCAACTCGTTTTCTTTCAGGGCATGGTGATGCGATCCTCGACCCGGTCGCGCGTCTGGATTGGCTTGTTCAACACCGTCAGTCCCGGACGGATGCAATCATGCACCTCCTTCAGGGCGGACCGGCCTCTGCCGCTGATCTCACCATCAAGATCTATCATGACACCCCCGCCGCGTTGTTGCCTGCGGCGGAGCGGAACGTCCTCGCCCATCTGATTTATTTGACCGAGCAAGACCGCATCAGGCCAATCGCAGATCTTCATGCAGGGGGATCGTTTCGCCTGAATTGACGGGAGCCGATGTCGCAAAAAATTCTTTCGCGAAAACGTCGCAAAAGGCTCTGGACGAGGTGGAATCGCATTGCTATACGACGCCTCGTGTTCCGACGTAGCTCAGCGGTAGAGCAGTTGACTGTTAATCAATTGGTCGTAGGTTCGATCCCTACCGTCGGAGCCAAAATCACCCTTGAGAGATTTGGCGATCAGGCTTCAAGCCCACACACGGCGTGCTGTTGCTCTGGCGGCTGGCACCTTTCAATTCCGCGACATCCCTGAGCGGTGATCAGAACTCTTCCCAGAATGACTCATCCCGTTTTAAGGCGGCCTGACCTGATACAGCGGTTTGACCTGCTGGTCTTTGCGGTATTGCGTCGGTATCGCTTCTGTGCGCTGCCGCATTCAACTCCTCAGCCGTATCTTGTGCGAATGCGTTAAGGGTTTTCGTCCCGCCTTCCAGTTTGAAGCCACGGACCAGATCGATTAGCTCTCGCGAGTCGCCGTTGAGAGCGTGGCTTGAGGCGGTCTGTTCCTCCACCATCGCCGCGTTTTGCTGTGTGACTTTATCTAACTGGGTCACACCGATGTTGATCTCGCCAAGGCCGATGGATTGTTCCTCGGCACCAGAGGCGATGTCACCGATCAGTTCCGATATGTGATCAATATGGCTTGCGATCCGTGTCAGGACCTGCCCTGCTTCACCAACCAGTTCGACACCATCGGTCACCTGATGCGCACTTTGACTGATTAGCGCCTTGATCTGTTTGGCCGCCTCTGACGATCGTTGCGCCAATGCGCGCACCTCAGATGCGACAACGGCAAATCCACGCCCTGCCTCACCGGCTCTGGCAGCTTCGACGCCTGCATTTAGCGCCAGCAGATTTGTCTGAAAGGCAATGTCGTCAATCACGCCGATAATCTTGGAGATTTCCTCGGATGAAGCCGCGATATCGTTCATGGCCTGAACTGCGCTCTGTACGACGGGCTTGCTGTCTTCTGCGTCTTTACTTGCATCGGTCACTCGTGATGCGACCTCTTTTGCGCCGCTGGCAGCCGATCTGACGCTTGCGGTCATTTCGTCAAGTGCAGCAGCGGTTTCTTCAAGCGTTGCGGCCTGATTTTCTGTGCGCCTTGAAAGATCGTCGGAGGCCTGGCTCATGCTTTCTGCGCGGCTTCTGACATCGCCTGCACGATCAACCAGAGACCCAAGGGTCGCGTTCAGAGTGTCGACGGTCTCGTTGAAATCCTGCCTGAGTTGATCGTAATCCCCGTCAAACCTCGTCGTGATGCGATGCGTGAGATCGCCATCAGAGAGGTGTTTGAGTGCCTCGCTCAAACGGTCGACGATCTTTCTCTGGGCATTTTGCAGCGCCAGCCGTTCATCCTCTGCCGCATCGGAGGCGCGAAGCTTGTCGCGAAAATCAAGCAAGGCATTGGAGAGAACGCCGATTTCATCTTTGCGGTCTTTTTCGTCCAAAGTGATTTCGTAGTCCTTTTCAGAGACTTTGCGCATCGCAAGGCTCAACCGGCTTAATGGTGTGACAAACGCCCGCGCCGCCAGCCAGCCGACAAAAATACTAACCCCTGCCGCTAAAAGCGTAACGATGATCATCTTGTTTCTGACGGCGGCAATGGGTGCGTTGACCTCTTCAACGGTCATTTCGCTGATAAGCCCCCATTGCCTGTCGAATACGTCCACGAGACGTGAAAGTGTATAGACGGTTTCACCAGACAGGTTTTCCGAACGGGTCATCGCAAGCGTATCCGGGCGCAACGCTGCATCAGCGTGCCTCAGATCGCTCACATCAGCCAACGTCTGAAAACCATCCGGAAATCGCGACGCGCTGCGTGTCAGAAGGTCGGGACCAATCAGATAAACCTCACCCGTCTCGCCAAGCCCAAGTGGGTTCGCGACGATCCGCGCGATGAGTTCAATTGGGATCTGGACGGCCACAACGCCAAGTGTCGCGCCGGTTTCATCGACAACAGGTGTCGCGACAAAGCCTGCAGGCGCGTTCAGACTTGGCGCATAAGGAGTGAAATCGGCGAAATAAACCTGACCTTGCAGCCCATCGCGCGCGCGCACAAAAACCTCGGCCAGTCCCGATGATGCAAAAGGCCCGTTAACAAAATTCGTGGCGTAATCGCTTTCCTTGTAAACTGAATAGATCAGATCCCCCTGCCCGTTGAACAAGAAGAAATCATAAAACCCAGAAGAATCCTTAATATCGCGAAAGTGCGGGTGAAAGCGGGCGTGTTGAAAATGGTATGGGATCGGCTCCGGCGCCTGATCATAGAGATCTTTTGCACCCGCGGGATTTGGGTTTTCGTTAATATAGGCCGCTTGCAAACCATCTGGATCGATCATGAGGCCGTAAGCGCTGTCGAATGCAGAAACAGCGGCCACAACAGTCGGGTCCGATCCATAACTGGCCACCTGCCTGCCAAGGTTGTCGAACCAAACCTCCAATCCTTCGGCACGGCTTTCGCTGATCACGCGAAACGCCCGCGATGTTTCTGCCTGAATATTGTCTTCGAAATCTTCATAGCTGATGAAAGCAATGCTCAAGCTCGACGCAAGACACAGCAAAACAATCATTGCAGGGAGTTTTCGCGCGATTGGGAGTTTGGAGAGAAATTGCATACCAGCCTCGAACAACGGTTTCCGGCGGCAGGATTAGACGCAATGGTCTTAAAATCGGTTTAAACGAGGGGTCGAATTTGAGTGGTGCGCAATTTGCCTTGCGACATGCGGGAAGTGCTACTCGACAGGTGTCTGGGTGCTTTCTTCGCTTTGGCTCAAGATGCTCTGGGCCTTTGCTATGTGGCTCTGCATCAATGCGACATCTGCGTCACGCGCCGCAGATTGCGCCTTCAAAAGAGTTGCGCGCAGATCAGAGAGTCCCACCACGGCGGCAATACCGACAAGCTGATGCAGGTGTTCGGCATTGGTGCACTCACGGTCACTTGTTTTCTCAGTATTGAGTTTTTCAAGACCACGCTTGATTTCCATCCGTGCCCTGCGCGTCAGTTGGGTCGCTGCGTCTTCACCGATCATCGCGACCAGCTCCTTGCGTGTGTCTGCAAGTGTTTCAGCTTGGGCATCCTCGCCCACATCAACCTCTGAGAGGCGTGGGATCTGCTCGATCAGGACCTGACGCAATCGCGCTTTGCTGATTGGTTTGACGATCACGTCCGCCATGCCGGCTTCACGGAAATGCGCGATATCTTCAGGCAAAGTATGCGCCGTCATAGCCACAATCGGTGTCTGGCTATTGAGCCCGGCATTGGCGCGGATTTCGGCAGCCGCTTCCAAACCGCTCAGGCCCGGCATGCTGATATCCATGAAGATGACATCAAAAGCCTTTGCCTTCGTCCAGTCGACGCCAGCGCGGCCGCTGACCGCCTCAATCACGTTGCACCCGAGGGTTTTCAACATTTCAAAAGCGACGAGCCTGTTGATTTGATTGTCTTCAACCAACAGCACATCACAGAGTATTTCTGACACGCCGCCATCCAAGGCATGATCGGCAAATTGCCGTGATTTGCTTTGAGGCAGTGGAAGGCGCACCCAGAAAAGAGACCCCTCGCCTTCCTCGCTTTCAACGCCAACTTCGCCACCCATAATGGTACAGAGGCGTCTGACAATCGCGAGGCCCAGACCGGTTCCTTCGACGGCGCGATCATAGCTGGCGTCAAGCGTGACAAAGTCTTCAAAGACGCGGTCCAGATCGTCGGATGCAATCCCCAGCCCCGTGTCAATCACTCTGATTTCGACGATATCGCTGCCCGGCAGTCTTTCCATTTCAACAAAAACACTGCCGTTTTCAGTGAATTTGATCGCGTTTCCGATCAGGTTCAGCATCACCTGTTCGATCCGTTCGGGATCACCCGTACAAGCGCCAACGTCATCGGTCAGCACTTTGAAATTCAGATCATTCCCGCGCGCGACGGCTTGCCCCTGAAGCGACCGCACAACGTTTGCAATCGTTTCGGCCGGAAGAAAATCGTCTTTCAGCGCCACATCATCGCCCGCATCGATACGGGAGATATCCAGCACCGAATTCACATGCCTGAGCAGCATCCGGCTTGAACTCTGCATGGCGCTGATGAAACGGCGCTGTTCGCTATTCAGATTAGAATCCGATAGCACTTCCAAGCTGCCGACGATCCCGTTGATCGGTGTCCGCATCTCATGGCTCATGACGGCCAAAAGATCGGCCTTCGCTTTCTCGCCGGCAAGTGCGTCGTCCCTTGCGGTGCGCAATGCCTCTTCAGAGGCTACGCGGTCCGAAATGTCCCTGACAAATGACACGAAAATTTCGCCTTGCGTGCTGACGGCTGAGGATGTCGCGACTTCTGCGGGAAAAATATCGCCCAGTTTCCGGCGTGCCTGAACCTGTCTGATACCGGAATTCGAAAACCAATTGACGGATTTCTTGGAAAACTTGGCGCCAGACGATTGGCCTTGCGGTGCCAAGAACAAAGCGCGCATACGCCGACCGATTGCCTCAGACTTGGTATAGCCGAATATCTGTTCTGCCGCGCCGTTGTAGTCCAGGATCACGCCATGCCGGTCCGTCACGACAACGGCATCAAGCGCAGTCTCAACGACCGCGCGAAGCCGATCCTCTGCGGCGGACAGTTCTGCAGTCGACCGCCTGATCTGGACGAGCTGCAAGAGAAGTGCCGCCAGAATGACCAAAACAAGCCCGATGAGCGATGATGCGATAAGCGCCAATTCGAACATGACCGCTGACACACGCTGCCGACGGTCAAGCGCCAGTTGTGAGTATTCCTGAATGCCTTCCAGCGAGATAAAGCGCAGTGCCGCGCTAAAATCCCTGACCTCATCGTGCAGCAATGCCACGCTACGGGCCAATTGGTCATCTGGTCCGTCAATAATCGGCAGTATGCCGTCAAGGCCATCACTGACAGTCCGGATCGCGTTGGCCACTTCTGGTCTGTCACGCATGCTTTGAAAGACAGATCCAGATGACAGTATGCTGATACGGGCATAGAAAATATCAAACTGCCGTCTGATCACTGCAGTATCGATGGATGATTGATCGTTTCGTGCATCGTTCAGCGTCACCAAAAGCTTGAGCGCTTCGACCTCGGACTGGGCCAATGCCCACTGGCTGCTTTCAGCATTGGCGATTGCCAGTCTTTCGATTTCTCTCGTCGCGTCATTGCCAACGCGCCACAGACCGAACATCGACGTGATCAAAGCGGCAGCCACGACAAGATTGACCAGAACCCTGAAGTTGGTCGTAGTCCTCGGACCCTTAAAAAGTAGCGATTTGCTCAGACCGACCAATCATTGGCCCTTTTCAAACCGGATGCGTTCGAGTTGCCAGATGCTCCGCGAATGTGCGACCTCTGTCTGAAAGTCCTCAGAGGAATCATAGGGATAGACGATCCAGAGCGGGCCCTTGTCGCGCAGTTTCATAAACGCACCATTGCGCTCAAAAGCGATGATGGGCCCGTCCTGACTGGCTTCATCAACGGGAATGGACACGGAATAATCATTCACAGCAGTTGCGACCATGGTTCCGCTTTCCACGCCAAGATGGTCAAGAAAGTCCGGCAAGGGCACACCACGGAACTGCTGCAAACCATCGGTCCAGATGGTCGTCGTTTCGAATGAAACCGTACCAATTTCATCAAGATCTTCGATACTGAACGAAAGCGGCACACCCAAGCCGTCAACGGTCAAGACAACTGTTTTCTGCTCACCCGCAGAGGCCGCAGACCCGGCCAGGATCGCCAAACTGAGCACAAACGCTGAAACTACCGAATTCAAGAGGCCGAACACAGGCGTCCCTTTCACGTGATACGTCTTCCCAACAAGGCCTTGATCAAACGAAGGTGTCGTCCAAGTCAACCGCCTGAAGGTCAGTTTAGCATAATTCGTCGAAAGTCGCAGTGATCTTTGGGATATACGGCTACCACCCCTTAGCGCGTGGCGGTTCTTGCACCTTGCGTTTATGCCAAATTGGTCCGACTATGGTGGTAAGGGCAATTTGGTGCTGTCTGCACCTGAACAAAAACAACAAAAAGCATAGACGCATGCATATACTTCTTGCTGACGACCATGATCTTGTGCGCGACACGCTGGCGATGTTTATCAGTGCAGAAGACGGATCAGAGGTGACAGCAGTCAGTTCGGTCAATGAAGCGATCGACGCCCTTGCCAATATCAACAACTGCGATCTCGTTCTGCTTGATTACAACATGCCCGGGACCGATGGGCTGGCCGGGCTGAACGCCGTGCTGGAAGCATCAGGCGATGTGCCTGTGGCGCTGCTTTCGGGTGATGCGACACCAGCCATTGTTGATCAGGCGATTGCATCAGGCGCCGCTGGCTTTGTCCCCAAGACCTTGGGCGCAAAGTCAATGATGACCGCGATCAAGTTCATGGTGGCTGGCGAAATCTATGTGCCGTTTGACTATACTCAGCAGGCCGCAACACCTGCCATCGAAGGTCTGACAGCGCGCGAGACGCAAGTTCTCAAAGGGTTGTCCAAAGGTCAGTCGAACAAGGAAATCGCCCGTGATCTCGATCTGCAGGAAGTGACGATCAAACTTCATGTGAAAACACTCTCGCGAAAGCTTGGTGCAAAGAATCGCACACACGCAGCGATGATCGCGCGCGACCGCAACCTGCTCTGATTAAGAGCAACCAGCGCACCTCCCCCATCTGACGGATAGCCAAATGATTAACCTGACCTGCTTTAAGGCCTATGATGTACGTGGCAAAATCGGCGTCGATCTTGATGAAACGATCGCCCGCGCCATTGGCTATGCTTTTGCAACTGTGTTGCGCCCAAGGACAGTTGTCCTGGGACACGACTGCAGACCTACCAGCGCGAACTTGCGCGACGCACTTGCCGCGGGTCTTACGGCGCAGGGCGTCAAGGTGCTTGATATCGGTCTTGCCGGTACCGAAGAGGTCTATTTCGCGACCAGCCATCTTGAAGCCGACGGCGGGATTGAGGTCACAGCCTCGCATAATCCCATTGGTGACAACGGCATGAAATTTGTCGGCTGTGAAAGCCGCCCTTTGAGCGAAGACCAGTTTGATGCGCTGAAAGTCGCGACAGCAAAAGCCATGCAATCCGAAATCAGCACGTCAGTTAACAGTGAGTCTGTTTCTGTCCGTGATGTCTTCGCCGACCATCTTGTCTCGCTTGTTGACCCGAAACATCTGCCTGAACTCAAGATCGTAGCGAACGCCGGGAATGGCGTTGCCGGGCCGGCCTTCGATGCCATCATCGACCGGCTGCAGTCTCAAGGTGCCAAGCTGGAGGTCATCCGCGTCAACCACGCGCCGGACCCAAGCTTTCCAAATGGTATCCCGAACCCGCTACTTCCTGAGAACCGCTCAGCCACGGCCTCTGTCGTGACGGCAGAAAATGCGGACCTCGGCATTGCTTGGGATGGTGATTTCGACAGATGTTTCTTCTTTGACCACACCGGCGCATTTGTTGATGGCGAATATATCGTGGGCCTGTTGGCCTCGGCGTTTCTTGCGACCCTGCCCGGAGAGACGATCGTCCATGACCCGCGCGTGATCTGGAACACCCAAGACCAGATTGAAAGACATGGTGGTGTGGCCCAAGTGTCGCGCACCGGCCATGCACACATCAAGCGGACTATGCGTGAGGTCAATGCTGTCTACGGCGGCGAAATGTCAGCCCATCACTATTTCAGGGATTTCATGTTCTGCGACAGTGGCATGCTGCCGTGGCTCAAGGTGATCGCGCTGATGGGGCAGACAGGCAAAAGCCTCGCAGCACTTGTCAGCGAAATGCAGGCCCGTTTCCCGTCTTCTGGCGAGATTAACTTCACCATTCCCAATCCAGCCGGAGCCATCGCGAAGGTCGAGGCCGCATTTGAAGACGAGGCGCTCAAAGTCGAACATTTCGACGGCCTCAGCATGGCGTTCGACAACTGGCGGTTCAACTTGCGCAGCTCATCAACAGAACCGCTCGTCAGGCTTAACGTCGAGACGCGTGGTGATGCCGCGCTCCTCAAAGAACGCACAGAGGCTTTGTCCGAAATGCTACGCGACGCATCAGCCTAGTCGAGACTTACGAAATCAAAGGAAGGAAGTGGCGGACAGACAGGGATTCGAACCCTGGAGACGGTCTCCCGCCTACACACTTTCCAGGCGTGCGCCTTCGACCACTCGGCCACCTGTCCGTGGGCGCGGTTTAGCCTTTTCCGCGCGTGAAGTGCAAGACCCTCTTCGGACAAATTTCACTAGACCAAGACTGTATCAAACCCGCCTTTCCGGCCTTGGCCCCTATCTGCGAGGACGCGGTGCCGGTGGGGGTTTGTCCGCGACAGGCTGGCGTGCGTAAAACGTAATATCCTCAGCGTAATACTGATAGCTGTCGGCGTTCTCGATAGCGAGATTGGGATCGTCCAGCGCCATGATCCGGCATTCGCTGCGCGAGTAACAATGGTCCTCTGTCCGCGCGACCGTCACGAAATGCGAGATTTCGTGAATGAGCGTGCCTTCCTGCGTGCCGAAGTCACTCCGCCGACTGCCCGGCCTCAGTTGTGCCATACGCGGCAGATCAAAAAATGATGGGCAAAGATGCATCCTGTAGGGCTGATCCGAATAGACGAAAGCATATTCACCAACCCCGCATCCGTCAGGTGAAATCTGATCGCATTGCGCTGTCACACGTCCACGACGCAGGGCAGCGACAATGGATTTGAGGCTTGCGCGGACATGTTCGGCCCGACGCTCCGAATAGGCGCCAAACCATCTTTGGTAGTCGTCGTCGTCGCGCACAGAAGCACCTGCTTTGACGACCATCTGTTTTGCTGCGTTCAACGACATTTCAATCGCTGTCGTTTCAGCCGGTGTGCAGCCGCGGAAAGTATCTGCAACTGCCGGTGATGCCGAGAGACCAATCAGAAGAGCAAGGACAAGACCGACGCGCATATCTATTCCAGATGCAAATAGACCCGCCGGTTCTGGCGGCCCTTCTTTTCGATCTTGCCAAGGCGCACGGTCCCGATCTCTGAGGTATTGGCGACATGTGTCCCGCCACAAGGCTGCAGGTCTGCCGTCTCTGACCCCACACCAATGCGGATCAACCGGATTTTGCCTGATCCACGCGGCGGCTGAACCGACATTGTTTTCACCAGGTCAGGTTGGGCATCGAGCTCTTCCTCGGTGATCCACTCTTCCGATACATCCATATTGCAAGCAATCAGGCGGTTCAGATCATCTTCGAGCGCGCCCTTGTCTTCGGGTGCCTCAGGCATGTCAAAGTCAAGCCGACCTTTTTCCGGCGCAATCGAGCCGCCTGATACGGGCAAGGGGATCACCACCGACAACAGATGCAGGGCCGTATGAACGCGCATGTGCCGGTAACGGCGGTCCCAATTGATGATCTGTTTCACCTCTTGTCCGACAGGCGGAAGCCCTGCCGGTTCTGCCGGGATCAGAATGATCGCATCCCCCTCGCCTTTCACGGCTGTCGCGATGGCGATCTCGCGGGTCCCCCAATGCAGTGTTCCGCTATCACCCGGCTGCCCACCGGAGGTTGGATAGAACAGTGAGCCATCAAGTATGATGCCGCCCTCTTCGGTGATCGCTGTGACCTTGCCAAAGGCCTCGCGCGCATAGGCATCCTTACGAAACAGCAGTTCGGTCATCAGGGTTACTCTTTCAGCACTTCGGGATTGCGCAGCCAGATATCGCGCTGCGCAAATGGGATTTCGATCCCAGCTTCGGCGAACTTCTTGGCGATTTCATGGTTCATCTCGGATTTCGCCGCCAGGACATAATTGACGTCGCGCAGGATGGCACGGATTTCAAAATCAAGGGAATCCGCACCAAAGCCTTGGAACAGGATTGCCGGCGGCGGATCGGCAACGACAAGCGGATGCGCCTCTGCCACGTCTTGCAGGATTTTCGTCACCTTCTCGGTGTCGGTGCCGTAGGCAACACCCACCGGAACAATCACGCGCCCGACAAGGTTGCCACGCGTCCAGTTCGTCACCTGTCCGCTGACCAGATCAGCATTCGGAATAATCACGTCACGTCTGTCAAATGTCTCGATCCGTGTGGAGCGGACCGAAATTGCACGCACGTATCCCATCTGGCCGCCAACTTCGATCCAGTCGCCTTCTGAAACAGGACGCTCGATCAGCAGGATGATCCCCGACACAAAGTTCGACACAATATTCTGCAAGCCAAAGCCGATCCCCACAGACAACGCGCCCGCGACAATCGCAAGGTTGCTAAGGTCAAGCCCTGCACTTGTGATGGCAAAGATCGCGGCAAGCACAATCCCCACATAGCCAAAGCCAGCGACCACCGCGTTTTGCGCGCCAAGATCAAGACGGGTGCGCGGCAGGACGGACCTGCGCAACATGCCTTGAATGAAACGCGTCAGCAGGTAGCCAAAGACAAATACGAAGGCAAAAAGCAGGAAGTCCGTCGGCGAAAGCCTTGTTTCACCAATCGAAAATCCTTCCTGAAACCGTGCCCAAAGCTCAAGCAGGTCATCGACCCGTGCACCCCAGATCAATGCAAAAAGCGGAAGGCTCAGCATATAAAGAGTGAATGTCACGAAAACCGGCAGCAGCGCATAAAGCCCGCGGTCTTCTTCATCTTCAGGTGGCTTTTCGAGCAGATCATGGCTGATCCGCTGAATCAGAAACACCACAGCAATCAGACCAAGCGACAGGATTGACGCCGACATCAGATTGACGGCGGCAAAATTGAAACCGATGGCCCCGATGGCGGGCGACAGGATCGCGACCACTGTGCAATACCGCCCGATCAGTCCGCGCGACCGGCCTGCAGCGGGCACACCGTCATCGTTGCTTTCAGGAGGTGTCTGGATGACACGACCCAGCAGCCAAAGCAGGATGCCCAGGATCACCAATACGGGCCACTCAGATGCTGCTGTCGCTGCCTCCGACATCTCCATGGTCCGCAGACCAGCAGACACCAGAACCGAAATCGCAAGAACCCATGCGATCGTCAGCGTATAGCGGCGACCAGCGGCACGCGTGGCTTCATCGTAGCTGAGATAGCCCCCCTGCGCGCCCAGCGGAAAAACATGGCGCGACACCCACCACCCGAAAACAGCACAGAAACCGGCCGCCGGGATTGCATCCACCATGTCAGCGCCACGCAGGCCGAAAATGCCCAGTTGCTCAAGACCTTCAGTCAGGGCAACCAGCCCCAGAAGAGGCACCGCAATCTGCACGAATGACACGGTAAAGCGCATCAAAGGCACCCAGCGTCCCTGCCGGGCCGAGAGTGAGTTGCGCCAGCGCGTCATGTAATTGCGCCCGACTGAAACAAGCAGCAGGCCGCCAATGAAATAAAGTGCTGCACGCGGCAGGACCTTGATCAGATTGCCAGTGTCCAGACCAACGCCAATACCAACAGCAAGCTCTGTGCCCACCACAGCGAACAGGTTCACAACCGCTCCAACAGCTTCAGCAATCGCCGTCGGCTGCAAAGGTGTTGGCCCGCGTTCTGTCAGCTCTTCTGTTTCGCGTTGCAGGACGCGCGCATCGAATTCCCTGATCAACCCGTCAGCGCGCGCATGTGCTTCTTCGGCCAAAAGACGGGGCGCAATGATATTCTGCCGTTGTTCTTCAAGTTCGGCCCGGCGGTCTGCAACAGACGGGGCTTCCTCGCCGCTTTCGGGAACCGGGCCAAGTGCCGCGATCTGTGCATCAACCGTGGCAAGCCGACCTTGATTGGCATCGGCCTCCGACAAAAAGAAATCCCGCCAGAACACCAGCTCTGCCCGCAACCGGCTGATGGCAAAGAGCGACGCATCCTCGTTGGACGCCAACGCTTCGGCACGTTCGGCAAGCTGCGCAAATTCATCGGGCTGGACCTCGCCACCCTCTGTTGGTGTCGCATCCTCTGGGATTGCTACCTGAGGCGCGGCCTCGTCAGATGTTTGGGCCGTTTCTGTCGTTTCTTCCGGTGCGTTCTGGGCAACGGCACTCACTGGCGCACCAGCAAGAAACAGGAGCACCCAAAGAACGCGAAGGCAGCGCGCGATCATACGTCCTCAAAAACAGTGGGGACGTTCACGTCCCTTTCCAGCCAAGCCGGAACAGGCAGATCCTTGCTGCGCAGAAATTCTGGATTGAAGATCTTGGATTGATAGCGCGTGCCATAGTCACAAAGGATCGTCACAATCGTATGTCCCGGCCCCATATCGCGCGCAAGACGCATGGCCCCGGCGATGTTGATCCCGGTCGACCCACCCATGCAAAGCCCTTCGTTCTCAAGAAGGTCAAAGATAATCGGCAGCGCTTCTGCGTCAGGAATTTTGTAAGCAAAATCAGGCGTAAAGCCTTCAAGGTTCGCCGTGATCCGGCCTTGTCCGATACCTTCTGTGATGCTGTCTCCAGACGGTGGAACCTCGCCGGTGAAAAGCTTGTAGAGACCGGAGCCGTCAGGATCGGACAAACCGACCTTCACCCCTTTGGGCTGCAGATACGCACCCACACCAGCCAGCGTGCCGCCGGATCCGCAGGCACAGGTGAAGCCGTCAACCTTGCCGCCTGTCTGTTCCCAGATTTCTGGTGCCGTTGTTTCGATATGGGCCTGCCGGTTTGCGACATTGTCGAACTGGTTGGCCCAGATCGCGCCATTGGGTTCGGTCTTGTTAAGCTCGGCTGCAAGGCGCGCTGAGTATTTCACATAGTTATTCGGATTGGCATAGGGCACCGCGGGAACTTCGACCAATTGCGCACCTGCGACGCGGATCATGTCCTTCTTTTCCTGACTTTGCGTCTCAGGAATAACGATGACGGTCTTGAACCCCATGGATGCACCGACAAGCGCCAGTCCGATGCCGGTATTTCCCGCTGTCCCTTCGACAATTGTTCCACCAGGCTTCAAGTCGCCTCGCGCAATGGCATCCTTGATCATAAAGAGCGCCGCGCGATCCTTGACGGATTGACCGGGGTTGAGGAATTCCGCCTTGCCAAGAATGGTGCAACCTGTCGCCTCCGAGGCGGCACGCAGCTTGATCAATGGCGTGTTGCCGACTGCATCGGCCAAATCGTTACGAATGGTCATCTCTCGCCCCTAAACTCTCCGCTTACAGGTGTAGGCGTCGCGCCAGCAAGGATCAAGGTGCGCCCCCGCGCAATCAGCCTGCGTGGTCCCGAAACCGATCACGGTTGCGTTCCAACCAGTAAATCAGGTGCAATGCGGGTGCTGTCGCAATCTCGCCGGTATCTGCCAGTCGCAGCGCTTCGGCGTAATCGACGGGGTGCAAACGCAAGTCTTCGGCTTCCGAATCCAACCCGCCCAGATAGGGCGTCTGATGAGGTAAATCGCAGAGCCCCAGAAACGTGTAGAAATAGTCGGTCACGTTTCCCGGTGAGATATAAAAGTTGCCGGCAGGATGCAGAGTGACATCTGTCAGACCGGCTTCCTCCTCAGCTTCCCGCAGTGCTGCTCCTTCAGGGGTTTCTCTGGCATCAATGATGCCTGCAATCGGCTCCAGCATCCAAGGGTTCGGATCCTGCCTCAGCGCAGGGCCAATGCGGGTCTGTTCCACCAAAAGCACGCGATCCCGCTTCGGGTCATAGGGCAGCACGAATGTGGCATCGATCCCCCAGAAGGCCTCCCGCCGCAGGTCATCGGCCCGCGTGCCATCAAAGCGCCGGTGCGACATGTTGAAACTCTGGTAGCGAAAGAACTGCCCATGCGGCGGTGAAAGTGGCTGAAGCTGCAAGTCTCCGGTTTCGGGCTCATATCTGCGCGTTGCCGGTGCGGCGGACGCTCTGAATTTTGCCCACGCCCGGGCCTCGATCATTGGCCACATTGTTCGCAGCATGCCCTGATCGGGCAGAGGATCATGCGCGAAAAGCTCTTGCGCGGCCAGAACACCAGGCACTAGATGCCCCGCCTCCCAGCTGGTCAGTGACCAGGCGCCATCACCGGCCACCAAATCATCAGGCGGCATATAGACCAGGACGTCAACTGGACCGTCCTCGGTTGTGACCGTGACTGGCTCTGTCCGGTAGCCAAAAGCCCCTTCGTAAAGATCAAGCCGCGCGATCTGCTGATGCGTCAGGTTGCGCCAGATGACACCTTCTGCGCGTTGCCCATCAGATGCGGCACGGATGAATGGGACGACATTGCCCTTCAGCGGAAAGACGGCAAAACCCTCAAGATATGCGGTGACTGGATCAAGTGGTCCGTCTCCTGCCACAGCCGCCATCAGCGCAGTGGAGCGCAACGTCCCGTAAACAAAAAGGTCCATGCTCTAGGGAAACCGCTGGCCGACAAATTCGGTCATCCAGGCGCAAATCATGCCGCCCACAATAACCGTGACGATCAGTGAGACGCTGTAAAATTGCACAGCATATTCGGCCATAAGGTTGAACGTGTCGATAATCGCCTCCGTCGGCCCGCTGTAGCGCAGGCGCATGGAGTTCTTGATCATCTGCTCAAAGGCAAGCGCGAAGACCAGACAAAACGCAATAGCGGCCCCTGCAGTCAGGCCAATCCCCGTGGCCGCGTTATAACCCCTGCCCGCCCGCGTGCCGCAGATACGCCAGCCGATAAAGATGCTGATGAGCAAAGCCGAAGGGAACCAGAAATCCGGTGGTCGGGACTCAGGAAAGAACGGGACCGCGAGTGTGGCGATATACCAGCCGAATAGTCCGAATATAACGGCTCCGGCGAGGCGTCCTGCTGTGGGCATCGGTTTACGTCCTCCGTCTGCCCCGCACGCGCCCCTTTGCCTTAGGCCGGACGCGTCACGGTGATCTGCGTTACGTCGCAGTTTCGGCTATCAAATGTCGCGGCACAAGAGGTCAGATAAAAATCCCACATCCGCTTGAAGCGTTCATCAAATCCCAAAGCGGCAACCTGATCCCACTTTTCGTTGAAAGTATCGTGCCACCGCCGCAGGGTCAGCGCATAGCTTTTGCCGAATTCTATCGACCCTTGCACGTCCATACCGGCCTGCTCAACCTGTTTGCGCAGGACAGACGGGCTCGGCAACATGCCCCCTGGAAAAATATATTTCTGAATGAAATCAACAGTTTTCCGGTAGCTTTCAAAGCGTTCATCCTTGACCGTGATGATCTGCAAGGTGGCATTCTTGCCAGGTTTCAGGCAGTCATGCACGGTCTTGAAATATGTGGGCCAGTATTGCTCGCCCACGGCCTCGAACATCTCGATGCTGGCGATGCCGTCATAGCGGCCCGTTTCATCGCGGTAGTCCTGCATCTTGATCTCGACCATATCGGACAAGCCCGCTTTGGCCATGCGCGCAACCGCGTAGTCATGTTGTTCACGGCTGATGGTCAGCCCCGTGACCTTAATCCCGCGTTCCTTCGCGGCATATTCCGCAAAGCCACCCCAGCCGCAGCCGATTTCCAGAACATGATCACCCGCTTTCGCACCCATCTGATCAATCATGCTGGCATATTTGGCCGTCTGCGCAGCTTCCGTGCTTTCCTGACCGGTCGTAAAGATGGCCGATGAATAGGTCATCGTGTCGTCAAGCCAGAGACTGTAGAAATCATTTCCAAGGTCATAGTGATAGCTGATGTTCTTGCGGGCCTGTGCTTTGGAGTTGCGCTGCATCCAGAACCGCAGACGCTCGTAGAACTGCACCAGCTTCTGTCCCGGAAACCCGTCATAGATATGTTCGGCCTCGTCGTGCATGAAATCCATCAGGGCCATCAGGTCCGGTGTCGTCCACCAGCCATCAAGATAGGCATCGGAAAACCCAAGATCGCCTTCGCGCACAGTGCGAGCAAAGACATCAGGGTTGTGCACATGGATTTCGGCCACATATCCGGGCTGTGATCCTTCGGCGCGGAAATGACGACCGTCCGGAAGGATCACATCAATCCGCCCTTTCTTGAGGTCTTTGGCTTGATCAAAGACCCGTGCAAAATAACGGGGCAGACCTGACTGGCCTTCGGTACTGGTCAAAATCATAGGCGTTCCTGTCGTCATCTTGATAGCGGTCAACCCATGCCGCGTTTACTCACTGTCAACCTAACTTGTCATACGGCGAAGTCACGGTAAACGTTCAAAAATATTCCGGCAAGGCAGGGTCCCGCTAGAAATCGCGGTTCTCATATGCGTCAAGCGCCTGCTGGCGGCCTTCGTCCGGACCGACAATCGGATCGGGATAGGCATCATCCGCAGCCATCTTCCAGCGCTGCGGGATCATCTCGAAATAGGCGCGCGCGGTCTCACTCGGATCAGACTGGCCTTCTGCGATCCAGCGATTTGTATAGGTGCGGTCCTTGTCAAATTTATCCAGCTGCGTCACCGGATTGAAGACCCGGAAATAGGGCGTCGCATCAGGACCAGACCCCGCAGACCACTGCCAGCCCATCGCGTTGCTGCACGGGTCCCAGTCGATCAGGCAGTCGGCAAACCAGTTCAATCCGATCTTCCAATGACACATCAGATGTTTCGTCAGATATGAGGCCACAATCATGCGCCCACGATTGTGCATTGTGCCGGTGACATACATCTCGCGCATGGCTGCATCGACAAACTTGATGCCTGTGCGCCCCTGCTTCCAGGCTTTGACCTCTGACAGGCGTTCATCGGTTTTCCAGGGAAAGCTGTCCCAGTCCTCGCGCCAGTTATCGGTCGTGATGCGCGGTGTGTGATAGGCCAGATGGTAGGCAAATTCGCGCCAGACAAGCTCTTTGAGAAACACCTCCGCATCGGATTTGCCGTCATGCAAGGCCCGCATCCCCGCATGCCAACAGCGGCGCGGACTGATCTCGCCATAGGTCAGGTTCTCTGACAACCCGGACGTCCCATCAACGGCTGGCAGATCGCGGTTCTTGGCGTAATCGGCAATGCGATGGGCCACGAATGCGCCCAAACGGTCCGACGCGGCCTCTTCGCCCACAGTGCAGTAGCTGGTCAGGATTTCGGCACCGCGTTGCATAGGGCCCGCCATGTCCCAAGTCGCAAGGTCATCGCTATCGGGCCAGTTTTCAGGTCCATCAATCTTTGACGGTGCGGAAAGATCATTCGGCACATCGCGGTCACGCACCGATTTCCACATCGGCGTATAGACCTTGTAAAAGCCACCAGTCTTTGTCTCGACAGTCCACGGCTCGAACAGCACATGTCCGCCAAAACTTTCGACCGAAATCCCATCATCTTTCAATGCAGACTTCAGGCTTGTGTCACGTTCCCGCGTCTCCGGATCATAGAGCCGCGACCAATAGACCGTCTCGGCGCCTGTTTCGCTGATCAAGTCACGCAACACGTCAATCGCCTTGCCCCGGCGCAAAACCAGGCGCGCACCCTTTTCAGAGATGCGTTTGCCCAGATCAGAAACCGACAGGCCAAGCCGCATCTTCGGGGCGGCCCCCAAGGACTCGACGATTTCGTCGTGGATAAAGACTGGAATGACCGGATGCCCCGACCGACAGGCCGCCGTCAGCGCCTCATGGTCGCCCAGTCGCAAATCACGTCTGAACCACATCAGGATCGGGGATTTTGGCATCAGGTCCTCCGCAAGACGTTACAGAACCTGATCTAGCGCCTCCATCAATGCGTCAACCTCGGCTGCCTGTGTGTAGTGAACAAAACTCAGCCGCAGCACACCCTTGTCGAGGTCCACACCCATCGCCTCCAACGGGCGCTGTGCATAGAAATCTCCCCCACCGGCCATAATGCCGTAAGGCGCAAGTTTAGCCGCCAGCCTTTCGGCATTCTCTTCCACGGCAAGCGCGACAGTTGGTGCACGCCGGTCAGCATCCGACGGACCAATCAGGCGGACGGAATTCTTGGCCGATACGTAGTCAAGCAATGGCTGCAGTACGGCCACTTCCTGTGCCCGCATCAGATCATGCGACCGCCGCGCAGCCTCTGCACCTGCGCCGCCACCGTGATGGGCTGACATCGCCTCGAAATAGTCCGCCATCCCGGCAGAGGCCGCGACTTGCGCGTGATCAGGTCCCGCTGGGGTAAACCGTTTGTAAAGGCCGTCACCATTGAAATGGTGCCCTTGGTTCGGCAACTCAAAGCCCCAATCCTCGCGGATCACCATGATACCTTGATGGGGCCCGTATGTCTTATACGCGCTGAAAAGATAAACGTCGCACCCCAAAGCCCCGACATCCACAAGCCCGTGCGGCGCGTAAGACACGCCATCCACACACACCCGCGCACCTGCAGCCTTGGCCTTGGCCGTGATCGCAGCCACATCGTTGATTTCACCCACCACATTCGAGCAATGCGGAAAACACACCAATGCCACGTCTTGCGCCAGCAATTCATCGAGCGCCTCCAGCGGCAAATGGCCTGTTTCCGGGTCAATCTGCCATTCCAGAACCGAGACGCCTTCATCTGCCAACCGCCGCCACGGGCCAGAGTTTGCCTCATGGTCCTGATTGGTCACCACGATGCTTTGACCGGGTTTGATCCAACGCCTGACAGCCTGTGCCAGAACATATGTGTTCTGTGTTGTGGACGGACCAAAGGACAGCTCATGTGTCGCCACCCCCAGCATTTCCGCCAAGCGCCGCCGTGCCTCATCCATTTCCGCGCCTGCGATTTCAGAGACGGCATAAGGCGCATAGGGCTGCACTTTGCGCTCGGTGTAAAACCGGTGCAGCCGGTCAATCACCTGGCGGCAGGTGTAAGAGCCTCCGGCGTTCTCAAAGAAAGCCTGCCCGTCCAGCGAGGCTTGGGAAAAAGCGGGAAACTGGGCCCGCACCCATGCAATATCGAGTTCCATGCCACATCGATACGAAAACGGCCCCGATGCGCAAGCACCGGGGCCGTCTTTTCTGACCTGACGTGCGGATTACTCCGCAGGTGTTGTCGCGCCTTCCGGCACCGTTGAGGCCACACCGGCCGCCTCACGGCGGCTGTCGCGCCAGATGCCCTTGATCAGGGCGAGGCCCATCAGCACCATGACAACACTGAATGGCAGCGCGCCAATCACCATCGCCGTCTGGATCGCGCCCAGACCGCCAGCGATGATCAGACCGCCCACGACCAAGGCCAGCGCTGCACCCCAGAACAGGATGTGTGGACGCGCCTTTGGTCCCTCGTCGCCGGCTGCGTTGATCGTATTGATGATCAACACCGCCGAGTCAGCGGATGTCACAAGATAGGTCAGCAACAGCACAACCACGATGATCGACATGATCCACGCCAGCGCGTCCGACAAGATTACCGCGAGCATCGCAAAGAGCTGATCCGACTGCCCTGCCCCTGCGATTGCACCATCGGCGACACCGGAAAGCTCCAGATCAATTGCTGTGCCACCGACAATCGCAAACCACACAAAGCACATCAGCGCAGGAATGATCAGTGCACCCAGCACATACTCCCGCACGGTCCGGCCCCGCGAAATACGCGCAAGGAAGACGCCGACAAATGGTGCAAATGCGATCCACCATGCCCAATAGAAGATGGTCCATGCGCCCTGCCAACCAGACTGCCGCCCTTCGGTCGCAGCCGCATAGGCCGCCGCAATATCCTCAGGTGGCAGGCTTGCAGCCGCCGCAGGCAATCCGTCCTGAAAGGCCTGCAATGTGCCCCAAGGGCTTGTGGCCGAACTGTGCACCGCCGCCAGTTCATCGGCAGGCAATGCCGCAACCGTGGCTGGCACAGCTTCGGTGAAGGCGTCCAGCGGTACCGGTTGATAGACCGCAAAAAGATTGCCGGGGATCGAGACGATATAGTCCCAGATGCCAACAAACAGCGCCTGCAGACCAAAGAAGGTCGATCCGAAAATCAGGAAGAACGCCAGCAGAAAGAAGCTCAGGCCCATATTGATATTGGACAGCCACTTGATCCCTTTGCCAACACCAGAGAGCGCCGAAAGGGTCGAGGCCCCCATGATCACGACCAGAGCAACCACGATACCGGCCGTTGAAGCGCTGACCGATCCGTCGGCTGCTGTCGTCTGCAACCAGTCACCAACACCGATCCTGACCAGACCAGAAATGAACTGCTCCACGCCGAAACCCAGTGTTTGCGACACGCCAAGCACCGTGGCAACGACAGCCACCACATCAACGACATGGCCAACTGGGCCAGACAACGACTTGCCAAAGATCGGCGTCAGCGCCGAACGGATCGTCAAAGGCAGACCGCGCCGGTATGAAAAATACCCCAGCGCCAGACCAACCACCGCATAAGAGGCCCAGGCCGCCAGTCCCCAATGTGTGAAGGACCAGACGTAGGCTTCACGGACATTGCCTGCGGTGCTGCCCACGGTTTCGCCTGCGATGGTCGCAGGGTTTGCACCCCAGTGATACATCGGCTCAGCAGTCGCAAAGGTCAGCATCCCGATCCCGATACCGGCACCGAACATCATGGAAAACCACGAGAAATTCGAAAACTCGGGCTTGTCATCAGGCATACCCAGCTTCAGACGCCCCGACGCGGGCCAAAGCGCAAGCGCCAGACACAGGATGACGAAAAACGCCATGGCATAAACATACCACGTGCTGAAAGACGCCAGAATGATCGAATTGATTGAACCCAGAACGGCGCCTGCCTGATCTGGAAATGCGACCGCCCAGATGATCAGGGCGCCCACGAGTATCTTTGCGGTGATCGTCACGTCTTTGGTAAAGCCGCGATAAAAACCACTGTCTGCCGTCTTGATCGGCAGATCCATAAGTGGTGGTTTAAGTGCCATAGTCTGTTCCCCGTTGCTTATTTCTTTGTGCGTCAAGACTAGCGCAGAATCGCAATTCGGAGAAGCATTTTACGTCGAAGCTGTCTCAAAAACGACATCGCCGCTCTTTCCTGACATGCCGAAAACCACATATTTCAAAGCAAAAGCCGCCGAAAACATACGTTCCGGCGGCCAGACTTGTCTATTTGCGACACGGGGCAGTGTCAGGCGTTCACGTCCACCACAACACGGCCTTTGACCTGACCTTTCAGAATGCCGCGACCCAGTTCAGGCAGATCGGCCAGGACGGCAGGTTGGATCATGGCCTCAAGCTTGTTCATCGGCAGGTCCTTGGCGATCCGCTCCCATGCGCGCAGGCGGTTCTCGTAAGGTTGCATGACACTGTCGATGCCCAGAAGGTTCACACCGCGCAGCAGAAACGGGATGACAGTGGCCGGCAAACCTGCCCCGCCAGCAAGGCCCACAGCAGCGACAGAAGCACCATATTGCATCTGGCCCAGAACCCGCGCCAGCATATCACCGCCGACCGCATCAACGCAGCCGCCCCAGGTCTCTGCCTCAAGCGGCCGCTTTGTGGTCTCGTTGATCTCCTCGCGCGCAACGATCTGGGTTGCGCCGAGATCCTTGAGATAGTCAGAGGTTTCCGGTCGTCCCGTGACTGCGGCAACCTCGTGACCGAGGTTTGAAAGAATGGCCGTTGCAACGGACCCCACGCCGCCCGCAGCACCTGTCACCAGCACGGGCCCGTCCTTGATGCCGTGATCCTCAAGTGCCATGACAGCCAGCATCGCTGTAAACCCTGCCGTGCCAACAGCCATCGCCTGCCGCGTATCAAGACCGTCCGGCAGCGGCACCAGCCAATCGGCCTTCACCCGCGCCTTCTGGGCATAGCCCCCCCAATGGACCTCTCCGACACGCCAACCGGTCAGGACGACCTTGTCACCGGGCTTGTAGCGCTCATCGTCAGACGCCTCGACCGTGCCTGCGAAATCGATCCCGGGCACATGCGGATACTGCCGGACCAAACCACCGCCCGGCCCGATGCAAAGCCCGTCCTTGTAGTTCACGGTCGAATATTCAACGGCAACTGTGACCTCGGCGGGTGGCAGTTGATCCTCGCTGATCTGCTGCACTGACGCGCTGGTTTTTCCGTCTTCGTTCTTTTCCACAACAATTGCGTTGAACATGCCGTCTCTCCTCATCACCTTGCCAAAAATACTCCCGCCGGAGGCTCCGGCGGCAGCCTCATCGTCTATATCCAGAATGTCTCGTTCACCGTGGCCGCACGCACCCCGTCTGGCGTGTGGACCTCAAGCGCGGTGTCCTGATCCCAGTGGGTCATGCGCACCATGCCGATTGCGACGTTGGTGCCATAGTCTGGCGATTTCGCCGCCGACGTGACCTGCCCCACCTTCTTGTCCCCAGCCATCAGCGGCCAAGGGCGGTCGCAAGCCGGTATATCGCCATCAATCGCGATGGCCCTGATCTGTTTGATCGGCCCTTCGCTGGCGACCCGCAAAAGCGCATCACGTCCCACACATCCGATTGCGGTCTGGGTATTGCAGAACCGTCCAAGGCCGCATTCATGCGGTGTGTTTTCGCGTGTCATGTCGTTGCCATAAGACAGCAGACCGCCCTCGATCCTTTCGATCAGATTGGGGCACCCGGCATGTACATCAAGATCCTTGCCCGCCTCGAACAGCGCGTTCCACAGCGGCATTCCGTTCTGTGTGCCGTCGACATAAATCTCGAAGCCACCCTGTTTGGAATAGCCGGACCGGGCTACAGCCATGCTGACACCGTTGAAGTCAAACCAGCCAAAGCGGAAGAACTTGATCGCGCGGACAGCATCCCCAAAGACCCGCGCCATCAGATCATCGGCCTGCGGCCCCTGCACCGCCAAAGGCGAGATATCAGGCTCATCAACCAGTACATCCAGTCGATACCCGTAGGCCAGCCCCTTGACCCAGAACAGCAGGTCACTGTCGGCAATCGAAATCCACCACCGGTCCTCGGAAAGCTTCAGCGCCACCGGATCGTTCAGCATCCCTCCCGTCTCATCGACGATGGGGACGTAAAAACACTGCCCCGGCAACATGCCGCGCAGATCGCGCGGCGTCAGCATCTGCATCAGACGCGCCGCATCAGGTCCGCGCAATTCCACCTGACGCTCACAGGCCACATCCCAGACCTGAACAGCCGATTTGAGGTGGTGATAATCCTCGACCACACTGCGGAACACTGTCGGCAGCAGCATATGGTTGTAGACGGTATAGCCCTTGACCCCAGCGGCCTCGACACCGTCAGAGAATGGCGTGCGCCGCACGCGGCGCGAAGGAGCGATAACTGCCAATTGTTCTACTCCGGCATGAAGGGCAAATCAGTGTCATTCGGCTTGAGGCCCAATGACGTCAGCATCTGGTGGACTTGACCACGGTGGTGGGTCTGGTGATTGAACATTTGTATCACGCAGAGCGCTTTGGGTTTTGACATCTGCTTGCCCATCGCGCCTGAAAACCAAGAGGTGTCACCGACAAGATCGAGCGCACTGATGCTTTCAGCCCAAAGCGTGATGCGGGCATCCATCCGAAACCGCTGCGCGGCCCATTCCGCCGGCGTTGGTAGAAAGCTTGCACTGTCAGCAAGGGCCACATCCGTCTGCGCACCGCCATCAAAGCGACTGATCCAGATGTGGTCACCCCAAAGCGCGTGGTTCAACGTCCCCATGATCGAGCCCCAGAACGCGCCACGATCTTCGGTCAAGACGCCTTTCTCCATCCCACCGATCATCGCGCGCAGACCGTCGTTCTGCCACGCGTTGTAGCGCGCCATGGTGCGGCAATATTCGGGTGTGATCATCGGCGACCGGGCCCTGACCAGTGGACCGGAATGATATCACCGGACTTGCCTTCAAAATCCCAGACGCGCCCGTAGTCCATCACCTTTGATTTCAACCCGACCGCCGGGTAGATCACAGGTCCCATCCAATACTGCGTATTTTGCATCGAAACCGGTGTGTCTGGATCTTTGCCAGGGATCATCTCGATTTCACCACGGATTTTACGGCCCACGGTGATCTTGCGACGGCGACCGTCTTTTTCGATGATCACCTTTTCGCGCTCAGCCCCGAGAATTTCGGAAACAAGAAAGTTGAACACGCCTGTGTTCCCCCCAGCCTGTCCCGAAAGGATTTGCAGCAAGCCGTTGTAAGCCTTCCCGCTGGCACTTTCGTCAACATAGGCCGCGACCTTCCAGTTGCCTTCAGCCATCCTCCCGGGAATGTCGATCAAAAGTGCCACGTTCAGCCCAGCAAGGCTCTCGCCTTCGAAGTGTCCATCGTCGATCTGCATGGCAAACCATGTCTGACAGTACCCATAGGTTGGCGGGTGTTTGCCAAGCGAGATGCCGCACGGACAGACCACCTCGCACGAACAGTTCATGAAGAGCTCGCCTTTGATCTCCCATTCGGTTGGTCGCATCTTGCGGCGCTTGGGATTTTCCATCCGCTGATCAATCCGCTGCGAAATCGGCAAACGGTCCGCCGGTGGTCTCTTCTTGTCAGCCATCTCGCGTCTCTCCCTAGATAATTGCCAGTGCCACACCGGCCGCGATCAAAACCGCGCCGGTGGGTCTGATCACATAGTGCCCGATGTCAGGCAGTTTTTCCAAAATCATCAACAGCGTGGCGAGGCCCATCCACAAAAGGCTCATCGTGCCGCCGACAAAGCCAAGCGCCATATAGCCCCAGCAACACCCCACACAAAAAGCGCCCAGCCCCAGACCCATGCGCAAACCACCACCAAAACCGGTGCGCCATTGGCCAAGGAAATAGGTCATCGGGGCGTGACAGACGCCGTGGCAGGTCTCTTTCGCCTTGGTGAACTGAAACGCACCAACCGCGATCAGCAAAACAACCGAGAACCATTTGACCCCGATCCCCAGCATGTTGATCACACCACCAAAGAGCAGCGCCAGTTGGACACCCGCAATCACTGCGGCAAAGGCGACCCACACCACGAAGTAGCCCAGCAGCACACCCAGCCAACCGGCCCGCGTGCCGTCAGCACTGATCATAAGCTGCTCATAGGTGGTCAGCGTCGGCACCATGGTCGGCAGCATCATCGCCGCCATCATCACAGCCCACATCGCAAAGAGCGGGCCGAACTCTGCCATCGGCATCGACATTGGCATCCGCGGGTCCATATCGGACATGGCCTGCGCCATCGGTCCGGGGCGGCCAATCAGATCGAGGTCCATGTCGATGGCCATCATATAAAGCATCGCCCACGACAGCAGGATGATGCCAAAGAACGACAACCACAAAGATGCGCGGATAATCTGCGGCAAGGACGGCCTCCCAACCTTTCCTCGTGACGACTCAACTCTTGCCATATCATATGTCAGACGTTTAATTGTCTGACAAATGAAAATTGATCCCAAGAATCCCGCCGACCTCTCGGCCCAGATTGCCAAGGCAATCAAGGATGCCATCATCTCCGGCGACCTGCCTGTCGATGAACGGCTGCCGTCAGAGGCCGAAATGGCCGAGCAATTTGCCGTCTCCCGCCCCACGGTGCGCGAGGCCCTCAAACGGCTTGGCGCACAGTCCCTGATCCGCACGCAGCGCGGCGCAACAGGCGGCGCTTTCGTCAACCGGTTGCGGTTTGAGGACGCCTACGGACAGCAGATCACCACCTCGACGCTTCTGCTGTCCATGAACGAGGTCAGCTTCGCGACAGCCTGCGAGGCGCGCTACGCGCTGGAACGGGCCTGCGCGCCCCTGTCGGCGGAACGGCGGACCGCCGATCATCTCGCCACCATGCGGGCCGAAGCGCACAGGCAATCCCAGCCGGGCCTGACGGATGAGGCATTCTGCGCCTCAGATGTTGCCTTCCACCGTGCGCTTGTCGATGCCGCCTGCAATCCGGTGCTGTCCTATCAACTGGCCGGGGCTGTCGAGGCGATGCAGCCCTTGATGAACATGATCACCTTTTCCGCGCGTTCTCGTGAAAAGATCATCGGCTATCACAGCGCCATCGCCGACGCGCTTGAGGCACAGGATGCCGCCGGGGCTGACGCCCAACTGGCAGCGCTTGCCGCCTACACGCAAGAGTTGGCGCAGGATGTCTTCGCGCAACGCGATGCCGCCAGAAACGGCTGATCTGAAAGTTTTGTGAACCCGTGCCGCATGGTCAAAGGGTTGCGAATCTGCGACTGACACCGCGCAATCAGCCAAGGGATACGTGATGAAAGCCGCAATCTTTGGAACCGTCACTCTCGCTGCTGCGGCAGGTCTGGGGGTCTACACATGGCAAGCGATGCAGACACCGGCACCTTGCGGCGATACCGCCGTTGCGGGTGCAGCCATCGGCGGACCATTCGAGCTTGTCTCTGAAACCGGTGAAACGGTCACAGAGGCCGAGGTGATCACCAAGCCCACGCTGATCTACTTTGGTTATACATTCTGCCCCGACGTCTGCCCGCTGGATGCGATGCGCAACGCACAGGCGGCCTATATTCTTGAAGACGAAGGGATCGACATCGGCACCGCCTTCATCACCGTCGATCCCGCACGCGACACCGTCGAGGTGGTGCGCGAGTTCACCGACAACTTTCACGATGACATGATCGGCCTGACAGGATCACCCGAACAGATCCGCGCCGCCAGTCAGGCCTATCGCACCTACTACCGTGTACAGGATGACGACCCCGAGTTCTACCTCGTCGATCACTCCACCCAGACCTATCTGATGTTCCCCGAGACCGGCTTTGCGACCTTCTTTCGCAATGACACCCCGCCAGAGCGTGTCGCCGAAGTCTCTGCCTGCTTTATCGACCAGCGCAGCTAGGATTTTTGCAAGGACTTGATCTGGCGCAAATACGGCGCTGCGGCATCCTGTCATGACAGTGCCATGACAAACCTTGATGATATGCGCCGATTGGGCCTCTTTGACGCCCGCGTGCCCCGTTACACCAGTTATCCGCCAGCAACTGCGTTCTCCCCGCAGACGGATCAGGCGTTTCAGACGGCATCGCTTCAGGCGCTCGACCCCGCCGTCCCGGTCTCTGTCTATGTCCACATCCCCTTCTGCGAACGCCTGTGCTGGTTCTGTGCCTGCCGCACACAAGGCACCACAACGCTCAAACCTGTAGCCAACTACCTGCAAGTGGTCCTCAAGGAACTCGCCCTGCTTCGCGACACCCTCCCGCAAGGGGTGCGGATGGGACAGATGCACTGGGGCGGCGGAACGCCGACGATCCTCCCGCCAGAGATGATCAGAACGCTGGCAAAAGCCGTCAAGGACGTCATCCCGCCTGCGGAAAACTTCAGCTTCTCGGTCGAGATCGACCCGACACTTGTCGACGAAGCCAAGATTGCAGCGCTGGCCGAAATGGGCATGACCCGCGCCAGCATCGGCATTCAGGACTTCGCAACCGACGTGCAAGAAGCGATCGGGCGCAAGCAGAGCTTTGCCCAGACCCGCGCTTGCGTTGAAACATTGCGCGCCGCCGGGATTACTTCTTTGAACGCTGATCTGGTCTACGGCCTGCCATACCAGACACCGGGCAAGCTGGCCGATACCATCGCCAAGGTCTCTGCCCTTGACCCCGACCGGATCGCGCTTTTCGGCTACGCCCATGTCCCGACGTTTTCAAAGCGCCAGAAGCTGATCCCTGACGACGCGCTGCCAAAAGAGGAAGAGCGCTACCACCTTGCTCGGCAGGCCGCGAATGCCTTTACCGGATCGGGCTATACCGCCATCGGGATCGATCACTTTGGCAAACCCGAAGACAGCCTGACACGTGCCGCCAAATCCGGCCACTTGCGGCGCAACTTCCAAGGCTACACCGATGATACCTGCCCGACCCTGATCGGGATCGGCGCATCATCGATCTCGCAATTTGCCGAAGGCTACATCCAGAACGCTGCCGCAACAGCCGCCTACATCGAACGGATCGAGGCGGGACAGCTTGCCGGCCACCGCGGCTATGCCATGACAGAGACCGACCGGCTTCATGCACAGGCGATCAACATGCTGATGTGCGACTTTGAAATCGACCTGACGGCCCTTGCCAGCCACCCTCAGGCCGCAACACTCACCTCAATCCACGAGGCCCTGCTGAAAGACTTCGCGGGCTATGTGACAAGGTCTGGCGACAAGATCAGCATCACACCGCAAGGGCGCGCCCTGACGCGGATTATCGCACAGCGCTATGACGGATTCAGCAGCATCGCAGCGCAATACTCGCAAGCCTCTTGAACGGTTGAAACCAAACCGTTCCGCTCCACGTTAAGGCCTCGTAGATCATCGCAGGAGCGGCCCAATGGACATTCTCAACATTCTCTTTGCCCTCGCCAGTATCGGTCTAGGCGTCTTTGGCTGGCTTGCACCGAAATACACCATGGGACAGCTGGATATGTCCGGCGGCGACTCGACCATGGCCTTGTCAGAGGTCCGCGCCTCAGCCGGGGCGCTTTTCGTGGGCATGGGGGTCGGTGCACTTTTGATCGGCACACCGACCGCCTACGCAATGCTCGGGTTTTGCTGGTGTGGTGCCGCAGTGGGGCGGGCAACCTCGCTGGTCATTGACGGACGTTTCAAAAAGAAATGGATCTATTTCATCGTCGAGGCCGCCGTGGGCGTGCCAGCGGTATTTCTCAACCTCGCATAGTCAATCGCCCGTCGCAGCAGGGATCATCGGACAACTGAGGACTCGCACGCGCACCCCTCACCTGCGCAGGATGGTCCTTTGTCGCAGTCGCATGCCTCAGGCGGAACGATCGTTGCGCCGCGCCGTTTGATCGCGGAACGCAAATGCAAGAGGACCAAATGAAAAAGAAGATGAGCATGATCACTCTGGCCGCAACACTTTGCGCCAGCACCGCATTGGCGACCGACGGCACAAGCCTGCAAGTGGCCATCAGCGATGAACACGGACCCTACGTCGAAGCAGGCAACGGCCTGCCGGTCTATATGTTCGACACCCGCATCGGCGCAGGCGACGGGCAGACACCACTTGATTCCTGCAACGCCCGCTGCCTTGGCGAATGGCCCCTTGTCACCGTGGACGGTGATCTGGTTGTGGATGATGAAATGGACAGCCAACTCGCTGCCACTGTGATGTGGGAAGGCGAGGAAGTCGCGATCTACAATTCAAATGCCTTGTTCTATTTCTACCGCGACACCGCCGAGGGCGAACCGATTGGCCACGGAATCCGCAGCTTTGGCGGACGCTGGTATCTGATTGCGCCGGATGGCACGGCGATTTCTACCGATTGAGGCCCCAAGGGACACCCGCAGTACAGATAGCTAGTTGTCTGCGATATCATAGCCGGGCAGCCAGGCATTCATCTGCGGGTTCCACAACCCGCACCCGTAGCGCCGCATGGGCGTTGAAACCTTCAAAAGCACGCTGCGCGCCGCACCAAAGTTCATACTCAGCGCCAAAAGCTTGTCGCCGGTCTGCGCCGACATCCTGTGCTGAGGCGAGGTCCAATAGATCTCGCCCTCGCGGGTCCAGCCTTTCAGCACAGTACCCAGCGTAGCGACCATCGCGGCGGTGTCGATCTGCTGAACAGCAGCTACATCCTCGCCGTCCAACAGCGCAGCATAGACCGCTACATGATCCTCTTCAGCACCTTCGTGATAGCGCCAGAAACCGATATCAAAACTCATTTCTTGCTCCCTCACATCTAAACCGCCTCATCCACCACTCCCAGCCCGTCATCTGGAAAGGGCCTTTGCAGCCGCAGGGCCTCTTCGGTGGGCGCTGACAACCAGTGATCGACAGCTTCAGCGCTGCGCAGGATGACGGGCATCGCTTTGGGGTGGATTGGTGCAACGACGGCATTCGGCTCTACGGTCAGAAAGGCAAAGATGTCCGCCGTCACCTCGCCCTCCTTGAGCTTTCTCACAGACGTCCAGTTGGTCCAGATGCCAGCAAAAAAGAGCGTCTTCTGTTCCCCTGTTGGGGCGAACCAGACCACCTCGGGCCGCCCACCCTTCACGGCCTTGTACTCTGAAAAGCTGGTAAAGGGGACGACGCAGCGATGTGCAGGCCCCAACCACCGCCGCCAGTGCGGCGATTTGGTGTTACGGACGTTCGTGACACCCTTGTCGGTCTTTTTGCCTTTCAATGCGAAAGCAGGCGACGGCATGCCCCACCGCATCATCCGCATCACGCGGCCATCATCCTCGTGGGTGACGACCGGGGCCGGGTAGTCTGGATAGATTGCCGGCAAAGACGGCAGATTGCCCGTATCATCGCGCCACAGATTGACCAGATCGGCAATCGCCGATTGGGTCGAGGTCAGAGAATAAAGGTTGCACATGGCCTGATGCCCCCGCTGCACAGTGTATGCACAGCCGGTGTACGGGCTGTGTACAGCCTGTGTACAGCATGTGTACGGTAATTTCAGGCCCTTGCAGCACCCCGCCCCCCGCCTTATCTATAGGATGTCCTTCGGGACTATGGACATAAACGCGCTCGTAATAAGCGGATCGGACCCGGGGGCGGTACCCGGCGGCTCCACCAAAATCCTTCATTTGGGGATCATGGGGCCGAAACAGGATCGACGAACGTCTAAAGGGGTTTGCTTTGTCTCGGTGAGATACCACCGTTATCGGTTCACATAAGCTAGTTGCAAATGACAACAAAGCACCGATGGCACTCGCAGCCTAAGCTGCGCGTAATATCGAAATCTAACTCCTGAGGTTTTGCGACCTCAGGCGGGGTTCGCAGGTACCTGGCAACAGAAACCTGCATTTCACACAGTATTGTTGGGCTGGCCATCGTTTCGCACTTGAAATCAGGCGTCCGCGTGTCACCTTCTGCGCCATGAATTTGAAGTCTTCTGCCTTTGCTTGCGCGCTTGCCCTTGCCCCTGCGACCACATACGCCTGCGACACTGCGTTGATCCTGACAATAGACGTCTCAAACTCGGTCGATGTTGCCGAATATCGCCTCCAGATCGACGGTCTGGCGGATGCCCTGCAGGACCCCGAAATCCGCGACACCATGGTCCAGACCGGAACAACAGTTGCTGTTGTGCAGTGGTCAGGTGAAGATAAACAAGAAATTTCAATACCTTGGACAGAGGTCAAAACCGTGTTTGATGTTGAGCGGCTCTCCCAGCAGGCCCGCGCACTTGAACGTGCATTTGTCTTGTCGGACACCGCCCCGGCTGAGGCGATCTATTTTTCGCTGCGGATGTTTGATGATGTCCCACAGTGCAACAGGCGCGTCATCGACATCTCAGGCGATGGCACCCCCAACGGCGGTTCAGACGTCAGGGTCGCGCGCAACGCAGCTGAAAGGGCCGGTGTCACCATCAACGGCATCGCGATTGAGTCTCTCGGTGTCGCGATCACCAATTTCTACCAGTCATCCGTCATCACCCGAAACGGTTTCGTGATGACAGCCAGAACACACAGAGAATACCCCGCCACCCTTCGCGCGAAGATCCTACGCGAGATCAGCAGGATCTTTGGCTAGTTCCTCACCCAGCTTTGCCGATCTTTGCCGTGTGTTCGGACGGATCGGTATCCTGTCTTTCGGTGGACCTGCCGCGCAGATTGCGCTGATGCACAAATCGCTCGTCGAAGAGCAGAAATGGCTGACTGAGGCAGATTTCCTCAAAGCCCTGTCTTTCTGCATGCTTCTGCCCGGTCCCGAGGCAATGCAGCTTGCGACCTACGCAGGCTGGAAACAGCGCGGTGTTGCCGGCGGGTTGATCGGCGGCGGCCTGTTTGTCCTGCCGGGTGCGATTGTTATCTCTATTCTTGCATATCTCTACTTGAGCTTTGGCGCACTGCCCGTTGTTCAGGCTGTGTTTTTAGGCATTCAAGCTGCAGTCGTGGTGATTGTCATTGAAGCCTTGATCAAACTGGCGCGCCGCGCACTCATCAGTATCAGGCACCGGATCATCGCAATCGCGGCCTTCGTCGCGTTATACGTCTTTGCCGTCCCGTTTCCGCTTGTGATTGCGGTTGCGGCAGTGGTTGCCGCGCTTGGGTCCGGAACCGCGCAGCCAGCGCAGACGGTGGCACCCGTTTCGCTGCGCAAATCGGCGCTGATCCTGCTGGTCGGCCTGATCATCTGGGCCATGCCTTTGGTCGTTCTCTGGCTGCAGGACAGCACCTTTCTCGTCTCGCTTGGCCTTTTCTTTTCAAAGCTTGCGGTCGTGACATTCGGTGGTGCTTACGCGGTTCTGGCATACATGACGCAAGAGGTCGTCGTGAATCTGGAATGGCTGACGACGGAACAAATGATCGACGCTTTGGGGCTTGCCGAAACAACGCCAGGGCCGTTGATCCTTGTCACACAGTTTGTCGGTATGTTGGCTGGTGCGGCGCAAGGTGGTGCGCAAATGGCCTTCGTTGCAGGGGCATTAACGCTCTGGGTGACATTCGTGCCCTGTTTCATCTGGATCTTTGCCGGCGCCCCGCTGATTGATTGGCTTGACGGTCAACCGCGCCTGCGAAAGGCATTGGCGGGCGTCATGGCTGCTGTGGTTGGCGTGATTGCCAGCCTGTCGCTTTGGTTTGCGTTTCATGTCTTCTTCGGAACGGTCACCCAGTTCAACGCCGGGCCAGTGACGACCTTTATTCCCGATGTGTCTGACATCCACCTCAAAGCCGTGGCCCTGTCATTGGTCGCCGCTTATCTGATATTTCGCCGCCAGATGCCTCTTCCTGCGACACTGGCGATCTGCGCTATCCTGGGTGCGTTCGCGGGTACGCTTTAGGCGGTTGACGCAGCTTCCCCTTTTCACTCCCATCGAATCCCTTATGCTGAGTTTCAAGCAGAGGAGAGATCGGTCCCGTGTCCAAGACAATCGACTATGGCAATCTGATGCATCGCGCGATGCGCAGCTTGATCCAGCAGGTGCTCTCTGATGTGCAGCAGGACGGGCTTCCCGGGCAGCATCATTTCTTCATCACCTTCGACACGATGCATCCTGATGTCGAAATCGCCGACTGGCTGTCTGACCGCTATCCTGGCGAAATGACGATTGTCATCCAGCACTGGTTTGCCAACCTCGACGTCACAGACGAAGGTTTCGCGATCACGCTGAATTTCGGCGACAACCCTGAACCGCTTTATATTCCCTACGATGCGATCAAGACTTTCGTAGATCCATCCGTCGAATTCGGATTGCGTTTTGAAACGCAGGACGATGACGAGGCTGACGCGCCGCGCGACGTGGCAGAGGCTCCGATGGAAGAAATGGTCGAACCGGACGATACATCTGACGATGCTCCCCGCGAGGCAGAAGTCGTCAGCCTCGACAAGTTCCGGAAATAGCCCGCGAGAACGCCGTTTTGCGCTAACAAAACGCCGCAAGCGTCGCGTGCTTATTGCCCTGCGAAGTCTGCCTGCCTATAGGTCAGGGGAACGACAGCCAAGGGGAACACCATGACCGCCACACGTACTGAATCCGATAGCTTCGGCCCACTTGAGGTCCCTGCAGATCGCTACTGGGGGGCACAGACCCAGCGGTCCATCATGAACTTCCCCATCGGCTGGGAAAAGCAGCCTGTCGCGATCGTGCGCGCGCTTGGTGTGATCAAGCAGGCCTGTGCCATGGCCAACAAAGAACGCGGAAAACTTGACGCTGAACGCGCTGACGCCATCATCGAAGCCGCTTCAGAGGTAGTTGCCGGCAAACTCGATGATCACTTCCCGCTGGTGGTCTGGCAGACCGGATCCGGCACCCAGTCCAACATGAACGCAAATGAGGTCATCTCGAACCGCGCGATTGAAATTCTGGGCGGCGAAATCGGCTCCAAGGACCCTGTCCACCCGAATGATCACTGCAACATGGGTCAGTCATCAAATGACACCTTCCCGACTGCGATGCATATCGCTGTTGCAATGACCGCCCGCGATGTCTTGCTGCCGGGACTGGAAAAACTGCATGCGGCGCTTGCGGAAAAACAGGCTGAGTTTGACCACATCATCAAGATCGGCCGCACGCATACAATGGATGCAACGCCGCTGACGCTGGGTCAGGAATTCTCTGGCTATGTGCATCAGGTCGCGATGGGCATCCGTCGGATCAAAGGCGCCCTGCCCGCGATCTACGAATTGGCGCAAGGCGGCACCGCCGTCGGCACCGGCCTGAACACGCCAAAAGGTTGGGGCGAGACTGTTGCTGCGAACATGGCCGAGATCACCGGCCTGCCCTTTGTCACTGCCCCGAATAAATTCGAAGCCTTGGCCACGCATGATGCATTGGTCGAGATGTCAGGCGCGCTGAAAACAGTCGCTGCGAGCCTTTACAAGATCGCTTGCGATATCCGCTTCCTCGGCTCGGGCCCGCGTTGTGGACTTGGCGAGTTGATGCTGCCCGAGAACGAGCCAGGGTCTTCGATCATGCCCGGCAAGGTGAACCCCACGCAGGTTGAAGCCATCACACAGGTCTGCGCGCACGTCATGGGCAATGACGCTGCCGTTGGCTTTGCCGGTTCCCAAGGACACTTCGAACTGAACGTGATGAAGCCGATGATGGCCTACAATGTGTTGCAGTCGATGCAACTGATCGGCGATGCCTGCAGCGCATTCACCGATAACTGCGTCGTCGGGATCAAGGCGGACGAGCGTCGCATCGACCAGTTGATGCGTGAATCGCTGATGCTGGTAACTGCGCTTGCCCCGACAATCGGCTATGACAACGCCACGACCGTCGCAAAGACAGCGCACAAGAACGGCACAACCCTCAAGGAAGAGGCGATCAAGCTTGGCTTTGTCGATGAAGAGACCTTCGAGCGTGTGGTCCGCCCTGAAGAGATGATCGGCCCCAAATGAAGCCGGTGAACCTCAACAAGGTTCGCAAGGCAAAGGCCCGCGCTGCGGCCAAATCACAAGCGGATGAAAACGCTGTGCGGTTTGGCCGTACAAAGGCACAAAAGGATCTGGACAAGGCGCGAGCGGCTCAGGCGGTCGCGCGCCTTGACCAACACAAACGGGACACCGAATGACCGATCACCGCCGTCCGGTAAAGCGCTCTCTGACGCTCAAAGGTCACCGGACGAGTGTCTCGCTGGAAGATATTTTCTGGAAAGAGTTCAAGCGCATCGCTGATGCGCAGGGAGACACCATCAACGGGCTTGCCGCAGAGATTGACGCCGCGCGCGGCGACATCGGCCTCGCGTCAGCGATCAGGATATTTGTTCTCGAACGCGCTTTGGAAAACTAGCGTTTCCGCTTGTAAAGTGCACCGCGCAGACTGGACAGCGCGTCGCGTTCCTTGATTTCGTGGGCATTGAGTTTAGCAGGCCGATACTCCTTCGGCTCTTCAACACCCTTCTGGAACAACTTGGCAACCTGAGCTGCCTCCAGCTGCTTTTGTGCAGCGGGTTTGATGTTCTGAGTCTTCTTCTGTCCCAACAGCCCAGCAAGACCGCGTTTCTTGGAACCTGGCAGCGAAATAGTCATACCTTACCCCAACAACGAAAAATTACTTGATAAATAAGTCACCTGTTAGTTGTGGCACAAAGGCGGCATATGCGCCAATCACAATTCGTCTTTTCTTTGCCTTAGTTTGAACACATTTCGGCAACCAGCGTGAAAAGAGCGGAAATTTGCCAATGATTTGAGCGGTTAAGGCGAAGACAGGTTTACCCCGTTCATCTACTGTTATTTTTTGTCTCAAAATCAACCGTTTACCTTTTCGAAACAAGAATCACTTCGCGGATGAATTGTCAGCCAAATCCCGCCACGCGATCTGACGGTCAGATGCGCAACCGGCACAGGTGGGCGCGGGGTGCTGATCTCAAACTCAAACGCGCGAAGCAGGGTCGCCAGAAGAACGACGCCTTCAATCATGGCAAACCCTGCCCCGCTGCAGACCCGCGGACCTGCCGAGAATGGCATATAGGCCTTGCGCGCCGCTTCCTTCGCGTCTTCGGTCGACCAGCGTCCAGGATCAAAACCGTCAGGGTTTTGCCAAAGCCGTTCATGGCGATGCAGGTGCCAGGGCGATAACACGATTTGTGCGCCGTGCGGGACGTCTCGATTGCGAAATCTCTCTGGTCGGGCGGCTTCGCGCACCATCATCGGCACCGGCGGATAAAGGCGTAGGGTTTCGCGGAACACATCCTTCGTCAGCTTCAGCCCCGATAGGCCGGCAAAAGAACCATCATAGGCCCGTGCTTCCTCTGCCAGCTTTCTCTGCCATTCAGGATAAAGCGCCAAAAGATAAAGCGCCCAGGACAGCGCCGATGCACTCGTTTCGTGACCGGCGAGGAAAAAGATCGCGACCTGGTCGATCATTTCATCACGAGAGAATGTCTCGCCAGTTTCAGAATCAACTGTCGTCAGGATTTTGGTGGCCAGATCATCAGGGGCGTCACCCGCCGCGATCAACGCCAAACGCTGCTCTGTGAGCTGCGCAATCAACTGGCGGATTTCCTTCGCAGTGCGCCGTGTCTGTGATTTGAAAAAGCGTGGCATCCAGCGCGGGCCATTGATGAACGCAGCAAGGTTCAAGATGGGTTGCGTGCGCTGATACGCCTGAAACGCCAAAAAGACCTTCTGCGCCGTTTCATCCTCAATGGGGATCGAAAAGAGCGTCCTGAAGATCACGTCAGCGGCGATATGGCTCGCCACTGCTTCGATTTCCTGCGCGCCATCACCAGATGCCTTCAGCCGCACCACACCAGCGTCAGCCGCGCCTTTGATCCCGTCAAATGTATCCTTCAGACGCCCCCCTGCAAAAGCTGGGTCGATAATGCGCCTTTGCCGCTTCCAAACATCGCCGTTTGTCAAAAAGACGCTTTCACCCAAAAGCGGGCGCAACCCCGCACCAATCCTGTCCGACTTCGGAAAATCATCTGGGCGTTCTTTCAAAACCACATCTAGCAGGGCCGGATCATTGACGAGAAAGCTTCTGAAGAAGGGGGTTCTAAATTCCGCCATCCACGCCCGATAGAGTTTCGCCGGCTGCGCTGACAGGATGTCCTTGCGGAAAAGACGCATGTAGCGCCAAAGCGAGACACGCTCAGGCCGGGACTCCGGTTTGGGTGGCTGCGGGTCACTCATGCAACGGACCGGTATTTCGAGATCGCTTGTGCGAAACGCGAGCGCGAGTGGCCTCGCCCTGCGAAACGGTCCCTCAACGTCATCGGTCCCGCTGTGATCTGAAAGTAGTCGTACCCCTGCGGCTGATCGAAGGCGCAAAGATATTGGAAGTGGAGCCGGAAGAACCGCCAGCGTAATTGCCGCCACCTGCTTGCTGAGAGTGTCTTGGTGAAGGCAGCCGAAAGGACCAGTGGCCACTTTTGCGATTGCCCTGCGACACCAGAGACGGCCACAGGGTCGCAAAGCGCAAAACAGCAACCATCACCAGGTGCTGTGACATCCACCCAAGCCAAGGCGTCATTTTCGCTGAGGTATTTCAGATCTGCCCTCAGCCGGTCAGCTTTCGGCAGGAATGACACCATGGGAACCACCTGTCCCAAGGTCAGCAGCGAAAGGGTTGGACCGTTCCGGGGCACACGGCCATCACGCAGAAGATCCGCCACGATCGAGATTGCAAGATGCGCGCCAGACGAATGCCCGACAACGAGCACCTCATCCGTTGTCTCTTGAAGGGCCGCAGCAATTTGATCCGCAAACTGGTCCAGACGGGCCTCAAGCCTTTCGGGATATGCGCCATTCGCGTTTGCCGAGAACGCGTAGTCATGCGTGAGGTAGTAGGCAAAGACACGGTTGTCCAACGACTTGAACCAGCGCAGGATCACGGTTGCGACAAGCCCGAGGACAAACCATTGTGCCGTCAGCGCAAGCCAGGCCGCAAACGCACCTTCGCCTGTTCCAGCACCGACAATCTGCGCAGCAGCCCCTCCCAAAAGCCAGCCAGCGCCAACGGCAATGCCAAGCTGGGCAAGCAGGAACACAACAGGATAGAGCGCTGCTATGATGGGGCCCTTGCGCAGACGCATCAATCGAAAGAGAGCGCCAGTTCCGATGTACGTCCAAGCGGTTTTGAGAAGTTGCAGATACGTTGCCGGGATCGACTGCGCCATGCTGTCTCTGACGATGTCCGACCACATCAACACATCGATCCGGGATTTCACCGTCGCTTTCGCGAATTCACCGGTAACGTCCCAGCAAAAGCTGTCTTGAGAGGATGCCGCTTGCACGCGGATGCGGTAGCCAGAAATCGCCGCCTGTGCGGCCCCTTCTGTGCGGTAAAGTTCACGATAGCGGCGCGGGTGCATAGGATCATAGCCGGGGATGTGGAACACCCGCCTGCGCCTGACCTGCTTTGCGTTTTTTGCCATACCCGCCTGATCCTGACCGTTCCGCGTCTTTCTCGCGTCAGATCAGCATAGTGGTTTAGCCCACCAATGCGAGAGCGGGAAAGGTCTCGAGCAGCCAAAAACTGAATGCTGCGAATTGCCCGGTGATCATCATCAGACCAACGGTCCAGAGCAAGAGCCCCGATATCCGCTCGATCCTGTCCATATGGCGCTTCATCCAGGCCATGACGCCTTTCAGGCGCGGAAAGAATGCAGCAACGAGCAGGAAGGGAATTCCAAGGCCAAGTGCGTAGATTGCCAGCAAGGTTGCACCGCGTGTCACGTCTGCCTCTGATGCCGCAAGGCTCAATATCGCGCCAAGGATTGGCCCAAGGCAGGGCGTCCAACCGAATGCAAATGCCAACCCAAGCAAATAGGCACCGAAGGCCGATCCACCCCGATCGCCCGCATCAACCCGCATTTCGCGGTCCAGAAACCCGATCCTGAAGACGCCAATGAAATGCGCGCCAAGTACCATGATCAACAAACCAGCGCCAATCAGCATCGCATCCTGCCACGCCAGCAGCATCCGACCCATGGCCGAGAATGCCATCCCGAGCAAAAGAAACACGGTGGAAAGACCCAGCACGAAGAAAACAGATGCCACAAAAACGCGTCTGCGTGCCTGCCGTGCTTCTTCCATTTCGCTGACAGAGACACCGCCCATATAGGCCAGATAAGGCGGCACGACCGGCAGAACGCAGGGGCTCAGGAACGACAGAACGCCCGCTGCCATAGCGACCAGCATGGCAGGCAAGAGAGCCGCGTCGAAGATCAGCGCTGTATCGAGCATGGGTATCCTTTCGCCCTCCTACCTAAGCCAGCCATCGGCCAAGGTCACGTGCGAAGCTGTCACATCTTGGTGGACAAAATGAAACATCGGCCTTACCTCCAGCCTATGGATTTTGATGCTGAGTTGGATGCCAAGGGGCTGCTTTGCCCCCTGCCCGTGTTAAAAGCCCGAAAGCGGCTGATGGCCCTACAATCAGGCCAGATCTTGCGTGTCGAGGCCGATGATCCTGCCGCTGTCATCGATATCCCGCATTTCTGCCAAGAGGCCGGCCACACCCTGTTGGCGTCAGACGATCTGGGCGCGTCGCAGGTCTATTTCATCGCCAGAGCTTGAGTCAGAATCGCATCAAGGTCTGCGTCTCCTGCAAACCCCAGGCGCTGAGCAAGCGAGGTGTCAAAAAGCGTGGGCCATGTGCCAACGATTGCGGCTATCCGTTCGTCCGGTTCCATCCTGATCAGGTCAGCCGCAGTATCTCCTGCGTGGTGGCGTAGGGCCGCAATCATTTCACTGACAGTGACGCGCAACCCCGGAACATTGACGGCCCCGAAGGCGGGCCAGTCCTCTGACGCGACCGACGAGGCATGCCAAAGTGCTGCGACAGCGGCATCCGGCGAAGCGACCCACATCGCCAGCCCGGGATCGACAGGGCAGATTGCCTCTTCGCCTTTCAAAGGCTCGCGGATGATTGAGGAAGCGAATGATGAAGCCGCAGCATTCGGTTTCCCCGGTCTCACGGTCACAGTCGGCAATCTCAACGTGCGGGCATCCACCCAGCCACGGCGGCGGTAGTCCGCCATCACAAGTTCCGCCATAGCTTTCGTGACGCCATAGGTATTCTGTGGCTGGATTTGTGTTGCTTCGGTCAGCGGCTCGGAAGGTCGACCGCCATAGACGGCCAATGACGACGTCCCGATCAGCGGAATGTTGTCGCCCGCAGCACGTGTCGCGGCCAGAATGGCATTGGTCCCGCCCAGATTGACGCGCATCGCGAGGTCATAATCAGCTTCGGCCTGCCCGCTCACAACGGCAGCGAGATGATACACAAGAACCACGTCATCGGGCATGGCTGCAGACACAGCCTGAGGGTCAGAAATATCGACGGCCGCAAATGTCGTGCCGTCCAGATCAGGGGCAATCGCGTCCGGCCTGTCCCACAGCGCAATGCGCGGTTCAATGTGGCGGCCATCTGGCAGCGTCACACCGCGTGTCGCTATCAAACGCGCGAGGGCTGCGCCTAAAAAGCCGCAGCCCCCTGTGATCACGACCGTGCCGTTCATGAACGACCGATGTTCCACCAGCCCTTACGCTTGGGCTTGTCTTCAGCCGCCGGTTCGGAGGTCACTGTCTCGACCGTTGCTTCTGACACCACTTCGACCTGTGGCGCAGGTTCCGGGTCAGGCGCTTGTGTGTCCTGCTGAGGCTGCTCAGGCTCGGATGCGGCAACCTGCGGTGCTTCCTCTGCCTTTGGCGCGTCCTCTGCCTTAGGCGCGTCCTCTGATTTTGGTTCGGCCTTCTTGCGGCGGGTGCGCTTGGGTTTGGGCTTTTCTTCGGCCTCAGGGGTTGCCTCTGCTTCGGCAGCGGCCGGAGTACCCCCCTCCTCAGCGCTGGAGTCAGCTTTCTTGCGCCGCGTCCGCTTTTTCGGTGCCGGTTTCTCTTCAGCATCGGTTTCGGATTTGGCGTCAGCAGCAGAAGCCTCTGCCTCAGGTGCAGTCACCTCTTCCGAGGTCTCTGTGTCGGCGTCACTTTTCTTGCGGCGGCTACGCGTGCGCTTTGGCTTCTCGGCAGGTGCCTCTTCCGGCGTCTTTGCCTCTACAGGTTCTGCCGAAGGGGCATCCTCAGAAGGCGTATCGGATTCGGTCCCGCTCTCGTCCTGAGTTTGCGTCTGGTTTTCACCGTCCTTGTTGCCCCCACCGCGGCGGCGACGCCGGCGACGGCGTTTGCGCTTTGGCTTGTCTTCGGATGCCTGTTCCTCAGGGGTGTTATCATCATCGTCATCGTCAATGATAATGCCAGCATCATCATCGCTTTGCTCTTCCATAACGACGGCCGCGCTCACCACCTGCGCAGGTTCCGGAACAACACGCGTGGCAGTCTTGAACTTTTCAATCGCATAGTCCGGCGAGACGAGCGCAGGATCACATTCGATCCGGACCGACATCCCGTAACGGGTTTCAATGTCGGCGATATGCTCGCGCTTTCCGTTCATCAGGAAGTTCGCAATCGAGATCGGTGCCTTGACGAGAACTTCTTTCGAACGTCCCCGCACGCCTTCTTCCTCAAGGGCGCGCAGGATTGCGAGTGCAACGTTATCGTCAGAGCGAAGCAATCCTGTGCCGTGGCAGTGCGGGCACATCTGTGTGGTCGCTTCCAACATGCCGGGACGCAGACGCTGGCGCGACATTTCGAGCAGCCCAAATCCGGAGATCCGGCCAACCTGAATGCGTGCACGGTCCGTTTTGAGGCGGTCTTTGAACCGCTTTTCAACCGCATTGTTGTTTTTGCGCTCGTCCATATCGATGAAGTCGATAACAATAAGACCGGCAAGGTCGCGCAGGCGCAGTTGCCGCGCGACTTCGTCAGCAGCCTCAAGGTTTGTCTTGAGCGCAGTCTGCTCAATCGACCCTTCCTTGGTGGCACGTCCTGAGTTCACGTCAATAGCCACCAAAGCCTCGGTGATGCCAATCACGATGTAGCCACCCGACGGAAGCTGCACGGTCGGATTGAACATACCGTTTAGGTAGCCTTCCACCTGATAGCGTGCAAAAAGCGGGAGCTGATCAGTGTAGTTTTTCACGTTCTTGGCATGGGACGGCATGATCATTTTCATGAAGTCTTTCGCCGTCCGGTACCCCGGTTCGCCGGCGACGATCACCTCGTCAATCTCTTTTGAGTAGAGATCACGGATCGACCGCTTGATCAGGTCGCCCTCTTCGTAGATCTTTGCAGGCGCAGAGGATTTCAGAGTCAGATCGCGGATCTGTTCCCACATCCGCTGCAGGTATTCATAGTCGCGCTTGATCTCGGCCTTTGTCCGCTGCGCACCGGCAGTGCGGATGATCAGTCCAGCGCCATCGGGCACCGTCAAAGAGCTTGCGATATCCTTCAGCTTTTTGCGGTCAGCCGCGTTCGTGATCTTGCGGCTGATCCCGCCACCGCGTGCGGTGTTTGGCATCAGCACACAGTAGCGACCCGCCAACGACAGATAGGTCGTCAGCGCAGCGCCCTTGTTGCCGCGTTCTTCCTTGACGACCTGAATCAGCAGGATTTGGCGAACCTTGATAACTTCCTGAATTTTGTACCGCTTTGGGCGCGGCTTGCGCACAGGGCGGACTTCATCGGTGTCATCTTCTTCAGCGACGCTTTCGATCTCTTCGTCCTTTGCAGACGGATCGGAGTCTTCATCATCGCCTTCGGCATCAGCTGCATCGTCATCGTCTTCGTCGTCCTCATCGTTGGACGGCGTCTCGACCGGAGTTTCACCGACCAATTCCATAGGTGAACTGCCCTCGTCACTATCGCCGAGGTCAATCGTTTCCATACCGGCGATATCGCCAGAGGTTTCCTCTTCGGGCGTTTCGACCTCTTCTGTGACGATTGCATCGCCATTGGCAACGTCTGCTGCTTTTGTCCGGCGGCGGCGACGCTTCGGTTTCGGCTTGTCGTCCTTTGCCTTCTCAGCCTCTGCTTCAGCCTCTGCCTTCATCGCTTCGGCATAGGCCTTTTCTTCAGCGATCAGCGCTTCGCGGTCAGCGACAGGGATCTGATAGTAATCGGGGTGAATTTCCGAAAACGCGAGAAAACCATGGCGGTTGCCGCCGTAATCCACGAAGGCCGCCTGAAGCGATGGTTCTACACGTGTTACCTTTGCAAGGTAGATATTCCCAGCAAGCTGACGCTTGAACTGGCTTTCAAAATCAAATTCTTCGACTTTGTTTCCGTCGACCACAACAACGCGGGTTTCTTCCGCGTGCGTGGCATCGATGAGCATTTTCTTTGGCATTTTGTCCGTTCACAAATAACCCCGGCGGCGCCCCAGGGGGTGCCGTAGTCCGTGTTACATGTTTGATGTTGGCGATTTGCGCGCGGGCTGTGCCAGCGTCCCTCAGGACGGCTGCATCATGCCTCAAAATCAGCGCGCTTTGCATCGCGTTTCTCTCCGACCTCCAATGAGGCCCGTTCATGGCCCGGTCGGCGGTGTCGCACGACCTGCGGCGTTCTCCTGACCTGTAAAGGTCAAATCAGCTGCGTCGCTTGAAAATCTGATTTCCCGCGTTGCAGAGAATTCCGATCGGATATCACCGCAAAACCATCTCGCGGGCACCCGTACTGTCTACATAAGGGAGATTTGCCACCTTGCACAAGTGTCCGTGTGCATCACTGCACCATCAAAGGTAATCTGACCGTTGCAGACCGTATTTTGCCATCTTTTCGTTCAAGGTCCGGCGCGGCAGGCACAGCTCTTCCATCACCGAAACAATCGACCCACGATGGCGCCGCATGGTGTTGTCGATCAGCATCCGCTCAAAGGCTTCGACGAACTCCTTGAGTGGTTTGCCCTCGGTTGTCATCGCCGGTTTGGTCTCTTCGACATCGGCCATCAAGAGCGATGCGATCGACCCAGACCCGCGGCGGTTCTGCAAAACCGCCCTTTCGGCCACATTGATCAGTTGGCGCACATTGCCCGGCCATGGTGCCTGCAATAGCTGTGCAGCCTCTTGCGCCGTCACCTCTGGCGCGTCGCAGCCGTATTCGTCGGCAAACTGTTCGCCAAGACGCGTGAACAGCGTCAGGATGTCTTCGCCACGTTGACGCAATGGCGGCACGACAACGCGCAAAGCGGCCAGCCTGTAGAACAAATCAGGCCGCAACACATCCTCGAGCGTCTTGTTCTGTTCTTGCAAGTTGCAAATCGCAATGATGCGTGTTTCGGCAGGTGTCCCCTGGTCATTGATCGCCGTCAGCAGCCGCGACTGCAGTTGAGAGCTCAGCGCCTCGATATCCTCAAGCACCAGCGTGCCGCCGCGCGCTTCCTCAATGGCCGGTATGTTCTCATCAGAACGCGCAGGCCCGAAGATCCGGCGTGTCAGTGTTTCTTCATCATAGGCCGCACAACTGATGAGGACGAATTTCTTGTTGGCACGCGCTCCGACCGCATGAAGTGCGTGGGCCACCAGCGTCTTGCCCGTCCCTGTCTCACCTTCGATCAGCACATGGCCGTCAGCCTGACCGAGATCCAGAATATCCTCTTTCAGGCGCTCCATTGCGGGCGATTGTCCGATCAGTTTCTTGATCAAGGCAGAGCCGTCAGAAAGCTCCTTGCGTAGTGCACGATTGTCGAGGATCAGCCTGCGCGCCTGGGTTGCCCGCTTGGCAAGCTCTGTCATGCGGTCAGGGTTGAATGGTTTTTCCAGAAAATCGAATGCACCGACGCGCATCGCCTCGACCGCCATGGGCACATCGCCATGACCCGTGATCATGATGACTGGAAGCGAGCTATCGACGCCCTTGAGCTTTTTGAGGAACTGCATCCCGTCCATGCCGGGCATCTTGATGTCGCTGACCACAATGCCGGGATAATCCGAACCGAGTGATTTCAGCGCCTCTTCGGCAGACGCAAAGGTTTCTGTATCAAACCCCGACAAAGCCAACCATTGGGATATGGACTGGCGCATATCCTTTTCATCATCGACGATTGCGACCTTCATGGCTTTCGTCATGCCTGCATTCCTTATTCTGCCGCGGCGACCCCCTGTTTGATGGCAGGCAGTTGCACCTCGAAAATAGCCCCGCCATCAGCCGCATTGCGAGCTGTCAGGCGCCCACCCAAATCGTTCACAATGCCAGAGGAAATAGCAAGCCCCAGCCCCACCCCGTCACCGGGTTGCTTGGTGGTGTAGAAAGGCTCGAAAAGCTCATCAAGGTTTTCGATCCCCGGACCATTGTCACGAATCGTCAGGCTCACAATGTCACCCTTCGCTAATAATATCTCAACCGTCGGGTTTTGTGAGGACTTCGTCGCGTCAAGCGCGTTGCGCAGCAGATTGATAATCACCTGTTCCAGACGCAAACGATCGCCCAGCACCATGACTGGTTCGTCCGGGATAATCCGCACGATGTTTACCGCGCGCGCTTTCAACTGCGGCTCCATCAACGACAGCGCGGTCGAAACGGCAGCCCCTGTATCTACAGGTTCAAAGGCATCCGTTCCCTTGCGGGCGTATGATTTGAGTTGGCGCGTCAAGGCACCCATGCGTTCAAGAAGGTCGTCGATGCGCTGGAACGATGACAGCGCCTCGTCGGGGCGCTCCCTTTGCAGCAAAAGCTTTGCGCCGGCTAGGTAGGTCTTCATTGCCGCCAAGGGCTGGTTAAGCTCATGGCTGACGGCGGCCGACATCTCACCGAGTGCTGCAAGCTTTGAAGACTGGGCGATTGTCTGCTCCGCGACTTCCAGTGTCTTTTCCACCTTCTCCCGCTCGGCGATTTCCCGCTGCAAGCGGCGGTTCAATGCGCGAAGCTGCGCTGACTCGCGCTGAAAGAACACCAGACGCGATGCCGTCTTTCGCGACAGTGACCAAAAGAGGAATGCCAGCAGAATCGCAAAACCCATCGCCTCTAAGGCAAGGATGCCGTTCACACGATCACGCACAGAAGCATAGGTCGTGAAACTGACCATGCGCCACCCCTGATGGGGAACGCGCATTTCGCGCCGCAAAACGGCCTCTCCGCTGACGTAGGCGTCAGGTGGCAGCGCGGCCCACCCCCGTGTCACACGGATGGCCCGCTCAATGGCGGACGGTGCTGATTGTCGCGCAAGCGCCTCTGCTTCGGTAAAGCCGCGCCAGCGCGGCTCTGTGGCGAGGATGATCGTGCCTTCGCTGTCGGTGACGAAGACAGCATCCGACACCCCGACCCAGCCGCTTTCGACACGTGGCGCATTGACCTCGACCATCACGACGCCTGCAAGATTGCCGTCTGCCTCGACTTTGCGCGAATAGATGAAGTCGAACTGCCCTTCGGAATCCTGATATGTGGTGAAAACTGTTTGGTTTGAGCGTGTTGCGTCGACAAATTGCCCGGAGCTGCGCAGGTTTTCCCCAATCCGTGACCGGTCCGTTGCGGCAACCACCCGCCCTTCACGATCAAGCAACGTCAAAGACGCCGCCCCAATTTCATCGACAAAGGACAGAAGCCGCGCTGTCGTCTGGGAATAATCATTATCAGACAGTGCTTCGATCAGATCAGGGTCACGCGCCAACAATTGTGGGACCACAGCATTCCGCTGCAATTCATTCATCAGGTTTGACACATGAAGCGCCAGCCGCACTTCGGCGCGATTGGCAATCGTTTCTGTGAACCGTTGCGTCAGAAACTGGTTGGACACATAGATGACCACCACGGCAAACATGCAGATGACGAAAATTGCAAAGCGCAGATACCAGCGCCCGCGCGCACGTGTTGCTGTGGCGTTACCCAATCCAAACATGCTCGCAGTCTAAGGGGAGTGACACCAAACGGGCAAGAAACCTGTCAGGCGTTGGCGAATTGTCCGACAAGCCCACGAAAGAGCGCCTGCCCGTCTGTCCCACCATGTCCGGCATCAACTGCCCGCTCAGGATGCGGCATCATGCCCAGAACGCGGCGGTTCTCTGACAGAACACCTGCAATATCCGCGACTGACCCGTTCGGGTTCTCAGCGTAAGTGAAGGCAATGCGATCCTGATCTTGCAAGGCGGTCAGTGTATCTGGGTCGACAGTGTAATTTCCATCGTGGTGTGCGATGGGATAAGCAACAGTATCGCCGGCGCTGTAGCCATCGGTAAATGCGCTTTCCGAAGTTTCCACTTTAAGATCAACGGTTTTGCACAAGAACTTCAACTGCGCGTTGCGCATCAGCGCACCTGGAAGCAGCCCGGTTTCAGTCAGTACCTGAAACCCATTGCAGACGCCCAAAACATAACCACCGCGCTCTGCATGGTTCACAACGGCCTTGCAGATCGGTGATTTCGCTGCAATCGCCCCGCAGCGCAGATAGTCACCGAATGAAAAGCCACCCGGAATCGCAACGAGGTCAACATTGTCGGGCAGGCTGGCGTCCTTATGCCAGACCATGCTGACATCAGCGCCTGCAGCCTTCAGTGCCACCGCCATGTCGCGGTCACAGTTGGACCCTGGAAAAACAATGACCGCCGCGCGCATCAGAGAACCTCGACCCGGTAGCTTTCGATCACCGTATTCGCGAGCAGCTTTTCACACATCTCGTTGATAGTGTCTTCGGTCGTTCCGTCTGCCAGATCAAGCTCGATCACCTTGCCCTGCCGTACGCCTTCGACGCCGTCGAAACCCAGTGACCCCAATGCGTGCCTGACAGCCTCTCCTTGTGGGTCGAGCACTCCGTTTTTCAACATCACATGGACACGGGCTTTCATCGGCTGATCCTTTTTGCAGCGGTGTTAGTTGATCAATGTGGGCTTGCTTGGCGGGTGGGTCACGTTTGTGGGCATGACACCAAGCCTGCGTGCGACTTCGGTATAGGCGTCACGCAGGTTGCCCAAATCGCGGCGGAAGACATCCTTGTCCAGCTTCTGACCCGTCTCCATATCCCAAAGACGGCAGCTGTCCGGGCTGATCTCATCGGCGACGATCAGGCGCGCAAAGTCACCTTCCCACACACGACCAATCTCGATTTTGAAGTCGATCAGCTTGATCCCGACGCCATACATGACGCCGGACATCCAGTCATTCACCCGCAGGGCCATGCTGACGATATCGTCCAGTTCCTGCTGCGATGCCCAGCCAAACGCGATGATGTATTCTTCCGGAACCAGAGGATCACCGAGGCTATCATCCTTGTAGGAAAATTCAACAATCGGGCGAGGCAGTGCCGTCCCCTCTTCCATGCCGAGGCGCTTGGCCATTGTGCCTGCAGCAAAGTTGCGCACAATCACCTCAAGTGGCACGATCTCGACCTGTCGGATCAACTGCTCGCGCATGTTCAGACGCTTGAGAAAATGGTTCGGAATGCCGATTTGCGTCAGGCCGGTCATGAAGAACTCTGACAAACGGTTGTTCAGGACACCTTTGCCTTCGATCACGTCTTTCTTTTCGGCGTTGAAGGCCGTCGCATCGTCCTTGAAATACTGGACAAGCGTGCCCGGCTCCGGACCTTCGTAAAGGACTTTTGCCTTGCCTTCGTAAAGCTTCTTGCGGCGTGCCATTTTAGACCCTCAAGCTCGCGTGCGTCACCGGTTCGGGACGCATCATGGCCGCGTCATAGTGCAAGCCCCCCTTGCGGGCAAGCACCTGCATAGGCATATCTGTATTAACACTGTCGCAAATCACGAGGGGTCCACCATGAGCACATTTGACGATCGCGAACACGCCTTTGAAAACAAGTTCGCGCATGACGCAGAAATGCAGTTCAAAGCCGAAGCACGCCGCAACAAGCTGCTTGGCCTCTGGGCAGCGGGTTTGATGGGAAAATCCGGCGACGAGGCCGCCGAATATGCCAAGGAAGTCGTCAAAGCCGATTTTGAAGAAGCTGGGCACGAAGACGTTTATCGCAAAGTATCTGGTGATCTTGGCGACCGCGCCGACGAGCAGACCATCCGCGCTAAGATGGCTGAGTTTCTGGTTGAGGCCAAAGCCCAGATCATGAGCGAAATCTAAGCGCCCGTATCAATTCGGAGCATTATTGAAAGCCGCGCCCGCTGCGCGGCTTTCTGTCTTTTGCGCATAATGAATATGCAGCTTTTGCATTTGCACCGACGGGCTGATCATGGCACGCGTGCGCTATCCAAACCCCCGGAGCTTTTTATGACGAACCCACTGTCCGCCCTGCTGTCCACGCGTGATTGGCTGATGGCAGATGGCGCCACCGGCACCAATCTTTTCAATATGGGATTGATGTCTGGCGATGCGCCTGAACTCTGGAATGTGACGGAAACCGCGAAGATCATTGCCCTCTACAAAGGTGCTGCAGACGCGGGCAGCGATATCTTTCTGACCAACAGCTTTGGCGCCAACGCCTCGCGCCTCAAGCTTCATGGGGCCGAAGGGCGCGTGCACGAGTTGAACAAAGCTGCTGCCGAACTGGGACGTGAGGTTGCAGATCAAGCAGACCACAAGGTTATTGTCGCAGGATCTGTTGGACCAACGGGTGAAATCATGGCCCCGATGGGCAGCCTGACACATGAGACCGCCGTGGAGATGTTCCATGAGCAGGCAGAGGGCCTCAAGGACGGTGGCGCCGATGTGCTGTGGGTTGAGACAATCAGCGCGCCCGAAGAATTCGCCGCCGCAGCAGAAGCCTTTGCCAAGGCAGAAATGCCATGGTGTGGCACAATGAGTTTCGACACCGCCGGACGGACGATGATGGGTCTGACCTCTGCCGATATGGTGAAGAAAGTTGGTAAACTTGCCCATCAGCCGGTCGCTTTCGGGGCCAACTGCGGTGTTGGTGCATCTGATTTGCTGCGCACCGTTCTGGGCTTCGCCGCCGCTGGTCCGGCGCTGCCGATCATCGCAAAGGGGAACGCAGGTATCCCCAAGTATCACGACGGACATATCCACTACGATGGCACACCCGCGCTGATGGCTGACTATGCGGTTCTGGCACGCGACTGCGGTGCGACCATCATCGGCGGTTGCTGCGGGACGACACCGGAACATCTGCGTGCCATGCGCGAAGCACTTGAGACCCGACCGAAATCGGACGCGCCGAGCCTCGAAGTCATCACCGAAAAGCTCGGCGCATTCTCGTCCGTGTCCGACGGCACTGATGGCGCTGGACCGGCTGCAACCCCGCGCAGAGGACGTCGACGCCGGTCTTGACGCTGCGGTGACAATGGCGCTACACCCGCAACGCCTGACACGCGAGAAGCCATATTCCGCAAGGCAGTTCCCATTTCTTATGACGTCTCTGCGTATCAATGGTTCGCAAGCGTCAGGAAGGCCGCCTAGAAAAGCGCCATCTGGTCGCCGGCTTGCGGTGGCACGGCAAAGAGATCGGTCCGCAATGGCGGTAGCCGCCTGTCCAGACCGTAGCGGGCGCTTGCCTGTTTGAAACGTTGGTGCTGCAGTTCAGCCCAGACGCCCTGCCCCGTCATCCGCTTCCCGAAAGTGGGATCGTAGTCTTTTCCGCCATGGAGCTCTCTGACGCGATTCATGATCCTTGCCGCGCGGTCAGGATAATGCGTTGCCAACCAGTCGCGGAACAAGGGCGCCACCTCGCGCGGCAGCCGCAAAAGGATTGACGAGGCAGCGACAGCACCTGCGTCCTTTGCCGCCGCGACAATTGCCTCAACCTCATGGTCCGTCAGCGCAGGAATCACAGGTGAGATCATGACGCGGACAGGTATTCCGGCGTCACTGAGCGCACGTATGACCCGCAAACGTGCAGCCGGATTCGGCACACGGGGTTCAAGCTTGCGCGACACCTCAGGATCAAGGGTTGTCACACTGATCCCGACCCTCAGCAGTCCTTTCGCCGCCATCGGCGCAAGCAGGTCAATGTCGCGCCCGATCAATGTGCCTTTCGTGACAATCGCAAGTGGGTGATTGAAGTCTGACAGCACGCCCAGAATCTCGCGCATGATCTCACGCGTCTTTTCAATCGGCTGGTATGGGTCGGTGTTTGTCCCGATTGCGATCGTTTTGGGCGTGTAGCGCGGGTTGCGCAGTGCCTTTTCCAGTAGCATCGCGGCATTTGGCTTGACCGTGAGTTGGGTTTCGAAATCCAAACCCGGCGAGAGCCCGAGAAATGCATGGCTTGGTCGCGCAAAACAGTAGATGCAACCGTGTTCGCACCCCCTGTAAGGATTGATAGATTGATCGAACGACAAGTCAGGCGAGCGGTTTGTGCTGATGATGGTTTTTGCCGACTCTTCACGGACTTGCGTGCGCAACACCGGCAAATCCTCGACCATATCCCATCCGTCATCGAAACTGGCACGGGAAACCCGATCGAACCGGATATCGGGGTTGTAGCCGGCACCGCGTCCCCGCGCTGTCGCCTGCTTGGTTTGGTTCGGTTTATGCATGATGTTTATTAGAACATTTCAAGAACACACACAATGGAAAGTCGGTCTCGACTATGCGAATGTCGGAAAAATGCAGGTGTCAAAAGACATTTCCGCGCAGTAAGGTTTCAGGCAACATCTTACAAAGGGTCTCCCCCATGTCCGACGAAGAAGACGACATCATCCTTTCTGAACTCAACGACGAAGATCTCGTCGCACAAATGTTCGACGACCTGTACGACGGGATGAAGGAGGAGATCGAAGAAGGCGTGAACATTCTGCTTGAGCGCGGATGGGAGCCTTACAAGATCCTGACAGAGGCGCTGGTGGGCGGCATGACCATCGTCGGCCACGATTTTCGTGACGGTATCCTGTTCGTTCCAGAAGTGCTTTTGGCGGCAAACGCCATGAAAGGCGGAATGTCGATCCTGAAGCCGCTCTTGGCAGAAACTGGAGCACCGCGCGTTGGCAAGATGGTCATCGGTACGGTGAAAGGTGACATCCATGACATCGGCAAGAACCTTGTATCAATGATGATGGAAGGTGCCGGTTTCGAGGTAGTCGATCTGGGGATCAACAACGCTGTCGAGGCATATGTCGAAGCATTGGAAAACGAACAGCCAGATATCCTCGGCATGTCTGCACTGCTGACCACGACAATGCCTTACATGAAGGTCGTGATCGACACGATGGTCGAGAAAGGCATGCGGGACGACTACATCGTCCTCGTGGGTGGCGCACCACTGAACGAGGAATTCGGCAAAGCGATCGGTGCTGATGCCTATTGCCGGGATGCAGCGGTCGCGGTCGAGACGGCCAAAAGCTTCATGGCGCGCAAGCACAACCAAGGCGCTGTTGCGAGCTGACCTTTTGCAGAGGGCGTGGCGTTCCTATCTTTCAGACAAGGAGAAACGCCATGCCACTGAACCGTCTGATCTTTATTCTTGTGACTGTAATCGCCCTCGCGGGCGGCACCATCGCCCTTTTCACCACATTTGTTGGCACAGCCGGCAGCGCGTCGCTGACGCAAATCATCCTGCTCGCGCTGGCCGTTGCGGCACTGGCGCTCGGGGTTCGCTATTTCGCCCCACGTCCGCGCGATGACCAATCTGAGTGATCACGCTCTGACCCGTCAGGGGTTGCCTGCCTCAGGCCGGGGTCAGATCTTGCTTCTGGCTTGCGGCGCTCTTGCGCGGGAAATTCTGGCAATCAAGGCTGCCAACGGGTTGGATCATCTTGATCTACAATGCCTTCCGGCCATCCTGCACAACACGCCTGACAAAATCGTCCCTGCTGTGCGTGCGGCCGTCGCCAAACATCGTGACGATTACGATGGCATCTTTGTTGTCTATGCTGATTGCGGGACCGGGGGATTGTTGCAGACCGCCTGCGAAGAACTCGGTGTCGAGATGGTCGCCGGTCCGCATTGCTATGCCTTTTTTGAAGGTGTTGAGAGTTTCGCCTCACGCGAGGAGGTCACAGCATTCTATCTGACAGATTTCCTCGTCAGGCAATTTGATGCCTTTGTGTGGGAGCCGCTCGGCCTCGCCAAGCACCCCGAATTGCGAGACATGTATTTCGGAAATTACGAGAAACTGGTCTATCAGGCACAAACGCAGGATGCGGCGCTGACAGCTAAGGCAGAGGCCTGTGCCGAAAGGCTCGGGCTGGCCTTTGAGAGGCGCTATACTGGGTACGGCGACCTCGACGGTGTATTGAAGACTTTGAATGTCTAAGCTGATGCAGCGGCTGTTTCGCGAATACGTTCGACCATAGCGCGCAATCCGTTGGAGCGTTGCGCTGACAAGTGATCATTCAGACCTAACCGTCCCAACTCAGCGCCGGCATCAATGGCAAGAACATCCTTCACGGGCTGTTCATTGTAAAGCGTCCGCAAAACCGCGATGAGGCCGCGCACGATCATCGCGTCGCTCTCGCCGCGGAACGTGAAGATACCATCATTGATCTGCGGCACCAGCCACACCTGGCTTGCGCATCCATCAACTTTGGTGGCGGGCACGCGCAGCGCCTCTTCCAGCGGTGGCATCGCCTTTCCCATGTCGATCACATGGCGATAGCGGTCCTCCCAATCGTCAAGAAACTCGAAGGTATCAACCAGATCTTCAAAGTCCGGATTTGCCATTTTCACTCTCTTTTTAGATGTGGTGTGGAACTAGTGCGTCGTCAGCCCTGCGTCCAGATCAGAGGCTGACTGTCACGACTTTCTGGCCCTTGACCGCAAGCCCCACTTCACCATCACACAAGCGCAAGGCGTCATTGCCAAACACCTCTTTTCGCCACCCCTTGAGCGCCTGCACATCACGTTCACCGGCTGCCAGCGCGTCAAGATCGGCGGCGGCCGCAATCAGTTTCGGGGCCACGTCAAATTCATCTGTCTTCGCCTTGAGCAAGACACGCAACATATCGGCAAGTGCCGGGTTCACCTGCAGTTTGGTGCGGGCATTGGCGATCTTAGGCATATCGTCAGGTGCCACTGACAAACCTGCCTTGATGCTTTTCAAGATGCCTTCGGCAATGTCGCCACGGCGCGCCTCACGTAGCAACAGACGTGACCGTCCGAGGTCTTTCTCGTTTTGCGGCTTGGTCGAGGCAAGCTCGATCAGAGCATCATCCTTGAACACGCGGTTGCGCGGAACATTGCGCTCTTGGGCGTAGGCTTCACGAAAGCGCGCAAGCTCTCTGACGATTGCTAGAAACTTGCCAGAGTTCGTGCGCGTCTTGACCCGCCGCCATGCCTCGTCTGGATCAACACGATAGGTCTCTGGATCGTTGAGCACGGCCATCTCCTCGGCCACCCATTTGCTGCGCCCTGTTTTTTGCAGACGGGCAGAGAGGTATTCGTAAATGTCGCGCAGGTGCGTCACATCAGCGAGCGCATATTTCGCCTGCGCGTCGGTCAGTGGACGACGGGACCAGTCTGTAAAGCGCGACGACTTATCAAGATCAGCCTTTGCGATCTTGCGTACCAGTGTTTCATAGCCCGCCTGTTCACCAAAACCGCAGACCATCGCGGCAACTTGGGTATCGAACAGCGGCGCTGGAATCACGCCGGCGTCCACAAAGAAAATTTCCAGATCCTGCCGTGCCGCGTGGAAGACTTTCACACAGCCCTCATCACGGAAGAGGTCGTAAAGCGGCGCGAGCGACAGATCGTCAACCAGCGGGTCAACGAGGACAGCGTCCTCACCGTTTTCGTCACGGTACGCCAACTGAATCAGGCACAGCTTGGAGTAATACGTTCTTTCGCGCAGAAACTCTGTATCGACGGTGACATAGTGCCGTTTCGCCGCGTCTTGGCAAAAAGACGCAAGTTCATCGGTTGTCGTGATTGTTCTCATCTTTTTCCAGCCGATCCAGAATCTCGAAGTCAATTCAACCCTGATAGGCGAAAGCCTGCTGGATGAAAAGAAGAAGCACGGTCAGATAAACACTGGCGTCTTGTCGCCTTCTGCAAACCGCCGGAGCACCGCAGGATAAAGCCGGTGCTCAAGAGGCAGCAACCGTGCGGCCAGCCGATCTGGCGTATCATCTGCATTGATCGTCAAACGCGCCTGACCAAGGATCGGCCCGTCATCAAGGGCCGCCGTCACCTCATGGACGGTGCACCCGTGTTCGGTATCGCCAGCCTCAAGCGCGCGTGCGTGCGTGTGCAAACCTTTGTATTTCGGCAGCAAAGACGGGTGGATATTCAGCATCCGACCTTCCCACTGACGGGTGAACTCAGGCGTCAGTATCCGCATGAATCCGGCCAGACAAACGATGTCGGGGGATGCCTTTTGCAGCGCGCTATCCAGTGCTGCCTCGAACGCAGCACGGTCCTTGCCGAAAGGTCGGTGATCGACAGATGCGGTAGCAATTCCCATGTCATGCGCTTTGGCGAGACCGCCAGCCTTCGGGTCGTTTGACAATACCAGAACAGGCTTTGCAGGATGGGCGCCTTCCATCGACCTGGCCAGTGCGACCATATTCGAGCCGCCACCGGAAATAAGGATGGCAACGCGTTTGGTCACAAAAGGGATCCCGAATAGGTGACACCCTCACCCGGTGTCACCGCGCCGAGCCGATAGACCGTTTCACCCGCATCACTCAACAGCGCGGAGATCTGCTCCGCCGCGTCGGCATCAACAACAAGCACCATGCCGACGCCCGCGTTGAAGGTCTTGAGCAACTCGGCTTCGGCCATACCGCCCGTTTCAGTCAACCAGCGAAAGACCGGCGGCAGGTCCCATGATGACAGGTCAATCGCGGCACCAAGGCCGTCTGGCAGGACACGTGGCAAGTTTTCTGTCAGCCCGCCGCCAGTGATATGGGCCAGTCCGTGCACGCCCCCTGCCCGCACGGCGGCCAGTGCCTGTTTGACATAAAGCCGTGTTGGCGCCAGCAGAGCCGCCCCCAATGAACCATCGGCGAATGGAGCGTCATCATCCCAAGAGAGCCCAGACACCTCGACCACGCGCCGCACCAGCGAATACCCATTTGAGTGCACACCGTCAGAGGCAAGTCCCAAGAGCACGTCGCCTTCCTTCACACCGGCGGGCAGATCAGCGCCACGTTCCATTGCGCCAACAGCAAAACCGGCCAAATCGAAATCACCGGCTTCATACATTCCGGGCATCTCGGCGGTTTCGCCACCGATCAGGGCGCACCCCGATGCCTCGCAACCCGCTGCGATCCCTTCGATGATGCGCGTCGCACTCTCAAGATCGAGTTTACCTGTCGCGAAGTAGTCGAGAAAGAACAATGGCTCCGCCCCTTGGCAGACCAGATCGTTCACGCACATCGCAACCAGGTCAATCCCGATGGTGTCGACGTTACCTGTATCAATTGCAATCCGCAGCTTGGTGCCCACACCGTCAGTTGCTGCGACGAGGATTGGATCTTCGTAACCTGCGCCTTTGAGATCAAAGAGCGCGCCAAACCCGCCCAACCCGGCCATGACACCCGGCCTGCTGGTCCGCTTGGCGGCGGGTTTGATCCGCTCAACCAGCGAATTCCCAGCGTCGATATCCACGCCTGCATCAGCATAGGTGAGACCGTTTTTCATCATCTGGCAACTCCGTTCAGCTTTGGCGCGTCGTTAGCCTATCGGGGATTGGAAGGAAACAGATTATGACAGGTGGCATAGCATTTGCTGGCAAGCCGCAACTGTCCGAAACCGGGCGCGGTTCAACAGCAACCACGCAATCTGGTAGATCGCAATCACGCAACGATGATCGAATGCCTTTCGCATTTCTGATTTGACCACAGCAAACTCAGGCTCATTGGATACTGTTTTTCCGGTCCACTGCTTGACCCGCCCGATGCTTCTGCTACTCCAAGTGCCGTGTGGGCCTGTAGCTCAATTGGTTAGAGCAGAGCGCTCATAACGCTTTGGTTGCGGGTTCAAGTCCTGCCGGGCCTACCACACAGACAGCAGCAACAGTATACAAATGCATACAGCACTTCACGCCCCGTGTGATCTGCGTTAAGAACGCTTCAAGGATTCCTGCGCCACGGAGAGAGACATGTCGAAAATCAAGGTAGAGAACCCCATCGTCGAACTTGATGGCGATGAAATGACCCGCATCATGTGGGACTTCATCAAGCAAAAGCTGATCCTGCCCTATCTCGACGTCGATCTGCTCTACTACGACCTCGCGATGGAAGTGCGCGATGAAACCAACGACCAGATCACCATTGATGCGGCAGAGAAAATCAAAGAGATCGGCGTCGGTGTGAAATGCGCGACGATTACACCTGACGAACAGCGGGTCGAGGAATTCGGCCTGAAAAAGATGTGGCGCAGTCCCAACGGCACGATCCGCAATATCCTCGGCGGTGTGGTTTTCCGCGCACCGATCATCTGCAAGAATGTCCCCCGCCTCGTGCCTGGCTGGACCGACCCGATCGTCATCGGACGCCATGCCTTTGGCGACCAGTACAAAGCAACCGACTTCCTGATGCCCGGCCCCGGCAAGCTGACGATGAAATTCGTGGGCGAAGACGGCACCGTGATCGAGAAAGAGGTGTTCGACAGCCCCTCTGCGGGTGTTGCGATGGGGATGTATAACCTTGACGCGTCAATCTACGATTTTGCCCGCGCATCATTCAATTACGGCCTGAACCTCGGCTGGCCGGTCTATCTGTCGACAAAGAACACGATCCTGAAAGCCTATGATGGCCGCTTCAAGGACATCTTCCAAGAGGTGTACGAAAACGAATTTCAGGAGAAATTCGAAGAGCTGGGCATCGAATATCAGCATCGCCTGATCGATGATATGGTTGCTTCGGCCATGAAATGGTCAGGCAAATTCGTCTGGGCCTGCAAGAACTACGACGGCGACGTGCAGTCCGACACCGTGGCGCAAGGCTTCGGTTCTCTTGGCCTGATGACCAGCCAGTTGATGACGCCAGATGGCAAGATCGTTGAAGCAGAGGCCGCGCATGGCACTGTGACACGCCATTATCGCCAGCATCAGGCAGGGCAAGCGACCTCAACGAACTCGATCGCTTCGATCTTTGCCTGGACTGGCGGGCTCAAGCACCGCGCCAAGCTTGATGAGAACGCGGAACTGATGACATTCGCCGAAACGCTAGAGAAGGTTGTCGTCGATACGGTCGAAAGTGGCTTCATGACCAAAGACCTCGCACTGCTTGTGGGTCCCGATCAGGGTTGGCTGACCACAACGGGGTTCTTGGAAAAAATCGACGAGAACCTGAACAAAGCGATGTGACGTGACGGGCGGCTCAGGCCGCCCAAAGCATAATCGTGGGGTTAGCGTTCCGCGATGAACCCGCCCACGCCAATCACTTGCTGAGTCCCGGCAGCGTTGGTCACATCTAGCGCAAGAATACCGCCCAGTTCCTCGGCGTTGGCACCAAAGAACGCACCACCAACAAGGCTTTCCGAGGTACAGCCGCCGCAGTTCTGCAGGGTTGACGCATCCGTGCTGAAACCGTTGCCAGCGATGTCTGTCTCAGTGAGAACCAAAACATCGTCGAGATACGTCAACGCAAGACCAGTCGCCTGCGTATCAACACTTCCGCCGACACGTCCATCAGCAAAGCGGACAGCGATTGCAGCGTCCCCCGTCAAAAGCACTTCCTGCTCAATCAGGTTGCCATTTTGATCAACAACGTTGGCAAACCCGAGCAACGTGCCTGTGTAATCCGTTGTTCCAGCAAACGTCGGAAGCGATGAGGGATCGGTCTCAAACCCAGCAGCAAAGGTCCCTTCGCTATCAAATCCATCGTCAGGAGGATCTTCATAGGTAAACACATTGATCAGGCTGACAAACTGGCCGGAGGCGTTGATGTAGGCACCCAATTCCTGCCCGTTCGAGAGACTGCCAAAGCTCTCATCCTCGGCGCTATCATATACAAGCGTCACAGTTGCACCTTCGATTTCGACATCCGCGTTGAGAAGGTTACTGCCTGCTGCTTTGGTGTAGGTTTCGGTGCTGACGATCAGTCTAGTCTGCCCGCTTGCGTGATCAGTCTCAAACCTTGCAAGCCTGATGGTCAGTGGTGTGTTTGCCGGAATGCTTTGAGCCGTCCCATCCGCAAAAGGCAAACCTGTCTGCGCCGCGACACCGCTTGTGCTGCCAATATTGAGCGCAGTGATTTCGACCACATCGGGTTCTGTCGACCCACCGCCGCCGCCGCCCCCACCACAGGCCGCAAGAGATATCCCGATTGCAGTGAAGACGATTGAATTTCTAAACATGACTTTGCCTTCCGGCTCTAAAACACGGGTTATGGGACACCGGAAATCAAATTGTGTCAAGAATGTGGCCCTTTGGCCGTTCGACACGCCAGAATTGTTGGGTCTCTTGCAAACGCGCCATGCTGTCACGTCACGCGCAATTCAGGGCTGGCCTTTGCTGCATTTGCACGCTATCGCCCCCGCAACTTACCCAAAAGGCTGATCTGATGGATATCCGCAATATCGCGATCATCGCGCACGTTGACCACGGCAAGACGACTCTGGTTGATGAACTGTTGAAGCAATCCGGTGTTTACCGCGAAAACGAAGCCATCACCGAACGGGCGATGGACAGCAACGACATCGAACGCGAGCGCGGGATTACCATTCTGGCAAAGTGTACCTCAGTCGAATGGAAAGGCACACGCATCAACATCGTCGACACGCCCGGCCACGCCGACTTTGGTGGTGAAGTCGAGCGTATCCTGTCGATGGTGGACGGTGTGGTCCTGTTGGTCGATGCCGCCGAAGGTCCGATGCCGCAGACAAAATTCGTGACCTCCAAGGCGCTGGCCCTTGGCCTGCGCCCCATCGTGGTCGTCAACAAGGTGGACAAACCCGATGGCGAACCAGACCGCGCGATTGACGAAGTGTTTGATCTTTTCGCGGCCCTTGAAGCCACCGACGAACAGCTCGACTTTCCGGCGATGTATGCCTCTGGTCGCGCTGGCTGGTGTGATGCAGAACTCGACGGGCCCCGCGAGAACCTAGACGCGCTCTTTGACCTGATCGTCGATCACGTCCCGACACCTGCGCAAGTCACGCGCAAGGACGAGCCTTTCCAGATGCTGGCCACCACGCTGTCTGCCGACCCCTTTATTGGTCGTATCCTGACGGGCCGGGTCGAGTCCGGCACACTGAAGGCTGGCGAAACGATCAAGGCGCTTTCCCGCACCGGTGAGCGGATCGAACAATTCCGCGTTTCAAAGATCCTCGCGTTCCGCGGCCTGATGCAACAGCCAATCGACGTGGCCGAAGCAGGCGATATCGTCACAATCGCAGGCATGACCAAGGCAACCGTGGCTGACACGCTCTGCGATGTCTCAATTGATACGCCTATCCCCGCACAACCCATTGATCCCCCGACCATCACGGTCACTTTTGGCATCAACGACAGCCCGCTGGCCGGCCGTGACGGCAAGAAGGTCCAGTCGCGCGTCATCCGTGAACGCCTTTTGAAAGAGGCTGAAGTCAACGTCGCAATTAAGATCCAGGACACGCCTGGCGGTGATGCCTTCGAAGTCTCGGGCCGTGGTGAACTTCAGATGGGTGTTCTCATTGAAAACATGCGCCGCGAAGGTTTCGAGCTGTCGATCTCACGCCCGCAGGTCATCTTCCGCGAAGAAGATGGTCAGCGCATGGAACCTGTCGAAGAAGTCACCATCGACGTAGATGACGAATACACAGGCTCTGTCGTTGAAAAGCTGACCGGCCCACGCAAAGGCGAATTGGTCGAGATGAAGCCCGCCGGTGCAGGCAAGACCCGGATCATTGCTCATGTGCCATCGCGTGGCCTGATCGGCTACCACGGGGAATTCCTGACCGATACGCGCGGCTCTGGCGTGCTGAACCGCATCTTCCACGGCTGGACGCCATTCAAAGGCAAGATCGAAGGCCGCCGTCAGGGCGTGCTGATCTCAATGGAAAACGGCACGTCTGTCGCATTCGCGCTGTGGAACCTCGAAGATCGCGGCAAGATGTTCATCGGTGCGCAGGAACCTGTTTACACCGGTATGATCATCGGCGAACACAGCCGCGACAACGATCTGGAAGTGAACCCGCTCAAAGGTAAAAAGCTGACCAACGTCCGTGCCTCCGGCACCGACGAAGCTGTCCGCCTCACGCCGCCAGTGATCATGTCACTCGAACAGGCCATTGCCTATATCGACGATGACGAGCTGGTCGAGGTCACTCCAAACGCTGTTCGTCTGCGCAAACGCTATCTGGACCCGCATGAGCGCAAGCGGCAGGCCCGCGCAAGCTAGCGTCGCCAAATTCCGGAACCTGCTGCAAAGACTTACTTGTCAAACAGGTCTTTGAGCAGGTTCGTGAAGGCTTCGGACTGTTGTTCGGGGTCAGATTGACGCTCTTGATAGCCCGAAGTCACAGCGTCCGGCGACCAACGGCTTGCGATGAAGTCTTTGCCTTCTTCGGATACACTGTCATGTTGCAGAAGTTCCCCGATTTCCGCCTGCGATCGCGCATAGACAACTGAGATATCATCCTTCGGCGCGCGCCAGGACGGACCCTTCATATGTTTCTCAAACGCTTTGCGAACAGCGGCAGGGCGTTTGGCCCCGCTTTCGGAATACGCGCGGTTCAACGCCACAAGCTGTTCCACGCCTTGCTGAGAGATAGAAACGTTGCGCCGCGGCGCGGCCTTAGCCGGACTATCGAGGCCGAGAAATTCGCAAAATTGCGTCACCGCGTCAGTGCGCACGACGTCGATCCTGACGGCTTTATCCCCGAAAATGGAAAGCCAAGGAGCGAGGTCAGTCAGAAACAAACCTCTGTCCAATTGATCGTCCCTGTAGGCCTCCCACGGCTGCGTGCCGCCCATTTTGACATATTGAACGTAATTGCTTGAAAGCCACGAAAATGGCTCGCGGATCATGCAGTAGATTTTGACGGTCTCAAAACGTCTTCTGAAGGCTTCCGCGAGGTTGGCGACCTTATCTTCCCCGTCAAAGTTGGAAAGCCCCTCTTCGGAAAATATCGCCGTTTCGGCCTCTGCTGCCCGCGCAAGTTCGCGGTCAAGTTGCCTCCAATATTTGCTGGCATAGCGTCTGCGCGCGTTCCTGCTATCCAGACCGTAGGAATGCATCAAACGGCTGGCCGGGGCTTCTGCCGGATGGCAGGCAAAGCTGAGCCCCATGTTGCGCTCGCGATCTTTCCACCACAACACACGCCCTGTGCGCGGAAGCATCACCTTCCGTTCCGACAAGGCCTTGAGATTGCCAGAAAGGTAACTCTGGATCGAGGAGGTGCCCGTCTTTGGCAGGCCAATGTGGACGACGGCCTTCAACGGTCATCCCCTTTGGTCGGCATCAAGAGATCTCTTCGACGATCGAGAGTTCTCTGACCGAGGCGTCGCGCGCAAATGACAGCGCCTCCTGATAGGCATCCGAGTTGTAGCAGGCTTCAGCGGCATCAAGCGACGGAAACCGCGCCACCACATTCCTCGGGCGATCAGGACCTTCCATCTGGCGGTATTCACCGCCTCGCGCCAGAAACACACCGCCATGATCGGCTATGGCAACCGTGGCGCGCTTTGCATATTCCGCATAGCGCTCAGGATCGGTCACCAGCACATGGCTGACCCAAAGGGCGCTCATTTCAGGCCTTCCAGCACGGCCTTTGCTGCCGCTATCGCCGCTTCGGCATTGTCGGCAGACGCGCCGCCACCCTGTGCCATGTCAGGACGGCCTCCGCCGCCTTTGCCACCCAGTTCCGGTGTCACGGCCCGCAAGATATCAACGGCCGAGACACGGTCAGTCATATCGGCGGTCACGCCAACCGCGACTGCGGCCTTACCGCCCGTATCCGCAATCAGAAGGATTGCACCGCTGCCCATGCTGTCTTTCATGTCATCGATAAGCGAAGGCAGGTCCTTGCCGGTGACGCCCTGCAAGACCTGCGCTTGAAAGGCGACACCATTGATCACTTCGGACGGCGCTGCTTCCTTGGCACCGCCACCCATGGCCAGCTCACGCCGGAGCTGCGCCACCTCGTTGGCAAGCGCCTTGCGCTCATCCATCAGGGCCTTCACACGATCGGCCAGTTCGGATGCAGGGGCTTTCAGGACCAATGCAGCTTGCGCAAGGCGATGGTCCTGCTGGCGCAGATAATCAAGCGCCGCCTGCCCTGTCAGGGCCTCGATACGGCGCACGCCAGCACTTGATGCGCTGTCGCCCAATGTCACGAAAGCACCAATTTCACCCAGTTGCCCGACATGCGTGCCGCCGCAAAGCTCCAACGAATAGGTGTTACCAGAGGTGCCTTTGCCGGACCCCGGTTTTTCGCCCATGGAGACCACACGGACCTCATCACCGTATTTTTCCCCAAAGAGCGCCTGCGCTCCCATCGCGCGCGCGTCATCGGGCGTCATAATACGCGTTTCGACCTTGCCGTTCTGCCGGATAAGGGTGTTGACGTCCCGCTCGATCTGCTCAAGTTCCTCAAGGCTCAGCGCCTTGTTATGGCTGAAGTCAAAGCGGAGGCGGTCAGGTGCGTTCAACGACCCGCGCTGTGCGATATGATCACCAAGCAGTTCACGCAGCGCCTCGTTCAGTAGGTGCGTGGCCGAGTGGTTTGCCTGAATTGCGGACCGCCGTGCAGGATCGACTGAAAGCTCTGCCCCCTGCCCTTTAACGATCTTGCCTTCGGTGACCTTTGCAAAATGGATATAGACCCCAGCGACTTTCTTGGTGTCAGAAATCTCCGCGGCACCAGTTTCGGTGCGGATCATACCGGCATCGCCGACCTGACCACCTGCCTCGGCATAGAATGGGGACTGGTTTAGGACAATCTGCACCTCGCCATCAGCCTCGTCCACAGTGCCGCCGTCGGCGACAAGTGCCATGATCTGGCCTTCGGCGTTCAGCGTGTCGTAGCCCAGAAAATCCGTGCTGCCGCTAGCATCGGCAATATCGAACCAAATCGCACTATCTGCCGCTTCGCCTGTCCCTGCCCAGGCCGCGCGCGCCTTGGCTTTCTGTTCTGCCATGGCGGCATCAAAGCCATCGGTATCGACCGACACGCCCTTCTCACGCAATGCATCTTGCGTCAGATCGAGTGGGAACCCGTAAGTGTCATAAAGCTTGAAGGCGGCATCTCCTGGCAAGGCCGCACCCTCTGGCAATGCTGACAGTTCATCGTCGAGCAGTTTCAGACCACGGTCGAGTGTTTGCTTGAAGCGCTCTTCCTCGTTCTTCAGCGTCTCCTCGATCAACCGCTGGCCTTGGCCCAATTCAGGATAGGCGGCCCCCATCTTCTGCACCAAGGCAGGCACCAGTCGGTGCATAACAGGATCTTTTGCACCCAAGAGATGCGCATGACGCATGGCCCGGCGCATGATCCGGCGCAGGACGTATCCGCGGCCCTCATTGGACGGCAGGACACCTTCGGCAATCAGGAAAGACGTCGAGCGCAGGTGATCAGCAATCACACGGTGATGCACATTGCCGTCGCCGTCGGGGTCGGTCGATGTCGCGTTGGCCGATGCCTCAATCAAGGCACGCATAAGGTCCGTATCGTAGTTGTCGTGCTTGCCCTGCAGCAACGCGCCGATCCGCTCCAGCCCCATGCCGGTGTCAATTGACTGCATTTCCAGCGGGCGCATGGAACCGTCTTCGAACTGCTCGTTCTGCATGAAAACGATGTTCCAGATTTCGATGAAACGGTCGCCATCCTCTTCAGCCGATCCCGGAGGGCCGCCCCAGATGTGATCGCCGTGATCATAGAAGATTTCGGTGCAAGGGCCGCATGGGCCTGTCGGCCCCATCCGCCAGAAGTTGTCATCGGTTGGAATGCGGATGATCCTGTCTTCGGGGACGCCAATCTTCTTCCAGATTTCAAAGGCTTCATCGTCTGTATGGTAAACTGTGGTCAGCAGACGCGTCTTGTCGATGCCGAAATCCTTGGTCAGCAATTCCCACGCAAACGGGATCGCGTCAGCTTTGAAATAGTCGCCAAAGCTGAAGTTGCCCAGCATCTCAAAGAATGTGTGATGGCGCGCGGTATAGCCGACGTTGTCGAGGTCGTTATGTTTTCCGCCCGCCCGCACACATTTCTGGCTTGTGGTTGCGCGGACGTAATCGCGTGTCTCCACACCGGTAAAGAGGTTTTTGAACTGCACCATACCGGAGTTGGTGAACATCAGCGTCGGGTCGTTGCGCGGCACCAAGGGGCTGGACGCGACGATCTCGTGGTCCTGCTTTCCAAAGTAGTTCAGAAAGGTGGAGCGGATGTCAGCAAGGCTGGTCATGGCGGGCTCTCGGCATTTGGTTACGTTGAGGGCGAGAAATAGCCCTCTGCTCCCATACTGTCCACATGCAAACAGGGTCTGCACCGAAGTGCTGCCACTTTCCGCAAAACCATGTCCTTCAACTTGCAAGGACGCCACGCAACCCTCTGCAAAAAACAAATGGACCGCCGCAAATGCGACGGTCCTTTCAAGATTTTTCAAACGGCAACCGTATCAGAGGGTGTCACCCGAACACGGTCAGTATTTTTACATTTCGACCAGATCGTCGTCGCTATCGTTCATCGCGCCGCCGGGCAAATCGAAATCAAGCCCATGCGCGGCCCTGATCTTGTCTTCGATTTCCAACGCGACCGAGGGGTTTTCTTTCAGGAACTGCTTGGAGTTTTCACGCCCCTGTCCGATCCGTTCATCCCCGTAAGAGAACCACGCGCCCGATTTCTCGACCACGCCGGCCTTGACGCCGAGGTCGAGGAGTTCGCCCATCTTGGAGATGCCTTCGCCATACATGATGTCGAATTCAACCTGCTTGAACGGTGGCGCCACCTTGTTTTTGACCACTTTGACACGTGTTGCATTGCCCACAACCTCATCACGGTCCTTCAATGCGCCGATGCGGCGGATATCGAGACGTACAGAGGCGTAGAATTTTAGCGCGTTGCCGCCGGTCGTCGTTTCAGGCGAGCCAAACATGACGCCAATCTTCATCCGGATCTGGTTAATGAAGATGACCATACACCCCGAACGGTTGATGGAGCCTGTCAGTTTGCGCATTGCCTGGCTCATCAGTCGGGCATGAACGCCGACAGAGCTGTCACCCATGTCACCTTCAAGCTCTGATTTGGGTGTCAGGGCGGCAACGGAATCCACGATCACCATGCTCACCGCGCCGGAGCGCACGAGTGTATCGACGATTTCCAACGCTTGTTCACCGGTATCGGGTTGCGAAATCAGTAGCTCGTCAAGGTTCACGCCAAGCTTTTTGGCGTAGGCCGGATCAAGCGCGTGTTCGGCGTCGACAAATGCACAAACGCCACCTTTTTTCTGCTCTTCCGCAATCGCGTGCAGCGTCAACGTGGTTTTACCAGAGGACTCAGGGCCGTAAATTTCGATGATGCGGCCCTTGGGCAGGCCGCCAATGCCAAGCGCGATATCCAGCCCCAGCGAGCCGGTCGATGTTGCCTCGATATCGGCCATCTTGTTCTCGCCGCCGAGCTTCATAATCGAGCCCTTACCGAACTGGCGTTCGATCTGCGCAAGCGCGCTTTCCAGCGCCTTTTCCTTGTCTGCCGTTTTCTTGTCTTTCATTTTCAGAAGTTCTGCCGTTGCCATGTATCCTGTCCTTATTTCATGCGACCCAGCGGGCAGCAATCACTGCTTTTGTTCTCATTGTGTTCTCATTCTTAATGAGATCAAAAGAAGAACATTGCAACAAAAATCTTGGCGAAAAGCTTGGATCAATGGTGGTTAAAGAAGTGTTTATTGCCTAGAACGAAGAGGTCGTTTTCAATGGGGTCAGTCTCAAATGCTTGTTTTCTGGAAAGAAAATCTTGTGCTGCTTGCCATCCCCAAGACCGGCTCGACCGCGCTGGAAGGTGCGCTTGCGCCAAGGGCGTCGTTGGTGCTGCGCGATCCGCCGGAGATCAAACATGCGCCATGCTATCGCTACAAGCGATTCCTTAAGCCACTTTTCAAGCAGGTCGGCGACAAAGACCCCGAGCTGATGGCCGTGGTCCGCAATCCGATTGACTGGCTTGGCAGTTGGTATCGCTACCGCACACGCGATGACCTCATCGGACAGCCGAACAGCACCCGTGACGTCAGTTTTGACGATTTCGTGCTGGAATACTGCAAAGGCACGCCTGCGCCGTTCGCCAATGTCGGATCGCAGGCACGGTTCCTTACGATCAACGATGGCGAGATCGGCGCACAACATTTATTCCAATATGAACAATGGCATAAGGTCATCGCCTATCTGGAAAATCGGCTCGATGTGACGATCACTTTGAAAGAGAAAAACGTCTCTCCGAAGATGGACCTGATCCTGTCGCCAGAGGTCGAAGCGAAACTGCGCGAAAAACGCGCAGCCGAATTTCACGTCTGGGAAATGGCGTATCGTTAAGACACGGCGACGTCAGGACAACGTCCGCTTCACCGCGTCCTTCCACCCCGCGTACCGTCTGTCGCGCGTTGCCTCATCCATCTTGGGCTCAAACCGCTGGTCCAAAGCCCAGTTTGCTGCAAACTCTTCCTGATTGGGGTAGACACCCGCCCGCATCCCCGCGAGCCACGCCACGCCGAGGGCTGTTGTTTCCAGCACTGTCGGACGGTCAACAGGTGCTCCGATAATGTCGGAGAGGAATTGCATCGACCAATCCGATGCGCTCATCCCGCCGTCCACGCGCAAAACGCCAGCGTTATCATGGCCTTCCCAGTCGCTCTTCATCGCTTCAAGGAGGTCGCGGGTCTGGAAACCGACGCTTTCTAGAGCCGCTTTTGCAAACTCGGCCGGACCAGAATTGCGTGTCAGCCCGTAAATCGCGCCGCGCGCCTCGGCATCCCAATATGGTGCCCCGAGGCCCGTAAATGCTGGCACAAGATACAGCTCCTGCCCTGCATCGGCGGTTTCGGCCAATGGCTGGGTCTCTTTTGCCTCACGAATGATCTTCAACCCGTCACGTAGCCATTGAACAACAGCACCGGCGATAAAAATGGACCCTTCAAGCGCGTAGGTGGGTTTGCCATCAAACTGATAAGCAATCGTTCCGAGCAGGCGATTCTGGCTTTCGACCAGCTCCGATCCGGTGTTCAGAAGCGCAAAACATCCCGTTCCGTAGGTGGACTTCAGCATCCCCGGCGCAAAACAGGCTTGTCCGATTGTGGCGGCCTGCTGGTCACCCGCAACCCCCAGAATGGGCAGTTCATGGCCGAATAAATCAGCGCGTGTCGTTCCGAAATCTGCTGCACAATCAAGAACTTCCGGCAGCATCTTCATCGGAATGCCGAAACGTTCGCAAATCGTCGTGCTCCAGCGGCCTTTGCTGATGTCGTAAAGCATCGTCCGTGCGGCGTTGGTGGCATCCGTTACGTGGCGTTTACCACCTGTTAGCTTCCAGATGAGATAACTATCGACAGTCCCGAAAAGCAGATCGCCCGCCTCTGCCCGGTCTCGGGCTCCGTCCACCGTATCAAGGATGTATTTGACCTTGGTGCCGGAAAAATAGGGATCGGCCAGCAGGCCGGTCTTCTTCGTAATCGTCGTTTCAAAACCTTCATTGCGCAGCTCTTCGCAGAAAGGTGACGTGCGGCGATCTTGCCAGACGATGGCGTTGTGCACGGCCTCACCCGTGTTCTTGTCCCATACCAGCGTCGTCTCGCGCTGGTTGGTGATGCCGATGGCCGCGACATCCGCGGCTGTGATGCCAGCCTTTTCAATGGCGCCGCGGCACGTCGATGCAACCGAGGCCCAAATATCGGAAGGATCATGTTCGACCCAACCTGACTTGGGAAATTGTTGTGTGAATTCTTCTTGCGCGATGGCTTTCACACGCATTTCACCGTCAAAGACGATCGCGCGGCTGGATGTCGTGCCTTGGTCAATGGCCAGAATGTAGGTCATTTTTCCCCCCGGTTTTTTGTCAGACTACTGCCACAGACAGCAGGCTCAAGCATTCATGTAGGCGTCGAGTGCCGCGATCTGGTCCTTGGTCAGGCGAAGCCCCAGTTTTGAGCGCCGCCAGACAATGTCATCGGCATGACGCGCATATTCCTTGGCCATCAGCCATTTGACTTCTGCTTCGGTGAGCGTCGCACCGAAATCTTGCCCCAAGTCCGCGGCTGTTGCCGCCTCCCCCAATATCTTGCGGGCATCGGTGCCATACCCTTTGATCAGTCGCAGCGCCCAACGGTCGTCAAGGAACGGGTAATCGCGCGCAAGATCGGCAACCAGTTTGTCCCGATCTGCAACAGCAAAATCGCCACCAGGAAGCGGCGCCTTATCTGTCCAAGTGCCGCCACCGCCAACAAGCGGTGTCAGCTTCTTCATCGCGTTCTCGGCAAGCTTGCGGTAGGTGGTGATCTTGCCGCCAAAAATGTTCAGAAGCGGTGCGCCGTTATCGTCCAAAGACAGAACATAGTCGCGCGTCGCGGCCGTCGCAGACTTTGCCCCATCATCATAGAGCGGGCGCACGCCGGAATACGTCCAGACCACATCGTCGCGCGTCACTGGCTTATCGAAGTATTGCGACGCAAATGCACAGAGGTAGTCCTGTTCTTCATCAGTGGCGAACGGCTTTTCCGACAGGTTCTCGTGTTCCTTGTCAGTGGTGCCAATCAGGGTGAAATCCATCTCGTATGGAATTGCGAAAATGATCCGTCCGTCTTCGCCTTGAAAAAAGTAGCTTTTGTCATGGTCAAACAGCTTCTTGGTCACGATGTGGCTGCCACGGACCAAACGCACCCCTTCTGAGGTATTCTGGCGCGCGACCTCCCTCACGACATTCTCAACCCACGGCCCACCGGCATTGACCAGCGCGCGCGCCGTATGGCGTGCCTCGACGCCATCGCTTTCGGTCACGATTTCCCAGTGATCTTCGACGCGTGTGGCGCTAATGACCTTTGTGCGGGTCATGATCTTTGCGCCACGCTCTTCTGCGTCGCGCGCATTCAGCACTACAAGGCGCGAATCCTCCACCCAGCAGTCTGAATATTCGTAGGCGCGCTTGAACTTTTCCTTGATCGGTTTGCCAGCAGGATCAGAGGTCAGATCGACTGTCTTGGTGCCTGGCAGGATCTCGCGTCCGCCGAGATTGTCGTAGAGAAACAATCCAAGCCGGATCAGCCAGGACGGGCGGCGCCCTTTCATCCACGGCATGAAAACAGTCAAAAGCTTGGATGTTGGCGTGTCCCCTTCAAAACGCATGTCGGGATGGTACGGCAGCACAAAACGCATGGGCCAACTGATGTGCGGCATGTTCTTCAACAAAACCTCGCGCTCAACGAGTGCTTTCTTGACCAGCCCAAATTCAAAGAATTCCAGATAGCGCAGACCACCGTGAAAGAGCTTCGTCGAGGCCGAAGACGTCGCAGAGGCCAGATCGTTCATTTCGGCCAGCCCGACCTGAAGCCCCCGACCCTGCGCATCCCGCGCAATGCCTGTGCCATTGATCCCGCCGCCAATGATGAAAATGTCAAAATCCGGTTTCATAAACTGCCCTTGGTTCCCTTTTCCTATCGTTTGAAACAAGTGATTGCCGGCTGCAAGCCAACCACCTTTCAATGTTCGCGCCTTCACCCACGAACATGATACGAAACACGCTTTCGTCAATGCGTCATAGGGCAACAGCTTGCTTTGTGTTCGCTTTATTCATAAAGCGAACATATGGACACATCTCAACGCCATAGCTACCTTCACGATGTCGCAGCGCGCGAAGGAAAGGTCCTTGCAACAAACGCCGCAGAGGCGCTTGGCGTTGCGGTACAGACAATTCGCAGGGATATCCGGCAGCTTTGTGCGGCAGGGCTGTTAGAACGCATCCACGGTGGGGCGGTGCCGCCATCGGGGGTGAGCAATATCGGCTATGGCGACAGGCGTGCGCTCAATCGCGAGGTCAAGTTGCGGATTGCACGACGGGCGGCCAGCCTGATCCCTGACAACGCTTCACTATTTCTTAATATCGGCACGACAACCGAAGCGGTGGCCCATGCCTTACACGGACATCGCAACCTGATGGTCCTGACAAACAACCTCAATGTCGCCAATATTCTTGCCAACAACCCGACCTGCGATGTGGTGGTTGCTGGCGGCAGCTTGCGGCGCGCGGATGGTGGGCTTGTTGGTGACCTTGCTGCAATTGCGATTGACCGCTTCAAGGTTGATTTTGCCATCATCGGGACCTCGGCGATTGACCTGTCCGGGGATATTCTGGACTTCGACCCAGAAGAGGTGCGCGTCAGTCAGGCGGTGATCAAGGCGGCGCGGTCTTGTGTCCTTGTCGCCGACAGCAGCAAGTTCACGCGAAAGGCTCCGGTCAAGATTGCGTCGCTGGCACAGATGCAGCACTTCGTCACTGACCGCATCCTGTCAGAAGCACTGATCAACAAATGTGCTGACTGGAACACCCGCATCCTGCGGGCTTGAGCGACCTATTCAGAGGCTTCGGGTGACCCTTTGAAGCCGGTCGCGACAACAAATTTTTCCGAGCTGTCAGAGCGCGACGCCGGTGGTTTGACGTTCGCGACTTTCTGGAACCGGGATTTGAGGATTTTCTGCAGGTCGCCTTCTGCGCCCCCAGCAAGGACCTTTGCGACAAACGTGCCGCCCTCCTCAAGCACATCGAAGGCAAAATAGACCGCAGCTTCGCAAAGCGCGATAATGCGCAGGTGGTCTGTCTGTTTGTGACCGGACGATGCGGCGGCCATATCGGACATCACCACGTCAGCCGGACCACCAAGCCAGTCACGCACCTTGAGGTCAGCATCATCTTCCAGAAAGTCGAGCTGATGAATTTCGGCCCCTGCGATTGGTTCAACCTCTTGCAGATCGACGCCCAGTACGAAGCCTTGCGCCTTGCCTTTGCGCTCACCCAAGGCATTGACCCGCGTGACCGCCACTTGGCACCACCCGCCGGGGGCACAGCCGAGATCGACAACCCGTGCGCCAGGCACGAGGAAGCGGTATTTGTCGTCCAGCTCAAGGATTTTGTAAGCCGCCCTACCGCGATACCCTTCGGCCTGCGCGCGTTTGACGTATGGATCGTTCAACTGACGCTGAAGCCATTTGGTCGAACTCAGCTTACGCCCACGCGCCGTCTTGACCTTGACCGTCAGATCGCGCTGCCCACGTCCTGAGCTGTTTCTTTTGTTGCCACGTTTTTGCATCCGCGCCGCTTACCCCTAAAACGGTGTGTCTTCCAAGACCCCATCTGCCGACATCTGCGCATAGAGCAGCCCTTCGCGCAGGCCCCGATCCGCAACAGAGAGCCGATCGGTCGGCCACAACCGCATCAGCGCCTGCAAGATCGCGGACCCAGACATGATCAGTGCCTGTCTGTCTTTGCCAATACGCGGGTCCTTGCGGCGACCCTCTGGCCCGAGTGACAGGTAATCGCGGATCACCGTGTCAATCTGGTCAGACGACATGCGCAAACCATCCACTTTTGTGCGGTCATAGCGGCGCAAGCCAAGGTGGCTTGCCGCAACGGTTGTGACGGTGCCACTGGTGCCGATGATCTGGAACCCTTCCCGGGCCTGCGCCGCGGCATAAGGCGCAAATTCTTCAAGGTTTTCTTCAAAAAACCAGCTCATGAGGGCAAATCGGGCAGCGTCATCTTCAACATCTGCAAATTGATCACGCAGTGTTGCCACCCCGAGCGGGACACTGATCCAATCCACGACCCGTGCAGCAGCAAATGGCCCCGGATCGGATTTGAAACCGGCATGCAATCGCATGATCGCCCGGGGACGTTCCCGCTTGGGGACGTGGGTCAGGTCAATCCAGACAAGCTCGGTCGAGCCGCCACCGATATCGACGACCAGCAGCTGTTCTGTGTTGACGCTGACCAGCGGCGCACAGGAGATCACGGCCAGTCGTGCTTCTTCCTCAGGTTTGATGACCTCAAGGTTCAAGCCGGTTTCGCGACGCACTTGCGAAATAAAGTTCTGACCGTTGAGCGCGCGCCGGCAAGCTTCGGTCGCCACAAGGCGCATGCGTTTGACACCATGCCGGTGCAGCTTTTCACGGCAGATGCGCATGGCTGCAATCGTGCGGTTCATCGAGGCACGCGACAGTCTGCCAGTGCTTTCAAGGCCGTGGCCCAATTGCACTGACTTCGAGAAGCTGTCCACAACATGAAACTGACTGCCCTTTGGTTGGGCAATCAACATACGACAGCTATTTGTGCCCAAATCCAAGGCGGCATAAAGCGACGCCGGATCAGGCGGGGTTGGCGCGGGGGTTACAACCGCTTTAGGGAACGCGCCCGCACCTTTGGGACGCTTGGGCGCCATACTTTACGCCCTCCATTTCAAGTTACCTCCAAGCTAAGGCCGCATCGCGATTTGCACAAGAGTTGTGATCGACAGATGCAAATCGCACATTATCGACATGAATATTTTGACAATACCCCCCTCTGCCGCCTTGCGAGGCAATGGTTTAGCTATTGGGCACGGTCGCCAACCGCTTCCGTCATGTCGAAATCCGACATCGTGTGCCGAAAGCGGGTGATAGAAGTTGGCAAGGTTAATGGGGAGAATCAGATGGCAGATGTGACCATCGTTTACTGGCGCGACATGCCCGCACAGGTCATCGTTGGCCGCGGTCGCCGTGGCACCAAGCTGCCCTTGCCGGAACGGTTCGAACAGGCCATTGACCGGGCCGCCATGAAATCCGGGGCTGCTGAGTCCGATGATTATATGGCTGGCTTCCGCAAGGCCGACCCGATCCCAGTCGATGGCACCGATCAGGAAGCCGCTGCGACGACAGTCAGCAGGATCGATACTGAATATGATCAAGAGCGTCTCAAGACGCTGATCGCAAATGATGGTTGGGCGTGAAAGCGCCCGCCCCTTTTTCCAAGCGCCTGTCGGAGGTCGTGATGTCCCTGCTTTCTTTCCGTAAACCCAAGGAAACCGCCGCCCCCGGCGTGAACCCGCAGCTTGAGGCCTTTCTCAAAGATTACTCGATCGAGGTGATGCCGCGCACTGCCGAGAAGGTCGAGAACTTTCGCGATCTGCTGCCAGAAGGCACGCGCGTGTATATCGCACATATCGAAGGCACCCCGATTGAGGACATGGTCGCAACGGCCAAACGTCTTGCTGCGGATGGCTATAAGGTGATGCCGCACTTCCCTGCCAGGATCATCAAGGACGAGGCCACACTGGCCGACTGGATCGCCCGCTATCAGGGCGAAGCCGATGTTGATCAGGCGCTTTTGTTGGCCGGCGGTGTTGCCCAGCCTCATGGCGACTTCCATTCGTCCATGCAGCTTCTGGAAACAGGACTTTTCGGCAAGGCGGGCTTCAAGCGGTTGCATGTGGCGGGCCATCCCGAAGGAAACCGCGACATTGATCCCGATGGAACAGACACCAATGTCGCGGATGCGTTGCGCTGGAAACAAGCGTTCAGTGAAACCTGTGATGCGGAAATGGCATTGGCGACACAGTTTGCATTTGACGCCAAGCCGATCATTGCTTGGGCTGACAGCCTCAAAGAAGCCGGGATCACGTTGCCTATCCATATCGGGATCGCTGGTCCGGCCAAATTGCAGACGCTGATCAAATTCGCGATTGCCTGCGGCGTCGGGCCTTCTCTCAAAGTACTGCAGAAGCGCGCCATGGACGTCAGCAAACTGCTGCTGCCCTACGAGCCGACGGAAGTACTGACCGAACTGGCCGCACACAAGGCCGCTAATCCCGACTTCAACATCACCCATGTGCATTTCTTCCCGCTTGGTGGAATCAAGACCAATGCCAACTGGGCCATCGAAAACGGCGGCAGCTCTGCCGTCCCTGCATCGCAAAGCTAAGGACCTCCCTAATGACACGCACGATTGTCGAATCCAAAACCAAGACTGCCATTATCGGGTTCGACCAGCCCTTTTGCGTGATTGGTGAACGCATCAACCCGACCGGACGCAAGATCCTCGCGGCCGAACTTGAGGCGGGTGACTTTTCGCGCGTCGAAGCTGATGCGATTGCTCAGGTCGCCGCAGGCGCAAACATCCTCGATATCAATTCCGGCGCTGTTTTTTCAAACAAGATGGCCGAAGACCCACGTTATGCCGACAACAACTTTGTCGAGCCGCCATTGATGAAGGAAATGGTCGAGCGTGTGCAGGCCATCACTGACGTCCCGCTTTGTATTGATAGCTCGGTCCCCGGCGCGTTGGAAAACGGTCTGGCGGCGGCTGAGGGGCGGCCTCTGCTGAACTCGGTGACGGGCGAGGAAGAGCGTCTGGAACTCGTGCTGCCACTGGTCAAGAAATACAATGTGCCAGTTGTGGCGATTTCCAATGATGATACCGGCATCAGCGAGGACCCCGACGTGCGCTTTGCGGTAGCAAAGAAGATCGTCGAACGTGCTGCTGACTTTGGCATCCCAGCCCATGATATCGTCGTCGACCCTTTGGTGATGCCAATCGGTGCGATGGGTACAGCCGGACTTCAGGTCTTTACGCTGGTGCGCCGTCTGCGCGAAGAACTCGGCGTCAACACCACTTGCGGTGCGTCCAACATCAGCTTTGGCCTGCCGAACCGTCACGGCATCAACAATGCTTTCCTGCCTATGGCGATGACGGCGGGCATGACCTCGGCCATTATGAACCCAGTTGCGCTGCCCATCGGCCCCAAGAAGATTGCCGAAAAGAAAGCTGAGATCGAAGCTGCTGGCATCATCCTGCCCGCTGACATGGACGATGAGACCTTCGTAACGCTTTTCGGCATGGGCTCCACAAAGCCGAAAGCCGGCAAGGAGATGGAAGCGATCCGCGCGGCCAACTTCCTGACCAACAACGACGACGGCGGGGCGGAATGGATCAGGTTCAACCGCGTCCCACCAAAAGAGGGCGAAGGCCGCGAACGTCGCGGACGCCGCCGCCGGGCGTAACGCCATCGCGATACCGTAGTCGCCAACGCTGAACAAAAAAACGCCGCTCAAAAGAGCGGCGTTTTTCCTTCGGGAGGAACGACGCTTTACCGATAATAAAGCGACTGCCCGTTGTGAAAGATTTGGACCTTTTCGGGCTTTGCCGCCATGCGCACGCTTTTGCCGCGCAGGTCAGCATGAATGCCGGGAAGCTTGCCGATGACGGCATCGTTGTCACCGACCTTGTCAAAGTAGAGCAAGGTCACTTCGCCCAAAGCCTCTGTGATATTCACCTTGCCCTCAAAGGCGTATTCACCGCCGTCTGTTTCGACCATATCCTCAGGACGAATACCGACATTCACCTTCAGGCCCATGTCACCCTCGTTTGTCGGCACCGCCGAACGCACCGTGCCGCCACCGTCGAGCTTTACGGTCGTTTCAGCACCTGTTCCAACAATCTCGCCAGACAGGAGGTTCATGGCAGGAGATCCGATGAACTGTGCGACGAACTCGTTTTCCGGGCGTTCGTAAAGCTCAAGCGGGCTGCCCACCTGCGCGATCCCCTTGTTGGCAAGAACCACGATGCGGCTGGCCAATGTCATCGCCTCAACCTGGTCGTGGGTCACGTAGATCATCGTGCTTTCAGGCATCGATTCCTTGAGCTGTGCAATCTCGATCCGCGTCGCTACACGCAGTGCTGCGTCGAGGTTGGAGAGCGGCTCGTCAAAGAGATAGACTTTCGGATCGCGCACAATGGAACGGCCAATCGCAACCCGCTGACGCTGACCACCTGAGAGCGCCTTCGGCAAACGGTCGAGGTATTGATCAAGCTGCAGGATTTTGGCGGCGCGTTCGACGGCTGCGTCGATTTCGGACTGAGACTTCTTCGCAAGTTTCAGGGCAAATGACATGTTGTCCCGCACTGTCATATGCGGATAGAGCGCGTATGACTGGAACACCATCGCGATGCCACGTTGCGCCGGTGGCACGTCGTTCACCACTGTCCCGTCGATTTCCAGTGTGCCGCCGGAAATCTTTTCCAGACCGGCAATCATCCGCAGCAAAGTCGATTTGCCGCAGCCAGAGGGACCAACAAAAACGATCAATTCGCCCTGTTTGATGTCCAGATTGATGTTTTTGAGAACATCAACTGTGCCCCCGTATGTCTTGGCGACGTCCGTTAATTTCAGATCAGCCATGTCTCACTCCCCTTAGAATTATGTTTTGAGCGCGAGGCATACTTGCCACGGCCCAAAGTGCAGTCTCCCGTCTGCAGATTGATGTGCGCTGCCTAATTCGGCACCGATGATGGTCCAATTGCCGTCAGGCAAATCGAAATCTGATGGTGTCTCGCTGACATTGAAGGCGCAGAAGATCGTCTGCTGCCCTTCAGTGCGAGTGAAGTAGACGACATCGCCGTCCGCTTTCATTCCGTCGTGGCTGCCAACCGCAAGAGCAGGATGGCTATGACGGAACGCAATCGCTTTGCGATAATGATGCAGAAGCGCGCCTGGCTCTTCTTCCTGAAGCGCCGCCGCCATGTGCAGGTGCTCAGACGCGACAGGCAACCATGGTTTTGCGGTTGAGAAGCCGCCATTCTGGTTGCTGGCTTCCCATACCATTGGTGTCCGGCACCCGTCACGGCCCTTGTACTCTGGCCAGAATTCGATGCCGTAAGGGTCCTGTAAGTCCTCGAACGCAACGTCCGCTTCGGGCAGACCCAACTCCTCGCCCTGATAGAGGCACACTGATCCGCGTAGACACATGATCAGCGTGGCGAACATCCGCTGTGCCGCAGGTGGAAGGTTCCAGCGCGTCGCGTGGCGCGTCACATCGTGGTTCGAGAAAGCCCAACAGGCCCATCCTTCGGAGGCAACCTCATCAACCTGCCGCATCACCTCGACGATCCGGGACGCGGTCGGTTGATCTTGTGCCAGAAACTCGAAGGCATAGCACATCTGCATCAGATCATCGCCGGCGGTATACTGGCCCATAATCTCAAGCCCGCGCTGGGCATCGCCCACCTCACCAACAGCGGCGGCACCATAAGGCTCCATGACCGCACGCAATTTGCGCAGAAAATCAAGGTTCTCTGGTTGGTTCTTCGAGTAGATATGTTCCTGGTGGTTATACGGGTTCACTGACGGGGCGATCGTTGCGTTCCGCTTTTCCTTCGGCAAAGGCGGATTGTCCCGAAGCTCTTTGTCGTGAATATAGAAATTGATCGTATCCAGACGGAAACCGTCACATCCGCGGTTCAGCCAGAAACGGGCCACGTCCAGCAGCGCCTCTTGCACCGCAGGTTCGTGGAAGTTCAGATCCGGCTGGGAAACAAGGAAATTGTGCAGGTAGTACTGTTCGCGCCGCGCATCCCACTGCCAGCCTGACCCGCCAAAAATGGAAAGCCAATTATTCGGCGGTGTGCCATCCGGCTTTGGATCAGCCCAAACGTACCAATTGGCCTTGTCGTTATCACGGTTGCTCCGGCTTTCGACGAACCAAGGGTGCTGATCACTGGTATGGCTCAGCACGAGGTCGATCATCACACGAATGCCGAGGCGGTGCGCCGTTTCGACGACGGCATCAAAGTCCGCCAATGACCCGAACATGGGATCGACATCGCAGTAGTCGCTGACGTCGTAGCCAAAGTCTTTCATGGGTGACATGAAGAATGGCGATATCCAGATCGCATCGACACCAAGCGACGCGATGTAAGGCAGACGCTGCACGATCCCCAAGAGATCGCCGACACCATCACCGTTGCTGTCCTGAAAGCTGCGCGGATAGATCTGATAGATCACCGCACCGCGCCACCAGTCCTTGTCGATGGCCATGTCAGGCGTGTTGGCCAGAGCCGTACTCATGTTTTCTTCCTAATCAAGCTCTGCCGACGGTGCGCAAGGCACCGTCGGCACCTGTTCACTTACTTCACCGAGCCAGCCAGCAGGCCGCGGACAAGGTACTTCTGCATCGCGAAGAAGACGGCCAGCGGCACCGCAATCGACACGAAGGCAGAGGTTGCGAGGATTTCCCAATCGCCACCGCGTGTCCCCAGAAGCTCCACGATCTGCTTGGTCATGACAGTTGTCTGACCTGATGCGTCGATCAGGAATACGAGCGCCACAAGCAGGTCGTTCCAAGTCCAGAGGAACTGGAAGATCGCGAAGGAGGCCAAGGCAGGGAATGACAGCGGCAGAATGATCTTGGTGAAGATCTGGAAGTCTGACGCACCGTCCACTTTTGCATTCTCGATAATGTCACGCGGCAGGCCAACCATATAGTTGCGCAGCAGATAGATCGCGAGCGGCAAACCAAAGCCGGTATGTGCAAGCCACACCCCGAGATACCCCTTGCCGATACCGACTGCGTTATGCAGTGACAGCAGCGGGATCAGCGCCAATTGCAGTGGCACAACCAAGAGCCCGACGACCGCCGCAATCAGCAATGCGCGTCCCGGGAAATCCATCCAAGCCAGCGCATAGGCCGCAAAGGCCGCGATCAGGATCGGGATGATCGTCGCAGGAATAACCACGGTAAGCGTGTTGAAGAACGCTTTTGCCATGCCCTCGGAGTTGTCTTCGTCAAACAGAACGAAATTGTAGTTCTGCAGTGTGAAGTCCGGTGGCGTCACAACGTCCATAAAGACACGCTGCGCCCGTCCTGAGATCTGATCGTCGTTACCCTCCCACACGTAGGCACCATCGGCCTGAAGTGTGAAGGTTTCACCGTCGCCAAGATCGGCTGTCTCACCTGGCTGGAACGCACTTAGATCACGGCTGGACGTTGCCCACGCCTCAAGCGTTCCTTCGAACTCCTGCCCATCAAAGATGTTGCCTTCGACCATGAAGCGACCATTGCCGAGATCAACGCGGCTATCGTCGGGGTCGGCGGCACGGATCTGAATCGTCTGTTCTGCAGGGAACATTGATGACCACCAGCCCGAAGCCGTGATCTGGTCACCTGTCCGGAAGGAGGACACAAACAGACCAAGCGTTGGAAACAGCCACAGCAAGACCAAAAGGACGACGGAGATATTAAGCGCCCAGACAACTGCGGGCTTCTGTCCTGAAATGCCATCCATTAGCGCATCTCCTTCCGAGCATTATAGACGTTCCAGACAAGGATTGGTGTCACCATCAGCATGATAATCATGGCGGATGCGGACCCCATGCCCCAGTCGTTTGCACGGAACAGTTTGTCGTACATGTAATTGGCCAAAACCTGCGTTTCCCACTGACCGTTCGTCATCGCAAAAACGATATCGAAAACTTTGAGCGTCGCGATAGTAATGGTCGTCCAGACCACAACGATCGTGGACATGATTTGCGGCACCTTGATCTTGAAGAAGATTTGGAAGGGGTTGGCGCCATCGATAATGGCCGCCTCGACTGTCTCTTCAGGAATGCCACGCAAGGCGGCAGACAAGATCACCATCGCAAAACCGGTTTGAATCCAGATCAGAACAGCCATCAGGAAGAAGTTGTTCCAGAAGGGGATTTGCAACCACTGCTGCGGTTCAGTGCCACCAAATGTCAAGTAGAGGTGATTGAGGATACCGATCTGCGCCACGTCTTCAGGACGAGCTTCGTAGATCAGTTTAAAGATAACCGCCGCACCAACAAACGAGATCGCCATTGGCATAAAGACGATTGATTTTGCAATGTTGCCCCAGCTGAGGCGGTCCGTCAGCTGCGCCGCCAAAAGACCGAAACCGGTCGCAGCGGCAGGCACGGTGATCAGCCAAAGCACGTTGTTCCACATCGCTTCGCGGAACTTCGGCTCGGCAAACATCTGGGTGTAATTTTCAAGTCCGACGAAATCCAGACGACCACCCGGACCGCGCTCCATAAAGCTCAGGTGCAGGGTCGCAAAAACCGGATACGCCAGATAAAGGCCAAGAGCCAGGATCGCAGGCAGTAGAAACAGCCACGGGCGGATCATGTTGGCGCGGTTGATGTTCCGCCCCGCATTCGGCCCGGTGGGCTTAAACAGCACCTTATCGAGCAGCAAGTTCGATCCGTAGAAGTAGGCGAGACAACCCCCTACCCCGATAATGATCGTGAAAAGTCCAAGAATTGCTGGATGCATGGCTCCCTCCCCGTAGCGATCCATCTCATTGAGCAGCGTGAGGGCTGCTGGTGAGTTCGGGCAGATTAGCCGCCCGAACCCTTATTTTTGTGACCTAAAGTCGGTCGCGATTACTTGATCGCGTCCCAGCTTTCCTGGATGGAGTTGGCAACATCTTCTGCGGACGCACCACCAACATAGTCAACCATGCCGGTCCAGAATGTGCCTGCACCGATGGCGCCTGGCATCAGGTCGGAACCGTCAAAGCGGAATGTTGTGGAGTTCAACAGGATTTCGCCCTGACCGCGCAGTGTTGCGTCGGCATATGCGTCCAGGTTCACACCGGAGTGTGGTGTCAGGAAGCCTGTCTGCGCCATCATGACTTCGTGTGCGAGTGGCTGCTGGAGGAACTCCATGAAGGCCATTGTCGCGTCGGAAGCTTCGGTCACAGCCATCAGTGTGCCGCCGCCAAGAACCGGGTTACCCAGATCTTCGCCTGCGAAGGATGGGAAGTAGAAGAAGTCAGCATCTTCACCGATCACAACGTCTTCTGGCATGAATGCCGGAATGAACGATGCCTGCTTGTGCATGTAGCACTGAGCTGGCGAAGTGAAGAGACCTGCAGGGCTGTCGCGGAAGTCGGTCGAACCAACAGCAGCGGAGCCACCTGCAACCATGTCGTCATTCTTGGCAAACATGCCGAATGTTTCGATGGCGTTGATCACTTCTGGCGAGTTGAACGGCAGTTCGTTGGTCACCCATGCGTCATAAGTCTCTGGGGACTGTGTACGCAGCATGATGTCCTCGACCCAGTCGGTTGCTGGCCAACCTGTTGCAGGACCGGAACCCAGACCGATGCACCAAGGTGTCTCACCGTCAGCAATCATCTGCTCAGACAGTGCGATCAGGTCTTCCATTGTCTCAGGCACTTCGTAGCCTGCATCCTCGAAGTTCTCTGGCACATACCAGACAAGCGACTTGACGTTGACGTTGTAGAAGAAGCCGTAGAACTGATCGTCGCCGTTTGCGTCGGCATATGTGCCGAGATCAACCCAGGACTGACCAGCGGCGTAGTTGTCGCCAACCCAAGCTGCCATGTCGTCGCCAAGTGGATCAAGCAGACCCTGTGCTGCCATTGTCGCGGCCAGACCTGGCTGCGGGAAAACGGCGATGTTTGGCGGGCTGCCTGCTTCTGCGTCGATTACGATCTGCTGCTCGAAGCCGTCAGAGCCTGTGTAAGTCACGTTGGCGCCAGTGGCGTCTGTGAAGTAAGCAATCGCAGAGCGGAAGATGTCATCTTCTGGGCTCAACCATGGTCCGAAGATTGTAACGTCCTGACCGGAAAGATCAGGTGCGCTTTCGGCCCATGCGCTGTACTCGTCCCAGCTGAAGTCGCCTTCGCCGGGTGTAAATACAAGGTGACCACCGGCATTGACGGAACCAGCCGTCAAAGCAACCGCTGCCGCACTGGCATACAGTTTCATTTTCATAAATTGTCCTCCCAAGGCGCCGAACCGGCGCATACTTTCGATACCCAGATGCTTCTCGCACCATGCAGCGCAAAGGAATCGCTTCCCAAAGCGCTTTGGATTTGGCAACATTCTGAAAAATGTTAGCGCCTGTCAACACTCCTGTGCCGCGGCAAAAAATCACTTGGTTTTCCGCGCGAATGTGTTACTGAAACGATTACGTCGGGACTTTTGCGCTGAAAACTGCGGTCATCGGCACTGTTAAAAGCGCTTTGGACGATTTGGCGTAACTATGAACTTAAAAGAGCTTTCGAAGAATTTGGGGTTGAGCCAAACGACGGTGAGCCGCGCACTCAACGGTTACCCCGAAGTGAGCGACGCGACACGTCTGCGCGTACAAGAAGCCGCCAAGGCGCATAACTACAGCCCAAGTAATCGTGCAAAAGGCCTCGCGACAGGACGGGCTTTGGCGATCGGTCATGTGATCCCCGTCTCGAACCGGCACGAGATGGTGAACCCGATCTTCGGGGATTTCATCGCCGGCGCTGGCGAGACCTATTCTCGGCGCGGATACGAAATGGTCCTGTCCGTGGTCGACGATGAAAACGAGCACAAGGTCTATGAGAGCCTGAGCAGCAGACGCGCGGTTGACGGCGTCGTCGTTCACGGCCCAAGGATGGGTGATAGCCGCATTGCCCATCTGCAAAAGATCGGCCTGCCCTTCGCGGTGCATGGTCGCGCTTCGGGATTGGATTCCACCTACACGTGGCTCGACGTCAATAACCGCCGTGCCTTCGAACGGGCGACGAATTTCCTGATTGATCTCGGGCACCGGCGGATTGCGATCATCAACGGGCTGGAGGTTATGGATTTTGCCTACCGCAGGCGCGAAGGCTACAAATCCGCTCTGGGCGCCAATGACCTCCCCATTGATCCCAAAATTATGCGATCCGGCGAGATGACCGAGGTCTTTGGCTACGAATCCGCGCGTGACATGCTTGACGATGACGATGCGCCGACGGCGTTTGTCTGCTCCTCGCTGGTCTGCGCCCTTGGTGCACGGCGTGCCATTGAAGAACGTGGCCTTGTGATGGGGAAGGATGTGTCCATCGTGACCCACGACGATGCGCTGTCATATCTGCAGAACGGACGTGATGTCCCGATCTTTACTGCGACACGATCATCTGTCCGCGAGGCCGGCCGCCGCCTTGCGCAAATGCTACTGGACCAAATCGCAAACCCGCAAAGCCCGCCGCAGCAAGAATTGCTTGAGGCTGAATTGATGGTGGGGAGCTCTACCGGCCCTGCCCCGCGAAAGGACTGACAATGGATTTCAGACGATCCGACTTCCCCGATGACTTCATTTTCGGGGCAGCAACCGCTGCTTATCAAATCGAAGGCCACTCTTTTGGCGGTGCAGGTCCGACCCATTGGGACACATTCGCGGCCGGTCCGGGCAATGTTGTGCGTGCAGAGGATGGTGCAGTCGCTTGCGATCATTACCACCGCTACGAAGAAGACCTCGACATTCTGAAGAACGGCAATTTTGACGCCTACCGGTTTTCAACCTCATGGGCGCGTGTGATGCCGGATGGCCGTACCGTGAATCCAGAAGGCCTTGATTACTATGATCGTCTGGTTGACGCGATGCTTGCGCGGGGTCTGAAGCCTTTTCAGACGCTCTATCATTGGGAGCTACCTTCGGCACTTGCCGACAATGGCGGCTGGATGAACCGCGACACCTGCCAATATTTCGGTGACTTCACAGATGTCATCACCGCACGGATCGGGGATCGTGTCGACGCGATTGCGACGATCAACGAACCTTGGTGCGTTTCATACCTTTCGCATTTTCTGGGCCACCATGCGCCGGGATTGCGCGACATTCGCGCTGCTGCACGGGCGATGCATCATATCAATCTTGCCCATGGCGTCGGTCTTTCGCGTTTGCGCAGTCACGGTATGAAGAATTGCGGTGTCGTGCTGAACTTCGCCCATACAGAGCCAAAAGACGACAGTGCGGCGGCCGCACGCGCAGCGGCGGTCGGTGACGCGATTGCAAACAGGTGGTTTATTGAAGCGATTGCCAAGGGCTCCTATCCGCAAGAGGCGCTAGAAGGTCTTGAGCCCCATATGCCGGACGGGTGGCAGGACGATATGGCCGAGATCAGCCAGCCGATGGATTTTCTGGGCATCAATTACTACACGCGCAATCTGGTTCATGCGGATCCTGACGCCGTCTGGCCGCATGTGGCCGCCGAAGATGGCCCGGGAGACAAAACCCAGATGGGTTGGGAGATCTTTCCCCAAGGCTTGCACGGCTTCCTGACGCGGATGTCGCGCGACTATGTGGGCGATATGCCAATTTATGTCACTGAAAACGGGATGGCTTGGGATGATCACGTCGAAAACGGATCTGTCTACGATCCCGTGCGCATGAAATTCGTCTCAGATCACATTCTCGCAGCAAAAGATGCGATTGCTGATGGTGTCAATGTGAAGGGCTTTTTCTATTGGTCGTTGCTCGACAATTACGAATGGGCGTTTGGCTATGAAAAGCGCTTCGGCATGGTCCATGTCGATTTTGAGACCTTGAAGCGCACGCCGAAAGCATCTTATGAGGCGATTAAATCAGCCATTTCGCGCTAAGAGGTCACCATGGCACACCCGCAGAACACCTACTCGCTTGTCGCCGATATTGGCGGAACAAATACACGCGTCGCGCTGGCTGACGGGCGCGAGATCGTCGACGGGACCATCCGTCGTTACAGCAATGCGGAGTTTCCGGGGCTTGAATCTGTTTTGCGCCGGTACATCGAGGATGAGGGCGGTGTGGACCCGATCGCCGCTTGTATTGCAGTCGCCGGACCCGTGCGTGATGGGCGTGCGACCATGACCAATCTCGACTGGACGATGGACAAAGACACCCTCGCCCGTGCGACCAAAGCCGAAACAGTCGCGATCCTGAACGATCTGCAAGCGCAGGGTCATGCGCTCGGCTATATCGACGAGGCTAACATTCGCACGATCCTTGACGGGCCAGCAGACAAGGCCACAGCCGCAAAGCTTGTCGTCGGCGTCGGAACAGGGTTCAACGCTGCACCGGTTTTCGACGTTGAACACGGGCGGATTGTAACACCATCGGAAAGCGGTCATGCCAACCTGCCCATCCGCGACGAGATGGAGTTGCGCCTGTGTCAGTTCGTGTCCACGGCGCATGGTTTCCCGGCTGTTGAAGATGTTCTTTCGGGCCGCGGACTGGAACGGGTCTATGCGTTCCTGGGTCAAGAAGCGAATGACCACAAGGAAATGGCCGCCAAAGATATTATGGCCGCCTGCGCCTCAGGTAGTGATGACCGTGCAGTTGCCGCGGCAAGGTTGTTTACGCGGATGCTGGGGACCGTTTGCGGAAACCTTTCGTTGATCCAACTGCCGTTCGGCGGTGTCTACCTTGCAGGTGGTGTGGCCCGCGCATTCGCGCCGCACCTGAACCAGTTCGGATTTGGCGAAGCGTTCCGCGACAAGGGCCGTTTTGCAGGTTTCATGGGCAACTTCGCAGTGCGTGTGATCGAAGACGATTATGCCGCCCTGACAGGATCGGCTGCTCACCTTGTCGCGCTGACGGGGCGTGGATAGAGGCTGGCATAAGTTGAGGTTCGTGGCGTAAGCCTCTGAAATTTTGCACGATAAATATCTCATTGCTTCGGCGCCACCCGATGTCGGATTTTGCTTACATCATCTAAGCCGGTTCTAGTTCGCCTTGCAGCTGTCCTTGCACGGCTTGCGTGAGCGCTGTCAGAGAAAACGGCTTTGGCAGGAACACCGCATTCGGAATCGGGGCCTCTCCGTCCTCGAAGGCGTCTTCCGGATAACCTGACACAAAGACCACTTGCGTCTCAGGGCGTGTCTTGAGTGCTTGCCTGACCCATGTTGGCCCATCGAGCCCGGGCATGATCACGTCAGTCACAAAGACATCAACCTTCAGTTCAGGGTCTTCAAGCATTTTGAGCGCCGCCTCAGCGCATGCCGCTTCAAGGACAGAAAAACCTTTCAGACTGAGTGCCCGTGAGGCGAAGGCACGTACTGGCGATTCGTCCTCGACCAATAGGACGACCCCTTCGGCCTTCCCCCCAAGCTGCGGTGTTTCGGGCGGGCGCGGGACGGCGACGACCTCATCTGAGCGTGCATCATGCTTTGGAAAAAGCAGCGAAAAAGTCGTCCCTTTTGCGACCTCGCTTTCGGCAAAAATGTAGCCACCCGTCTGCTTTACAATGCCATAGACCGTTGAGAGCCCCAGCCCGGTGCCCTCTCCTGTGCGTTTGGTTGTAAAGAACGGCTCAAAGATCTTTGGCAGCTTCTCTGGCGTAATTCCGCTCCCTTCATCAACGACATTGACGACGACATATTCGCCGGGGGGGACGACGACGCGATCTTTGCGCATTTGGGCATCAAGCGTCAGATTATGGGTCACAACACGGATTTTGCCGCCCTTCTGCATCGCATCGCGGGCGTTTACCACGAGGTTCATCAGCACTTGTTCAAGCTGCCGCCGGTCTGCCCTGATCGGGGCAAGCCCATCTTCATGTTCGAGCATGAGCGTTATCTTTTCACCGACCAAACGGTTCAAAAGGTGTGTGAGGTCGGACAAGGTATCTCTCAGATCGATGGTCTCGAACTGCAGGTTCTGCTTTCGCGAGAATGCCAGAAGTTGGCCCACGAGGCTCGCTGCACGATTTGTATTCTGATGAATCTGGATCAGATCGGCGTAGTTCTGATGGCCTTCGTCATGCCTGAGCAAAAGCAGATCACAGTGACCCGAAATCGCCGTCAAAAGGTTATTGAAGTCATGCGCTACACCGCCCGCCAACTGTCCAATCGCCTGCATTTTCTGGCTTTGCACGAACTGCGCCTCGAGCGTTTTAAGTTCAGTCACGTCGTTCAGAACCGCAATAAGATGCAGCCCGTCACCTGACCCGGCAGTGCTGAGTGTGACCTGAACGAACGTGTCGCGGTGCTCGCCCCGGCCCCTGAGAAATTCCGAGACATGCGCGCCAGCCCCATTCATGGCCTGCGCCAACCAATCATTGATCGGCCTGCCGGGGCCATCAAGCACGTCCGACAAGCGCCGGCCTTGCGTCGATGCAATGCCCAGCAATTGGCGCGCCTCGCGGTTGGATGCAAGCAGCTTGCCTTCATGGCTAACCTTCAAAAGCGGAACGGGCAGATCCTCAATCGCGGCCCAGTCTGCCTCAACGTTTGGGGAGGCTTCCGCCACAGCAGGGAAAAACATGATTTGTGTCAGGTTTTCGCTGAGCGACGACACGCCCAGACGATAGTTCTGATCACCGTCTAGAGTCTCAATTCGACACCTGTCACCGTTCGACAGCGGCCAAGCTTCGATAATTTCTGTCACGTCTTTCAGAGGATTTTGAAACCAATCTCGGACCGCTCCGCCAGCAAAGCGTATTTCGCCAGTCTGGCCCACGATGATACTCGGCAGATCGGTGTCCAAATCTGCTTTGCTGAATTCCTGAATTGTCCAGATCATGCCGACACCAGCCATTCGCTTTGCAGAAAACTCTGTCAGGCCGGTCTGTGTCTGGGCAACATGATAGGCGCGGTCAGCCACTTTGAGTTGCCGTTCAAGGTCTAGCCGCACGTCTCTGTCAGTCGCGACCCAAAGTCCCAACAGATGCTCTATGGTTTCTCCATGAAACCCTGGCAGCCTGTCCCGCATTGCTTTGTTGAGATGGACGATCCTGTTGCGATCGCCGATGATGATGCTCGGTTCCCCAGACAGTTCGCAAAGCTGCTTCGCAAGCGTGAGCCGCGTCCCAGTCAATTGTGAGCGGAATGCTTGCAGCCCTGCTGCTGTCACCAGACAGGTGGCGAGAACAGCTAATGCCAATCTCACCCCTTTGTCCGGGTCGAAGGCAATAACAAACCAAAACACTACAAAAATTGAGGACGCGGCGAGGACATGGGGCAAGAACCACAATTGACCTCCCAGTCGTCTCAGTTCCCCGTCTTTCACCTGTTTGCCTCACTCTCACCAAGAAAACGCAGCAAACGCCAGAAAGGTTAAGCCAACCTTAAGTAAGCATAGACCACAGCCATAAACAACCTTTAGTTGTTTTTACTGTTTTGCCAACACAGCCATGAAAAAACCATCGCCATCAGCGTCTGGAATGCGTTGCAGCGAAGTTTCAACGCGCCAGCCAGGAAACCTCGCCGTAAACCTTTGTACGGCAGCATGATTTTCGGCTGAAAGCACAGAACATGTGGCATAGACCAACAGACCGTCGTCCGACACAAGAGGCGCTGCCGCCTCCAGAACTTCGCCTTGGGATTGTATCAAATCATCAAGGCGCGTCTGATCGAGCCGCCATTTTGCATCGGGTGTCCGCCGCCACGTGCCGGACCCACTGCAAGGGGCATCGCAGAAGACGATATCGAACGGGGCGTGGTCTTTCAGTTGGTTCGTTGCGACTTGTGTGACGATGACCCCAGCCCTCTCTGCCCGCGCGGGAAGGTCAACGAGGCGCTGTGGCGCGATGTCGTGGGCATAGATCTCGGCAATTGTCAGATCGGCAAAGGCGAGCGCCTTGCCTCCGCCGCCAGCGCAAAAATCGAGTATGCGGGTGGCCGAGTTGAACGGAACCTGTGCGACAGCCCACTGCGACGCGGCATCCTGCAATTCAACGACGCCATCGCGAAATGCGTTCGATTGCTTTACCTGTCTTGGATTGTCGGTCACCTGAAGGCATGTCGCAACGAAGGGATGCACTTTGGTTCCAATCCCGTCCGAAGCCAGTGCTGCGGCAGCCTCATCGCGGCTTGCACGCCTCAAGTTGACCCTCAGAAACACACTTGCGCGATTTTGCTGCGCTATTGCAGCGGCCTTTGCCTTGTCGCCCAAGCTTTCAACCCATAGTGGCCAAAGCCATTCCGGTACGTCACAGCGCGCAGCCTCAGTGGTCGGAGCAAAAGCGTGCCGTTCGTGAGCCTCGACCGCTGCAGGCGCATGCCCTTCGCCGTTAAACAGCGCATCAACATCCCATCCCTCACGTAACGCGAGCTGCACCATCAGTGATCGCCCGTCGCCGTCCCCTAAAGAACGCTTCGCACGCAGCGCATCGAAAACATGATCCCGAATGGCCGCCCTATCTTTCGATCCGGCAAACCGCGCGTTCCGCGCCCAAGTCGTTAATGCGCGCTCTGCTGGCGCCCCCTGCGCGATGATGTCTAGTATCTCAATTGCAGCAGCAATCCGCGCACCCGGTGTCATGGTGTCAGCCTACCCGGTAGTTCGGGCTTTCGCGTGTGATCTGCACGTCATGGACGTGGCTTTCCTTCAGGCCGGCACCTGTGATTTTCACGAACTGGCAGTTGCGGCGCATTTCATCCACGGTTGCACAGCCTGTATAGCCCATCGCTGCCCGCAACCCCCCGACAAGCTGGTGCACAACGGCGTGTGCTGATCCTTTGTAGGGGACCTGCCCTTCGATCCCTTCCGGAACCAGCTTGTCGCTGGCTGCCTCTTTTTGGAAGTACCGATCCGCAGAGCCGCTCGCCATCGCGCCGAGCGAACCCATACCTCGGTAGGATTTGAATGACCGCCCTTGATACAGGATCACCTCACCCGGAGATTCGTCGGTGCCTGCAATCATACTGCCAACCATCGCACATGAGGCACCGGCAGCGATTGCCTTGGCAAAGTCGCCGGAGAACTTGATCCCGCCATCGGCAATGACAGGTGTGTCGCCCGCACCAGATGCACAGTCCATGATTGCGGTCAGCTGCGGCACGCCGACGCCAGCAACCATACGTGTCGTGCAAATGGATCCGGGGCCAATCCCCACCTTCACCGCATCAGCACCTGATCCAATCAGCGCCCGCGCCGCCTCTGCCGTTGCGATATTGCCAGCCACGATCTGCACCTCGTTGGACAGCTTTTTGACCCGCTCGACGGTTTTGGCCACACCTTCCGAATGCCCATGCGCTGTATCGACGACAAGCATGTCCACACCAGCATCAATGAGTGCCTCGGACCGCTTAAAGCCCGCATCACCGACACCGGTTGCAGCAGCCACGCGCAGACGGCCCAGCTTATCCTTGCAGGCCATCGGGTTCAGCACCGCCTGCTCACTGTCTTTCAGGGTCAGAAGCCCTGTCAGCTTGCCTTGTGCATCGGTAATCAAAAGCTTCTCGATCCGGCGTGCTTGCATCAATGAGCGCGCCTCATCCAGATCTGCGGGCTCTTGCAACATGGCGAGATTATCGGTGGTCATCATGACGCTGACGGGTGTGGTGTCATCCTGCGCAAAGCGCATGTCGCGGTTTGTCACAATCCCGACGATCCGCCCGTCTTCTGACACAACCGGAAAGCCGGTGATCCGATAACGGTCCATCAGTGCCTTGGCGTCAGCAAGCGTTTGATCCGGGCGCAGCGTAACGGGGTTATAAACGGTGCCAGACACGAAGCGTTTGACGCGGCGGATTTCTTCGGCCTGCTGGTCGACGCTCAGGTTCTTGTGCACCACCCCGATGCCTCCGGCTTGCGCCATGGCAATTGCCATACGCCGCTCGGTCACCGTGTCCATTGCGCTTGAGAGCAATGGAATGTTCATCCGGATCGATTTGGTCACGAAGGTTGATGTGTCTGCCGTGGATGGCAGGACGCTCGACGCCCCTGGCACAAGCAACACATCGTCAAAGGTAAGTGCCTCGCGAATCTCCATCAACCTATCTCCGTTGTCGTGGGTGCGTTGGCACGTCCCTATTGCATGGATGCGACAAGGGGGAAAGCCTTAAGTGGATGCAGCCCCGCTAGGCGGCGCGTTCACGTAAGGTCGGCAGGCTTTCGAGTTCGGCAATATCGCGGTTGTTTGCGGCGTCAGCGCGTATCTTGGGCGCTATGGCTTTTGCGGCATTGGTGTACTTTTCATCACCAAGGACACGTGTCAGCACCTTCGCAATGTTGCCGGCAGTGGGCTTTGCCCGTAGACCCAGACCGCGTGCCACGATCCTTGCTGCGGTATCATCCTGGTCACGCCCCATCGGAAGCGCCACAAGTGGAACACCACACGACAGCGCCTTCATCACCGAGCCATGACCGCAGTGTGTCACGAACGCATCGGCATGCGGCAGCAGCAGCCCGTGAGGCGCATATGGCACCAGTCTGACGTTCTCAGGCGGATCAAAGTCAGAGAGGCGCATAGCAGGTCCGGTTGTCACGATACCCTTTACCCGCTGTCCTGTGGCGGTGCGGAGGCGACCGAGCGCCTTGATCACCTGTTCCAGATGCCCCGCCTGATTCTGGAACGTCGTGGACAAGCTGGCCAGCACAAGCGGTTGTCCTGCGTCTCTCTCTAGCAACTCTGCATCAAGGTCCGTTCCTATCGCGGTTGTGTCACCAAGATGCGGCCCGACGTAAACGAGGTTCTGCGGTGCTGGCGTCATCAAGAAATCGAAGTGTTCGCTGGTCTGGACAAGTATCCGGTCGGCCCTTGCGAACTGATCAAAGGCGCGCGCCAATGGTGCAAGTCCATAGGCCTGCCTTGCTGCGTTCAGCGTCGGTAGAAAGCCATTGCCGATGCGATGCATGAAGCCATTGACCGCCTGATCGCGCAATCGTCCCAATGGTCCTTTTGCCGGTCGCATTCCAGCGGTGGGTTTGCCTGGGCCAGGCAGCATATTCACACAGTGCACAAGGATCGCCGAACTGATCCCGCGCGCCTCTGCCGGAATGATCGCAGACGGTAGCAACCAATCCGCAACCACAACGTTAGGCCGCACTTCGGCCACAACTTCGTCGGTCTGTTCGGCAATTGCCAAACTCGGACCGAAAAGCAGCGTTCGCATTGTGTCTTTCAATGCCGCCGGTGGGGAGCTCTGCCGCCAGTCCTGCAACAGAACCTCATCGGCGCTCTCACGCGTCAATACACGCTGGAACGCGCGAAATTCAGCACCGATTGCCAGAATACGGGCACGCATGCAGGGTTCTGCGAGGATGACGACCCGGTGACCGCGCTTGACCAGTTTTTCTGCAACGCCAAGAACAGGTGGAACGTTGCCGCCGCCCTCCCACGTCACGAAGAGGTAGGTTCGAGGATCGATCATGGCTCATCCCTTTCGTTCGACACCTCGTTGATGATGCCAGTGACAAGTCTCGTCATCGTAGCAGCGACGGCATCTGCAGGGCGTTCGAGGTCGCGCCGCAGAAGCTTCCAGACCAACAAATCGGTGGCCGCAACAACAGCATCCAGTTCAAGTTGCGTGACCTCGTCCACAGTGGCACCGGAATAGAGCGCCAATAATTCGTGGCACCATTGCCGATGAAAAGCCTGACCATGCGCCACGACCTTTGCCGCGGCTGGGCTTGTATGAATGACGGCCAAGGTCCGCAGGACTGCTTCACCATCCGCATCGTAGTGGGCGACCAAGGTATCTATCTGCGTGCGCAGATCTGCATCTGCATCCAGCTGCCGCGCGTCCTCAATCCCAGAAGCGCGGTCCGCAATGACTTTATCGAGCAATCCCTCTTTTGAGCCGAAATGCCGGATAATGGTCTGCACAGTGACACCTGACTGATCTGCGATCGCTTGCAGCGTCACCTTATCCAGATCCTCCTGTCGCCACAGATCGACAAAAGCCTTCATTACAGCGCGCTGTGTTTTCACCACAGCGGCGGCGCGGTTTGTCTGTTGATAACGACGTTTTTCAAATTTCATGTTAGTTATACTAACACGAATTATCTGATTTTGGCCAGAGCTTTGTCGGCAGGCACATTCTGACCACCACACCATGCCGCTCCCCATAATCATTATGACGGATATGAGCCTTCAACTTGGGCCACCGACAGCTAAATTCTGCGCAAGAGTTATGGGTGCGCAGCATGTCGAATGATCCACTGGTTATCTTTACCCCGTCGGGCAAGCGCGGGCATTTTCCGGTGGGCACGCCTGTCTTGACGGCAGCACGCCAGCTCGGTGTCGATCTTGACTCGGTCTGCGGCGGCCGCGGCATTTGCTCGAAATGTCAGATTACCCCGTCGTATGGCGAGTTTCCGAAGCATGGCGTCACTGTCGCAGAAGATGCGCTGTCCCCTTGGAATGCCGTAGAGCAGCGATATGACGACAAGCGCGGGCTGAAAGCAGGGCGTCGTCTGGGATGTCAGGCGACCGTGCAAGGGGACATCGTGATTGATGTGCCCGCAGAAAGCCAAGTCCATAAACAAGTCGTGCGCAAGCGTGCAGAAGCCCGTGACATCGTTATGAACCCATCGACGCGCCTCTATTATGTGGAGGTGGCCGAGCCAGACATGCACGATCCATCTGGCGATCTGGAGCGTCTGGTCACAGCCTTGCAAAACGACTGGGATCTGCCTGCACTTGAGGCTGATCTTTCGGTGCTCCGCTCTATGCAATCCGCTTTGCGAAAAGGCGGATGGAAGGTCACGGTCGCGGTGCATCTGGGCGACGCCGTCTTTAGTCCGAGGATCATCCACATCTGGCCCGGTTTCTACGAAGGCACGATCTATGGTCTGGCCGTTGATCTTGGGTCCACGACAATCGCGGGCCACCTCTGCGATCTGCAAACCGGCGAAGTTGTCGCCTCATCTGGCATCATGAATCCTCAGATCCGCTTTGGCGAAGATCTGATGAGTCGCGTGAGTTATGGGATGATGAACCCCACAGGCTCTGACGAAATGACCCGCGCTGTCCGCGAAGGCATGAATGCCTTGTTCGTCCAGATCGCGACAGAGGCAGGGATCGACCGCAGCCTGATCATGGACGCGGTGTTTGTTTGCAACCCTGTCATGCATCATCTGTTTCTTGGGATTGACGCCTATGAACTGGGTCAGGCCCCGTTTGCATTGGCCACATCCGAGGCAATCTCGCTGCGGGCAAACGAGCTTGATCTGAACCTGCACTCGGCCGCGCGCGTCTATATCCTGCCCTGCATTGCCGGTCACGTTGGCGCCGATGCAGCGGCAGTCGCGCTGTCAGAAGCGCCAGACAAATCCGACGATCTGGTCCTGATTGTCGATGTCGGCACAAACGCCGAAATCATTCTGGGAAATACCGAAAAGGTTCTTGCCTGTTCCTCACCCACCGGACCGGCCTTTGAGGGTGCGCAGATCAGCTCAGGTCAGCGCGCAGCCCCCGGCGCCATCGAACATGTCCAGATTGATCCTGTCACGAAGTTGCCGCGCTTTCAGGTCATCGGCAGTGAGCTTTGGTCTGATGAAGAAGGATTTGAGGCAGCGATTGCGCAAACCGGTGTCACCGGCATTTGTGGGTCCGGCATCATCGAAGTGATCGCAGAGATGCGACTTGCAGGTATTGTCGATGGACCCGGACTGATCGGATCGGCAGAACAGACAGGATCGCCGAACTGCTTTCAGGATGGGCGCACCAACTCGTATCTTCTCTATGATGGAACGGCCAACGGCGGGCCGATGATCACGGTAACAAACACCGACATTCGCCAGATCCAGATGGCCAAGGCCGCTCTTTACTCCGGTGCACGGCTTTTGATGGATAAGTTCGATGTCGATAAGGTGGATCGCGTTGTTCTGGCGGGGGCCTTCGGGGCACACATCAGTCCCAAACATGCGATGGTTCTGGGCATGATCCCTGATGCGCCGCTCGACAAAGTGACCAGCGCTGGCAACGCTGCCGGAACCGGCGCGCGAATTGCCTTGCTCAACACACAGGCGCGACGCGAAATCGAAGCGACCGTGCACAAAATTCACAAGGTTGAAACAGCGATCGAGCCGCGCTTCCAGGAGCATTTCGTGAACGCCTCTGCGATCCCCAATGCGGTCGAGCCGTTCCCAATACTGGAAACGGTCGTCACACTTCCGGAGGTAAACCACAACACGGGCGGTGGTGGTGAAGGTGGCAGAAGACGCCGCCGCGCAAGATAGGCTGACAATGGCATAGGGTGTCTTTGCCGCCCCCAATCACTCTTGACGACGCCTCTTGCGCAGCTTACGCCATCAAGCTGCGCGGGTATGGTGAAAAGGTATCACGAAAGCTTCCCAAGCTTCAGTTACGGGTTCGATTCCCGTTACCCGCTCCATCCATTTCCTGATGAGGCCGCTATGCCAGAGATTGTTCGCAAGTATACCACCGCGCGTATGTCGCAATTGGTGATCCACAACGGCATTGCCTATCTTGCCGGACAGGTCGGCGCGGAGGGGAAAAGCGTCACCGTACAAACCGAAGCGGTGCTCGAAAAGATCGACGCACTTCTGCAAGAAGCGGGCACGAACAAGTCAAACCTGCTCACAGCGCAGATCTGGCTTTCAGACATTACGACCCAGTTTGCCGATATGAACACGGTCTGGGATGCATGGGTGCCAGAAGGCAGCGCGCCTGCAAGATGGACCGGCGAGGCCAAGCTTGCGACCCCCGACTACCACGTCGAGATCATCGTGACGGCGGCAATCTAGGGTTAGAGATAAAAGAGCGCCGTCAAACCTGCCAGTCCAATAGGAAGGCTGAGTGGGATCACTTGCTTTGCCATGACATGCCATTTGCTGTCCTCCGATCCTGCCAACTTGCGGATCTGGATGACGACGAAGGCGCAGATAAAGAAGTAGGCAAGAAACGCCAAAAACGTGAAAAACGCCTTACTGAGCGGGACAAACAGCACCGTGCCACCCAACAGCTTGACGGCGCCCGCTCCCATGCCGCCGACAGCAAAGAGCGCAAGCCCACCGACAAAAACAGCGACAGCCAATCCGATCTGCCAGTAAAGCGCAGTGCGATCCGGCGTGATGAAGGCCAAGACCACAAACAAAAGAAGTGGCGTCGCGGCGATCCAGTTCGGGATGCGTCCTGTTCTAAGCTCGATCAGCATTGCTGCGATCAGCACCGCAGCCATCGCGTAGTTTACCAATTCAGGGGCCATCATCTGCCTCATGCCTCATCTGTTTTGCGGCAAACGAAAGCACAGACGGACCTGATTTACACCCCGTGTTTTTGCAGAAACGCGACAAGTGCGGCAGTTGAGCCATCCTTGCCACTGGCATCCTCTTCGCCTTCAACAACAGGCTGGAGAGCCGTCGCGAGTTCCTTGCCCAATTCAACGCCCCATTGGTCATAGGAGTTGATCCCAAGGACCGCGCCTTCGACAAAAACACGGTGCTCATAGAGTGCAATGATTTGGCCCAGCACCTCTGGGGTCAATTGCGGATAGGCCAGCGTGATCGAAGGACGGTTGCCTTCAAAGACCCGGTGGCGCGCCTGACGTTCAAGCTCATCACCAGAGAATTTACCCGCAACCTTTGATCTGGCTTCATCCAGATCGCGACCACGCATGAGGGCCTCTGACTGGGCAAGGCAGTTTGCAACCAACAATTGGTGCTGGTGGTGCAGGTCCTCTTCGTGGCTGCGGGCTGCGATCAGGAACTCGCAAGGGATCACGCGTGTCCCTTGGTGAATCAGTTGATAGAAGGCGTGCTGACCGTTTGTTCCCGGCTCACCCCAAACGACCGGGCCGCTGTCATATGGCAGCTTTGCGCCGTCCATGCTGACACCTTTGCCGTTACTCTCCATCTCAAGCTGCTGAAGGTAGGCAGGCAATCTGGCCAGAAGATTGTCATAAGGAAGCACGGCACGCGTGGCATAGCCACAAATCTGGTTGTGCCAGATCCCGACCAGAGCCAGCATGGCAGGTAAGTTCTCTTTCCAAGGGGCCGCCTGAAAGTGGCGATCCATCGCCTGCCCGCCCCGCAAAAAGGCGCGAAATGCATCTGGACCGATTGCGATCATGAGAGACAGACCGATTGGCCCCCACATCGAATACCGGCCGCCAACCCAATCCGCAAAACCGAAAACCCGCGTTGGCGCGATGCCAAACGCCGCGGTCTTGTCCTCAGCGGTCGACAGCGCCGCAAACTGTGCGCCGGTATCCGCAACACTTTCCGACATCCAGGCCTGCGCGGTGCGGGCGTTGGTCATTGTCTCGATGGTAGTGAACGTCTTGGACGCCACAATGACCAAAGTGGTCTTTGGATCGCATTGACGCAGAACACCAGCGATATCGGCTCCGTCAACGTTGCTGACAAAATGGCAGCGCGGCCCGTCATGGTAGGGCGCCAAAGCTTTGACCGCCATTGCAGGGCCGAGGTCCGATCCGCCGATGCCGATATTGATGACATCGGTGATGGCACCACCCTGCCCTTTAAAATCGCCCGAACGGACTTCCTTCGCAAAGCGTTCCATACGTTCCAGCGTTGCCAGAACCTCAGGCATCACATCTTGACCGTCAACATAGACCCGCCCACCTTCGAGGTTCCGAAGCGCCGTATGCAAGACTGCACGGCCTTCGGTTTCGTTGATGGGTTCGCCGGCGAACATCGCATCCCGTTTCGCGGCGACACCAGTCCGGTCCAGCAGATCAATCAAAAGGTCTCTGCCAGCGCCATCAATATTGGTCTTGGAATAATCGAGGCGCATGTCCCCGTTCTCTGCCGAAAATTCGGCAGCCCGGGTGTCATTGACCATCGTTTCAAAGCGCCTATCGGCAACGGATGCGTGATGTGCTTTGAGCTCTTCGAACATCGTTATCTCTCCGCCCAGTGAACTGTTGTTCCGTTGAGGATGGCCGCGACAGGTGCCTCATCCGGAGATAAATGACGTGCTTTTTCCAGAGCGGCACGTTTTTCGGCACCAACGATCACCAAATGGCGGCTCATCGCTGATTTCAAGACGTTTGCTGACAAGGTAATGCGCGGCTCTGGGGCACCCGGTGCACGCATTGCGACGAGACGATCACTGCCGTGCAAGGCGTGCTCTAACTGATCCGCTCCGGGAAAGATTGACGCCGTATGCATATCAGCGCCCATGCCAAGCAACATCACAGAGATAGGCAGTTCAGGCGTCAATGCCTCGGACAGTTCCGGCAGTTTTTCTTCAGGCGTTTCAGCTTCGGCATAGAGCGGCACGTAAACCGCCTCAGCTGCGCGATCGACCAACAACCTTTCCTTAAGAAGGCGCGTGTTGGAGCGCTCGGAGGTTTCAGGCACCCAGCGTTCGTCGGTCAGCATCACGTGGACACGGCTCCAGTCCAGATCGACGCCGCAGAGGCTGTCAAAGATCGGACCCGGCGTTGTGCCGCCAGGCACGGCAAAAGATGCGTGATCGTGCACCAACAGACAGTTCTTGAGTTCGCTGGCGAGGATATTCGCCAGATCCATCATCATCATTTCGGCATCAGGATATTCGACGAGTTCCATCAGTGTCGTCCCCTCTTGGTCGAGCAAAGCCGCCGCATGCAGCGGTCGCCCTGTTTTGCAGATATTCGCGGGCTCTCAGCCCTTGATATCGCGCCATTTACGTCCGTCACGATGCAAAAGCATCATCGCATCTTCCGGACCAGCAGAACCTGGCTCGTAAAGCTTCGGCACATCGTTGCGTGCTTCCCAGCCTTCGATCAGCGGATCGGTCCAGCGCCACGCCGCCTCAACCTCATCACCGCGCATGAACAGTGTCTGATTGCCACGAATAACGTCCATAATCAGGCGCTCATAGGCGTCTGGCACCTCTTCTGCATCATCGCCAAGGGCATCAGCGAAGGTCATATCAAGCGGAACATCAATCAGACGCATCCCGCCGGGACCGGGTTCCTTGATTGTCACCTGCAAGTCGATCCCTTCATTCGGCTGGAGCCGGATCGACAGGATGTTCCTGTGCCGGGCCTCATCGCCTTCAAAAATCGTATGTCCAAGGTCTTTGAAGACCACAGCAATTTCCGAGGATCGCGCCTTCATCTTTTTGCCGGTCCGCAGGTAGAACGGCACCCCGGCCCACCGCCAGTTCGCAATATGGCAGCGCATCGCGATAAAGCTTTCCGTAAAGCTGCGCGGGTTTTCCACATCTTCACGGTAACTTTGAGAGTCCGGTCCAGCGTCATACTGACCGCGAACAATGTGATGATTATCAATCGGTTGTAACGCGCGGATCACCTTGAGTTTCTCATCGCGCACTGCGTCGGCCTCGAATTCTCCGGGCGGTTCCATCGCGATGAGACACAAGAGCTGCATGAGGTGATTCTGCACCATATCACGCATTGCGCCGGAACGATCGTAGTAGGCCCCGCGCCCCGTCACACCGACGGTTTCTGAGACCGTAATCTGGATGTGATCAACGTAGTGATTGTTCCAAAGCGGCTCGAACAGAACGTTCCCGAACCGGATCGCCATCAGGTTCTGGACAGTTTCCTTCCCCAGGTAGTGATCGATGCGGTAGATTTGCTTCTCGTCAAAATGCTCAGCAAGCGTAGCATTGAGCGCATGGGCACTTGCCAGATCCCGCCCGAACGGCTTTTCCACGACAATGCGGCTGTGTTCAGTCGCAATCCCGTTGGTATGCAATCTTTCGGCCAGATCACCAAAGAGCGATGGTGCCACTGAAAAATAGAAGGCTTGGATCACATCGGGGCGCACGAGCTTTGCAAGGTCAGCCCAGCCGCCGTCGCCTTTGGCGTCGATCGCCACATAGTCGAGCCTCTCAAGAAAGGTCTGTAACGCTTTGGTGTTGCTCGATTCTTCACCGCCGAATTCAGCTACCGCATCAGCAATCATCTTGCGGTAGCCGTCTGCATCAAGCTCTGATCTGGCGGCGCCAATGATGCGCGAGGACTCAGGCATCTGGCCTGCGAGGAAGCGACGGAAAAGACCCGGCAAAATCTTGCGGCGGGCCAAGTCGCCTGTGCCACCGAAAATGACCAAGTCAAAAGTTTCGACCGGAATGACGCGAGAAACCATAGTAAACTCCCCTACGGGCATGCGTTAGCGCTAACGCGGCCTTCCTAGCGTGATGACCAGAGCAAGTCTAGGGCGTTTAGGCCTCCAATTCCGCATCCCAGTAAAGGAAATCCATCCAGCTCTCGTGCAGGTGATTTGGTGGAAATTTACGGCCCACGTTGTGGAGTTGTTCGGGCACCGGGCGACGTGGCGGCTTGCGCAAACTCATGCCGGAACTTTTGAGCGAACGTGATCCTTTGCGCAGGTTGCACGGCGCGCAAGCAGCGACGACGTTTTCCCAACTTGTGATCCCGCCGCTTGCCCGAGGGACGACGTGATCAAACGTCAGATCACCTTTGGCCCCGCAATACTGGCAACAGAATTCGTCGCGCAGAAACAGGTTAAAACGGGTGAAGGCGACCTGCTTTTGCGGCTTCACATAGTCCTTCAGCACCACAACAGAAGGGATGCGAATGACAGTCGATGGGCTGCGGACGACCTCTTCGTATTCGCTGACGATATCAACCCGGTCAAGCCAGGCCGCTTTCACAGCCTCCTGCCATGGCCAGAGCGAAAGCGGATAGTAAGAAAGCGGGCGATAATCAGCGTTTAAGACCAATGCGGGAAAATGCTTGAGCGTGGCAGGCGCCCTCACGAAATCAGTCCGAAACTCTGCTTGTACCATATGTCGCTCACCCCAAGTGATCAGGTGCGGGCGCAGTCCAAGCGGCAAGCCCGCTGTTCTTAAAACTGACTATATATGGCGTCCGCTATGTGGCAACCCTCATCATGTGCGACAAAGCGGTTGGTCTGAAAACCGCGGGAGTGACACCTGGCAAATTCACCAGCAGCTTGCGTTGGCGAGACGTCAATCGCGGTGGAACGTGCGCGATCAATCCAAGGTTTCCAATCAGCCCAAACCCAGTCGGTCACGCATGAATGCCAATGCGACTGACAAGCCATCGGGCGCAATCCCGTGACCGGTCCCTTTCATCACGTGCGCATAAACTTCTGTCCATCCGGCCCCTTGCAATGCCTCAGCAGCCAGCGGCAAAGACTGCGGCGGCACAACATCATCCTGATCGCCATGAATGAGCAGAACTGGCGGTCTGCTTTGCGCCTCATCCGCAAGAAGTTCAGGTTCCAGCAAACGGCCAGAAAACGCGACAATCCCCGCAATCGCATCTTCGCGACGTGGCACCACGTGAAGGGCCATCATTGTGCCTTGCGAGAAGCCCAGCACCATGACCTGCTCGGGCAACAGATCCTCATCAACCATCACACCATCAAGAAACGCATCAAGATCGGCTGCGGCACGTTCCAACCCTGCGCGGCTTTCTTCTTCACTGGAGCCGTCAATCCAAGGGATCGGGAACCATTGGCGGCCCATAGGAGCGGCGATACATTCCTCCGGCGCATCTGGCGAAATAAAGAGCGTATCCGGCATGTGCTCGGCCAGCGGATCAGCCAAGCCGATCAGATCCGCAGCATTCGCCCCGTAACCGTGCAAGAAGATTACTGCCGAACGGGTCTCTCCGGAAATTGGCTCGCGCCGTTGTGCGTCCAAAGCTCGTGTCATCTGATGCCTTCCCGTTGTTTTGCCTGCTTGTAGTAGGCCCACATGATCCGCGCTGCAACCGACCGCCAAGGCGACCAAGGCGCGGCCAGTCCGCGCAGCTCCTTTTCGGTTGGCCTCTCCGGCAGGTCAAAGATCAGTCTTGCGGCTTCCTGCAGGGCCAGATCGCCCGCTGCAAATGCGTCAGCCCGTCCGAGCGAGAATTTGACATAGATCTCCGCTGTCCAGCGTCCGATGCCCGGAACGGCGGTCAGCACCGTGACGACCTCATCGTCAGGCAACGCGCGCAGGGCCGCATAGTCGATATTGGAGGCAGCCAGCGCCTTCGCGTAACGGGCCTTTGGCCGGCTGAGTCCGAGTTGCCGAAGCCCTTCTTCCGGACTTGCGTTCACGGCAGTGACGGAGGTCATGCCTGCCGCGTCAAGCCGGTTCCAGATTGCTGCCGCCGATGAGACGCTGACTTGCTGGCTGACAATGGCGTTGAGTAGCGCAGAGAAACCATCAGGCTTCAGTCGCAATGGAATCTCGCCTGCCGTGTCAACGGCAGTTGCAAAGCGCGGCTCATGGGCGACAAGCCAGTTCACCCCTTCTGCGACGCATGCCGGCGACCTGATTTGCCGCATCGTCAATGTGAAGCCACCCAAGCGAGTGCGTCCTTGACTGAGGTCACAATGGGCCAGTCACCGCGCGGTGGACGTGCGATCATCAAGACAGGGATGCCAAACTGGCGTGCCGCCGTCAGTTTTGTTGCGCTCAACGCCCCCCCGGCGTTTTTCACGATCAACCAATCGACACCCAACTTTGAGAAAAGGTCGACCTCGTCTTTAACGCTGAACGGCGGCCGACCGACCAGATATGCACCGCCCTCGAACGGAAAAGGCGCCTCAGGCGGATCGATTTGCCTGCAGATCACCTTGCGCCCTGACAGGTTTGCAAATCGGGCAAGCGTTTGTCGGCCTGTGCCCAGGAAGACTGTCGCACCCATTGGAATGTGCGACGCGGCCTCCTCCTCGGTTTTGATCTCCGTCCAGCGATCCCCTTCGACAGGTGTCCACTCCGGTCGGAGCAGTTGGCAGAATGGCACGCCCACAGACGCACAGACCCGCGCCGAACGCGGCGTGATTTGCTGCGCAAACGGGTGCGTGGCGTCAAGGACAGCAGAAATCGCATTTTGTTTCAGAAAGCGCAGAAAGCCCTCCTTGCCACCAAACCCACCAACGCGCGTTGTCAGCGGCTGTGAAAGCGGATCACGTGTGGCGCCCGCCAACGACATAATGGCGTCCTGACCTTTCAAGGCCTCAGCGACCTGGCGCGCTTCTCCTGTACCACCAAGAATGAGAAGCGTCATGGCCCTGCTCTGGCGATGATAGCCCCCGCGCGATCAACAACCACGACATCGTAAGTGATTGCCTGATGCGCAAAGCGGCGGCGCACTTCTGCGAGTGCGGTGTCGGCGACCTTTTGCGCCAGGGCTGGTCCAACCATTTTAAAGGCGTCCAAAGCTGTGTTGGCATCACGGACCTGCGGGTCGCCAACCATCTGGGCCAGTGTGTCAAAATCAACCTGCGACCGCGCTGAATGCAGATCGACCGCGCCTTGGGCCAGCTTGGTCATCTTTCCGATACCGCCTCCGATGGTGACGCGGTCCACCGGATGCTTACCGAGGTATTTCAACATCCCGCCAGCAAAGTCCCCCATGTCCAGCATTGCGTGATCCGGCAAACTGTAGAGCGATTGGACGGTGGCTTCTGAAGTCGCGCCGGTGCACCCCGCCACATGGGTCAGGCCATCTGCCCGCGCGACATCTATTCCACGGTGGATCGATGCGATCCACGCCGCACAACTGAAAGGCCTGACAATGCCGGTGGTCCCGAGGATTGAAAGCCCTCCGACAATACCAAGGCGCGGGTTCCACGTCTTTTCGGCAAGTGCTCTGCCGCCGGGCACACTGATCTCAATCGCGATATCTGGAGCCTGCCCCATGGAATCTGCGACTTCGCGCACGACGTTTTCCATCATCTGCCGCGGAACCGGATTAATCGCAGGCTCACCGACGCCAATCGGCAGTCCAGGTTTCGTGACGGTGCCGACCCCGTCACCGGCTTTAAAGTGAACACCGCCTGTTGAGGCCGAGACCTTGGCGATAATCAACGCGCCATGGGTGACGTCTGGATCGTCGCCTGCGTCTTTCGTCACACCAGCCAAGGCCCAGCCATCGCCCTGCTCGTGCACCGCGACCGGAAAAACGGGAATTTCGCCTTTTGGCAGCACTATTGTGACTTCTTTCACAGACACGCCTCCCCAAAAAGCCATGAGCGCTGCTTTGGTTGCAGCGGTCGCACAGGCACCTGTGGTCCAGCCACGGCGCAGTTCTTTTTGGGGGGCGTCAGTCATCATTGCGACGATAGCAGGCACAAGTGTGACGGCAATCTACATTGTGAGGTCGTTTGTCATCTTTCCAACATCATCGGCACACGGCATAACACCAGATATGACGACGACGATCCCCCTTCCTGAGCATCATTGGCCCATCCTGTCGCCCGGCTGGGTCTGGCTTTGTGGCGCTGGTCCCGGCGATGCCGGGCTTTTGACATTGCATGCCGTCAATGGTCTGCGTCAGGCAGATGTCGTGATTTATGACGCCCTCGTGCAAGAAGACATCCTGTCCTGGGCGCCTCAAGCCGAGCATATCTATGCGGGCAAACGCGGCGGGAAGCCTTCGGCAAAACAACGTGATATCTCGCTGAGGTTGGTCGATCTCGCCAGAGCCGGCAAGCGTGTATTGCGTCTTAAAGGCGGTGATCCGTTTGTCTTTGGCCGTGGCGGCGAAGAGGCCCAGACACTGGTTCAGCATAATGTGCCGATCAGAATTATCCCGGGCATTTCGGCAGGCATTGGTGGATTGGCCTATGCCGGCATTCCGGTCACCCACCGCGATGTGAACCAGTCGGTCACATTTGTCACCGGCCATGATCAGTCCGGCAACACGCCAGGGTCGCTTGATTGGGCCAGTATCGCAAAGGGAAGTCAGGTCATCGTAATCTACATGGGCATGAAGCACATCGCGCAGATTGCTGGCCAACTGATGCAAGCTGGCCGTTCTGCTGACGAACCGGTGGCCGTCGTGACCACCGCAACTACGGATCAGCAACAGGTCCTTGAAACATCGCTTGGCCGCGTTGTTGACGATATCGCCACAAGCGGGATGGAGCCACCGGCCATCATCTGCGTTGGACGTTCGGTCCTGATGCGGCAGGTGCTGGACTGGCAAAGCATGGCCGCTGGTCAGGCCCCTCGCAACCTCGATCCGTTGGGCCGAGGTCGGCCCGCTGAGTCTGCCTGATCCGGTGAACGCACAGCATGTCATCGCTGCACGACCAAGCCTGCCGCAGGAGGCAGCAATGTCTGATGCAACATGAGCTTTTTGATTAGCGCACCCGCCTCTGGCAGCGGAAAAACGACCATCACTTTGGGTCTGCTACGCGCCCTGCAAAGCACTGGCGTTGCAGTCAGGGCGGCAAAGTCGGGGCCAGATTATATCGACCCACGGTTTCACGAGGCGGCCTGCGGCGCGCCGTGCCTTAACCTTGATGCATGGGCCATGACCCCGGACCGGATCAAATCACTTGCCTCTGGGCACGTGCCTTTGATTGTTGAAGGGGCGATGGGCCTCTTTGACGGCGCACCTCCTGACAGCAAGGGGTCCAGTGCTGACCTTGCGCGGATACTTGGTCTGCCGGTGATCCTTGTCATTGATGCAGGCAAGATGGCGGGTTCCGTTGGCGCTATTGCTCACGGATTTCGCACCTATGACCCATCAATCACAGTCGCAGGGGTCATCCTCAACAACGTCGGTTCACCGCGACATGAAACCATGTTGCGCCGCGCGTTGACTGACATCCCTGTTTTCGGCGCTTTACCACGTCAGTCCGGCCTGTCCCAACCTTCACGCCACCTCGGTCTGGTGCAGGCGCAGGAACGAGACGATCTGGAAGCGTTTCTCGACCATGCGGCCGGTCTTGTCGCAAAGCACTGTGATCTGGCCGCGCTGCGTGCGCTTCTTGCGCCGCTGCCGTCCCACAAGCGGCAACCGATGGCACCACCAGCCCAGAGGATCGCGATTGCCCATGACGCCGCCTTCTCGTTCAGCTACCCGCATATGCTGGAGGACTGGCGTCGTAATGGTGCCGAAATTGCGATGTTTTCACCACTTGCAAACGAAGCCGCACCAGACGCGGATCTGGTTTTCCTGCCGGGGGGCTATCCGGAGCTTCATGCCGGGCGGTTGGCATCCAATGAAGCCTTTCTCGACAGCTTGCGGCACAGCAAAGCGCATATCTATGGTGAATGCGGCGGATACATGGTCTTGGGTGACACACTGACCGATGCGGCGGGAGTGACGCACAGGATGGCTGGCCTTCTGTCCCTTGAGACATCCTTCGCAGAACGCAAACTCCATCTTGGGTATCGCGATTTGCACGCGGCGACAGAGCCGTTTTCCGGAAGTTGGAAAGGACACGAGTTCCATTACGCCACAACGCGCAAGGCAGAGGGGCAAGCTTTGTTTACCGCTACTGACGCTGAGGGTCACAGCCTTGCTCCGATGGGTCTGGTGAACGGCAAAGTCATGGGCAGCTTTGCCCATCTTATCGACCGTGCCTGACGCCTCTTGCCAGCATCTGTTTAGAGATCTAAGCCTGACGCATGACCGCAATCACCGATGATAGACGCGCCAAGCGCAACGTAGCTGTTCTTGTCATGGCTCAGGCCATCCTTGGTGCGCAGCTGCCGATGATTTTTGTCGTTGGCGGCTTGGCAGGCGTGCAGCTTGCATCAAACATCTGTTTTGCCACATTGCCCATCAGCTTCATTATATTTGGCTCAATGACAACTGCACCTTGGATCAGTCCGCTGATGCAGCGCAACGGACGCAGGTTCGGGTTCATGGTTGGTGCCATTGCCGGAGCAGGGGGTGCTGCGGTTTCAGCCTACGGATTGTATGTTGGGTCCTTCTTCATTTTGCTTTGCGGGTCATACCTGACTGGCGTCTATATGTCGGCGCAGGGTTTTTATCGCTTTGCGGCAACCGACACAGCCTCTGATGATTTCAGACCCAAAGCGATTTCCTATGTCATGGCGGGTGGACTTTTGTCTGCAATCGTGGGTCCTCAGCTTAACAAGCTTGTGCAAGATGCATATGTCGTGCCGTTTCTTGGTACCTACCTTGCTATTATCGCGCTGAATCTCTTCGGGATGCTTTTGTTTTTGGCGCTTGATCTACCCAAAGGCACGCGCGCAGAACCGGAAATAACTCCAGCTATCGGCCGGAGTCGGATGGAGCTTTTGCGGGACCCACGAATCCTCGTTTCGATGATTTGCGCGATGGTGTCTTATTCACTGATGAATCTTGTGATGACATCAACTCCACTGGCTGTTGTCGGCTGTGGGTTCACGACAAATAACGCCAATGACATCGTTTCGGCACACGTGCTGGCGATGTTTGCTCCGAGCTTTTTTACCGGCCACTTGATCGCCCGTTTTGGCGTCGAAAAGATCATGGCAACCGGCCTCGCTATTCTAGCTCTGGCAGGTGTTGTCGGGCTGGCTGGCGTCGAACTCACGAATTTCTATCTTGCGCTCGTGTTGCTGGGCATTGGCTGGAACTTCGGTTTCATCGGGGCGACCACGATGTTGGCCGGTGCACATCGCCCCGAAGAGCGCGGTGCGGTGCAGGGCATGAACGATATGATCGTGTTTGGTATGGTGACGATTGCGTCGCTTGCTTCTGGCGGTCTGATGAACTGCTCTGGCGGCACCCCAGTCGAAGGCTGGACAGCCGTCAACCTTGCGATGGTACCGTTTCTGGCACTGGCAGGCGGATCGCTGATCTGGCTGGTGCGTCAGCCCAAGATGGCCGTCTAGCGCCACCACCCCCGCAGGCTGACGTTCAGGAACCGCAGACTATCCTTGGCAGGGTTCACGTCCAACGCATCATCTGCTACCCGCGACGGCGTTGCCTCAACGGCGCGCAAGACAGGGCGTGCGTGATAGCCAGCCACCAAAGCTGGAGCGGCGTCTCGGGACACAGAGCGGTGGTCCTTGGCCGCGCGATCCATGCGTTCGCGGGCTGTCCGCGCAAGTGTCGCAACCCCATCTGTCGAACCATCAACAAGCGGCTTTCGGCCTTGTGCCTCAAGCGCTGGGATCGCTTGGAACATATTGGCGACCCCGACACCATAAGCGTGGTCGCGAACGACAGCTTCATCTGCCTCGCCCAGCAAACGCGCCCCCGTCCACATCAGATTGCCTGACGTTGCATCAATGTATTCTTCAAAATGCGACTGATCCTCGAAGGCGTCTTTGTAGATGTCCCAACGCCGCGCCGCGACCAGACCGTCAAGGCAAGCAGCCCCTTCTGCATCCAATACCCCAGCGAGCGCATCAACGACTTCGTGCCTGCGCACCGTGCCGCCCTGCCCGATTTCCTCCAAGGCATCCCGCCACCATTGGAGCCGCATTTCGGCAATCATCGCTTCTTGCGTGACCCATGGGGCGCGGGCCACTTCGACATTGAAAGCATAAAGCGGAAAGAGAATCTGACGCGCTGGCACCGGTGCCGCCATGGCCACGCGAAAGCGGAGTGGATCAGCCTTTTCGACGAGAGCAGCGCATGCCTCAAAACTCATGGTGAAGCCTGCGCCCCGTCTCGGATCAATTTCCAATTGATCGCATCGACCAACGCCTCGAATGACGCATCAACAATGTTGGCGCTGACGCCGCAAGTCGACCAGCGCCGCCCCTGCCCGTCTTCGCTGTCAATGATGACACGCGTCACCGCCTCGGTGCCGCCATTTGTGATACGCACCTTGAAGTCCACCAGTTGCATATCCTCGATCATGTCCTGATATGGTCCGAGGTCCTTGGACAGCGCGCGGGACAAGGCGTTCACTGGGCCTTGGTCCGAACCATCAGGCCCGATACTTTCGCTGACGTTGAGCATTTTCTTGCCATGGACCTTGGTCACGACGACAGCTTCGGACAGCGATACCATCTTGTTGCGTTTGTTCTTGCGACGCTCGACCGTGACGCGATAGCGCTTGACCTCGAAAAACTCGGGCAAGGTGCCGAGTTCCTTACGGGCAAGCAGCTCAAAACTGGCCTGTGCGGTATCATAGGAATACCCTTGTGCCTCGCGTTCTTTGATCCTCTCGACAATACGGGCAAGCGCCGGGTCGCCTGCTTCGACGTCCAGTCCTGCCTCAAGCAGTCGCGCTCGCAGGTTGGACTGCCCGGCCTGATTTGACATGGGAACGATCCGGCTGTTGCCGACAGCCGCCGGATCCACATGTTCATAGGTACTTGGGTCCTTGGCGATGGCACTCGCGTGCAGACCGGATTTGTGGGCAAAGGCAGAGGCGCCCACATAGGGCGCCTGTTTCGCAGGTACGCGGTTCAGAATATCGTCCAAGAGGCGTGACGCCCGCCGCAAACCCATAAGTGCCTCTGACGTGACGCCTGTCTCAAACCTGCTGGCGAAAGGCTCTTTCAGCATCAGTGTCGGGATCAGAGTTGTGAGGTTGGCATTGCCGCAACGCTCTCCCAGACCGTTCAGCGTGCCTTGCACCTGCCGCGCCCCCGCCATGACAGCCGCCAGCGTATTGGCGACTGCGTTTTCGGTGTCATTGTGGGTGTGGATGCCAAGGTGATCACCGGGGATACCGCTGGCGATAACGGCACCGACAATCTCCGTCACTTCATGTGGCAAGACACCACCGTTGGTATCGCAAAGTACGATCCAGCGCGCGCCTGCTTCATAGGCCGCATGGATTGCCTCAAGGGCATAGTCCGGATTGGCCTTGTAGCCGTCAAAGAAATGCTCGGCGTCAAACAGACCTTCGCGGCCTTGCGCCTTGAGATGGGCAAAGCTCGCACTGATGTTCTCGGTGTTTTCTTCAAGACTGATGCCGAGCGCGGTTGTGACGTGGAAGTCATGGGATTTACCCACCAGACAGACCGCAGACGTCCCTGCATTCATCACAGCCGACAGCACATCGTCATTCTCCGCTGACCGCCCTGCCCGTTTGGTCATGCCGAAGGCGGTGAATGTGGCCTTTGTTTGAGGGGGGCTTGCAAAGAATTCGGTATCGGTCGGGTTTGCACCGGGCCAACCGCCTTCGATGTAGTCGATGCCCAGACTATCCAGCACCGCAGCGATCTGATGCTTTTCCGCAGACGAGAACTGCACGCCTTGGGTTTGCGCCCCGTCGCGCAGAGTGGTGTCAAAAAGGTAGAGGCGTTCCTTGGTCATCAGAACTCCCCCAGCTTGGCCGCGTCGAAATCAGGTCCGGCAGTCCATGTTGCCTGTCCGCCGACGTCCGTCACCTGGACACCTGCTGCATTCAGGATATCGCGAACCTGATCTGACCGACTCCAGTCCTTGGCGGCGCGGGCCGCAGCGCGTTCGGCGAGCAGCGCATCCACGCGCGCTGCGATTTCGGCGGTCACATCTTCGCCCGCCTCTCCGCCATCAAACATCGGAATGTCTGTCCAGTCCGCCACCAATCCCAGCATTTCAAGCCCGTGTGCGAAGCCGGCCAGTGCCGCAGGTGTTTTGCCTTTCGACAACACGTGCAGACGCGCCAGCGCGCCCGGCGTATTCAGGTCATTGGCCAGCACGCCGAGGAATTCAGGATCAGCCTCCCATTTTCCATCGGCTTTGAGTGCGCTGATCATCGCAGGGCCGAAGCCATGGCCGTGCAGGATGCCATACCATTTGCGCAAGGTCAGTTCCGCCTCGGCACGGCGCGTTTCAGTCCAGTCCATTGTCTTGCCGTAATGCGTGCCCAGCATGACCAGACGGATCACTTCGCCAGGTATGCCTTGATCCAGAAGGTCGCGGATGGTGAAGAAATTGCCCAAGGACTTGGACATCTTCTTGCCCTCGACCTGCAGCATTTCGTTGTGCAGCCAATAGCGTGCGAAATCACCATGCGGATGCGTGCAGGCGGATTGTGCGATCTCGTTTTCGTGGTGCGGAAATTGCAGGTCGTTGCCGCCGCCGTGGATGTCAAAGCTTTCACCCAAAAGTTCCAGCGACATCGCCGAGCATTCGATATGCCAGCCCGGACGGCCATAGCCCCAAGGGCTGCTCCACCCCGGCACGCCATCACCTGAGGGTTTCCAGAGCACAAAGTCCATCGGATTGCGCTTGTAAGGAGCGACTTCAACCCGTGCGCCTGCAATCATATCGTCGATGGACCGACCAGAGAGCGCGCCGTAGTTCTCGTAGCTATCGACCGCAAAAAGGACATGGCCCTCGGCCTCGTAAGCATGGCCTCGGTCGATCAATGTCTCGATCATCGCGATCATCTGCGGGATATGGGCCGTCGCGCGCGGTTCGTGGCTGGGGCGCAGAAGGCCCACGGCATCCAGATCATCGTGATACCACTGGATCGTCTCGGCGGTAATATCGCCAATAGCCCGCCCTGTCTCCGCAGCGCGCGCATTGATTTTGTCATCTACGTCGGTGAAGTTGCGCACATAAGTCACGTGGTCTTCGCCATAGACATGGCGCAGCAATCGGAACAGCACGTCAAAGACCAACGAAGGCCGCAGGTTCCCGATGTGGGCGCGATCATAGACCGTCGGTCCACAGAGGTAGAGCCGCACATTTTGTGGATCAATCGGAACAAAGTCCTCGCGCTTGCGGGTCTTTGTGTTCTGCAGCCGGATCTTGGTCATGTCGCCTCACGCGTGTTGTCGCCGCGGGGCTTAGCAATTTCGGTTTTGAATGGAAACGTGAAAGAGCGACCCGCGGACTGATGTCAGCAGATAATAATGCAGCAGGTAATGATGCAGATGCTCTTCATGAGGTAACGCATAGCAAGCCAAACGGGATCGGTCCAGTCAGCAATTCAATCGTTGCGGGGAGTAGGAGGAAGGACAACAGACACACTCGTCACACAAACGCGGCACTGGGACCGCAACTCCCTTCCTCCCCATCCGGCAAATCCCAGGTGGATTTGGTGAGCTTTCGCCAAGCTAGGACGACAGATGCCGTGGTCAAAGTTCCCGCATGGATAGATGGAATACCCAAACGGATAGAGCCCACATCTTTAACGGGAAATATGACGGTTTCGAGATGTTTCTGCCCGTAATCCAACTTGATGCTTGCTTCGCTGCGGTCTCTGCGTTGCGTCATTGGTAGCTGACAACTTCCACTTCGACGCCATCGTGATCGTGAAAATAGAAACGGCGGCCAGGCTCATAGTTCGCATGACTGTGCGGCGTAAATCCAAGCGCTTTGACTTTCGCCTCAACCGCATCAAGGTCCGCGACGACGACACCGATGTGGTTCATGCCTCCGCGCGTCTGATAGCTGGCGTCCGCCTTGGGGACAGTTTGATCAGGACGCGAGCCTGAGTAGACCGCCAGATAGGTTTCATCGGTTCCGATATGCACGGTGTATCCTGCGCCGCCCATTGCAGCCCCTTCCCAGCGGATCGTCCAACCGAAGAGTTCGGCCAGCATCCGTGCTGTCATTTGAGGATCGGAGACGGTGATATTGACGTGTTCGAGTTGTGCCATGTTCAATCTTCTCTCTTTAACTTCTTCAGAACGCGCGTGATCAGGCCGCTTTGCCGGATCTGATCGGCGGTGTGGAAACACCCACACTCCACATCATGCCCCCAGCCCAGACCGTCACGCTTCATCGCCGAGATCGCGTCCGGATCGGCGCAATAGCGGTTTGAATGTTGTCGTGTCATGGTGATTCTCCTCTGTTCAATCGCCTTGACATCTGTTTTCATTTCTCAAGTTAACTTGAGATCAAGAGGAAATGTCATGCCACAGGGCCTAACCATCGGCGATCTTGCCGCCCGCACCGGCTTGGCCGTCTCTGCAATCAGGTTTTACGAAACCCACGACATCGTCAAACCTGTGCGCAATCAGGGCGGGCACCGCCGCTATGGAAAGTCCGATATCAGGCGGCTGTCATTTGTGATGGCCGCACAGAAACTGGGATTTTCGCTGGCAGAGATTGCGCCGCATCTCAAAGGCCTGCCCGATCACAAAGCGCCAACGAAGGCCGATTGGACCCGCATCAGCACGCAATTCCGCAAAGACATTGCCGCCCGCATCGCAGGACTGGAGGAGTTGCGTGACAAATTGGACGGTTGCATCGGCTGCGGCTGTCTGAGCCTGAAAAGCTGCGCCCTTTACAATCCAGAAGACGCTCTCGGAACGGAAGGGACTGGCCCGCGAAATCTCAAGTCCTTCGCCCCTTGACTCTCGCTGTCTCAGCCCGTTCCTCTGCCGGTCATGGAACTATCTCAGCGCATCACAAACATCACCGGCGGAGGCTCAGACGGCTGGGATGTCTTTCTCAAGGCCAGGGCGATGATTGCCGCTGGCACACCCGTCATTGAACTCACGATTGGCGAACATGACATTCGCACCGATCCCGAAATCCTCAATGCGATGCACCGGTCTGCACTGGCGGGTCACACCGGCTACGCGATGGTGCCAGGGACGGATGAACTCCGCGATCAAGTCGCGAAGCGAATTGAAGATCGGACCGGCGTCGCGACCGAGCGCGAAAACATTTTGATCACTCCGGGTGGGCAAGCCGCCCTTTTCGCAGCACATATGGCTATTTGCGACGCTGGCGACGACGCGGCCTTCATTGATCCTTACTATGCGACCTACCCTGGAACGATCAGAGGCGCAGGCGCACGGCCTAGACGGATCGTGACCTCCCCGCAGAACGGATTTCAGCCGACTGTTGATGAACTTGCCGTAGGAACCGCAGGCGCCCGTAGCCTTTTGGTCAACACGCCCAACAACCCGACCGGTGCCGTCTATTCCGCAGAAACACTTGGCGCGATTGCCGATGTGTCGAAAGACAATGACCTCTGGCTGATCTCTGACGAGGTTTACGACACGCAGGTCTGGGACGGACGCCATGTCAGCCCGCGCAGCCTAACTGGCATGAAGGAACGCACGCTTGTCATCGGTTCCATGTCGAAAAGCCATGCCATGACGGGAAGTCGGATCGGTTGGATTTGCGCACCTGCGCCGGTGATTTCGCATTTGATCACGCTCGCCACACATACGACCTATGGGGTGGCAGGTTTCATTCAGGACGCGGCAGCCTTTGCACTGTCGCAGGGTCCTGAGGTTGAAGAGCAGGTCGCAGCACCGTTTCGGCGCCGTCGCGCGCTAGCGATGGAGGCGCTTGCAGCCCAGAATGTCGTGCGCGCCATTCCCGCTGATGGTGCGATGTATGTGATGCTAGATATTCGCGCGACAGGCATGAGCGGTGACGCTTTTGCAGATGCCCTTCTTGAGCAAGAACACATCGCTGTGATGCCTGGCGAAAGCTTTGGACGCGCGGCTGCCGGACATTTGCGCGTCGCCATGACCGTTGACGACGATACATTCGTTGATGCGCTGTCGCGTTTGATCGCCTTTGCGAAACGCTTAGCGTAAGTGCCCGCCCTTTTTGCGAAAGGCGGGCTGATCAAGGTCGGACCGGTTATGTCGGGGAAGGGGCTGACCGGCCCTAACCTTGTCTTTTCAGTGGATTAGAATTCAAACGACACGCGCAGTGCTGCCGTCGTGGCGTCGATATCAAAATCGTTGTTGTCAAACTCAGGGAAGCTGTGTTGCAGAACTTCCGCACCGACGCGAATTGAATCGCTGACCCGATAATCGAGACCCAAGCCCCCGAACGCACCAGTGTCAGAGGCATCAAGTGCACCGGATGTGGTGGCAGAGGCAACACCGGCGGTCAGATAAGGCAACCAGTCTCCGGCGTCATAGCCGACACGCACTTTTCCGCGCAGCACGCTATCCAGTGCGACATCATCGCCCTCTTCTTCGATATCCGAGATGTCATAGTCGATTTCACCGCCAACGACCCAGGTACCCAGATCATAGAGGTATCCGGCGTGCACACCATACATCAGCCCGTCGGGATCAGTCGACAGACCGTCAGACTTCAGTTGGCCGTAGCCAAGTTGCGCACCGGCATAGAAGCCTGTCCAATCGCTGCCAGTCGGGAGCGGTGCCGCGACTGGCACAGCAACGGGTTCAGGAACGACCACGGGTTCGGCCATGCCGCCAGCACTTGCCACTGAAGCAGATAAGACGAGCGGGATTGCCAGCCGTGCAGGTTTTGTCGTGAAGCTCGATAGAAACATCTTATTCTCCGTTTACGCGTTTCGATACGAAGAACATTTGTATTGAAATGGCTCGCAACAACATCTAGCGGCCCCGATAATCGCAATGAGCAAAGGTCCGCGATATAGCCTCAAACAGCAGGCCAATTTTTGCTGAATAAGGAAACATTCGATCCGGCAGGGCTTGATTAGCCACCGATCCGGCCCAATGGCACTGTTAAAACACCAAAGTACGGCGATTTTGCGGCAGGATGCACCAAACGTCCGCCCTGCAGCGGCGCATCAACTCCCGACGTACCTGGTGCCGAAATGGGCAGACCACGTGCCACTCGCGCTGCGAGAAAAGCAAAGGCCTGTGCCTCGATCATGTCTCCGTTGAGCCCGACGTCATCGATATTGACCACCGGACAAGGTAAGTCAGTTTCCAGCCGCTGCATTAGTGTTTTGTTGTGGCGACCACCGCCCGCGACATAGATGCGCGCAGGAAAGACAGGGCACTGTGCACAGCCGCGCTTGACTGACGCCACAACAACTCCGACCAATGTTGCCAGTGCATCTGCGTCGCCAAATCCATCGACCCGCGCCAAAACATCTTCAAAACTGTTGCGATCCAGTGATTTTGGGGGAAGCGCCTCAAAATAGGGATGGGACATGAAGTCTTCGACGAAATCTCTGTCCTCTTGACCCTTGGACGCCAAGAGACCGCCCGCATCAAACGAAAGGCCGCGCCGCTTCTGCATGAGATCATTCATCGGAGCATTTGCCGGGCCGGTGTCAAAGGCAAGCAATGCGCCGGTGTCGGAGGGTTTCTCAAACGTTGGATCGACGAACGTCAGATTTCCAACGCCACCAAGGTTGAGAAACCCGACCGGCTTTGTTTCTTTCAGCCACTTGGCAAGAGCGAAGTGGTAGAAAGGTGCGAGTGGTGCTCCCTGCCCGCCTGCAGCCACGTCTGCGCTTCGAAAATCCCACGCCACAGGCAACCCTGACTGATCAGCTATCCGCTGGCCGTCGCCGCATTGGTGGGTTTGGCGATTGTCAGGATCGTGCGCCAGTGTCTGTCCGTGAAACCCGACAAGTGCAATGTCATGGAAATCTGCCATCACCGCCAGATGCGCCGCCTCAACCACGTCAGCGGCGGCGCGAACGTCATCTGTTTGCCACTGGCCCAGTGCGGCTTTCAACGTGGCACGCTCTGCATCGCTGTAGGCACGATATGCGGTCTGACCAAAGGCGCGGATTGTCTCTCCATCGGTTTCGATCACAGCAGCATCGACACCATCGAGTGACGTCCCCGACATAAGGCCCAAAATCCGCTCAAACCGGCCTTCAAACATCCGCTTCCCCTCTGCGCATTGGCTGACTATAGAGTGCATCGCAAACCAAGCAGGAACAAGCAGATGACCTATCATCCCAAGTCCGATTTCATGAATGTCATGATCCGCCGCGGCTTTCTGGCCGACTGCACGGATTATCAGGGCCTCGATGAGGCGCTGAGCAAGGGAGTGGTGCCCGCCTATATCGGCTTTGATGCCACCGCGAAATCACTGCACGTCGGCAGCCTGATCCAGATCATGATGCTGCGTTGGCTACAGAAAACCGGCCACAAGCCGATCACGCTGATGGGTGGTGGCACGACAAAAGTCGGTGACCCGTCCTTCCGTGCCGATGAGCGTCCACTTTTGGGGCCAGAGCAGATTGACGAGAATATCGCAGGTATCCGCAAGGTCTTTGCCGCCTATGTCACTTACGGTGACGGCCCGACTGACGCGTTGATGCTCAACAACGCTGAGTGGCTGGACGGTCTGAACTACCTCGATTTCCTGCGGGATATCGGACGGCACTTCTCAATCAATCGAATGCTGTCGTTCGAAAGCGTGAAATCGCGGCTGGATCGTGAACAGTCACTGTCGTTTCTCGAATTCAACTACATGATCTTGCAAGCCTATGACTTTCTTGAGTTGAACCGGCGCTACGGCTGCCTTTTGCAGATGGGTGGTTCGGATCAGTGGGGCAATATCGTGAATGGTATCGACCTGACGCGCCGAGTGCTGGACCACGAGATTTACGGCCTGACCTCGCCTTTGCTAACCACCAGCGACGGCAAGAAAATGGGCAAGTCCCAATCCGGTGCGGTCTGGCTGAATGCCGACATGTGTTCGCCTTACGAGTTCTGGCAATTCTGGCGCAACACAACCGATGCCGACACGGGCCGCTTCCTCAAGCTCTACACAGAGCTGCCGATTGAAGAATGCGACCGCCTTGGCGCGCTCGAGGGGTCCGAGATCAACGCGGCCAAGATCATCCTTGCCAATGAGGTCACAACCCTGCTGCACGGCGCCGAAGCTGCGGCAGCGGCAGAGGCGACCGCACGCGAGGTTTTCGAAAAGGGCGGGATTGGGGATGATTTGCCAACCTTGAGCCTGTCTGCAGAGGACATTGGTGACGGCATTTCAATCGTGCAGCTGATTGTAAAATCTGGTCTTGCCAAAAGCGGGAAAGAGGCAAAGCGTCTCATCGCAGAGAACGGCGCAAAGATGAACGACGAAGCCCTGACAGAGGCGGGATTGATCATCGACGCCGATGCACTGGCGCAGCCGATCAAGCTCAGTGCAGGCAAGAAACGCCATGCACTGGTGCAGTTGGGCTAAAGCAACAGCAGATCAACAAGCAACAACGTGACTGTCACTGGGAAAACGATGTTGGCGGCGAATATCGCCGCCAACAGGATCGCCATCAGTGAATGCGGTTGATATTTTGCAAGCATGGGCCGAGGCTAGCCTTTGGTGCTTAACACGCCTCTAAAGGTGCCGCAGAAATCCGCGACAGGAGCCGAGAATGACCAAGTTCTTCGTCTACGACGTTTTCACGAACGAACCGTTTGCCGGGAACCAGCTTGGCGTTGTTCCAGACGCCGCAAATATACCGGAGGAACACCTCCAGAAGATTGCCAGAGAGTTCAACTTTTCAGAAACAACCTTCGTCTACCCGCCTGAAGACCACACCCACACTGCACGCGTGCGGATCTTTACGCCAACCATGGAAATCCCATTTGCGGGGCATCCGACGATTGGCACTGCGATTGCACTTAACGACGAGGGACATGAAGGCGATTTGGTGTTGGAGCTCGGTGTCGGTCCGATCCCGTGCACCCTCGACGCAGGTGGTGCATCATTCACTGTGGCCGCTCCGCTCGAACATTTCGGCGCACCCGAACCGGAACTTGTCGCGCAGGCGCTTTCACTGAACGCGGATGCGATCAATAGCGAGACGCATGCGCCAGTGAAAGCTGGCGTTGGTTTGGATTTTGTCATCGCAGAATTGAAAACAAAATCTGACCTTGAGGCCTGCCAGATCAATGTCTCGGCATTTCGTGAAGGTGCCGCGCGCTTCCCTTCGGGACTGGACTTCGCGATCTTTGCCTATGTCCGCAACGGTTCACAGATCGACGCCCGCATGTTTGCGCCACTTGACGATATTCTCGAAGACCCGGCCACAGGCAGCGCTTGTGCCGCCCTTGCGGCCCTCTTGACCGAAACCCTTGGCGCTGACCTCAGCCTGCAAATTCTTCAAGGCGAGGCGATGGGACGGCCCTCGCACATTCAGGCGCGCACGACGGCAAGCCAGCCTGTTGCTGTCACGATCAGTGGCCAGGCCGTGCGAGCGATGGAAGGCCAATTCACCTTCTAGCGTTATCAGGGTGGAATCCGGTCGCACGCTTGGCTATCAGATCACAGACCAAGACAAAGGGGCCGGTATGACCGCGACTATTCTGGAGCGTTGTGAAGCCAACGGTCTGCGTATGACCGATCAGCGCCGCATCATTGCGTCAGTGCTGCAAGACGCCGATGACCACCCCGACGTGGAAGAACTCTACAATCGCGCCTCCGCAGTCGATCCGCGTATCTCGCTCGCCACGGTTTACAGAACGGTCAAACTTTTCGAAGAAGCAGGGATTCTTGAAAAGCACGAATTCGGCGATGGTCGTGCCCGATATGAGGCCGCCGACCGCGACCACCATGATCATCTCATTGATGTGCATTCCGGTGAAGTGATCGAATTCGTTGATCCCGAGATTGAAGCCCTACAAGAAAAAATCGCTGCAAAGCTTGGATATCGCTTGATGGGCCATCGGCTGGAACTCTACGCCGTGCCGCTCTCTGACAAGGACAAATAGCTTGGAGAATCTGCGCGGCGCCGCCTTTATGGTTCTGGCGATGCTCTGCTTTGCGATCGAGGACGCCTTGATCAAAGTCCTCGCCGGGCGCATCCCTGCCGGACAGGTCCTCGGTCTGATCTGCTTTGGCGGGTTGGTGATATTTCTGCTCTGGTCAACCCTACGCGGCATGCCTCTTTGGGATGAGGCGTATCTGAATGGTCGTGTCATCTTGCGCAGCTTTTGCGAAGTTGTCGGATCGTGTTTTTTCGTGTCTGCGCTGGCGCTGATTCCGTTGACAACGGCGTCTGCCGTCATTCAGGCGACACCCCTGGTCGTCGCAATGGGCGCTGCACTGTTCCTGCAACAAGAGGTTGGATGGCGGCGATGGCTGGCAATTGGCGTTGGTTTCTTTGGCGTCTTGCTGATCATCAGACCGGGCTTTGAAGGCTTCGTTCCGGCGACGCTGCTGGCCGTCGGCGGAATGCTCGGGCTTGCTGCACGCGATCTGCTTACCCGCAGTTTAAGAGTCCAGATCAGCGGCATGCAGCTTGGCATTCATGCTTTCGCCTTCGTTGCGCCTGCAGGGTACATCGTGTCCCTCGCGCAGGGTCAGCCAATCGTCGTGCCATCCGGCGACGAGTGGTGGTTGCTGGGTGTGAGCGTCGTTGTGGGCATGTTCGCCTACCTCGCCATCGTTGCCGCGACACGCGGCGGCAATGCGGGCATCATTTCATCCTTTCGCTACAGCCGGATGGTATTTGCCTTAATCATCGGCTATCTGGTTTTTGCAGAAACGCCGGATGCGCCCACCTTGTTTGGCGCGGCGATCGTCATCGCCTCTGGCGTCTACACGCTGTGGCGAGAGGCCCGTCTGGCACGGGCTTCCCATACGTCATAACCCGCGCTATAGAGCGCCTGATACCGCTAACACTGCCATTAGGAGCACATTTATGAGCACAATCATCGACATCCACGCCCGCGAGATCCTCGACAGCCGCGGCAACCCGACGGTTGAGGTTGATGTGATCCTTGAAGACGGCACCATGGGCCGCGCGGCCGTACCTTCGGGTGCATCGACCGGTGCACATGAAGCCGTCGAGAAGCGTGACGGTGACAAAGGCCGCTACATGGGCAAAGGCGTGCTTGAGGCTGTCGCCGCCGTCAACGGTGAGATCGCCGAAGCCATCCTTGGCATGGACGCCACAGAACAGGTCGCCATCGATGAGGCGATGATCGAACTCGACGGCACCCCGAACAAGGGTCGTCTGGGCGCAAATGCGATCCTTGGGGTTTCCATGGCTGTGGCAAAAGCAGCTGCCGATTTTACCGCGCAACCGCTCTTCCGCTACATTGGTGGCACATCTGCGCGCACCCTGCCCGTCCCGATGATGAACATCATCAACGGTGGCGAACACGCTGACAATCCGATCGACATTCAGGAATTCATGATCATGCCAGTGAGCGCGGACAACATCCGCGACGCGGTGCGCATGGGGTCTGAAGTCTTCCATACACTGAAGAAAGAACTTTCAGCCGCTGGCCACAACACAGGTATCGGTGATGAAGGCGGCTTTGCCCCTGCTCTCGGCAGCACGCGCGAGGCACTGGACTTCATCCTGACCTCGATTGAAAAGGCAGGCTACAAAGCAGGCGAGGATATCTACCTCGCGCTCGATTGTGCCTCGACCGAATATTACAAGAACGGCAAGTACGAGATGGCTGGCGAAGGCATTTCGCTGACATCCGAAGAAAACGCGGACTATCTGGCAAAGCTGGTCGCCGACTACCCGATCATCAGCATCGAAGACGGTATGGCCGAGGATGACTGGGACGGTTGGAAGCTCTTGACCGACAAGATTGGTGACAAGGTGCAGTTGGTCGGTGACGACCTTTTTGTGACCAATCCTGCGCGCCTTGCCGACGGGATTGCCAAAGGATCGGCAAACTCCATGCTGGTCAAGGTGAACCAGATCGGCACCCTGACCGAGACGTTGAAAGCCGTTGATATGGCGCACCGCGCACGGTTCACAAACGTCATGTCACACCGTTCGGGCGAGACCGAGGACGCGACAATTGCGGACCTCGCCGTTGCCACAAACTGCGGTCAGATCAAGACCGGTTCGCTGTCGCGGTCTGACCGACTCGCAAAGTATAACCAGCTCATCCGCATTGAAGAACTGCTTGGCGAGACAGCGATCTATGCCGGTCGCAGTATCCTCAAAGGATGATCCCCGAAGGTATGCACGAGGTCCCCGCCGGACATGTTCCGGCGGTTGTGACCTACCTTCAGATGGCGTCTGCACAAATGACGGCGGCGAAGCCATTTCCGTTGGGTGTAACCGCCACTGAAGAAAACTTAGATGTCGCGGCATACCGGAATTTGTTCCGCGCTGTTGGCGCGCCTTGGCTGTGGTCATCACGATTGGTGATGCCAGAGGATGAACTTCAAGCTATCCTGCAAAGCGATCAGACCGAATTGTGGGTGATCCGTCACGAAAGCAAAGCGATCGGGATTGTGGAACTGTCGTTTCAGGACGATGGGGATTGCGAACTGGACTACTTCGGCATCGTCACATCAGCGACAGGACAGGGCTTGGGTGGCCCAATGATGCATCTGGCACAGACCCAAGCATTCTCGCGCCAGATCAATCGCTTTTTTGTGCATACCTGCAACTGGGATGATCCCCGCGCACTCGACTTCTATCAGAAGGCCGGATTTAAACCTTACAAGATCGCGGTTGAGGTCTTTCCGGACCCGCGCGTGGATGGAATCCACGACCGGAGAATTGCACCGCACGTCCCGCTGATCGAATAAAAAAGGACGTAATGCGCAAGCGCTACGTCCTTTTCTCTCAATATCGTTATGGCTTATGGGCAAGCAGCGAGGCGGTAAGTCCCGTCACCATTTGCATAGGCACACTGGCTTGTGCGCGAATTTTGCGCGACAACTGTACCAGCGGCAGCACCACCAAGCGCTGCAATCATCCGCCAATCGTCGTCCGCGTCAAAGACATCAGCGGCAACAAGCCCTGCAGCAGCACCACCAGCCGAACCGACGAGTGCAGCCTGATCTGCTGTCAGATTTTCACAGCCAGCCACGAAAAACGCGCCGGATGCGGTCAATGCGATCATCTTTGCTTTAAACATTCTAGTCTCCTCGCTCTGTTTTACAGCAAACGCATTGCTCAGAGAGTGGTTCCCGCATTTTTTACAAAGTTACCAAGACGCTGGCTTGTGAAGACACGGTCACAGCCATAGGCTGCCTCAATGATGACCGCCGACGAGATAATCACAAAGCTTGATCTCACACCGCATCCAGAAGGCGGATATTACCGGCAGACCTGGGAGGCCGAGAACGAAGGTCGCGCGACCGGAACATGCATCTATTTCCTGCTGAAGGCCGGTCAGGCCAGCCATTGGCATGCAGTCGATGCCGTGGAAATCTGGCACTACTATTCTGGTGCGCCGCTGATCCTATCGACTGCGCCGTCGCTTGAGGGGCCCGCTGTCGATCACCTGCTTGGACCAGACCTGGAGATCGGGCAATTGCCTCAGATCATCGTTCCGAAAGATTATTGGCAAATGGCGGCAACCACAGGGGATTGGACCTTGGTGGGTTGCACAGTCTCTCCTGGATTTCAGTTTTCAGGATTCTCACTCGCGGCCAAAGACCTGGAAATCCCGCGCTGATCGCCCTCAGTTGACGCCGCATCTGAGAACGCGTCCTCTGCGGGCATTTCACCGGTTTCAAGAATATGCATCATCTGTGCGTGAAGCTGGGCCTCGCGCGGGCCAAGCACTTCCTGTACACGTTTGATGTATGGTTCGTTTTCCATCACCGGGATATTCGGGTCATAGGCGCTCGCCAAAGAAATCATTGAGGCACGATCGACCCTGTTGAATGCTTCCACCATCATCTGCGCACGTTCTTTGGGCACATCCAGCGCCTCAAGAGCCGAGCGCCCCATCCGCAAGCTGCTGTCGTAGCTTTCACGAATGATATCGCGGCAACCGGCTGCCCACAGTTCATAGACATGATGGCGATCTACCGCCCGCGCGATCACATGGACCTGCGGCGCGTTCGCGATGACGTATTTGACGAGTGATGTAATCCGCTCACGATCGTCGATTGCGACGATAATCATTTTCGCGCGCTGAAGCCCTGCTGCATGCAGCATATCAGGTCGCGTCGCATCTCCGTAATAGAGGCGCGCACCAAAGCGACGCATGTTTTCGAGATGCTGCGCATTATAGTCAATCACTGTGAGCGAATAGCCAGCGGCACTCAGGATGCGTCGCACAAGCCCACCGACCCGCCCGCCGCCTGCAATGATAACCTCACCGGGCTCATCTATGTCATCCGCAGCATCATCAGCGGCGGTCGTATAGCGCGGGACGATGGCGCGGTCGTATAGGATGAACAGGATTGGTGTCAGCATCATTGAGAATGCCACCACCAGTAACAACAGGTCCGCCAGTTCTTGTGGCAGGATCGCATTGCTGACCGAAAAAGACAAAAGCACGAAGCCGAATTCACTAGCTTGTGCAAGACTCAAGGCCAGAAGCCACCTGTCTGCACCGCGAATCCGGAAGACGACTGCGAGCAGCAACAAAACGCCCGCCTTGAGGGCGATGAGCAAGACCGTCAGGCCAATGACAATGGCCACATTATCAAGAAAGAGGCCAAAATTGATTGCAGCCCCAACTGTCATAAAGAACAGCCCCAGCAGAAGGCCCTTGAACGGATCAACGTCTGATTCAAGTTCGTGACGGTATTCGCTATTGGCCAGCACGACGCCTGCAAGGAATGTGCCCAGTGCTGGCGATAGACCGACGAGCGACATCAGTAGCGCGATCCCAATGACAATCATCAAAGCTGTTGCAGTGAACAGCTCGCGCAGGTTCGCGGCCGCAATGAACCTGAAAATCGGCCGCGTCAGGTAGCTGCCTGCACCGATCACCGCGGCGATGGCGACCACGTTGACCAACGCCGTTTGCCAGCCGCTCAATCCCGCCACAAGGCTCATCCCTGCATCGTGGTGCTCTGCATCGCCTGCCTGCGCATGTGCATCCCCTGTCCCGCTCAGCAATTCGGGCATGGCGAGCAGCGGCATGAGGGCCAACATCGCAATGACGGCAATGTCCTGTGCCAGCAGGACAGAAAATCCCGCGCGCCCGCCATCGCTGCGCATCAATCCTTTTTCATTCAGGGACTGCAGAACAATGGCTGTTGAACTCAAAGATGCGATCAGACCAATTGCCAATGAGATGCGCCAGTCCAGACCGAATACGACACCCAAAGCGACTGCACCAGCAGCCGTCAGAGCGACCTGACCTCCGCCTAGGCCGAGCAGCTCTCCGCGCATTTCCCAAAGCCGGCGCGGCTCCAGTTCAAGCCCGACCAGAAACAGCATCATGACCACGCCGAATTCCGCGAAATGCTGAATTGAAATCACATCCACGTCCAGCACCGCAAGAATTGGACTGATCGCGATACCCGCAATCAAATAACCAAGGACAGACCCCAAATTATAGCGGCTTGCGATTGGCACGGCGACGACGCCTGCAACCAGAAAAATAAAGGCCAATAGCAAGAAATCTGTCACTGGCCATCCCTCGTCAGTGCGTGCGCGCGTTTGGTTCAGAGTGGCCTATCGTTCCCGAGATGCAAAGCGCGTTTCCGGCGATAATTACCCGCGGCGAGGCGAATTACGGCAACAATTCACGCAGCGTTCACTGAATATGCACGAAATTAACAAAATCGCTGCCAAATTCGCGCCCAATTCATCGGGCAACACATAAGCGAGGACCGAACGTCTATTTTTACCAAGTCGTATTTTTTCATAGTCCCAGGCGAGCGACCACATCTTTTAGCCGCACCGGATCTATCATCCGGTCTACTAGGACATTGGAAAGACTATGAAAATCAGATATAGCCTTGCGCTTGTGCTCGCCGCGTCGATAGGTGCAACGACCCTCCCCAGCATCACGCTCGCGCAGAGCACCTCTGCCGAAACAGTCGAAACGAATGCACAGCAGCGGATCAATTTTTCCGGCAAATTACGAATGTTGTCGCAGCGCATCCCTTCGGCGGCCTGTCATTTCAGCCAGGGCATTGATCCTGAAGGGTCCCTTGCGCTGCTAAACGCAGCAACAGCCGAATTTGACAAGATCATCACAGCGCTCGAATTCGGCGGCGACACGGATCTCAACATCATTGCTGCAGAATCACGCCGCAAGACGCTCGAGCGGATTCATCAACTCCACGAACAGTGGGACCCGCTGAAAACTGCCGCTCAGGCAGTTGCATCTGGCAACGGATCTGACGCCGATATTGATTTCATCCTGAACAACAACATGCCCGTCCTTCGGGCCGCACAGCTTCTTGTCGAGGAACTGGTCAAGCAATATTCGAACCCGAATGCGACGACCCGCGCGATGTTGTTCCTGATTGATATCTCTGGTCGCCAGCGGATGTTGACGCAAAAGGTTTCAAAGGAGTCCTGCATGCTGGGTGGGCCATTCGAGACAGAAACCACAATGACGGACCTTGAAGGCACGATTGGCATTTTCGAGGCATCTCTCGAAGCCCTGCGTTTCGGGATGCCAATGGTCGGTGTGAATCCTCCGCCAAATGACGCAATCTTTGAGGGGTTGAACGGAGTTCATGAGGACTGGCAGCGTGTCACACCGCTTTTGACCGAAATCAGAGCAGGCAATACGCTTGATGCTGAACAAAGCACGATCAAGTTTCAGGGCCTCAACACAACGATGGCCAATATGAACACCGTCGTCGGGATGTATACCGCAGCGGCTGGCAGCTAAAGCCTTACCACAGAACAAAAAAAGAGGGGCCAAGGCCCCTCTGTTAGTCTTGCTGATCAGGCTCACTCTATATTACCGCTCGGATTTTTTGCCTGCGGCCCGATCCGCGTCAGGGGCGAGCGCACCCGCCCCGGAACTGAGTTCTTAGCTACACCCCGATGTGCCGCCGCAGGTGTTGCACTTCATGCAGGTGCCGTTGCGCACCAGCGTGTAGTTGCCGCATTCGCCGCATGGATCGCCCTCGTAGCCTTGCATCTTGGCCTTGTCGCGGGCCGAGATGGTGGCGGTGCCGGTCGCAACGACGCTTTCCGTCTTTGTCTCGGTGACGATGGCAGCGACGGCTGTCTCTGGCTTGCTCGTGACGGCAGGCGCCGCTTGCAAGGCAACAAGATCCTGCGGCATCCGCTTGCGCAGATAGCCAGTCGAGGAAATCTGCTTGAGCACTTCGAGGGACCGCGACGCTGCATTCTCAGATGGGGCTTGCACGTTGCTGACACCCTCTTCTTCGCCACGGCCGATATCGTCGAAGGTCGCGCCCTCTGGCTTGACGTGAGCCAGATCGGTGCGGTCGAGATAGGACACGGCCAACTCGCGGAAGATGTAGTCGAGGATCGACGTCGCATTCTTGATGCTGTCGTTGCCCTGCACCATGCCCGCTGGCTCGAACTTGGTGAATGTGAAGGCATCCACGAACTCCTCCAGCGGCACACCGTATTGCAGACCGACCGACACGGCGATGGCGAAGTTGTTCATCATCGCACGGAAGCCTGCGCCCTCTTTGTGCATGTCGATGAAGATTTCACCCAAAGAGCCATCTTCGTATTCACCTGTGCGCAGATAAACCTTGTGACCGCCCACAATCGCCTTCTGCGTATAGCCCTTGCGACGCTGAGGCATCTTCTCACGCTCACGGCTGCGGACCTCTTGGACGATGATCTTTTCGACGATTTTCTCGGCCAGAACAGCGGCTTTCTCCTGCGGTGTGCCGGATTCGAGGGTTTCCATCGCTTCGTCATCGTCTTCGACCAGAGCGGCGGCCAGCGGCTGTGACAGCTTGGAGCCATCACGGTATAGCGCATTGGCCTTGATGCCTAGCGACCAGGACAGCTCGTAAGCCTTCTGGCAGTCCTCAATTGTCGCGTCATTTGGCATATTGATCGTCTTGGAGATCGCACCCGAGATGAACGACTGGGCTGCAGCCATCATGTAGATATGGCTGTCAACACTCAGATAACGCTTGCCTTTCTTGCCACATGGGTTTGCACAGTCAAAGACGCTGTAGTGCTCTTCCTTGAGGTGTGGTGCACCCTCAAGCGTCATCGTGCCACAAACGTGATCGTTGGCAGCGTCGATCTCTGCCTTCGAGAACCCAAGGTGGCGCAGCAGATCAAATGTCGGATCGTTGAGCTTTTCCGCCGGAATGCCCAGCGTCTTGGTGCAGAACTCTTCGCCCAGCGTCCACTGGTTGAAGACAAAACGGATATCGAAAGCCGACCCGAGTGCGGCCTCGATCTTGTCGAGTTCGGACTGACCAAACCCGTGACCGATCAGCGAGGTGTGGTTGATCGCAGGCGCCTGCCCGATGGAACCGTGACCGACCGCATAGGCGATGATCTCTTCAATCTCGGCAGAGCCGTAGCCCAAAACGTCCAAAGCTGCTGGGACAGACTGGTTGATGATCTTGAAGTAGCCGCCACCGGCCAGCTTCTTGAATTTCACCAGTGCAAAGTCAGGCTCGATCCCTGTGGTGTCGCAGTCCATGACGAGACCGATAGTGCCGGTCGGTGCAATGACAGACACCTGCGCGTTGCGGTAGCCGTGCTTTTTGCCCAGCTCCAGCGCCTCGTCCCAAGCTTCAACTGCCAGCTTGACCAGTTTCTGATCAGGGCAGTTGGCGTGATCGAGTGGCACAGGCTTGACCGCCAGCTTGTCATAGCCGGTGTCCTTGCCCAGAGCGGCCTGACGGTGGTTTTTGATCACGCGCAGCATGTGCTTGGCGTTTTTCTTGTAGCCCGGGAAAGCACCCAACTCGCCCGCCATTTCAGCAGAGGTCGCATAAGAGACACCCGACAGGATTGCCGTCAGCGCAGCGCACATGGCGCGGCCTTCATCGCTGTCGTAACCGTAGCCCATGTTCATCAGCAGACCGCCAATGTTGGCGTAGCCCAGACCCAAGGTGCGGAAGTCATAGGACCGCTGCGCGATTTCCTTGGACGGGAACTGCGCCATCATGACCGAGATTTCCAGCGTGACAGTCCAGAGGCGTGTCGCGTGGATGTAATCCTCAACCTGAAACTCGCCGTCCTTATAGAATGTCAGCAGGTTCATCGACGCGAGGTTACAGGCCGTATCGTCGAGGAACATGTATTCAGAACAAGGGTTTGAACCGCGAATCTCACCGTGCTCCGGGCATGTATGCCATGCGTTGACGGTGTCGTGGTACTGGATGCCTGGATCGGCACAGGCCCAAGCGGCGTGACCAACCTGCTCCCAGAGATCACGGGCTTTGATGATCTTGGCGACCTCACCATTGCGGCGGTTGACGAGCTTCCAGTCCGCATCTTCTTCGACTGCCTTCAGGAAAGCATCAGTGACGCGGATCGAGTTGTTGGAATTCTGGCCAGAAACGCTGTTATAGGCCTCGGAATCCCAGTCAGTGTCGTAGGTCGGGAATTCTATGCTGGAATATCCCTGCTTTGCATAGTCCAAGACGCGCTTGATGTATGTCTCCGGAATGGAGGACTTCTTCGCATCGCGGACTGCCTGCGCCAGCGTTTCGTTTGTTTTTGGATCGTAGGCCGCAACTTCTTCACCATCCCAGGACTTGATGGCCGAGAAGATCGCGTTGAGGTAACGCGAGTGCATCTTGGAGCCAGCCACGATCGACGCGACCTTTTGCTCTTCAAGCACCTTCCAGTTGATGAACTCCTCAATATCGGGGTGGTCCGCATCGACGATCACCATCTTGGCCGCGCGGCGTGTTGTGCCGCCCGACTTGATCGCACCCGCAGCACGGTCACCGATTTTGAGGAAACCCATCAGGCCGGACGACTTGCCACCGCCTGACAGCGGCTCACCCTCGCCACGCAGTGATGAGAAGTTCGTGCCTGTACCGGAGCCATATTTGAAGAGGCGCGCTTCACGGACCCAGAGGTCCATGATGCCGCCATCGTTCACCAGATCATCATCAACAGACTGGATGAAGCACGCGTGCGGCTGCGGATGCTCGTAAGACGATTTGGACTTTGTCAGTTTGCCTGTCTTGTAGTCGACATAGTGGTGGCCCTGTGCCGGTCCGTCGATGCCGTAGGCCCAGTGCAGGCCGGTGTTGAACCACTGAGGGCTGTTTGGCGCAGCGCGCTGGGTCGCCAACATGTAGCGCATCTCGTCAAAGTAGGCGCGCGCGTCTTCCTCTGTCGAGAAGTAGCCGCCCTTCCAGCCCCAGTAGGTCCAAGCACCGGCCAGACGATCAAAGACCTGCTTTGCAGATGTCTCGCCGCCGAAAGTCGCACCTTTGGCCGGCGCCGAGCGCCACAGAAACTCCGGTACACCTTTTTCCTTAACCTTCGTGACTTCAGAAGGCACACCTGCTTTCCGGAAGTATTTCTGCGCAATCACGTCAGATGCGACCTGAGACCAGCCTCCGGGGATTTCACAGTTGTCCAGCTTGAACACCACCGTTCCGTCAGGATTCCTGATTTCCGAGGTCGCCGATTTGAAAGCGACGTCTGCATAGGCGTCCTGACCAGACTTCGTGAAATTGCGTGCGATTTTCATCTGAACTGCCCCGTTCATTAATGGCCGACGTTGCGGCGTTTCTCCCCACCGCTGTCGCGGCGCCAAAATCATGCGGAGACAAAAACGATCCGGCCGCTGAGTCCCCAACCTCACCGGTTGGACCTCGCGCCTGTGCCATTTGCGGCACTTGCAGATTGAACCTATCCCCTTTTGCCGACACCACATATTGTGTGGCTTGTCTCGGCCCGCACAAACTGGCGCATCTACTGGTAGTGGGTCAACGAGTTTTTAACACAAAATGCAGATTTCTTTTGTTGACGGGGTGGGCATCCAATGCCGTTCAAAACGGCGAGTGATTCACACACAGATTTGTCCACGGGTCCTGGCGTCACCCTAGGCAGGCGAAAAAGTTTGAGATGCGGCACACTTAGGCCAAGCCCTTCATGGATTCGTTGAAGCGGCAGACGCATTGAACTGTATCAATGACATGATTTGTGGTTCGACAATCTCAAAGGAACACACGGACACTAGCGTGTAGATTTACAACACAGCTGCGTTCGGAGATGGCGAGAGAGTCGCGAGCCGGCGGCATCTTGCGGCGGCGTGCGGATGCCTGAGGACCGCGGCCACAAAGGCTCATTCAGCCTTCGCGTTGCCAATTGTTTTTGTGAAATGGTCGGGGCGGAGAGATTCGAACTCCCGACCCTCTGTTCCCAAAACAGATGCGCTACCAGGCTGCGCTACGCCCCGAACCGAGTGCGTCTTTAGCCCCCTATAAATGATTTGAAAACCCCTAACTTTGGGATTTTTCATCACAGGCCAAAATCGCATCCGGCCCAAAGCTTGGATGCTGCATCAGGTCACCTTCAGCAATCCCGAGGCGAGATGAAAGTCCGCCGTTGATCTCAAGGACAAACTGCACCCCTTCGCCTCCCGGGATCGGTGTGAGGTCCCCGGGAATCGCGTTTTCATGAATTCGCAGGACTTCGCCGGAGGGAGCGACAAAAATCATATCCAAAGGAATGAGCGTATTGCGCATCCAGAAAGACACAGATTGCGGCCGCTCGTAGACGAACAGCATTCCGCTCAAAAGCGGCATCGATTCGACAAACATTAGGCCTTGTGCGCGCTCTTGGACATCGTCGGCGACAGCGACCTGAAAGGTCGCTTGACCCCATTCCCCTTGCACAGTGACTTTGTCGTCAGCGCAAGCAGCATAGGCTTGCCCACCAAAGACAAGGAACAGAACCGCCGCACATGTCCGGATCAATGGATCGCAGCCTCCCAGCCGATCACCTCAAGCGCCATGCGTCCGCGTTCACCATCAACTATTCGCAAGCCAATCGCCTCGCCTGACTGAAGATCAGCCAGCCCGGACCGGCGTAATACCTCGATATGAATAAAGACGTCAGCATTGCTGCCGAAGACGTTGGCAAAGCCAAAACCTTTGGCTTTGTCGAACCATTTCACCCGCGCAGGCTCGATTGGTCGCTGCGCGATATCTTCTGGCGTGAATTCTTCCATGTCGCGCAAAGGCGGCGTGGTTTCGTCAGCCGGTGGAATAATTTCCACAACTTCCGTGGCCTGCAGGCCGCGCTGTGTGTCCTGCACAACAATCGTAATGCGTGATCCGTCGACCACAGAACCCTGTCCAAAGTTCCGCAGCACGTTGGCATGAAGAAGGATATCGCGGCCACCCTCATCGGCCACGACAAATCCAAACCCCTTGCCGGGATCGAACCATTTGACTTGTCCTTGCAGCTGGCGTTCACCACCAGTCTTCTGCGTCGTCATATTTGTGCCCTTGAAACAGCAGTGTTGAGTGCCACTTGCCATCCCCTTCTGACCCGAATCTGAATGAAGTCCCACGGTAACAGTTTTGCTTGGATTGACAAAACCAACTGTCAGGGTGAGAGGCGTGTAATTCTCCACTCGTCTTCGGGATCACCACGCGACCACCGAAACCGGTCGTGTAGCCTGAACGCACCGTCGGACCAAAACTCGATCTCGACGGGTACGATGCGGAAACCACCCCAGAACGGCGGACGCTTCGGATCCGAACCCTTCTGAACTGTTAACTTTGCCACCTCTGCCATGAGCGTTCCTCGGGACGCAAGAGGCTGTGACTGCCTAGAGGCCCATGCCCCCAGACGACTTTGTAGCGATCTGCTTTGAAAATAGGCATCGGCTTGAGCGCCGTCCTCTTTTCTAACCAACCCGCGGACGCGGATCTGCCTGCGCAAGCTCTTCCAGTGCATGACGAAAGCGGCCTTTTGTGTGGCCTCAATCTCGCGGCCTTTGCGACTTTCGTAATTTGTATAGAAGACAAAGCTGTCGTCGCTGATGTCTTTCAGCAGCACCATGCGCACATTCGGTAAACCGTCTGTATCAACTGTCGCCAATGCGATCGCGTTGGGATCGTTGGGCTCTGCCTTCTCGGCCTCGCGCAGCCAGTCCTGCGCGATGGTGAATGGGTCGTCACCAGCAAAGATGCCGTTACGGTCGGACAAAGCCCTTCCCCAAATTGTTCCCCCACCTGAAACGCTAAGCAGATTCCCTTGACCGCGCAAGAATATTTCAATGCTGCTGCAAGCTTGCCGCCTGACTTTCAATGGCCTAAACGAAAACCGGAACCAACAACTTGACGCAGAGGAACAGGCGATGACAGCACAGCTGATGGAAGGCAAAAGAGGCCTGATCATGGGGCTTGCCAACGACAAGTCGATTGCATGGGGTATTGCAAAAGCTTGTGCTGACGCCGGCGCGGAACTGGCGTTTTCCTATCAGGGCGAGGCGTTGAAGAAACGTGTGGGCCCGCTGGCCGAGTCGCTTGGATCAGACATCGTCCTGCCTTGCGACGTGGGCGACGAAGACAGCATTGATGCACTCTTCGCTGCGTTGGAAGAAAAATGGGGCAAGCTTGATTTCATTGTTCATGCGATTGGATTTTCTGACAAATCCGAATTGCGCGGACGCTATGTCGACACCACCCGCGGCAATTTCCAGATGTCTATGGATATCTCGGTCTATTCCTTCACGGCCGTGGTCCAGCGTGCTGAAAAGCTGATGACGGATGGCGGCTCATGCCTGACGCTGACCTACTACGGCGCAGAAAAGGTCATGCCGCACTATAATGTCATGGGCGTGGCGAAAGCTGCACTTGAGGCATCGGTCCGCTATCTTGCCGAAGATCTCGGCAAGAACGGGATTCGCGTCAACGCCATCAGTGCAGGCACAATCAAAACGCTGGCGGCCTCCGGCATTGGCGACTTCAGATTGATCATGCGCTGGAACGAATACAACTCGCCCCTGCGTCGCACGGTCACACAAGAAGAGGTTGGCAAATCCGCTCTCTATCTTCTCTCAGACCTGGGCAGTGCAGTCACCGGCGAGGTGCACCACGTTGATGCAGGCTATCATGTCGTCGGGATGAAGGCCGTTGACGCACCAGACATCACAAAGGAATAGTCTGTGACGCTGACCGCCCTTCTGACACTCGCGGGCCTTCAGGCTCTTATTGCGATCAGCCCCGGCCCTGTCCGGCTCTACCGCAAGGGCAAATCATCACTTGACCGCCTCTTCGGTGGTCTCATCGCTGCTTTGGGCGCTCGCATCGCCTATCAATAAAGGGTTTTCCTCATGTCAGACCGCCTGCCCCACGAAAAAGGCTTTCACATCAGCTGGGATCAGATCCACCGTGACAGCCGCGCATTGGCATGGCGGTTGGATGGACATGGTCCTGATGACGGCGCATGGCGGGCGATCGTGGCAATCACACGCGGCGGAATGGCCCCTGCCATGATTGTCGCGCGCGAACTGGATGTGCGCACGGTCGATACAATCAGCGTCAAGAGTTACGACCACCAGCATCAGTCGGAGGCCAAGGTCCTCAAATCACCTGACGAGGAGATGATGGGCGACGGGACCGGAATCCTGATTATCGACGACCTTGTCGATAGCGGCAAAACGCTGGAGCTGGTACGGCAGCTTTATCCGAACGCGCATTTTGCGACCGTCTACGCCAAACCCAAAGGGCGGCCACAGGTTGATACGTTCATCACCGAGGTCAGCCAGGACACATGGATTTTCTTCCCGTGGGACATGGCGCTGCAATATGTCGAACCCTATCGCGGCAAGGACTAGTGCGGGTCATTTCTGGCCCAGAAATATCCCCGCCGGAGGCAAATGCCTTTCGAGATCGTGACATTCCGTCAATCAGGTGATCCATGACACAAACACGGACAGCCAGTACTTTTGCCCCTCCGGTCATGGAGGCGCGGCGCTGGCTTGAGGGTGTCGAACACCCCAACGGACGCCCTCTCATCAATGTCAGTCAGGCAGCGCCAGTCGATCCGCCGCCGGCCCCGTTGCGCGAAGCGATGGCACAAATGGTGATGGAAGATGCCGAGGCGCATCTTTACGGCCCCGTGCTCGGCCTTCCTGCGCTCAGGGCAGAGGTCGCACGCCAATGGACGGCAAGCTATGGCGGATTGGTTGGGCCAGAGCAGGTCGCGATAACGTCCGGATGCAACCAGGCATTTGCGGCGGCGATCGCAACGCTTTGTGCGGAAGCTGACGAGGTCATTATCCCTGTCCCCTACTACTTCAATCACCGCATGTGGTTGGACATGTCAGGCGTCAGGACCGTCGCCCTTGAGACAGGCGACGGTATGGTCCCTTCGGCAGAGCGCGCTGCGGAATGCATCACCGAGCGGACCCGCGCCATCGCCTTGGTCAGCCCCAACAACCCCTGCGGGGTCGAATATCCAGAGGAGACGTTGCAGGCATTTCTCAATCTGGCACGTGAAAAGGGCATCGCGCTGATTGTTGACGAAACCTACCGCGACTTTGACAGCCGGTCTGCTCCGCCGCATGCGCTGTTCGCTGATCCCGATTGGGATGACACGCTGATCCAGCTGTATTCCTTCTCGAAGGCATACCGGCTGACAGGTCACAGGGTCGGTGCCGTCGTCGCATCCGAGGCCCGTTTGGCCGAAATCGAGAAATTCCTTGATACCGTCGCGATTTGCCCAAACCAGCTTGGTCAACGCGCGGCGCTTTGGGGGATGCAAAACCTTGGCGGATGGCTCGCTGGTGAACGCGCTGAAATTCTTGACCGCCGCGCGGCCATCGAAGAGCAGTTTCCGCGTCTCGCGGCAAAGGGGTGGGAGCTTTTGGGGTGTGGGGCTTATTTCGCCTATGTGCGGCATCCATTCTCGATGTCTTCTGCCGAACTCGCCCCGCGTCTGGTCAAAGAAGCGGGCATCCTGCTTTTGCCCGGAACGATCTTCATGCCTGACGATGTGAGGGGCGGCGAAAGCCAGCTGCGCATCGCCTTTGCCAACATAGATCGGGCAGGCATCGTGGCGCTTTTCGACCGGCTGGCGGCGCTTACGCTCTAAGGCTTGCACCCCCGCGCACTGGCCCTTATTCATGCGCCAATCAGCGGGTGGAGCAGCAGTCTCATGGCAGAAAAAAAGAAACCTCGTTACGGCGCGTGGATCATCGTCGCTGTCATCCTTTTGGGGCTGGCAGGGTTTGGAACAGGCGGTCTGAGCGGCACCATTCGCACGATTGGCACCGTCGGCGACAAAGAGGTGACGGTTCAGTCCTACCAGCGCGCCCTGAACGATCAGATCCGAGCCTTATCTGCACAATTTGGGCAGCAAATCTCGTTTCAGCAGGCACAAGCCTTCGGCATCGATCAGGTGGCACTGAACCAGGTCGTTCTGCTGAGCACGCTGGACAACGAGGCAGATCAGCTTGGTATCTCGATCGGCGATGAAAACGTGTTCGAGCGGCTTCAAGCAATCCCGCAATTTCAGGGCGCAAGCGGCTTTAACCGTGAAACCTACCGGCTGGCATTGCAGCAATCGGGGCAATCGGCTGCCGAGTTTGAAGACGAACTTCGCGATGAAACCGCGCGCACTCTGCTGCAAGGCGCTGTGGTCAGTGGCATTCCCACCCCTGAGGCGCTCGCGGATGCATTGGTCCAATACACAAGCGAGACCCGCGCCATCACATGGGCAATCGTGGATGAGCCAGCTTTGACCTCGCCCGTTCCCGGGGCCACAGAGGCTGATCAAACGGCATATTACGAAAACAATCCAGACGAGTTCACGGCACCGGAAGCACGGGAAATCACCTATGCGTGGCTGACCCCGACCATGATCCTGGACGACATGGAAGTTCCGGATGAGGCGATCACGCAGCTTTATCAGGACCGGATCACTGAATTTGTCCAACCCGAACGGCGGCTCGTTGAACGCTTGGTTTATGTCGCACAAGACCGCGCCGATGATGCGGCGGCACGCCTTGCCGAAGGAACCGTCACCTTTGAAGAATTGGTCGCTGAACGAGGCTTGTCGCTTGCTGATGTTGATTTGGGCGATCTGGCTGAGGATGAACTCGGGGCGGCTGGCGAGGCCGTATTCGACGCGGCCCCTGGCGAGGTCGTCGGACCGTTCCAGACCACGTTCGGCCCTGCTCTTTTCCGCATGAATGCCGTTTTGGCAGCGCAAGAAATCACCTTGGAAGAGGCCACACCCGACCTGCGCGAAGAACTGGCAGCCGAAGCTGCCCGCGGTTTCATCAATGACAGTGCCGATGGGATTATCGACCTTCTGGCTGGCGGGGCCACGATGGCCGATCTGGCCGAGCGAACAGATATGCAGCTTGGCACGATCTCTTGGACGGCTGAGGATAGCGAAGGGATCGCAGCATATGACGCCTTCCGCCGCGAAGCTGCAGCGGCCGAAGTCGGTCAATTCCCCGAACTGCACGATCTGGCTGACGGCGGGATTTTTGCGCTCACGCTCGACAGCATTACGCCGCCCACATTGCGCCCCATTGACGATGTGCGCGAGGAGCTTCAGGCGGCTGTCGTACGTGAAAACACCCGCGAAGCAATCATTGCCAAGGCAGAGGAATTCGCTGATGGCATCTTGCCTTTGACGAACTTCGAAAGCCTCGGACTGGTGCCAGTCAGCGAAGAAGGTCTGACCCGCCGCAGCTTCGTCGAAGGCACACCGCCTGAGTTTAATGCCGAAATCTTCGAAATGGCAGTGGGAGACGTCAAAGTCATCCCGGTTGAGGACCGCGCCCTGATCGTCCGCCTTGACGATATCGCGGCACCCGACCTTGCTGATCCGGCGGTTATTGCACAACGCGACGCCTTGGCCGAGAACGCCGCTGCAGGCATTGCACAGGATATTTTCGACGCCTATGCAACGACGCTGCAGCAGAACACCGAAATCAACCTTAACCAGCAGACGATCAACGCGATCAACGCGCAGTTCCAGTAAGGCAACCACATGGCGCTTTTGCCCGACTACGATACATTCGCCGAAGGGTTCGACAGCGGCGCCAATCAGGTGGTTTACACGCGGATAGCGGCTGATCTTGATACGCCCGTCTCGCTCATGCTGAAGCTGTCGGGTGCCGGCAAGAATGCGTTCATGCTGGAAAGCGTGACAGGTGGCGAAGTTCGGGGACGCTATTCTATCATCGGCATGAACCCTGATCTGATCTGGGAATGTCGCGGCACTTCAAGCCGTGTGAACCGCAACGCACGATTTGACGAAGATGGCTTTGCAACCTGCGATGCTGATCCTCTCACCGCGTTGAGAGGTCTTCTCGATGAAAGCCGGATTGACCTGCCAGCGGACCTTCCGGCCGCGTCTGCCGGCCTCTTCGGGTACCTGGGATACGATATGATCCGACTGGTCGAGCGGCTGCCGGACATCAACCCCGATCCGCTTGACCTACCTGATGCTGTCATGATGCGGCCATCTGTTGTGGCTGTGCTAGACGGCGTAAAGGGTGACGTCATTCTGGTGGCACCGGCTTACGTCAATTCCGATCTTTCCGCGCGGGCAGCCTATGCACAGGCGGCCGAACGGGTGATGGATGCACAAAGGGCGCTTGAGCGTCCGATGCCAAGTGAGAGCCGCGATCTGGCCGAGCCTGCACCCGTGGCGCCCCCCGTTTCCAACTTCACCCATGAAGGCTATTTGCAGGCGGTGGACAAAGCCAAGGAATACATCCGCGCAGGTGATATCTTTCAGGTGGTTCCGGCACAGCGGTGGACGCAGGAGTTTCGCGAACCACCCTTCGCACTTTATCGTTCACTGCGCCGGACCAATCCCTCGCCTTTTATGTTCTTTTTCAATTTCGGCGGCTTTCAGGTCATTGGTGCCAGCCCCGAAATTCTTGTGCGGGTCTTCGGCAATGAGGTCACCATCCGCCCGATCGCCGGAACGCGCCCGCGCGGAGCCACGCCTGCCGAGGACAAGGCAAACGAGCTGGATCTGATGGCCGACGAAAAAGAGCTGGCAGAGCATCTGATGCTGCTCGACCTTGGTCGCAATGACACCGGCAAGGTATCTAAAATTGGCACCGTGCGCCCGACCGAACAATTCATTGTGGAACGCTATAGCCACGTGATGCATATCGTCTCAAACGTTGTTGGGGAGTTGGCCGATGATCAGGATGCGCTCAGCGCGTTCTTTGCAGGGATGCCTGCAGGCACGGTCTCTGGCGCGCCGAAGGTCCGTGCGATGGAAATCATCGACGAGTTGGAGCCCGAAAAGCGTGGAGTCTACGGCGGTGGTTGCGGCTATTTCAGCGCCAATGGTGATATGGATATGTGCATCGCGCTGCGCACTGCCGTGCTGAAGGATGAAAAGCTCTATATTCAGGCTGGCGGGGGTGTCGTTTATGACAGTGATCCTGAGGCCGAATATCAGGAGACCGTCCATAAATCGAACGCGATCAGAAAGGCGGCAGCCGATGCGCGGATGTTCCGCGGCAAGGGCAACTAATCCTCAGTCGCGCAGGATCGCTGATACCGGTCCGACCACCGCCCCGACATCGGGGTTCTCGGCGACCCATGCTTGTAGCGCCTCAAGCGTTTGCTGGTTGAGATCGGCAACAAGAACCGCATCACCGGACTGACGTGCCCTGAAAGCAGCCTGATCAAGCGCGCGTCCCATGGCGTTGGCGCTCATGCCATTGCCACCCAATTCGCGCATAATAGCCACAGCGGGCACACCCGCCTGCCCCGCGCTCCGGATTGCGCCACCAAGCCCACGTTCCTTGGCGACGAAGCCCATGCCGTTGGCTGACAGAACTTCCATGACTTGCGCTGTCACCTGCCTGTCACCTTGCACCACGTCGTTGCCAGAGGAGTAAAGCATCGCCGATTGCGGCATCAGTTCAAGCGCTGCAGCGAAAGCGACCTCCACATCTTCTGGACGTGCACCTTGTGGCAAGGCAAGTTCCATCGCGACTTCGGCGCCTGCCGTTCTGAAGTCACGCATCTGGGTCGCGGAATTCGCTGACAATGCATTCACCACGACAGTGGGCGCAAAGCCCAAATCAGCAAGACCGGATGCAAGTCCGACACCCTCACCGCGATCAACCAAGAGGATCGCCATGACAGGAAGGTTCTGAGGATTTTCAAACACTGCGCCGTGGCGTACCAGCGCCGGGGCGTCATCGGCGATCTGCGGTTCTTCGACAACCTCAGCGGCAATTCCAGCGACAGCTTCCTCTTCGGTGTCTTCGCTGCCCGGACGGTTGATCCGGACCGATGGTGCCGCCGGCGCGCTCTCTGTCTCTTCAGACGCTGCCGCTTGCGTGCCATCCTGCTCTGGCGTCACTGTCGCCGGCGCCTCAGCAGGTGCGACAACGGGTGCTTCGGCCGTATCGACCTCTGGCAAGGCCTCGGGCGCTTCCCCCAAAACGATGACTTCCGGTGACGGTGCCGCATCAATCGCGGAGTCGCCATCAACCAACGGCAATTCAGGTCGTCGGGCCGTATTCGACAGGACTGGCACCCAGAGATCGATAAATGGCGGACGCGCCTCCATCGGCGTGCGCGGCAGACTGCCCTCTGACGGCGGGACAAACGCAGTGTCCAGCACGACCAGCCCGATATCGGAATTTGTTTCGCCGGTGCTATCAGCAATCTGAGGTGTGGCCAGCGGACCCGACAGATAGGAATAGGCGGCCACGGCAGTACCGCAAATCAGGACACCCCAGATGGCACCTCGAATATAGCCCAACATCCTGTCTCTATTCCTTGCTACCTGCTTGACGCGACCCGGCGTCCCGGCCCATGTATGACCGGGTTATAACGCCGTTTTCCAAAGGGATCATACCCCTTAATTCTACCTGCGCGGGATTCTACCATGCTGCTTCTGATCGATAACTACGACAGCTTCACTTACAACCTCGTGCATTATCTGGGCGAGCTCGGTGCCGATGTTGTCGTGAAACGCAATGATGCGCTCAACGTGCAAGAAGCGATGGCAATGCGGCCGGAAGCGATACTGCTATCACCGGGCCCATGTGATCCGTCGCAAGCAGGGATCTGCCTGTCATTGGTGCATGCCGCAGCCGAAACCAGACTGCCATTGATGGGGGTCTGCCTTGGTCATCAAGCCATCGGCGAAGCCTTCGGCGGCAAAGTTGTGCGGTGCCACGAAATTGTCCATGGCAAGATGGGTGTAATGCACCACAAGGCGAAAGGCCTTTTTGCCGACCTGCCGACCCCTTTCGACGCGACCCGGTATCATTCGCTTGTGGTCGAACGGGAAAGCCTGCCTGACTGTCTTGAGATCACCGCCGCACTGGAGGATGGCACCATCATGGGTCTGCAACACCGCGAACTTCCGATCCATGGCGTGCAATTCCATCCAGAGAGCATCCGGTCCGAGCACGGTCATCAACTTCTCAAGAACTTCCTTGATATGACAAAGGTGCCAGCATGAGCGACGCAATGAAGCCACTGATCTACGCGGCCTCCGAGGGGCCTTTGTCCCGCTCACAGGCGGAAGAAGCGTTCAACTACCTCTTTGAAGGGGCCGCCACCCCTGCGCAGATCGGTGGTTTCCTGATGGCGCTGCGCGCGCGCGGCGAATCTGTTTCTGAATACGCCGCGGCGGCGGCGGTCATGCGTGCCCATTGTGTCCCTGTCAAAGCGCCTGAAGGTGCTATGGATATCGTTGGCACAGGCGGTGACGGCAAACACACACTGAACATTTCGACAGCCACCGCCTTTGTCGTGGCTGGCGCAGGCGTGCCAGTTGCAAAACACGGCAACCGCAACCTGTCATCAAAATCAGGAACGGCGGATGTTCAGGGCGCGCTTGGTATTGATGTCATGGTCGGACCAGAGGTCGTCGAAAAGGCCATCGCAGAAGCTGGTATCGGCTTTATGATGGCCCCGATGCACCATCCGGCAATGAAACACGTCGGACCCATCCGCGTTGAGCTTGGTTCAAAAACGATCTTCAACATTCTGGGGCCATTGACAAATCCCGCTGGCGTAAAGCGGCAGCTAACAGGAGCCTTCGCGCCTGATCTTATTTTTCCGATGGCAGAGACACTGCAACAGCTCGGCTCCGAAAAAGCGTGGCTTGTTCATGGCAGCGACGGAACGGACGAGATCACAATCTGCGGAACCACGAGCGTCGCGGCACTCGAGGATGGCAAGATCACATCAAAGACCATCCACCCCGAAGATGCCGGCCTGCCAGAGCACCCCTTCAAGGACATTATCGGCGGCACACCACAGGAAAACGCGGCAGCCATGATGGCGTTGCTCGAAGGCGAAGAAGGCGCGTATCGTGACGCGGTCCTGCTGAACGCTGCTGCCGCACTTGTCGTCGCTGACAAGGCCACCGATCTCAGCGAGGGTGTTGGCCTTGCTGCAGAAAGCATTGACAGCGGCAAAGCCAAGGCCGCCGTTGAGACGCTGGCTCGTATCACGCAAGCCGGGTGATGCTTGATCTGACCGGTTTGGGCGCATGGCGCGCGCTACCGTTTTTCGCCGACGAACTACCGACACTCGAAAAACGGCTCGGTGCCGACATTCTGCCGCCAGAGGAAAAGGTTTTCGCGGCACTTGAGCAAACGTCACCGGATGCCACGCGCGTCGTCATACTGGGTCAGGACCCCTACCACACGCCCGGCAAGGCCGATGGCCTCGCCTTTTCGATCCCTGACGCTTTTGGCGGGAAGCTCGATAGTTTGGGGAATATCTTCAAGGAAATTCAGTCAGATACAGGGTCTAAGAGGACAAAGACCTCTCTGAATGACTGGGCAGCGCAGGGCGTCTTGCTTCTCAACACCGCGCTGACAGTCCCACCGGGCAAACCCAAGGCCCATGCAAAGCTTGGGTGGGACAAGCTGGTGAGCCAGGTTCTGGACAGACTGGACTCACATCCGCGTGCCTTTATCTTCTGGGGTGCGCCCGCGCAGCGATATGCGCGGAGTTTGCGTGATCATCACCTCGTCATCACCTCACCCCATCCATCCCCCCTCTCGGCCTATCGCGGCTTTTTCGGCTCCCGCCCCTTTTCCCGCGTGAACCGCTGGCTTATTGAACAAGGCCAAGAGCCAATCAACTGGGCGGACCCATGAGCGATATTCTCGAAAAGATCAAAACCTACAAACTCGAAGAGGTTGCGGCCCGCAAGGCAGCCGTCCCTTTGTCCGAGGTTGAGGCGCGCGCGAATGACGCCCCGCCCGTTCGCGGTTTTGCCGAAAATCTGCAGCGGGCCGCCCGTGAAGGCTATGGCCTGATAGCAGAGATCAAGAAAGCCAGCCCTTCAAAGGGCCTCATCCGTTCTGATTTCGATCCGCCAGCCCTCGCGAAAGCTTACGAGGACGGTGGCGCAACCTGCCTGTCGGTTCTGACGGATGGCCCCTCTTTTCAGGGCGACGACAGCTATCTGACAGCGGCAAGATCGGCAGTCAGCCTTCCGGCGCTCAGAAAAGACTTCATGTATGACATTTATCAGGTGGCCGAGGCGCGCGCCCTTCATGCCGATTGCATCCTGATCATCTTGGCATCGGTCAGTGATGCGCAAGCACAAGAGCTCGAAGAAGCCGCCTTTGCCTGGGGCATGGATGTTTTGCTGGAGGTGCACAACGCCGAAGAGCTGGAACGCGCCAGCCACCTCAAGTCGCCCCTCATGGGGATCAATAACCGGAATCTCAAGACGTTTGAGACGACGCTCGACACGACACGGACGCTATCCAAGCAGGTCCCCGTTGATCGCACCATCGTTTGCGAAAGCGGTCTCAACACTCCCGAAGAACTGGCCGATATGGCGCGCTATGGCGCGCGTTGCTTCCTGATCGGAGAGAGCCTGATGCGGCAAGAAGACGTGGCCGGTGCGACGCGCGAGCTACTGGCTAATCCCGCGCGCGGAGTGCGGTAATGGCAGAGCTTTCCCACTTTGATTCCGAGGGCAAGGCCCACATGGTCGATGTCTCTGACAAACCGGTGACATCTCGTATCGCCGTTGCCGAGGGCGCGGTTATGATGTCGGCGGAGACACTGGCCCTCGTGATGGAAGGCCGCGCCGACAAGGGCGATGTTCTGGGGATCGCACGTATTGCCGGCATTATGGGGGCGAAGAAAACCGCTGAGTTGATCCCCCTTTGCCACCCCCTGCCGATTACCAAGGTAGCACTTGAACTTGTGCCAGACGAGGGTTTGCCAGGTGTCAGGATCACAGCGACGGTGAAGACAGGCGGTCAGACCGGTGTCGAGATGGAAGCGCTGACCGCTGTGAGCACCGCGGCGCTGACGGTTTACGACATGTTGAAGGCCGCGCAAAAAGACATGGAGATTTCGGGGGTCCGCCTGACCTTCAAGGATGGCGGTAAATCAGGACGCTTTGAGAACCCATGATCACCGTCGCTGACGCACTGGCAGAGCTTTTTTCACTGGTCACGCCTTGCGACAGCGAAATTGTACCGCTGAGACTGGCAGCCGGACGTGTCCTTGCCCAACCCGTATCCGCAAAACGGACGCAGCCGCCATTCGATGCGTCAGCGATGGATGGCTATGCCCTTGCCCGCACCGATGTCCGTGCTGGTGTGACACTGTCCGTCATTGGCGAGGCCGCGGCGGGACACGGGTTTCGGGGGGACGTTGCTACAGGCGAGTGCGTCAGGATATTCACAGGCGCACCTCTTCCCAAGGGCACTGATCACGTCATCGTTCAGGAAAATGTGACACGTGACGGCGACAAGATCACGCTCGACAACAGTCCCAACGACAGCAGCCACGTCAGGGCGGCCGGCGGCGACTTCAAAGAAGGTGCGACCTTGTCTGCGCCACGCCAACTGCGCCCGTCTGATATTGCCCTTTTGGCCGCGATGAACATCGCTGAGGTGCCGGTTGTCCGCAAACCGGTGGTCGCGATCATCGCAACAGGCGACGAACTGGTCCAACCCGGAGAGAACCCCGGCCCGGACCAGATCATTGCGTCCAACAGTTACGGTCTTGCCGCAATGGTCGACGCGCATGGCGCAACAGCGCGTTTATTGCCAATTGCACGCGACAACGCGGCGTCGCTCGAACTGACCTTTGATCTTGCAGCATCGGCAGACTTGATCGTCACGATCGGGGGTGCCTCGGTCGGTGACCACGACATCGTTGCTCAAGTCGCCGAGGCCAAGGGCCTTCAGCGGGCGTTCTACAAAGTGGCCATGCGCCCGGGCAAACCGTTGATGGGCGGCAGGATCGGCACCTCTGCGATGCTGGGGCTGCCAGGCAATCCGGTGTCGGCGATGGTCTGCGGCCATGTTTTCCTTCTCCCGATGCTGCGCAAAATGCTTGGCCTTGGTGAGGCACCGGCCCTTCAGGAGACGGCAATACTGTCCCATGACCTTGCTGAAAACGGTCCCCGAGAGCATTATATGCGCGGGCGCGTGACAGACGATGGCTTGCAAGTGTTTTCGCGTCAGGACAGTGCGCTGCTTTCGGTGTTGTCCGAGGCGAACTGCCTCGCCATCCGCCCGCCGCATGATCACGCCAGACGGGCTGGCGACACACTTGAGATCATCAAGCTCTGAGACTCTTCCACAGTTTTGCTTCTCACTCCGTCACCTTGCAACTCGCCGTCTGCACGTCTGAGTTGACACAAAACAAGAACATGCATAGAACATAAGCAAAACTGACATGAGGGCAGGCCATGCTGACCAAGAAACAACTCGACCTGTTGGAGTTCATCCACAAGCGTGTGCAACGCGACGGGGTGCCGCCAAGTTTTGACGAGATGAAGGAAGCCCTCGATCTGCGATCCAAGTCAGGGATCCACCGTCTGATCACCGCTTTGGAAGAGCGCGGTTTTATTCGTCGCCTTGCGCATCGTGCGCGGGCGCTTGAAATCGTCAAACTTCCAGAGGCGATGCAATCAAGCAAAGGTTTCACCCCGCGTGTGATCGAAGGGGACAAACCGCAAAGCATCCCGCCCAAGGCGATGCCGGTCGACAACGGCGCAACCGAGCTTCCGCTGATGGGCCGCATCGCGGCTGGTGTCCCGATTGAAGCGATCAGCGAAGCGACGACGAACGTTTCTGTGCCGCAGTCGATGCTTGGTGGAGGCGATCACTATGCGCTTGAGGTCAGAGGCGACTCCATGATCGACGCCGGGATCAATGACGGCGATGTGGTCGTCATCCGCGAAACGACGGTCGCCGACAATGGTGATATCGTTGTTGCACTGGTCGAGGGTCATGAGGCGACGTTGAAGCGCTTCCGTCGCAATGGCAGCGCCATCGCACTTGAGGCGGCCAACCCCGCCTATGAAACCCGTGTCTTCCGTGATGATCAGGTCAAGGTACAGGGCCGGCTGGTGGGGCTCATCCGCACTTACTGAGGGGAAAGCGTGAAGCCTTCAAGTGGCTGACCATATGCCTCATTCCACAGCCGCCGCCCGGAGATTTGCCGTGCGGTTGTGATGCGTAGCTGACCGTCGGTGGTAAGCGAGAGCGCGAGCGCGCCGGACTGCCTCAGTTTGCGCTGGTCGAAATAAGGGCAGTTACGCTCATCAATTTCGGGCTGGTTGCTGATCAAGAGATCGGCACCATCACAGCCCTCCAAGCCGCGCAAGGCCGTTTTCCCCCTCACCTGCAAAATCTCAAATGGACCGATTTCTGCGACAAGTCGCTGTCCCTCTGTAAGAAATCCTGCCCGCAGTGCGGCTGCCTCTTGTGTAACCGGCGCCCCATCGTTTTCGAGCCAGATCTGCGCGACAAATCCATCCCCGCGGGGACGTGACAAAGCTCGCCCCTGCGGGGTCAGTTGCCCGACAATCCCGCCGGTATCCGCAATCAGAATATCGGGCCGTTCAGTTTGCGCCCAATGAAGACACGCCAGTGCAACCAAGGCCACCGCAACCAATCGCAAGCGTCCTGATAACGCGACGAGACCAACCAGCCCCGCACCCAGCAACGGCAAGACCAACCGATCCGGGGCCTTGATATGGCTGACTGCACCCTCCCAACCCGAAACCGTTTGCGCAACATTCAGGATCCATCCCAGCCCCTGCCCCATGACCCAAAGCGCCGGAGCCCACAGATCGAAAGGCGCAAGCAAAAGCGCAAGCACCCCAGCGGGCATGATGACCGCCCCCATCAAGGGCACGCTGAGCACATTTGCGATCAGGCCGAAGTGCGGAATCATGTTGAAATGGACGGCTGCAAAAGGTGCCGTCGCCAAGCCCGCGATGAAAGACGACAGGACAACGGTCAAGCCACCTCGCAACCATCGCGGCCACGCTGACAGGTCATAGCGCCTGAGCCAGCCAAAGACCGCCACGAGCGCCGTCGTTGCAGCAAACGACATCTGAAACCCCGGTCCAAGCAGCGCATGGGGCTGCCAGAGCAAGACAATCACAGCAGCAATCGCGACGGCCCTGAGCGTCAACGCGCGCCTGTCGAGTAAGACCGCAACCAGCATGACAGCCGCCATCACAAAGGCGCGCTCTGTGGCGACGTTCCCCCCCGACAGCGCCAGATAGAAAGCGCCTGCCAACAGCGCGCAAAGGGCGGCAAGCTTCTTCACAGGAAGACGCAGTGCCAGATACGGAACAAGCGCCAAACCGTAGCGCACCAAGGCAAACACAAACCCCGTGAGAAGCCCCATATGCAGACCCGAAATCGCAAGAAGGTGTGCAAGGTTTGCTGCCCTCAGATCCGCGAATGTTTCTTGCGCGATTCCTGATCGGTCACCTGTCATGATTGCGGCTGCAAAGCCACCGGTTGACCCTGGCAAATCGCGCTGCAACGCATGTGACAGCGCCATGCGCCAATGAAATATCCGCATCGGAACGGTCAGCCGATCAGCGACAGCCGCGCGCAGCACCGGCGTCCTCGTGTAGCCCACAGCGCCGATCTGCAGAAACCATGCGTGTCTTTGAAAATCGAAACCGCCGGGCTCTGCCGGCCCCGACGGTGGTGATAGATGACCGGTCAAGATCAGCTGATCACCCGGGGCAAAAGCGCTCAACGGTTGATCGCCGTGCAGCGATACCCTCACCCTTGCCGGAGTCCGTTCAGGCGCAAGGCGGGACAGCCTCACACGATCCAGCGTCAGCCTTAGGGCATCACTGCCCGAGCGGTCTATCCCGACCACTCGTCCCTCAATCGGTCCGTAGTAACGAAATGTCAGTTGCGGAGCGGCAAGATGAACCGCCTGCCACTTTGCGACAGCAAACCCTGCAATGACTAAGGCTACAGCGACAATGATTGGCCGCAGCCAAAGGGGCAGCGCACCAAGGCTCAATACCGCGGCGGTCGCTAAGGCCGACCCCGCCACCACGACCAGAGTTTGCGTTTCTCGATACTGCCAGAAATACAAACCAATGCCGATCGCAAGGCAAATGGGCACCCACGCAAAAAACATGTCACGCTGACTGTCGAGCGTATTTTGCAGCAGCGCCCGCACTTGTTCTTCACCTTGCCATTGCGTATCCCCAACCGAAGCCAAAACCGTAAGAGAAGCTGGTTAGCGAAAGGTTAATTGCCATGTCCGTCGTCACTCGTTTTGCCCCCTCGCCAACCGGAGCCCTGCACATCGGTGGCGCGCGCACGGCGCTATTCAACTGGCTGTTCGCGCGCGGAAACGGGGGAAAATTCTTACTGCGGATCGAAGACACCGACAAAGCGCGATCAACCGATGAGAACCGCCAGGCGATCCTTGATGGTCTGACGTGGCTCGGTCTTGACTGGGATGGTGAGCCATCCAGCCAAGCGGCCAATGCAGCGCGCCATGCCGACATTGCCCATGAGTTGTTGGACGCAGGCAAGGCTTATAAATGCTTCAGCACGCCTGAAGAAATCGAAGCCTTCCGCGAAAAGGCTCGTGCCGAGAAAACGTCGACGCTCTTCCGCTCGCCATGGCGCGATGTGCCAGAGAGCGAACATCCTGACGCGCCTTATGTGATCCGCATCAAAGCACCACGCGAGGGATCGACAACCTTGCATGACGCCGTGCAAGGCGATGTGACCTGGGCCAACGATCAGCTTGATGACATGATCCTGCTGCGCTCTGACGGCACACCGGTCTATATGCTTGCTGTGGTCGTGGACGACCATGACATGGGCGTCACTCACGTCATTCGCGGGGATGACCACCTCGCCAACGCGTTTCGTCAAAATCTGATCTACGAGGCGATGGGCTGGGACAAGCCGACCCTTGCCCATATCCCGCTCATTTTCGGCCCAGACGGCAAGAAACTTTCCAAACGCCACGGCGCGACCGGGGCTGCCGAATATCAGGCGATGGGCTATCCGGCGGCAGGCATGCGCAATTATCTCGCCCGTCTGGGCTGGAGCCACGGCGACGATGAATTCTTCTCTGACGCCGAGGCAAAGGAGTGGTTCAACTTGGAGGGAATCGGTAAATCACCTGCCCGTTTCGACTTCAAAAAGCTCGAAAATCTCTGCGGACAGCACATCGCGGTCGCTAACGATGCTGCACTGCTGCAAGAACTACAGTCTTTTCGCAAATCGGTAGCGCTACCAGCGCTCACCGAGACACAAGCCGAAGGGATGCTACGTGCGATGTATTGCCTCAAGGAAAGAGCCAAGACTTTCCCGGAACTCACTGAAAAGGCGCACTTTGTTCTAACTGAACGACCTATTGTGCCTGATGAGAAAGCGGCAAAGCAACTCGACGATGTATCCCGTGGTATACTGAAAGAATTGACGCCGCAGCTGCAAAATGCTAGCTGGTCCCGAGACGCTCTTGAGGGGGCCGTCGCATCCACTGCCGAAGCTCATGACATGAAACTTGGCAAGCTCGCAGGACCGCTTCGTGCGGCCCTCGCCGGACGCGCGGTCAGTCCAAGCGTGTTCGATATGATGTTGGTCCTCGGGCGGGATGAAACCATCGCCCGGCTCAAGGACGCCAGCGCCTGAGACCTGTCTAAACGACGTTCTGTCAGATCGCTGGGTAACGAAGATGCCCCTGCGCCATTTGTCATGCGCAGGTCCGAGAGGGGAAGAATATGGCTGAAAATACTGATACCGCAAAGCTCACGCTCAAAGGCAAGACCTACGATTTGCCTGTGCACTCCCCGACTGGTGGCCCAGACGTCATCGACATCCGCAAGCTTTATGGCCAGGCGGATGTTTTTACATATGACCCTGGCTTTACCTCGACGGCGGCTTGCGACAGCACGATCACCTTTATCGATGGTGACGCAGGTGTTCTTCTGCACCGTGGGTATCCGATTGATCAGCTTGCTTCGAAATCGCATTACCTCGAAGTGTGCTATTTGCTGCTTTACGGTGAACTGCCGTCTGCAGAGAAACTCGAGAAGTTTGAATCTCTCGTGACCAATCACACGATGATTCACGAACAGATGCACAACTTCTTCCGTGGGTTCCGCCGCGATGCACATCCGATGGCGACCATGGTGGGTGTTGTTGGTGCCATGTCTGCTTTCTACCATGACAGCACCGACATCAATGATCCGCACCAGCGTGAAGTCGCAACCATCCGTCTGATTGCCAAAATGCCGACCGTTGCTGCGATGGCTTACAAGTATTCGATCGGCCAGCCGTTCGTCTATCCGCGCAACGACCTCGACTATGCGGCAAACTTCTTGCACATGTGCTTCGCTGTTCCTGCTGAGGAATACCATGTGAACCCGATCCTGAGCCGTGCCATGGACCGGATTTTCACATTGCATGCCGATCACGAACAGAACGCATCCACATCGACAGTGCGCCTTGCCTCGTCCTCTGGTGCCAACCCGTTTGCGTGTATCGCTGCCGGTATCGCCTGTCTTTGGGGCCCCGCACACGGTGGCGCGAACCAGGCATGTCTTGAGATGCTCAAGGAAATCGGCACACCTGACCGCATCCCAGAATTCATCGCCCGCGCGAAAGATAAGGACGATCCGTTCCGCCTGATGGGCTTTGGCCACCGCGTTTACAAGAATTTCGATCCGCGTGCGACAGTGATGAAGCAGTCGGCAGACGAAGTGCTGGACCTTCTGGGCGTCGAGAACAATCCGATCCTGCAGGTCGCCAAGGAGCTTGAAAAGCAGGCGCTCGCTGATCCTTACTTCGCAGAGAAGAAACTCTTCCCGAACGTCGATTTCTATTCCGGCATCATTCTCGAAGCGATGGGTTTCCCGACCTCGATGTTCACGCCTATCTTTGCGCTGGCACGGACGGTGGGCTGGATTTCCCAGTGGAAAGAACAGCTGGACGATCCACAGCTCAAGATTGGGCGGCCACGCCAGCTATATCTGGGCGAGATGGAACGCGACTACGTCGACATCGAAAAGCGTTAACTGCTTTAAGGCCGCCTCCGGGCGGCCTTATTGTTTGGTGATGCTCAGAACACCTCGCCTGATTCTCCGCGCGGCACGCCAAAGCGATGTCCATGACCTCTTCGCCATCTATGGTGATCCGAAGGCAATGCGCTTTTGGTCCACAGCCCCTCACGCTGATCTGGGCGTCACCCAAGAGGCAGTGAGCCGTCAAATGGCAGCCGCGCAAGAGCGGCTGACCTACTTTGTGATCGAGATGGATGGCCGCGCAATCGGCAATGCAGGCATGTATCGCGGTGACGAAGTGGGCTTCATCCTGCACCCTGATTTCTGGCGGCAAGGGATTGTAAAAGAGGCAATGACAGCAATCATTCCCTACCTCTTCGAGGTGACAGATGTTGCGGCCTTGACGGCGGACATTGACCCTCGCAATGAAGGTTCAGCCGGTATCCTGAGATCACTCGGTTTTCACGAGACGGGGCGCGCCAAAAATACCTATTGCATCAACGGCGAATGGTCTGACAGTCTCTACTTTGCCTTGCCACGCCCTGCCAGCACGGGCTAAGAGGGCCTTGGTCATCAGTTCACCAAGGCGTCGCCAACCCTGTCTCAGGGTCCGCTAAACCTGATATTGGCAAGATACATCGCTGACCTTTTCATAAGGCCGGACGACAAGGGCGACCATCACCCTGAAACTATCAGGGCCCGGCTTTCAAATATGAAAGGCCAGAGATATGGCACGCGAAGCAATCGCAATTACGATCGACGACCTGTCGCAATTCACCAAAACCCTACGCAATGCCTTAAAGCAACAGGACAACCTGCCCGGCCACGCGACCATGCTCGGGTTGGTGGCCAAAGCGGCTGGTTACGAGAACTTCCAACATCTCAAAGCGGCTGCGCCGCAAACCAAACCGTCCTTTGAGCCTGAGCAGAAAAAGCGCATGGAACGGGCGTTGCGGATTTGGGATAATGGCATCATGACCCGTTGGCCGAAGCAGACATCGATGCAGGGTTTGTGCTTGTGGGTGTTCTGGGCGGACCTTCCAGCCAATCAGGATATGACCGAAAAAGAGGTCAACGCCATCCTGAAGGCACGTCATAGCTTCAAGGATCACGCGATCCTGCGCAGATCAATGGTCGAGCATCGCCTGGTCAAGCGCACAACCGATGGGAGCGTCTACCGCCGGATCGAGCAGACACCCCCACCGGAGGCCTTGCATCTGATCGCGTCTCAACGCCCCTCGTAAACGGCTTTCCGCTTCTCCAGGAAGGCAACGACGCCTTCCTGGAAATCACGGGTCTTGCCACAGACACCTTGCAGCTTCGCTTCAAGCGCCAACTGGTCGTCCAGTGAATTCTCGAACGATCCACGGATTGCAGACTTCAGTTCGCGGTAGGCAACTGTGGGGCCTTGGGCCAGATGGGCAGCACGCGCCTGAATGTGGTCCTCGAAAGCGTCATCCGGTGCAGTTTCATAGATCATACCCCAACGCTCGGCATCGGTCGCCATGATCTTGTCTGCAAACAGGGCTGCACCCATGGCCTTTGCGGCACCGACCTGACGTGGCAACCAATAGGTGCCACCGGCGTCAGGGATCAGCCCGATGCGGGTAAACGCCTGCACGAAATACGCGCTTTCTGCCGCGATCACCACATCAGCTGCAAGCGCAAGGTTCGCCCCTGCCCCGGCTGCCGGTCCGTTCACGGCGGAGATCGTCGGGATCGCGCAATCAAATATGGCCTTGAGCATCGGGACATACTCGTCACGCAATGTGCGCTCCAGATCGAGGCTCGCGGCGTTTCCGCCATCGCCCAGATCCTGACCGGAGCAGAATGCTTTCCCCGCGCCAGTCATGACAAGCACGCGTGCATCCTTCTCGGCCGCTTTCACCGCGTGTGTAATCTCTGCACGCATCTGCGTGTTGAGAGCATTCATCATGTCAGGGCGATTCAGCGTGATCACAGCGACATTGTTGCGGATCACAAGAGTGATGGCCTGATAGTCCATAGTGGCGTTCCTTACGTCGTGGTCAGCCATACAGTAGTAAACTGATCAGTTCAGGAAAGCCCTACCGGACGTCACGAACGCAGAATTTTATCCAGTTCCGCCTGTTCTGCTTCGGTCAGTGCCGTCGGCGTGCTGCGCTTGCTGCGAATTGCCGTCCAGCCGATCCCCAATGCAATCAGCAAAAAGGCCGGAGCCGCCAGCCACAGTACGATATTCGCCCCGCTGGTGTCTGGTCGGAGCAGCACAAACTCGCCGTAGCGTGCAACCATGAAGTCAACCGCCTCTTCGTCGGTGTCACCAGCGACGAGCCGTTCACGCAAGACAATCCGAAGCTCTTTGGCAAGGGTCGCGTTGCTTTCGTCGATGCTTTCGTTTCGACAAACCGGACAGCGCAGGCCTTGGGACAATTCACGTGCCCGCTCTTCAAGCACCGGATCGTCAAGCACCTCGTCAGGCTCGACCGCCCAAAGCGGTGCGGCCAACAAGGCAAAGACCATCAACAAGCGTTTCATTCTGCGGGTACCGCCTTTGGTGCTTTCTTGGACGCCGCAGCACCGACACGCAAGCGACGGTCGGTCAAAGAGAAACATCCGCCCAATGCCATCAGGATTGCGCCGCCCCAAATCCAGTTGGCAAAGGGCTTGATATAAACACGCGCAGCCCAGCCGCCATTCTCCTGAGGATCACCGATGACCACATAGATGTCACGCAGAACCCCGTTGATAATCGCAGCTTCTGTCGTTGGCATGTTTGCGACAGGATAGAACCGCTTCTCGGGGTGAAGATCACCGACCTGCCGGTCTCCGCGCCAGACCGAGATATCGGCCAGCGTCGTGATGTAATTTGGGCCCTGCTCATTGCGCACATCGTCAAGGCGAAAGTCAAACTGCCCGACGGTCCATTGATCGCCGATCTGCGCCACACGGATGTCCTCTTGCTCCCATGCCAGCATGGCCGCGATCCCGAAGATCGTGACGCCCATACCGATATGGGCCGTTGCTTTGCCCCAGTCCGCGCGTGGCAGGCGGGTGATCCGGCGCAGGCGATCTGCAAAACCGCCGCGGCCACTGCGCAACCAGAGATCTGCAATGGCGCCACCGACGACCCAGACACCAAGTGCAACACCGACTGGCCCAAGCGCCGAATTGCCTGTCTGCATGGCGTAAGCCAGTGCACCAAGCGCAAGCGCCAGCACCAGCCAGCCGACAGTAGCCTTGGTCGCACGCTCAAACGTTCCACGCTTCCATGCGATGATCGACCCGATGGGCAGGACAATCGCCAAGCCGACCATGAAGGGGGTAAACGCCGCATCAAAGAACGGCGGCCCCACCGACAACGTGCGGTCAAAGAATATCTCAGCCACCAGAGGCCAGATCGTGCCGATGAACACCACAAAACAGCTCACTGACAACAGAATGTTGTTGAGGATCAGGGCGCTCTCACGGCTTACCGTCGAAAACACACCCTTTGCCTCCATCGCGCCAGCGCGGAATGCAAACAGTGTCAACGAACCGCCAAGGAAGATCGCCAGAATAATCAGGATCAGCATCCCGCGCTCGGGATCGTTGGCAAAGGCATGTACCGATGTCAGTACGCCAGAGCGCACAATAAATGCACCAAGCAGTGAGAACCCGAAAGCAAGGATCGCCAAAAGGATCGTCCAGCTTTTCAACGCCTCGCGCTTCTCAACGACGATGGCAGAATGAAGCAAAGCGGCCGCGATCAACCAAGGCATGAAACTGGCGTTTTCGACGGGATCCCAGAACCAGAATCCGCCCCAACCAAGCTCGTAGTAGGCCCACCACGATCCCAACGCTATGCCGACTGTCAGGAACATCCATGCCGCCAACGTCCACGGCCGGACCCAGCGCCCCCAAGCCGCATCGACACGCCCTTCAATCAGAGCGGCAACAGCAAATGAAAACGCCATCGAAAGGCCCACATAGCCCAAATACAGAAACGGTGGGTGGAACGCCAAGCCGGGGTCTTGAAGAAGCGGGTTCAAGTCCCGTCCGTTCAGCGGTGGTACCTCAAGCCGAACGAAGGGGTTCGAGGTAAAGATCACAAAAGCAAAGAACGCCACAGCGATTGAGGATTGCACCGCCAGAACCCGCGCCCGCAACCTTGCTGGCAAACCGCCACCGAACCATGCGGCGCAAGCGCCAAACAGCGTCAGGATCACCATCCAGAGCAGCATTGACCCCTCGTGGTTCCCCCAAACACCGGTGATTTTGTAGATCATCGGCTTGTCGGTATGCGAATTGGTGTAGACGAGCTGCAAAGAGAAGTCGGATGTCACGAAAGCCCACGTGAGCACCGCGAATGAAAAAGCTGTCAGAAGAAACTGAACTGTCGCGGCCGGTTCGGCCAATGACATCCAGCCAATATTTCCACGATGCGCCCCGACCAGGGGCACGATCATCTGAACAATGGCAACGCCAAAGGCCAGAATCAAAGCGAAATGTCCGAGCTCTACTAACATGAGGCGCAAGATAGACTATTCCGCCGGAAGGCAACATAGCGTGACCTTCACTTCCGCGATACAAATTGGCGCAGCCTCAGGGAACCAGACCGCCCTGCAGCACGAATGCAAGAACCCCCATTAGCAAACCCCCGACAATCAACCTCACCAGCCACTTCAGTGTATCTTCAATCGCTGTGAGCCTGTCAGATACGTTTTCGCGGTGAACCGTATCGACGGCATTGCGGACTTCAAGCGCGGCGATCCGGCGTTCGGCGCGCTCTGACCATTCAGTCTGCATTGCGTGCACGCCATTCTTCCAAGGCAGGGTTGTCTGCTTTTGATGACGCTGGGGAAGCAGACTGTGCGACAATCGCAGTCAGACGGTTCTGGAACTCATGCGCTTTGGCTTGATGCCGCGCACCGAAGTAAAAGCTCACGACAGCCCCCATGAGCCACCACAAGGGTTCGGGGATCGCGGCCAGCCCGACCATTGCCTCGGCAAACTCTTCCGGCTTTCGCATCGCTTCCGTGAACAACCAGATCGTCCCCAATGCCAAAACAGGCCGTGGCAGGCGGTTCACTCCATCGACGAAGCGGTCAAAGACCCCACGGCGCTGGTGCTGAAACTCGGCAGCAAACTGGGACAGGCTTTGTGACCGCGCATCAGCCTCCCTGACTGCGCCATTTTCCGCATTTTCCCGAAACACCGTGACCGTATCTGCAACGACATTGCGACCATCACCAAAGAGAAAACCCATTAGTCCTGTGATCATGCCCATGTTGCAGTCCTTTCACGGTGCTCTGCATCTGTCAGGTGAAAGCGCGGCGATATGAAAGCCTCTGCCCGCGTAATCCAACCACCCTTTCCACCATCACGACGGCGGGCGTATTTCCGACTTGCGGGACGGCGCTGCGCCAGATCGTAATAATAGTTCCGCCGCGCAATCCCGTAGGCATCAACCAGATGGTCCGGCGCGGCATCAATCGCATCATGGGTCGCCCTGCCGGTTTGCGGACCAATGACACCATCGACGGCTACGTTAAACCGCATCTGCACCAAAAGGCGTTGCAGGATACGAACCGCGTGGGATCCCGCATTGACGTACATATCAAAAACCGACGGCTGAAGCGGTTCAGGCAACCGGTCAATTCCCGGCGCGCGAAAGTAGTGCGCGATGAAGATCGAAACGGCACGGGCACGACTGAGAACCTTCACATCCTCGGTGTCGATGTCGCCATCATGGTCAAGGTCCAGCCCTAACCTGCGCAAAGTGTGTATCGTCACACCGTATTTCGTCGCGCCACCAGGATCGTCCGGATCATCAACAAAGCCGCCCTCTCTGGCGACGATTTCTTGTGCAATCTGTGTAACCGTCTGCATGCTGCCCCCGCTTTGAAGCTGAGACAAACACTGCCGGTCAAAGGTTAATTGGTGACGACAGTATCGTCCGGTGCCACATAGACGCCTTGCTCTTTCAGAGCATCAACCACTTCGGAGGGCATGTAGGTTTCGTCGTGTTTTGCAAGTATTTCAACGGCTTCAAAGCGACCGTTGATGTAGTTTCCCTGCGCAACCATTCCTTCACCTTCGTTAAAGAGGTCTGGAAGGATGCCGGTGTAAACGACCTGTACAGACGCACCGCCATCCGTGACAGAGAAGCTGACTTGTTCGCCTTGTCCCCGCACCAGTGTGCCTTCTTCAACCAGACCGCCGATCCGGAATCGCTCATTGGGTGGCGGTGGTGCTTCGACAACTTCGCTCGGAGAGCGGAAAAACTGGAAACTGTCGTCAGGCAGAAACCACAGCAGGACAAGGACAAGCGCCAGACTAACACCCGCCAGCGACAGCACCTGAACGCGGCGGCGTTTCTTGAGGCTCTTGAAACCACCGGTCATGGGAACACAGGGGCCAGCATCAGCCCCTCCTCTTCTGGCAAGCCAAGCATCAGGTTGGCATTCTGCAACGCCTGTCCTGACGATCCCTTGGTCAGGTTATCAAGAGCAGCGATCACAATCGCACGGCCCGGTACACGGTCAGCCACCACACCGATGTGGCAGAAGTTCGACGCACGGATGTGTTTGATCGACGGATGTTGTCCCATCGGCAAAACCTCAATGAAAGTCTCGTCAGCATAAGCAGCAGACAATGTGGCATATATGGTCTGCGGATCGCCCTGGACATAGGTCGTCGCCAAAATGCCGCGGTTGGCGGGGATCAAATGGGGCGTGAACTGGATATTGACCGGACGACCGGCAAGAGCAGAGAACTCCTGATCGAATTCCCCAAGATGCCGGTGCGTGCCACCCACCGAATAGCCATGCGCACCTTCTGACAGCTCTGCGTGCAACAGGTTCTCCTTCAAACTGCGCCCTGCCCCGGATACTGCAGCTTTTAGATCAAGAATGATCTGATCGAGATCAATTACACCTGCGGCAATCAGTGGCCGCAAAATATACTGGCCAGTCGCCGCATTGCAGCCGGTCCCGGCGACCAGACGCGCCGCCCTGATCTCGTCACGGTAGAATTCGGTCAGCCCGTAGACCGCTTCTTTCTGCATCTCTGGCGCTGCGTGAGGCTTGCCATACCACTTTTCATAGGCGTCCGGATCACGCAGCCGGAAGTCCGCTGAAAGATCAACAATCTTGAGCGTCTTTGGCAGTTGCGAGATGACCGCCTGTGATGTTGCGTGTGGCAAAGCGCAAAACACAAGGTCGACACCATCAAGGTCCATATCCTCAATCGTGGTCAGGTCTGGCAAATCAAGGTGGCGCAGATGCGGAAAAACATCTGCCATGGCCATCCCGGCCTTGGAGTTCCCCGACAGCCCGACGATCTTCAGGCTTGGGTGTGTCGCGATCAGGCGCACAAGTTCAGCGCCGGTGTAACCAGAAGCGCCGAGAATGGCGACGTTATAGGTCATAGTCTTTATCCCTCTGACAGGAATGAATTTTGTAAGGTTCAGGCCGCTTGAAAGGTGATCTGTCGTCGCAAGAACTGCGTCGCGCGCGATGAAACCTGTTGCGGGTTGCCAGTCGTCAGGAACATCGACTCCGTCCCCGGCCCGACCATCTCTGGACGACGCTCCAGATAGTCGGCAAGACTTTCGGCCACCAGTGAGGCTTGCGAGAACACCCTAACGTCAGGCCCGAGGGCCTCCTGAAATTCTTTCGCCATCAACGGGTAATGCGTGCAGCCAAGTACGGCTGCATCCGGATGGGGCATCTTGCGCTTGAGCGCATCGACATGGCTTTTGACGAGCGCCTCGGCAAGGATCATATCACCATCTTCGATTGCATCGACCACGCCGCCACAGGCTTGGGCTTCGACATCAACACCGATCGCCCTGAAGGCTAATTCGCGCTGGAACGCCCGGCTCGAAACAGTGGCCGGTGTCGCAAACAGCGCCACATGATTCACATCAACTTCGCGCGGCGGAGAGTTGTCGCCCCACTGACGCTCTGTCAGCGCCTCGATCAGCGGCACAAACACGCCCAAGACACGCTTGTCCTTCGGCACCCAGCTTTCCTGCATCCGCCGCAGGGCCGCGGCAGAGGCCGTGTTACACGCCAGGATGACCAGATCGCACCCCGCATCGAACAGACGTTGTGTAGCCGCGGTCGTCAGGTCGTAGATATTATCGGCGTCACGCACACCATAAGGCGAATGGCTGTTATCACCCATGTAAACGAGCGGCAGATCAGGCAGTCGCTTGGCGACAGCATCAAGCACTGTCAATCCGCCCAAACCGCTATCAAAAATGCCAACCGCCATGGTTTTCGTGCCTTGTGTTCTAACCCATTGAAGACGCAGGACTCACGTTCTGCTCAATTAGCTGAAGACATACGTCGCTTTGCTCAGGAAATCCATGCATGGTTTTCCACGCTCCAAGACTGCAGCGTTTACTCCGCAGCGATCCGCTCACCGCCACGACGCAGCTCAGCCAGCAAAGCTTCGCGTCGCTTGGCTGCCTTGCGCTCGTTTGCCTCTTTCACCGGACCAAACCCCCTGATTTCCAGCGGCAAAAGCGCCAAGGCCTTGGCCGTTTCCATGTTAGCCGGGGATAGCTGCTGCAAGACCTCGGCCATATCGGCCTCATACTGTTTGATCAGCGCACGCTCCATCCGGCGTTCCGCCGTCCGTCCGAACGGATCGAACGGCGTGCCCCGCAAGAATTTGAACTTGGCGAGTCTTGGGAACATCGCAGCCATGCGCGCCCCGTATTCCTTCTTTAGCGGGCGGCCATCAGGGCCGGTTTTGGTCAGCATAGGCGGCGCAAGGTGGTAGGTCAGCTTCAAGTCACCGGCAAACTCGGCCTCTGCCTTGTCCTTCGTCGCAGAAAGCAGCCGCGCCACCTCGTATTCGTCCTTGTAGGCAAGTAGCTTGTGATACCCCTTTGCGACAGCCTCCCGCAGTGCGGGATCTTCGAACCGCGCGAGCATCTTGTTGTATTTCTTGGCAAGCCGCTTGTTCTGGTAGGCGACAAGATGATCAGCGCGATAAGCGATCTTTTCATCGAGTGACTTCGGCAGGCGGACGATTTTCGGTGCAAGAAGGTCCTTTGCATCCTGCGGATGCAGATAGGCCCAACGCCCGAACGCAAAGGCCTTCTTGTTGCGCTCGACCGCAGCGCCATTGAGTTCAATCGCGCGCAAGATCGCGTCATATGTGACTGGAATTGCACCCATTTGCCAGGCAGCGCCAAAGACCATCATATTCGAATAGATGCTGTCCCCAAGCAGCGCCTTGGCCAGTTCAGACGCATCGAACATGGCCAGGCCGTCGCCCATCCGAGCCTCCAGCGACAGTTTGAGCTGATCTGTTGGCAGTCGGAATTCGGTATCGCGGGTAAACTCTCCGGTGATGATCTCATGGCTATTGACGACGGCTTGCGTCCGCCCTGTCTTCATCAACCCAATGGTTTTGGCACCGGCCGAGACAACCAAATCGCCGCCGACAAGGGTGTCGCACTCACCTGTTGCTACCCGAATTGCATTGATATCGCCCGGTGTGTTGGCCAAGCGGCAATGGATGTGCACCGCACCCCCCTTTTGCGCAAGACCCGCCATCTCCATCATGCCTGCACCTTTGCCGTCGATATGTGCAGCCATGGCAAGAACAGCACCGATGGTGACGACCCCCGTACCACCAACGCCAGTAATCACGACGTTATGCGTGCCGCGGATTGCAGGCAGCAGTGGCATCGGCAGGTCTGGCAGATCAACCTCTGCCGTCGCTTCCTTCCTGACTTGCGCGCCCTCAATGGTAACAAAGGAAGGACAGAACCCCTTCACGCAAGAGTAATCCTTGTTGCAAGACGACTGGTCAATCGCCCGCTTTCGGCCAAGTTCGGTTTCGACAGGTACGATCGAGACACAGTTGGATTGCACACCACAGTCGCCGCACCCCTCGCAGACATCGGTATTGATGAAAACCCGCTTGTCGGGATCCGGGAATTGCCCGCGCTTACGACGCCGCCGTTTTTCAGCTGCACATGTTTGCACGTAAACAATGACGGACACGCCTTTGTATTTGCTGAATTTCTCTTGCACTGATTGGAGTTCTGCCCGCTCATGCACATCCAGTCCCTTGGGGAAAAGCGCTAGATCAACGTCTTCTTTCTCGTCATAGACAAGGGCCACGTTGCGCACACCCATCGCCATGACCTCGCGACAGATCTGATCGGCATTGAGGCCACCATCATTGCCCTGCCCGCCCGTCATGGCGACCGCATCGTTATAGAGAATTTTGTAGGTGATGTTTGTTCCCGCCATCAGCGCAAAGCGGATGGCCTGAACGCCGGAATGGTTGTAAGTGCCATCTCCGATGTTCTGGAACACATGATCGCGGGTCGAAAATGGTGCCTCACCAACCCAGTTGGCCCCCTCGCCCCCCATCTGGGTAAAGCCGACGGTTTCGCGGTCCATCCATTGGACCATGTAATGGCAGCCAATGCCCGCATAGGCACGGCTGCCTTCAGGGACTTTTGTCGATGAATTGTGCGGACAACCTGAGCAAAAGTACGGGGTGCGGGCCGCGATCTCGGGGGCGTTGTCGGCTCGACGTGCCTCGGCAAGTGTTTCAAGCCCCGCTTTGACACCTTCGGAGCCACATCCCTCTTCCACGAGGATCCCGCCAAGTTTTTCTGCCACGACAATGGGATTGATGTCGGCTTTGGTCTGAAAAATCTCCTCGCGGCGCCCCTCGGAGTGTTCATCGCCCTTATGCCAGCCATAAACACGGCGGCCCTGACGATCGTCAAAGATGGCTTCTTTGACCTGAACCTCGATCAGTTTGCGTTTTTCTTCGACGACGACAATCAGATCGAGCCCTTCCGCCCAATCATGGAATGACGCCATGTCCAGCGGCCAGACCTGCCCCACCTTGTAGGTCGTGATACCAAGGCGCTCTGCCTCTTCCTCATCAATGTTGAGAAGTGCAAGCGCGTGCTGCAGATCCAGCCAGTTCTTGCCTGCAGCCACGAAACCGATCTTTGCGCCGGGTTTGCCCCACTTGCGCTGGTCCATCTTGTTGGCCCGTGCAAACGCCTCTGCGGCAAAGCGCTTGTGGTCGATCATCCGCGCCTCTTGCAACTGAGGCGTATCGACCAGACGGATATTCAGCCCGCCATCAGGCATCTCGATCTCAGGCGTCACGAAGGACATCCTGTCAAGCCGGGCATCCACGACAGAGGTGACCTCAATCGTGTCCTTCATGGTTTTCAACCCCACCCACACACCTGCAAACCGCGACAATGCATAGGCGTAAAGCCCATAATCCAGAACCTCCTGCACACCGGCGGGTGAGACGATGGGCATATAAGCATCAACCATGGCCCAGTCGGACTGATGCAAGGTTGTCGAGCTTTCGCCGGTATGATCGTCGCCCATGGCCATGATGACACCGCCATTTGGCGAGGTGCCGGCCATATTGGCATGACGCATCACGTCGCCGGACCGGTCAACACCCGGTCCTTTGCCATACCACAGACCAAAGACGCCGTCGTATTTGCCTTCGCCGCGCAACTCTGCCTGCTGGCTGCCCCAGAGCGCGGTTGCAGCCAGATCTTCGTTCAACCCCGGCTGGAAGAGGATTTGTGCGGGTTCAAGCACATCCTTGGCTTTGGTCATCTGCATATCGACAGCGCCAAGTGGCGACCCGCGGTAGCCGGTGACATATCCAGCCGTATTCAACCCTGCCTCTGCATCCCGCGCCCGCTGCATCAGCATCAGCCTGACAAGCGCTTGGGTGCCATTCAGCAAAACCTGATCCTTTGACAGATCATAGCGGTCGTTCAATGAGATTTCGTGCTTGCTCACACCGTGCCTCCCAACAGGTTGAACCTGTCTCGATCTTAGGTCAAAGGCTCTGACCTACAAAGACAAAAATCAGTGAGATCGGAGTTTGCTTTCAACGGCTTCGGTCAGGTAATGTTGTTCAAATGATAACGGTAACAGAACGTCAGCCGGGGAAAAATGGACTGGGATAAGCTAAGAATCTTTCACGCGGTCGCAGACGCGGGATCACTCACCCATGCCGGCGATACGCTTCACCTGTCTCAATCTGCGGTGAGCCGGCAGATCAGGGCCCTCGAAGAATCGCTGAATACGACGCTTTTCCACCGTCATGCACGTGGCCTGATTCTTACCGAACAGGGCGAACTGCTGTTCGACGCGACAAAAAGCATGAACCGACGGCTTGAGGCTGCCTCCGCCCGCATCCGCGACAGTGAAGAAGAAGTCTTCGGCGAGCTACGCGTCACAACGACGACAGGTTTCGGCACCTTATGGCTCGCACCGCGCCTGCCGAAACTCTATGAGCAATATCCCGATCTCAAAATTGATCTGATGCTTGAAGAGCGCGTCCTCGATCTGCCGATGCGCGAGGCCGATGTCGCGATCCGGATGAAAGAGCCCAGCCAAGCCGATCTCATTCGCAAGCGGCTTATGTCTGTGCGGATGCGGCTTTACGCATCACCGGACTATCTTGAGAAATATGGCACGCCCCAAACACTTGCCGACATGGGCCAGCACCGTTTGATCTGCCAAAGCCCGAATTCAATTCAGGTTTCTGCCGGTGCTACGCTGGTGCAACACCTGCTGACCCAGGATATTCCGCATACCTTCACCGTAAATAACTACTTCGGAGTGCTGCAGGGAATCCTCAACAAAATCGGGATCGGTGTCCTGCCGGATTATGTGACCGAGGATTTCCCGGACCTTGTTCGGGTCCTCCCCGATCTGGAAAGCGGCGAAGTGCCTGTGTTCCTCGCCTATCCCGAAGAGTTGCGGCAATCCAAGCGGATCAGCGCGTTCAGGGATTTCGTGCAGGATGAAATCTTTGCGCATCGCCGGAGAATCAGGGACGCCAGCGCCGCCGAGTAGCGGCGCATAAAATCATTCTGCTGCGATGGCTTTTGCTTTCCGGTCAGCCAGGATCGCCTCGACCAGTCTTTCTGCCTCGCGCCGGGTGATTTTTTTGCGCGCGGTCGGGCCGTAGCCGTTTTCCGGGTCGTCTTTCAAGGGAGGCACCACAGCAAATAGCGACGCGCGCTGCGCGGGTGTCAGCATCCGCACCGCTGTCGGACCGGGGTAGAAGGATTCAGTCTGGATGCCTTGCGCCGTAATGATTTCGTGCCGGGCCAGCATGACGTGATAGTATTCCACCGAACGCTTGCCTTTCATCACACGGACGCCTGGCAGGCCGGTGAGCCCTTTGGCGGGGGCAAGGACTTCATCAGCTTCGAAGATTTGCCGAACAATATCGCCACTCAGAACCAGATGATGCTGGGGAGAAACAGCTAGTTCGCTTTGCGGCGAGTTCGGCCCCAAGCAACCTTGACTAAACAAAACCGGCTTATTCTCGAGATCGAAACCGATCATCTCAACAGAAGACCTTCCTATCCAGGCAATTGGTAGATGATTTCCATCGCGGCCCAGAAGAACATCATCCGTAGTTAAGTCTTCAACTTTTCTCGACCCGTGAGGTGTTTCCAGCAAAACACCTTTCACGAAACAAACGTTCTTATTCGTCGTGTTTGTTCCATCTAGATCAATCCGCCCCTGCTTGAAGCCCTCCATCTGCGCCAGCGTGGCATCAAAGTCAGGCAGAAACATTGCCCGCGTATCGCCGTTGTAGCCGATGATAGTGACCACAGTAGCATCGAGAGGCTGCGGCACCGCTGGAGGAAGCAGGTCGTTCGGTATGAATCCCGCACCGCTAGACTGGTTTGTCGGCAGGGCACCCGTAAATTCATAGATAAACGTATAAGTCCCAACGAGTTCAAATTCACCCGTCACTGAATTGAACTCATACACATTTACGCGTGTGTCAGGATCGATGTCTGCTGTGAGTGGGTCACCGTCTGTTTCGAGTGTAAGGTCGCCACTCGACGAAAGCGGAACGAACTCAATTTCGATAACAGGCTCATTTGACAGTTTCTTAAGATTGAGCGCAGCATTGCCGGCTGTTGGTTGGTCAACGCGGGCAAAATATCGTGTATCAAAATCAGCCATTTAATTCAGTCATCCCTGCTCTCTCTGGCTTTAGCCGTATCGAATTCGACGCCTCCGATCAATACTTTTACGGGTCGGTCAAAGAAGCGAGCTACCCCAGCCATGCACCACATACATAGCGGCTTTGCGCCACATCAGGCGCTTATTTCTTGATTGCACAAATAACAGGCCCTATCTCCTGTTTCGAAGGCGCTGATGCTACGCGCTCGCCCTTCAACCTCCCTGTTGGACTTTGCCGGGCTTTATGCCCGGCTTTTTTTTGCCTACCGCACATCTGACTTGCACAGATGTTTTGCACAGGCGGATGCGGCAAAGCCGTTGCCCCGCTGCCCCCCATCGCTTAAAGCATCGCGCAAGCAGCCAAAGGGACACGCATGCAAGAGCCAGCCATCACCGAAGACCTGATCGCAGCCCATGGCCTCAAGCCGGATGAATATGCGCGGATCCTTGACATCATCGGGCGCGAACCGACCTTTACCGAGCTTGGCATCTTCTCAGCGATGTGGAACGAGCATTGCTCCTACAAGTCATCAAAGAAGTGGCTGCGCACACTTCCGACAGAAGGCCCGCAGGTGATTTGCGGTCCGGGTGAGAATGCAGGCGTCGTCGATATCGGTGATGGTCAGGCTGTTGTGTTCAAAATGGAAAGCCACAACCACCCCAGCTACATCGAACCCTATCAGGGGGCCGCAACCGGTGTGGGTGGCATTCTGCGCGATGTGTTTACCATGGGGGCGCGACCGATTGCTGCAATGAATTCGCTGTCATTTGGCGAGCCGAGCCACCCCAAGACCCGCCAGTTGGTCAATGGCGTCGTTGCAGGTGTCGGCGGATACGGAAACTGCTTCGGCGTCCCGACTGTCGGGGGCGAGGTGCGTTTTGATCCAGCATACAACGGCAACTGTCTGGTCAACGCCTTTGCCGCCGGTCTCGCAGATGCTGACAAGATTTTCTATTCTGCGGCCTCAGGGATCGGGATGCCGGTTGTCTACCTCGGCGCGAAAACGGGGCGCGATGGTGTTGGCGGGGCGACCATGGCGTCTGCGGAGTTTGACGATACGATTGAGGAAAAGCGCCCTACAGTGCAGGTTGGCGATCCCTTTACCGAAAAGCGTTTGATGGAAGCCACCCTTGAGTTGATGGCCACTGGCGCTGTCATTTCCATTCAGGACATGGGCGCGGCTGGCCTCACCTGCTCTGCTGTGGAAATGGGCGATAAGGGCGGCCTTGGTGTGCGCCTGAACCTCGACGCTGTCCCACAACGCGAAGAGAACATGACCGCCTATGAGATGATGCTCTCGGAAAGCCAAGAACGGATGCTCATGGTCCTCAAGCCAGAGCTTGAGGCCGAAGCCCGCGCTGTCTTCGAGAAATGGGACCTCGATTTCGCCATTGTCGGCGAGACAATTGCCGAGGACCGTTTCATTATTGAACATCAAGGCAAGGTCTGGGCTGATCTGCCTCTAGCGACGCTGTCTGGATCAGCACCAGAATATGATCGCCCTTGGGAACCGACCCCTGCCGCCGAACCACTTGGCGATGTGCCGAATGTCATGCCCATCGACGGGCTTAAGGCCCTGATCAGCAGTCCGAACTATGCGGCAAAACAATGGGTCTATGAACAGTATGACTGTCAGGTCATGGGTGACACCGCCCGCATCCCCGGTGCGGGTGCCGGCATCGTGCGTGTCCATGGCACGGACAAGGCGCTTGCCTTCACAAGCGACGTGACCCCGCGCTACGTCAAAGCCAATCCGGTCGAAGGTGGCAAACAGGCCGTCGCCGAAGCCTACCGCAACCTGACGGCCGTTGGCGCGCGGCCGCTTGCCACGACTGACAACATGAACTTCGGCAATCCTGAAAAGCCGCATATCATGGGGCAGTTTGTCGGTGCGATCCAAGGCATCGGCGAGGCAGTCAAGGCGCTCGATATGCCAATCGTCTCCGGCAATGTCTCGCTTTACAATGAGACTGACGGTGCGGCGATCCTGCCAACGCCAACCATCGGTGCTGTCGGTTTGATTGACCATCCGGACCAGATGATCACAGGCGATTTGCGCGATGGGCATCTGCTTTTGCTCTTGGGCGAAACGGCGGGGCACTTGGGGCAGTCTGCCATTCTTGCAGAGGTTTACGGCCGCGCCGAAGGTGACGCGCCACCGGTTGATCTGGACCGCGAAAAGGCACACGGCGATTTCATCCGTGCCAACTGCGCATTGATCAAGGCCTGCTCCGATCTCAGCGATGGCGGCCTTGCGCTCGCAGCCTTCGAGATGGCCGAAAAAGCCGATGTTGGTGTGACCCTCGACGTTGAAGACACCCCCACCCTCTTTGGTGAAGATCAAGGGCGCTATCTGATCGGCTGTAACTTTGATCAGGCAGAAGCATTGATGATTGCGGCAAACCAGGCCGGTGTCACGCTGACCACGATCGGCAAGGTTGCGGGCGATCAGATCACATTCGGCAGCCAAAGCGCGCCGCTTGATGAATTGCGCGAAATCTATCGCACGTCTTTTGCGCAGGCCGTCGCTTAATGGCCCATTATTGGCCCCAAAATATCCCCGCCGGAGGCAATCCACTTGTCCAACCGGCGGTGCGTGCCTAACTTGAGCGCAGGACGTCAAAGGAAATCAAATGGCCATCTCTGCACGTGACATCGAAGCGCTCATTCGCGAAAAAATGCCCAACGCCACTATCCAGATCGAAGGTGATGATGGTGTCCATTTCCAGGGGCTCGTGATTGACGAAAGTTTCCGTGGCATGAACCGCATCCAGCAGCAACGCTCTGTGATGGCGATCATCAAACCGAAGGTCGATAGCGGCGAAATCCACGCCCTTGGCCTCACGACACGGGCGCCAGAATGATGCTGAGAGCTTTCTTATTGGCCCTCTTGGGCCCGTTCTATCTTTTCATTCCGCCAGCACGCCAACCAATCCGCGTGCGGAGCACGCCCACACGCACACGTAAAGGACTTCAGAAATGACCGCACAAGACAGGATCAAAGACACCGTCGCAACCAATGACGTGGTTCTCTACATGAAGGGCACCAAGTCGATGCCTCAGTGCGGGTTCTCTTCGCGTGTTGCGGGCGTGTTGAACTTCATGGGTGTGGATTACACCGACGTAAACGTTCTGGCTGACGACGAAATCCGTCAGGGGATCAAGGATTATTCCGACTGGCCAACAATCCCGCAGCTTTATGTGAAGGGCGAGTTTGTTGGCGGATGCGACATCATCACGGAGATGACCCTGTCAGGCGAACTGGATACTTTGTTTGCAGAAAACGGTGTCAACTTTGACAAGGATGCTGCTGACAAGATCCGCGAAGCCAACAGCTAGATCTTGGCCAGCGAATTAGAGCTGAGAAAAGGGGGCCATGCCCCCTTTTTTATTTGATTCCAGCTACTGACCTTCGACCTTTGCGGCCAGCGATTCAGCGCGCGCGGCAATCTCGGCCAATGCCTCGCTGACTTCGATGGGAATGACGGGCACTTCGATCCGCTGCGGCGCGGGCGCAGGCTGTGCCTTCAAGGTTTCAATCGCAGCCCGAAGTTCGCCTGCTTCCTGCTCCAAAGTCTGCACCTTATCTTCAAGTCCCGCTGTCTTGTCAGCGAGCATCAAGCCGGCCATCAACAGCATCCGCGCCTCTGGCACGCGCCCGATCTGGCTTGCTAGATGCTGTGCCTCGACATCAAGCATCTGCGCGGCAGAGTGAAGGAAGGGCTCTTCCCCTTCCTGGCAGGCAACCTCGAACGTGCGTCCCCCGATATTAATTTCGACTTGTGGCATTGTCCTAAGCCTCCGCAATCAGGGGTTTGAGTTCGGCAATAATCGCGTCCATCTCTGCGATGTCGGCGGCGCGCTGTGCTTCCATGGCTCTGACTTCAACTGCTATCGCCGCTTCCTGCAGGTCAGGCGCAAGCCCTGCGGTCACGGTTTCGCGCAATCTGGCATTCATCTCGCGAAGCTGCTCGTTTGACGCGCGCAGTGTCTGCAGTTGTGCATCCAGGGCACCTAGCTGGCTGCGCTGTGTCTCAACCCGATCCGAAAGTGCAGCGACCTGACCATCCTGGCGTTCTTTCAAAAGCCTGACCCGTTCGGTCAACTCGGCGTTGTTGCGACGTTCGTTCTCCAATGCTGCCTGCAAGGCTTCGACATCACCGCCACCGTTCTGCGGTCTGGCATCCAAACCGCGACTGATCCTGTCGAGCGCCGCAGTGATCCGGTTTTCCAAACTATTGATGTCGCTCATCTTCGAATCCTCTTGCGGTTCTAAAGACCACATACGCTGTGGGACCGCTTTATCTGCGTTCGGTCCAAAAAGGACGAATCGTGCCTGTCTGTTCAAAGCCTAAGCGAAGGCTTTCGGTCTCGCAAACGGCATGGCCTTTGAAAAATGAGGAACTTAGCTGACGTGCTTGATCTTGGAGGCTGTCCTGATATGACGCCAATGAGATATGTGACGCCATCAGATAGGACCGACACCTTGGATATTGCTGCTCTTCGTTCCGCCAATCCTGACCATTGGAAAAAAGCCACTGCCATCCGGACATTGACGCTGGATGCGGTTGCCGCCGCAAACTCCGGTCACTCCGGGATGCCGATGGGCATGGCAGACGTCGCAACAGTCCTTTACGAAAAGCATCTGAACTTTGATCCCAAGGCGCCTGAGTGGCCGGATCGCGACCGGTTTATCCTGTCGGCTGGCCATGGGTCGATGCTGCTTTATTCCCTGATGTATCTGACCGGCTACGAAGATATGCCGCTTGAGCAGATCAAGGACTTCCGTCAGTGGGGCGCACGCACTGCAGGCCACCCTGAATATGGTCATGCGCGTGGTATTGAGACGACGACCGGCCCATTGGGTCAGGGTATTGCAAACTCGGTTGGTTTTGCGATTGCCGAAGAAATCCAGCGCGCCACATGGGGCAAGAAAATCGTCAACCACTACACCTATGTGATGGCGGGTGACGGCTGCCTGATGGAAGGTGTCAGTCAGGAAGCGATCTCGCTTGCTGGTATGCAAAAACTGCGCAACCTGATCGTCTTCTGGGATAACAACAACATCACAATCGACGGCACAGTGGATATTGCTGACGCAACAAACCAGCAAATGCGCTTTGAGGCCTCCGGCTGGCATGTCCAGTCCATTGATGGCCATGATCCCGACGCCATCGATGCCGCGATCACAGCCGCCAAAAAAGACCCACGGCCATCCATGATCGCCTGCAAGACGCACATCGCCTTGGGGCACGCAGCGCAAGACACATCAAAAGGCCACGGTGCTTTGACGAATGCAGAGCAACTCAAAGCCGCCAAAGAAGCCTACGGCGCACCTATGGGCGACTTCGAGGTTGAGGCTGACGTCCTTGATGCATGGCGCGCCATCGGTGCACGTGGTGCCGAGACCCGCAAGGATTGGGAGGCGCGCTTTGCAACGCTCTCAGCGTCCAAGCAGGCAGAGTTCAACCGCATCTATGCCGGTGAAGCCCCGAAGCGCCTGTCAGCCACAATCCGTGCTCTGAAAAAGCAGATTAGCGAGGGCGCTCCAAAGGTGGCGACCCGCAAGTCGTCCGAAATGGTGCTGGAGGTGATCAACCCGATTGCACAGGAAACGATTGGCGGGTCCGCCGACCTCACCGGTTCGAACAATACGCTGACCAAAGATATGGGCACCTTCCATCCTGACACGCGCAAAGGCCGTTACATCTACTACGGTATTCGCGAGCATGGCATGGCTGCTGCCATGAACGGTATGGCACTTCACGGTGGCACAAAACCTTATGGCGGCACGTTCATGTGCTTTACCGATTATGCGCGCGGCGCGATGCGGTTGAGCGCGTTGATGGGGCTGCCGGTGACCTATGTCATGACCCACGACAGCATCGGCCTCGGCGAGGATGGTCCAACACACCAGCCGATTGAACATCTCGCGATGCTGCGTGCTACGCCGAACATGAACGTGTTCCGCCCTGCCGATACGGTGGAAACCGCGGAGGCTTGGGAATTGGCGCTGACTTCGGAAAAAACACCGAGCGTTCTGGCCCTGACACGCCAAGGACTGCCAACCGTCCGCACAGATCACAAGACCAAGAACATGGTCGCTCAAGGGGCTTATGTGCTTGCTGATGCCGAAGGGTCGAAGCGTCAGGCAATCCTGCTTGCCACCGGTTCAGAAGTCAGCGTGGCCATGGCCGCGCGTGAACTCTTGCAGGCCGAGGGGATCGGCACGCGCGTCGTGTCTATGCCATGCTGGGAGCTGTTCGAGGAACAGGATGAATCCTACCGCAAACGTGTGCTGCCCGGTGGGCCTGTCCGTGTCGCAGTCGAGGCAGGCATACGCTTTGGATGGGATCGTTGGCTCTTTGGAGAGCGCGGCAAGCGTGAAAAGTCCGGCTTCATCGGTATGCACGGGTTCGGGGCCTCTGCCCCGGCAGAGCGGCTCTTCGAAGAATTCGGCATCACGGCGCAGGCGACAGCAGACAAGGTAAAATCGCTCCTCAAGTAGCGTTCGGGCAGGTTTAAGGCATGAGAAATCTCAAACGCCAGACGACACTCGCGCTATTTGCTATCGGTGTGCTTGTCGGTTGTTCAACAGGCAATGGCGGAACACCGAACCTTGCCAAAATTCAGACGATTGCGCCCATCTTTGCTGAAACCGATGACGTGGATGGCTTTGCAACCCGTGTTCTCGACGGGTTGCAGCCCCGTTCCATCGGAGAGAGCCGCGAATACTGCGGTCTGATTATCAGGGAACCTGACGGACAGCTGCGCACCTCGCGCATTCTCCCCGGCGGTGAGGATTTCTGTGAAATGCCGTCGGTCATTGGTGACGTTGTGGCCTCGTTTCATACACACGGCAGCTACTCGCCCCTTTATGACAATGAAGTCCCTAGCATGAGCGATGTGAAAGGCGACTTCGAGCAGCGCATTGACGGCTACGTCGCAACTCCGGGCGGACGAGTCTGGCACGTCGACTACGAGACCCGCAGTATCAGACTGCTCTGCGGTCCGCTCTGCATCACCTCTGACCCTCGGAACGACCCCGCTGATGCAGGCTTTGTTCCTGACAGCTTTACCGTCGGCGAGTTGCGCGAACGCTTTAGCTGATCGCCGCCTCGCGGCGGAAGAGGGTCGGAAACCAGTCCTCGCGCAGGCGCTCACCCGGTTGCATGCCGTGCCCTGGAAACGGAGGCGATGTCGGCCCGGGCCGTACAACATAGCGCGCATCATCGCCAAGCAACCTCAAGGAAAACGCCCTGCGGCGGCTCTCTGTCTCGTTTCCGCGCGCGCCGTGCAAGATGAGAAAGTGGAAGGCGACTGCATCGCCGGGTTCCATATTATATTCGACGATACGCATCCCTTCGGCGTCAGGATCGGGGACGGGGATGAAATCCTGCGCGTCAGGATAGAAATCTGCCTCGGACAACCAGCGGGTCGGCAAAACAGCCTTGGGCCATTTGTGCGATCCTGCGACACATCGCAACGAAGCCTCTGTCACCGGATCAAGCGGTGACCAAAAGCTGACTGTCTGTTCGCCTTCAACAAAGTAATACGGGCCGTCTTGATGCCACGGTGTCGGCTTGGAGGTGCCAGGCTCTTTGACCAGCACGTGATCATGGAACACCTGGCATGTCTGCGATTGCATGAGGTCCGCCCCGACTTCGAGCGCAGGGGATTCCCTGATAACCCTCTCAAATGGGGCAATGCGCGTCCAATTGCAGTAGTCATCAAAGAAGCGCCCCGCCTCGCCTTCATGCAAATTCTCGGCAGCATACGGGCCGGGATTTTCCATGTTCATCGCAACGCCCTGACGGAGCGACGCGATATGGTCAGCAAAAAGCCCTCTGATCAAAACAACGCCATCGCGTTGATACGTCTCAATATGGTCCTGCGTGATAAGTGGATGCATGGCTGTTTCCCCTCTGAACGATCAGCCTATCGCTGTTCTTGCGATTCGACAGCCTTATCCGCGTGTTTGCGATAACACGAAAAACAACCGTTGCTTCGTTATCGCTAACGGCGTTTGTTACCGATAACATATTGATGAAAAATGACTTTTTTCTTTTCTGGGACGGTACACGCAAGTATACGGACCCCAAAGACGAATGCGCGATAAGGAATACAGAAATGACTGTCACCATCGGTATCAACGGCTTTGGTCGCATCGGACGCTGCACTTTGGCACATATCACCGAAGCAGCACGCAACGATGTGCAAGTGGTCAAGATCAATGCCACAGGACCAATCGAGACCAATGCGCATTTGCTGAAATATGACAGCGTTCATGGCCGCTTTGGCAATCCAGTGAAGGTCGACGGGAACACACTTGATCTGGGGCGCGGCCCGATTGACGTAATGTCTACCTATGAACCGTCAGAACTTGATTGGGACGGCGTTGATGTGGTTCTGGAATGCACCGGCAAGTTCAATGATGGCGCGAAATCGGCTATTCACCTGGAACGTGGCGCCAAGAAGGTCTTGATCTCCGCACCTGCCAAGAACGTTGATCGCACTGTTGTCTACGGGGTTAATCACCGTGACTTGATGGCGGCAGAGACCATGGTGTCGAACGGGTCCTGCACAACGAATTGTCTGGCCCCGCTCGCCAAAGTTCTGAATGACGCGATTGGCATCGAGCGCGGCATCATGACAACGATCCACAGCTACACCGGTGACCAGCCAACGCTGGACCGCCGCCACAAGGATCTTTATCGCGCGCGCGCCGCCGCCATGGCGATGATCCCCACATCCACCGGCGCGGCGAAAGCCCTAGGTGAGGTCCTGCCGGAATTGTCCGGCAAGCTTGACGGCACAGCAATGCGCGTCCCGACCCCGAACGTCAGCGCAGTTGATCTGACCTTCGAAGCCGGAAAATCAGTCACCGTTGACGAAGTGAACGAAATCGTCCGCGAGGCCGCAGCAGGCTATATGGGCATGGTGATGTCATATGATGATGAGGCCAAGGTCAGCATCGACTTCAACCACACAACCGAAAGCTCGATCTTCGCACCAGACCAGACCAAGGTCGTCGGCGGAAAAACCGTGCGTGTCCTTGCATGGTACGACAACGAATGGGGCTTCTCTGCGCGCATGGCCGACGTCGCCGCAACGATGGGTCGCCTGCACTAAACACGTCCTTATGACTGACGAAGCAAGCCCGCTTGATGCGGGCTTTGCCATTTTCAAAGGCGCGGATTACATCTTGCCGCTATGACAAACAGACTCGCCATTTGGCTCATCCTCTTTGTCGCGGCGTTGCTCGCGTACGATTATTACCAATTTGGCTGGACAAACACAGTATTCTTGATGCGTCGCTTTGTAGACCTAATTGAATGGCTAGCCTTCTGGCGATAGCCGCGAATGCCGGTTGACCTTTCCGCGAAATTCGCAATGTTAGCGCCAACATTGAATGCCAAAGGAGAATACCATGGCTGTCAAAGTCGCCATTAATGGATTTGGCCGGATTGGCCGCAACGTCCTGCGCGCCATTATCGAAAGCGGACGCACCGATATTGAAGTCGTCGCAATCAACGATCTGGGGCCTGTCGAAACAAATGCACACTTGCTGCGGTTCGACAGCGTGCACGGCCGCTTCCCTGCCGAAGTGAAGACCACCGAAGACACAATTGATGTGGGCCGCGGCCCGATGAAAGTCACAGCCATTCGCAACCCCGCCGATCTGCCATGGTCTGACGTCGATGTTGTGATGGAATGCACTGGCATTTTTACCAGCAAAGAGGCCTGCCAAGCGCACCTCGACAATGGATCAAGCCGCGTCCTGATCTCTGCCCCTGGCAAGAATGCTGACAAGACAATCGTCTACGGTGTGAACCACGACACCCTGACCAGCGACGACATTGTTGTCTCGAACGCGTCTTGCACAACAAACTGCCTGTCACCTGTCGCCAAGGTCCTCAATGATGCGATTGGGATCACCAAAGGTTTCATGACAACGATCCACAGCTATACCGGTGACCAACCGACACTGGACACAATGCACAAGGACCTCTACCGCGCACGTGCCGCTGCCCTGTCGATGATCCCGACGTCCACAGGAGCTGCCAAAGCCGTTGGTCTGGTACTGCCTGAGCTGAACGGCAAGCTCGACGGTGTGGCAATTCGTGTGCCAACACCAAACGTCTCGGTCGTTGACCTGACGTTTGAAGCGTCGCGCGAGACAACACCTGAAGAGGTGAATGACGCAATCAAAGCAGCCGCTGACGGGCCGCTGAAAGGTATTCTGGGTTACACTGACCTGCCGATGGTCAGCTCGGACTTCAACCATGACCCGCACTCTTCGATCTTCCATCTTGATCAGACGAAGGTTCTGGACGGCAATATGGTGCGTATCCTGACGTGGTATGACAATGAATGGGGCTTCTCCAACCGGATGGCTGACACAGCGGTTGCCATGGGCAAGCTGATCTGATCTTTCGCTGAGAATGCTGAAAAGAAAGCCGGTCCTTTGCGACCGGCTTTTTTCTTGTGCACCTTGTGAATCCGCTATGCAAAAAATGCAAAGCTGCTAGCGCTAACTGTCAGTTGTTCTGCGGTGCAGCATGGCTATGTGTGGGTCAACAGCAACGAAGCGTACACAAAAGGAGCACGCAAATGACTGTATTGAGCAATGTCCGCAATGCGATTGAAAAGCGCGTTGCCTACAAGCGCCTGAAGCATGAACTGGAAGCAATGCCAGTCGAAACAGCTATCGACCTGGGTATGTTCCGCGAAGATGCGGGCAAAGTAGCAGCGAAAGCCATCTACGGCTAAACCGAAAAGACCAAGCTTCACTCGGGCGGTGTATCCGCCCGGGTCAAAAACGCCTCAATCCGCGCCCGGTACCCTGCTTGCCCCGCGAGATTGTTGTGACTTGCTCCGGCGACAGGCTGGAATAAGACCCCGCCCCCCTCACCTTCCATCAATGCCGCCAGACGCGCGCCATGCTCTTGCGGGATCAACTGATCCTCGCTGCCATGCTGGATCAGAACAGGTGCCGAAATTTGAGGGACGTCCTTGGCATTATCCCATTTCTGAACAAATGGCATGTAGCAGGCCGGAAGCCATGAGGCGCGTGTCATCAATTCACACATCCGCACGTATGGTGCATCAAGCAAGACTGCGGCGACGTCCCGTCGTGCCGCAACATGCAGCGCAAGGCCAGTCCCCATTGAATACCCATGAACGGCGATCGGACCATCGTGCCTGTCTGCGAGCCAGTCAAATGCAGTCAGCGCATCTGCTTTCAGCGATTGCTCGGACGCGGACCCGGGGATACCGCCGCCGCCGGGATATTCCAAAGCAGCGATCGTGCGCCCCGCATCCTGATGCGCTTTGAGTGAAAACGTGAAGTAGGCAAGCGCCCCGCCATTTCCCATGAAGAAAAGGACCGCTGTCTCCTCATCGCCTTCCGCGATTGCGACGTGAACATCGCTACCTTCAATGACATGTTGAGTAAACGTTGGGTCATCGAAGCTGTCAGGGCCGAACGGATAGATGAACCTCGGATGCGCCAGCACCATTACCGTCGCATAGACCAGATAGGTGCCAATAAACATCCACAGCCAGTTCAAACACCAAGCCGTTCTTTAAGCGCGCGATGCACCGACGGTGTTACAAATTTTGAGACGTCCCCACCAAGCCGCGCAATCTCTTTCACGAGCTTTGAGGCAATCGCCTGATGCTCGGCCTCGGCCATCAGAAACACGGTTTCAATACTGTCATCCAGCGCGCGGTTCATACCGACCATCTGATACTCATATTCAAAATCAGCAACCGCCCGCAGGCCGCGGATGATCACATTCGCGCCGACATCCCGTGCGCAGTCGATCAAAAGGTTTTCAAAAGGATGCGCAACAATCTCGCACCCAGTCGCCGTGGCGAGCGGCGCAGCCTCTGCCTCGATCATCGCCACGCGTTCCTCAAGCGAGAAAAGTGGACCCTTGTCACGATTGATCGCGACACCGATGACCAAACGATCCACCAATGAACAGGCACGTCTTATGATATCGATATGGCCGAGTGTAACCGGATCAAATGTGCCAGGGTAGAGTCCAACGCGCATGGCCCATCCTCATTCGTGAAATTTGGCGCAAAGCAACATGATTGCGTCTGGGATTGCAAGCAATCGCCGAAATCCCGGGCTAGTGCCCCATGATCATCCCTTCAAGGGATTCCTTTTCCATGGAGAGCTGTTGCAGTCGCGCCTTGACCGCGTCACCGATCGAAATCAATCCAACCATCTTCCCGTCATCCATCACCGGCAAATGTCGGAAACGGCCCTTGGTCATCATTTCCAGCACATCAAGCGCGCTGTCGGATGGTTTGCATGTCGTCAGATCCTTCGTCATCAGATCGCGGACCGGATCGTTCATGCATCCCGCACCACGCTTGCCCAGTTCGCGCACAATGTCACGCTCGGACAGGATTCCGTCCAAGGTCTCACCATCAGCCGAGACAACCACTGTACCAATTTTATGTTGCGACAGGAGTTTTGCAGCATCCGTCACCGTATCGGTTGGCTTGACCGCGATCACACCGACATCAGATTTAGATTTGAGGATTTGAGATACGATCATGGCGGTCTCCTTGCGCTGACTACAAATTCAGCGTCTCAAATCAAGCCACTGGCTGTCAAGCGTGCTGCGCGTTCGAGCTTGGCAATCTCTTCGGACATTCGTTTGCGAAGTTCCGTTGCAAAACGTGTGAGCCGTTCAGAATGCCGGTCTGACGTGTGGCGGACCAGATAGAAAGCACGTTGCAAAGCGACCTGTTCTGGCAGGACTATTTGCAGTTCGGGCGCAAAGGGTAGTGCGAAGTCATGCACGATCCCGACCCCGCCTTGGCGGATCAGTTGAAGCTGCACAGCCACAGAGTTTGATGCCAGATCAACTTTTGTGAGACCAAGCGCGCCCAGATAGTCCAGCTCTTTGTCGAAAATCATATCCGGGATGTATCCGACAATCCGCTGCGACCTGAGGTCAGCCAATGCCGAGACAGGTGGCGCATCGCTCCGCATCGCCAAATGCAACTGATAGTCTGTGATTTTCTGCACCGTGAGCCGCCCCGCCTCTGGTGGGCTGACCGTGATCGCCATATCCGCTTCACGTCTTGAAAGGTTCACCACCCTTGGCAATGCAAGGATTTGCACCTCAAGGTCAGGGTTCTCTGCCTGAATAGCCGCAACCACCTGCGGCAGGACAAAATTCGCAGCCCCGTCTGGTGCGCCAATACGGATCTGGCCCGTTAGCTGCTCGGATGTGCCCTGCCCTTCATCAAGCGCCCTCAACAGATGGCGTTCCGCCTCTGTCGCCGTCTCCCGCATCCGCTCTCCAAGGTCGGTCAACGCGTAACCTTGCGGAGATTTTACAAACAGAGCAGCACCAACAGAGCGTTCAAGCCGGCCAATCCGTCGGCCCAATGTGGAAGGGTCCATCTTCAGCGTGCGTGCAGCACCGGTCAGACCTTCGGCCCGTGCAACCGCAAGAAACACACGCATGTCATCCCAGTTATCCACGCTACACCCTTGCATTTTTGCAAAATGATTTTGGTATATTGGTTCTTTTAGGGGGAAAAACGCAACCTTATAAGAGTGTGAAATCATCTGCGGAGGAACACCCATGCAAGAGTTGACCCACTATATCGGCGGCGAACATGTGAAAGGCACGTCCGGCCGTTTTGCCGATGTCTACAATCCCGCCACTGGCGAGGTGCAGGCCAAGGTGCCGCTGGCCAGTCAGGCAGAGTTGGAGCAAGCCGTCGCTATCGCCGCCAAAGCGCAGCCGGCATGGGCCGCCGTGAACCCACAGCGCCGCGCGCGGGTGATGATGAAGTTCGTGGACCTCCTGCACCGCGACATGGACAAACTGGCCGAAGCCCTGTCTCGAGAACATGGCAAAACCCTGCCCGATGCCAAAGGCGACGTGATCCGTGGTCTGGAAGTTGTCGAATTCTGCATCGGCGCGCCGCACCTGCTGAAGGGTGAGTTCACCGATAGTGCGGGTCCAGGCATCGACATGTATTCGATGAAGCAACCCTTGGGTGTGACCGCTGGCATCACCCCCTTCAACTTCCCCGCCATGATTCCGATGTGGATGTGCGCACCCGCCATCGTTTGCGGCAACGCCTTCATCCTCAAACCATCCGAGCGTGATCCTTCCGTCCCGCTGATGCTGGCCGAACAGCTGGAAGAGGCCGGTCTGCCGAAGGGCATTATGCAGGTCGTCAACGGTGACAAGGAGGCCGTGGACGCCATCCTCTATGATCCGATCATCCAGTCCGTCGGCTTTGTCGGCTCGACCCCGATTGCCGAATACATCTACGGCACAGGCTGTGCGCAAGGGAAGCGCGTACAGTGTTTTGGCGGCGCCAAGAACCACATGATCATCATGCCTGACGCCGACATGGATCAAGCGGCTGATGCCCTCGTTGGCGCTGGCTATGGTGCGGCTGGTGAACGTTGTATGGCCATCTCGGTCGCCGTCCCCGTGGGTGACGACACCGCTGATCGCCTCATCGAAAAGCTGGTTCCCAAGATCGAAGCGCTCAAGGTTGGCCCCTACACCGCTGGCGATGACGTTGACTACGGCCCTGTGGTGACGGCGGCAGCTAAAGCCAATATCGAAAACCTTGTGCAATCTGGAATCGACCAAGGTGCCAAGCTGGTCGTCGATGGTCGCGATTTCAAACTGCAGGGCTATGAAGACGGCTTCTTTGTTGGCGCGCACCTTTTTGATCATGTCACCAAGGACATGGACATCTACAAGAAAGAGATCTTCGGTCCCGTTCTGTCGACCGTCCGTGCACAAAGCTATGAAGAGGCTATCGGTCTGGCGCTTGACCATGAATACGGCAACGGCACCGCGATCTTTACCCGTGACGGTGACACCGCACGTGACTTTGCCGCGCGCATAAACATCGGCATGGTCGGCATCAACGTGCCGATCCCGGTGCCGCTGGCCTACCACACCTTCGGTGGCTGGAAGAAATCGGTATTCGGCGATCTCAACCAGCATGGCCCAGACGCCTTCAAGTTCTATACGCGCACCAAAACCGTGACAGCCCGGTGGCCGTCCGGCATCAAAGAAGGTGGCGAATTCTCGATCCCTGTGATGGAATAACGTCAGCAAGGCCCACCCTCAAAGGTGGGCCTTTGCTTTGTCCATCTCTTGCCAAGCCAAGTGGCTTGGGAAAAAATATGAACGCGCGTTCATTTCTGACCGGAGATCCCGATGGATTTTGCCCTAAGCGAAGAGCAATCCGCAATCTACGATATGGCCCTCGCCTTTGGGCAGGAGCATATCGCGCCCAATGCCCGCGCATGGGAAGAGGCAGGCACAATCCCGCGGACGCTTTGGCCACAGCTTGCAGAATTGGGCTTCGGCGGGCTTTACGTCTCAGAAGATCATGGAGGCTCCGGCCTGTCACGGCTTGACGCAACATTGGTGTTCGAGGCGCTGTCGCAAAGCTGCGCCTCTGTGGCCGCATTCCTGTCGATCCACAATATGTGCGCGCGCTTGATCGAAAACTATGGCACCGAGGCACTGAAAGAGCGCCTCTTGCCGAAAGCCATCAGCATGGAGGCATTTCTTGCCTATTGCCTGACCGAACCGGGATCAGGGTCGGACGCCGCTGCGCTCAAAACCCGCGCGGAGCGCACAAGCGACGGCTACGCCCTGACCGGCACCAAGGCCTTTATCTCGGGCGGCGGCTATGCAGATGCCTATATCGTCATGGCCCGCACGGGCGACGATGGCCCCAAAGGTATCAGCGCGATTGTGCTCGAAGACGGCACTGATGGCCTCTCATTCGGTGGGCTTGAGAACAAGATGGGCTGGAAATCACAACCCACACGGCAGGTCCAGATGGACAGCGCCACCGCACCTGTAGCAAACCTCTTAGGTGAAGAAGGACAAGGGTTTACCTATGCGATGGCAGGGCTCGATGGCGGCCGGTTGAACATCGCGGCCTGTTCGCTTGGCGCAGCACAGTCGGCGCTCGACCAGACACTTGCATACATGTCGGAAAGGCGCGCTTTCGGCAAAAGCATCGACCAGTTCCAGGCCTTGCAGTTCAGGCTCGCAGATATGGAAATTGCCCTGCAATCGGCTCGCACCTTCTTAAGGCAGGCCGCTTGGAAACTGGACACCGGCGCACCGGACGCCACGAAATTCTGCGCCATGGCCAAGAAACTCTGCACAGAAACCGGTAGCGCGGTTGCGGACGGCTGCCTGCAACTTCACGGCGGATACGGCTATCTGGCAGACTACGGCATTGAAAAAATCGTGCGCGACTTGCGCGTGCACCAGATCCTCGAAGGCACAAACGAGATCATGCGCCTGATCACAGCACGGGGGATGATTGGCAAATGAGTGACCTGATCGTCAGAACCGAAGGCTATGTAGGGTGGATTACCCTCAACCGCCCTGATGCGCTGAATGCGCTGACATGGGAAATGACCCTGGAGATCGAGACAGCCTTGCGCAAATGGCGCGAGGACCCGACCGTCAAACTTGTGATCATCGACGGCGCGGGCGAACGTGCCTTCTGTTCAGGCGGAGACATCACGCAGATGTACGCCAGCGGCCGCCGGGGTGACCTCGACTATGGCCGCCGGTTCTGGCGCGACGAATACCGGCTGAACCGCAAGATCTTCATCTATCCCAAACCCATCGTGACCTTTCTGCACGGGTTCACCATGGGCGGCGGCGTTGGTGTGGGCTGTCACGCCAGCCACCGGATCGTTTGCGAGAACAGCCAGATCGCGATGCCCGAATGCTCGATCGGGTTAGTGCCCGATGTGGGCGGTTCGCTGATGCTGGCCCTTGCACCAGGGCGTGTGGGCGAGTTTCTCGGTGTCACAGGCGACCGCATGGACGCCGCCGATGCGATATTCGCAGGTTTCGCCGACAGCTATATCCCGCAGGAGAACTGGGACGCTCTCAAAACCGAGCTTGCCGAGTCCGGTGATGTCGATGTGATCACCCCCCACATCACCCCCACCCCCGACAGCCGCCTTGCCGGATGGCAGGCCGAGATCGACGCCAATTTCTCGGGCGACACATTGGGCGATATCTATCGCGCCATGCCTGCTGACCCTGGCCCTGCGGTCGCCCATGCGCAGAAACTCATGGCCCGCAATGCGCCTTTCGCAATGACCTGTGCGGTCGAGATTATCCACCGCGTCCGCAACGGGCTGCGTCTGGAAAACGCGCTCGATCAGGAATTCCGCTATACCTATCGCTGCGTGGAACAAGGCGACTTTATCGAAGGCATCCGCGCCGCGATCATCGACCGCGACCGCAACCCGCAGTGGCAACATGCCTCATGGCAGGATGTCAAAACACTCGACGTGACACGGATGCTGATGCCACTGGGCAAAGACGCATTGAAATGGGAGGACTGACCATGAAGATCGGATTTATCGGACTAGGCAACATGGGCGCACCCATGGCCGCAATCCTCGCCAAAGAGCATGACGTTGTGGGTTTTGATACCGTGGCCAAACCAGACGGGCTGACGCTCGCAGCAAGCGCCGCCGAGGCCGCAAAGGATGCCGATGTGGTCATCACCATGCTGCCCAATGGCGCAATCTTGCGAGCGGTCGCCGCCGAAATCCACACTGCGATGAAGGCGGGCGCCGTCCACCTCGATTGCTCAACCGTGGACGTGGAAAGCGCCCGCGCTGTTGCCGCCGCAGCAGAGGCCGCAGGGCTCTCCGCCATCGACGCCCCTGTCTCAGGCGGGATCGGCGGGGCCACAAACGGCACGCTCACCTTCATGGCCGGTGGACCGAAGGCCGCCTTTGAAACTGTGACACCTCTCTTTGACATCATGGGGCAAAAGGCCGTGCATTGCGGTGACGCAGGCAACGGGCAGGCCGCGAAGATCTGCAATAACATGATCCTTGGCGCCACAATGATTGCCACTTGCGAAGCTTTCGTGCTGGCCGACAAGCTGGGCCTCGACCGGCAGGCAATGTTCGATGTGGTCAGCACATCCTCGGGCTATTCGTGGAGCATGAACGCCTACTGCCCCGCCCCCGGCATCGGGCCGCAAAGCCCCGCAGACAATGACTACAAGCCCGGCTTCGCCGCTGATCTGATGCTCAAAGACCTCCGGCTTAGCCAGATGGCCGCCGAAGCTGCCGATGCCGACACACCGATGGGTCAGGCCGCCACAGCGCTTTATCAGCAATTCGTCGAAGCAGAAGATGGCGCAGGCAAGGATTTCTCGGCCATGCTCCCGCGGTTCTCAACCCGCAAACGCAGCACCTAGCCGTTTTCCGCCAATCCGCAGGCTTTGACATTGAATAACAACAGCCTTCTGCCCCATCTTTCCGCCGAACAGCGAAAAGGCAAAAGAATGACGAGAATTTTCAAATTGGCGATGGTTGCAAGCGTAGCCTTGCTGCCTGCGCTGGCCGAGGCACAAGGGAACGGAAACGGTCGTGGGAACGGGAATGGCAACGGCAATGCCCGTGCAGACAATCCTCTGAATTGCCCTCCAGGTCTTGCCAAGCGGCAACCGGCCTGTGTCCCCCCGGGACTGGCTCGCCAAGGCGTGACCACGCAACAGTATCTCGATCTCAGCGATGAGGAATGGGAACAGGCGACCACAGAGAACCCTGATCTTCTCGAAGGAAACGACCAAGACCTGGCCGCAGAGGATGGCGTCACAGGCCCATTGACCGCAGAGGAAATCGCAGACCTCTTCGGCATTGATGTTCCTGACGAAGGTCGCACCTACGGCGTGATCGACGGTCAGGTCGTTGAGCTCGGCACTGAGGACAAACTGATCTTCGATCAGGTCAAATTGCTCTCTCAGTCCGTCGAACCCGGCAACGATATCGGTGTGGTGCCGGATGTCGGGCTGACGGAAGAGCAGCTTGTTGCCATCTACAACCTTCCGCCCTCGCCAGACGGCAGCAGCTATGCTGTGATTGACGGGCAAATCTATGCAGTGCCGGAAGCCACATACGGCCTTCTTGAGGTGATCAAGCTCGCAGCGGCATTCCGCTAAGCCGCTGACCGCGCATCATTTTGCCAGAAATACTCCCGCCGGAGGCACCAGACCGTGCCACCGGCGTTGGCGTCGGATGATGACGCTATTCAGCTGCCACCTTGCCTGCTTTCAGCATCGGCTTGAGGTAACGTCCTGTGTGGCTCTCGGCGACCTCGGCAACCTCCTCTGGGGTTCCTGTTGCCACGATTAGGCCGCCACCGTCCCCGCCTTCTGGACCGATGTCGATGATGTGATCCGCCGTCTTGATCACATCGAGGTTGTGTTCGATCACGATCACAGAGTTTCCCTGATCGACCAACTCGTGCAGCACTTCCAATAGCTTGCGCACGTCCTCGAAATGCAAACCTGTCGTGGGTTCATCAAGAATATAGAGCGTCCGTCCCGTCGAGCGTTTCGCAAGTTCCTTCGAGAGTTTGACCCGCTGGGCCTCGCCACCTGAAAGGGTCGTCGCCTGCTGGCCTACCTTGATATAGCCAAGCCCCACCCGCATCAGCGCATCCATCTTTTCGCGGATCGACGGCACTGCGCTGAAGAACTGCTGCGCGTCCTCGACTGTCATATCAAGCACATCAGCAATCGACTTGCCCTTGAACTTGATCTCCAGCGTTTCGCGGTTGTAGCGCGCGCCCTTGCAGGTCTCGCAGGTGACATAAACGTCGGGCAGGAAGTGCATCTCGATCTTGATGACACCATCACCCTGACAGGCCTCACAGCGCCCGCCCTTGACGTTGAAGCTGAAACGCCCCGGCTTGTAGCCACGTGCCTTGGCCTCCGGCATACCAGCGAACCATTCACGGATCGGGGTAAAGGCCCCTGTATAGGTCGCAGGGTTCGAGCGCGGCGTGCGCCCGATGGGGCGCTGGTCAATGTCGATCACCTTGTCCAGATGCTCGAAACCCTTGATCGTCTCGCAAGGCGCAGGCGTCTGTCGCGCGCCGTTCAGTTTGACGGAGGCATTCTTGAAGAGAGTCTCAATCGTCAGCGTGGACTTGCCACCACCGGACACGCCCGACACGCAGACAAACTGCCCCAGCGGGAAATCCGCGGTAATGTTTCGCAGGTTGTTGCCAGTGGCCTTCACCACCGTCACCTTTTTGCCTTTGCCTTTCCTGCGGGTCGCAGGGACGGCAATCTCTTTCGCACCGACAAGATATTGGCCCGTGATCGACCCCTCATTGGCCATGATCTCCTGCGGGGTGCCCTTGGCCACAACCTGCCCACCATGCACACCGGCTCCAGGCCCGATGTCAAAGACGTAGTCCGCTTCACGGATCGCCTCTTCATCATGTTCGACCACGATCACGGTATTGCCCTGATCGCGCAGGTTCTTGAGCGTCGTCAGCAGGCGGTCATTGTCGCGCTGGTGCAAACCAATGGATGGCTCATCGAGCACATAAAGCACCCCTTGCAAACCCGAGCCGATCTGGCTGGCCAACCTGATCCGCTGGCTCTCTCCGCCCGAAAGCGTGCCGGAGTTGCGTGATAGAGTCAGATAGTCGAGACCGACGTTATTGAGGAAACCGAGACGCTCGCGAATCTCCTTAAGGATCGCATGTGCGATCTCGTTCTTCTGCTTGCTCAGCGCGTCCGGCACATCCTTGCACCAATCATAGGCCTCCTTGATCGACATCTGTACGACCTGACCGACGTGCAATAGGTTGTCAGGCTTGCCGATCTTGACCGCCAAAGCCTCTTCGCGCAGACGATAGCCGCCGCAGGTGCCACAGTTGCGATTGTTCTGGTATTGCTCGAACTCTTCGCGGATCCAGTTGCTGTCCGTCTCGCGATAGCGGCGTTCCATATTCGGGATCACGCCCTCGAAGGCGCGCTCCACCTGATAGACGCGCCCGCCCTCGTCATAGCGGAACTTGATCTGTTCATCGCCTGACCCGCGCAAGAAAACTTCCTGCACTTTGGGGTCAAGATCCTTCCAGCGGGCGTTCTTGTTGAAGCCGTAGTGTTTGGCAATCGCCTCGATCGTCTGCAGGAAATACGGCGACTTGCCTTTGCGCCACGGCGCCAGCGCACCATCGGCGATCTTCAGCGTCACATCGGGCACAACCAGTTGTTCGTCAAAGAACAGTTCGACCCCCAAACCGTCGCAGGACGGACAAGCTCCAAATGGCGCGTTGAAGGAAAACAGGCGCGGTTCGATTTCGGGGATGGTGAAACCTGACACAGGACAGGCGAAATTCTCCGAGAAGGTGATGCGCTCGGGATCACCCTCCTTCGGGGCGGTCTCGAGAATGGCAATGCCGTCCGCCAGATCAAGCGCGGTGCGGAAACTGTCCGCCAATCGTGTTTCGAGGCCCTCGCGCACAACGATGCGGTCCACAACCACGTCAATGTCATGGCGGAACTTCTTGTCCAGTGTGGGCGGTTCGTCCAACTCGTAGAACTGGCCATCCACCTTGACGCGCTGGAACCCCTGCTTACGCAGTTCCAGAAACTCTTTGCGGTATTCGCCTTTGCGGTCGCGGATGATCGGGGCGAGCAGATAGCCGCGCGTTCCCTCTTCCAGCGCCATGACGCGGTCGACCATATCCTGCACCTGTTGGGCTTCGATTGGCATGCCTGTGGCGGGGCTGTAAGGGGTGCCCGCGCGGGCAAAGAGCAGACGCAGATAGTCGTAAATCTCGGTGATGGTGCCGACGGTCGAACGGGGGTTCTTGGATGTCGTCTTCTGTTCAATCGAAATCGCAGGCGACAGACCCGAGATGTGGTCCACATCCGGCTTTTCCATCATGTCGAGGAACTGGCGCGCATAGGCCGACAGCGACTCAACATAGCGGCGCTGGCCCTCGGCGTAGATCGTATCGAACGCCAACGAGGACTTACCCGACCCCGACAGCCCCGTGATCACCACAAGCTGATCACGCGGAATATCCACGTCGATATTCTTGAGGTTATGCTCGCGCGCGCCGCGTACTTCGATGTTCTTCAACTCTGCCATGACGGCCCCCAGTCTGCGTTACCTCTCACATAGAGGTCGGGGCCACAGGTGCCAGCCCCGCAAAAGAACGTTTAGAGAACATACACCATTTTATTTTCCGCACCAGCCAGAAAGCAAAAGGCCCGCCGGATGGGCGGGCCTTTCTCAACCGGTTTGACCGGATCACATGTGGATCACACGGCCATAAGCATCCAGAACGCTTTCGTGCATCATTTCCGACAGTGTCGGGTGCGGGAAAACAGTGTTCATCAGGTCTTCTTCGGTGGTCTCCAGCTGGCGGCCCACAACGTAACCCTGGATCAATTCGGTCACTTCTGCGCCGACCATATGTGCACCCAGCAACTCACCTGTCTTGGCATCGAAGATTGTCTTGATCATGCCCTCAGGCTCGCCCAGTGCAATCGCCTTGCCGTTGCCGATGAAGGGGAAGCGGCCGACCTTGATGTCATAGCCCAGTTCCTTGGCTTTCGCTTCGGTATAGCCGACAGAGGCCACCTGCGGATGGCAGTAGGTGCAGCCGGCAATGGTTTCAGGTTTCACCGGATGGGCATGCTTGCCCGCGATGACTTCGGCAACCATCACGCCCTCGTGGCTGGCTTTATGGGCAAGCCATGGCGCACCGGCGATGTCGCCGATGGCATAAAGCCCCTCGACACCCGTGCGGCAGAATTCATCGGTCACCACATGGGTGCGGTCGATCTTGACGCCCAACTCCTCAAGACCCAGGCCCTCGACGTTGCCGACAATACCCACGGCGGAGATAACTGTGTCGAATTCCATCTTCTCGACCTTGCCGCCGGTCTCGATATGGGCGGTCACCTTACCCTTGGCGCGGTCCAGTTTCTTGACCATGGCCTTTTCCATGATCTTCATGCCCTGCTTGACGAATTGCTTTTTGGCAAAGGCGGAGATTTCAGCATCTTCCACTGGCAGCACACGGTCCATCACTTCGACCACTGTCGTGTCGGCGCCCAGCGTATTGTAGAAGCTCGCAAATTCGATCCCAATGGCACCCGAGCCGATGACCAGCAGCTTCTTCGGCATCCGCTTGGGCTGCAGCGCGTGCTTGTAGGTCCAGACCAGATCACCGTCGGCCTCAAGCCCTGGCAGTTCGCGTGCGCGCGCACCTGTTGCCAGAACGATGTTCTTGGCAGTTAGTTCTTCTGTGCCTTTATCGGTTTTGACGCTGACTTTACCTTTTGCGGGGATTTTGGCCTCTCCCATGACCACAGTCACTTTGTTCTTCTTCATCAGGTGACCAATACCGCCGGAAAGCTGCCCGGCGACCGCGCGGCTGCGCTTCACGACCGCATCCAGATCGTAATCCACGTTGTCAGCCTTGAGACCGAATTCCTTGGCGCGGTGCATCAGGTGGAAAACCTCTGACGAACGCAGCATGGCTTTGGTCGGGATACAGCCCCAGTTGAGGCAAATACCGCCAAGATGCTCCCGTTCGACAATCGCGACTTTCATGCCAAGCTGAGCGCCACGAATTGCGGCGACATAGCCACCTGGTCCGGCACCAATTACAATCAGGTCAAAGTTTTGCGCAGCCATGCGGGGCCCTCCAAATCGAAATTTAGTTGAACACTAAACTATTTTTGGGATGACCTCTAGTGACCATAGGTCATAACGGCTAACCGATCAGCGCAAGTGGCCCTGTTTTGCAGCCGCCTGCTGTGCGCGAATTGCCGCACCGTAGCCTCCGGCGTCGAGAAAGGCTTGCTCGGCGGCCGTTGTTTTGCGGCCCAGCGCGTCGTTGCGATAAGGAAACCGCCCGAAGTCACGGATCACGGCACGATGCGCCGCTGCATGATCTCGGTTACCGTCCCCATGTTCCGGCATACGCGTATGGATCAGGCGGACCGCCCTGTCCTGATCGCAAAGGTTCTCCGAATGCATCAGAGGCAAGTAAAAGAACTGTCTGGCCGGTTCGTCGATCTTCATATCCCAGCCACGCTCAATCGCCATTTTCGCAGCCGCGAGGGACAGATGATCAGTCGAGAATGCCACGCCGCTGTCGCGGAACATGTTGCGTGGGAACTGGTCTGTCAGAATGATGTAAGCCAGCGTGCCGGACGGATAGGTCAACCACAGCCCCAACGCCCCTTTTGTGGCTTCACGCCAGGTTCCCTCAAACCGCTCTCTGATCTTTTTATCAAAGTCAGGATCGGATCGATACCAGTCTTCCGGACCGCACTCATCAAGCCAGAACGACAATACTTCTTCGGGGCTTACCAATGCTCTGCTCCGCACCGATTAATTTAGATTAATCGATACAGAGAAAACACACCATGACAAGGAGTTACCTTGCCGCAGGGTTCACGTCATGCAACGAACTGACATCTGGCGTGAACGCGCCGCCTAACTTGTGGGCCGCTCTTCCTCTTCCTCGGCCTCGATATAGACCTCTTGGGCGAGCTCTGCTGCGATTGGGGTGGATGCTGCTGACACTGGTGCATAAGACACTTGCGAGGCCTCGATATCGTCACGGCTCCGGCGTGTGGAGCGGTAGATACCATATGCTCCAACGGCACCCATCAAAGCTGCCGTGTAAAGCCAGTATCCGCTCTCGCCAATCGCATCCATCATGAAACCAACGATCAGCGGACCTGCGATTGCGCCGACGCCATTGATAAAAAGCAAACCACCGGAGGCCGCCGCCATATCCTCGCGCTCAAGATAGTCGTTGGCATAAGCAATCACGAGCGCATAGAGCGGGTTCGACGTGCCGCCAACAATTGCGCCACTGATCACGATAGCGACATAAGAGTTCTCGACGAAGAAGGCGACCATCGACCCTGCGCCGCCGATCAGGCCAAGCCAGATAATCAACTTCCGCCGGTCGATGCGGTCAGACAACCAGCCGATCGGATACTGCAACACCAGCGCAGAGACATAGATCGCTGAAACAAAGAATGAAATCTCGGCAACCGTCAGTCCGACGCGGCTGCCATAGACGGCAGACATGCCGAACTGCGCCGAAAACACGCCTCCAAGCATGAACATACCGAAGCAGGCAAGCGGTGATGCCGCGATCAGGTCCTTGATCTTCATTGGCTTTGTCGACTCGAAAGCCGGCATCGGTTTGACCGACAGCAGCACCGGCGCAAAGGCCAGCGAAACCAGAATGGAAGGGATGATGAAAAGCACATAGCCTGACACATCGCCCTGGCTCACAATCCACTGCGCAAAGACAATCCCTGCCATCTGCGTGATCATGTAAAGCGAAAGCGCCTTGCCGCGGTTTTCATTGCTGGACGCGTCGTTCAGCCAGCTTTCTGCGGTAATGTAGAGGCCACAAAAGCAAAAGCCGATCACCACACGTCCAATGGTCCAAGCCCATGGTTCGACCAGAACAGGGTAGGAAATCAGGACTGCCGACACCATGGAGCCGAGTGCAGCAAAGACCCTCACGTGACCGACGCGTCTGATCAGTTGCGGGGTAAAACGCGAACTGAAAAGGAAACCTAGGAAGTAAGCCGACATCACAATCGACAGCGACAGCGTGCTAAAGCCTTCCACTTCGCCGCGCAGACCCAGCAGGGTCCCTTGCAGGCCGTTGCCGACCATAAGCATGAACATCCCGACGAAAAGCGCCCAAGACCCTGTGAATACCTGAACCATGACCAGCCCTCCTGACGTTTTGCGTCCTATCACACGATTCGAAACTGAATTCACCACGAGAGTGCGACCAGTGCGCGCCCGTTTGCGCCGCGTCATATCTTATGCAAGATCGCAAAAGCATGACCAAGACGCACAAAATCTATATCGGCCTCGCAGCTTTTTTCGCGCTTGGCGTTGCGATTGACTGGAACGTTTGGGACGGGCAGCCGCCAGCATGGACATGGAACGATGTCATGCAGATGATTGGCGTGATCACGCTCTGCCTTTACTGGGAAAGCGCAGATGCCATGGAAAGAGGGGCAAAACATTCCAGAGCATCGCAGCTTTGCACGATCCTGCTTCCGCCGCTTGGCACAGGCCTCTACCTCGCCCAGACACACCGCGCAACAAAAGCCGTCGTTGCTTTCTTCGCATTCTGGGGCGGTTTGGTTGCAAGCGCCTTTGTCACGGACGAGATCTGCTACAGGCTTTTATCAGCCGGCTGAGGCAACAAAAGCGATGAGTCCCCGTATGAGAAGAACCGGTATTCGTCGGCAATAGCATGGGCATAAATCGCGCGGATCGTATTCACGCCCATCAGCGCAGAGACCAGCATCATCAATGTCGATTTGGGCAAATGGAAGTTCGTCATGAGCCCGTCCGACATTTGAAACTCAAAGCCCGGCGTGATGAAGATATCTGTCGGTCCAACCCATGGCTGCATCTTGCCATCTTTCGCCGCACTTTCGATCAAGCGCATCGCTGTTGTGCCAACCGGGATGATGCGCCCCCCTGCGGCACGCGTCGCGTTCATTTCCTCTGCCGCTTGGCTTGTCACCTCACCCCATTCGGCATGCATCTTGTGTTCGCTGATGTCATCGACCTTGACCGGCAGGAATGTCCCTGCCCCCACGTGGAGCGTCACGTGGGTGAACGCAACGCCGCGCTGTTCCAATGCGTCAAGCAAAGGTCCATCAAAATGCAAGGAGGCCGTCGGTGCTGCAACAGCACCCGCGCGTTTCGCCCAGTAGGTTTGATAATCCTGCTTGTCAGCCTCATCAGCCTTCCGCTTTGCCTCGATATAGGGCGGCAACGGCATCGACCCCGCAGCAGCAAGTGCCGCGTCAAAGTCATCGCCCGTCAGATTGAAGCGCAGAACGCCCTGCCCGTCGCGGCGTCCCTCAACCGAGGCAGAGAGGTCATCGGAAAAGACAATCACCTCTCCGTCACGCACCTTTTTTAGCGGCTTGATGAGCGCGGTCCATGCGCCGTCCGACTGCGGCTCCAGCAATGTCACCTCGATCCGCGCCGCTGTATCCCCCGCCTCTCCAGACCTGTGACGGAGCCCGCTCAACCGCGCAGGGATCACCTTTGTGTCGTTCAGGATCAAACGATCACCGGGGCGCAAAATATCGGGCAGTTGATTGACGATCCTGTCCTCGATCATACCGCCCTGCGCGAGCAAAAGACGTGCGGATGAACGCGGACGCGCGGGACGGGTCGCAATCAACCGTTCAGGCAGATCAAAGTCGAAATCACTCAGTTTCATTGGGACAGTTCCGGTGCTGGCCTGCGGAAGATTTCGCGAAACATCCCTGGCGTCAGCGCTGACAAGGGATTGACGCCAACCACAGGCGCGTCAGCCGTGCCGCCAATGGTATAATTAAATCCGATCAAACCTTCCCCTCGCCGTGTCAGAAATGCGCCAAGGCCGTTCACCAGATAGAACGGCGAGACCACGCCTTGCAGATCAATCCGCTTACTGGCGAGCGTGTAGATGCCATCAAGCGAAATGCCAAGACCCGGCCCCACCGCGCTGGCCTCCGCAATGATAACCTCCGTCGGTGTGAGCCGAAATCTGGCCTCGACGCTGTCAAAGGCAAGACCTTGACCGTCAAGTTGTTGCAGCAGCCCCACGACACTGATCGCATCAAGCAGTGCCGCGATCGTCGGCGCATCCCTGACACGAATATCATCGACGGTAACGAACCCATCGAATTCGCCTGCGCCTGCGCTTGGCAGAAGCGTCAGATCGAACGCCCCGCCGACGACGGTATCGGCGAGGCCAGTGGCCCGCAAAAGATCACCGGCATCTGCACTCCGCACCCTGACGGCAGATCGCCCGTCCCGTGGTGCGACGGCCCCTGCAACTTGTGCTGCACCATTGACCTCAGCGGTGAAGTCTCCACGAAAGCCGCCTTCGCTGCGGAAGGCACCGGCAAAATTGCGCAGCGCGATACCTTCGGTCACCTGGAGACGGTCAAGACGGATATTGATAGGGCCGCTGTCACCGCCGCCTGCGCCAAAGCGGGCCGCGCGCAGATCAATCGCACCGCCAAGAATATTCACACCGACTGGCTGGCCAGCCCCGCGCCCTTGCAAGGTAATCGGCGCATCCAGCCAATTGCCGACACGCACCCTGTCGAACCGCGCCACATCAAGCTGCCCTTGCGGATCCAGGGCAATCGCGCCGGATGCCTGCAAGCCACCCCCGCCAATCTCAAGTCTGGTGACTTCAGGAACCGGCCCCAAGCGCCCTTCGATAACAAGATTGCCCGTGGTCTGCGGCCCTTTCGACCACCCCACCGCCGGTATTCCGACTGTGAGACCCGCCAAATCAGACGTCAGCGAAAACGATGGCGTGCCCTGCCCGAACTGAACCGCAAGCTCACCGCGACCCCGCCCGGCTATTGTCCCCGGCGGAAGTGCGATTCCGAATTCATCGAGAAAGTCCTGTGACAAGGCGACATTGGCCAGCACCCGGCTACCAGGCAAATCAGGATCGCCAAAGCGCTGGTCCCATGCACCGATTGCGCTGACATCTCCAACCTGCACCGGGCCGGCGATGTTCACGCCTTGCCTGCTTGCCGTCACCTGCAGGCGCGGCGCCACGAATGTGCGACCGGGCAGCAACCGCTCACTGCGGACAGATGTCAGCTCAGACGTCATCGCAACCGTGATATCTGCAGGGTCGGGGCGTGGCATCAGCGGCCACCTGATCTGCCCTTCTGTCAGTGCGCGTCCCTGCGCCACTGTGACCGGCAGATTGGCCTTGTCCATGTATTCAAAGGGCTTTTGATTGAGGATCGAGAGCGCCGCGGTGAGCGAACTGTCAATCGTCAGATCAAGCGTCGCTGGCGACGGGTTCAACCGCATATCTTCGATAATCATATGCGATCCGGCCAACGAAAGTGGTCCGCCCTGCGGGGCAAGAACGCGGCCATCCTCAAGACTGATCACAAATCTGCTGTCTTCGATACTGGCGACACCGTCAGCACCTCTGATCGGAGGGATATGGCGCAGAAACTTGATCGCCGTATCCTCAAAGGCAAACCCGACAGCGAATTGGGTCTCACGCTCTGGGGCCCGTCTGAAACCGAAAACGATATCCTCGAAGATGCCGCCACTGACATTCTTGGCAAACCAGTCACGCGACCGCGGCTTCATTGCAGGCGGCCAGAAGGCAACCATGCGTTCAGGCGTGACCTCATCCATCTCGGCGTCAAGTGCGATGTCCCAGCCAGCGTCAGTTGCCGCGATCCGGCCGTCAGCGACCAACCTGCTGTCAGCATCGCGCGCCGTGATCTGCCCGATATCCAGAACAAAAGGATTGAACCTCGCGCGGAAATCGACGGCAAGCGCAGGCAACGCCGGCGCCGTCTCATAAAAACCTGGCGGATTGATCACCACGTCCGTCAACCGCAACTGCGCAAGGATAGCGTCCGGCAAACCATCCTCAAAGGCTCGCAGATAGGCAGTCCCGTCGCCGCGCAAGCGCCCCCAGTCTGACGTGACATTCATTTCGCTAAAGCTGATCAGATCACGCACCGGGTCGAAGCTGAAATAGGCCTGCGCGTTCTCAAACCTGACAGGCGGTGTGCCGGGGTTCGGCTGAAACGCCCCTGCCCCGATCTCCAACCGCGCGTTCAATGGTCCCAACGCACCATCTTCATCCAGCACAGTGCGCATATCGGCACTGATGGGCGCGTCAATACCCTCAAGCCATGTCAAAGCGGGCGACTGCGTGGCCAGATCGCTTGCCACCGCATTGTCGAGGTTGAGGCCGATCTGTGCAGCAGCACTGCCTCGCGTGCTGGTATAGGACAAGCTCACCGTGGTCACGTCAGGGCGTCCTGCAAGCAAAGCAAAGTCGCCCCGCAACCGCGTTTGCCCATCCCTGAGGTCAAGTGAAAGACGACCACCATCAATGATCCAGCTCCGTCCGGCGCGCGCATCGTCGAAATTGATGATCACGCCTTCGGTGGTGACACGCTCCAGCGCGGCAAGGGCCGGTATCTCAAAAACGGCGTCAAACTGTTCGAGCAACTCAGGCAGGTTACGCCCCTCAGCCACATCTGATGCGCCGGTCTCGAAGGCAAACGACACCCGCCCGTCCCGCGCGCGCCTGAGGTTCACCTGCGCACCAAGCAGCCTGACCTCTTGCGGCAAAAGCTGGCGTTGCAGGATCAATCCACGCGGCGAAATAAGGCCTTCAACCACAGGGACCCGGGTCAAGGTAAGGCCATCGGCGTCTACCAGCTTCGTATCGACCAACCTGACTGTCGGATGCAGATCGCGCCCGATGCGCACCGTGATCCTGCCAAAATCGAGTGCTGCGCCTGGCAGGATCTCTTCGACCCGCTCCTCCACCCGCTCTGCGATCCAGCTTGGTGCGGTAATCTCGCGGTCGATCACCATCACAGCGGCAGCGGCAAGAAACGCCAGCGGCAAAAGCGAGACAACGAAAACGGCACGCAGCCAGAAGACCCAGGCAGGCATCACTTTGCGCTTGGGTGCAGGTTTCCGGGGTTCGTCGTCTGTTTCGTCTGCCATCTTTTATTGATCGTCGCCAATCACTCTTTATCTTCGCCTGCCACGCACTAAAACGAAACCTACAAAACAACCCGGAGACGAAACCCAATGTCACAGCCCGCCGTCGGAGACAACGCACCTGATTTCAACCTGCCACGCGATGGCGGCGAAATGGTCAGCCTATCGGATTTTTCCGGCAAGAAGGTCGTGCTTTATTTCTACCCCAAAGACGACACGCCCGGCTGCACGAAAGAGGCGATTGGTTTCACCGATATGGTTGATGCCTTTGATGCTGCCGGCGCGGTGATCCTCGGTGTCTCGAAAGACAGCGTGACAAAGCACGATAAATTCGTGGCCAAGCACGACCTCAAGATTGCGCTTCTTTCCGATGAAGAAGGCGACGTCTGCGAACGCTACGGCGTCTGGGTCGAGAAGAACATGTATGGCAAGAAATACATGGGGATCGAACGCGCAACCTTTCTGATCGGGGCCGACGGCAAAATCGCCCAGATCTGGCGCAAGGTAAAAGTGCCGGGCCATGTCGATGCTGTTCTCGCAGCGGTCAAAGACGCGTGACGCTCGCAGAAATGGCCGTCGCGGTTCTGACGACCGCTGACGGTCGTCAAAAGACCGCTCTTTCAAGGAATTTCGCAGCCCAATGGCGGGCGTCCCGCGCCGCAGGGACGCCTATTGAGGTTGGCACTGCAAATCCGCCTTTGCGTCCGGCACGCCCGGAAAAACCCGAGCTACGCGACCCCCGCGACGTGCCGCACCGCAAACCGGGGTCAGAGGCGGGTCGGATCGCCTTGCTCCATGCAGTTGCGCATATCGAGCTGAATGCGGTCGATTTGCATTGGGATATTATTGCACGGTTCAGCGGCACCCGCCTTCCGATCGGTTTCTTCGATGATTGGGTGAAAGCCGCCGATGAAGAATCCAAGCATTTCAACCTGATGTGCGACTGCCTTGAACGACTGGGCAGTCACTACGGCGCCTTGCCAGCGCATGCGGGGATGTGGCGTGCAGCAGAAGACACCTGCGATGACCTGATGGGCCGTCTTGCCGTTGTGCCCATGGTTCTCGAGGCGCGCGGTCTGGATGTTACCCCTGGCATGATCAAGATTTTCAAACAGGCCAAGCTGCCGGATGCGGTGGCCGCCCTTGAAACGATCTATGCCGAAGAAGTGCACCACGTCGCTTACGGATCAAAGTGGTTCCATTTCCTCTGCGGACGCCATGACCTTGATCCCACAGAGGTTTTTCACGGACTGGTGCGCAAGTATTTCCATGGCAACCTCAAGCCACCCTTCAACGAGGAAAAACGCGCAGAAGCAGGGATTCCGCCTGATTTCTACTGGCCGCTTGCTGGAACAGAACACGCGCGCTCAGGCTGACACACCGGTCGGCAGAACCTTGCTCATGTCCAGTAAATACAGGGTTTTCGCGCCGTCACATAGCAAATAGGTTGCAGCCAAACGCCCGTCTGCGTAAACCGTTGCGGGGGCCATGCGCGAGAGCGCATGAAATGGAAACGGGATGGGGAATTCCAAAGCTTGAGATCACGACTGACAGCGAAACTGCATGCGATGCTGGAGCGCGCCTTTCCTGAGCGCCGCCTCTTCCTGCGATCTGAGGAAGAAACACGGTTTATCCGTCTCAAACCCGAAACGCAGCTTGTCGCATGGACCGGATCAGTGCTGGTCGTCGGCTGGACCATCATCGCCACGGCCATCCTTTTGATGGACAGCATCGGGGCTGGGAACTTCAGGGCACAAGCGCAACGCGATCAACTTGCCTACGAGCAACGTCTGAACGACCTATCGGCAGAGCGCGACGCTCGTGCGCTCGAAGCAATCGCCGCACACGAACGTTTCAGTGCTGCACTTGAGCAAATCTCGATCATGCAGTCCCAGCTTTTGCTGGTTGAGGAAAAGCGGCGCGAACTGGAACGCGGGCTTGAGACCGTGCAGGCGACTTTGCGCGATACGATGCGCGCGCGCGAAGATGCGCTTGAGCGTCTGGCAAACCTCGAGGCTGAAGGTGGCGACACCGGGCAGACGGTTGTCTCTAGCGACGCAACTGGCACGGTCGATCTCTTGTCCACCGCCTTGGCAGAAACAGCGGCCCAGCGTGACCAGATCGCCGAAGACGCCGCATTCGCAATTACGCAGGCTGAGGAACTTGAACTTGAGTTGCGCCTGCAACAGGAACGCAACGACCAGATTTTCCGGCAGCTCGAAGAAGCCATGCTTGTCTCAGTGGAGCCACTTGACCGGATGTTCCGTGCGGCTGGCATGAACCCTGACAGATTGATTGATCAGGTGCGGCAGGGCTATTCGGGCACAGGTGGACCGCTGACACCGATTCAGTTCTCCACCCGCGGGGAAGAGCCCGATCCTGATGCATTGCGCGCGAATGCGATCCTGACGGCCATGGACCGCATCAATCTTTACCGGATTGCTGCCGAAAAAGTGCCCTTCTCGATGCCGGTGCGGTCAAACTTCCGGTTCACCTCCGGCTTTGGTCCCAGATGGGGCAGGCTTCACGCGGGAACAGATTTCGCGGGGCCAATCGGAACGCCGATCTATGCCACTGCCGATGGCGTGGTCAGTCATGCAGGCTGGTCCTCTGGATATGGGCGGCTGATCAAGATTCAGCACGACTTTGGTATCGAGACCCGGTACGCGCACCTCAATTCGATGGACGTGCGCGTCGGCCAAAGGGTCTCGCGTGGCGATCGCATTGGTGCTATGGGGAATTCTGGACGTTCGACCGGACCCCACCTTCACTACGAGGTCCGTGAAAGCGGTGACCCCGTCAACCCCATGAATTACATAAGAGCTGGACAAGATGTTTTCTAAATCCAAAATCAACGAACCAGGGCCAAAAGCCACCGAATCCGAAGCGGACAAATCAACCGATGCGGCAAAGCCTGCTGGGTCTGATTTCAAGGCATCTGCCCCGAAGCCCAAGCCAGCAGCCTCGACATTGTCGTCTGATCTCTTGATCACTGGCAACCTCAAGACGACCGGTGACATTCAGGTCGAAGGTCAGGTTGAGGGCGATATCCGCGCACATCTTTTGACGGTTGGTGAAGGCGCGACCATCAAGGGTGAAGTCGTAGCTGACGATGTGGTCGTCAATGGCCGCATCATTGGCCGTGTCCGCGGTCTGAAAGTGCGTCTGACCTCAACTGCGCGCGTTGAAGGTGACATCATTCACAAGACCATCGCAATCGAAAGCGGAGCACACTTTGAAGGCTCCGTGCAACGTCAGGACGACCCGCTGTCCAACGGCTCCAAGAAGATGCCGACTGCTGCGGCGGGTGACGCAAAATCCTGATCGCCATCTCATCGGAAACAGTATTGAACTGGGCGTCCTCTCGGGCGCCCTTTTTCGTTCAGGACAATGCCTTGCGGTAGATGTGCCATGTGGCGTGACCCAACACCGGCAAGACGAACATCAGCCCCAAAAACCACGGCAGCAATGCGGCCAACGACAGGATCGCAATGATGGCAGCCCAGAGCCACATCACAACAAGATTCTCTTTGACGCATTTCAGGCTCACCAGCATGGCAGTGACAAAATCAACCTCACGGTCCAGAACCAAAGGCAGGCTCACGACTGTCAGCGCGAAGAGCAGGAAGGCCAGCACCGCACCCACCGCAAGCTCCACAGCAATCATGGTCAAACCATTCGGTGTCAGAAAGGCCTCAAAGCTCTGACTGACGTTGGTCATGGTGGAGAGGCCCATAAACAGCGCAAAGATCATGTGCGCCAGAAAGGTCCAGAACAGAAAGTAGATGACGATAATCGCGCCCAGCCAAGGCAGTTGTCGCGTGCGTTCCTGCCAGACGATTCCCAGAACGCCGGGCCAACTGAGGTCTTGTCCTTTTTCAAGTCGTCTGCTGACCTCGTAAAGGCCAGCGGCCGCGAATGGTGCAATCAGCGGAAAGCCTAAAGATGTCGCAAGCGTCCATGTCACATGCCCTGCCCCGACCCAGAGCATCACAAACCCGCCGACCACATAGACCGCGCTGAAGAATAGACCGAACTGCGGTGCGGCGAAGAAGTCCCGCATTCCCGCCTTCAGCGCGCTGCGGATATCGGCAAATTGGACGGTGTTGATTGATACCTGTTCAGCCATCCTTGTTCTCCCCGCTGTGCCAAGCCTGGCCCAATTGCAACACGGTCAGATCATCACCGCGTCGTCCGGCCAATTGCAAGCCCATTGGTCGTGAAGATGCCAGCGGCACCCCCAGGCACGGAAGGCCGATCAGACTGACCGGCACGACAACTTCCATCCAGCGATGGTAGCTGTCCATGCTGACCCCTCCGATTTCACGGGGCCAATCCCACGCGACAGGAAATGGGAAACACTGAGCAGTTGGCAGGATGAAGGCGTCAAACTGATCGAATAACGCCGCCGCAGCGCGGAACCAGTCTGACCGGATCGCACTCGCCCGTTGGATCTGCGCACCGGTCAGGGCCAACCCGCGTTCGATCTCCCAGATCGCTTCGGGTTTGAGCTGATCGCGATGTGAAGGTGTGTGGTAAAGCGGGGATAAAGATGCCGCGACAGCCCAAGACCGTAACGTTGTCCATGCCTCCCACAGGGACTCCACCGGGAAGGGTGGCGCGACATCGGACACAATGCACCCCAAATCGCGGAAACGTGCAAGTCCCGATTCAGCGGCTTCAATGACCCCTGCTTCCATCGGCAACGCACCACCCCAATCGCCAAGCCAGGCAAGCGTCTTCCCGCTGACGCCAGACGAAATTCTCTCCTCCATCGGCTGATGAGAAAGACCAAGAGGCTGACGTGGATCAGACCCCGCCTGCACATCCAGCAGCAGTGCCACATCCTGCGGGCAACGCCCCATCGGTCCGTTGGTCGAAAGCTGGTGCAGGAAAAGATCGCCCACAGGCTCTGAAGGGACCAGCCCCCACGTCGGGCGCAAACCGTATACACCATTCCATCCTGCAGGGTTGCGCAAGCTGCCCATCATGTCGGACCCATCCGCCAGCGCGACCATCCCGGTAGCAAGCGCGACCGCCGCACCTCCTGACGATCCCCCCGCCGAACAGCCCTCGACCAGGGCGTTTTCCGTCGCGCCAAAAACGGGATTGAAGGTATGGCTGCCAAGCCCGAATTCCGGGGTATTGGTTTTGCCGATGACGATCGCACCCGCATCCTGCATTCGCTGCACCATAATGTCGCTTTTCGGCGCCGGTTTACCTGCAAAGACGGATGAGCCCATCGAGGTTGGCAATCCACCGACATTTGCCAGATCCTTCACCGCGATAGGCAATCCATGCAGCCGCCCGCGTCGCGGGCTGGTATCGGCTTTGCGCGCTTCCTCCATCAGTTCCGCTTCATCGCGCAGGGACACGATGGCATTCTTCTGAGGGTTCACCTGCGCAATCCGGCGAAGCGTCGCCTCCATAAGCTCACCGCAACTGATTTCGCCAGCCGCCAGTTTTGTAATGAGTGCGTGGGCATCAAGATCAAGAAAGTCATCCATACTGGCATCCAACCGCCCAATGCCTCGTTTTGCAACAAAGGCTTTGCCTATCGCCTTAGTCAGCAAGCCTTTGGGCGATGGCGTCGAACACCACTTCTGACCAAAGCGGATAAATCTCGCCGCGGTAGTCGGGTTTGCCCGACCATGTCAGATGCACCAGATAGAAGATGTCCTTTTGCGCGCTGTCCCATAGCAGCACATCATCGCTTGCCTTTGCGGTAGCGACGACAACGCCGCTTGTCTTGAGACGCGACAAGGGATGGGCGGGACCCATCTCTCGACGGAAATCATAGGTGAACGCGCGCCGGGTTTGTGGCGGAAGTTCCGCCCAATCAGCCGGCAGAACAGCTTTCAGATCAGGCATTGGGCTCGTGTCGGGTAACGCGACACGGGCCAAAGCACGCTTGTATTTGAAATCGGCAAACGCCCTGAGGAGCTTACTCCGCATTCGCCTCGGCGCGGCTCTTGCCAGAAACGTCCAAGGCAAGCGTTGCCGCCATGAAGGCATCAAGATCACCGTCGAGTACACCCTTTGTATCGGATGTCTCATAGTTCGTCCGCAAGTCCTTCACCATTTGGTAGGGTTGCAGCACATATGACCTGATCTGATTACCCCAGCCAGCATCGCCAGCATTCTCATGGGCTTCGTTTACAAGCGCAGAGCGCTTATCAAGCTCGATCTGGTAAAGCCGCGATTTCAGCGCCTTCAAGGCGATGTCACGGTTCTGATGCTGCGACTTCTCAGAGCTGGTGACCACAATCCCTGTGGGATTATGCGTGATCCGCACAGCAGAATCGGTGGTGTTGACGTGCTGTCCGCCCGCCCCCGAAGAGCGATAGGTATCAATCCGGATATCTGCAGGATTGACCTCAATCTCGATATTGTCGTCCACGACCGGATAGACCTTCACAGATGTGAAGGACGTGTGGCGCTTGGCTGCACTGTCGAACGGCGAAATGCGCACAAGACGGTGGACACCGCTTTCAGACTTGAGCCATCCGTAAGCGTTATGCCCGCTGATCTTGTAGGCAGCAGATTTGATACCAGCTTCGTCACCTGGCTGCTCTGATTGCAGCTCGACCTTGTAGCCCTTTTTCTCGGCCCAACGCACATACATCCGCGCCAGCATGTTGGCCCAGTCGCAACTTTCGGTGCCACCAGCACCGGCGTTGATTTCAAGGAAGGTGTCGTTGCCGTCCGCCTCGCCGTCAAGCAGGGCCTCCAGCTCTTTCTCGGCGGCCTTAGCTCTCAGGGCTATCAAAGCTGCTTCGGCTTCTGCGACGACGTCAGTGTCGTCTTCCATCTCGCCAAGCTCGATCAGTTCAACATTGTCAGACAGCTCTTGCTTGATGCTCTCGTAGCTTTGCATGGCATCGACAAGAAGCTGCCGCTCGCGCATCAGCTTTTGCGCGGCCTCCGGATCATCCCACAATGTAGGGTCCTCGACACGCGCGTTGAATTCCTCAAGCCTGTGCGGCGCGGTGTCGTAATCCATCCGCTGCGCAAGAAGCGAAAGCGACTTTTCAATCGCCTCGACTGTATTTTCGGTTTCCGCGCGCATCAGCCACCCTTGTCTGCTTTGTCATTGCGTGAAAGCTGTCTTACAGCCCGCTTTCGACAGCCACAAGCGGGGTCAGTAAAGACCACCCGACGACAGTTCACCAAAGGTGGCGCGATCCCCGACGGTGACCCGTTCACCTGTCGATGTGGTCACCTGACGACGCTGCGAGTCCGCTTCCTCGAAAAGCGGCAGATCAGCCCCCATCGCAAATCCACCATCGAACATGATGCCAAAGAGCGGCTCTTCACCCGGACGGAAGCATTCGCGCACCACATTGTCGCCACCCACGCCATCAGGCAGGCGTCCACCGGTAAAGCGGTCGATGTTGATGAATTGGCAATCCTGAGGGACGCGGAAGGGTCCTGAGCCGTATTTCTCGATTGCCTCTTCCATGAAGCGCGTGAAGACAGGCCCGCAATAGCCCCCACCCGAGGCACCACGGCCAAGAGGCTCTGGCGTATCAAACCCGATGTAGCAGCCCGCTACGATGTTGGATGAGAAACCGATGAACCAGACGTCCTTGGCGTCGTTTGTCGTCCCAGTCTTGCCCGCAATAGGCACGGATAGGTTCACTGTGCGGCTTGCCGTGCCGCGATCCACAACGCCCCGCATCATCGACGTCAGCTGGTAGGCCGTGATCTCGTTCATGACGCGGCTGCGATTGGTGATGATGCGCGGTGCCTCACCAGCAGGAAGCGCAAGTTCGTCGCAATCAAGACAATCGCGCTGGTCATGGCGGTAAAGCGTATTGCCATAGCGGTCCTGTACGCGGTCCACCAAGGTTGGCTCTACCCGTTCACCGCCATTTGCAAACATCGCATAGGCCGCGACCATCTTGAAAAGCGTGGTTTCGTTTGAGCCCAGTGATGCCGCAAGAACCGGTGTCATATCATCATAAACACCAAAGCGTTCCGCATAGCGCCCGATCGTGTCAATCCCGACCTCTTGCGCCAGCCGGATCGTCATCAGGTTCCGCGACTGCTCGATCCCGGTGCGCATCGGTGTCGGACCGTAAAACTGGTTCGACGCGTTGCGCGGCCGCCATGTGCCCTGTGGCGTGTTAATTTCAATCGGGGCATCGACAATGATCGTCGCAGGGGAATACCCGCTATCGAGCGCCGCCGCATAGACAAATGGCTTGAAGGATGAGCCCGGCTGCCGCTGCGCTTGCGTCGCGCGGTTAAACACAGACTGCTCATAGCTGAAGCCGCCCTGCATCGAAAGCACACGTCCGGTGTTCACGTCCATCGCCATAAAGGCGCCCTGCACTTCGGGCACCTGTCGCAAAGTCCAGCGGACGAAATTGCCTTCGTCATTCAGCAACCGGCGGACGTGCACCACGTCACCGGGATCGAAGTTTTCAAAGAAGTCACCGACCGTCCACTGGATATCCTCGCGTGGGACAACGAAGGGTTCCGCCTCGGTTTCCTCGACACCCTCAATGCCGATGGTCAGCGTATTCTCGGCCACATCAAGAATGACCGCAGGGTACCATTGCCCGCCCAGATCAATGTTGCGTGGCACGTTGACCTCTGACAGCGCAGCGCGCCAAAGCGTCTCTTCAGACAGCACGTTCTCCGGCAATGTTTCACCGGTGCCGCGCCAGATCTGTTGTTCGCGGTCATACTGCTCCAGCGCCTGCTGCAAGGAATGGGCAGCAGTCTTCTGCAAATCAGGGTCAATCGTGGCGCGGATCGACAGACCACCTGAGAAGAATTCCTCCTCGCCAAAGTTTTGGCTCAACTGGCGTCGGATTTCGTCAGTAAAGTAATCCCGGTCAGGCAGTTCTTCGCGGAAGTCTGCATAATCCCCGCCCTGCACTGTCAGCAGTGGGCCGTTGCGCTCACGCTCATAGGTTTCCGCGTCGATATAGCCGTTTTCAAACATCTCGCGCAGCGTGTTGTTGCGCCAGAAAATCGCCGTATCGCGGTCGCGGACCGGATGGCGGTTGGACGGGGATTTCGGTAGCGAGGCAAGATAGGCGGCCTCGCCGGGTGTGAGTTCGGAAAGGGATTTGTTGAAATAGGTCAGCGCCGCGGCAGTCACGCCATAGCTGTTCTGGCCCAGAAAAATCTCATTAAGGTAAAGCTCAAGGATACGTTCTTTCGACATCGTGCCTTCGATGCGCGTGGCCAGAATGATCTCTTTCAGCTTCCGTTCGACCGACACCGATCCATCAAGCAGGAAGTTCTTCATCACCTGCTGTGTGATCGTCGAGGCCCCGCGCAGGTTTTCACCTCGCGACTGAACCGCATCCACGAAAGCAGAGACCATCCCCATCGCATCATAACCCTGATGCTCGTAGAAATTCTTGTCCTCGGCCGAAATGAACGCCTGCTTGACGATATCGGGGATTTCCTCAGCAGGTGTAAACAGACGACGCTCAACCGCGAATTCGTCGATGATCTGCCCTTCGCCGGAATAAATCCGGCTGATGGTCTTGGGGGTATATTGCGCCAATGTCTCATAGCTGGGCAGATCACGCCCATAGAGATAAAGCACGCCGCCAAGCCCGATGCCCGCCATCAGCAGGCCAAGAAAGAGCAATGAGAAGATGCCACCAAAGAATGACAGGATAAAACGTAGCACGAATGGGTACCAATCGCTGAGTTCAACAGACCTTTCTTATAGGCCTCTCCAACCGGACGGTCAAAAGGCCATATCGCCCGCGTCAGCGTCGTTTCGCTCCGTCAGCTTCACGTTCGCTTGAATTGGACGTCAGCCTAACGCGCCAAAAGCAAAACCGTTTCCGCGATCGCGCGCCCAATGGCGTTGCGTCCTTCGGGTGCCGCAAGAAAGGCCCGCAAATCGGGATTGGCCAGATCACCGAACGACACAATCACCGCAGGAAAATCAGGCGCCCGCAAGAGTGGCGAGGTCGCTTCGCCACGACCATCCCGCAACACAGGCACGCCCGTTCTGGCCATGCTCGCGGCAAAGGCATCCGCGATCCGGCGCGCCTCTGGCAGCGTTTCCGCTACAGACAGATCATTCAGGACAGTCGCAACGCCTGACAGCGTACCCTCCTGCAAAGCAGACGTATCAGACGCAGCATTATCAGGGCGTGTCAGAACACGAACACCCTCACCGTCACCAAAGCTGGCCTCAAATGAGATCAGCAAATCAGGCGCAAGATCGCGCGCGCGTTGCAGCCGCTCTGTCGCGCTGACGGTCTCGTCGCTGCGTCTGGTTGAGATTGCCGCCACACCCGAAATCGCGTTGAGCCTGAAGGCCAGTTCCTCAGCCATGATCAGGGCCAGATCAGCCTCTTTGATGCCGCCGCCCACGACGCCGCTGTCACGGCCCCCATGGGCCGGATCAAGGACGATGACAAAGTCAGCCGCCAATGCCGCCGCCGCGGCAACATCAGGGTCAAATTCTGCGGTGGCCTGCCAGTCAGGATCAAGCGGAGCACCCGCCGCCGCGGCAAAAGACGCCTCATCGCTCTCGCGCAGTGCCAATGTCAGCACCGCGCGATCACCCTCACGACGCAGACCGGCGGTTTCGATGGCCAACGGACTTGCAAGCTCTGCAATGATCCGCGTCCAGCCGGGTCGCAGGGCCGCAACCTGCACTGATGTGATCCCGTCAGCCGCAGGGTCAGTCTGGAGCACATCCACCGGGGCGCCCTGAATATCCAGAACCACGCGGCGTGGTGCGTCCAGCGTAAAGACGCGATAGGGTGCAATCTGGGACATCGCCACTGTCATGGTGACGCCACCCCGCGTCTCGGTGATGGTCAGGTCGCGCAGCGCCGTCGTGCCTTGTGCTGCCGCCGCCACCCCCAGCCACACCAGCAAAAAGGCCAGACGCAACATCAGCCGCGCTCTTTCATGAAGGCCGCCAGCCGCTCCAGCCCTTCGGTGATATCTGCGGTGCTGCGCGCATAGGAAAACCGCAGCCAGTGATGGCCGCGACGGCTATCAAAGTCGAGACCCGGTGTGACAGCAACGCCAACCTTTTCAAGGATTTCCGCAGCAAAGCTCAACGCATCATCGGTATAGTCAGACACATCAACATAGACATAGAAGGCCCCGTCAGGCGGCGCGAATTTACCCAGCCCGGCCGCTTTGAGACCTTCAATCATCAAATCACGATTGGCCTTATAGACCTCCTTGAACGCATCCAGCTCCGCGCCGCAGTCCATCGCATGAAATGCTAGGCGCTGTGCTGCGTGGGGCGCGCAGATAAACATATTCTGCGCCAAGCGTTCAACCTGCCGAACGTGATCCTCCGGCACCACCATCCAGCCGACGCGCCACCCCGTCATCGAGAAATACTTCGAGAAGGAATTGACGACATAGGCCTCATCCGTGACCTGCAAGGCCGAGACCGGCGCGACGTCATAATCGACACCATGATAGATTTCGTCGGACACAAATGCAGCACCATGCGCCTGACAAGCCGCTGCCAGATCTGAAAGTGCCGCGTTGCCAAGCATTGTGCCGGTCGGGTTGGCAGGCGAGGCGACAATCAGCCCGTCGAGGTCATTGGATGCCACATCTTCGGGACGCGGCTGAAAACGGTTTTCCAAACTGGTCTTGATATCAACTGGCGTTAGGCCAACAGCCTTCAGGATTTGACGATATGACGGATAGCAAGGTGTCCCCAAACCCACACGCGCATCGTTGTCAAAAAGCGCCGAAAACGCCAGGAGAAACGCACCCGAGGCACCGCTGGTCACGACCACTCGGCGCGGGTCCAGATCAACGTTATACCAATCGCCATAATGCTGCGCGATCCGCTGCCGCAGCTCAGGCAACCCAAGCGCCACGGTATATCCCAGCGGCGTCGCCATATCACCGATCAGCTTTTGCTTTGCTGCCTCAGGTGCCCCGGTGCCCGGCTGACCGACCTCCATGTGGATGATGTGACGGCCCGCTTCTTCCGCCTGGCGCGCAGCCTCCATCACATCCATCACGATAAAGGGATCAACATCGCCCCGCTTTGACTGGCGCATGACGGGCCTTTCCTGATTGGTCTTATTCGGCAGCGGCTTTGGCGCGTTCGGCCTCAAGCTCGGCGGCTTTCCTTTCGACCTGTTCGACAATGTGGTCGATCATATTCTCGTTGGACTGTTTGTGGCTTTGCTTGCCCGCCAGATAGACCATGCCGGACCCTGCCCCGCCACCGGTGAAGCCCACATCTGTCATCAGCGCCTCTCCAGGCCCGTTGACCACACAGCCGATAATCGACAGCGACATGGGCGTCTTGATGTGCTCCAACCGCTTTTCGAGTGCCTCAACCGTCTTGATGACGTCAAACCCCTGCCGCGCACAGGACGGGCAGGAAATGATGTTCACACCGCGATGGCGCAGGCCGAGCGATTTGAGGATTTCGTATCCGACCTTCACCTCTTCGACCGGATCAGCCGAAAGGCTGACACGGATTGTATCGCCAATGCCCATCCAAAGCAGATTGCCCAGACCAATCGCCGATTTGATCGTGCCTGACATCAAGCCACCGGCCTCTGTAATGCCGAGATGGATCGGCGCATCGGTCACATCAGCAAGCTGCTGATAAGCTGCCGCTGCCATGAACACGTCAGAGGCTTTGCAGGAAATCTTGAATTCGTGGAAATCATTATCCTGCAGGATCTTGATGTGATCCATGCCGCTTTCAACCATGGCGTCAGGGCAAGGCTCTCCGTATTTTTCAAGCAGATGCTTTTCCAGCGACCCTGCGTTGACGCCGATCCGGATCGAGCAATTGTAGTCGCGCGCGGCTTTGATCACCTCTTTCACACGGGTTTCATCACCAATGTTGCCCGGGTTGATACGCAGACAGGACGCGCCGGCTTCTGCCGCTTCGATCCCGCGTTTGTAATGAAAATGGATATCCGCGACGATCGGTACGCTGACCTCGGGGATGATCTGCTTGAGCGCTGCACTTGATGCCTCGTCAGGGACTGAAATCCTGACAATATCGGCCCCCGCCTCGGCAGCCGCGTTGACCTGTTCAATCGTCGCCTTCACATCCGTCGTCAGCGTGTTCGTCATGGTCTGGACCGAAATCGGGGCATCGCCACCTACGGCGACATTGCCAACCATGATCTGTCTGGACTTGCGGCGGTAAATGTTGCGCCACGGACGAATGTGATTGAGGGACATCGGCTCGCTTTCTTATGCGGGGTCGTTGACACGCAACCTAGGCTGCGCGCGCCCTCTCAGCAAGGCCAAGCTCTCGGCGATTACGGGTCTGTGGTCACTTCTGCGACGTTCACGATCTGGGCAAGGTCATTGTCGGCGTCCAGATCGGCAATCTGATAGGTTTCGGTCAGGCTGACCGCGCTCAGATCAACATTCGAGGTCACCACACCGGGCTGCCCGACAGGGCCATAATGCTGGCCGTTCACGGCGAAATACATCGCCCCGCTCTCGCCAACGCGCAAACGGGCTGGCTCTTCGGTGGTGGGAACGACAAAGTTCTGGCCCGGCTCCATCACACCTTCAAAGATGATTGTGCCGTCCGCCGATTGCACGCGCACCCACGCAGGGCGCACCGCAACCAGTTGCACCTCAGGGATCGGAGGCTCGACAACCTGAGGTGTCAGCACCTCGGGTGCGGTCTGTTCGATCTGTGCCAGCACAGGCGCTTCCGGTTCGCTCAATGTCGGGGCCAAGGCCCCGATGTTTGACGGCGACAGTGTCGAAATCGGCGCATCACGGGCGACAAGCACAGGCACATCGAGCGCCTGCGGACGATATAGCCGGTCAAGCGCCTCGAAGGATGGTGTCTGCAGGTCGGCCAATGCATCCTGAGGCGCAATCGCATTTGTCGCCCCTGCCAAAGGATCAAGCTCTGACACCACAGCCGGTGTCTGATCAACCGGCGCAAACTGCACCTTCTGGACCTCTTGCAGAACGGTCCAACCGCCGTAGCCCAATCCGCCAATCAGTGCCAAAAGCACCAGTGAAGACCCGATGGCGCGCGGCTCGATGCCTGAAAACACGGCTTCATTGGCCGGGATGAACGGTGTCGCGGAAGACTTGAAAATATCCTTGCCCAACGGCGCCGTGGATGGATCATACCCTTTGGGCTTGCGCGGCGATGCTTCCGAGGACATGCCGTGCGATGTGGTAAAGCCACTTTCCGCACAGAAGGCCGCAAAGGCCTCGTCAGGATTCATATTGAGATAGCGGGCATAGGACCGGACATAACCGGCAATAAAGCCTGGTGTATCGAATGCACTCGGGTCGGCGTTTTCAATCGCTGCGATATAGGCCGCTTTGATTTTTAACTCGCGCTGCACATCAAGCAGGCTCTTGCCCATTGTTGCGCGTTCACCGCGCATCACATCGCCAAGACGAACCTCGTAATCGTCAAACCCTTTGGTGACGATTTCACCCTCCGCCTGCGCGCGTTTGAAGGCTTTGCCTATCATCGACTGTCCCGTCGCTTTCTGCCCCTAAGCGCCCGACCAGTCACGAATCAACAATTTCCGAACGCTTTCACCAGTATTAACACGCAGCAACGAGTTATGCACAGGCAGAAAAGGTTTTATCCCGCCAAGTCAGCACGATTCAGCGCACAGTGCGACCACAGCCCATCGAGCGCGCCAACCAGTGCATCAATCTCGCGCGGGCCGTGAACCGGCGACGGTGTGAAGCGCAAACGCTCGGTGCCGCGCGGCACGGTGGGGAAGTTGATCGGCTGTACGTAGATGCCGAAATCGGCCAGAAGCATATCCGACAGCTTCTTTGTGTGCACAGGATCACCGACGATCAAAGGCACGATATGGCTGCCGTGGTCAATGATCGGCAGGCCCAGCCCCTTCAGGCGCAGCTTCAAGATTTTCGCTTGTGTCTGATGACGTTCGCGCAGGGCCTGATCTGTCTTGAGATGCTTGACCGACGCAGCTGCACCAGCCGCAACCGCAGGCGGTAGCGAAGTCGTAAAGATGAACCCCGGCGCATAAGATCTTATGGCATCACACATTTTCGCAGATGCCGCGATATAGCCACCCATGACACCATAGGCCTTGGCCAGCGTGCCATTGATGATATCAATGCGACCCATCAGGCCATCGCGTTCAGCAACACCTGCCCCGCGTGGGCCATACATGCCGACAGCGTGCACTTCGTCGATATAGGTCAGCGCGCCGAACTCGTCAGCAAGATCACAGATCGCTTCAATCGGGCCAAAGTCACCGTCCATCGAATAGACCGACTCAAACGCGATCAGCTTTGGCGCGGCCGGATCGTCAGCCGCCATCAACTCGCGCAGATGCGCCACATCGTTGTGACGGAAAATGCGTTTCGCCCCACCGTTCCGGCGCACGCCTTCGATCATGGATGCATGGTTGAGCGCATCGGAATAGATGATCAGACCGGGAAACAGCTTAGGCAAAGTGCTTAAAGTTGCATCATTCGCAATATAGGCGGACGTGAAAAGCAGGGCCGCTTCCTTGCGGTGCAGGTCGGCCAGCTCGGCTTCAAGCTGCTTGTGATAGACCGTCGTGCCCGAAATATTGCGTGTCCCGCCAGAGCCAGCACCTGTGGCGTCAATGGCCTCATGCATGGCCGCCAGCACGACGGGATGCTGCCCCATGCCAAGATAGTCGTTGCCGCACCAGACGGTGACCGGTGCTTCCGATCCATCCGGCTTGCGCCATGTTGCGTGTGGAAACTGACCACGCGTCCGTTCAATATCGATGAATGTCCGATAGCGTCCTTCATCGTGCAAACGTGCAATCGCGTTGTCGAGCTGGGCGTTATAATCCACAGATTCGTCCTTCGTCTTCGTCTCATCAGGCGGGTCTTGTCGCCTTTTGAATCGTTCTAAGCGTCATATAGGGCGCGCGATGCTCCGACAACCCGTAACAAAGTGTCGCCCCTTCTCGGAATCATAAGTGCTGGATGTAGCGTCAGGCTTCATTGATTTGCATCAAGAAATGCCGCCCTCAACGGCACGTCAGCCGCCAGAGATGGCGTACAAGGGCCAAGTCTTTGGGATCACCGAAGGTCAGCACCACGCGTGGACGCGTCACTGATCACCGTCACGATAGCGGACACAGCACGCGATCTGCTGCGACACCACCCGTCGTGAGGCTGCAAGATGCCCCGAAAGCCTTACGGTCCTGCAATTTCCCGCTGCGGTCAGCCTATTCATTCGTTTCCAGGTGGATCCAGCGGGCGACCTGCTTGACGCTGGCGGCAAAGCGGACAACCTTCAGCCCTGAATATCACCCTCAGCAGGTAGGCCCCATGACCCTTGATCCCGTACTCGCCCGTGTTGACGAAAATCTAGACGAGGCGCTCGACCGCCTTCTGGCCCTTTTGCGGATCCCGTCGATTTCGACCGATCCTGCCTACAAGGGCGATTGCGACAAAGCGGCCGACTGGCTTGTGGCGGACTTGCAAAGCATCGGCTTTGACGCCAGCAAACGCCCCACGCCGGGACACCCGATGGTCGTGGCCCACTACGACGGCGAAGGCCCGCATGTCCTGTTTTACGGGCATTACGATGTGCAGCCCGTTGATCCGCTGAATTTGTGGGACAATGACCCCTTCGATCCCCAGATCGAAGAAACGCCTGCAGGCAAGGTCATTCGTGGCCGCGGGTCGTCCGACGACAAGGGGCAGCTCATGACATTCGTCGAGGCCTGCCGCGCATGGAAGGCGGTGCATGGCACCCTGCCCTGCAAGATCACCATGTTCTTTGAAGGCGAAGAGGAATCCGGTTCGCCTTCGCTTACTCCCTTTATGGAGGAAAACCGCGACGAGCTGACAGCCGACATCGCACTGATCTGCGACACCGGTCTTTACGACGAAAAGACACCGTCAATCGTCACTCAATTGCGCGGGCTGCTGGGCGAGGAATTGACGATCACAGGCCCCGACAAGGACCTGCACTCTGGCATGTATGGCGGGCTGGCGATGAACCCCGCCCGCGTTCTGGCCAAAGTGATCGCAGCGCTTCACGACGACACAGGCCGGATCACCATCCCTGATTTCTACGAGGGTGTGCCAGAGCTTTCGAACGAACTCGCCGCCGCCTGGGACGACCTGAGGTTCGACGAAAAAGCATTCCTGGGTGAAGTCGGTCTCTCGATCCCTGCGGGCGAAGAGGGCCGCCGCCCGCTCGAGATGATCTGGTCGCGCCCCACCTGCGAGGTCAACGGGATGACCTCAGGCTACACCGGCGACGGCTTCAAGACGGTCCTGCCGTCCAAAGCCTCTGCCAAGATCAGCTTCCGCCTTGTCGGCACCCAAGACCCCCACGCCATCCGCGAGAATTTCCGCAAAATGGTGGAAGACATGATCCCCGCCGACTGTAGCGTGGCCTGGGCAGAGCATGGCGCCAGCCCCGCAGGACAAATGACAACAACCCACCCCGCCTTTGATCAGGCACGGCAGGCGCTTTCCGATGAATGGCCCAATGCGGCCGCTTATGTCGGCTGCGGCGGGTCAATCCCGATCGCGGGATACTTCAAGGATATCCTCGACATGGACGCGATGCTGATCGGCTTCGGCAAGGACGACGACCAGATCCATTCTCCAAACGAGAAATACGACCTGTCATCGTTCCACAAGGGCATCAGAAGCTGGGTGCGCATCCTCGACGGAATGACGGGCTGACCCGCGTCGAAACGGGCGGGCCGGCATCTGACCGGCCCGTTCCTGTCGCATCCCGGCAATCAAATTCAGCAGTCTCCGGCACCGCCCCATGACGTCACCTCTTCTGCAAGATCGCACGTATCTGATGGGCTATTGGCCCACAGAGGATAATCCGAAGCGGTCACTGCGCTACTATCGCCAGTTGCACGAGAAAAGCATCGCGCTGATCAGTGGCGGCAATCTGGTGTTTATGTCGGACTGCCCCGATACCATCGCCGCAACCACCGCATTTGCCGAAAAACACGATGTCAGGCTCCACGTCATCACCCGCGCAGTTGTGGACCTGCCCAAATACCCTTTGATGCCAAAGCTTTACGACCTCTCCGTCGCCTTCGGAGAAGCGCTGCCAGACAATGCCAGCAAGCGGAGCGGCGACAAGGGGATCATTCACTACCTGCGCGATCTCAAAGGGACGAGCCGCGAAACTTTCGAGAAGGTTTTTGGCATCTGGCACAGTAAGATCGCCCTCTTGGACGAGATCGCGAAGGCGAATGTCTTTGAAACCTCGACATTTGCCTGGATTGATTTCTCGATTGCGAGGTTCGTGGGCAAGCGCGAGGCATGGAATTTCAACCTCATCGACGCCGCCCGCGACGACGCGATCTATCACTACCGCAGCCCGATGAAAAAGAACGGCACCCGCCTGCCCCTGAATGCAAGCTGCCTGCTGGGACAAACTGCGGCGATTGACTGGCTCAACCAGACCTACGACGCCGCCTTCAAAACCGCCCTGACCGAAGTATACCCCAACGACGAAGAAACGGTTCTTGCGGATGTGCACCGGGACAACAGAGCAAAGTTCATAACGATCACGGACGAAATGATTGCATAGCAAGCGCTCTGAGAACGGCAGAACGCTCCTACCGATGTCTGGCTTCGACATGTCCGCAGACTTTTCCGGTCAACGACCAAAGCGCTGCTTCTATCAGCATCAGCTACTGCATTGTGCGCAAAACGGAGGCTGCCTCGCCTGACTTCTCCAACCGAAAAACACGATTGGTAAGATTTGCCCCACTAAACATTTTTGCCAGCTTCGCGCCTTAGAATCGACATGCAGCCGTAGGACTCAATAACCACAGACAACATTCCGAGGTAGCAATGTCATTTATGCGCTTAAGAGTGTTACGAGTTTCGGGGTCCTTGGCGACGGCCCTTGTTTCCGGTTCCCTTCTCATCACCACGCCAACATTCGCGCAACAGTCCGCAAACAGCGACCTAAACGTTCTGACCGAAGTCGCTCTTGCGTCTGATGCCTCTGAACGGCTGGAGCTTGTCAGTCGGCTGCGCACACTCTCGCAACAACTGGCGGCGGCCACCTGCACCCTGACGTCAGGTGTCGTGCCGGAAGAGGGCGAAGCGGTCTTGCACCAGGCAAAGCAGGATTTCGACCGCTACATCGCGGCGCTGCGGTATGGCGATCCAGAACTGGGGACGCTGGTGGCCGAGACCGACCGCAAGATCCTGCACGACATTGATGAAGTCGAGGCCGAATGGGCGCTTGTCGCCGAGGCCGTGCTTGCGGTCCTCGCCGACCCGACCGATATCGAAAGCGCACATTTTGTCGACGACCACAACCTCAAGCTGCTGGAATTGACGAACCAGTTGGCCAGTGATGTACGTGGCCACTACACCAATCCCTTTCAGGTTTCTGCCCGCGACTCGATGATGATCGAATTGGCAGGGCGGCAACTGATGCTTACGCAGAAGATGGCCAAGGACAGCTTTGAAATCTGGACAGGCTACAACGCAGAGGCCGCTGCAGAAGACCTCGCAGCAACAATGCAAATCTTCGGGGCCTCACTTGAGGCATTGCGCCACGGCCTCCCTGCCGCAGGGATTGCGCCGGCACCCAACGACGTCATCGCAGAGGATCTTGACGGGCTTTTGTCACGCTGGTCGGTGATTGAGGCCAACCTGCAAGCGCAACTCGATGGAGCAGTCCTCAGCGAGGAACAAAAAGCGCTCGTCTTCCACGAATTTCAGGTGGAACTTGCCGAGCTGAAATTGCTTCTGACGCATTACCGCGAACACGCCGAACGGCTTTTGTGAAAAACATTGATCAAGCTGTGCCCGCGCGCAGCTTGGTCCAATGACCTTGGCAACCGGACGGGCGCCTGACCAACGAGATACGAGCTTTGGTGAAATGGCGCGGTTGACGGGGCTCGAACCCGCGACCCCCGGCGTGACAGGCCGGTACTCTAACCAACTGAGCTACAACCGCGCGTGACGTGCGGAATACTCATCACGTTAGGAAGCGTCAACGACAAAAACGACGTTCCGGATGTTTTTCTCTGACGCGGCCGGATGGCGCTAACGATGTGGTCAGGATTTGACCCGCACGGTGCGTTAACCACGTCGCCTTTGGGCGGGTGTATGCACGGGCCGTGTACAATCTGTGTACGCATGGTGCACCGCCGGTGCACGGGCTGTGACCCGTAAAAATTGGCGTTTACCACGATTGCACAAACATCCAGCGCATATGCTGCCGGACCCGTTGCGTCATGTCTCGTGATCGGGGGAAAGCAGTGGCGCGGTTGACGGGGCTCGAACCCGCGACCCCCGGCGTGACAGGCCGGTACTCTAACCAACTGAGCTACAACCGCGCATCTGCATCATCCGGACTGACGCCCGAATGATGCGCTTCTATGAGGACGGCGCGACGCCGTCAAGCAGGCTTAACGCTCTGGCAGCGGAATAAATTCCGCATCGTCACCGGGCGGCAATTGGAAGCGCCCGTTTTGCCAATCGCCGGCGCGCCATGCCTCCTTGGCCTCTTCGATCCGCTCCTTGCTGGAGGCCACGAAGTTCCACCAGATATAACGGTCACCTTCCATTGTGGCCCCGCCAAGCAGCATCACGCGCGCGCCATTTGCACCGGCCCTCATGCTCACACGGTCGCCAGGACGGAACACCATCATCTTTCCGGCATCGAACGTCTGCCCTGCAATTTCCACTTCACCTTCAAGCACATAAGCACCACGGTCCTCGTGATTGTCGGGCAATGGCAGCTTGGCTCCGGCCTCAAGCAGCGCATCAAGATAGAACATCTCTGACGGGGTTTCGACAGGTGCACGCTCGCCATAGGCCTCGCCCATGATCAATCGCACCTGCTTGCCTTCACCTTCCAGCATCGGCAGATCGGCTTTTGGCGCATGGATGAAATCGGCCGCGCGGTCTTCGGCACCTTTGGGCAGGGCAATCCAGCTCTGGATGCCGAAAAGGCTCTGCGGTTTCTCGCGCGCAGCACCATCCATACGCTCGGAATGGGTAATGCCGTGACCTGCGATCATCAGGTTGACAGCGCCGGGTTCGATCCACTGATCGGTGCCCAGACTGTCGCGGTGATGGATCGAACCGCGATGCAGGTAAGTGACCGTGGCCAGACCGATATGCGGATGCGGCCGCACATCAATCCCCTGCCCCGTGACAAACTCGGCAGGGCCCATCTGGTCAAAAAAGATAAACGGCCCAACCATCTGACGCCGCGGCGCAGGCAAGGCGCGGCGCACCTCAAATCCACCCAGATCACGCGCACGCGGCACGATCACAGTGTCAATTGCGTCAATGTCATCGCCGGTCGGGCAGTCTGGGTCTAGTGCAGGATTCCAACTCATTGGATCACTCCTTTTCCTGATTTGACCGCAATGTAACCTGTGCGCAGAAAAGAAACATTCCCCATGCTTCCGAAAATTCTGTGCACAAATGCACCTATGAGCCGCAGAGCATCAGGCGATGTGCAAAAACAAAAATGAGGGAGGGAATGGTGGGTGATGAGAGACTCGAACTCCCGACATCTTCGGTGTAAACGAAGCGCTCTACCAACTGAGCTAATCACCCGACAGCGCATCGTTTAGGCGAAGTTTTTGGACGATGCAAGCGGCTGTTTTCATCAATTTCCAAAAGAACTCGCGATCTCGCTTTAAGTTTGTCGCCAGCCATGGACAACGCGTAAGGAAACCGACAATTTCCACGAGCAAGATCCCCCTCAACACGCGGAACGACACCAGATGCCACAGGACAGCGCCCAGAATGATACCGACCTCGGCGCTGAATTTGAGGGTGTTAAAGTTCCACATTCACCATTTCTCAATGAAAAGATGGTAAAGAGGATTGCGAAGGGGATATACGAACGCCCTGAAAGGAAACTCGCCACCAAACTGACGCGGGAATCTGATCGCGTTTTGGAAATGGGCGCGGGTCTGGGATTCGTCGGAGGGTTCACTGCATTTCATAAGAAAGGAGTCGAACTTCTCAGCTTCGAGGCGAATCCCGAGCTGATCCCTCACGTCGAACGGCTCTATCAAATCAACGGACTTTCCGCCCGTGCTTCCGTGGAAAACAAGCTGCTGATTGCTAATCCCGACCGGCCCGACAGTATGCGCTTTCACATCCATGGGTCATATCTCGGCTCCTCCGTTTACAAGGTTGGCCGCCCCAACCGCCCGAAAATCGACATTGCAACAATTGGCTGGGATGACGTGAAATCGCGGTTTCGGCCTGACGTCCTGATCATGGATATCGAAGGTGCAGAACTTGATTTCCTGACACATGCAGACCTCTCAGGTGTCCGGGCAATTATCGCCGAATTCCATCCTGACCACTATGGCAAAGAAGGTGTAAAGGCGTGCATTGATGCCGTGAACGCCCAAGGGTTACGCCAAACACATCACCGGATGGAAGTGCGGGCATTTGTTGCCGAAGGCGTCGAGGCGCCGCGCTAGCATTTAATCCAGCACGTGCTGCTCACCATTCTTGAGCCAGTAGACGCACCCCTGCCCACCATGAGGCGACTGGCCGCGATGGGCCTTTTCGCCAATCACAAGCCCACGCATGATCCCTCCGGTGATTCCGTGTGTCACGATCACTGACGGTCCGGGCAGGTCATCAAGAAAGGCCTTTACACGGCGCTTCACCGCGGCGAAACCTTCGCCGTTCGGGGCCATTTCATACTGCGCCATAAGCGGGTTCGGACCTTTGGGCATTGGCAGTTCATCGCGCAGACGCCCTGACCAATCCCCGACCCCGATCTCGCGCAGCCGGTCATCCGTCCTGATCGTTTCGGCGAGGCCTCCGAGTGCTATGGCTGCTGTCTGAAAAGCACGCCCCTGCGGGCTACAGTAGAAGTGAAAACCCTGCAGATCGCGGCTGCGCAGGATCTCATGCTGACGCGCAGCATGCAACTCACCCTTATCCGTCAGCGGTGAATCGAGCTCACCCTGCATGCGGTTTTCGGCGTTCCAGAAGGTCTCGCCGTGGCGCAGAATATAGAGTTCTGGATGGACCACGCCGGTTTAATCCGCGCTGTCTGTCTGCGCGGCGACCGTCGCATTCTTGGGTGTGCGCAGTTTCAGCGTGATCACAGAGGCCCCGCCGTCGAGGTCCTTGGCTTTTACCACTCTCATCTTCCCCAGAGGCGGCAGGTTGACTTCCTCGCCGTTTCTGAGCGCATCACCAATCAATGCGAGCGCCGCTTCTACGGCGGGTTTCACATCACGTTTCTTGAGATTGGTGCGCGCCACGACGGCATCCAGAAGATCAGGCTTCTTCATCAGCCCGACTGCTTGGCCGTCTTGTTCGGGTGCGTCTGCGCCGTCCACGAATGAGGATTGAGGTGTCTTGGCCATGTGCCAGCCTTTCATTCAGATTTCGCCGCCATACCGCGACAGATCAAACCGAAGGTCAAGCCGGTCGGCCACAAAAAAGGGCGCCCTGTTCAGGACGCCCTTCTCAATTTTAACCAAGGCTTAGTGGGCGATGGCTCCTGCCCCGCCGTTATCGCTTTTCAATGCGGCGGCGGCGGCTTCCTCTGCGGCCTCATCCCACTCAATCGGCTCCGGCTTGCGCACAAGCGCGTGCTCCAGAACTTCAGAGACGTGTTTGACGGGAATGATGGTCAATCCCTCTTTCACGTTGTCCGGAATCTCCGGCAGGTCTTTGGCATTGTCCTGAGGGATCAGGACCGTTGTGATCCCGCCACGCAAGGCTGCAAGCAGCTTCTCCTTCAGGCCACCGATCGGCATCGCATTACCACGCAGCGAAACCTCGCCTGTCATGGCAATGTCTTTGCGCACAGGGATCTGGGTCAGGACCGACACGATCGACGTCACCATGGCCAGACCCGCTGACGGGCCGTCCTTCGGGGTTGCCCCGTCAGGCACGTGGACATGGATATCGAGCGTATCAAACTTTGGCGGTTTGACCCCGATCTCGGGCGCGATGGAACGAACGTAAGATGACGCGGCATCAATCGACTCTTTCATCACATCACCAAGCTTACCGGTCGTCTTCATCCGGCCTTTGCCAGGAAGACGCAGCGCTTCGATGTTCAAAAGCTCGCCACCAACCGATGTCCAGGCCAGACCGGTGACGACACCGATTTGATCCTCTTCTTCGGCCAGACCGAAGCGATGCTTTTCCACACCAAGGAAGTCGGAAAGATTTTCGGCTGTGACTTCAATCACATCCGCCTCTTTCTTCACAATCTTGGTGACGGCTTTCCGTGCCACTTTCGCAAGTTCACGCTCTAGGTTTCGGACGCCCGCCTCACGGGTATAGACCCGTACCATCGCTGTCAGCGCATCGTCAGTGACCGTGAACTCTTTTTCCTTCAGGCCGTGGTTCTTCATGACCTTCGGAAGCAGATGCTGTTTGGCAATCTCGCGCTTTTCATCCTCGGTGTAACCAGCCAGCGAAATGATCTCCATCCGGTCCAGAAGCGGGCCAGGCATGTTGTAGGAGTTCGCTGTGGTCAGGAACATCACGTTCGAAAGGTCGTATTCCACCTCAAGGTAGTGATCGACAAAAGTCGAGTTCTGTTCCGGATCAAGCACCTCAAGCATGGCCGAGGCCGGATCACCACGGAAGTCCTGCCCCATCTTGTCGATTTCATCGAGCAGGATAAGCGGGTTGGTGGTCTTCGCCTTTTTCAGCGCCTGAATGATCTTGCCGGGCATCGAACCGATATAAGTCCTGCGGTGACCGCGGATTTCGCTTTCATCACGCACGCCACCTAGGCTGATGCGGATGAACTCGCGGCCCGTCGCTTTGGCAACCGATTTGCCAAGCGAGGTTTTACCCACACCCGGAGGGCCGACCAAGCACATGATCGGGCCTTTCAGCTTCTTGGAGCGCTGCTGGACGGCGAGATATTCCACGATCCGTTCCTTGACCTTTTCCAGACCAAAGTGATCGGCATCCAAAATATCCTGCGCGCGATTGAGGTCCTTTTTGACACGCGATTTGGTGCCCCAAGGCACGCCGAGGATCCAATCCATATAATTGCGCACTACGGTGGCTTCGGCGGACATGGGGGACATATTCTTGAGCTTCTTCAGCTCTGCTTCCACCTTCTCGCGGGCCTCTTTGGACAGCTTTGTTTCGGCGATTTTCGCCTCAAGCTCCTCGACCTCGTTCTGGCCGTCTTCACCATCACCAAGTTCCTTCTGAATGGCTTTCATCTGCTCATTCAGATAGTACTCGCGCTGGGTCCGCTCCATCTGGGATTTCACGCGGGTTTTGATCTTTTTCTCGACCTGCAACACGGACATTTCGCCCTGCATCATGCCAAAGACCTTCTCCAGGCGTTCAGACACAGACAGCGTCTCCAAAAGCGCCTGTTTCTGATCAACCTCGATGCCAAGATGGCCGGCCACAAGGTCTGCCAGCTTTTCAGGCTCGGTCGCATCACCGACAGCGGCCATCGCCTCTTCAGGGATATTCTTTTTGATCTTGGCGTAGCGCTCGAATTCGGCTGACACATTGCGCAACAGCGCTTCGATTTCAGCCGGATCGCCAGACGTTTCTTCAAGAACCTCACAGGAGGCTTCAAAGAACTGGTCGTTTGAAGCGAAGTCGGTGATCCTGACGCGTGTGCGGCCTTCGACCAGAACTTTTACGGTTCCGTCGGGAAGCTTCAGCAGCTGCAAGACATTCGCCAGCACGCCAACTTTGTAGATACCGTCCTGATCAGGCTCGTCCTGACCGGGGTCGATCTGGCTGGACAGCAGGATTTGCTTGTCGTCCTGCATCACCTCTTCAAGTGCGCGGACCGATTTCTCACGCCCGACGAAAAGCGGCACGATCATGTGCGGGAAGACCACAATGTCGCGCAGCGGCAGGACGGGGTAAGACGAACTCGTTGGTTCTTGCATGCTCTTTTCCTTTTTTCGGCAAGACGCGCCTGTCCCGCTTTGCGGCAACATGGAGCATCTCCTTGGCTTCAACATGTGGGGCGATGGGATGAAGGTTTCAAGCGCCACATCTATCGACTGGGCCCACAGTGGCGGTCATTGAAGTCGCCCGCAAGCGATGAGGGGCGATTCTTTTTGCGCTGCGGCGTTTCGCCGGTCAGAGGGGTGCGATATCGCCCTTCGCGCGGCCCGCGTGGAAATCCGCTTCCCAATCGGCGAAGGCACCTGCTGCAATTGCCGTGCGCATGCCGGCCATGATTTCCTGAAAGTAATGCAGGTTATGCCATGTCAGCAGCATCCCTGAAATCATTTCCTGCGCGCGGAAAACGTGATGAAGATATGCCCGCGAATAATTGCTGCAGGCCGGACAGGTGCATTCGGCATCCAAAGGACGCGGATCGTCTGCATGACGCGCGTTCTTGATGTTGACCACGCCGCGGCGTGTGAACGCCTGACCGGTGCGACCCGACCGGCTTGGCAGGACGCAATCCATCATGTCGATACCGCGTTTGACCGCACCGACGATATCGTCAGGTTTGCCCACCCCCATCAGGTAGCGCGGCTTATCGACAGGGAGTTGATCAGGCGCGAAATCAAGCACCTTGAACATCGCCTCCTGCCCTTCACCAACGGCCAGTCCGCCGACAGCATAGCCGTCGAATTCGATCGCCCTGAGCGCCTCGGCAGAACGCCCGCGCAGGTCTTCTTCCAGACCACCTTGCTGGATACCGAACAAAGCATGTCCCGGACGATCCCCGAAGGCATCCCGGGACCGCTGCGCCCACCGCATCGACAACTCCATGCTTTCTTGGATCCGCTTGCGGTCAGCAGGAAGTGCCGGACATTCGTCGAAACACATCACGATGTCCGATCCGAGGAGCTTCTGAATTTCCATGGAACGCTCGGGCGTCAAATGATGCCGCGATCCGTCAATATGGCTTTTGAAGGTCACACCTTCTTCGGTGAGTTTGCGCAGGTCAGAAAGGCTCATCACCTGAAACCCGCCTGAGTCCGTCAGGATCGGTTTGTCCCAGTTCATAAACTGATGCAGCCCGCCAAGGCGGTCGATGCGTTCGGCCGTCGGACGCAGCATCAGGTGATAGGTGTTGCCGAGCAGGATATCTGCGCCGGTGGCAGCCACGCTTTCCGGCATCATCGCCTTGACCGTCGCCGCTGTTCCGACAGGCATAAAGGCCGGCGTCCGGATATCGCCGCGCGGCGTGTTGATCACGCCGGTGCGGGCCTTTCCGTCGGTAGCCTTGAGATCAAATGAAAATGTCGCCGTCATGGTGCCATCCTTTGCAATGGTGTGCATATGACCGAAGTGATGTGCGATGAAAAGGCTTCTCCGGTCGCGGACTTGGCGCTAACGTCGCGCAATGGAAACTCAGACGCCAGATGCCCCCGATGCCCCCGCCGTCAATGCCGCCATTTGGGCGGGTTGCTTTATCGGTTTCGTCAGTTTCGGCTTTGCCGCGACTTTTGGGGTGTTTCTGCGCCCCATGTCGGAAGCGTTGGGCTGGTCGCGCGAGGTCTTTGCCCTATCGCTGGCCATTCAGGCAATTTGTTGGGGCATTACCCAACCGCTCGCGGGAATGCTGGCCGACCGCTTTGGCAGCGGGCGTGTTCTTGCAGCAGGTGCGGCCATCGCGGCCACCGGTTTTGCAATCCGTGGACTGATCATTGATCCGACAGTATTTGTGCTGTCCGGTATCATCGTTGGCATCGGCACTGGAGCCGCAGCGTTCCAAATCGTGATTATCGCTTTGGGAAAAATCGTCTCGCCCTCAAAGCGCAGCTTCATCATGGGACTTGGCACCGCGTCGGCGTCGGCGGGTATGTTTGTCTCAGCGCCACTTTCTGTGGCGCTGATTGGCTGGATTGGGTGGCAGAATGCAATCTTGTTTATTGCGGTAAGCTTTCTGCTGATCCTGCCCGTGTCGGTTCTGGTGCACCGCGTTTCGATCCCCACTGTGACGGCTGGAAACAGCCGGTTCGGCTATGCGATCCGCACGGCATTTCAGGATCGCGCTTATGTGCTTTTGTTCACGGGCTTCTTTGTCTGCGGGTTTCACGTTGCCTTCATCCAGACGCATCTGCCTGCGTATATCGCAGATCAGGGGCTTTCACCGGCAATCGGTGCTTCGTCGCTTGCGTTGATCGGGCTATTCAACATTGCCGGATCGTTTGCCTCTGGCTGGTCAGGACAACGGTTTTCCAAGAAACGTGTCCTCAGCGGCATCTACTTCGCCCGCGCCATCGTGATTGCGCTCTTTATCCTGGCGCCACTGTCACCCGGCAGCATCTACATATTCTCTGCAGCAATGGGGCTTTTGTGGCTGTCCACGGTGCCATTGACGACTGCGCTTGTAGCGCAGACCCAAGGCGTCTCATACCTCGCGACGCTCGGCGGTCTGATCTTTCTCAGCCACCAGACCGGCGCGTTTTTGGGGACGTGGCTGGGCGGGCGGATTTATGACACCTACGGCACTTATGAGCCGATGTGGTGGGCCGCGATTGTCCTCGGCATCGCTGCAGCGCTGATCCATCTGCCGATCCGTGAGACCCCCGGACCACTTGCCCAAGCGAGTTAAGCCGTGAAGTCACTCAGAAGCTACAATCGGCACTTTCTGACCGGGACAGGGATTATTGCCGCGGTTTATCTCGCGCAGAACATGCTGTCGTTTGCCCTGCCGTTGTTGGCGCTAGAGATCAGCGGGACAGGTGCAGGATTTGCCTTGATCACAGGCGCGGGCTTTGTTCCCAATATCCTGTTTGCGATTTTTGTGGGTGTGATCAATGACCGGATCCGCAAAGCGACAGGATTCCGCGCCTATAGCATTCTGCTAGCACTATCCTGCGCTGCGCTTTGGCTTTTGATGGTGACAGATCTGGTCAATCTGGCAGCGCTTGCCGTCTTTATGATCGCGTTGAACCTCTTGGGCTATGCGATTGGAAACCTGCAGTTCACATTGTTAAGGCTGACTGTTCCGCACACCGACCTTAGCGATGCGACATCGCTGAGCAGCGCCATAAATTCGACGATCAGCACAGTCGGTCCGGCGCTTGGTGGCCTTGCCCTCTATCTTATCGGAGGGACGGGGCTTGTTGGTCTGGTGACGTTGCTTCTCGCTGTGAGTATGGCAGCGGCCTACACGGTCACGCCCGAAGAACCCGATCCGACCCCTGCCCCGTTCTGGCCGTCGCTGCGCGAAGGTTTCGTGGTCTTCTCCCGCAATCGGGAACTTGTGATGATGACCATCGCAGTTGTGTTGACCAACGCCGCGGCAGGCGCGTTTACCGTGGCAATGATCCTCAAACTCAAGACAGGTCTGGGTGCCAACGACTTTCAGGTCGGACTCGTGGCCGCCGTCGGAGGCGTTGGCTCGATCATTGCTTCTGGTTACGCGCCCCGCCTGCGGCGCTGGCTCGGCTATCGCGCGGCGTTCTACTGGCCGATCTGGGTGTTGGCGTTGATCTGCCTTGCCGGTGCCGGAGCGCCAACACTCTGGCTATTGTTTATCATCAGCTTTTTTGAAGGCGCGTTCTCGATCTTTTACGCAATCGGGGTCTGGTCGTACCGGCAGGAAAGCACCGAGGCTGCCCATATGGGACGGGTCGCCGGAATCACTGGGGCTATCTTCAAGCTTCTGATGCCGCCGGTGATCTTTCTTGCTGGTGTTCTGACCGATGCCGAAGCCGTTGCCGCGGCCTTCTGGCTTGCAGCGAGTTTGAACATCGCCGCTGCAATTTTCCTCACAACGGTTGCAGGTTGGGGATGGCCCCGCCGTCCGGTGGCCGCATGACATCCCTCGTTGTGCAAAAAAGACCCGCGCGAAAGGTGTGGCGCGGACGACGCGACGCAACCGGCACCCTTTACGCCACAAGGCCTAATCCCTATATGTTTGCTCAGGAATTCAGGAACGGACGCCATGACGGATAGCAATGCCCAGCTTGAAGGTGCGCCAATGATCGCACCCTCGACCACAGAACACCCGCTCTATGATGATATCGTGCAAGCGTGCCGCTCTGTTTATGATCCGGAAATTCCGGTGAATATTTACGACCTTGGATTGATCTACACGATCGACATCAAGGAAGATAACGCCGTGAATATCATCATGACACTGACAGCGCCCGGTTGCCCTGTTGCAGGCGAGATGCCGGGATGGGTGGCAGACGCCGTCGAACCGCTGCCAGGTGTTAAGCAGGTCGATGTCGAAATGACGTTTGAGCCGCAGTGGGGCATGGACATGATGTCTGACGAGGCACGGCTTGAATTGGGATTCATGTAGGAAACCGTGACACTGCGCCCTCTTGAGGACGCAATGGCAGCCCACTATCTTTATGCTCAAAGGAGCAAACGCATGTTCGGTATTCCAGGCAAACAAGCGGTCACCATAACTGATAAGGCCGCAGCACAGATCGCCAAACTGATGACCAAAGATGGTCACCAGGGCTTGCGCATTGGCGTCAAGAAAGGCGGCTGCGCGGGCATGGAATACACTATGGATTACGTGACCGAGGTCGATCCGCTTGATGAAGTCGTCGAACAGGACGGCGCGCGCGTGATGATTGCGCCGATGGCGCAGATGTTCCTTTTCGGAACCGAAATCGACTACGAAGTTTCACTGCTTGAAAGCGGCTTCAAATTCCGCAACCCCAATGTGGTGGACGCCTGCGGATGTGGCGAGTCGATCAAGTTCGACGAAAAGATCGCCAGCACCTGATGGCTGTGTCGGAGGCTGATATCGCCTTCGCCACCGATCTGTTTTCCGATCTGGGGCCAGTCACAAGTCGAAAGATGTTTGGTGGTATCTGCCTTTACCTCGATGGCACAGTCTTTGCGCTGATGACAAGCGAAGGCCAGTTGCACCTCAAAGCAAAGCCACCTTTATCTGACCAGCTTGCAGCGCAAGGCTCAACCCAATTTCACAACATGCCTTACTGGTCCATGCCAGAGGCGGCCCTTGACGACCCTGCCGAGGCCTGTTCACTTGCCCGCCAAACACTGCCAACCCTGACATAAGGATCTGCCGATGCCTCGCAAACTTGCCGCCGGAAACTGGAAGATGAATGGCCTTCGGGCTGACCTCGTCGAACTGAAGGCGATTGCGGATCATGCAGAAGGCGCGGCCGTGGATGTGCTGATCTGCCCACCTGCTACACTGATCGCGGCATGTGCCGACATGACTGTGACGATTGGCGCTCAGGACTGCCACACGGCAGAGAGCGGTGCACATACAGGCGATCTTAGCGCAGAAATGCTTGCGGACGCAGGCGCAAAAGCTGTCATCACTGGTCATTCGGAACGCCGTGCAGATCACGGCGAAACCGACGCAACCGTTGCTGAGAAATCCGAAGCCGCCTACCGCGCAAATCTGACAGCCGTGATCTGTATTGGCGAAACGCTGGCACAGCGCGAGGACGGCACGACCCTTTCAGTGATTGATGCCCAACTTGCAGGCTCTGTCCCGGATAGCGCATCTGCGGCAAACACGGTGATTGCCTATGAACCCGTGTGGGCCATTGGCACAGGTAAGGTGCCGACAACTGAACAAATCGCCGAAGTGCACGCTCATATCCGCGAGCGCCTGACGGACCGTTTTGCTGACGGCGCAGAGTTTTCCGTCCTCTATGGGGGGTCGGTCAAGGCCAGCAATGCTGCAGAGATATTCGCGGTCGACCACGTCGATGGCGCACTTGTTGGTGGCGCAAGTCTCAAGGCTGCCGATTTCACGCCAATTGTTGACGCACTGGGAGCCGCAGACCGCTAGTTTGCGGGAAGCTCGACCACATCCTTCAGGCGCTCAACCGCACCCTCGATGTCCTTGATCACGTCATCGGCGCCAACAAGCGTCTCGATGTCAGGGTGATGGTCGAGGATATTCCCTGCCACAACAATCATTGCGAGTGGATGCGATATCCGCAGCGCCAGAACCAGGCGCGTCAGTCTAGCAATCAGCACATCTGAATTGGCCACAAGTACGATTGCGCGGTAGTTGCGCAGCTCTGCTTTGTCGAGGATGGTTTCATGATCCATCCCGATCATCATATCGATATCCCAACCATTCCTGCGGAAGATGTCGGTCGCGATCTCGATGCCGAGCGTGTGCGTTTCACCGGGTACCAAAGCAAACATCGCTGGATGTTCTGCGCGATTTTCGATGATCGAAGGGGCGATGACATGCCGCAAACCGCGGATGATGCGGAAAAGTTTGCCACAGGCCAGCGTAACGTCGACGAATGTGATCTTATCGGCATCCCAGAGGTCACCAAGACGCCTCGCTGCAGCAGCGACGTAGCCAAGATAGATCTGCTCGACCGCTGCCCCATCTTGACGGGCCTCAAGAATGACACGATCAGCCGCGCGGTTGTCGGAGGACAACAGCGCATCGCAGAGCCGTTCAATCTCTGCCTTTGTCGGGAACCCAGCTTTCTGCGCGTTCCTTGGCATGCGAAATGCTAACCTTCTGACTACCTCACGCGCAACGGCAATGAGAGCATCCTCTGGTAGATCCTTCTCTACGAGCCTGAATTGCTTTTCAGCTCTCTTATACTCTGCGCTATCAAACGCACTTTCGTTCAACGGCGCCTTCGCCATGAACGGACCTCCTCTTTTGGCCAAGACAAAAGTCGGCTCATCACAAGACTCACCGACAATCATTCTTAACTTGCTGTCAAAGTACCATAAAAATAGGGGGAAATGCGCGTGTCAGAAGGTCGCGGATCAGCTCTGTCAACTTAGATTGACACTTTTCGGAATGCGCATTGCTAACGCGTTGCAAAGACACATGACTATAGCAGGCTTGCAAGTTCAAAACCGCTTCGCCAAACCTGACACATGAAAAAACTGCACCAATCGCCAACTGATCCCGCCTTTGTTCAAAACCCGTACCCGTTCTATGAAAGTGCCCGCGCGCATGGCTCTTTTGTTTGGTGGGAGGATTACGGCATGGCCTGCGCGGTTTCTCACAAGATGGTTCATGCGGTCCTGCGAGACAGGCGGATGGGCCGGGAATGCCCGCCAGAGCTTGCACCGGATATCCCGTCACACCTCAAGCCATTCTATAACGTCGAAGCCCATTCGATGCTTGAGTTGGAACCGCCCCGTCATACGCGCCTGAGGGCCTTGGTGCTGCGGGCCTTCACCAGCCGGACCATCGCAGCGCTTGAGCCGGATATTCGGTCACTGTGCCACAATCTGATTGATCAATTCCCGAATGAACCTTTTGATCTATTGACCCACTATGCCCAGCCTGTGCCGGTCATTGTGATTTCCAGGCTTCTTGGCGTTCCTGAGGATCGGGCAGATGATCTGCTGAAATGGTCAAATGCAATGGTGGCGATGTATCAGGCCAGACGCACACCGCAAATCGAAGCAGACGCCGTTGCCGCCACGGAGGCTTTCGTTGCCTTCATGCGCAGCTATATCGAGGAACGCCGCAAGACACCTGCTGACGATCTGATCTCAACGCTCATCGCCGCCCGCGAGGACGGCGAGCGTCTGAGCGAAGATGAGCTCATCACAACCTGTATATTGCTTTTGAACGCAGGGCATGAGGCGACTGTCCATACGCTCGGAAACGGCACGAAAACCCTTTTGGAACAGAACGTTCGAGAGATCAATGACAGCTCCGTGGAGGAGGTCATCCGCTACGATCCACCGCTGCATATGTTCACCAGATGGGTCTATGAAGACCTCGAAATCGACGGACATCGCTTTCAACGCGGTGATCAGATTGCCTGTCTTCTGGGTGCGGCGAACCGTGATCCGGAGGCCTACACCGCCGCCGATACTTTTGATCCTTCCCGCAAGGGACCGCAGAACACCAGCTTTGGTGGCGGCATCCATTTTTGTGTCGGGGCACCGCTTGCGAGGTTGGAAATCAAATTTGCCCTAGGCGTCCTCTTTGAAAGATGCCCCGAACTAAGACTGGCCGAGCCGCCGAAGTACGGCGACGTTTATCACTTTCACGGTCTTGAGCGGCTCATGGTGACCTTGCGCTAAAGCGGCAATGCCACTGTCGATTTGATTTCTTCCATGGAGAGCAGCGCCGTGACGTTGTGGACTTTCACTTCCGATATGAGCGCCTGATAGAAAGTATCGTAGGCTCGCGCGTTCTGGACCCGCACCTTCAGGATATAGTCGATATCGCCTGCCAGACGGTGTGCTTCTTGCACTTCGGCTCTTGATCTCAATGCCTTGAGGAATTTTCCCTGCCATTCGGCGTCATGTTCAGACGTGCGGATCAGAACGAAGAAACATGCTTCAAAACCAAGCGCCTCGGCATCCAGTAGAACGGTCTGCTGGCCAATGATCCCGGCGTCGCGCATCTTGCGAATCCGGTTCCAGACTGGGGTCTTGGACGACCCCACATTCTTGGCGATTTCATCTAGCGACTGGGCTGCATCCGCTTGCAACGCCGCCAAAATCTTCCTGTCTGTTGCATCGATCCGCACTGACATTCTTATTTCTCCGCTTTGACAGGACACACGGTCCAAATTTACGCAAAACCAGAACATCGTTCCTTATCAGCGCTGATGGGGCAGCAAATAGCAGAACAATATTCTATGTTGAAGTCAGAATTTCAGAGGTCCGTGATGAAACACTTTCCGATCTTCCTGGCCGTCGAAGGCCGCCGCATCGTCCTCTCGGGTGGTGGTGACGCCGCCATGGCCAAGCTGCGCCTGCTCATGAAGACCGAAGCGCACCTGACGGTCATCGCGGAAGATGTGGCGGACGACATCCGCAAGTGGGAAGCGCAGGGCAAGCTGCGCATCATCAATCGCGCTATGGAGCCCGGTGACGCGATCTGCGCCGCACTCTTCTATGCCGCCAATGAGGATGACGTTGAAGACGCCCGTGTGGCCACCATCGCCCACGCCGAAGGTGCGTTGGTCAATATCGTCGACAATCTCGGCGACAGCCAGTTCATCACCCCCGCGATCGTCGACCGCGATCCGGTGACCATCGCGATCGGCACCGAAGGCGCAGCACCGGTCCTCGCTCGCGCCATCAAGGCCGATCTGGAAGAGCGTCTCCCCTCTTCTCTCGGCGTCCTGGCCCGCATCGGCAAGACCTTCCGCCACGCTGTCGATGTGCTGCCAATGGGCAAGAAGCGCCGCGACTTCTGGTCGGCCTTCTATTTCGGCGCTGGACCCAAGGCGATTGCCGAACGCGGCGAGACCGGTGTGCTACCCGCCCTTGAAACCCTGCTTGATGATCAGGTGATGACGGCGCGCTCTGCTGGACATGTCGATCTCGTCGGTGCAGGCCCCGGCGATCCTGAGTTGCTCACGCTCAAAGCCCGCAACGCCATCGACAAGGCCGACGTTGTGATCCACGACCGTCTGGTCACACCCGAAATCCTCGAACTTGCCCGCCGCGAAGCGATCATCATTGATGCTGGTAAAGAGGGTTTCGGTAAATCCATGGCACAGTCCGATATTGATGCGCTGATCGTGCAGCACGCGCTGGACGGTCACCATGTGGTGCGTCTCAAGGCCGGTGATCCAACCGTCTTCGGTCGTCTCGATGAGGAAGTGGAGGCCATCGAAGTCCACAACATTTCCTATAGCATCATCCCGGGCATCACCGCCGCCTCTGCCGCAGTGGCAAACATCGGCCAGAGCCTGACCAAGCGCGGCCGCAACTCTGCCGTTCGCCTGATCACAGGGCACGACACAAAAGGCTACGCCGATCACGACTGGCGTGCGTTGGCTGCGCCGGGTGAGGTCGCCGCGATCTACATGGGCAAGAAATCCGCGCGTTTCATCCAAGGTCGCCTGCTGATGCATGGTGCCGACCCCGCGACGCCAGTCACAATCATCGAAAACGTCAGCCGCGCCAATCAGCGCATCATCGCGACCACATTGGCCGAGATGGAGCCTACCATGACACAGGCCAACCTGACCGGTCCTGCCATCACTTTCTACGGCCTCGCGCCACGCGACGCTGCAGCCCAAGCTTACAAATTGAAGGAATTTGCATAATGGCCCGCGCCTTCACCCCCAAAGTTGTCACTGCCAACGCCCTGCTCGAAGGCGACGCTGTCTGGCTGACCGAAGACGACCGCTGGACCCGCGACATCGCAGAAGCCGAACTTCTGACTGATGAGGCGCACGCCGAGTTGCGCCTGCTCGAAGCGCAATCGCGCGCAGGTGAAATTGCTGACGCTTATCTGGCAGATGCAAAGTCAGGCGAGCGTGGCCCCGAACCAACCCATTTCCGCGAAGAATTCCGCACGCGCGGCCCTTCGAACTATCGCCACGGCAAGCAGGTGGAGCTGAACTGATGTATACCTACAACGACTTTGACGAAGCCTTTGTGCGCTCCCGCGTCGCCCAGTTCCGCGCGCAGGTCGAGCGCCGTATCGACGGCTCGCTGACCGAAGACGAGTTCAAGCCGCTGCGCCTGATGAACGGCCTTTATCTGCAGCTGCACGCCTATATGCTGCGTGTGGCAGTGCCCTATGGCACGCTGAACCCGTCGCAAATGCGCCAGCTCGCCGATATCGCTGACCGCTGGGACAAGGGCTACGGGCATTTCACCACGCGTCAGAACATTCAGTATAACTGGCCAAAATTGCAGGACGTGCCGGACACGCTTGAGGCATTGGCTGACGTGGGCATGCACGCCATCCAGACCTCGGGCAACACGATCCGCAACGTGACCGCCGACCATTTCGCCGGTGCCGCCGCAGACGAGATCGAAGACCCCCGCCCCGTCGCAGAGCTTCTACGCCAGTGGTCCACCGACCACCCGGAATTCCAGTTCCTGCCCCGCAAATTCAAGATCGCGGTCAGCGGTGCCGAGCATGACCGCGCTGTGACCAAGGCCCATGACATCGGGTTGCGCATGGTCCGCAACGCGGCTGGCGAGCCCGGCTTTGAGGTGATCGTCGGTGGCGGGCTTGGCCGCACGCCTATGGTCGGAAAGGTCCTGCGTGACTTCCTGCCCAAGGCCGATCTGCTGCCTTATGTCGAGGCCATCGTCAGTGTCTACAACCTGCTTGGCCGCCGCGACAACAAATACAAGGCACGCATCAAGATCACCGTGCATGAAAACGGTTTGGAGAAAATTCAGGAGCTGGTCGAAGAGCGTTTTGCGGCCATCCGTGGTGAATTTACAGGCTTCGATCAGGACCTGCTGACAGAGATCGAAGCGGCCTTCGCCCCGCCCGCCTTTGTCACCAAATCCACCGACGGTTATGAGGCCGCCCGCCTCGCTAACCCTGCTTTCCGGTCATGGACGGACACAAACCTCGCTGACCACAAGGCGGACGGTTACGCCATCGTATCAATCAGCATCAAAAAGCACGGGCAGACACCCGGTGATGCGACCTCGGACCAAATGCGCGTGATGGCGGACCTTGCCGAACGCTACAGCCACGGTGAGCTACGCATCAGTCACGAGCAGAACGTGATCCTGCCGCATGTCCATCAATCGGACCTGCCAGCGGTTTATGCCGCCTTGCGCGAAGCTGATCTTGCCACTGCAAACATCGGATTGGTCTCGGACATCATTGCCTGCCCTGGCATGGATTACTGCGCGTTGGCCACCGCCCGATCCATCCCGATTGCACAGGAGATCGCAACACGTTTCGATGACTTGAAGATCGAACACGAGATCGGCGCGCTCAAGATCAAGATATCGGGCTGCATCAATGCCTGTGGCCACCACCACGTCGGCCACATCGGCATCCTCGGTCTCGACCGGGCTGGTGTGGAAAACTACCAGATCACACTGGGCGGTGACGGCACCGAGACAACGACTATCGGCGAACGGGCCGGCCCTGGTTTCAGTGCAGATGAAATCATGCCTGCTATCGAACGGTTGGTGAAAGGCTACCTCGACCTGCGCACAGACGAGACCGAGACCTTTTTGCAGACCTATCGCCGTCTGGGCCTCGCCCCTTTCAAAGAGATTCTCTATCCAAGTGAGGAGAAAGCAAATGCCGCTTAAGGAACTTGCCGAGCGCCGCAATTTGTTGCACCGCAAATCCGACGCGCAGACCGTTTTGCGGCACGCACTGGACGATCAGAGCATCGGCCCTGTGGCGCTGGTGTCGTCATTTGGAGCGGAAAGCGTCGTCCTGCTGCATATGATCTCCGAGATCGACAAGGCGACGCCGGTTATCTTTCTCGATACTGAAATGCTTTTCCCCGAAACGCTGACCTACCAGCGCGACGTGGCAGCCTATCTCGGCCTGTCAGATGTGGGGATTGCGAGCCCCGACCGCGGAGACGTGCTGACCGAAGATGTGGACGGTATCCTGCATCTGGCCGACACCGATGCCTGCTGCGACCTGCGCAAGTCACGTCCGCTTGAAAGGGCGCTGGAAGGATTTGGCGGCTGGATCACGGGCCGCAAACAATTCCAGAACGGCCAGCGCGCGCAGCTCCCGCTTTATGAAAAGGACGGGCGCCGCATCAAGGTCAATCCGCTGGCATCCTGGTCCGCCCAGGATCTCAAGGCCTATATGGACAAGCACGACCTGCCACGGCACCCGCTTGTGGCGCAGGGTTACCCGTCGATCGGCTGCATGCCCTGCACCACACGCGTCAGCGCACATGAGGACCCGCGTGCAGGCCGTTGGCGCGGCAGTGAAAAAACAGAATGTGGAATCCATTTCGGCACCGATGGACGCGCTGCGCGTGTTGTCGCCGCCGAATGAGTTTTCTTGCCAAGATGAAGACGGAGCGTGGCTCCCGGAGATCAAAATGACAGTGATTGTGACAGACAGCGGCTTTGCCGCAGATGATTTTTCCTGCGGCTTTGTGCCATTGCATGAGGTGGCGGCGAACGATTGCGACTATGGGATCGATCTGGCCTCTGACACGGCCCCTGCGGCGCTGGCAGGGCTGACGAATGCACCAATGATCCGGATCGACTTTCCGTCGTTTGCCGATGGGCGTGGCTTTACGCTGGCACAGCTTTTGCGCCGCGCGGGATACAAAGGCCGCCTGCGAGCCAAGGGCCACGTGATCGCAGATCAATACGCGATGGCCCGCCGCAGTGGCTTTGACGAGGTCGAGATCAGCGATGACCTCGCCACCCGGCAACCTCAGGACCAATGGCTGGCGCGCGCTGACTGGCAAAATCACCACTATCAGGCGCGTATGCGCGGGTAATCCCGCCCCGCCCCTTTCCCTGATCCAGATCAACGACTAAGACGGAGGGCGGCCCTATTGGGGTCGCCATGAGACATATGACCGAGCAAAAGCCTGTGACACTTGATACCGCCAAGCCCGTGCCCACCCTGCCAGATGCGCAGACCGTGACGGACGTCAAACACTACACCGACCGCCTTTTCTCTTTTCGCGTGACGCGCCCTGCGTCACTGCGATTCCGCTCTGGCGAGTTTGTGATGATTGGCCTGATGGGCGATCCCGATCCGAAAACCGGAAAGCAGAAACCGCTGCTGCGCGCCTATTCGATCGCCTCTCCTTCGTGGGACGAGGAACTGGAATTCTACTCGATCAAGGTTCAGGACGGCCCGCTCACCTCGCGCTTGCAACATATCCAGCCCGGAGATGACCTGATCCTGCGGCCAAAGCCCGTTGGCACACTTGTGCATGATGCATTGCTGCCCGGTAAACGGATCTGGTTCTTTGCCACTGGCACAGGGTTTGCGCCCTTCGCCAGCCTTTTGCGCGAGCCGCAAACCTATGAAGATTACGACGAGGTCATCATCACTCATACCTGCCGCGAGGTGGGCGAGCTGACCTATGGCCGCGACCTGATTGAAGGCCTGAAGCAGGATGAACTGCTGAACGAAGTCATTGGCGAAGGCTTCTGGAAGAAGATCAAATACTACCCAACGACGACCCGCGAAGAGAGCCCTAAAATGGGTCGCATTACTGACCTGATGCGCTCCGGCGAAGCCTTTGCCGATCTGGGTGTCCCGCCGCTGTCACCCGAGACGGATCGTGCAATGATCTGCGGCAACCTGGCCTTCAACCTCGAGCTCAAGGATATGCTGGAGGAATACGGTCTGGTCGAGGGTGCGAATTCAAATCCGCAGCACTACGTAGTCGAAAAAGCGTTCCTCGACTGATCCGTCGTCCTATGAAGAAGAAATGGCCGCGCCCTGTCAGAGCGCGGCCATTCTCGTTTCTCACGTCGCGGTCTTACTGATCAGCAGCTTCTGTTTCGCCAGCATCGGTTGCCTCATCGGCGTTACCTGTCAGACTATCCAGCGCGTCGCCCAAAGCGTTGGTTGCGTCTTCCACAGCATTGCTGATTTCGTCGGTTGCTGCGTCAACGGCTTCCTGAGCGGCCTCTGTCGCATTCTCAACAGCGGCTTCAGCCTCAGCGGCAAGTGCTGCAGCAGCGGATTCTGCCTCTTGCTCTGCAGCTTCCAGTTCAGCGGCAGCTTGTGCCGCGGCTTCATCAGCAGCGGCTTGCGCTTCGGCTGCGGCCTCTGCGGCAGCTTCTTCGGCAGCAGCAGCTTCAGCGGCGGCGGCTTCCTCTGCCGCGGCAGCGGCAGCTTCTGCTTCTGCAGCGGCTTGGGCAGCAGCGGCTTCAGCCTCTTGTGTTGCGCCAGTCAGTACGCCAATGGCCTGATCAGGCGTCCGGCCTTCGACGGCATACTGGTAGCCGAAAAAGCCGACAACGGCGGCGACAACGATGATGATGATTGCCCGCATTGGTCCAATCCTTTCCAATTTGCAAATTGGGCCCCCAAAAGACCCGATGTTGAGATATGGTGGAGCAAAGCGGAAACAAGAACAGGTGACGAGGGGGAAATTTCTCTCTTTTGCATCAGCTTTTGCGGGTTGAAGCGGCAACGGCAGAGGTTTAGTTTCTCCAACACCTGTACGGAATAACATAAAGGATAAAGACCATAGGACGTCGACCCCATAACGCGCCACCGCAACGTGACACTGGCCCTCGTATCAACGAACGCATCCGCACCGCTGAAATCAGACTGATCGGTGCAGAGGGCGAAAACATCGGTGTGGTGACACCCGAACGCGGTCTGGCTTTGGCCGAAGATGCTGGCCTCGATCTGGTCGAGATTTCGCCAAACGCAAACCCGCCGGTTTGCAAAATCATGGACTATGGCAAGTTCAAATACGAAACCCAGAAGAAAGAAGCTGAGGCGCGTAAGAAGCAGAAAACGATCGAGATCAAAGAGATCAAATTCCGCCCCAACACCGATAACCACGATTACGAAGTGAAGATGAAGAACGTCTTCAAATTCCTGGAAAACGGCGACAAGGTTAAGATTACGCTTCGTTTCCGTGGACGCGAAATGGCACACCAGGAACTCGGTCGTCAGCTGCTGGAGCGTGTTGCTGAAGACACCAAGGAGCATGGCAAGGTCGAGAACTTCCCCAAAATGGAAGGCCGCCAGATGGTCATGCTGATCGGACCGCTTTCCAAATAATTGCGCTCCCATATAGAATGCAAAAGGCCCCCGCGGATGCAGGGGCCTTCTTTGTTTTTGCCTTTAGGCTTTAGCGCAGCAAGCTTGTAATATTGCGCACTGAGGCGCGACGGTTTGCCCGTTCTGCCTGCAGGGTCTGCACCTTGAGCGCGCTTTCGCCGTAGCCTTGTGTAATAAGGTTTTCCGGCGGGATCGCGAAATACTCCGTCAGCGCCAGGGCAACTGTCTCTGCCCGTCTGTCAGAGAGAGCCAGATTGTAGCTGGCATTGCCGACCGCATCAGTGTGCCCTTCGATGAGGAAGACCTGCGAAGGATCTTCTTCAATGATATCGGAAATCGCCTGACCAAGGTCGATCAGTTCGCGTGCCTGATCGGGCGCAATTGCAGCGGACCCGGATGCGAATGTGATCGTGTCCAATTCAACCTCAGGTGCCAGCTCGCGTACCTGTCGGATCTGACGGATTTGTCTGAGCGAGAACGTCCGGTCTATGTCGGCCCGCTGGCTTGCAAGTAGCGCCGCCCGCAAGGTCTCAACATCGCTTTCTGATGCCTGCGCTTGTGGCGATGGCTGCTTTTGCAAGGAAAGCTCAACGACATCGACAGGGTCAGCGGCTTGCGTATCGTCAAAGAGGACAAATTCACGGCCATCCTCAAGGACGCGCGTACGACGTAATACGCGCCCATCAGCAGCGCGAATAGTAACGATCCGCTCACCGTTTTCGCGGAAAACAGTTGTACGGGTCGATCCGTCGTTGAAGTTTTCAGTTTGCACCCGTGCACCAGGCTGGCGCAGCAGGACGTCATCGTCTTTCAAAACAACGAGTTCTCCATCGCGTTCAACGATCACGCGGTCCCCGCTGTTTGAGACAACCTGATCACCATTATTGAGGACCTGACCGACAACAGCAGCGCCGAGCCCCAACAAGAGCGCGCGTTCAAAATTGCTGAGGCCGCTGTTGTCATCAGAGGTGTCCGTCGCAACAGCTTCTTCTGTCGCTGTGGCCGAGGTTGAGAAATCCTCGTCACTCGAGCGGACGTCTTCAGCGGTAATCTCTTCTGTCTGGACTTCGGCCGTTGCTTCGGCTTCTGCCTCTTCGCTGTCGGCGGCGGCTGCCGCAACAGAGGCAGGTGCCTCATCGACAACGGGTGTCTCAGGCAGGGTTTCTTCGGCTTCGGCAGTCGCTTCACCGACCTGGCTTTCCTCTGCCTCAGGTGTTTCTGCTTGGACCGTGGCGGCACCTTCATCGGTCGTTTCTGCCAACGGTTCTTCGGTTGCAATCACCTCGACGTCCTCATTACCTTCAGGTGTGCCAGAAGAAACGACGACCTCTTCCTGCGCCTCTGTCTCAGTTTCGGCCTCCGCTTGCGTTTCTGACTCGGTTTCAACTTCGGTTTCCGCTTCGGCTTCGGCCTCTACTTCAACTTCGGTTTCCGCTTCGGCTTCGGCCTCTGCTTCGACTTCAGCTTCAGCTTCAGCTTCAGCTTCAGCTTCGACCTCTACTTCAGCTTCAACTTCGGCTCCGCCCTCTACTTCAGCTTCGGCTTCAGCCTCAGCCTCTGCTACTTCTTCTGGTTCGGCTTCGGTTTCAGCCGCGTCAATTTCGCCTTCGACGGTCTCTGCCTGGCCTGAAACCTGACCTTCTTCGGCCAGCCGATCCGTGATCGCATTGGCGTATTCAGCGGTGCTGGTGATCATCTCACCATCAAGTCCGCGACACGGAAGATCCACTTCGGCCAGCAGTTCCTCAATACCGATTGCCATGTTTTCGACCACAACCGGTTCGTCGGCAACCTCCGTTTCAGGTGTCAGACCGACACAGTATTCGCGGCCATTGCCGTTACCGTTGCCGTTTCCATTGCCTTGCTGTGCCTGCGCAAGCGCTGGCATGACGATCAGGCTCGCACTCATCACGAGTGATGTTGTTGATTTCAATATGGATTTCCGCATACCGCCCTCATTTGTTAAATCAGCCGCATACCACGGCACATCGTTTACAAACGAATGAGAGGGGCGATTTGTTCCGCGCCGCGCATTGCGGCACGGAACAGACTTACTTAGCTCGCGGCAGAAACGGCCCGACCTGTCATGACCTTGACCAGATGTGCGCGATATTCAGGCGACCCGTGGAGGTCGCTGATCATGCCATCCGCTGAGACCGAAAGCTCACTGATCGCATCGGCAGAGAAATTCCCTGACAAAGCGTTTTCGGCTTCTGTCCAGCGGTGGACACCTTCCTCGGACGCACCTGTCACAGCGACACGCACACCATCTGCGTATTTGGCGACGAAGACACCGACCAGTGCGAAACGTGATGCCGGTTGCACAAACTTCTGATAGTGAGACTTCTCAGGGACCGGGAAGCGCACCTCTGTGATGATTTCGCCTTCCTCAAGAGCTGTTGTAAACATCCCCTGAAAATAGTCGTCGGCCGCAATTGAGCGTGAGTTGGTGATGATCGTCGCCCCTGAGCCCAACGCAGCGGCAGGATAGCAAGCGGCTGGATCGTTGTTGGCGAGTGAGCCGCCAATTGTCCCCCGGTTGCGCACCGCAGGATCGCCGATCCGTGACGCAAGCCCGGCGAGGCCGGGATAATGCGCTGCTGCCTCGCGTGCGACGGTGGCATGGGTAGTTGCGCCACCAATGCAAACCTCGCCAGCGTCGCTCATGCAGACACCCTTCATTTCGCCGATGCCGGTCAAGGAAACCAGCACTGAAGGCATCGCCAGACGTTGCTTGAGCGTGGGGATCAGTGTCTGTCCCCCGCCCAAGGCCTGCGCCTCGTCTGTTTTCATCGCAGAAGCCGCGTCAGCGATGCTTGCAGGCCGTTCGATTTCAAATGCGTACATTGCCCGCTCTCCTTTATGCGTTGTTCATCGCCGACCAGACACGCGATGGCGTCAGCGGCATGTCGATGTGAGTGACGTTCTTGCCGCCAGACTGCAGCGCGTCGATGACTGCATTGACGACTGTTGGCGGTGAACCGATGGCCCCGGCCTCGCCGCAGCCTTTCACACCCAGCGGATTATGCGTGCAAGGCGTCCCTTGGCTGTGATCTACCGTATAGAACGGCAGGTCGTCAGCGCGCGGCATTGTGTAATCCATGTAGCTTGCGGACAAGAGCTGACCGTCGGCATCATAGCTGGCCCCTTCGAGAAGCGCCTGACCGATGCCCTGCCCCAGACCACCGTGGACCTGGCCCGTGACGATCATCGGGTTCATGACATTCCCAAAATCGTCCACAGCCGCGAACCGATCAATCCGCACCTTTCCAGTTTCAGGATCAACCTCGACCTCACACGCATAGGCGCCTGACGGATAGGTGAAGTTTGCCGGATCGTAGAAGGCCGTCTCTTCAAGTCCGGGCTCGATATCCTCGATTGGATATTCGTGCGGAATGTAGGCTTTGAGCGCCACCTCACCAAAGCCCACCGACTTGTCGGTGCCTTTGATGGTGAACTGGCCATCAGCAAAGTCCACGTCGTCAGCAGAGGCTTCCAGCATATGCGCTGCGATCTTCTTGGCCTTGGCGATGATTTTCTCCGTTGCCCGCACCATCGCAGACCCGCAAACCGCCAACGAACGTGAACCATAGGTCCCCATACCAAACGGGATCTTTGACGTGTCACCATGGACGATGTCGATGCTCGCTGGATCAATTCCCAGCATCTCGCCCACGATCTGCGGGAAGACGGTTTCGTGTCCCTGCCCATGGCTGTGTGCACCTACCATAATGCTCAGGTTACCAGTGGCGTTCACGCGCACAGTTGCTGCATCGTAAAGACCAACCCGTGAGCCAAGGATACCGACGAGGTTCGACGGTGCGATCCCGCAGGCCTCGATGTAGCTGTTCAGTCCCAATCCGCGCAGCATGCCTTTTGCTTCGGACGCCTTGCGACGTTCAGCAAAGCCATCGCGGTCGATGATTTCTTCCAGCTTGTCCATCAGCGCGTCATAGTTGCCGCTGTCGTATTCAAGGCCGGCGGCCGATGCGAATGGGTACTGGTCAGGCTTGACGAAATTCTTGCGTCTGACCTCGACCGGATCGAGCCCCAATTCACGGGCAGCTTTGTCGATAACCCTTTCAATCGAGTACGTCGCTTCGGGACGTCCGGCACCCCGGTATGCGTCCACAGGGGCTGTGTTGGTGAAAACTGCTTTCACGTTCACATAGACATTGGGAACCGTGTAATTCCCAGCCATCAGGGTCCCGTGCAGGAACGTCGGTGTCGCGGTCGAGAAATTCGACAGATAGGCACCGACATTCGCCATCGTTTCGGTACGGAAGGCAATGAACGTGCCGTCTTTTTCACACGCAAGTTCAATCTTGGTCACGTGATCGCGGCCGTGCGCATCCGTCAGGAAGGACTCTGTGCGATCAGCCACCCATTTGACCGGACGGCCCACCTTTTTGGAGGCCGCGAGCACCAATGCCTCTTCGCCGTAATGGTAAATCTTGGAACCGAAACCGCCGCCCACATCTGGTGCGATCACTGTCAGCTTGTTTTCTGGAATGCCCAGCACGAAGGCAGAAATCAGCAGCCGTGTCAGATGCGGGTTCTGCGAGGTAGTTTGCAGCGTGTAAGCATCCTGAGCACGATCGTAGGTGCCGATCGAAGCACGCGGCTCCATGGCATTGGGGACCAGACGGTTGTTGACCAACTCAAGCGTGGTCACATGCGGGGCGTTCCTGATCGCTTCGTCAGTTGCCGCACGGTTGTCCTCGATCCAGCCCCAGTCGAAGCACTGGTTTGTCTCGATTTCATCATGCACGAGCGTCTGGTTTTTCAGCGCCTCTGCCATATCAACCACAGCTGGCAGTTCCTCGATATCCGCCTCGATAGCTTCTGCGGCATCGCGCGCTTGTTCTACCGTTTCGGCAATAACCGCAGCGTAGGCATCACCAACATGGCGCACTTTGCCATGCGCCAGCACGGGGCGCTTGGGTTCTTTCATCGGCTCGCCATCACGGCTGTTGATCAACCAACCCGCAGGGTTCCCGCCGACGTCAACGAAATCCTCACCTGTGAAGATCGCCAGCACGCCTGGCATACCGTCGGCCGCACTTGTGTCGATCGCGTTGATCTTGCCGTTGGCGACTGTCGAGCGGACAAAGACCGCGGCAGCTTGACCGAAGGCGTTGATGTCCGCTGTATAATTTCCGGAACCCGTCAGATAGCGCACGTCCTCGCGGCGCTTTGTGTCGGCTCCAATTCCACCATCTTTTGGCATAGTCTCTCCTCCCTGACCCGTTGCGCGCCTCCTCAAGCGGCAACAGGTTGGCTGTCTGAATTTCGATTATTCGGCGGCGATTGCGACGTCCTGTCCGGACGCGGCCATGATCGCTTTGACGATGTTATGATACCCTGTGCAGCGGCAGATATTGCCTTCGAGGTATTCGCGCACCTCGGCTTCGCTTGGCTTGGGGTTTTCCTTGAGCAAAGCCGCCGCGGACATCACCATGCCGGGTGTGCAAAAACCGCACTGAAGCCCGTGGTGGTCCTGAAAAGCCTGCTGGATCACGTTGAGGGACCCATCCGCATTTGCCTGCCCTTCGATGGTGCCAACCTCGGCGCCATCGGCCTCTGCGGCAAACATCGTGCATGCCTTGACGGCTTCCCCGTTCACATGGACGACGCAGGCACCGCATTGTGACGTATCACACCCAACATGCGTGCCGGTCAGGCGCAAATCCTCGCGCAAAAAATCAACCAAGAGCGTGCGACCTTCAACGTCTCCAGAAACGGCTTTCCCGTTCACGGTCATTGATACCGTTGGCATAGAGTCCTCCCAAAAAATTATGCTTTGGAATGAGTTAAGCACGCGCGGGGTGACTTGAGAACACCCTTCTTACGCTGCAGTTGCAAACTCTGGCGGTTTGCAGCGCAGCATCACGGATAAGTGTCTTCCCGAACTGCCAGTGGGAACACTCTGTCTTTCAGATTTCAGCACGCGGCTTGGGACGTGAGGGGATCTCTTTCAGCAATCCGCCAACGCCCATCTTGGCAAAATCGTCTGGCGTCAGGCTCTCACCGCAAATCACACGTTCGATCACCCAATCAGCCCCATTGAGCGCCGGAGAACGCGCGCATCCGGGCAGCCCGATCACCGGTCGGTCGCCCAGCCGGCCCAGAAATAACAAGTTGCCAGGATCAACAGGCATACCGAACTGGGTGAGCGTGCCGCCAGCCGTGACAAGCGCGGACGGGCCTACATCGGCCACATCCGAGGTCGCTGAGGCTGTCAGAATGAAGAGAACGTCAGCATCTGCTTCTCCCAACGCCGCAACCAAGGCATCAGTGTCATGCGCAACCAACCGCCGCGGACCCAATGTCACCTGCAGCCGCGCGAGCCGGTTTTTGAGTGCCGTTTCGCCCTTGGCCGACGTTTCACCACCCCATGTGGTCTCGATGAGCGCAGCGGTGGCGTATTGCGGCGCCTTCAGTGCAATGGCCTGAGACGCCAGTGCCCCCGCCTGCATTACGTCGGCCTCTGCCACGGCGTAGGAAATGATCTTGACCGTCGCCACCATCACCCCTACGTCCACGCGCGCCAATGGCGGCAGCGTTGCGACTGTGATCATCGGATTGATGGCATTGAACGCATCAATGGCCTTAGCATCGACCGCAACAATGCCGGGCCCCTCTGCAAAGAGGTTGACCCGTCCGGTCGCCGCCTGACTGATGCGAATACCCGACCCCGCCAGTGCCGCAGCCAGTCTTTTGGCAGCTTCGTCTTCGGAAAGGTCATGCTCATCGTATTGCGCCACAGTGATAGCTGTCTCTCCGGCTTGCTTTAACAGGGCAATGTCATCTGCCAGCAACACCGTTCCCTTGCGTAACCTTTTGTCGGCGACAGTCAGCGAATGTGCGAGCACGGCGCCTTCCGCCTCTTCGACGGGGACTTTGCCGAATTTCACGTGCCTTTCCTCAAGACGGAAATGACCTGCGCCATGATACTTACCGCGATTTCAGCAGGCTGCCTGCCGCCGAGATCGAGACCGACCGGCGCGTTCAAGCGGGCGATGGCATCGGGCGCGAAGCCTGCCTCTTCGAGGCGCGCAACGCGCTTTGCATGCGTCCTCTTCGACCCAAGGCAACCGATATAGAAGGCATCTGTGCCCAGCGCCGCCTTGATCGCAGGATCATCAAGCTTTGGGTCGTGGGTCAGTGTCACCACGCAAGTCCGCGTGTCGGGTGCAAGCCTTGTCATCGCCTCATCCGGCCAATCATCGGCGATCGTCACACCTGGGAACCGCGCCTCGGACCCAAAGGCAGGGCGCGGATCAATCAGTGTGGGTGCATACCCGCAGGCCTGCGCCATGGGCACCAAATGCTGCGCAATATGGACAGCACCCACGATGATCATCCGCAATGGCGGATTATGGATGGCAACAAAGGTTTCGCCGTCGTCAAGCACGCCGGACTGATCGAGACGGAAGCGATCCGAAAACTCCTCTGGCTGTCCCAAGCGCGGTTTGCCCCCGGCAAGACTGGTGACGTAGGCTACCGGTTGATGCGCCTCACGCGCCTCCACTAACGCCTCAAGGTTATCGACTGGCATCACGCTGCCAACAGGCTCGACGAGGACTTTGATCTCACCGCCGCACGCTAAGCCGACTGCGAAGGCTTCGTCATCGCTTACGCCAAATTCGAGCAAAGCCTGTTTCCCGCTTTCGATCGCATCTATCGCTTCAACGATCACGGCCCCCTCGACACAGCCACCTGAAACCGATCCTTCCATCGCGCCGTCTGAATCGATCAGCAATTGGCTGCCGACAGGGCGAGGTGCTGAGCCCCAAGTCTGCACGACGGTTGCAAGGGCAACGCTGCGCCCTTCGCGGTGCCACGCCAGTGCCAGACGGGGCAGATCTGTGATCACTTCGGCCATCACGCTGACCCCTTGTTATGCCGCATCCCGCCCCATCATGGCGAGGAGGCGTTGCTTCTCACCACCATTATCGCGCCCCGACAGCGCCGTGGCCAGCCCTTCAAGAGACGCGATGTTATGACCTGCACGAAAGCTGGTGCAATGGGGCAGCATCTGCATGATCCCATGCGCCTTGGGCGCAAATCCGTCCCAGCGCAAGAGCGGGTTCAGCCAGATCACCTGCCGCGCTGTCAGTTTCAGACGTTCCATTTCACGACCCAAGTCATAAGCGCCTCCACGGTCCAAACCGTCTGTGATCAACAGGACAACAGCACCCTGCCCCATCACACGGCGCGACCAGTCGCGATTGAATGCGTGCAAGCAGTCTCCGATGCGCGTACCACCGGCCCAATCCTGTGCCTCGCCACCTGCGGCGGCCAGTGCAGCATCCACATCGCGACGCCTAAGATGGCGCGTAATATTCGTCAGTCGGGTCCCGAAGGTGAAGGCATGCACAGCCGCCCAGCCCTGCCCTTGTGCGTTTGCCACCGAATGTATGAAATGAAGGACAGCGCGAGAGTATTGCGACATGGACCCCGATATGTCGCACAGCACAACGAGGTTGGGATAACGCAGGCGGTTCGTCCGTGTCGCAAATGACGTGATCTCTCCGCCTTTGCGCAGGGACCCGCGCATGGTGGCGCGCCAGTCAGGCGTCTTTCCATGACCCAAAATCATGCGGCGGCCCCTGATTGGCGGCACCGGTAGTGTCAGGCGCGCCAGCATCCGCTTTGCCCTTTGCATCTCCTCATTGCTCATCAATTCGAAATCGAGGGTGCGCAGTCTTTCGTCAGCCGAGGCTGTCTGGCTGGCATCGATATCAATGGCGATCTCGTCATCAGCTTGCGCCTTTGGCTCCGGCAGCGGCCGCTCTTGCCCATCGAGCAACGCCTCGGCTGCACGTTTTTCAGCTGCCTGCGCCTGACGGTCTTCCTGCACACCATGCACGGCAGGCAGCATCATCGCCATCATATGTTCAAGGTATTGCGGGTCACGCCAGTAGAGCCGGAACACTTGCCCAAAGATCAATCGCTCTTCTGGCTTGCTGACGAAACACGCATGCAGCGTCCAATAGAAGTCCCGCTTGGACGTAAAGCCAACTGCGGCAATCGCATTTATAGCATCAACGATGCGACCGGGCCCTACAGGCAAACCTGCGCGCCGCAGCGCTCTGCCGAAATGGGTGATGTTCTGTGCGAGCTTGGGATCATCAGGAAGTGGCAGATCGGGATACCGCATCGGTCAGGCCCATCCCCGTTCATTCGATCCGAGCATGCGTGCCATCACGACGCCAAGTCTGAACGCGCCTCGTCCAGCAACCGCTTCGCCTCTGACCCCTGAAGCTCCTGGATATCGTCCTGATATTTCAAAATCGCACCAAGGGTGTCGACGATAGTTTCCGGGCTGAGATTGACCACATCAAGCGCAAGCAGGCATTTGGCCCAGTCGATTGTTTCGGCGACCCCGGGTTTTTTGAACAAATCCTCCCCCCTCAGACGCTGCACGAACGCAACGATTTCGCGGCTCAACGTTTCTGCTGCTTCCGGTGCTCTTGCTTTGAGTATCTCCAACTCGCGGTCAAAGTCGGGATAGTCGACCCAATGATAAAGGCAGCGACGTTTGAGAGCATCGTGCACCTCGCGGGTCCGGTTGGACGTGAGAATCACGATCGGTGGTGATTCAGCCTTTATCGTGCCTCTTTCCGGGATCGTGACCTGAAAATCACTCAGGGCTTCGAGCAAGAAGGCCTCGAAAGGTGCGTCGGTCCGATCAAGCTCATCAATCAAGAGAACAGGTGCGCCGCCAGGCTGCGGCTGCATCGCCTCCAGCAAAGGGCGGGCGACGAGAAACTCATCGGAATAAAGATGTCGCTGCAGCTCTGCCTGATCAACACCACCCTGCTCGGCCATTCGGATTGCCATCATCTGTGCGGCAAAGTTCCACTCATAGACTGCGGATGCTGCATCAAGACCCTCATAGCACTGCAAGCGGATCAGGCGTCGCCCCAACGAGGCTGCGATGACCTTGGCAATTTCTGTCTTGCCAGTTCCCGCCTCACCCTCAAGAAAGATCGGACGCCCCAGTTCCAGGCCAAGATAAACCACTGTCGCAAGCGCCCGGCCGCAAATGTAGTCTTCGCTCGCGAGCGCTGTCTGCACCTCGTCTATCGACGCATAAGTCATGGCTTCTCCTTTGCGCCATAGAACTGCACCCTGATCACATGGCGTCAAGCACACATTGCCTCACCCTCCGCAAAGGCCTAGCTTGCGGCTCAGAACAAAGGGGCATGCCATGAACGAGTCGTCGCCAATTTCAAAAGCAGGTTTCGGACCGGACCTTGCCAGCTTTGACTGGGCAGATCCGTTGCGCCTTGAAGGCCAACTGACAGAAGATGAGCGTATGCTGCGCGATGCCGCCCACAGCTTTGCGCAATCAACTTTGCAGCCACGTGTCACGTCAGCTTACCGTGAAGAGACTGTCGCTCCTGAGGTTTTTGCTGAAATGGGGGCGGCTGGTCTTTTGGGTGTCACGATCCCAGAAGAATACGGCGGCCTTGGCGCCGGATATGTCACTTATGGACTGGTCGCGCGCGAAATCGAGCGTGTGGACAGCGGCTATAGATCAATGATGTCGGTCCAGTCCTCACTGGTGATGTATCCAATCCATGCCTACGGCACCGAAGAACAGAAACAGAAATATCTCCCTGGCCTTGCAGCCGGATCTTTGATCGGCTGCTTTGGCCTGACCGAACCCGACGCGGGCAGTGACCCCGCCGGAATGAAAACCACTGCCAAGAAAACAGCGGACGGTTATGTGCTGTCAGGTTCAAAGATGTGGATCAGCAACGCGCCCATCGCTGATGTCTTTGTCGTTTGGGCGAAGTCCGAAGCACACGATGGCAAGATACGTGGGTTTATCCTCGAAAAAGGGATGAAGGGCCTGTCCGCACCCAAGATCGGCGGAAAACTATCGCTGCGTGCATCGGTCACCGGCGAAATTGTCATGGACCAAGTCACTGTCGGCGAAGAGGCACTATTGCCCGGCGTGTCAGGGCTCAAAGGGCCATTTGGTTGTTTGAACCGCGCACGCTACGGCATCGCATGGGGCGTGATGGGCGCCGCGGAAGCGTGCTGGCACGCCGCCCGCAGCTATGGGCTTGATCGCAAGCAGTTTGGTCGCCCCCTGGCCCAGACCCAGCTTTTCCAGAAGAAGCTTGCCGATATGCAGACTGAAATTGCGCTCGGCACGCAAGGTGCATTGCAGCTTGGCCGTTTGATGGAAGCGGGCAATGCGGCACCGGAAATGATCAGTCTGATGAAGCGGAACAACTGCGGCAAGGCGCTCGATATTGCCAGAATTGCCCGCGACATGCATGGCGGCAATGGAATCAGTGAAGATTTTCAGGTCATGCGCCATATGGTGAACCTTGAGACCGTCAATACCTACGAAGGGACCCATGATGTGCACGCATTGATCTTGGGTCGCGCACAAACGGGCCTTCAAGCCTTCTTTTAATGGCGAATAGATAACAATAAGAGGGGCTACCCTCGAAGTTTTGTCGCAATAAAATAGTATGACTCATACAACAGCCGTGCGGTTTCGCGGCTGCGGAGTATTGTTATGAGTATTGAAGATCGACAATTAGATATCGAAACCAACCTTGTCGACCTCGGCCCAGAAAGCTGGATGGCACAGATTCGCCAGATCAGCATGGCCAACGGTTTTTTTGAGGACTTGGGTAAAGAGCATGCTGCTGGCTTTTTGGAAGCAGGCAACAACCTCTTTGTAACTTTCGAGAACGTGGACCGTGTCCGCGAATTTGCTTATGCGGCTGAACCGCGGGGCTTTGCCTATGCGCGCCATGACGGGTGGTCCCACCTTGCGCTTTATTCAAAGGGAACCAGTTGGTTTCGCGATCCGGCTATCTATGCCTTCTTTGATCGCCTGATGGACGAAGGTTTCTTTGATGACTTTGAACATGTCGTGTTCTACGGCGGTGACGGTGGCGAAGCCTATGCGGCTGCCGCCTATTCGGTGGTTTCACCCGGGGCGACAGTCATTGCCATCAGGCCACAGGCGACGCTCGACGCGGAAATGGCGCGGTGGGACCCACGCTTTTACAAAGAGCGGCGTTATGACTTCACATCGCGCTATGGCTATGCCCCCGAGATGTTGGACGCGGCCGGGCGTGCATTTGTGGCCTATGACCCATATGAGCGTTTCGATGCTGCACACGCCGCGCTTTTCCGTAGCGATAACGTGACGTTGCTGCCTTGCGCCATGTTCGGGAACGCGCTCGACCGGACATTTGACCGGATGGGCATCCATGATCTGATCATCAAGCTTGCCATGGACAAGGCGCTGGACCGCAAACGTTTCTGCCAACTGATCCGCGCGCGCCGATATGACCAGACCTATACACGCGATCTGGTCAGTCACCTGCTCGACAAGGATCACGTCTGGCTGGCACAAGTCTTGTGCAACTACATGCTCAAGCGTGATCGCACAGGTTATTTTGCCAGCAAGCTTGAAGAGATGGCCGAAGACGACGTGGTAAGCTTCGGCAAGTAATCTCAATCGCTATCGGTGCGGGCCTCTATCACGCGCTTTATTAGCGCATAAAGACGCGTGCCGAAATAGCCGAGCACCACCCCGAGGGCGATTGCAAAGGTTGACCCGCTCTCAAGCAAGGCAGAAATGACCGCAGCGCCCAGAAGTGCGATCATGAAACTGATTGCGCGCGTTTCGGCAGGCTCAACCTTGAAATAGTTTTGCAGAAATGCCTTTACCGGGGCTGTGACCGTTTCCTCGATTTTCGGCACCAACAGTCCAGCAATGAATGCAACGATGAAACCCAGCATTGAGACGGCCCCTTCCAAGTCAGAACTGCCACCAGACTATTCCGAATGGGACATCAAACTGCAAGGCTGTTCAGAAGCCCTATGGCGCTGCTGAGTTGAAAGGTGTAACCCCTTCGGCATGTCCGAGAAAGAATTGACACGCCTCACAATACGGCGCCCTGACGACTGGCATCTGCACCTCAGAGACGGGGCGATGTTGCGGGCCGTTTTGCCCGAAACGTCCCGCCATTTCGCACGTGCCATCATCATGCCCAATCTGGTGCCGCCTGTTGTGACAGCGGACCACGCCAAAGCCTACCGTGATCGGATCATGGACGCCCTGCCAGAGGGTCATAGCTTCACCCCTTTGATGACGCTGTACCTCACCGAGGATACCGACCCTGCCGACGTCCGCTACGCGCATGAAAGCGGGATTGCGACCGCGGTGAAGCTCTACCCAGCGGGTGCGACAACGAACTCGGCCTCGGGCGTGCGGGATTTCGAAAAAGTCAGACCGGTCCTTGAAGAAATGGCCGAGATCGGAATGCCGCTTTGCGTGCATGGCGAGGTCACCGACAACGACATTGATATTTTTGATCGCGAAGCAACTTTCATTGATCGTGTTCTGAAACCCATCCGCAAAAAGACCCCTGACCTGAAAATCGTGATGGAGCATGTGACGACGCAGGACGCCGTCGATTATGTACGTGACAGCTCAAAGAACCTTGCTGCTACGATTACGACCCACCACCTGATCATCAACCGCAATCACATACTGGCCGGTGGCATCAAACCGCATTTCTATTGCCTGCCTGTTGCCAAACGTGAAGCCCACCGCGTGGCCCTCGTGCAGGCGGCGGTTTCGGGCGACAAACGCTTTTTCCTCGGCACAGACAGCGCGCCGCACACAGATGCCGCCAAACTGCAGTCTTGTGGATGCGCAGGCATCTTTACCGCCCCAAACACTATGTCCTGCCTGGCAGAAGTGTTTGAGGCAGCGGATAGGTTGAAGAAACTGGAAGCCTTCGCGTCACTCAATGGTCCGGCCTTCTATGGCTTGCCGCCAAATGACGACACCATCACCTTGGTCAAAGGCCCACCCGTCACCTATCCCGAAAGCATCTCGACCGAGGACGGGCCGGTTACAGTCTTTGACCCGGGTTTCGATCTTCATTGGCGTGTTGAGGGCTAATGCCCTGCGCGTTGCGATTGGCCACTTAGAACCAACAGGAGCTGCCTAATATGATCCCGACATCCTTCCCTGCAAAAGAAGAAATCGCGCGTTTGACGGCGGGGATGCTGATTGAGATCGGGGCCGTGAATTTCAACGCCAAAGAGCCGTTCACGCTTGCCTCAGGCAAACAGGCACCGACATATGTCGATTGCCGCAAGCTCATTTCGTTTCCACGTATTAGAGCCACCTTGATGGATTTTCTTTCTGTCTCGATCATGCGTGAAGCGGGCTTTGAGGCGTTCGACAATATCGCAGGCGGGGAAACAGCAGGAATTCCGTTCAGTGCGATGGTTGCGGAACGTCTGGCATTGCCAATGACCTACGTGCGCAAAAAGCCAAAGGGCTACGGGCGCAATGCGCGCATCGAAGGTGTTATGACCGAGGGCCAACGCGTTCTGCTGGTCGAAGATCTGACGACTGACGGTGGGTCCAAACTGTCTTTTGTCGATGCAATCCGCGAAACAGGCGCGACGTGTAGCGCCACCGCCGTGATCTTTTTTTACGGTATTTTCGATGGTGTGGAAGACATGCTGGCCGAGCATGGCGTGCAGCTCATCTCACTTTGCAACTGGTGGGACGTGCTTGCCGAGGCAAAAGCGCGTGGTGCCTATGACGCGGAAACACTCGCGGCTGTCGAGGCTTATCTGAACAATCCCGCTGAATGGCAGCCTGCGACCGGCTAAACGCAAAAAACTTATCCAGAGCCATTGTGCATAACTGCGTCCGAGAATCGCTGAGGCGTCTTGATCTTGCGTCAGCCTTGGTGATTCCCACAATTTCTGGTAAGCATTGTCGCGAGAGAGGCTTCTGCACAGATTTATCCAGAGGCTTATCCCCGATCATATCCTCCTAGCTTGCAGGGGGCCGGAAAGCTAAGAAGTCCCAGGGCAGCGAGGGGACAAAAATGAACGAAATTACCCAATTCAACGCAAGCGGTCAGGACGTGGCGGCAGAGGATGCGATGCCGCACTCCATCGAAGCTGAACAGCAGCTTCTGGGTGCCATTCTGACAAACAACGATATCTTTGACCGCGTTGCTGCGATTATCGGACCGAAACACTTCTACGATCCTGTCCATGCGCGCATTTTCGAGACTGCCGCTTCGCGGATCACGCGCAACATGCTGGCCAGTCCCGTCACACTGAAGGCCTTCATGGAAGATGATGAAGGTCTGAAGGAGCTTGGTGGACCGCCTTATCTCGCGCGGCTTGCTGGTGCGGCCATATCGGCATTTGCCGCCCGCGACTACGCGCAGATGATTTACGATCTGGCGACGCGCCGCGAACTGATCAGGCTTGGGCGCGACATCACCGACAAAGCCGCGCGCGTCGATGTCGATAGCGAGCCGCGCGAACAGATCGTCGAGGCTGAACAGGCGCTGTATACTCTGGCAGAACAAGGCGTGTCCGAAAAAGGGTTCCAGTCCTTTCTCGCAGCCGTCACCGAGGCCGTGAATGTCGCCAACACCGCTTACCAGCGTGATGGCGGCCTGGCCGGGCTCGCCACGAACCTCACCGATTTGGACAAGAAGCTGGGTGGCCTTCACAAATCCGACCTTTTGATCCTCGCCGGTCGCCCTTCAATGGGGAAAACCTCGCTTGCCACCAACATTGCCTTCAATATCGCGCGGTCCTATCGCCGTGGACAGCTTCAGGATGGAAGCGAAGGCGCTGTCGATGGTGGCGTCGTTGGATTCTTCTCTCTGGAAATGAGCGCAGAGCAGTTGGCAGGTCGTATCCTTGCGGATGCATCAGAGATTTCCTCGCACAAGATCAGACAAGGCGACATGACCGAAGCGGAGTTCCGTCGCTTTGTGGACGCTGCGAAAGAGCTTGAGGCCTGCCCTCTTTATATCGACGACACAGCCGCCATCCCGATCTCACAACTTGCAGCACGCGCACGTCGTCTCAAGCGCACGCATGGCCTTGATCTGTTGATCGTCGACTATCTTCAGCTGGTACGTGGTACGTCAGACAACCGCGTGCAGGAAATCGGCGAAATCTCGATGGGTCTCAAAGCAATCGCAAAAGAACTCAACATTCCGGTCATAGCTTTGTCGCAATTGTCGCGTCAGGTAGAATCACGCGAAGACAAGCGTCCGCAACTCTCGGACTTGCGTGAGTCGGGCTCTATTGAGCAAGATGCGGATGTCGTGATGTTCGTGTACCGTGGCGAATACTACATTGAGCGTGAGAAGCCTGATGATGACAACCTGGAAGCCATTGCAGCCTGGCAAGACAAGATGTCTCGCGCCCACGGTAAGGCTGAAGTCATTGTCGGCAAGCAGAGACATGGCCCAATCGGGACCGTTGAGCTTGCGTTTACCGCAGAATTTACCCGTTTTGGCAACCTTGCAAAGCCTTGGCAGCAAGGTGACGAGCAGCAGTTTTAGAAAGGAACGCGCTATAAAAAAGCTATTAATCGCCATGTTGATGATGGCCTCTCCTGCCATTGCGCAAAGCAACGCGGAGACTGTTGTGCGGTTTACGGGCTTTCTTGGTGACCTGCGCTTTTCGGCGGAACAACTCAGAGCGGAACTGGACAACGCCACTGATGACACCGCTCAGGTCGCGATTGCACTTGATGAAGATGCGTCAGCCGCTTTTGCGCTGTTTACCCGGACACATCTGAACCAGCCGGTGACGATGTTCGTTTGTGGTGAAACGGCCGCTGCACCGACAATCACCGCTGAGATCACGTCAGGGTTCGCGATCACCGACCCGATTGAGCGGGATCGCGCCGCTGAGATCGTCGATGCGCTCAATGGGCTGCAGCCCTGCCCTGAGTAGGCCGTTTCCGGGACGATAAATACTTGCCCCATACCCCGCCCCCTGCCACAAGGGCGGCATGAGCACCGGACGCCTGATCATCGACCTTGACGCGGTTGTCGCCAATTGGCGCAGCTTGGATGCAATGACAAATTGCAAGACGGCTGCGGTCGTCAAGGCGAACGGCTACGGTCTTGGTGCGGCCAATGTCGCCAAGGCGCTTTTCAAAGAAGGTGTGCGGCAGTTTTTTGTTGCCGTCGTCGAAGAGGCTGAGGTGATCCGGGCAGAACTCGGCCCCAAGCCTGAGATCAACGTTTTTTCGGGTCACATGAAAGGCGACACAGACGCGGTCCGCGAGTTGCGCCTGACCCCGATGATCAACTCCGTTGATCAACTGACGCGTCACCTTGAAACACTGCCTGATCATCCTTTCGGCGTTCAGCTGGACACGGGCATGAACCGCCTTGGCATGGAAATAAACGAATGGGCTGCGGTGGCCGAAGTGGCTCTCGCCCAACGCCCGAAACTGGTCATGTCGCACCTGGCGTGCGCCGACGAGCCTGACCACCCCATGAACCCTTACCAGCTCGCCCAGTTCAGAAAGATGACGGATGGCATTTCCGTGCCACGATCCTTAGCGGCGACAGGCGGCATTCTATTGGGCCCTGAATATCATTTTGACCTGACCCGCCCCGGGATCGGCCTTTACGGCGGATTGCCTTACGCAGAGGCGCAGCCGGTGGTCGAGCTTGATCTTCCGGTCGTGCAGATCCGCGACGTAGCTGAAGGCGAGGTTGTGGGTTACGGCAATTCCTGGCAGGCCTCGCGGCCCTCCCGGATTGCGACAGTTTCGGGCGGCTATGCCGACGGCATTATCCGGATGTTGTCAGACCGGACGCGTCTCTATCATGGAGAGACCCCCTGCCCGCTGGTTGGACGGGTCTCAATGGATTTGCTCACGATTGATGTGACAGACCTGACTGAAGAGCCCGCCAAGCTGACATTGATCGGCCCACAGCAAAGCGTTGACGATCTGGCCGCTGACGCAAGGACCATTGGATACGAAATCCTGACACAACTGGGGGCACGGTATCAGCGCAAGACCTTTGGAAAATAGATGCTCACTATTCTGCGCATCGCCAATCTGTCTTTGCTGATCCTGTTTCCAATTGCGTGGTTTGCACCGTTGATGCGCGCAGGCCTTTTGCCGCTCTTTGGCTTGAGCGAAATCAGCGTCATTTCAGGCATGCAGGCCTTGTGGGACAGCGATGTCGCCTTGGCCCTGCTCGTGACAGCCTTCGCCCTCTTCGCGCCCTACCTCAAGACAATCGGGTTGGCCTTGGTCCACTTTAATTTGCTGAAAGATCAAACGCTTCCGGTGCTTTCTTGGATCGGAAAACTAGCGATGGCGGATGTGTTTCTCGTCGCGCTCTACATCGTCGTTTTCAAAGGCGTCGGCATTGGCCGAATTGAAACGGGTTGGGGGCTTTATCTATTCACCGCCTGCATTCTTGCCTCCATCGTCATTGCCGCTTTTACCCCTAAGGCCAAGGCAACTGCATAGACGCTTGTCGCATCTGCCGAATTGGTCCAAAAGGTGAACATGGCCAAAGATCTCTCATACGCATGTTCCGAATGTGGCGCGGGCTACCGCAAGTGGTCAGGCCAGTGCGATGGCTGCGGCGCTTGGAACACAATCCATGAAACCAAGGCGCTCAGTAGCGGCCCCAAAGGCAAGACCCTTGGCGCTGTACGCGGACAGGCAATCGCACTGACAGATCTTGAGACACAGGAGAGAGAGCCGCCGCGCACAGAAGCAGGGGTCGGAGAACTGGACCGTGTCCTTGGCGGTGGTCTGGTCAAGGCATCCGCGCTGCTGGTGGGCGGTGATCCGGGGATCGGTAAATCAACACTGCTTTTGCAAGCTGCTGCAAGATTTGCGCGTAACGGATTGAAGGTCATATACATTTCCGGTGAGGAGTCCAACGCACAGGTCCAGATGCGGGCACGCAGGCTCGGGTTGGAAAAAAGTCCCGTGCTTCTCGCGGCAGAAACAAATCTGAGAGACATTTTGACAACCTTGGAAGCCGAGAAACCGGACCTTGCCATCATCGACTCTATCCAGACCATGTGGGCCGACACCGTTGAAAGCGCGCCGGGCAGCGTCAGTCAGGTGCGCGCGTCAGCCCATGAACTGACCACCTTTGCCAAGCGCAACGGGATGGCGGTGATCATGGTTGGTCATGTCACCAAGGAGGGTGCTATCGCAGGGCCGCGCGTGGTCGAGCACATGGTCGATACTGTGCTCTACTTCGAAGGGGAGCGCGGCCATCAGTTCCGCATTCTGCGCAGCGTCAAAAACCGGTTTGGCCCCGCTGATGAAATCGGTGTGTTCGAGATGACCGGCAAAGGTCTGGCCGAGGTGAAAAACCCTTCGGCGCTTTTTCTGTCCGAACGCGGCACACCTGCCCCGGGATCGGTGGTCTTCGCCGGGATCGAAGGGAGCCGGCCCATGTTGTGCGAGATCCAAGCCCTTGTTGCGCCCTCACCGCACAGCCAGCCGCGCAGGTCCGTGGTCGGTTGGGACGGTGGGCGCCTGGCGATGATCCTAGCCGTGTTGGAGTCCCGCTGCGGCATCCAGTTCACTGGCCTTGATGTCTACCTCAACGTGGCCGGCGGGCTGCGGATTACCGAGCCTGCTGCTGATCTGGCCGTGGCCGCAGCGCTGGTTTCTGCGCGGGAAGATGCCGCTTTACCGGCTGAAGCTGTGGTTTTTGGTGAAATTAGCCTCTCTGGCGCGCTCCGACCCGTTGTTCAGGCGGAAAATAGATTGAAAGAGGCTCAGAAACTTGGTTTTACAAAAGGCATTGTCCCGGAACAGGCAAAGCAGCCTGTCGTCACTGGCTTGCATCAGCAAAGCGCCAAGACCTTGGCCGGATTTGTAGAAAACGTATTCGGCGCAAGATAAGCGCGCCATCAGGAGACGGACCATGGAAGGTTTTACGCTGGTCGATGCAGGTGTCGCGATCACAATCCTTGTTTCGGGGGTGCTCGCCTACAGTCGCGGGCTTGTGCGCGAAACCATGGCGATCCTCGGATGGATCGGTGCCGCGATCATCGCGTTCATCTTCGCAGATCAGGTAGAACCGCTGATCAAACAAGTGCCTGTTTTGGGTGACTTTATCGGCGACAGTTGCGAATTGGCGATCATTGCGGCGTTTGCTGCGGTTTTTGCCGTTGCGCTCATCGTGGTGTCGATCTTTACGCCGCTCTTCTCCTCGGCCGTCCAGCGCTCAGCCCTTGGTGGAATTGATCAGGCACTTGGGTTCTTCTTCGGTGTTCTGCGCGGTATCATCCTTATTGCGGTTGCGTTTTTCGTTTACGAGACTGTTTTCGCAGCACAAGAGTTTGCCATCATTGATGACAGCCGCTCGGCAGAGGTCTTTGCCCAGTTGACACAACGTGTTGAGGAGCAAAACCCTGAACAAGCACTTGGCTGGATTACCGAACAGTACGGGCAGCTGGTCGGCAGCTGTGGCGCACCCGCAGACGCAGGCAGCGACGCTTAACGCAGGCTGGCACCCGCTCGATCTTCGCTCTTGCCTTACCTAAGGTGAACCTTCAGGCTGCTTCGAGAAAACCTCGGAGATAAGCCATGCGGGTTGTTGTGACGACATTGGCGCTCTTGGCGGCAGTCATCCTCGTCGGCGGCGCAAGCATTGCAGTCCTCAACAGGGACATACCTGACTATGCGGTGCCTGACGGCCCTTGGAAGGCGGGCACCGCTCTTGATGGGCTGACGTTCTTTACTTTCGACCGTGTCATTGAGACCGAAGACGAAATCCTTGACGCTTTGGTCTTTCGGGACGGGAAATTTCAGTCGGCCATGTGTCAGGTCTATTGCGATTTCGGCTGGCATGACTACCGCACCTTCATAGATGGCGAGACCTTGCACTTTACCACCACAACCCGCTGCCCCGACGCGCCCCACACGGTCGTTTTCTACGGGACAGTCGTTGACGGCGCGGTGACTTTTGAGGGGACCTGGACCACGCGCCGCTGGTACTGGACACATCAGGTCAACGTCGTCGGTCGTGGTACATTGGTACCGTCAGAGGAACATATCGCAGCGGGGATCGCGGGGTGACGGCAAACTCAAGTGTTCGCCTGAGCGGGTTCTTGCTCCGCTTTGTCCTGCTCATTGCGCTGATCGTCGGCGCGACATGGGCCTCACATACGATCCGCGACGCGCTCAATCTTGAGATTATGCCCCGCAATGAACAAAGCGTGCATACCGCCGTGATGTTCGGGACTGTGGCCTATGTCGTGCTTTTGGCCATCCCCTTTGTTCCCGGTGCCGAAATCGGGATTGCTCTGCTCGGCTCGTTTGGCGCCTCCATCGCGCCACTTGTCTATGCTGCAACGGTGGTTGCAATGATGCTGGCCTACTGTGTCGGACTACTTCTGCCTGCATCCATTCTGGCGCGGATGCTGGCCTTCCTGCGCATGGACCGTGCAGCAGAACTGCTTGACCGCGTATGCGCCCTTCCGCGCGAAGAACGTCTTTCTGTCTTGCTGGAAAGCGCCCCGCCGTCTCTGGTGAGGCTTGCTTTGCGGCGGCGCTATCTGGCCCTAGCGTTGGCCGTGAATGTCCCTGGCAACGCTGTGATCGGCGGCGGCGGTGGAATTATGATGGTTGCGGGCCTCAGCGGCATATTCGCACCGCTGCCAACCTTGATCGCTGTGATGATCGGCGTATCCCCTGTGCCACTGGCGATAATGCTTTTTGGCGCACGCTTCTGATCGTTTCGTGACATGGCGTCGCTGACCCTCTATGGAGAAGCCCAAGCGAGACCCAACGGATTCGGAGCTGCCCCTTGTCCAACAAGATGCCCCCCGCCCATCCCTTTGATGATGATAAATTGCGGGAGGAGTGTGGCGTTTTCGGCGTGATCGGTGTGACCGATGCCGCAAATTTTGTCGCACTTGGATTGCACGCGCTACAACACCGCGGACAAGAAGCTGGCGGGATTGTCACGCATAGCCCTGAGACGGGCTTCAATCAGGCCCGCCGGATGGGACTGGTCCGCGACAACTTCACCTCTGAAAAGATGATGGCGATGTTGCCGGGCTCTATCGGGATTGGTCATGTGCGCTATTCCACCGCCGGCAACAAGAACCAGCAGACCGCCATCCGCGATGTCCAGCCCTTCTTTGGCGAGTTTTCGATGGGCGGCGCGGCTGTTGCGCACAATGGCAACATCACCAATGCAAATTCCCTGCGGCGTGAATTGATCGAGCGCGGCTCAATCTTCCAAAGCTCGTCTGACACCGAATGCATCATTCATCTAATGGCGCGCTCGATGGGGCGGAATATTCCCGACCGCATGGAAGAGGCGTTGCGCAAAGTGGAGGGCGCGTTTTCCATCGTTGCCATGACCCGGACCAAGCTGATCGGCTGCCGCGATGCGCTCGGCGTGCGTCCGCTGGTGCTGGGAAAGATTGGTAATGGTTGGGCGCTGGCATCCGAAAGCTGTGCGCTTGATATCATTGGCGCAGAGTTCGTGCGCGAAATCGCGCCCGGCGAAATGGTTGTGATCACCGAAAAGGGTGTCGAAAGCCACTATCCGTTCCGCCCGAACCGCGCACGTTTCTGTATTTTCGAGCACGTCTACTTCAGCCGCCCCGACAGCATCGTAGGGGGGCGTTCCGTCTACGAAACGCGCGAAAATATCGGACGCGAGTTAGCAAAAGAGGCACCCGTTGAAGCCGACATCGTCTGCCCTGTGCCCGATAGCGGGACACCTGCGGCCATTGGATATTCACTGCAATCCGGCATTCCTTACGCCATGGGTATTATCCGCAACCAATACATGGGGCGGACCTTCATCGAACCGACGGAACAAATCCGCAATATGGGCGTGCGCCTCAAGCTGAACGTCAATCGTGCATTGATCAAAGACAAGCGGGTCATTCTGGTGGATGACAGCGTTGTGCGCGGAACCACCAGCAGAAAGATCAAGGAAATGATCCTCGACGCTGGTGCCAAGGAAGTCCATTTCCGCATTGCCTCGCCTCCGACGGCTTGGCCATGTTTTTACGGTGTGGACACACCACAACGCGAAAAATTGCTCGCTGCGACGATGACCGAAGACGAAATGCGCAGCCATCTGGGTGTCGACAGTCTGAAGTTCATCTCGCTCGATGGCCTCTACCGCGCTGTAGGAGAGGCAAACGGCCGTGACCCCAATGCGCCGAGCTACTGCGATGCTTGCTTCTCAGGGGAATATCCGGTGGCACCCTCTGACATGATCGAACAGGGTTTTCAGGCCAAAACAGCAGCGGAGTGAGGGTCTGGCAGCCTCACGCTGATGTGATAAAACACCGTAGCGTAACGACCCCTGCCCCCCTTCACTCTGCGTTCATGACGTGTGAGAAGGCCGCCAGAAACTACTGACGCAGAATCTCCCATGGCAGAACCAGACAACGCCCTTGCAGCTCAGGCTGCAACCATTACCGATGCAATCGACATGAGCGCACTCCAGCTTTTGGGTGTCATGCAGGCCCATGACGGACCTGCGGCACTGCTGCGGTCCTCACGCGGTCAGATCGCACGGGTGCTCGTCGGTGACGAAGCCTTCGGCATCCGCATCACCGCAATTGGTGATGATCGTGTGACACTGACCAACCGCTGGGGACAGTCTCAGGCGCTTGGATTGCCACAAGGCTGAACACCGTTCGGGCTTGATCAAGACTTGACCTCTGCGCGAGTTCGGCACATGAGGCAGGCATGACAAAAACAGCTCTCATCACTGGTGCTTCCCGCGGCCTTGGCGCAGCACTTGCGCTTGCTCTGGCACCTACCCATCACGTGATCGCCGTTGGCAAGACGGTCGGCAGCCTTGAAGAACTCGACGATGCGATTCAGGCGGCTGGCGGTCAGGCCACGCTCGCCCCGATGGACATCACGGTTGACGAAGCGATGCAGCAGTTATGTCGCGGCATCTACGACCGCTGGGGCAAGCTTGATCTTTGGGTGCATACTGCCATCCACGCGGCACCTCTGGCACCTGCCGGGCACCTCGCCCCGAAAGATCTGGCGAAATCGATGAGTGTCAACGTCGAAGCCACCGCCAGGTTGATCTCTTACGTAAGCCCCCTTTTGGGTGACAGCGGCCATGCTGTGTTCTTTGACGATCCACGTGGCGGTGCGCAATTCTTCGGTGCTTACGGTGCCACGAAAGCCGCGCAAATCGCGCTTGCCCGCAGTTGGCAGGCTGAAAGCGTCAATACAGGTCCGAAGATCAGCATTTTGCACCCCGCACCGATGCCGACAGGCACACGCGCGCGGTTCTTCCCTGGTGAAGACCGTGACCAGCTCACCAGCACCAGCGATGAAGCGGCGCGTCTGTTGGATGAAATCCTTAGCGCCTGAGCGACCTCGCCGTTTCAGTGCTTCACGTATCCGGCTTTCCGTCGGGCCGATGACAGATGCGCGCCTGATCTCCCAAGACCGTTGCACAAGCACCGCGATCGACGCCTTGCGCGACCTGCCGCGCTTGCCGCTTTTGATGCTCTGCCTTAGGAACGCAAAACAAGGGCGGAGGGGAATTTTATGCGCATCCTGATCACAAACGATGACGGCATCAATGCACCCGGCCTGAAGGTGCTGTCAGACATTGCCAATGACGTCGCCGGCCCAGATGGCGAGGTTTGGACTGTCGCCCCAGCATTTGAACAATCTGGCGTCGGCCACTGTATCAGCTACACCCATCCGACGATGATCGCGCAGCTTGATGCGCGCCGCTTTGCCGCCGAAGGATCGCCTGCGGATTGTGTGATTGCGGGTCTCTACGATGTCCTCAAAGAGACACCACCGGACCTCATCCTGTCTGGCGTCAATCGCGGCAATAACGCTGCTGAAAATACGCTCTACTCTGGAACGATCGGCGCTTGCATCGAAGGTGCGCTTCAGGGGGTCCGGTCGATTGCCTTGTCCCAGTTTTACGGGCCCGACAACGCAGAGCTCGACAATCCATTTGAAGCGGCCGCCGTGCACGGTGCGGCAACCGTAAAGGCACTGCTGCAAGAAGCGCTCTGGGATGAGCAGGACTACATGCCCTTCTACAACGTGAACTTTCCGCCCATACCTGCTGGACAGGTCAGAGGGATGGCCGCTACCACACAAGGGTTTCGCCTGAACACGCGCTTTCGGGCAGAGGCACAGACCTCCCCTACGGGCCGCAAGTTTCTCTGGGTCCGTGGTGGGCCACAACACGAGCCGACAGCCCCGGGGACCGATGCGGCAGCAAACCTTGAAGGCTTCATCTCGATCACGCCAATGCGGGCCGATCTGACGGATTACGACATGGTCAAAAATCTTAGGGATGCGCTTCAGTGAGCTTCGACGCCGCGACCAAGATGCAGTTCCTCTACGCTTTGCGCAGTAAAGGTGTGACGGATGCGCGCGTGCTGACCGCGATGGAACAGGTTGACCGCGCCGACTATGTGAAAGGCACATTCGCCGAACGCGCCTACGAAGATATGCCCTTGCCCATTGCCTGCGGGCAAACGATCAGCCAGCCGTCCGTTGTTGGATTGATGACACAGGCACTTCAGGTCTCACCGCGTGACAAGGTTCTCGAAGTTGGCACCGGATCCGGATACCAGGCCGCGATCCTCTCAAAGCTCGCACGGCGGGTTTATACCGTCGATCGGTATCGCAGACTTGTGCAGACGGCCCGTGCTGTGTTTGAGGCAAACGACATCACAAACATCACAGCCTTCACAGCCGACGGCAGCCATGGCCTCGATGAACAGGCCCCGTTTGATCGGATCCTCCTCACAGCCGCGGCAGAAGACCCCCCCGGCCCCCTGCTGGCGCAGCTGAAGCCGGGCGGGATCATGGTTCTGCCGGTTGGCCAGTCGGATGCGGTCCAAAGCCTGATCCGCGTCAGGCGTACCGATGAAGGCCTTGAATACGACGAATTAAGGAGCGTCCGGTTTGTGCCCTTGCTTGAAGGGCTCGGACAGGAGTAAACTCCCTGCAAAATAAGGATGGCACCGCATCAGAGGGCCATCACGGCAAAAATATAGAGGAGCGGTCGAATGGCAATCGGGCAGAGGCCAATCAAACGCGTGTTGATTTCATCCGTAGCGGTCTTGGCGCTGGCGGCATGTGAAGACTTTGATTTTGATCTGAGGGATATCGGGAACGGCTTTGACACATCGTCGGCTGTCCAATCGCTTCCTGGCAGGCCAAGGCCTGACGATCGCGGCGTGATTTCATACCCGAACTATCAAGTCGTCGTGGCACGCCAGAATGATACCATTCGCGGCATTGCTATCAGGCTTGGTCTCGATGCCCAGACCCTGGCTGATTACAACGGCATCGACCCTGACGTCGTCTTGCGCCAAGGCGAGATCGTGGCCCTTCCAGCGCGCGTGGCAGAACCCTCGCCTGCAACCGGTGCAATCAGCACCGGGCCGATCCAGCCGCTCGATGTGACCGCAATCGCCACCAGCGCCCTGGATCGTGCCGATGCCGATGCCGCTTCTGGCACGGTCACGGCAACACCCGCACCAGCACCGCAACCACAAGCCAGCGTGCAACGCGGGACAGAGCCGATCCGCCATCAGGTTGTACGCGGCGAGACGGTCTTCTCATTGGCGCGTCTTTACAATGTGCCGGTGACTGCGATTGCCGAATGGAACGGGCTCGATTCCGAATTTACCATTCGCGAAGGACAGTTCCTCTTGATCCCTCAAGGCGGCGCCCCTGCCCCGGCGACGGTATCTGCACCGGGGGCCGGGTCTGAAACGCCTGTACCACCAAGCGCCGCCACACCGCTGCCTGACCCTGCAGCGGCGGCGCCGGCAGTTATAGCGACTGCGACACCTGACGCGCCCGACCTTGGCCAGGCATCGACACCTGCCGCGAGCGACGCACGGTTTTCAATGCCGCTGCAAGGGGCCATCATCCGTGACTACGCCCCCGGCAGCAACGAAGGTATTGATATCGGCGCCGCGGCTGGTTCCGACGTCCGTGCGGCAGGCAGCGGGACCGTCGCAGCCGTGACAACAGATACCAGCGGCGGTGGCATTGTGGTGATCAAGCACAGTGACGGGCTTTTGACGGTCTACACGCAGCTTGCCGATCTGACTGTTGCCAAAGACGACAGCGTCAGTCAGGGGCAAGTGATCGCGAAGGTCCGTTCAGGCAACCCCAGCTTCCTGCACTTCGAGGTCAGACGCGGCCTGCAGAGCCTCGACCCCTCAGACTACCTGCCCTAGGTCAGGTCAGGCTGACGCCGCGACGCCCTGCAAGATCGGTAAAGTACTGCCAAGCCACGCGGCCCGACCGGCTGCCGCGTGTCGCCTGCCATTCAATCGCTTCTGCGCGCAGGGTCGCGTCATCAATCTCAACACCGTAAGCATCGCAATAGCCACGGATCATCGCCAGATATTCGTCCTGCGTGCACGGATGAAATCCAAGCCACAGGCCGAAACGATCCGAAAGCGAAACCTTCTCCTCAACGGCCTCTGACGGGGAAATCGCGGAGGACCGTTCGTTCTCGATCATGTCGCGCGGCATCAGATGGCGTCTGTTGGACGTGGCATAAAGAACGACGTTATCGGGACGCCCTTCGATCCCGCCGTCCAGAACGGCCTTCAGTGATTTGTAATGCGCGTCATCATGGCTGAACGAAAGATCATCGCAGAACATGATGAAACGCTCAGACCTGCCACGCAGCATGTTCAGGCAACGGCCAATGCTTGGCAGGTCCTCGCGCTGGATTTCGACGATCTTCAGCGCAGGCTGTTCCGCATTCAAAGCGCCATGTATCGCCTTCACAAGGCTCGATTTTCCCATGCCGCGCGCGCCCCAAAGCAGTGCATTGTTGGCAGGCAGGCCTTCTGCAAACTGTCTGGTATTTGCAAGCAAGGTATCGCGCGATCTGTCAACGCCAACCAGCAGGCCCACATCAACCCGATTGACCTGCGCGACAGGTTCCAGCCGGTCCGGTTCTGTGTGCCAGACGAATGCTGTCGCAGAGCTGAAATCCGGCGCCTCTTGAGGCGCCGGGCTGAGCCGCTCAAGGGCAGCGGCGATCCTTGAAAGGCTCTTCTTGCTCACGTCTTCTGGTCTGGTTCAGCTTCGCCGAGGTCGTCTTCATCGAGATCAAAGAGGCTCTCATCCTCGCCAATGATCCCTTCTGCACGGGCCTGACGGTCCTTCTTGCGCTCAACGCCAGCGACAAGATGGATGGAAATTTCATAGAGGCCGAAAACCACGACAAACAGAATGATCTGCGTCACAACATCAGGCGGTGTCACCAGTGCGGCGACAACAAGAATGCCAACGACAGCATATTTCCGCGTGCCACGCAGTCCACGAGAGCTTGCCAATCCTGCTGACCCCATCAAGGTCAGAAGCACAGGAAGCTGGAAGCAGATACCGAACGCCACAATCATCTTGAGGGTGATATCAAGCGTTTCGTTGACCTTGCCGTTAAAGACAATATCGACGCCTTGATCGGTTTCAGGCACGACCGCCGGTGGCAAAGCCAGCCCTCCCCCAGCTGAAGGCAGCAGTTCAGTGCCCGGCGGCGGCGTGACCGCATTTGACATGATCGCGGTCACGAAGGACGGCAAATCCGCAAACCCGAGGAAGAACGCCATTGCCAGCGGCACAACGATGTAATGCGCAAACGACGCCCCCAGCATGAAAAGCAGCGGCGAGGAAATGATGAAGGGCAGAAACGCATCCTTTTCCTTGCGGTAAAGGCCAGGAGCCACAAACCGCCAGAGCTGGTAGGCGATGACCGGAAAAGACAATGCCAATCCGCCAACGACAGAGATCCGGATCAGCGTAAAGAAGTATTCCTGCGGCGCGGTGTACTGCATGACCGGGTTCGGGTTACCCAGATCGCGCATCGTCTTCTCGATCGGACCAAGAAGGAAATCGAGCAGGATGCTGCCGAAAGAAAAGCAGATCACCATCGCGACCAAAAACGCGATAACCGAATAGATCAAACGCGTGCGCAGCTCGGCCAGATGCTCAATCAATGGCGCGGAGCTGTCTTCGATCTCGTCCTGTGTGCTCATGGCTTCTTCTCGGGGTCTGGTGCGACGGGCGATGGCGCAGCGACAGGCTCAGGCGCGATTTCAGGTTCGGCCGAGGCCTCAGCCGCATCGGCAGCCGCTTCCGCTTCGGCTCTTTCGCGTGCTTGGCGCTCGAGCGCCGCATCGGCCATGGCCTTGCTCATCTTCTCTTTCGCGGCTTGGCGCTCTTCAGAGAGTTTCTGCGTCTCGGGTCCCTTTGTGATCCCGGTCGCCTCTTTCAACTTCTCGGTGCCGAATTTTGCAGGGTTTGCAGCCGCGTTGATCGAATTGGAGATGTCTTTGACACCGGCCTCATTCGCCGCCTGATCCATTGCACGGCTGAATTCGCGCGCCATCATGCGTGCCTTGCCAGTAAACTGACCAATTGTGCGAAACAGGCCCGGCAAATCCTTTGGCCCGATCACAATCAGGGCCACAACGCCGATCACCACCATTTCGCTTGCGCCGAGACCAAACATCGCCAAGCAATCCTACATTCAGGTCGAAAGAAAGATCAGACTTTGTCTTTTTCTTCGGCGGGTGTGACGTCTTTGGCTTCAGCAGAGCCTTCTTCGATCTCACGCTTGCCGTCGTCGACGCCCTTCTTGAATGCGGTGATGCCTTTGCCGACTTCACCCATCAGGCTTGAGATTTTGCCACGGCCAAACAGGACCAACACGACAACAGCGATCAAAAGCAGACCGGGCAGACCAATATTGTTGAGCATCTTTTTCTCCTTGTGCGGGTCGCGCCCCGCGAGCAGTTCTACAATCTGGAACTGACAAATAGGCCCCCATGTGCCTGTTGGGAAGCGCGAATACATGTTTTCACAGCTTTCACACCCCTTTTTTATAAAGGTTTTCGCCGATATGTGCCAAAAACTTGTCAGTTGCCAGAAAAATGGCAAAACTCGGCCGAAAGAGGGGGAATCAGATGCGCCGCGCCGACCGCCTGATGCAGCTTGTACAAATCCTGCGCGACGGCACATTGCACCGCGCCGCTGACCTTGCGGCGGCGACGAACGTTTCATTGCGCAGCATCTACCGTGACATGGAAACCCTCGCCGCATCAGGTGTGCCGATCGAGGGCGAACGCGGAATCGGCTACAGGGTGACAGCCGCCATCACCCTGCCCCCGCTCAACCTGACCATGACCGAGATGGAAGCACTCCATATCGGGCTGAGTGCGGTGGGCAACAGCGACGATGCCGAGCTTTCGAACGCGGCCAAGGCGCTCTTGTCCAAACTCGATGCCGTCACCCCAGAAGATCGCAGTCGCGCGCCCGTCGGCTCCGGTTTTGCCATCTACCCCTTCGCTGACGCAGCGCGCGGGTTCCAACATCTCCCACTGATGCGACAGGCCATGCGGACCCGGCAAAAGCTCGAAATCACGACAGGCGGTCAAAAGCGGACAGTGCGGCCGCTGCAACTTGACTACTGGGGACGGCTTTGGACCTGTGTCGTCTGGTGCGAAACCACCAAAGATTTCGACGACATTCGTGTCGATCAAATCGAAGCGCTGCGGGTTTTACCAAGTCTCTTTGTCGACGAGGCAGGAAAATCATTGCGCGATTACAATCAACGCCGAAAGGCCTAGTCAAAGCCAGCGCGCAAAACCGGTCAACGGTCTGAAATAGGCAATCATGCGCATGTCGCCTGCGGCATCGCCCCAAGGGGCCACGCCATGAAGACTATGGCGATGCAGTAATACCGCCTGCCCTGGCTCTGCGTGAATTTCGATCCTGTCGCAGGTCTCGAACACCGATTTCCGCGCAGCCTGATAAACATCGGTCACATCGGTATCGGCCCACTCCGACGGGGGTTTCCCGTCAAATGCCGCGGTGAAGGCATCACGCATGATGATGTGACTACCTGCCCAGACGACCAGCGGACTGGCCGTTGAGACATTCAGTGGCAGGCCAAGAATAAACCCATGCGGTTCTCTGAGGTGCCTCCGTTTTTGCGGACCCTCGGGCAGCAACCCATCAACATGGGCGGCATCTCGGTCGCGCCTGAAGCGATGGGCCGCATCTGACTCAGCACTGTCTTTGCGCGGATAACCCGGAAAGACCACCGAAAGCTGCGCCCGATGCCAATGATCTGGCGCTTCAATCGCTTCCATGAATGGCCCGTTCAGCGGAATGCCTTTGATGCTGCCATCTGGCGCATTAGGCAAAGCATCGACACCTACAAACCATGTCCCGCCGTGTCGCCGCTCACCGCCCTCAGAGAGAATTCTTAACCCTTCCTCACAGGCAGCCTGCGCCCATCGCAAGGTGGCGTCTGCCCGCTCAAAGACAACGAAACCGTCTTCTTGCCGGGTCCGCTCTACCATCCAAGTGCTTTGCGCAGCATGTTGAGCGCCACAAGGATCAGAAAGATCCCGAAAATCCGCTTCAAAGGCCCGGCATCAAGCCGATGGGCCAAGGCAGCCCCCCAAGGTGCCGTTATCAGCGTCATAGCCACGATCAGACCAAAGGCGAGAAAGTTGACAGCGCCCACGGTAAACGGGGGTGCCACCTCAAGATCAACCAGCATAAAGCCAATGACCGATGGGACAGCGATAATCACACCAAACCCGGCAGCCGTCGCGACCGCACGATGGATTGGCACATTGAAAAGCGTCATCGTCGGCACACCAAATGACCCTCCTCCGATGCCCATGAGCACAGAGAGGAATCCCAAGATCGGCGAAAGAACAGCGCGCAGCGGGCCCTTTGGCATCTCCTCTGCAAGCCGCCAGGCGGTTTTGCCAAACGTCATGTAGAGGCCCACGATGACGGCAAGAATGCCGAAGATCGCCTGCAACGCCTCGGAACGCAGCGCCGCTGCAACGGTCACACCGATACTCGCCCCGATGACGATGCCGATGCCCCACGATTTCAGGATATCCCAGTCAACGGCGCCCTTCTTGTGATGCGCCATGACCGATCTGAGCGATGTCACGATGATTGTGGCCAGAGATGTGCCGAGACAAAGCTGCATCAGTTGAGGACTGTCAAAGCCCAAAGCGCTGAAGACATAAAAGAATGCAGGGACAAGAACGATACCGCCGCCCACACCAAGCAGCCCCGCCAACACACCCGCGAAAGCGCCCAGCGCCAACAGCAAGGCCGCCATTGTCGCCAGCAGCATCATGTCATCCATTGTTTTACCCTTTTATGCGGCCGCACGTGTCACAAAACCAAGCGCGGCCAAAACGACATCAGGTCCCGCCCCGTCGCGGTGGGCGTTTTCTGACAGGTGTCGCCGCCAACCGCGCGCGCCAGGGCGACCCTGAAAAAGCCCAAGCATATGGCGGGTGATCTGGCCCAATTTGCCCCCATTTGCAATGTGCCGGGAAATATAGGGCAACATCAGGTGGACGACCTCCTCCGCCGAAGGCGCATCGTCACAGCCAAAGATCCTGCGGTCGGCATCAAGCAGAATATCCGCAGGCACATGATAGGCCGCACGGCCAATCATGACGCCGTCCAGACCGCGCCCAAGGAAGTCTTCTGCGGCATCCAATGTCGCGATACCACCATTCACAGATAGATGAAGATGGGGAAACAAGCCCTTCATATCCATAACCAAATCGTAATTCAGTGGTGGAATATCGCGGTTCTCTTTCGGGCTCAGCCCTTGCAACCAGGCTTTGCGGGCATGGATCGCGAAACGGTCAACCCCAGCCGCAGACACCTGTGCAAGGAAATCAGGCAGAACTTCTTCAGGCATTTGATCATCAACGCCAATCCTGCATTTTACGGTCACGGGGATGGACACCGCTGCACGCATCGCGTTCACGCATTCTGCCACGAGAGCAGGCGTCTCCATCAGGACCGCGCCAAAACTGCCCGACTGCACACGATCAGACGGACACCCGCAGTTGAGATTGACCTCATCATAGCCAAACCCTTCTGCGATGCGCGCCGCTTCGGCCAGTTGCGCGGGATCAGACCCGCCAAGCTGGATCGCAACCGGATGCTCAGCCGCATCAAAGCCAAGCAGCCTGTCACGATCGCCATGGATAATCGCAGGCGCTGTCACCATCTCGGTATAAAGCAGCGTCTTCTGCGTCATGAGACGATGAAAATACCGACAATGACGGTCCGTCCAGTCCATCATCGGTGCAACGCTCAGGCGTGCCGCTTTGGTAACTTCACTTGCTGACATGTCTCGTAAGGTGCTGGCGGTTTCGGACGTCTTGGCGTTGCAAATAGAGCCTGATGCCGCAAACCGCCAGTCTTGCCGCTCTTTGCACGCCAAGCGCACCAAGAATATCGCAATTTTTCACGCTTTACGTAACGTCAGGTTGGTTTCGAATCGGAAACACAACCTATACGTGTTTCAGGGTACTTCTTTCGCGCCCTAGCAGATATTTCATAAAGGAAATGTGAATGAGTTTCAGTGATGCTGTCCTTTTACGCATGTTACGAAGCATTCTGCTGAAATTTTGTTGACTGCGAAAACGGCTGTGCGGCAAGAAAGACGGGCTGCAAAGCAGTGTGAGTGTGCGAGTAATTTTTGAAGAGTAATGTGATGCGAGTACCTGGTTATGTAACGGCTTTCACGGCCATCATGGCGGCTTCCGCCATGCCAACGAGTGTCAGTGCGGGGGAAATCGCGCTGACACTCAAGGCGCAGGAATTGACACTGGTTGGCGAGTTCGCCGGCTATGTGGACAATGTCTACGTTTTGATCACCTCAACAGGCACGATCTACGTTCCTGCCGACCTGGCCATCTGCGCTGGTGAGGGATGCATTGATCCGGCAAATCCTGGGCAGGCAAGCGGCTAAAGGCTGATCGCCTGCCCTGTCCGCGCGCTTTCTTGTGCGGCAAGGCCGATCTGCACGGCCCTGGCCCCATCCAGCAAAGTCACCTCAACGTCGCCTTCACCTCTGATGACGGCGTTGAACCTTTGATGCTGGTAGAACGTCGATCCGTTGTGGTCGCCGGCCTCCAGCAATGTGGGATCGACGGGGATCTCGGACACATAGGGTCCCTTTGGCGCGCGCGGGGATATGATCAGCTTCGGGACCGGAGGCTCACCAAGCAGCTTTGGCCAGAACCGGCCCGGCCCCGGCACAAGCGCCTCGATCTTGCCTTTGGGACCGACGGCGCTGATTTCTTCCTGATATTTGGAGCCTTCGGCGAACATGCAAAGCTCAAGCATCGCGCGTGCGCCGTTGGCAAAATCTAGGATCACATAGCCGTTGTCCCAGATATCCGGCGTCTGGCCATCGTAACGTTCGTCAATGTGGTTCAGCGATTGCCCCGCGCTTGCCATCACCCTGATCGGCTCATCTTTCAGGATATGCCGCATCAGGTCAAAGAAGTGGCAGCATTTCTCAACCAGAGTCCCGCCGGTTTTTGCGTTAAACCGGTTCCAGTCACCCACCTTGGGTAGAAACGGAAACCGATGCTCACGGATGGTCAGCATCTTGATGCCGCCGGTCGCCTGTTCTGCCTGTGCGATAAGCGCGGCAACAGGGGGCATATAGCGGTACTCCATCGCAACCCAGACAGGATGTGGATAGTCTTTGAACACCGCATCCAGCACCGCCGCATCTTCCGGGCGGGTGTAAAGCGGCTTTTCGCAAAGGATCGGCACGGGTCGGGTTGCCGCGATCTTTTGCAACTGTTCCACATGTAGATAATTGGGGCTGACGATCACTACCGCGTCGAGGTCAGGATGGGCGAGCAATTCGTCCAGCGTGTCGGCAACATGCGCCTCCTGTGCCAGTGTCGCCGCAGATTCTGCGAGTTCGGCAACGGGGTCATAGACCACTGAAACCTTGCCTGACGGGAGCAGATTGATGTTCTGAATATGCTCGCGACCCATCATGCCGCAACCGATCAGACCGTAATGAACCATGTCCACGATGATTACCCTTTTCCCATACGTGAGATGTAGTTTGCGCGGCTGGCGTCATACCAGGTGCGCGAATATTCGGCCGCTTCCTTGGCGGCAGTGCGGCTGATCCGTGTGATGTAGCCTGTTGTGGTTCCGGCAGGCAGGTGAAACGCAGGCGGCGTCCACTCAGGCAGCACAGCGACACCGATCCGGTCCTCGACGGCAGCGACCGAAAGACCCAGCTCTTGCCTGTAGAACCGATAGAGTGAATCCGAAAGATCACCGGTCGAGACATTGGCCCGCCACCCTGCATCAAGCCAGATTTCCTCAAGCGCGATCAGAACATCGCCCAGATAACGCAAACGCCGGATGCGGTGCGCCTCAGCATGACCGCCCAAGGCCGCAAACTCCGGCGGTTTCGGCAGTCGCTTTACCGACAGGACTTTCGCGCGGGGCAATCCGCCGCCCTGCAAAAGCTCAAGCCGGAAAAATGCATAGACGCTTTCGACGGCTGGTCGGTGCCGGACGTAGTTGCCGGACCCCTGCACACGGTCGAGCATGCCTTTGGCTTCTACATCCGCCAGCGCCTTGCGCAACGTGCCCACAGCAACACCATGCTCGTCAGCCATATCGCGCTCTGGCGGCAGGCGCGCACCATCGGCCAAGCGCCCCGCTGCAATCTCGCGGATCAGCATTTCGCTTAGCTCCATGAACTTCGGCAAGTGAGAGGTTTGCGCCAATGCGTCTCCTCCCAAATCCGCACGACTCACAAATTGATACAGTATTGATACAGATCATGGCGCGTGCTACGCAAGTGCAAAGACAGACTTCTGGGGAGGAGAATCAATGACTGTCGTGCCGGTCACCAGCGCCGATCTGGATGCTGCGGAAGTCTCCTGGTTTTCAGCACTTTGTTCTGACGACTATCAGTTTCTGGGGGTCCCCGATGGCGATCTGCGCTCATCATGGGAGCATTGCCGCGACATTGCGCTGACCGCCGAAAAACAGGGTTTCCGCAACATTCTTGCCCCGTCGTCCTATCAGGTAGGACAAGATACGCTGTCGTTCGTTGCTGGCATGGCGCCATTGACTGAAAAGATCAACTTCCTCGCCGCGATCCGCTGTGGTGAAGTGCAGCCGATCATGCTGGCGCGCACCATCGCGACACTCGATCACATGCTGAAGGGCCGGCTGACGTTGAACGTCATCAGTTCGGATTTCCCGGGTGAGGTTGCCGAAAGCGCCTACCGCTACAAGCGCAGCCACGAGGTTGTCGAGATCCTGCGCAAGTGCTGGACACAAGACGAAGTCAGCTATGACGGCGATATCTACCAGATTTCCAAACTCACCACAGACCCTGCCAAGCCATACCAGCAGAATGGCGGTCCGCTGCTCTATTTTGGCGGCTATTCCCCTGCTGCACTCGAACTCTGCGGTGCACAATGTGACGTCTATCTGATGTGGCCAGAGACCAAGGACATGCTTGAACAGCGCATGAAGGACGTCAATGAACGCGCCGCCGCCCACGACCGGACGCTCGACTACGGTCTGCGGGTGCATATGATCGTCCGTGATACCGAAGCAGAGGCCAAGGAATACGCCGACTATATCGCCTCCAAGCTTGATGACGAATACGGCAAACTGATCCGCGACCGCGCCCATGACAGCATCAGCCTCGGTGTCTCGCATCAGGCGCGCGCCCGCGAACTGGCCGACAAATACGGCTACACCGAACCGGGCCTCTGGACCGGTGTGGGCCGCGCACGCTCTGGCTGTGGTGCGGCGCTGGTGGGATCGACCGACCAGATCCTTTCCAAGATCGAGGACTACCAGAAGATGGGCATCCGCGCCTTCATCTTCTCGGGCTACCCGCACATCGACGAGGCCGAACACTTCGGCAAGCGGGTCATGCCCGAACTGAAGACCTGCTCGCTGCCGCATGAATATGGCCGCGTGCCGTCAGAGACACCCGCAACACCCTTAGGAAACGGAGTCCGCCGCTAATGGATCGCATCAAGATCACCGACGACCTTTCATTTAGCCGCATCGTCTACGGGATGTGGCGGCTAGGCGACGACAGCGACACCTCGCCCGCCCATGTGCAGGCCAAGATTGAAGCCTGTCTCGAACAGGGCATCACCACAATGGATCAGGCCGACATCTACGGCGGCTATGAGGCCGAAGAGGTGCTTGGGGATGCATTGCGCGCGGCCCCTGCCCTGAAAGACAAGATCGAGATCGTCACGAAATGCGATATCGTCGCCCCCGCTGGGCGCTATGCCGACGCGCGGGTGAAATACTACGATACCAGCCGCGCGCATATCCTTGCTTCTGTTGATCACTCGCTGCGCCTGATGGGCGTGGACAAGATCGACACGCTGCTGGTCCACCGCCCCGATCCGATGATGGACCACCATGAGACCGGCGCTGCACTTGATGAAGTGGTCGCGTCAGGCAAGGTCCGCACTGTGGGCGTATCCAATTTCAAACTGCACGACTGGACGCTGCTGCAATCGGCAATGAAGACCCAACTGGTGACCAACCAGATCGAACTCTCGCTTTCAGCGCATCAGGGTTTCACCAATGGCGACGTCGCCTACCTGCAAGAGCGCAACGCGCCGATCATGGCATGGTCGCCCCTCGGCGGCGGCAGCCTGATGACGGGCTCCGGTGCTGTGCAGGATGCCATGGCCGCAGTGGCCGGGGCCAATGGTGTCGACAACGCCGCCGTCGCTGTCGCCTGGCTGCTCGCGCATCCGGCGAAGATCATTCCGGTGATGGGCACGAATAACCTTGACCGGATCAAGACTCTCTCCGACGCTGCAAAGGTACAGATGGACCGGCAGACCTGGTTCGAACTCTATACCGCCGCTCTCGGCCAAGAGGTTCCATAATGGACGCAGGCACACTCGCCACATTCGATCCCAGCACCGACAGCGACAGCTTTCGCGGGGCGCTCGGCACATTTGTCACCGGTGTCACTGTGGTGACAACCGACAGCGCCGAAGGGCCAATGGCCATCGTCGCCAACAGCTTTGCCAGCGTTTCGCTTGATCCGCCGCTGGTGCTGTGGTCACCAGCCAAATCGTCGCGCCGGTTCGAACATTTTGTCGGGTCACGCCGCTTTGCCATCAATGTCCTCAGTACAGATCAGCGCGACATCTGCGCGGCTGTGGCCAGATCGAAAACCGCGATCAAGGACGTGCCCACGCATCCGTCACACTGCGGCATGCCGCTGATTGACGGCGCGCTGGCCACATTCGAATGCAATCTGCACGCCACCCACGACGCAGGCGACCACGTGATCATCGTGGGCCTTGTGACCAAGGCACACCACCGGATGGGAGACCCGCTGGTGTTTCATGGCGGAAAATACGGAGAGTTTCACCCAAGCTGATTTCATCTTGGCCGGAAAACTCTGGGGGAGGCGCGACAGCGCCGGGGGCAAAGCCCCCACGACCAAAGACCTGAGGGCACAGCCCTCCAACAACAAGGGGGAAAACCCCCGCTAAAACAACAAGCGGGCGAAAACCCCGCTCATAAACAGGGGAGGAGCCGCAATGTCGGTCCTGTTTGGCCTGCTTTGGCCCCTAGAACGGTTTAACACCGTTGTTCTTGCCATCGGCAAGGCAATTGCGGTGGTGGCCCTTGCGATCATGGTTTCCTTGATCCTCGGGCAGGTTTTCTTTCGATATGTCCTCAACGATGCGCCGAACTGGACAGAAGAAGGCGCGCGCTTCGGCATGCTGTGGATGACGGGCCTGATGGCACCGCTGGCCTACCGTATGGGCGGCTTCGTCTCGATTGACATGCTGGAACGCGCCCTGCCCCGGATGGCTGCGGCGGTGCTTTCACTCATCCTTCTGGGGATCGCGCTTTGGGTCCTGATCATTGCGTGGGACCGTGGGCTGAACAACCACGTTGACACGATCTCGGGCCGCGGGTGTTCTTCGTCTCTGCGCTGGCCCTTCGGCTTCGAGATCGGCAAATGCGGCAACCGGTTTCAGAACAATTACCAGTTCGCCTCGCTTTGGGTCGGTGTGAACCTGCTTATCCTCGTCAATCTTGAACTGATCATCCGGCAGGTAATCAAGCTTCTGGGACATGGCGACCGGTTGACCAACCTGCAAACCGAAGACGTCGGGGGGGCTGACTGATGCTTTTGTGGTTCCTTCCGCTCTTTCTGATCCTGATCATGATCGGGCTACCGGTGGTTTTTGCACTGCTGGCCTCACCCATTGCGCTGATCATGTACGAAGGCGATACCCGCAACGTGGTCGCGGGGCTTTATCGCAACCTTTACAACGGGATGGACAGCTTTCCTCTGATGGCGCTGCCCTTCTTCATGCTGGCTGGCGAGATCATGAACCGCGGCGGTATCACGCTGCGCCTTGTCGAGTTCAGCCAGGCCTTCATGGGGCATCTGCGCGGCGGGCTGGCGCATGTGAACATCCTGTCCTCTATCCTGTTCGCAGGGCTTTCAGGGTCAGCGGTCGCGGATACCTCTGCACTCGGCTCCACCCTGATCCCAGCGATGGAAAAGAACGGATATTCGCGCAAGTTTGCGGCGGCGATTACAGCGGCCTCATCGGTGATCGGGCCGATCATTCCGCCCTCGGGCATTATGATTATCTATGCCTATGTGATGGGCGAAAGCGTCGCGGCGCTCTTTCTCGCTGGCATTGTCCCCGGTGTTCTGGTGGGCATCGGCCTGATGGTGATGGTCCGCCTGATGGCTGATCGCTACGACCTGCCAAAGGCCGAACGCATCGTCACCCAAGGACAGGATATCTCGACCGTCGAGTACTGGGTAAGCTTTGCGCTGATCCGCATCAATGTGGCAGGGCTTCTGCTGGCGGTGTATTCGGGGTTGGCCGGACTGCTGGGCCTTTCGTTCGAAAACGAAGCCGGTGACACGGTCCACCGTCTGAACCTCTGGATTGTCTTCGGGCTGCTTCTGGTCATCTCGCATTTCCTGCTGATGGGCTATCGCAAGCGTGTCAGCCATGATTTCCGGATGGTCTGCAAAAAGGCGGTTGCACCGCTGCAAACGCCGCTGATCATTCTGGGCGGTATCCTTGTGGGTGTCTTCACCCCGACCGAAGCCTCTGCAGTGGCGGTGTTCTATGCGTTGATCGTCAGCTTCTTCGTGCTGCGCTCGATGAAAATGAAAGACCTCGGCGCGGTCCTGACCCGCTCGGCGCTGGCCACATCGGCGGTGCTCTTGCTGGTTGGTGCGGCGGTGGCCTTCAAGACGGTCGTTTCGCTGTCCTATGCCCCTCAGATTCTCAGTGACTACATCCTGTCGCTATCCGAGAACCCGCTGATGCTGCTGTTCCTGATCAACATCCTCCTCTTCATTGTGGGGATGTTCCTTGATGCGGGTCCGGCCATCATCATTCTGGGACCGATCCTCGGGCCGATCTTCCTCGACCTTGGCGTACACCCTGTGCACTTCGCGATCATCATGTCGGTCAACCTGACCGTGGGGCTGGCAACGCCACCGATGGGACTTGTCTTATTCGTGGCCTCATCCGTGTCAGGAGAGCGGGTCGAGACCATCTCGCGGGCAATCCTGCCGTTCCTAGCCGTGCAGGTTCTGGTGATCTTCCTGATTACCTACGTGCCCGCCATTTCCATGACAGTGCCTTATCTGACGGGTTTCCTGGGCTGTGGCCCGGACGTCGGCTTTAGCGCTTGCATTAGCCCGGGACCGGGCGTCAACTAACAGCATCAAACAGGGAGAGAAAAATGCTGAAACACCTCACCAAAGTCGCGGTCACCGCCGCTCTGCTGGCGACCCCGCTGGCAGCCTGGGCTGGTGGGCACACGGAGTTTACAATCCGTGCGACTGCTAACTCAAACGAAAACGACGAAGACTATGACGGTCTGGTTGTCTTCAAGAACTACGTCGAAGCAGCCTCCAACGGCCGGATCGCGGTTGAGCTTTTCATCGGTACACAGCTTTGCGCAACCGGCGCAGAATGCCTTGAAGGTGTCTCCGAAGGCTCCATCGACGTCTACATCTCCACCTCAGGTGGTGCTGCTGGCATCTTCCCATATGTACAGGTGCTCGACCTGCCGTATCTGATGTCGGACGACCGCGTCGCCGAAGCTGTGCTGTCTGGTGATTTCGTCCGCCAGATGCGTGACCGCGCGCTGGCTGACAGCGACAACACCATCCGCCTGATGACCGTCGGTAACACAGGTGGCTGGCGCAACTTCGCCAACACAGAGCGCCGCGTGCAAGGCCCTGACGATCTGGCAGGCTTGAAACTGCGCACCGTTGTGGCCGACCTGCCTGTCCAACTGGTCGAGGCAATGGGTGCCTCTGCGACACCTATTCCATGGCCAGAGCTCTTCACATCGCTGCAGACTGGCGTTGTCGAAGGCACCGCCAACGGCATCACCGACATCATGGGCATGAAGTTCCCTGATGCGGGCCTTCAGTACCTGACACTGGACGGGCATTCCTACATGGGTGCGCTCTGGTGGATGAGCAACGAGAACTTCATGGCAATGCCAGAAGACCTGCGCCGCGTTGTTGTCGACGGCTTCTATCAGCTGCAGCAGGCAACTTTTGCCTCGCCAAAGCGCAAGTCGATCGAAGCCTATGAAGCCTTCGTTGAAGGCGGCGGCGACATCTACGTTCCGACACCAGAAGAAAAAGCCGCATTCGCCGAAGCCGCGGCCCCTGTTTATGACTGGTTCCGTGAAAACGTGGACGGCGGTTCTGAAATGCTCGAAGCATTGCAAGCCGCAGTTGCCGAAGTGGAAGGTGAACTGGCCGAGGCTTACGGATCTGACCTGAACTAAGTCCAAGGTCCCGGAAACAGCAAGGGCCGCCCCGAAACGGGCGGCCCTTCGTTTTGTAAAGCGGTATGATCAGGCCGCAGCAGGGCGCTGATGTTCGCCTTCTTCCACTTCTTCAACGATCTTGGCGATAAAGGCCGGCAGATCGTCAGGGTTGCGCGAGGTGATAATCCCGTTCGAGATGGCAACCTCTTTGTCGACAAAAGCCGCGCCTGCGTTCTTCAGATCAGTGCGGATCGAGTGATAGCAAGTCATCTCGCGCCCTTCAGCGACACCTGCCTCGATCAGCAGCCAAGGCGCATGGCAGATGGCCGCAACAATCTTGTCGTGGGTCACAAAGTCACGCACCGTCTGGACCGCAGTCTTATCGGTGCGCAGAATATCAGGGTTGATCTGACCACCCGGCAGCACCAGGCAGATATAGTCTTCGACGTTGACGTCGGAAATCTTGAGGTCGGCCTCAACCGTCTCGCCCCAATCGTCAGTGTCCCAACCTTTGATCGGTTCACCGTCAAGCGTCGCGACATGCACTGTGGCACCTTTTGCGCGCAGTTGCTCAAGCGGTTCCATCAGTTCGGACTGCTCGAACCCGTGCGTGGCCATGATCAGAATCTTTGCGTCAGCGATATTAGGCATCGTCGTCTCCTCTTTGGTTGCGTTCGACACACCAACGCGATGCGGCCTTCAGCGTTCCTGAGACTGTCCAGCAAGCGGCGCAATCAGCTCTTCTCGCAAAAGAAACGTGAGGGACGCCTGCACGTCGCCCTGCAACTGCGAAGCATCGACATCAGGATAGATCACCGCAAGCGCGGCAAGGATATCTGCGCCGCTCGCTGGCTCTGCCGTCAGCTTCCACACAATCGCAAGCAGCGGGTTGAGTTGGTGGATGGCCAACCCCCTCTCGCTTGCCACATAGATGGCCCGGTCGGTCTCGACCTCGGTCGTGCCTGCCGTCTGACGATAGCGGGTTGCCATATCGGCGGTCTGCGTGCCCCTTTGCCAACCTTCTTCAAGCGGCGCGGGACGGGTCGGCAAATGCGCATCAGATGCAGAAAGGCGCGCCTCAGGCAGACCGTCCAACAGTGGCGAGGTCCGCAAAAGCGCCGTCGCCTCTTCCACATCACGATACACAAGCTTCAGAACAGGGATTGTCTGCACCAACGCCCTTGCCACATTCAGAATGGCTCCGGCATGGATCTGACGGCCAAAGTTCTGCTTGGTGATGACAGACAGGGCATCGTCGATCGGCACCGGTGAAAGGGCGGCCGGACCTCTATGATCGTCAGGCCGCTCAAGCAGAATGATTGCCCCGACAGGCATCGCTGTTCCTGCTTCAGGCAAGGACAAACCGCTCAGATAGCCATACTGGCGGTTGCGCAGTGTAATGGAATCATCCACCCATACAGCGAACCCCTCGGAAACCGTCTCAGGCAGCGGCAAACGCAATCGCGGTGCAATCCCGTTGGCCAGCCCCGAAATCACACGCGTCTGTGGATCAACGGCAAGTGGCACAAAGTCATCGGTAAAAACCGGATGACCCTCTCTGCCCAAGGCCGCTGTAAGAAGGCTCTTTCCGGCGCGTCTTTGGCTGGGGAATACGATCAGCCGGTCCCTGATCTGGATTGCTGCCGCATGCAGACACAAAAGATCGGGACGGCTGCGCAGCCGCTCCCAAGATATTTCGGCAATCAAGTCGCAGACAGCATTCACCGGGTCATGCAGCACGGACGTCTTTTCGGCCAGCGGCGCATCAAGCTGCCACTGCGTCTCAGAATGACGGCTCAAACGCGCAAATGACGATCTGTCCATGCCATCGCCATCCACTGCATTGAACGGCCAGGCGGGGATCGCGGCCTTGATCACCGGAAGCATCTCATCGCCCTGCGCCAACGCAAGCGGAGCGGCAAGATTCTTGAATTTCACAAGCGTATCTTCGGTCATCGCAAAAAAGAATGCGGCCACCCGTGGGGTGACCGCAAGTCCTGAGTGAGTGTGTGAGTGTGTTAGTGTGGGCGAGAACTGGACTAGAGGTCGCGCACGCAGGTGCTGCCATCCCAGTCACCACCCAAGGCTGCACAGTCCTCGGCCTTGCTCGCGCCTGACGCCATCGTTGGCGAGCTTGCCTTGCTCGCTTCACTTGGTGCGCTGGCCGCGCTGACCTTGCTGGCCTCGGAAGGCGCGCTCGGTGTGGAAGCTTCACTTGGCTCAGATGGCGCGCTTGGCTCTGAAGGTTCACTTGGCGCGCTTGGCTCGCTTGGCTCGCTTGGCTCTGACGGTGCACTGCCTTCGGATGCATGTGCCATCGACAGCGTTGTAAACGCCGGAGCGGCATAAGCGGCGGCGGCAAGACCCCCAATACGGGCGAGCATCTTGCGGCGGGAAAGATCGTTGGTTTCGTCGGTCATTCCTAGTCCTTCTTTGTTCGTGAGTGACTGTTTTCACTGCCTTGGTTGATCAGACTTGGTTGATCAGACAGCGCTCTCGGTATGTAGGATCATAATGCGACGAAAATCTGGCAGCCATCTATGCGGAAAATGTTTAATTTGAGCGGCTAAACCAAAGTTATACGCAGCATTTCGCCATTCTCAACGGTCTGATCTGCAAGACCCGGTGACCGAAGCATCCGATATTCTGCCTTTGCTTCTATACAAGACCGTTCAAGTTGTGTTTACCTTGGGTAAGCATTTGAGGGAGACCATGACGGCGAAGATGAAGCGCGTTTCTATAGTCACGTTGATCGCTGCGGCAGGCACTGCCGCGTTCATTCTGTCGGCCCAGGCTCAGGAAAGCCCCCTGCCCGACCTCGGTCTGCCAATCACCGATCCTGATGATATCGTCGCTGTTTGCGGCGGTGACCCCAGCGCAGGCGAGCCGCATTTCGAGGTATCCTGCGCGGCCTGTCACACGCTCAATAGCGACGAGTTGCACGGGGTCGGCCCAAACCTTTACGCGCTCTACGGGCGCACCGCAGGCAGCGCGCCGGGCTATGCCTATTCAGACGCGATGCAGACCGCCGGTGCAGAAGGTTTGGTCTGGGGCCGCGATACCCTGCGGGCTTTCTTGCTTGATCCGCAGTCGGTCGTGCCTGGCACCAGCAAATCACCAATGGCCGGTATGGACGATGAGGCCTACCGCACTGATCTGATGACCTACGTGCGGCTGACGACCACACCGCCGCCCCCTGCCCCCGAGGATGTGACCATCCCTGACACGCTCTTGGCGATGGCAGGTGACGCGCCTTACGGCGAATACCTCTCGGCCGAATGCGCAAGCTGCCATGTGTCTGGTCAGGCCAGCGCAACCGGCGTCCCGCAGATCGACAACCTGACACGCGAAGCGATGATCCTTGCCCTGCTGCAATACCGGATCGGCGCGCGTGACAACCAGACAATGGCCACTGTCGCCCGCCAGCTCGGTGACGAAGAGATCGCGGCCCTCGCCGCCTATTTTTCACAACAACAGAATTGAACCATCAGGGGAGAGAACAATCATGGCATTGAATAGAAGAACTTTCATCGGCACAGGCGTCGCAGGTGCGGCAACCCTCGCCGCGCCGACCGTTTGGGCTGGCGGGCACGGCAGACCGAAGGTTGTGGTGATTGGTGGTGGTGCCGGTGGTGCAACCGCCGCACGCTATATCGCCAAAGACAGCGCCGGTGCGATTGACGTCACGCTCATTGAACCGCAGCGCCGCTACTACACCTGTTTCTTCTCAAACCTCTACATCGGCGGCTTCCGCGAGATGGAAAGCCTCGGCCATTCCTACGCGACACTGGCCGCCAACCACGGGATCAACGTGGTGCATGATCTGGCCGTCGGCGTTGATCGCGACGCCAAGACCGTGACAACAGCCGCCGGGCACGTCCTGCCCTACGACCGTCTGATCCTGTCACCCGGCATCGACTTCGTGGATGGCGCAGTCCCCGGTTGGGATGTCAGCGCACAAGGTGCGATGCCCCACGCCTATAAGGGCGGCACGCAGGCGCAACTGCTCAAGGCCCAGATCGAAGCCATGCCGGAAGGCGGCACCTTCGCCATGGTCGCCCCGCCCAACCCGTACCGCTGCCCGCCCGGCCCATACGAGCGGGTCTCGATGGTGGGACACCTCCTCAGCCAGATCAATCCGACCGCCAAGATCCTGATCGCCGACCCCAAAGAGGCTTTCTCCAAGAAGGGCCTCTTCGAGGAAGGCTGGGCCACCCATTACGAAGGCATGATCACATGGATCGGCGCGCCCGACGGTGGCGGCGATGTCAGCGTGAACCCCGACGCCATGACCATCACCATCAACGGCGAAGTGACGGAAGTGGACGCCTGCAACGTCATCCCTGCGATGAAAGCCGGTCGGATCGCCGATATTGCCGGTGTCACCGAAGGCAACTGGGCCCCTGTGAACGCCGCTGATCTGTCCTCCAAGATGGATGAGAACGTGCACGTGCTGGGCGATGCCTGCGCACAAGGGGATATGCCCAAATCAGGCTTCTCGGCCAACAGCCAGGCCAAGGTCTGCGCCAATGCCGTCAGAGGGGCGTTGACCGACAGCCGCGTCTTCCCTGCGCGGTTCTCCAACACCTGCTGGTCGCTGATCGCCACCAATGACGGCGTCAAGGTCGGCGCGACCTACGAGGCCACAGAGGAAAAGATCGCCCGCGTCGATGGATTCATCTCGCAAACAGGCGAATCCGTCGCCGTGCGCGAGGCGACCTACCAGGAAAGCCTCGGCTGGTACGACGGGATCAGCAGCGACATGTTCAGCTAAACACAGTCACTGAAAACACTGCAAAGGCCGCCGGATCAAAGGCGGCCTTTTTTTATGGAGAACGAGAGGGCGAGAGCGGCGAGGTTCGAGGAACGCGGCATGCGGGGGTGACGGGTACGAGCCCGAACTGAATGTCGTCATAGGGCATAGGAATGATCAAACGCGCTGAATTTCAGCGTAACTTGGCAGAAGCAAACTCAGCTTCCAGACACAAACACACAAGCATCCAATAATTGCTCAACTCAGGCATCTGACTATTGAGGCGTGAACGATTGCAAGAGCATGCCAAACACTCTTGCAGGGCTGCTTTCCCAGTCTCCGTATAGTTGGTAGCCGTACAACTCGGCCCGACCGTTGCCATCCATATCTGCCGGTGTCAGGCCAAATCCGACATAGCCTGATGTCGGGTCTAGCCATGTTGGAGGGGCTGGCACAAACCTGCCCGCACCATCGTTGAAACCGATGACCAAGGGTGTGTCTCCGGGTCGGTTCCGCCAGAGCGGATTGCCGCCATCGGTGACCAGATCAAGATCACCGTCACCGTCAAGATCCACAAGATGACTGTTGTGTGCAAAAATAATCTCACGCTCGTCTTCATAGCCTTGCGGCCACATCCGTCTATGCGTGTGATCGACGTATCCGTCTTCGGTCCACATAAGGATGCGGATAAACTGACCTCGCCAGTTCGCGTTGTTTGATCCGGGAACAAAACACTCCGTCAGGACAAGATCCAGCATGCCATCATTGTTCAGGTCAATCGGCTCCAGATCAGCCGTAAATGTCCCAAGGCCCCATTTGCCAGCAGGCAGTTCGGTAATTCTTTCGCGACCAAACTGACCCGTTTCGTCACCATGAAGGATGATGCTCCCGTCGATCTCGGTGAAGGTGAAAGGGTCACTTACGCCCTGTGAAAGCAAGGCCAGATCTTCAAAACCATCCCCGTCAGCGTCAAAAAACCGACCTGTGGAATAATAGGGGCGGAACTGGCGTTGCCTGCCGCTCAAATCGACCAGCCTGCCATTCATGTGATTTGCTGCCACCGACCGATCGAATTTCCCCGAACCATCGTTGATCAGAAAGTAGGGCTCGATCGGTGTGTTGTCTCCATTGGTTGCAACAAAGAGATCCAGATCACCGTCGCCATCGATATCGCTTGATGCCGCTCCGTGGGCGAAATCATCGAATACCGGAAGATGGGTGAACGAGACGTCTTCGTGCCCGTTTTCCGAAGACAGGAGCAAGACGTTCTGTTCACCTGGATAGGGCGGCTTATCGACGCCGGAGGCTGCAATGAAGAGGTCATTGAGACCATCACCATTAAAGTCTGCGACCACCCCCTCTCGTTCAAGGATGCGCGATACGCTGTCTGGAAAGCCGGCCCACCTATCAGTGCCCTGAGAGAGAATTTGCAGAGGTGTAGGCACCGCAACCACGTTGAAGCTGCTATCGACTGCGTCCTGAACCAGAACCACCTCGTCACCACCATCACCATCCAGATCACCGGCGATCAGAATCCGTGGCACAACATTGTAGCTTTCTAGTCCCGGGCGCTCTCTGATGTCAGTTTCGGTCACCCATTCCATTTCTATCCGAGGCAAGTCCGTTTTGAATGTGGACGCGGTGCTGGTTCGAGAGGCTGCAATGGCATCAAGCTCAGTTTTGAATGCGCTATCGATGGATGCAGCGTTTAGCCCGAACATTTCCGCCGCCTCGGCGACTGCCGCCAAGGTACGGCGACCTGCTATCCCGTCAGCTCCGCCCACTGAAAACCCCAACGCGTTCAGATTCGTTTGCAGGCTCCGGACATCGCTACGGTCAAGTGCTACCTCTTGCGCATGAACCAATTGCGTGGACGCTGAAAACACAAATGCAATCGTCGAAAGATGAAGAAGTTTGCTCATTGCCCTGAGCCTCCTGCCGGAAATGCAATGTGTTTCGCACAAATTAGCAGTTTGCCTCTAACGTGTGGCAAGAAAAAACGCAGCAAATTCGCGATACCGCTGACAATCCGCATTTCATCCAGCGCCCGAATTGCTCCCGATGACCCCACCCAGTGCGATCTCTGTCCGGCAAAGACAGCGCCCCCGCTCATTCCGTCACTGTCTCACACCAAGTCGGCAGCCTACGATGTCCACGCCAAGCGCCGCGCAGAATGCACCTCCGCATTGCTGAGTGGATTATTCATCCCCCGCCATCCGGCAGTTGCTCCAGCAACCTCAACGGAACGGGTACATCCAGACCTTGTAGTCATCGATCAGCACCTCGGCGCGCGCACGTTGGTCGGCTGTCAGCCGTGGCGTGATTTCCTCCAGAGAGATCAGCGCATCAGGGTCGCCCCCTATTGCTGAGAGCGCATACCAAAGATAGGCTCTGACAAGGTCCGGCGCGGGGATGCCGCGGCCCACTTCATAGTACCAACCAAGACCGGATTGCGCGCCAGGATGCCCTTTCAACGACGCCCGAAGATACCAGTCAAACGCGCGTTCGTCGTCCTGTTCGACACCAAGGCCAAGCGCATACATCACGCCGATCCATTCTTCGGCTTCGGCATTGCCAGAGCGGGCGTAGATCTCAAAAAGCGCGCGGGCTTGCTCGAATTCACCCGCTTCCATCAGATCACGAGCCGTTTCCATATCCGCGCGCGCCGGGGTGCTGCACAGCACAAGCGCCATCAGAAGAGCTGCACAGCTGGTGTACAGCCTGTGTACAGTCTGTGTACGCGCAGTGTACGGGCGGTGCATGGGGCTCTCCTCGGTCTTTTTCTTGGCGCTGGCATCGCGCAGGCGCAGGTGATCAGCCCGGATGATTACATCCCCACCGACCCTGATCAAGCCCGCATCGGACAGTTGCTCTTTTACGATAAGATACTGTCAGGAAACAGAAATATCTCATGCGGGACCTGCCACCACCATGATCATGCAGGCGCTGACGGTCTGTCGCTCGGCATTGGCGAAGGCGGTGTCGGTGTCGGCCCTGACAGGACCGCAGGGACAGGCCCCGACCAGATCCGCAAACGCATCCCCCGCAACGCCCCAAGCCTTTGGAATCTTGGACATAATGAGATCGACGTGCTGTTCAACGACGGGCGTCTGACCCGCTCTGATCTCTACGGCAACGGCTTCGACAGCCCCGCCGAAGAATGGCTCCCCCAAGGCCTCGACAACCTCGTCGCAGCACAAGCCCTGTTCCCGATGGCCGCCCAGTTCGAGATGATGGGAAATCTCGGCGAAAACGATGTCGTCGGCGCGGTCCACAACCGCATCGACCGCGGCTGGCCGATCATCGCAAAGCGCGTCCGCACCATCCCTGAATACGGGGCGATGTTCGTGCAAGCCTTTGATCACATTGAAGAACCCGGTGACGTGAGCATTGTCGAAATCGGCAACGCCCTTGGTGCGTTTATCATCAGCGAGTGGCAGTCTTTTGACAGCCCCTACGACCGCTGGCTGGCGGGCAAACCGCTGGCGGAGGATGCCGAAAGAGGCCGGCAGCTTTTCTTCAACAACCGCTGTGCCACCTGCCACGCAGGGCCGCTCTTTACCGATCAGCAATTCCACGCCCTCGGCCTGCCGGCCTTCGGCCCCGGGCGGACAAGACGATGGGATCAGATCCCGCGCGACGTCGGGCGCATGGCCGAAACGGACCGGCTGGAAGATGCCTATCGCTTCCGCACGCCTTCGCTCAGAAATGTCGCCTTAACAGCACCTTACGGGCACAACGGGGCTTATCCGACCTTGGAGGCCATGATCCGTCACCATGCCGATCCTGCCGCGGGGCGCGCCGATTGGACAACTGATATGGCGCATCTGCCAGATGTCCCATGGCTGGCCGCGGGTGATTTTGCAATCCAGCAAGATGATCTGGAAATGGCGCGGCAGGCGCAGGCGCTCGATATCAGGCCCATGCGACTTTCAGAGAATGATATCAGCGATCTGGTCGCCTTCCTCAACGCGCTCACCGGCGAGACCGTTGACCAAAGGCCACTGGGCCGTCCTGACACTGTGCCAAGCGGCCTGCCTGTCGATTGACCGGCGTCATTACTGGCCCTCAAATATCCCCGCCGGAGGCATCTGTGCTCACACACAGGCACCACGCCTGACATGTCAGCCCTGACGGATCAACACACCAAGGTCAGCGACATTGGTACCTGTTGCACCGGTCATCAACAGATCACCCGCCTCAGAAAGCGCCGCATAGCTGTCGTTATTGGCCAATAGGCCCGCGACGTCGCCAATCCGGTCCAGCGTGCCCTGATCAACAATCCCGCCTGCCGCGTCTGTTGGCCCGTCCCTGCCGTCTGTACCACCTTGCAGACAAACGAAGTCCGCCCAACCGCGCTTGCAGGCCTCTAACGCGATCCGCAAGGCGAGTTCCTGATTGCGGCCACCGCGTCCGCTGCCGCGCAGGACCACCGTCGTTTCGCCACCCCAGAGCGTTATCCCTGGGCCGGCACTCTCGCAAATCACGCGCGCGGCGTCTGCGACATCTCCCTCGACGGGTGTGGTGAGAACCTTGGCCCCAGGCGCAGTTTGGCGCATCGCTTCGACACTGATCGCATTTGACCCCACCAGAACGTTGCGCGCCTCCGGCAAAGCTACGGCTGGCGCTTTGGCCTTGAGATGTCGCTTCACCGCGTCCGGCAAACCTGCCCAAATGCCTGCATCTTGCAAAAGCGTGACCGCGTCATTGGCCGTTCCGATCGGGGCCACTGTCGGACCGCTTGCAATCACGGCAAGATCATCGCCAACCACATCCGACAGGATCAGCGCTGTGACCTGATGCGGTGCCGCTTGCCGCAAGAAACCGCCCCCTTTGATCTCAGAGAGTTGCTGGCGCACAAGATTCATCGCGCGGATATCAAGCCCCGCTGCAAGAAGTGCTTCGTTGACGGCCGCCTTGTCGGCCAAAGTCAGATCACCACTCGGCGCTGGTAAAAGCGCAGAACCACCCCCCGAAATGAGGGCCAAGGCGGGGCCATCTGCCTTGCGCAGTGCGGTGATCACTGCCTTTGCTGCCTTGGCGCCGTTTTCATCAGGTACAGGATGCCCGGCAGCATAGACCTCTGCGCCGTCAAGCGGGCCTGCGTTTTCGTAGTTCGTCACCACGATTGTCGGGCGACCGGGAAAACGCGCCATGGCGGCTTCGGCCATCCGCATCGCGGCCTTGCCGATCGCGACAATGAGCGCAGGCGATGGAATGTCATCCAAGTGTCGGGAAACGGCTGCATAGGGATCAGCGGCGGCGACACCAGCCTGAAAGATGCGCAGCGCTGCAGCACGTGGGTTGTCCATAGGTTCCTCGCTTTGCAGGAGTGAGATGGGGCGGGGATAGCGCGATTTCGAGCCTAGCCCCCTCTTCATCAACCCGCAATCACGGCAACCTGCGATGCTATTCCATATGTTTGCGAATGCGGTTGACCATCAGCCAAACCAGCAACAGCACGACCGGCGTTGCCGCTGCTGCCATAAAGGCTTTGCTCAAGCCAAAGCTTTCTTCCAACGGTGCCAAAAGATACATGACCAGATTGACGGCGTAGTAACTGATGGCGACGACTGACAGCCCCTCAACGGTGCGCTGCAGGCGCAATTGCAGGTCGGCACGCTTGTCCATGCTTTGCAGCAATTCCTGATTTTGCGCTGAACGGTCGACGTCCACCCGTGTCCGCAACAGATCGCCTGCCCGCAAAGCGCGTTCCGACATCGCTTGCAGGCGCGCCTCGGTGGATTTGACCGTCCGCATGGCAGGATCGAAGCGGCGCATCATGAATTCGGAAAACGTCTGACGCCCTTCGAACCGTTCTTCGCGCAGGACCTGAATGCGCTGATTCACAATTTGCTCATACGCACCTGTCGCGCCAAACCGAAAGGATGACTGCGCAATTGTGTTTTCAATCTCTGCCGAAACCTCCAGCAAGGATTGCAACACGTCAGCCGCATGTGATGTTTCGTTTCGCATGTCTTCCAGCAACGATGTCAGGCGCTTGTCGAACTCACCCATCTTTGGCCCAAGCTCCCGCACGCGCGTCAGACCAAGCATCGACATCGCTTTATAGGTCTCTATCTCGCAAAGCCGCTGCACAACACGTCCGACACGCCGGTTTCCGACCCGCGGGCGTGCGAAGATTGCGAAACGCATGTGACCGGCGGTGTCGATGCGGAAATCCCCAGCCACGACGAGATCGTTTTCAATCACCCGACTGATAGCGAGGCTTTCAGGGACAAACCAGTCACGCGCTTTTTCGATGATCCCGTCATCGCCCTCCGCAACCTCGATGCGGATCAACGCAGACGTCACCCGCGTTCCGGGGGCCTTTTCCAGCCAGTCGGAGGGAAAGACGCCAAAGGTTGCTGCATCAAACGGACGCTCGGCCAGCCCTTCGCCGAAGATCGTGTAGGTCACAAACTCGGTATGGCTTTCCCATTTCAGCTGATGCTTGCCAATCGTGCCGAAATAATGCGTGGCATCAGGCTGCGGGTGCTGGGCCCCAAAACGGTCGAGCAAATCTATCAGATGCGCGCGATCAGCAGCACGATCACGTCCTGCTGCGTTGTCTGCCGGTTTGATTGCAAGATAAGCCGCGCGGCTTGGCGCATCGACAGACGGAAACGGACGCGCGTGAAGCTCATTTGCCATCGCATAGCGAAGCGGATGATCAGCGATGGTCGACATGGCAATGGCCCTTTGCGGGTTACTCTGTCCGCTAACCTAGCGGCGATCCATGCCATGTAAAGAAAAACATGTTGTTTTTGAAGGCGTTACCGGCACACCACAGTATACTGGGTGCCGGTAACGCCGGGTGCCGATATCAGATGACGACGACGTCGAGTGGTGGGAAGCCGTTGAAACCAACCGAGGAATAGGTCGATGTGTAAGCGCCTGTATTGCGGATCAGGACACGGTCACCAGATTTCAGGGTCAGCGGCAGTGAGACCGGGCGCTTCTCATACAGAACGTCAGCGCTGTCACAGCTTGGGCCAGCCATAATGCAAGGACCGTGCTGGTCAGCGTCACGGGGTGTTTCGAACTGGTAGCGGATCGCTTCGCCTTCGGTTTCGGCCAGACCGGAGAAACGGCCAATGTCGAGATAGACCCAGCGGTGCAGGTCACGCTCTGACTTGCGCGACACCAGCATGACTTCCGAAACGATGACACCTGCCTCTGCGACCATACCGCGGCCGGGCTCTGCCATGATTTTCCGGGCCTCCGGGAAGCGGGCCTCGACCATCGCGATGACCTGCGACGCGTAGGCTGTCGGTGCTTCGATTTCTTCACCGTAGAACGCAGGAAAACCGCCACCGATGTTCAGAAGGCTCAGGTCGTGACCGGCTGTGCGGGCGTCTGCCCAGATTTTCGCAAAAACATCGAGGGTCGGTGCCCACATGGAGGCCTGACGTGTTTGCGACCCAACATGGAAAGAGAACCCGACCGGTGTCAGCCCCAGCGATTTCGCAACATCCAGAAGGTGCAGCGCCATATCACGGTCGCAGCCGAACTTACGGGACAATGGCCAGTCAGCTTCGCTCACTTCGACGATCAGGCGAATATAGACCGAGGCACCAGGCGCGTGCTCTGCGATTTTGACAAGCTCTTCCTCGGCGTCTGCAGCAAACAGGCGGATGCCTTGCGCATGAGCCCAGGCAATGTCGCTTGCGCGTTTGATGGTGTTGCCGAAGGAAATCTCTGACGGATCAGCGCCTTCTGCCAAGCAGAGTGCGATTTCACCGCGAGAGGCTGCATCAAAGTGCGACCCGAGATCGACCAGACGTGCAATGACCTGACGTGCCGGGTTTGCCTTGACCGCATAATGGACATCCGCACGGCCCAGACCGGCCTTCAACGCGCGGTATTGAGCACTGACGCGATCCAGATCCATGACTAGGGTTGGACGATCAAACTCTCTGGATGCGACATAAGCATCGAGGCGGGATACGGAATCGACAGAAATTTTGCCCAGATCGGGCACGTAATGCATAGTCATTGGTCATCTCCAAAAGACCCGGCCATGATGGGGTTTCCCACCGCAGACCGCTCAGTTCCAAGGGAGACGTTACCGTCGCTACGTAAACACGTGTGCGTTGACTATCACCGGCCAGAGGCGCGTGCGTTGGCGTCTTGAGCGCGCATTTGCGCTTCTTTTGGATTCGGCGCAAGAAGTTTTTTGCGTGATTGCGATTTTTCATAACTGCGTGGACGCAGATGCATATCTCGCGTTAGAGAACGCCATGTCTCGCGTGATCCTTTTCAATAAACCGTTTGGCGTTCTGTCCCAATTTACAGATGCCAAAAGCCCGACACCACGGCCAACCCTGTCGGGCTACATTGATATTCCCGATATCTATCCGGCCGGACGGCTTGATCGCGACAGCGAAGGATTGCTGGTGCTAACCGATGACGGACGCCTGCAAGCCCGCATCGCTGATCCGAAAAACAAAATGACCAAGACATATCTGGTGCAGGTCGAGGGCGCACCGACAGACGGTGATCTGGACCCTCTGCGTGAAGGTGTGACGTTGAAGGATGGACCGACGCGTCCCGCCAAAGTCCGCCTGATTGATCCGCCCCAGCTTTGGGAGCGTGAACCCCCTGTCCGCTTCCGCAAATCCGTGCCTGATCGGTGGATCGAAATCACACTCAGCGAGGGGCGCAACAGACAGGTCCGGCGCATGACGGCCAATATCGGCTTTCCGACGCTGCGCTTGGTGCGTTGGCGTGTCGGCAATTGGACGCTCGACGGCATCGCATCGGGCAAATTCGTGGTCGCAGATATCTAAGGGGATGGTGCGGTCGGGGTGCATTGAAGCTATGTGTCACCAAGTCTCGTGTTGCTCTATAATTTTTATTTGTCAGCTACTTATGAAGAGCCCCCTGTCCCGCCACGTTGCATAATGCCCCACGGTATACCGTATGTAGGAGTGGATAGGGAGGGGGATAGATGAGTCGTGCTTTGAACAAGCTCTCGGCAGCATTTGTAAGGAATGCTCCTGAAGGCAAACACTCCGATGGCGGTGGCCTCTGGCTTTTCCAGCGTGCGGACGGAGGTGCCCAGTGGATCTTGCCTGTGACGATCCATGGTCGCAGGCGCGAGATGGGACTGGGCTACCTTTCGTTCGTGAGCCTGAAGGAAGCGCGCGAGGAAGCGGAGAAGTGGCGCGCTGTTGCGCGCGTCGGTCGAGACCCCATAAAGGAGCGCGAGCGCGAACGGCGCGAGACAGAACGCAACCTGCACATTCTGGCCGATGTCGCGCATGACTGTTTCGAAACGCGTAAAGCCGAACTCAAGGGTAATGGAAAAGCCGGCCGGTGGTTCTCTCCGCTGTAACTGCATGTGTTGCCCAAGCTCGGCAAAGTGCCAATCACCGAACTCGACCAGCTTGATATCCGCAACACGCTCGCTCCGATCTGGCACACCAAGGCAGCAACCGCGAAGAAGGCTATTGATCGCCTGTCCGTCTGTATGAAGCATGCAGCGGCCCTTGGTCTGGACGTGGATCTGCAAGCTGTCGCTAAGGCCAAGGCGCTATTTGGGTGCGCAGCGCCACAGGGTCGAACATACCGCCTTTGTGCCGTGGACGGAAGTTCCGGCCTTCTACGCGTCTCTCGAGCCCGACATCGTAACACATCTGGCCCTGCGCTTGCTGATCCTGACCATCGGGACGCGGTCCCGCCCCCTGCGCTTTCTGCGGCTGAACCAGATTGACGGAGAAGTTTGGACAGTCCCTGCCGATCAGATGAAGGGCCGCAGCGGGATCGGCAGTGACTTCCGTGTGCCTCTCTCGATGCAGGCCCTCGACATCATTGAACGCGCCAAACCCTATGCACGGGACGGATATCTCTTCCCGAGCTCACGCAAGGGCGTCATCTCGGATGCGACGATGGCGCGGCTGATGGAGCGGCGCGGGATGGACGCGAGGCCGCACGGCTTCCGCTCCAGTTTCCGGACGTGGTGTGCCGAAGAAGCACAGGCTCCTTGGGAGGTCGCGGAAGTCCGTCTCGCGCACAGTGTCGGCGGCAAGGTCGAGCGGAGCTACAAGCGGACGGACTATCTGGAGCAGAGGCGCGAACTGATGCAACTGTGGGCGGACTTTGTTGCTGAGAGGGCGTCATGAAAGGGAAGCGCTTTGATCTACCTCGTCGTCCAAGGGCCGCCCCGCACCTTACTCTGAGTGAAGACGAATGGAACGCATGGGAAGCACTGTTTCGAGTGCAAGGTAGACCTCAGTCCGAGCGTGTGTTCAGCGACCAGTTTCGAGATCGTGTACAAGTATGTCTTGAAGATTTTGTATCCTATAAGGAAGACTATTTCGACCCGAACCGCATTTCACCTTCTGACTTGCGCAAGAAGATAAAGCGGCTAACGGAACGCGATCAGAAGGGGCAGGAACTGGACGATCCTGAAACCTTAAGACAGCTGTTCATGTTGGTGCCGGAACGGATGGCTACTTTCGCGGAAAAGGCTGAACTTGCCCTCCTGCGGCACGACACTGAGATGGAGGACTCCGCTCAGGAGGCTCGAAAGCCGGAGGTGGTCTTTACAAAGATAATCTACGAACGTTTCAAGGAACACGGTGCAAGGGTAGTGATCACAGGTGGTTGGGGCCTGTCTCAAAACGGTTATTCCACGGTCCACCCAACGTCCATTGAGCAGTTCATACTGAAGTACATTTGGGAAATAGATCATCCCCTGGTCAAAGATGTTGATCGCATCCGAAAAATTATTCGTAACTATTTCAAATAGTTAAATAAGCAAATCTCGATTTCCAAACTTTTTCCCCCGAGTAGAAACCGCAACATGCTGATAGGTATCTGGTGGTTCAAACCTAGAGGAGTAGCATAATGACACCCTATCTGAACACACGAGACGTTCAACAGCACTACAGGATCGGTCGGAGTACGCTGTATCGCTGGCAGACCGTGCCAGACATTCGGTTCCCGAAGCCGCTAAAAATCGGACATCGCCTGCTGTGGCGTGAATCCGACCTCGTCAAGTTCGACGAAAGGATCTCGGCCCGGTAAGGGCCGCTCCAACTCTCCACAAACCGACAGCCTAGACATGAAGTGACCGCTTTGGCGGAGCCAGTCGTGCTGTCTCTGAACATTGCCGAAAGGAATACTGATGACCGAGCAATCAAACCGTCTGGACCGTATCTACGCCAAAATGAACCCGTACCAGCCAGAAACAGAAACTGTCCGAAAGATGTTCCCGCGATCCGAGTGGTGTGAGGGCCCTACCGACTTTGCAGCCGTCGTTGACAGCGACGCTGTCTTATTCTGCCTAAAGATGCGTGAAACTGGCCCCTCAATTTCAGTTCTACTGGATGCCACCGAGGCAAGAGCCATAGCCCTCAGACTCCAAGACGCGGCCACATGCGCCGTCGGGATGAAGCTCATGGATATGGCGACAGAGGGAGGAGAGTAATGACACACCCTTCGTACGTCCCCGAAGGACTCCCAAACCAATTCCTGAACTGGCGTCTCAAGGACGGTAAGAAGCTACCCTGTCGCCCTGACGGAACGATCTGTGACGCCCATGATACGGCGAACCACGTCGATTACGCGACTGCTTCTGCTGCGCCATATGACGTCGCGTTCGCGCTACGTGCCGAAGATCCGTGGTTCTTCCTCGATCTGGACAAGTGCCATGAGGGAACGGATTGGTCACAGGAAGCCAAGAACATAGTCGGTTATTTCCCCGGCGCATGGATCGAAGTGTCCCAATCGGGAACCGGACTTCACATCATGGGACGCTGTGATCCTTCGCAGTTACAGGACCGGCGCAATAAGTGGGATGGATGGCTTGAGTTCTATACGCAGGACCGATTCATCGCATTCGGTCCGCATGGGTGGTCGCCCATCGGCGGCACCGCGACCAACAAAGACTGGACACGCGAATTGCTGTCATTCGTTCCGCAACGGGAGTTCTTGGGTGAATTACTGGACGGGCGAGATCCGGCTTACACCGGACCCGAAAACGACGACGAACTGATTGCGATGATGCTCCGGTCATCGAGCAAGGCGTCAGCGTTCGGTGACGCTGCGACAGTCAAAAACCTGTGGGAAGCCAATGTGGCCGTCCTTGCCAAACAGTATCCGGCATATGAAGAGTCGCAGGACTTCGATCACAGTAGCGCGGACGCGGCACTGATGTCGCATCTGGCGTTCTAGACCGGCAAAGATATGCCGCGCATGGATCGCCTGTTCCGCAAGTCGGCCCTGATGCGCGACAAGTTCGAGAAGCGGGCCGATTATCGGCGTAATACGATCCGGAATGCGGCGCGGCTATGCAAGCGGGTCTATACTGGGGAAGCAGATCGGGTCGCACAAACGCTGGATGACCGCTCTCCTGTTGATGCGATTGCCAAGGCATTTGTTTCATGTCAGGCCCATGCTGGTCGATGGATGCATGTCCAGGCAACGGGAAAGGACTACCTCTACAATGGCCGGCATTGGAGCATCTGCAGCAATGAAGAACTGCTGTCCGCAATCCGGGACTTCGTAGCTTTCAGAGTCAGAGGCCAAAGGGCCTCCCAACACAAACCAGCCTTCTGGGAGGAGGTGCGTAAAGCGGTTCGGATTGACCCATCCGTCGCTCGCGCCCCGGACGCCGACCTATCCCTTCTCAACACACCGGCGGGCACACTCAATCTAGCGACAGGCCTAATGCAGGCTCACAATCCTGCGGACATGCTTACTCACATGACGGCGGTGGCGCCGGAACCATATCAGGGCACCCGATGGGATCGCTTCGTGCAAGAGATTGTCGGGCGCGACACAGAACTGGCCGCCTTTTTACAAGTCGCTATTGGCGCCGCGCTATCGGGCGCAGTTGACGATCACTGGTTCGCGCTTCTCTTCGGGCAGGGCAGAAATGGCAAATCCCTCTTCATCGAAACTGCCATCGATGGGTTGGGCTCCTACGCCATCCAGATACCCTCGCAGGCCCTGATGCCGGCAAAGAACCCGGTTGGTCGCGATGTACTGGCGCAACTACAGGGAAAGCGCCTCGTTATTACGTCGGAGGTCGACTCGGCTGCGCACATCGATGAAGTGTTGATAAGGTCCCTTACGGGAGACAAGCGCATTTCCGCGCGCCCTCTGTACAGGGACACCTTCTCGTTTCGACGAAGCTTCAAGCTGGTGATGGTTGGTAATCACCGGCCACAACTCAGAACTGACGATACGGCCATGCGATCCCGCCTAAAACTGGTTAGTCTCGATCAGGATTTCTCTGACGACCGCGGCGATCCATCACTCGGAAAGACGTTTCAGAGCGAACTTGGCAGCGTTCTTCAATGGATGATTGATGGCAGTCAGAAATACAGAGAACTTGGAAGGCTGCCGCACAGCCGACATGTTGAGGAACAGGTAGAGGACTACTTTTCTTCTCAGGCGACGGTCGAGCAGTGGATAGAAGAGCGCATTATTCGGGTCTGCGATGAAGGTCAGCCGGTTTCCTCATGGCCGAAAGCAGGAAATCTATACTCGGATTACAGTGACTGGTGTCGCTGCACCGGTACAAATCCCGCCAATCAGACACGGTGGTCGGATGCTATGCAGCGCAATGGCTTTCGGAAGTTAAGATCAAACGGCTGGCGCTATGTCGGCGCCAAGGTTCACAGTGGGGGCCATCAGTTCTCGGCACTTCCCGCTCCAAGCAAGTTTTGGAACCTTTGCCCCCCCCTTCTTTTGTTTTGAGAGGAAGAAGATTCCTAGAAAAGGAAAGGGAGCACTTCCAAAGGTTCCAAGGTGAAAATTACCAAAAAGTTTCTGTCACTAGTATTTTGTCGCGGTCGCGCGTTACCCGCGATGCAATTTGCCATACGAGGATCCATTGTGATTGTAGATACGGCGACTCCGTTTCGCCAAAGCTGCTACTAAGGGCGGAAAGCGGACTTTCGCTGCGCGAGCCGCCAAGGTCTGCAACGCGGGACGAAGTGTGAATTCGCCGCGGTTGCGCCATTGGCTGCTTTGGAAGTTCTGAGAGGCACTATTCAAGCCCGCATGCGTTCGAACCTGGGGTCATAGGGTGATGGTTCGATAATTTGCGCAGCGATGTGTTTGCCGCACAGGTCCAGCTGCAGCGTTGATCCGACATCGGCAAAATCGGGTTTCACAAAGGCATAAGCAAGGTTCATTCCTACGCGGTGGCCGTAGTCGCCGGACGTGATGGTGCCAACCACTGTGTTGCCTTGCATGAGTGATGCGCCCGGGTGTGCCGGGGCGTGGTTGGTACCGATCTTTAGCGTGACCAGCTTGCTTTGCGGTCCGGCAGCCTGCCGTTTCAAGAGTGCCGCTTTGCCGATGAAATCTGGCTTGTCCAGTTCCACAAAACGGGAAAGGCCCGTCTCGAGAGGGTCGAATTCGGTAATCAGGTCGGTTTTCCAGTGCAAGAATCCCTTCTCCATGCGCATGGAGTCGATGGCCCGCGCGCCGAAGAGTTTCAAGCCATGCGCCTGCCCGGCCTCCCGCAAGGCAAGATAGGATGCATAGAGCGATGCGTTTGGCACGTGGATTTCATATGCCAATTCCCCCGAAAAGCTGACGCCCATCACCACGGCGGGCGCGAACCCGATGCAACATTCGCGGGCCGACAACCACGGGAATGCCTCTGCAGACCAGTCGCCGCGCGCGCAATCGGACAGGACGGCACGCGCCTTCGGCCCCGCCAGCACCAGAATAGTGTGATCATTGGTCAGGCTGCGAAGCTGCACATCCTCACTCGGGTCCAGATGCGCCCTAAGCCAGTCCATGTCGTGGTACTCCGACGCCGCTGCCGATCCGTACCAAACCCGGTCCGGCCCGCGATCCGATGCGGGCAGATTGGCCACCGTCGCCTCTGCCTTGACGCATCCATGATGGTTCAGCAGATACCCCAGTCCTAAACGGCCGTCGCGTTTGTTAACGGTCCCGCACATCATGCGATCGAGGAAAGCGTGACGATCTTTCCCGGTGATTTCGATGCGGTTGAAGCCGTTCACCTCCGCCAACCCCACGTTACTCGCAACATTGGCGACCTCCGCGGCGACCACGTCGAAGACTTCGTCGAAATCGAAGCTAAGCGACGGGTGAAAGTCGGGCGAAGGCTTGATGTAGTCAACACGCTCCCAGCCGTTCACGACGGTGAATTCCGCGCCCTCGGCAGCGAGAATAGGCGTCAGGGGCGTTGTCTTGGCGTTCCGTCCTGCGGGGCGGTGTTCGTGCGGAAAATGAAATCGGAACTCGTTCTGGTAATCCTCAATCGCCTTGCGCGAGGTCAGCTCCACCGTTGCATGGCCGGTAAACCGCCGCGGGTCGATCACCCAGGTGTCAAAGCACGCCTCGCCATGCACGATCTGCTGCGCCAGAAGCCATCCATGTCCGCCGCCTTCGCCCAGGCCCGCCCGCAAGCCGATGATGCAGTAGGCGTTGCGTTTTCCCGGAATTGGGCCGACCAGAGGCGCACCGTCTATGGTGTAGGTGATCGGGCCGTTCACGACCCGTTTGATCCCGACCTCCGCCAGAACCGGCATCCGTTCGAACGCGCCCTCGAGAACGTCCATCACGCGGTCGAGATCGTCAGGGCACAGGTCGTTCGAAAAGCCCGGGTTGATCCCGTCCATACCCCATGTCTTGCAATCCTGTTCGTAGAAGCCGACCAGAAGACCGTCCTTTTCCTGGCGGCAGTAGTAGTCGGATATAGGACAGCGCAGGAGAGGCATGCGGTGCCCGGCCTCAGTGATGGCGGGAATGTCTTCGGTCACGAAATACTGGTGTTCCATCGACGCGACGGGATGCTGCACGCCCATCATCGCCCCGATCTCGTTCACGCGGTAGCCGCCCGCATTGACCACGATGTCACAATCGATATCACCATGCTGTGTATACACGGTCCAGGTATCGTCCTTGTGCTGGGTCAGCTCGGTGACAGCTGTGCTGCGATAGACCTCTGCCCCGGCCTTGCGGGCATGAAAGGCAAGCGCTTGGCAGAGCTGGGCCGGATCGACATCACCGTCCTCGCCATCCCAAAGTCCACCAAGGAGGTTGTCGGTGGAAATGAGCGGGTGGCGGCGCGCACATTCTTCGGCGTCGATCACCTCGAATTCCACACCCATGCCCCGCGCCATCGACGCGAAATGCCGATATCCCTGCATCTGCTCTTCGGTGTTGGCCAGACGAATGCCGCCATCGCCGTGATGATAGCCGACAGGATACTCAGGATCGTCCCGAAGCTTCTTGTAAAGGGCGATGGAGTGTGACTTGAGGCCCACCATCGTCTGCGTCATCCCGAAATTCGTGACCTGCGCCGCCGAATGCCATGTGGTGCCGGACGTCAGTTCATCCCGTTCGACCAAGACCACGTCAGACCATCCCTCCTGCGTGAGGTGATACAGGGTCGAACAGCCCGCGATTCCGCCACCGATGACGACGACTTTGGTTCTGGACTTCATGCTGCGCTCCTTGATCTGTTGCCGCGATCACCCTGGCAGACCCAATATCCTTTGAAAATTCTTTATATAATTGGTATTATCTCAGAAAAATTGAGGTTTAAGCGTGACACTTTCCCTGCGCGCCTTGCGCTACGTACAGGCCGCCTTGAAGAGAGGCAGCATCACGGGCGCGGCTGAGGCCACACACGTGACACCGTCCGCTATCGCGGCTGCATTGGATCAGGCGGAAGCCGCGTTTGGAATGGCGCTTGTCACGCGCGCCCGGGCCAAGGGCATCTTTCCGACCGCCGCAGGCCGCGATGTCGGACGGCGTATCGATGATCTGCTGGAACGCTACGATGGATTGCTCACGAGCATTTCCGATCTTCAATCGAACCTCTCAGGCAATCTGAGCATTGGGTACAACGCGCCGATCGCTCCGGCATTTCTACCAATGCTTGCGGCGCAGATGTTGCAGGCCAATCCCGGCGTGACGTTTACGCTGACCGAAGGCGACAACAATTCTGCCCAAACCGGGCTAATGGACGGGCAATTCGACGTGATCCTGTTTGTCGAAGAACTGCCTAATCCGCAAATCGAGACGCAACCGCTGATCTATGCTCCCACCTATTGCCTGTGCCCCACGGACCATGCGCTTGCCCAGCATGAGACGGTCAGTGTTACCCAAATTGTCGCCGAACCGCTGATACTGTTGGATCGACCGGCTGCACGTAGGTATTACTTGGATCTGCTCGAACAGAACGGCGGAGACCTGCGCATAGTGGCAACCGCCAATTCAACCGAAATGGTCCGGTCGCTCGTCGCCTCGAAAGTCGGGATTTCCCTGTTGAATATGAAACCACGGGATCTGCCGACCTACGCGGGACAAGACATACGCTGCCTACCGATCCGGGACTGCAACAGTAGCGTCACACTATCACTGGGTTTCGCACCAGGGCCGAAACGAAAACTGGTTCAGACCTTCGTCGAAAGTTGCGTCACATTTTTTGAGGGACCGTCGAGCGCGAATTTGACTGTTTCCATGGCTTGATGCGCGGCAAAGACGCTGCACCGTGAGTCTCAGGAAGACGGTATCGCGGACATTTGTTCATCGCGCAGCATTCGGTACTTCGGGCTCTGTCCTGCCATTCGCTGCAAAACGCTCTAAAGTCCGGTACCGGCCCATTGCTGCCGTTCGTCGAAACTTAGCATCGCTGCAGTTGCACTTCGCGTTGCGGTCAATCGCTGCATTTGCAAATTCCAGCGATCGGCGAACTGGTGGAGTGCAGGACAGCGCAAGCTTTCGCTGCGGGTGCGCCCCGGTCTGCTTTCCTTACAGCACATCCGGTGTAAAACAGTCGCCAGCGCGGAAACTGGGGTCCGCGTGCCGCAGGCAGTGATGCCATGCGCATGAAGAACCTGGGCACAGTGAGCCTGAAACATCGATCAAAGTTCTCAAGGTGCAAGCTAGAGATCAAGCGTTCTCGCAACGATCTGCTTAAGGCTGTCTGAGCTGTATGGTTTGTTGAGCACTTGAACTTCAGGGAACCGCTCAACGATAGCCGAGTTCGCGCCATACCCTGTTGCGAGGGCCGTGGGAATGCGCAACTCCAAACACTTCTCGATCACGGGGAGCGATGTCTCATCGCCCAAATTGACATCCAAGAGTGCAAACGAGATGTCACGTTCACCGATGAGCTTAAGCGCATCGGCAACGGAGCTCGCGGTAAAGACATGCTCGGCACCCAAGTTTGACAGCATGTCTGACGCATCTAACGCGATGACCATATTGTCCTCCAGTACGAGGCACTGTCCCTCGAGTCGCACTTTCGAAGCTTTTTCGTTCTCTTCCACTTGCGGCCTTACAGTCTTCAACTCGGCCTTCCGAACATGGGCAGATGGCAAGACGAAGTCGGCTTCTAACCCTGTCACGCGGTATCGCGTATCGGCCCGGCCTTTCAGTTCGAATGGAATGGAGCGCTCGATGATCGTCGTTCCGAAGCCACGCCGTTTAGGTGCCTGCACAGGGGGGCCGTTTTTCTCGCGCCAAGACAGCTTCGCGACCCCATCAGGCTGCAGACGGACATCAAGCGCAACGGAGCCCGATGAGTCGTTGAGCGCGCCGTACTTGGCCGAGTTTGTCACAAGTTCGTGTATCACGAGCGCAAGGGTCGAGAAAGCCGTGGGCGACAGATCAATCTCATCGCCGGTGATCATCACTCGCGAGGCTTTCGCCGTCAAAAACGCTTTCACCTCGGTTTCGACCAAGGAGCGGAAAGAGACCCAATTCCACTCTGTCTGTGTCAGCTGGTCGTGCGCTCGAGCGAGGGCAAAAATGCGATCTTCCAGAACGGATCGGTAGTCGTCTAGCGACTTCGCATCTTCCTGTCCCTGGGATACCAATCCACGAATAAGATTCAGAATGTTCCGGACGCGGTGGTTCAACTCCGCCACGAGTAGCTCTTGCTGATCCTGCGCCTTCTTGCGTACCGCGTTCCGCTCATCGGCCATCTTCAGTACGACTTCCAGCAGCGTCACGCGAAGGGCGTCAGCTGCACGCAGTTCTGAACTTCGCCAGGGCGCGGATTGTCCGCGCACGACCTCTTGCCAGGCGTCAAAGCTTTTGCGTGGGGTTAGCCGGACACCGTTTGGACCAAGCTCGACGGGTTTTTCTGGGTTTCCCGCCCACTTTACGGAAGACGCGATCTCGCGACGGAACAGTACGAGATAGTCTCTTGGAGTACGAGATACAGGGAGGGCCAGAATACCGGCCACCCGATCTGCGAAGTTCTCAGCGGCCGGATAGCGCGTTGAGAGCGCATGAGTTTGGTAGACCTGTCCCGACGGCGTTGTGTTCAAAAACCTCGCCAGACCCATGAATTCTTCTTTGGTCGGTGTGGCTCCGGCCGACTTGTAGTCGCCATCCGTGAACACAGCAGCCCCGTCGAAGGGGATGACTTCTTTGATATTCTCAGACAGGACGTCGAAGGCCTCTGACATGGATTTGCCGCCAGAGAGCTGAGTCATCAACCGATCGTGCAACGACCGCGCAAGATCCACTTCGGCCAGTTCATTTGTCAACTCCACCTGGGCGAGTTGATAGTTGAAAAGCTCTGAGAACAGCTCGATCTCGCTGCGGGTCTCGTAGCTGATGTGTTTTGCCATTTGGTGATGACACGCAAACAGTCCCCATAGCTTGCCATTTCGAATGATCGACACCGACATCGAGGCAGAGACGCCCATATTGCGCAGGTACTCGAGGTGGATCGGAGAGACCGCGCGCGTCACCGCCAGCGAAAGATCGAGCGGCTGACCATTTGGATCAAGGGAAGGGTGTATGGCATAGGTCTTTGCATTGACGTCCGAGATGATCCTTAAGGGGCTGCGGAGATAGAGCGCCCGTGCCTGCTTTGGAATATCGCTCGCGGGATAGCGTAGGCCCAGAAACGGTTCCTGATCGGGTTCGGCAACTTCCGCGATGACTGTGCCGCTATCGTCTTCGTTGAACCTATAGACCATGACACGGTCGAATCCGGACAACAGCTTCACCGCACGGGCAGCTTCGCGCGACATGTCCTCGATCGTTTCGTGCCGCCTTACCCGACCAATCAAAGCGCGCACCGACGAACGATCCTGTTCGCTCTGTGTCCCGATCTGGCGCGGCTCGAATTCGAAGATCATATTCCGGTCGCTTTGACTGACTGAGATGTCAAAAAGCCTCTCATCTTCGAGAGCGGCATATGCGAACACACGCGCCGTGCCGGTTTGATAGCTGAGCACCTGCATCTTCGTTCGCAGGTTGTGGACCGTCTCCTGGGGGAAGATATCCGTGAACCGTGAACCAACAATGCTTTGGGCGTCGAGCCCAAGAATGGTGCCACAGTTCTCCGAGGCACACGTCACCATCCAGTCTGACGACAGCGCGATCAAACACCCGTAGCTTTGGACACGCCCGAGAATATGGATCGGTTCGCGGTCGCAATTGGTCAGATCGTAGTCTTGCTGTTGCTGGATTGGGTCTGTCTCAGGCATGGGTCTCTCCCTTCATGAGCGTAACAGCGCGGGCACACTCACGGTACATATGAAAAATTCGGTCGGCGTCTCTGACGATTTGATCAGCAAGTGGACCGGTAGAAGACAACTCTTCGGCAGTGTCGCAGAAAGATGCCCAAATCTCGATATAGCTCGGTGCCGAAAAGTATGCGTCTGCCTGTCGAACCTGAGCGTTAGTCGTTGCTTGCCATCTCTTTTTGAGGATTCGTGAGCCAAGCCTTGACCCTGAAATGGCGTAGTCGATGGCAAGCGGGTGAACCGGTTCGATTTCAGCTGGTGATGTTTGAGTGGACGAGCTCAGTTTTCGAAGGTCACGCGTTGCGCGCTCAAGCAGATCTTGTATCACGGCTTCCGCTTTCGCCGAGACGTCAAGTGCCGAGAGCGTTTGAAGCGCGGCGGACTGCATATTGAGAAAGCCCATAAGACCATCCGGCATCGTCAGGTTGAACCTAGACACCTCATGATCGAGGCTTTCATGAGCCGAGTACGTGTCTATTCGCAAACGCGCGCGCAGGCTGGTCTGTGTGTGTTTTATCATCCTCCAATCATGTCAAAAATTCTAGCAACTTCAATGTAAACGACACTGGACAGTTTTGCATTAATCTATGACATCTCTCGTGCGCGAGTGGTGAAGCATAGTGATGTGGTTAGGCGCACAACCAAAGCCGGGTTTTCACCGACGGCAATGAAACGAAAACGCTCGAGAACCGTTCGCATCATATCTTCAGCAAAACGCGCTCTAATTCTGTCATGCTTTCAAACACTCGCCGGGCCGCGGATGTTGATGTACAGTATAGGATCTGGAGATTTGTGTTCAGAGCCAACCTCCTAGGCGTAGAATCAAGGCATTTCAGCTCGGATGGCCTTCGGGGACGGCCCATAGCTGCCGTTCACCGACTGATCAACATGCTGCGCTCGCAGCCCGCTTTACGGACATTCGCTGCAGGCGCGAAATCTGGGCGTCGTTGGCCTCATAGTCTGCAGGGCCTTGCTGCCGTTCGGTCCTTTGATTCGAAGATCAGCCATATGCGCATTACGAAATCAGAGAAAGCCGCAACAGACGAAGAGTGTGAAATCGCGGCAGTGCAACGCGTTCGGCCACAAAAAACAAGGCCGACGACCTGCGCCTCATCACAAGCCGCCCCCAACCAAGGCATATGCTGCCGTCTGCAGATCGGACATTTGGCGTGAGACATGTGCCAGAGCCAAGCGAAACAGCCGAACGAACTTAAGGTTTGGCTTCGTGGCAATGGCTTGAGCAGAAAGAGCTGCAACTGATGCGCCGTTGCCCTACTTTGCGCGACGCGTAATCTAGAGGTTGTTCGTGAATGTATTCAGCTGCCTGAGCGACGTAATGTGGTGCAAGGTTTTGCCCTTGGCCCGTACTTTGATTTTTTCAAGCAAATCTGGCGTCCAGAATGCCCGGGACAACTTTAGGTACTTGAAGCCTGCGAGGGTCCCTTTGAGAACAGAGCTTCCTTCGGGCCACCCCAGCGGCTTCACGAATGGAGCCTTAAGGAACCTCTTGATCACCCACCAGTAGTGAATGCGGTAGGGCAGATCGACGTAGACGAGCGTATCTGCCGCATCAATGCGATCCCAAAAGGACCGCATGGTTCCCAGGCCTTCGATCACCCATTTGTCGGACGCTATCAGCTCTGCATGTTTCTGGTAAAAGACGTCCCTATCAACAAGCTCGCCGTTTTGATGGTATTCCATCAGATCCAACGGAAACAGGGCGATACCGGTCGCCTCTGATATCTTGCAGCTCAGCGTTGACTTGCCGCCCGCAGGCTTTCCGAAAACCGTTACTCTTTTGATGGCTGCTGTGGTTGAGGCGTCTTGTGTCATCTTTTTTGTCTACTGTCGGACCCGTCGTGATGGAAGCCCGTTGGGGGGCTTCAGGTTTGTGTGTCGAATACGTGGTCGAGCCAAGAGCGGACCGAAGTTTCAAACCCGATGAAGTCTGCTGCAAGGAAGAGCGTGGGGACGGGAGCGACTGCAACTGCGGCACAAAAGAGGAATTGCCTGAACGTCAGCAACCGGCTGTATCCCATGGCCATCGCGATGCCGCCACCGCCGCCCACGACGGTGTTGGCGGGCATGTTAATCATGGCGATGAACGCCAGACCGCGAAATCGTAGAAGGCGCCGCAGGGCTGGCCGATGGCACAGCCTGTCTTGCAGCAGCGCGATCCCATCGGACGTCCATAAATCGTCGCCCGCACCATTGCCGCGCCGGTAAAGATGCGCGTGGCGCCCGGCTATGAAGGCGATGGTCAGGCCGAGAACGGTTGCGGCGTAGACCGGCACGGCCATTGACGATCCCAAGGCAAGCATAACGGCGAGCCCGATTTCTGCGCTTGGCACAAACGGGATGGCAAGGAGGACCACGTAGAGGAGTAGAATGATCCAGGCCAAAGAGAACGATGGCATTCCGATCTGCAGTTCCGCCAGGAGTGTCGCGGGGAACGCTGACATACGGACCGCCAGCCAACCCGCCACCCCAACGATGAGGGCCAAGCCGATCAGGCGGGTGCCGCTCAGGACCAGTCCCGGTGTGCCGGTCAAGTCGGAACGCATCGGAGGAAGCAGCCGCGTCATGGCGCGGGCCGCGCGGCTGGCTTATCGACGGCTCTGGTAGGTCTTGCAAGGTCGGCGTGGCGGATGATCGCCTCTGCGATGACAAGGTTGATCACCCAGGCAGCCACCATCAGGACATCGCGTGAAAAGCCCGATGGCTCGGCGCCGAAGAGGGCCATCCCAGCGATGAACAATGCAGTCTGCGTCGCAGCGCCCTGGCCGATGGCGTAGGTCCGCAGCATGGCGGCCCGGTGGGCTGCTATGTTTCTTGCCCGTATCGCAACGACCGCCCAGACAATGGCGGCAACCATTGCAATACTAAGAACGACGCGCGCCCAATAGAGCAACGGGCCCTGAAGTGCCGACGGAAAGACGTAGAACACCGTCATCCAAAGCCCGGTCAATGCACTGACACAGCCGGCCGCTGCAACCAGTCGACCAAGACCCCGGTGCAGGGCGGGGCGAGTGCGCCGCAAGCTCGGCAGAAACTGAACCGCACCGGCAAGACAGAAAATTGCGCTCGCCAGGATATGCAGAACAATCGGCACCGGCTCGTTGATCGCGCGTGGGTTGGGCGGCATGATGATCGGCCCGCCCAGAAGCTCGGAAACCCGGACAAAGGGCAAGACAGCGGGAATGAAGGAATAGACCAAGGCGAACGCCAGAAAGGCCCATTCGAATTTGGTGACGTTGCGCATTTCCGGCTCCGTTTGACTGAATGCCCCCTGTCAGGGCATTGGCTGACTAAGTGCTGCGCGACGTCAGCGAAGGCGTCGCGCGGTTTGGCACTGTGGCGGTGTTCGTGCCGTCGGCACTCCTCACTTGGAGATCTATTAGCTGTGCGCCTATAAATGGTGGATTGCCCAAATCCTGACAGCTGCCATACACAGATGTATAAGCGCGGGGTCCGCCCTTTGGATTAGAAGCAGGTCCGGGTGTCAGGCTGCCTCAAGCTTCGCTGACAGGCAGGCAAGGCCGAACACCTGACAGGACAGGGCTTATAGTGACGCGAGATTATGTGCCAGCGCATGGCCGCTGTTCGGATTTCGGAGATGGACCATGCAGGCACAAATGGGCATTCCTGAGGTCGAAAGCCCGTCCTGCCGCGACTACGGGACCATGGCACCAGGGACGGAGCCATTCAAGAATGAACGATTTTGGTCGCGCCGCTCCGAGTGACAGGGTTGCGGACGGTCTTGAACAAGACAAAGCCATTATCGTTTGGCAAAAGTGAACGTCATGAAGAACCCTCGACGCCCACTTCGCGTGCACTTTGCGCGCCCATCCCCCTCTGGGATATGCGCCGCTCGGCTGCGGCGCGGGGCATGGACACTCACGTTTGCCTTTCTTGCCGTGCATCCGGCGCTGGCCCAGACGCCTCAGACCAAATTGCGCGAAACCGTCGCCAGCATAGAAGACACGCTCGATGCGCGGGTCGGGCTGGTCATCCGCCAGAGCGGCACCGACTGGTCATGGAGCCATCGCGGAGATGAGCGGGTTTTGATGACGAGTACGTTCAAGGCACTGCTCTGCGGCGCGGTCCTGGCCCGCGCCGACGCGGGTACCCTCGATTTGGATGAAGCCCTTGCGATCACGCCATCGGACCTTCAGGACTATGCCCAGGTGACCGAGGCCCGCGTCGGGACCTTCATGTCCATCGGCGATCTCTGCCTTGCGACCATTGATCTGAGCGACAACACAGCCGCGAACCTCTTGATTGACCGCTTGGGCGAGCCGGGCGCCGTTACCGACTTTCTGCGGAGCATCGGGGATGAGGTGGGGCGGCTGGACCGTCACGAACCTGCGCTGAACACACGCAGCGCTGATGGCCTTTCGGACACCTCGACACCCGACGCGATGGCTACGTCACTGGAAGCATTGCTGGTGGGCGATGCGCTGTCACCGTCCTCCCGCGCGCAGTTGCGCGAGTGGATGGGCCTCGGCGGGGTGACGGGCAGCCTGTTGCGTGCGTATGTGCGGGACACCTGGGATGTTGCAGACAAGTCCGGGGCTAGCGCCAACAGCCGAAGCCTGATTGCAATGGTGACCCCGGATGCGGAGGCGCCGTATTTTGTCGCGATCTACATCTCGGAAGCCGAAGTGGGCTTTGAGAGGCGCAACGCCGCGCTGATTGCGCTGTCAGCTGCTGTTGCCGACCTGATGGCAGACCAGTGAAGTGATGGACGCCACACCAGCCGATCCCGACCCGCTTGACAGATATCGCGCGTCTCCGTAGTGACAACGCAGGCCACAGACGCCCGCCGCCCGCCGACATTCGTCACGGTGAAGTTCTGCATCAGATACGATCTTTGTCATCCTCGGCCTGTGTCGTGCAGATGGTAATGCGGGCCCCATCCACCTATTGCGCGACCAAAGCCAGAAGGAAAACAGGGTCATGTCGTCCCAAACCAATACGTTTCTGAATGGGCCATTGCGCCCGATCTATATCCGCACCGCACTGCCGATCATCTTCGTGATGAGCATGAACGGGCTGCTTGCGGTCGCGGATGCCTTGTTTCTCGGCCATTTTGCCGGGGCTCAGGCCTTGGCGGCCGTCACACTGATGTTCCCGCTCTATATGCTGGTCGTTTCGCTGGCGACGCTGGTGTCTTCGGGCATGTCAAGCTGCCTCGCCCGCGAGTTCGGTGCAGGCAGGATGGCCGGGGCCCGCGCGACCTATGCCGGCGCGCACGGCATGGCACTGGCGATGGGTGTCGGTCTTGTGGCCCTGTTTCTTGCCTTCGGAGAGCCGGTGGCGCTTCTCGCCGCCGGTGGGTCGGAAGAGTTGGCCGAGATGGGGCTGATCTATCTCCGCATCACGGCCTTCGCGTCACCCATCGTCTTCATCTTGTCGGTCAATTCCGATGCGTTACGGAACGAAGGGCTGGTCGCGTTAATGGCAGGGATGAGCCTGTTCGTGTCGCTTGCCAACATGCTGTTCAATTACATCCTGATCGGGCAACTCGATCTGGGGGTGGCCGGTTCTGCCTATGGAACTGCGTTGGCGCAAGTGTTGGCGCTGGTTCTCATTCTCGGATACCGCGTCCTTGGTGCGACGGCGCTGAAACCTTCTGCCTTGTGGCAGCATTCGCTTTGGTCAGGGTGGGCGCGCATGCTTGCGCTTGGCGCGCCGCAAAGCCTCAATTTCATTGGCCTCGCACTTGGGTCCGGGGCGATCATCGCTGCCTTGCAATGGGTTGAAACCCCGAATTACGATGCGACGGTTTCGGCCTATGGCATCATTACCCGGCTGATCACCTTCGCTTTCCTGCCGCTTCTTGGGCTGGCCCACGCAATGCAGACAATCACCGGCAACAACTTTGGCGCGGGCCTGTATGGGCGCAGCGATGCTAGCTTGCAGACGGCGGTGATTGCGGCCTTTGTCTATTGTTTGACGCTGCAGATCGCGATGTCCGTCTTTGCCGGACCCATTGGTGGGACATTTGTGTCGGACCCGACTGTCATTGCCGAAGTTGCACGGATCTTGCCGGTGCTTTCTGCCGGGTTCTTTGTCGCGGGTCCGCTGATGATGATCGCGATGCATTTCCAAGCGATTGGCGATGCCGCGCGTGCGGCGGTCCTTGGCCTGTCCAAGCCCTATCTCTTTGCGATCCCTTTGACCTTTGTCCTTTCGGGTCTGATCGGTGAGCCCGGAATATGGATTGCCGGTCCGTTGGCCGAGGCGCTTCTGGCGGGACTGACCGGCCTCGTCCTGTCGCGGCTGGCACGCAAGCAATCATTGAGATGGGGCCTGTTTTCACAAACTGAGAGGGTTGCCCTATGAACCGTGATCTTCCTTCCGTGGCGGAGGCCAAAAGCGAGGCGAAGGCGTTGCGCACCTCGCTTGCCGAGCAGGGCCAAAAGATCAGCCACGCCCAGGCGCTTGAGCGGATTGCGATGCATTATGGTTTTCGCGATTGGAACGCACTTCACGCGAGACTAAGCGATGTGCGGCCACGTAATTTGCAGATCGGAGCGCGCGTCACAGGGCGGTACATGTCTCAACCGTTCCGCGCGACGGTCCGGCAGTCCGATCAGATCCGACCCGGGTGGTTTCGGCTGGTGCTTGATCTTGAGGAGGCCGTGGATGTCGTCCGCTTTGACAGTTTCTCGAACCTGCGCAAACAGATTCGGGTCGAGATCGGCCCGGCAGGTCATTCGAAAGAACGCACGTCGGATGGGGTACCGCATGCAGAGATCGACCTGTGAAGTTCAGACCATCCATGTAATCGGTGCACGCGGCGACAGGTCCGGACAAATAGACGCCTGAAACCCTTAGCCGCCGTGACAGGTTCTTGGTCCGAAGACCCGCCATCCGTGGATTTGGCCCATCAATGCCTAGTCGGCCTTTGCATATTGGCTAAGGCCATGCGCGATTTGGTCGAAGACGATGCGGATCCGCTTGCTGGTCTGAAGCTCGCGATGCGTCACCAGCCAAACCGGCATTTGCGGGGTGGGCAGGTCGGGCAGAATCCGCTCAAAACCTGGATCACCCTCGCAAGTCGCGGCGGGCAAGAGAGATACCCCGTAGCCTGCCTTGACGCAGCCGGAAATGGCGACGCCAGCGTCGCTTCCTATGATGAAGTTGCGCGCGTTGACCGGTATCCCCAGCCCGTTCATCAAAGCGTGCACCTCGCCTTGTTCGGTCGGACCAACGAAGGTCAGATCCCCAGCCTCACGCGGTGATTTTGGCCGCCCGACACGATCCAGGTAACTGGGCGCGGCGTAGAGATTTGTTGCCAAACCGCCAAGCCGCCTTGCGACCAATTCAGGCTGCTCGGGCCGCACGTGCCGCACCGCGATGTCCGCCTCGCGTCGCAAAAGGTCATCAACCGAATTGGACGAGATCAAAATCGGCCGTAATCCGGGCGCCTTATCACGCAAGGGCAAAAGGATGGTCGGCAACAGTTGCGCGGCCATCATGTCAAATGCCGTGATCCGCACAGTCCCTGACACCTCGGCTGACTGGCTGACGGCTGCCATTGAGACCATCACCGCTGCATCGCTCATGGCGCGCACGTGATGCAACAGAACGCCGCCCGCCTCGGTCAGATTTGGCCCTTTCGGGCTTCGTTCGAGCAGCGTGACGCCAAGCCTTTCTTCCAGTTCCGCGATTTGGCGTCCGATGGTCGGCTGGGTGGTCTTAAGCGCGCGCGCAGCAGCACTAAACGTGCCCTCTTCGACCGTCGCCAAGAAAGCACGCACCTGATTCCAATCAAACGAAATTGCGTCCCAGTTCATGCATTGACGTATAGCAGAAAGCCATTTTTAGACAATCGATAGATCGCATGCGCATGGCTAGACTGGTGCACAAGGGTTGCGATGCACGTTGCGCCCCGAGCAATAGCACCTTGTTCTCGCACGCAGAAAGCGAAGATTTTGAAGTATTCCGGTCATTGCAGCCTTATGGTGGAAAGACTTTTGACGGCGGCGGGTTACCACCCTTGCTGCCGCGCTTGCCGGTCGGTGCCCAATTCGCATCTTCCCGAGGCCCATCCTTGATCACGACCGAACACATGGACCGTGCGATCCTGCCGGATCAACGCCTGCTGCGTGCTTACGATCGGTTGGCGCCAACTTACGCTTTCCGACATCAGAGGTGGCTTCGATTTGCAGGTGGTGAGGCGCAGGCGGCCTTAGAGGCAGCTGTGCGCATGGTCCTGGCCTCGGGGTCGACCATCTTGGATGCGGGGGCCGGGACGGGTCAATTTGCCCGGTCATTGTTGTCTGAAGGGTTTCCACCAGAGCAAATCACGCTGCTTGATCCGTCGCGTGCCATGTTGGAGTATTGTGATGATATTCCGGTGACTAAAACGCTTGGCCGGATTGAAGAGATGCCGTTCGCAAACCGATCCTTCGACGTGGTGACCTGCGCATGGGCCCTGGAAGTGGTCACCCAACCGGACCTGGCGCTCAGTGAATTATGCCGTGTTCTGAAGATTGGGGGCGTCTTGTGTCTCACCTTTTGTGCGCAGGCGCCGCTGCGTGATTTGGTTGATTGGGCCATGCGGAGCGCTGTGAAGCTACGTGGGACTGGCAACTTCCTGCAAACCTTCGATGTCATTGCGGCCTTGCAAGAGACAATGCCTTGCGAAGTGCAGATCATGCCATGCTCCGGCCCGGCCGCCACGATCATCGCGCGACGACTGGCAGCCTAGCCGCAATGCAGTCAGTCATTTGTTCCGTCTTGTTTGATTGGTGCGGCGCGAGGAACAAGTTCACAATCACAGCTTCCGAAGCGTCAAAAGCCATCGTTCGTCGGTTCGCAATTCTCACAATTACAGTTTTCCGACATTGGTGCGCTTCGCGGCCTTGGTCAATGTAGGCTCGGATCCACCATTAGATCGGTCGCAACATATTTGGCTGAAGGATCACCACGCCCAAACACCGCCGGCCCGGAGCCGATCTCGGCGAAGTTTGTCCGATGCAACGACGGCCGCAGCCCGCATTGCTGCCTTTCGCCGCAGTCGCGAGATCGCCTAAAGCTGCTCCAGCCGGAATCCACGATTGGCAGAAATGTGGTCTACGAACAGATGCGCCAGACTGTCCTGCGGGCTATTGGCTGGATAGATCGCATAAATGTCGATCTGTGGGAGTTCGATGTCCGGCAGAAGCTGCACAAGCCGCCCGGCGCCGATGTCATTCGCCACAAGCTCGTAGGCTTCCACCATGAAACCCAGCCCGTTTTCCACGTATCTACGGGCGAGCGTGTAATTGTCTGCGGTGACCACGATCCGCGGCTCTTTGGCCATCTCGGTGCCAACAACTCGAGACCATGGGATTGGTCGGGCGCGCACCCAGTCCCAGTTAGACAGATCGGCGAAAGACGTCGCACGAGGTCGCGCGGCAGCGTATGACGGCGCCGCAAAGAGGCACAGTTGAAGCTGCCCGATCTTGCGCGCCTTGTAGCTGCTGTCATCCAGATCCTGCACCCGGCCCCTGATTGCGACGTCAAATCCTGATCCCTCGAGCGGTACCGTGCTGTCGGTGAGGTGAATATCCAGTTGTACATCAGGGTAGGCCGCAGAAAACCGCGTGTAGTTGTCGACAAGCGGAGTGTGGGCCGTTGGCGTGGCTGCGGTGATCCTCAGCGTGCCCGAGGGCCGATCGGCCTGCCTCTGAATAGCGGAAAGCCCATCTGCAGCGGCCATCGACATCCTCTGTGACGCCTCGAGCAGCTTTGCACCGGCCTCTGTCAAAGAAATTCGGCGGGTCGAGCGATAAAGTAAAGGTGTGCCCAGTTGCTCTTCAAGCTTTGATACATGGTGGCTCACCACAGAGGGTGACAAGTTGAGCCGGTCGGCGGCTTTGCGGAACGTGCCGAGTTCCGCCACGCATTGAAAGATGGCCATGTTGCGAAGCTGGTCGATCATTGTTCGATCTCATGAGATAGTGATTTCGATCATGCGTATATTATGCGACAATCGCAAATGTGCCATCCTTTCTGTGTCGCCGGGCTGACCCGGTTCATGTTCTCACTGGAAAGGATCAACCATGACACTTTTTGCATCAATCGTCCGTCGCACCGGACCGCGCAGCCAGGAAGAGATGGACGCCTACAAAGCGGCCCATCAAAAGGTTTTCGGCAACTGCGCTGATGTCCCGACGTTCTTGAGGTCACCCAAGGATGACACACTCGCCGCTGTTGTCGGTGAGGTGCACGATCTAGAGGAAATGCGTCGGATCAGCCGGACACCGGAAGGCGACGCGCTCATGCGCAAGTACGGCTTTCTTGAGCAGCTCGATTACTTCATTGAGGAGGCATAGGCCGTGTTGCACGAGCTCCTGATCACTTTGGCCAAATCCGGTCTAGGCGGGGGACGGCCAAGGAGGTCGGTCCTCGCGCATCTCAATCGCGACCCCATGGATTTTCACCTTCAGTGTTTGCTGAGTGCACGCCAGCATTTCAGCCATTTCGGGTGCAGCCTGAATTGAACTTGCGCACAACACAGGAAAGGTCCGATCCGCGACCGTCTTCGGATCGGCCTCGGTGCCTGGATCTTCAAGCCGCCAGAGCGTTGGTCGAAATGCTGACGCCATTCTCCGACAGAAACTGGGCAAAGTGTCATTTGCGCATGATGCAGGATCACATCCTCACGACCGCGGACCAGCAATGTAGCCTCGCGGCAAGACCCAATTGAACTCGACGAACTCACCGGCGCTTCCGGCCCAAAGCTGCCGCTCATCCTACCATGCCACTGCTGCGCTGCGGCCCGTAATTCCGGACTTTCGCTGCAGGTGCTAAATCGAGCCTGAAACGAACTGGTGGTGTGCGGGACCTTGCTGACTTCGGATTTAACCTCACACACATGTTCAATCACGCTACGCATCACCGAGGTCAAGTCCATGGAATATTGACTGGTTTTGGCATCGATCCTGGTTCAACGGACCTCCCCATGTTGCCTGATGTCGCCCAAGCTGCAAACAGTACTTGAGGCATCTTGCGCAAGCCGGAAGCCGTCATTCGCACGTCGTGCGGCATCGGTGACTCTGGGCTCCTTGCGGACATCGGAGGCAGCGCAGCGTCCTGTCCGATTTGGTAGGAGGCCATCGACATGAAAGGCCCAAAGCTGCCGTTGACCACTAACGCTCAATGCTGCGCTCGCAGCCTGCGATGCCGACATTCGCCGCGCTTGCACCAAGCCGAAGGGTTCGAATTCACACTTCGCGGGACAGTGCGGCCTTTCCGTTCTGCTAGCGGAATGGCGGCTATCAGAGCACTACCACGGTGGCATTCTGCGTGTCGAGCGGAGAGCGGTCGTTTGCTGCAGGTGTAAGTGGGTTCTAGCCAGCAACAAAGGCAGTCATTCGGCTAGACAGGTGTGAGAAACAGGGGCCAGAGAACTGATGTCCTCAGCCAGAACCTGTAGTCGCTGACAACTCAGCTGGCGAGAAAACACGACCAAAAAGCGAGCCGATCTCTTGACAGTGGAATTTATGGCCGTGTTGCCAATACTGCTGGCGAAATCATCGCCTCTAGCGTCCTACGCCCAGTCAGGCGACGCTCGTTTCGTTCAGGTCGAAGGCGGCGGCGAGCGTTTCGGCCATGGCCGCAAGGTCGAAGTCGGGGTTGGCCCTTCTGAACTGCCTGACGATCTCTGCGGGGACCGCTTCAGGTCCCTTGAGGGCCCCGCCCATCGCGCCGGCCATTGCGGCGATGGAATCGCTGTCATTGCCGATGCTTGCCGCCAGGCGGACGATCAACCAGGGGTCGCCCTTGGCGTAGGCAAAGATTCCGATGGCGCAGGGGACGGATTCCGCGGCCAGCACTGAGTTGCCCACTTCCGCCTCCAGCCGCTCCAGAACTTGCCAATCGTTCTCGACCGTCCCGGCAATGGAGAGAGCCATCTCCATGCGGGCGGCAAACCGCGGCCCAGCCTCGAGCCGCGCATGGGTGGCGGCAAGTCTGCGCCCCCGGCTCGCGCCCTCTCGGCAGGCCTCGATCACGTCGGCAACGGTGGCCCCTGCCGTCATTGCGCCCGACGTGCCACAGGCGATAGCGCAGGCCGCCTCGATGGCGACACTGGCATCATGCGACGGCAGGCAGGTCAGCAGCGTCATCTCGCAGGTGGCGGCAAGATCGCCGGGGTGGCACATGCCGATCGGCGCGCAGCGCATCGCCGCGCCATTGGTCGCCCCGATGTTGGTCATCTTGCGGTCGGAGGTTCCGATGATGCCGAAACGCGTCGGGTCACGCCCGTCTTTCAGGGCGCTGATCAGGGCCTCGGTGCTGGGGCCCATGAAGCCCGCCTTGGGCGAGGTTTCGCGCCATTCGACAAGGCAGTCGATCCAGTCCGCGTTGGAAAAGGCCGGTCCGCGCTCTATCAACTTGCGCGCCAGATAGTACATCTGGCTGGCGTCATCGGTGATTTCCGCGATCTTGCCTCCATTGGCACCAGCAAAGGTGTCCGGTTGCGGCGCGACAAAGCGGTCGAGCAGGCCGTCTCCGAACCTGTCGCGGATTTCGGACATCGTGTATTGCTCGGTCGGGGCGCCGAGCGCATCCCCGATTCCGGCAACCAGAAGCCCGGAATGGATCTTTTGTACCAGTTCGTCAGGCTTGTGCATCGGGGGTGTCCTTTCGGCGCGCGTTGAGGGTAATCAGCTCCGCCGCCACCTGGGCCCGTGTGCGGCGCTGGCGCCGCCAGGCAAAGGCCAGCAGGGCCAGGATCGTGACCAGGGGGGCGACGGAGAATACGACGGCGGTCGGCACATCCAGCAGGCCCAACTGCGCCGCAAAGACGCTGGCCAGGCCGAAGAAGGCTGCCGCACCGGCCGTTCCGAAGACCGACCGTGCTCCAAGAAAGATAGCCGCCAAGGCCAGGAACCCGCGCCCGGCGGTCATGTTGGCCTGAAACAGTGTCAGGTAGCCCATCGACAGATAGATGCCCCCCAGCCCCGCCAGAAACCCGCTGAGAAGGATCGCGACATACTGGATGCGCTTGACCGGTACGCCGACTGTCCGGCAGGCATCGGGGTTTTCGCCCACCGCGCGCAGGCGCAGGCCAAGGCGGGTCTTATGCAGGAAGACCCAGACCAGCCCGATGGCCAGAAGCGCTGCATAGACGAGCACATGGTGCCCGTTTCCGTTGGCCCCGGCAAAGAGTCCCCCGATCACCGGGATGTCCTGGAGGAGCCTGAGCGGCAGGGTCGGCAGGGCAAAGCTGGTCAGCCCGGCGGAAGACCCCTTGTCGCCCGAGATCGAGAACAGAAGGAACACGGTCAGGCCCGCAGCAAGGATATTGATCCCGACACCCGCGATGATCAGGTTCGCGTCGAATTCGAGGTAAAATACGGCCAAAACAAGCGCGAGAAGCATCGCGGCGCCCAGCCCCGCCGCCGCCCCCACAAGCGCAAAGAAAAGCGGGCTGGCCTCGGGCCAGACGCTCGCCGCCCAGGTCGATCCGACGACGCCGAAGAAGGCGGCGATCAGCATCATCCCTTCAAGTGCCACATTGATGACGCCCGCCAGTTCGGAAATCAGGCCGCCAAGGGCGGCAAACACCATGGGCGTGGCCGCGCGCAGGATCGCCGCAAAGAAGGAGGCCGTCAGCAGGGTCTGGAAGAACTCAACGATCGTCATCGGGCGCTCCTTCCCAGCCCGATCCATTGACCGAGCCGCGGTAGCAGGTTCTCCGACACGATCAGCAGGATGATGATCGCCTGAACGACAAGGACCATTTCGCGGCTGACATCGGTTGTACGCTCCATCACCTGTGCTCCGGCGCGCAAGTAGCCATAGAATAGGGCCGCTGGTAGGATCAGTCGCGGGTCGTTGCGCGCCAGCAGGGCGACCACGATCCCCTCGAAACCAAGCCCCGCCGGGAAGTCGCTGGGCAGGCGCTTGAGGATGGCGTTGGCAATGTGGAACCCGGCCATGCCCGCCGCCGCGCCGCCAAGCGCCATGGACAGGGCGACGGTGCGGTCCACCGGCATACCCATGCGCCGCCCGAAGGCCGGGTTCTGGCCCACCACGCGCAGTTCGTAGCCCATATTGGTGCGGGACAGGAACAGGTAAGCCAGCAGGCAGACCAGGGGGGCTACCGCGATCATCCAGGTGACGTTTGTCCGGTGGATCAGCGGGTTCAGGATCGCGGCATCCTGAAAGAAGGGCGTGACGATGAACCCGGCCTGCCGGTCCAGCATGAGGAATGTGACGCAGTAGATGAAGAACTGGATCGCGATGACGTTCAGCATCAGCGTCGTCACGATCTCGTTCGCGCCGGCCCTGGCCTTCATGACCCCGGGCAGCCAGCCCCAGGCAAAGCCCGCGATGACGGCGGCGAGAAAGGCGAGCGGGATCAGGACGATGCCCGGCAGGGGCAGGTAGATGCTGACCACGGCAGAGGCCAGCGCGCCGAGGAACATTTGCCCGTCCGCGCCGAGCGAGAACTGCTGCGCCCGGAACGGGATCGCCACAGCCAGGCCGACCAGTGCGAGGGTGATGCTGTCTTCGAGGAATGTGCCGAACCGGGTCATTCCGCGCCAGCGCACCGTCCCGTCATCGAGGGTCGAGGCCGACGGCAGCGGCCCGGTCAGGATTGCGTCGAACACTTTCGTCGGCTCTTCGCTGATGAAGAGAACGATGACCATGCCGATCAGCAGGCCGATCACGATGACCACCAGCGTTTTGATGACTTCCTGAAGGACCGAACCCTGCCCCCCCGCGATGCTAGACATGGGCGTGCTCCGGCTGTTGGTCGATGCAGCCGTTCGCGCCGGCCTTGCGTTCTGCCCCCAGCATGTAGAGTCCCAGCACGTTCTCGTCGGCCTCTTCGGCCCGGAAATGCGCCACGATCTGGCCCTTGAACAGGACGATGATCCTGTCTGACAGCGCGATGGTTTCCTCCAGATCGGCCGAGATCAGCAGCACGGCGGTGCCCGCGTCGCGCAGATCGACCAGTTGCTGACGCAACCCCTCGGCCGCGCCGATATCGACGCCGCGGGTCGGCTGGGCGGCGATCAGGAACCGGGGCTGGGTGGTGAATTCGCGGCCCAGCACGACCTTCTGCATGTTGCCACCCGAAAGCGCGCCGATGGGGGTCTGTTCCGACGTGGTCTTGACACCGAAGGCGGCGATCATCTCGCGCGTGGCTGCGTTTACGGCATTGCGGTCGCGAATGCCGCGGCGCGAAAAGCGGGGGTTTCGGTATTCGGCGGCGACGAAATTCTCTTCGATCGACATGTCGGTCACGATGCCGTCATGGATGCGGTCTTCGGGAATGGCGGCGATGCCCAGTGCCCGCGCCGCGGCCACGCCGCGTCCAGTAAAGACCGTGCCCCCGATCCGCGCCGCCCCTTCTGCGGGCTCCAGCAGGCCGGTCAGAACCTGGCCAAGCGCGGCCTGGCCGTTACCCTCGACCCCCGCCACGCCAAGGATTTCGCCGGGGCGGATGTCAAAGCTGACCCGGTTCAGTCGAACCCGGCCATCAAGGCCGATCAGCGTCAGGTCGCGGGCGGTGACGCTTGCGGGCAGGTCCGGGCTGCGCCGCTCGGCCGGTTTGTGCGACAAGGGGCGTCCGACCATCATCTCGGCGATTTTGGCGACGGTCACGTCCCGGGGCTCGACACGGCCTGTTACCTGGCCGTCGCGCATGACCGTCACACGATCGGCCACCTCCTTTACCTCAACCAGCTTGTGGGTGATGAAGACCACGGTCATGCCAAGCTCTGTCAAGCCCCTGATCGCCTTGAACAGATCGCGGGTTTCCTGCGGGGTCAGAACCGCCGTCGGCTCGTCCAACAACAGAATGCGGGCGCCCTTGTAGAGCACCTTGAGGATCTCGATCCGCTGTTTCTGCCCCACGGCCAGGCGGGCCACTGTGGCAGCCGGGTCGATGTTCATGCCATAGGTGGCCGCGACCTCGGCCACCTCCCGGTTCATCTTCGCGCGATCGAGGAACGGCCCCCTCACAGGCTCGGCCCCGAGGGCGATGTTTTCAGCCACGCTGAGGCTTTCGAGCAGCATCATGTGCTGGTGAACAAGGCCGATATGGAGGTCGATGGCGTCCTGTGGCGTCGTCAGCCGGACTTGCTGTCCCGCGACCGCGATCCTGCCCGTCGTCGGCTGTTCCAGCCCGTAGAGCATCTTCATCACGGTCGACTTGCCGGCGCCGTTCTCGCCCACGATGGCGTGGATCTCGCCGCGCCGCAGGTCGAACGACACGCCTTTGACCGCTTCGGTGCCGTTCGGATAGGTCTTGCCCAACCCGTCCACCGCCAGGACGATTTCATTCTGCATGCGGGTCCTTCCCCCTCGGTCCCCCGGGCGGGGAGGTACGCCCGGGGTGAAGTGCCCGCGCTCAGAAAGCGGTCGGCACCTCGATGGACCCGTCGATGATCTGTGCGGCGATCTCGTCAAGCCGGGAGAGCGTTTCCGCAGAGACGTAGGCCCGCGTCACATCGTTGATCGCAAGGCCGACACCGCCGGTTTCAAGGCCCTGGGCCTCGGCGGTTCCGAACAGGTTCTCGCCTGCCTGAATGCGGGTGACCGCGCTGACCAGTGCATTGTCGACGTTCTTGAGGACTGACGTAACGATCCGGTTCGCGATTTCGGGGTTTGACTCCGCAAATATCGCGGCCTGGTCCGAATCTACGCCGAACGCCAGCCGACCCTGTTCGACCGCTGCCTCGAGCACGCCCTGACCGGTGCCGCCGGCCACGGCAAAGACGATATCGGCGCCCTGTCCGTATTGGGCCAGCGCGATTTCCTTGCCGATCGCGGGATCGCCGAAATTGTTGGCGTATTGTTCAAGCATGGTTGGACCAGTCAGGACCGATTCCGCGCCGGCCTTGTAGCCTACGAAGAAATCCTGAATCACCGGGATCTCCATTCCGCCGACAAAGCCGAGAACCGGATCGGGGTTGAGCGAGTCCGTGGTCTCGGTCGTCAGCGTCGCGGCCAGAACACCGGCCAGGTAGGATCCCTCGTTCTGTTTGAACAGGATCGAGTGGACGTTCTCGCAGCCGCATTCCGCGTAATTCACGATCCCGTCGAACAGGATGAAATTCACCTCGGGGAACTCCTGCGACAGCTGCTCAACATAAGAGACCATGGTGAAGGTCCCAGTGATGATGGTGTCGTATTCACCGCTGTCGGCCAGGTCGACGAGCGCAGATTCCCACCGCGTCGGATCGAACCCCGCCTCGATGGTGCGGGTTTCAAGACCAAGCTCGCCGCCCAGGCGGTCCATGCCACGTTGCGCGCTGTCAAAGAACGACTTGTCACCAAGCGTGCCGTTCACGAAGAAGGCGACCGACTGGATGTCTTGGGAAAATGCCGGGGAAGCCGCCAGCGCCGAGGCCACACAGGCGGCCATGAGGGTGTGTTTCATTCGTTTTCCTTTCCTGTTGGAGTGCAGGTGGCGTTCGCTGCAAGCCGGCCGCCACGTTTTTCATTATTGGTTTTCATGTGCAGATTGGCACCGGACACGTCCTTGGATCTGCCCCAGGACCAGCCTTGGAGCATTGGGGCTTTCAAAATGGTACGTACCAATTTAAGGTTAATTCGTCAAGAAGGCGCAAACCGGAGAGGTTCCGACAATGTCAAAAGGCATCATACTCGATTGTGATCCGGGGATCGACGATGCGCTGGCGCTGATCCTTGCGCTTGCATCGCCCGAACTGGACGTCAAGGCGGTGACGTCCGTGTCGGGCAATCGTCCCGTGGACCAGACATTCGAGAACGCCCGGCGACTTGTCGCCCTGGCTGGGCGCGCCGATATCCCGGTCTTTCGCGGCGCGCACTCCCCGCTGGACCGGACGGAACCGCGCAGCAACCTTGTTCACGGGGAGGATGGGTTGGGCGGTGTCCTTTTGCCCCCCTCCGGCGCACCGGTCGAAGGAACCATCGCAGCGCAGGCGATCCTCGACTTTCTGGCGAGAGAGCCCGAAGGCACGGTGACGCTCGTCGCCATCGGCCCGCTGACCAATCTTGCCCTGGCCTTTGCGATGGATCCGGATGTATTCCGCCGTGCGGAACGGCTGGCGATCATGGGTGGTGCGGTGCGAGTGCCCGGCAACGTGACCCCGGCGGCAGAGTTCAATTTCTGGGCCGATCCGCTGGCAGCGGACAGGATTTTGCAGGCAGGCGTTCCGGTCGAGCTTTTCGGCCTCGATGTGACCGCACAGGCGATCTGCACCCCGGACTGGCTCGATGCGATCGCCGCGCTGCCCGGGCCTGTCGGCGCTCCGCTGTCCGGCATGATCGCCGCCTATTTTCGCGAGGATCCGCTGTTGCACGATCCTTGCCCGTTGGCCTGGCTGGTTGCACCAGCGCTTTTCACGTCGGTCCCGATGTGCGTTCGTGTCGAAACCGCAGGGCACTACAGTTCCGGCAATGCGGTCGGCTGGACGGCGGAGCGGGCGGATGCGCCGGGGCCCGCCAATGCCAAGGTGCATACGAGTGTCGACTGCAACGGCCTGCTAGACCTGATGCTGGACCGCATTCGCAGCCTTTCCGAAAGGACCTTGAAGCCATGACAACCATCGCGGTGATCGGAGACCCGGTTCTGGACCAGATCTACCATGCAAGCGATCCGGTCCTGCCCGGCGGCAAGATGTTGGGTCGCTTCTTCGGCTCTGTTCCGGGCGGGACGACGGCAAACTTCGCCTGTGCTGCCGCTCGGTTCGGGTTGGAGGTGCAGATGATCGGCCGCGTTGCCGACACTTGGGAGGGAGAGTTGCACGCAGATGCGTTGACCGCTTTCGGCGTGAACACCGATGGCCTGACCGCCCACGACGTCGCGCGCGGGGCGCATACGGTCATCATCATAGGTCCCGACGGCGAGAAGACCCTTGTCTATGTCCCCTTTCCGCTGGACGCCGCGATCAATCCGGCGGTGCTGCAGGGGCACGATATGGTCTACGTCATGGCTGCCGATTTCGACCGGATCGCGCCGCACCTGCCCGGGGCGACGGCAGAGATCTGCGTCGATGCGGACGCGGCCGCCGGGTTGAGCGCGGAAGGTTTCGCGCGGGTGGCGGCCAGCGCCCATGTGGTCTTCGTGAACGATGTCGGCTTTCGCAAGCTGACCGGAGAGGACCCCGACAGGGACAACGTGGCGGCCCTGCTGGATCAGGGCCCGTCGCTGGTCTGCTGCACGGGGGGCGCCGGGATCACCTATGTGGCGACGCGGGATGGGGAGGGGCAGGTCTTGTGCCTCCACCGTCCGGCGCGTCCCGCGAGGGTCGTCGACACGACAGGCGCGGGCGATTGCTTCAATGCCGCCTTTCTCGCCCGGCGGGCACAAGGTGCTGATCTGGCCGAAGCATTGGATTTCGCCATAGCGGCGGGCGCGCTGGCAACCGAAGTGACCGGCGCGCGCGAGGCCATTCCCACCCCGCAAAGTGTCGCAGACAGGATGGGGCGATGACCCGTGCAACGCCTGAATTCGTCACGCTGACGGGTTGCGACCGGCCGGACGCCATCGACGCGCTGCATCGGATCGCCGCGGACTATCCCGGCCGCGTCGAGTACGGCATCCTCATCAGCGCGGAAAAGGCCGGATCGCCGCGGTTTCCCGCGCCGCCGACTGTCGACGACCTGCGCCGGGCCGGGCTGCGCCTTTCGGCGCATCTTTGCGGCAGCCTGGCCGAGGCGGTCTTTGCCGGTCGGGCCGTGGATTTCGACCTGTCCGGCTTCACACGGGTTCAGGTGAACCTTGTCGGTCGCCATGCAAGCCCCATGGAGGCGGATGCCGCCATCGCCTTCGGCCGGTCGCGGGGTATCCGCACGATCCTGCAATGCGGGCACGGCTTTCCGGCAGAGACGCGCTGTGACTGGCTGCTGGACAATTCCTTTGGCGAAGGTCGAGCGGTTCGAGCCATCCCCGACATGACCGAAACGCCCGCTTTCTGCGGCGTCTCGGGCGGCCTGACGCCTCGGACGGTCGGCGCGGTGCTGGAACAGATACCCGCACCTGCCCGCCCGTTCTGGATCGACGCTGAGAGCGCCCTGTTCCGTGACGATCGATTCTCGACGGTGGCTTGCGGGGCATTCCTGGCGAGCGTCTACGGCTGAGGACGCCGCCGCACCGCGGTGTCGTATGTGTAGGCCCGGATATGCCGCATGTCGCTGTATTCGATCGGCATCAGGTCCTTCGACAATGTCAGGCGCTCCACCCGCAATAGCGGTGAGCCGGGCTCGACCTCCAGCCATTTTGCGTCCTCGGAGCTTGCCGCGACGGCGCTTATCGTGTCTGTGGCTTCGGCCAGGGCGATGCCGAATTCTTTCTCTAGGAGGTGATAGAGGCTGCCCTCGCGCTCCAGCGCTGTACGGGTCAGGCGCTTGGGCTGCGGCAGGACGAGGTAGGATTCGTGTACGCCCAGGGGCAGATCGTCCAGATAGCGGACCCGCTCTACATGCACGACCGAGGTGCCGCCGGTGACCGAAAGAAGGCCGGCCACGGCCATCGGCGGCGCGATGATCTCGACGGACAGGACCTTCTGACCAGCCCTTCGCCCAAGCCGTTTTGAGTAATCGGTCCATCCGTCGATCGACGACTGGGCGGAGCGCAGCGTCTTCGGGGCGACGAAGGTGCCGCTTCCCCGGCGCGATACGAGATAGCCCTGCTCTTCCAAGAGCTTGATCGCCTTGCGCATGGTGTCCCGACTGACACCGAACTGGTCGGACAGGGCACGTTCGGGCGGCAGGGCCTCGCGCTCGGAATAGCGGCCTGCATCAATGTCAGTCGCGATCCGCGTCGCGACCCTGGTGTAACGGGCTTGGGTCAATTTCAGGTCCGCCTACAAAGAACGTGCGTTCTACCCCACCGCGGCATTTCCATCAAGCGTCATACATTCATAACAATTCTCTGGTTGACTCATATTGGTACGTACCAAGATCCTCGCGCTCATATTGTGATGGAGGACCGAAAGATGAAAACGGGACGACTCGCCGTGGCCGGCCTTGTGGCGGCACTGTCTCTGTCGGGGATCGCGGCGCGGGCAGATCAGGTCGAACATTCGTTCATCCTGACGAACGACATTGACCAGATGACCGACCCCGATGGCCGTGGCGGCCTTGACAGGGTGCTTGCTGTCGTTGCCGCCGAACGCGCCGCGAAGGGCGACAATGCCCTCTTCGTCCATGCGGGCGATACCTTCGGCCCTTCGCTGATGTCGCGTTTCGATGAAGGCGCACACATCGTCGATCTTCTGAACCTCGTGCCGCCCGACGTCTTCGTTCCCGGCAACCAGGAGTTCGATTTTGGCGAGGCGGTGTTCCGCCAGCGTGTCGGCGACGCGGATTTCCCGGTGCTGGCGGCCAATCTATCCCATCCTCGCGGGCTGATGGCCGGCATCCAGGATACGCGGATCGTCGAGGTGGACGGCGTCAGAATCGGCTTCGTTGGCGCGATCGAAGAGGATGCGGCGGACCTGTCCGAGGTCGGTGCCCTTCGGCTGTCCGATCCCCTGGCCGCTGCCGAAACCACCGCGCAGGCCTTGCGCGAGGCGGGGGCGGATTTCGTCGTTGCGGTCATGAGCACCAGCAATTCAGTCGATCAGCGCGCGATCCAGAGCAAGGCCTTCGATATGCTCCTGTCCGGGGACGATCACGACCTGGTCGCGTTCTACAACGGCATCACCGCCCATGCCGAATCCGGCTCTCAAGGCGATTACGTGACCATCGTCGATGTCGCTTTCAATGTGACGTAAGGGCCGCGGGACCGCACCGTGACGTGGCATCCGAATTTTCGGATCGTGGACACCGCCGATATTGCGCCATTGCCCGAGGCGGCCGAGATCGTCGCGCGCCTGGACGAGGTCCTGTCGGGCGAACTGAACGCGGTCCTTGTGACATTGCCCGAGGGTTTCGCCACGACCAAAGCATTGGTACGTACCGAGGAAACCGCGATGGGCAACCTGATCGCCGACGCGACCCGTGTTGCCACCGGGTTCGATGTCGCGCTGGTCAATTCCGGGTCGATCCGCGGTGACAAAGTCTATGCTGCGGGGCATGAACTGACCGCGCGCGACGTGCTGACCGAACTGCCCTTCGGCAACACGACCTACGTGATCGAAGTCTCCGGCCAGACCCTGCGCGATGCGCTGGAAAACTCGGTCAGCCAGCTGGAGGACAAGGCAGGGCGGTTCCTCCAGGTTTCGGGCGTCGGGTTCGAATACGATCCCTCCGCTGCAGCGGGGACCCGCGTGATTGCCGCGACGGTCGGCGACGCGCCACTGGACGACGCTTCGACCTACAGCATCGCCATCAACAACTATCTTTATGGCGGCGGCGACGGATACACGATGTTCGAGAATGCCCTGCTGCTCGTCGGGCCGGTCGGTGCCGACACCGTGTCCAACCAGGTCATCGCATATTTGCAATCGGGACAAGTGGGCACGCTTGGGGTCGAATGCCGGATCGTCGCGCTGGCGCAGGAACGGGCCAGCGAACCGCCCACCGCCACCTTCGAGGCGAAGGTTGCCGGGCTGACCGTGTCTTTCACCGATGGATCGACCGATCCCGGTGGGCAGATCACAGCCTGGGCCTGGGATTTCGGCGACGGCGCCACCTCTACCGAGCAGAACCCAGCCCATGGCTATGCAGCAGGCGGACTCTACGCAGCCACACTGAGCGTCACGGACAACAGTGGCGAAGCCACTGATGCGACGTTCCAAGTAGAGATTCTGGCGACGGCTGGGCAGATCAGCACGGTCCTGTCCCGCATCGGCCATTCCCTCGACGATGCTGAAGAGACGCGCGATGGCGGAGCGATGTACATGGACAGCTCCGATCTTGAATTCGTCAATGACGACCACGTAAACGGCGACCAGATCATCGGCATGCGGTTCGAAGCCTTGGCGGTGCCGCAAGGAGCCGAGATAACCGAGGCCAGGCTGACATTCGAGGTGGACGAGCCAAGCGGGGCCGACACGGCGTTGACGATCCGGGGTGAGGCGACGGGCGACGCGCAACGTTTTGCCATGGATGCCGGCGATATCAGCCGTCGTCCCTTGACCGAGGCCGCCGTGGACTGGTTGCCGGAGCCATGGATTCAGATCGGCGCCTCAAAGACCACCCCCGACCTGTCGACGGTCATCACGGAAATCGTGCAGCGCGACGACTGGGCGGAGGGCAACGCCATTGTGCTGATCGTGACGGGACAGGGGCTGCGCACGGCCGCCGCCTTTGATGGCGATCCCGGCGGTGCCCCGGCGCTGAGCATCGATTTCGTCGTGCCGGAATGACGTTTGCCCCGGCCGGACCAGCGGCCGGGGCCAAATCAACCAAAGCCAACAGATGAGGAATGAAGATGACCCAGTTGAGAACGACAATGAAGGCGGCCGTTGTGGCCCTGCTTGGCAGCGCCGCTATCGCGCAGGACCTTCCCGTGATTGATGGGGCCGGCCTGGACCTGATCTCGGAACTTCGCCTGCCTTCGGACACCGCCGTCGACGGTGTGCCCTTCGGCGGCATTTCGGGCCTCTTTCCCTTGAGCGAGGGTCGCTACGTGGCCCTGTCCGATGACCGGTCCGAAAAGGGTCCCGCGCGGTTCTACGAACTCGCCATCGGCGTGGGCGAGGGCCACGTATTTGCCGTCGAGATCCTGTCCCAGACCACAATCATGACCGAGGAAGGCACCCCCTACGAGACAAAGACCGTGGACCCCGAAGGTATCGTCTTCGATGCCGAGAACGGGAATTACATCTGGGTGAGCGAGGTCGATCTTAACAAGGATCCGACCATACATGTCATGTCGCCCTCAGGCGAACACATGGGCCGCTACGATCTGCCCGCCGGCTATTTCGGGACCGCCGAAGGCACCGGGGACGTGGACGCCGCCTCGCTCGAATCCATCGCCATCACGCCGGACGGAGGCACGCTCTTCATCGCGACTGAGAACGCACTGCAGCAGGACGGTCCCCGCGCGTCCTCGACCCAGGTCTCGCCGGTTCGGATCGTCCAGATCGACAAGAACAGCGGCGAGGTCGCGGCCGAGTACCTTTATATCGTCGATACCGTCGGCACCGTGGCGCTCGACGAAGATAGGCCGTGGAGCGACAACGGCCAGACCGAGCTTTACAGCCTTGGCGACGGTCGTCTGATCGCGACCGAGCGCAACGGATGGCATGTTGCGAATTTCGAGTTCCACTTCGCGATCAAGGCCTATCTGGTCGACCTGAACGGCGCGACCGACATCAAGGACATTCCCAGCCTGGCCGAGGCCGAGGTCGCCCGCATCCAGCCGGCCCGCAAGACCCTGCTGGTCGACTTCGCGCAACTGGAGCTGGAAAGCGTCGACAATATCGAGGCCATGGCGCCGGGCCCGATGGTCAATGGCGCGCCGACGGTGCTGTTCGTGTCGGACAACAACTTCGACGGTCGACAGGTGACTCGATTCGTCCTGATGCAATAGCCGAAGCCGGGCGGGAAGCGGCCTCCCCGCAGGGTCGTTTCCAATGCCTGATCCGCGTTGAGGCAATGGCTGAGGGTGGATGACAGGAGGTAGGTCCTAAGTATTACGAGTACGCTTGGGAGGGGAACTGCAATTAACTTCTCAGGCGTGCCCTCGCAGCGAATGGCCGATGTGCGCACTGCGATTACAGCTTCTCGACCCGCGGGAAAATGGCATCTGTGGGTGGCTCCTGCATCGTGCAGCATATTGGCGGCTAAATCGTCGGTGAGCGGACGAAGCGGACATTGCGCCGATGAACGTTCCGGCAACTACGGGGAAAAGTGAAAAGCAAAACGTCGATCACCTTAGCAAGCAGCTTTTTTGCGCAGATCGCGCTTAGCTTCGTTCGCGGCGTTCGACCCGCTCATAAGACAGGCTACACTTCCAAGACCCGGCCAGACATATTCTCCTGCCAAAAAGACACCATCGCGAACTCTGGTTTGCATCGCATTCTGGTTCGCGTTTCGCATCGTCGTCCTGACCCCGCCGACCGCGCCCAGCGGGCGTCTTGCAAATCGAGCATAGGACTTCGGTGTGCCAACTTCCAGTATTCGGGCTTGGTTTCCAAGATTTGGATAGACCCTACGAGCCAGTCTCAAAAGATGATCCGTAATTTCTTGTTTCACAATTTTGTATTCGGCGTGACACAACCCATCCCATGAATCGATGTCAGTATGCGTTGATATCATGACACTTCGAAATCCCTCGGGTGCGCTCATTAAGTCATTCGCTGCGGAAACAGAGATAAACATGTTATTTCCGTTTCCCAATGGTGCATCATAACGCTCAAGTATCTGGTGATGCCGATGTTCATGTATGTCTACTTCTGTCTCCGGCACGCCAAGACAAATGACCACACCGCTTCCATATTCCCCAGCGTTTCGCCGCAGGACTGCGTTGAACTTTTTCGAATCTAAACTTGGTGCTAACTCGGCAAAGCTTGGTGCGGGAATTGTATTTACTATGGTTCTTGCTTTGTAGCGGCCTCGCTTGGTCAAAATAGTGAAATCACCGCATTCACCTTCGACCCCTACCACCTTTGTCTTAAATACGAACGTACCCCCGAGCATTTCATAGTGATCTGTTATTGCCCTCCAAAACCCTTGCATCCCGCCTCTGGGCCTAGAGATTCGACCGCGTATGCTTGTCCCTAGAGCCGCGCTTATCAAAGGGGCATCGTCAATTGTTCGAGAATGTAGAGTGTCTTCGCAAAGCATCGAGAGCAAAGCAATCAACCGCCTATTCTCCCGAACTCCACACCGATCGACCAGGTCGCCCAAGCTATGTGACAAGTATCGGGCCTTTGGCCAATCTATAGCTGGAAGACTTCGCGCAGCTCTCAGCACGCCCGACATGTCATTGATAGGTAGCGTGATCCCTTTCTGACAAGCCGCCCAAAAAATGTCAGCTAGGCTATCCAGGGTTTTCCAGAATTTCTGCATTTGCGGAGAGTTTCCAAATGCCGCTTCGCGCTCCGCTCGCCACAGACTGCGCTTCCTATGTAAAGTAACCGTCTGGTCAGGTAGCCATGCTTGGTAGCCCGGTAGATGCTCAAGCGAGAGTTTGGTCAATCCGATGTCATCTAAGAATTTTGCGCCAACCCCTGACCCGGAGAAATCCACTAACGTCGTCGCGCCGATATCAAACGAGAATCCGTCCCGGGTGTAATAGCCAGCGCAGCCGCCTGGCTTGTCATGGACTTCAAGAACGGCAGTGGAAAAACCCAAAGTTTGTAGCCTGCAAGCCGCGCTTACACCAGAGATCCCGCCCCCTAAAACCACAACGTCAAAGTTTGACAGCGTCTGCAATGTATCTCTTCACCCTTTTGGAAAGTTAAGAACTTGTCTGCAAGCGACCACAAGACGCCAGCGCGTGCAATGCGCTCATTCGTCAAAACGCAGCATCCGTCACTTTGGGCTCTCTGCCGCCATTAGATCGACCGCAGCAATCTCGCGCTGAGCAGTGAGATGACCGCCGAGGACGGCCCAAAGCCGACATTCATCGCGCTTTTTTGTCGCTGCGCCGCGGCCAGCCAAACCTACCGTTCGCTGCGAGCGCGAAATCAGGGTTCGGGCGAACTAGCACTGTGCCTACCAAGCCGCCTTTGGACGCTCAATTTCAAATGTCTGCTTACACGAAGATTCTCTCGAAAGATGGTCGAAACAGTATTTTTGGGGATCCCAGAAGACCCGAACAGACGTACTCTATGCTGCCTAGCATTTTCGAAGCGAGCAGTGGTGATCGTATTGCCGGCCACATCATGCGACCAATCGATCTGTGCTGCAGGGTTGATCTCAAGGTCGCAGGACGTCAGACTGAGCTCAGGGGGCTTCCCGTGGGCGTAGCATGAGCCATGCGGCCCGAGAGCAACCGCGTTCCCGTAGAGATAACGCGTTGTGTGCTTGGTGATGACTTTTGGCATCGTACTGCCTTATGACAACCGACGGCCATTGCGGCGCTGTCCATTTCCAATTCCGTCGCGAATTGAAGCGCGCCAAACCGAGGAGACCTTGCAACGTGGGCAAATTCGTTCTCCGAAGCCATCACTCCAGAAGGTCTTGTGACACTTTAGACAGGCGCGCTCCGCAGCAATGTCGGATTTTGCTTTCTCTGCCCAAGCCTGTTCTTCTACAGTTTTAGTCATTTCTTTCTCTCCTCAAGCTTCTTCAACCGCCGCAAGTCGGTGAGAGCCCGGGCTATGAGTTTTCGAACGCGTTCATCTTGTGCATCCGGCGATGCTGCAAAGCGAATAAGTAGAAACCGGCATCTTTCCGCGACGTCGATCCATGTGCGGGCTGGCTCAAGAAGAATCTGGCTTTCAACGCTTTTGGCCATCGAGTCTTGCACGTGGGCCAGACGCTGCTGATTGTTCGCGGTTCGCCGACGCATTTCGGATTCTTTTCGGGCCGCTGTGGTTCTGTGGACATCAAGTTTGATCGGATCATCTGTCATTGCGGCACCCGATTTCTGTGGCTGCAAGCCGAATTGAGGTCACTTACATCCCTTATTCGCACATGCGGCCTCATTCGCCGATGCCGGGGCGCTGAGTTCCGGAACGAGGTCCAGCCCTCTCTTCCGGTCGGGTCGTCCTGTGGATTTTGGGAGGAGCCATCCCCCAACCTTTTGGCTGCGGTGCATAGAATTTGCGAAGGTCAGCTTCGTCCACACCGTCAGCCTCCATCATGAGGCAAATCATCGGGTCAGCGAGCATTTCCTCTAGGATGTAGTCCGTCAAAGCTTTGCCCGAGAGCTTGTCTTTGGCAATGGCAGTCTCCAGTGCGACGAGCGGTACAGTCAACTCTCGGCTAAGCCCCGGATGGGAGGCACGCGGGTGCAGGTGAACTATGACCGATGATGTCCACTTGTCGGATTCGATCAAATTCAGCGTTACCCCGACTTCTGTCTCGATATCGTATTCACCTGCCGGCAGCGTCTCGTTGAAGCTTTCCAGTCGGAAAGGGTGCAGAAACACGACGGTCGTTTTGATAGAAGAAGTCATCTTGAATCTCCGGAATGAGCTATGTTTGGGTCGTCAAGCAGAACGGTGTGGTCGGACGTAACTCGTACCTCTGTGCGGAACACGCAGACAGGAATTGCGGACTGTGGCTTGCCTAGTTTCGCCTATGAGTAAGCGACACCCTGGGGTCGTCATGGGCGTCCCAAGTCCAGACATTGAATTGGGTCAAAATGTTAGGACCGAAAGTCTGTGTCAGGGGGACATCGGCAGCATCCCGACCACGCGCGATCAGAACCCTCCCCAAACGCCGTGCGTTGTTGCGTGGATCGAAGGTCCACCAGCGGCCTCCCAAAAAGACTTCCATCCAGGCCGCGAAATCGTCGGGTGGATGCGGCATTGGTTGGCCAAACTCACTGAGGTAACCGGTGCAATATCGCGCCGGAATATTCATGCACCGGCAAAGGGCAATGGCAAGGTGGGCGAAATCGCGGCAGACACCATGTTGGGCAGACAGTGTTTCGGACGCCGTCCGCGTGGCACTCGCCTGCAGGTAGTCGAAGGTAATACTGGAATGCACGAAGTCACAGATTGCCTGAACACGTGACCACCCGCTGGGAGTGTTCTCGAAAAGCTTCCAAGCCTGCTCTGACAATAGGTCTGTGTCGCAGTAGCGGCTACCGAGAAGATACACCAAGGTTTCGAACGGGAGAGCCTCCACTGCATGCTGTGCGGCATCTGGCGCTATCGGATCGGGCAGGCCGGAGTCACGAAAGATGCCGTCGGTTGAAAGGGTGAAATCTCCTGCAGTTGCTACCATCCGCGTGCACCAGTTTCCAAAACTGTCGCGATAGCTCTCCAGCGGTACGCTTGGCGAAGTGACGAGAAAATCAGCGCGTTCCAGATCGCCAAAGCGGGAGTAGTGCACGTTCAACATCGCTATCAAGGGCGTCGGCTGGTCAAGCCGGTAGCGCATCCGACAGCCGATCCGCATCCGTATGCCGGGCATCTCGAAACACTCCCTATCCTGCGCGCTATCGCCCAAGAATACATTCTCCGCCCGAAAGCTGAAAATTGCGGTCACATCTCCAACGGTTTCCAGAACGATCAAGATGGGCGTTGTTAGGAATTTCGATGGCAACGCAGTTGTCTTTCATGGGTTCAAACCCACGTGCGCACCGCCAGCCCGGACCGTAGGATGACTGATCCAGTATGGCATTTGCAGGGAGCGTCACGGCATCGCAACGGCCATCAATCTCCCGATACCCCCGCTCGCATGCCCACTTCTTCCCGTGCTCGGAACCTGTAAGATAGCCGTTCGCAGGTACTGCAATCGGCCGGCAGGCGTTCGCCGAAGCCTCGAAGCCGCGTTCACATGCCCAGCCAGAACCCCACGCACTTTCGGTCAAGAACGCGTTGGCAGGAAGTAAGATGCGAACACATGTCTCTCGATCTCGCTGATAACCTCGTTCACATTGCCAGTCGGTGCCCGAAGACCTGAGGTAGGCATTCTCAGGTATGGGAATTGAAGTGCAGGATCCATCCCCAACGTCTTGAAAACCCCTATTGCAAGCCCAGCCCCCGCCATAAGATCGCCCTGTTGCATAGGCGTTTTGAGGGATATCGATTGCAATGCATTCCACGCCCACAATCTCATATCCCAATGCACAGTCCCAGCCGCCGCCATGGCTCCGCGCATTCGCGTTATCCGGCAGAGGTCCGGTGCCGTCTTGCGCACCGACCGGAAAAGCCAGAAGGATCAGCAAGCTCGTCAGAAGCAGCATTGGAATCCGATAGTCAAATGGTAGTATTTCGGGCTGCGTTCCACCGATGAGGCGGCTCATCTCACGCCCGTCCAAGGCCCGGATTTCGTATACACGACAACCGGGGTGAGCCCTTCGAAAGTTTCTGGTGCGGTTCGACCGGTCAGGCCGCACCGCCCCATGAAACCTGAGGTGCTGATAACTGCGGCGTTCATGGCCGCGCGGAAATCAACCCGTTTGAACCATTCAGGGATATTCATGAAATATTCTCCAGCGGTGAAAGCGCCGCGTCGCTATGAAAGCTTTTCCGGACGCAGTAAGCTGCCGGACCTGCGCGTCAAATGCAGTCTGTTTCGAGGTGGTAGTCCACGGCACCGCAAAGCGTCACACCCTCTTCTGAGAAGGGTCTCCCAAGGTGATCTGGGAAGAAGGCATGCTCTGGCCGGGGTAGGAAGCGGGCCGTCTGTTCACGTTGCAGCACGACGTTGTATCTTAGAGGTGGGGGTGCGAGAGGACAAAGTCAATGGCAGCGTCCGTCGGGCTAAAACCGACCGATCTCAAATGCGCGTCCGCGATGACGCTTGTTTTCTGTTGCTCAAAGGCCCATGTCTAGACGGTCAACGTGATTCTCTGTGACCCTCTGCCTCCGTTTATCCGGCTTCAGTCGATCTCTCAGTCTGACTTTGCCGGGCTGCCGCATGTTGCGGGCAGCATATAGAACAGGAGACCACGGATATGGCCAATGGCACCGTGAAATTTTTCAATTCCTCTAAAGGTTTCGGCTTCATCGAAACGGACACAGGCGGCAAGGACGTCTTTGTTCACGTTTCCGCCGTTGAGCGCGCCGGGCTGACCGGACTCGCAGATGCGCAAAAGGTGACATTCGATGTCGAAACTGGCCGTGACGGCCGCGAAAGTGCGACAAACCTCGCTCTCGCTTGATCAAGTCCAAGCCGCGCGGTTCAAGAACTGCGCGGCTTATCAAGCATAGCGTTTGCTATGTATTGCACCATAAAACCGGAAGCGGACTTCGGCGGTTCCCGATAGAACTTTTGACGTTGCAATACTCCCGAAGGGAGAGGCGACCCAATGACCGATAGAACTGCATACGTCGAAGATGCATAGATGAAAGAGCTCGGCGCATGCGGTGCCGCCATGTCTCTTTTCAAGTGAAATCAGTGTGAAGTGCTGCGCGGAGGTTCTCACGCGGTACTTCGCTTGATCAATACGCGCGTTCTGCAAGACGCGGCAGCCAACTTGGAGAATAGTCCGACATGACACGTTTCAGTATGCAAGGCCGCACAGCGACAGGTCGCGAACTTTTCAGAGACAAGAAACCAAAGAAGGTGGCCAAAGCAAATTCGGACACGCCGCCGTCTGTCCAACTGGGTGAACACGGTCGTTATCAGATCAAGTCTGGTCGCCTGTCGGGGGAATACGTCGCGCGTGCGTTTCCAAAATCGTCCACGAATGCGCGTGGGCTAATTGCTGAGGCAAAAGGTGCGACGGAAGAGCTCGCAATTGCAGCCTTGCACAACGCCTTGGATGCACGCGAGAAACGACGCGCCGACAATCGTCGCGTCGATGAATTGACTGGCTTTCCTATTCCGAGCGCTGAGGAATATCGTGAGGCAGTTAACCAAGTTTCCCTCTCCGGTCCGCAGCGCGCAATGTTGACCGCCTTGGCTTATGCCGACGCTGATGGTCTGACGGAAACGCGGCTGAGGAGCGCGGCAGGCTATGCCTCGCACACTTCAGCCAATCGCGCTCTGTCAGCGGCAGGACAGTTAATTGCCAACTACCTTTCGCTGGACGCCGATCTCGAGGTCGTTTTGGAGCAACCCGAGGGGACGATGTTCTTAGCGTATCGGGAAGAAACCGGGGAAGATGAAGATCAAGGGAACTGGGTTCTTCACGCTGAGTTACGCGCAGCCATCAGAACTGGTCCCTCATTGACCTAGCTTGAAATCAGAAGTGGGCCTTTCGTCTGTTTCATTCTAGCTTCCGTGACATAGCCCAGCGAATTCCGCAGCGAAGTTGACAGGCCATGAGTTATCACATTTCGGCAGTCCCTCGATATGTGGCGTCTTTGTTCGGTATCCACGCGACGCGACAGTCTTGAGGCGGTACTTGCCTATTGGGAATGCCCGGTTTTCGGGGCTTGGCATCCGATTTGTGCTTTTGCAGCGAATGTCTGCTTTCCGCCCAAACTGTCGGTTCTTGCCTCAATACCCATGCGCCTTTTGGATCACGCATTGTCGGACGGGGGAAGTTTCTTCGTTCAGCAAGTTCAAGTCCATAGCGTCCTTGCCTGCTATTGCCAGCCAATTTCAAAAGGTGGGCACAAGGGTGGATAATTCCCAACCAAGTGAACTTAAACGTCTGGAGCGTAAGATATATTTACGTTTCTATGGTGCGGTCGGGGGGACTCGAACCCCCACGAGTGTTACCTCACAGCGACCTCAACGCTGCGCGTCTACCAATTCCGCCACGACCGCAAGTCATAAGCTGGGGTGCTTCTAGAGCAGGTCATTCGGCTTGCCAAGGGGCAAAACGCGCGTGATGAAGATTGCGATCAGTATGCAGGGCGCAGCAGCGTGACATAATTAATTGAAGCAAGTCTTGGCCGCCCGGAAAAGATATGAATCCACCGGATATCGGTTCGCTATATGATGATGGCTATTCATCGCAGATGCTGAAATTTGCATGGCGCTCAAAAGGCCCAAAGACTTGCGTCTTGGCTGCGTTCAGCCGATAGACTTCGCCTCAGGAACGGATTTGAAATTTCATGGTCGAATGGATCACCACCCCTGGCTTGACGCCCTATGAAGACGCCCTCGCCTTTATGGAGCAGCGTGTGGCGGGTATCATTGCCGGCCAAGCAGACGAATGCATCTGGCTGCTTGAGCATCCGCCGCTTTATACGGCGGGAACATCTGCAAAGCCCGAGGATCTCGTCGATCCTGAGCGTTTTCCGGTCCATGAGGCACGAAGGGGCGGTGAATACACCTATCACGGACCGGGGCAGCGGGTCATCTATGTGATGCTGGATGTCGGTAAGCGGGGGCATGATGTGCGTGCCTTCGTCAAGGACATGGAACATTGGGTCATGGCCACGCTTGAGCGATTCAACGTGAAAGGCGAAATCCGTGACGGGCGCGTTGGCGTCTGGGTGCAGCGCCCGGAAAAACCACGCGGCCCTGACGGCTCTGTCGCAGAAGACAAGATTGCCGCCTTGGGGATCAGGCTGCGCAAATGGGTGTCCTTTCACGGCATCTCGATCAACGTCGAGCCAGACCTATCCCATTTCGAGGGGATTGTGCCGTGCGGGATCAAGGACCATGGGGTCACATCTTTGGTTGATCTCGGGCTTCCCGTGACGATGGATGATCTTGATGTCGCACTCGCAAGCACATTTGAAGAAATTTTCGAAAATTCAGCGCACTAGAGATCAGTATTAAAGTCTTCTATCAGCATCGCCACCATAGCGGCTAGCGCCTCGTCCTTGGTTCCGCCAGCGTCAATCACTTCGGCATATTTCGCACGCTGTTGGTCCGAACTCGTACCAGTTTCAAGAATTGTCCGTGCGGCTTCCACTTCGGCAACGCAGTCAAGAACCTCGGCATCTTCGGCGATCAGCGCGATGATTTCGTCTACAGCTTGCGAGAACGGGATCAGGGCCTTGCGACCGAAATCAATCAGGCCTTCGCTGACGCCATAGCGTTGCGCGCGCCAGCGGTTCTCGCTCACCATGAAGTTCTGCACCACGCGCCAGCCGTCCCCTTCCATTGATTTCCGCCAAAGCATGCGTGTCAGGCATTGCGTGAGGGCGGCCAATGTCAGTGTCACCTCCATACGGGGTGCGACATCGCAGATGCGGGATTCAATCGTCGGGAATTTCGCGGATGGTCGGAGATCCCACCAGATCTTGGAGGCATCTTCGATCAGTCCCAGATCGACCAATGTGTCGACCGTCGTCTCAAACTGCGCCCAGTCTGTCATGTAGGGCGGCAGACCGGTTCGCGGAAGATTGTCAAAGACTGTCAGCCGGTAAGAACTCATCCCGGTATCCTGCCCCTGCCAAAACGGCGATGAGGCCGAGAGCGCATGAAGATGCGGCAGGAAGTATTTGAGTTGGTTGACCAAATTGACGCGCATGTCCTTGTCCGGAATGCCAACATGCACGTGCATTCCGCAGATCAGCATGCGCCGCGCCACACCGGCGAGGTCTTTTTGCAACTGGTTGTAGCGCGCCTTGTCCGTATGGGGCTGGTCCTTCCAGTCGGCAAAGGGATGGCATGAGGCCGCAATCGGCGCGAGGCCGTAATTCGCGGCATGCTTGGCAACCGTGCGGCGCAAATGCGCAAGATCTTCGCGCGCCTCACCGACAGTCGCGCAGACACCTGTCCCGATTTCGATCTGGCACTGCAGGAACTCAGGGCTGACCTGATCAGCGAGGTCTTCGGTGCATGCTTCAATCAGCCCGTCAGGTGCTGTGGCAAGTTTGAAGGTCTCCCGATCAACCAAAAGGTATTCTTCTTCGATGCCGATGGTGAAAGACGGCGCTTCCTGCATGTGCAAATCCCCCTTGTTTGATTTGACCTTAGCAAATTTATTGCCGCTGTCAGCGATTGGATCGTCCAAACGGGTCAGATCGTCTCACTGCGCCAAATTTACACAACTTTTCGGCCTCTTCCTTTGTTGCTCCTGTTAGTCCGAGCCGTTAGAACGACGCGGGACGGTGGCCTTGTTTTCGACTCGGCGACCCAAAAGAGTAGCCAATACGAGGAGAGCCACATGGCAGACGCAGCCATTCACGGCGACGATCACGAGGACGAGCGCGGCTTTTTCACCCGCTGGTTCATGTCAACGAACCACAAGGACATTGGTATCCTGTATCTTTGGACAGCAGGTGTTCTTGGTTTCATTTCCGTAGCCTTCACAGTTTACATGCGTTTGGAGCTGATGCAGCCCGGCGTGCAGTATATGTGTCTGGAGGGCGCGCGCCTGACAGCCGCAGCAGCCGGTGAATGTACACCGAACGGTCACCTCTGGAACGTTCTGATCACCTATCACGGCGTCCTGATGATGTTCTTTGTCGTGATCCCTGCCCTGTTTGGTGGTTTCGGTAACTACTTCATGCCGCTCCAGATCGGTGCGCCAGACATGGCATTCCCGCGCCTGAACAACCTGTCCTACTGGATGTTCGTTGCCGGTGCGTCTTTGGGTGTTGCATCAATGTTGGCGCCCGGCGGCAATGGTCAGCTGGGATCAGGCGTTGGCTGGGTGCTTTACCCGCCGCTTTCGACCTCTGAAGGCGGTATGTCGATGGATCTTGCGATCTTTGCGGTTCACCTATCGGGTGCGTCGTCGATCCTTGGTGCAATCAACATGATCACGACCTTCCTGAACATGCGTGCCCCCGGCATGACACTGCACAAGGTGCCGCTCTTTGCATGGTCGATCTTTGTCACAGCATGGTTGATCCTTCTGGCGCTGCCTGTTCTGGCCGGCGCGATCACAATGCTTCTGATGGACCGCAACTTCGGCTTTGGCTTCTTCCAGCCTGAGCAAGGTGGCGACCCGATCCTTTACCAGCACATCCTGTGGTTCTTCGGTCACCCCGAAGTGTACATCATCATCATCCCCGGCTTCGGTATCATCAGCCACGTGATTGCGACATTCTCTCGCAAGCCGATCTTTGGCTACCTGCCAATGGTCTATGCGATGGTTGCGATTGGTGTTCTGGGCTTCGTCGTCTGGGCGCACCACATGTATACAGTAGGCATGTCGCTGACACAGCAGTCCTACTTCATGCTGGCCACGATGGTGATCGCTGTTCCGACCGGCGTGAAAATCTTTAGCTGGATTGCAACGATGTGGGGCGGTTCGGTTGAATTCAAAGCACCAATGCTTTGGGCCTTCGGCTTCCTGTTCCTGTTCACCGTCGGTGGCGTGACAGGTATCGTGCTTAGCCAGGCAGGTGTCGACCGCGTCTATCACGACACCTACTACGTTGTTGCACACTTCCACTATGTGATGAGCTTGGGTGCGGTCTTTGCGATCTTCGCAGGCATTTATTTCTACCTGCCGAAAATGGCTGGTAAGATGTATCCTGAGTGGGCCGCGAAAGTGCACTTCTGGATGATGTTTATCGGTGCAAACCTGACATTCTTCCCACAGCACTTCCTCGGTCGTCAGGGTATGCCACGTCGCTACATCGACTATCCTGAGGCCTTCGCCTACTGGAACTATGTCTCAAGCTGGGGCGCATTCCTGTCGTTCGCGTCGTTCCTGTTCTTCATCGGTATCATCTTCTACACGCTGACACGCGGCGCGAAGGTCACCGAAAACAATCCGTGGAACGAGTATGCCGATACGCTGGAATGGACACTGCCATCCCCACCACCAGAGCATACGTTCGAGACGCTTCCAAAGCGTGAGGACTGGGACAAGCAACACGCACATTAGCGTCTTACTGTCTAGAGAATTGAAAGCCCCCGCAGCGCGGGGGCTTTTTCTTTGTCTCATTTCTCAGACCGGACACAAGAAAACCCCATGCTTGCGCAAAATGTGCACCTGGCGTCTACTTTCCCTGACCACACCGGAGGCTTTTTCCATGACGCAACGCCAACTCTATCTGGGCGCATTGAGCGACAATAGACGCTGGGATCAGGTCAAGCTCAGGTCGGACGATGTCATCGTCGTGACCCCTCCCAAGTGCGGCACGACCTGGATGCAAACCATCGTTGCCCTGCTCATCACAGGCGACCCGCATGTGGAGACGGAGCTGTCTGTCAGAATGCCATGGGTCGATATCCGCATCCGCGAAATGCCTGAGGTGGCCGAGCGGCTTGAGAACATGAACCACCGGCGCAGCATGAAGAGCCATACCCCGATTGATGGCCTTCCGCTTCATCCAGAGGTCCAATACCTTTGCGTATTTCGTCACCCGTTGGATGCGCATTTCTCATTTCGCAATCACATCCGAAATGTGCCGATCGGCTGGTATGACCATTGGTATCCGGAAGATGACCCTGACGGGATCACATTTCGACGGTTCCTCGATGGCGGGCCTGAAGGCTTTGATATGGATGCGATGCCGCTTGCGCATATCTTGCGTCACTACAAGACAGCGCGCGCATTGGCGGACCGCCCCAATGTCACCCTTTTCCACTATGCCGACATGAAGCGCGATCTGGCGGGGACCTTTGAGCATGTGGCAAAGCTTCTGGGGGTGACTTATGCGCCAGCACAGATGGAAGAATTGGTGTCACAAGCGACCTTTGACAACATGAAGCAAAACGCCGCGCGCTTCGCACCGTCAGGCGGCAAGGGTTTCTTCAAGTCCGACAGCGCCTTTTTTCAAAGTGGCAAACACCAGAAGTGGATAGGCGAACTGAGTGACGCGGAATTGGCGGCATATGATGCGGCTATGGATGCGGCGCTGACCAAAGATGAGCGGGACTGGCTTGAAAACGGCGCAGGCACAGGTGTCTAGCGCGGCGCGAAATCCGAAATTATGCGACCTTCCGCCCCCATCTGCTGACAGGGAATTGACCTTGGATAAGGGTCCACTAAAACCCTGATATGCCTTACGAATGGAGCCCGAAACCAGCCGAAGATAGCAGCCGTTGGCAACTGAGCCTGTGGCCTTACCGGTCGCTTTTGCGCAAGGATTTCGTCCTCTTTATCGGGGCAACTGCAGCGCTTGTATCGCTGCCATTGCTGACACTGTTGGGCCAGCCTGTCCTGTGGGGTCTCTTGCCATTCTTTGCGCTGATGCTGGGCGGCATCTGGTTTGCGCTTCACGTCAGCTACAAACGTGGCGAGGTTCTTGAAGAGCTCACAGTTGATCAAACCCATGCAGCATTGACCCGCCATAATCCAAAGGGCGACGTGCAGGAATGGCGCGCAAACAGGTACTGGGTCACTGTGCATCTGCACCCTAAGGGCGGGCCTGTCGAAAACTACCTGACGCTGCGCGGCGGGGATCGTGAAGTAGAACTGGGCGCGTTCCTCGATGCCGAAGAACGCGTGACGCTTTACAACGAACTCAAAGGCGCCTTTCGCTAGGCTTCAGCCCAAGCGGTTCTTTACCATGGGGCCAGCTTTGCCAAAATCCATCTGACCTGTGTATTTGGCTTTCAGCACGCCCATGACTTTGCCCATGTCGCGGATGCTTTCAGCATTCACATCCTTGATGGCTTTTTCAATCGCGGCGGATACCTCTTCTTCGGTCAACTGCTTTGGCAGAAACTCCTCGATGACTTCGACTTCGGCACGTTCCTTTTCGGCGAGCTCCAGTCGACCGCCCTCTTCATAGGCGCGGGCGCTTTCTTGCCGCTGCTTGACCATCCGTCCCATGATCGCAAGCACATCAGCGTCGCTGACGCCGCTGGTTTCGTCACCAGTGCCGCGCATCGCAATATCTTTGTCCTTGATGGCGGCATTGATGAGCCGAAGAGTCGAGAGGCGATCAGCCTCTTTTGCACGCATCGCATCCTTGAGGGCTGAATTCACCCGTTCGCGCATGTCCATAAATGTGTCCCGTACATTTGTTGCCAAACGAAACGGCAACATAGTCGTGTGCAGTGCGACTGACAAGGTTTCCGAAGGGTTAATGAAAGCGACGTCAGATGCCGGTGATCCGGTCTTGACCATACCTGCCCTCCCCCTTAAACCCAGCCCGATTTGACTGATTGGAGAATGGCCATGGCGCAGAAACCGACAGCTTGTTTGGCACTTGCGGATGGTACGATTTTCTACGGTAAGGGCTTCGGCGCAACCGGTGAAACAGTCGCCGAACTTTGCTTCAACACCGCAATGACCGGCTATCAGGAAATCATGACGGACCCCTCTTACGCCGGGCAGATCGTGACCTTCACATTTCCCCATATCGGCAACACAGGTGTGAACCCAGAGGATGACGAGACCGCTGATCCCGTCGCTGCCGGAATGATCGTCAAGTGGGACCCGACAGAAGCGTCCAACTGGCGCGCGACCGACGAGTTGACGTCTTGGCTCTCCAAGCGCAACCGGATCGGAATGGGCGGTGTCGACACGCGCAGGCTGACACGCGCGATCCGCCAGCAAGGCGCGCCGCATGTCGCCTTGGCGCATAATCCTGATGGTGTCTTCGACATTGAAGCACTGGTCAAAGCTGCGCGGGACTTTCAGGGGCTTGAGGGTCTTGATCTTGCCAAGGATGTGACCTGCGCACAGAGCTATCACTGGAACGAAATGCGGTGGGCCTGGCCGGAAGGCTATAAACCACAGACAGACCCCAAGCACAAAGTCGTGGCAATCGACTTCGGGGCGAAGCGCAATATCCTGCGCTGCCTTGCCAGTGCGGGCTGCGACGTGACGGTCCTTCCTGCGACGGCCACCGCCGAAGACGTGCTTGCCCTTAATCCTGACGGTGTCTTTCTGTCGAACGGTCCCGGCGATCCGGCTGCGACCGGCGCCTATGCTGTGCCAATGATCAAAGGTATTCTTGAAGCCGACCTGCCCGTTTTTGGGATCTGCCTTGGACACCAGATGCTTGCCCTGGCGCTTGGCGCGAAGACAATCAAGATGAACCACGGCCATCATGGCGCGAACCATCCTGTGAAGGACATGGAAACCGGCAAAGTCGAGATTACCTCGATGAATCACGGATTCACGGTGGACAGCCAGACCTTGCCAGTCGACGTCGTTGAAACCCATGTTTCGCTCTTTGATGGGTCAAACTGCGGGATCCGCATGACCGACCGGCCTGTTTTCAGCGTGCAATACCACCCTGAGGCAAGCCCTGGACCGATGGACAGCTACTATCTGTTTGAACGGTTCGCTGACGCGATGGCTGGCTAGGCTATTCAGCCGCCTCGACCGCCTGCGCGTCCAGCTTCAGACGTGTGACGTAAGCCTGCGAGATATGGTCCCTGAGCGCGTTGTAAGCCGCCTCTCCGTCCCCGACCTCGATCGCCGCGACGATCGCTTCATGTTCCTCAAGCGTCTGATCACCCCGCCCTTCCGCCGCGATTGATGTTGTGGCCAGCAGCGCCATGGACCGATGCACAAGGTCCAGTTGCTGCACCAGAAACCGATTATGGGATGCCAGATGGATCTGCTTGTGAAAGCGCTTGTTCGCGCGGCTCAGTGCTACAGGATCATCAATCAGGGCTTTGTCGGCCTCCATCATATCACGTAGCACCTTGATTTCTTCCGGCGTGGCATGTCGTGCGGCCAGACGTGCCGCAAGACCTTCCAGCTCTCCTCTGACAACGTAGAGCTCTGACAGTTGCGAATGATCAAGTGACGCCACAATCAGCGAACGGCCATCACGGGTCAGCAGTGACTGTGTCTCAAGGCGCTGAAGCGCCTCTCTGATTGGTGTGCGCGAAACGCCGAAACGCTCAGCAAGTTCGCTTTCAACCAAACGGTCACCAGGCTTGTAGATATGGCTGTCGATGGCTTCGAGGATCAGCTGATATGCGTCCTTTTGGTTTGCGCGGGCATCTTGCATCAGAGGCAGTCCTTGTCATGTTGGTTTGACAATACGCCTGTAAGGGCCAGCCAATCAAGGCAAAGCGATTGTCACTGTTTCATGCAAGGATTACTGTCGCTGTATGGTCGCGCAGTACTTCGCCCATGTCGATACATGGGTTTTTGATCTCGACAACACGCTTTATCACCCGTCGGCCAACCTCTTTGGCCAGATGGACGTACGCTTTTCAGCCTATGTCCAGCGTCTGACCGGGCTTGATGCGGAAGGCGCACTGCGACTGTGCCACGACTATTGGGACGAATACGGCTCCACCCTGGTCGGACTGATCGAGCACCACGATGTCGATCCGCATCATTTCCTCGCTGATGTGCACGACATTGATATCTCTCACCTTGAAGAGGATGAAGGATTGATTGCCGCGCTGCAAAGCCTCTCTGGCCGCCGTATTGTCTACACCAATGGATCTGAAAACCACGCCAAACGGGTGCTGGCGCAGCGGGGTCTGACACGTCTGTTCGATGCCGTTTACGGGGTGGAGCACGCAGCTTTCGCCCCGAAGCCGACCGAAGGGGCCTTTGCCCGCGTCTTTGCCAAGGACGGTCTCGATCCCAAGAAGGCAGCCATGTTTGAGGACGAAGCGCGCAATCTGGCCGTTCCCCATCGTCTGGGAATGCGGACGGTGCATGTGCACCGTGAGGCAGGCGACCATGACTTCGTGCATCACCACAGTGATGATCTGACAGAATTCTTGTCGCAGTTGGCGCGCTGACCCTTTCCGCCCTGTGCCCCGCGACATATGTCAACGCTATGGAACGCACACACTCTGATATCGTGATTGCCGGCGGCGGGGTCGCCGGTCTGACCGCCGCAGCAGCATTCGGGACCGCCGGTTTTTCGGTGACGATTATCGACCCTGCCCCACCAATTACCGTGGGTGATCAGGAAGGATCTGACCTGCGAACAACAGCTTTCCTGCAACCTGCGCAGCGATTTCTTGAAGCTGCCGGGCTTTGGGAAAAGCTCGCGCCGGACGCAGCACCATTGCAAGTCATGCGAATTACCGATCTTGGGACGGATCACCCGGTCACACGAGACTTCAACGCATCCGATATTTCCGACCAGCCGTTTGGCTGGAACCTGCCAAACTGGCTATTACGCCGCGAAATGGTCACGCGTCTCGACGAATTACCAAACGTAGATTTCAGGACAGGCGTTGGCTTTCAAAGTATGTTGGCCCGCACCACTGAAGTCATTGTCACCTTAAGCGACACGACGCAGGTCTCAACGAAACTGTTAATCGGTGCCGACGGTCGCAACAGTGCTGTCCGTCAGGCGGCCGGGATCGGCGTCTCCACCACGCGCTACGGCCAGAAGGCTTTGACCTTCGCTGTCACACATGATGCGCCACACAACAATATCTCGACTGAGATTCACCGCTCCGGCGGCCCTTTCACACTTGTCCCGCTACCTGATCACGAAGGCAAACCCTGTTCTGCTGTTGTGTGGATGGAGCATGGATCAGAGGCCAATCGCCTTGCGGCATTGCCGGTTGACGAATTCGAAGAGGCCGCAAACGACCGCTCAGGTGTGCTTTACGGTCCACTGAAACTGGTCACGCGCCGAGGCGTTTGGCCGATCATCAGTCAGGTCGCTGATGCTTTGGTAGCGCCACGGACCGCTCTTGTAGCCGAGGCCGCCCACGTCATGCCGCCCATCGGCGCGCAGGGCTTGAACATGTCGCTGCGGGATCTGGCATGCTTGCTTGAGCTTGCGCAAACCAATCGAGAAACGCTTGGCAACACCAAGATGCTGGAGAGCTACGCGCGGCAACGTCACCCTGATATCAAGTTGCGTGTGACTGGCATTGACGCACTCAACCGCGCCTCGATGGCAGGCAGCCCCTTGGCACAGACACTCCGCACCAAAGGGATCGAGACGCTATACGGCGTGGCACCCGTGCGGCGCGGCCTGATGCAACTTGGATTGGGCGCGACCTAAAGCACGCGGTTCAGGACCGGCAACAAACGGTCGAGCGTAGCTTGCACGTCATAAAGCTTGTCCAAGCCGAAAAGCCCCAAACGGAATGTTCTGAAATCATTCGGTTCGTCGCATTGCAGCGGAACTCCCGCGGCGATCTGCATGCCTTCGGCTGCGAACTTCGAGCCGTTCTGGATGTCGGGATCATCGGTATAGCTCACCACCACACCCGGCGCACCGAAACCTTCGCCGGCAACAGACTTGATGCCCTTCTCTGCCAAAGCTGCACGCACGGCATTGCCCAACGCCCACTGCGCGTCTTTCAACTTTTCAAATCCGAACTCACGCGTCTCCAGCATTGTGTCGCGAAACGCGCGCAGGCCATCTGTCGGCATTGTCGCGTGATAGGCGTGCCCACCGTTCTCGTAGGCCTGCATGATGCTGTGCCATTTCTTGAGATCGACAGCAAATGAGTCAGACGATGTGTCCTGCATCCGGGCCACCGCGCGTTCAGACATCATCACAAGCCCTGCGCTGGGGGTCGACGACCACCCCTTCTGTGGCGCAGAGATCAGGACATCGACGCCGGTTGCCTTCATATCAACCCAGGCACAGCCCGAAGCGATGCAATCAAGCACCATGATTGCGCCAACCTCATGCGCGGCGGATGCCAGAGCGGTGATGTAATCATCGGGCAAAATGATGCCTGCGGATGTTTCGACATGAGGGGCAAAGACGACGTCCGGCTTTGCGTCCCTGATCGCTGCTGTCACCTCTTCGATCGGTGCCGGTGCAAACGCTGCCCGCGTATCATTGCCCGCCTGCCGTGCCTTCATCACGGTTGTCTCTGCTGTAAAGCGCCCTGCCTCGAAAATCTGGCTCCACCGATAGGAAAACCAGCCGTTGCGAACGACAAACGCATGGGCGTCTTTGCCGAATTGCCTGGCGACGGCTTCCATTCCGTAGGTCCCGCCACCGGGGACAAGTGCCACGGCATCAGCGTTGTAGACCTCTTTCAGCATGGCGGAGATATCTGTCATCACAGACTGGAACGCCTTGGACATGTGATTGAGAGAGCGATCAGTAAAGACCACCGAAAATTCCATCAGCCCGTCAGGGTCGACTGCGTTCTGTGTTCCGTCCATCGCTTCCTCCTCACGTCACTTTGCATGACTTAACAAGCAAAGCGCCGCTGGCAAAGCGTTCAATCGGCCCGTTCCCACAGATCGATCTGACGTGTTGCCGCATCCTCCTGCCGTGTATTGGAAAAAACTGTGCGGTTCCGGCCTGCATTCTTGGCGCGGTAGAGTGCGTTATCTGCTTCCTGAATGGCGACTTCGACGTCTTCAAGGCTTTCCTTCAGCGAGCCACCGATTGAGACAGTGACCTTGAGGTGCGTGCCGTTGAATTCCAGGGCGTCCTGCTCAATCGTTCTGCGCATCCGCTCTGCAATCTCGAAACCGGATTCTTCCCGCTGCTCATGCAAGAAAACGATAAATTCTTCTCCGCCAAACCGGCAAACGATGTCCCGATCCCTCACGTTGCGGCAAAGGATTCTGGCAACACGGGCGATCACCGCATCACCGGCCAGATGTCCGTAGGTGTCATTGACGGACTTGAATTCATCAATGTCGATCATCAACGATGTGCCATAGGCGCCGGGCGCATCCCGCATCTGTTGGAAGAAGAAATCGCGCGTTGCAACATTGGTCAGCCGGTCACGGTTGACCAGTTGCTGTAGCTCGTCTTTCAGCAAGACGTTGCGACGCACCTGCGCCCAGACAAAAAAGCTGAAAGGCAGCGCAACCAGAGTTGTAATCACAGGCGAAAGAACCATCAATTCGGCCCTGTCCTGCCCATCATAAAGCACAAGCAACAGCGCCAATGACAAAACGACCGCTGCAAGCGTCATGAGCATTGCAGCGACAGTTACAGCACGCCAACTGGCAATCTGCGCCATCATCCTGAACCCTTCCGCGTCATGCGGCGAAAGATCGCGCAGAAACCTCTGCAAATGATTAAGCGCCTCGCGTTAGATGGGCCCCGGCCTGCGTTCCTCGCTCAGCAGGACATTCGCTTCAACATCGCCCACACCGGGCATCGTCATGATCCGGCGGCGCAAGACCCGCTCGAAATCAGCCAGGTCACGCGCCACGACCCTCAAGCGATAATCATAAAGGCCAAGCACATGATCGACGGTTTGCACCTCAGGGATTGCACCGATTGCCCTTTCAAAGGCCTCCAGACTGACGCGTCCCTTTGTGGCAAGCTTGACGCCGAGAAAGACCGTCACACCGAAGCCGACCTTTTCTGCGTCAAGTTCAAGCCGCCGCCCGACAATGATGCCAGCCTCCTGAAGACGCCTGATCCGCCGCCAGGTCGCAGGCTGGCTCATCCCAAGCTTTGCGGCCAACTGGGTCGTGGATTGATCGGCGTTGCGCTGCATTGCCTGCAAGATTTGCTTATCCAGATCGTCAAGCGTCATAGCGGCAGGCTTTCATCGGACTTGACCGTTGCAACTGTCATCAGCGCTTCGATGTCTGCGATATGAGGTAGGGTCAGAATGTTGTCCCTGTAAAGCCGCTGATAGTCCGCGAGGTCCTTGGCGATCAACGACAGACGGACATCAACCCGCCCCAAGAACGTTTGTATCTCGATCACCTCGGCCACGTCGCGCGCCGCTGCAATAAAGTCGTCAAAGGCCCGAGGCACCGTTTTATCCAAGGTGATGCGCAAACTGACCGCGATCGAATATCCGAGCGCGCGCCAGTCAATAACGGCCCGACTGCCTTTCAGGATGCCGTCATTGCGCAACCGTTCCAGCCTGCGGCTGACCTTGGCCGGGGTCGAACTCACAGCCTCAGCCAGATCAGGGACGCCGCGTGTGGGGTCCGACTGTAAAAGGCGCAGCAATCGTCGATCAGTGTCATCAAGCATGATTCCCCTGTTAATGGTTAATATTACGCATAACAATTATCATTTTGCCAAAAATACTCACGATCCATCACTCACAAATCAGATGGACACCGGTATAAGAGCGCCAGAGAAAACGCCAATCAAAGGACCGAAACAATGCGCGTATTTTACGATCGCGACTGCGATGTGAACCTGATCAAGGACAAAAAAGTTGCCATCCTCGGCTACGGCTCACAGGGCCATGCCCATGCGCTGAACTTGCGCGACAGCGGCGCCAAGAACCTTGTTGTTGCACTGCGCGAAGGTTCACCTTCGGCCGCCAAAGCTGAAGGCGAAGGCCTGACAGTGATGGGTATTGCCGAAGCCGCTGCCTGGTGTGACGTTATCATGTTTACAATGCCCGATGAGCTTCAGGCAGAGACTTACAAGAAATACGTCCATGATAACCTCAAAGAAGGTTCCGCGATTGCATTTGCACACGGCCTGAACGTCCACTTTGGACTGATCGAACCCAAGCCAGGCGTTGACGTGATCATGATGGCGCCCAAGGGTCCAGGTCACACTGTGCGCGGCGAATACACCAAAGGCGGCGGCGTGCCTTGCCTTGTCGCTGTCCACAATGATGCGTCCGGCAAAGCAATGGAAATCGGCCTGTCCTACTGCTCGGCCATCGGTGGCGGCCGCTCAGGCATCATCGAAACCAACTTCCGTCAGGAATGTGAAACCGACCTCTTCGGCGAACAGGCCGTTCTCTGCGGTGGTCTGGTTGAACTGATCCGCATGGGCTTTGAGACACTGGTCGAAGCCGGTTACGAGCCGGAGATGGCCTACTTCGAGTGTCTGCACGAGGTAAAGCTGATCGTAGATCTGATCTACGAAGGCGGCATCGCGAACATGAACTACTCCATCTCGAACACGGCTGAGTACGGCGAGTATGTCTCCGGCCCACGCATCCTGCCTTACGCTGAGACCAAGCAGCGCATGAAGGACGTGCTGACAGACATCCAGACAGGTAAATTCGTGCGTGACTTCATGCAGGAAAACGCTGTCGGCCAGCCATTCTTCAAGGCCACCCGCCGCATCAACGACGAGCATGAAATCGAGCAGGTCGGTGAAAAGCTGCGCGCCATGATGCCTTGGATTTCCGACGGCAAGATGGTCGATAAGTCCAAGAACTAAGCTGGACCTGAGGCGGTTATTCCGCCAGCTTAAAGACTTGAAGGCCCGAGCAACTGCTTGGGCCTTTTTTGACCTTGAGGAAGACCGTGACCCAAAGACCCACACTTGCAAATTGGCTTTCCGTTGCCGCCCTCGGTTTGATCTGGGGTGCAACCTTTATGGTCGTCGCGATCGCACTGGAAGGCTACGGTCCTCTGACCGTGGCCTGCGCGCGGGTGACCTTGGGTGCCATCGCGCTTCTCACCTTGATGCAGATTATGGGACGCCCGGTGCCGCAGTTGACGGGCCGGTTGTTGAAATACCTGATCGTCATCGGCCTGTTGAATTCTGCGATTCCCTTTGCTCTGCTGAGTTGGGGGCAACAATATGTGCCGTCAGCTTTTGCAGGCATCGCGATGGCGGCGGTTTCTCTGTTCGTGTTGCCGCTGGCGCATCTGTTCTCGGATGAACCTCTCACTGCACGCAACGGATTTGGGGTTACCCTTGGCTTCATTGGCGCTGTCACCCTGATTGGACCTGGCATCTTGCGCATCGGCACAGGCTGGGAGCCACTTGGACAGATTGCGTGCCTCGCGGCGGCGCTCTCTTACGCGATCTCAAGCATCATGACGCGTCGGTGTCCGACGATTGATCCCATTGTGATGGCAACAGCCGTCTTGGTTGTCGGCGCCATCGCACTGATACCGGCAATGCTTTTCTTTGAGGGGATACCCGTCATTGAGGGCACACGCCCGACAATAGCCATTGTGGTCTTGGGTTTGATCCCAACCGCTTTGGCAGCTTGGCTCCGGATCAGCACAATCCGAAGTGCAGGATCGGTCTTTATGGCGCCTGTCGGTTTTCAGGTTCCGGTGTGGTCGATGATCTGCGGCGCATTGATCCTGAACGAAGACCTGCCTTTCCGGTTTTTCATTGCGCTCGCACTGATCCTTTCAGGGCTCGCCATCAGCCAATGGGCCAATCTGCGCAAGATCTTCCGCGGTTAAGCTGCCGCTTCGACCTCGGTGACGATGCTGTCGACAACCTCGGACAAAAGGTCATTGTCTTCGCATTCAGCCATGACACGGATCAGCGGTTCAGTGCCCGACTTACGGATGAGCAACCTGCCACGCCCCGTCAATTGCGCTTCTGCATTTGCAATCGCACTCTGAACCGAAGCCGCGTTCAGTGGATCCTGGCCCTGAGAGTACCGGACGTTCTTGAGAAGTTGTGGCACAGTTTCAAAGCTGCTTGTCAGCGCGCTGGCAGGCTTGCCTGTCTCGATCATCGCTGCGAGAAACTGAAGCCCCGCCAAAAGGCCGTCACCTGTCGTGGCGTAGTCGGTCATGACGATATGCCCTGACTGTTCACCACCAAGGTTCCAGCCACCTTTGCGCATGGCTTCTACCACGTAGCGATCCCCGACCGCGGTGCGTTCCAGTCGCAGGCCACGCCCTTCCAGGTATCGCTCCAGCCCGAGGTTGGACATCACGGTTGCCACGAGCGTGCCGCCTTGCAGGCGTTCTTGTTCCGCCCAACGCCCAGCCATCAGCGCCATCAACTGATCGCCGTCAGCAACAGTGCCGGTTTCATCGAGGATCATCACGCGGTCCGCATCACCATCTAGGCAGATGCCGACGTCAGCCCCTTCGCGGCGAATGACCTCAGCGGCGAAATCTGGATGCGTGGACCCGCACCCTTCGTTGATGTTGGTGCCGTCAGGGGCCACGCCAATCGGGATCACGGTCGCGCCGAGTTCCCACAAGACCTCAGGTGCTACGCGATGCGCGGCACCGTTGGCGCAATCAATGACCACCTTGAGGCCGTCAAGCCGCATGCCAGCGGGGAAGGTCGATTTCACACGCTCTGCATAGCGGAAACGGCCATCGTCGATACGTTTGGCTCGTCCGATGTTTTCCGCTTTCGCCGGTGTAATGACGCTGGCGATGAGCGCCTCGATCTCGGTTTCTGCCGCGTCAGACAACTTGAACCCGTCAGGCCCGAAAAACTTGATCCCGTTATCATGATGCGGGTTGTGGCTGGCCGAAATCATGATCCCGAGGTCGGCACGCATTGAGGTGGTCAGAAGCCCCACAGCGGGCGTTGGAACAGGCCCCAGCAGAAGCACGTTCATGCCGGTACTTGTCAAACCAGCCGTCAGCGCGTTCTCGAACATATAGCCCGACAGGCGCGTATCTTTGCCGATGACCACGCGATGTCCGTTCGACCCGTCATTGCGAAAGTACCGTCCGGCAGCAGCGCCAATCTTGAGCGCCATTTCAGCCGTCATCGGATAGGAATTTGCCGTGCCGCGCACACCATCGGTGCCGAAGAACTTGCGTGTCATGTCATTGCCGCTCCGCCAATGGCCCATTCAAGATCGAGAGCCTGCTTTGTAGCGAAGATATCGTGCACCCGCAGAATTTGCACGCCCTGACGTGCACCAAACAACGCGACGGCAACCGAACCGCCGAGGCGGTCCTGCGCGTCCTCGCCGCCACCGATTGTTCCGATAAACCGTTTGCGTGATGCACCCAGCAAAATCGGACATCCCAGCCCGTGGAAAATCGCAATACCCCGCAAGATGCTGAGGTTGTGTTCAAGCGTTTTGCCGAAGCCGATGCCGGGATCGACAATGATACGTTCGCGCGGCACGCCAGCTTGTTCGGCGACCGTCACCCGCTCTTCCAGAAAATCGTAGATATCCAGCAAGACATCGTCGTAATGCGGATCCTCTTGCATTGTTTCAGGTGTTCCTTGGGCGTGCATGATGCACACTGGCAGATCGTGCCCGGCAGCCAGTTGCAAAAGTGCCGGATCAAACGTGAACGCCGCGACATCGTTGATAAGGCTTGCCCCCGCCTCAACCGCGGCACGGCCCACACCGCCCTTGCGGGTATCAATCGAGATCGGAATATGGCTTTCGGCACGGATGGCAGCGATCACTGGCGCGGTGCGTGCAATCTCATCGTTGACGGCAACCTCTTTGGCACCCGGGCGCGTGCTTTCACCACCAATATCGATGATTGCTGCCCCGTCGCGTTGCATCGCGCGGGCATGATCAACAGCGGCTTCTGGCGCCGCGAACAAACCACCGTCCGAAAAGCTGTCGGGTGTGACGTTGAGAATCCCCATGATCTGGGGGCGGCGCATGTCCAGACCGGCGATCGACACACGCGGTGCCGTCAATCGCGTCAGGACAGTACCGGGTAGATCGCCTGCAGCCTGTTTTCGCCTGCTGCCGCCTCTTTCCTGAACGACAACGGTATCGAACCAGCACAACCCACCTGCGAGTGGAAAGCTCTGTGGGCTGGGCACTTCGCCAAAACGGACAATGGGTCGGTAATAGACTGTCACGGCAACGTCTCATCCAACTCTGACACCGCGCGCACAGGCACTGACGCCTCAGGTGCATCAGCACCTATGACCAGAAGCTCTTTCGCGTCCACCTCGGCTGCAAACCATGCGACAAGCGCCAGCGCATCACGCGGGCCGGCAGAGGGGCCATCAACAGCATCCAGCACGATTTTTGAAGGGGCCCAGATACAGATCTGGTCGTTCTTCATCGCCCAGTCGAGTTCAGTGCGTGTTCCCACCACCATCAACCTCTGGTCATGGGCAGCCAACCGCCATGCGTTCTGTTCAATCGCCAGAAGATCAATCCGCCTTTGCGCCAGCAAATTTTCGACCTGCGGCGCTGAAACATCATCGGCACCGACGCATATGATCAAAGGGGCATCGCGTGCCTGAAGCTGATCAATCCATCCTTTCAGATGCGGCGAGGTAATGGCAGCGTTCGTCAGGTAAACGACGCGAGGATGCGGAGCTTCGACATGCTCTTGCGCGGCCCGATCCAACCCATCACGCGAGCGCACGATCTCGACGCCCAGTGCGAATGGCCCACGATCCAGCTTCTCGATCCTGACAAAGACACGTTCGGCCTGAGGCTCCAGAAGGATTCGTTCAGCGACGCGCGCCGCCAAGGTTTCCAGCAGGTTGATCCGCTCGGCCTCAAGTTCAATCGCAATCGCTTCGGTGACTTTGTCGTAGGACAGTATGCGGTCAACATCATCGTCAATCGGACCACTCAGCGGCATCACCTCGACAACGACATTGAAACGGACCCGCTGCAGTTTGCCCCGTTCCTGCTGGAATGCACCGATTTCTACTTCGACGGTGTAGTCGCGTAGCGAGATGCGATCACAGGGGGTCTGGCTGCTGGCTTCGGCGCGCTCGCTGGGATGCGCAAACGCCAATCGGATGTCATCATTCATCGGTGGTTCCAGCTCATATCTACGTCTGGCACGAATAGCGAAACGCGCCCGATGCGACAAGCATCAGGCGCGACAGGCTTGGCCGGTTGTGCGACTTACATAGAGGCCGTGCGCACCGGCTGACGATAGAAGTAATGCGACCCGATGGACGCCGTACGTGGGAAACGCTTTGCCCATGACGGGCTGACTGCTTTCGTGTGGTAGTGCGTAGCACCACCTGTCAACGCGCGTGGCGCACCTTCAAGCAGGATTGCCGCCACCTTGCCGACGCGCTCCCAAGCGCGTGGTTCGTTGATGTTCTCTGGCAAACCGTCACAGGTATAAGTGAACTGGCAAGCGTATTTGCGTCCGGTGCCCTGATTGATCACACCGCAGAGCGTGTCAGGATAGGCGTCGCTATCCACACGGTTCAGGATCACCTCACCCACTGCAAACATACCGCGCACGGTCTCACCGCGGGCTTCGAAGTAAAGGGCTTCGGCAAGGCACTGCCATTGATCACCACCATCAGCGGACGGCAGCGAAGCGAGGTATTCGCGGTCGTAAATGGTGCTGCTTTCAGTTTCGACACCCCGTTCAACAGCAGGAGGCAGGCTGGTCAGAAGGCTCAATCGGCTGTCAGGAACGACCGAGAGCGCTTCGCGTTCTTGCCCAAGAATGGCGCTCAAGCGGCTAGCGAGCACCTCATCTGCGGCGGCTGGCAGGGCCCCGAAGATCATCGTTGCCGCGGTACACGCAGCGAAAAATCGTCTCATCAAACTCATCTTTTCCCACCCAGGAAGTGCACGGATCGACCCCGCGCTGGCAGGCAGTGCTTAAAACATGGTTGAGAATACGTCTACCCTTTGGTCAACGCAGTGGCGCAAAGGTGCTGCCCGCACCGCGCATACCGCAATATATGGTGTATTTTTCGGCGATTATTCGCCATAATAACTATATATAGAATGACATTATCGTGAGATTTGGCCCAGCAATGCAAGTTGCGCCGCTGTCAGACGTGCAACCGGCACACGAAACGGCGAGCAAGACACATAGTCAAAGCCCTTTTCACGGCAAAAAGCGATGGCAGCACGGCTGCCGCCGTGTTCACCGCAGATCGACAAAACAACATCTGGCCGGCTTGTCCGTCCGCGCTCTGCGCCCAAGGCAATCAGCTCGCCTACACCCTCGATATCGAGGGTATGAAACGGGTCCTCTGCATAGACACCCTGCTGGACATAGGACGACATGAACCGCCCGGCGTCATCGCGCGACAGCCCGTAGGTCATCTGGGTCAGATCGTTTGTCCCGAATGACAAGAAGTCGGCATGTTCGGCAATATCGTGTGCCCGCAAGCAGGCCCGCGGTGTCTCCACCATGACACCAAGCCGATAATCAAGATCGATCCTGCTTTTTGCACGCACGGCGTGGGCAACCGCGTCAACACGCGATTTGATCAACTCGACCTCTCGCATGGCGCTGACCAGCGGGATCATGATTTCTGCCGAGATCGCGACGCCCTTCTGACCGACTGCCACCATCGCTTCGAAAATCGCGCGGGCCTGCATGTCGTAAATCTCTGGCAAAGCGATCCCGAGACGCACGCCACGCATCCCCAGCATGGGATTGTATTCGGCAAGCGCATGCACGCGCTCGGTCACCTCAGGCAGTGGCAAGGCCACCTGCTCTGCCAGATCGCGCAAACCGGCCTTGTCTGACGGCAAAAATTCATGAAGCGGTGGATCAAAGAGACGAACACAGACAGACTTTCCGGCCATAATCTCAAAGAGCGCCTGAAAATCAGCCCGCTGCATCGGCAACAACCGGTCGAGCACCGCGCGACGGTCGTCGCTTTCCTCAGCGAAGATCATCTCGCGCATCACGCCCAAACGGTCGCCTTCAAAGAACATGTGCTCCGTCCGGCAAAGCCCGATACCTTCGGCGGCGAAATTTGCAGCCGTCTGTGCGTCGGCGGGTGTATCGGCATTTGCCCGCACGCCAATGTCACGAAAATCATCGGCCCAGTCGAGAAGCGTCTGAAACGCACCATCAAGGGCGGCCTCCAGCATTTTGGGTTCACCGACCAGGACCTGTCCTGTCGTCCCATCGACCGTGATTGTCTCACCGACGGCGAAGCTGCGTCCGTCAGCGCCGGTGATTCTGCCTGATTTACGGTCGATCACCAGATCGGAGGCACCAACGACACACGGCAGACCAAGCCCGCGCCCGATCACGGCCGCATGGCTCGTTACGCCGCCACGCATGGTCAGAACGGCAGAGGCCGCATGCATTCCGCGGATATCTTCCGGCGTGGTTTCACGACGCACCAGCACGCATGGTTCACCGCGCGCGGCGCTGGCCTGTGCCTCGCTCGCTGTCAGCACGATGCGCCCCGATGCAGCACCCGGGCTGGCCGCAATACCTCTGACAATGACATCTCGGGCTGCTTGGGGATCAACCTGCCGGTGAAGCAATTCGGAGAGCGCGGCAGGCTCGACACGCATGACAGCCTCTTCGCGCGGGATGATCTGATCCTCGGCCAAGGCCACCGCGATACGGACCGATGCCCGCGACGATCGCTGAACACGCACAGCATCGAGGATACGCAGCGCGCCATCCTGCAAGGTGAACTTGATCTCCATTTCCTCGCGCAGTCTCTTCCGGCAGAGATCACCGTAAGAGATCAATTGCGCAAACTGATCAGGGCAAAGATCTTCGAGCGAGGGACCACGTGTGTCACGTGTCAGATAAATCGCGCCTTCGGTTTCACGCCCGATCTCGCGCGTCGCAGCAAGATGGGAACTGACGTAGCGCCCGATGATCTTGGGCTGACCTGTCACGCTATCGACGAACTGCACCACGCCTTGTCCGCACTCGCCCTGCCCTGTGCCAGAGGCCATCGCCTGCACAACCAGACCAAGCCCCGCATCGGCAGGCGCGCCTTTGGCCTGCCGCAACAACCGCGCTGTGGTGCCATCCCACGCCCGCGCCATTGAGCGCAGAACCTCTGCAAGTTGCGTTTCCACATCCTGCGGGAACGGCATGTCGGTTTCGTATTCGAAGGTCGCCATCATCGCCTTGAGGCCCTTGGCGTCGGCCTGATCGGGCATGTGGAATTCGTCAGGATCAAGACGCGCAACATGGATCGCATAGGACTGCACGAAACGCATATAGAGCTTCGTTGCGGTTTCCTCGCCCAGCCAATTGATCAACTCGACATAGCGGGCGTCGTTCATACCGACGTTCAGGATTGCACCGGGGCCACCCCAATCGGGGTCCTGACTTGAGGGGCGCACCGACAAAAGCGGCGCATCCCCGAACGGCGCCAGAAGTTCATCCATATCCGGCAGATTGCCGATTGCCGCCTCATGCACGGCATCAAATGACAGCGCAACAGTCACAGGCACCGGCATATCCAGCCGGATCAGCCGCTGCAGGCATTTGGCACGCCCGCCATGCACGGCCGGCGACATGGCTGCTGTCGGCGTGATCAGGGTCAGGGGCTTGTATGTCGTCTGTTGCTGCACTGCGGCACCGTTATTGCGTGGCTGCAGCATAGGCAGAACAAATCACCCTGTCCAAGGAAGTTTACAGGATTTTACCCTTCGATCTTGGTCAGATCAGCCACAGAAAGGCAGATATTTCTGATGCGCGACAAAAGGTTCAGGCGGTTCCGGCGCAAAATCTCGCTGTCGGCATTGACCTGCACATCTGTAAAGAACGCATCAATCGGCCCCCGCAGAGCGGCCATCGCGGACATGGCAGCGCCGAAATCCTCGGCCTGCATGGCCGGTGTGATCTTGGCCTCTGCGGCATCGAGGGCGGCGAACAGGTCTTCCTCGGCCTGTTCCTCAGCGAATTTGATGTCGGCCCCGTAGGAGTATTCGACCCCGTCCTTTTCCTCGGCTTGGGTGAGGATGTTGTTGGCGCGTTTGAAGCCCTGGATCAAGTTCTCGCCGTCGTCAGTGGCAAGGGTTTCGGCCAGTGCCTCGGCCCGTTTGACGAGCAGGGTCAGGTCATCATTTCCCGGCATGGCAATGCAGGCGTCGATGATGTCGTGGCGGATGCCCTTGTCGCGGAGGAAGACCTTGAGGCGGTCGTGGAAGAAGGAGAGGAGGTCTTTTATCACGTTTGGATCACTTGCCGGATCGCTTCTTAGCTGATCAATCCAAGCGTCGATTCGACTTGTAAGATCCTCGGGGTTCGGCAGCTTCTTGCGAGCTTCGTCAAGCTCGAGAGAGAATAGAGTTTCCTCGTCAATTCCAGTTGCATTTGAATATTGCTGCCGAAGGCTCGGTCCCCTCTCATCGCCAACACCATCTCTCGTTTTCACATGCGGAAAAAATGCCCTTATCAAGAATTGGAGCAGTCCAAACCCAATATCATTCTCCAAAACCAACCGAATAACCCCCAGCGCCGCACGACGCAGCGCGAACGGGTCCTTGCTCCCAGTCGGCTTTTCGTCAATCGCCCAGAACCCTGTCAGCGTGTCGATCTTGTCGGCCAGTGCTACGGCGACAGACACCGGCGCGGTCGGCACATCATCTGACGGCCCCAGCGGAGAATAGTGTTCCTGACAGGCGGCGGCTATCTCAGCAGGCAGCCCCGCGGCCTCGGCATAATACCGCCCCATCAGCCCCTGCAATTCGGGGAATTCATAGACCATCTCGGACGAGAGATCGGCTTTAGCCACCTTTGCCGCCTGCTCTGCCAGATCAGGGTCGGCCCCAACGCTCGGTGCAATTTCACGAGCGAGTGCCGCGATGCGTTCGATCCGGTCTTTCTGGCTACCCAACTTGTTGTGGAAGGTCACGTTGCCAAGGCTTTCCAGCCAAGGCTCCATCCCCGCCTTTGCAACGCGCAGATCGTTCTCCCAAAAGAACTTCGCATCCGACAGGCGCGCCGAGAGCACCTTCTGGTTGCCCGCCAGAATGGTCGCACCATGATCGGCGGTCTCCATGTTGGCGACGGTCACAAAGCGTTCGATGCGGCCCGTCTTGGGTTTTTTTACGGAAAAGAACTTCTGATGTTCCTTCATCGAGGTTTGCAAAACCTCCGGCGGCAGCCCGAGGAAATCCTCGCCAATCTGTCCGATCAGCACGACAGGCCATTCGACCAGCCCTGCAACCTCGGCCAGCAACCCCTTGTCCTCGACCACTTCCAGACCCAGTGCAAACGCCTGATTGGTGGCGTCATTCCAGATCACCTCGGCCCGCTCGTCAGCGCGCAGGATGACTTTGGCACGCTTCAGCTTTGCTTCGTAATCATCGAAAGATGCGACAGAAAATGCATCAGGCGCCAAGAACCGGTGTCCACGCGTGGTAGCGCCAGATGAAATGCCGTCTATGTCCAGAGGCACAACCTCGGCCCCTGCCTCGTCAACCAACAGGCAGATGATGGAATGCAGCGGGCGCACCCACTTCAGCGTGCCCGTCCCCCAGCGCATCGACTTGGGCCACGGAAAGTTGCGAATGGTCTTTTCCAGAACCTCGGCCACGATTTCAGCTGCCGTGCGACCGGGCTTTTCGATCACCGCAAAATAGACCTGCCCCTTTTTGTCGTCGCGGATTTCGAGGTCTTCCATCGCAACGCCAGCACCACGCAGAAACCCTTCAACGGCCTTTTCAGGCGCGCCAACCTTCGGGCCGCGACGTTCTTCGCGCACGGCCTTGCTTTCAGCGGTCAGCCCTTCGACAGACAGCGCCAGACGACGCGGCGTGGAAAAGGCAGCAGCACCGGCATAGGTCAGACCCGCCTCGACCAGACCGTCAGTGACCAGCTTGCGCAGGTCCTCGGCGGCTTTGCTTTGCATCCGCGCGGGGATTTCCTCGGAAAAGAGTTCAATCAGAAGATCAGGCATCAGTTCAGACTTTCGGGTGGTGTGGGGCAGCCCTCCGGGGCCGGTTCGCCGTCAAAGACGACCTCGCCACATGCATTGATTTGGTGCCACGCGTAGCCGCGGCCATCAGGATAGACCGCTACGATCCGGTCGATCCCGTATTGGATATTCTCGATCCCCATGAAGGCCACGGCATCGGTGCGCATGTCTGCGCCGATTTGTTCGGCATCAAAGCAATCAAACCAGCCCGGCGCGACGCGCGGCTCTGCCTCGTCAACAATGACGTAGGTTTCGGTCAGCGTGGCAAGGCTGATTGGCGTCGTGAAACAGGCACGGTAGCGCAAAGGGCTGGAAATGGCGTCGATGGCGTCAAACTCTTCTACCAGCAGCGGCTCTGGTGCACCGGAGGTGAGCGAGGTCATCACAACCGCATCGGGCGAGAATTCGACCTCTTCATAGTAGGCATAGACCTGCTGGTAATACATCAGGCCGCCTGCAATCGCGCCGGTCAGGAGAATAAGCACAATGATTACCCGCGCCATCAGGCTGCCGCGCCCCCTGCTTCGGTTTGCACAAAGGCATCGGCACAGGCCTTTGCCAGCGCGCGCACGCGCCCGATGTAGGCCTGACGTTCCGTGACAGATATCACGCCGCGCGCATCAAGCAGGTTAAAGACGTGGGACGCCTTGATGCATTGGTCATAGGCGGGATGCGCCATGATGATCTGCTTGCCGGTCTTGGGATCTGTAGCAGGTGCATCAAGGATGCGCTGGCATTCGGCCTCTGCATCAAGGAAGTGTTGCAACAGCACATCTGTGTCTGCCACGTCGAAGTTCCAGCGCGAGTATTCCTGTTCGGTCTGGCGGAAGACATCGCCGTATTTCAGCGCAATCGGCGCATCGGGATCATTGAACGGCATATCCATGACGTGATCCACGCCCCGAACATACATCGCCAGACGCTCCAACCCGTAGGTCAGCTCGCCAGAGACCGGTTTGCAGTCATGTCCGCCAACCTGCTGGAAATAAGTAAACTGGCTGACTTCCATGCCGTCGCACCAGACCTCCCAACCTAAGCCCCAAGCCCCCAATGTCGGGCTTTCCCAGTCGTCCTCGACAAATCGGATGTCATGGATTGTCGCATCAATTCCGATGGCTTTCAGCGAACCAAGGTAGAGCTCTTGCAAATCAGGCGGGCTGGGTTTGATCAGCACCTGATATTGATAGTAGTGCTGCAAGCGGTTGGGGTTTTCACCATAACGCCCATCAGTGGGACGGCGTGAAGGCTGCACGTAGGCAGCAGCCCAGTGGTTCGTGCCCAGCGCGCGGAGGGTTGTGGCGGGATGAAACGTACCAGCACCCACTTCCATGTCATAAGGTTGCAGGATCGCACAGCCTTTGGCCGCCCAGTAGGTCTGGAGCCGCAGGATGATTTCCTGAAAACTGCGTGGTTTGTCCGACATGAAAGCCCTCTTTTCTTTAGAGGGTTCAATAGGGTGTGCTGCAGGAAGGGTCAATTAGGCAACGGCGCGTGATTTATCAGGCGGATGGATGCCTGATGCACACCAGATTGCTTGCTATTTCGTGCCAGAACCCGCTTCCATAAGTGTGTGACTTTCGCAATGACAATGGATCACCCATGATACGCACTGCCCTGATTGCCGTCTTTCTTTTTCTCGCGGCGCTACCTGCCAGAGCACAGGACAGTTGGTGGGTCCAGATTGCAGCCCGCCCGACGCTGTCTGCGGCGACCGATTTTGCACGTGAGGCGGCGACACAGATCAGCGGCATTCACGGGTTCTACCTTGGTAACGGGTTTTATGCGATTGCCATCGGGCCATTTGACCGGTCCGAAGCCGATCAGACCCGGTCGCGGCTCCTGAATGCGCGTGCCATCCCCAGCGACAGCTTTGTCAAAGACAGCCGCAGCTTTGACCAACAGTTCTGGCCAATCGGCGGCGCGATTACCGCCCCGGCGGTTGCCCTCGCCCCCGCCCCACTGGCAACGGCGACCTTGCCGGACGAAACGCCGCGAGAAGCGCGCGCATCGGAAAGCACGCTCACCCGCGACGAACGGGAGTTGTTGCAAACGGCACTTCAGTGGGCAGGCTTTTATGATGCGGCAATTGATGGGGCATTCGGGCGCGGCACACGTGCTGCGATGGAAGCTTGGCAGCTTGCAAATGCCGCTGAACCGACCGGCATCCTGACGACGCGCCAGCGGGCTGATCTGGTCGCTCAGTATAACGCGGTCCTCACCGCGCTTGATTTGCAGACAACGACTGAGACGGCCGCAGGGATCGAGATGCTGATACCGAAAGCATCCGTTGTTTTCACAGAATACCAACCACCGTTCGTCAAATACGAGGCCAGTTCCGATGCTGGCAGCGAACGCGTTTTGCTGATCTCACAGGCTGGCGACGCAGCGCAGCTTCGTGGCCTTTATGAGGTCATGCAGAGCCTTGATATCGTGCCAGTTGAAGGTGAGCGCTCTTTCTGGGCTGACAGGTTTGTCATCGAAGGGCGCGATGAGAACATCATCTCCTACACCGAAGCGAACCTGTCTGCGGGCGAAATCAAAGGCTTTACGCTTGTCTGGCCATCCGATGACCTTGCGACCTATCAGCGGTTGCGCCGCGAAATGCAGGCAAGCTTCGCGCGCCTGACTGGCACCTTGGATCCTGCGATTGCGCCGCCTTCCGAAGACCAGTCTGTCGATATGGTCGCCGGTCTTGCAATCAGACAGCCGACCTTTGCCAGATCCGGCTTCTATGTAAGTCAATCCGGCCATGTCCTGACCTCGTATCAGGGATTGGACCAGTGTTCGCGGATCACGGTCGCCGAAGACCTGATGATGCGCATTGAAGTGATTGATGAAGACTTAGGCCTCGCATTGCTGACGCCACCGACGGCGCAAAGCCCCAGGGCTGTCGCGCAGATTGACACGGCTGTGCCCCGCCTGCGCGATCGCGTAGCTGTCGCAGGCTTTCCGTTCGGCGGTGTCCTGGCGGACCCCACTTTGACATTCGGGACGCTTGCGGATTTGCGGAACCTAAAGGGTGACCCTTCGCAGGCCCGACTGGAGCTCACCGCGCAGCCTTCAGACGCAGGTGGCCCGATCCTGAACAGCAAGGGCCACGTTATCGGGATGCTACTAACAACCGAAGCGCAATCGCAACAGACGCTCCCTGAAGGCGTCAGCTTTGCGGTAAAGTCCGCCGATATCGCTGCATTCCTGACAACCGCCGGACTGAATGTCGCGCCCCTTGAGCAGACCGATGCCCTAAGCCCTGTGGCCCAAACACGATTGGCGGCGGATCTGGGCGTCCTGGTTAGCTGCTGGTAAGCGCAATATCAGAACGCAGTCTGATCACTGTCGGGACATTGCGCGAGAAAGCGGCATAAAGCGCTGGCGCTAGGTCTCCAAGGCTTTCAGGCTCAGTAGCTGCTGCACCATAGGCCTCGGCGAGTTTCAGGAAATCTGGGTTGCGCTGGATGACAGCATTCGGCGCGATCTGCGCGCGCACCATACTGTCTTCGATCTCACCCAATTTACCGTTGTCCCAGATGATGATGGGCAGGTTTTGCCCGAGTTCCACCGCGACAGCCAATTCCTGCACGGTGTACTGGAACCCGTAGTCGCCCAGAATGGCGAGAACCGGTTGCTCACCCACCCCAACCTTGCCACCGATGGCCGCGGGCAGCGCGTAGCCTAAGGTGCCGAAGCCATAAGGGTGATGCCAGTGATTTGGACGATCAAGCGGATAGACCTCTTTTGCGGCGTAGGCGAATTGAGTCATGTCCGAGAATATCATCGTGTCGTCAGGCAGCGCCTCTTTCAGCACGTCCACAACAGGCAAAATACCGGGCCGTTCGGCGTTGATCTGCGCCCGCATTCGCGATTTGAAGCTTGCGACTTCTGCAGGGTCCCATCCGGTCTTCGGCGGCTCCTTCGTCATGGTGGTCAGGGTCGCAAGCAGGTGCCCGTATGCGCTAGCGTGGATTACCATATCCGCCTTGTGTCGGTCGGTGAGCACTTCGGGGTCCAGATCAATCCTTACCAGCTTTGCCGTATGTCCCAGCGCATCACGCCAAAGATCAACTTCTGACAATTCTGTGCCAACCGCGATCACAAGATCGGCGGTGCTGATCACATCCGCGCTTTCAGGACGCGCCAGCATCGACCCGAAGTTGAGCGCATAATTCGGCGAAATCCGTCCCCGCCCTGCATAGGTCGTCATGACGGCCGCCCCCATGTCCTGCACCATCCGCGACACCTGATCGCCACCGGTTTGCGCACCAAGGATCACGTTCAGGTCGCGGGTCGCACCACCGCCAAAGATGAAAAGCGGACGCTTGGAGGCGCGCAACCATTCACGCAAGGCCTCAAGACGCAACGGATCAGCCTCACCCACCGCACCGATTGGCCACTCTGATGCGGACGGCGCTTCGGGCGCTTGCGCCTCAAGTACAGAAATCGGCACCTGTATATGCTTCGGTCGCATCCGGCGGGTCTGGAACTCTGCCAAAGCACGGTCGATCAAACTGAAAGCGGCGTCAGCTGTCTTTGCTGTCACAGACCAATCGCAGACGGTCGCGGCGGCGGCTTCCTGATCTTTCATCTGGTGCAATTGGCCCCGTGTCGCTTCCGTTTCGTCAAGCACGGAGGAGAGAACCAGCATCGGCACGCTGTCCGAATAGGCTTGCCCCATCGGTGTCATGATGTTGCACAGGCCGGGGCCCGAAATGACATAGGCCACACCGGGACGACCTGTTGCGCGTGCATAGCCATCCGCCATAAAGCCCGCACCCTGTTCATGGCGCGCCAGAATGTGCGTGATGCCTGCCTCTTCGATACCGCGGTACATCTCTTGGTTATGGACACCGGGGATACCAAAGATCGTCGAAACGCCACGATCCTTCAGCATATGCGAAATTTGCGCACCAAGCGGTCGGGTCGGCATGTCAGCTTCTCCAGAATTTAATTGTCAGGATGGTCAGCACGACCATGATCTCAAGCCGGCCAACGAACATCGCAATTGCGAGGATCCATTTGGCCGTATCGTTGATGTTGGCGTAATTGCCGGCGGGTCCGATCTCCAGCCCCAGACCGGGCCCGATATTGGCCAAAGCTGCGGCTGCACCTGATACAGAGGTGATGAAATCCAGCCCGGTCAGCCCCAGCAAGACAGCTGTTACGCCAAGCGACAGAATAAACGCCACCAGAAATGCAATCACCGAATTCAGGACATCTTCGCTGATCGGACGACCATCATAGCGCGGTGTAAAGACGCCATGGGGTGAGTGGATTTGCCTGATCTGCGTCTTGATCGCCGCAAAGACCAGTTGATAGCGGAACACCTTTACCGAACAGGAGGTCGATCCGGCGCAACCACCAATCAAGCCGATCAGAAAAAAGACGACGACCGGAAACGTCCCCCAGAGCATGTAATTGGCGTTGGCATAGCCTGTGCCAGTCATGATCGAGGTGACATTGAACATCGCCTCACGAAAAGCCGTCTCGGTCATCACCCCGGCCCGCCCCCACAGCCATGCGGTTGTGAGCACAACAAACAGCCCGATCAGCAGAAGAAAAACGTGGATCTGACGGTCATAGAAAAGCGGACGCGCCGTTCCAGCCAGGATCTGCACGAACCGGACGAAGGGCAGCGCCGCAAGGATCATGAAAACAATCGCTACGTAGTGCACACCCGGACCGAACGCGGCAAAAGAGGCGTCATAGTTTGCCATGCCGCCGGTCGATACCGTCGTCATCGCATGCACAACTGCGTCGAAGCCGTTCATCCCCATGATCGAATAAAACATCATGCACGCGAGCGTCAGGCCAGCGTAGATGTAAGAAATGCGCTTCGCGATTTCACCCGCGCGCGGCAGGATTTTCCCGCTTGTGTCAAACCCTTCAGAGCGGAAGATCTGCATCCCTCCGACACGCAGTTCCGGCAGAAAGACCATCGCAACAACGACGATCCCCACGCCTCCCAGCCACTGCAAAATACCGCGCCAAAGCTGCAGGCCCTCTGGCAGGGCCTCAAGCCCTGTCAGCACCGTTGCGCCTGTGGTCGTAAGCCCTGACATCGCCTCAAAGAAAGCATCTGTGAAGCTCGAACCCGTCGCGCCAAGCGCGAAAGGAATTGCGCCAAAGACAGGCAAGGTCAGCCAGACCAGTGAGGTCAGAAGGAACGTCTGCCGCAAGGACAACCCTTCAGAAACGCCATTTGCGCAGGCCATGGCAATCAGACCACCTGTCAGGATGGTAATGACCATGCTTTCGAAGAAGACAAACCAGTGATCATTCCCATTGAACAGATCAACGGCCAGCGGGGCCAGCATGGTCAAACCAAGCGACGCCACAAGCAGACCGATCACATATCCCACTGGGCGTAAATCAAGCATAGGGCAGCGTTGTCCTGCCCGTCATCCGGTGTCAAGCAGCCTGAGACGCAAACGCTGGGTCTCGCGCTTGAAAGTGGCGAAGGGCGCGATAGCTCTCGGCTATGTTTGAACCGACCTACACTGCTGCCCTCGACCGCCTGCAAGGCTTTTTGCCTAATGCGGGCCGTTCATATGCCGAAAAGCGCAATTACGATGATCGCGCCAATGTCTCCACGCTTTCACCCTATATCCGTCACCGGATCATCACTGAAGAGGATGTTCTGAAGGCCACATTGCAGCGACACAGCGCGACCGCTGCTGAAAAGTTCATTCAGGAGGTCTACTGGCGCACCTATTGGAAAGGCTGGCTGGAGCTGCGCCCGGCGGTCTGGGACGACTACAAGGCCACGTTGCAAGGGTCCGTGAACCGCGTCCAGACAGAAAGCGGCCTTCGTCGCGACTGGGAGGCCGCCTGCAAAGGCGAAACCGGCATCGCCTGCTTTGATCACTGGGCCCAGGAATTGGTCGAGACAGGGTATCTGCACAATCACGCGCGCATGTGGTTTGCCTCAATCTGGATCTTTACGCTCAGGCTGCCGTGGGCACTAGGGGCGGACTTTTTTCTCCGTCATCTACTGGACGGTGACCCGGCTTCAAACACGTTGTCATGGCGTTGGGTGGCAGGACTGCAAACCATCGGGAAAACCTATCTTGCCCGCCACGACAATATCGCGAAATACACGAAAGGGCGTTTCCATCCTGAAGGTCTGGCGATAGAGGCAGTGCCGTTGGAGGGTCGCCCGCATCCGCCGCGCGGCGCGGTTCCACAGTCGGACCCCATCAAAGGGGGCGGATCATCCGCACTGCTGATCACCGAGGAGGATCTCTCGCCCGGCTGGTTGCTTGACAGGTTTGCACCTGAGCAGACAATCGTGGTGCAGACGACAAAATCCCGCAGCCCATGGCAGGTTGCACCGCAGGTGAATGACTTCGTGGCAGGCGCACTAAACGATTGCGTGGCGAGATATGGCGCAAAACTGCGCCGCGTGAGCTATGTCACCCCCGCAAACGTCGAAGATTGGTGTGCGCAAAACAATGTCCGAGAGCTTGTCAGCAGCTACATCCCCGTCGGCCCGACGAGAGACGCCCTAAGCCACCTCCCGTTATCGCTGCAAGTTCGCAAGTATGATGCGGATGCATGGCCGCACGCGACGCACGGTTTCTTTCGCTTCAAAGAAAAGATTCCGTCACTTCTGGGGCGTTTGAAAGGCTTGGAATTGACCTAACGTCATCTGAGCATTTTGCCGCCAATCGCGTCCTTTCCGCACCCTGCCTCTTGTCTGAAACCTCTACGGACATAAACTGAACTCAACAGTTTACTTGGAGGTCCACCGACATGGCAACGACGCTCACCATCAACGGAAAACAGCAGGCAGTTTCGCTGCCTGATGATGTACCTCTTCTGTGGGTATTGCGGGATGAGCTGGGGCTCACCGGGACAAAGTTCGGCTGTGGGGTTGCGGCGTGCGGGGCTTGCACAGTCCATATTGATGGCGAAGCCGTCCGATCCTGTCAGGTGGCGCTGGCAGATGTCTGGGGCGATGTGACGACGATTGAGGGGTTGGGCACGCCCGATAACATGGCTGTCATCCAGCAGGCATGGGTTGACCATCAGGTTGCGCAATGCGGTTACTGCCAGTCTGGCCAGATCATGAACGCAGCGGCACTTCTTCAGGCTGTGCCGAACCCGGCGGATCAAGACATAGATGATGCGATGCAGGGCAATCTTTGCCGCTGCGGAACGTACCCGCGGATTCGCGCTGCCATCAAAGATGCGGCACAGCGTATCAGCGAAGGAGCGTAGCGGATGGCAAGTATAGGAAAAATTGCCCGTCGCACCTTCCTGATAGGGTCAGCCGCGATTGTCGGCGGTGTCGCGTTTGGCATTTACCAAATCAACAAAGACGCGCCCAACCCACTTGTTGCCGGAGACGGCGAAGCGACTTTGAACCCCTTTGTTTTGATTAATGGCGACGGCGTCACCATCATCGCGCCCCGTGCCGAGATGGGCCAGGGCGTTCAGACCACGCTCGCTGCACTTGTTGCCGAAGAAATGGATGTTGCTTGGGACGATATCACCGTTTTGCACGGTCCACCCGCACAAGCATACTATAATTCCGTCTTTCTTGGGATGGCCCTGCCCTTTCACCACTACGGTGACAGCGCGTTTGTGCACAACCTTCGCAAACAAGTCGGTAAGGCGGGGAAACTCCTGAACTTGCAAGCGACCGGAGGTTCGACGTCGATGAAGGACTTTTATGAGAGAATGCGCCATGCCGGTGCTTCAGCGCGCGAAGCCATGAAACTGGCAGCGGCACAGCAGCTGGGTGTGGATGCGGCCTCACTTCGCACGGAAAACTCCAAAGTCATCGCTTCGGATGGGACGGAGATCGCTTACGGCGACCTCGCCATAGCCCTTCGCGATATCACCCCGCCGGATGCGCCGCTGCGGGCGAAGTCTGAGTGGAAGTATCTCGGCAAACCTATGCCGCGGAAGGACATGGTTGGTAAGGCCACAGGAACAGCGACCTTTGCAACAGATGTCGCCCTTGATGGCATGAAATTTGCAACCGTTCGTCGCAACCCCAAACGTGCGGGGATGATCAGCTATGACGATAGCGCAGCACGCGAAATGGACGGCGTTGAAGCGGTTGTCGATCTCGGCGACGGGATTGCAGTTGTTGCGTCAAACACGTGGCTGGCCATGCAGGCTGCCGACATGGTCGATATCGTTTGGGAAGATGCGACTTACCCCGCTGATACCGACAGCCTTCGTGCTGCGATTACTGCCTCGTTGAATGGTGAGCCAGACAGTGTCACCCGCGATGATGGCGATGTGAGCGCTGCTATTGAAGGTACTGAAATCACAGCAGAATACTATATCCCATGGCTTGCACATTCCACGATGGAGCCGATGTGCGGGACCGCACTTTTCACCGGTAACGCGCTAGAGCTTTGGCTGGGCAACCAAGCCCCGACAATGGTGCGCGACGCTTGTGCAGAGGCCGTGGGTCTGTCGCCTGAGCAAGTCACCTTGCACACGACCTATTTGGGCGGTGGTTTCGGGCGACGCGGCGAATTCGACTTTGGCACACAAGTTTCAAAGATCGCAGCTGCAATGCCGGGGACTCCGATCCGCATGGTCTGGACCCGCGAAGAGGATATGCGACACGACTTCTACCGCCCTGCCGCCGCCGCGCAATTCAGAGGCGTGGTCAACGATGGCAAGGCTGTCTTGCTAGATGGTAAGGTTGCCGCCCCGTCTGTCTTTCATAACTCGTCTCTGCGGCAGGTGGGGACGGTGCCGCCCGGTCCGGATCGATTGCATGTCGAAGGCGGAGCTGACCAACCCTACGCCATCCCAAACTTCCGCTATGCGGGACACCTGACAGATCTGACTGTCCCTCTGGGCTTCTGGCGGTCCGTCGGCGCATCGGTAAACGGCTTTATGCTGGACACATTCATCGATGAAATGGCGCATGCTGCCGGTGCCGATCCGCTGCAATTCCGTCTCGACCTTGCGACCCCGGAACACGCGCCATCTGCTGGCGTGATCCGCCGCGTGGGTGAGATGTCGGGATGGACTGGCGAAACACCAGACAACATCGGGCGCGGCGTTGCCTTTTGCTATTCCTTCGGCACGCCAACCGCAGAGGTCGTTGAGGTTGAAGACACCGGCAACGGTATCAAAATCAACAACGTCTGGATTGCCTGTGACGTCGGAACCGCACTGGATCCCAGCATCATTGAAGCGCAAATGGTGTCAGGGGCGATCTACGGCCTGTCCGCGGCCATGCAGGGCGAGATCACATTTGCTGATGGCGAGGTCGAACAGGGCAATTTTTACGACTATGACGCGCTCAGAATGCACAACACGCCGGCATTTGAAGTCAGCATCCTTGAGGACAACCCCTTTATGGGCGGTGTCGGGGAACCCGGCACACCGCCGTCCATGTCTGCCTTGGGAAATGCGTTGTTTGATCTGACGGGGACGCGCGCGCGGGAGCTGCCCTTGATCAACACCTTTGATCTGATTTTGTAGGTTGAGGGGTGCAGAGCCCCTCAAGACAGCCAGGTTTTGTAGTCACTCACCAGAAGATGCGTCGGTGCTTCATCTTCTTCGATGTTGGCAAAGCGCCCGATGGGCTCGCGGAAAATGTTATCGGTTTCATCGTCGTTGACTGTTGAAACCTCGCCGATGAGCACATCACCGCCCTCACCCCAGAATGCGTGCCAATCACCGGGCATGAGTGTCACGCTTTCACCGGGTGAGAACTTCAATTTTTCGCCCGGGGCAAATGTGCGCCTGATGCCGTCGCACATAACAACGCCGCCAGCGGTTTCGTCAAAATTGCCGTCACCGTCGGAGCCGTAAAGCTCGATCACCATGGTTGCACCACCACGGTTGATGATGTCTTCGGCTTTGATCACATGCGTGTGCATCGGCGAAAGCTGGTCCTGCTTGGAAATCAGCAGCTTCTCGGCGTAGCACATGCCCCCACCGCGTTGCAGATCGGCAAGCCGGCCATTGCGAAGCGTGAAGAGGAACAGACCCATCTCGTCATAGCGCCCTGCGCCATAGTCGGTGATGTCCCAGCCGCAACGCGCATCAATGACTGCCTGTGCTTCGGAAGCGCGCGCTTTGAATTCTTCAGGTGTCCAATAGGCCCAAGGTGGCAGGACAAATCCGTAGGACCGGATCATGTCGTCAGCTTCTGCCATAATCTCGTTGATGCGTGAGCGTTTCATGGGTCCATCTCCAACCTGTTTGCACGCATTGGTGCCACACTGGGGAGAAACTGCAAGTCACCTTGCTCCGCTGGCCTGCAATACAGATGTTTGTGGCCGGAAGCGTGGGCGAGGTGTTCAGGCGATCTTGCGCAGCGCGCCACCGCGCCAGTCGCAGCATGCTTGCCCGAAGGCCTCGAACATGGGGCGGGATACCGGATCACCTGCTGCGTTCCATTCGGGGTGCCATTGTACGGCCATCGCAAATCCGGGCGCATCCTGAATGTAGATCGCCTCTGGCGTTCCATCAGGGGCGTGACCGTCGATCACGACCCGCGGACCCGCCGTTTTGATGCCCTGCCCGTGCAAAGTGTTCGTCATCACCTTGTGGCTGCCGAACAGTCGGTGAAACGGTCCATCCTCAGTCAGCGTCACCTCGTGCCGAAGCGCAAATTTTTCCTCCAAGGTGCCGTCAGGCGGCATCCGGTGGTTGTCGCGGCCCGGCAGATCACGAATTTCCGGATAAAGCGTGCCGCCCATCGCGACATTGAACTCCTGAAAGCCCAGGCAGACACCAAAGATCGGCACACCGCGTGCGACGCTCTGTCTGATCAGTGGCAAGCTGATCCGGTCGCGGTCACGGTTGAAAGTGCCGTGTGCCTCGGTCGGTGCCTCGCCGTATTCTTCGGGGTGCACGTTGGGCCGCCCGCCCGGAAAGAAGAAACCATCACAACTGTCGATCAATTCTTCAACGTCGAGATGTTCGGGGTTTGTCGGAATGATGACCGGAAGGACATTTGCCACGCGTGACAACGCCTCCACATTCAACGCACCAGCGGCATGGACGAGGTACTGCCCCTCTAGCATGTGAGCGTTAGAGATAACTCCGACAACTGGACGCGCCATTGATCTTCCTTCCTTCGCTACGCCGTCAATTTATGTCGAAACGAGCCGAGGGGAAAGGGAGGGGTCCGCACAAGCCTGCAGGCAATCCTGCACACGTCAACCGCGACCGCAGGACAGCACAAAAAAGGGGCAGATCGCCAACCGATCCGCCCCCTATGATGACATGCATTTGCGCTTAGAATTCGCCGTCGAGCCCGGCTGCTTCGATACCGGCCATCGCAGCAATGACGTCGTTGTCGGAGGTGTCACCTGTCACACCGACTGCCCCGATGACTGCGCCACGCTTATCCTTGACCAAGACACCACCTGGAACGGGGACAACTGCGCCACCATAGACACCGTTGACGGCGGCCATGAAGTACGCTTGTTGCTCGGCCCGCGCCATCTGCGCTGATCCTGCCATACCAAGCATGATTGACCCGTAGGCTTTACCATGTGCAATGCCGAAGCGGCCAGGTGCGGCACCATCGGCCCGCTCGAAAGCTTTCACGTGACCACCTGCGTCAAGGATCACCACGGAAAGCGGCTTGAAGCCGAGTTCCTGACCTTTGGCCAATGCTTTGCGAATGATCGTGCGCGCCTTGTTCGCTGATATTTCAGCCATCTGTTTCTTCCTTGTCTAATGGTTTCGCTGGGCTTTAAGTTCGAGCCGGCGTTGGTGCAGCACAGGTTCTGTATAGCCCGACGGTTGCACACGGCCTTTGAAGACCAGATCGCAGGCCGCCTGAAACGCGATTCCATCAAAATCGGGGGCCATTGGTCGGTAGGCTGGATCATCGGCATTCTGTTCGTCAACGACCTGCGCCATTTTTCGCATGGCGTCCATCACCTGCTCTTCGCTGACCACATCGTGGTGCATCCAGTTGGCAAGGGCCTGAGACGAAATCCGACAGGTCGCGCGATCCTCCATCAGACCGACGTTGTTGATGTCGGGCACTTTGGAGCAACCGACGCCCTGGTCAATCCAGCGGACGACATAACCAAGGATACCTTGGGCGTTGTTCTCGACCTCGCGCATCTTCTGCGCGTCCGTCCAGCGCTGGTATTGCGCCAGCGGAATATCGAGGATCGACGACACATAGGCACGGCGACCGCCTTTGCGCAGCTTGGCCTGCACCGCCATCACGTCAACCTTGTGATAGTGAAGCGCGTGCAAGGTCGCCGCTGTCGGGCTTGGCACCCATGCGCAGTTCGCACCAGACTGCGGGTGCGCGATCTTCTGCTCCAGCATGGCGGCCATCATGTCGGGCATGGCCCACATGCCCTTGCCGATCTGCGCCTTGCCGGAAAAGCCGCACTCAAGACCGATATCGACATTCTGGTCCTCGTAAGCCCCGATCCACTGCTTGCGCTTGATAAAGTCTTTCCGGCTGAACGGACCTGCCTCCATCGAGGTGTGGATTTCGTCGCCAGTGCGGTCAAGGAAGCCTGTGTTGATGAAGGCGACGCGGCTTTTCGCGGCGCGGATACATTCCTTGAGGTTCACCGTGGTGCGGCGCTCCTCGTCCATGATGCCGATCTTGACGGTGTCGCGCGGCAAGCCTAGCGCATCCTCGACGCTGGCGAAAATATCATTGGTGAATCCGACCTCTTCGGGGCCGTGCATTTTCGGCTTCACAACGTAAACCGACCCGTGAGCCGAGTTGCCGCTTTCCTTTTTCAGGTCGTGCATGGCGATCAGGACTGTGATCATCGCGTCCATGAGGCCTTCGAATACCTCATCGCCATTAGCGTCCAGAATTGCTGGATTGGTCATCAAGTGTCCGACGTTTCTGATCCACAGAAGCGCGCGGCCCTTGAGCGTGACCTCACCACCGTCTGCTGCGGTGTAAGTCAGGTCATCCTTGAGGCGGCGGGTCATCGTCTTGCCACCTTTCTCGAACGAAGCCTCAAGGTTGCCCTGCATCAATCCCAGCCAGTTGGTATAGGCCTCAACCTTGTCCTCTGCGTCCACGCAGGCGACGCTGTCCTCGCAGTCCATGATGGCCGAGACCGCACTTTCAAGGCGCACGTCGGCCAGAAGTGCCTGGTCGCGGCTTCCGATCGGATGCGCACGATCGAACACAAGTTCGACGTGCAAGCCGTTGTTACGCAAAAGAATTGCGTCAGGTGCCTTGGGGTTGCCGCGATACCCCACAAATTTCTCAGGGTGCTTGAGGGGTTGATCGTCGATCAGCAGCGCTCCGTTATGGACATAGTAACGCGAGACATCGGCGTGGCTTGTCCCCTCAATCGGAAATGCCTCATCAAGAAACACGCGTGAGCGGGCGACAACACGGGAACCATGACCGCGGTCATATGGACCTTTCGGCGGGGCAACGCCCATGGCATCAGTGCCGTAGAAAGCGTCGTACAGACTTCCCCAGCGTGCGTTCGCGGCATTCAGCGCGAAGCGGGCGTTCGTGATGGGCACCACCAGCTGTGGACCGGGCACCGTTGCGATCTCCGGATCGACATTCGTTGTCTCGATCTCGAAATCGGGACCTTCTTCGACCAGATAGCCAATCTCTTTCAGGAAGGCCTCATAGGCTGTGCGATCATGCGGCTGACCTTTGCGCGCAACGTGCCAGGCATCGATCTGTTGCTGGATATCTTCGCGCTTACTAAGAAGAGCGCGGTTTCGTGGGGTCATTTCATTGACGAGGGCGGCAAAGCCGGACCAGAAGTCATCGGCGCTGATGCCGGTTCCGTCCAAAGCCTCATTTTCGATGAAACTTGCCAGTTTGTCGGCTACCTGTAGCCCGTGTTTTTCCACACGATTACTCATCCGTCGTCCCCCATTTTTATTGCATGCAGCGGCACACAAGGCTCCGCCTCGACGGAAGTAATGCCCATGTTTCCCTTAGGCAACATCGGGCGCGCACTTTTATGAAGGCGCCTCGTCTTTACGGGATCTTCCGGCCTTGCAGCGCTCTGAACAGTAGCGGACCTCGTCCCAGACCTTTGCCCATTTCTTGCGCCATGCGAACGGCCGTCCACAGGTCGCGCAGGTCTTATGCGGCAGGTCGGATTTTCGGCGCATCTTCGGCATGACTGGATGTTAGCGCGGATGCAGGATCGGCAAAGGGCCATCTGCCCTAAACCACAGGCACAGCCTGTCTTGAAGCTGTCTTGCGGTTCTTTTAAACGAGGCCGGTAACCCGCAAGAGGACACACCCATGCTTGACCTGACTTACGACGCTCCTGCCCCAAAAACCATCGCTGGTGCGACGGGTGATTGGGAATTGGTCATCGGCCTCGAAGTACACGCACAGGTCGCCACGAAAGCGAAACTTTTTTCAGGCGCGTCCACGGAGTTTGGTGCAGAGCCAAACAGCAATGTCGCATTTGTTGATGCGGGGATGCCGGGGATGCTTCCGGTCATCAATGAGGGGTGCGTGGCACAGGCCGTCAAAACCGGATTGGGCCTCAAGGCCGAGATCAATCTGGTGTCGGCGTTTGACCGCAAGAACTATTTCTACCCCGACCTGCCGCAGGGCTATCAGATTTCCCAGCTTTACCATCCGATTGTGGGTGAAGGCGAAGTGCTGGTGGAAATGGGCAACGGTCTGGCAAGGACCGTCCGTATCGAGCGTATCCACCTTGAACAGGATGCGGGTAAGTCGATCCATGACATGGACCCCGCAATGTCTTTCGTGGACCTGAACCGCACAGGGGTGGCGTTGATGGAAATCGTCAGCCGTCCAGATATTCGTGGCCCGGAGGAAGCTGCAGCCTATGTCGGCAAGCTGCGCCAGATCATGCGTTACCTCGGCACCTGCGACGGCAACATGCAGAACGGCAACCTGCGGGCTGACGTGAACGTCTCTGTTTGCCGCCCCGGCGATTATGAGAAGTATCAGGAAACGCAGGATTTCAGCCACCTCGGCACCCGCTGCGAGATCAAGAACATGAACTCCATGCGGTTTATCCAGATGGCGATTGATTACGAGGCGCGGCGCCAGATCGCTCTGCTGGAAGACGGCAAAGAGGTTGTCCAGGAAACCCGCCTTTATGATCCTGACAAGAACGAAACACGGTCCATGCGGTCCAAGGAAGAGGCGCATGATTACCGCTACTTCCCTGATCCCGACCTGCTGCCGCTCGAGATTGAACAGGCGTGGGTCGATGATATCGCCGCTGCTTTGCCAGAGTTGCCGGATGAAAAGAAAGCGCGCTTTATCAGTGACTTTGGCCTGTCCGACTATGACGCGTCAGTGCTCACCGCTGAAGTGGCCAATGCGGCTTACTTTGAAAAAGTGGCAGAGGGCCGTGACGGCAAACTGGCTGCAAACTGGGTCATCAACGAGTTGTTTGGACGCCTCAAGAAAGAGGACCACAGCATCGAAGACAGCCCGGTTTCCGCCGAGCAGTTGGGTGAATTGATCGGCTTGATCAAGTCAGGCGATATCAATGGCAAGATCGCAAAAGAGGTCTTTGAGATTTCCTATACGACCGGCCGTAGCCCTGCAGAGATCGTTGAAACCGAAGGCATGAAGCAGGTGACAGACACCGGCGCAATCGAAGCTGCTGTTGACGAGATCATTGCCGGCAACCCTGCGCAGGTTGAAAAAGCGAAGGCCAATCCTAAACTTGTAGGGTGGTTCGTAGGCCAAGTCATGAAAGCAACTGGTGGCAAGGCAAACCCTGCGGCGGTCAATCAGATGGTGTCTTCAAAGCTCGGCCTCTGATCGGTCAAATGAGCCACCAGCATGCGAAGCGGGCGCGTTGCGGCGTTATGAAAGAGGGTGAGACGATGTCTTATGAGTATAAGGTGGTACCAGCGCCGGTGCGCGGGCTGAAAGCCAAGGGGCTCAAAACACCTGAGGACCGGTTTGCCCATGCGCTGGAAACCGAGATGAATTCGCTCGCGGCTGACGGCTGGGAATACTTAAGGGCGGATACGCTGCCTTGCGAAAAGCGCGACGGCCTGTTGAGCAAGACAACGTCTTTTCAAAACATGCTTGTTTTCCGTCGGGCTAAGAAGACCACAGTGTCTCAGCAAAAGCGCGAACCCGTCATCACCGCCCCTGCCCCTGTCAAAGCAGCGTCGGTGTCCGAAGCTGATGAACCAACGCAGATTGCTGATGAACCCGCCAAGTCGCAGAAAAAAGGCGACAAGGGTTCGGCGGACGTTGCTGCTGAATGATCACTGAATATCAATAGCGAGCGCATGGATGCGCCCGATGATATCAGGACCAAGCGCAGCATGTATGGCGCGATGCCGGGCGATACGCGTCATGTCTTGCAACTTTTCTGCTTTGATGACGATGCGCCAGTGGCTTTCGCCTGAACCGTCATCGCCGGCATGACCTGCGTGTTTGGCGCTCTCGTTAATCACTTCGAGATGCTCAGGCGATAGCTCGCTCAGTGCACTGCGTATTTCTGTCTCAAGCGCCATAAATTTGTTCCTGCCCTCTTCAATCTCTCGTCCGAGAGTTTAAAGTTATTGCTCCGAGTCGAAAAGGTGAGACGCACCGATGAAAAAAGATGATCCTTTTGGTTTCGACATGTCCGTGTCGAGTTCGAAAAAGAAGAACACGCGCGGTCGGCGCGGCATGTCTGGTGCGTCAGAGACATCGACACGCGTCTGCGACCACGAAGGATGCACAGAATCCGGCAAATACCGTGCGCCGAAGGCGCCGGATGTGTTGGATGATTACTACTGGTTCTGCCAGCAGCACGTCCGCGAATACAATCTGAAATGGAATTTCTTCGACAGCACATCGGAAGCTGAATTGGCTGCACAAATGGACAGCGACCGCGTCTGGGACCGGCCCACCAAACCGTTCAAACGGTCCGTCGAAGAACGCGCATGGGCGAGGCTGGGAATCGACGATGCGCATCAGGTTCTGGGCGGCAACGCAACGCGGAATCCGGGCCGTGGTGCAGCGACGGGGCGCAAGCTACCGCCGACCGAACGTCGCGCGATCGAGATTCTCGATGCGAAGGACAACTGGTCAAAGCAGGAAATCCGCAAGGCCTACAAAGCCCTGATCAAGGTCTTACACCCTGATATGAACGGCGGGGACCGCAGTCAGGAAGAGCAGCTTTCAGAGGTTGTCTGGGCATGGGACCAGATCAAGGTGAGCCGCAACTTCCGTGACAAGGACTGACCCCCTCGCGGGTCAGTCACGCTGGTGATAGAGATTGGCGCGCGAAAGCGAGCTCAAGGGCGAAGTGACCTCGTGCGGTTCATCGTCTTGAGCAGGGTAATCCCATGTCTCGCCTTCGTAGCGCAGCGATGACATCAGGTGATGTGCGACCAGAATCGCTGCGTACCATCCCAAGCCAATCGTTGGGTTTTCCATGAACTCGGTCGCCAGCATGACCGGTGCATAGAACGTCCCATAGACGGGGCTAATCAGCGTTCCTGCGATGACGGCGGCGATGAGCGCTGCGGCAGTGCCGCCAACAAGCGCACGCATCCACCCAAAAGTGCCGCGCTCTCCCAACCAGCCGCGCGCGGCATAAAGGGCAAGGGCCCCGCCGATCACGCCAGAGATGAGCGTCCAGACTGAATAGAACGACTGCCCTGCAGGCAAAGCATCAACACTTTCGACCCCTGCCATGACATACATGGTCAATCCCGCAGCCACGCTTACGACGATTGCATAAGCAACCGCATAAGCCTTCTCACCTTTACTCATTCGAAACATCGAGGTTCGTCGCGACGACATGTCAGTATTTCCTTACAAAATTGCGCGGACCGCTTTGACAATATGAATTCTTGCGCGCGGTTAGATGAAAGTGAGTGAGACATATTAATGTCAAAACTCTGCCACAAAGGGCCAAAACCAACAAGAAAATCTGCCTCGTCGATTTCGATTAGCGGACAGTCTCCGATTTTCCGTTTTAATCCCTACGATTAGGAAACAACGCTGCGCCCGAATTTAAACACAATATGAAATTGTGCCGCGCAAATACCGCGAATCCGGATCATGTGGGCTATGATGGACGATGATCTGCCTGACGTGGCGGCTGTCTCTCACAACGGCGGCATCAGTCCACATCAGAGACATCGCAGGGCCAGTGTTCCCTTTCCCTTGCAGAGGCGCGCGTTATATTGCATCCCCGACCCGACAGGATCATTCAAGTTCAAAGGCTCTCAAAATGGCGGACGGTATGACGGAAATGCACGCAAAACCTACCGAGGAAATCTCGGTCCGGGAGGTCTTCGGAATCGACTCCGATATGAAGATCAAGGGGTTTGCCGAGCGTACGGACCGCGTTCCAGATATCGACAGCACCTATAAATTCGATCCGGAGACGACTTTGGCGATCCTTGCGGGATTTGGCTACAATCGTCGCGTGATGATCCAAGGGTATCACGGCACAGGTAAGTCGACCCACATTGAACAGGTTGCGGCGCGCCTGAACTGGCCTGCAGTCCGCGTGAACCTCGACAGTCACATCAGCCGGATTGATCTGATCGGCAAGGATGCGATCAAGCTGCGTGACGGCGTGCAGGTGACAGAATTCCACGAAGGCATCCTGCCTTGGGCACTGCGCAATCCGGTGGCTATCGTGTTTGATGAATACGACGCCGGCCGTGCAGATGTGATGTTTGTCATCCAGCGCGTGCTCGAAACCGATGGTAAGCTGACCCTTATGGATCAGAACGAGATCATCACGCCAAACCCTTACTTCCGTCTTTTTGCGACAGCAAACACGGTTGGTCTTGGCGATACGACCGGGCTTTATCACGGAACCCAGCAAATCAACCAAGCACAGATGGACCGTTGGTCGTTGGTGGCGACACTCAACTATCTCAGCCACGATGCCGAGGCTGCGATTATTCTGTCGAAATCGCCGCATTTCAACACAGAGAAGGGCCGCAAGACGATCAGCCAGATGGTGACCGTTGCCGACCTGACCCGGACAGCCTTTATGAATGGTGATCTGTCGACAGTCATGTCGCCACGGACCGTTCTCGCGTGGGCGGAAAACGCGCGCATTTTCCAGGATGTCGGTTATGCCTTCCGGCTATCGTTCCTCAACAAATGCGACGAGTTAGAGCGCCAGACTGTGGCCGAGTTCTACCAACGCTGCTTTGATGAAGAACTGCCAGAGAGTGCCGCGAGCATGAGCCTGCGATAGGCCAGAGCGCTAAGAAGATTTCAAAGGGCGGACCGCTGGGGCCGCCCTTTTTTGTTGCGCGGGTGGCAGTCTTAAATTGTGCTCCTGCACCGCAAATCCATCAACATTCGATCACTCTTGCCGCGGTTCTGCCGGCAAAGATCAGCCCCCATAAAAATGCGCAGGCAATGCCATATTCCGGTCGGATTTTTCGGCAGAATACCGGTCGGACCCAATTGGAGCATCACCAGATGAAAATGAAGATCGGCACGCCACTTCCTGACGATTATCAGGTCAGCCATGAGGATCTTGCGGAATCTGCCGCCACGCTGATGGCCCATGCGTTGCTTCCGCTTTTTGCTGAAAATATGGAAGAGTCCCTCGCCAAGGCCAATGTTGAAGGCATCGTGACTGAATTGGCCTATCTCTTTGACGAGGGTGAAATCACTCTTGGGGGTAAGACATATCGGCCACGCCTCGCATTCGTTGACGAAGGTGGCGCGATCCTGCCTGGTGCCGCGACTTTGACCCATCTGCACCAACTTGCCGAAGACCCATTCGAGATTGCGCCAGAAGCAGGGATCACCTTTGAGGAAGCTGAATTCGTCGATGAGTAGGCGCTTTTCGCTTCCTTAGGCACTGGTCATTGCCCTGCCCCGGTTCTAGTTTGCACAGCAGCAAGGGAAGGTGGCATGAGCAAACCGTCAGACAATCCGGCCGATCCGTTCAAGAAGGCACTGGCTGAGGCCACGAAGGTTCTCGCCGATGATCACGAATTGAATGTGACATACTCCGTCGATCCCGCGGGACAGACCTCTGACACGATTCGACTTCCGCAGGTGTCGCGGCGCATGACACGCGATGAGGTCTTGCTGGCGCGCGGCACTGCCGACGCCTTCGCGCTTCGTCACAAGTTTCATGATCCTAAAGTGGCTGCGCGCTACATGCCGCAAGGCCAGATGGCCCAAGACCTCTACGACGCGATGGAGACGGCCCGGATCGAGGCGGTCGGGGCAGAATATATGCCGGGCACGGCTGGCAATATCGATGCCAAGATCGAGACCGAAGCGATGCGCAAAGGTTACGACCAGATCAATCAGGCCTCGGACGCCCCGCTTTCTGTGGCCGCAGGCTATCTGATCCGCCATTTGGCAACTGGCCGCGATCTGCCGAAAGGGGCTGACAATGTCATGGAGCTTTGGCGTGGCTTCATCGAAGACCACTGCGGTGGCACGCTCGAAAACCTTCAGGACACGCTGAGCGACCAGAAGTCATTCGCCAAGTTCGCCCGTCAGATGATCAGCGATATGGGATACGGGGATCAGCTTGGCGATGATCCCGACGCGCTTGATGACGAGATGGAAGACGAGGCCGAAGAAGGCAACGACGACCAGCAGGAAGAGCCTGATAGCACTGGTCAGGACGACAGTGACGGCGACGAGGCAGAGGGTACGCCAGAGCAAAGTCAGGAAGAAACGCAAGATGCGTCTGAAGCGCAAGTCAGCATGGATGATCAGGCTGATGCTGAAATGGGCGAAGAAGCGGAAATGCCGGAAGGTGAGGCCCCTCTTGAGCCGCCCCCGCCGCAGCCAGTTTCCGATGCCGACCCAGACTACAAGGTTTTGACCACTGAATTCGACGAAGAAATCGCCGCTGAGGATTTGGCAGAGCCTGTCGAACTCGAGCGTTTGCGCACATATCTTGATCAGCAGTTGGAGCCGCTCAAAGGTGCGGTGTCGCGTCTGGCAAACAAGCTGCAACGCCGGTTGCAGGCACAACAGAACCGGACATGGGAGTTTGACCGCGAAGAAGGCATTCTTGATGCCGGTCGTCTTGCGCGCATTGTTGCCTCGCCAACGACGCCACTGTCTTTCAAGGTGGAAAAGGATACAGACTTCCGCGACACGGTCGTGACACTTTTGCTGGACAACTCAGGCTCCATGCGCGGCCGCCCGATCTCGATTGCTGCAATCTGTGCCGACGTCATGGCCAGAACCCTTGAGCGGTGTGATGTGAAAGTCGAGATCCTCGGCTTCACAACGAAGGCCTGGAAAGGCGGGCAATCGCGCGAGAAGTGGCTTGCCGAAGGCCGCGAAGCGACACCGGGGCGTCTGAACGACCTGCGCCACATCATATACAAATCTGCCGACGCGCCTTGGCGCCGCACCCGTCCAAATCTGGGATTGATGATGAAAGAAGGGTTGCTGAAGGAAAACATCGACGGCGAGGCGTTGGAATGGGCGCACCGCCGGATGGTGATGCGGCCAGAGCAGCGTAAAGTCCTGATGGTGATTTCTGACGGCGCGCCAGTGGACGATTCGACACTGTCAGTGAATCCGGCAAATTACCTTGAAAAGCATCTGCGCGACGTGATCGCGATGGTGGAAAAGCGTAAAGCTGTCGAATTGGTCGCCATCGGCATCGGGCATGACGTGACGCGCTACTATGAGCGGGCCGTGACGATTACAGACGTTGAACAACTTGCTGGCGCCATGACTGAGCAGCTGGCCAGTCTGTTTGACACTGATCCACGCAAACGCGCCCGCGTTCTGGGAATGCGCAAGGCAAGCTAACCCGAAAGCCTCGGCAGTTGGGTTCTCCTACCTGCCGAGCACAACCATCGAGGCGCACACAAGATGTTCCAGACTTTTGCAGCAACGTCGTCGCCTGATCAGGGCCCACCGCGTCTGGCGGCTTTGCGCAGGGTGATGGCGGAAAAGGGTTTTGATGTTTTCCTCGTCCCACGCGCAGATGCGCATCAAGGGGAATATGTTGCACCGCGTGATGCGCGGCTGGAATGGCTAACCGGATTTTCGGGCTCTGCCGGATTTTGCGCAGTGATGCAGGATCGGGCGGGCATCTTTATTGATGGACGCTATCGTTTACAGGTGCGCCAGCAAGTGGCCCAGGACTTTACTCCTGTGCATTGGCCAGAGACACAACTGTCTGACTGGCTGCAAGAGCATTGTAATGCCGGTGCAACGATTGCCTATGACCAATGGCTCCACACGGCGACGCAGATCGCAGACTTGCGTGCCGATTGTCCGAAACTGAACTTTGAAGCGAGCGAAAATCTGGTTGATTTGATCTGGGACGACCAGCCTGCAGCACCTGATGCTCCATTCATTGTTCATCCGATCGAATACGCTGGTGAAAGCCATGACGCGAAGCGCAGACGCCTCGCCGAGAGCCTTGAGGCCGATGCGGCAGTCATCACACTGCCGGACAGTATCGCGTGGCTTCTCAATATCCGCGGCAGTGATATTGAGCGTAATCCTGTCCCGCAGGCCTTTGCGATCCTGCACGAAACCGGAAACGTCGATCTTTTCGCGCATGAGAGCAAGACAACAGAGATCGCGACCGATTTGTCAGACGGCGTGACGATCCTGCCACCAGAGACCTTCCTGGATCATTTGCGAGGACTGAAGCAACGCGTCTTGATCGACAAGGGCACCTGCCCCGACGCTGTAGCCAGCACGTTGAAAGCGGCGGGGCTGACAGTCATCCACGGGCAAGACCCATGTATCCTGCCGAAAGCCAGAAAGAACGAAGTTGAAATTGCAGGGGCACGCGCTGCGCATGAGCGCGACGCCGTCGCCATGGTACGGTTTCTTGCCTGGCTTGACCGCGAGGCTCCGTCAAACAAATTGACCGAGATCGATGTGGTCAAAGCGCTTGAGGGTTTCCGCCGCGACACCAACGCGCTGCGGGATATCAGCTTCGAGACGATCTGTGGCGCAGGTCCGCATGGAGCCATCGTGCATTACCGCGTCACTGAAAATACCAACCGCGCTGTCAAAACTGGCGAACTTCTCTTGGTCGATAGCGGTGGGCAATACATCGACGGAACAACTGACATCACGCGGACCATTGCCGTGGGTGATGCGGGCGAGGAAGAGCGCGCCTGTTACACGCGTGTGCTGCAAGGCATGATCGCTGTCAGCCGTATCCGCTTCCCCAAAGGTGTGGGCGGTCAGCACCTTGATGCGCTGGCGCGCGCACCGCTTTGGCTTGCCGGGCAGGACTATGATCACGGCACAGGGCATGGTGTTGGTAGCTATTTGAGTGTGCATGAGGGACCACAGGGAATATCGCGGCGGTCCGAGACCGCGCTTGAACCCGGGATGATCCTGTCCAATGAACCGGGATATTACCGCGAAGGCGCATTCGGTATCCGGATTGAGAACCTGATCGTCGTGACAGAGGCCCCGACCCGTGCGGGTGCCGATGATCGGACCATGTATGCCTTTGATACGCTGACATATGTCCCGTTTGACCGGCGGCTCATTTGCGTTGATCTACTGACTGAGGCAGAACGGGGCTGGATTGATCGTTATCATGCGGATACATTGGCGCTTCTTGCGCCAAGACTGGATGACGCGACTGCGAGCTGGCTCGAAACCGCCTGTGCACCGCTTTGACCTTTTTGACGAAGCAAGCGCTGGACGGGTGACACGATAAGGAATGGATTATGGCTGATCACATCAAGATACGACCTGCGACGGGTACATGGGTTGTCCGTGCCGGTGGCGCGGTTCTGGGCGAAAGCAAGAACGCTCTGGAACTGATCGAAGGTGATTATCCGGCGGTGATCTATTTTCCGAAAGACGACCTCGCGATGGCGTTTTTGGAACCGACGGACACATCGTCAACCTGCCCTTTCAAAGGCGATGCAAGTTATTATTCCATCGTCGCCAAAAGCGGCCCTATCGCGAATGCTGCGTGGTCCTACGAAACGCCGAACCCAGAGGTTGCCGCAATCGAGGGCCATATCGCGTTTTATACAAACAAAGTCACGGTCGAGCAGGTCTGACGCTCAGGAATGCTCTTCTGCCGCTGTCGCGGCCAAGGCGCGGTTCATTGCGCGCAGCGCATCGACCTGAAACAAAGCACCCCATAGCACTGGCGGACTGTCTTCCCCGCCCAAGGTGACGATCGGAATAAAGCGCGGGCTACCGCGCTCAAAGATCGGCATTGCCTGTTCCAAAGTTGCGTTGCCATCGAGGTACAGACCCTCGCGCACCAGTCGCCAGCATTCTTCCTCGTCTGCGGCACCGGGCACGTCCATCTTGCGCATGATGCTGGACACTTTGAACGTCGCCAGCAGATAAGCTTGCGGCCCGGCAGCAAGGTGAACATTGCGCCGCTCAAGCTGGGTGAGAAAGAACGATCGATCCACGAGGCGTGATGACAGCGCGGTGGAGATCGACACCGCCACCATGACGGCTAACCCCGTCTGCCAGTCCCCCGTCAACTCAAACACAATCAAGGTGGTGGAGATGGGTGCACCCAAAACAGCTGCAGCAACCGCCCCCATTCCAGCAAGTGCATAGAGCGTGCTGCCGCCGGAAACGGTCGGAAATGCAGAGGTCGCGATGATCCCGAAAGCCAGGCCGGTCAATGCGCCGACCATCAGCGACGGCGAAAACACACCGCCACCCATGCGCCCCCCCATCGTGATCGCGACGGCGACAACTTTGAGGATTACAAAGACGATGGCCTCATGCCAAAGCAATGCGCCTGTCAGCGCCGCTGAGGTTGTTTCATAGCCTACCCCGATAATATGCGGCCACCAGATCGCCAGCCCACCAAGCAACGCACCAGCGATCGCAGGGCGGAGGTAGCGCGGTATCCCTGTTTCTTCCTGCACGTAGTTGCCAAAGTCATCCGCCCAGAAAATCGCCTTCATCAAGGCAACGGCAACCAGCCCACAAACAAATCCAAGAATGAGAAACGCCGGCAATTCGACATAGAAAGCCAAAGCATTCTGAACTGTGAGGGTGAATTCGGTCACATCACCAAAAACAAGGCGGTTGATTACAGTCCCGGCAGCAGATGCAATCACGATCGGCGCGAAGGCATGTACGGCAAAGTGCCTCAACACGACCTCCAGCGCAAAGAGCGCACCGGCGATAGGGGCGTTAAAGCTGGCAGAAACAGCCGCAGCCACAGCGCACCCAAGAAGGTCACGCCCCGTGATGCCGCTGGCATTGATCCACCTGCATACCCCTGTCGAAATCACCGCAGCAAGATGCACGACCGGACCCTCTCGGCCAGTTGATCCGCCGGTTGACAACGTGATCATGGAGGCCAGAGCCGAGGCCAAACCACGGCGCACCTCGACACGCCCTTCGGACAAAGCAGCCCCTTCAATGACATCAGCAACGGAACGCACCCGTCCATCATCGGTAAAGCGGTGCAGGATAACACCCACAATCAGGCCGCCACAGATCGGAATGACCAGTATCTGATACCATGCAAGACCGGCTGCGAAGCTATGCAAGGTCAGCACATCATCAGTGCCGTAAACTGTTGTCTGGATGGCATAAATCCCAAGCCGGAACAGCACTGCGGCAGTTCCTGCAGCAATCCCGATGGCCAGCGCGATAAACCAGAATTGGACATGGGTCGGGCCATGCGCCTTCAAGATTGTCCAGGCGCTATGGCAAGTATCTCTGGCGTCGGTCACGCCTTGCCGCAAAAGAACTTTAAGTGGTTTGCCCATAACCCGGCTTTCGGCCAATCTTTCAGCGACATACAGATCGAAACTGCGAACAGCTTCCATCAGCGTAAGCATTTACTATGGCAGGATTCCCGTTCTTCCAACCCCTTGCGGAGAGAAGTGCCCCTTCAGGGTGCTATGGCGGAGCGCAAAGTGAGCGCTAGAATCGCTCTGATTGGCCTCGGTGAACTTTGCCGGACAAGGTGTTCTTGCAACTTAAATGCGCGATGACGTTGCGTCACAGACGACTTCGTTCCACCGCGATTTGTTGCGAAATTCAGTCAAAATTCAGTAGCGCTGAAATGCCAAACTACTATTTGCAATGCATAATTTTGGTAACAGGTGAGAAAAATTGTTTTAAATTAATACTCTATCAAACGCACTAAACACAACCATTAGTTGATTAGTCATAGATACTGACATACTTTGGGACAGGTTGTCGCAAACTACTTGCAGTTGTTACCTTTGCGTCAAGAAGATGATAGTCTTCTGACGTTAACGAGTGATCCGGCACATGCAGCTGGTGTTAAATGTTCAGGAGCTTAGGGTATAAGTTTCCTGCATGAACTTCATGGATGTCGGAGGTGAGTGGCCGGCAGACATGCTAAAGAGTGGGCTGGGTAACCGGTATAAGTTCGGGGCGTCGCGCGTATTGCGACGCCCTTTTTAGTTCACCATCAGTGCCCTAGCAGCATCCCGTGCCGCATCTGTGACCTTATCGCCGGAGAGCATGCGGGCAATTTCATCAACGCGTGCGTTTTGATCGAGCGGCACAACATCAGATCGTGTTTCTTCATCTGATTGAATTTTGGTCACACGCCAATGATGGTTCCCCAACGCTGCGACTTGCGGGGAATGCGTGACCACCAAAACTTGACGCCCTTCAGCTAGGGACGCCAACCTTCGGCCAACGGCGTCTGCGGTGGCACCACCGACACCACGATCGATTTCATCGAAAATCATGGTCAGACCGGTGTCCGATTGGGTCAGGCAGACTTTGAGTGCCAACAAGAAACGGCTGAGCTCACCACCGGAGGCAATTTTATTGAGCGGCCCTGCTGGCGCACCCGGGTTTGTGGCGACAGTAAATGCAACAACGTCAACGCCGTCCGGCCCGGCCGTGCCGGTTGAGATCTCGGTTGCAAAGACTGCACGCTCCATTTTGAGCGGGGCAAGTTCATCGGCCATCGCCTGATCCAACCGCAACGCTGCGGCTTTCCTAACCTGTGTCAGATGGGATGCCGCCTTGTCGTAGGCTTGCTCCGCCCTTTCGACGTCCTTCTTCAATCTCGTCAGATCGTCAGTACTCTGATCCAGCGCCGAGAGGCGGTCGCGCAGCGTGTCAGCAAACTCTGCAAGATCGTCAGGTGCGACACTGTGCTTGCGTGCCAATCCACGGATTGCGAAAAGCCTTTCTTCAGCCTCCTCCAACTCGTGCGGGTTAAAAGACAGGGCATCAAGGCACGTCTCAACACCGCGCTGCGCCTCGTCCAGTGCGATCATCGCCTGTTCGATTGCGGCAAGAGGTTCATCAAGTTGACCATCAGCGTCATCTGCTACGCCCTGAAGCCAGCGTGATGCGTCACCTGCCATGCCTTCGGCCCCATTCAGACCGAGGGCCTCAGCAGCCTTGGCGATATCTGTACGGATTTTCTCGGATGCCTGCATCAGACGCCGTTTTGTATCCAGAACGGCCTCCTCACCTGGTTCAGGTGAAAGTGCATCCAATTCGGACACCGCATGCCGGAGGAAATCTTCTTCAGCGCGGGCCTCTGCAATTTGCGCCTCAGTCGAAGCGAGAGCTTTGCGCGCGTCTGTGAGGGCTTTCCATGATTTGCGCGTGGCACTTAAATCGGCACCCAGCTTTGCGTAATCGTCCAGGAGGTCTCTGTGACCACTTGGGTTCAAAAGCCCTCTGTCATCATGCTGCCCATGAAGTTCGACAAGCGTCTCCGACAGTCGGCGCAGTACTTCTCCGCTCACCCGCCGGTCATTCACCCATGCCGTCTTGCGGCCATCCGTGGTGTTCACACGCCGGAGGATGAGTTCGCCTTCATCCTCTATGCCGAATTCGTCCAGAATTGCATGCGCGTCATGGTCACGAGGGATATCGAACCAAGCAGTGACCTCGCCTTGCGATGCCCCTTGCCTGACAAGCTCTGCCCGGCCACGCCAGCCGAGCACGAAACCCAAGGCGTCAAGCAAGATGGATTTGCCGGCTCCGGTCTCTCCGGTGAGCACGTTCAAACCGGGCTGAAAGGCAAGCTCCAACCGGTCGATGATCAGCATATCTCTGATGTCTAATCCGCGCAGCATCTGGTCGCCCTGCGTTGTGCTATCACCCTGATTGCGTCAGAGCCATTCGCCACGAACCACCTGACGGTAGATTGATGACAACCAGTTGTTGCCGACCGGATCTGCTGTAAGCCCTTGACCAGTCAACAAGGCGAAGCTCGCCTCGTACCATTCGCTTGAGCGATAGTTGTAGCCCAAGATCGCACCTGCGGTTTGTGCCTCATCCAAGAGCCCTAGTGAGAGGTAGCTTTCCACCAACCTGTGCAATGCCTCAGGCGTATGTGTCGACGTCTGGAAATCCTCGACAACCGTGCGGAACCGGTTTGCAGCGGCGACGTAGTTTGCCCGCTTGAGGTAGAACCGCCCGATCTCCATTTCCTTTGCGGCCAGATGGTCAAAGGCCAGATCGAACTTTTGCGCGGAAAGTGCGGCGTATTCCGATCCGGGGTAGACCTCGATCACACGGCGCAAGGCTTGCAGCGCTGCTACCGTCAGACCCTGATCACGGCCGATTTCGTCAATCTGATCGTAGTAAGACAAAGCAAGAAGGTAGGCCGCGTAAGGAGCGTCCTGCTCTGCGGGATAGAAATCAAGATAACGCTGTGCAGCGGCGCGGCTGCTCGCGAAATCCTCATCACGGTGATAGGAAAAGGCCTGCATGATCAGCGCACGTTCGGCAAGTTCTGAATAAGGATAGAGACGCTCGATCTCGCCAAAGGTAACAGCCGCGTCATCCGCCTGCCCGGCCTCCAACTGACGCTCGGCGCGGGCGAAGATTTCGTTGGCGTTCAGTTCCTCGACAGATGGACCACTGTTGAGGCTGCCACACGCGCTCAAAGCAACAAGCGCGACAGCGCCGCTCAGCCTGACAAACCAACGCGATTTTGGGGCTTGGGTCACTGACATCGGTTGCCTCATTCACACCTTACAACAGGCGATCTAGCCTCGCCTGTGTTACTTGCGATTGGTCTAACATAGAAAAATCGGGTGCAAAATGCCTTTTGCAGTCCCGTAGTGTTCAACACTCCGTGCTGAAATCAGGCGACAGCCTCAAGGTCTGCAGCAGTGACGCCGACACCTGGCAAACGGGCAGCAATGCGATGGTCACAGTCAACCCAACGCCATGCATCCGGCGTGTCGAACAGCGCACGCAACAGCTTGTTTGTCATCGCATGGCCTGCGCGGCGGCCTGTATATCGACCAAGAATAGGTGCTCCGGCGGTATATAAGTCACCCAAAGCATCAAGCATCTTATGACGCACAGCTTCGTCACTATGACGGAGGCCACCGGGTGTCAGGACCTTTTCCCCATCGACGACAACGGCGTTTTCGACACTGCCGCCAAGCGCCAGCCCATTTGCCCGCATTGCTTCGACGTCGGCTGAACGACAGAACGTCCGGCTATCACACAGCTCACGGACAAATGCTCCGTTGGCCATATTCAGTGTCTTCTTCTGGTGGCCAATCGCGGCATCGGAGAAATTGATCTCGAAGTCGATTTGCAGGCTGGTCGATGGCGAGAGCGATGCAAAGACCTCTCCCTCCTTGACTGAGACCTCGCGGACAACCTCAATCGCGCGCAGCGGCGCCGATAGTCGCTGAAGACCGGTCGCAACAAAGCCCCGAACGAAAACTGCTGCGCTGCCGTCGAGGATCGGCACTTCAGGTCCATCGACATCAATCAGAGCATTGTGGATCCCGCATCCGGCCAAAGCCGCCATCATGTGTTCGATCGTCGAGACCGTCACGCCGTCACGATTGGTCAACCGTGTATTAAGCGGAGAAACCACGACGTCCGACCAGAGCGCCTGCAAAACCGGCTTGCCGGTCTGATCCACCCTGCGAAATGCGATCCCGTGATTGGCCGGTGCAGGATGCACGACAACACGAACAGGCGCGCCTGTGTGCAGGCCCGTTCCCTCAAAACTCGTCGTGTTGCGCAGTGTGGTTTGCAAACGCAGTTGTCCCGTTCGTTTTCTTTGTCTCCACCGAGGTAGATTGCCGCGCTGCAATCCTCAACTCACGCTTTGCGACGGTATGAAACATCTGATGCAATTCCGCATGCTGCAACTGCAGAAAAAACGTAAGCAGCTGATATGAAATGCAAAAGGCCGCCTGACTGGCGGCCTCTTTTGTGAACAGAACGTAACGTCCTGTCTCAACTGTTTCAGCGTTTAGTTCGCCTGACGCCGGAGGAAGGCCGGGATTTCAATCTTTTCCTGATCTTCATCCTGCTGTGGCTCCTGACGCAAAGCAGTCACTTGTGGCTGTGCACGCGATGGCTGCGCGCTGCTTTCGGCTTGCGCACCGGTCATCCGGTTGATCAGCGAATTGATCCCGAACCGTGGCTTCTCGGCCTCTGATGGCTGCGCTGCGGCACGCGGTTGTGCTGCAGGCGCTTGCGGCTCAGCCTTTGGCACGCGGTTCACGGCTGCCTGCAAACGGGCCAGCGCCTCTGGCGTAGGTGTCCCAGGTGCGACGGCCGAAGCCGCACGCGGTGCCACAAAGCTATCCGCTTCGGTGAGTTGTGGTTCCGGACGCGGCTGGTAGGCCGGTGGCGGCAATTCATCGGCAGCCTCAGGCGCAGGTGCGGCTGTTGGCGCCTCTGGTCGTGGGGCAAACGCTGCAGGCTGCGCTGGGGCTTCCTGTGCATCAAACAAGCCAGGTTCTTGTGTAGCTGCTGCCGGAGTTGCAGCGATAGGCTCTTCAACAACTGGCGCTTCGGGAGTTGGCGCTACTGTTGGTGCCAAAGGTGCAGCCATAGAGCGGCGCGGCACGGGGGTTTCTGTTGCACCGATTGCTGCGTCAATGCCAGTCGCGACGACAGACACGCGCATCCGGCCTTCCATGCCCGTATCGAGGGTCGAGCCTACGATGATGTTTGCATCGCCATCGACCTTTTCGCGGATCTTGTTGGCAGCTTCGTCCAGTTCAAAAAGCGTCAGATCATAACCACCAGTGATGTTGATCAGCACGCCCTTTGCGCCTTCAAGAGAAATCTCATCCAGAAGCGGGTTGGCGATTGCTTTTTCGGCCGCTTGGATAGCGCGGTTTTCACCTTCTGCCTCGCCCGTGCCCATCATCGCTTTGCCCATCTCGTCCATTACGGCGCGAACGTCCGCAAAGTCGAGGTTGATCAAACCGGGACGCACCATCAGATCGGTAACGCCTTTCACACCCTGATAGAGCACATCATCAGCCAAGGCGAAGGCTTCGGTAAAGGTAGTGTTCTCATTTGCCAGACGGAAAAGGTTCTGGTTGGGAATGATGATCAGGGTATCGACGACCTTTTGCAGTGCCTCGACACCCGCCTCAGCCTGACGCATGCGCTTGGCACCTTCAAACTGGAACGGCTTGGTCACGACACCGACGGTCAGAACGCCCAACTCGCGTGCGGCCTGCGCGATGATCGGTGCAGCACCGGTTCCCGTGCCACCGCCCATACCTGCAGTGATGAAGCACATATGGGCACCCGCCAGGTGATCTACGATCTGTTCGATGCTCTCTTCCGCAGCGGCGGCACCGACACTGGCCCGCGCACCGGCACCCAAACCTTCGGTGACTTTGAGACCCATCTGGATTTTCGCGGCAGCTCTGGATTGTGCCAGCGCCTGTGCATCTGTGTTGGCAACAACAAAATCAGTGCCGTCGAGCGCCTGCTCGATCATGTTGTTCACTGCGTTGCCACCTGCACCGCCCACACCAAAAACGGTGATGCGAGGCTTCAGCTCGTCGTGCCCGGGAAGGGAGAGATTCAATGTCATAATTTGATCCGCCTGTTTTTATCAATGCCCGTGCCCGCGGGCCATCACTGCTTATTGAGACTCACAATAACCAAGTGATGCCGAAAGGTCACGATAAAAACAAGAAAATGCCACCAAATCTGGACAGAATATTTTAGGTCACCGCCTGATTTCGGAGTAATGGCAATATCTTGCGGATCACCAGTTATCCTTAAACCATTTGACCGCGCGTTTCAGTGATCTTGCCGGATAGCGATCTGCGGGAATTTCGAAATCCCACCACTCATCCTGAGGATTCGCGGCAAAGAGCGTCAGTCCGACAGCGCTTGAGAACGCAGGGCCAATGGCGGCCTGCGGCAAGCCCTGCACACGCAAGGGTCTTCCCAGACGCACCTGCTGGCCAAGGATCTTGCTGGCTAGACCGTCCAGTCCGGGGATTTGACTGCCACCGCCGGTGAGAACAATTTGTTGGCTCGGCAGATGTTCAAATCCTGCTGCATCAAGGCGGGCGCGGACCTCTTCAAGGATCTCTTCGACACGTGGACGCATGATCCCGATCAGTTCAGCCCGGCTGACGGTGCGGCGGTCGTGTTCCCAATCGCCGGTATCGCCACCGATTTCGATCATTTCACGGTCGTCCATGCCGGTTGCGACGACACCGCCGTAAAACGTCTTGATCCGCTCGGCCGTTGCCGTTGGAATCTGCAGACCCATGGATATGTCGGACGTCACATGCTCTCCACCAATGCGCACGCTATCGGCATAGATCATGTGTTTCTTCATGAAGACCGAGATGCCGGTGGCGCCACCGCCGAGGTCAATACAGGCCGCACCAAGCTCTTGCTCGTCCTCGACAAGTGAGGACATGCCGGAGACATATGCCGATGAGGCGATACCCGCCAATTCAAGGTCACAGCGCTTGATGCAGTAAAAGAGGTTTTGGATGGCGGTCATGTCGACGGTCAACATGTGCATGTCACAGGTCAAGCTCGTCCCGATCTGTCCGCGCGGATCGGCCAGACCGGACCGGTGATCCAATGCAAAATTTACGGGCTGTGCGTGAAGGACTTCACGATCAGCGCCGTAGTCGGGCACGTCACAGTTTGCCATCACCTGACTGATGTCTTGTTCACTGACCATACCGCCGCCGATATTCAATTCGCCGTCCAGACCGTACGACCGTGGACGCGCACCGGAGAGGCAGGCAATCACATGATCGACGCGCACATTCGCCATCTTCTGAGCGGCCTGCACGGCCGTGCGGATTGCCCGTTCGGTTTCCTGCATGGCGTCAATCTCGCCGAAACGCACCCCGCGAGACCGCGTTGTAGCAGCACCAATCACGCGAAACTGGGACTGTCCTGCCAGTGATCCGACACCATCTGCCCCCCGAAACTGCTCCGGTCCGTCAAAGCGAAGCACCAAGCAGGCAATTTTTGAAGTGCCGACGTCAAGAATGGCGACAACACCCCGTTGCATTGCCGCTTTGCGCATTTGGCGCATCGCCCTTTGGCTATCGTATAAATCGCCCATCAGTTGCCCACCTCGTTATTATTTTCGTTGCCAGAGCTGATGCGCCGCAGCGCAATTGCCGCTTCTTCGTTCAGTCTCAGGGTCAGTCTTGCAGGATTTCGCATGTCGACGACGGCGATGTCACGGCTCAGCATGTCACGCGCGGCATCAAGCGCCAGAACCCGGTCAAGCGCGCGTTGCGCGCCGCGATCAGGCAGAAGGATCCGCAGATTTCCGTCGAGAACAAGGTCCCAACGTCGCTCGCCCATGCGTACAAGGCCTCTCACTCGCTGCAAAAGCGGGCCCGCCGTCGCGAATAACTGTAAGGCTTCGGCAATTTCAGCCTCAGCGCCTTCGCCAGCAATCAGCGGCAAATCCGAACGTTCGGATCTCGCCGAAATCTGCCCTGACACAACCCCTGCCGCATCGATCAACCGCAAGTCCTGACCGTCACGCCAAACCGCGACCGGAACGCGCGGCGTCAGGTCAACCTCTAACAGGCCGTTTTGCCCGACACGCACGCTGGCCGATTTGATTGGATCAAGGGCTTCGATTTCTACGCGGATCGCATCAAGGTCCATATCGAAGGAAGACAGCGGATATGCATCCGGCAAGAACGCAGAAACGATCTCCGTCACCTCTGCACCACCGCCTTCGATCCGCGAACCACGCACCATGAATTGCGGACGTTCCTGAAAATCGCGCTGTGCTTCCGCGATGGTCTGCGACAGAAAAATCCGGTTCTCAGGCTTGGAATACCATGACCCGGCAATCGCCCCGATCAACAGAAGTGGCACGCCGATTCTGACCGTGCCGCGAAAACCGGGGGTGAGCATCAAACGCTGGAGGCGATACCCAAAGCGCGACGGCGCCGGATCGCGCGAAGGTGCAGATGGCGTATCACGACGGATCAACGGTCGCATGACGCATCCTCCACCAAGGTGCGGCAAAGCTCAGGAAAGCTGATACCGACATGCGCTGCCTGTTCAGGCGTCAGCGACGTCGGTGTCATGCCAGGCTGCGTATTTGTCTCAAGCAAAATCAGACCATCGAGCCCCCTGCTCTCATCCCACCGAAAATCGGTCCGGCTGAGACTCCGGCACCCGAGGACCTGGTGCGCTCGCAACGCATAGTCCATGCAGGCATCAAAAATCTCTGTCGGAATATCGGCTGGCAAAACGTGCCGCGAACCGCCTTCTGCGTATTTGGCGTGATAGTCGTACCAACCATCCGTGATGATGTCCGTCACTGTCAGCGGGCGGTCGCCGAGCACAGTCGTTGTGAGTTCACGACCTGGAGCGTAGGTTTCCACCATGACAGTCGATGGCATATCGTCAGCCAACTGAGGCGGACCATTCGCTGCCTCATCAACGATGTAAATGCCGACGCTCGATCCTTCGTTGTAGGGCTTTACCACGTAGGGTGGCGGCAAGACGTGCGCACGGCGCACATCATCTACATCGGCCAGAATGCTCTCGACCACGGGAAGCCCGGCTTTGCGATAGACATCTTTGGTCCGCTGCTTGTCGAGCGACAGCGCTGACGCCAGAATACCTGAGTGCGTATAGGGAATACGCAACCATTCAAGCAGACCCTGAACGGCACCATCTTCACCCCATCGGCCATGCAAAGCATTGAAAACGGCATCGGGCTTGATTTCGAGAAGGCGTGCGGCAAGGTCGGGCCCTGCATCGACCTCGATCACTTCGCAATTTGCGTCCCGCAAAGCCGTTGCACATTCGCGGCCCGTGCTAAGCGACACTTCACGCTCAGCCGAGGGGCCGCCCATAAGGACAACTACTTTCGGGTTTGCCCTGCTCGACATACCCACCGCCTCTTTCGCGGGTCTTTTGCCGACCCGTCAATTTCAATGACCTGCTCTTCAGGTCGGGGCCTTTTTGACCCTTATTGTGCGGTGTCTTCGCCTTTCCGGACGCCGACCCGCATGATTTCCCACTGTAACTCAATGCCTTGGGAATCGTAAACCTTTTTCCGCACCAACTCGCCCAGATCTTCCAGATCGGCAGCAGTCGCGTCGCCAGCGTTCGTCAAGAAGTTCGAGTGCTTTTCGTTCATCACAGCACCGCCCACTCGCGCACCGCGCATGCCTGCATTGTCAATGACCTTCCAAGCTTTCAGGTCATGCACGTCATCAGCCAGTCCGGTCGAGGAAAATCCTGCAGGGTTTCGGAAGGTCGATCCAGCGGTGCGGTCTTTCGTGGGCTGCGTTTCGTCACGTTTTGCAAGCTGGTCTTTCATGCGTTGTCGCAGCACATCCGGGTCCGCCTTTTGGGCTTTGAAGCGGGCCGAAACGATGATGGACCCATCAGGTAATGTGCTCTGACGGTAGGCGAGATTGAGGTCTGCTGCGTCCCGTTCTTCAACTTGACCATTCCGCCGAATGATGGTCACGCTTTCAAGAACATCTGCGACATAGGTGCCGTAGCATCCAGCATTCATGCGCACCGCGCCGCCAATCGCACCGGGAATGGTCCGCAGAAATGTCAGATCAAGACCTTCATCGGCGGCACGACGGGCAACATGCGCATCCAAAGCTGCGGCACCGGCTGTGACATGCTCGCCTTCGATACTGATGTCATTGAAGCCCCTGCCAAGGCGGATCACCACACCCGACACGCCACCATCACGAACAATCAGGTTGCTGCCAACACCCATGGGGAAAACCGGTATCTCAGGAGGCAGTTCTTTCAGGAATTCACAGAGATCATCCTGATCTGCCGGCAAGAACAGCACTTCGGCAGGGCCCCCGACACGCATCCAAGTCAATTCTGCCAACGACTTTTGGTGTGTGATCGTGCCACGCACCTGGGGGAGATTGTCCATAACTGCTATGCCTTCGCGCTCTTACCGAATATTGCGATTGACCAGATAAACCAGGACGCCACAAAGGCAAAGCACCTCAGTCCGACCTCGGCCCGCGATCATCCCTGCGACGCAGTAGCCACCCCAAGAGCGCACCTGCGCAAGCTCCCGCTAACGCTGGAATAATCAGAAGAAGCGAAGCGCCCATCGCTTGCACAGGATCAAGGCCAAAGGGACGCCCACTGGCATAGAGCAGAACCGCGAGCACGCCGCCCAGAATGCTGAGAATCGTCAAAGCCAGTCCACTGTGGCCGCGTCTGACCAATCTGGTCAGCCAGACAAAGGGAATTGCCGCGCTGGCCAGCATAATGGCGATTATCGCGAGGTCCGCCATCAGGTACCGAGCCGCCTTTTGACCCAAAGCCAGAAGTAATAAACCGGCCAGCGCAGAATGAGGCACCCAACGATGAGGCCGATGGACCCAAAAAACACACCGTGTCGCCAGAAAAGCCAAACGAGCAACGGTAAACCGACGATGATCAGAACGTAGGCGCGACGCCAGTGATTATCTTTCGACGGAAGGACCGCCATCACAAATGACAGCAAGACCCATAGACCAATCAGGACCCATGGATCAGCCATCGTCCGCGATCAGCCTGCCAATTTCGCCGGAAGTGCATTCGCCCATGCGCTGATCGTGCCTGCCCCAAGGCACACGACGATGTCGCCTGGTTTCGCCTCTGCTAGAACAAGATTGGCAAGATCATCTTCGCTTTCAACAACGATCGCATGACGATGCCCGTGACGCGAGAGTCCGGCAACAAGATCACGATGGGTCGCGCCTTCAATCGGGTCCTCACCTGCGGCAAAGACTTCCGAAATCCCGACGATATCGGCATCGTTGAAGCAGGCGCAGAATTCATCGAAATGATGTGAAAGGCGTGAAAAACGGTGTGGTTGGTGGACAGCAATCACGCGCCCTGTTGCGGCCTGGCGTGCTGCCTTCAGGACGGCTGTGATTTCTACAGGGTGATGGCCATAGTCATCAATGATCGGCACGCCGTTATATTCGCCAACCTTTGTGAACCGGCGATTGACGCCCTTGAACCCGGCAAGTGCTGTGCGGATCTCGCCCTTCTTCATGCCGAGGTGACGTGCCACAGCAACCGCGGCCAGCGCGTTCGAGACATTGTGATCGCCCGGCATAGGAAGCACACAGTCGGAAATCAGCGCATCCTCTGCCTGCAGCGCAATGTCGAAATGCGCCACGCCAGCTTCATAGCGCAGGTTGATCGCGCGGACGTCTGCTTGTGCGTTAAAGCCAAAAGTCCGGACCCGCCGGTCACTGATCTTGCCCACAAGTGTCTGAACATCGGAGTCGTCAGTGCAGCAGACAGCCAATCCGTAAAACGGAATGTTCGAGACGAAGTCGAAAAAACCCTTATGCAGCGCCTCCACCGTACCCCAGTGCTCCATATGTTCAGGGTCGATATTTGTGACGATAGCAACTGTCGCGGGCAGTCGGTTGAATGTTCCGTCGCTTTCGTCAGCTTCAACCACCATCCACTCGCCCTGCCCCATACGGGCATTTGAGCCGTAGGCGTGAATGATCCCACCGTTAATGACCGTCGGATCGATTCCGCCTTCATCCAACAGAGCAGCCACCATAGTCGTGGTCGTCGTCTTACCGTGTGTCCCGGCAACGGCCACGTTTGATTTCAGCCGCATCAACTCGGCCAGCATCTCCGCACGGCGCACCACCGGCAACCCCAGAGCGCGAGCGGCGTCGAGTTCAGGGTTGCCTGGCTTGATCGCGGACGAAATGACGACGACCTGCGCCCCTGCCAGGTTTTCGGCTCTCTGACCCTCGTAAACAATTGCCCCAAGATCTTTGAGGCGCTTGGTGATCTTTGTCTCTTTCAGGTCAGAGCCCTGAATCGTGTAACCATGGTTCAACAGCACTTCGGCAATCCCGGACATGCCTATGCCGCCGATGCCCACAAAATGGATCGGCCCTATATCGGTTGGCAATTTGGTTGCAGCATTCATCAGTGCGGTTCCATCCATCATTTCTGCTGTCCCTCTGCCAGACTCTCAACCTCTTTGACAAGGCGCTCTGTGGCGTCAGGAACGCCACAGGCGAGTGCGGCCTGTGCCATCTTCATCATGCCGGCTTCATCAGACAAAAGTTCTGTCAGCTTCGCGGTCAGCGGAGCGACCTCGAATGTGTCTTCCTGCATCAAAACAGCGGCACCGGCTTCGACCATTTGCCGCGCATTCGCCGTCTGTTCGTCACGGATCGCACCGGCATATGGCACCCAGATTGTGGGCCGGCCCACAACACTGACATCAGCCACCGTGGATGCCCCGGAGCGCGATATGACAAGTTGTGCATCAGCCATGCGGCGCGGGACATCCTCGAAAAACGTCTCGACCTCAGCCGTCAACAGTTCGCTTTCATAGTAGTCAGTCACGCGCTTCATATCTTCAGGGCGCGCTTGTTGGGCTACACGGACGCGGCGTCTGATGTGCTCCGGCAACGCGGCTATCGCTGGGGGCACGATGTCGGACATCACGCGCGCGCCCTGTGAGCCGCCAAGTATCAGGATCGACATCGGATAGTCACCGGGCGCGATATATGGTGATCCTGCTTGTTCCAGCACTGCGGCGCGCACGGGGTTTCCGGTGTGGACGCCTTCGACCCCACGTGGAAGCTCGGTGGGCCATGTCCCACAGGCGATACGATTCACCCGCTTGGCAAAAAGCTGGTTCACCCGACCGAGCACACCATTTTGCTCGTGGATCATGCGCGGCAGTCGCAAGACCCAAGCCGCTGACATCGCAGGAATCGCAGGGTATCCCCCGAAACCGACAACAACAGTTGGCCGGTCCTTGATCATGCGCCACTTTGCTGCGGCAATTCCTGTCAGAATGCGGAATGGAACAACAAATTTCTGCAAAATCCCGCCACGAGCGAAAGTCGCGCTCCCGACAACATTGACTTCTACCGCGTCTGGAAAACCACCGGCGTAGCGCGCGCCACGGGCATCTGTGGAGAGCTTCACCCGCCAACCTTTCGCCAACATAGCCTCGGCCAAGGCCTGCGCGGGGAACATGTGACCGCCTGTGCCACCGGCCGCGATAATCAGCAAGGGTGCGCTCATCTGTTGGCCCTGCGCAGCAAGATGTCACCCATCTCGCCCTGCGGACGGCTGCGGGTGAAGGCCAGCAGCATACCAACGGCGATACCGCCAGCGATCAGGGACGATCCGCCGTAGGACACGAAGGGCAAGGTCATGCCTTTGGCCGGCAGCAATCTGACCGCAACACCCATGTTGATCATGGCCTGAACGCCGAAGATGCAAACAAGGCCGGTGCCAGCGAGGCGAATGAAAACGTCCCGTTCCTTCATCAGGCGCAACAACGACCGGACAACGATGACAGCATAAAGCGCGATGATGAGAAGCACGCAAATCAGCCCGTATTCCTCGGCTGCGACCGCGATTATGAAATCGGTATGTGCGTCAGGCAGCGACCACTTCACCTGACCCTCACCGACCCCAACACCAAAAAAGCCTCCTTCGCGGATGGCGTTCGTCGCATAGCCCAGCTGCGTCGTCGGATCGAGATCGGGGGATAGGAACCCGTCGATGCGGCGGGCGAAGTGTTCAGAGCTGTTATAGGCAAGCACCCCTCCTGCGATCACAAGACACGCGATCACAATCAGGATGGTCATCGGGGCACCGGCCACGAAATACATGACACCCCAGCCAAACAGTATCAGGGCTGCCTGACCAAAGTCAGGCTGCGCTGCAAGCATCAGCACGATCATCACAGTCAGGACAAACGAGTAGATTTTCCCCGGGGGTCCACCAATCTGCTGGGACGCCGCAAGCAACCATGCTGCCATCACGACGAATCCGGGCTTCAGGAACTCTGACGGCTGCACGGACGCAAAGCCCAGTGAATACCAGCGCGTTGCACCTTTGCCGAAGTCCGTTCCCAGAAATGGCAACAGTGCCAAAGCAACAAACGCGGCAAAGAAACCAATCACAGCAAGTCTGCGTACAAGGGTCGGAGACATCATCGACACCACGAGCATCACAAACATCGCCAGACCGCCGAAAACTGCCTGCCTTGTCACGTAATGGAAGGGTTCCAGACCATTTTTGGCCGCCAGCGGTGGTGACGACGCGAGTCCAAGAAGCAAACCGATCCCAAAAAGGACGAGAACACAGGACATTGTCCATTTGTCGATTGTCCGCCACCAACGGGGAAGGACTGGATCGCCCGATTGCACGGGAACCGTGCCATAGACCATTTCCGTCATGGATTTACCGCCATACTGCCTCTAACGCCCGTTTTCCGGGTCTGAATCCACCATAGACCGCCTTGGGCTTCGATTCTACACAAAATGCTGGAAGCCCGACGCTTCTTCCGACGCCGCCCTGCCCTGACAGATTCCACTGTTTGAACGTTTGAATTTCCGCATCGCCTCCGGCATATGCCGCGCATGAACGTCGAAACCTTGATCATAGGCGCCGGGGCCGCTGGCATGATGTGTGCAGCACATGCGGGTAATGATGTACTTGTCATTGATCACGCCAAAGCCGCAGGCGAGAAGATCCGCATATCGGGCGGCGGTCGATGCAATTTCACAAATCTCTACGCCAGTCCGCAGAATTTTATCAGCCAGAACCCGCACTTTGCGAAATCGGCCCTCAAACGGTACACGCAGTGGGATTTTATCGCGCTCGTTGATCAATACGGGATCAAATGGCACGAAAAAACGCTTGGACAGTTGTTCTGTGACACCACCGCCAAAGACATCATCGCTATGCTACGGGCCGAGATGGAAAAGTCCGGCGCGAAGCTTTGGCTGCAGACCGACGTGAAAGTCATCAGCCGCAATGCCGAAGGCTTCCGCGTCATCGTCGAAAAAAGCGGTCGCAGCACCACGATCCAAGCGCAAAAGCTTGTCGTGGCCTGCGGCGGAAAATCTATTCCAAAGATGGGCGCCACAGGGCTTGCCTACCAGATCGCGTCTCAGTTCGACATTCCGGTCGTCGCTCCCCGCCCCGGCCTTGTTCCGCTGACCTTTTCGGACGAGAAATTCAAACCGCTAGCCGGTGTTGCCGCGCCATCGCGGGTGACGACGGCCCGCACCAGTTTTGACGAGGCTATCCTGTTTACCCATCGTGGGCTTTCGGGGCCTGCGGTCTTGCAGGCCTCCTCTTACTGGGAAGAAGGCGAGGCAATCACCCTCAACCTTGATCCGTCCGGGACCTTGCTGCAAAAGTTGCAGCAAGACCGCAGCACACAAGGACGCAAGGCGCTGACCTCGGTGCTGGCACAACATCTGCCCACACGATTGGTCGAGTTTCTCAGCGCCGATCTGAACCTTTCCGGCAATATAGCTGACCAGAGCGACAGGCGCCTCGGCGAAATATCGGCGGCACTTTCAGCATGGGAGGTGAAACCGGCTGGATCAGAGGGTTATCGCACCGCTGAAGTGACCTTGGGCGGCATCGACACCGATGCGCTCTCTTCCCAAACGATGATGTCCAAATCCGTTCCCAACCTCTACTTCATCGGGGAATGCGTGGATGTCACTGGATGGCTTGGTGGCTATAACTTCCAATGGGCGTGGTCATCAGGATGGGCAGCCGGCAAGGCTATCGCTGCCGGCTAGGTTCCCTCTTTTGTTTACGCCAAAGCGGCTTTTACGCAGGCAATAAAGTCCTCGCCCCGCTTTTCGAAACTATCGTACTGGTCAAAAGATGCAGCCGCAGGTGCAAGGAGCACCGTCTCACCTGACTGCGCATCAGCTTTTGCCTGCGCAACCGCAGCGGCCATTGTGCCGCAAACTTCCGCATCTGCACCAGTCAACTGTCTGGCAAAATCCTCCGCCTCGCGACCGATGACGTAGGCTTTCACGACGTGGTCAAGATATGGCAGCAGTCCATCCAGCCCGCCGTCTTTTTGCAATCCGCCGCAGATCCAACGGATCTTGGAGAAGGCCTGAAGAGCCTTGGCCGCGCTATCAACATTCGTGGCCTTGCTGTCATTGATGAAAGCAACACCGTTCTGCTCCGCAATCAGCTGACTGCGGTGAGGCAAGCCGCCATAGCTGTGCATGGCAGCCTCAATCCCCTTTGGGCCAAGACCCAAGGTACGACAGGCCGCATAAGCGGCGCAGGCGTTCTGGTGGTTATGCGCGCCCGGCAATCCCTTGATTTTCCTCAGATCAATGGACCCAACCTGCCGGCCTTTGCGATGCTCTGCCAGAAAGCCCTTGCGAGCAAAGACAGTCCAACCATCGCCGGTCAGTTTTTGCCCCGAAGAGATGCGCAACACACGGTCGTCTCCGCGTCCCTGACTGAGTTGATTGGCGAGATAGCGCCCTTCAGCCTCATCAACCCCAATCACGGCGCGGTCAGGCCCGCCTTCGGCAAAGAGCCGACGCTTGGCCGCAAAATACCCGCCGAACCCGCCATGACGGTCAAGGTGATCTGGCGTGAGGTTGGTCCAGACGGCAATGTCTGGCGTCAGGCTTCGGGCAAGGTCAGTCTGATAGGACGAGAGTTCCAGCACGATCACCTCGCCGTCATGGGCTGGTTCAAGATCGAGAACACCACGTCCGATGTTCCCTGCCAACTGTGAAGGCCGACCATTTTCCACAAGTATGTGATGGATCAATGCCGATGTCGTCGATTTGCCGTTTGACCCTGTAATCGCGATCACCTTGGGTGTCGTATCAAAATTATCCCAATCCGGTGTTGCGAAAGATCGGAAAAATAGTCCGATATCGTTGTCGACGGGGACATCGGCATCCCACGCGGCGGCAATGATGGGGTTTGGTTTGGGATAAAGGTGCGGAATTCCAGGGCTGACGATCAACGCGGCGACATCATCAAACGCGCCCGCTTTCGTCAGGTCTCTGATGTCAAAACCTGCGTCATAAGCGGCCTCGCGCGCACTGGCCCCATCATCCCAAACGACTGGAATAGCACCGCCTGCTTTCAGCGCCGCCGCTGTAGCGCGACCTGACCGCCCAAGGCCCAAGACCGCCACGACCTGCCCCTCATAGCCTTGGACCGGAATCATCTGGTTTTGCCCCCTAACGAACCTTCAGCGTCGCGAGCCCAATCATGGCGAGGATCAGAGAGATAATCCAGAAACGGATGACAATCTGCGGCTCGGCCCATCCCTTTTTCTCATAATGGTGATGGATCGGGGCCATCAGGAAGACCCGCTTCCCTGTCCGCTTGTAGTACAGCACCTGAATAATCACCGAGAGCGCCTCAACCACGAAGAGCCCGCCGACAATTGCCAGAACGATCTCGTGTTTTGTGGCCACAGCGATTGCGCCCAGCGCTCCGCCCAAAGCCAGAGACCCCGTATCGCCCATGAAGACCGCTGCAGGGGGTGCGTTATACCAAAGAAAGCCCAAACCTCCACCGATTAAACCCATCGTGAAGATCAGGAGCTCACCTGTATGAGGCACATAGTGGACATCAAGATATTGGGTAAAGTCGGTGCGACCGACCGCATAGGCAATCACCCCGAATGCACCGGCAGCAATCATCACTGGCATGATCGCAAGCCCATCAAGCCCATCTGTCAGGTTCACCGCATTCGCGGCACCGACAATCACAATGATTGCAAATGGGATAAAAAGAATTCCCAGATTGATCAGCGTGTCTTTGAAAACCGGCAAGGCAAGCTGATGTGTCAGGTCATCAGGGTGATAGGCCGCAGCCCAGTAGCCGGCGATCCCAGCAATCAATATCCCCAACAAAATCCTGACTTTACCTGAGACACCACCAGTCGACTGTTTGGAGACTTTTGCATAATCATCAGCAAAGCCGATGGCTGCAAACGATAAGGTCACGAACAGCACCATCCACACGAACGGATTATCGAGCCGTGCCCAAAGCAGCGTGCTGAAAGTCAGTGCGCCAACGATCAATAGACCGCCCATTGTCGGGGTCCCGGCTTTGACGAAGTGACCTTCCGGTCCGTCATCGCGGATAGGTTGGCCTTTGCCTTGTGTGCGGCGCAGAACGTTGATCAGAGGTTTCCCAAAGATGAATCCGAATAGCAGCGCTGTCATGAAGGCTCCGCCCGCGCGAAACGTGATGTAGCGGAAGAGGTTGAAAAAGTCTCCGCCATCGGAAAGTGCGGTCAACCAGTAAAGCATGGGTTATCCTTCGTCTTGATCCGAGAGGCGATGCCCCAGTTTACGGATGGCGTCAACGACCAGACTGACTTTGGACCCTTTAGACCCTTTGACCAGCACAACATCGCCTGCATCGACCAGATGTGTCACTTTCGGGACGAGTTCGGCTGCCGTCGCAGCCCACTGGCCACGTTGCCGGTCCGGCAACGCCTCCCACAAATGACGCATCAGCGGACCTGCACAGTGAATAAGCTCCAGTTGCTGAAGATGCGGATTCTGCGCCATCTCGCTGTGCATCTGGATCTCTTGAGGCCCCAGTTCCAGCATATCGCCCAAAATCGCGACGCGCCGTCCCTTGACGATGCGTCCGACATTGTGTGTCGGTGTTGAGGCCGCAAGCACTTCCAAGGATGCAGCAAGTGAAGTCGGGTTCGCGTTGAAAGCATCGTTCAGGAGTTCGAGGCTCTCGCCTTCGTTGGCGCCATCGGTGACGATGACCTCTCGCGTGCCGCGGCCCGCTGGTGGGACCCAGGCCGCGAGATCAAGTGAGGCAGCGACAGGATCAGCACCCAATGCCTCGACCACGGCGAGAACGCCAACGGCATTCACCGCAAAATGCCTGCCAGGAACTGACAGCTTGAACAGGTAGTCCTCTTCACCATGTCTGGCTTTGATCACGGTGATATCGCCTTTGATCTGGACATTTCCGACCATCCAGTCGAGCTCGTTTTCACCAAACAGAACCTTGCGCGCCCCGACGTGATCTGCATGCGCTTGCAGTATGTGGGTGGTATCTACATCCCCGTTCAGCACCGCTACGCCCTCTGGCTCCATACCATCCATGATGCAGGCTTTTTCATGAGCAATGCCCGACAGATCGTCAAAAGACGCCAGATGCGCTGCAGCAACTGTTGTCACCATAGCGACGTGAGGCCGGGCCATGCGCGATAGCGGTGTAATCTCACCCGGATTGCTCATACCAATTTCGATCACCGCAAATTCGGTATCCGCTGGCATCCGCGCAAGCGTCAGGGGCACCCCCCAGTGGTTATTATAAGAAGCCTCTGCGGCATGACACTTTCCTTGCCGCCCCAAAACGGTGCGCAGCATCTCTTTTGTCGACGTTTTGCCGACTGAACCTGTGATTGCTGCGATGCGCGCCGCCGAGCGTGCGCGGGCTGCGCGACCAAGCGCCTCAAGTCCCTTAAGGACATCGTCCACGAGCAAAAGCGGGGCGCTATCTGGCACACCTTCAGGTTTGCGGGACACAAGCGCAGCAGCGGCACCAAGTTCCAGTGCTTGCGCAACAAAGTCGTGGCCATCACGAACGTCTTTGAGCGCCACAAAAAGATCACCCGGCTGAAGTGTGCGCGTGTCGATTGAAACACCTGTGGCTGTCCAATCGCCAGTGGTTTGCCCGCCGGTGGCGGCCATTGCCTCTGCGGAGGTCCATAATTCGCTCATATCCGGCCCTCCAATGCAGCGACAGCCACGCTGGCTTGTTCAACATCATCGAAAGGGAGCACCGTATCACCAACGGTTTGACCGGTCTCGTGCCCTTTTCCTGCAATCAGCAACGCATCACCTGCGGTCAACATATCGACCCCTCTCAGGATCGCTTCAGCCCGGTCGCCAACTTCACTGATCACTGCCGGATCGCCAATGTCCAACGCCCCATCCATTACAGCGCGGCGGATCGTGGCAGGATCTTCAGACCGCGGATTGTCGTCTGTGATAATTACGACATCAGCATTCTCGGCCGCCGCTTTGCCCATCAACGGGCGTTTGGACGTGTCGCGATCCCCACCGGCTCCGACAATAACGATGATCCGCCCCATCACGTGAGGCCGCATGGCTTTCAGCGCGGTCTCAATGGCGTCAGGCGTATGCGCGTAATCGACGAATACCGCAGCACCGCTTTCGCGTGTTGCAGCAAGTTCCATCCGCCCACGTACTGTTTTCAGATGCGGTAAAGTATCAAAAACCGCGTCGGCGTCAGCGCCAGCAGCAATCACCAGACCGGCTGCCAAAAGGACATTCTCGGCCTGAAAACCACCGATCAGATTCAGGCGCGTTTGACGTGATTTGCCGTCCCACTGGAACAGAAAGTCCTGGCCTGTCGCATCAAAGCGTTGCCCTGTTAATTTCAACCGCGCATCGGCATGGCGTCCTACGCCCATGACCGATTGTCCGCGCTCATTAGAGATTTGCGCAACTTGGGGCCCTTTAGGATCATCAAGATTAATGACCGCCGTCCCGTCCTGAGGCAAAACACGGCGGAAAAGACCCATCTTGGCATCAAAATAAGCCTCAAAGGTCTTGTGATAATCAAGGTGATCTTGCGTGAAATTCGAAAATCCCGCTGCCTTCAGGATCACGCCATCAAGGCGGCGCTGATCAAGACCATGCGACGACGCTTCCATCGCAACATGTGTGACACCGTTTTGCGCAGCCTCGGCCATCACGCGATGGAGGGTAATCGGTTCAGGTGTCGTATGCGCGAGAGGATGTGTCCAGACACCTTCAACGCCCGTTGTTCCAAGGTTGACGCCTGCAATCCCCAGTTCTTCCCAGATCTGACGGCAAAAGCTGGAGATCGAGGTTTTGCCATTGGTTCCGGTCACTGCCACAACGGTCGCAGGATGCGCCCCGAACCACAGCGAGGCTGTCTGGGCCAGCGCCTCTCTGGGGTCTTCCGTGACAATCAATGCGGCATCGCTTTCAGCGAGCTCACTTTTTGCAAGCTCCGCACCAGTGGCGTCGGTCAGAATCGCGCCTGCTTTCATACGCAAGGCATATTGGATGAATTCGCCACCATGGACGCGTGCACCTGGCAGCGCAGCAAAGAGAAAGCCCGGTTTCACATCACGGCTATCGACGGCCAATCCGGTGATCTGCGCCTCGCGCCCGCCTTGCGCCCTCAGCCCCAGTTCTGCCAGCGACTTCATCGTCCACCTCGTATTAGTTTGAGGTGAGAGTTACACCGACCTGTTGAGCGCTGTCCACCTGTGGTCTGAGACCCAGCAAGGGCGCGACGCGGCGGATCATCTCGGCCGCAACGGGCACCGCCGTCCATCCCGCCGTACGGCGCGGCTCTGTCCCGGATGTTTCGGTGGGCTCATCAAGGGTGACGATCAAAACGTAACGCGGGTTGTGAGCCGGGAAAACCGACGCAAAGGTCGCAATGACTTTGTCATCGTAGTAGCCGCCACCGGCGGCGCGCGGCTTGTCGGCGGTGCCGGTTTTGCCACCCACCGCATAGCCTGGAACCTCGGCGAATGATGCTGTCCCGCGGGTCACCACCTGACGCAGCATATCGCGCGAACGCGCGCTGACCGCCGCGCTGATCACGCGCGGCCCCTGCTGGGGTTCACTTTGACGCAATAACGTCGGGCGCACCTGCGTGCCGCCATTCAAAAGCGATGCATAGCCCGCCGCCAGATGCAGCGGCGAGGACGACAAACCATGACCGTAAGAGATCGTCATGGTGGAGATTTCCGACCAATTCCGCGGTGCAAGCGGACGCCCTGTTGGCGCCTCAATCATCTCGATCTGGGTCGGCTCAAGAAAACCGAGGTTACGCAAAAAGTCCTGCTGACGCTCCGCACCGATCTGCATGGCGATCCGCGCGGTACCAATGTTCGAGGATTCAACAATAACGTCGGTCGCACTCAGGCGCGGCCCATAGTCATGGAAATCCCTGATACGGAAGCGACCCCACGTCAGCGGCCCTTGCGTGTCGATCATGGTGTCGGGATTGACAAGACCCAGTTCCATTGCCTGCGCAACAGTGAAGATCTTGAACACGGAACCTAGCTCATAGACACCTTGAACAGCACGATTGAACAGCGGGCTGTCTGACTGGTCGCCGCTTGTCAGAACGCGAGGTCTGTTGTTGGGATCAAAGTCCGGCAGAGAGGCCATTGCGACAATCTCGCCTGTGTGAATATCCATCAATACCGATGAGGCGCCTTTGGCGTTCATGATCGACATGCCGCCTGCCAGGACCTGCTCGGTGACGGCTTGCACCGTCAGATCAAGCGACAACTGTAGCGGCGCACCTTCATTTGCCGGATCACGCAGGAAGCCATCGAATTGCCGTTCAACACCAGCCACACCGATCACTTCCGCAGAGGAGACGCCCTCGCGACCGTAGCTTGCGCCGCCAAGGATGTGCGCGGCAATCGGGCCATTGGGATAAAGCCGCATTTCGCGTGGCCCGAACAAAAGACCAGGCGAGCCAATATCATGGACCTCTTGCATCTGCTCAGGGCTGATCTGGCGACGGATCCAGAGAAAGCGTCGATCCCCTGTGAAATCTTCATGCAGTTCTGCGGCATCGAGTTCTGGAAAGATCGCAGCCAATTCACGGGCTGCCCGCGCAGGATCAATCATGTCCTGAGGATGGGCGTAGAGCGAATGCGTCTGGAGATTGGTCGCAAGGATACGACCATTTCTATCAATGATGTCAGAACGTTGCCCGATGATGGGATTGCCCGCCACAACCGCGCGGGGTTCCTCCGGCACGGAAGATGCCAGCGCACCCATCCGCATTCCGATCACGCCGAAGGCGACGAAAAACGCAAGCCCCAGCACCAACAAACGCCCCTCAGCGCGTTGACGCTGTTTGTCAGCCATGGCGGCATGCCGTCGCGCCTTATTGGCAGCTTCGATTGCGGCAGGGTTTTCCCCCTTCTCTCTGGCGCGCAGGACTGCTGCGAGCGGGCGGAGTGGTGTCCGGATCATAGTCCACTCTCCGATCCTGCATTGTCAGAAGACAGCTCGATTGCATTCGTAATCGGCAAAAGCGGTTGCTGGGGGAAAGCAACCTGATCAACACTTCCAAACGCCTCCGGCATCAACGGCAAGAGGCCGAGCCGGTCAAAGTTCAAATCGGCGAGATCCGCCAAACGGTCAGGCCGGTTGAGATACGCCCACTCTGCGTTCAAGACGCGCAGCCGTTCATGAGCAGCACCGATTTCTTGGTGCAGATCACGCACGTCAGCAATTGCCGACTGTGTTTTGTAGTTTTCCTGATAGGCCCAGAAGGCCAAGCCCATGACCGCCAAAGCCGAGAGCACGTAAAACAAACCACGCATTACTTCCGCCCCTTTTTCATCGGCATGCCCAGGTCCTTTGGGTCAATCGGTTCGGCAGGCGCATCTGTGCGCACAGCGACACGCAGTTTTGCCGAGCGCGACCGCGGGTTTTCGGCCAGTTCCTGTTCGTCAGGTCCGATCGCCTTGCGCTGACTGACCTTCCACGCCGGAGTGATCTCTTCCAGCGCCGGGGCATACCGGTTGGCATTGGCCGCATTGCCTGATCGGGCCTGAAAGAACCTTTTGACCATCCGGTCCTCGACCGAATGGAATGTCACAACGGCAAGCTGGCCACCGGGTTTCAGCGCCCGCTCGGCCGCCATTAGCCCTTCTGCGAGCTCACCATATTCATTGTTGACCGCGATGCGGAGCGCCTGGAAGGTGCGCGTGGCCGGATGTGATTGTCCAGGTTTTGCACGCGGGAGGCACCCTTCCACCACTTTCGCCAGCGCGAGCGTAGTGTCGAGAGGTCGCGCGGCCACGATCGCTTTAGCGATCCGCCGCGACGCGCGTTCTTCGCCGTAAAGATAGATGATATCAGCAATTTCTGCCTCCTCAGCTTCGTTACAGATGTCAGCGGCGGACCGCCCTTCCTGTGACATGCGCATGTCCAATGGCCCGTCCCGCATGAATGAAAAACCGCGCTCAGCAAGATCCAACTGCATGGAACTGACGCCCAGATCCAAGACCACGCCATCGAGGTCGCTGGCGTAGTCGTCGAGCTTTGAAAAAACGCCCTGCACCAGTTTGATCCTGTCGCCGTATGTCGGAACCCAATGCGATGCCATTTCGAAGGCCAGCGGATCACGGTCCACACCGATCACCGTGTCGGCGCCAGCCTCAAGCAGCGCGCGCGTATATCCGCCATTGCCAAAAGTGCCATCAAGCCAGACCCCGGAAACAGGCGAGACCGCTGCGATGAGCGGCCTGATCAGGACAGGAATGTGTGGGGTTTCGTCTGCGGCAGCTGACATCGGACCCTCACGTACCTAGCAAACTCAGCGGATCGAAATCATCGGGCTGTTCGGCCAACCAGTCAGCCATCGACTGACCAACGGTTTCCTCATATGTCTCTGCTTTCCAGATTTCGAAGTGGTCACCGACGCCACTGAAGTAGAGCTCTCCATCAGTCAGGCCCAGCTTCTGGCGCTGACGGATCGGCATTACTGTGCGGCCGTCTTTGTCGACTTCGAGTCTGATGGATTGACCAAGGATCAAACGTGACAGGCGCATCTTGCCAGGATCACCTTTCGGCATCGCATTGATCTGGTCGGCAATCTCGGCAAACCCGTCCATCGTATAGACGTGCAACGTTTCTTTCAGGTGATCGCCGTAAAGCAAATAAAGTCTGGGGTTCAGGCCTTGCGTCCACTCGGGATCGCCAGCTTCGAGAACACGACGAAAATCAGCAGGGATCGACATGCGCCCCTTGCTGTCCACCTTTTGGGTGTGTTCGCCTGTAAAACTCAGAACCACTGTCCCTCGGCCCTTGCCCCCTGAATTCCTCTGGATGTGAAAACGGCGGATTGCGCTGCTGCCACTGCACAATCCGCCGCCTTCGTCCCTTTGCGGGAAGTCCGACTGCGCGTGCCACCTGGGGGGATGTCTGCTCGCTCACGCGCCGGATCTGTTGGGTAATGGCGAAGCCTGTATGAAACCTGCAACTTTCGCCGGTTGGGGTTCTTATTTTGCCCCTTTGGAAATCAAATTCGTCATTACCGTGACACTGTTGTGCCAGCAGTTTCCTCACCGATCAACACTTTTTTGGGAATTCATGGAACTTACTGGAAATGACTGGAGTGCCAGCACTAAGGTTGCGATCAACCACAACAAATTCATGCGCAATATAGAGTGTTACGCTACCAAAAATCATCAATATATGGGAAATTCTAAGCGTTCCACCGCGTCCCAGCGCAACCCTGACACCAAAGAAAAAATTTGATCTCGTGGAGACAAATCTCACAAATCAAACGTGAATATACCATGTGGGACAGGAAATCGTCTCGCCATGCTCCGTCGATTCCAGACTTTCCCGAAACGAGTCGCGATGTGTCAGATCAGTGACTTGTGCATGATGTGCGCAGCCACATAGCCGAGCGACGGATGATCAAAAGCCTCAGGGATCGTGCCGATGATCTGGAATCCGAGCCGGGTCCACAGTCGGATTGCACCCTCGTTACTTTCGAGCACAAAATTGAATTGCATCGCGCGATATCCGATTTCTCGTGCGATCTCCTGACTATGTTCGCACATCGCGCGGGCAACGCCCTGCCCGCGCGCCGAAGGATCAACGATGTAACCGCAGTTACAGACATGCGCCCCGCCGCCCGACTGGTTTGGGCAAAGATAATACGTTCCAAGGACACGCTCTTGGTGCTCTGCCACGAAAGTGGCGTCTGGCCGATCAACCCAATAAGCGAGCGCGTCCTGCCTACTGATCGCCGGATCCACGGCATATGTATCGCCGCGTCGGAACACATCACGCAACAACGGCCAAATAACGTCAGAATCATACGCCCCGGCCGGTCGGATCAGCATTACGCCATGCCGCCATCAATCAGACGCTGCGCAAGCTGTCCATATGCTCGCGCCATTGGCCCGTCACCAGCCGCAATCGGTGTGCCCGCATCGCCCGCAAGCCGAGTTTCCAGGTCAATCGGCAGCGCACCGAGCAGTGGAACACCCAGCCTCTCAGCCTCGGTTGCGACGCCACCATGGCCGAAAATATGATGTTCACTGCCACAAGTCGGACATTGAAAGCTCGACATATTTTCGATCATGCCAAGGATTGGCGTGCGGACAGAGTTGAACATGTCAATCGCCTTACGCGCATCAAGAAGCGCCACATCCTGCGGTGTGCTGACAACGATTGCACCTGTGACCTCCGCTTTCTGGCACAAGGTCAACTGCACATCACCGGTACCAGGCGGCAGATCAACGATAAGCACATCCAGCTTGCCCCATTGGACCTGCCCCAGCATCTGTTGCAGCGCCCCCATCAGCATCGGGCCGCGCCAGACGACCGCTTTGCCTTCTTCCATCATCAGCCCGAGCGACATCATCGTGACGCCATGCGCATGAAGCGGGATAATCGTCTTGCCGTCGGGGGAGCCGGGACGCTTGTTCACCCCCATCATGCGTGGCTGTGAAGGTCCGTAGATATCAGCGTCAAGCAATCCCACCTTGCGCCCTGCCTTCGCCAAAGCTACGGCCAGGTTCGAGGATACTGTGGATTTACCAACACCCCCCTTGCCGGACCCGATTGCCAGTATCCGATCCACACCGGACACTTTTGCAGGGCCGGATTGTGGTGTCGGGTGGCGACCAACCTTGAGCGCTGGCGGATCTTTCGGTTTCGCTGGCGCACCGTGGGCCGTAAGCACCACAGAAGCTGTTTCCACCCCTGGCAGGCGGCGCACGATATCTTCAGCCGCGCGGCGGACAGCATCCATCCGCGACGCTGCTTCCGGGGTTTCCGCTTCGATCACGAATCTGATCGCGCCGTTTTCTACGGAAAGCGCACGGATCATGTCTTTCGATACGAGATTCTCCCCGCCAGGGAGTGTCAATCGGGAGAGTGCGGCAAGCACATCGTCGCGTGTGGCTGTCATTCGGCGCCCCTTGGGTCAACTGTTTTATCGGGTTCATGCCACATCTGGCATGATGATCCACCGACGCAAGTGCCTAGCGTGCAACTTGCGTAAAAAACAAGCAAACACATGACACTAGGTCAACGCCTCTTATGCATTTGCTGCATAGCAGCATTGACAAACGCGTTATTGTGCAAGTGCAGCATTATCCTACATAACTGTCACAAGAGCGGAAAACACCGCACCTACCAATTCGAGACTGCCACCTCCTCCCCCTGAGGCAGTCTTGAGAATGAACCTACGGCTCTCCTCCTCCCTGACGCCGTGGGTCAGTTCAAAACGGTGGCGACACTCACCTCCTCCCAGAGTGTCGCCACCGACATGGAATTCGGGACCGCCTCCCTCCTCCCTGGCGCGTTTCGAGAAGACCGCAAGGTTATCGCACCTCCTCCCGCGATGCTTTGTGAAGAAGTGTGCTACTGCCTCCTCCCTTAAGGTGGCGCGCTTATAAATAAGAAACGGTCATGCCCACCTCCTCCCGGGCATGGCCGTTTTTTTATGCGCGGGTATCCTTAGGGCTTCCCATCACCATATAGCTTGTGATCGATCGCACATGCGGCACGGTGCCGAGTGTGTCGGTATGAAAGGCCTTGTAGGCTGGCAGATCGGCGACTTCGACGCGCAGCATATATTCAAATGCACCAGCGACATTGTGGCATTCCGTGACTTCTGCCGCACGTTGCATTGCTTGCTCAAAGCCCGATTGAGCTGCTTTCGTATGCTCAGACAGCCCGACCGCGACATAGACAACATAGGACCGACCAGTGCGCACAGGATCCAGCTTTGCGCGATAGCCCCTGATCGTGCCGTTCCGCTCTAGTTCCTGAACGCGGCGCAGACAGGCGGACGGCGACAGGCCGACAGCTTCGGCCAATTGCAGGTTGGTCATCCGCCCATCGCGTTGCAATTCACGCAATATTTTTTCGTTTATTTGATCAATACCAGCCATTAATTGATCAATTACACCAAAATGGCACAACTTGGCAATTTCATTGCGCAATATGCCAATTAATGTTGCGCCATGACATATGAAATTCTCATTGCCTTAATTGGCTTCGCGTTCGCCAGTTCGGTCACACCGGGCCCCAACAACCTGATGCTGATGGCATCGGGCGCCAATTATGGTTTGCGCCGGACCGTGCCGCATATGCTGGGTATCTCAATAGGCCATGCCTTTATGGTGGCAATGGTGGGCATCGTGCTCTTGCAAGTTTTCGAGGCTTATCCGGTGTTGAACACCCTGCTCAAAATCCTCAGCGCGGCCTATATGTTGTGGCTTGCGTGGAAAATCGCCAACGCTGTGCCACCGGAGGCAAAAGAGGTGACGGGGAAGCCATTCACATTTCTGCAGGCCGCTGCCTTCCAGTGGGTCAACCCAAAGGCCTGGTTCATGGCGATTACGGCAATCAGCGCTTATGCACCACAAGACAGGGGCATCGTCATCGGATCATTGATGGTCGCGGTGATCTTTGCAGCCGTCAACTTGCCGTCCGTTACTGTCTGGGCCTGGATGGGGGTGCAAGTACGGCGCTGGCTTGGCACAGCACAGAGGCTGCGCGTGTTCAACGTCTCCATGGCCGTGTTGCTGGTCGTTTCGCTTTATCCGATGTTGATCAGTTAGGTCCTTGCTCCATCAACCAATCCCGCACAGATTAGCTGCATGAAAACGCCATTTGAAAAGATGATCGCGGGTGAGCTTTACAACGGAGCTGATCCAACGCTTCTGGAGATGCAGGCGAAAGCACAGGCACGTCTGGACGCCCTGAACGCGGTTTCACCTGATGATAGGCCCGCGCAACTCGCAGCGATGCGAGCACTTTTCGGGACTGTGGATGGACCGTGCATCATCAAGCCGCCATTCACTGTTGAGTTCGGTTGCAACATTCATTTGGGGGCATGGGTCTTTGTCAACAACGGCGCAACCTTCTTGGACAGCGCCCCGATTACAATCGGAGAACGCGCCGCAATCGGGCCAAACGTCCAGCTTGTTACGGCAACCCATCCCGTCCGGCCCGCAGATCGTTTCACCGACACTAATCCTGAGGGGATGCCTCCTTTCATCGTGCACAATATCGCCAAGCCAATCACGATTGGCGCATATGCTTGGATTGGTGCAGGGGCGATCATCATGCCCGGCGTGACGATTGGCGCGGGGGCTGTCGTTGGCGCCGGGTCGGTCGTGACCAGAGATGTGCCAGACCGCATGATCGCTGCAGGCAATCCGGCAAAGATCATCCGTTCTGTGGACGACTAGCGGCTAGAACGGCACATCATCCGCCTGATCGGCACTGACGACAAATTTGGCGACAACATGCTTGGCACCCGCCTTGTCAAATTCGATGACCAGCTTGTCACCTTCGATCCCCATGATCTCGCCATAGCCGAATTTCCGATGGAACACGCGCTCCCCTTCGGTAAAGGCGCTGGTGGCATCCAGATCAATCGTCATGTTCCGCGCCTCTGACGGGGCGGTCATGCCGCGCTGTTGGCTGCGGGATTGCAGGCGCTTCCAGCCAGGCGAGTTGTAGACATCGGCGCGGCTGGCCTCTTCATGCAGGGTCGATCGCGCCATCCCCTGCATCATGGGAGAGGCGCTCGCCGACATGCCTGCTGCACCATATCCCCCCCCGTAAAGACCGGGCGGCGTCAGCACCTCCACATGATCCTCTGGCAGTTCGTCGATAAAGCGCGACGGCATCTGGCTTTGCCACTGACCATAGACACGGCGGTTGGCGGCAAAAGAAATCGTGCACACCTCTTCGGCCCGCGTGATACCGACGTAGGCGAGCCTGCGTTCCTCTTCGAGGCCCTTGAGCCCGCTTTCATCCATCGACCGTTGCGAGGGGAACAAGCCGTCCTCCCATCCCGGCAGGAATACGGCGGGAAACTCCAGACCCTTGGCGGCGTGCAGCGTCATGATACTGACCTTCTCGCCGCCATCGTCTGTCTCATTGTCCATGATCAGACTGACGTGTTCGAGGAACCCCTGCAGGTTCTCGAAATTCTCCAGCGCCTTGACCAGTTCCTTCAGGTTCTCCAGCCGCCCCGGCGCCTCAGGCGTTTTGTCGTTCTGCCAGAAGGTCGTGTAGCCGCTCTCATCAAGGATCATCTCGGCGAGTTCGACATGGGTGTCGGCCTCATCGCGGACCTGCGCGTTCCAACGGTCGATCGAGGCAACCAGAACGCCCAGTTCCATCAAACCCTTGCCACCAAGCAGCTTGCCCTGCACAACCAACCGCGCACCTTCAACCAATGACACGCCGTTGCTGCGGGCCGTGCGCTGAATCGTTTGCACTGCCTTGTCACCCAGCCCACGCTTGGGGGTATTCACGATCCGCTCGAATGCCAGATCATCCTCTGGCGAGACCGCGAGGCGGAAGTAGGCCATCGCGTCCCTGATCTCCATGCGTTCGTAAAAGCGAGGGCCGCCGATGACACGGTAAGGCAGGCCGATGGTCAGAAAACGGTCCTCAAAGGCGCGCATCTGGTGAGATGCGCGGACAAGGATCGCCATATCATCAAGGCCGATGGGCGCCATGCCACGGGTGCCGCGCTGCGCCGCTTCGATCTCTTCCCCGATCCAGCGGGCCTCTTCCTCGCCATCCCAATGGCCGATCAGGCGAACCTTCTCGCCATCCTCGCCGGAGGTGAAGAGCGTCTTGCCCAGCCGCCCCTTATTGGCGGAAATCACACCGGACGCAGCGGCAAGGATATGGCCCGTCGAGCGGTAGTTCTCCTCCAGCCGCACCACATGCGCGCCCGGAAAATCTTTTTCAAAGCGCAGGATGTTTCCCACCTCTGCCCCGCGCCAGCCATAGATCGACTGGTCATCATCGCCCACACAACAGATGTTCTTGTGCGACTGGGCGAGCAGGCGCAGCCACATATACTGGGCGACATTGGTGTCCTGATACTCGTCCACCAGAATGTAGCGGAACCAGCGCTGGTATTGCTCTAGCACATCCGGATGCTTCTGAAAGATCGTGACCATATGGAGCAGGATGTCGCCGAAATCCACTGCATTGAGGTCCAGCAGGCGACGCTGGTAGGCGGCATAAAGATCGATACCCTTGTGATCGAACGCGCTGCTTTCCGCGACAGGCACCTTCTCTGGCGTCCAAGCCTTGTTCTTCCAACCGTCGATAATGCCTGAGAGCATCCGCGCGGGCCAGCGTTTGTGGTCGATGCCCGCCGCCTCGATCAATTGCTTCATCAGGCGGATCTGGTCGTCGGTATCCAGAATGGTGAAATTCGATTTGAGACCAACCAGTTCAGCATGACGACGCAACTGCTTGACACAGACAGCATGAAAGGTACCCAGCCAAGGCATCCCCTCAACAGCCTCACCCAACATGCCCCCGATACGCGATTTCATCTCGCGCGCGGCTTTGTTGGTAAATGTCACGGCCAAAATCTCATGCGGGCGCGCGGTGCCCGTGATCAGAAGATGCGCAATCCGTGTGGTCAAAGCTTTGGTTTTGCCGGTCCCCGCGCCCGCCAGCATCAGAACGGGACCCTGCAAGGTCTCCACCGCCTCGCGCTGCGCGGGGTTCAGACCATCAAGATAGGGCGCCGCCGGCCGCCCCATCGCCCGCTGGCTCAGCGGCACCGCCGCCGCCTCAAACGCATCATCTTCGGAAAAACTGCTCATTTCTTTCACATAGCCCCATTCGCCACATGTGAAAAGGCTTGTTCTCTTTCCGTTCCAGCCATTATTGGCCCACAAATATCCCCGCCGGAGGCCTTCCGGACGTTGCAAACCGCGCGGATTTCGCCATAGCTTTCCGCCCATGACACTGCATGCCCGCTACCCCGCCATCTCCGATCTCAAAGCGCGCGCACGCCGCCGGATCCCGCATTTCGTCTGGGAATACCTCGACAGCGCCACTGGGGTTGAGGCCACCCAGCGCCGCAACCGGACCGAGCTGGACAAGGTGCTGCTGAACCCCTCGATCCTGCATGGCGAGTTCGACCCCGATCTGTCAACCACACTGCTGGGGCACAAACACCCCCTGCCCGTCGGCATCGCCCCTGTCGGCATGTCCGGCCTGATCTGGCCGGGGGCCGAGCAGATGCTGGCGCGCACCGCCGCGAAGGAAGGTATCCCCTACACTCTCTCGACGGTCGCCGCGCAATTGCCGGAAGATGTCGGCCCGCATGCCGGTGACCACGCGTGGTTCCAGCTTTATCCACCGCGCGACCCCGCGATCCGTGACGACATTCTGACACGGGCCAAAGACTCCGGCTTTACGACCATTGTGCTCACCGTCGACGTTCCTGTCGCCTCGCGTCGCGAGCGGCAGACCCGTGGCGGGCTGACCCAACCGCCCCGCCTGACGCCGCGTCTGGCAGTGCAGGCGGCCCAGTGCCCCGCATGGCTCATGGGCATCCGCAAGACGGGCATGCCGCGCCTGCGCCTGATGGAAAGCTATTCTGAGGTGAAAACCACCCTGCCCTCGAACCAGCATGTGGGCTACCTTCTGCGGACGTCACCCGACTGGGATTATTTCAAATCTCTGCGCGATGTCTGGGACGGGCCCTTGATCGTCAAGGGCGTCAGCAACGCGAAAGATGCGACACGCCTGCAGACCGAAGGGGCTGATGCCATCTGGGTCAGCAACCACGCCGGCCGTCAGTTCGACGGTGGTCCCGCCAGCATTGAGGTACTGCCACAAGTGCGTGCAGCCACTTCGCTGCCTGTCATCTTCGACAGCGGGATCGAGGGCGGTCTGGATGTGTTGCGCGCGATCGCCCTTGGTGCCGACTTCGTCATGCTCGGCCGCGCCTTCCACTATGGGCTAGCTGCCTTGGGCGAGGAAGGCGCGGCACATGTCCTTGATATCCTGCGGCAGGACATGTTCAGCAACATGGGACAGATCGGCGCCAGAAAACTCTCCGACCTGCCCGGCTGCCTGCGGCACTAGCGCAACGTCATCCCGCCATCGACCATATACTCTGAGCCGGTGACGAACGCGGCCTCGTCCGACAAAAGAAAACATGTCACTGCCGCAACTTCTTCCGCTTTGCCCATCCGGCCCAATGGCACGTTGCTGGATATCTGTTCACGCAACTCATCGGCATCACCATCATCCGACCCGAAGGCGTCAAAGAAATTCGTCTCAATCGGACCGGGCGCGACAGAGTTGACGCGAATGTTCCGATCAGCGAGCGCCCGCGCCCAACTGCGGGCCATTGCGGCGCAGGATGCCTTGGTCGCGGCATAAATCGCGCCCTTGGGACCACCCAGATAAGGAGCCACGGATGCTGTCAAAAGCACTGCACCACCGTCCTTGATCAACGGTTTGAGCGCGGCCATCTGCAAAGCCGCGCCGCGAACATTAACGTTCATCATGGCATCAAAACCTTCGGCATCGACATCCTCAACCGCCATATTCTGTCCGAACCCGGCATTGAGATATGCACCGTCAATCTCGCCCATCTGATCCTTGATCTTGTTAGCTAACTGTTTTGCAGTGTCAGGATCTGAGGCGTCGTTGCGCAAAACAAGACTTCCCGATGGCAAACGCCGCCCCGCGTCGTCCAGGTGATCTTGCGTGACGCCGGTCACTGCAACCTCGCCGCCCTCTGCGACGATACGCTCTGCCGTCGCAAGGCCGATTCCACTCGTGCCGCCTGTGATCAGAATCCGCTTTCCGACAAATCGTTTCATCATTGTCTCCTGTCTTCGTTCAGAGCCCAACGGCGCAGCGGGCGGCTCCGTTCCACCCAAAAATGCCTGTGACGATCCGAGACAGTTTACGTGGCGTTTCAAACCGCATAGGAATGCTGCAACTGCAAAAAGAGGCCGCCATGACCGACTTCAAAAAAATCCTGATTGCCAACCGCGGCGAAATCGCCATCCGCATCATGCGGGCTGCCAACGAAATGGGAAAAAAGACCGTGGCAGTCTTTGCCGAGGAAGACAAACTCGGTCTGCACCGTTTCAAGGCGGACGAAGCCTACCGCATCGGTGAAGGTATGGGGCCGGTTGCAGCGTACCTCTCGATTGACGAGATCATCCGCGTGGCCAAGATGTCAGGAGCCGATGCGGTCCACCCCGGCTATGGCCTTCTGTCCGAGAATCCCGATTTCGTGGATGCCTGTGCCGCCAACGGGATCACCTTTATCGGCCCCAAGGCTGAAACCATGCGTGCCCTTGGTGACAAGGCCAGTGCCCGCCGTGTGGCGATTGAGGCCGGCGTTCCTGTTATCCCAGCGACCGAAGTGCTGGGCGATGACATGGCCGCAATCAAAAAAGAAGCGGCTGAAATCGGCTACCCGCTCATGCTCAAAGCCTCATGGGGCGGTGGCGGACGCGGTATGCGTCCGATCATGTCCGAAGATGAACTTGAGGAAAAAGTCCTCGAAGGCCGCAGGGAGGCTGAGGCCGCTTTTGGTAATGGTGAGGGCTATCTGGAAAAGATGATCATGCGCGCCCGTCACGTCGAAGTGCAGATCCTCGGCGATCGTCACGGGCAAATCTATCATCTTTGGGAACGCGATTGTTCGGTCCAGCGCCGCAACCAAAAGGTCGTCGAGCGCGCACCTGCCCCCTATCTGAGTGGCACGCAGCGAGAACAACTCTGTAACCTCGGCAAGAAAATCTGCGCCCATGTGAATTATGAATGCGCGGGCACGGTCGAATTCCTGATGGATATGGATTCGGGCGAATTCTATTTCATCGAAGTAAACCCGCGCGTTCAGGTGGAACACACCGTCACCGAAGAAGTCACCGGCATCGACATCGTGCGCGCCCAGATCATGATTGCCGAAGGCAAATCGCTGGTTGAGGCGACGGGCTGTGCATCTCAGTATGACGTCAAACTGGACGGCCACGCCCTGCAATGCCGCGTGACCACCGAAGACCCGCAGAACAACTTCATCCCGGACTATGGCCGCATCCAGATGTACCGCTCGGCCACAGGCCCGGGTATTCGTCTCGATGGTGGCACGGCTTATTCAGGCGCGGTCATCACGCGCTACTACGACTCGCTGCTTACAAAGGTGACGGCCCGCGCGCCTACACCCGAAATGGCCATCGCCCGCATGGACCGCGCCTTGCGTGAGTTCCGCATCCGCGGTGTGTCGACCAATATCGCCTTTGTGGAAAACCTGCTGAAGCATCCGACCTTCCTGAACAACGAGTATCACACCAAGTTCATTGACGAGACGCCGGACCTTTTCAAATTCTCCAAGCGCCGCGACCGTGCAACGAAAATCCTGACCTATATCGCGGATATTACCGTCAACGGGCACCCCGAAACCGCTGGACGTCCGCGCCCTGCGGCGGACGTCAAGCCTCCCAAACCACCGGTGAAGCCGACAACAGACGTCACCCCCGGCACCCGCAACATTCTGGACGACTTCGGACCAGAGGCCGTTGCCGACTGGATGAAGGACCAGAAACAGCTTCTGATCACCGACACCACGATGCGCGACGGGCATCAGTCGCTTCTTGCAACACGGATGCGCTCCATCGACATGATCGGCGCGGCACCGGCTTATGCGACCAAAATGAATGGCCTCTTCAGCGTCGAATGCTGGGGCGGGGCGACATTCGATGTGGCATATCGTTTCTTGCAGGAATGCCCTTGGCAGCGCCTGCGCGATATTCGCGCGGTCATGCCGAACATCATGACCCAGATGCTGCTGCGTGCGTCAAACGGCGTGGGTTACACCAACTATCCTGACAACGTGGTGCAAGCCTTCGTGGCACAGGCCGCGAAATCCGGCGTTGATGTGTTCCGCGTGTTCGACAGCCTCAACTGGGTTGAGAATATGCGCGTCGCGATGGATGCCGTCATTGCGGCCAACAAGGTCTGCGAAGGTACGATCTGCTACACCGGCGATCTGATGGACCCTGCGCGGTCCAAGTATGATCTGAAATACTATGTCGGCATGGCCAAGGAGCTTGAGGCCGCAGGTGCACATGTCCTGGGCCTGAAAGACATGGCGGGTCTTTTGAAACCCGCTGCGGCGACAGCATTGGTCACCGCCCTTAAAGAAGAGGTGTCGCTCCCGATCCACTTCCACACGCATGACACCTCTGGTGCGTCCATCGCCACGATACTCGCGGCGTCTGCCGCCGGTGTCGACTGTGTGGATGGCGCAATGGACGCATTGTCAGGCAACACATCGCAGCCAACACTTGGCTCGATTGTGGAGGCGCTGAAAGGCACAGAGCGTGACACAGGGCTGGATGTGGCCGCGATCCGTGAGATCAGCAATTACTTCGAACAGGTCCGCGCGCATTACGCTGCATTTGAATCTGGCCTTCAGGCCCCTGCCTCGGAGGTCTATCTGCACGAAATGCCAGGTGGGCAGTTCACCAATCTCAAAGCACAGGCGCGTAGTCTGGGGCTGGAGGAGCGCTGGCACGAGGTCGCACAGACCTATGCCGATGTGAACCAGATGTTTGGTGACATCGTGAAGGTCACGCCATCCTCCAAAGTTGTGGGTGACATGGCATTGATGATGGTCTCACAGGGTCTGACCCGCGCGCAGGTCGAGGACCCTGCCGTCGATGTGGTCTTCCCCGACAGCGTGGTCGAAATGATGCATGGCGATCTGGGCCAACCACCTGGTGGCTGGCCGAAAGCGATCCAGAAGAAGGTTCTGAAGGGCGACAAGCCGATTACCGACCGGCCTGGCAAGCACCTTAAACCGGTCGATCTGGAAGCCGTGCGCGCCGATCTTTCGTCCCAGCTTGAAGGCAAAGCGGTCGATGACGAAGACCTCAACGGCTACCTGATGTATCCCAAGGTCTTCCTCGACTATATGGGTCGCCATCGGACTTACGGGCCTGTGCGGACGCTGCCAACCCGCACGTTCTTTTACGGAATGGAACCGGGCGAGGAGATTTCTGCCGAAATCGATCCCGGCAAAATCCTTGAAATCCGACTGCAAGCTGTGGCCGACATGAACGAAGACGGCGAGGTGAAAGTGTTCTTCGAACTCAACGGTCAACCGCGGACAATCCGGGTGCTGAACCGTCTTGCTGCCGCTGACAAGATCAGCCGGCCGAAAGCCGAACAGGGCAATCCGAACCATATCGGCGCGCCGATGCCAGGTGTTGTCGCAACAGTCGCCGCGCAGGCTGGCAAAGAGGTGAAGGCTGGCGATCTGCTGCTGACGATTGAAGCCATGAAAATGGAAACCGGCATCCATGCCGAGCGTGACGCGGTGGTCAAAGCTGTGCACGTGCAGGCCGGTGGTCAGATCGATGCCAAGGATTTGCTGGTCGAGCTGGAATAAATACCCGCTTCGTCGAAACGCCTTCTATTGCGGCTGCCCCAACGGTGGCCGCGATTTTCGTTTTGACTGTTGGGTGCATCACGGGATTGCGGCTATCAATGACCTAGTAGCACCACCCTGACGCAGGAACTCATTTGCAACGCCATCTCGCTCTCATCGCTGTCTTGGTCCCTGACTATGAGGCAGGTATCGCGTTCTTTGTTGGCCAGATGGGCTTTGACCTTTTGGAAGACACGGATTTGGGAAATGGCAAACGCTGGGTGCGTGTGGCCCCGAGAGGCGCACAGACCGCGTTTCTGCTGGCCAAGGCTGTCGGTGCGCAGCAACAAGCTGCCATCGGTGCGCAGGGCGGCGGTCGCGTTTGGCTTTTTCTGGAGACTGACGATTTTGACCGCGACCATCGCGCAATGGTCGCAAATGGCGTTGTCTTTGAGGAAGCACCGCGCGACGAACCTTACGGGCGCGTCGCTGTTTTCCGTGATCCCTTCGGCAACCGTTGGGACCTGATCACATTTCGGGAGTAACGCGTGCAAAAACTGTTGTTCGTCAGTGATCCGCATATCACCATCGACGGCGAGACCATCATCGGGCTTGATCCTGCAGAACGCCTTAAAGCGATCTTGGAGGCGGCGATCACGGCGCATGCGGATGCAGAGGCGCTGGTGCTGCTGGGTGATCTCACGCATCACGGTGCACCGGCGGAGTATGCACGATTGCAGTCGGTACTTGCGGGTGTCCCCATCCCCATCATTCCCATGATGGGCAATCACGATCGCCGTCAGGCTTTTATCGAGCTGTTCCCCGAGACACCGCTTGCCGATGGGTTCGTGCAACAGGTCCGGGACTTCGGGCAAACCCGTCTGATCACCCTCGATTCGCTTGACGGCCCGCCCTATCGGGACGGGCACCACGCAGGCAGACTTTGTCCCACCCGTTTGGAGTTTCTGGAAACGGCTTTGGCCACCCGTGGGGACAAATACGCAATCGTTTGTGTGCATCACCCGCCCTTTGCGACAGGTATCACTGGCATGGATAGCATCAGGTTGGCAGAGGGGTCCGCATTTCTTGACCTCTTGGCAAGCTACGGAAAGCTGCATCTTATCTGCGGTCACATTCACCGCACCATGTCCGGTAGCACGCGCGGCGTGCCCTGGAGCATGTTCAAAAGCCCCTGCCATCAAGGCTTGCTTGCCTTCGATGATCCCAATTCACACCTCTCTTCGAATGAACCGGGTGCCTACGGGCTCGCCCTCCTTTCAGGTGACGGCGTCGTCATACACAGTGAGGATGTGGGGCTCACGGGCAGGCAGGTCTTTGGCGGCTATGCGGTGGCCGATCATCCGTAATCTCTCTGCAAGAAAATCTGCGCAGCACTGCGATTTTGGTCTTGCAACGCAGGATCAGACTTTATAGATCACGCTTCACGAATTGCAGCGCGGGCGTAGCTCAGGGGTAGAGCATAACCTTGCCAAGGTTAGGGTCGTGAGTTCGAATCTCATCGCCCGCTCCAATTCGACGAAAGGCCGCGACACCCGTCGCGGCCTTTCGTCGTTCAGATGATCGTTCTTCACGCGTCGACGGCCAGCTCAGACAGCACCGCCGACGACTTCCAGCACTTCCTCGGGTCGCGCCAACCTCGGCATTGATCTTGGTTGGGGCGCAAAGCCATCTGCACGCAGGATCGCTGCAACTTCGGCCATGATGACCTCATCCAGCCTTTCAGGTGGTGCGCCCAATTCTTCACGCCTGATCTCTGCCATTTCAGGCAAAGCAATCGCGAGATCGGCAGGGCTGTCCTCATCATCGGATACGGATGCCGCATATCGTGGTTCTGCGTCGTGCAAGACAAGTGGTGGCAAAGACTGATCATAATCGTCGATCGCTTGCTGGCGAGTCACCCGCGCCATGACATCTTCGGTATTTGAAACCGCGGCCAAGGCCAGTCGTCCCACTACGTATGCGTCCACTGTTGAGCCGACCAACGCGTAAAGCGATGGGATCAGCAGATAAAGATCATCGGTTTCATCCCGGTCTCTGTCTGTGAAGAGAATCGTGCTGATAAAGGGGGCCTTACGTTCGCCAGAAAGGGCGATTGAATGTGTAAGCTGCCCGTCGATGCGTTCGTCCATAACGAGCAAATCTATCGTATCAACCCTGATCAAGGCATGCGCCACGTCAAGTTTTTCGACACAAAGGATCTGAAACCCTTTGTCCATCAGAGCACGTGATACAGCACAGGCCGCTTCCGGGTCCTGTCGCAAAATGAGGGCTTTCATCGGGTTCTCCTGATAAAAATGGCAACACGCCCAACTAAAGGCCGAACCCTTAAATTTTGCTGAAAAGTCACAGCAGATTTTGTCGGGCTTGGCCCCTGCCCTGATTTCGGCCTATAGAGCGATACGAACCACCGAAGGCAGCACCTCATGCGCAAGGCAACGATCACTCGCAAGACAGCCGAGACCGATATCTCCGTCACTATCGACCTTGATGGCACCGGCACCTACGACAACCAGACCGGCGTCGGTTTCTTTGACCACATGTTGGATCAGCTGTCGCGTCATGCCTTGATCGACATGACGGTCCGCGCCGACGGTGACCTGCACATTGACGATCACCACACGGTCGAAGACGTGGGCATCGCGCTGGGACAGGCGCTGACAGAGGCGCTGGGTGACAAAAAAGGCATCTACCGCTACGGGTCCTGCCATCTGGCAATGGATGACGCACAGGTGCGCTGTGCGCTGGACCTCTCTGGCCGTCCCTATCTGATCTGCAACCTTGATCTGCCCTTCGGCAAGATCGGGACGTTTGATACCGAGCTGGTGCGCGAGTTCTTTCAGGCGCTCTCGACCCATGGCGGCATCACGTTGCACATCGACAAACTACACGGCTTCAACGCCCACCATATAGCCGAGGCCGCTTTCAAGGCCGTTGCCCGCGCCCTGCGAGAGGCGGTCGAAACCGATCCGCGCAAGGCCGATGCCATCCCTTCGACCAAGGGCAGCCTATGACAACGGCACTCGTCGATTACGACAGCGGCAACCTGCATTCGGCCCAAAAGGCCTTTGAACGCATGGCAGCAGATGTTGGCGCGGGGTCGATCATCGTGACATCCGATCCAGAGGTCGTGGCGAAGGCTGACCGGATCGTCCTGCCAGGTGACGGGGCCTTCCCCCATTGCCGGAGCGAGCTTTTTGCGCGGTCAGGGTTGGCCGATGCGATTGAGGACGCTGTCATAAAGCGCGCTGTGCCCTTTATGGGCATCTGTGTCGGGATGCAGATGATGGCGACGACCGGTCACGAATATCAGGAAACCCCGGGCTTTGGCTGGGTTGCCGGTGATATCCGTAAGATCACCCCATCTGACGAGAGCCTCAAGGTGCCCCACATGGGCTGGAACGATCTAATAATCGACGCGCCCCATCCGGTGCTGGACGGGATCACGACAGGTGACCACGCCTACTTCGTGCATTCCTATGCTATGCAGGTCTCCAATCCTGACGAGCGTCTTGCCCATGTGGATTATGGTGGCGATGTCACCGCAATCATTGGCCGCGACAACATGATCGGGATGCAGTTCCACCCCGAAAAATCCCAGGATGCCGGACTGAAGATGATCGGCAATTTTCTGCTATGGGCGCCTTAGCAGTAAATGCCTGTTTTGGCATGAAATTATCGCCGCACCGAGACTGCAATACTCAGGCTTCGTGCTTCTCTGGGCGTGATCCGGGAATGCACTTGTTTACTTTCATCCTCTCAGGACATGATTGCCAAAAGCAAACTGCACCGCACGACCGGTGCTGCAACACCGGGCAGTCAAAATGAACCTCAATCGCCGCACCTTCGCATTTGCCATCGTCGCGAGCCTCGCGGCTTGCGGTGGACGCGACGAAACAACGGCTGCCAGCAGCCGCAGGATCACAGATATTCCGCTCTACCCAAACGAAACGCCGGCGCTTCGGGCGCTGATCAACCGCTATGCCGCCGTTCATGGTATACCCGTCACGCTGCTGCATCGTGTGATCATCCGTGAAAGCACACATAACCCAGCAGCCCGAAACGGACCCTACATGGGACTGATGCAGATCCACCCCAATACAGCACGCGGCATGGGCTATCGGGGCACCCCAGAAGGTCTGCTCGATGCAGAAACAAACCTGATCTACGCGGGCAAATACCTGCGCGGCGCGTGGCTGGTTTCCGGCGGAGACGAAGAGGCGGCCGTCATGTGGTACGCGCGCGGCTATTATTACGAGGCCAAACGGCTTGGCCTGCTCGAAGAAACCGGATTACGCTGACTTCGCTGCGCGCTCGGCAATCTTCAAGCAAAGCTCGGTCGCCTTCTCCATGTCCTGAACGGAAACCCACTCCAGCGGGCCATGGATGTTCTGCATCCCTGTAAACAGGTTCGGGCATGGCACGCCCAACTCGGTCAGCCGCGATCCATCTGTGCCGCCACGGATCGGGACGGATTTGGGCGTGATCCCAAGATCGTCAAACGCGGCACGCGCCAGATCGACCGGCATCATGTTGTCTTCAAGCCAGTAACGCATGTTGCGATACTGCGGTGAAATTTCACACGTGATCTTGGCGCGCGGTTCGGTAGCGGCAATCGTTTCGCAAACCTGGCGCATCAGCGCACCTTTCGCCTCTAGCCCATCCATTTCGAAATCACGCAAGATGAAACGGACAACCATTTCGTCAGCTGTTCCTTTGCAATCAACAACATGGATGAACCCTTGATATCCATCCGTTGTTTCAGGTGTCATGGTGACATGCGGCAACGTATCGACGATCTTGGCCGCCAAATGGATGGCATTGACCAGTTTGTCCTTCGCCCAACCGGGGTGGATCGAAACACCTTTCACCGTGACAACAGCAAAGTCGGCGGAGAACGTCTCGTAGACTAGTTCCCCCAGATCTTCCCCGTCGAAAGTATAGGCAAAATCAACGCCAAGATCCCTTGGCAGACGATCATCCACACCGCGCCCGATCTCCTCATCCGGCGTAAAGGCGACACGGATTGTCGGGCGCTTGATGTCAGGGTTTTCCAAAAGATGGCGTGCCGCGGTCATCACGATCGCCATCCCGGCCTTATCATCAGCACCAAGCAGCGTAAGGCCTGAAGCCGTTACAATGTCATCACCGATCTTTTCGAGGAGATACGGATTATCCTCTGGTGTCAGTGTCAGTTCAGGATCATCGGGATAGCTGATCGCACCTCCGTTATAGCCTTCGATCACTCTTGGCTTGACGCCTGTCGCATTGAATTGCGGTGCGGTATCGACATGCGCAAGGAAGCCGATCGTCGGTCCTTCAGTCGTTCCCGGAATCGTCGCGATCACTGTGCCGTAGTCCGTTTTGACAACATCGGCGGCCCCCATCTCGGTCAACTCCTCGACGACGAGGTCAAGAATGACGTGCTGGCATTCTGTGGAAGGTGCGCCCGGTCGGTCCATGTCGGATTGGCTGTCAATCTCGCAATAGCGCACGAGGCGGGATTTCAGTTCTTCCTTGAATGCAGTCATGATGGCCTCCGATCAGTTTGAACCCAGCAGGCCGAACCGTAGCGGCAAAGTCAATCCGCTCAAGATGCAAAAAGGCCCCCGCAAAGCGAGGGCCTCGGACCTTTCATAGAGCCGGTCTTACTGGACGCGCACCCAATCCTGGCTGGAGCACAGCAAGCCACCGGCAATGCACCCGCGTAGACGCAACTGGTTGCCTGCAACCTGCATCTTGCCAATGTAAATCTTGTCGTTTGACGGACGCCAGACGGAGCCTTCGTAGCTGCCATCACCGGCAGGCATCATGTCGATCACCAGCGTCTTGCCGATGTTCTCTGACTGATATTCTCCGTCAGCGTTGAATGTGCGGGCAATCACACCACATACGGCTGCGCCGCACTGGGCCATCTCGATATGTGCATAGGCCCCATCATCCACCTGCGTCTGCCATGTGCCAATGGCCGCATCCTGCGCGGCGGCGGCTGTCCCGAACACAGCAACAGCGACGGCTGCAATAAATTTCTTCATCCTCAATTCCTCCCTGAGTGATGGGCGAAACATGTGCAAAAGCGCCGATTCCGATCAAGGATGACGTTGGGTCCATTGGCGTCGTTGCATTTTCTGACCTTGCGTGCTTAACCGCGCCGACAGCAATCAGAGGTGCGAAACCATGATCCTTTACCCTGCCATCGACCTCAAAGACGGAAACGCGGTCCGGCTTGTGCATGGCGATATGGACCAGACGACAGTCTTCAATGATGATCCCGCGGCACAGGCCAAAGCGTTTGTCGCTGCAGGTTGCGAGTGGTTGCATCTGGTTGATCTGAACGGTGCGTTTGCGGGTGAACCGGTCAATGCCGCACCGGTCGAGGCCATTCTCAAAGCCTGCCCTGTCCCGGCACAATTGGGCGGTGGCATCCGCGATATGGCCACGATTGAGCGCTGGCTCGACAAGGGTCTGGCCCGCGTCATCCTCGGCACGGTCGCGGTCGAAAACCCCGAACTGGTACGCGAGGCGGCAAAGGCCTTCCCCAATCAGGTGGCTGTCGGTCTCGACGCCCGCAATGGCAAAGTCGCGACACGCGGCTGGGCCGAAGAAACGGACGTGATGGTCACCGATCTTGCCAAATCCTTTGAGGACGCCGGTATCGCTGCCATCATCTATACCGACATCCTGCGCGACGGGGCGATGAAGGGACCGAATATCGAGGCGACCGCCGATCTCGCGCGCGCCGTGTCGATCCCCGTGATCGCCTCGGGCGGTGTGTCGTCGATGGACGACCTGATAGCACTACGGGACACAAGCGTGATCGCAGGAGCGATCTCTGGCCGCGCGCTCTATGATGGGGCAATTGATCTGGGTGCTGCGCTGGAAGCGCTGCGCTAGTTCTTTCATCATTTTGCCAAAAATACTCAAAGGGCAACGCTTGCCGCAGGCGCAGCGGCAGCCTAGAAGCAAGACATGTTGAAAACGCGCATCATCCCCTGTCTCGACGTCGCCGAGGGCCGCGTCGTCAAAGGCGTGAACTTCGTAGATCTGATTGATGCAGGCGATCCGGTCGATGCGGCGATTGCCTACAACGCCGCTGGCGCGGACGAGCTTTGCTTTCTCGATATCATGGCCACGGAAGAAAACCGCGGCACGATGTTCGATCTGGCGACTCGCACAGCTGAACAATGCTTCATGCCGCTGACAATCGGTGGCGGTGTGCGCACCCACCACGACGTACGCAACCTGCTCTTGGCAGGGGCCGACAAGGTCAGCTTTAACTCTGCCGCTGTCGCCAACCCTGATGTCGTGGCTGAGGCTGCAATGCGATTTGGCAGCCAGTGCATCGTTGTGGCGATCGATGCCAAGACCGTGGAACCGGGCCGCTGGGAGATTTTTACCCATGGTGGACGGCGTGCGACCGGCATTGATGCGGTGGAATTTGCCCGTACAGTCGTTGAAAAAGGCGCAGGAGAAATCCTGCTGACCTCAATGGACCGCGACGGGACGAAGTCCGGCTTTAACCTGCCCCTCACACGCGCGATCTCGGACGCCGTGGATGTGCCTGTCATCGCCTCTGGCGGCGTTGGCACGCTTGACCATCTTGTTGAAGGTGTGACGATGGGTGGCGCTTCGGCGGTTCTGGCCGCCTCGATCTTTCACTTCGGCACCTACACCATCGGCGAAGCCAAGGATCATATGGCCGGTGCCGGCATCCCTGTGAGGCTTTCATGACGCTTGATGACCTGGCACGCACAATAGCCGAGCGAAAAAATTCAGACCCCGAAAGCAGTTGGACTGCAAAGCTCTTGTCGAAGGGCCCTGAAAAATGCGCTGAAAAATTCGGTGAAGAAGCGGTCGAAGCCATTATCGAAGCGGTCAAGGGTGACAAAGACCGGCTGACGTCGGAGGCCGCCGATGTGCTTTATCACCTGCTTGTCATGCTCGCTTCGCGCGACGTTACATTGGCCGAGGTTCTGGAAGAGCTCGCGCGGCGTCAAGGCACCTCAGGTCTTGCCGAGAAAGCCGCGCGAGGCTGATACATCAGCTGGCGCGGAGTCCGCCACTCATCCATTGCACAATGTAGCTGTCTGAAAAGAAGCCTTCGAACATCGCACGACGCCTTGGCGGCTGCTGACGTTCCCATTCGATCTGCCGCAGCATCTCACGTGCCTCATCCTCGCGCATGGCCTTTTTTGCCATTCGCGCCGCTCTCTGGGCGATGTGCGACTGACCTGGTCGACGGCGCGCGGACCGTGCGGTCTCAAGGTTGAACTCAGCGACCCACTCTGGACGATAGGCCTGTTGCAGTGCGTCAAGCGACGGTGCCTCAGGTGTCCCGTCGGTCGCAGTCGTCTCCTCTTCGGTCTTGAGGACATGCTTGTTGGTTTCTTCAACGATGGCCGAAATTTCCTTGAGCGGGACTGCCAATGGCACTTTGACCACACGTTCTTTTTGCTGTTCAGCCTCAATGCGCTCAAGCCAGTGACGGGCGCTCTGGATACGCGCATCAGGGTCGACCTGCATCGCCTGATCCACTGTTTCCAGCAACACATCGTCAAAGTCCGGGAAGCGACCAAGCAGCGGCTTACAGGGATCATCTGTGCCCGCAGCCAATGCATTTGCACGCGTTTCGGCATCCGCGGGGGCTTCACCCGAAATCAGGTGATAAATGGTGGCGCCGAGGGCATACAGATCACTGCTCGCGCCCTGCTGCGCGCTGACGTCGTAGAATTCATGCGGGGAGTAGCCGTCTTTCACGACCAGGATATTTGCACCGGCCTGTTTTTCTGCGCCTTCGCGGACCGCACCAAAATCTATCAGGATAGGGCCACCCCATTTATCGAGAAGCACATTGTCTGGTGAGATATCGCGATGCAGGAGGCCGTTTGAGTGGACCAGATCAACAGCATCAAGCAGTTTGATCAGAATGCCGTGGATCTGATCAGGCGACAATTCCTCATCACCCAATTCAATGATGTCCGCCAGATCACGTCCCTCGATCAGATCAAGAACCATATAGGCGGTACCATTTTCCTCGAAGACTTGATGCACGCGCACGATATTGGGGTGTTTGAGCATCGCAATGCTGCGTGCCTCGCGAATGAACATCGCAACGATCTGTTTGAATGTGCCGTTGAACTCGGGATCCGCGACGGAAATTTCCGTACCGTGTCTTTCGCAAAATCCATCGGCAAAGCATTCCTTGATGACCACCGTGCGCTCCAATCCCGCATCCTTGGCAAGATAGGTCATGCCAAAACCGCCGGCGCCGATTTGCTGGTCTATTCGGAATTTGCCGCCTTGCAGAAGCGTGTCAGGGGCAAGGGCTTGATCGGGCGCAGCAGCAACGCCCTCTTCATCGAGTATTCTGGTCTTTTCCAATTTTTCACCATCGTCTCTGGAGTGGACAGGGACAACAACAGCTTACTCGTGACACCCTAAGGTGCTGACGGCGCTCTGATTCCGTCAATCAGCCTTTCGCGTGTTAATCAGCATCGGCGAGAGTCTGCTTATGAACGCTGTATGAACGGGGGAAACCCGCGCAAAACCGGTGGCATAAGGCGGAAGTAGGATCGCAGCTTGAGAAAATTTTCTTTGAATTCGCGGCGCTAGGAGAGTTTGGAGGAAACACGGCCCGTCACGAATCCACCCATCCGTAATTCATTAAACAGCCGCTGATACTCAATCTTCGGGCATCTGTTCTGGATGACATCGACACCGCGTGCTTCTGCTTTGGCGGCCGCTTCTTCGTGCATCACCCCAATCTGCATCCAGATTGTCTGGAGGTCCGGCCAACGGTCCAATGCGGCATCGACGATCGGCGGCACTGCGTCTGATCGGCGGAAAATATCGACCATATCGACGTTGACCGGGATATCTGACACCTCTGCATAGACTGTCTCACCCAAGAGGGTCTGACCGGCTAGCCCGGGATTAACGGGTATGACACGCATACCCTTTAGGCCCAGATAACGTGCCACATAGTAGCTGGGTCTGATCTGGTTTGCGGAGACACCAACGACCGCAACAGTTTTGGTGCGTTTCAAAACGTGGCGCAGGAAATCGTCTGAATACGTCATAGCCCGACGATAACTCAGTCGATGCTGATAAAAAAGCGCCCGGTTTGCCCGGGCGCAGGTGTTGGAACGAGGGACAGTGAAGAAGGGCGGACAGTTCCAAATGTCCTGCCCTCGAAAGATCAGTTATGGTGCAATACCGCACCGCAGAAGATGTGATCAGGCAAACGTGATGGTTCGCGATCTGATGCCCGCTTGTGTCCAACGACTTGCGCAAATTTCCCTAGTCGAAGACCTCATCAACCACGTCTTCGATCACATCCCACAGGCCAGACAGCATTTTCTTGCCAAAGCTCTTGCCTTTGCGGCGCTTGTGGGGCCGTGGCGCGTGACGTCCCGTATGCGTGTTGTCGTATTTGCGCTTCGGAGGCTTGGCGACCGGTGCCGCCGCTCGTGCCTCAGTTTGTGGAAGACTTTTCATCGCACGCAGTGGTGCGCCGCAATTGCTGCACGTCAACTCGTGCTTGTCTTTGCCGCGCAGCACCAGAGCGGCCTTGGTCCCGCAATAACAACAGGTCGCAATCTTTGTGGCCGCCATTCTTCTCGTCTCTCTGCTACGCTTTTACAGCATATAGGGCGACTGCCGCAGCATTTGAGACGTTGAGCGATCCAAATCCACCTGCCGCGTCGATTTTGACCAATGCATCACAGGTTTCGCGGGTTTTTTCACGCAAACCCGGTCCTTCGGCTCCGAGCACAAGGGCAATCGGTCGATCTCTTTGGCCCTCTACAGCGGTCTCAATGCTTTGGTCGGCTTCACCGGCCAACCCCAAGACCAGATATCCCATACTCTGCAATTCGGAGATAGCGTCGGCAAGGTTGCGCACGCGCAGATAGGGTTGCCGCTCCAAAGCACCACTTGCTGTCTTTGCCAAAGCACCTGTTTCGGGTGCAGAGTGCCTTTGCACTGCGACGACAGCGCGCGCGCCAAAAACCTCTGCTGACCGCAAGATAGCGCCGACGTTATGAGGATCTGTTACCCGATCAAGCAACACCATTCGCGGCGGCATCAGTCCATCACCAAGCGCGACATCGGCCAGACTGCCCCAGTTGCGTGGTTTCACTTCAAGTGCGGCGCCTTGATGGACCGATTGCGGATCAAGAGGCGCCGCAAACTTGCGCGGGTCGGAAATCTCTGGTTCCAACCCGCTTTCGCTGACAGCATCGCCCAGACGCTCAAGCGCGTTTCGCGTCACCACAAGACGAAGTTTTTCGCGCTCAGGGTTCAGCAAGGCATCCCTGACGGCATGCAGCCCGAAAAGCCAGACTGTTTCCTGCGCAGCCGCACGTTTCGCCTGTTCCTTGGCAATGACCCACTTGGGTTTTTTCATTTCTCTCGCCCTTCATTTCTACTATCGCGATAGCCGACATCTGTTCTGCTGTGAAGAGCGCCTGCACTGGCTCATTTTGCTGTTGACGCACCCTAGGGGCGCAGGTAATCACCCCCGCAGTGGGCGACAGGCCGCAAGGTGTGGCAGGGGACTGTAACTCCCTCGAGGCGACTCACGCCTGGTTCGATTCCAGGGTCGCCCACCATACATCCTAACATGCTGTTTTTTATGGCGTGCAGATGCTATCATTATCTGCAAATGGCCAAATCTCGATACAAATGGCGTGGATTTCGATACAATGGGCGATGAGGACAGAGTTCCTTACTTGAAGATTGATCGCGGTAGGTACTTCTATCAACGGAGGGTGCCACAGCGGCTTCAAGCGCATCTTGGAATACGAAGGTGGCAAATGCCATGTGGCGATGTTTCCTATTCGAAAGCTGTGCAAATGGTAGTTACGTGGGCTGAAGAGCACGACGAACTCATTGCAAGCTTGCGTGACCCAGACAAGCTTCAAAAGGCCGGGGTGGAAGCGTCACGCCAACAGACGGCAAAGCAAATGGCTGACCCTGATCCGCTTTTTCCCGCCTACTACGCCATGACAGAACAGAGAGAGGGTGAGAAGCAGTTTTACACTCGCGAAAGTTTACCACGCCCATGGCAGGCAGCGGCGGTCTTGATGCAGGAAGCACAGCGGATTTACGAAGGCAAGCCATCGTTGGAAGCCCCGATCTGGCGGATCAAATACAGAATCGAAGAGCTTGAGCGTGGCGACCAAATAACATCCAAGTTGTCCCTACCAAGTCTCCCTGGCCTAAAGGAGTATGTGGCTAGATTGGACAACAAGATCGTTGCCGCTGCTCGAATTGAAGTTCGCGACACCGTCCCGATGCCTCTGTACGCAGAATTGTATTTAGATAAGCTGAACGAAGCCCATGACCTAGGCTTTGGCGTTCACGCGGGGATTCCAACTGATCCGGATGAGCGTGAGGAGTATGACTTTATCAAGCGCAAGCTTGAACGCAGGATTTCTGAACTGTCGCCTGACCCAAGCACACTGACGGCCTTGCTAGAGCGATACTGTGACTTCAATTCTATCCGACTTGGCCCTCGTTCAAAATACCGCCGAGATTTGTCGCGTCTTATAGCGATCACTGGCGATGTGCCAATCGGACATGTACGCGTGGAAAGCCTCCGGGAACTGAGAGATCAACTTCTCGGCAAAATAAAGCCATCATCCATTCAAGCTGTATTTACACCAATCAAAGGTGTCTTTGGTTTCGCGTTTGATGAAGGCATCATCGAGATGAACCCAATGCAGGGAGTCAAACTGCCACGAGACAAAAGACCAATTGAAGAAAGGAAGTGGAAGCCGTTCGATCCAATCGAATTTGGTAGAATCATGAAGGCAGCGGAGGAGCTATGGTCGTCACCTGTGCGAGGACTATCCGACGCCCGTCGAGAGGCAATACACATGGTCGTTAGGGTGCTAGCCTTCTCAGGCATGCGCCCTGTCGAAGTGATCAGACTAGGACCAGATGACGTTACTGATGCTTGGATACGCATCACAGGCAGTAAGACCGAAAGTTCAACAAGAGTAGTACCGCTTCATCCAGAGATAAGTGACTTCCCAAGATGGATTGCATCTGGTGGCTTGACCACCTTTCAGTCGATCAATACGGACCAAGTCGGCTCAGTGCGTCATAACTTTGGACGCCTTCTGAGGGATAAGATGAAGGACCCAATTACTGACCCGCAGAAAGCTCTCTACTCACTTAGGTCTACGTTCGTTAATGCAATGCGTCGTGCTGGTGCCGACATTCAGGTTCAACGTGCCATTCTCGGTCACAAGGAAGCTGGCGCGATCCGACACTATGACGACGGCCCAGAGTTTGAAGTTAAGCGCAAGTGGGTCGAAGCAACTGATCCCCGCCGATGACTTTGTGATGACTGAATGTAGACCACGAGGGCTGCTTTGGGATCATTGACGATGTGATCAATCTCAAGACGATAAAGCTCCGCCACGGCCTACCCCATCTTCTCGAGCGATGGCCGCACATTCAGCCGGTTGACAACTTCCTGCACGGCACCCTCCACAGATTGCAATACTGACGACGCTTGGCAAACAATCTCTTCGGGATACTGTGAGCGTTCAGTCCAATCGGAAACCCCCTAGCAGATTGCTAGTCGAGCTACCATTGGTGGTAAAATCACCGCCGACTATGCCCGCCACCTCTTCAGCGTTGGGGCCGTAAAAGCTACCAGAATATAAAAAATCGCTCTGCGCTATGTCGAGGTCGGCAGCTAAACTTCCGCTTGGTGTAGCTGTTGCGGAGAAAGTGTTGTCTGAGATTTCCGCTGATTGTAGCGCAAGCTCGCCCATCAACGATTCCGTTGGTTCGGCAACGTTGTCATTAAACTGTGTTCCGGTAAGAGATGTAATAAACCCGTCAACGCCGGTTCCATCCATATTCACCGTCAAAGTAGCGTCACCCTCAAGCCTATATCGATCCGCTCGGCTCACAAATCCTTCGGCAGGTAATATCTCGCCAAGAAATGACCCTGTGTAAGTTGAGGACCCTGCGTTTGAGACAGCGTTTGGCGTTGTCAGGGTTCCAATTACTGCAAATCCGAATGCGCCCGTGAGGCCACCTCTGCCATCAGTCACAGCGATAGTGTATTCAACTACTTCTGAATAACGAGTTCCACTCCCATCGATCACTTCAGAGAGTTGACCGTCACTTGCAAACAAAAGTGCCTGAAAGCCATTTGTGAAAGTCTCATTGAAGGTATTGATCCTAAATCCTGGGTAAGTACCGTCAATGTTCTGACCGTCGGTGTCGGTCGTCGGATCAAAGGAGAATTCGCGGCCATTCACAGTCATTATAACATTGCCATTGTCGGCAAGTTCCATTGCGAAGTCATCAGCTTCTAAACGCGTGGTATCTCCATCGAAATCTGTCGCCACTTGGGTTGCCGCTGAGCTTGCTGGCACGAAGGCAGCACCAGAAGCAAAAGCGGTCGAAAGGTTTCCGGCATCTTCAGAAAAAACTCGTACATCCGGCTGGGCCATGTCTGCCGTCTGGCTACTTGAACCACAGGCAGTCAGGCAGGTAACGGCAGTCAAGGTAACGACTAATGTGCGCATAATTATTCCCAACGTCAGAAAATTGAATTTGGTATCGATTGATCTTGCGAACATACCGATCTTAGCGTCCGCTGAAAGCCTAGATCGGAATATTCTAGAAGCAGAGACCATCTTGGGTGCCGTAATTTGCTCATCGTGCTTAGGTTTGAAGGCCAAGCCCAGTCGTGCCATGTTACGACCTGGCTCTACAGTTAGCTTAATAATTCAGGCCTCTCAAAAGATGCACTGTTTGCGCCTCGTCAACGACTGCAACGCCCGAATAGAACCTGAACGCATCAGCTAGCCCGCGCCCCAAATACAACTGAGTGTGATATGAGGGGCCAACTGATGAAGTACTTGATCGAAACCGATGACCTAAAGCTCCGTGAACCACTTATGTTGCCCTTACTGCCGGTGGTGGCAGTGCTGGGTCTTCACGCCGCCCTGCCTCTTGAGCACGAAGTCGAAACCTTCATCAATAGCCACGGCGGCGACGCAAGCGTTAGACGGCACCGCTGGTATTTTGAGATTTGGGATCGCAGTGGTGGCGATACCGTTACGGCAAGAGGCAGCTTGGTTTTTGAGGCCGGGCAAGTTGTGCCAGAAGCAATGCACCTCGAACCTGACTACCTCAGCGCAAACCTCGCCGCCTATATGGAACGTCTTGCTGGCCGCCTCGGACTTCAATGCAGTTAATGCGACCGGATCATCGCAGGTGACCTGCTACAGGACACAAATCAACTTGGATGGTCCCAACCAATCCTGCACGACGTCGCAGGTGTGGTGGTGATGGGATGGCCTTAGTGAGCAAGCTATGTGGTCTCTACCGACGGCTCAGGGAGTTCGTGGCCATCGCTTTGATACGCCTCCCACAACGCCTCAACGCCGTCGTCCAGCAGTGCACCGTATGGCAACCTACTGTAATCTTTCAAAGCACGCAGACGTTGCTGTGTCAGGCGAGACACCGACCGAACTGATAGTTTCACGAATGCTGACATGACTATCTCCCCTCGAAGGTATTTAGCCTTCGGGTCACAAAATCGGTGCTGATTACCGATTTTCGGTTTTTGTGCCTACATAAGTAGAGGCCTGCTTGTGCACGCCGCTTGTCGCACAGGTTCCAGGCATGATTTGACCCTGAGGCCGACGCATGAAGAGCACAAAACAAAAGACCTTTGAAAGCAACCTTACTGCTGGTCCATTGATGTCCACGTCGAAACGGATGCCCAAGCTCAGGTACAACATCGAAAACATGCGGCTGGGTCGGATGGAGCTTGGTTCGAACAGATGGTTCAAAAAAGCGACCTCGGTCATCTCGCATCTAGATTACCCTGCTATTGCTGACGTTCCTCTCTACCGAGGCAAACCTGCCTTCCTTCGGGACGGTGGTGTTGTCACCAACGCTCACATTGATGGTGTGGCGAAAAACAAATCCACATTGCCGCGGAAGGGTTACCCACCTCGATTTGGTCCACGTATCCTGAGGGCCGCAGAGATGCTTGCAGAATGCCCGTATGAACACTTGGGTTATCTGACCGCTGTGACCAGCATGGGGACAAGCAAGGAAGATGCTTATGAACTTGTTGAAGTGGAAAGCAAGCGTCTCAATCGCTATATCAGAAATAGATTTCCACATGCGATCTGGCTCTTGGTGCCCGAAGTCTCTGAGCACATGGCGGGTGATGTTCAACATGACCTGCTGCTGGACCGTGAATGGCGGAAGGGTCTGAAACCAAACCACTTGGTATACAAGGTCCACTTCCATGGGGTCTTGTATGTGCCTGGCCTCAACCCTCAGGATCAACAGCTAGGATTTCAGCGACATCGCAATGGAAAGATGGTCAAGCACTTCGCTGGGAATAACCAAGTGCGCGTCTTACCCATCGACCGAGAACGTCACCAACAGGATGCCCTTGGAAACATCTTGGGGATCATTGGCTACGGTACAAAGAAGCATTTCAGCCCCCCATGCAAAGCAAGAATGTTGGAAGGCTATGCTGAATGGATTTGGCTGACTCATCGGATCACGATGAACACTAACCTCGTCCTAACTGGTGGCACAACATCAGGCATCCATTTGCATTGCTCCTATTGTGATCACTATTTCCTGAAGGGCGATCAATGTCGGTGCATGCCCGTCTTTGAGGATGATGACTTTTGCCAGTTCAGTACTGACGGTTCTTCCTCTAGCAGTTCGTCAGATTCTCATTCAGGTTGTTCTGATATCCCTCTTAGGGATGACACTAATTTAAACTCGGTCGGCCTAGATCGTTGTGAAACCAATACAAAAACCGTGTCCGTGAAAAATCTGATCATCGGTTTGGTGCAGGGTTTCACGCGTCTTCGACAATGGATGCAGGGCCTGATCAGAGGGCCATAGGCAAGCTAATTCCCACGTGGTTCGGGGGAGTGAAGCTTCATTTGTGACAAATGGATGCCGCTGAAACAGCGGCAATCAAACGGTTCTGCCTTGGTCTTTCCAAGTCTAGGCTGTGAGATTTGCTTTTCTGTTTTTGCACCGATTGCAACAAAACCAAAAACACCTGACCGATTTGCTGACCCACTAAATAGCAATGAAGCCGTCGGAAGGCACATTGTCGTCACAAGGAGGAATGCTTCGTGAAGAATGAAAACAAGATCGGCGAAGCAGAGATCGAGGGCATGGCCGAGGCCCTTGCCTTCTTGACAGAGTTCGGCGACGCCGAGATCAGGCGGTTTCTCTGCCGCCTCCCAATCTATGCTGGCAATGTGGACGCACCAATGACGCTGCGTGATCTAGCCTACGAAATCAAACTCTCACCTTATGTGGACGCGGCATGGACGAAAGTGCGATCCACCCCAGGCCTCACCAATCAAATTGCAATGGTCATGAAGGTCATAGACGTGGCTGAACGCGAACTGAAGCGTGATTCCGGCGAGACAAGGCAGTTCAAACGAAACATCAATATCCTCGCGATGATGAATGCTTATCAGCAAGGTGGTCATAGTTGATTGTGCCAGAGTTTTGGCCGCGCCCAAACAGTGAAAGGCTGACTATGCAGGCTCACATTCCCTGACTATCGTGATGCAAATTACTTTCATATCTGCAAGAAGTATAGAAAGATAAATGCACCAGGTTCTTGGGCCGTTACTCGCAGCAAATCGCAACCAAATGGGCCTCACGCTAAATTCTCTGTCTCAGATGGCAGGCATCAGTGTTCCGACGCTCCGCAACCTTGAACGAGGTAAAGGAAACATTGGTTCTTATCTTTCCTGCCTCAGTGGTTTGAACCTCGACCTCAGATGGGCTGGTATGCCGGAATACTGCCATGGTCGCTCATTGGCCATCAGGCGTCGCAAAGCCGGATTTAGCCAAAGAAACGCTGCTGTTCGACTTAACGTCAGTCACCGCACCATCATTGCCTTAGAGACCCAGTTCATAGGTCGCATCGATACACTCGACTCTTACCTTTCCCTTCTCCGCCTCAAACCACGGGTGATCTCTGCTGAGCGGACTGGACAAAACGCTGTTCACGTCAATGCGCTCTATCCTCGGCTTGGTTATGTCTTGGACGCTGGCAGAGCAGAGGCTCCGCGCTTTGGACTTGTCTGTGGCGACGCTCTCCAAGTCCTTCGGAGTCTTCCGAGTGGTATTGCTGATTGTGTCATTACATCACCGCCGTATTGGCAACAGCGCAGATATGCGTCGGGAGGCATTGGGGAAGAGCAAACTATGAAGCTTACCTCAAGCAGCTTCGAGCCGTCTTCCGTCAAGTCTACCGCGTTCTTGCTCCATCAGCTTCTCTTTGGCTGAACATTGACGACAGCTATGCCGACGGGTCTATGCAAGGAATACCTTGGCGGTTGGTGCTGGGCATGGTGGAAGACGATGGCTGGATCGTGAGGAACGACAATATCTGGTCGAAGACTGGTGGTTCTTTGAACCGTGCTGATGATCGGCACACGCACCGGCACGAACACATGTTCCACTTGGTCAAGCAGCGTAACTATCACTTCGATGCAGACGCCGTTCGACTTCCCCCTGCAAAGGGACGGCGACACGGCGATGAGATGATCTCAGCAACAGGAGTGTCGAAAGCGGTTTGCCACCAACGGATTGAATCTGCATCCGGCATGACGAAGAGCCAGCGCATTTCCGCAAAAGTTGCTGTTGATGAGACATTCGCGGCAATTGATGCGGGCATTCTGCACGACTTCAGGCTAATCCTCAAAGGCGAGAACCGCGTCACGCATTCTGACAGCGAAGAAATATCCGCCCGAGCTTCCCGACTGGAACGAGATGGATATTACATCTTGAAGTACAACCCGAAGGGCAGCATGCCCAGCGATGTTTGGCGCATCGCGCCAGACCGTTCAAAGGGCCGCACAACGCACTATGCCGCCTTTCCAGAACAACTTGTCGAGGTTCCGCTCAAAGCGACCTGTCCCATCGGTGGAATTGTCCTCGATCCGTTCGCCGGTACCGGCACCACGCTCGTCGTTGCACAGCGATTGGGCCGCCATGGCGTCGGCATCGATTTGTCAGATGATTACTTGCAAGTTGCTCGGGAACGGCTCGGCATCAACACATGAGCCTGATAGGTCAGCGGGCCGAACTGGGTAGCCAGCGATAGAGGGTCGGCACCGAAACACCTACAGCGGCGGCGGCGTCCTTAGCCGTTGTGCCTGCGGCCAAAAGTTCCCTCACCGCGTTGACCTTGTCCTCAGTCATGGATCGCGGTCTACCGCCGATACGTCCCTTTGCCTTCGCGGCCTTCAAGCCAGCTTGCGTTCGTTCACGGATCAAGCCACGCTCAAATTCAGCAATCGAGGCACATATGTGAAAGAGGAGGCGCCCAGAACTCGTGCTGGTGTCGATTGCTTCCGTAACGCTGTGGAACGCGACACCATTCTGCTTCAGGTGGTCCATGATCTCAATGAGATGCGGTAGACTGCGAGCGACGCGATCTAGTTTGTATACCACCAACATGTCGCCTGAGTTTGGACGCAGGTAGTTCAATGCCTTTGCCAACACCGGTCGATCTCGTTTGGCACCAGACGCAATCTCGGAGAAAATCTTGTCGCAGCCCGCCGCCTCCAACGAAGCGATCTGGCCATCGTGAATTTGGTGGCCGGTACTGATCCGCGCATAGCCAATTCGCATTCATGCTCCTTCTCGAAACTCATAAAGTCTCTACCGATGTGCGCCGTTGCTTTCGAGATGGGGTTCCAAGAATGAAAGCGGCTGTGTTTTCCAGGCCGGTCGGGCTTGCACCAGGGATCGGTTTCAAGATGCTCGGAAATGACCGTTTACGAGCAAACATGTTTTTCATTAATGCAATTGACCCAACGCATTATCCTGTAGCTAACACGCCTAAAGCCGCTGTCAGTCCTTGATGTCAAGCCGCCGCAATCACAGATGAGGACTATAACAGCACTCTTAAACTGCATTTCTTTGGAAGCTTTAACATGAACGACGTTGACTATGTTCGGGACCTACTGAAGCAAACCTATGCGACTGAATACCCTCATGAGATACCTCATCCAAAACTAGAAGAGGTCATTGGCTCTGTGGCTTTTGACTATCTTGAAGGTACGGTGGAAGGAGAGAACCCCAATGGGGAAACCAGTCGCGACGGCAATCCATACTTATGGTTCAAACACGCTAACAAGTCGATCCTTTCACATCGTTTCATCTCTGCGGTCACGCTGGGCAAATGGGTGCCAAGAGAATGTAACATCGACCACGTCAACCATAACCCGTCTGACAATCGGCCGAGTAATCTGCGCATCACCACCCCTCGTGACAACGCAGGCAACCGACGCGAAGCCTTGCTGTCCGATCTTGCAAGTTTTGATACGGTGGAAGCGAAATTACAGTCATTGAAGACGCCATCCCATGCAACCAGCAGCGACCTTGATGATCACCCTCCTGCTGAACAACCTGACACTGGCTATAGCCTATCAGTTGGTCCAGAAACGCGATCAGGCCGTCCTCTATATACGGGAGAAACCAAGCCAGGTAGCTCATCTGGCACCTATCACGGAACAACGTTTGGTTCATGGCACTGGTATCCTGATGGTTCCGTCCCCGACCCCAATGAGTATGTAAAACACACTTAGTTCCTCACCTCATGGTCACGAGGGAGCATTAAATTGACTGACTGGTGGCTATCAGCATTGAATGCCATTAACGTTTCACGAGTACCTTGCTGCGTGGAAGAAGAATGAACAAAGACCCTGAAAGAATTAGCTTTGGAACGGTTAGCCTTGTGACACAGGGCGAACACAAGTTCTACACAACTACCATCCCCAGCGAAATTCTGGCTCGAACATGTGTCGCCATTAGCCGTGAAGAAAACAATATTGATGGCTTTCAACGGGTGCTTGACCGCAAACGGGCACAAGACATCGCAGACTATATCGACAATGGGCTGGGCACAGTACCAAGCTCAATAGTCCTGTCATCCCAAGATGATGCTGAATTGGTGTATGACTCAAAGCGGAAGAGCATTTCATTCAAAGACATACCTCAAGCGTTTTTGATCCTGGATGGGCAGCACCGAGTTTTTGGCTTTGCTCTTGCTACGAAAACCCTTCGGGTACCTGTTGTGATCTACGACAACCTAAACAAACGGGAAGAATCCAGACTGTTTATTGATATCAATTCAAAGCAAAAGGGTGTTCCATCCGAACTCCTTTTGGATATCAAAAAAATGGCTGAGTACGAAAACGATGCCGAAGCCACCATGCGAATTATCTTTGATCGTTTCAAAGACGATCCGAGCACAGTACTTTTCTCTAAGCTATCCCCTTCAAAAAAAGTTTCAGGCAAAATTACAAGAACTGTCTTTAACGCTGCTGTCGGTCCATTGGTTAAGTTGTTCAAGTCCATGTCAGACGATGAGGTTTATGACATCTTGAAGGCCTATTACCAGGCCGCTTTTGACTCAATTTTTGATGCAAAGAACATAAAAGATGATTTCTTCCAACCGACCGTGTTCAAAGCTACCAGCGGCTTCTTTCCTTCCGTAGCACGAAGGGCAAAAGATAGGTTTGGTGCAATCTACTCTTACGACCACTTTGCTGAAGTCCTTAGCCCCGTGTCTGACAAATTCAGACCTGCAAAGATTAAGGAAGCCAAGAACGCATACAAGCCTTTGGTCAAGCATCTAGAGGAATGTTTGGATTCAGACTTCCATCTGTAAAGGCACACAGAATGGCACCTCCCGTTGCACTACTGAGGCAAGTGAGGCTTGATCTTCTTTGCGCCCACGATGCTACGACTGACGACTTTAAAGCTTTTCTTGCATCACAAAGATATATACCGTCCATAACGAACGGATCACTACATCTTAGTCCATTCGTGTGTGATGAACTGGTTTCAGCACTGGCGGGTGATTGTAGCAAATTTGGTCGGGCGGCATGCGAAACGATAGCAGGTTTGTGCACTGAGCCCAAAGCACCAAAGAATGCGGCTTGGTTCGTCGTAAGGTCTTACTACGCAGCTTTTTACTGCGCTCATGCTTTCCTCAGGCTGTTTGGAAACACCTGTACAAACCTTGATGGCGCTGAGTTCACCAAGCTGAAAGAAGCTGTGAATGCCTATAGCCACCCCCTCCCAAGCAAAGGCTTTTACAAAATTGCAATTTCCAGAGATCAACAGAGTTTGGATTTTGAGAAACTCAAGAACTCTCACGAGGACACGTGGGCAACCGTTTATGAGTTGCTAGGGGAGTTACGCGATGCTGCTGCAACGGTAACGGCACCTAAGGCTTCTCGTGACGAAACCGTTCAACTGCTCAGTGACCTCAGAGCAACCTTGTCTGACAACGGAAGATTTGAGAAAGGAAACTACTTGTCATACTTCAGAAACCAAGTGCAGTACCGCTTTGCCGAGAAGACTTGGTACCCTTATGGATCAAAAGCTTTCCCGCCTCCCATTTCCGCAGAAGAAATTGCACAATCAGTATTAGATGGTCGGTACCAACGCCTGACGGGCTCTAGCGAAATTGTTAAGTTTCTGAATGCTTCTCTTGAATTCGCTCAACTGACGCTGGACCTAGTTGACTACTCAGCAGAACGCGGCCTTGATGCCAGCACACATCTGAACCGCGACTACAAGCGCATCAGACATATCTACGCTTGATGATGACATATTCTCTTTAGCGGCCCCAACATGCTGTGTATGATGTCGTAAGGAGCGTTAACAAATGACAAAACCATTATCGTCAATTGAACTATGTGCGGGAGGCGGTGGACAAGCACTTGGCCTTGAACGTGCAGGTTTTGGCCACGACGCACTTGTTGAGAATGATCAATGGGCACGTGCCACCCTCAAGCTGAACCGTCCTACATGGAACGTTTTGGAGGGGGAGCAATGCGACCTAACAAAATTTGACGCCACTCCCTTCCGTGGAGTTGATCTTGTTGCTGGTGGTGTCCCTTGTCCTCCGTTTTCAAAGGCTGGCAAGCAGCTAGGAGCGGACGATGAAAGAGACCTTTTTCCACACGCCGTTCGGGTAATTGATGAGGTTCGTCCTAAGGCTGTGATGTTGGAGAATGTTCGCGGCTTCCTTGATGCTGTCTTTCATGACTACCGAAATGAACTGAAGTCGCAGTTGAAGAAGCTTGGGTACACACGTGTCGAATGGCACCTGTACAATGCGTGTGACTTTGGCGTGTCACAACTTCGCCCACGAGTGGTGATCGTAGCCATGCATGACGACTACGCTGACAACTTTGATTGGCCAGTTGGTAAGGCCACGACACCGCCAACCGTCGGTGAGCTACTTTATGAGATGATGGCATCCAAAGGTTGGCGTGGTGCCAAGAAGTGGCGGGACAATGCTGATGAGATTGCCCCTACCATCGTTGGCGGTTCAAAGAAGCACGGTGGCCCTGACTTGGGTCCAACTCGTGCCAAGAGAGCCTGGGAGGCCCTTGGCGTAAATGGCAAGACCATTGCGGAGGAAGCCCCCGAACGAGATTTCGTTGGGCTTCCTCGGCTGACTGTCCAAATGGCTGCAAGGGTTCAGGGATTCCCTGAAGACTGGCAGTTCGCGGGACGAAAGACAAATGCGTACCGCCAGGTTGGCAATGCCTTCCCCCCTCCTGTTGCAGAGGCTGTCGCACTGAATGTGAAAGCTGCAATCACCTCCACGAAAAGACTATACGCGGTCGCCTGATGGAAGCTTGGTTGAAAAAAGCCAGGAAGGATTTCCATTCTGCATGCCTTGCTGGGCCAATCTCGATCACAAAGTCGGTCCCCAGCATTGCGGATGTGTCAAACAAGGCCAGTAGAGAAATTTCGTCGGCCCTAGTTGGCAAGATTGGAACAACGCAGCACAAGGCGGAGAAGCCAGCAGGCCAGACCGCAGGGCATATGTTTGAAAGCGTGTGCCAGGGCTTTCTCCAAGAAAGCATCGTACAGCTTTCACATCTCCGTCCAGGACACTTCTCAGTCGAAAGAGGAAAAGCGATCTCCCTCTTCGACCAGTATGCTCACCTTGATGAACTGCGCATCCTCTCTGACGCCAGTAGAGAACTGAAGACCCATCTAGGTACGGACTACCTCATCAAGCCAGATGTGGTGGTCATACGTGAACCTGAGACGGATGAGAGCATCAATGCTGGCAATTTCATCGTAGATGACAGTGTCGCAAAACAAACCTCTATCCGCCAGGCCAATGGTGCATATGCTACGCTACATGCTTCGGTGAGTTGTAAGCTTACTATTCGATCAGACAGAGTTCAGAACACTCGCTCTGAGGCATTGAACTTAGTGCGTAACCGCAAGGGTCGCCTCCCACACATTGCAGCGATCACCGCTGAGCCCGTCCCCTCAAGAATTGCTGCCATCGCTTTGGGCACTGGTGACATTGATTGTGTCTACCACTTCGCTTTGAATGAACTTGTTGAAGTTCTCGTGGAACAGGAACGCGAAACTCTGGAACTCGTGGAAACGATGATTGATGGAAAACGCCTGAGAGACATTTCCGACCTGCCGCTTGACCTGGTTATATAGCGCCTCTTCGATACATTTGGGTCATTTCTCGATACAAATCGCCCACCCCACGTTACCCCTCGCATGACAAGTTAAATAAAAACAGTTACCAATAGTATTGGCGGCGGTCGTGGAAAATTCGATTCCAGGGTCGCCCACCATTTTCGATGATGTCGGATTCTTGAATGAAGCGCCTTTTGGCGCCTAGCAAACCATGTGGCTTGGCCGAAATCGCCCATGACAAGTGGGGTTTGCAACGCAGCTGCCTAGCAACTAGTCATGGACGACACTTCATTTCATGCCGACCATGCCAGACACACACGTCCAACCCAATATTCTGATCATCGGACAGGCCGGTCGGCTTGCCTATGAGGCGTTGCTGTTCGCCGTCTCTCTTCGTGCGGCATCGCCAGACTACGTGGGCAAACTTTTTGTGGCCGAACCGCAACCGAATGATCTGTGGGATCAGGATCCGCGGATGCCCCACCCCGTCAAAGAAGCGCTTGAGGCACAAGGGGCCCATATTGTCCCATTTGAAAACGAATTCTTCGGGCAAAGCTATCCGCACGGAAACAAGATCGAAGCCTTGAAAGCCCTGCCTGCCGACGAGCCTTTCATCTTTTTTGACAGCGATACGCTCATTACAGGCGATCTGGGGCGAATCCGTTTTGATTTCAACAGACCAGCCGCGTCCATGAGGCGTGGGCCAACGTGGCCTGTAGAGGAACTCTATTGGCCGGGCTACAGCGCGATCTGGAAATCGCTCTATGACCGCTTCGGGCTTGATTTTGAAAGCTCTCTCGACCTGTCACAGCCGGATGAATACTGGGAACGCTATCTCTATTTTAACGCGGGTTGGTTTTACGGCGCTGATCCTGCTGAATTCGGGGCGCGTTTCACCCGCTATGCCACCAGTATTCGCGACGATCCGCCAGCCGAGTTGGTCATCCAACCCCTCTATCCATGGTTGGATCAGATTGCCTTGCCGCTTGTCATTCACAGTCTGGGTGGTGGAAGACCGGGCCTTGGCCTGCATGGCCTCGACGGGCAGGTCACTTATCACTACCGCTATCTACCGCTGCTTTATGCAACGGCCAGCGATGCAACGGTTGCGTTTCTCGAAAAGATCACCGCCCCAAACAAGGTGAAGAAGGTGTTGAAACAGCACGAGGCCTACAAACGGATCATTTTCCAGAACAAAGGCGCAAAAATCCGTGCACTTTTTGACCGGAGCAATCTGCCGCGCAAGGAGCAGGCAATTCGCAAAAAGCTGCGGTCAGAGGGCCTTTGGATGCGGTGACGCAACATCTCGCGTGGCCGGACCGCCAAACGATAGGCGTGATTGGCCGCGCCTAGTCATCTTCAAGCGCTCTTGGCAAAGAGTCCTTGCTCTTCGGCCAGGCCCTTCACTTCGATTGGATTGCCAGAAGGGTCCCTGAAAAACATCGTCCACTGCTCGCCAGGCTCACCTTTGAAACGCACTGACGGCGCGATGATGAAATCTGTCTGAAGCTCTTCCAAGCGCCCAGCGAGTGCTGTCCATTCATCAAGTGGCAGCACAATGCCGAAATGGGGCATCGGAACGTCATGTGCACCCACTTTACCCGTCGCAGCATATGCAAAAGGTTCGCCAAGATGCAGGCTCAATTGATGGCCGAAAAAATCGAAATCTACCCAAGTGTCAGTTGACCGCCCCTCGGTTGCGCCGAGCGCACCGGAATAGAATTCTCGGGCCTCTTCCAGATCGGAAACGTGGAACGCGAAATGGAAAGGATGGGGCATGTTTGATCCTCTTTTGCCGGCAGCCGTTGAGTGCCTTTTCAATTGCGCCTACACCTAGCTTCGAGAGATTGAAAAGGGAGTCCCAAAATGACCGATGGTCCAAGTTACGGCTTTGACACGCTGCAAATTCACGCTGGTGCGCGGCCTGATCCGGCAACTGGTGCGCGGCAAGTGCCGATCTACCAGTCTACAGCTTACGTGTTCCGCGATGCTGAACATGCTGCGGCTTTGTTCAATTTGCAGGAAGTCGGTTACATCTATTCGCGCCTGACCAACCCGACTGTTGCTGCCTTGCAGGAACGTATCGCAACGCTTGAAGGTGGCGTTGGCGCGGTCTGCTGTTCATCCGGTCATGCCGCCCAGATCATGGCGCTTTTCCCGCTCATGCAACCTGGGCGGAATATCGTGGCTTCGAGCCGTCTTTACGGCGGGACCGTCACCCAGTTCAGCCAAACCATCAAACGGTTCGGCTGGTCTGCGAAATTTGTGGATATGGACGATCCGGAAGCCGTGAAAGCGGCCATCGACGATGACACGCGTGCGGTCTTCTGCGAGGCGATTGCAAACCCCGGCGGTCACATCACCGATCTGGAGGTCATTGCTGGCGTTGCTGACGCAGCAGGTATCCCGCTGATCGTCGACAATACCTCTGCCACCCCATATCTCTGCCGTCCGATCGAGCATGGGGCAACCTTGGTTGTCCACTCCACCACGAAATACCTGACCGGCAACGGCACGGTAACGGGTGGTTGTGTCGTCGATAGCGGTAAGTTCGATTGGTCCGCCAACGACAAGTTCCCATCACTCAGCCAGCCAGAGCCTGCCTATCATGGCCTCAAATTTGCCGAGACATTCGGCCCGCTGGCATTCACGTTCCACGGCATTGCGATTGGTTTGCGTGATCTGGGCATGACCATGAACCCGCAAGCGGCCCACTACACCTTGATGGGGATTGAAACACTGTCATTGCGCATGGATCGTCATGTCGAGAACGCCATGAAGGTCGCAAAGTGGCTCGAAGATGATCCAAGAACAGACTATGTCACCTATGCGGGTCTGGACAGTTCACCATACTCGAAACTTGTTCCAAAGATCTGCCCACGTGGCGCCGGTGCATTGTTTACCGTCGCTGTAAAAGGTGGTTACGACGCCTGTGTCAAACTTGTGGATAGCCTCGAAATCTTCAGCCATGTGGCCAACCTTGGTGACACGCGCAGCCTGATTATTCACTCGGCCTCGACAACGCACAGGCAGTTGACGACGGAACAACAAGAGGCGGCTGGTGCAGGCCCGAACATTGTGCGCTTGTCGATCGGCATTGAAGACGCCGACGACCTGATCGCAGACCTCGATCAAGCCCTTTCAAAAGCGACTGCATAATCGATTTGGGACCCGCCCTGCCCTTGGCCTGGGCGGGTTTCTGCTTTAGCATGAAAAACGTGGGGGCAAACGCGTTTTGCCGGATAAACGATCATGCTAGACGCATCCAATGACAGCCAATTTTGCGCTTTCCCTTTCGATTGAGGGTATCGACCTCTTACACCGCGCCCCTGATGGATGGCGCGCCATCGGGCATGTCGATATCAGCAGCGAAGAACTGGACAATGACCTGGCCAATCTACGGGCCAAGGCCGCGGCTGTTGCGCCAGACGGATTTGCAACAAAGCTCATTATCCCGGCAGATCAGATCAAGTTTTTGACGCTAGATCGGGCTGAGGCCAGTCAAGCGGAAGTACATGCAGCCGTCGAGGGCACCACACCTTACAGCTTGTTCGACCTTGTCATCGACCATTGGTTGGCGGGCGACCAAACGCATATCGCAGCCGTAGCACGCGAGACTCTTGAAGAAGCGGAATCATTCGCTGACGGGCATGGCTTCAGGCCAGTTGCATTTGTCGCGCTACCACCTGATGGCACATCCGAGAAAGAGGTCTTCTTCGGGCCGACTTCGATTGCCGACGAAATACTGGGGTCCGGTCATACGATTGACCGCGCGGAACCTGCGGTCGTCACCGGTACGCGGCTAAAGGTGCGCCCTGCCCCGGCAGAGACGGCAGAAATGGCCCATGCATCTGCCTCCAATGTTCAAGCAACGCTGTTCAAGCCAAGCTTGTTTGATGCGATCATCCCTGAAACACGATCTAGAACTTTCACAGCCCGCCGCCCTGTCGCGGCGGCACCCCTTGTGGCCGAGCGCGCGCCGACTGTCGCGGCACCAGCCACAGTTGGACCAGCACCTGTTCGTCAACTGGGCGTCCAATCGACGGTCAACCCGAAACTGGTCGCTGCTGGGATTGGTATCGCCGCCATTCTAGGCATTGCCGTCTGGGGTGCTTTGCCATCCTCTGAGCCAGAGGCGGTTGCCGTCGCCCCATCGGAGGTCGTGACGGCCACTGTTGCATCTACGCCAACCGAAAGCGCAAGCGTCGAGGATTTAATTGCCGCAATACCGCCTGAGGTCGGCACGCAAGAGATCAGACCGCTTTCAAGCACTGAAATCGCCGATCCACCGCGCGTTGCAAGCACAAGTGCTGCGCCTGTTGATCGCGCGGCACCACAGATCATTGCAGAGGCAGAAATAGATGCATTGCCTTTGCCACCGCAACTGCCTCCGCCCCCGCCATCAGAGATTGCTGAGGATAACAGTGCTTTAAGCACCGCACCACGGGTTGATGTGGGCCGCGTCGCGACACCAGACGAAGCGCGGGCATTCTACGACGCAACCGGTGTCTGGTTGCGCGCACCGCGCTTCTTTGACGAACCGTCAGGTGCGATTGCACTCGGTTTCACCCCACCCGCAAGCACTGAAACTTACAGCGCAGCCCAATTGCGCCCCGACTTTGCGCGGACGAGTGAGCCCGAAGTGGTCTTTGTTTCACCAACCAACCCGCCCCCTCCAGAGGCTGTGTTCGAGCGTGATGAGGACGGGTTCGTGCGAGCCACACCAGATGGTGCGGTGACACCCGACGGAGTCATCGTGTTTGCCGGGATTCCAGACTTGCCACTGGCGGGCCCACGTCCTGAGCTGAGCGAAGAGGACCTCGCCCGATTTGCGCTTTTGAACGAGACACCTGACGGCGTTGTCATTGTCCCGGGACCCCCTGAGGTTATTCCACCACTCAGGCCCAATGATCTGGTCGTTGAAAACGCTGACACGGGAAGCTCCCCCACTGAAGAAAGCGCAGAGTTACCGCCAGGCAGCGTGGGTCTTGCAGCGCTTGAACTGCAAAACACCGGTAGCGTCGCGCTGGACAGTGAAACCGTCGAAGCAGGCGCGGACGCCGACCTTCGCCCCCAATTGCGGCCCAACGGGCTGTCACCGACCACGGTCGGTGCCCAGTCCGATTTGACAGATATCCTCGAAGGAGTGGTGGCAGCAGACGCGACGCTGCGGTTTGACAATAGTACAAATCTTGCCGTCACGTCTTCGGTGCGGCCTGCAGATCGTCCGGCAACTCTGGAACAGGCCGCAGCACGCGTTCTGGCACAGCGCACGGCAGAAACGCTGACGGCAGCAGCAGCCTCTGCCCAGCGCACACCGACGCCTGAGCAACCTCCAGCCGCATCAGAGGTCGCCGCAGCTCCTGCACCCCGTACGACTGGGCCTGTGCCAGGCGGCGTCGCAAGAGCCGCCACAATCGAGGATGCGATCCGTCTGCGCGACATCAATCTGATCGGCGTCTACGGCCGGCCCAGCGACCGGCGCGCACTGGTGCGCCTCAGCAACGGCCGCTACGTGCGTGTGGAGGTAGGCTCTGAACTTGACGGCGGTCAGGTGGTCGCCATCGGTGATGAGGCGCTGAACTACGTCAAGCGCGGTCGGACCTATGCAATCGGGCTGCCTGACAGCTAGAGACTTCGGACTTTCGGTCTGCCCCCCTTTCAAACTGAAGTCTGGCCGTTAAGGTAGCGAAGTGGTGTTACAAAGCGATGGCTGACAGGTAAGCTGATGGAAAGCTTCCTTTTTCAAGCGACAATTTACCTTGGTGCCGCCGTGATCGCGGTGCCGCTTGCCGCGCGGCTTGGTCTGGGGTCTGTGCTGGGATACCTGTTGGCAGGTATTGCAATTGGCCCGCTGACCGGTCTTGTCGGCACTGAAACAAAAGACCTCCAGCATTTTGCAGAGTTCGGCGTCGTGATGATGCTATTTCTCATCGGACTGGAGCTCGACCCGCGTGCTTTGTGGAATATGCGGCAGCGTCTTTTGGGTTTGGGCGGGATTCAAGTTCTTGGAACCACGTTTGCAATCACACTCGGTGCCCGTCTCTTCGGCTATGAATGGGGAACGGCGATTGCAATCGGGATGATCTTTGCATTGTCTTCGACGGCTATCGTCCTCCAAACCCTAAGCGAAAAAGGATTGGTCAGAACAAGCGGCGGACGGTCAACATTCTCGGTGCTTCTAGCTCAAGATATTGCTGTGATCCCGATGCTTGCTCTGCTGCCGCTGCTGGCGCTGACACCGGTCCTTTCGCTGGCCGAAGATGGCTCAGTCGTCAGAGCCGCAACCCAGCATGACGACGGGCACCATGCGGCAATCAGCCTTGTCGAAGGACTACCCAGTTGGGGCGTCACCTTGGTGACGCTTGGTGCTGTCGCAGCCGTTATTCTGGCAGGCATTTTTCTGACACGGCCAGTCTTCCGCTACATCCATCACGCCCGACTGCGGGAGATGTATACGGCCCTTGCACTGCTCATGGTCGTCTCAATCGCTGTGCTGATGCAAATGGTTGGCCTTTCCCCCGCTTTGGGAACATTTCTGGCAGGGGTCGTATTGGCAAACTCGGAATTCAGGCACGAGCTTGAAAGCGATCTTGAGCCATTCAAGGGATTGTTGCTGGGGCTGTTCTTTATCACGGTCGGCGCAGGGATAGACTTCAATCTGCTTTGGTCAGATCCGTTTGGGATCGTTGGGTTGGCCTTGGGCATTATGTTGGTCAAGGGACTCATCCTTTTTGCATTGGCAACGGCCTTCAGGCTTCACCGCAAGGATCGCTGGCTCTTTACGTTGGGCTTGGCGCAGGCCGGCGAATTCGGTTTTGTCCTGATATCGTTCTCATTACAGCAAGGTGTTTTGACGGATGCATTGGGTGGACGCCTTTTGCTTGTGATCGCTTTGTCCATGCTGATCACACCGCTGCTGTTTATCGTCTATGAGTTGTTGATCCGCCGCATGTCAGATGGGGACGACGAAGAACATGATGAAGTTGATGAGCAAGGCACGGTGATCATTGCGGGGATCGGACGCTTTGGGCAAATCGTGAATCGTCTGGTCCGTAGCGCCGGATTTGACACTGTTGTTGTCGACAACAGCCTCGCCACCGTGCAGATGATGCGCAAATTCGGATTTCGCGGCTTCTTCGGCGACCCCACACGGCCTGACCTGTTGAAAGCGGCAGGCCTTGAGGATGCCCGCGTGCTTGTTGTCGCGATTGACGACAAATCCAACGCGGTGAAGCTTGTCCGCTATGCCCGCAAAGCGCGGCCTGACCTTCATATCATCGCGCGCGCCAGAGACCGCGTCCATGTCCATGAGCTATACGACGCCGGAGCTGACGACATCGTCAGAGAGATGTTCGATAGTTCACTGAGGGCCGGCCGGTACGTGCTGGAAAACCTCGGCCTGACGGAATTTGAAGCCGCCGAGGCCGAACAGGCATTTTATCAACATGACCGGACCGCGCTCAGGGAGCTTGCAGAACTCTGGAAGCCAGGGGTCCCTGTCAGCGATCTGCCAGACTACGTGGCACGCGCAAGAGAGTTGAATAGCTCGCTGGAAATGGAGTTGTCCGCGCGCCAGCAGAATGCCGAACGCGCGAAACCAAATGATTAACCGTCGCTGACGCCTGCTTCGGCAAAGGTTGCCATGCCTGAATGGCAAGCCACCGCGCCTTTAAGCACGCCGATTGCCAACGCTGCACCCGATCCCTCGCCCAGACGCAAACCGAGGCTCAAAAGCGGCTCCTTGCCGATGGCGTCAAGCAAACGGCGGTGTGCGCCCTCGGCGCTGAGGTGTCCGGCAACCGTATGATCAAGTGCGCCATCTGCTGCTTTCGCCAGACAGCCTGCTGCGGCACAGCAAATAAACCCATCGAGGAGCACAGGGATGCGGTAGTGTCGGGCGGCCGCGATCGCACCCGCCATAGCAGCTAGCTCTCGCCCACCAAGGCAGCGCAGCGCCTCAAGCGGGTCATCAACCCTGTGGCGGGCCAGCCCTTTTGCGACAACGTCTGTCTTGCGCTGCAATCCCGCATCATCCACCCCGGTGCCGCGCCCGGCCCAGTCTGCGGCGTCGCCGCCATACACCGCTGCCGCGACCGCTGCCGCCGCGGTCGTATTGCCGATGCCCATTTCACCGGTCACAAGCAAGTCGGCTTCAGGATCGACGGCATTCCAACCTGTTTGCAGCGCGCTGACGCATTCGTCTTCGCTCATCGCCGGATGTTCGGTGAAATCCGCTGTGGGGGTGTCGAGATCCAGCGGATAAACATCCATCTTTGCGCCAAACGCCTTGGAAAGCTGATTGATTGCTGCACCACCATGTTGAAAGTTCGCAACCATCTGCACAGTGACTTCGGCAGGAAAAGCCGAAACGCCTTGGGCGCAGACCCCATGATTGCCGGCAAAGATCAAAACCTGTGGATTGTCGATTGTTGGCCGCGGGGTGCCGCGCCAGCTGGCATACCAGATTGCAAGGTCCTCCAAACGGCCCAAAGCACCAGGAGGTTTTGTCAACTGGCCATTGCGATCCTGTGCAGCGGCCAACGCCACCTGATCTGCATCAGGCGCTTTGAGGAGCGTGTCCCGAAAGGTGGAGAGTGTCGTAAATGGCGCTTGCATCGTATCCTCGCTGGGGTCAGTCTTTGGCCCTGTTTAACCGAGGCATCGGCAATGAAAAGGCCACAAAGGACCGCATCTTGATCGAAGACGACAAACGACTGATTGATCGTGTGGACCTGCCCGCAGCCATAGGGCTTCTGACACGTTTGCCCGTCGTCATTGACGGTGATCGCGCAATGGCACGGGGTGCCGCTTCGGCTTGGGCCTATCCATTGGTCGGGGTCATCATCGGCACAGTTGTGGCTGGCATCGCGGGTATCTTTATGTGGCTCGGCGTTCCGCCTTCAATCACTGCCGCACTCGCCTTGGCTGGCGGGATTGTCGTGACAGGTGCCATGCACGAGGACGGACTTGCCGATAGTGCAGACGGGTTGTGGGGCGGTTGGGACAAAGCGCGCCGCCTCGAAATCATGAAAGACAGCCGGATTGGCGTTTACGGCGTCGTCGCGCTCGGATTGTCTTTGCTGATCCGCTGGTCAGCTCTCGTCGCGATTATTGGCACGGGCAATACATGGATCGCATTGATCGCGACAGGTGCTCTCAGCCGGTCAGCGATTGTGGGTGCGATGACCCTGCTGCCACACGCGAGGCGAGATGGTTTAAGCAAAAACGTCGGGCGCCCGTCGCAACAGACCTTTTGGGTATCTGCCGGTCTCGGCGCCTTCTTTGCGTTGATCACAGGTTTCCTAGGCCTGATCTTTCTTGCCGCTCTTATCACCGTCATCTGCGTGATGATTGCAAAGGCAAAGATCAACGGTCAGACGGGCGATATCCTCGGGGCGACCCAACAGATCGCCGAAATGAGCATCCTGATCGCAATTGTCGTCAGCGTCACCTGAGACGGCTATTGCGGGTCGCGACACGCCAAGGCATCGTCAAACGACTGCCGGTCGCGATGCGGACCAATGGCACGGGTTTGCAACTGCCCACCGCGCAATGATGTCGCCATGACCGCGCTCCAGTCGGCACTGGCGGTAATCATTTCAGGGCCTTCGCCACAGTCTCTGATCCCCCCGCCAATGTCCCGTTCACCGATCCGGTGGTTGGTCAGTCCTGACAGATCCGCCACCGGCTCGAGCGCGCCATTCACAAACCGCCAGACCCGTAAAGTCTTGGCCAGATGTGGTCTGTCGATATAGGCAATTTCGACTGCCCCGTCGCCGTCAAGATCAGTCGCCCCGATGGGGGCAAGCCATCTGTTCGTCCGGCCAATATGCGGTGTCGCTGCGATTTTGCCAGTTGCATCGTAGATTGCCAATTGCGCACCTTCTGGCGCGAGGGTCTCTACCACGACCACCTCTGGTTCACCGTCGAGATCGAGATCGACAAGGCGGGGTGCGACGTCCTCAAACACTCGCTCAGCAGGCAGTGTGAATTGTCGGACACCACCAGTTGTTTCCAGACGCAGCCCGCCCCATTCGATCGCGTCACCCAGAACGCCATGCGCGTAGCGATCAGTGGGATCAGTGTATTCCGCCGAAAGAATACCGTCGGCGCAAGCAGAGGTGGCGAGAACCGCCACCAATGCAATACTACGGATCAAATCTGCTTTTCGGGCATTTGAACCCGCAATCCGTCAAGGTCATCCGTTACCTTCAACTGGCACGTCAGACGCGATTTCACCGGATCAGGTTCGTAGGCAAAGTCCAGCATATCCTCTTCCATCGGATCCTTGGCAGGAAGCTTTTCGACCCAGGCATCATCTACATAGACATGGCAGGTGGAACAGGCACAAGCGCCGCCACAGTCGGCCTCAATCCCGGGAATGCCATTATCGCGGGCCCCTTCCATGACGGTCAGACCGTTTGCGACATCAACAACGTGTTCTTTGCCACCGTGTTCAACGTAGGTAATCTTTGCCATTTTCGCGTCGTCCTTCAGCGATATCTCGGTTTCGACCCTAGTTAGTGCAGGTCAGCGCCCCTCGCCACCCCCAAAACGAATGGCGGCAGATATGAGGGGTTCGGCTGAACTTTGGATGCGGATAAGCAGTTAAAACGCCGATAATTGAAAAGGGCGACCCCTGAGGGTCGCCCAAGAAAATGCACGGACGTGAGCCTTACTCTTCCAAAGGCAGCGCAACAAAGCGTGGATCACCACCCCGGCGAACGAGCAACAGGATCGACTTCCGTCCCGCTTCGGTTGCCGCTTCAATCCGCGCTTCAAGATCAGCAACAGTTGCAACAGCCTGCTGACCAGCCTCAGTGATCACGTCACCCTCAAGCAGGCCTTTTGATGCGGCTTCGGAGTCAGCGTTGATGCCTGTGATCACCAGACCGGTTTCAACCGTGATTGAGTACTGGTCAACAAGCTCAGGTGTGATTTCTGAGAGTGTCAGCCCAAGAACTTCAGCCGGTTCAGGCTCGGCGGTATCGTCAGATGCAGGGAATGCAACGGCCTCTGATGTCTCCCGACGACCAAGTACGACGGTGAGGTCTTCCATGTCGCCATCACGCAAGACTGCAACTGGGACCTCTTTACCAACGGGCGAGTTACCAACGATCCGGACCAGCTCGCGCGTATCTTCAATCTCGATCCCGTCGAAAGTCAGGATAACGTCGCCAGCAACCATACCGGCATTTGCGGCAGGTCCCTCAGGCACGTCGGTCACCAAAGCACCGCGCGCTGTATCAAGCCCGTCGATCGCCTCGACCATATCCGGTGTGACATCCTGAATACGGACACCCAACCAACCGCGGCGGGTTTCGCCAAATTCGATCAGTTGATCGACCACGTTTGTGACAACGGCGGAAGACATTGCAAAACCGATCCCGATGGAGCCGCCGTTCGGGGACAGAATTGCTGTGTTCACGCCAATCACTTCACCATCCATGTTGAAGAGCGGGCCACCAGAGTTACCACGGTTGATCGCGGCATCCGTCTGAATGTAGTCATCATAGGTTCCCGACAGGGCGCGGTTGCGGGCTGATACGATACCGGCAGAGACCGAGAAACCCTGGCCGAGTGGGTTACCCATCGCCATCACCCAATCACCAACGCGGGCGCCATCTGCATTACTATCGCCAAACTCAACGAATGGCAGGTCCTCGAGGTCGACCTTCAAGACAGCGATATCTGTGTTCGGATCAGTACCTACCAGTTCAGCAGGCACCCCAGGTTCGCCACCCGGGAAAAACTCGATCAGAATTTCATCAGCGCCTTCAATGACGTGGTTGTTCGTGACGATGTAGCCGTCTTCCGAGATCACGAAGCCCGAACCCAATGCCGACGAACGCCGCGAGCCTTCGCCAGGTCCACGATCCAGATCGTTGAAGAAATCTTCAAACGGTGATCCTTCGGGGACCAACCCCTGTGGACCTGTCCGCCCGGCAATTGTTGTGCTTGTGGTGATATTCACGACCGCAGGACTGACTTGTTCGGCCAGATCTGCGAATGTCTGTGGCCGCGCTTGTGCTGATACCGATGTCACCTGAAACAAGAGCATCGCCAACGCAGCGAAGAGAGTGATTACGAATGCCGGCAGCAAACGGCCTGACCGCTGCTCCCGTTGAATTGCGATTGCCTGAGACTTCACGGGGCAATTCTCCTTTGTCTGGGTAAATGGCAGTTTGTCTGCCTGTTCCGACGTCCATTCATTTATGTAGTGCGCAGAATTAGCAACGCCAACCTCTGACACTATTGCTCAAGAGCGCGTGATAGATTCCGTTACCGAAAGACAAAGAAAAAGGGCCAGCAAAGTGCGGGCCCCTTTCAAGCTTTGCAGAAGAGCAACGCGCTTAGTTCGATCCAGTGTCAGACTTCAAGTAGTTGAAAAACTCGTTGTCTGGCGACAGCACCATCGTGGAATTACCAGGCTGCAACGACCGCTGATATGCTGTCATCGACCGGTAGAATTCAAAGAACTCCGGATCACGGCCAAAGGCGTCAGCGAAAATTTCGTTCCGCCGGGCGTCAGCCTCACCCTGAATAATCTGGCTTTCGCGCTGCGCTTCAGAAACGAGCTCAACCACGGTACGATCCGCTTGCGCACGAATGCGCTGCGCTGCTTCGTTACCACGCGCCCGTTCGTCGGCTGCCTCGCGATCACGCTCAGCTTTCATCCGCTCGTAGGTTGCGTTCAGGTTTTCAGGCGGCAGGTCCGTCCGCTTCAAACGCACGTCGATCACTTCGAGACCCAGCGCACGGGCTTCGGCAATCGCACTGTTCCGGATCCGCAGCATCAATGCAGCACGATCAGTCGACAGAATGTCGTTAGAGGACACCGAACCAAGCACCTCGCGGGTTTCAGCACGCAAGATGGAGTCGAGACGGCGGGCGGCCGCTTCTTCACCACCGGCACCAACCGCTTGGCGGAACTGCTCTACGTCAGAAATCCGGTAGCGTGCGAAAGCGTCGACGACCAAACGACGGTCGTCAGACGGTGTCACTTCGATTGGGTCGAGGTCACGGCTCAGGATGCGGTCGTCATAGCGAACGACTTCCTGAATGAGCGGGATCTTGAAGCCCAAACCCGGTTCTTCCTGCACTTTCACGATCTGACCGAACTGCAGGACCAAAGCCTTTTCACGTTCGTCAACGATGAACACTGCAGACAGCGCGCCAATCACAACAACCGCAATGGCGGGCAAGAGAAATGCTGATTTACGCATTAGTTTGTCCCTCCGGCTGTATTGCGACGCAATTCATTGAGCGGCAGATAAGGCACGACGCCTTGACCATTTCCGTTTCCTTCATCAAGCAAAATGATATCGACACCGCCGAGAACACTTTCCATCGTCTCAAGATAAAGACGCTTTCGCGTCACTTCAGGTGCCTGAGTATATTCGTCGAGCACGGCAACAAAGCGGCTTGCCTCACCTTCAGCTTCGTTGACCACGCGGGCACGATACGCTTCGGCCTGTTCGAGGATTTGTGCTGCTTCACCGCGTGCTTCTGCTACGACTTGGTTCGCGTAGGCATCAGCGACGTTCTGAACACGGTCCCGTTCCTGTTCGGCATCCTGAACCGCGCGGAAAGACGCAATAACTGGCTCAGGCGGGTCAGCTTTGTCAAAGTTCACACGAATGATCGAAACGCCTGAATCGTAGCTATCCAAGGTCGTTTGGATCAGATCACGCAAGCGATCAGCAATCGCACCACGGTCACGGTTCAGGATCGGGGCGAGTTCGGACTGCGAAATAATCTCACGCATAGCCGACTCCGCAACCGCTTCGATGGTTGCTGGCGGGTTGGCTAGGTTGAAGAGATATTCTTCAGGGTTGTTGATGTTCCAGACAACCTGGAAGTCGATGTCGACGATGTTTTCGTCACCCGTCAGCATCAAACCCGCGTCCATGCCAGAGCGGCTGGTACCGATGTCGATGTTCCGTTCCGTTGTGACCGCAAGAACCTCGCGCGTCACCACTGGCCATGGTGCGAAGTTCAGACCCGGCTCACCAACTTCGAGAAAGTCACCGAGGAACAATTCAACAGAGCGTTCTTCTGGACGGACCGTGTAAAAAGACGCGAAAAGCCAAAGGGCGATCGCACCGATGATGCCTAAGCCGACTGTACCGCGGGTCAGCTTCGGGCCTTCTCCGCCGCCACCGCCGCCGGTCCGGCGCTGGCCATCTCCGCCACCGCCCATGAGGACGCGCAGTTGCTCGCGCCCCTTGTTCACAAGATCATCAATTTCGGGAATATTCGGGCCGTTGTTGTCAGGCTTCCGACCGCCGTTGCCGCGATCATCGTCGCGCCCGCCGCCAGAGCCTCTATTTCCACCGCCGCCCCAAGGGCCACCAGTATTTCCTGCCATCGTTTTCCAAGCTTCCTTTCAGCGTCGTCCGGGCTTCCCGGACACTCCCTAGGCATGTGTGCCTTGTTTATGCGAATTCAAGCTGTTCGCACGGGTTCCTTCATTGTCACCAATTCTTCGGCCATCGTGGGGTGAACCGCAACCGTCCGGTCAAAGTCTTCCTTTGTCGCTCCCATCTTTACTGCGATACCGGCAAGCTGGATCATTTCGCCAGCATGGTCTGCGACGATGTGACAGCCAAGAACCTTGCGTGTCTCGACACTGACCACCAATTTCATCAAGACCCGGTCTTCGCGACCTGCAAATGCATGGTTCATTGGTTTGAACGAGGTGCAATAGATTTCCACCGGTTCCTTATCGCGGGCTTCCTCTTCGGTCATGCCCACCGTGCCAAGCTCAGGTTGCGTGAACACAGCGGACGGGATCAATTCGTGATCGACGGGCGTCGGATTACCTTTGAAGACTGTCTCAACAAAGGCCATCCCTTCGCGTATAGCGACCGGCGTGAGCTGCACACGGTTTGTCACATCTCCGATAGCATAGACCGATGGCACGTTCGTCTGGCTGTATTCATCCACGACAACCTCGCCACGGCGTCCAACTTTGATGCCGGCGTCTTCCAGTCCAAGGTCATCAGTATTGGGGGTTCGGCCAGTCGCGAACAGCACCTGATCAAAGATCTTGGTGGTCCCGTTGGTCGCCTTCACCCAGATGCCACCGCTTTGTTTGCCGCGCGGCATGGAGACTGGCTTGCCTTCTTCCATCGGGACGCCCTGCTCTTCTCCCTCATGATCCTTGTCAGTGGCGGCCCGCATTTCGACGATATTTGTTCCCAGATGCAGGTCGATGCCTTTGACCCGCATCCCTTCGGCCACGAGGCCGCGGGCTTCGTCGTCGAAGCCGCGCAGGATTTGTGCGCCACGGTAGTATTGCGTCACCTCCACGCCGAGACCGTTCAGAATCCCCGCAAATTCCGAGGCGATGTAACCTCCGCCGATGATCAGGATCGACTTCGGCATCTCCTTGAGGAGAAAAATATCGTTCGAAGTGATCCCCAGGTCCGCATTCGGCAGATCCGGCAGTGAGGGGCGACCGCCCGTGGCAATCAGAATGTGCTTGGCCGTGATTTCCTCACCTGTCGAAAGGGTGACTGTGTGAGGATCTTTCAGCCGCGCACGCGCGTCGAATATCTCTACGTCCGATCCATCGAGAAGACGCCTGTAAACACCTTCGAGACGATCAAGTTCCTCATGCAAATGGTCGCGGAATTTTGGCCAGTGAAAGTCGCCGTCTTCAATATCCCAGCCATAGGCGCGTGCGCCCTCGAACATCTCCGCATAGTTTGACGCAAATACCATCAGCTTTTTAGGCACGCACCCGCGGATAACGCAGGTCCCACCCATCCGATATTCTTCCGCCAGCGCCACCTTTGCACCAGCCGATGATGCAACCCGCGCTGCGCGCACACCACCAGAGCCGCCTCCGATCACGAAAAGGTCGTAGTCAAATGTCATTCTTTTGCTCCGGTTCGTTTTGTATTGATGGACGACGGATCAGTCGGCCACGTCCGTGAATATATTGTCGTCATCACGCACGTCGTAATGAAGGATTTCTGCGCTGTTGGTGCTGAGGTCGCGCACGGTCACCTTACCATCACCATGACCGACGATCGCCATGTCACAGATGTCTATGAACAGGCCGTTTTCAACCACGCCCGGGATTTGGTTCAGCACCAAACCCAATTGCCGCGGCGCACCGATGTGACGCAGATGTAAGTCGAGGATGAAATTGCCTTCGTCCGTCACAAAGGGTTCATCGCCCTGCATCCGCAAGGTGATCTCGCGGCCCAGAACGTCCATGCTATTCAACATTTCGCTGATAAGATTTTTCGTCACCGCAACGCCGAACGGCACGACTTCGACAGGGAGCGGGAATTTTCCCAGGTCAGCGACGCTCTTGCTGGCATCGGCGATGACGATCATCCGTTCACTGGCGGTCGCGACGATCTTTTCCCGCAAGAGCGCCCCTCCACCGCCCTTGATCAGTGCGAGGCTTTCATCGACCTCATCAGCGCCGTCGACGGTCAGATCCAGCCATTTTACTTCTTCTAGGGCAACTGTCTTCAGGCCGATCTGTTGGGCAAGCATGGCAGTCTCTTTGGATGTGGCAACGCAGGTGACATCCAGCCCTTCCTCGCGGACCAGCTCCCCAACACACTGCGCAAACCACGCGGCTGTTGATCCGGTCCCAAGACCGACCTTCATGCCGGATTCCAGATACTCGGTCGCCTGTTTTGCTGCGACAAATTTTGCTCTGTCGATGGGGGTCAGTTCACCACTCATAGTCCGCTCCGCAGCCCTCTCGATGGACTTATAACAGCTTCCAGGCGAGGCGCGAGGGCGGATCGTTGTCGTGCGCGCTGCATCTGGAGTGACATTTACCGTGAGATTGGTCGTATTTGGTGGATGGTGTCATGGGGATTCCGGCTAGCGTGCAGCCAAACCCATCGCAGAAGGGCAGGAAACGCAGCATGTTCCTTTCAGTATTCGACATGTTCAAGATTGGTGTCGGTCCCTCTTCATCGCACACAATTGGACCGATGGTGGCTGCGGCCCGTTTCTTAGACCACTTGCGGGCGCAGCCCTTTCAGGTCGCAGGGGTCCGGGCGTCTTTGCACGGTAGCCTGGCGTTTACAGGTGTCGGGCACGCCACTGATCGCGCTGTGATCCTCGGCCTCGCTGGCTTCAGGGCCGATGACTATGATGCAGAACGCGCAGAAAGCGAGTTGCAAAGGATTAAGAACGAAAAAACAGTTTCCCCCGACGGTCTGGGTAGACTTCAATTCGATCCAAAAGATCATTTGGTTTTCGATTACGGGCCGGCTTTGCCCGGACATGCCAACGGTTTGATCCTGCGCGGGACAGATGCACAAGGCGACATCATCACCGAGGTGACCTACTATTCGATTGGTGGCGGCTTTGTGCTGACGGAGGCCGAACTCGCTGCTGGCAAAGATCAGGACACCGGCCACCCTGTGCCCTTTCCTTTCAAGAGCGCTGATGAGATGATCTCCATGGCAGCGTCATCGGGCAAAACCATCGCAGAGATGAAAAAGGCCAATGAGTTATCGCGGATGCCTGGCGCAGATCTTGAGAAAGGCTTGGCGCGCATCTGGGATGTGATGAACGCCTGCATCGAACGCGGTTTGACCAACGAGGGCATTCTGCCTGGCGGCCTGAAAGTCAGACGCCGCGCGAAGGGGATCTACGACGCACTGCTGGCCGAGCGCGGTATGAACCTCACCGCGCCGCATACGATCAACGACTACATGTCGACCTACGCCATGGCGGTGAACGAAGAAAACGCAGCCGGCGGGCAGGTTGTGACAGCCCCGACGAACGGGGCCGCCGGCGTAATACCCGCAACAATCCGCTATTGGCTCGATCACGTTCCGGGCGCGTCTGCGTCTCGCGTGCCTGAATTTCTTCTCACGGCAGCGGCAATTGGTGGTTTGATCAAGTTCAACGCCTCAATTTCAGGTGCTGAATGTGGGTGTCAGGCAGAAGTTGGCAGCGCGTCCGCGATGGCTGCAGCTGGCTTGGCAGCCGTGTTGGGCGGCACCCCGGAACAGATTGAAAATGCCGCGGAGATTGCGCTGGAGCATCATCTGGGCATGACCTGTGATCCTGTGAAAGGATTGGTTCAGGTCCCATGTATCGAGCGAAACGGATTGGGGGCCATCAAAGCTGTTTCTGCAGCCTCTTTGGCGATGCGTGGAGACGGTCAACATCTGGTGTCGTTGGATGTTGCAATCGAGACGATGCGACAAACAGGTGTCGATATGAGCGAGAAATACAAAGAGACAGCTTTGGGCGGCCTTGCGGTGAATGTTCCCAACTGCTGAAACGCGCCGGAAGAGCATAAGGCTTAAATGCACAGCAGCCGGATCTGATCCGCGATACCGCGGAATGTGTTGAGGCAGTTCGCCTACCACTGTAGTTTCGCGCTATGACAACAGACCGTCCTTTCCTCGGCGTTATGCTGATGCTCGCCTTCTGTGTGCTGGCACCCATCGGTGACAGCATCGCCAAGTTGCTGGGCGGAGCCGTGGCGGTCGCGGTACTGGTCGCTTTCCGCTTTGGTATTCAGGCAATGTTGCTTTTGCCGCTTGTCATTATTGGTGGACAGGGACTGCGCCTGCCTCAAGGCACGCTTGGCTGGACGATCCTGCGCACGCTTCTGCATATAGCGGGTATCGCCATGATGTTCACGGCACTGCGCTATCTGCCACTTGCGGACGCCATTGCGATCGCTTTCGTTATGCCGTTTATCATGTTGCTTTTGGGGCATTTTGTGATGGGCGAGGAAGTCGGCTGGCATCGACTTTGGGCCTGTGTCATCGGTTTTATCGGTACGCTTCTTGTAATCCAGCCAAACTTCATCGAGGTCGGTTATCCAGCTCTTTATCCCCTGGGCGTTGCTGTCATTTTTGCGCTTTTCATGATGGTGACACGCAAGATCGCCAGAGCGATGGATCCCATCAAGCTACAGGCCATCAGCGGGATACAAGCTTCCATCGTTCTTGGCGTGGGATTGGTTCTTTTTCCCGAATTGCAAGGTGATCTTGGGTTTAGCTTATCTGCGGAAACCTGGATTTTGATTGGCGCAATGGGAGTCCTTGGTACGTTCGCGCATCTCTTCATGACGTGGAGCCTGCGTTTCGCACCTGCCTCGACCTTGGCGCCTATGCAATACTTGGAAATTCCGTTCGGCACGATCATCGGCTGGCTGATCTTTTCGGAGCTACCAAACGGTTTGGCCGCAATCGGTATCTGCATCACGATAGCCGCGGGCCTCTATATTATCCTTCGCGAGCAACGGTTGTCACGGCAGCCGCCAATTGCGCCAGAGGGAGTGTGACCAGAACAGGTGCACTGCTGGTCAGAACCACTTTGCCCCCCACCGCCTCATTCGATGGGCTGCTAAATCCACCCATCGCCATCGCGCGTGACTCAAACGGCCATTGAACGCCGCTGAGTGTCACCGCATCGACCGGCGCGACTGGCATGACTGAGATCCGCGTCTTCTGAGGCAGGTCGATCGCAACCGTCCCTGCACGAGCCAAGAAAGACGCATCATCCTGATCGACCAAAATGACGGGCCGCTCGGAAAGCCGCAGCATCACGTCGAGAACCGCCAGAGTGTGGTCAAGTCGCCCGCCGGTAAATCCGAGTGCAAAGACATAGGGCGCGTCAACGCGGCTCAGCGCCTTCTCAAAGTCTGTCGAGGATTGCTCAGCCACTTGGAAAATCTGCTCAGAAAAAGCCACGCGCGCCTCATCCGAAATGCTATCAAGGTCGCCAATCACGCGTTCTGGCAGAATGCCTTTCGACAGCAGAAAATCAGCGCCTGAATCCACCGCAACGAAGGACTTTGCGTATGCCGAAACGGCAGAGAAAGCGGCCTTGGAAATTCTTGCACCACCTACGAGGCAAATTGGTCTATCATTTGAAACAATTGATTGGAACGGCACCTATTAGACCTCGATTCACAAACATTCCCCAAAAGGGTCACAAAATGATCCTGAATGTAACCTGTTATTGGTTTGGTGTGAAAACCTAACAGACCGGGCCGAAACGTGGCCGCTCACAGCAAGGAAAGCGATATCTCATGAGCGAGCAAAACAAAATCCTCGACGTTACCTATGGCAAATTCTCGTGCCGACTTGAGGGATTTGATGATGCGGTGGAGACGATGAAGGCTGTGGTCACCTATTTCCATGACCTTGCCGGTCATGACAGCTTTCTTGAAGTTGCGCCCGGCCTTCCGGATATGGAAACGCTCGCCAGGTTGGCACAAGCCCAATCTGGCGGACAGGTCACTGCCGAACCGCTTGACGGCGGTGTCAGCCTGACACGAACCGAGCAGCTCGCTGACGATGTTTCCGAAGACGGAGCTGAAACCGAGGCTGAAGACGACGTGTCAGCAAATGAGGCGGAGGTTGAAGCTGAAGCCCCGGCAGACGAAGGCATGATCAATGCGTTTGTCGAGGCCGAAGAAGACGCCGCCGTTGATGATGGGCTTGCTGATGAGGCAGATGAAGTTGCTGCAAATGACTTCGCTTCAAACGAGACAGATGAAGACAACAACGAGACGGCGACAGACGTACACTCTGAGCCAGAGGAAGAAGCAATCGAAGAAACTGCAGAAGAAGCGCCTGCCGATGACGATAGCTTTGAAAGCCGCCTGAACCGCATCCGTGCAGCGGTCAGCCAAGGAAACGAGGTTGAGGCCACCGCAGATTCTGAGAGTGCCGATGAGGTGAAGGCAGAAGAAGAAACCGCCGCGAAAACCAGCGCTACGGTCTCCGACTTCCGCCCCGGAAATCCTCTCGCACAGAGACTCGCACGGCTGGCACAGCGCAAGTCTGAAGTCATGATGGCCGAAGACCGGAAGATAACACCGCTGTCACAAGACAAGGACGACACAGGATTTGATGTCGCGGCCGAGGAAGACGGGGCCGACCATTTACAAAGCGAAGACGCTGCCGCTTCTGACGACGTAGCGCCGCAATCTGAACCTGTAGAAGAACATGAATTTGACGCCGACATAGAGTTGGCCGAGGAAGAAGAGCTCGCGGAAGACGCCACAGCAGATGACGCTTGGGCTGCTGCTGACGAGGCGGACGTCGAAACGTCTTATGATGAATCTTCATCCGACGACATTGATGTAGGCGAAACAACAAGCGAAGACACGGGTTTCGACGCACAGGATGAAGAGGCTGTCGAAGACGATCTTGATGACGAAGCCGATACTGACAAAGCCGATACAGACGATCGCCCTACTTCGCAGATCGACCGGCCTCTGTTGTTGACGACCCCGCAGCGCCCAATGGCGGATGATGCGAGCATCAACGATGACGATGATTTCGATCTTTCAGCCGAGCTGGCGGAGATTGAAAAAGAAATTGCAGCACGCCCACGCAATGAAATGACCCGCCACGGGCTGCCGCGCCGTGTCGAAGATGCGATGAGCCGCATTTTCACAGAAACGAACCAGCAACTTGATTCACCCGAAGGCCGTCGCCATCGCGACGCCCTCGCCCAGCTCAAAGCTGCCGTTGCAGCAACCGAAGCTGCGAAACAACTGGGTGAAAGCAACCGGTCCCGTGACGCAGGTGAGACCTTCCGCGATGATCTGGGCGCTTTGGACGCAGAGAACCGTCAGAAGCGCGATGGTCTGCCGCCTCTGAAACTGGTGACAACGGTAGAAGGAACAGCAGACGGTGAGGCATCCAAGCCTCGCGAAACGTCAAAGCCGCTCGACATTGCCGCCCAGCGCCTGCGCGAGATTGCAGCCACAAAGGACAGCGACGAGGACACGCCCGCTCCCGGTGGCTTCGCAGCATTTCTCGAAAAACAGGGTGTCAGCGATCTGGGCGACAAGCTTGAGGCGGCGGCGGCCTATCTGGCATTTGTCGAGAATGATCCTGATTTCACCCGCCCTCAGTTGATGCGTCTCGTTCAGTCTGCATCACGTGAGGAAATCAGCCGCGAAGATGGACTGCGCAGTTTCGGGCGGCTACTCCGCATGGGACGGTTTGCAAAGATGAACAACGGGCGGTTCAAGGTTGATGACAATACCCCGTTCCGTCCGCGCAAGTCGCGTTTGGCCTAAGTAAGGGTCGGAGTGCTAAGAAATGAAAGGCGGGCCAAGTGCCCGCCTTTTTCACTATCGCCCGCTTTGATCTGGGTCGGGTTGTCCAATCCCCTTGAACACCCATTTTAGCGGAAAGGCCCAGCCGATCCCCAGCAAGATATAAACGACAAACTCAACTGGCCACGGAAACCGGATCTGGTTGTTCATCATGCCGCTCATGATACCTGCGGCGAATATAATGTAGATTGGCAACCCAATCACCAGGATAAAAAGCGCCAGTCTTTTCCGTGCCTTGTAAGTCATTTTTCCTCTAGTCAGCGAAGGGGTCAGTCACCAGAATGGTGTCTTCCCGCTCAGGTGACGTGGAAACTAGGGCAACTGGGCAATCGATCAACTCTTCGATGCGGCGCACGTATTTGATGGCCTGCGCGGGCAGATCGGCCCAGGATCGCGCGCCTTCGGTCGATTGGGACCAGCCTTCAATCTCTTCATAGATAGGTTTGCAGCGTGCCTGCTGATCGGCGGCTGTTGGCAAATAATCAAGGGTCTTGCCGTCCAACTCATACCCGACGCAAATCTTGAGTGTCTCAAAACCATCCAGAACATCAAGCTTTGTCAATGAGATACCGGACACACCTGATGTCGCACATGTCTGGCGGACAAGGCAGGCGTCAAACCACCCACAGCGCCGCTTGCGGCCGGTCGTCGTGCCAAATTCATGCCCGCGCTCGCCCAGACGCTGGCCATCGTCATCATGCAATTCGGTGGGAAACGGACCTTCGCCGACGCGTGTGGTATAGGCTTTCACAATACCGAGAACGAAATCAATCGCACCCGGCCCCATGCCGACACCCGTTGCCGCCTGGCCTGCAATCACGTTGGACGAGGTCACAAACGGATAGGTGCCGAAGTCGATATCAAGAAGCGCACCCTGCGCCCCTTCGAACAGGATGCGTTTTCCTGCCTTGCGCTTTTCATTGAGAACTTTCCAGACCGGCGCGGCGTACTCCAGAATGGCCGGCGCAATGTCACGCAGCTTCGCAATCAGTCCGTCGCGGTCAATCGGGTCGAGACCCAGCCCGCGGCGCAATGCGTCGTGATGCACAAGCGCACGATCAACCCGCAACTCAAGGGTTGCGTCATCGGCGAGGTCAGCGACCCGGATCACCCGACGCCCGACCTTGTCTTCATAACACGGACCAATTCCGCGACCTGTCGTGCCGATCTTGGCGACGGAATTCTGATTTTCGCGCGCACGGTCCAGTTCACCGTGAAACGGCAAGATGAGCGGCGTATTTTCTGCAATCATCAAGGTTTCGGGCGAAATAGTGACGCCCTGCTCGCGCAGCGTTTCAATCTCTTTCAGCAGGTGCCACGGATCAAGAACAACACCGTTGCCGATGATGGAGAGCTTGCCGCCGCGCACGACGCCTGATGGGAGTGCGTGAAGCTTGTAGACCTCGCCTTCGATGACAAGGGTATGGCCCGCGTTGTGCCCCCCCTGAAAACGCGCGATGACATCGGCACGTTCGGAGAGCCAGTCCACGATTTTGCCTTTGCCTTCATCGCCCCACTGGGCGCCTACGACCACCACGTTTGCCATTAGAATCCGTCCTCGCGTCAATGCGTGCCCCCTATAGCTTTCCGCCCCGTCTGGGGAAACCGCTAAATTGGCGCAGGCTATGCTGGACACCGGACAAGGGTGACGCCATCTTTCAGCCAAGCAGGAAAGGAAGAGAACATGGGTTTCGTTCTACGCTGGATATTCGCCTTTATTCTGCTGTCGGCCACCTACAACCCGACGGCGTGGAATTTCGTGCGGTGGGCAGAGGCCAATAGCGAAGAGAGCCTTTCCTTGGTGGTCTTGGGCGGGCTGGTCCTTCTCATCGGATACATCATTTATTTGCGGGCCACGTTACGCTCGATCGGGATTTTTGGCATGATCCTTGTTCTGGCAACCGTCAGCACAGTGATCTGGGTGCTTTTTGATCAAGGGCTGATCAGTCTCGACAACCCGACCGTCAACACATGGATCGCGATCTTCGCGCTGTCGCTGGTTCTTGCGATTGGCTTGTCTTGGTCAATTGTCCGTCGGAGGCTGACCGGCCAAACTGACGTGGATGACATCGACGAATAGGCACCATTCAGGGGTTGCGGGATTGCCACGCAGCTTTTAGATACCGCGTGTTCGCGAACGCCCCGAAAGGCCCATTGATGGAAAACGTCGTCCTTATCATTCACCTGATCCTTGCGCTCAGTCTGATTGGCACAGTGCTGCTCCAGCGCTCTGAGGGTGGTGGCCTGGGTATGGGCGGCGGCGGCGGTGGCGCAACGGGCAGTCGTCCGGCCGCAACAGCGATGAGCAAGTTCACATGGGCGTTGGCCGTTGCTTTCATCTGCACGTCAATCGCTCTGACCCTGATCGCACAAAGCAATTCTTCAGGTGCGTCGGTTGCTGACCGGCTTGCCCCATTGCCAACCGAAGAAGGCGTCGAAGTGCCGTCATTAGGTGATAGCCTTCTGCCACCATCTTCCGATGATGCGCCTCTGCTGCCTTCCGGCGACTAACCACAACCCGTTGCAGCGGGGGGTGCCTGCTGCAACACGATCTTGGGGTAATGGTTGCCAAACAGCGGCGAATCCGCTAGTAGTCAAATCCCGTGATGATGCGAACTTTCGGGTTCGTTTTTCTTGAAATTTTGATTATCTCGCGGGGGTACTCAGCCAATGGCACGCTTTATTTTCATCACTGGCGGTGTGGTGTCTTCGCTTGGCAAGGGACTGGCCTCGGCGGCGCTTGGCGCGTTGCTTCAGGCGCGCGGCTATTCTGTCAGACTGCGCAAACTTGACCCCTACCTCAACGTTGATCCCGGGACGATGTCACCCTTCGAGCATGGCGAAGTCTTCGTCACCGACGATGGCGCTGAAACCGATCTCGATCTTGGCCACTACGAGCGTTTCACAGGCGTGCCCGCGCGGAAAACGGATTCGGTTTCGTCCGGCCGCATCTATTCAGACGTTTTGGAAAAAGAGCGCCGCGGTGATTACTTGGGCAAGACAATCCAGGTGGTGCCCCACGTCACGAACCAGATCAAAGACTTCATTTCGATTGGCGAAGACGAAGTTGACTTCATGCTGTGCGAAATCGGTGGCACAGTTGGCGACATTGAAGGTCTGCCGTTCTTCGAGGCCATCCGTCAGTTCGCCCATGACAAGCCGCAAGGTCAGTGCATTTTCATGCACCTCACGCTTTTGCCCTATCTCGCCGCATCCGGTGAATTGAAAACCAAACCGACCCAGCACTCGGTGAAAGAGCTGCAGTCAATCGGGATCGCCCCTGACATTCTGGTTTGCCGCTCAGAGCAGCCGATCCCTGAAAAAGAGCGTGAAAAAATTGCGCTTTTCTGCAACGTCCGCAAACAGTGCGTTGTCGCCGCCTATGACCTGAAATCCATTTATGAGGCACCCCTTGCCTATCATGAGCAGGGTCTCGATCAGGCGGTTCTGGACGCATTTGGTATCTCCCCTGCTCCGGCGCCAAAGCTAGAAGTCTGGCACGATGTCTACGACCGCATCCACAATCCCGAGGGTCAGGTCAAAGTGGCCATCGTCGGGAAATACACCCAGCTTGAGGACGCCTATAAGTCGATCGCAGAGGCGTTGACGCATGGCGGAATGGCGAACCGTGTAAAAGTCAAAATCGAATGGGTCGACGCCGAACTTTTCGACAATGACGATGCCACGCCTTATCTCGAAGGCTTCCACGCAATTCTGGTTCCCGGCGGCTTTGGCGAACGCGGAACCGAAGGCAAAATCAAAGCCGCAAAGTTCGCGCGTGAAAAGAAAATCCCCTATCTCGGAATTTGCCTGGGCATGCAAATGGCCGTGATTGAGGCCGCGCGAAACGTTGCCGGCCTTGAAAAAGCCGGATCAGAAGAATTCGACCATGAAGCGGGCAAGAAACGCTTTGAGCCGGTCGTCTATCATTTGAAGGAATGGGTCCAAGGCAATCACATGGTTGCCCGCAAGGCTGACGACGACAAAGGCGGTACAATGCGTCTTGGGGCCTATGATGCGACTTTGATCGAAGGCTCGAAAGTTGCTGAGGTCTACGGTTCTACATCAATCGAAGAGCGTCACCGCCACCGCTACGAGGTCGATATCAAGTATCGCGATATGCTTGAGGCTTCGGGGCTGAAATTCTCCGGCATGTCACCGGATGGCAAACTGCCGGAGATCGTCGAATGGGAAGGTCACCCCTGGTTTATTGGTGTCCAGTTCCATCCTGAACTGAAGTCCAAGCCCTTCGCGCCGCATCCACTATTTGCTGATTTCGTGCGCGCCGCCGTTGATACCTCGCGCCTCGTTTAAAAGTCGAAGCTGAAAAGACGCGTGATCGCAACAGAGGTTGTGATCTGCGTGTCATCTTGGCTCAGCGGGCTATCCGCGGCGTCGCCTTGCAAGAGATCGTAGCGCAGCGAACCGACGACCTCCCATTCGTCACTGATGGAATAGGTCGCCTCGACAGAAAGACCGGTGCTGACAAGTCCCGCGTCGGGATCGTAGGCTTCAAAATCAGTTGCGTCTGCTTCTGTTGATGACACACCAAAATAGGTGCCGACATAATCCGCATCGCCCCAAAGTGTGCGTGGCCCAAATGCGATCTTGAGGTCCGCGCTAGGATAGAAAATCACGTCGCCGCCAATTTCCGCAACAAATGATTCATGCCCAATCACGCCGTAACGCACGGCAGCAAATCCGGTGAACTGCGCCGTGTCATATGTCAGCCCGCCGCCTAGTTCTACGCTCGGATCAATTTCACGCAATCCTGACAAATCATCGGAGTTTTCATCACTGCGCCCCTCCACCAACCGGAATGATCCAGTGGCACCAAATCCTTGCTTCTGTTCTCCACCAATTGCGATTCCGCCAAATTGGAGCCGTTCCAATGTGAATTCCGTACCGAGTCCAAGGGCCATCTCATCCGACCCGGGATAGGCAGGCGCATACTCAGGTCCGAAACCCAGACGGAAAGTGAGCTTGTTCTCTTGCGCGACAGCCGGGGAGGCAACGGACAATATCATCAAAGAGAGGATGAACGCGCGCATGGGGCAGGCCTTTCAGCAAATTGCGCGGACCGACGGCAGGGCTTGCAAACGGTCCCGATAGACATTGTTACGCCCTTAAGCTAGCGATGGATCAAAGGTTTCACACTTCATGCTATCATACCAACACATCTATCACGCAGGAAATCTTGCTGACGTGCATAAGCACGCGCTGCTGGCTTGGGTGCTGGCGTATATGACCCGCAAGGACAAGCCTTTGTCCTATATCGAAACACACGCCGGGCGCGGTCTTTACGATCTGCAAGACGCAGCCGCGCGCAAAACAGGCGAAGCCACACAGGGTATCGGCGCGGTCGGTGACTGGTTTCACGATGACCATCCCTATGCCCGCGCCCTTGCACGCATTCGCGCCAAGCACGGGCCGGATGCCTACCCCGGATCGCCAGCTATCGCAGGTGAATTGCTGCGTGCAATCGACGACATCCACCTGGCTGAGCTGCATCCGCAGGAATACGCGGCGCTTTCTGCGAATATGTCTGCTTATGGTGGCGTCTTTCGCCAACAGGACGGATTTGCGGCAACGCTCTCGCTCTGCCCACCTGAGCCCCGTCGGGGACTGCTCTTGATTGATCCCTCATTCGAAGTGAAATCTGACTATCAGACAATCCCGAAGTTCATTGCGCAAATACATCGCAAATGGAATGTCGGCGTGATCATGCTTTGGTATCCGATCCTTGGTGACAAACGGCATATCAGCATGACCAAAGCACTTGCCCAGACGATTCCAGCCGGAACGGTCCACGAGGTGTCATTTCCGCCTGCGCGCAAGGGGCATGGCATGATCGGTTCCGGTTTGTGGTTGCTCAATGCCCCCTACGGCTTTGAGGAAGAGGCGACAAAATTGTCCGCGCACTTTGCAGCCCTCAATCGCGACCCTATGTAAGCGATATGATAGGTGATCTTCTCAGGCGTTTGACAGCCCCCGACCCCCAACCTCTTCAGGAAACAGATGCGCGCGTTGCGCTTGGTGCGCTTCTCGTGCGCGTTGCGCGCTCAGACGGTGACTATGCCGCGTCTGAAATCGCACAGATCGATCAGGTATTGATGCGTCGCTACGGCCTTGATCAAAAAGCTGCAGCCCATCTGCGCGCGGAATGCGAAGCCCTTGAGGCGGAAGCCCCCGACACTGTCCGCTTTACCCGAGCGATCAAAGATGCGGTCGACTACGAGAATCGCGTTGGTGTGATCGAGGCACTTTGGGCGGTGGTCATGGCCGACGGTGTGCGCGATGACGAGGAAGATAGCATGATGCGAATGACGGCATCATTGCTCGGCGTGACGGATCAGGACAGCCACCGCGCAAGGCTCAGGGTCAGCGCAGGATGATCGCCAGCCTGCCGATGTATATGACGCCTCTGACGGAAGCGGCCTATCATCGGTTTTGGGCAGCAATCAGGAAGCATCTGGCCAGAGCAGGCCTCGATGCACCTGAGGAAATCAGCACAGGCACGACAGACCTGCTAGCGCATTGGCGCGACCCCAGCCTTCTGCTTTCGCAAACCTGCAGTTTGCCCTACCGCGCAAAGCTGAAAGACCACGTCAGTCTTGTCGGAACACCAGACTACGGTCTGCCTGATTGTCCCGCAGGTCACTACAACAGTGTCATTCTCGTTCGTGACGCCAGTCATGTAGGCGATCTTAGCGATCTGAGGGGGCAGCGCTTCGCCTATAACGATGCGTTGTCCCAGTCAGGCTGGGCAGCAGTGGCACTCGAAAGACCAGACATCCTTGGCGGAGCACACATGTGCACCGGCAGCCATCGCGCGTCAGCCCAAGCTGTCAGTGACGGGTTGGCAGACTTCGCAGCGCTCGATCATGTCACATGGCGGCTTCTGCGCGCAGAAGACAGATTTCGTGACTTGAGCGTCATTCATACAACCACCCCGACGCCTGCCCTGCCCTTCATCACAGCCCAACACGCACATGTTGATACGATCCGAAACGCCCTTAATGGTGCAATCGGCACATTGAGCGAAGCCGACCGTCAGATCCTGATGATCCAAGGATTGACCGATATCTCAACCGCGGCCTATGCCCTTCCGCTTCCTCCCTCCCCGGAGGCAATCAACGCTTGACGCTAGGTCAAACGCAAGCGCCCCGTTGCAAAACCCTGCAAAATAGGCACAACTAGCCCTTGGAATTGCAAAACGGCACGAGTGTGACAGACCAAACCCCCGTTATCGAGATACGCGACCTGCACAAGGCCTACGGGCAGCTTGAGGTACTCAAGGGTGTCGACATTACTGCGCCGGCAGGACATGTCGTTTCGCTGATCGGGTCATCAGGCTCTGGAAAATCGACACTTTTGCGCTGCGCAAACCTGCTTGAAGACAGCCAGCAAGGCGACGTGATCTTTTGCGGCGAACCTGTGGCATGGAAGGGCGAAGGTGCGAACCGTCGGCCAGGCGATCATGCACAGATGATCCGTATTCGCACAAACCTGTCGATGGTATTTCAGCAGTTCAATCTTTGGGCGCATATGACAATTCTGCAAAATGTCATGGAAGCACCCGTTACCGTCCTCAAGCGTGAAAAGGCTGAGGTTGAGGCTGCCGCACGGAAATACCTCGATAAGGTGGGCATTGGCGACAAATGCGACGTCTATCCCGCACAGCTCTCAGGTGGCCAGCAACAGCGCGCCGCGATTGCGCGCGCCTTGTGTATGGAGCCAAAGGCGCTGCTGTTTGACGAGCCAACCAGCGCTCTTGACCCGGAACTTGAACAAGAAGTGGTGAAGGTCATCAAGGATTTGGCCGCCGAAGGGCGGACCATGATTATCGTCACCCACGATATGCGGATGGCGCACGACGTGAGTGATCACGTCGTTTTTCTGCATCAAGGCAAAATCGAAGAGCAAGGCCCACCAGGCGAACTCTTCGGCAATCCAAAGACCGAACGTTTGCGGGGCTTTCTATCCGCGACGGTCTCATAACTTCATCAACTCGGGAGAAAACTGATGAGAAACCTGATCCTTTCGACTGCTGCGCTGGCCCTTTTGGGCGGCATGGCTTTTGCAGACGGCCACGCAGTCGTGCGCATGGGCACCGAAGGTGCCTACCCTCCATACAACTTCCTCAACGATGATGGTGAAGTTGACGGCTTTGAGCGTGAACTGGGCGATGAGCTTTGTGCGCGCGCCGAACTGACCTGTGAGTGGGTTACCAACGAGTGGGACAGCATTATCCCTAACCTCGTGTCCGGCAACTACGATGTGATCATCGCCGGCATGTCGATCACCGATGAGCGTGACGAGGTCATCGACTTCTCGCAGAACTACACACAGCCTGATCCCTCCGCATATCTTGCGATGTCTGATGATGTCGACCTTGAGAACGGTGTGATCGCCGCACAGACCGGTACAATCCAGGCAGCACATATTGCCTCGACCGGTGCAACACTGCTGGAATTTGCGACACCTGATGAGACCATCGCAGCGGTCAAAGCTGGTGAAGCTGACGCCGTTCTGGCCGACAAAGCCTATCTGACCCCGATCGCCGAAGCTGACGGCGAGTTGATCATGTTGGGCCAGCAGGAGTTGATCGGCGGCGGAGTTGGTCTTGGCCTGCGCGAAAGCGACGGTGAATTGCGCGAAGCCTTTGATGCAGCCATCACTTCGATGAAAGAAGACGGCTCGCTGAACGAGCTGATCGCCAAGTGGGGCGTCGGCGAGCAGTTCTAAGACCTGCCGCAAATCTCTAGGATCAGGGCCGCTTTTCGGGCGGCCCTTTTTTATTGTGCAAAGCGGTCGGGCCGATATGGCGCCAACAAGGCCGCCCCCGCGTTGTCCAGCCGCCCTGCGATCTCTTGCGCAGCAAGCTCTGCGACGATGGGTCCGAGCGTGATCCCCGAGTGCAGACAGGCGACATAGACATTTTCGGCTAACGACCCGATCACTGGCTTGCCGTCAGCGGGCACCGGCCGTTCGCCGTACATGATCTCTGACCAGTCCAGGTCCTCAATTCCGTTCAGAAATTCGCGCAGACGCACCATGGCGGCGTCGGCAGCTTCATTTGGCATTTCGGTCAATTGATCTGACGAATCCGCCTGATGATGTGCAGCCGCAGGCATCAGAATGTGGCCTGATGGCTCCTGACGGATTTCGCCGATTGGGCTTGCAAGGATATGGCGCAAAATTGGCGTAACAGGCTTGGTGCGCATATTGTAGGCGGGGCGGTGCAGCATCGGGACTCTTGCGCCGATGGACCCTGCAAGCGCTTGGGTCCCGGTACCGGTTGCCAAGACCACTTGATCAGCCCAGAGAACCCCTTGCGCCGTTTCAACCCCGCTGCGCCCATCGTCCGCCTGAAGGACACGATTGACCTGCAGGCCGCGGATGACCTTTGCCCCTGCGGCCTCAGCCACGGCGAGCAGTCGGTTGGGCATGTCGGCAGAGGGGGCCGCACCCTCGACAGGAAAATGCAGCGCTACTTCAGGCACCGCCCGCAGCGCTGGTTCTTTGGATGCGATAGCCTGAGGCGATTGCCATTCGACAGGGTAAGAGAGTTCTCCCAATTGGTCTGCCAGTTTTTCCAAATCCGGGACAGGCAGGTCCCAGCACAGACAGCCGGACCACTGCAGATCAATCGCATCCTCGTCCGTCAGACGATGCCATGCTGCAATCCCTTCAGCCCGCAACCGATGATGATCGTCGTCGAGAAAGAAACTCGCATTGATCCAACCGAAAGACGCGGTTGTTGCTAGAGGAGCTTGCCCGGCGATGACCGTCACGTCTGCACCAGCGCGGGCCAGACGCATGGCAATTCCTGCCCCAATGATCCCCGCACCCACAACAATGATCCGCTGCGCCATGTCAGCAACCTCGCCTTATCCCCTGTCGTCCAGCCGAGATAATCACACCAAGAGATTGACACACAAGGTGAGATGGTGGACCCATGTCTGACAGGCAATTTGGGCGATAAATGTTCGGTTATTGTGAAGATCCCGCGACACTAGACGGACTCGTCTGGCTCAGTTGCTATCTGACAACCGGCAAACATATGTCCATCTACTGGGCAGTCGGCACCGTCTTGTTGCTTCTGGCAATCACCGCACCGGCAGCACTGGCGTTTGGTTTCGCAGGCGCATCTGCCGCGCGGAGCACTCTTGCGCCCCTGCGCTGGATTGGCAAAACCTACATCGCCGTCGTGCGCGGCATTCCTGACATCGCTTTTTTCCTTTTCTTCGTGATCGCACTGGATCAGGCGTTTGAATACGTGCGGCACAAGATCAAATGCCCCGATTGGCAAGAGCCCATCAGGCAGGGCAATGACTTTGTCGTTTGCTCGGCTGCAAAATTACCCTTGGGCAATGCCCCGCAGTGGGTACATGAAACCTATGGCTTCTTTCTTGCTGTCCTGACCTTCGCCATTGTTTTCGGAGCCTTTGCTGCCAACGTCTTGTTCGGCGCCATGCGGGCCGTCCCGAAAGGGCAGCTCGAAACAGCAGAGGCTTACGGCATGAACCGTCGCCAGACGTTCTGGCGCGTGCTGGTGCCGCAAATGTGGGTCTATGCCTTGCCGGGTCTTTCCAATCTCTGGATGGTCCTGATCAAGGCCACGCCATTGTTGTTCTTGCTTGGTGTCGAAGACATCGTCTATTGGGCGCGCGAGCTGGGCGGCGCGAAACAACCCCAGTTCACGGATTACCCGCATCCTGATTGGCGCATGTGGTATTTCCTCGCCCTGCTGGTTTTCTACCTCGCCTTTACCAAAGTTTCAGAAGTCGTACTTGACCGCATTATGGCCAAGCTGACCCACGGGCAGGCAACCGCCGCAGGTGAGCGTCAGAGAAAGGCTGCAGCCTAATGTCTTGTTGGGAAACGATTGCCGACTACGCCCTGCGGAGCCAAGGGATTGGTGAGAGGCTTCTGCCGCGCAGCGACTTCACACTTTGCCAGCAGTTTGTGCTGATCGGCTCAGGCATGATCTGGAATATCTATTTCGGGATCTTTGCTCTTGTCTCAGGCTTCTTCCTTGCGACGGCAGTGGCTGTGGGCAAGGCCGCGCAGAACCCCCTTTATCGCAAGCCAGCGGAATGGTTCATATTCATTTTCCGTGGCTCGCCGCTGTTTATTCAATTCTTCTTTGCCTACTTCGTCTTCCTCAGTCTCAAGCAATTCAGCCCTTTCTTCGATGCCTTTACATCGGCGTGGCTGGGGGCGCTGATTGTGCTGTTCCTGAACACGGCAGCTTACTCTGGCGAGATTTTCTACGGTGCCCTGCAGTCAATCCCCAAGGGCGATACAGAAGCGGCCGATGCATATGGTCTATCGGGCTGGTCACGCTTCAAACGGGTGATATGGCCCACCATGCTGCGTCTGGCGTGGCCTGCCTACACCAACGAAGCGATCTTCCTGTTTCATGCGACCACGCTTGTCTTCTTTTCGGGTTTTCCGGCGACACAGCAGCGCGGTGATGCACTCTACTATGCCAATTATTTTGCCGACAAGACGTTCAACCCGTTCATCCCCTACCCGATCCTTGCGTTCTATTTCATCTTGCTGACGCTTGCGGTCATTGGCATCTTCGGCCTTGTAAACAACCGCCTGAACCGCCACCTGCCGCAAGACAGACGCAAGGCCCTGAAACTCAAACCACAGATTATCCGATGAGCTGGCTCGACGACCACCCTGAAGTCCGCAACCTGCGTTGCGGCGTAGCAGACCTGAACGGGCAAGCGCGCGGCAAACGCGTTCCTCGTCGCTTTGCGGCCAAACTTGAAAAAGACGGCACACGGATGCCCCTCTCGGTGGTCAACGTGGACATCTGGGGAGAGGACATCGAAGATAGCCCGCTGGTGTTTGAAACGGGTGACGCGGACGGTGAGATGCTTCCGACCGAACGCGGCTACGTTCCTATGCCGTGGTTGCCGACACCGACTGCGCTTCTGCCCTTGTGGGCGTATCATGAGGATGGTCGCCCCTTCGCCGGTGACCCGCGACACGCGCTGGCAGAAGTGCTCAAGCGCTACAAGGAACGGGGCCTGACACCTGTCGTCGCCACGGAGATGGAATTCTATCTCGTGGATGACAGTGGCAAAGGGATCATGCAGCCCAAATCTCCACGCTCAGGCAAGCGTCGTGATGCAGCCGAGGTTCTATCCCTTCGTGCGCTTGATGCCTTCGACATTTTCTTCAACGAGCTTTATGACGGCTGCGAGGCGATGGATATTCCCGCGGAGGCCGCAATTTCCGAAAGCGGTTTGGGTCAGTTTGAGGTCAATCTTGAACATGTCCCTGATGCGCTCAAGGCCGCAGATGATGCGTGGTTTTTCAAGATGCTGGTGCGCGGACTTGCCCGCAATCACGGTATGGCGGCAAGCTTCATGGCAAAGCCTTATGATGAATATTCCGGCAACGGGATGCATGTGCATTTCTCGGTCGTTGATGAAGACGGCAACAATGTCTTTGCCAACGGTACGTTCGAGGGAACGCCCATGCTGCAAAACGCGATCGCCGGATGCTTGCAGGGCATGTCCGAACTTGCGTTGATCTTTGCGCCACATGCCAACAGCTACGAGCGCCTCGTACCTGAAAGCCATGCGCCAACCAGCATCTGCTGGGCTTACGACAACCGCACCGCCTCGGTCCGTGTGCCTGGTGGCAGCTTCGCGGCGCGTCGGATCGAACATCGCGTCGCCGGGGGCGATGTGAACCCCTACCTGTTTCTTGCCGCCGTCCTTGGCTCTGCATTGATCGGGATCGAGGACGGGCTGACACCGCCTGCCCCGATCACTGGTAACGCATATGATCAAAAGTTGGATCAGTTGCCAAGTGACTGGTCTGAAGCCATCAAATCCTTCGAGAACAGCACCATGGCGCGCCGAATTTTCGATAAACAGCTGGTAGATAACTTTCTGCGAACGAAGCGTCAGGAATTGCGCGACTTCCAGGAACTGACACCTGAAGAGCAGCTCGCGCTCTATCTGGACACTGTTTGATCAAATTATTCCAGACCCCCTAGCGTCCTGTCGCGCGAGCGATTAGCGTGGATGCATCAATCGCATGGTGAATCATGAAAATCGGTATTTTGCAGACCGGACACGCTCCTGACGAGTTGCTGCGTGATCGCGGGGACTATGATGCGCATTTCCAACGCCTTTTGGATGGGCATGGATTTACGTTTGAAACCTACAATGTCGTGGATATGTCATTTCCGGAAAGCGTCACTCAATGTGACGGATGGCTGGTTACGGGTTCGAAACACGGCGCTTACGAGGATCACCCTTTCATTCCGCCGCTCGAGGATTTCATTCGCGAAGCGTATGAAGCACGTATTCCCATGGTTGGAATATGCTTCGGGCATCAGATCATCGCCCAGGCACTTGGCGGCCATGTTGAAAAATTCGCTGGTGGCTGGTCTGTCGGACGGCGCGAATATGACTGGAACGGCGAGGTGATAGCGCTGAACGCCTGGCATCAGGATCAGGTCATCCGCCGCCCTGAAGGGGCCAAGGTTCTTGCCGCCAACGATTTTTGCGAAAACGCGGCACTCGTTTATGAGGACCGCATCTTTACCGTGCAGCCTCACCCTGAATTCGACAGCACGTTCATTGAAGGGCTGGCGATACATCGGGGTCCCGGCGTCGTGCCAGAGAACCAATTACAAGAGGTGGTCGCAAACCTCGACCGCCCGGTCAACAATAACCAACTGGCCGCCAAGATCGCGCGCTTCTTCAAGGAAAGGACTGTCGCATGAGCTGGATGGACGAAATTCCCGAGGCTGCCAGAACCTACCTTGAGGTAAACCGCCTCGACGAGGTTGAATGTGTGATCGCCGATTTGCCCGGTATCGCCCGCGGTAAGGCTGTCCCGGCGGGCAAGTGGGACAAGCAGAACTATTTTCATCTGCCCAACTCGATCTTCTTCCAGACGATTACTGGCGACTGGGGTGAGGCCGCCGGGCCGGAAGGTTTCCTTGAACCTGATATGATCTTGAAGCCCGATTATTCGACGGCGACGGCTGCGCCATGGGCCAATGATGGGACCTTGCAGGTGATCCATGATGCCTATGACCAGAAGGGACGGCCGGTGCCTTTTGCGCCGCGCAATGTCCTGAAACGTGTTGTGGACCTTTATGCCAAGCAGGGGTGGACTCCCATCGTCGCACCGGAGATGGAATTCTATCTGGTCGGCCGCAATATCGATCCCGCCAAGCCGATTGCGCCAATGATGGGGCGCACCGGTCGCCCTGCAGCAGGACGCCAAGCCTATTCGATGTCAGCGGTTGATGACTATGGCCCTGTCATCGACGACATCTATGAATTTGCTGAAATTCAAGGATTTGAGATCGACGGCATCGCGCAGGAAGGCGGCGCAGGCCAGTTGGAAATTAACCTAAGGCACGGCGATCCGGTGAAACTTGCTGATGAGGTTTTCTACTTCAAGCGGCTGATCCGCGAGGCTGCACTGCGCCACGACTGTTTTGCCACCTTCATGGCTAAACCGATTGAGGGCGAACCCGGCTCTGCCATGCATGTTCATCATTCCGTCACCGACACCGACGGGCGCAACGTCTTTACCGGCCCCCAGAATGGTGAGACTGACGCGTTTTTCCATTTCATTGGTGGTCTGCAGGAACACTTGCCCAGCGCCATGGCGTTGATGGCACCTTATGTGAACAGCTACAGGCGTTATGTGCCAGGCGAAGCAGCGCCTGTGAACCTCGAATGGGGACGCGACAACCGGACAACGGGCATCCGGATACCAATCTCCAGCCCGGCGGCCAGACGCGTTGAAAATCGCCTGCCAGGGATGGACTGCAACCCGTACCTTTGTATCGCTGCGTCCCTCGCCTGTGGTTATCTTGGCATGATGAACGAGATTAGACCCGACAAACGCTGGCGCGGCGAAGCCTCTGACAGCGAGGCAGAGGTCGCTGAATCGCTTTGGACGGCGCTTGATCAGTTTGATGAGGCAACTGAGCTCCATAAGGTTCTGGGCACAGACTTCGCCAGAGTCTATTCCATCGTGAAGCGCGCGGAATACACTGAGTTCCTTCAGGTCATCAGCCCTTGGGAGCGCGAGCACCTTCTGCTGAACGTCTGATGGTCAGCCCGCTCTATCGGAACGAAAGACCCGGCGAACTTCCCGACAGTTGGTATGTCGCCTCCGCGCGCCTGCCAGCGGAACGACCATCGCTGAAGGGCCACCATCAGGCAGACGTCTGCATCATCGGCGCGGGCTTTACCGGACTGTCGACAGGCTGGGAACTGGCCCAAAAGGGTCTTGATGTGATCATTGTCGATGCACACCGTGTCGGGTTTGGCGCATCAGGGCGTAACGGTGGTCAGGTCTGGAGCGGCTACAACACGCCACAGCGCAAGCTGGCCAAAACGTACGGCGCTGACCATGCCAAAGATCTCTGGGCGATCACACAAGAGGCCAAGGCACGGGTGCGCGCAATCTGTGACGCACATGTCCCCGATGCGCGGTTTCGTCCGGGGATCGCAGAAGCGGCAACAAAACCTGCAGAAGTTGCAGAGATGCACCGCGACGCTGCCTTTCTGCAGGACAGCTACGGATATGCAGAGATCACCGCGTTAGATCGCAACCAAATTCAGGACATCATCCGCACAGAGGACTACTACGGCGGCCATCTTGATACGTGTGCCGGGCATATCCACCCTCTTCGGTTTGTCGTCGGGCTCGCTGATCTGGCCGAGGGTGCTGGTGCGCGCATCTTTGAACGGACCGAGGCGCACCACATCAGCGACGGCGATCCCGCGATTGTCAGATGCCCGCAAGGCCAGATCAGGGCCAGACATGTCATTCTTGCTGGCAACGGGTATCTGCCGAACCTGAGGCGCGCCGTCACGGCAAAGGTGTTGCCGGTCAACAGCTTTATCGCCGCGACAGAGCCGTTGGGCGAACGCGCATCGGAAATTCTGACACGGGACATTGCTGTCAGCGACAGTAAATTTGTGAACAGCTATTATCGCCTGTCCGAGGACAAGCGGCTGCTTTTTGGCGGACGTGCCGCCTATGGGATCGGCTTTCCGAAAACGCTGCATCAGGAAATGCAGGCACGGATTGCAGCAACCTTTCCCCAGATTGGCAAAGTGCGGATTGACTATGCCTGGGGTGGGACACTCGGTGTGACAGCAACGCGCCTCCCGGCGATACAGCGCCTTGCACCAAATGTCGTCTCCGCTGGTGGATATTCCGGCGTCGGTGTGGCCCTATCGGGCATGGCGGGCAAGATCCTTGCTGAAGCGATCGCGGGACAGGCTGGGCGCTTTGACACACTCGCCAACTTGCGTGTCCCCACCTACCCAGGTGGCACACTGTTCAGAAGCCCGATCAGGCATCTGGCCATGACATGGTTTTCGCTTAGAGACCGTCTAGGTGTGTGAGCCCGTCTTGTCTGGCTACAAGCGCGTCTCCGGAAGCGACGCCGCATCGCAAATCGCACGGCACCTGCGCCGCTGTCTCTTCAGCTAATGAGAGAGGCCGGAAAGTCCGATGACGCTCCGATCATTTACCCATTTTCGTAAGCTTTTCCTGCAAGGCGGCAAGCTGGCTTTTGATTTCGCCAAGGTCGTCATCGTCGCCTTTTTCACCGTCTTTGCCCGGTGCAATCATGCCGCCGGTCATCGCTTTGAAAAACGCTTCCTGTTGGGCGCGCATCGCCTCAAAGCCCGGCATGGCAGCCATCGGGTTCGCCTTGCCCATGTTCTCGAATGCCTTTGACTGACCCTCGCGCAGCATCTCAAAGCTGGCTTGCAGGAAGCCGGGAACAACCGACGCCGCCTGACTGGTGTAGCTGCGGACAAGATCGGTCAGCACATCAACTGGCAACACGCTTTCGCCACGGCTTTCGTGCTCTGCGATAATTTGCAACAGATACTGTCGGGTAAGGTCATCGCCGGATTTGAGATCCACAATCTGGACCTCACGCCCTTCACGGATAAAAGCAGCGATATCCTCAAGGGTCACATAGTCGCTCGTCTCAGTGTTGTAGAGGCGCCGGCTGGCATAGCGTTTGATCAAGAGTGGTTTATCGGCATCCGCCATGGTGCGTCCCTCCCGGACGTGTTGCGCTGCAGAGAAGACTATGCCGCGCCTGCTAAAAAGGGAAGCCTTTGCTGCAAATGAAAAGACGGCCCGCAATGCGGACCGTCCTTTAGAAATCTACCCGAGGGAGGTTCGGGCGTGTTTCTCAGCTTTGCTTACTTTGCAGCAGCAGTTGCTTTCTTGGCAGCAGCAGTCACTTCGTCAGTGGCTTTCTTTGCAGCTTTTGTCAGGTCTTCAGACATGTCCTTGCCAGCGGCCAGAACGATTTCCATTGTCTGTGTCTGAACTTTTTTCGCGATTTCAGCGAAAGCAGACATGTGCTCTGCAGCAGATTCAGCTTGTGCAGAAGCGAAGTCTGTCATCGCTTTTGCGTAGTCAGCAGGCTCTGCCTTTGCTTTAGACATAGCTTCCATCTTTGCGATGGTGTCTTGTGTCCACTTTGCGGACAGCTCAGCAGATTTGCCAGCGGCGTCCAGAGCAACAGCAGACATTTTCTCGGCCAGTGCAGTCTGGTTCTTGAACTGCTCTTCCATTGCTTTTGTGTCTACTGGGAATGCGCCAGCCATATCTTTGAAGATCGCTGTGAAGTCTTGTGATTTAGCCATTGTATCAGCCTTTCGGTTCGTAAGTCGGTGCGGGATTTTCGAAGAGGCCCCGCTGTTATCCTGTGACAAAGATATACGCGCTGCAGCGCAGCATTTCAAGTATTTTTTCTGCACTGCAGCAAAAAATGCTGCAACCGCATAAAGCTGATTATTTTCGGCTACTTAGCGACAACGTAAGTCCCGGGCGCAGGTGCAAGGATCGGAAAATCATCACTACCTGGTGTACGTGCTGGCACTTTTTTGCCGGATTTATCAGACAGCCAACCATCCCAGCGCGGCCACCACGACCCTTCGTTGAAGTCAGCACTGTCAAGCCAGTCATCCGCGGTGAGGCCAACTTCTGGATTGGTATAGTGACCATACTTCTTCTTTGAAGGCGGATTGATGATCCCCGCGATATGTCCGCTCTGGGACAGGATAAATGTCTTATCCTTTGATCCCATCTTTACGACGCCATCGTAGCTGCTTTTCCACGCTGCGATGTGATCGGTTTCGCAGGCAATTGCACAGAGCGGAACAGTGACATCATTCAGGTGAACGATCTCGCCGGAGATTTCGAAGCCCTCTGTCGCAAACTTGTCTTGTTGGCAAAGGCCGCGCAGATACTCGACCGACATTTTCGCAGGCAGGTTGGTGCCATCGCCGTTCCAGTAGAGCAGATCAAAAGCGGGCGGGGCCTTGCCCATCATGTAGCTTTTGATCGCCGGACCATAAATCAGGTCATTGGAGCGGAGGAATGAAAACGTCCGGGACATGAAGAAACTATCCAGAATGCCGCTTTCTTCGACTTCCTGCTCGATCCCGTCCACGAAGTCGTCGTCAAGAAAGACACCCACTTCGCCTCGGTCGGAGAAATCCGTCAGAGTAGTGAAGAACGTCGCTGAGTTGACAGTCTTGTCGCCACGCTTCTTCATCAAGGCCAGAGTCAGCGACAGTGTCGTTCCGGCGATGCAGTAGCCAACGACATTGATCGTTTTCACGTCGCAGATTTTTTTGACCTGATCCATCGCCGTCAGGTACCCGTCTTCAACATAATCCGTCATGGAAGTGTCACGATAACTGGTATCGGGGTTGACCCAAGAGACGACGAAGACCGTGTAACCTTGATCAACAGCCCACTTGATAAGGCTGTTCTGCGGTTTGAGGTCCATAATATAGAATTTGTTGATCCACGGCGGGAAGATCAGCAGCGGCCGCTGGTAGACTGTCTCCGTGCTTGGCGCGTATTGGATCAGCTCGAACATATGGTTTCGGTAGACGACTGAACCCGGCGTTGTTGCGAGGTTCTCACCCAGCTTGAAAGCCTTCTTGTCAGCCAGCGTGACGACAAGATCGCCCTCGTTGGCTTCGAGATCTGCGATCAGGTTTTCAAGACCGGCAACAAGACTTTCACCTTCTGTTTCGGCGGCAAGTGCAAGCGCTTCAGGATTCGTTGGCAGGAAATTTGTCGGGCTGATCATGTCGACAAGCTGTTGCGAGAAATAGCGCAGGCGCTTCTTTTCGTCTGCGTCGAGTGTCTCGATATCCTCGACGGCCTGCTGCACAGCTTCGGCGTTCATCAGGTATTGCTGCTTGATGAAATTGAAGTAGGGATTCGTTTCCCACAGCTCATGAGAAAAACGACGGTCACGCGGGGTTTCGTCGGTCGGTGGCTCCAGCTTGCCTTGTGCAAGCAGGTGCTGCGCCTCCACGAAATGCTTGACCGATTTGCCCCAGAATTCGAGTTGGTGCTCAATCAGCTTTGCCGGATTGTTGACCATCTCTGTCATGTAGGCGGTGGCCGCTTTCATGTAGAGTTCCTGGCTTGGTCCCTGCAACGCAGGTGCGACATGACGCCCCTGCCCCATAACTTTCAAGAGCCGTTGTGTGAGCTCCTCCACCTTGGCCAGATTGGCTTCCAGCTTTGCGACGTTTTGGCTAGATGTCGCGTTTGACTCCAAATCTTTTGTTGTCATTTTCAATTCCCTACGTGTATGCTGCACCTGCAGCATTTTTGCGCGCCTTACCATCGGAGATCGACAATATGAAGTACATGATGACTTACGACCTGATGGAAACCATGCGAAACACCAATCAGTGGCTCGGGGCGACAGCGCGCGCATATGCCTCTTATCCGATCATGTCGTGGGGCGCAAATCCGGCGATCGACTGGCTGAAGGCCTGGGGCGAAGTGACCGAGCGCACATTCGAGCGGATGATCGTCAAACCAGACTGGAATATTCCGCCCGTCGCCGGCCCGAAAGGCAAGGATTACCCCGTCGTCATCGAAACGGTTGTCGAAAAGCCTTTCGGCGATCTGATCCATTTCACAATGCCTGGCCGCAAGCCCAGCAAACGCCGCGTGATGCTGGTTGCTCCCATGTCAGGACACTACGCGACTCTGCTGCGCAAGACCGTGATCAGCCTCTTGCCTGATGCGGATGTATACGTCACCGACTGGCACAACGCGCGCGATATCCCCGTCAGCGCCGGCAAGTTCGATATCGAGGATTACACCCTTTATTTGATGGATTTCATGCGGGCTGTCGGCCCCGACATCCACGTCATCGCAGTCTGCCAGCCTGTGCCTCTCGCACTGGCAGCGACAGCCTATCTGGCGGAGCTTGATCCGAAAGCGCAGCCGCGTTCGCTGACATTGATCGGCGGACCGGTCGATCCCGAAGCAAATCATACAGAAGTCACCGACTTCGGCCGCTCGGTCACGATGGGCCAGTTGGAAGAAACCATGATCCAGCGTGTCGGCTTCAAATATGCCGGCGTCGGCCGGATGGTCTATCCCGGCCTGCTGCAGCTTGCCTCCTTCATCTCGATGAATGCTGAAATGCATACCAATGCCTTCCGCGATGAGATTATCCGCGTCGCAAAAGGCGAAGCCTCAGAGCATGACCGCCACAATGATTTCTATGATGAATATCTGGCAGTCATGGATATGACGGCGGAGTTCTATCTCTCAACGGTCGAACGCATCTTCAAAGGGCGCGAAATCGCACAGAACGACTTTGTCGTTGCGGGCCATAAGGTTGATTTCAGCAAGGTCACAACGGTTGCCGTCAAAATTGTCGAAGGTGAAGACGACGATATCTCGGCGCCCGGTCAGTGCCTTGCAGCATTGGATCTGCTGACTGGGCTGCCTGACGACAAAAAGGCCGCGCATCTTGAACCTGGCGCAGGGCACTATGGCATTTTTGCTGGCAAAAGCTGGCGGAACAACATTCGCCCGCTCGTTCTGGACTTTATTGATGCGAATGCTGATGCGCCGTCTGACGCACAGTCCAACGTCGTCAACCTCAAGTAATCACCGCAAAACGAGTGGCATTCTGATCCACCGGTGCAATGCATCGGTGGTCGCCTCTGGTCGTTCAAGTGTGGGCAGATACCCTGCCCCCTCAATGACCTCGAGTGACGCGTTGGGGATCAGCTCCGCAAGAAACTGATGGCGCTTGATGTGGTACTGGCCATCGTGGCTGCCACAGATCACCACGGCAGGTTGCGCAATCTTGCGCAAGACATCTTGTTGGTCGCGCCTGCGCTGCATCGCACGTGCTTGCTTGATGTATGCATCCGGCCCGACATCCTGACCCATCTGGGTCATTTTTTGAACAAGCGCCGCTTTGTCAGTAGACGGTCCCATCCATGTGGAGTTGATCTCGTGTTGCAACACGTCATCCCAACGCCCTGACTTGGCTGCGATGATCTGTTCTTCCCTTGCCGCTGCGCGTTCAGGCGAATCCGGTTGCGGCGTCGTGCTGACAAGGGCGATGCGCGTGATCCGCTCAGGCGCACGGCGCATGATCTCCATCGCGACCATGCCACCGAAGCCAACCCCCAACAGCGAAAATTTTGAGGGCGTCCAGCTGAGGATCTGACTTGCGATCTCTTCCATCCGCTCGCCACAGTCCGTTGGTGCCACCATCACCGCATGATCGCGCGACAATGCCTCGATCTGCGGGAAGAATACCCGTGCATCACACAAAACTGGCGGCAGCATCACGAGGGTTTCGCGCGACATGTCTGGTTGCCTCTTCTTCTTGGCGTTGCTCAGCGGTTCACCACAATAATCAAGCGCGCGCCATCGGAAATGCAAGGCACTTTACATGTTAAGCCCTTCCAGCCACGACAGAATTGCTGCAACCGCGCCGTCGGTCTGCTTTGGCGAAAAGATATCACCCGCCATGATATGCCCCATCTGGTCATCGTCGGGTGTCTGGTGGAACTTGTAGCTGGCCGTCGCAGCGCCCCATTTGGCAATGGCCTTTCGCGTCCGCTTTGCGGAGACAACCTGATCAGCGTCGTTATAGCAAAAAAGCGCCGGAGTTTTGATCACCCCGAGGTCTGCGCGCATGGCCTCTCTGACGGTCGCAGCCATCGTATGCACCGCCTTGGTCGGATAACGCACCGTCCAATACGCCGCGTGCGCTTCGTTGAGCACATTAAAGCTGCGCTCGCGCCCCACCACCAAATGCGAGCATTTCTCGGATGCTGGCAAATCCAGAATGGTCTGTGCCAAGCGGTGAGTCAGACCGAAATTGGGTGAAACATGGACCATCGCGTTCACCTTTGCGCCCCTTGCCAGTGCAATCGTTGCAAGCGTGCAGCCGGTAGAGCAGCCGATGACGATAACCTTCTCACCGATCAGATGTGCAATCTGCAAGGCCTCTGAGACATCATCGAGCCAGGCTTGTGGTGATGCAGTCGCCATTGCGTCACCGTCCTGCCCGTGACCTGTGAGGCGCGTAAAATGCAAGTTCGCACCAAGCGCATTGGCCACCTTGTCAGGCAACGGCCGTATTTCTTCCGGTGATGCAGAAAAGCCGTGGATGAAGAGGACAGCAAACTTTGTTTTCTGACCCCGCGCGCCAGCCCAGATCACACGCTTTTCACAGCCTTGCCGCAGGTTTGGAACCTGCGCCTCAGCCGCGGCCAGTTCGGCATCGAGGGTGTCGAGATCAGGCAAGGGCGCGGGCCGCCATCGGACGGTAGATGAATGCAAGGCCAAGCACCGCCACGAACAGGATCGCTGCCGGGATCAACGTGATAGCCATCTGCAGGGTCGCAATGGCCCCGTCGGACTGCGCGATTGTGCCATCTGTCGTCTCAAGCCACCCGGCCGCCGCCAATGTAAGCCCCAAAATCGCGGGCGCGACCGCGTTTGCAAGTTTCTGTCCAAAGAGCCACACAGCTGAGAATGCACCCTCGATCGCGGCACCGCTTTCACGGCGTGTGACGTCCATCAGATCAGGATACATCGCCCAGGGGATCTGCTGGTAAGCGCCATTGGTCATCCCAGCCAGCACAAACATACCCGCGATGGCGGTGACATTGACAGACGGCAACGCACTGTAAAGCGCATAAAGCAGCGCGATATAGAGCAAGAGCCCGACAATCAACGCACCTACCTTGCCAAGCCGGTTCGAAAGCAGCACCCAGAACGCCTGACTGAGGATCGAGCCGACCACAAAGGCCGCAAACATAAGACTGAGTGTGGTCAGCGCGGATGCAGCACCGGACAGCATCGTGTCGCCACTATCAACAATCAGGTATAGTGCCGCGAAGGGAAGCCCGGCTGTGATCATCGCAATTGCAAGTGTCATTACACCGTAAAGTACCACCAACACCATAAAGGCACGGTTGCTCAGCACCAAACCGAGGATACCCTTGAAACTGACCGTGACGGGTGTCTCAATGCGTGGTGCTTTGCGCACGGACCACAGCGAGAACCACACAGCACCGATCATCAAGGGCGAAACGGCCAGAGCCGCCATCGCATACCCCATGCTTCCGGCCAGCCCGGGGATCACCGCCCCGCCGATCAGGATACCGACGCTGGCAAAGGCCATCCGCCAACCTGTCATGGCCGACCTTTCCTTGGGATCTTGCGTGATCTCGCCAGCCTGCGCGCCATAAGGGATCGCAACCATCGTAAAACCAATGGTGGCCACACCGAAGCCTGCGATGACCCAAGCCACGTTCGCAGACATTCCCATCCCCTCAGGCACAGAAAACAGCCCGACCATCCCGACCGACATCACCAGAACGCCGATGAACATCCACGGCGCGCGCCGGCCAAACCGCGTCCTGGTCTTGTCAGAGAGATACCCGATCAGCGGGTCAGTGATCATATCAAAGATCAGGACCGCAGTGGTCACAAACCCCGCGATGCCTACCGGGACACCCAAAAACGCCGTCAGGTAGGCCAGTACCAAGAGTTGCTTGACGACCACAAAAACAACGATGCCCATATCAGCAAGGCCCCAGCCTGCTTTTTGTCCTACCGATAAAGCCATGAACCTGTCCCCTCCCAAGGATTTGCAGCACCCTAGTCAGGAGAAATCGCACCGCCAAAGTAAAACGTAACGTCAGCCCGCGCGGGCGAGGACTTCTTCGACGGATGTGACAATAAGGGCAAGACAGTCATCGTCCGAGAACCTGTGGTCGGCGCCATCCACAAGGGTCAGACGCATGTCGCCTCCTTCGGCATGTGCAAGCAATCGCAATGCAACCGACATCTCGACATCAGCATCCGCTGTGCCTTGCAAAAACCGCACAGAGAAAGGCAAAGGCAAGGGATCGCGCAGCACAAGACGCTGGCGTCCTTCCTCGATCAAGCGACGTGTGATGATGTAGGGTTCACCGTAATCTGATGGCAGTGCGACCTGACCTTTCGCCAGCTCAGCTTTCTGCGCCTCATCAAATCCGGCCCACATGCTGTCCTCGGTAAAGTCAGGCGCGGCCGCAATCGTGACGAGCCCCGCGACCTTTTCCGGCATGGCGCGGCTAACAAGAAGGGATATCCACCCCCCCATGCTTGAGCCAACCAGAACCACGGGTCCATCAATCAGCGCAATTGCAGCGCAAGCATCCTCAAACCAGTCTCCAATTGCCCCGTCGGTGAACACCTCTCCGCTTTCACCGTGTCCTGAGTAATCAAAGCGCAGGAAGGCCCGACCAGCGGATTTCGCCCATGCCTCGAGATGGATGGCTTTGGTGCCTTCCATGTCGGACTTGAAGCCGCCCAGGAAAACAACCGCGGGGCCAACACCTTCGGTCAGATGAAACGCGATGCGTCGCCCCTCGGGCGATACAAATGACGGGGTTTGTGCAGATTCTGTCATGGCGCCACAGCACCACATGGCTCAACAAGCTGCAAGTCAGCTAAACCGTCGTAACGAAGTAGGATTTTAGCCTGAGGTTTCCCAGTGTGGCCCGGATCAGCCGCCGACGTAAACAGCTGCCTGTGGGCGGTAGAAAATCTTCTGGTCATGCAACCGGCCCAGCAGTTCTTCGTTCTCACGCTGGTCCTGTTCGATCACCCGGATCGATTCCAGATGTGCAGGGTTTTCCTCTGACAACGCCAACCGCATCCGCGACAGTTCCCGTCCGCGTGCACGCAACGCCTCTTCGATCATGTCGACATCGGCAATACTCAGATCAAAAGAGCGGTTGTAGCGCGGCATTGGTTATCCCCTAGATATAGGTTTCACATCGGAAACTAAGTCGTATTTAGCCGCTACTGTGTCGCAGTCAACGTATATCTCTGCATACAAATGATGAGCGCAGCGCATATCACTTGACCTCGCCTTCCGGCAAAGGCATTCAGCGCGCACACATAACCCGCAACCGGGCGTTCCGTGGGCGCCAAACCGACGAGGAGACTGCCGATATGGCTCAGATTTCCCTAACCTTTCCTGATGGCAATGCACGACAGTATGACGCTGGCGTGACCCCTGGCGATGTGGCTGCCGATATTTCGACAAGCCTGCGCAAGAAAGCCATTTCTGCCACTGTCGATGGTCAGCACTGGGACCTGCAGTGGCCGATCAACGCTGACGCGACGATCGCGATCAACACAATGAAGGACGAGGAACCTGCGCTTGAGCTTGTCCGTCACGATCTGGCGCACATCATGGCGCGTGCTGTGCAGGAAATCTGGCCTGAGACCCAAGTCACAATCGGTCCTGTCATCAAGGACGGCTGGTATTACGACTTTGACCGTGCAGAGCCATTCACACCCGAAGATCTGGCTATCATCGAAAAAAAGATGAAAGAGATCATCAACGCCCGCGACGAGGTGCGCACCGAGGTCTGGGACCGTGACCGCGCGATCCAGTATTACAAGGACCGTGGCGAGCCCTATAAGGTGGAATTGATCGAAAGCATCCCCGGCGACGAGCCGCTTCGCATGTATTGGCATGGCGACTGGCAGGACCTCTGCCGCGGGCCGCACCTGCAGCACACTGGTCAGGTCCCTGCCGATGGTTTCAAGCTGATGTCCATCGCCGGCGCCTATTGGCGTGGCGACAGCGATCGCGCCATGTTGCAGCGTATCTACGGCTGCGCCTTCACCAACAAAGAAGGTCTGCGCGCCCACCTGAACATGCTGGAAGAGGCCGCCAAGCGCGACCACCGCAAGCTGGGTCGCGAGATGGACCTGTTTCATATGCAGGAAGAGGCACCCGGTCAGGTCTTTTGGCACCCTAACGGCTGGACGGTCTACACCCAACTTCAGGATTACATGCGCCGCCAGCAGCGCAAAGGCGGCTATGTGGAGGTCAACACACCGCAGGTCGTCGACCGCAAGCTGTGGGAGGCCTCGGGCCACTGGGAAAAGTATCAGGAGCATATGTTCATCGTCGAAGTGGACGAGGAACACGCACGCGAAAAGGCCGTCAATGCGCTCAAGCCCATGAACTGCCCCTGCCACGTGCAGATCTTCAATCAGGGCCTGAAGTCCTATCGCGATCTGCCGCTGCGCATGGCCGAATTCGGGTCGTGCAACCGGTATGAGCCGTCCGGCGCGCTGCACGGCATTATGCGCGTGCGTGGCTTCACGCAGGATGACGCGCATATCTTTTGTCGCGAGAGTCAGATTGAAGAAGAGACAGCGGAATTCATCCGCTTCCTCAGCGAGATCTACAGCCACCTCGGCTTTGAGAGCTTCAAGGTAAAATTCTCTGATCGCCCCGAAACCCGAGCTGGTTCAGATGAGGTCTGGGACAAATCCGAGGCTGCATTGCTGGCAGCAACCCGTGCCGCCGGCATCGAACCGGAGTTGAACCCGGGCGAAGGCGCCTTCTATGGTCCGAAGCTCGAATTCGTCTTGACTGACGCCATTGGACGCGACTGGCAATGTGGCACGCTCCAAGTCGATTTTGTCCTGCCTGAGCGCCTCGACGCGACCTATATCGGGGAAGATGGCGCCAAACATCGGCCGGTCATGCTCCACCGCGCGACGCTTGGTTCATTCGAACGCTTCATCGGCATCCTGATCGAGGAACATGCAGGCAAGCTGCCCTTCTGGCTGGCCCCGCGCCAGGTAGTTGTCGCCACCATCGTGTCGGATGCCGATGACTACGCATTGGAAGTGGTTGATGCGCTCAAGAAGGCTGGCGTCCGCGCCGAGGTCGATCTGCGCAACGAGAAGATCAACTTCAAGGTCCGCGAACACTCGGTTGGCAAGGTTCCTGTCATTCTGGCACTCGGTGCGCGCGAGGTTGAGGAAAAGACCGTGACTGCCCGCCGTCTGGGAGAGAACAAAATCTCTGTAACATCTCTCGCGGAAATTGTTGCAGAACTGGGCGGGGCCGCGACACCACCCGACCTTTTGTAACATTCAGCATAATCAAGCTGTAACAAACCCGCCGGAGCACCCTTCGGCGGGTTTGTTGTTTTTCAAGGGTTTTATCGCCTGCGGCGGCCTGTCGCAGCGCAGCATTTTTCACCTGACCTCACGGCAGCGTCATGCACGGCCCTGTGAATGGTCGACAGCGGTATACGGCGGTTACGGTTTGGGCATCGCCAAGTCCGGTGACCATCTTATTCTGATCCAAACCAAAGGAATTTCACATGTCCAACACAACCAAGACAATCGTTCTGGCAACCGCCGTTGCATCAGCAGTGGCCGGTATTGCAGGCAACGCAACCGCACAAGAAAACGAAAAATGCTACGGCGTATCGCTGGCCGGTGAGAACGACTGCGCAGCAGGTCCGGGCACAACATGCGCAGGCACATCTACCGTCGACTATCAGGGCAACGCATGGACGCTGGTCCCTGCCGGCACTTGCGGCGATATCGAACTGCCCGTGATGGCGGACGGCACAGAGCGCATGGGCTCGCTGGAAGCGCTTGATCGCGACCTGCCTGCATAAGCCAAGTTCTCGTTCAGGGCGGCCCCGGTGCCGCCCTGCACCAACACCCCCCAAGGGACAGACCCATGCTAGACGCGACACCTTCATCCTCTCTGCCAGCGCGCCCCGGCGTCGGATACAAGCCGCAGCACTATGCGGCTATCATGGACCAGCCCGCAGCCCTCGGCTGGCTGGAAATCCATGCAGAGAATTACATGGGGGGTGGCGGACGTCCCATTGCCCAGTTGCGTCATCTGGCCGAACGCTTCCCCATTTCGGTCCACGGCGTGGGTCTTTCCATTGGGGGCGAAGGCGATCTGGACAAAGATCATCTTGCCCGTCTGAAACATCTGATCGGCTGGCTCAACCCCGCCAGTTTTTCCGAACATTTGGCGTGGTCCACGCACGACAGCCATTTCTTCAACGACCTGCTGCCCCTGCCCTATACAGCGAAAACCCTCAAGCGCGTCGCCGCGCACATTGATCGGGTCCAGGAGGTGCTTGGCCGCCAGATGCTGCTTGAAAACCCGTCAAGCTATCTGGCCTTTACTGAAAGCGAAATGTCAGAGACCGACTTCCTGCGCGAGATTGCCCAACGCACAGGCTGCGGGCTGCTGCTGGACGTGAACAACGTCTTTGTGAGTGCCACGAACCTCAAAACCTCGCCACAGGACTATATCGACAACTTCCCGCTTGAAGCCGTTGGGGAAATCCACCTTGGCGGCCATGATGAGGACGAGGACGAAACCGGCGCGCCCCTGCTGATCGACAGCCATGGCCGCGAGGTGGTTGATCCTGTCTGGTCATTGCTGGACTACACCCTTCAAAGGTCCGGCCCAAAACCGCTTCTGATTGAATGGGACACGGATGTCCCTGACTGGCAGATCCTCTATGCCGAGATCGAAAAAGCAGATCAGGCGCTGTCAGTGGTGGTGCAATGATGACTGTGACACAGACCGCCTTCAGGCATGCAATGCTCGATCCTGCCGCGACCGTGCCGCATGGGATCATCAATCCCGATGGTGCCCCTGCAACAAAGCGGTTCGACGTCTATCGCAACAATGTCGCCGTGAGCCTTTCAGATGCGCTCGAAGCGGCCTTCCCTGTGATGAGCAAACTGCTGGGCGATGAATTCTTTCGCGCAATGGCTGGCGTTTACCTGCGCACGCACCCCCCAAAATCGCCCCTGATGATGTTTTACGGCGAAGCGATGCCGCAGTTCATCGGACGCTTTCAGCCAACAAAAAAGTTCCGCTACCTTCCAGACATCGCAAGAATGGAACTGGCGATGCGTCAGGCCTACCACGCCGAGGATGCGACCCCGGTCGCACCCGAAGCGCTCGGCGCAATCGCGGCTGATGCCTTGATGAGCGTCAGGCTCGGTATCGCGCCAGCCGTTCAAACAGTGATGTCCGACTTTCCCATTCACGCGATCTACCGTGCAAACGTCGAGGCTGACGCCCCCAAGCCGGTCATGCAACCGCAATCAGTCGTCATTACGCGGGCCGGTTTTGACCCGCAATACCATCTGATCAACGCGGCTGGCGCCGCCTGCGTCGAAACGCTCAAGAAAGGGCAATCTCTCGGTCAGGCGCTGGCCGCCGGTGATGACACCCTCGATCTCGGGGCTGTGCTGGGGCTTTTGCTCGCGCAAGGCGCTGTGACCGCAATCTACTGAAAGGCACCTGTTCAATGACCTCTCTCCCTTTTGCCAACCTCGCTCGCCCGCTTAACCGTGCCGGAGATGAGGTCCTGCCGCTTCTGGCGCGGATTATCTTTGCTGGCGTCCTTTTGATGTATTTCTGGAATTCAGGCCTGACGAAGGTCGGTGACGGCGTGTTCGGTATTTTCAACCCGTCTCTCGGCGCTTACGCGCAAATTTTCCCCAAGGCGATGGAGGCGGTCGGCTACGACGTGTCGCAACTGGGCATTTTCCATTGGGCGGTCGTTGTCGCTGGGACAATCGCCGAATTCGTCCTGCCGCTTCTGCTGGTAATTGGCCTTTTCACACGGCTTGCCGCACTGGGCATGATTGGCTTTGTCGTCGTGCAATCCCTAACCGATCTTTACGGTCACGGCGGTATCGCACACATCGAGACCTTCGGCGCATGGTTTGACGGCGCATCAGACGCGCTGATCTTGGATCAACGCGCTTTCTGGATTTTGGGACTGAGCGTTCTTGTGTTCAAAGGCGCAGGCGCGCTTTCAATTGACCGCGTTCTCTTCAGAAATGCGCCTTCGGCTCATCAGGCCGTCCTGCAGCAATAGCCAGCAGCCCGCCAAGCCCGACAAACCCAATCGGGAACATGGTTCCGACGTTAAAGCCGAAGGCCGCGTAAAAGAAAAAGCAGCTGATCAGCATCAGGATGCCACCCCAAAGGGCGCGCGACTTGGCCATGGCACCGCCTGCAATCGCCAGAAGCGGCGCGCTGAAGCTAGCAAAGCGGACAAATCCGGGATTATCGAGCAGTCCGAAAAGCTCCCCCAATTCCGCGTGGCGTTCGGAGACTTCAGCGTATCCGTATCCCACCAGACCGACGAGAATCCCGATCAACCCGCCAATGATACCAAGTAAACCTGCGGCGTTGCGCATCGTACTGCTCCTTTTTTGCTGGTTTCGAGATAGGCGCTTTGTCGTCAGCTTCCAAGGTATCTTTGCTGAACGTCAGCTTTCCAACCAATCGTCATTCCTGCATCCGTCACAATCACCGGCCTTTTCATCAACGTCGGGTGTGCGCGCAAAAGGCTTGCCGCATCCTGTTCTTTTTGCTCATCTGAAAGGCCGCGCCAGGTCGTTGACGCGCGATTGATCGCTTGATCCCCAAACGCTGCGACAATTGCCTCAATGTCCTCATCAGAAAGACCATCCGCCCTGACATCAACCACGTCAGGTGCGTAACCCGCGGTTTCCAGTGCTTTGCGTGCTTTGCGACAGGTGTCGCATGATTTCAGCCCAAAAAATCGCATTTCGCCTCCTAATTGTGCAACCTTCTGCCAATTCTCGCTGACAATGCGTATGTCATTTGCAATTTACATAAAAGAGACAATGCTAGCGGCCAAGGCAGCGGGCGCGCGAGCGCACGCGGAATTAGCCTTGAATACAAAGGAGAACGGAAATGCCCACTGGCACCGTAAAGTGGTTTAATACGACAAAGGGTTACGGATTTATCGCACCCGACACAGGCGGCAGCGATATATTCGTGCATATTTCAGCAGTAGAACAGTCCGGATTGACCGGCCTTGCCGACAACGAGAAAGTCACCTTCGATCTGATTGAGGGGCGCGACGGCCGCAAGATGGCCGGCAACATCGCAAAGGCAAGCTAGACCACCCAGCATGGTTCACGACACCGGACTAGCCTATACGTCAGGTGTCGTATTTTTTCTCAGGCATCCGGCTGCGCACCAGCGCAAGAAGGTCGGTATCAGACTGCGGCACCTTCGCAGTCTGCAACTCCTCTTCGCGCTCTTGCATGGCGCTGTCAAAGGCCTGCTGGCGGGCACCAACGACGGCCATTTTCCGAACAAAGACAAGCACTGCACCCGCACATTGCAGGCTGAAGAAGAAGAGCGTCGCGAAGAGTGACGCTGCCACGAAAATCGCAGCCTCCGTTCCCAAATTCGCCAGATCAGCCCAGTCATCCATTGTTGCAATCGACGCCAACTGCAGCATCGCGGCCTCTCCCATGCCGAAGATGGCCATGACCGAGAACACCAGCGGAACGACCATGATCAGCCCCAATTGAGAGACGACAACAAGCGCAAAGACCGCGCCAAAGCCACTGCCAAAGCCATAGAACGGCGTATGCGGGCGTCCGGTGGGATCGGCGCCGATCGAGGCCCCGGCCAGCGGCACCAGAAGTGCCGCGCGCAGCGCCATCGCGATCAGCGCGACCGCGGCTGTCACGCCCCAGGTCACAGCGGCGTTGATTGCCGTCAGTTCCGTAAATAAGGCGTCGCCGCTTTCGGCCCCCAGCATCATCAGCCCCGCCAGATCCAGCGGGCTGACAAGCACAAAGAGACCGGCCCCGAGGGCCAGTAAAATAAGGATCACCACAGCCTCGAAGAAGCCGTATCCGATGGCCGGCGCAATCAGGCCAAGGTAGCTGCGGCGCGGTTTGATATGGTGCGCTTGCAGACCTACCCGCAACCCGACCATCAACGGCACGACACTCGCGCCGACGCTGAAAGCCACGATGATCAACGCACCTGCAAAAGGCGAGAGCACACTGGCCACAAGGACCAGCACCACTGCGATCACACCAAATGCCACGAGTGAAAGGATCAGCGCAGGCAGCGCGATGGCGTAGCGCCAGAGGATCGAAAAGGAAAACGGAAAGGCGCGTAGAAAGATCACGGGGGGTGGCTCCGGTCGGGTGATGTCAGCGCCAGTATGCGCCTGCGATCTGGATCATAAAGCGAAAACTCTGAGGCATTCTTTGGGCGATCAGCGGCTGCGCATACAGTCGGTGCAAAGCGCAATCGCCGGGTCAGCCGCCAGTCGCGCAGGCGCGATTTCTTCAGCACAATCAATGCAGTAGCCGTAGTCCCCTGACGCGATCCTGGCCAGGGCAGCGTGGATTTTCTGCCGCTCTGCCGCGCGCCTGCGGGCTTGCGCCTGCGCCATGGCCTGATTTTGCAACGCATCCATCCGCGACAGCCGCCCCACCGCCTGCTGGTCAAGCTCCACCGTTTTCTGCCCTGCGGCCCCTGCGGCATCCTCGGCATCAAGCGCGGCAAGGCGCGCCTCAAGCATGGCGAGTGGATCACTCATTGGCGCTGTGTTTCAGGGGGTGGAAAGATGCGCCAAACCTTTGACATCTCGGGAAAAACCGGAGCTACCACAGATCGCGGATGCCCATCGCGCCACGGTGGCAGAGCAGATATCAGCGAGGGGGGACTGCGGTGCAAATGACAGCTCCTTCTGTCGGGTCTGTGCACAGGCTAGCGCAGGTCGGGCCGCAGGTCACCAGCGACCTGACGCAACGGGCGGCACGGCCTGCGACGGCGCGAGCCGGGAATCACCGGTTAACGCCTGCAATCACGGGGCACCGGGCGTACACCGGCGGTGCACCCGCCGTACACAGGCTGTACACAAACTGCGCAGACACACCGGCGGCGCGCAGGGTGTGAACGCAACGTACGCCCGGCTTTGTAAAGAACAGGTAAACGGCAGAGCTGCGTTGACGTTTTTGTAACACCTGCGGGCTATGTTGGGGTTCAAGACGGTTGGTGCGGTGGTGCGCAGGGTTGGCAGGACGGTGTGTGAGTGGGCGTGACGGCACCGGCGAACTGACCGTTGGGCCGTTGCTGGTTGCGACGGGTGGCACACCGGTTGGCGGGCCAGAGGTGTTATTCGTTCGGGTGTGAGGACCGACTTGAAGACGATCAGGGGGATCGTACCGTTCTGGAGACCATCGGATGGATGGTTTTGGGCGCAAACGGGCGGAGCGCACGGGGGCGGGTGTTTCATGTGAGCGGGAGCCCTTTTGAAGATCGCACCGTGGCTGCATCAACGCGCAGCGAAAGGGCAGCGCCCGGACCGAGGGGGTCGTGACCGTCTCGGAAACTGTCCAGTGGACAGTTTCAGGTCACGGCGGGCGGAGCCCCGGGGTGCGGGAGTTGTGTGCAACGGAAGAGCAGCGCCTGGACCTCGGTGATGGCGCTGAGACCTCAATGCGATGCGCATGTGGTTCGTCATGGGTGACGGTTGCTCTGATTGAGGCGTTGCGGGAGCGCCCTCTCTGTGGGGGTGAGGGCCGTCTTGCAAACGATCCGGGGGATCGTTTGAGGCCCGAACGGGCGGAGCCCAAAGGGCGCGGGTTTCGGGCGAGCGGAAGCCCCTTTTGAAGATCGCACCGTGGTTGCTTCAGCGCGCAACGGAAGGGCAGCGCCCGGGCCGAGGGGGTCGTGACCGTCTCGGAAACTGTCCAGTGGACAGTTTCAGGTCACGACGGGCGGAGCCCCGGGGGGCGCGGAAGTTGTGTGCAACGGAAGGGCAGCGCCCGGACCTCGGGGTGGGCGCACTTCCGTCGGTGGTTTTTGATGTGGGTGCGTCACGGGTGACGGTTGTTCTGTTTGAGCCGTTGCAAAAGCGCCCTCCCCGTGGGGGAGGTCCGGGCGCTGCCCGAGCAAGCTCGGGCGAGTTCACGATATCAAAGAACCGATCTCAAACCCTCAATCGCGGAATACACATCCTGATCATTGATAGGTCTATTATGTTTGTTCTCAGGGTGATGGACCGAGTTGCGAACAAAATGGGGAAGAGTCACAGCGTAGTCATTCCCATCTGAACGCCTCCAGTTCTCACGATAGGACAAACCGTTCTTGACCAAAACTTCGTCGAGTTGCCGCACTCTCTCTGCCTCAAACTGAAGCATTGCAGAACCCCAAAGTTCATCAAGGTATTCCACGCTTGGCATCCCAAAGACCAAGAAGTTGACCTCGTTCACAGTCAGGCCATGCCGCAGTTTCGTCTTAAGGCCGGACATTGGAGTTACTTCGCTCTTTCCTTCCTTGAGAGCGAATTGAACAACACTTGCATCCGAACCGACGTCTCTGACGATATAGGGGGAATGTGAGGTCAAAATTATCTGGTGGTTGGCGGATTTTTCGAAAAAGAATTTCGCAAGTTTGGTTTGCAATCTTGGGTGGAGATGCATTTCAGGCTCATCAATGAGAAGGATCAACGGTTCCTTTGCATGTTCCGCCAAGTAGCACTGTAGCTGCAGCGCAATTATCATCTCTACGCCTGAGCCAAGCATTTCGACAGGCAGTCTTTCAGCAGCGTTGTCGGACGTAGTTGCGAAATGGAGATTATCGAATGGTGAACTGTAGCTTAGTGGGTTGAGTGATACCGGAAACTCTAGAAGTTGCGCGAGAGCATCGGTCAACTCCGGCCCAAATTCCTTTGGAATTGACTTGATGGTTTGGTCCGTAAAGGCCGCATGAACCTTCTGGTAGTCGTCTTCTTGCTCGACGTCTTTGATTTGCTTTCTGAAACGCCACGAAATCTCGTTTGTGATGCGGTCAAGAGTTGTTGCGAACTGTCCTCGTCCAATGTGTCTTGCTCGCGAACGTTCCAATAGAAAGCATACTGGAAGAGTGCCTTCAAACACTCTAGCCGGATCGAAAGACTTATCCCGCGCATCAAATTTCTTGTATTCGCCCTTCGCAAGAATTGGCGTTCCGTCTGGCTCTCTGTAGGCATCTTCATCAACAATAAAATGCGTCCGCGCCGCGAAGGGCTCCGAAATCAAACGATTTGGTTGTTTTCGATCCCGGCTCTCTGCAGTGAACTCAATTCCGGTGCATTCAAAGTGTGCTTTGGAGAGGAATGGTGACCCCGACCTGGCTTTGAACCGGTCGAATTCCAGTTCTGCTGCAATCTTTTCCTCGAGATTGAAAAAATCAGTGGGGCGAATTCTAGAAGCCGCTGAGAACGACTGGAATGCCAGACTAAGAAGTTGAATCGCAGAGGTCTTGCCCGAACCGTTCTCCCCAATGAAGAGATTCAGACCACTTCCTTTGCGACCGTCCGGTCGCCGCAAAGGAACTCGCACTTCATTTAATGATCTGAAATTCCTGCAGTATAGTTCCTTCGGAAAGAACTCTGCTCTCACCCAATAATCCCTTCAAACTCCCGCCATTCCCCCTTGCTCATGCCTGAGGTCTCCTGCGTGACCTCCTCACCCTTAAGCATACGCCGCACGCAGTCAATCGCCTTAGACGAGAGTGTGGCGCCGCCCATGCGGTAGTCCTCGAAGGCGCCATAGGCCGCGGGCACCCAGTCGGCGACGACCTTGCAGATCTCCTCGGCATAGACGCGGATTTCGTATTGTGCGTGGGCATCGGCGCGCAACCGCAGGAAGTGGAAGAGGTTGTGCAGGTCCACCTTCCAGTACCACTGCGTGTAGATGTTGGCTGGCAGGTTCATGCGGGCGAGTTCGCGGGCAAGGCCCTGCTGGTCGTCCTGGCTGATCATCTCTTCATAGTGGTCATAGCAGCGCGCCGCGTCGCCCTTGAGGTATTCCAGCACGCGGGCGGCTTCTTCGCCTGTCAGCGCCTCTCCCCTGCCCTGATTGTTGATCACGGATTGGGCGGCGAGTTGCTCGGCCTGCGGAATGTAGAATTCACGGTCGAGGATCGAATAGCGGGCGGAGTATTCATTGACGTTGGCGGTGCGGTGACGGATCCACTGCCGTGCGACAAAGACGGGCAGTTTGACGTGCAGCTTGATCTCGCACATCTCGAAAGGGGTCGAGTGCCAGTGGCGCATCAGATAGCGGATCAGCCCTTCGTCGTTCTGCACCGATTTGGTGCCCTTGCCGTAGGACACGCGGGCGGCCTGACAGATGGCGGCGTCATCGCCCATATAGTCGATCACCCTGATGAAGCCGTGGTCGAGCACGTCGTAGGCGGTATAGAGGTGTTTCTCCATCCCTTCGGCGACCGCGCGGAGCGTGGGTTGAGGGTTGCTCCGCAGTGCGTCGATTTCGGCCTGCTGTTCGGGTGTCATGGGCATATGGGCTCTCCACAAAAAAACGAGTCGCGCCGACTATAGGAAATGGCTGGCTGTGACAAAACCACCAACCTTTGGCCCTCAATACGCCGCAATGCCTGTATTTTGTTGACATGAAATGTGGTGACCGCGAGGTTACTGTCCAAAAGGGGCAGATTTCCGAGAAGGAGCATTAAATGAAGAAATTGATGGGATTGGGCGTCGTTCTTGCCACCGTTGCCGCATGTGACCAGCGGCCGGTTGAAGGCGGCGACGTGGTTGATGAGACGCCAATCGGTCTTGAGCCGGTTGTCGAAAACGGTCAGGTGGGTGTCGGTGACATCCTTGCGGCTAATTATTCGCCCGGTGCAACAGAGCCACTTGTGGTGCGCGTCTCGCTTGACGGTGGCGTGCGGGAACTACAGGTCTATGGCGTTTACGCCGGTGGCGAGATCGACGACCTCGACTATGAAAGCTATTCCTTCCAGGACGGTGGCGATAGCCGTTTCTTCCGTGGATTTGCACGTGAATCCAGCGATGGGTCGGTGAATGCGGTCGTGGTCTCTGACGGTGGCCAGTTCAACCGCTTCTTCGGCGGTGCGGTTGCCAACCAGATTGACTATTCTGCCCCAAGCGGTGGGTTGGTGCGTTACCGTGGCGAATACGTGGGCCTCGTCAACTTTGGCGCACCAAACGGTACTGGCGCCCCCGGTGCACTGAACGGCGTGCCGATTGAATCCTACGCTGTCACAGGTGATGCATTCATCCTTGCCGACTTTACCGAAGGCGCGGTCAACGGCGAAATCTTCAACCGATCCTTTGAGGATGGTGCTGATCTCGCGTTTGTCCCTGATGATGTGACATCGCTTGATTTGCCGGAGATCGTCCTTGTTGTGGGCGACATCGCCGGTGACGGCAGCTTCACTGGCACAGCAGAGTTGACCGAGCTTGAGGCTGTTGGCACTTATGGCGGTCTTTTCGGTGGCGATGATGCCTCGTCCGTGGCGGGTCTGGTCAGACTTGAGGCCGGTTTCCTCGGCGTCGTACAGACCGGGACCGACCCAGACACCGGGGCACCCATCTTTACCCCTATTGGCACTGGCGCGGAAGTTGAGCACGGTATCTTCGTTCTCGATGAAACAGAGGCCCTCGACTAGGCCATTGGGTGACCCAACGCTATGATGCAATGCATCAAGACAATCACGGCGGCGGCCTGCTTTACTGCGGTCGCTGCTTCTGCCTTTGCGCAGGATACTGTCGATATCCCGATTGATCAGGCCGGGGCTGTGGCGACGCAGGCCCTGCTGGCGGGTGAAACTGCGGTTGCGGCCCAGATTGCCGAAGCGGTGCTGACGCAGCGCCCTGATGATCGCGCGGCACTTGTTGTCGTCGCCGCGGCGGCACCTCGTCTGAACAACCCTGAACGCGGGATTGAAACAGGGGCCCGCGCCTGGCGTCTGTCTGACACCCCTTTGCAACGCTATGAGGCTGCGCGTCTGACCGCGCTTGCCGCTGCGGAAGCGGAAAGGTTCACCACTGCAGCATTCTGGCTGAGGCTCGCGCTTTTGTCGGCACCCTATGACGCCGAACGTGCGCGGACAATCGCGGATGGCCGTCAGGTTTCGCAAAGAAACCCTTTACAGGTGCAACTGTCTTTTTCGCTTGCTCCGTCGACAAACGTGAACGGCGGTGCAGAGACCGATATCTCAAGCGCACCGGGCAACCCTGACGGCCGACTGTCAGACGATGCACTGGCCCTTGCCGGCTGGCGCGCCTCATTGGGGTTCGGCGCCAACTATCGCGTGCAGCAAAATGAAACGAGCCGCACAACGGTTGGATTTTCGCTGCAAGCCTCGCGCGTGCGTTTGACCGATGATACCTCGGTGCCTGATGAGGCGTTCGACACCAATTCGATTGAAGCGCGCTTGCGGCATGAACGCCTGTTTGCAGACGGGCTTTTGGGCATCAGCCTGTCGCGCGGTCAGTTCGACTACCGCGATCTGGATCTGGCAGCCGAGACAACCGACTTTGAGAAATACGACGCAACACGTTTGTTTGTTGACTACCGCTATCCGGTATCGGACAGGACGACGGTGGATGTTTTCGCCGGGCGCGAGTTGCTGCGCTATGACGCCACTGGCATCGGTGAGGTCAAGCGGACCATCCTTGGCTCATCCGTGAGCTATCGACTGGAGAGTGGCGACCGGATCAGCACCACATACCGCTTTGTCGGCAGCGACGGTGACAACGGCAATTATACGTCTGATGATCACAGCCTCAGCGTCTCTTACGGATTTGCCGAACCTTTCGGCGATGTGACTGTGGCCTTGGGCGGTGGGGTGCGCTGGGCGGATTATCCCGAATATCGCCTGCTGAACCCTGTGACAGGCGGGCGGCAGGACGAGACAGTCTTCGCCAACGTCAATCTTGGGTTCCCAGAGGCCAGTATCGCCGGTTTCATCCCCGGCATCCGCATCGATGCCAACCGCACCGACAGCAATGTCAGCCGGTTTGATCGCGAAAGCCTCGGCGCAAGTCTGACCATCACGTCATCGTTTTAGGGAAGATGGTGCTGTGAGAGAGGATTGAACTCTCGACCTCACCCTTACCAAGGGTGTGCTCTACCACTGAGCTACCACAGCACGTGAGGCGTGGAATTAGACGCAATCGCGGTTTGGTGCAAGCCCTCTCTGGACGGTTTTTGCCCAGATTGATAAGACCACCTGCATGAGCGAGAAAGACCCCAAGCAAAAGGCGAAAAAGCCATCGCAAAGCCGCGAAGACCGGCTGAAGGCGGCGCTCAAGGCCAATATGGCCAAACGCAAGGCACAGGCCCGTGCCCGCGCTGGGACAGCAGACAAGAAAGAGTAGGCAGGCATGGATTCGATCGTTGTCAAAGGTGGCAAACCCCTCAGCGGGCAAATCCCGATTGCGGGTGCAAAAAACGCGGCACTGACGCTGATGCCGGCGACGCTCTTGTCGGAAGAACCCCTGACGCTGACCAATGCGCCGCGCCTGTCAGATATCAAGACGATGACCGCCCTGTTGCAGTCGCTTGGTGTTGAAGTGACGGCGTTGCAGGATGGCAAGGTGCAGGTGCTGTCGTCCCATGCGATGACATCGACCCGGGCGGACTATGACATCGTGCGCAAGATGCGTGCCTCCAACCTTGTGCTGGGGCCGTTGCTGGCCCGCCATCACCACGCCGAGGTGTCATTGCCCGGCGGCTGCGCGATTGGTGCGCGGCCGATGGACATTCATGTCACAGCGCTTGAGGCGATGGGGGCTGAGATCGAACTGAAAGACGGCTATCTGCACGCAAAGGCGCAAGGTGGTCTCAAGGGCGCGAAGGTGCCATTGCGTTTTGCCTCGGTGGGTGCCACCGAAAACGTGTTGATGGCCGCCACGCTGGCCAAGGGCACAACGGTCATCGAAAACGCGGCCCGCGAGCCTGAAATCGTGGATCTGGCGACCTGCCTGCGCGCCATGGGTGCACAGATTGCCGGCGACGGAACCAGCACAATCGAGGTGCAGGGTGTGGATCGTCTGGGGGCCGCAACCCACCCGGTCGTGACCGATCGGATCGAGTTGGGGACCTATATGCTTGCCCCCGTTTTCGCAGGCGGCGAGATCGAATGCCTTGGCGGGCGCATTGATCTGGTGGGGGCCTTTGTCGAAAAGCTTGATGCTGCCGGAATCGATGTGTCCGAAACTGACGCGGGGTTGAAGGTCAAACTGCGCGGCGACCGTCCCAAGGCGGTCGATGTCGTGACCGAGGTCTTCCCCGGTTTCCCGACCGATTTGCAGGCGCAGATGATGGCGATGCTTTGCACTGCTGACGGCACATCGGTGCTGGAAGAGCGTATTTTCGAGAACCGCTTCATGCATGCGCCTGAGCTGATCCGCATGGGTGCCAATATCGACGTGCATGGCGGTGTGGCCACTGTGCACGGGGTCGAACGCCTCAAGGGCGCGCGCGTGATGGCAACCGATCTGCGGGCCTCGGTTTCGCTGATCCTTGCGGGGCTGGCAGCCGAAGGGGAGACGGTTGTCAGCCGGATTTATCACCTTGACCGCGGCTATGAGCATATCGAGGACAAACTCGGCGCGGTTGGTGCACAGATCGAACGGGTGTCGGAATGACGGAAGATGCACGCTTCGAGGATGGGCGCGAGGGGCCGTTGCGCCTCAAGGCACTGGATGGCGAGGATTTGCAGGTGCTTGCCGCCCTTGCCCAGGACGCGGTTTTTCCGGCGACGGAGATGCGCTGGGACCGCAAGGCGCGCCGGTTTGCAATTTTGTTGAACCGTTTCCGCTGGGAGGACGTCGCGCGCGCCAAGGCGCGGGGCCGCGCGGTAGAGCGGGTGCAGTCTGTACTGGCCATCGAGGATGTGATGCAGGTGCAGTCGCAAGGCGTGGACAAAAGCGATCCTGACATGGTCTATTCGCTACTGTCTGTGGCCTTTATCCCCGGAGAGGACGGCACTGGCCGTGTTGAACTCACCCTTGCCGGAGACGGCGTGATCGGCGTGGAGGTCGAGGCGCTTGAGGTGATCCTACGGGACGTCACGCGGCCTTATGCGGCACCCTCTGGCAAGGTGCCAGGGCACAAGGACTAGGCGCGAAAACCTGTTTCTCGCGACAGCCAACAAGTCACTTGCGTTTCCATGATTTTCTGGCTGGAATATCAAACTGCCCTACGTCATCCTTGGCCGAAGGCGGAAGGTTGACCACGTGAACGGAAACACACGCTACGCGAACTTGCTGATTGATGTCGCCGACGCACTTGCGAGTGGTCAAACCAGCGAGGATGCTTGGTGGACCGCCAACCGGATTGCCAGGCAACTGGGCGCGAATGCTTTGAATGCAGGTGCTTTCAGTGTTGCGGGCCAAAACATCCAGTGGATGCGAAGCACAATGGATCCGCTGTGGCTCGAAGAATATGCTGATCAGGCGATGTTTGAAGTCGATAGCGTGCTTGCGTCAGCGATGGCGGGACGGGCACCTGCACACTTCGACGTTCAATTGCAGGACAGGCACCGCGACGGGGAACCGCGCAGCGGGGCGCTGTTTTCGGGCATGATGACCTATGACTACCGGTTCATCATCGCGCACAGCTGGTTTCACGATGATACTGGGGTATGCCTTGCCCTGAGTTGCAAGGACGATCCACAGGACATGTTCGGACTGGGGACCGCGCGCGCTTTCTCAGTTGTATCTGCAATGATGGCCGAACGGATCACCGCGCCCGGCGCAGAGGTTTTTGAGGCATGGGCCTACAGTTCCAACTGGCAAATGCTCAATGTAGCAGAGCGTGATATATTGGCTTTCATGGCGAACGGCATGACGGTCTCGGAGGTGGCTGACGAGGTGTTGCTCACCGAGTTCGAAACCCACAGATTGATCCATCAGGCCAGACTCAAGATGAAGGCAAAAACCACCGAACAGGCACTTGCTTTGGCGATACAGCGCGGCCTTGTCACTCTTTGAGGTCGCGCCCGCGCGGCTTGAGGGGAGACGGGCCGCCTTTCTCCAATCGCGATGCAGACTTGCCATTGCCCCCTGCCCGCTATGTCCCTCCCCTTTAAGGCGTGACCATCAATGCCGCAGTTCCTCGCAACCACTGATCCAGATTTCGAGGCCCGTTTCGCTACCCTTTTGGCCGCAAAGCGCGAAGATAGCCGTGACGTCGCACGATCGGGCCCGCGCGCTGCGGCTAGAGCGTTGCCCGCGCGTTCGGCACTTCGAGTGTGACGATGGTGCCGACAGCCCCCCGTCCGACGTTGAGGCTTGCATTCAAACCCGCACAAAGCCCGCTGATAATCTGTCCGCCGAGCCCACCTTCGTCAGGCCACTCCGTGCCTTCGGGAATTCCGATCCCATCGTCAGAGACGATTGCGCGCAGGCCGCCGTCATCCGTCTGTCTGACAATCAATTCGACCAGACCGGAGCTTTGACCATCAAAGGCGTGCTGCATTGCGTTGGTGAGCACCTCTGAAACGATAAGTCCGATCCGAACAGCGTTATCAGTCTGCATCATAATCGGTTCGACATCGATGTTGACCCGCACCCCAGGCCGACCGTCGAGGTGGGCAATCGCGTTGCCAACCCGTCCGAGATAAGACCCAAGCTGGATCTGATCTTCATTTTTTTCAGCGCCCGCGGCTGACATTTCTTCGTAGAGCAGTTGTAGACTTTCGATCCGACGCCCGATGTCTTTCAGGTCCTCACCTTCGGACATTTTTCGCGACTTGATCCTGATCAGGCCAAGTATCATCGCCAGATGGTTTTTTACGCGGTGCTGGATTTCAGCAATCGTGTCCTCGAGCGCCAGAACGACTTTACCCTGATCGCCTGCAGCCACTTCGCTTTGCAGCCCCACAAAATATTCCGGCTCGCCTGTCTCTTCGTCCAAAATAGGCGAAATCAAGAGCGCATTTCTGAATTCTTCGCCGTTGGCGCGCTCATTGGTCAAAACCATACTGATGTCTTTGCCGGCAGAGACTGCTTTGCGCAATGCATCGACGTCTTTCTTCCTCGCCCCCTCACCTTGCAAGAACCGGCAGTTCCGACCGAGGGCCATTGCGGCTTTATATCCTGTGAGATCCTCGAAGGCGCTATTCACATATATGATTGGATTATCTTCGAGACGCGGATTTGTAATGACCATTGCAAGGCCGGATGCACCAAAGAGCGAAATTGCATCTGAATGACTCATATCGCCGGGTGCGAATTCAGACTTACGGTCCATTAAAAGATTTCCTCATGTTGAGAGCGGCACCCAAAAACTGCCGGAAAACCCAAAAACAATCCCATTATGATCGAGAAATGACCTGTGACAAGCAAAAGAAAAGCCTGACGTAAGGTAGGCCGCGAAAGGGTTCTTGACGGGGGCTGACTTCACGCGGTTGACGCTATTTTCGGTGAAAGCTTTACTTTCTTCCGCTTGCAACCAATCCTGTCATCGTGGCGGCGCGGCGGTTTCGTTTGCTCTTTGCAGTCAAGGATGATGGCAGGCCATTTCATGCTGCATGACTGCTTGGCAAACTGATTGCTGTTGCACCGGACGTAGTGCTCCTCCTCGCAGTTGATCTTGCCCGGTCGTGGCATGGCGACAACATCACCTGCCCCATTGCCCCCCTTCCCCCTGCCCGCTATGTCCCTCCCCATTAAGGAGTGACCAACAATGCCGCAGTTCCTCGCCACCACTGATCCTGATTTCGAGGCCCGTTTCGTTGCCCTTTTGGGCGCAAAGCGCGAAGATAGCCCTGACGTCGATCATATCGTGGCAGAGATTATTGCCGATGTGCGCAACCGTGGTGATGCGGCCGTTCTTGAGCTGACGTCGAAATTTGATCGCCTCGACCTGACTGCCGCCACCATGCGCTTCTCTGAAGCTGAGATTGCAGCTGAATGCGCCAAGGTGTCTGACGCGGATCGTGCCGCGCTCGAACTGGCCGCGGATCGTATCCGCGCCTATCACGCGCGCCAGATGCCCGACGATGCAATGTGGACCGATGAGACCGGCGCGCAGCTCGGCTGGCGCTGGACGCCTGTTTCGGCCGCGGGCCTTTATGTGCCTGGTGGCCTGGCGTCTTATCCGTCCTCGGTTTTGATGAATGCCATCCCTGCGAAGGTGGCAGGCGTCGGACGGCTCGCCATTGTCGTGCCGACGCCAGATGGGGTGACGAACCCGCTGGTGCTGCTTGCCGCAAAGATTGCAGGTGTTGACGAAATCTACCGCATCGGTGGGGCGCAGGCTGTTGCGGCCCTCGCCTACGGGACTGAGACCATCGCCCCTGTCGATAAGATCACCGGCCCAGGCAATGCCTTTGTGGCTGCCGCCAAGCGCCGTGTCTTCGGCAAGGTCGGGATCGATATGATTGCGGGTCCGTCCGAGATCCTCGTGATTGCGGACAAGGACAATGATCCTGACTGGATCGCGCTTGATCTGCTGTCTCAGGCTGAACACGACGAAAGTGCGCAGTCGATCCTGATCACGGATGATGCAGCCTTCGGACAGGCGGTGGCAGACGCGGTGGATGCGCGCCTTGAGACGCTAGAACGCCGGGCGATTGCCGGGGCCAGTTGGCGCGATTTCGGTGCGGTGATTACCGTGCGCGATTTTGATGAGGCTGTCGCCCTGTCTGACCGCATCGCGCCTGAGCACCTTGAGCTTTGCACAGGCGACGCCGAGGCCTTGTCAGAGAGGATCACCCATGCGGGGGCGATCTTTATCGGGGGTTGGACACCCGAAGCCATCGGTGACTACATTGGCGGGCCGAACCATGTGCTGCCGACGGCGCGGTCGGCGCGGTTTTCGAGCGGGCTGTCTGTCATGGATTTCATCAAACGCACCACATTGTCGCGCATGACGCCGGAGGCGCTGGCCGCAATTGGTCCTGCTGCAGCACGTCTTGCCCAGTCCGAAAGCCTTGAGGCGCATGGCCTGTCTGTCCTTGCGCGTCTGGACCGTCTGAACGGAGGTCAGTCATGACCAAGATCATTCACATCGAAATCGACGACCGCAATCTGCCGCCACCGACACCCGAGATCGAGCAGGAACGCAAAGTGGCGATGTTTGATCTGCTGGAAGACAACAGTTTCACTATTCCCGCCCGCGACGGGCGCGAGGTGCCGGCGGGGCCTTACAAACTGGGGCTTGCGATCAAGGAAAAGCGCCTCGTCTTTGACATCAAGCAAGAAGACGACAACCCCGCTGGCGAGTTTCACCTGTCGCTTGGTCCATTCCGCCAGGTGGTGAAGGATTATTTCCAGATCTGCGAAAGCTATTTCGACGCGGTCAAGAAATTGCCTCCGAGCCAGATCGAGACGATCGACATGGCCCGTCGTGGCATTCACAACGAAGGTGCGCGGGTCTTGCAGGAACGGCTAGAAGGCAAAGCCGACGTCGATACCGATACCGCCCGCCGCCTCTTTACCCTTATCTGCGTCCTGCATTTCGGGGGCTGACGTTGTCGGAGGGGGAGAAAACATACGAGGATCTGCCGCAGTCGGTTCTCTTTTGTTGTGACCATAATTCGGTCAGGTCCCCCATGGCCGAAGGCATCATGAAAAAGCTCTATGGCACGCAGTGCTATATCCAGTCGGTCGGGGTGAAGAACGACCTTGAGATCGACGGCTTTTCCGTGGCCGTCTGTCAGGAGCTTGGCGTGGAGCTGTCGCGTCACCGCAGCCGCAGCTTTGATGAGATGGAGGATTGGGGCGATGACCTGTCGTCCTTTGACCTCGTGCTGGCGCTATCACCGGCGAGCCAGCGTCGGGCGCTGGATCTGACGCGGTTTTACCATCTGGATGTGGAATACTGGCCGATCCTTGATCCGACCGGACTGGGCGACAGCCGTGAGGCCCGTCTGGCGTCATATCGGCAGGCCCGCGACCAGATCAGGGACAGACTGATTGCGCGGTGGGGGCCGGGCATTGAGGAGGAGGACGAGCATGCATGATGCAAGAGAGGTGCTGCGCGCCTATTTCGCGGCTTTCAACGCAGGCGACACCGAGGGGATGCTGGCGCTTTTGACAGATGATGTCGCCCACCACGTCAACGAAGGGCAAGTGCGGATCGGCAAGGACGCCTTTGGTGTGTTCTGCGCGCATATGCAGAAATGCTATGACGAGACCCTGACGGAGCTTGTCCTGTTTTCGGCAGAGGACGGCACGCGGGCTGCGGCTGAGTTCATGGTCAACGGCACCTATCTGCAAACGGATGCAGGACTGCCGGAGGCGCGTGGACAGACCTATCGCCTGCCCGGGGCCTCGATGATGAGCCTGCGCGACGGCAAGATTGCCCGCGTCACCACCTATTACAATCTGGCTGACTGGTTGCGTCAGGTCTCATGACGGTCGATGTGCGTCCGTTGGCTGGTGCGGACATTTCGCGTCATCTTGATGATGTGGCGCGTCTGCGCATGACAGTCTTTCGCGACTGGCCCTATCTTTATCAAGGCACCTTTGATTACGAGCATCGCTACTTGCAAAGTTACCGCGACAGTGCTGGCGCGATCCTTGTGGGTGCGTTTGATGGCGACCATCTGGTGGGGGCCGCGACCGGCACCCCGATGGAAGATCATGCCGATGATTTTGCAAAGCCTTTCGCGGCGATCTCGCAGCCGCTGACGGATATCTTTTACTGTGCAGAGTCCGTACTCTTGCCTGATTACCGCGGACGCGGGATCGGACATGCCTTCTTTGACGTCCGCGAGGATCACGCCCGCGCACTTGGCCGGAAGGTCAGCGCCTTTTGCGCGGTCGTTCGCCCTATAGATCATCCCTCCCGCCCAGCGGATTATGCCCCACTCGATCCCTTCTGGCGCAAGCGCGGTTATACGCCAATAGACGGGGTGGTCGCCTCGTTTGACTGGCGCGATGTGGGTGATGATCGCGAAACTACCAAGCCGATGCAGTTCTGGAGCAAAATCTTATGAAGATCGCGACCTGCGCTTATCAACCTCAGTGGCATCCCGACCGAGAGAGCCTACAAGCCAAGCTGGAGGCCCGCGTGGCAGATGCGGCACGGGACGGAGCGGAGATCATTGTCTTTCCGGAATATGCCGGGGTCGAGGCGGGACTGATCGGGCCGTCGCAAGACAATTCTCCGACGGGCTGGGTCGCATCTCTGATGCCTCACTATGACTGGTGGACCGAATTGCACAGCAATCTGGCCCAGAAATATGGGCTGCATATCCTTGCTGGCAGCTTGCCCCGCCACGCAGGGCGCAAAGCCACCAACGCGGCTTCTTTTTGTGCGCCAACTGGCAAGGTGGTCATTCAGGACAAGATGATCCTGACCCCCTATGAACGCCGAGAAATGAAACTGGCGGCGGGTGACGATTTGAAGCTGATTGACACGCCGCTTGGGAAGATCGGGATTCTGATCTGCTATGACAGCGAGTTTCCCTTGCTGGCCCGCACTCTTGTTGCCGCAGGCGCTGAAGTAATCCTCGTTCCATCCTGCACCGAAGCGCCTGCCGGCCAGACGCGCGTGCGCCAGTCCTGCCGCGCGCGGGCCATCGAAGGTCAATGTCTTGTGGTGCAAGCGCCATTGGCAGGCATTGTCTCCGATTGCGAGATTATCGACGTCAGCACCGGGCGCGCCGGGATTTTTTGCCCGCCAGACATCGGCCTGCCGCCTGACGGGATCATCGCCCAAGGTCTGACGGATGACACCGCATGGGTCATTGCTGATGTTGATCTTGCGCCAATCAGCGCCGTCCGCACAACAGGCCATGTAGGCAATTTCAGTCATTGGGAAGAGCAGGACAGCCGTCTCAATCATATCACAACGGTCAGTTTGCGCTGATTAGCCCTTGAAAAATACCCATTTCGAGCGCATTTAAGCGCCGTCCACGATGGGTGGATGAAACTATAGGAGATCACATGGCCAAGGAAGAACTGCTCGAATTCCCAGGTGTCGTGAAAGAACTTCTGCCAAACGCGACGTTTCGGGTCGAGCTGGAAAACGGCCATGAGATTATCGCGCATACGGCAGGCAAGATGCGCAAGAACCGCATCCGCGTTCTGGCAGGCGACAAAGTGCAGGTTGAAATGACGCCTTATGACCTGACCAAGGGTCGTATCAACTACCGCTTCAAATAGGCCGAAACGCATGTTTCGGCCCGCGCAGGTGAGCGATTGCCGTCTGCAATTCTGGCTGCGCCCGGTGGCATCCTGGATACTGACATGACCACCCTGCCCCCTGACACTTCATTGAAACTTGTCCTCGGCTCCGGCTCGCCGCGCCGGTTGGAGCTGTTGGCCCAGCTTGGGCTGACCCCATCGGACATCCGGCCCCCGGACATTGATGAGGATGCGCTCAAGGGTGAGCTGCCCCGCGACTACGTCAAACGCATCGCTGCCGAAAAAGCAGCCGCTGTCAGTGCTGCAGCAGATGAGGTCGTGCTGTGCGCAGATACCACCGTCGCGCTCGGCCGCCGCATCATGGGCAAACCTGCAGATTCGGATGAGGCTGCAGCCTTCCTGCGCGCCATGTCGGGTCGCCGTCATAAAGTGATCACGGCTTTGGCGGTCAAACGCGGGGCCGACATCTGGACAAAAGACGTGCAAAGCACTGTTGCTATGAAACGCCTGTCTGATGCCGAAATTGCCGCTTATATCGCAAGCGGCGACTGGCAGGGCAAAGCAGGCGGTTATGCCATTCAGGGGTCCGCAGGCGCGTTTATCCCCTGGATCAACGGATCTTATACAGCAATTGTCGGGCTGCCCCTGACCGAGACGGCGGGGCTGCTGACTGCAGCCGGACTGGTGATCTACGGAGAGACCGCATGAAGGGTCGCATGATCATTCTCGATCATATCGGAGAGGTCGAGGCCGCTGCTTTGATGGTGGATGGCAAGCTCGACGATATCCTGATCGACGCATCTGATGCGCCGCGCCCCGGTGCGATCTTCCGCGCGATCTGCGACCGTCCGATCAAAGGGCAAGGCGGGATGATGCTGCGCCTGCCCGATGGCGAGACTGCATTCCTCAGACAGGGTAAAGGCCTTCGCCCCGGTCAGCCGCTGCTGGTGCAGGTCACAGGCTATGCCGAAGGTGGCAAGGCCGTGCCAGTGACAGACCGTGTGCTGTTCAAGAGCCGCTATGCAATCGTGACGCCCGGCAAGCCCGGGATCAATGTCTCGCGCCAGATCGGTGACGATGACAAGCGCGATGCGATCCTCGCCATTGCGCATGATGTTTACGACGGCGCGCACGGGCTGATCTTGCGCTCGTCCTGCGAAACCGGCGCGGCTGAGGATATTGCCGAAGACATCGCCGCGATGGCGGCACTCGCAGATGCGGTGCTTGGGGATGCCGAAGGCAAAAACGCTGAGGCTCTGACCGAAGGTGACGGTCCGCACGCGCTGGCCTGGCGCGAATGGACGCGGCCCGCGCAGGTCGTGACAGAGGCAGGATCATTTGCCGATCTGGGTGTGCTTGATCAACTTGTCATGCTTGAAGATCCACATGTGCCGTTGGCCGAGGGCAATATGTATGTTGAACCCACACGCGCACTGGTGGCGGTCGATGTGAACACCGGCAACGACACCTCGCCCGCCGCAGCACTGAAAGCCAATCTGGCGGCGGCCCGTGCTCTGCCCCGCGCCTTGCGGCTGCGCGGTTTGGCCGGGCAGGTCAGCGTCGATTTCGTCTCGATGTCCAAAGCACACCGTAAACAGGTCGAACAATCCCTGCGCGCCGCTTTCAAGGCCGATCCGATCGAGACTTCGCTTGTCGGCTGGACCCCGATGGGTCTCTTTGAATTGCAGCGCAAACGCGAGCGCGCGCCGCTGCCGACCGCTTTGTTGAGGAACCTCTAGATGCCCTGCCCGATCTGTGACCGGCCGACCGTCAAAGACTACCGTCCGTTCTGTTCAAAGCGCTGTGCTGACAGGGATTTGGGCAAATGGTTGAGCGGCTCTTACGCGATCCCTGTTGAGACGCCCGAGGACGAGGAAGAGTTGGACGAAGCTCTTCAGGAAGCTCTTCGTCAAAAGCCGCACTGATGCAATATCGGCGGCGTTCGGTTGCAGCAAAATCCTATGTTCGCTTGGCTGAGACCTGAGCACTCAGAAAGCATTGATTTTCGCACAAATCCCTCTGGACACCCCCCAGCCTCGCGTCTACAACGCCGCTACCCAACGCGAGGGTTCGCGTTTCCCGTGCCCGGGTAGCTCAGGGGTAGAGCAGTGGATTGAAAATCCTCGTGTCGGTGGTTCGATTCCGCCCCCGGGCACCACTTTTTAAAGCAAAATCAATATTTTACACATCGCACAGTTTTCACTTCTTGCGTTACACACTCATCGCACAGTTTTGTGGTGCGTTGATACAGGGATTTGCGGGCTGAAGAAGCTGTGTCGAACACAGTGTTTGGAATCAATGTGTTGGCCAGAGCAAACCCATCACAGTTATTGTCCCACAGTAACTTCAACACAGTAGCTGAACTTACTCTTGGAACACATCAACTCAGCACCGTCTCCGACCACACCAACTCCAAACAAGCCAGAGCCACGCTCTAAACAGAAAGCAGACCTTCGCGCTTTGTTCGGCGAGCGGCAGCTAGGGGCCTAAACTGTGCGCAACTTGTAAAAACCAAGCCGGTCTGACACGGTTGATCTACAACGCATCATGATTGATCAAGGCACGCGAAAGGAAAGCAGAATGCCGTATCCAGATTTTATAACAGCATTTCCGAGTATTGACATTCCCTTCCCCGATGATGTCGTGCAGACAGCGGTGGTGCGGTCAGACAATGGTCTGGTGGCCTTCTTCACCTTCCTCAAGGATATGGAACTTCCCCCACATTCTCATGGTGCGCAGTGGGGCACTGTCGTCGAAGGGCAAATCGAGTTTACTATCGGTGGGGAGACGAAGATTTACAGAGCCGGTGACAGTTACTCAATTCCGGCAGGCGTTGAACATGGGGCTTTGATCAAGTCCGGAACGCGCGTCATAGACGTCTTCGAAGAAGCTGATCGATACTCAATCAAGCAGTAGCGTGCGTCCCTCCGTAGACGGACCAATGCCTCTGCCAAACGTTAGCCGACTCCTTCCCCGACTATGCGTATTGTTTGGTCCGTCCGCGGCACTGCTGGGGTCGCCTTTCATGGCATAAGGCGCACAAAAATTGTGGCCCCCGGATCTACGAATTTCCTCCCTTGATCGGAGGTCCTCCATACCGCTCGGCCACACAGTTCCCATCGACAACGCACGAGGAAGATAACCATTTCAGCGACCCAGCATCTTCATTTCAGGGTCTGCGGCGAGTGAGGGACGGTTCAGATTCATATTCGGTCAAGCATGCGCAACCAGCGTACTTGCAGAACGAGCTTTCACTGAAGCGGCTTTGCTTTGTCGATTTCAGGGGCTCCGTGCAACGCCTTAGTTCGCGCATCAGTTTATTTCTGCGGCTTGCGACCGTCCGGAACGCTGGATAGTGTCTGAGGGCAGTGCTTGGGCTAGATGAAATCGGAATGACGACAGCAGATGTCTTGGTGCTGCTTGCCGCAGGCATGTTTGTCCTCGGCTACCTGCTTATCAATCAGGTCTATCTGCGTCTCATGCTGTTGATCGGGACGATACTCTATATCTGGTACTATGCTGTTGTTGATGATGCGCCGCTCTGGTCTGCGATCTTCGCAAGTGCGGCTACCGGCACTGCCAATCTTGTCGGACTGCTGAACCTCCTTTATCGAAGTTCGCGGTTTGCGATTCCCAGAAAATATCGCGACATTTATAGCCGGTTTTCGGTTTTGCCTCCGGGTGATTTTCGCAATCTGATGGCGCTGGCAAAACGCGTCAGGCGCCCTGCCGGGCATCTCCTGACGACCAAAGGGCAACGCCCCGAAAACCTATATTTCATCATTGAAGGTCAGATAGAGTTGGAAAAATTTGGCAAAAAGTTCCACCTGCCTGACGGCATATTCGTGGGAGAAGTCGCCTATCTGAAGAACACCGGGGCATCAGCGACAGTCGTGCTGCACAGGGAGAGTGAGGTTCTGGAATGGGATACTATTGCCTTGCGGAAAAAGTGCAGACGGCATCCTCGCTTCCGCCTTGCGCTAGATGCGCTGCTGTCACTCGATCTGGTCGAAAAAGTAGCGCGCGCAGGACCACCAGATGACGTATCTCAGGCGTCTGTTGCCGGCTCCACATCTATGCGGGATTGAGCAACCAGCAAGTGATCTTGTCATTGCTGCTGATCGCACAAAGAGCTTTGATGGGCGGTCTCATTTCCTGCAATCAATAGCTGCCGGCCATCAAATTTCCATAGCGCTGGGGACAAGTGACGAGCAGAGACGGTTTCTTCGCGCCAAGCGCGGCTGGTTTTCAGGTAGGATCGCTTGCTGCCAGGGTCATTCATCAGGATGCAATGGCTTTAGGTTGGAGCTGCGCAAAGACTGAATGGTGTTACAATCACAAGCGCGCCATCCAGCAGGTTCAAAGCTGCGAAGCTCCAATTCACTCCCGCCACATGGCGCCTGCCCTCTTTATTCTGCTTTGACGACGAAGCCTTCATAGGCAGCGCGACGTGCGGGATCCGACGTAATTAGGCGTGATGCGATCAATGCAATGACGTAATGACCGAATTCGGGATGCTGACGATAGAGACCCATAAAGGTCTTGCCGTCGACTGCAGCAATGGTGCAGTCGCTGGCGCAGACAGCAGATGTCGTGCGTTCCGCTGCGTTGGTAAAATAGGCCATCTCACCAAACAAGCTTGGGCCCTCAAGGCGCACGTTGACCTCAGGCAGGCTGATTGCACCAGTTTCAAGCAGGTAAACCTTGTCCGGCTTATCCCCTTGGCTGAAAATTGTATCGCCTTTCTTATAGGCCTTTGTCTTCAGGAAAGGCGTCAGAACATCAAGAGGCTGCTTGCCGGAACGCACCTCCTTCATGCGTCTCATCCCGCGCTGAATCTCGTAGAGCCGAAATGCATTCAACGGGAAAAGGCCGAGATGCAAAACAAGCATGGGATAAACCGGGACCAAGGCTCCGTATGTCATAAAAGCGAGATTGGCAGCCAATGCGATAATCCGCAGAGGAAGCATATTTCGCATTGAATATGCCGTGAATGTCAACAGCGTGCCGAGCCAGCCTGCGATTTCGACATATGCCATCATTTATTCCTCTAGGACGCAGGAATTTCCGAGCGGTGGATGTCAGTTTGACGTACCAGTCGCGCCTCTACAGGTCCGCGACGTTGGTCAACTGTTACCGATCCGCATTTTGTCTGCCGCTCCCGCCTAATCAAAAGGGTCATAACTTTGCCAGAAGTTCGCGTGTCTGCGTTTCATGAAACTTCGCCCCACACCGACTGAAAATTTCGACTGCCCTTTGCAGCCTTTCCCGCGCTTGCGGCTTGCGCCGTTCAGCTTTGTCTATGAGGCCTTGAAAGACCAACAATCGCGCGAATTGAAAACCGTCCGTGTACCCCATCTTTTGATCCAGGTGCGAAATGATCTCTTTCACCATCGCGATCGCGCCGAAGCGTAGCCGCATTCCAAACACCAAATTAGACAAGGACATGCGCGGCGGCTTCACAGTCGGCGGTAAAAGGCCACGGATCGTCAACAACAACTCTGCCTTCTTGAGCCAGTACTGAGCCAAAAGACCGCGATCGAGACCATTTTCCATGACAACTTCGAGCTTTTCCAGCCGGTGCCATCCCTCGCGTAGCCGCCCCGACAAAATGTGGAGGCCGGCTGAATACCAACCAAGAAGAACAGCCACGGCAAACTCCGATGAGTTCATTAGGCTTTCGTAAGTTGCTTCCAACTCTTCATTGGTCGTTTCTGGCGCCCCTATCGCGATTTTTGTCCCCCGCAAGAACACATTTGCGGTGAAATGATCCAAGGTGCCAGGTATCGAATATTTCAGGCTTTCCTGACAATCGGACATTGTATCGTCGTGATGCTCCAGCATGGCGTGGACCGAAGCGCGGGTCCAATAGCCATAGGCATAGGCGTGCCTGTCGTCATGGCTTTCGCCGTATTGCAGCATCTCGTTGGCCGTTGCCATGGCCTTGGGGACATTACCTGTGCGCCTAAAGCATGAAGTCATGACGTAGAGCCGCTCAAGGGCCAGATGTGGGTCTTTCCCCGAGTTTGCGTAACTTTCGGTTTCGGCAAAAAGCTGCTGAATTTCAGCAAAATCACCAAGAAAACTTTCGTTCAGTAAGTGCATCTTGGCGATCTTTGCGCGTGCCGCGCTATCATCATCGCCAATCTCGTCCGCGATTTTCAGGGCAGCCTCGGCCGTTTCGAGTGCATCGTCCCATTGCAACAATTCGCTTTGTGCTTTCGCTTTCAGGGTCAGTAGATGCGACAGTGCAGCCTTATCCGATTGTTCTTGCAGGGCAGCCAGAAATTGCTCCGAGACATCAATCACCGTTTCGTACTTGCCGGAAATGTCCAGAACCTTGCAATAACTTACAATAAAGTCGGCAAGTATATGATCAGGAACACGAAAGCTGCTTTCCGCGATCATCTCTCTGATCCGCTCAAAAACCGCCCATGCTTCGTCCAGAGCATAAACGCGCCAGTGCGATCTTGCGACTGTCAGGTAGAAGCCAATTGCTTCTTCCGGCTTGCCTGCAAGATCAAGGTGGCGAGCAAGCGCGGGGGCAAGATCGTCGCGCCTTGCAACTTGAGTAGACTGGATAACGTTGGCGGCGTCAGCATGAAACGCCGGTAGATCCATATCGGGAATGCTCGCGACGATTGCGTCCCTGATAAGGACATGCGCGAAACGCCAGTGGAGCGTTCCAGGCGCCCTTTCGACCAACCCGTTTTCGATGGCCCCCTCAGCTATTTGGTCTGCTTTTTCATCAGTGCCCGCAAACCAGACCAAATGGTCCCGACGGATCAGACGACCGACTACTGCCAATTGCTTTAACAGGTGTTTATCTTCCGGCGAAAGCCTGTCGAAACGCGTGAAAATCAGATTCTGAATTGAGCCGATAGAGGTTTCACTCAGCGTCCCTGCCCCACTTTCTTTGTGAGCGGTCTTAAGGTGGCGCATGATCTCCTCGGCAAAAAGAGGATTACCTTCGCAGCGACGGGTCAGAAGCTGGATTATCGCTTCATCATTCGCGAGATCCGGTAAGGCCGACCGTACCAACTGGGTAACCTCTCCACTGGAAAGCGGTTCGAGGGAGATGGCCGCTTGCGCGGGTGCATCCAAATCATCGGTAGTGCGACTGGTAACAAGAAGCCGGGACCCAGCCGGAGCGCGCTGCAACGCCTGCGTCAAAACTTGACGGCTGATTGCGTCAAGCCAATGGGTGTCCTCAATCACCAGTCGCAAGTCCGGGCGCGCCAACAATGAGACCAGGATTGTTACAAGCTGTTCGCGCAGGGCGTCGGCAGAATAACCGTCCGTATTATTGTTGTGCGACGCGACACCCATCAGCAAATCCACCAACGCATCGCGCGGTGTCGCGCCGGACACGAGGTTTTGCCGAATCCATTCGGTCAGTTGATCGCGATTCTTCGCAGTCGTTTGCCCGGCCGCATCCCTGATCAAGGATACGACAGGTCGCAGCACGGCCGATTGATCTTCGCTTGCGGTATAGGCGAAAACGACTGACGGCCCGCCTTCAAGTTGATCAGCGACGTGGCGGACAAGGCGCGATTTCCCCATACCGGCGGGCCCAGAGACACACATCAACGTTGCTGTAGGTGCGTCATCAAGCAACCACTCCCGCAATGCTGCAACCTGATTATCACGGCCAACGAAAGCCGTCTTTGAACGCGCCATGCGCCCGCCAAGCGACGTCTGATCCTTGACCAAGGCCCCAACGCTAAAGAGCTGATTTTTTCCTTCAAATCCCTTGAGCGAGACTTGTTGCGCGAAATCGGTCGCCACAAAGCCTTCAAGTTCGGCCCTGACAGCTTCTGAACACAGAATCTGACCGGGGGCAGCAGCTGCTTGAATGCGGGCCGTCAGATTAACAGCGCTGCCAAGAGCATTCAGGCTTTCTTCTCCTGTAATGCCCATCTGCGCGACAAGCACTTCCCCGCCAGCCAATCCGATACGGATCTGAGGCTCAACACCATGACTCTTCAGGTATGCCGGCGCCGCCTCGCGCACCAGCGCCATGGCAGCCTGCGCGGCGCGGGCCGCTTGAATGGACGACTGTTCCATAGCGACTGGCGCACCAAATATCGCGAAGGTATTGTCACCTGCAAAGCTGATATTACGCCCGCCGTATTCCGTCACCACCGATGCAATCCGCGTCAGCAGATCCTTCACCAGCATGAACGTCTTTTCAGGCCCGAGTTTCTCGGTCAACTCAGTTGAGCCGACAATATCGGCCATAAACGTCGTCACCCAACGCTTCTCACCTGTAACGCTCTGGTTCAACGCTTCACTCTCAATAATCAATTGCTCCTGACTTTTGCGACGCAAGCCTATGACGAGACGTGGTTATTCCGCATCACAGCGGCCATCTTGACTGATATAAACTCCAAAGTTGCCCTAAGGGAAGCTTCTGACTAAGGTCAACCGTGAGTTTAGGATGGACCATTGCCTCATTATACGATTGTAGTGTCTGACTTTCATGCAGGTGCAAGCAATAGCCTGATCACGGAGTTGGCTGAAGACTACTCACCACGCACGGGTGAGATCAGCGAAACGGCAGCTACTTTCGCAGTTGCATTGAATCAGACACTGGCCAACTTCCCAGAAGGATCACGTTTCGATCTCATACTTCTTGGCGACATGCTGGATTTTTCACTTGCCCGCCCTGATGTCAGCAGCAACGTGTTGGCCTGTTTTCTGGACAAACTCGACTTTGTGAAGAAAGCAGATCGTGCCGTTTATGTGCCGGGCAACCACGACCATGCACTCTGGACCGCCGAAAGGTTCGGTGCGCTTGCCGGACACGGCACGGATCCCGGTACCGCCGAATTCTGGAGCCACATCACCCCGATGGCGGGAAGCGAGGCATACCTCGGGCATAGCACCATCATGGGTGCCGTCCTTGCTCAGGCCGGGTTTGGGGGACAGGCGCTGACCGCATACCCCAACTATGTGATGGGACGCTCTTCGAAGTCAGGCACGGAAAAGATGATTGCGTTTCATCACGGCCATTTCATCGAGGACGCCTACAGGGCGATGACAAACCTGCTGGAGGCATTGACCGGTGAACCAGCACCGCCATTGACCGTCGAACTCCTTGAGGGACAAAACGGCGCGTGGATTGATTTTGCTTGGTCCACTTTGGGCGACTTGGGCGCAATCGGGACAGACGGTGCTTTAGCACAAAGGTTCCTTGAGACAGGTGGCGCCGCGCATGCGTTTCAGTCCTATCTTGCCAGGCTGATGGCGCAAGCCGTCAGAACGCGTTTGCCAATCCCGTCATTTGATTTGATGGACAAGGCAATTGATTACGGTGCGGCCGGCCTTGTTGATTACACCGTCGGCGCATTTTCACAGCTTGAGCGTTTTTCTTATCAGGAAGTCCTGTCGCGGGCGTCCATTGAAGGGTTGAAGGACTACATCGGCGGTCCGCTCAGGCAACAAATGATTGATGATTTTGGTGAGGAGGCGCTGCCGAGGGAGTTAAGCTTTGTCTTCGGTCACACACACAAACCTTTCGCAGACCAGATTGTCGTGGATGCGTTCAAGCGCCCAGTGACGGTTTACAATAGCGGCGGGTGGGTTATGGACACCGTCCTGCGACACACGGTTGAAGGTGCCAGCATCGTGGTCATTGACGACGACCTACATACGGCGGCGCTTCAACTCTACCGTTTGACGGGCTCAACGGTCGCACCGCCCGAAGTTCAGTCAGCCGACCCCATACCGGATGCTGACAATCCCATGTATTCCACGCTGGATACGGCGCGCGCTGGTGCACAAGCCGCTTGGGCAAAATTCACAGAGTCCGTTGATCGTACGCTGGCACAGCGGCAGGACATGTATCTGGCCAATGGCCGTACCGCGGAATTGAAACTTCAAAGACAGGGCAAACTGCCATGAGCGTCACGATGGACCGGATTTCGCACGCTTTTGGCAAGGTGCTGAAAGATCCACCGAAAGGGTGGGATCTGGACGACATCCAGGACGCTATCGTCATCGGTTCGGGCTATGGCGGTGCAATTTCGGCATCACGGCTTGTGGAAATGGGGCTGACTCCGATGTTGCTGGAACGCGGTCGCGAGATCCTGCCAGGCGAATATCCGACAAATCTTGAAGAGGCGCGTCGGGAAACACAGCTGACACTGCGCCAACGCGGCAGGATAACCACAAACAACGGTCTGATGGATGTGCGCGTGAACGATGACATGCATGTTGTCGTCGGTTGCGGACTTGGAGGGACTTCGCTTTTGAATGCGAATGTTGCTTTGAGGGCGGACCCGGCTGTTTTTCAACAGACAGATGCGGATGGGCAGCTCCTCTGGCCCAGAAAGTTCAGCAAGGGCGATTTTCTGGGCGAAGCATACGATGAAGCCGAAAAAGGGCTGGGCACAACAAAAATTCCCAAAGATGTCACTTTGCCCAAGATGGAGGCCCTGAACGTTGCCGCAAAGGCGCTTGGCCGCAAGCTCAAGCGTGCACCGATCAACGTCACATTCGAAGAGGGCGCAAACTTCTTCGGGAACTATCAGGCCGCTTGTACGATGTGCGGCGACTGCTGTTCAGGCTGCAACTTCGGAGCCAAGAACACCACGCTGATGAACTACCTACCCCACGCCCAAGCAAACGGAGCACGCATCGTCACAGAGGCGGTGGTCCATTGGGTTTCGGTGGATGACGGACTTTGGACCGTGCATGTTGCACCTTGGGGAGATGACCACATCACGGAAATTCGGACAAAGCTGCTTGTCATTGCGGCGGGCACGCTTGGGTCGACCGAGTTGTTGCAGCGCTCTGCCCTAAAGGGGCTACCGCTTTCCGCCGCAAACCTTGGACGCGGCTTTTCTGGTAACGGCGACATTCTGGGTTTTGGTTTTGATGCCAACTACACCCATAAAACCGGCACCAACGCAAAAGCGAAACCGATCTATTCGGTCGGTGCCGGCGCCCACCAGAAAGACCTGATTGGCAGCGGCGGGAATGGTGATCTGGCGAAGTTCAAGCCAGGGCCCTGTATCACCGGATACATCGAGATTGATCAGGGCGACCCCATCAATGGCCTTGTGATTGAGGATGGCGTCGCACCCGGCCCGCTTTCAACGGTCTATCCGCCCCTTTTCTTCCTGCAGGATGCGACCACCGCCGACCTTATGGCCTTCCCCGACGCGGCGAGGCGTCTTCCAAGCCTGGCTGAACTCGGGACAGGTGTGCAAAATCACCTAGGCGCGGATGCGCTGACCTATGAAGGCGCGGTTTCACAGACGCAGTCCTATCTTGTGATGTCACACGACGACGGCAGTGGGTGGCTGCGTCACGACACTGACCTCGATATCGTCTATGTTGACTGGCCGGGCGTAGGACAGCGGTTTCCCTATCCACGCGACAACGAAATTCTAGAGAAGGCAGCTTCTGCAATCTGGGGCAACTACCTGTCAAATCCGGTCTGGTCAGGGCAGTTCGGCTGGAATCTGGTGACAGTCCATCCTGTCGGGGGATGCCGGATGGCTGACTCGGCCGCGGACGGTGTGGTTGATGGGGAGTGCCGTCTTTACAATGGCACCAAGGATCACGTCTACGAAAATGCCTTGGTTTGTGACGGGTCGGTGATCCCGACCTCGCTGGGCTTAAACCCGCTGCTGACGATTTCAGCCGTCACGATACAGGCCATGGACGCATTGAAGGAACGTCGTGGCTTTGGCGAAAAACGCGACCTCAAATACGCGGAAAGCTCTTATCCTGCCTCAGGTGCACCGTCGAAACCCGAAGATGATCCGTTCGCTGCGATGATCGCACAACTGATTTCGGCAAAAGCGGCAATCGAACGTGCCATCATAGGAATGGGTGTTGATCCCGAAAAAGTGCGTGAGTTCATTAAGACACAGGCCAACGCCTTTATCGACAGCTCAAACATGAACTTGTGGCAAAAAGGGATGGCCGAGACTGCCATTGACGGCGCGATTCAAAACGCCGACCTGGTAAAAGATGTCCCCGGCGCCTGTCGCACTCTGCTGGACTACATCCAGTCGCTGCTTGACGCGCTTGGGACAGAAGGAAGCGCAAGCGACCAGACCCGCGCCACACGGGCGCTTGAGGCACTGCGGAAAATCATCGGCAACGTCTCGGCCGGTGCTTCATTTGACGAACAAATGCGGGGCTCGGTGGCGCCGGTCATCCACAAGAATCAGACAATCGGTGACCGCTATGCCGTAGGTCGACGGCAGGGTGAGGCAGATGGCACCTGGATCGAGGCACAGCTTCACGTCGCGACACCCAATGCGGCGGATATGATCGATGATAAGAACAAGCAGTTTGCGGCAAAGCTTTCGGGTAAAATCGCCATTACCGGCGATGCGCCAATTGCCGGGACCCACAAAGTTGCCAATGGCACATTTAACTTGCTCAAGAACGACGCAAAAGCCGTTGAGTTGTGGGAAATGGACTATCAGTGCGACCTGACCGACACGCTGAAATTTGAAGGCCGGAAAACACTGCAAAAGCGCCCCGGCAGCCACTGGTGGACGGATCTGACCCATTTGTTCACAACGATCACGGATACTTCACAGAATCCACCCGTCGTTTACGAGGGACGTATCGACCTGAACCTTCAGGACTTTCTGACCGAACCGGGCAGTGTAGAGACACCGTTCAAAGCAGACCCCAATGAAGGCGCCCAAGAACTTGGCATGCAGTTAGCAGACGCGCTGAGCAGTCATGATTTCAGCAAACTGGTCGCAGACCAGAAATGGCTCAGTGGGCTTTTCCACTACGTCTTGGCCAACTATGGCAATGGTCCCGACGGGAAACCTCTGGCCGCGGTTTCGGCTTTGGGCCTAATGACTGCGATGCCGCTGGCACAACGAATCCCGATGCAGGTCTTCCGGACCTACGGCGGCCTTGCTGCGTATCTCAACAACTTCCCCGCGATCGACCAGCCGAGCGAACCCAACGATGCGTTTCCCTCTGCGGTCGATGGCAAGATCATCTTCGAAGGCATCATCGGCGAAGTCATCACTGAAGAGGCAGAGCCGCATTATCCAATCCGTCTGACCCGTTTCAAAGGCGGAGACTACGGTCCTGTCATCATCTCTTCGGGGCTTGGTGTGCGCGCGCTGAGCTTTGGGCTCAAGACGAACGAAAGCTCGATCCTGAAGGAATTGATTAAAGCGCGCTATGATGTCTGGGTCTTTGATCATCGATCGAGTCCTGCCAATCAGCTCCCCAAGAAGCCAGACTATGCCGTAGATAATATTGCGCTCTATGACTGGCCCTGGGCGATTGATACGGTGACAACCAAGACCGGCAAACCAACCGTCCAGATCATGGCGCATTGCCTTGGGGCACTGACAGTGATGATGTCACTTGCGGCGAAGCCCACATCCAAAGTGCGCCAGTTGGTCATCAATCAGTTTAGCCTCCACCCGGTCACCAACTGGTTCAATCAGCTCAAGGCTGACACCAACATGGCCGAGCTGATCCATGACGGCCTTCCGGAAACCTGGCGGATGGTGCTTGACTCAATCACCAACAATCCCGAGCTTGGCACGCTTTTAGCACCCCACCCGACCTTTGACCTGTCCACGCAGCCACCTGACTTGTCCGGGGGAAATACCACGGACATGACGATAGATGCTCTGCTTTATGGGATCCCTTTCCCGGACGACAATCCCTGTCTCAGCCCAACATGCCACCGTGTTTTTGGCGTCTTTGGTCCAGTCTGGCTGCACAAGAACCTCAATGAGGCAACACATAACGTTCTAGGTCTGACTTGCGGCACTGTTGCGACCTACCAGTTTGAACAGTTAGGTCTGATCATGAAGCTGGGACGCGCCGTGGATAAGGACGGGAATGACACATACCTCCGCTCTGCCAAGGGTCTGGACATGCCAATTCACTTCATGGCGGGGTCCGACAACCAGCTTGTGATGCCTGAAACCACGCTGCGCACACAAAGGTGGCTACAACAGGCCTTGCCCCATAGTGCCCACAAATTCACGCGCGAGGTCTTTGGGGGATATGGGCACCTTGATTGCTTCTTCGGACAAAACGCACATCAAGATATCTATGGTGCGATCCTTGGCGCGTTGGAGCAATTTAAGGACGGGTGATCTGACCTTCCATGGCCTTTGATGGCCTCCCCTCGCATATTCACCGTGCGGTAGCGAAGACATCCATGTAGGGCACTTGTTTTTGATATCCCTGCCGAGGATATGTTCAACACGGTCGCACCAGAGGTTAGCGAAGATGGCGCCTTGAGCTTCTGTCTTCAATACGCAGGGTCGCCTGAGAAGCATAAGTGTTGGTCGCACCGTCATTCGGCAACGTGCGCTGCTCCAAAAAGACTGTTTGCGGTGAGAACGATCCATGGAATCCGCTGGCTCTTAGAAGATCACTGCACGCGCTGACACCAGAAGCAAGTTTCGGCAGCACGCCGGGTGTCTGCCGTCTACCGCGAGCTTGAGCCACCAGAAGTTGTTTTGGATCAAATTGAAGCGCGTCTCTGACCGGTCTGTGCCGCTCTTTGTCCTACTACAACCCTAGCGAGGACGCACTACTGGCGTTGTGTCGCCATACTGCAATATGTGCTTGGATAGCCCATCTTCCTTGCTCGTGCAAAGCAAGTTCAGTCCAGCACTTGCCGCAGGAAGTCGATTGTGACACGCACTTTCCGCGGAAGGAAGCTGCGCGAAGGATAAAGAATCCACGCTGCTGTATCAAACTCGGTCGCGGTACAGTCGTGATCGGGGAACACGTCAACGAGGGTCCGATCCGCGATATCTCCTTTGACAAGCCAGTCCGCAAGCAATGCAGGACCAAGACCGTCGAGCGCGGCACGGCGCAGAGATAGCGCGTTTACGATAATCAAATTTCCTGACACAAGAACTTCAGTCGGGTCGTCGTTCATAGTCCGAAATCGCCACCTCGTTCGAAACTCGGGCATGGCAGATCGAAGACAGTTGTGGGACTGCAAGTCGGTTGGCATCGAAAGCGGGGCGCTTTCCGCCAAGTATTCAGGCGACGCCACAACACGATACCTCGTGTTCATTAACTTCGCGCTGATCAGGTCGCCTGTCGGTTCCGGAGCGAGGCGAATGGCCAAATCGATGGAATTGGCCGCCAAGTCGAGGTTCGCATCGCTGGGCAGGATCTCGAGCGAAATGTCCGGATATCGGGACGTGAAGTCAGCAAGATGTGGCACGACACAGGTATGCGCAAAAGCGACTGAGGTGGTTATGCGCACAGTCCCTGCTGGATGGCGCGACACAGCGCGCGCGTCGTCCTGGGCATGTTCCAACCCCTCAAGCAGTGGCACGAGGCGGCTGAGATAGACCTCTCCTTCTTCCGTGACCGACAAGGACCGTGTTGAGCGTTGGAACAAACGCAGTCCCAAAGCCGCCTCTACCGAAGCGACGGTTCGTGACACCGATGACGGATCAACCGAAAGTACACGCGCGGCCGCAGCGAAACTCCCCTGCTGGGCGACAAGTGCGACGATCTTGAGAGCTTCGATATCCGTTCGTGCATTTTTTGCACGACAATCACGCATTTAGAAGCATTTTTCGACAGTGTGCACATCAGTATCTCCATTGCATCGCAACACCAATTGGAGAACATCCATGCAAATCAAGAATTCAGTCGCTCTTGTGACAGGGGCAAATCGCGGCGTTGGTCGCCACTACGTCGCTCAGCTGCTCGAGAAAGGCGCGGCAAAAGTGTATGCCGCGGCCCGCAATGTCGACACCCTCGCCAAGATGGTCGCCCTTGACCCTCAGCGCGTTGTGCCGCTCACATTGGATGTCACCAACAGTGCCATCATCGAAGCAGTTGCAAGCAAGGCAGAAGACGTCACGCTTTTGATCAACAACGCTGGGTCGTTGACCTTTGGCGGAGCGCTTGACGTGACCGAAGCGAAATTGGCCAAGGATATGGCCGTGAACAACGATGGCCTCCGCGACATGACACGCGCCTTTACTCCGATTATCGAGGCAAACGGCGGTGGTGCTGTTGTTAACATGCTGACGCTGTTGTCGTTTGTTAGCGCGCCTGGGTTCGCCGGATACAATGCGTCAAAGGCGGCCGCCTAGTCGATGGCCATGTCTTTGCGCGCCTATCTTCGCCCCAAAGGCATTCAGGTCATCAATGCGTTTCCCGCTGGCATCGATACCGACATGCTGGCCGGCGTCGACGCACCAAAAGACAGCCCCGACGCTGTCGTGCGGGATGTGTTGGCCGCCGTGATGTCGGGGCAGGAAGATGTCTACCCGGCGTCTGCGTCTGATGTCTTTGAAGCTTGGCGCAAGGACCAAAAATCCGTCGAATCCGCCTTTGCCGAAATGATGTGATCCCCACAGAACTCAGGAACAGCCAGATGAACCAAGTCAGAAACAAGACCGTTGCCATCACCGGCGCCAGCCGCGGTATCGGAGAAGCCGCCGCGCGGCACTTTGCAGAAGCTGGCGCGCACGTCGTGCTCGCCGCACGTTCGGAAGCGCGGATCAACGAGATCGCGCAAGAGATCAAAGATGCCGGTGGCGCTGTAACGGCGATCCGCTGTGACGTCAGCAAGGCTGCCGACGTTGAGGCCCTGATTAATACGTCCATCGAAAAGACCGGCGCCATCGACGTGCTGATAAACAACGCCGGTACGATCAACCCCATCGCCCGATTGGCCGATAGTGATCCGGAGGCGTGGTGCCAAATTGTCGATGTCAATCTCAAGGGCGTGTACCACGGGCTGCGTTATGCCATCCCAAAGATGGTCCGCGCTGGCGGTGGAACGATCATCAACATCAGTTCTGGCGCCGCGACCAGCGCGCTCGAAGGCTGGAGCCACTACTGCGCGACCAAGGCTGCTGTCCTCTCGCTGACCCGCGTGGCGCACAAGGAATATGGCGATCATGGCGTGCGGGTTGTTGGCCTGAGTCCCGGGACTGTCGCAACAGATATGCAAGTGTCAATCAAAGCATCCGGCATAAACCCGGTCAGCCAGCTAGATCCTGACGCGCATATTCCGCCTGAATGGGTCGCGAGGGCGCTGATGTGGCTCTGTGGCGCAGAAGCCGACCGGCATCTTGGGACTGACTTCTCCATCAAAACTGACGAAGGGCGCGCTGCTGTGGGTCTGGCATTAGAGCTTTGAGGGTGGGTCGACTGCGCACTTTTGAAATCAGGGCAACATCAATTGGCGTTCATTTACTGGCACTGAGACAAGTCTCTAAAAAAGTTGAGAATTTCAAAAAATTACTCATCTAGCCAGTTGAGAGGTTTGTGAGCGTGACAGCCTATGCCAGAGCGTCGGTCTTTTAGTTGCAAAGAAACGGTAATGACCGTTATTTTGCACATTTCTGCAGCCTTCGTGGTTTGTAAGCTCCTGCCTTCTCAGCCTGGCACACCTAGGCAGTCACCCAAAGAAAATGGCCTCTGAAACCAGAGGCCATTTGCCGTGTTCGAAGCAGTCGAAGTTAAGCAAGTTCTGCAGAGACGTCTTGCAGAAAGTCGAGCAGGCTGTCGACGTTGATCGCTTCTGGGTTGACGTTTTCGCTCGGGAAGTAGCGCAGGAAGATCTTCTTGGTTTCTTCCCCCATGCCTTCGTGCAAGCCCATCGACCATGTCGGGAAGATACGTTCGCGGACATCTGAGGCAGACATCAGAATGATGTTGATGTGGCGGGGATCGGCAGCAATCCGGTGATAAATCGCACTTACCTCCGCGCGGCCGCCTTCCAGCACTTGCAGGAAGTAATTGCCGTTGAAGTGCAGGATGCCCGTGACGTTCATACGGGAGTTGTTGCGCTTGCAGACCTCTAAAAGCTCGGGGACGTTGAGGCTCATGGAAGGGTTGCGCTGGCTGTAGTAGACAAGTCGTGTCAGGTTCATTTCTTTGGCTCCAGTTTAAGCAATTTGGGAATGTCGGGCGACGGGTTTAGACGCGCTCCAGAGTTTTGGGGGTTTCAACAAGGCGTGGTGTCGGAGCGCGACGCGCGCCGGTTGCACCACGGATCGTGTCGCGGCGGCGTTTTTGGCGTTCACGCTCAATCTCAAGCTGCGCTTTACGCAATTCGGCCTTGGCTTGCTGAATCTTTCGGTTCGCTTGAAGCAGCTCGGCTTGGTAAAGCTGTTCCACCTCATCACGGACACTGTCTTTTGCAGCACTCGCGCTGAGCCGGACTGCGTATAGCGCCAGCACAAATGCAACGACCAAGGCAGCATCCGGAATTGGGAACTCGACGCGTAGAGTCCAGTCTGCCCATTGGCTCAGATTTGTGGTGATAGTGTCGAAGTCAGGCAAGTTTTCCATGAAACGGCCTCCGGTTAATGAACAAGGAATGCGATGGGTTGGCCATCTTCGGTCAAGACTGCCGGTGTCACTTTGTTACCGGTGCTTTCGATGACGGCGAGACTTAGGCTGGCTGCACTTCGGTTCCAGCTGACCTGCAAATCGGCGAGCGCAGTGGCGGCAAGGTCGAAGTCGCCGTCCAGTGTAAAAGTGGCAAGTTCACAATCCAGAACGGCCTGAACCGTGTCACGGATGTGCTGGCGTTTCGTGTCCCATTGCGTGCCAGTCACATCGGCCCGATACAGGTTGGTCAGATGACGTTCGACAGCGTTGACACAAGGGGGGAGAACCGGTCGCGGCGCAAAGACCTGTCTTTCCGGAACCGTCTGTATGGCAGGCGCGACTACTGCGGTCGCCGGTTCTGTAGCAAATGGCGCCGCTACGGGCTCAGGTACAGCGGTGTCATTCAGCGCAACTGCCTGTGTATTCTCCGGCTCTTGGATGATCGGCGACACAGCGCCACCTTCCTGGGCGTCCCCAAGTGCTGCAGCCGCACTCGGTGCGCCGCTCGAATAGAAGTAGCCACCAATACCGAGCAAAGTGACCGCAAGTATACCGACCACAGCAGGGGCGGCAGACTTCCTATTTGCACTTCGGGCTTCAGCCTGCTTTGCAAGGCGCTGTGCGCGGGCTAGCGGAACGCCTGCGCGAGCACGTCCGGCATTGTGGTTCTTGGGTTCCGCTACCATCACTGCATCCGTTGGAACTTGAATAGAACGCTGCCGTTGGCAGCCGCTATTTTCTTCATTTCGACACCCATGCCCGCGGCAACTTCGCTCAGCATGGCTTCGTTATCGGCCAGCGACACCGGAGAATTCTCATCCGTGAGGATCATATCCAAGCCAAGCTCGATCACGAGTTGCTGGAGAACGCCGGAAAATCGGTGTGAATAAACAATCATTGGCTTTCGTACTCACTTTCATATTGCTGTCGGTCCGGGTGTGAACGCGGGTCGCCGACGTTTTCTTCAATGGGCAGGTCCTACGGCACCCCGAAACGGTGGACTGCAGTCGGCACCGGTAGCTTTGGCCCTAGGAGTTTTTGTGGGTCGTTCGGTTAATGGGTCTTGGCCTCTTTTCAGAGTTCGAGCGCTTGGTTGAGCAGATCGGACGCTGTTTCGACGTCTCGATCTTCGTCTTTCGGTGCCCTCGTCTGAACAAGGACCGGCTCGTTGTCAGGGGGGCGTACGACCTGTGCTGGCGCATCCGAGGCGACCTTGATGACAAGTATCGAGACATTGTCCTGTTCCGGATCTTGAACCGCATGTACGCTTTGCAAGAGCGCCTTGGTAATATCGTCCGCAGAGCTTTTGCGATTGCGATAGATTGTAGAACGGATGCTTTCATCCTGCAGGGTCTGGATGCCGTCACTTGCAAGAACAAGGATATCACCGGCAGTCAGCGTGACCGGCTTTTCAGGACAATGCCGGCGTGCGATTTCATTTCCACATACCGCAGCGGTCAACTCGTGCCGTTGAGGGTGGTTTCGGCCTTGCTCAGCGTCCATGATACCGGAGGCAACCATTGCATCAATCTGGGCCGCCATTGAATGGTTGTGGTTCAACTGCTTCAATTGGCCATCCCGATAGCGATAAAGCGGTGAGTCACCGACAGACGCCCAGTAGAGATTTGGCCCAATGGTCGCCACGACGACCAAGGTCGTGCCCATTCCTTTCAGCTGCGGATCTCGGGCGATCTTTTCGCCCAGTGCAGCGTTGGCGCGGTCAACGGCAGCGCCTAAGGAACTCGGAATGGCCTCTTGCTCTAACCGTGATGCGATTAAACTGGTTTTGGCCACCGCGAAGGCAGTCGATGACGCGATGTTGCTCGCGATTTCACCGCCAACATGTCCGCCCATGCCATCTGCAAGAACAGCGATGCCAACGTCGTCACCGTTGACGAAATTTGAAATGAGAGCGTCCTGTTGATACAGACGGCACCCGATATCGATTGCCGAGGCGACATCAAAACGGTCCTTGATCGGGCGACCCGTAAAGGAAGCGACAGGCTCTGGTCGGCGCCGGAATGCTAGTGTCTTTGACATCATGGATTAGTCCCCCGCCTTGAGGGCAACATCTGCGATCCAGAGTGAATTGTTGCGTCTTACAGCGAACTGCATACTGGTCCGGCTTTCTGCCCATGCCTGTTCGGTGAACTCGGCAAGTGCCGTGGCGGACTCCAAGCGTTGGTTTTCAGGCAATAGAGCAATGATCTCGTCGCCCATCTGCAGTGCCACATCAGGATTGCCTTCCAGTCCGACCAGCTCAGTGCGCCACCCCTCGTCCATGAACCGAGATTCAAACGCCAGACCATTTTCAAACCTTGTCTGATAGACCACATCTGCCGCGACAGTCGTTGTGGCCATGTCAGCGCCCTGTGGGGCAGCCCATGCGAGGTTCAGCGTCACTGCGTGCCCGTCTGAATTGTTGACGGCCTCTTCAATCGCTGCCATCGCGGCATCTCGACTGTTCACGGGCAAACCATTGACGACAACCAGACGCGCTTGCGCCGGAATATCAAGCCGAGCGCCATCAATCCAAGTGACGGTTCCGCTCTCATCCAGTGCGAAGGGCAGATCAGCATGCCAGTCGATCGTGATCTGCCCTTCGGCCCAAACCGTGCGCAGGTCAAGGCGCTCAGGTGTCGGGCTGGATGGCTGCACAAGTGTTGGCGTTGGCTGTTGAACGGGTTCAACTGGAGCCTGAACCACGAGAGTCGTCGATTCATCAGTGAGTGGTGCCAGCACTGGTGCAGCGGGTGCTTCGGTGGAATTTGCATTTGAGATTTCTGGCAGGGAAGTCGCGACCACTGGCGCCGACGCCTCACCGCCATTGGGCGCCCACAGCGAACTAGCAACCAAGACTGCCAACGCCGCAGTTCCAATGGCCAGTGCAGGCAGACGCTTCGTCTTCTTTTTGGCAGCCTTGGTTGGCGTTGGCAGAATCGCCCTGCTGGGTTTCATCGTACGGACCTGCTCTGCCAAACGACGCGAGGGCACTTTCGGCATGCTGCGGGAGCCCTTGGACGTTTGCGCGACTTCCAGCAAATGTCGCCACTCATTGGCCGACTGAATTCGATCGCGCGGCAAAATCGCAAGCGCCTTGTCAATTGCTGCGCAAAAGGCAGCGTCATAGCCGTCTGTCTTGTTGCCCAAAGGCACGTAGGGGTCACCTTCGTTGGCTACATGGGCATTTAGACGAATCTGGCTGTCAGGCGGAATCTCACCCGAAGCCAGATGATAGAAAGTAGCTGCGAGCGAGTAGAGATCACTTGAAGGCGACTGGGTGCTGCCGGCGAGATAGAACTCTTGTGGTGAGTAGCCGTCCTTGACGACCCGCAATGCAGACAAAGCCTGTGTCGCCTTTGACGCCTTCTGGCGTGCAGCACCAAAATCGATCAGGATCGGCTCGAAAGACTTTGTGAGGATGATGTTATCTGGCGAAATATCACGGTGCAGAATGCCAGCGTCATGCACAAAGGCAATCGCGTCCAGAACCTTGGAGAGAGTGGTCCTGATCTGTCGCGGCGTAAGCTGTTTGCCGGGATTTTCGATGTAGGTCAGTAGATCGGCGCCATCGACAAAATCGAGAACCATGTATGCGGTCCCGTTTTCTTCGAACACCTGATGCACGCCAACGATGTTCGGATGCTCCAGCTTCGAAAGCGCCTGCGCTTCCTTGATGAACAGGCGTATGACGCTTTCAACATCCTTTTGATGGGCGCGCGAACGTGCCTGCACTGCAAGGCGGCTGCGGCGGCACATCGCTTGCGGAAAGCATTCTTTGATGACAACCGGGCGGCCAAGGCTGTCATTGGCCAGGTATGTCAGTCCAAAACCACCATGGTTGAGATACCCGGTGATCTCATACTGACCCGACATAAGCTTTGTGCCTGATGGCAATTCTTCATTCGAATCATATGCAAGTTCTGCATTACTCGTAGGGGACATAGTTCGACCTTAAAACTCATTACACGATCCTTATATTTTGAGAGATTGGAGAATTTAAGGCACAATTTTGCATCAAATCTGTCTAAAAAATATACAAAACATAACAAATAAGGAAAGTGAATCTTATTTTTTGAGATTTATCGCATTTTTTGACTGAATTGCAGGTTGTCTGTGCGTAAGATGACATCAGACATGCACAGATGCACAAAAGGGATAGAAATTAGGTGTCAAAATCGCATCTACAGCCTGCGGAATCTGAAGCTGACGCGTACACTTATGTTGGGCGTGAGTTGCGCAAGTTGCGACTCGAGCGTGGGATGACGCAAGCGCAGGTCGCAGAGATTATTTCTGTAAGTCCACAGCAGTACCAGAAATATGAAGACGCGCAGTCGAAATGCAGCCTGAACAACCTGATTGCCCTCGCTGACCATTACGGGACCTCCCTTTCCCGTTTTCTTCCCGGTAGTGCGGATGAGAACGAGAAGTCTCCAGAACCGATCGAGAATGAGGCCGACTTGCTCGCACGGCTTGTCACAGCTTTTGTCTCTCTTGACGATGGCCCTGAGAAACTGAGATTGGTGCAACTTGTTGAAGCGATCGGGGCGGCAAAGCAGCGTCCATACAAAGATGAAGTCGAATAACAGTCGTAATGAGTTTGAGGCGTTCCTACGCCTAAATGTTGATCCAGATACGCGCGAAGTTCTGCGTGGCAACTCGGCAGTGATTTGCCTGGCATCGTCCGGCACGCCCGTCATGTATGTCTCTGATGCTTTCGAGGCTCATACGGGTTACCCCGCCGCCGAGGTTATCGGCCGCTCTCTGAAAATCCTGCAAGGACCTGAGACGGAACCCGAGTCGATCTCCCACTTTCGTCGGCTGATCAAAGATGGTGTCTCTGGCATTGTGCGCATCACGAACTACAGGAAAAACGGCAGCCCGTTTTTGCATGAATGCGCCCTTCGCCCCATTCGGTCTGCCTCAGGCGAGTTAACCCATTTCGTCGCCATTCAGACCCCCGTGGTCTTTTGCCCGGAAGCAAATAGTTAGAAGGTGGCGGACGCAACTCTTGCTGGGTCTGTTTCAAGCCTCCAAGTCGTTACTAACCAAAACCTCTACGGCAAAGGCGTCATGTCATGACAGCCCCGAGCCCGTCTTGGTTTGACGCCTTGGAGACTGAGGTTGAAGAGATAACCGGGGTGGGAAAGCGCCCGGTGGCCCCCAATTTTCACAGCACGTCAGGAACGCTGCACCGGTCTAATTGCGCACGCAAATTGCCTGTGGCCAAACTGACCTTATGCGTTCACTCTTGCTATTGAACTCAAATTCAATTTGATCGCCGGCCACATGAATTTTTCCATAACTTATACTTGCAAGGACGTTCTGCCCGCTCGGCGCCTCTCGGGTCTGGCCTACGTCGGACCAGACATCGTTGTCGGCGATGAGGGCTATAAAAACTTTGCTGCCGAAAGACAGCAAACCATACGTCCTGGATCTGATGGCGCATATGTAGTCATCAATGAGCAACCTGACTGTTTCGAAATCGGAACGGACTTCGGCGGGTACTCTCAGATCTATGTTTATCAGGATGGCCCTCTATGGGCGTTTTCGAACTCTTTTTATGATCTGGCTCAGCGGGTCTCGGGTTTGGAGTTTCCGATGACTCTGTACGCACCGGGTGCTGCCAGCATGCATATCAGCGCTGCCCTTGGGCAGCAGCCACTTTCAGATCGGACACCAATTGCGCAAATCAAACTCCTGTCGCGATCTGAAGTTCTAAGAGTTTCTAAGGACCAACAGCCCCAACTGACCAGAGCACCTGCCCCTGACGATCTTGAAGGCTTTGCCCAAGTCGGGGTCGAATACGCAGATGCCTTGGAGCGATACGTATCAACCTGGGTTGGGCGCTACATCACTATACTGAATTCAGACGTGCACCTAACGTGCGATGTCACTGGCGGGCTGGATTCTCGTACTAATCTGGCAATGCTGATTGCAGCGGCGCAGATCGCGGATTTTGATTTGAATGAAACAGTTCACATCAACTCAAACGCTGGCCTGAAGAAAGATCGCGAGATTTCTGAGCAAATCGGCACGCTCTTCGACTTCGAAATTGGCCGCCAAAAGACAAAGTCTTACCGACGCCCGACCGTTGAGGGTTCGTACGCAAAATGGAAGTCGTATTACCTGCACTCTTACTGGCCAGCATATCTGCCGACAGTTGCTCGATCTTCGAAGCATTTCTGGACTGGTGGTGCAGGAGGTGAGGCGCATAGGTGGATAACCGGGATCGGCCTGGCAAGTTCGTTCGAAAAACTACTGGAACGTAAACGTGGTGACTGCCCCGACCCGCAGCAGTTTGAGCAGCTTATGGCAGACGCGAAACAAACTGTGACTGACTTGAGCAAAATGCGCGGACAGCCGGAGCATTCCCTTGTATGCCACTATCGAAACTTCCGTGAGAGATTTCACCATGGGCGGAGGAGCAATATACTGTACGCATTGTCGCCATTGGCGGGTGCTGGGCTGAGCGCGGTTTCACAGCATGCGCCCGTTAGGGTGCTAAAGACACAAAAGATATTTGCCGATATTATCGCAAACACGGCTCCAGAATTGTTGGGTGTTCCATTTGAAAAAGATTACCCCAACTTCGCCGGTCGAGATGCGCATTCACTCCTGGATTTCGGAGGTCTGGCGAAGCGTGTCAGTGTAAGCGGTAAGGTCTTTGGTGGTGACGCCGTCGAAGATTTAGGGGATTTTCGACAAGTGGACGCGCTAAAACTGATGCGAAGCGATTTTGAAGGATCAGTCGTCGGCGCGCGTGACACAGGACTGGTAACAGCATCGCAAATCATAAACGCCAGAACTTTACTTGAGACCGAAGAAAGACCGTCGGCGGCTGCGTTGAAACCAGTAGCAACGACGATCTTGGCTGGACACATTGCCAACTGGATCTGACCCCCACCACTGAAAGCCCATGCTGTGCCGAACCTGCTTTATGATACTTTGATCGCGCCTCACCGGGAGAATACGAATACGTTCTTGATCTCCGATGACGGCGAAAATCTGACTTATGCAGCGTTCTGTCAGCGTGCGTCCCAGATCGCGCATGTCATCGCTGAGGCCGGTCTTCTTCCGGGTGATCGGCTGGTCGTTCAAGCCCCGAAATCAGGACAAGCCGTAGCGCTCTATGCTGCCGCGTTGCAGGCTGGGGTGGTCTATCTTCCGCTCAATACCGCTTATACGCCTGCCGAAGTTGCCTATTTCGTCGAAGACGCCTCTCCGAGCTTGATTGTTTGTGATCCGGCGCGGGAAGGCGATATGACCGATCTGGCGGCCTCTGTCGGCGCAACCGTTCTGACGCTCGATGAGCTTGGTGATGGCTCGTTGCGCCGTGCGGCAGATGACAAGCCCGCGACATTCCAGACAGCCGATCGTGGGCCAGTTGATCTTGCAGGGCTGCTTTATACATCCGGGACGACAGGTCGGTCCAAGGGGGCGATGATGTCTCACCGCAATCTTTTGTCAAATGCGCGCGCCCTTACAGATCTGTGGCAGATCACCGACAAAGACCGACTTGTCCATGCCTTGCCGATCTTTCACACGCATGGGCTCTTTGTGGCACTCAACACGGCACTTCTGGCAGGTGCCTCAATCCGGCTCATGGCGCGTTTTGATCTCGATATGGTGCTGGAAGAATTGCCACGCTCCACGCTGATGATGGGGGTGCCAACATTCTACACCCGCATGTTGGCCGACCATCGCTTGACCGGTGAAGCCTGCCGGAACATGCGGCTATTCATATCTGGCAGCGCGCCACTTCTGGCAGAGACGCACGACGCTTTCACCGCGCGCACAGGTCACAAGATCCTTGAACGTTACGGAATGACCGAAACAAATATGATCACATCGAACCCTTACGACGGGGACCGCATCGCGGGGACCGTTGGGCATCCGCTGCCCGGCGTTGACGTAAAAATCACAGACAACGGAGCAGAGGTGCCGCGCGGCACAATCGGCATGATCGAGGTGCGCGGTGAGAATGTTTTCAAAGGCTACTGGAACATGCCTGAGAAAACGAAAGAAGAGCTGCGCAGCAACGGCTTTTTTATCACGGGTGATCTTGGCGTGATGGATGCCGATGGGCGTATCAGCATCGTTGGACGTCAGAAGGATCTGATTATCACCGGCGGCTACAACGTCTACCCCAAGGAGATTGAGGATGTTCTCAACCGCTGCGACGGGGTCGCTGAAAGTGCTGTTTTTGGTGTCCCGGATGCTGATTTTGGCGAAGCGATTGTTGCAGCCATCGTCGGAAGAGCCGACGAAGATACCCTGAGATCAGCTGTCGCGGATAAACTGGCCAAGTTCAAATGGCCTCGCCGTTATGTGATGATGGACACCCTGCCCCGCAACACGATGGGCAAAGTTCAAAAGAACATCCTTCGCCAGGATTACACTGGTGTTTGACCCGGCAAATTTGAAGTATCTCTTTACGCCAAATTAAGTCACCGCCCGCATAACATCTTTCGATGCAACACCAGCACGTGTTTTGTTTGAAAGACGGGGCCACATGCCAGAAGAACATTCCTCATTCGTCTTGCCGCCGGTCATGAAGGCGGAGGATTGCGTTTCATTGCACAAAGATCTCAGCAGACAACCAGACCTGCCAGTTTCGCTTGATGCCAGCGGCGTTGAACGGCTTGGCGGCCAAACTGTGCAAGTCATCGTGGCGCACATCCGACTGCGTTCGATGCGCGATATCAACATGGTGATTTCAGCACCGTCGCCGGCGTTTCTCGCCACATTTGCCACTCTCGGGCTTACCCAAGTGGTACAGGATGCAATGCAATGACCACCCATGTTCTTGCAATCGACGATTCACGTACGATACGCACCCTTCTGACGATGGCGTTGGAAGAAGCGGGGTTCAAGGTCACGACGGCTGTCGACGGCGTCGAAGGCGTTGAAAAGTTCGGGCAGGTTGATCCGGATCTGGTCATCACGGATGTCAACATGCCGAAGAAGGATGGCTTCGGTGTCATTGAGGATATCCGCAAAGGCGACAGGAACCGCACTGTTCCTGTACTTGTTCTGACAACCGAAAGCGGCGCTGCGTTGAAAGAACGCGCACGCGCCGCTGGTGCGACCGGTTGGATCGTCAAACCATTTGAAGATGCATCGCTGATCAGCGTCATCCGGCGACTGACAGGAGGCTAGGCATGGCAATGGACAACGCCATCCTCGACGCCTTCTTCGAAGAGTGCGAAGACTTGTTGGCCTCCCTCGTCGATGGGTTGGCCGAAATGTGCGCTGGCACAACTGATACCGAGACCATCAACGCGGTTTTCCGCGCTGTGCACTCAATCAAGGGGGCTGCGGGGGCCTTCTCGATGGATGCTTTGGTCAGTTTCGCTCATAAGTTCGAGACGGTTCTCGATGCCTTACGCGCTGGTCAGATAACAGCTGACGACACGCCACTCAAAGTTTTGCAAAGGGCTGGCGACGTGCTTTCAGATCTCGTTGAGGCTGAAAGAGATGGAACGATTGTCCCGGAAGATCGGGTTGACCCGGTGCTAGCGGATTTGAACGACTTCCTTGGTGATACGCAAACTGACGACGACGAGGCATTTTCCTTCGAAGCTCTCTCTCTCGATTTGGGCTCAGCCGACGTATCACACAGCTATCTATGCACTTTCACTCCTAGAAAGGCCTTCTACGATACTGGCCACGATCCTCTCTTGCTGATCAAGGCGCTGAAAACTCTTGGTCCCGTACAGGTCAGATGTGATCTGCAGACCCTTCCGACAAAGCTGGCCGATTTTGACCCTCAGGACGGCTACCTCACTTGGCAAGTTTCGGTCGGCGACCAAAGCGATGATCTGAAAATAAGGGAAGTCTTCGAATTTGTAGATGATCTTAGCGATCTACAGGTGACGCTGGCGGACGAAAGTGCCGACAGTGTTGACCATCGCGTTCAGTCACTGCCCGTCGAAGAAGGCGCCGCGCTAATCGATTTGCCGCCACCGCCGGCGTCCGATGATCTGCCAGTCCCCGAAGCGCAAAACACGCAAATCCCTCCAAAACCGGCCACCCCAGATCGTGGAACGCGAAAATCCTCCGCATCACTGCGCGTCGATCCTGAGCGCGTGGATCGACTGATCAATGCCGTCGGGGAGTTGATAATCAACCAGTCGGTTATTTCACAGCGCATACAAGAAGCGGCGCTGCCCACTTCGTCTGACATCTTCTCTGACCTTGACGACTACAAACTTCTTGCGCGTGAGATCCAGGAGGGCGTCATGGCCATTCGCGCCCAGCCAGTGAAACCGCTTTTTCAACGCATGTTGCGCATTGCCCGCGAAGCTGCTGATGCTACCGGCAAATCAGTATCGATCCTCACTGAAGGCGAAGCCACCGAAGTCGATAAAACAGTCGTCGAGCGGCTTGCCGACCCGCTGACGCACATGATCCGAAATGCCATTGATCATGGCCTTGAAGACCCCGAGACACGCCTTGCCTCAGGCAAAACAGAAACAGGGACATTACGTCTCACCGCAAGCCAGAAGTCAGGAAGCATCGTCATCGAAGTCAGTGATGACGGTGCGGGTCTTAATCGTGAACGTATTTTCGAAATAGCTGTGGAGAAGGGGTTGATTGAGCGTGACCTCCAACTTTCAGAACCCGAAATTGACCTCTTGCTGTTCGCACCCGGCTTTTCCACTGCGTCGGAAATTACAAACCTCTCTGGCAGAGGCGTCGGAATGGATGTGGTCAAGACAGCCATCACGGAACTGGGGGGCAAGATCTCGATCGCAAGTACAGCAGGCGAAGGCACGACTTTCACGATCAGCCTGCCACTAACCCTCGCGGTGATGGACGGTATGGTAATCAACGTCGGCGGACAGACAATGGTCGTGCCGATCGCAAGTATCATTGAAACTGTGAGGCCCACCGCGACAGACCTTGCGACGATAGGGTTACAAGGCAATCTGCTCCGGATCCGGGGGGAATACGTGCCGATCATCGATCTTGGCGCAAGACTTGGCGATCACCAGGCCTCATGCTCTCTAACCGACAAAGTGCTGCTTCTCATTCAAACCGAAGCAGTCCAGCAATGCGCTCTCGCGGTCGATGAAATATTCGATCAGCGCCAGATTGTCGTGAAAAGCATGCAAGGCAACTATGGCGAAATTCCTGGCATTTCAGGTGCAACAATCCTGGGTGATGGCAAGATTGCCTTGATCATCGATACAGACTCCATCGCGTCGCAATCGCCACCGCATATGCCTGACCCACAGAATTTGACGGAGGATTTCAGACGTGTTGGATAACGCAGCAAAAGGGGACGATCTTCAGCAGGAATTTGTGACCTTCATCGCTGGTGGTCAAAACTTTTGCATTGAGATTACACAGATTCGCGAAATTCGTCGCTGGGCGCCGGTAACCGTTCTGCCACACTCGCCACGGCATGTTCTCGGCGTGATCAACTTGCGCGGTGCCGTCATTCCGATTGTCGATCTTGCTGCCAAGCTCGGGTTTGCCCCCATCGAACCGACTGAGCGTCATGTCATCATCATCGTCGCAGTTTCTGACCGCATCATCGGGCTCCTGGTGGAATCTGTTTCCGAGATTCTCGGTGTCAGGCAGTCGATGGTGAAGGAAACACCCCGCACTCAGGAAGATGAAGCCGTGAAAGCGATTGAGGGGATCATTCCGCAAGAGCAAGACATGACAAAAATCATCAACCTGGGCATTCTATTGCCGCAAAGCGGGCACCTTGCAGCATGACAGCGCAATATCAACCCCCGATTGCGAGCCATCCGAGCTCCACTGATCTTTCTGATGCTGACTTCGAAACGATCTCAGAAATCGCAAAATCGCGTTTCGGCTTGGACCTGCAGCCGTCCAAGCGCCCACTCGTCCATTCACGACTGTCAAAGCGGTTGCGTGCGCTCAGCATTGATAGCTTTGCCGAGTACTGCGACCGTCTCAAACGCAAAATGGATGAAGGAGAGGAAGACCATCTTCTCAGCGCACTCACGACAAATGTCACACACTTCTTCCGCGAGCCACACCATTTCGCATTCTTGCGTGATAAGATCGCACCGCAACTGCGCAAGCGCGCAACGTCAGGACAACCCATTCGGATTTGGTCTGCGGCATGTTCCACAGGTCAAGAAGCATACTCTATTGCTGGCACACTGATTGATGCTCTCCCCGGCATCATAAACCAAGATGTTCGCATCCTCGCAACCGATGTTGACCCAGCAGTGATCCAGACCGCAAGAAGCGCGACTTATAAGGCAGATCAGCTCTCTCAGATACCTCATGCCATCCGCCCTCTCCTCTTGGATGGGGCGCCGAGCAATGGATATTTCACCATCAGACAAGAGGCGCGTAGGCTTGTGCGCTTTGCCCCCCTTAATTTGATGGACGAATGGCCGATGCGCCGCCGCTTCGATCTGATTTTCTGCCGCAACGCTGCGATCTACTTCGACAAACCGACCCAGAGCAGACTTTGGGAAAGGTTCGCACAAAGTCTCAATAACCAAGGTCATCTGATGATTGGACATTCTGAGCGGCTCAGCGGACCAGCGTGTCAAACCATGAAAAACGTCGGCACAACCACCTACCAAAAGAACAGCCTCGACTTCAATCTTGCCAAAGGAAATCACTCATGAGTCTCAAGGACAATTTGCGTGTCATGGTTGTCGACGACATGGGCGTCAGCCGTGGCCTTCTTATTCAGGCGATCGAAGAGTTGGGGATCTGGAAAAATGAAGCCGAAAAGGACGGGCGCGCCGCATTTGAAAGGCTCGCCAAGGATCCGGTCCACCTGGTGCTTTCTGACTATAACATGCCCGGGATGGATGGTTTGGCCCTGCTTCAGGCACTGCGGCAAAATCGGACAACCGCCCGCATCGGTTTTATTTTGGTCACAGGCAATCCGACTGCAGAGATAGTGGCCAAAGGCAAGGCGCTCGGCCTCAACAATATGATCAAGAAACCGTTTTCGACAGCAGCGCTGAAGCAATGCATCGAGAGTGTCGTAGGCCGCTTGTAATGCAACAGTCGTCCCCTGAGAACTGTCGGGATCCAAAACATACACAACATGATTTCGATCGTCTCTTAGTCGGGGCTGCCAATGTCGTGTCTATGATTAAATGTCAGTTGGCGGGTGCGGAAGCCGCCGCGCTTGCCGTTCTGCGGTCTCAACAAATTGATAACGAAACCCGACACAGCTTGCAGTCCTTCGACAGGCTTCTGCAGTCACTCAGTGAGGTCGAGCAGCTTCTGAGATGTTGTGCAGACGTCGATAGCTGTCAGACGGGCGTTTCGCGGTGTATCAATCAGATAAAGTTGGAAACAGTGCGTGCGTGCTTTGAAGACCAGACACCTCAACAGACCTCCATACGGCCCGAGAATACACCCGAGATCTTTCACGATTAAGAAACGGCACACGGTTTTGAACACTGCCGCTCATTTTCGGGAGCCTCTCGCCCCTTTTTGATCCGCGAAAATAAATTCTATGAAGGCACCGGATGACGAAAAAAATCTTGATTTGTCACAAGTCTCCAAACGCGTCCCGTCAGTTAAGAGACTCCATTAAGGAGGCCATCCCGGAAGCGCGACTAAATCACGTCGGAACACTGACAGAGGCATACAATCTCGTTGAACATCGCCTTCCTGACGCTCTCATTTTGCAAGAGGAACTCGCGCGACAGCCAGAGGCAGAGCTTCTGTTTGCCCTTGCCAGGCTCACCGAGGTCAGGGCAGTTATCGCGACAGATCGAGACAGCCAACCAGTATGTGAAACTCTCGTCGCCTACCCCCGATTGTCACTGACCAGCGGAAGCGATGACATAGCGCGCATTCTCCGCTGTGTTCGACGCACCTCCGAAAGTCAAATTCTCAGCAAACACGAGACGGTTTCCAACAACTATGACCCGGAGAAGATCATACTGATCGGGGCGTCCACAGGTGGCATTGATGCCTTGATGCGGGTGCTGTCACATTGGACAGCCACCTGCCCGCCAACCCTGATCGTCCAACATACCGGAGCATCGCATCTCAATAGCCTCGCAGGTTTGCTGAACCGGGCGTGCGACGCAAGGGTGCATCTGGCAACAGATGGCGAAAGCTTGCAAACAGGTTGCGTCTATCTTGCGCCTGGCGGTAGCGCGCATCTCTGTCTGACACCCGAAAAACGCCGACTACGGCTTGATCCAGCTCCGCCAGTCTCAGGACATCGGCCGTCAATTGACGCGCTGTTTCACTCTGCACGCCCCTATGCTGAGCACGTCGCAGCAGCACTTTTGACTGGGATGGGGCGGGATGGCGCGCAAGGGATACTCGCTTTGCGCGAAGCCGGCGCTCTGACCTTTGGTCAAGACCGCGCTACATCGGTGGTTTACGGTATGCCACGCGTCGCCAAGGAAATTGGCGGTATTGGCCAAGAACATCCCATCGACAAAATTGGCCCAGCGCTTTTGGCCGCATCACAGCGAAAACGGTCAGCCGCATGAGGGGCTCATCAAAAATCGTGACCGTCATTCAGGGCGAGTTCTCCATCTCAGCGGACCCTGACGTGACTCTCACCACGGTATTAGGGTCGTGCATTTCAGTGTGTCTTTTTGACCCTTTCCGGAAAGTCGGTGGGATGAACCACTTTTTGTTGGCGACGTCGCGAAACGATCAAAAAGGTGATCTCAAATACGGCGTTCACGCTATGGAATTGCTGATCAACCATCTGCTCCACGCCGGTGCCTCACGACAGGACTTACTGGCAAAGGTTTTCGGTGGTGCGCGAATGCTTGAGCATTCTGGCGATATCGGAAGGACGAATGCGTCCTTCGCTTTGGACTTTCTCGACAAGGAAGGCATCACTTGCCTGGCGCAAAGCGTTGGCGGGACAAGCGCCAGACGGATCAGGTTTCATCCGACCAGCGGGGCCGCACAGCAAATGCAGGTCAAGACCGCGGTTCGGGAAACGCCTGTTCCCGTCGCTCCGAAGGCTGATGTCACCCTCTTCTGACCAACCGCAAAAGTCTGAAGCAAAACGGCTCAAAACAGGAAAATGTCCGGTGAGCACAGACCTGCAGTCATCCACACTAGCCTTTCAACAAAGCGCAATCAGGAGTCGATGGCTTGCAACCGCTTTAGCAATGATGATGTGTCCCAACGACCGCCACCAAGCTTCTGCACGTCCTTGTAAAATTGATCCACCAACGCAGTGACCGGCAGGCTAGCACCGTTTTCGTCAGCCGTCGAAAGACAGATCCCGAGGTCCTTGCGCATCCAGTCGACAGCAAAACCGTGATCCCATTTGTCGTCAAGCATCGTCTCGTAGCGGTTTGCCATCTGCCAGCTTCCTGCGGCACCCTGGCTGATCACTTCGACCACAGAACGACCGTCGAGACCCGCTTTCTGCGCAAAATGAAGTGCCTCAGACAATCCCTGCACCAGTCCGGCAATCGCAATCTGATTGCACATCTTGGTCATCTGTCCCGCGCCGCTTTCACCGATCCTGCGGCACAGTTTGGCATATGCGCCGATGACGGCCTCAGCCTGTACATAATTGCCTTCGCTGCCACCACACATGATAGAGAGCTGCCCGTTTTCCGCGCCAGCCTGTCCACCGGAGACTGGTGCATCGACGAATCCGATGCCCTTCTCGGACGCTTTGTCATGCAGTTCACGCGTCACTGCTGCCGATACCGTCGTGTGGTCCACAAAAAGGGTGCCTTCGGCCATTGCCGCAAAAGCACCGTCTTCGCCGAGGCAAACAGAGCGCAGATCATCATCGTTGCCGACGCAAGCCATGACCATTTCAGCACTTGCAGCAGCCTCAGAGGGCGTCTTGCCAAGGGCACCGCCATGTTGGGAAACCCAATCCTCGGCCCTTGCCGTGGTCCTGTTGTAGACGGTGACATCGTGCCCCGCAGACTTCAGGTGCCCCGCCATCGGATATCCCATAACCCCGAGGCCCAGAAATGCGACTTTTGCCATTGCGCTGATCCTTCCCTTATCTTGTTGTCAGGGAACTTAGCTCGCGACCTCCCAAGGAACAGTATAGGCATTCAACGCATTGCCGATTTCTTCGTCGGTCGCGTCGCCGGTTTTCCGGATATGCGCAACGAGCCCGCGTTTCTTGTCTTCGGTCACTTCCTTTACCTCGGCAGACAAATCTACAAGTGCTTCGTCGAAGATCCGGGTGATAGCGCGTTTACGAAGATCAGGTTTGAAGATTTTTCCAACAGCCGTCTTCGGTAGCTCGTCCAGCACCTCAAGATGCTTAGGATGGGCTGCACGTTCATGGATATGGGACTTGGCAAATTCCATAAGGTCTTGCTCGGTCACGTCCGCGCCATCAACCAATTCGACGTAGACGCATGGGACTTCGCCAGCGTGTTTGTCGGGCTGGCCGATTGCACCGGCAAAGGCAACAGCATCATGTCCTGCCAAGGCTTCCTCGATTTCGGCCGGGTCGATATTATGGCCACCACGGATGATCAGGTCTTTCGCCCGCCCCGTGATCCATAGATAACCATCGGCATCCTTGCGCCCCAGATCGCCGGTGCGAAGATACTGCGTGTTGGACTTGTCGCCTCCGCGGTACAGATCAGCATTTTTATCAGGTTCGGTGTATGTGTCACCATAGGCGACGCCGGGGTTGCTGACGCAAATCTCACCGATTTCATCAACCCCGAGTTCTTCCCCGCTCGTTGGTGAAATAATGCGCACATCTGTGTATGGGAACGGCACACCAATCGAGCCTACACGCTTTTCCCCTTCAGGCGGGTTAATCGATACAAGACAAGTCGCTTCGGTCAGGCCATAGCCCTCACAGATCGTCACGCCGGCAGCTTCTTCAAACCGGCGGTACAGTTCTAGCGGCAAGGGTGCCGAACCGCAGAACGCCAGACGAAGGGTCGAGATGTCCGCATCGACCTTGCGCTGCATCAGCGCCGACATCGCCGTCGGCACCGTGATCATAAAGGTCACCTTATGCTTTTCGACCAGCTTCCAGAAGTTATCGAAGACACCTTCACCGCGGTAGCCTTGTGGCGTGGGAAACACGATCTGCGCACCGGACCCCAACGAGGCCCCGAGAGACACGATTGTCGCGAACACGTGGAAGAGCGGCAGCGGACAGATTTGCACGTCATTCTCGGTAAAGAGCAATCTGTCGCCTAACCAGGCATTGTAGATGATGCCTGAGTATTTGTGCTGAACGACCTTGGGCATTCCGGTCGTGCCGCCGGTATGGAAATATGCAGCGACGCGATCAGCCTTGCTGTCTTCGAATTTGAGGGTTTTGGGCTGCTTGGCCAGCTCTGCGTTGAAATCCAGAACCGTCGCTTTATGCGCTACCGGATTTTTGGGACGGATCAGCGGGACAATGAATTTTTTCAATCCGGTAAGATACCGCAGAAGATCAACTTCCAGAACGTGGGTCACATTCGGGGCAAGGCGCACAGCCTCTGCGGCCTTTTGTGCAACATCGGTTTTCGGGAAAGCCTTGAGCGTCACCAGCACTTTCGCTTTGGTTTCGCGCAGGATTGCCGCGATCTGCTCTGCTTCCAGAAGAGGGTTGATGGGATTGACGATGCCAGCGACCTGACCGCCAAGATAGGTCAGGATCGTCTCGGTCGCGTTGGGCATGAGATAGGCGACAACATCGCCTTCGCCCACGCCGAGATCGCGAAACATGTTGGCCGCCTGCGCAGAGTTGTCCCGCAACGTGTTCCAATCAAGCGTTTCACAAGGCGCATTTGGATCGGAGAGCAGACTAAAGCTGGTGGCCTTGCGTGTGCCGAATTTTTCGGCCGTCTGGGTCAGCAAACCGAATGTTGTTATTGGCTTGCTACGGTCTTCCCAAAGCTTTTCGTTTTCGATGGCGTTCCGGTCTGCGATTGTCGCAAATGCCATGGCGTCTCTCCCTGTCTTTATCGTCCGTGCAGCGCACGGCCTCCCCTTTCGGTGCAGGTTGGGGCAAGAACAGGGTCAACCACAAGTCTGACGCTGCGAAAAATTGCAATCTTACTCTGCGGCAACGCCTTCGGTGAATTGTAGCCGCGCAAGGCGCGCGTAAAGTCCACCTTGTGCGACCAGAGCATCATGCGTGCCCTGAGCAACAATTTTGCCGTGTTCCAGAACAATGATCCGGTCGGCCTTCTTCACCGTGGCAAGACGGTGGGCGACAATCAAAGTCGTGCGGGTCTTTGCCAGATCTTCGACGGCGCGTTGTACGGCATATTCGCTTTCGGCATCCAGTGCGCTGGTTGCCTCATCCAAAAGCAGCACAGGCGCGTCACGCAGGATTGCCCGCGCAATCGCAATGCGCTGTTTTTGTCCGCCTGAAAGCATGACGCCTCGCTCACCGACATAGCTGTCGTAGCCGTCTGGCAATGCAATCAGGAACTCATGGGCCGCAGCAGCCTTTGCTGCCTCCTCGACCTCGGCGTCCGTGGCGTCTGGTCGACCGAACCGGATGTTTTCGCGTGCCGTATCGGCGAAAATCACAGGGTCCTGCGGGACGAGTGCGATGTGCTTGCGGAATGCAGGGCGCTCCAGATCACGCAGATCGACACCATCAAGTTTCACCGCACCGCCCTGCGGGTCATAGAACCGCTGGACCAACTGAATAATGGTTGTTTTGCCCGCGCCTGATGGTCCGACCAACGCAACTGTCTCGCCTGCCGTGATATGCAGATCGATACCATCAAGTGCCGAGATATCCGGGCGCGAGGGGTAATGGAAATGCAATCCTTCGAACGAAAGCTCGCCTTTCACCGGCGGTGATAATGTTTGGGGGTTCGCGGGGTCCAGCACCGAATCTTCCGCCGTTAGCAATTCGACAAGACGCTCCGTCGCGCCTGCGGCGCGTTGCAACTCGCCCCAGACCTCGGAAAGTGCAGCGACCGCACCGCCGACCATAATCGTGTAGATCATGAACTGGACAAGACCACCTTCGGTGATTTCGCCCTGACTGACGTCTTCAGAGCCCATCTGCAGGAACAGAACGATGGCTGCAAAAACCATCATGATAACAATTGCTGTCAAAGCCGCGCGGGTCAGAATGCGTCGTCTGGCCGAGCGGTAGCTTTGCTCGGTGACATCATCGAATTTCGCGCGGCTGAGTTCTTCGTGTGTGAAAGCCTGAACAGTTTGTGCTGAGAGCAATTGCTCTGAGGCATCACCGCTCGATTCAGCAATCAGGTCCTGATTTTCCTTCGAAAGGCTTCTGACCCGGCGTCCCAGCAGCAGGATCGGGAACAGGACCACAGGGATGGGCCAAAGCACCATCAGGCTCATTTTGACGGAGGTCGTCAGCATCAGGATGACGCCGCCAAAGAATATCAGGATGTTGCGCAGAGCAATCGAAGCGGAGCTGCCGATGACCGACAGGATCAATGTCGTGTCTGTCGTGATCCGGCTGAGCACCTCTCCGGTCATGATCCGTTCATAGAATGCCGGACTCATCGAGATCATACGATTGAATACCGCCTTGCGGATATCAGCAACGACACGTTCACCCAACCGTGTCACGAGATAGTATCGCGCGGCCGTCCCAAGCGCGAGAAGGATCGCGATAACCATCATGAGGTTGAAGTATTCGCTCATCTGGTCGCTGCTCAGACCAAAAGTGTCCACCACCAGCCGCGCCGCAATTGGCAGTGTCAGAGCGACGGTCGCCGTAAAGACCAGCGCAAAACCCGCTGCAAAAAGATTGGCCTTATACGGTTTGATGAACGGCCAAAGCGCACGCAGCGCGCCAACCTTATTGCCGACGGGGCGATCCTCGGGTCGGGTTTTCTGCGTATCCGCCATGCGTGGTCCTTAGTCGCTTTGGTTCGACATAAAACTGAACCGAGCGTTTCACAAGCAGTGCGTGTGCATCTGTCTTATTTGAAAATGTATGGGATTGGAGCGGGCGACGGGAATCGAACCCGTATCTCTTGCTTGGAAGGCAAGGGTCTTACCATTACACAACGCCCGCGCTCTGCGCTTCTGGTATGCCAGCGTTTGTGTAACGTCAAGCGGGTCACAACGTCTGTTGCCCACTCTTATGCGACTTTCAGCCGCCCTTATCCAATAGATGATTGGGGCCAACATTCTGCCTTTCAGCGGCGGCGGAAGCGCCAATGGCAACCACATCAATATCTGCCAGCAATTTGTTAGCGCAAACCTTTCTGACCCTTCGCAAATAGCTTTCAGATGTGGCCTTTTGGGGGCTTTGTGCTTTACAAGCAGAGCAATCGCAGGCCGGACGCCGGATTCGCCACCCGATGCCCTCTGACCTGTGCAAGTAGCTAGCCGGGGGATCGCGTGTCACTCTTCATTATTGTTGCCCTGCCGTTCTTTGGGGCGCTTTTGCCCGGCTTGATGAATCCCGCAGGCCGATCTGCGACCGCAGGTGTGACGTTCACCGTGACACTGAGCGCTTTTATCGGTCTGCTCACAAACCTTCCGGCCATCATCGCAGGTGAGGTCGTCACGGCGCGGATCGATTGGATGCCGCTGCTGGGTCTCAACTTCACACTGATGCTTGACGGTCTTGGATTCTTTTTTGCCATGCTCATTCTTGGCATCGGCCTTTTGATTATTGCCTATGCCCGTCAGTACCTCAGCCGCGAAGACAACATGGGCGAATTCCTGACCTACCTGTTGCTCTTCCAAGGTGCGATGGTCGGGATCGTTCTGAGCGACAACATATTGCTTTTGTTGATTTTCTGGGAACTGACGTCGCTATCGTCATTCCTGCTTATCGGATATTGGAAGCATCTTCCCGAGGGGCGACAGGGTGCGCGTATGGCGCTGACCGTCACGGGGATGGGCGGCCTTGCAATGATCGGCGGGATGCTGATCCTTGGGAACATCGTTGGCAGCTATGACCTCAGCGTCATCTTGCAGAATCGCGAATTGATTCAGGCGGATCCGCTTTACCTTCCGGCACTGATCCTGATCCTGCTAGGATGCTTCACAAAATCAGCGCAGTTCCCATTCCATTTCTGGCTACCTCATGCCATGGCAGCGCCCACACCGGTGTCGGCCTACCTGCACTCCGCCACAATGGTAAAGGCCGGCATCTTTCTGATGGCGCGCATGTGGCCGGTTCTCTCAGGCACGCCGGAATGGTTTGTGATCGTGACAACCGCTGGCCTGATCACGATGGTTCTGGGCGCCGTGATCGCTGTCTTCAAGCATGATCTGAAGGCTCTGCTCGCGTTCTCAACTGTCAGCCATCTGGGCTTGATCACGATGCTTTTGGGGACAGGCACCGCTTTTGGTGCCATGGCCGCCGTCTTTCACATCCTCAACCACGCAACATTCAAAGCTGCCCTCTTTATGTCGGCAGGGATCGTCGACCACGAAGCGCATACCCGCGACATCCGACGGTTGGGCGGTTTGCGCAAACTGATGCCTGTAACCTTCGCAATCGTCACCTTGGCAGCACTATCGATGGCGGGCATTCCTTTCCTCAACGGCTTCCTTTCCAAGGAAATGATGCTTGAAGAAGCGACGCATACAGTGCTTTTCGATTTGCCACTGCTTGTGCCTGTCCTTGCGACGATCGGATCGCTGTTTTCCGCCGCCTACTGCTTCCGCTTGATTAGCCACACCTTCCTTGGGCCGGTCCGCGACGACTATCCGTCAAAGCCACATGATCCGAATGCTGCCATGTGGTTGCCGCCCGCGCTCCTGATTATCCCGGTGATCGTCATCGGTGTTGCGCCATTCCTTGTTGAGCCGTTTGTCCGTCTGGTCACCTACTCAGTGCTCGGTGGCGCGGCCGAGATGCCATATGCGCATCTGAAAATCTGGCACGGCTTTGGGCCGGCACTCTATATGTCGATGATTGCTGTGGTCGGTGGGCTGTTGGTACTGGCGCTCTTCAGACCGGCTTTGACTCTTTGGGACGCCACCCCGCGCCCGGAAGCGAAAACGATTTTCGAAGCGCTGATCGCCGCTGTTGTTGATCTGGCGCGAATGCTGACCCTCCCCCTGCACAATGGCGCATTCTCTCGCTATGCCGCTATCGCAACAATCTGGATTGTCGGTGCGGGTTATTTTGCCTGGCGCACAGGTACGGCAAGCCTTGCAGACTATCCCAACCAGACGACAGATCCCGTTCTGATTTCCGGTTGGGCGATGTTGGTTGCAGCGACGCTGGGTATGGTTTTCCTCCATCGCAACCGCTTCTTGTCGCTGATCCTCATGGGGATCGTCGGGCTGATGGTTTCCGTCGGCTTTGTCTTCCTGAGTGCGCCTGACCTTGCCATGACGCAGTTCACCGTCGAGGCAGTGACGATCATCCTGATGTTGCTTGCCCTGAACTTCCTGCCCGAGCGCACACCTGTCGAAAGCACGGTGCTGCGCCGGATGCGGGACACGGTTGTTGCAATCGCGGGTGGCTTGGCCGCCTTTGGCATGGCCTACTATTTCATGCTCCGCGATCCGGTCGCGCCGACCATTTCCGACTTCCACCTAGCAAACTCCTACAAGGGTGGCGGCGGGACAAACGTCGTCAATGTCATCCTGGTTGACTTCCGTGGTTTCGACACCTTCGGCGAGATTATCGTACTCAGCATCGCAGCACTTCTGATTTATGCACTGACAGAGGCACTTTTGGGCGGACCGATCCGGGCGCGCCTGCTCAACCGCAAACCACAGCGCCCGCAGGCCGGTGGTGTGCACCCGATGATGATGGTGGTGCTGACGCGAGGTATGATGCCAGTCGCATTGATGGTTGGTTTCTACATCTTCCTTGCCGGTCACAATGAGCCTGGCGGCGGCTTTATTGCGGGTCTCATCGTCTCAATCGCGGTCGTGATGCAGTATATGGCCAGCGGCTTTGCCTGGGCGTCCGATCGCCTGAGGTATCCTTACCATGGCGTAATCGGCGCAGGCGTTCTGGTCGCCGGTCTGACGGGGATCGGATCATGGTTCGTGAGCAAACCCTTCCTGACATCTGATTTCACCTACGTGCGCATTCCGCCTTTCAACGAGTTTGAATTGGCGACAGCGGCCTTGTTTGACGTCGGCGTGTTCTTGTCGGTTGTCGGTGCGGTGATGCTGTCGCTTGAAAGCTTCTCTCGCTTGGCACGGCGCAAGGACTCACCTGAGAGCGATTACGCGATGGATATCGACCCATCTCGGCATGATCCGGAACCGCAATCAGCACAGGAGGGCGTGTAAGATGGAATTCTTGATTGCCTCTGCCATCGGTGTGCTGACAGCCGCAGGTATCTACTTGCTGCTGCGACTGCGGACCTTTCCTGTCATTTTGGGAATCTCATTGCTGACCTATGCAGTGAACGTCTTTCTCTTTACGACGGGCCGCGTTGTGATCGGCGCACCGCCTGTCTTGCGAGACGATATCGACTTTTACACCGATCCCTTGCCGCAAGCACTTGTCCTCACTGCAATCGTGATCTCGTTCGGGATGACGGCGGTTGTCGTCATGATCGGGCTTGGCGCATTCCTCGGCTCTGACGATGACCACGTGGATGATCAGGTTACGCCCTCAAATGACGGTGAGAAGGAGGGCGCGAAATGACCCATTGGCTGATCGCTCCTATCCTGTTGCCCGCAATGATGGCACCTTTCATCGTTCTGGCGGCGCGCTACCACATCGGGATCCAGCGCGTTTTCTCGATTGCTGGCGTCCTGACGCTGGTGCTGCTGTCGGCGGGCCTCGCTTGGGCTACCTCTGACGGAACAATTCTGTTGTATCAGCTTGGCGATTGGGCCGCGCCATTCGGGATCGTCCTTGTCGGAGACAGGCTCTCGACGCTGATGATCCTGCTGACGTCTGTCCTGGCCCTCTTTGTCTTGGTCTATGCGATCAGCGCCCGCTGGGACGAGCGTGGGCGACATTTCCATGCCCTGTTCCAGTTTCAATTGATGGGGATACTCGGGGCATTTCTGACCGGCGACCTCTTCAATCTCTTTGTTTTCTTCGAGGTCCTGTTGATTGCCTCATACGGGTTAATGATCCACTCAGGTGGTACGCAGCGACTGCGGGCTGGCGTGCAGTATGTGCTGTTCAATCTGATCGGCTCGACACTGTTTCTCTTCGCACTCGGGGCGCTCTACGCAGAGACGGGCACCCTCAATATGGCTGATCTGGCCGAACGCGTGACATTGATTGGCCCAGACGAGACGGCTGGCATCCGTATCGCGGCAGTTCTGCTCTTGCTGGTTTTTGCCATCAAGGCTGCACTGGTGCCATTGCATTTCTGGCTCCCGTCCAGCTATGCCGAGGCCCCTGCCCCCGTTGCCGCGCTTTTTGCAATCATGACCAAGGTCGGGGCTTATGCGATCATCCGGGTTTACACGATGATCTTCCCCACCGATCTGGAGGCCACTTCCGGTCTGCATGATGTGTGGTTGCTTCCGGTTGCTTTGTTGACCCTCATTGTTGGGACCGTCGGCGTATTGGCAGCAAAACAGTTTGATCGGCTCATCACCTTTGCGATCATTGGATCAATGGGGATGGTTGTCGTCGCCGTGGGCCTGTTCAGCCAAGAAGGCATTGCAGCAGCACTCTACTACATCGTTCATTCGACACTGGCTGCCGCCGCGCTCTTTTTGATTGTTGATCTTGTCAGAGCCAGCCGCAGCGATCTCGCTCTTGAGGCTCGACCACCCATCAACGGCGCGATTCCGATCGCCGGGCTGTTCTTTCTGGCCGCGATTGCGATGGCAGGACTACCGCCACTGTCAGGCTTCTTGGGTAAGTTGCTTGTGCTGCAAGCGGCTTTCCCCACGCAATCCATGATCTGGGTCTGGGCTATCGTGCTGGTGACAAGCCTGATCAGTGTCGTTGGCTTTGCGCGCGCTGGCAGCACGATCTTCTGGAAGGCAAAGGCAATTCCTCTGCCTCCCGCTGATCCTGACGTACCAACACAAGCGACCGAACCTGCCACGATGTCCTATGTCGCAGTTGGCAGCCTTGTTGTCCTGCTTGCGCTGCACACAGTTCTGGCGGGTCCGATCCACGGATACACGACACAGATCGCGGCACAGCTGTTCAACCCTGCCCCCTACATCACCACCGTGCTGGAAACGCCGGGCAAGCTCAGCGATGGCGCCAAAGAGGAGGATCACTAGATGAAACGTGCATTCTACTGGCTGATCCCCCACCCGCTATTGACGCTGATCCTGACAATCACCTGGGTGCTGCTGCAAAACGAGCTTTCTGCCGGAATGCTGGTTTTTGGTTTCATTCTTGGCATCTTGATCCCGTGGATGACCTCCGTCTGGTGGCCCGATACACCCAAAAGCTTCCATCCTTTGCGGATGGTTAGCTACAGTTTCGTGGTGATCTGGGACATCATCGTCGCCAACATTGAGGTCGCTTGGATCGTGCTGACGGTTCCGGCCAACAAGCTCAAACCAGCTTGGATTGTCGTGCCTTTGCGCCTGCGCCAGCCAGAAGCGATTACGATGCTGGCTGGCACCATCACGCTGACGCCGGGAACAGTGTCAGCAGACCTGTCAGATCAGGGACGATGCCTGCTCGTGCATGTGCTGCATACAGAAGACCCGGACAGCATCCGTGATGATATCATCAATCGCTACGAAGCGCGGTTACTGGAGATTTTCGCATGATCCTGGCCACTCAATTCCTCAACATCGCGATTGCGATCACCTTTCTGTCTTTGGCGATCGGACAGATCATGTCGATGGTGCGCCTTGTGCTTGGGCCCACCTCGGGTGATCGCGTGCTGGCGTTGGATACAATGGTGATTAACGCCCTTGGGCTGATCATCACCCTCGGTATCTATAAGGGCGTTCAGATTTACTTCGAAGTCGCACTACTTATTGCGATGCTGGGCTTTGTGTCCACGGTCGCTTTGGCGCGCTTTATCTTGAGAGGAGACGTAATCGAATGACCCCTCAGATTATCGGCACCTATATTGCTTCGCTTTCGCTGATCATCGGATCAGGCTTCGTGCTGGTTGGCGCGATTGGACTGTTGAAGTTCAACGACCCCATGACGCGTCTTCACGCACCGACGAAGGTAGGAACCTTGGGGATCGGGATGCTGCTCGTCGCCTCGGTTATTCATTCGTTCGATATCGGGCGACCATCAATCCACGAGTTTCTGATTATGGCCTTTCTCTTTGTCACGGCGCCAATCTCGGCAAACTTTATTGCCAAGGTGAACATCCACCGCCGCGCTTGTGAAACGCCGCCTGATCCATCGCACGATACGACCTGGTCGACCCTGAGTGACGATCTGGACGAACAGGCAGTCGAGACAAAATAAAAAACGCGCCGCAGAAAACTACGGCGCGTTCTTCTTCTCAATAAACCTCTCGGCTTATTTCATTGTGATGCGGCCATCTGTGTATGGCTGGTAAGGCGCATTTTCAGCCAGATACTCTGCTGTCACATCAGCAAGGTCCGGTCCGAAGTCATAAGCGTTATTGGCATCTTCAAACATCGAATAACCGTCGCCGCCGTTGCGCACATAGTTGTTGGAGACAACACCATATGTGGCTGCAAGGTTGATGGCTTCGCCACCCACCATGACGTCAGAGATCCGCGAACCTGCCGGTGCTGAAGCGTCCACCGTAAAGGACATCCCCGCAACCTGAGGGAAGCGGCCTGCGCCTTCTTCGATCTGGCCGACACCGTTTTCAAGTGCTGCGACGATATCGCCACCGGTCACTTCAAACGTGGACAGCGTGTTCTGGAAAGGCAGAACGGTCAGGACTTCGCCCATTGTGATCTCTCCAGCGTCGATAGAAGCCCGCAGACCACCGCCGTTCTGGATTGCAATCTGGATGCCCTGATCAGCCACGCGTGCCAGCATCGCGTCTGCAACAAGGTTCCCCATCGGGCATTCCATCGCGCGGCAAACAGAGCGGTCGCCCTCGATCGCTTCGGCAGCATCAGCCACAACACGTGTCTTCATCTCTTCGATTGGACCGGCAAGCTCGGCAACACGTGCAACGGCTGCTTCATCTTCCGCGACGGACGCATCCAGCAGGATCGTGTCGCCGGTTGCAGACGTCACGTTGCCTGCGTCATCAAACTCAAGCGTCAGGTGACCGATATACTTGGAGTAGGCATAAGCCTGCACGACCGGCACACCGTCGACCATTGTCGGATAGGCCATCGCCCCTTCCTCGGTGTTCGAGAAAAGCGTGTGAGAGTGACCGCCAACGACCGCATCAACGCCATCGACAGCTTCGGCGATTGCCATGTCTTTCGTCATACCGACGTGGGTCAGCGCGATGATCTTATCGACGCCCTGTTCCTGCAAAGCGGCGACATCAGCCTGCAGGCTTTCAATCTCGTTAGTGAAGATCACAGCGTCGGATGGGCTCGACGTCTCTTGTGTGTCCACTGCCAGCGCCGAAATAATGCCGATCCGCTGGCCGCCAACTTCCAGAACGACATGGTTCTCGACCTGACCGGCCAAGACGTTCGAGCTCGAGACATCAATGTTGCCAGAAATCACAGGGAAGGAGACGTTATCGGTCAGCTTGCGCAAACCTTCGTCACCGTCGTCGAATTCATGGTTGCCGACCGCCATGACATCGTAGCCGATCTGTTCCATGAATTCAGCTTCGACGTCACCTTTGTAGGTCGTGTACATCAAGCTGCCCTGATACTGGTCGCCCGCATCAAGCAGGATGACGTTTTCTCCGGCGAGTTCTTCACGCAGTTCGTTGATCTTGGTGATGACACGGGCAATGCCGCCGAAGCATTTTCCTTCGGCATTATCTTCGGCGCTACAGGTCGAATCGAAGCGGTTGATTGGCTCGATCCGGCTGTGCAGGTCATTGGTGTGGATAATGTGCAGCGTGTAATCGGCGGAAGCCGCGCTGGCCATCAGCGCAACGCCGCAGGTGGTTGTAAGAATTCTTGTTAGCATTTGGATTTGATCCCCCAGTGTTGGAATACCAGCAGCTTGTCGAGGGCCAGAAAGAGAGTCAAATCCAATCCGCTTTGCCCCGACGTCACTCCCCCTGCCCGATGAGAAATTGGGCGAATGACAGCCGATACTTGACGATCCAAACGACACGCGCCATGACGCGGCCATGCTGATTTACAAGATATTCCGAGCTGACGAATGGGCGCATCTGCAGGCTGAGGGCGAAACCGCAGGCGCCCCGATCGATCTGGCTGATGGATACATTCATTTTTCGACAGCCGAAACCGTGCGCGAGACCGCAGAAAAATATTTTGCCGGCGTCGATGGTCTCATGCTGATCGCAGTCGAAGCCGACAATCTGGCACCTTTGAAATGGGAACCCGCCCGTGAAGGTGTCCTGTTTCCGCATCTCTATCGCAAGATGACCATCGCAGATGTCGTTTGGTCTGAGGCCCTGCCGCTGACGGATGGCAAACACCAGTTTCCGGGGCTTGCATGAAAGCGCTCGAATCTATCGGCCTTTCGGCGCTGCGCAGGATCGACCCGGAAACCGCGCATGGGTTGGCCCTTAAGGCATTGAACATGGGACTGGGACCACGGACTGGTCCTGTGACCTCGGCGCGCCTGAAAACCGATTTTGCGGGCCTGCGCCTCTCTAATCCCGTTGGGCTTGCTGCCGGTTTTGACAAAAATGCGACGGCACTTCACGCTCTCGCAAAAACCGGATTTGGTTTTCTCGAAGTCGGCGCAGCGACCCCGCGACCGCAGCCTGGCAATCCAAAACCGCGGCTCTTTCGCCTTGTAGAAGATCAGGCTGCGATCAATCGTTTTGGCTTCAACAACGACGGGATGAAGGCGATTGCTGGCCGCCTCGCCAATCGCCCGAAAGGAGCGGTGATTGGTCTGAACCTTGGCGCCAACAAGGATAGCCGCGACAAAGCCGCTGACTTCGCCACAGTCCTCGGGCGGTGTGGCGGTGCCGTCGATTTCGCGACGGTGAATGTCTCGTCGCCAAACACTGAAAAGCTACGTGACCTGCAGGGCAAGGCAGCCCTCTCGGCATTGCTCGAAGGTGTTATGTCCGCGCGAGACGCGCTGCAGGTGCCTGTTCCGGTGTTCCTCAAGATTGCGCCAGATTTGTCTCAGGGCGAGTTGGAAGACGTGGCAGAAGTTGCAGACAACAGTGGTGTCGCAGGCATCATAGCGACGAATACAACGTTGTCGCGTGACGGCTTGAAGGGGAGAGACAAGGCAGAAGCCGGAGGGCTTTCCGGCCAGCCTCTGTTTGAAAAATCAACACGGGTCCTCGCACAGCTTTCCGGTTTGACTGACCTTCCGATCATCGGGGTTGGCGGTGTCGGTTCTGCCGCACAGGCGTATGAGAAAATCCGCGCTGGCGCGTCGGCTGTCCAACTCTACACGGCCTTGGTTTATGGCGGCGTTTCTCTGGCCTCCGAAATTGCAACCGGCCTCGATGCCCTTCTCGCGCGCGACGGGTTTGAAACTGTCGCTGAGGCTGTCGGATCAGGTCGCAGCCGCTGGACCTGATCGGGGGCGATCCGCTTCGGCCTCAAGCGCCGGATACTTCCAGGCCAGCGTTAGCCCCCTTACAATAAAGTTCAACAGCAGCCCCAGCCAAAGCCCATGGTTGCCAAAGGCAGCCATGAGCGGAACGACAGTCGCAAAATAAGTGATTGCCGAGACAATCATCATGTTGCGCATATCTTTCGTGCGCGTCGCACCGATAAAGATCCCGTCCAACATCCATGCAGCTATCCCGACAATCGGGGCCGCGACCATATAGGGCAGATACGTGCGACTGGCCTCCCGCACATCGGGTGCAGTTGTCATGATATCGATCGCAATTGGACCAAAAATCGCAAAGCAGATTGAAAGCCCCACACAGATCACACCGCCCCAAAAACTTGCAAGCAGCGCCGAACGTCTAAGCGTGGCCCGTGCGCGTGCACCCAGCGCATTCCCGACAAGCGCTTCTGCCGAAAACGCAAAGCCATCGAGGGCATAGGCGGTCACCTGCAGAAACTGCATCAGGATCTGGTTTGCAGCCAGTTGCACGTCGCCGAAGCCAGAGCCAAAGAACAGAAAGCTCACAAAGATCGCTTGCAGCAAGACCGACCTGATCAGGATATCGGAGTTCACGACAGCCATATGTTTCAGGCGGACCAGATCGAAAATGCGCGCGGCCGTCCGCCATGCTGTGCCGGCAAACACATGCCTGCAAAACCAAAGGCCCAGCGCCAGACCACCCCATTCAGCAATAAAGGTGGCCCAGGCGACGCCTGATATGCCCCACCCCATTTGCAGGCCGAGCATATAGCTGAGAATGATGTTTCCGCCGTTCATCGCAACCTGCAGCACCAGAACCGTCTTTGTCCGTTCTTGTGCGATCAGCCATCCGGTGATGCCGTAGAGTGCGATGGTCGCAGGTGCCGACCAGATCCGGATTTCCATATAGTCGCGGGCGAGGCTTTCGACTTCGGCGCTTGCAGGCGACAACCAGAACGCACCTTGGAAGATCAGTGCCTGCCCCAAAATCATCACAAGGCCCGCCGTAACGCCGATGAGCAACGCACGCGACAAAAGCGCGTGGACTTCGTCAGTGTCGTCTGCGCCGACTGCCTGACTGGTCAGACCTGTCGTTCCCATCCGCAGGAAGCCAAAAATCCAATAGACGGCAGAGAGGATGATTGCTCCGATACCGACGGCGCCGATTGGTGCGGCTTCGCCAAGCTGACCAACAACGCCTGTATCCACGACCCCCAAAATTGGCACGGTCGCATTCGACAGCACAATCGGCAGCGCAATACCCAATACGCGCCGGTGGGTGACATTACGGACGTTAGCCATCGCGGCTTGGCATCAGGAAGTGACCTGTTCCTTGCGCGATAAGACGGTTGCGGTTGTCCTGCCATGCCTCGACGTGGACCGACGCAAACCGGCGACCGGAGCGATTGACGCGCGCCCGCGCGTAGGCATCGCGCGGCAGACCGGACCGCAGGTAATCAATTGTGAAATCGATTGTCTTTGGAAACGACAGACTGGGCGCGGCTTCATCCAGACGCCCGGCTTCAAGGTCATCCCAGATCATCGCCCAGCTGAGTTCAACGATGGCCGTCACCTCAAGAAATGCCGCAGTCACACCCCCATGAAGCGCAGGTAGCATCGGATTGCCAATCAGCTTGTCGGCGTAAGGCAGGATGGCAGTCAGTTCATCGCCCCGTCGATCCACCTGAATGCCCAAGAACTGGATATACGGTACGCCCGCAATAAGCGTCTGGAGTGCTGCATCGCGGCGCTGTTTGACCACCTGGACTGGCTCAGGCTTGCGGATCATGGCTTGCCCCTTTCCAAGGCAAATGCCCCTGTTGCTGTTGCCACCGGCCGTGATGGGTCTCCGTCCACGGCCGTTGCGCGGACAAATGCGACCGACCGGGTCACATGGTAGCATTCCGCCACTGCCGTGATCGTCTCACCAGGCGTTGCCGACCGCATATAGTCAATCCGCAGGTCAAGTGTCGCTGTCGCAACAGGCGAAGACGGATGCGCCATCACCGCCGCACCGGCACAGGTGTCCATGAGCGTGGAAACGGCCCCACCATGTATGACGCCGGTTTCAGGGTCTCCCACGAGCCGTTTGTCATAGGCCATGCTGATGGTCGCTTTCCCATCAGCTATTTCGCTCAATTTCATGCCAAGCTCGCCCGCATGGGGGATGGCCTCGATAAATTTACGCGCAATCATCTCGCGGCGGCTATCAGTCGTTTCTGACATTGCAGTCTCCGGTGTGTCAGGTTCCGCGTTACAGACTTTGGCAACCATTTGCCAGTTCTGCCGCCGGCGAGTTTGTGACCACAGGGCTGGATATGGCGTTGTGCACACCTACCCTTGACGCTACGGTATGGCGCAGGGAGGAATTAATGTCAGAAATACGCCTGTCATTTAAAGAAATGTGCGCGAAATTCGATGTGACACCGCGCACGCTCCGCTACTATGAATACATCGAACTTCTCTCGCCTGAGAAAGAAGGACGCTCGCGTTTTTACGGACCCAAAGAACTTGCGAGGATGACACTCATTCTGCGCGGGCGCCGTTTCGGGTTCTCGCTTGAAGACATCCGTCAATGGCTGCTGATCTACGAACACGAAGGTACTGAGGCGCAGATGCGCGAATGGGTGGCGCTGGCTGACAAGCAGTTGGTGGAGTTGGCCGACCAGAAAAAGCAGCTCGAAGAGACGATTCAGGAATTGCAGAATCTCAGAGACGAGACCGCCGAAACACTCGGATAAGCAGCGGCGCTTCGCCAAACGAACCTCACAATGAGATGAGTATTTGGGCAACCAATCGACCTGCCTCCTTGTCCTCCGGCGTTGATCCGACGTTTCTGGATGGACAACAAAGAGTCCAAAATCCCATACTTAAAACGTTTGCGGCGACAAAATTGAAAATCTTCCGAGAATTTTTATTGCGTCAATTCCACCTCGTTTTTTCCTGACCTTTCGTCAGCTTCGCTGTGACGCCACGTTACGTTTACGTGCGCGTCAACTTTGCTTGTATGGTGCCTATATCCTTCGCAAGTGCATGGCATTCGGAACACGCACATAGGAATGAACAGATGACGACCGAGACGCTGAATATTCGAGAAATGTGTGACGCATTTGATGTGACGCCACGCACACTTCGTTTTTACGAAGCCAAGGAACTGCTTTTCCCGATCCGCGAAGGGCAGAAGCGCCTTTTCACAAAGCGCGACCGCGCACGACTGAAGCTGATCCTGCGCGGCAAGCGCTTCGGCTTTAGCCTCGAAGAAATCCGCCAACTGCTCGACCTGTACCACATGAACGACGGTCAGGAAGCTCAGTTGTCAAAGACATACGTTCTTGCCGAACGGCACCTCGCAGCGATGGAGGCCCAAAAGGCCGAGCTGGAAGAAGCAATCGGTGAGCTGAAAGAGCAAATGGCCTGGGGCGCTGAAAAGCTTGCGCAACTTGCCAAGAAAAAATCCTCGGCTGCCTAAAGGCACGCCCGAGACCAACCCAAACGGAGAGACACAAGATGCCGATCTACAATGCACCCACAAAAGACATTCAGTTTGTGCTGCATGACCTGCTGAAAGTCAGCGAACAGGATATTCCCGGGTTCGAGGATCTCGACCGCGACTTTACCAATGCGGTTGTCGAAGAGGCCGGTAAGGTCGCATCTGAAGTGCTCCACCCGCTGAACGTCGTGGGCGACACGGAAGGTTGCGTTCTGGAAAACGGCGTGGTTCGTACTCCGACCGGTTTCAAAGAAGCGTTTGAGCAAATGAAAGAAGGCGGCTGGACCGCAATGGACTGCGATCCGGAATACGGCGGCCAGGGTCTGCCATATGTGATGCACACAGCGGCACAGGAACCGTTTGTCTCTGCCAACATGGCCTTCAATATGTATCAGGGCCTGACGCATGGCGCCTATTCGGCAATCCATGCGCATGGTTCGGAAGAGCAAAAGCAGAAATACCTGCCCAAGATGGTCACTTGCGAGTGGACCGGCACCATGAACCTGACTGAGCCGCACTGCGGCACCGACTTGGGTCTGATGCGCACCAAAGCAGTCCCTCAGGGTGATGGCAGCTACAAAATCTCCGGCCAAAAGATCTTCATCTCCGCCGGTGAACACGACATGGCTGAAAACATCATCCACCTCGTACTGGCCAAAATTCAGGGCGGTCCGGAAGGCATCAAAGGCGTCTCCCTCTTCATCGTGCCCAAGTTCCTTGTGAACGATGACGGCTCGCTGGGTCAGCGCAACGGTGTCGCCGTTGGCAAGATCGAAGAAAAGATGGGCATCCACGGCAACTCGACATGTGTGATGAACTACGACGAGGCCGTTGGCTATCTTGTCGGCGAAGAGCACAAAGGCATGCGTGCGATGTTCACGATGATGAACGAAGCGCGTCTTGGCGTCGGCCTGCAGGGCTACGCGCAAGCCGAAAGCGCCTACCAGAATGCGGTTGCCTATGCTGTTGATCGTCTGCAGGGACGCGATGTCACCGGCGCCAAGAACCCTGACGGTCCCGCCGATCCGCTGATCGTGCATCCTGATATCCGCCGCAACCTGATGGACCAGAAGTCCTTCGTCGAAGGTGCACGTGCTTTCACCTTCTGGGGGGCCTATCTGATCGACCGCGCCCACAAGAACAACGACGCGGACGCTGACGGCCTCATCTCGCTTATGACACCGGTCATCAAAGGTTTCCTGACCGATAAGGGCTTTGAGTATGCAACAGCGGCCCAGCAGGTCTACGGTGGCCATGGCTACATCGAAGAATGGGGCATGTCACAGTATGCGCGCGATGCGCGTATTGCCATGATCTATGAAGGCGCGAACGGCATTCAGGCACTTGACCTTGTGGGCCGCAAGCTCGCACAGGACGGCGGCAAGCATGTCATGGCGTTCTTTGAAATGATCAAGACTTTCATCAAAGAGAACGAAGGCAACGAAGCGCTGAAAAAGGACTTCCTTGATCCGCTGAAAGCCGCGTCGAAAGACCTGCAAGCCGCTGGCATGTATTTCATGCAGAATGGCATGAAGAACCCCAACAATGCGCTGTCAGGCTCTTATGACTTCATGCACATGATGGGTCACGTCTGCCTTGGTCTGATGTGGGCACGGATGGCGAAGGCTGCGATGGAAGCGCTGGAGGCCGGTGCATCTGACACCGCATTCTACGAAACCAAAATCGCGACTGGCCGCTACTACATGGCGCGCCAACTGCCAGCCACATCGATGCATCTTGCCCGCATCAATACCGGTGCCGACACTGTCATGGCACTTGAGGCCGCAAACTTCTAAGGCCTCGCTCTCGTGATACTGCAGGCGGCGCAATCCAGTGACCGGATCGCGCCGCCAGTGATACCCCTCGGAGCCTCCGGCGGGAGTTTTTAGGCCAAGATGAAGGTGGAAGCTCCACCCCGGCCTTGAGACAAGAACCGGGGCTTCACCTTGGACGCCAAGTCGCTCTCCAGCTATTGGCGCGCTCCGAGGGTCGGCCATTAGGGTTAACGTTCTGCTAACGCGGAATCGCCTCCCTTCATCTTGGCCAAAAACTCAAATCCGGCCCGCGAAAACGGGCCGCCGTTCTGGGAGGAGCGCGGACGATGAAACTGCATTGCTTTGGCGAAAGCGGAAACGCCTACAAGGCGGCGTTAACTCTGACACTGGCCGAAGAGCCGTGGGAGGTCGCCTTTGTGAATTTCTTCAAAGGCGCCACCCGCACACCGGAATACCGTGCCCTTAACGTCATGGGCGAAGTCCCTGTGTTGGAAGATGGCGATACTGTTCTGACCCAATCTGCTGTCATTCAGGATTATATCAGCAGCAAAACCGGCAAGCTGGGCGGGAAATCCGCAGCTGAGCGCCGTGAGGTCTTGCGCTGGATGTTTTTTGACAACCACAAGGTCAGCGGTGTCGCCGGTTCCTTGCGCTTCAACATGAATTTTCTGCCTGAAGAAAAGCGCAATGCGGAGGTGAACGATTTTTTGGCGATGCGCCTGGCCTCTGCGCTCAAGGTCATGGAGACGCATTTGGGCAGCCAGAAATGGCTTGCTGGAGACGAGATCACAATCGCTGACATCGCGTGCTGTGGATACCTCTTCTATCCCGAGCACTTTACGTTTGATCGTCAGCACTACCCGAACATCGACACGTGGCTGGATGCAATCGCTGACCAGCCAGGTTGGAAACACCCCTATGATTTGATGCCGCGCGCCTTGGGTGCCGTGGAATAACCGGAGGAAATAATGACCGAAGCCTATATCTTTGATGCAATCCGTACACCGCGCGGCAAAGGCCGCAAGGACGGCAGTTTGCACGAAGTCACCTCGGCACGCCTGTCGGCTGGCGTGCTGAACGCCCTCAAGGACCGCAACGGTCTTGAAGGCCATGCCGTCGAAGATGTGATTTGGGGCAATGTGACCCAAGTGGGCGAACAGGGCGGCTGCCTTGCCCGCACGGCTGTGCTCGCATCGGACCTTGACCAGTCGATCCCGGGTCTTGCGATCAACCGCTTTTGTGCTTCGGGCATGGAAGCGGTGAACCTTGCCGCAAACCAGGTCAAGGGCGGTGCCGGTGGGGCGTATATCGCCGGTGGTGTCGAAATGATGGGTCGTGTCGCGATGGGTTCCGATGGGGCGGCGATCGCTGTGGACCCGTCCATTGCGATGGAAACCTATTTCGTACCGCAAGGCATCTCTGCTGATATCATCGCGACGGAATACGGCTTTAGCCGCGATGATGCCGACCAGCTTGCCATGGAGAGCCAGAAGCGCGCCAAGGCGGCTTGGGACGATAACCGTTTTGAAAAGTCCATCGTGGCCGTCAAAGACGTCAATGGCCTGCCAATTCTCGACCACGACGAATACATGCGGCCTGAGACCAACATGCAGACGTTGGGCTCATTGAACCCTGCCTTCCAGGCGATGGGCGAGGTGATGCCGGGCTTCGATAAAGTTGCGCTGATGAAGTATCCGCATCTTGAGAAAATCAACCACATCCATCACGCCGGCAACTCGTCGGGAATTGTCGATGGTGCAGCAGGTCTGTTGATCGGTTCTAAAGAATGGGGCGAGGCCAACGGTCTGAAGCCGCGCGCGCGCATCAGGGCCACCGCGAAAATCGGGACCGACCCGACGATCATGCTGACGGGTCCTGTGCCGGTGACCGAGAAAATTCTGGCTGACGGCGGCATGGCCATCGGCGACATCGACTTGTTTGAGGTCAACGAAGCATTCGCTTCGGTGGTGCTGCGCTTCATGCAGGCCTTTGACGTGGATGACAGCGTCGTCAACGTCAATGGCGGTTCGATCGCGATGGGTCACCCGCTTGGTGCCACCGGCGCGATCATCATCGGTACCCTGCTGGACGAGCTTGAGCGCACTGGCAAAGGCACTGGTCTTGCGACGCTTTGCATCGCCTCAGGCATGGGTGCTGCGACAATCATCGAGCGGGTGTGATCATTGTCCGAGAGCAATCTCATCTCAGCAAGTGACATTGCCATGGCGGTTCTTGAGGTCACCGGCGAGGCGCTCCTCTCCGGTGATTTCGAGATGTTTGCCAGCGTCTTCCAGGTGCCGCAAACCATCGTGACCCTCGATCAAAGGATCAGCGTGGCAACGCTGGACGATCTGCGCCGGGTTTTCGAGGGCGTTCATGCCCACTACGTCGAAACCGGCGTTGTTGAACTGGACCGCAAGGTCGTTGAGGCCGCCTATCTGTCACCCACGAAGGTTGTCTCAACCCATACCACTGTGACGCGCTCCCCGACTCACGGGGAAACTGTCCGCCAACCTGTTTTTTCGACAATCGAGAAAATTGGAACGACGTGGAAAGTTACCAGCGGGGAATACGCTCTCGACAAGAATGACGGGCGCGCCAAGGCGATGGCCCTCGCAGCACAGAATGACGCGGGAACCGAGTGAGGATCCCGGATAAATTTTAACGGAGGCTCTGGCAGAGCCTGAACAGCGGAAAACGAAATGACAGACTTTACATTGAGCACTGACGCCGACGGCGTCGCCACAATCACCTGGGACACGGTTGGCAAGTCCATGAACGTCATGACCCTTGAGGCATGGGACGATCTGGAGGCACTTGTTGATCAGGTGCTTGAAGACGATGCGATCAAGGGCGCGATCATCACGTCGGGAAAGCCTGGCAGTTTTGCTGGCGGCATGGACCTCAAGGTCATTGCCAAGATGAAGGAAATGGCTGGCGATGATCCGGCCAAAGGCCTTTTTGATGGCATCATGAACGCCCACCGCATCATGCGCAAAATCGAGCGCGCTGGTATGGACCCAAAGACCAACAAAGGCGGCAAACCGTTTGTGGCCGCACTTCCAGGCACTGCATTGGGTATCGGCCTCGAGATTCCACTTTCATGCCACTACATCATCGCGGCAGATAACCCTAAGGCGAAAATCGGCTTGCCTGAAATTCTTGTTGGCATCTTCCCGGGTGCCGGAGGCACAACGCGTCTGTCACGCAAGCTTGGTGCAATGGGCGCGTCGCCGCTCTTGCTCGAAGGCAAGCTGAACGATCCCAAGAAGGCGAAAGCCGCAGGGGTCATCGACGAGGTAGTGCCTGCAGATGAATTGTTGAGCGCTGCAAAGGCATGGGTTCTGTCCGAGCCAAAGATCGTCAAACCATGGGACGAAAAGGGGTACAAAATGCCAGGCGGTGCCCCTTACCACCCGGCTGGCTTCATGACCTTCGTTGGTGCGTCCGCGATGGTGAACGGAAAGACCCAAGGTGTTTATCCAGCGGCCAAAGCGTTGCTTTCTGCCGTTTATGAAGGCGCACTGGTGCCATTCGACACGGCAATCAAAATCGAGGCACGCTGGTTCACCAACGTTTTGATGAACCCGTCGTCCTCTGCGATGATCCGCAGCCTCTTTGTGAACAAGGAAGCGTTGGAAAAGGGTGCAAACCGTCCAGATGCGGCTGATCAGAAGGTTTCAAAAGTCGGTGTCATCGGTGCTGGTATGATGGGTGCCGGTATCGCACTTGTCTCAGCCCTTGCTGGCATTGAGGTCGTTCTCATCGACAACTCTCAGGAAGCTGCGGACAAAGGTAAATCCTACACCGAAGCACATCTCGATAAGGGCATGGCACGCAAGAAAGTCACTCAAGAGAAGAAGGACGCGGTTCTTGGTCTGATCAATGCCACCACAGACTATGATGCGCTGGCCGGTTGCGATCTGATCGTTGAGGCTGTGTTCGAGGACGTGGGCGTCAAGGCCGAAGTGACACAGAAAGTGCAAGCCGTCACCGGACCTGACTGTGTCTTTGCGACCAATACGTCGACTTTGCCAATCACCGAGCTTGCCAAGGCCTCAGCCGACCCTGAAAAGTTCATCGGGATTCACTTCTTCTCGCCTGTCGACAAGATGTTGTTGGTCGAGATCATCAAGGGCAAAGAGACCGGCGACGTGGCGGTGGCCAAGGCGCTCGACTACGTGCGCCAAATCAAGAAGACACCAATCGTCGTCAATGATGCGCGCTTCTTCTATGCCAACCGCTGCATCATTCCTTACATCAACGAAGGTATTCGTATGGTGAAAGAAGGTGTTGAGCCTGCACTGATCGAAAATGCTGCCAAATTGGTCGGTATGCCGCTTGGTCCGTTGCAACTGGTTGACGAAACCTCCGTCGATCTGGGTGTGAAGATCGCGAAAGCGACGAAAGCGGCAATGGGCGACTCCTACCCTGACGGCGAAGTCGACGAAGTCCTTTTCTGGATGTTTGACGAAGGCCGTCTGGGTCGCAAATCGAACGCGGGCTTCTATGAATATGACGAGAAGGGCAAGCGTCAGGGCCTTTGGGAAGGTCTGGCCGCACAATACCCGGCTTCGGACGAGCAACCTGATCTGATTGAGGTCCAGCATCGCCTGCTCTTTGCACAGGTCCTCGAAGCTGTCCGTGCCTTGGAAGAAGGCGTTTTGGAAGACATCCGCGAAGGTGACGTGGGTGCGATCCTTGGCTGGGGTTTTGCGCCTTGGTCTGGCGGCCCATTCAGCTGGCTTGATATGATCGGCGCGCCTTACGCCGCTGATCGCTGCGATGCGCTGACAGAGGCCTACGGTGACCGCTTCAAGACACCGGCATTGTTGCGCGAAATGGCTGATAAGGGGCAAGAGTTCTACAAACGCTTCGGCTCAGATGCAAAAGCAGCTTAACCAAACAAGGGCGCCCCATCCGGGCGCCTTTTTTCATTCCGGGCTGTAACCGAACTGAGCGATGTCCTGCCCTGCGAGGTCAGCAACGATCTCAATCTCTTCGGGTCCATAGTAAACCCGCCAGTCTTTGGCGCGCTCTGATGCATTGAGATGGGGCAAGGTCAGGCGAAAGCCCAAGTGCTCCCAGACAGGTGCGAAATCGTCCGGAAATTCGATCCGGACAAAGACCGTCTGTCTGTTTGCGCCATCGGAACCCCTGACATAAGACTTGGCCGCGCTATTGCGTTCCGCGTTCTGGATTGACGGATCTCGCAGGAACGCTTTGAATTCCTGAGACTTTGCGATGGCTACGGCAGGATGCGAGAATGATTGTGCGCGAAGCCAGTAATAGTAACTGACCATGCGGTCCCACGGGTTTCGGACCAGCGCGCAGACCAAGAAGTCCTCACCAACCAGATCGCCGACGTCCGACATACGGCTGTGCTTCCATAGTCGGCCCGGGGTTTTCAGTCGGTCCAGTCGATGCCGCCTTCGTCGGGCTTTGGGAGTGTCTCCGATCAGGATGTCATCAGCAGCGGCACGGTCCTCATAAGCGCGCATGAAGCTCGTCCCACCTGTCTTCGGGATGTGCACGAAGGCAAACTTACGTTTCGGCGAAATGATCACGCTCTGCGCCTTAGCGTAACGATGACACCGGAGAGAATAATCAGTGCCATGCCCAAAAAACCCAGCGGCGGGATCGTCTGCCCCCACAAATACCAGGCCCAACCGCTGGCAAAGATCAGCAACGAATACTCAAAGACAGCCACATGGCTTGCCTCGCCGACTTGATAGCCGCGAAAAATGCAGAAAATACCAATCATTGCACCAACGGCCAGCACCGCGAGCCAAAGCAACATATCGCTGGTCAACGGCATCCACCCTCGCGCAGAAAATCCGTCTGGCCCACTGCCCGTGCCTGGAAGCACAATGCAACCGATCACGCCAAAGAGGCCCAGTGCCAAGAAGAACCCAGCGCTAAGCGTCATGGTCCCCTCCCCCTCGCACCAAGCACGCGTCGCGACTGCACCGACCGCATAACATAAACCTGCCAAGACAGGCAGGAAACTCACCCAATCGATTGCCTGAGGATCAGGACGGATGACCAGAACGGCACCGCAGAACCCCAAAGCCACTGCGACCCACTGACGGCCAGCCAAGGGCTTTCGCTGATAGATCGAAGAAATGAGCGCGACAAACAAAGGTGCTGTGAAGAAACCTGCGACCACAACACCGATGGGCATGATCGCAAGGCAGCCGAAATAGATCAAAAGGGCCACACCGAGGATCGCACTTCGCCCTGCAACTGCGGTCCACCGCCGTGGTCGCAACCCGCCAAAACCCGATGCTGCCACCAAGCCAAGCATGGCAAGAACCATCAGGCTGCGCATCAGATGGAACTGCCAAAGCGAGCTGTCGTCCGTCAGATGAACAATCAGATTATCCGAGAAGCCCAAGGTCGCCATTCCGACCAGCACCCAGAGGGCGGCTTTGGCCGGTGCCACATCTGTCGCCATCTATGATCCCTTTCCGGCCACAATTTCGTCTTTCAAACTCAACAATCTGACGCGATACTCAACCCTCAAAGTGCCGTATATGTAGGAGATCAGCATGGGTTGGATGCGCGAAGAAACCGGTCTGGGCAAAAGAGCGGCGAACTATGTACCGCTTACGCCGCTGTCGCATCTGCAAAGGGCGGCGCTGGTCTTTGCTGACCGTGAAGCCTTGGTCTATGGCAACACGCGCCTGTCTTACGGGCGCTATTACCGTCGCGTGTCGCGCCTTGCCTCAGCCCTGACCAAAGTGGGTGTTGAGCCAGGCGACGTGGTCGCAACCATCCTGCCAAACGTGCCAGCCCAATCCGAAGCAGCCTTTGGCGTTCCGGCATGCGGTGCCATTCTGAATACAATCAACACCAGACTGGATGTCGATACGGTCACCTACATCCTAGAGCATGGTGAAGCCAAGGTCGCGCTGGTGGACAGCCAGTTCCTACCTCTCGCCATGGAAGCGCTGGAGATTATGGAGACCGAGCCGCCACTGATTATCGAAGTCCCCGACACCGAAGCAGGCATCGCAGGGATCGGTGAACAGCAGGACTATGAGGACTTTCTGGCCACCGGCGATCCCGAGTTTCCTTGGGTGCTCCCACAGGATGAATGGGAAAGCCTTGCTTTGAACTACACGTCGGGCACCACGGGCCGTCCCAAAGGCGTGGTTTACCATCACCGAGGTACCTACCTAATGACCATGGGCACCCCGATCAGTTGGGAATTGCCGCTGTTCATGCGGTATCTTCAGATTGTGCCTTTGTTCCACTGCAATGGCTGGAACCATACCTGGATGATGCCAGCGCTTGGCGGAACCGTTGTGTGCTGCCGCGACATTACGGCAGAGAACATCTATGACGCGATCGCCAATGAAGGCGTGACACATTTCGGCGGGGCACCCATCGTGCTGAATATGCTGGTCAACGCCCGGCAAGAAGACCGCAAGCCATTTGACCACACAGTTGAGGTGTTCACGGCCGGCGCCCCGCCTGCCCCGGCAACGCTCGCTGCAATCGGCAAGCTCGGATTCAACGTCAAGCAGGTTTACGGCCTTACTGAGACATATGGTCATGTCACCGAATGTATCTGGGACGATGCATGGAATGACCTGCCTGATGACGAACAGGCCGCAATCAAAGCCCGCCAAGGTGTTGCATTTCCAATGATGGAAGACGTGACGGTCGTGGATGAAAACATGTGTCAGGTGCCAGCGGACGGCGCGACACAAGGCGAAATTGTCATGCGCGGCAATGCCGTCATGAAAGGCTATCTCAAAAACCCGCGCGCCACAGAGAAGGCATTTGCTGGCGGCTATTTCCATTCAGAGGACTTGGCGATCCAGCATCCTGACGGCTCAATTCAGATTTCAGACCGTGCAAAGGACATCATCATCTCGGGTGGCGAAAATATCAGCTCTGTCGAAGTCGAGGGCGCATTGATGCATCATCCAGCGGTAAACCTCTGCGCCGTGGTCGCAAAACCGGATGAAAAGTGGGGCGAGGTGCCGTGTGCATTTGTCGAACTGAAGGAAGGCGAGCAAGCGGACGAAGTCGACATCATTGCATTTACGCGCCAGCGCCTGGCGGGCTTCAAGTGCCCCAAGCACGTCATCTTTCAGGAACTCCCGAAGACGTCGACCGGCAAGATCCAGAAATTTGAATTGCGGAAGCTGGCAAAGGCGCTTTAGTCCCTTCCTCGCTTTCACTCGTCTGCGGCGTGTGCCGTCGCTTGCAGCGCACCGCGCTGCATGACAAACCGCCTGAAAGAAGCTAGGATTTCTGAAAAATGGCGGGCAGTAGATGACAGCGCTTGAACGGTATGTGCGGTTGGAAAGCGATGCGCTCTGGCGCGCGACGCCGGATGACCAACGCCGTGACGTCGTGATCTCGTTTGGAAAAGCCACACTTGTGATTGCAGATCAAGCCGGCCGGCCTTTGGCGCATTGGTCGCTCACCGCCCTCATCCGCAAGAACCAAGGGGTTCAACCTGCCCTCTATGTCCCCGACGAGGACGAAAGCGAACTGCTGGAGATCAGCGACGACACAATGGTTGAAGCCATCGAAGAGGTCCGCAAAGCACTTTCAAAGTCACGCCCTCACCCAGGCAAACTGCGTCTGTGGCTGACTGGACTGGGGATTACCGCTGCGGTTCTTCTTGCGACGCTCTGGTTGCCATCAGCGCTGACGCGTCAAACACTGGCTGTGGTTCCGCCCGCAAAACGCAGTGAGATCGGGATGGTCATGCTGGATCATATGACGCAAACGACCGGACCCGTCTGTGATGACCCAAGAGCAAAACGTGCATCTGGCCGACTGGCAGAGCGGCTTTTTGGGGCGGAAACGCCAGTCAAAATCTTCGTCGTGCCAAGTCTTCCGGCAAGAAGCTTGCGACTGCCTGGGGGCATCGTTGTGATCAGTTCCGACATGTTGCGCCTTATCGACGATCCAGCCTCCGCCGCCGGGTTCATACTGGCTGCCTGGATGGATGATGAGATGGATGATCCACTGGAACCGATACTCGATGAAACCGGCGTGGGATCGACGCTGCGATTGCTGACAACCGGCGGCATCGACGACGCAACTTTGCAGGCCTATGCTTTGCGTCTGGCACAGGAAGAGGCCCAATCACCAGAACCGCAGGTGATCGCAACTGCACTGGCAACTGCTGGTGTGCCTTTTGGCCCTTACGTGAATGCAATCGACAAACTGACGGGATCACGCCCTGAACTCGGACCTGATCCGCTGAGCGGTGTTGGCTACACTCCGATCCTGAATGACAGTGACTGGGTCAGCCTTCGGAATGCCTGCGACACCTGAACCTAACGCGTGCCGAACATCCGGTCGCCCGCATCGCCAAGTCCCGGAACGATATAGCCCTTCTCATTGAGGTGGCTGTCGATGGCTGCAGTGACGATTGGAACATCGGGGTGCGCCTCTTTCATCCGTGCGATGCCTTCCGGAGCTGCCAAGAGACAAAGAAACCGGATGTTCGTCGCGCCCGCCTCTTTGAGCAGATCAATCGCGGCGACCGATGAATTGCCGGTGGCCAACATCGGATCAACAGCGATGACCAAACGGTCCTCAAGGGCGGTTGGAACTTTGAAGTAATACTGAACCGGCTCCAAAGTTTCCTCGTCGCGGTAAAGACCCACAAAACCAACCCTTGCCGACGGGATTAGCTCAAGCACACCGTCAAGCAGACCGTTGCCCGCCCGCAAGATCGAGACCAGCGCGAGTTTCTTGCCGTCGATGACCGGTGCATCCATTGGTTCAAGCGGTGTCTCAATCGGCTTCGTCGTCATCGGCAACCCGCGCGTCACCTCATAAGCCAAAAGCTGGCTGATCTCTCTCAAGAGCTGTCTGAAGACGGCGGTCGAGGTGTCTTTCTGCCGCATCAGAGTCAGTTTGTGCTGCACCAAAGGGTGGGTGACGTGGGTGACATGCTCTGTCATTGCGTTTCCTCCAATTGTCTGCCGATCCGCTCACGGGTGTCTTCATCGCAAAACGCAGCCGCAATGGCCGTCCGGTTCAGGGCGTTGAAATCGTCCTCTTCCCAGCCGAAGGTGCGTTGCAGCATTTCGAATTCCTTTGTCATCGTTGTGTGAAAGAACGGCGGGTCGTCTGTCGAAACAGTCACCTTGACGCCTGCGTCTCTCAGCTTTGCAATCGGATGGCTTGGCCAGCCAGAAACAGCCTTCAGCACTACGTTTGAACCGGGACACACCTCAAGAACGATATCCTTTTCCATAATTTCATCAATCAGCGCGTGATCATCAGCAGCGCCGATCCCATGACCGATGCGCGACACACCGAGATCGCGGATCGTCTCGCGTACCATTGACGGCCCGCCCCATTCTCCAGCGTGACAGGTGAGGTTCAGCCCTGCTTCGCGCGCCAGATCAAAACTGTAAGCGTAATCGCCGGGCCGTCCGACCATCTCGCCTCCGGCCATGCCGTAACCTGTGATGAAGCGGCCTTTCGTTTCGGCGGCACAGCGCGCGGCAGGCTTGCACGCCTCTGGACCAAAATGCCTGATGCCAGTCACGATCCCACGCAGGGTAATCCCGAACTTGGTCTCGGCTTCATCGGCGGCATCGACAATGGCAGCAAGGTAATCCCTCCACGCGGCAAGGTCGCCGCCCCCACAGAAATCCGGTGAAACGAAGGTCTCCATATAGATCACGCCGTTTGCGGCCGTCTCTTCGAGGACTGCGAGCGTCAGCCTGCGGAAATCCTCTGGTGTTTGCAGCGTGGTGCACGCGGCTTCGTAGACTTTCAGAAAATGGTCGAAGTCGCGGAAGGCGTAGCCACCATCGGCGTCAAAGATACCGCCGATATCGATCTTTTTCTCGCGTGCGAGGCCGCGAATGAATGCAGGCGGCGCGCAACCTTCGAGGTGCGTGTGCAACTCGACTTTGGGAAACGACTTGAAACTCATAGAAAGCTCTTTCCTTCACCCGCATAGGGTACATTGAGGTAATCAGCGATAGATGCGGCCACATCTGTAAAGGCCAGAAGCCCCAGCTCGCGCGCGCCGATCCCATGGACAAGGACCGGCACACGCTCGCGTGTGTGATCTGTGCCTGACCACGTGGGATCGTTCCCGTGATCGGCTGTCACGATCAGCATGTCGTCTGAGCGAAGCGTTCCAATCAGATCGGCAAGGCGTCCATCAAACCACTCCAGGTGGTCGCGATAGCCTGCGGCATCACGGCGATGCCCGTATTCGCTATCGAACTCTACCAAATTGGCAAAAACAAAACTGCCGTCTGCAGCCTCACCGGACAGATCAAAGAGATGGTCCATCAGGGCCCGATCCCGTCCTTTGCGCAGATCATCAATCCCGCGCATTGAGAAAATGTCGCCGATCTTGCCGACCGCATAGACCTTGCGGCCTGCGGCATGAACATAATCACAGATCGTGTTTGACGGGGGTGCGATTGCGAAATCCTTGCGATGCGCCGTGCGTTCAAACGCCCCCTCATGGCCGATAAAGGGACGAGCGATCACGCGACCGACCTTCATCTCATGCAGCATCGGAGCGACGTCTGCACAAAGTTTCAACAGACGGTCGAGGCCAAATGCCTCTTCATGTGCCGCGATCTGCAGAACACTATCGACCGACGTGTAGCAGATGGGCCAACCAGAGCGCAGATGTTCTGCCCCGTAATCAGCAATCACCTCTGTCCCTGATGCATGGCAGTTGGCAAGAATGCCTTCGGTGCCTGCGGCTTTGCAAAGCGCCTCTGTGACCTTGGCGGGAAATGCAGGTGTCGCTTTCGGGAATGTATGCCAGTCCCAAGGGACGGGCACGCCTGCAAGCTCCCAGTGTCCTGATGGTGTGTCCTTGCCCTTTGATACCTCTGTCGCCGCACCCCACGCGCCGCTGGGCGAAGATGCAAAGCCGGGCAAGGCTATCCCGGATGCACAGGTGACTGCCTGGCCCAACCCAAGCTGCGCGAGTGTCGGGACGTTCAAACCGACATTCTGCGCGATATGCGCAACAGTATTGGCGCCGGTATCAGGCAAATCGCCATTGAAGAACTGATCTGCATCAGGTGCGCCACCGATGCCGACGCTATCAATGACGATCAAAAATACACGTCCCATCAGGCAAGCCCCTCCAGAATAAGTGGCCCGCGCGTAGTCGCCTCACCGATGGTGAAGGCAGCGCGCACCTTTTCTGCCACCGATATTGCCGTATCCTCGTCAGCCGCATGAAGCACACAGAGCGGATCACCCCGGTTCACATGTGCGCCCAAACCAATAACGTCGCTGAGCCCCACCGAGGGATCAATCTTATCGGTTTCGACCTGTCGTCCGCCGCCTAAAGCCACGACGGCAAGGCCGAGGGCTTCTCCGTTGATGGCGCTGATATGCCCGCTCGTTGCGGCCGTGACCTCACCGACGATTGGCGCTTTGGGAAGATGGGTCGGCCAATCCTGCGCCATGTCTGGCGGTCCACCCATTGCGGCGATCATATGCGCAAAACGCTCCATCGCCGCGCCAGAGCGCAATGCATCTTTGACTTTCCGACCAGCGACAGGGTTGTCCTCGCCTTGCATCATCAGCAACTGCGTGCAGAGCGCGACCGTCAGTTCATAAAGGCGTGGCGCGGCATCTGTGTTCCCGGACAGCACTTCCATGCAGACGGCAACCTCAAGCGCATTGCCCAGGGCTGGCGCCAGCGGTTCATTCATGTCTGTGATCAGGCCAGCGGTCCGGCACCCTGCCCCATTAGCCGTCGTCACAAGCGCCTGCGCAAGCGCGATCGCGTTTTGCGGGGTTTTCATAAACGCGCCTGTCCCGCATTTGATATCCAGAACAAGACTGTTGAGACCGGCTGCCAGCTTCTTTGAGAGGATCGAGGCTGTGATGAGGTCAACGCTTTCAACCGTCGAGGTCACATCGCGCACCGCATAAAGACGGCGGTCCGCTGGTGCAATCCGGCTAGTGGCGCTCACGATAGCGCAGCCGACTTCGCGCGTGATTAGGCGCAACTGTTGCTCGGACACGTTGATATTGACGCCCGGGATCGCCTCAAGCTTGTCGAGCGTGCCGCCGGTGTGACCAAGGCCCCTGCCTGAAATCATCGGCACATAGGCACCGCAAGCCGCCAAGACCGGCGCGAGGATCAGCGACACACAATCGCCAACGCCACCAGTTGAATGCTTATCGAGAACCGGACCCGGCAGGTCCCAGCGCAAGACATCGCCGCTGTCGCGCATCCCTTCGGTCAGTGCAATCCGCCCCTGTTCGTCCAAACCATTGAGGACAACCGCCATCGCAAATGCACCAGCCTGCGCATCGCTGACAGACTTGTCTGCCAAACCACGCGCAAACCACGCCAGTTCCTCTGGTGAAGGCGTCTTGTGGTCGCGGACCGCAGCTATGATGGCTCTGGCATCCACGAGGCTAGACGCGGCTCATGTAATCCGCGTCAAAGCTGCCGGGAAGCAGCGCTGCGACGGTCGTTTGATGGACCACACCGTCAGTCGTTGCCAGTGTCACCCTAACGTCTCCTGACGCGAACTCGGCGATTTTCTGACGGCATCCGCCGCATGGGCTGACAGGCTTGGGACTATCTGCGATCACGGCGATTTCGGTTATGCTGGTATCCCCGCCAGCGACCATCGCTGCGATGGCACCGGCTTCGGCACAGGTCCCCTCCGGATATGCCACGTTTTCGACGTTGCAGCCCAAATACACCTTTCCTGACCCGGCAATCAGTGCCGCACCCACCTTGAACTTCGAATATGGCGCATGCGCATTTTCACGCACCCGACGTGCGTCCTCGACCAGCGACATCAATGGCCTCCTTGATTGATCCGCACAGATTGTCCGCAGGCGCTGGCGGATGCAAGCCTGCCCAAGGAACCGCTGACGCACTTTTTGCGTTGAAACTGTAACGTCAACGGAGATGAAATATGTCGACACCTACAAAACCTATCCAAGATCCTGCCGAGGTCATCACCCCAAACAGTGCCGAGGCGACAATGACCGGCGATCAGGCTGACAAGCTGCGCGCATTGTGTGAGGCAACCGGCGAGCCATTTGATGACACGCTGAGCCAGGCACAGGCGGCAAAGCGGATCGCTGCGTTGAGCGAGATTGCAGAAAGCAACTAACGATCAGAAATCGTCTCAAACGCGCCGGACAAGGTGACTTCAAGCAGTTCAAGATCGTCAGTCGGATCTGAATAGCGTGTGCGCATGCCCGGCGGGATGACAAACGCATCACCGGGTGAAAGGGAAAACGGCTCTTTGCCTTCTCCCTCGAGCGTCATGCTCCCTTCCATCACAAAGGTAAAATGGATGTCAGCGTCGTGTTGTGCCCAAGTGGTCTTGCCGTCCCCCTTCCGCAGAACATTCACCCCCGCAACATTCCTTGTATTTGCTGCGATCGTTGTGTCCCGAGCCACAAAGCCGCTCAGCCTTGACGGGGTCCAAACGGCATCTTTGACTTGATTGAAAACGAACTTCTGACCCTGCCACTCTCGATCTGGACGCAGATGAGGCGTTGGCAAGCTCATCTCATGGTCGATCTCCGTGATATGCTCCGCCGGAACACCGATTTCGATCACTTCGATCCCGTCTGAAGCCTCCAAAACGCGGTGCCGGATTTCTGGAGGCTGAATAAAGCAGTCGCCAGCGGTCAGGCGGAGCGGCGGGCCCTGATCCTCGTAAACAACGTCGACCCAGCCGCGATAGCAAAAGATGAGTTGGAAACCGACCTTGTGAAAGTGGACCATATCCGGCACCGGCCCACCGTCAGGGATACGGATATGGCTGGCGATGATTGAACCGCCCAACCGGTTTGGGATCAGGTCGCGGTAATGCATGCCCGCACGACCAATGACCCAAGGCGCTTGATCAGCCAACCTGCGGACAACAAACGCATGTTCGGTCTCAGGCAGCTCCAGCGGCGGGTTCAGCGGATGGACCTCCACGCGTGTGCCACCAGGCGACGTCAAAACCTGCTGTCCGTCGGCGAATTCCTGACGGTCAGTCAGGATGCGCAGTATGCCCGGTGCACCACCCACCGTCTGATCTAGGCGCACACGTAACCCGTGACCGGAATAGACCGCAACCGTCGGATCGTCAGCCGGGTAAATCATATCTAGCCGCATCCCCAGGACAGATCCGAAGAACCCGAGATCGGATTTGAGATCAACCGTCGGCAGGCAAACTTCGGCGCGAATATCGTCAGAATGTTCCATAGCCGATACCCTGTCTTTGCACGGAATGAATTGCAAGATCGGGCGATCCGTGATTAATCACGGCGACGGCTTCCGTTGGGGAAAGAAAATGGTTTAATATTAAACCATCTGGAGGAACAAGCATGAGCGACGATACCAAAGACAGTTTCAGACAGGCGGCGCTTGACTATCATAAGTTCCCGAAACCCGGAAAACTTGAAATTCGCGCAACAAAACCGATGGCGAACGGGCGCGATCTGGCGCGCGCTTATTCACCCGGCGTGGCCGAAGCCTGCATCGAAATCAAGGACACACCAGACGCAGCCAGAGACTACACAGCACGCGGCAACCTCGTCGCGGTCGTCACGAATGGTTCTGCGGTTCTGGGTCTGGGCAACATCGGTGCGTTGGCCTCGAAACCCGTGATGGAGGGTAAGGCCGTTCTGTTCAAGAAATTCGCCAATATCGATTGCTTCGATATCGAATTGAACGAACCTGACCCTGAAAAGCTGGCTGACATTGTCTGCGCGCTTGAGCCGACGTTCGGTGCAATCAATCTTGAAGATATCAAAGCCCCGGACTGTTTTATCGTGGAAAAGATCTGTCGTGAGCGGATGAATATTCCTGTGTTCCATGACGATCAGCACGGCACCGCGATCGTTGTCGGCGCTGCCGCTTTGAATGCCCTGAAAATTGCTGGCAAGTCCTTTGAGGACATCAAGATCGTCAGCACAGGGGGTGGTGCGGCCGGGATCGCCTGCCTGAATATGCTCCTTAAACTCGGGGTTCAGCGCAAAAACGTCTACCTCTGCGACATCGAGGGCCTGGTTTATAAGGGCCGCGAAAAGGATATGACACCGCAGAAGGCGGAATATGCGCAAGGCACAACGCCAGCCTCCCTTGATGACGTCATCGCGGGCGCGGATCTTTTTCTCGGATTGTCCGGCCCGGGTGTTCTGAAACCCGAGATGGTCAAAAAGATGGCCGAGCGGCCCATCATCTTTGCGCTGGCCAATCCGAACCCCGAAATCGACCCTGACGATGCGCGCGAGGCCAGCCCCGGTGCGATCATCGCGACCGGACGCAGTGACTTCCCCAATCAGGTCAACAACGTCCTGTGCTTTCCTTTCATCTTCCGGGGCGCGCTTGATGCAGGCGCGACAGAGATCAACGATGACATGAAGATCGCGTGTGTCGAAGGGATCGCCGCGCTTGCCCGCGCGACAACCAGCGCAGAGGCCGCTGCGGCCTATCAAGGCGAACAACTGACCTTCGGGCCTGATTATCTGATCCCCAAGCCTTTCGATCCGCGACTGATGGGCGTCGTTGCAAGTGCTGTTGCCGGGGCTGCCGTTGAAACGGGTGTAGCCAAGCGCCCGATTGCCGACATCAAGGCTTATAAGGACGCTCTGGATGGTTCGGTTTTCAAATCGGCGATGATCATGCGCCCGGTCTTTGACGCGGCAAGGACCGCCGAACGCACGATCGTCTTTGCCGAAGGCGAGGATGAACGTGTGCTGCGAGCCTCGCAAGCGATGATTGAGGAAACAACGGATACGCCCATCCTGATTGGCCGCCCGGACGTAATTGAGCGTCGCTGCGAACGCGCCGGCCTGACCATCCGGCCCGGCGTCGATTTCAGCATCGTCAATCCTGAGAATGACCCGCGCTACCGCGACTACTGGGGCACATACCATGATCTGATGGCCCGCAAGGGGGTCACGCCCGATCTTGCAAAGGCGATCATGCGCACCAACACCACGGCAATTGCGGCTGTGATGGTCCACCGCGGCGAAGCTGAAAGCATGATCTGCGGGACCTTTGGTCAATTCCTGTGGCATCTGAACTACGCCTGCCAGATCCTCGGGACAGAGACCTTCCATCCTGTCGGTGCTCTGTCACTGATGATCCTTGAGGATGGCCCACTGTTTGTTGCCGACACACAGGTCCATGCCGAGCCGACACCGCAGCAGATTGCCGAAACCGTTGTTGGTGCTGCACGGCACGTCCGCCGCTTTGGGGTCGAGCCGAAGATCGCCCTGTGCTCACACAGCCAGTTCGGCAACCTCGACACCGACAGTGGCCGCCGGATGCGCGAGGCGATGGCAATTCTGGACAGCGCACCGCGCGATTTCGCCTATGAAGGCGAGATGCACGTTGATGCCGCTCTGGATGTTGAACTCCGCAACCGCGTGTTTCCTGCCGCACATTTGCCAGGTGCCGCAAACACACTGATTTTTGCAAATACCGATGCCGCATCAGGGGTGCGCAACATCCTCAAGATGAAAGGCGGCGGTCTGGAGGTCGGGCCGATCCTGATGGGCATGGGCAACCGCTGCCACGTGGTGACGCCCTCTATCACGGCGCGCGGTCTGCTGAATATGTGTGCCGTTGCAGGGACACCTGTCGCCCACTACGGATAGTCAAAAATTTTACTCCCCACCCCTTGGCCCAGCTTGTTTTCCTTGCTGGTCGTTTGCGCGCGGCGTAACACATTCGCGCAAGACCATTGGGAGGGATATCATGGGATACGCAGAGGTTTACGCAGCCGCAAAATCAGACCCAGAAGGGTTCTGGATGGAACAGGCCAAGGCGATTGACTGGGACGAGGCACCGACGAAAGCGCTGCATGATGCGAATGCCCCTCTCTACGAATGGTTCAAAGACGCAAAGGTGAACACCTGCTACAACGCTGTTGATCGGCACGTTGAAAACGGTCGAGGCGATCAGGCGGCCATCATCTATGACAGCCCCGTCACCGACACCAAAGAAACGATCACATACGCCGAGTTGCAAAAACGCGTCTCATCTCTTGCCGGCGCACTCAAGGCCAAAGGCGTGACCAAGGGTGATCGCGTCATCATCTACATGCCAATGATACCGCAAGCGCTGGAAGCGATGCTGGCTTGCGCACGGCTTGGCGCGATCCATTCTGTCGTGTTTGGCGGATTTGCTGCAAACGAGCTTGCGGTCCGCATTGATGACGCCACGCCGAAGGCCATTATCGCAGGCTCCTGCGGGATCGAGCCGGGCCGCGTTGTCCAGTACAAGCCTCTTCTGGATGGTGCGATCGAGCTTGCGACGCACAAACCCGATTTCTGCGTCATCTATCAAAGAGAGCCGGAAATCGCACCACTGACACCCGGCCGCGACTTTGACTGGCACGAAGTCCAATCCGACGTTGCTCCGGCTGACTGCGTTCCCGTCGAAGGCGACCACCCTGCCTATATCCTCTACACATCCGGCACCACCGGCGCGCCCAAGGGCGTCGTTCGTCCGACCGCTGGTCATCTGGTGGCGCTCAACTGGTCAATGAAAGCGATCTACAACATCGATCCCGGAGAGGTATTCTGGGCGGCCTCCGACGTGGGCTGGGTCGTGGGCCATTCCTACATCTGCTACGGGCCTTTGATTGCTGGCAACACCACCATCGTCTTTGAAGGCAAGCCCGTGGGCACACCTGACGCGGGCACGTTCTGGCGTGTCATCGACGAGCACAAGGTCAAATCCTTCTTTACTGCCCCGACCGCTTTCCGGGCCATCAAGCGCGACGATCCAGAAGGCAAATTGATCGAAAACTATGATATCTCGCACCTGCGTGCGCTCTATCTTGCCGGTGAACGCGCCGACCCTGACACCATCGAATGGGCCCAGCGCGTGATGGGTGTGCCGGTCTACGATCACTGGTGGCAGACAGAAACCGGGTGGAGCATCGCTGGCAACCCCGCAGGGATCGAACCTCTCCCCGTCAAGATCGGTTCACCGACGGTCGCGATGCCGGGTTATGACGTGCAAATCCTCGATGAAGCAGGTCACCCGATGCCCGCAGGGGAACTTGGGGCGATTGCTGTCAAACTACCGCTGCCACCAGGCACACTTCCAACGCTCTGGAATGCCGAAGAGCGGTTCAAGAAGAGTTATCTCAACACCTTCCCCGGCTATTATGAGACCGGCGATGCAGGGATGATCGACGAAGATGGCTACCTTTACATCATGGCGCGCACTGACGACGTGATCAACGTCGCAGGCCACCGCCTTTCGACCGGTCAGATGGAAGAGGTCATCGCAGGTCACCCCGACGTGGCCGAGTGTGCTGTGATCGGTGTGACTGACGCGCTCAAGGGACAATTGCCCATGGGCTTTGTATGCCTGAACAAAGGGTGCGACCGCGCTGATGATATGATCAAGGCCGAGGTGGTCAAACGCGTGAGAGACACCATCGGTCCGGTAGCTGCGTTCAAGTTGGTCGCTGTTGTCGACCGCTTGCCCAAGACACGTTCCGGCAAAATCCTGCGCGCAACCATGGTAAAGATCGCCGACAATGAAGAATTCAAGATGCCGGCGACGATTGATGATCCCGCCATTCTTGATGAAATCAAAGAGGCATTGGTCCCGATGGGGTATGCGGGCGCCTAGGACAGCAGCACTGCTAGAAAACCGCTGACACAAAGCTAGGTCAGGATCATGCGCATGATCCTGACCTTATTATTTTTGGCAACAACAGCCGGAGCGGACCCGATGCTGATCGAAGACTTTGGCCAAGATGCGACAGAGCGGTGGGGTTACACCAGCGACCGTGTCATGGGTGGCGTGTCGGATGGGCAGGCCGGGCTTGGCCGCGATGGTGATCTGGAATTCGCGCAGTTGCGCGGTCAGGTCAGCACCGCCAATAACGGCGGGTTCATCCAGATCCGCACGAACCTTTCGTCGCCCTTGCCGGAAGCCGCCACAGGTTTGGCCTTGAGGGTCAGGGGGAACGGTGCGCGCTACTACGTGCATCTGCGCCCCGATACCGCGCGGCGGCCGTGGCAGTTCTATCAAGCCGCATTTGACACCACTGAGGCGTGGGCCGAGGTGCGCATCCCCTGGGCAGCCTTCCGCCCACAAGGCGGACTTCAAGCACAATTCCGCCCGTCCGATATCCGAAGTCTTGGCATCGTCGCCTACGGCGCCGATTATGAGGCGGCGCTGGATGTGGATTGGATTTCAACCACCGACTAAGCGCTTGACTAGAGGCAAGCGGGTTGCGGCAGTTGAAGGACATACTTCGTGGGTGTTTCGCCACCTATGTGGCTGGCACTGCACTGCTTTTTGTGGCGGAAATCCCTGCAGCGATTATGGGCAACGCCATCTTTGGGCTGACAGAAAGCCTTTTCATACTTGTGTTCTACGGCGCGCTCCTCGCGGCACTTCTGACGCTGATCATTCTTGCCATCTGGCTGTGCTTGGCCTTTTTGCAGATACAGGTCCTTTTCCCCGTCGCCCCATTGGTAGCGGCCGTCCTCATCAGTCTGCCAATGACAGCAGAGGCCGGTGTTCCGGGGTTCCTGTTAGGTGTCTTCTTTGGTGCGCTTGCCGGGGTCCATTTCTGGTTCTGGGCATTTGGAACGGTCTGGCGGCAAGAGATGCGCTTTGGCGCGACAAGCAGTCTCGATCAGGTTGAGTAAGCAAGCCTCAGGCGAACTGTTCCCTGATCAACCGTTCCTCCAGCCCGTGGCCGGGATCAAAAAGAATGCGATGCCGGATGCTGGGCTCAGACCGGATTTCGACGCTCACAACATCGCGTACCGACTTACCATCCGCGTCGGCCATCACGGGCCGTTTGGTGGGATTGATCACGTCGAGCCGGACGACTGCCCTCTTGGGAAGCAATGCACCACGCCAGCGCCTTGGTCTGAAGGCGGCCATAGCGGTCAACGCCAAAACGTCAGAGCCAATCGGCAAGATGGGTCCATGCGCCGAATAGTTATAGGCGGTCGATCCCGCAGGCGTCGCAACAAGCGCCCCGTCACAGACGAGTTCATCCATGCGGAGCCGGCCATCAATCGAAATCCGCAACTTCGCCGCCTGAGGCCCGGCACGCAGAAGGCTCACCTCGTTGATCGCCAAGGCCTCATGCATCTCCCCATCCGCAGAAAGCGCTGTCATCCGCAGCGGGTTGATGACCTCTTCCTCGGCCTCATTCAGCCTTTCCTGCAAATCGTCCTGATGAAACTCATTCATCAAAAAGCCTACTGTGCCACGGTTCATCCCGTAGACCGGCACATCAAGGCCCTGCGTGGCGTGCAGCGTCTGCAACATAAATCCGTCACCGCCCAATGCGACAATGACCTCCGCCTGTTCGGGCGGCACGTCACCATGGCGCGCCGCCAGTGCTGCGCGCGCTTGCTCAGCAATCGGCACAGGACTGGCAACAAAGGCGATTCTGGAGCGTGGCATCGCACGAAATCCTTTTGGTTCCGATACGTTGTGCGGTGATCGGACCCGAAACGCAAGGCGGCCATCGGAAACAGCCGATGACGTGCTCATAAACATCATGGTCGTTTTGATGCTTTAGCGTACGCATTTTCCGCGCTATGAGAGCGCCAGATATCATTCCTGCACTCGCAAAGAGGACTGCACCCATGACTGCCAATGTGCGCGATAACGGCTTTTTCACAGAAACGCTTGCCACCCGCGATCCGGAACTCGACGCCGCAATGAAGGCCGAGCTGAACCGCCAGCGCAACGAAATCGAGTTGATTGCCTCAGAGAACATCGTCTCTGCAGCTGTGATGGAAGCCCAAGGCAGCGTCATGACGAACAAATACGCCGAAGGGTACCCCGGTCGCCGCTATTACGGGGGATGCGAGCATGTCGATGTTGCCGAGAATCTGGCCATCGACCGCGCCAAGCAGCTGTTCGACTGCGGTTTTGCGAATGTGCAGCCCAACTCAGGCTCGCAAGCCAACCAGGGTGTATTCCAGGCACTGCTGCAGCCTGGCGATACGATCCTTGGCATGTCGCTCGATGCAGGTGGCCACCTGACCCACGGGGCCAAGCCGAACCAGTCTGGCAAATGGTTCAACGCAGTCCAATATGGCGTGCGCAAGCAGGACAGCCTACTTGATTATGATGAGGTCCAGCGCCTCGCCACAGAACATCAACCAAAGATGATCATTGCAGGTGGATCAGCAATTCCCCGCATCATCGACTTTGCAAAGATGCGCGAGATTGCAGACAGCGTTGGCGCCTACCTCCTCGTCGATATGGCGCATTTTGCAGGACTGGTGGCTGCTGGTCTTTACCCTTCGCCCTTCCCGCACGCTCATGTTGCCACCACAACCACGCATAAAACACTGCGCGGTCCGCGTGGCGGCATGATCCTGACCAATGACGAGGCCATCGCCAAGAAGTGCAACTCAGCGATCTTCCCCGGTATCCAGGGCGGCCCGCTCATGCACGTGATTGCAGGCAAAGCTGTCGCATTCGGAGAGGCCCTGCGCCCCGAGTTCAAAAGCTATCAAGAGCAGGTCATCAAGAATGCCCAAGCGCTTGCCGATCAATTGATGAAGGGTGGCCTTGATATTGTGACAGGTGGCACGGACACCCACGTGATGCTCGTCGATTTGCGCCCCAAAGGCGTCAAAGGCAATGCGACCGAAAAGGCGCTCGGTCGTGCGCATATCACCTGCAACAAGAACGGCATTCCGTTTGACCCCGAAAAGCCAATGGTGACATCCGGCATCCGTTTGGGCTCACCTGCGGCCACGACACGCGGGTTTACCGAAGTTGAATTCCGTCAGATCGCCGACTGGATCGTTGAGGTGACCGATGGTCTTGCCGCAAATGGCAAAGATGGAAACGGCGAGGTGGAGGCGAAAGTCCGCGCCGAAGTCGAGGCACTTTGCGCAAACTTCCCCATCTACCCAGAACTGTAAACCGGATCAGGCCCACCCGCTGGTGGGCCTCATCGGCGCTGGCCGCATCGTCAGATGAACCCACGCCACCAGAGCGTGATGATGACGAGGACTATGGTGGTCAGGATTACAAAACCGACCGCCGCTGCCATGTTCAAAAGCGCGTCGCGCCTTTGCGCGGCAGGGTCGATGCCATCGAGGTAGTCCATCACAGCGCGATGCGCTTGCGTGACGGTGGCAGGCTCTACCAGCTTTGCCAGCTTGGGATTGTCAGCAACAGCCTCAGCACGTGCCAAAACGCGCACATCCTGCTTCACCGAGCGCGGCAGTAGCCGCCCACCATTGCGCAGTTGAACCTCGAGCGAACGCCCGCGCAGCTTGAGCTTTTGGCGCAAGGCATCGCGCACTTCAGCGATCATCTCGGCATGGGTCTGTTTCATTTGCGGTGCGGTACTTGCTTGCTGGCATTTGCTCAATCCCTCTGGCACGCGGGGGCAATGAAGGGTAGCAACAGATGCATGTTGAACACGGTGACATATGACGGACCTGACGCCACGCCGCTTTTGATTGCGCACGGGCTATTTGGGTCGGCGCGCAACTGGGGTGTTCTGGCGAAGCGCTTCTCCGAAGCGCGGCCGGTTGTGGTCGTGGATATGCGCAATCATGCGCTAAGTCCTTGGTATGAAACACACTCTTACCCCGACATGGCTGATGATCTGGCAGAGGTGATGGATCGCCCGATGCATGTGCTTGGCCATTCGATGGGTGGCAAGGCTGCTATGATCCTTGCCTTGCAACGCCCTGATATTGTTGAGAAATTGATCGTCGCGGACATTGCGCCGGTGACCTACTCTCACAGTCAGCAAGGGCCGATTGATGCCATGCGGGGGCTGAATCTGACGTCTGTCACAAACCGCGCTGAGGCCAAAGCGCAGCTGCAAGGGCTTGATCCCGGCGTCGATGACTTCCTGCTGCAAAGCCTTGATCTGAAAGAGAAACGCTGGCGTCTGAACCTCGACATTCTGGAAGCCGAAATGGACAAAATCATTGGTTTTCCTGAGGTTACGGGAGCATTTGAAGGCGAAACGTTGTTCCTCTCGGGGGCCAATTCGGATTACGTCCAGCGCGACGCGCGACCCCAAATCAAGGCGCTTTTCCCTGATGCAAAGTTCGCGAAGATCCCCGGCGCGGGACACTGGCTGCATGCGGAAAAGCCGCGCGAGTTTGCCGCCGCGGTGAGCGCATTTTTGGGCTGATCGGGGCGTACACCGCCCGTACACAAGCTGTACACAACCTGTACACCGCCTGTGCAGACAGGATGCACCGCGCAGCCTGCTTGCCGCCCCCTGACTGCGGCGCTAGATTACGCCACAACGCATGATCCAAAGAGGTTTGCCATGATCCGTATCGCCCTTGTCCTTGCCATTCTTGGCCTCGCCGCTTGCGAAACCATCCAAGGGGCCGGACGTGATATCACGGCCGCAGGCCAGACCCTCGACCGCACGTTCTAAAGACAGGGCGCACCGCCCTGCCGTCACATCATTGAGGTTGCCGATGCTTCGTCTCGCGCTTGTTCTGGCCGTGCTTGGCCTATCCGCCTGTGAAACAGTCAAAGGCGTCGGGCGCGATATCACCCGCGCGGCCTCGGCCGTGGATCGGGCGTTCTAGATCCACACCCGGTCTGCGCTTAGACTTCGCGCGCGTTGGGGTTCGGGATCGGGCCCACGTCTTCGACGCGGCGATGATCAAAGCCGTTGTCGTTGCGCTTGATCCGGCGCGACACGTAGTAGGATACCGGCCAGCTGAGTGCATAGCCAACGATCAACCCGCCGATGATGACAGGCCAGTTATAAAAACCCAGCGACATCGCGACGATGGCGATTGCGCCGCAAATGACGGCGCCGATGGGCAAAGTCAGAAAGATTGATAGACGGTCCATAATTGCCTCCTTTGTGAGAGGACCAACGGATCGCCGCGCGGTTCGTTCCGAAAAGTCGGAGCGGAAGGAATGTGTGTGGATGATTGATCGGCGGTCTGCGGGGGAGCGCGCTCAAGTCTCGCCCCCTGTCATCTGGACTTAAGCCGCGCCCGAACGGAGCAAGCCCCGCCCAACGTCAGACCTGCTGGGTGACGATGGCGCGTGCCACGAGGTAGGACACAGGCAGCGCCAAGACCGCTCCGATGCCCGCTGCAGCAAGGATCGGGATGAACTGGTCATTGCCGGTGACCAACGCCACGACCACCAGCGCACCCCCGAGGGCTGTGGCGATAATTGAGTAAAGTATCGAAGCAAGTCGGACCATCGTCGTCTCCATCAGTGATGTATTGGAGAGATGCTAGATGAGGCGGGCGCAGGGGTCGTTGATGTGGGTCAAGGGGGTGGTGAGAGGGCCTGTTTCTAAACGATGACCACAGTCAGGGAACCCGCGCCCGAACGGAGGAGGGCAGCAGCGCCTGCTCCGTGGGGGTGGGTGAAGCCCGTTTTGGAAACTGTCCAGCGGACAGTTTCAGGGCTGAACGCGCAAAGCGCTGAGTAGGGCGCTACCAAACCTAGAGGGAGTTTCGCAATTTAGTCTTTTGCGGTGCTTTCTTGTAGAATTTCATCGCAAATGACATTTCTTCACCTTTGAGGCCCATGTCGACGGGTCCTCTGATGAATTTGATACCAAAGTTTGCGATCTGACCTGTCGCGTCACACGAATAGAACTTGGACTTGATCTCTCGTAGGTATCGCTGCTCCGTCAGTTTCAGCTTGTTATTTTCAGAGCAGAAACTCTTGTGGAGAGCGTATGCTACTAGGTCTGCTATCGCCAAAGCAGGTTCGTCTTTCTTAGTCACGGCTTGAATGCTCACCGGCATCAAATACGCGAGTTTTGCCGCACGTGCATCAAGCGGTTTCTCAGCAATTGCTGTAAGAAAACGTGCCAACCGACCATAGTCGTGGCCGCGCTTTTGCTCAAAGATTATTGCTATATCCTAGGCGCCGAGTTCCTTTTTGCCGACGTATGCCCCGACCAATTCAAACAAGTATTGAGCACACTTATTGTAATAGTCCTGTGCTTGTTTCTCGCCTTCAATCGACTTTCTGTAGTCTCCGATTGTCGACTTCTTTGAAATTACACCGAAAGCCAACATCCTAAGCTTTTTGACTTCTCTTGCGCAAAAGGCAACTTGGCCATGACTCAAGTCAGTGCAATGAAGCTCCTTAGCATCAATCTTCCCTCTCATTAATTCCAAATCTTTTCGTATTTTCGGGAGGTTTATTGATGGAACTAGAACTGCCCCCATAGTCAGATATGATGAAGCACCAAACGGATTATCATGGGTCATAACTCGGTCGAGACCTTGGTCCCCACTTTCGTCGATTAAAAGTGTTAGTTTCGGAACCATACTTGCTCGCAAAGCTCGCTTTCGAATCCAAGGTTAAGCATGACAGATGCATGTAGTCTCAACCAAAGGTGGTGCTTAGGCAATCCTCGTAGGAGCAAGTAAACCAGATACACCGGATTCTGCTGACCTCGCGCTACGCTATCTATCTCTCCAGCGCATAGGTCTTGCCTCAGGCGTCGCGATCTGCATCCGGGAGAAAGTTACTCGTTCCCCTCACTCCGCCGCCAGCACCGGCTCCCCTGCCAGCAGCGCAGGCACCGAGATATCCTCGTCCAGCGTCTCCCAATGCAGCCCGAACGGGCTAATCTCAACTGCCGTCCGTTCCTCTGCCGTAGCTGCCATTAGCCTAGGAAACCATGCCAGTGGCACACCGAGTTGCCGCCCGTCTTGCAGGCTGACCCACATCAGGTCGTCGTCAAAGTGAACCTCAACCGCCGAAATGCTCATCCCATGCCTCTGAAATCAGTTTGCCATTCGACTCTATCATGCGCGCGAGTTTGCGCAAAGTGCGGGCGTCAAAGCCGTAAGATCGCTCGAGCCGGATCACCGGCCTAACCCAGAACTTGGCTTCAGCCCCGCCCTTCATCACATGGATATGGACCGGCTCGCGCGGGTCGCCTTCGTTCGAGTAGAAGAAGAAGCGATAGCCATCGAGCCGGTAGACGGTGGGCATCGCCCTAGCTATCCATCTTCAGCGCTGAAATAAACGCTTCCTGCGGGATATCCACTTTCCCGAACTGCCGCATCTTTTTCTTACCGGCCTTCTGCTTGTCCAGCAGTTTCCGCTTACGCGTCGCGTCGCCGCCGTAGCATTTGGCGGTTACGTCCTTGCGCAGAGCGGACAGCGTCTCGCGGGCGATCACTTTGCCGCCGATAGCCGCCTGTATCGGGATCTTGAACATGTGGCGGGGGATCAGGTCTTTGAGCTTTTCGACCATGGCGCGCCCGCGCATCTCGGCCCGGTCGCGGTGCACCATCATGGAGAGCGCATCCACAGGCTCTTCGTTCACCAGCACGGACATTTTGACCAGATTATCCTGTTGGTAACCTGTCATCTGGTAATCGAAAGAGGCATAGCCTTTGGTCACGGACTTCAGCCGGTCGTAGAAGTCAAAGACAACCTCGTTGAGTGGCAGGTCATAGACCGTCATTGCGCGGCTGCCTGCATAGGTCAGGTCAAGCTGGACGCCGCGACGCTCCTGACAGAGTTTCAGCACATCGCCGAGGTAGTCGTCGGGCACAAGGATCGTGGCCTTGATGCGGGGTTCCTCGACATGGTCGACATGGGTCAGGTCGGGCATGTCGGCGGGGTTGTGCAGCTCCATCATCTCACCGTCGCGCATGTAGACGTGATAGACGACCGACGGGGCGGTGGTGATCAGTTCGATGTCATATTCGCGCTCGATCCGGTCGCGGATGACCTCAAGGTGCAAAAGCCCCAAGAAACCACAGCGGAAGCCGAAGCCGAGTGCGGCTGAGGTTTCCATCTCGTGGCTGAAGGAGGCGTCGTTCAGGGCCAGCTTGTCGATGGCGTCGCGCAGGTCCTCGAATTCGGAGCTGTCCACGGGGAAGAGCCCGCAGAACACCACCGGCTGTGAGGGCTTGAAGCCCGGCAGCGGGGTGTCGGTGCCTTTTTTCTCGGACGTGATCGTGTCACCCACGCGGGTGTCGCGGACCTGTTTGATGGAGGCGGTGATAAAGCCGATCTCGCCGGGGCCAAGTTCGGCCACGTCCTGCATCTTGGGGCGGAAAACGCCGATCTTGTCGATCTGGTGGACGGTGCCGTTCGACATGAATTTGACGCGGTCGTTCTTTTTCATCACGCCATCGATGATGCGCACCAGAACGATCACACCGAGGTAGCTGTCATACCAGCTATCGACCAGCATCGCCTTGAGCGGCGCGTCACGCTCGCCCTTGGGCGCTGGCAGTTTGGTGACGATGGCCTCAAGCGTTTCCTTGATGCCCACACCTGTTTTCGCGCTGACCTGGATCGCGCCTGAGGCGTCGATGCCGATCACATCCTCGATCTGTTCGGCCACGCGGTCACATTCGGACGCTGGCAGGTCGATCTTGTTGAGCACAGGCACGATTTCGTGGTCGGCGTCGATGGCCTGATAGACATTGGCGAGCGTCTGCGCCTCGACCCCTTGGGTGCTGTCCACGACCAGCAGTGATCCTTCGACCGCGCGCATGGAGCGTGACACCTCGTAGGCGAAGTCCACGTGACCGGGGGTGTCGATCAGGTTCAGCACGTATTTTTCGCCATCATCGGCCAGATAGTCGATGCGGACGGTGTTGGCTTTGATGGTGATCCCGCGCTCGCGCTCGATATCCATCGCATCGAGAAGCTGTTCCTTCATCTCGCGTTCAGTGACGGTGTTGGTGGACTGGATCAGCCGATCGGCCAGGGTGGATTTCCCATGGTCGATATGCGCCACGATCGAGAAGTTACGGATATGCGAAAGCTCTGTCATGGCTGGGATATGGAGCGGATTTCAGGAGCGGTCAAGCGGGATGGTGAGGGTGCACACCGCGTCATTTTCAAAGCAATCTCTCAAAGCCTGCAATCGTGAATTGAAAGACTCGGCATTGGGCTACATAATTGACCCAAATGGACGAAATCCTGACTGACCACCCGCGCATGAACGTGGGGGCGAACAGAGGACAAAACGATGCGGTATATTCTTCTTGCCGGTGCAGTGGCATCGGCCGCAGCTTGCGGCGGTGGCAGTCGCGTCATCACCGGCGATATCTCGGCAGCCTGCCTTGAAGCGGACCGGCGCGCCGCCTCGCCTGCGCTCTGTTCGTGCATCCAGCAGGTGGCAAACCAGTCGTTGTCAGCCAGTGACCAGACGCGGGCGGCAAGCTTCTTTTATGATCCACAACTGGCGCAGGACACGCGTCAGTCGGACAGTTTCCGCGATGAGCGGTTCTGGGATCGCTATCGCGCCTTTACTGATCTGGCTGAACAGATTTGCAGGCCAGCAGGCTAGTCGCCGCCTCCTCAATCAAGTCAAGCGCGCCGTCAAAATCCCTTGTGTAGTAAGGATCAGGCACGTCCTTTTCCGCCATCAGCCGCACGGGTGTCGCATTGTCACGCGGTCTGAGCCGCTCAATGTCGGCAAGGTTCTGGCGGTCCATCGCAACAATCAGGTCAAATCTGTCAAAGTCTGCCGTCTGGAACTGCCGTGCCCTGAGGTCGCTGAGGTCAATCCCGCGCCGCTGGGCCGCTTGCTGCATTGGGCCGTAGGGCGGATCACCGACGTGCCATCCGCCAGTGCCAGCGCTGTCGATCACCCAGTCGGGCGCGCGCTGGCGCATCACACCCTCTGCCGCTGGCGAACGGCAGATATTTCCAAGACACACAAACAGAACCCGCATCAGCGCAAGACGCCTTTACGTGTCATGGCACGGGCATAAAGCCATTGCAGGACGAGAAGGACCGGGATCGCGATCAGAAAGGCGATTGCGGCAGGCCCACCTGTGGCCATCATCGACCCACCCTCAGACAGCCCGTAAGTATAGACAGACGAGGCCAGCAATCCGCCAAGCGAAAGCGCGAAGGCAGTCCCTGCCAAGCGGGACCGTGCGAGCAGCAGAATTGATCCCACCACCGAAAGCCAGACACCGGTGGCCCAAGCCACATGGAACCAAAGCGGCGCCTCTTGCAGCAGGCGCAACGAATCTTCGGGGAGTGCTGCGACATAATCCGGCACTTCGAGTTTCGTCATCAGATAATCAACGGCTCCGCCCGCGTTCCAGACAAGCGACAACACCCCGACGATCCAAAGATGCATTGGCGTTTTTGTCATATCCCTTCCTCCGGCCATGGTATGTGCGCCCCCAGCTTGCGCCCAAGGACAGCAGCCTGTCTAGTATGGCCATGAAGATCGCAATTCTCACAGGGGCGGGTGTGTCTGCCGAAAGCGGGCTTGGCACCTTCCGCGACAAGGACGGGCTCTGGACCAAGTATGACCTCAACGAGGTCGCAACCCCCGAAGGCTTTGCCCGCAATCCCTCATTGGTCCATGAGTTCTACAATGCCAGACGCCGCAATGCGTTAGAGGCCAGCCACAACGCGGCACATACGGCGCTTGCGGCCCTGCAACAATCGGGCAGGCACGATGTGACGTTGATCACGCAAAACGTCGATGACCTGCATGAACGTGCCGGTGCGCGCGGCGTCATCCATATGCATGGGGAACTTATGCGTGCCCTTTGCGCGGCCTGCGGGCATCGCTGGGACGCGCCAGAGGCAATGCATCCGCAAGACCCCTGCCCTGCCTGCACCGCGGCGCGCACACGACCGGATATCGTCTGGTTTGGCGAGATCCCCTATCACATGGACCGTCTGGCAGGCGCGGTCGAGACGGCCGACCTTTTTGTTGCAATCGGCACCTCGGCTGAGGTCTATCCTGCGGCCGGTCTGGTCGAGATCGCGCGCGGTGAGACGCTTGAGATCAACCTCGCTCCTTCGGCGCGCGCCAATGCGTTTGACACACATCGTTACGGTCCGGCATCAGAGGTCGTTCCGGCTTGGGTAGCCGCGTTGATCTGATCCTTCGGGCTGGACCTTTCCTAGCTGACCCGTATGAAGGAGCCATGAGCACGACACGCGATATTCCTGCATTGGCTGATGCGATCAAATCCGGCGAGCGGCGCGCCCTGGCGCGCGCGATCACCCTTGTCGAAAGCGGCCGCGCCGATCACCGCGCAGAGGCGCTGGATTTGCTGGATCGGCTCGGCACCGACAGGCAGGCGTTGCGTATCGGCCTCTCGGGCACGCCGGGCGTCGGCAAATCGACATTTATCGAAAGCTTTGGCCTGATGCTGACCGGCATGGGCAAGCGCGTGGCGGTGCTGGCGGTTGATCCTTCCTCTGCCCGGTCGGGCGGCTCGATCCTTGGTGACAAAACCCGCATGGACCAGCTTTCGCGTGATCCCAACGCGTTTATCCGCCCTTCGCCAAGCCAGTCCCAGTTGGGGGGTGTCGCGCGCCGCTCACGTGAGGCCGTGGCCTTGTGCGAGGCTGCCGGATTTGATGTTGTGCTGATCGAGACCGTGGGCGTGGGCCAGTCAGAAACCGTTGTGGCGCAGATGGCCGATTTATTCGTGCTGTTGCTGGCCCCAGCCGGAGGCGATGAGTTGCAAGGCGTCAAGCGCGGCATCATGGAAATGGCCGATCTTATTCTGGTCAATAAAGCCGATGGTGAACTGAAGTCCCAAGCCACGCGCACCTGTGCCGATTATGCCGGGGCGCTGCGGCTTTTGCGCAAGCGCCCGCAGGACCCTGAGGGGTTTCCCAAGGCGCTGACGATCTCTGCGCTGGAGGCCAACGGGCTGTCGGCGGCATGGGACGAAATGCAGACCCTTGCAGACTGGCGCAAGGATCAGGGTATCTGGGCGGCTACCCGCGAGGCGCAGGCGGGTTTCTGGTTCGGCGAAGACGTGCGCCACGGCCTGCTGTCGCTCTTGCAAAGTGATCCGCAAATGGCGGCGGCGGTGGCCTCTGCCGAAGCGCAGGTCAAGGCCGGCGCGCGCACCCCGGCAGCGGCGGCGGCAGAGGTTCTGGCCCCTTTGCAAAAGCGGCTTGCGGCCAATTCCTGAACTGACGCGGGGACGGAGTGACAGCACCGGCTGAAATTCCCGCTCAGGGCTGGCAAAGCGGGTTGACGGGGTCACGGAATCCGCCTATCTCGCGCTGATCTTATGCACGACCCTGCGGCTGCGGGGTTCTAACCCGACTCACGAGGCCCCGACGATTTGGTCGGCAGAGCCGCAAGAACAAGGAAGAAGCTCATGTCGCGCCGTTGCGAACTGACTGGAAAAGGCCCGATGTCTGGCAACAATGTCAGCCACGCCAAAAACCGTACCCGCCGTCGTTTTCTGCCAAACCTGCAGGATGTCACTCTGCAGTCTGACGTGCTTGGCCGGTCATTCAAATTCAAAGTATCAAGTGCTGCTTTGCGCACGGTAGATCACCGCGGTGGTCTGGACGCTTTCATGGCGAAAGCAAAGGATGCTGAACTTTCCGCTGAGGCGCTGAAGGTCAAAAAGCAGATCCTGAACGCAGCCGCCTAAATCGCAGCCGCACCAAAGATGATGTAAACCCGTCTGATCTTCAGGCGGGTTTTTCATTTCGGGCAGGCCAACTGGTCATGCCAGAGGTGATGTGGCACATCTGCCCTATGACCACCCTGCCGATTGATCCTGTCCTACCAGATGTGACGGCCGCGCTTGCGCGCCAGGGCCGTGTTGTCCTGCAAGCGCCGCCAGGGGCCGGCAAGACAAGCCGCGTGCCACTGGCGATCCTGCAGGCAGGGCTGACTGACCAGAAGATCATCATGCTTGAACCCAGACGGCTGGCGGCGCGCGCCGCAGCCGAACGGCTGGCAGAGGGCCTTGGGGAGCCTGTCGGCAAGACGGTGGGCTACCGGATGCGCGGTGACAGCAAGGCAGGCCAGCGCATCGAAGTCGTCACCGAAGGTATTCTGACGCGGATGGTGCAGTCAGATCCCGAATTGACCGGGGTCGGTGTCGTGATCTTTGACGAATTCCACGAACGCTCTCTGAACGCCGATCTCGGTCTGGCATTGACATGGGAAGTGCGCGAGGCCCTCAGACCCGATCTGATGGTGGTTGTCATGTCGGCCACGCTCGATGCAGCCCCTGTCGCGGCGATGCTGGATGACGCCCCTATCGTCACCTCCGAAGGGCGGACTTTTCCTGTCGAGACCCGCTATCTGGATCAGGCCGTCCCAAAGACAGTCAGGTTCGCGCAGGCAGCGACCGATCTTGTGCACAAAGCTGTATCAGAGACTGAAGGTGGCGTTCTGGTCTTTCTGCCGGGTGAAGGGGAGATCAGACGCGTAGAGGCCGGTTTGCGGGGACGGCTGTCGCCTGACTGCGTGATCAGGCCGCTGTTTGGTGCAATGCCGTTTGCACAACAGCGCAAGGCGATCAGGCCAGAACCACAGGGCCGCAAGATTGTGCTGGCCACATCCATTGCAGAAACCTCGCTGACCATCGAGGATATCCGCGTCGTCGTTGATGCCGGGCGCGCAAGACGCGCGCGGTTCGACCCCAGTTCCGGCATGTCGCGGCTTGTGACCGAAGCGGTCAGCAGCGCAGAGGCCACACAGCGCGCCGGACGTGCTGGCCGTGTGGCCGAAGGGTTTGCCTATAGGATGTGGACCAAAGGGGCACATGGGGCATTGCAACCGTTCCCGCCTGCCGAGATTGAAGCGGCTGATCTGGCGGGGCTCGCGCTTGAGCTTGCGATGTGGGGCAGCGAGGCGTTGAGTTTCCTGACACCCCCGCCAGAAGGGGCTTTGAAAGAGGCGCAATCCCTTCTGCAAAGTCTGGGGGCATTGGACGAGGGAAAGCGGATCACGGCGCACGGGCGCGCCTTGGCCGCAATCCCGTTGCATCCGCGTCTGGGTCACATGTTGCGCGTTGCAGGCGCACAAGCTGCCCCGCTTGCGGCGCTGCTGGCAGCACGCGATCCTTTGCGCGGCGCGCCGGTTGATCTGTCGCTGCGGATGAAAGCAATCGACGGGCACTATGACGGGCCCGGTGCGGTCAGCCATGCAGCCCTTGCCCAGATCAGGCCGGAGGCGAAGCGCCTCGCGCATGGCCTGACCGAAGGCGCACCGCTCTCGCTGGGGCAAATGGCAGCACTCGCCTATCCTGACCGTGTTGCGCTGCGCCGCAAAGGCAATGACGCGCGCTATGTCCTTTCGGGTGGCAAAGGCGCAGTGTTGTCAAACGAAGACCCGCTGGCTGGTGAACGGCTGCTGGTTGTGTCTGACCTTGATGGCGACACGCGTGAAGCGCGCATCAGGCAAGCCGTACCAATCGCAGATGCCGCCTTCAGACAGATCTTCGCCGATCAGATCGCGTGGCAAGACGTGTGTGTGTGGTCCAAACGCGATAGCCGTGTTCTGAGCCGGAGGCAGGAACGCTTTGGTGCGCTTGTCCTTGATGACCGGAGCTGGAGCGACGCGCCAGCAGAGGCTCTAGCTGCAGCCATGTTAGAGGGCATACGCCAGATCGGTCTGCCCTGGCGCGATGCCACGTTGCGGTTTCGGGCGCGTGTTGCCTTGGTTGACGGGCTTCCTGCGATGGACGACGACAGCCTGCTGGCAAACCTTGAGACATGGCTTTTGCCGCATCTGCGTGACGTGCGCACGGCAGAGCAATGGAAGTCATTCGATCTCTTGCCTGCTTTGCGGGCGATGCTGGACTGGGACCAGATGCAGCAGTTGGACCGCGCCGCACCCGCCCATTTTGAAACGCCGCTGGGGCGGCATATTCCCATCGACTATAGCGGGGACGCACCAGAGATTACCCTGCGCCTGCAAGAGATGTTTGGCGTGACGACACACCCTGTCGTTGCCGGCCGCCCTTTGCGGGTGACTTTGCTGTCTCCGGGACAAAAGCCTGTTCAGGTCACGCAGGATATTGTGGGGTTCTGGGCCACGTCCTATGCGGATGTCCGGCGCGATATGCGCGGGCGTTACCCCAAGCACCCGTGGCCTGAAGACCCTACGCAAGCGGATCCAACTTTGCGTGCCAAACCGCGCGGGCGTTGAGCCGGATTTGCCTTCGCCCTGTGGATATGTTACTTTTTATCAATAATAAGAGCATATTGGCGGGTATATGTCATCTGTTGACACATCCTATTGGACTGGACCCAAGGGTTTGGACCTTGATCCGGCTGCGATTTCGCAGGTCGGGGCGCTTTGCCTGCGTGACGGCGCGGCAGGGCCCGAGGTGCTTTTCGTCAAGTCCTCTCGCGGGCGCTGGATCATCCCCAAGGGCTGGCCGGAGGATCATCTGACTGATCGCGAAACGGCCCGCGCCGAAGCCTGGGAAGAGGCGGGTGTGCGCAAGGGCAAGATTAGCAAGACGCCGGTTGGCGGCTACATGACCGAAAAGCGGTACGATGACGGCCGCCGCATTCCCTGCCATGTCAGCGTTTATCGCATTGATGTCCGCAAGACGGCCAGGACCTATCCGGAGGCCGGTATGCGCAGGCGCAAATGGCTGCCGCTGAGCAAAGCGATCAAGAAAACCAAAGACCGCGGGTTGCGTGCGTTTCTAAAGGCTTATCTGGATCAGGCAGAGCCGCTGAAATCGGCAGCCTGATCCTCTTGCATCAGACACCCAAGCAGTAGCGCATGATCGCCTTCTGCGCGTGCAGGCGGTTCTCGGCCTCATCGAAAATCACCGAATGCGGGCCATCCATAACGCTGCTGGTCGCCTCGTCGTCGCGGTGGGCGGGCAGGCAGTGCATGAACAGGCTGTCCTCCTTGGCCTTGGCCATCAGCGCGTCATTCACCTGATACCCCCTTAGCTGGTTGTGCCGCCGCTCGCGCGCCGATTGGGGATCGTGCATGCTGACCCAAGTGTCTGTGACCACAAGATCGGCCCCTTCGACAGCCTCATTGGGATCGCGGACCGTGGTGTAAAGGCCGGTCAGAGCCGGTTCAGGGTCCAATGGCGGCGGGCCGGTAAAGACCAGATCGAACTCGAACTGTTTGGCGGCGTGAGCGAAACTGGCAAAGACGTTGTTGCCGTCACCTGACCAGACCACCTTTTTGCCTTTGATGGGGCCGCGGTGTTCTTCGAAGGTCATGATGTCAGCCATGATCTGGCAGGGATGCGTGCGGTTGGTCAGACCGTTGATCACGGGCACGGTGGCATATTCGGCCATATCCAGCAGCGTCTGTTCTTCAAAGGTGCGGATCATGATCAGGTCCACGTATCGCGACAGAACCCGCGCCGTGTCGGCGATGGTCTCGCCATGGCCAAGCTGCATGTCCGCACCGGATAGCACCATGGTCTGCCCGCCCATCTGGCGGACCCCAACATCAAAGGAAACGCGCGTCCGGGTTGAAGGTTTTTCAAAGATGAGCGCGACCATATGCCCGGCCAGCGGCTGTTCGGCGTCTGGCGTGCCTTTGGGTTTGCCTGCGCGCGCGGTTTTCATGGCTTGCGCGTTGTCGATGATGCCGCGCAAAGCGTCTGTTGGAGTGACGTTGATATCTAGAAAATGGTTCATTGTTTTCGCTGAAGATTTGGGGGCACCGGGGCCCGGAAACTCATAGATGGGTCATAACCTGCACAAGGCGCCCATCGCGGGTCGACGCCAGACGACGCTTCATAAAGCCGGACTGACTGAAAATACGGATGGCGCTGGTATCGGTGGTATTGGGACCGACTGCAACCATAGGATAGTGTCGTCGCAAATCGCGGACGTAACTGTCGATATAGCCCGCCGAATGCCCCTGCCCCAGAAACTGCGTGTCACCAACAAAGGTTGCCATCACCCGTGCACCTTGCGGCAGGTCCGCGTACTGCGGCAAATCGAACGCTCTGGCGTCGTGGTCATGCACATAGGCGAAAGGCTGATTGATCAGGCTTACCAGTGACATGTCGATCTGCGGATTATCCATATCCTGCTCCATCAGCGTAAGCTGCCGTTCCGCGTCGGGCCACCAGACCCTGACATGCGCCTCCTGTAGCCAGCGGCGCATGAGGGGCAGGTCTGACCGGCCCAGTCTGCGGAAGGTATAATTACGCATCGGCCTCCGTCATGGTTGTTGCGGCGGCATCGAGGCGTTTGATCGCCTCGTCAATCTCGGCATCTGTAATTGTCAGCGCAGGCAACAGACGGATCACGTTGTCGGCTGCGGGGACTGTCAGGATGTTCTGCGCATAGCCGGCTGCGACCACGTCGGTGTTTGTTGTCTTGCACTTCAGTCCCAGCATCAGCCCGGACCCGCGCACAGTTTCAAAGACGTCCGGATGAGCGGCCACAAGCCCTTCAAGCTTTTGGCGCAAGTGGCCCGCCTTGCGGTTCACCTCTGCCAGAAAGGCATCATCGGCCACGATTTCCATGACCTTCGCGCCGACCGCGCAGGCCAATGGGTTGCCGCCGTATGTGGATCCATGCGTTCCGGCGGTCATGCTGGAGGCCGCGTTCTCAGTGGCGAGGACCGCGCCAAGCGGGAAGCCGCCGCCGATCCCTTTGGCGACCATCATGATGTCAGGTGTAATTCCCGCCCATTCATGCGCAAAAAGCTTGCCGGTCCGGCCCATCCCGCATTGCACCTCGTCAAAGATGAGCAAGATACCGTGCTGGTCGCAAAGGTCCCGCAGCCCTTTGAGGCATTGATCCGGTAGCGGACGGATACCGCCCTCGCCCTGCACCGGCTCGACCAAAATCGCGGCGATCTTGTCAGAGACCGCCGACTGCAAAGCATCGTGGTCGCCAAACTCCAGATGCGTGAAGCCAGGCAACAACGGGCCAAAGCCTTTGGTCATCTTTTCGGAGCCGGCAGCAGAGATACCGGCGCTGGAACGGCCATGGAACGACCCTGAGAAGGTGATGATCTCCGTACGGTCAGGCTGGCCTTTGTCGTACCAGTATTTGCGTGCCATCTTGACGGCAAGCTCGCAGGATTCAGTGCCTGAGTTGGTAAAGAACACCGTATCGGCGAATGTCTGATCCACCAGCGCATCTGCCAGCTTTTGCTGCGCAGGGATGTTGTAGAGGTTGGACACGTGCCACAGCGCCTGCGCCTGATCAGTCAGGGCCGCAACCAAAGCAGGATGTGCATGGCCCAATGCATTGACCGCAATTCCAGCCCCAAGATCGAGAAAATGTCGTCCATCCGCCTCTGTCAGCCAGGAGCCTTCGCCGGAGACAAATGTCAGCGGCGCACGGTTATAGGTCGGCAGAATAGAAGCGATCATCGCGATCTTCCTTTGAGATATGCCCGATTGGTTCAGAACCTTTCAGGGGTGTCAACAATGTTAAGGGGTTATGAATGGCAGGACAAAAGGCGGCGCGGTTTAGCGTCGGCGTCGGGTTTCGTTTGTCGTCTGCATCATCATGCGCCTTCATTAGACGAGCGGCTGGCTTTGGGGAACCCCCTTTTTGGATGCAGTCGCACCTTGCCGGAATTTCTCACCTGACCAGCGCAAGTGTGATAAACTTGCCCGCAAACCGGGGGATTTATCATGGCACAACCGACTACGACGGTCCTTGTTGGGACGACCAAAGGCGCATTTCTCGTGCAGGCTGCGAAAGACCGGCAAGACTGGTCGGTCCGCGGTCCGTTCTGCAATGGCAAGTCAATCGGACATATCATCGGCGATCCGCAGACAGGGCGCATCTGGGCTGGTGGAGGCGGTGATTTCTTCGGCGCCAGCATCTGGCGGTCCGATGATGGCGGTGCCACATGGACACAAACCCGGCTGACAAGCGGCCAGATTGATCAATGGGCAGCGAGCGATCCGGAGTTTGCAAAATCCATGGGTGTCACAGGCGACCCCCTCCCCTTCGGTGACAGCTTCACAGATATCTGGTCGCTGCATTACGACAATGGCACGCTTTACATGGGCACAAAGCCTGCCTCGCTACTGCGCAGCACCGACAACGGCGAGACCTGGGAAAAGCTCGATGGTTTAACGGACCATCCTTCTGCCGAAAGCTGGAATCCGGGCGCTGCGGGGCTTGTTCTGCATACGATCGTGACGACACCGGAGGATCCGAAGAAGGTCTGGGTCGGCATTTCCGCCGCCGGTGTCTTTGCCACCGAGGATGGTGGCGCAACATGGGAGCGTCGCAACCGGCTGACCAATGCCGCAGCCTGCGAGGGTCACCATCATCCTGCAGCCCCGTCTGGCGGAGACGTAGGCCACTGTGTACACAACATGATGCGCGCGCCTGCTGACGGTGATGTGCTTTATCAACAGAACCACCACGGTGTCTGGCGGTCCCGTGATGGCGGGCGCAGTTGGGATGACATCAATGCGGGCCTGCCTTCGACTTTCGGGTTTCCCATCAGGGTGCATCCGCGTGATCCCGATACGGTCTGGACCTTACCGCTCAACGGTGACAGCGCTGGACGCTTCCCGCCAGATGCCGCGGCGGCTGTGTGGCGGACCAGAGACGCCGGCCAAAGTTGGGAAGCGTGCCGAAATGGTCTGCCTCAGGAGGGATGCTTCTTTACCGTGCTGAGGCAGGCGATGGCCGGCGACACACGCGATCCTGCCGGTGTCTATTTCGGCACCAACAGTGGATCGGTCTTTGCCAGCTTTGACGAAGGCGACAGTTGGGACGAAATTGCGCGTCACCTGCCGACGATCCTTGCCGTTGAGGTGCTTGAGGCGCACTAGCCCACTTGTCTCTGACCAAAGAGCGCGTCACAGAGGCGCATGAGTTTGCGCCCCCAGAATCCCCCTGTTGCCGTTGCCTTCATGCTGACGGCGACCGCGTTTATCGCGGCGACGATGCTGTTTGCAAAATCGCTGGGGACGGAGACGCTCGGTCCCCCGCTGCACCCGCTACAGATCAGTCACGGACGCTTTCTGTTCGCCTTTCTGACCATCGCGACGATGGCGGCTGTCCTGCGCCCTCGGATCAGCCGACCGCATTTCGGTTTGCACATCGGGCGGACCTTGTTCGGGTGGGGTGGCGTGACGCTGATGTTCGCAGCTGTCGCCTATATTCCGCTTTCGGATGCCACGGCGATCAGCTTTCTAAATCCAGTCTTCGGTATGTTGCTGGCCATCCCGCTTTTGGGTGAACGCGTTGGGCCGTGGCGCTGGTTTGCCGCCTTCACCGCGCTACTCGGTGCGCTTGTCTTGCTGCGCCCTGGCCCTGACAGTTTTCAACTGGCGGGGCTGCTGGCGCTGGGTGCGGCGGTTGTCATGGGCATGGAGCTGATCTTCATCAAGAAGCTTGCCAACCGCGAGGGGCCTTTTCAGATCCTGCTGGTCAACAACACCATTGGTCTGGTCATCGCCACCGTCGCGGTGCTGCCTGTCTGGGTCATGCCGACACCTGCACAATGGGCAGCCCTAGCAGGTCTGGGAATGCTGATGGCTGCGGCGCAGGCGTGTTTTGTGAACGCCATGGCGCGGGCGGATGCCAGCTTCATCACGCCTTTCAGCTATATCACGCTTGTGTTCGCGAGCCTTTATGACCTGCTGATCTTTGATGTTGTCCCCGATGCGGTCAGCATTTCAGGGGCCGCGATCATTCTGGGCGGCGCGTCCTTGCTTGCATGGCGGGAACGGCGGGCGAAAGCGGCGTCCTGAGACTGCACCAATACGGTCAAAATCAAGCCATGTTTCTGCTTTAGGCGCAAAGCATGAGCGATACGTTCGAATACCGCCACAAGCCCAAGCGGCCCGTGGTCTGGTTGGCGGCTGCCATGGCAGTGGCCATTGCCGTCATGGTTGTCGCACTCGATCTGCAGCAGCTGATTTGGCTGAGTGTTCTTTTCATCGCGATCACGGTCGGCTGGCTGATGCCGCGCCGCCCCGTTTACGGGATCAAACTGGACGGTGACCATCTGACACTTGCGGCATGGCGCAAACCGCGTCCCGTACCTCTGGACCGGATCGCCTATCTGCAAGCGGCAGAAACATCCGATGAGATCAGCTATGTCATCGTCTATCGTGATGGAGAACAGGAAGGGGTCTTTCCGCTTGATCTGCCGGATGACGACACATTGGTCGAGGTGATGGCCGAGCGCGGGATTCCCGTCAGAGGGCCACTTTAGGCTTTGAGACGGTAGCCGCTGTGCATCCAGCGCAGGCAGATGCCCACAACGACCAGACATGCCGCCAGCACCACAGCAAGCCCCACCCATGGGCTGCTGTCACTCACGCCAATCATGCCAAAGCGCACGCCGTCGATAATATAGAAGAACGGATTGGCATGGCTGAGTGTTTGCATGAGAGGTGGCAAAGCCTCGATCGAATAGAATGTCCCTGACAGAAACGCCAATGGCGTGATCAGAAAATTCGAAATCGCAGAAAGCTGATCAAACTTGTTGGCAAAGATGCCAGCGATCAGACCCAGACCGCCCATCAGGACTGACCCCAGAAAAACAAAAGTGATCACCCAGAGCGGCGATTGGACACCCACACCAAGCAAAAGCGCAGCACCGATCGCGATCACAATGGCAACAAGTGCGCCCCGCGCCACCGCACCTCCGAGATAGCCTGTCACAAGTTCCCCAGCCGAAAGCGGCGGCATCAGCGTATCGACGATATTTCCCTGCACCTTGGCAGAGGCGAGGCTTGAAGAGGTATTGGCAAAGGCGTTCTGGATGACCGTCATGGTCAAGATACCTGGCGTCAGAAACGTCATGAAATCCACGCCCATCACATCGCCCCTTTGCGGACCAATCGCGATGGTGAAGATCATCAGGAAAAGCCCTGCATTGATGAGAGGTGCCATCACGGTTTGTGACCAGACATTCATAAAGCGGCTGATCTCGCGCCGGACCAGTGTCCAGGTGCCCAGCCAGTTGACGCGTCCAAAGCGACGCACGCCCATTTGTGTCTGATCTTGCATGATGGTCCCTCTTCTTGGCCCAGACATAGCGAACCACACCGAAATGACCAGCCATCGCGAGACGGGCAAGAAAACCGCCGCGCTCGCCTTCACATCACCGCGCGCAATGACTAATATGCTGTGGATGCAAAAGACGGCGCCTGCCTGAAGGCTTGGGCGCAAGAGACGCAAAGGAACGTATATGTCCTGGACTGACGAGCGCGTTGAGACGCTCAAAAAGATGTGGGGCGAGGGCCAGTCGGCCAGCCAGATCGCCAAGGAACTCGGTGGCGTGACACGCAATGCCGTGATCGGCAAGGTGCACCGTCTTGGCCTATCGAACCGTGCAGGCTCAGGTGGCTCTGCCGCCAAAGCTGCGCCCAAGGAAAAGCCGGCAGCGGCAGCCAAGGCACCTGCCAAACCGAAGCCCGCGCCAAAGGCCGCCGCACCTGCGCCGGAAAAGAAGGAAGAGCCGGAACTCGACGAGAACGGTATCCCGATTTCTGCCGCGCGCCGCGCGATTATTCCTGCAGGGCAGCCGTTGCCTCCGCAGCCATCGGCCAATGAAATCAGCCCCGAGGCGCTTGCCAAGGTCAACGAGGTCGAAAAGTCAGCTAAAAAGCTCACTTTGATGGAACTGACGGAAAAGACATGCAAATGGCCTGTTGGCGATCCTGCGACAGATGACTTCTGGTTCTGCGGTCTGGCAGTGCAGCAAGGCAAACCCTATTGCGAGGCTCATGTCGGCGTGGCTTTCCAGCCGATGTCGTCGCGCCGCGACAGACGCCGCTGATCAGGTCAAAAATGATGCAAAGCCGCCCTTTGGGGCGGCTTTTTTGCTTTCGCGGGCATGCAGACCGCAGCAGGTGTTGATGTGACAAAAGTCGTGCCCACATGACAGGCAAGCACAGCAAAAGGATAGATCACATGCCAAACACTGCACTTGTCACAGGGGCGTCCTCGGGGATCGGGCGCGAAATTGCCCGCTATCATGCGAAGCGGGGCGGTGATCTGATCATCACGGCGCGCCGCGCTGATGAATTGTCAGCCCTGAAAGAGGAACTTGAACGCGATCACGAAGTCTCCGTAACCACCATTCCGCTCGATCTGGGTGCCGAGGGCGGCGCGCAAGCCCTTTATGACGCCACTGCAGGAGCCGAAATCAACATTCTGGTCAACAATGCAGGCTTTGGCGGACAGGGAGCGTTTCTCGCCCGTGATCTGGACAAGGATCTGGCGATGATCGACCTGAACGTGAAGGCTCTTGTCACCTTGTGCCATCTGGTCGGCAACGACATGGTTGCACGTGGTTCTGGCAAGATCCTCAACGTAAGCTCGACCGCGAGCTATATGCCAGGGCCGTTGCAGGCCACCTATTTCGCAACCAAGGCCTATGTCAGCAGCTTCAGTCAGGCACTGGACGCTGAGATCCGCGAGAAAGGCGTGACCGTCACCGCGCTTGAGCCGGGCTATGTGGAGACCGAGTTTGCCCAAAGCGCCGATCTGGAAGGCACCGGATTGACGGCGCAAAAAGGTGCGACACCGCAGGCTGTCGCCAAATTCGGCTATGACGCCATGCGCCGTGGTGAGTTGCGCGCCGTCAACGACGGCAAATTGCGGTTCATGCTGAACTGGATCATGCCGTTCCTGCCAAGGCGGACCGCGTTGAACATGATCAAGAAGATGCAGTCCAAGTAAGGCACGACAGCACTGGCAACGGTGATGGCTGCGCGGGCAGCCATCGCAGCCGCTTCCCAACGCCCCGACCCCGCGCTATATGCGCGCCATGACACAGAACCCGACGCCGCCCAATCTGGGACCCCGCCCCGATCTTGCTCCTAAAGCGCAACTGACCGACGCCCCGCGCGACGGGCAACCGACCATTGGCATGGTCTCGCTTGGCTGTCCGAAAGCTTTGGTCGATAGCGAGCGCATCCTGACAAGGCTGCGGGCCGAGGGTTATGCGATTTCGCCCGACTATGCAGGGGCCGAGGCGGTCATTGTGAACACCTGCGGGTTCCTCGACAGTGCCAAGGCTGAAAGCCTCGATGCCATCGGCGAGGCACTGAAAGAGAACGGCAAGGTCATTGTCACTGGCTGTCTGGGGGCCGAGCCCGACTACATCCGCGAACACCACCCCCAGATCCTCGCCGTGACAGGCCCGCATCAATACGAACAGGTGCTGGATGCCGTGCATGGTGTTGTCCCGCCGGCACCTGATCCGTTTATTGACCTGCTGCCTGCCAGCGGTGTCACCCTCACCCCGCGCCACTACAGCTATCTGAAGATTTCAGAGGGGTGTAACCACAAGTGCAAGTTCTGCGTCATCCCCGACATGCGCGGGCGTCTGGCCAGCCGTCCGGCTCATGCAGTCCTGCGCGAGGCGGAAAAGCTGGTCGAGGCTGGCGTTAAGGAACTGCTAGTCATCTCTCAGGACACCAGCGCCTATGGTCTGGACCGCAAGTATGACCTGAACCCATGGAAAGGCGGCGAGGTGCGCAGCCATATCACCGACCTCACCCGCGAGTTGGGGCGGTTGGGTGCTTGGGTGCGCCTGCACTACGTCTACCCCTACCCCCATGTGCGCGAGCTGATCCCGCTGATGGCGGACCCCGCGAACGGAGTCCTTCCCTATCTCGACATCCCCTTCCAGCACGCACACCCTGACGTGCTGCGGCGCATGGCGCGGCCTGCGGCGGCAGCGAAGACCCTGGACGAAATCGCTCGCTGGCGCGCCGATTGCCCCGATATCACGCTGCGGTCCACCTTCATCGTCGGCTATCCGGGCGAGACCGAAGCCGAGTTCCAGCATCTGCTCGACTGGCTGGACGAGGCGCAACTGGATCGCGTGGGCTGCTTCCAATACGAAAACGTCGCCGGCGCGCGTTCAAACACCCTGCCAGACCATGTGCCCGCCGAGGTCAAACAGGAACGGTGGGAGCGGTTCATGGAGAAATCGCAGGCCATCTCCGAGGCAAAACTGGCCGCGAAACTGGGCAAGACGCTGGAAGTGATTGTGGACGACATCGACGAGGACGGTGTGGCCACCTGCCGGACATGGGCCGACGCGCCAGAGATCGACGGGAACCTGTTTATTGACGAGGGAACCGAGGGGTTGAGCGTGGGGGATGTGGTGCAAGTGACCGTCGATGAGGCGGGGGAGTATGATTTATGGGCTTGCTTGGCTTCCCGGAAATGATCCAGTGGATCATTTCGCCAAGCAAGGGGCGGAGCCCTAGCGGGTAAAGAAACGATCCGGGGGATCGTTTCCCGCGTTGACGGGCGGAGCCTTCACACTGACGGACGTCCTTCGCTTGACCCAAGTAACGTTAGGCTATGACCACCCGAAGTGAGCGTTTCGTGAAGCTCAATTCCCGCCGCCGATAACAAAACTTCCCACAGTTTATCTTCATCTTCTCTGCATCGGTTCATAAAGTCCTGCTGAACTGATTTCTCCCACTGCGCTTGTAGCGCATCCCAGACTTCTGGTTCTACGTCGGTGACTTTGGTCTCATCGACAATTTCTGGTTTGCCGTGTGCAAGCGTGTCGCGAAATCGCTTCAATTGTGCAATTGTCTGTAGCGGCCGCTGTGACCAGTCGATTTCTAGACCCAATGTCTTTTTGAGCAAGTCGATCTTTTCGCGCAGATTGGCTCTTTCGGGCCAACCATCTTGTAATGTCTTCCAGCCGATGAAGTTCACCTTCGCTTCAACGCTGAATGCGCAAAAGACAAGTGCTGCCATCATGTCCAGTGCACAGCCTTCGCGCTCTCCTGTCTCAATTTTGTTGTTTGCCACACCTTGGAAATGCCAAGCACAGGTCGATAGTTCATTGTGAATAAAGCGCTCTGCAGTTGTTCGGACTTCATATTTTTTGGTCAAACGTAGACTCCGTGTTTCTCATTCTCTCTTGGCACAACTTTATATCCTCGCCCGGCATCGCCGGGCAGCGCCCGGACCTCCCCCATGGGGAGGGCGCTCTTGCAACCTAGCACGCTGCGGATCGCTTGATCATTGTTGTGCTGCCCCACACTGCGGAAAAGGTGCTGCGCCCGCCCCGAGGTCCGCGCCCTGCCCTCTGCTGCGCTCCACCTCAGACGCCCCCGGAACTCCGCCCGTCTGACCCTCAAACCTTCCACCGGACGGTTTGCGAGACGGGCCAAACCCCCTCGGTCCGCGCCCTGCCCTCGGTCGCACTCAGGGCTTCACCTCATCCAAATAAACCCGCACCGCGTCCTGCACCCTGCGAAACCGATCCCCGCCCAGCTTCACCCCGCCGAACCAGCGCGTGACCACCACGATGTGCCCCTCCAGCCCTTCGCGTTCGAGCATCCGCAGGATCACCATGCCCGCCCCGGCCTCTCCGTCGTCGTTCTTGAGCGGGCCGTCAGGCAGCAGCACAGCCCATGTGTTGTGGGTCGCCTTGGCGAATTTCTTTTTCCGGCAGAGTTGTTTGACAAAAGCCCGCGCCTCTTCGGCGCTGCTGACAGGCCCGCCAGCGACCGCATATTTGGAGCCGCGGTCGCTGAGGGCATTTTCAATGATCTTCAGAGTGGCCTCTGACCTTTACGAGGTCACTTCGCGGACAGCGCTGTAGCTACAGCCCATCTTGCCGCCAGCGTGGGTAGTCATGTCGCTTTGTGCGGGGATTGCACAGGCGTTGGCTGCGCTATCCCAGGCAAACCCGTCAGGGCAGCTTTGGGTCTGGGCCACAGGCTCGGTTGGGATGGTAATCGTCGTCTCTTGGGCCTGCGCCGCAACAGGCAATAAAACAAAGGCAAGTACTGTAAGACGCATAAAGTCCTCCGTGCATTGCGAATGACGTAAGGTTAGCGTCCCCGCCCGACATTTCAAATGACGCAAAGTCGCAGGGTTTGCGCCATGTCAAGGCGCAGCCCTGCCATCCGTGCTAGCCGTCCTGCAAACAGCAGATGGAGACGCAGATGAAAGACGCCGTGATTGACGCCCCGCAAGCCGAACCGGTCCAAAAGCGCACCGTGCGCCGTTCCGCGAAACTGGCCCGCCGCCCTTACGAGGCCGAGAAGGCCCAACTGCAGGCAGAGCTGCTTAAGGTTCAGCTTTGGGCGCAAGAGACCGGGCAGCGCTTTGTCCTTTTGTTCGAAGGCCGCGATGCTGCCGGTAAGGGCGGCACGATCAAACGGTTCACCGAACACCTCAACCCGCGGGCGGCCCGTGTCGTGGCGCTGAACAAACCAACCGATGAGGAACGCGGCCAGTGGTATTTCCAGCGCTACATCGACCATCTGCCCACTTCGGGCGAAATGGTCCTTTATGACCGCAGTTGGTACAACCGCGCCGGTGTCGAACGTGTCATGGGTTTCTGCGAGCCTGAAGAATACCTCGAATTCATGCGCCAGACGCCAGAGCTTGAACGGATGCTGACCCGCTCTGGCATCCGGCTTTACAAATACTGGTTCTCGGTCACGCAAAGTGAACAGAAGCGGCGCTTTGACAGCCGCGCCACCGATCCTTTGAAGCAATGGAAGCTGTCGCCCATCGACAAGGCCAGCCTAGATAAATGGGACGACTACACCGAGGCGAAAGAGGCGATGTTCTTTTACACCGACACAAAGGATGCGCCCTGGACGGTGGTCAAATCCAACGACAAGAAGCGCGCACGACTGAATTGTATGCGCCATTTCCTGTCAACGCTGGACTACCCCGGCAAGGATCTTGAGGTCGCCAAAGCGCCAGAGCCTGAGATCGTGGGCAGCGCCAAAAAGGTCGTTCACCATGCCGACCATATCCTCGGCACGGCGCTGCACCCTGACACGCGCCGCGTGAAAGCCTGAAGGCTGACGTGACATGGCTGCCGCGTTGGTCGCAAAGACGGCCAGTGCGGACAGCTTAAGGGTGCTTCTGTCAGTTTTCTGTTTGAAAAACGCACAAGCGAAAGGGTGCCGCACGCTACAGCACCCTTTCTTTTGCGCGATAGGTTACGGTCAGCCCGTTTTGAGCTCCGCGAATGTTTCGCGATTGACGCAATACTCAGGCGCTTCCCCCAAGCGCGGTGCATCCTGGAGCAGCCTGTCGCAACGGTCCACTTGTGTGCAGCCCCGGCAGCCTGTGATCATCGCGGCGTAGTCTTCGACCGTGATCGCACCGTCGTCCAACGCGTTCGACAGATTGACACGATTGGCTTTCGCCATCTTGATGACCCGCCAGAAATGATCTCTCGCATTGCCAAGCGTCTGCATGAGCTATCCTCCAAATGGTGTCATGACCCTAGCGGCGCTGTCAGGCACACGCCTTGCGCTGGATCAATCGCGTTTGGAAAATAAACTTGATCTATGTCTAGTAGGTGTAGCCCACGCCCGAGGAAATCGCCTGCCGCAAGGAAAACTCCGCCCAGGTGCCACGTCCGCCACGTGTGCGGATTTCTGTCAGTTCCGCCTGCGCGAGGTCCATCTGGCCAGCAGCCGCAAACCCCTGCCCCATGTAAGACCGCGCGAGGATATTGTCGGGATCAACCCGTAAGGCCGCCCTGTAGTAAGCAAGCCCCAGGTCGGTGTTTCCCTGCGAACGATGCACAAAGCCGTAATAGGTCAGGACCATGCTGTCATTCTGGTCCTCCATGGTCTCAAGCACGTCGAGGGCGGCTTGCAAATAACCCTCATAGGCAAGCTCACGGGCATCATCGAGGCGGGCGCTGTCGTCATTCGTGCTTTCAGAAGGGGTCAGGCAGCTTTGCGTGGCTTCATCCCAGACCAGACCCTCGGCGCAGACGGTCGTTGTCTCGGACGGTTCAGGCGGTGTCATCGAGCCGCCACCGGCGGCTAAAGCAGCCACCGGAAACAAGGCAAGCGTGAGGGTCGTCATTCGCATGGGTCTCTCCTGTTCAACTGGACAGTCAACCTAGGGCGCGCTTCGCGAAAGTGCAGGCGATGCGGCATTATTTCATTAAATGATCAACCCGCCGATGACACAGACCCAGCCTATCCCGACGCCAACCGCCGTCACCGCCACAGCGGCAGAGCCGCAGTCCTTGGCCTGCTTGGCCGCATCGCGATGTTCGGTGCTGATATCATCGACGACACGCTCAATCGCCGTGTTCATGCACTCCGCCGCCAGAACGATCACGCCACCCATCAACAGAAATCCGCGCTCACCGGCAGAAAGCGGCAGAACAAACGCAAGCACCGCAAAAGCCGCGTTGGCGACAAGCCACTGCATCAGCGAGCCTTCCGTGCGGTAGACATGGACAAAACCATCCCAAGACCAGATTGCCCGCTGTTTGATACGCTCAAGCTGTTGCAGGATCATGTTGCCGCCCTCGTATTGCTGATACCCACGGCATACTGCGTCAGGCAGTCCTGCGAGCCAAGCCTGACCATGACCTTACGAAACATTTGCTTAAGTCCCAATGCGGTATATCTTTTTTACTATGAAAGCGAACCGCACCGGCCTTTATCCAACTGACGCGCTGTCCGAGCGTATTGCCGACGGCGCGGTCCATGCCATTGGCGTGCTGGCTGCCATCACCGGTGCGATCCTGCTGATCAGCTGGTCTGTCTTTCACGCCTCCGAAGGCCAGATCCTCGCCATTGCAATCTACGGCGCAACGCTGATTGCGACATTTGCGGCCTCGGCGTTCTATCACCTGACCCCGTGGGACAGCATCCGCCCTCTGCTGCGCAGATTTGATCACGCCGCGATCTACCTCAAGATTGCCGGGACCTACACACCGTTGGTTGTGATGATCGGCAATGGTTTTGCCTATCTTGTCTTGGGTGTCGTCTGGACACTCGCAGTTGTGGGTGTGGTTCTGAAATTGTTTTTCTGGCGGACACCGGGCCGGTTCGGGCCTGTGCTTTATCTGATCATGGGCTGGCTGAGCCTCGCGCTGATCTGGTCGCTCTGGCCGATTGTGCCACTGTCCGCGATGATCCTGATTGGCGTGGGCGGTCTGCTTTATACAGCCGGTGTGCCGTTTTACGCCACGCACACGATGAAATATTCGACCGCCATCTGGCACGGATTCGTGCTTGCGGCCTCGGCATGTTTCTTTGCTGCGATCGCGATTGGCGCTGCATCTATGGTCTGATCATCTTCGCGACAAACCGTGATTGCGCAGGTCGCGGCCCGCAGCTAGGCTTTGATCATGTTTACAATCGAACACGAATACGACGCCACCGTCGTGACGCTGGTGGATGAAGGGCAAGCGCCGCTTCAGGAAGATGTCATCATCAATGCTTTTGAGGATTGCGTCACTGTTTCACAATTCGACCCGCGCAGCGAAAAGATGATCCAGATCACGCTTTCCATCGCGCAATTGCGCGATCTTGAGGCGGCACTGGACCTGCCCGAAGGGGTCTATCGCTTGCGCAAGGACTAGCAGGGTTTGGGCTTTGCCCCTGACAGGACACCCCCAAGGATATTAGAAAGATAGAAAGACGAGGGCCTGATGACGACAGGGTTTTTCTGGGACGAGCGGTGCTTCTGGCATGCTGGCGGAAATTACGCGGGCATGCTGCCCGTCGGAGGGCTTGTGCAACCGCTTGACGGCGGACTGCCTGAAAACCCTGAAACCAAAAGGCGGCTCAAGAACCTGATCGAGGTCACAGGGCTTGCCGGTGATCTGCAAATGACCGGCGCGCCCTCTGCAACACGCGAGGATCTTTTGCGTGTGCATCCTGCAAGCTACCTTGATGCGTTCAAGGCGCTTTCTGATGCCGGCGGCGGAGAGATGGGACGCAGAACACCCTTCGGGCCCGGCGGTTACGAGATCGCCACCCACTCAGCCGGTCTCGCCAAAGCCGCCGTGGCCGCTGTGGCCAGAGGCGACATCGACAACGCCTATGCGCTGTCACGCCCGCCAGGTCACCATTGTCTGCCGAACTATCCCAATGGCTTTTGCCTTTTGAACAATATCGGTGTCGCAATCGAAGCGGCCAAGGCCGCAGGGCTTGCCCAGCGCTTTGCCGTGCTCGACTGGGATGTACATCACGGCAACGGCACCGAGGCTGTGTTTTATGACCGTGACGATGTGCTGACGGTCTCTTTACATCAGGAACGCAACTACCCGATGGACACAGGGGATTTCGCTGACCGCGGCAACGGGGCTGGTGCGGGCTTCAACCTCAATGTGCCACTGCCACCCGGGACCGGCCACAAAGGATACCTCTCAGCGATGGAGCGCATTGCCTTGCCAGCGATCCGCGATTTTGCACCTGACATCTTGATAATCGCCTGCGGGTTCGATGCGGCTGCCAATGATCCTCTGGGACGGATGCTCGCCACGGCCGAGACGTTCCAGATGATGACGCGGCAAGTGATGGCGCTTGCTGCTGATGTCTGTGGCGGCAAACTGGTGATGGTGCATGAAGGCGGCTATTCGGAAACCTATGTCCCCTTCTGCGGCCATGCGGTTCTGCAGGAAATGTCCGGCAGTGCCATCAGCGCACCGGATCCATTTGCCGAGGTCTTCCCGTTGCGACAGCCCGATGCACGGTTTGACGCGTTCCTTGAGGCATGGCTGGACGACATGGAGGGGGCGCTAGGCTATGCCTGAGGGCGCATCTGTCCTCCTCTATGGATACCGCTATAGCGTCTACACATGGATCGCGAGGTTCATCCTGACCGAAAAAGCCATCGACTTTCGCGAAATCGCTGTCGATCCATTTTCGTCTGAACCAGACCCACGCTATCTGAAGTTGCAGCCCTCCGGGCGCGTGCCAACCTTGGACCATAACGGCTTCGCCCTCTATGAAACGGCAGCAATCACACGCTACTGCGACGCCGTGATGCCCGGACGACCTCTCACGCCCACTGATCCAAAGCGGGCCGCCAGAATGGCGCAAGTGATCGCCATCGCCGACCATGAAGGGTATGTGCCGCTGGTCAGACAAGTTTTTGCGCATGCGGTTTTCCGCCCCGCAGAGGGGTTGTCCGCCGATGCCGACACCGTGCAGCAGGGCCTCACCACTGCAAAGACAGTCCTGTCGGCACTTGAGGCCATCGCCGCTGAGGGTCTGGTGCTCGACGGGGAAACTTTCACACTGGCCGACGGTCATCTGGCCCCGATGATTGCCTATTTTGCCCAAGCGCCTGCGGGCCTGACCGCCCTACAAGACTATCCGTCGCTGTTTGCGTGGTGGGAGCAGATCAAAACGCGACCCAGCCTTGTCAAAACCGATCCCAGCCTGCCCGACCAGTTGCCTTGACCACGCGCTGTGCATATCTGCCAGAGAGATAGTGAAGGACCCTGCTCATGCCCGCCGAAAACCCAGCCGCTCTCGACTTTCTTCTCACGCGGCGCTCGCGTCCTGCAAAGACGCTGACCTCACCTGTTCCGGGACGCGAGACCATCCAGACCCTTCTGACCGCAGCGGCCCGCACGCCTGATCATGGCAAGCTGGAACCTTGGCGCTTTCTCGTGCTTGAGAAGGATGCGCTGACACGTCTGGCCGATCTGGTCGTAACACGCGGTGAGGCAACCGGGATCGACCCTGACAAGATCAAGAAGGCGCGCGCGCAGTTTGGTGATGCCGATCTTGCCATTGCAGTGATCAGCAGCCCCAAGCCTTCTGACAAGATTCCGCAGATCGAACAGGTCTATTCGGCTGGCGCCGTCTGTCTGGCCTTGCTGAATGCAGCCCTCGCGGCGGGATGGGGCGCAAACTGGCTCTCCGGCTGGGTCAGCCATGACCGGACATTCGTCACCGACGGCCTTGGTCTGGCGTCCCACGAAAGCGTCGCAGGCTTCATCCACATCGGGACAGAGACGAATACACCCCCTGAACGCCCCCGCCCTGACCTCGAAAGCATCACCACATGGGTCTCCGCATGATCTTGCGTGCGTTCTTTGCGGCCCTCGGCCAACTGCCGGATCCGCGGTTTCGCGGCGTGCTGTTGCGTGGCATTGGCCTCACGATTGCACTTTTGATCGCAGTCTACGCCGCCTTGTTGTGGGTGATCGACCGGCTGACAACAGAACCACTGGTCTTGCCGTTTGTCGGCGAGGTGACTTGGGTCGGCGATTTGCTGGGCTGGGGATCGCTCGTCGTGGTCCTGCTAATGTCGGTTTTCCTGATGATCCCCGTTGCCTCTGCCATCACGTCGATGTTTCTCGATGAGGTCGCGCAAGCGGTCGAGGATCAGCACTATCCGCATCTGCCACCGGTCCAAGGCGTCGGCTTTACGGATGGGTTAAGGGACACGGTCAGCTTTCTGGGTTTGCTCATCGGGGCCAACCTTGGCGCGCTGGTACTTTATCTGATCTTTCCCTTTGCCGCGCTCTTTATCTTTTACGGGCTCAACGGATTTTTGCTGGGGCGTGAATATTTTCAGCTTGCAGCCATGCGCAGGCTGGGGCGGGCCGGCGCCAAAGCATTGCGCAAACAGCATCAGGCCACGATCTGGGTTGCCGGATGCTTGATGGCACTGCCGCTATCCGTCCCGCTTTTGAACCTGATCGTGCCAATCCTAGGTGCGGCGACTTTCACGCACCTTTATCACAACCTTAATCGAGACTGACCTCTGGCGTCGACATCCGCTCGAACCAGTCGATATCGCGGACACTGACCGCACCGGTCAGCAGGACCGCCGCGATCACAGCCCAGATCGGGAAGGCAAAGATCGTGGTGATCTTTGCTTTCTTCTTGAAGCTGAAATCAGCAGGCGAAGAGGCATGCGTGCCGGGCACGATCTCGCCTTTATCGCCTTGGGTCTCTAGCCGCAGCGGCAGCACGATAAAGAAAACCACCGTCCAGATGACAGCAAAGAGAACAAGACCGGAAACAGGACCCAACGGGCATTCCTTTCAGCAATATGACTTACGGCGAGAGATACGTCGCTGAGGGCTGACGACAAGGTCTAGACCTGCTCCAATTCGACAAGACACCCGTTGAAATCCTTGGGATGCAGAAACAGGACAGGCTTGCCGTGCGCCCCGATCTTCGGCTCACCATTGCCAAGCACACGCGCACCCTCTTTTTGCAGATGATCGCGCGCCGCAAGAATATCGTCCACCTCATAGCAGACGTGGTGAATGCCGCCTGACGGGTTCTTGTCCAGAAAACCCTGAATGGGCGAGCCTTCCCCAAGCGGGTAGAGAAGCTCGATTTTCGTATTCGGCAGATTGATGAAGACGACCGTGACACCGTGATCGGGTTCATCCTGTGGCGCGCCGACGTCAGCGCCCAGCATGGTACGGTATTGCGCGCTTGCCGCCTCCAGATCAGGAACTGCAATCGCGACATGGTTCAGGCGGCCAATCATAGGGTATCTCCTTTGTTTGGCGCTTTATGCCGCAACTGCGAAATAGGCGCAACGGGCGTGACGGTTAAGGATCTGTTCACTCTGTCCTGCTTTGGTTGAGAGGACAGCAACCAAAGGGAAGAATCGCGATGGACGCTCAGGAAGACCTGCTTTTGCACCGCACACCAACGGCCAGACGCCCGCTTTTGGGAACAACGGTTCTGGTGGTCGAGGATAGCCGCTTCGCAAGCGAGGCAATCCGCCTGATGTGTCTGCGATCTGGCGCGCGCATCAGGCGGGCCGACAGTATCGAAACTGCCCGACGGCACCTTGCAATCTATCGCCCCACGGTTCTGATCGTTGATCTGGGTCTGCCAGACGGTTCCGGCCTTGCGCTGATCCAATCCCTGTCAGAGGCGGCATCGCGCATCGACGTTATCCTCGGGACCAGCGGCGATCCCCAACGCGGGGCAGAGGTGATGGCCGCCGGTGCAGACGGTTTCATTGCCAAACCCATTGAAAGCCTTCTGTCATTCCAGCACGAAATCCTGCGGCACCTGCCAGCCGACAGGCAACCGCCATTGCCACGGGTGTTGAACGACGAACACATCCACCCTGATCCGGTGGCCTATCAGGATGACCTCAACCACATCGCTCAGGTGCTTGAAGGGGCCGACGGGGATCAGACCCTCGATTATGTCACGCAGTTTCTGGGCGGTGTTGCGCGCAGTGCCCACGACCATGACCTCGACGCGGCGGTCACGCATCTTGCACAGTTGCGCCTGTCAGGGGGTGATCCGGCAAAGGGGGTCGCTGCGCTTTCGGACATGGTGCAACTGCGGATCGCGCGCGCGGGACCGATCTAGACCTCAGTCGTCGAAGCGAAATCCGGCCGGATAGGCGTGAAGCCCGTCAAAATCGGCCTTGCCGATGTCGACGCCGGCCTGCCGCAGCACCGCATAGACCATCGCCAAATGAAACCACATGTTCGGTAGGGCAAAGCACTGCAGATATTCGACGGCAGGCTGGGTCAGGTCTGCAAAACCGGCGCGATGGGACACCACCCGCGCTTCGGCGCCGTCAAAATCATCATGCGCCAGCGCCTCGACCGCTTCGCGCGCGGCGCTCAACGCGGCCTTCGCTCCGCGCGGCAACTCCGGCACCTGACGTCCGATCAACGGATAGGTCGCGCGCATTGCGACAGAGGCCACAACCTCAAAATGCTGCTCGCAGGTGAACATACCGGCAGCAAGGCGCGTTGACAGCATGTCGTCCGTCGCCTTGCCCAACAGATGCTCTGCCTGTGTCAGCGCTTGCAGGACGGGCGGAACCGCCAGTGCAAACATCAGTTTTCAGGCGGCAAAACGCGCAGGCGCAACTCGCGCAACTGTTCGTTCATCGGCTCAGACGGGGCCCCCATCATCAGGTCTTCGGCCCGTTGGTTCATCGGGAACATGATGACCTCGCGGATGTTGGAGGCATCCGCAAGCAACATCACAATCCGGTCGATGCCAGCCGCACAGCCACCGTGGGGCGGCGCGCCATATTGGAAGGCATTGACCATCCCGCCAAAGCGCTTGCGCACCTCATCCTCGCCATAGCCAGCAATCTCGAAGGCTTTGAACATGATCTCGGGGCGGTGGTTCCGGATCGCACCCGACACCAGTTCGTACCCATTGCAGGCAAGGTCATACTGATAGCCCTTGACCTCCAGCGGATCGCCCAAAAGCGCATCCATCCCGCCCTGCGGCATGGAGAACGGGTTGTGCTCGAAGTCGATCTTGCCGGTTTCGTCGTCACGCTCGTAGATCGGGAAATCCACGATCCAGGCAAAGGCGAAACGCTCCGTGTCCGTCAGACCCAGTTCATCACCGATCACGGTCCGGGCTTTTCCGGCCACCCCTTCAAAGGCTTTTGGCTTGCCACCAAGGAAGAATGCCGCATCGCCAAGACCAAGGCCCAACTGCTGGCGGATCGCCTCGGTCCGCTCAGGTCCGATGTTCTTGGCCAGCGGGCCAGCCGCTTCCATGCCACCTTCGACCTCGCCCGATTTCAGTTTGGCCTGCGCCTCTTTGACCGAGATACCCAGCTCTTGCGCAACGGCATCCGCCGTCTTTTCCCGCCAGAAGATATAGCCCATCCCCGGCAGGCCCTCTTTCTGGGCAAAGGCGTTCATCCGGTCGCAGAACTTGCGCGACCCACCGGTCGGCGCAGGAATCGCGCGCACCTCGGTGCCGTCCTGTTCCAGCAGCTTGGCAAAAATCGCAAATCCAGAACCACGGAAATGCTCCGAGACCACCTGCATCTTGATCGGGTTGCGCAGGTCAGGCTTATCGGTGCCATACCACAAGGCCGCATCGCGATAGGAAATCTGCGGCCACTCAGCAGGCGCATCGACCTTGCGGCCACCACCGAAGTCTTCAAAGACACCGGCAATCACAGGCGCGATGGTGTCGAACACGTCCTGCTGCTCGACAAAGGACATCTCCATATCCAGCTGATAGAAATCAGTGGGCGAGCGGTCCGCGCGCGGGTCTTCATCACGGAAACATGGGGCAATCTGGAAGTATTTGTCATAGCCCGAAACCATGATCAGCTGCTTGAACTGCTGCGGGGCCTGCGGCAACGCATAGAACTTGCCGGGGTGCAGACGGGACGGGACAAGAAAGTCACGCGCACCTTCAGGGCTTGAGGCCGTGATAATCGGCGTCTGGTATTCGCGGAAATCACGATCCCACATCCGCTTGCGGATCGAGGCCACCACGTCAGAGCGCAGCTTCATGTTTTCCTGCATCGCCTCACGACGCAGATCCAGATAACGGTACTTGAGGCGGGTTTCCTCAGGGTATTCCTGATCGCCAAAGACCATCAGCGGCAGTTCCTTGGCCGGACCCAGCACCTCGATGTCGCGGATAAACACTTCGATCTCACCGGTCGGCAACTTGGCATTGACCAACTCAGGGTCACGCGCCTTCACCTCACCGTCGATGCGGATACACCACTCCGACCGGACTTTCTCCACTTCAGAGAACGCCGCCGAGTCAGGGTCGCAGAGCACCTGCGTGATCCCGTAGTGGTCGCGCAGATCAATAAAGAGGATGCCGCCGTGGTCACGCACCCGATTGACCCATCCCGACAGGCGAACGGTCTCACCGACGTTGGCAGAAGTCAGAGCGGCACAAGTATGGCTGCGATAGGCGTGCATGGGTTGGGTCCTCAAAGGGGTTATTCCGGTCGGCCCGATACATCCCTTTGACTGCGCGATGTCAACCGTCCGGCTTATCATTTTGCCCCAAATACTCCCGCCGGAGGCCTCAAGTTTCTAGAAACTTAGGTTGCGCGCGAGCGCAAAGCGGCATGCGTCATGCCCCGTCGCGCAGCATTCCGTTTCCTGACAGCGCAAGCGCGCGTCCACCAGCGTCCGGAAAAGGGTCTCGAAGACCGCCCTGTGCCAGTGGCAAAGCGGCACCTCGCTGACCTCGCCGCGCACGATCGGATTGTCCACAATCGCAAAGCGCAAAGCGCCCTCGCGTGCAAAGCGCCCTGAGCCCGCAAAGGTCCAGGCATGTTTTGCAATCGCCTTTGACAGAAGCGGCGCTGCCAAAGCCGACGGCAAGGCCTTTAACACGGTCTGGGCCGGTGACGGAATGCGGTGCGCCATGATGTAATAGGCGGTCCGCACGCCCGCTTCCCATGCAAGTGACGGCGCCATTTCCGGCTCAAGCGTGCGCAGCGCCTGATGCATCCGCGCCGCAGGCCCCTCTGGCATCATGCCCTGATCTGATGGGGGCGCGAAAACCCCCGCCATCGCCATCACCTGATCGCGAAATCGCCTGCCGCCGGCTTGTTCCAAGACCGGTAAAAGCTGCAAAATGGCATTCGGCCCGATCTGTCCCTGCCCCGCACGAACATCCCTAGGCCTCCTCCATTTGGCCAGATCCCCCGCCGCAGGCTTTCACCGCGGCACCGTTTGGCATCTTGAAATCGGCATTGCGCTGCACGGCGCGCTCCTTGCCTTGGGCACGGATCGCTGCGCGGCGCTCTGCGGCCTTTGCAGCCTTGTCGGCGCTGGCCTCCCAATCCTCCATCTGCGCCTCGGCGATGGTGCGGGTGTCGTCAAACTGGAAGTCGAGCCGCCCTTTTGACTGTGGCCCCGTATAGCCCACCTTGCCAAGGTCGTAGAATGTCCGTGCAAACCCCGCCTTCATAAAGGCCTTGAGGCAGCCCAAGAGATACCGCCTGCGGAACCCTGTCCCGCGCCATGGATAATGGAACAGCGCCTTTTTCATGTAGAACCGGCGGTAGTTATTCATCACACCGTCCAGCAATTCGCCCCGCTCCATCGCTTTTGGTTTCATGATAGGCGTCACGAAGTTGTAACGGCTGAAGTCGAAGACCTCGACCTTGTCTTTCAGTTCCTGAAACAGCGGCGTGAAAGGCCAGGGTGTATACATCGCCCAATTCGCCAGATCAGGCTGCCAGTCCCACGCCATCTTGTAGGTCTCGTTCAGGGTTTCCGGTGTTTCATTGTCGAGCCCCACGATAAACTGCGCCTCGACCAGAATATCCGCCTCGCGCAACAGGCGAATGGCGGTCTTGTTCTCTTCGACTTTGGTTTCCTTGTTGAACTGGTCAAGCTTCATCTGGGCGGCGGCCTCTGTCCCCAGACTGACATGCACCAGCCCCGCCTTGCGATAAAACTTCAGCAATTCGCGGTCGCGGTAGATATCCGTCACCCGCGTGTTGATCCCCCATTTAACGCGATCGGGCAGGCCGCGGGCGATCAGCTCCTCGCAGAACTGCACAAACTTCTTGCGGTTAATGGTCGGCTCTTCGTCAGCAAGAATGAAGAACCCGACACCTTGTTCATTCACAAGACGTTCGATCTCATCCACGACCTTTTTGGGATCACGCACGCGGTAGTCGCGCCAGAACTTCCACTGGCTACAGAAGGAACAGGTGAACGGACAACCGCGCGCCATATTTGGAATGGCCACACGGGTGTTAAGCGGGATGTAGATGTATTTCTCCCACTCCAGGATCGTCCAATCAGGGTCGATGCCATCGAGGTCTTTGACTGTGCTGGCCGCTTGCGTCGCGACAATCTCGTCCCCGTCGATAAAGGCAAGGCCGTGGATCTTGCGCTTGTCCGCCGGCCAGCTGCCATCGCGGACGGCCGTCATCAGCTCTGTGACGATCTCCTCGCCTTCACCGCGCACGATCACATCGACCCAAGGGGCCTCGGAGAGCACCTGTTTGTACATAAAGGTCGCATGAACTCCGCCCAGCACGCGCAAGGCGTCAGGCGCATGCTCCTTGGCCAGTCGCAGGACCTCTTCTGCTTTGTAGATGGACGGGGTGATTGCCGTGACGCCGACCACATCGGGTTGCAAGGCCGCGATCTTCTCGGCCACAACTTCGTCAGAATAATCATTCGTCATAGCGTCGATGAAATGGATATCTTCAAAACCCGCACGGCGCAGCGAGCCTGAGAGATAGGCCACCCATGCCGGAGGCCAGTTGCCTGCGATTTCCGCGCCACCGGATCTGTAATTTGGGTGGACAAATAGAATACGCATGGGGCAACTCCTCTTTGTGTAAATCAAAACTGACACATTAGCTGTCAATCTTGATTGACACAGATCAAACGGCCTTTGCTTTATTGCTTGATTTTTTCTGCGATACGCCGATTCAAGCGCCCGCACCCTCTTGCGCTGCGGCCCGCCATCCCTATAACCCACGACAATTTGGATAACTGGGGGCACTGCCATGCCAAAGCGTACCGACATTCAGTCGATTATGATCATCGGCGCGGGCCCCATTATTATCGGACAGGCCTGCGAGTTTGACTACTCCGGCGCACAAGCCTGCAAGGCGCTGCGCGAGGAAGGCTACCGCGTCATTCTGGTCAACTCGAACCCGGCCACCATCATGACAGACCCCGGTCTGGCCGACGCAACCTATATCGAGCCGATCACCCCCGAAATTGTGGCCAAAATTATCGAGAAAGAGCGCCCCGACGCGCTCTTGCCGACGATGGGTGGACAGACAGGGCTGAACACCTCTCTGGCGCTGGCCGATATGGGTGTGCTGGAAAAATTCGGCGTGGAGATGATCGGTGCCAAGCGCGAGGCCATCGAAATGGCCGAAGACCGCAAGCTTTTCCGCGAAGCCATGGACCGTCTGGGTATCGAGAACCCCAAGGCCACCATCGTCACCGCGCCCAAAGGTGATCTGAATGCGGGCGTGAAACTGGCCATGGACGCGCTGGAAGATATCGGTTTGCCAGCCATCATCCGCCCTGCCTTTACCCTTGGCGGCACAGGCGGCGGCGTGGCTTACAACCGCGAGGAATATGAATTCTATTGCCGCTCCGGCATGGACGCCTCTCCGGTCGGGCAGATCCTGATTGATGAGTCACTTCTGGGCTGGAAAGAATACGAGATGGAGGTCGTGCGCGACAAAGCCGACAACGCCATCATCGTCTGCTCCATCGAAAACGTCGATCCCATGGGCGTGCATACGGGCGACTCGATCACTGTCGCCCCCGCCCTGACGCTGACCGACAAGGAATACCAGTTGATGCGCACGCATAGCATCAACGTGCTGCGCGAAATCGGCGTGGAAACCGGCGGATCCAACGTGCAATGGGCGGTGAACCCTGACGATGGCCGTATGGTCGTGATCGAGATGAACCCGCGCGTGTCGCGGTCGTCTGCGCTGGCGTCCAAGGCCACAGGTTTCCCGATTGCCAAGATCGCCGCGAAACTGGCCGTTGGCTATACGCTCGACGAACTCGACAACGACATCACCGGCGTCACACCTGCGTCATTCGAGCCGACAATTGACTATGTCGTCACCAAAATCCCGCGCTTTGCCTTCGAGAAATTCGCAGGCTCCGAACCCTACCTGACCACGGCCATGAAATCCGTGGGCGAGGCCATGGCGATCGGCCGCACGATCCACGAATCCATGCAAAAGGCGCTGGCGTCGATGGAAACCGGCCTGACCGGCTTTGACGAAATCGACATTCCAGGCGCCCCTGATCAGGCCGCCATCACCAAGGCGCTGGCCAAACAGACCCCCGACCGTATCCGTGTGATCGCGCAGGCCATGCGGCACGGGCTGTCTGACGACGAGATCTTCGCCGTGACGAAATTCGATCCGTGGTTCCTCGCCCGAATCCGCGAGATCATCCAGAAAGAGGCCGAACTGAAGGTCAACGGTCTGCCGGTCTCCGAAGAGGGGCTGCGCCGCGTCAAGATGATGGGTTTCACCGATGCCCGTCTGGCCAAGCTGACGGGCCGCGACGAAGATCAGGTACGCCGCGCGCGTCAGAACCTCGGCGTGAATGCAGTTTTCAAGCGGATCGACACCTGCGCTGCCGAATTCGAGGCCCAGACGCCTTACATGTATTCCACCTATGAAACGCCGGTGATGGATGACGCCGAATGCGAGGCGCGCCCGTCAGACCGCAAGAAGGTTGTGATCCTTGGTGGTGGCCCGAACCGGATCGGACAGGGGATCGAGTTCGATTACTGCTGTTGTCACGCCTGTTTCGCCCTGACCGATCAGGGCTACGAGACGATCATGATCAACTGCAACCCCGAGACGGTTTCCACCGATTATGACACCTCTGACCGGCTTTACTTCGAACCGCTGACCTTTGAACACGTCATGGAAATCCTGCGGGTCGAACAGGAAAACGGCACTTTGCACGGTGTTATCGTGCAGTTCGGCGGACAGACCCCGCTGAAGCTTGCCAATGCGCTCAATGATGCCGGCATCCCGATCCTTGGCACAACGCCTGATGCGATCGACCTCGCCGAAGACCGCGAAAGGTTCCAGGACCTTGTGAACCGCCTCGGCCTCAAGCAGCCCAAGAACGGCATCGCCCATTCCGATGCCGAAGCGCTTGAGATCGCCGATGGCATCGGCTTCCCGCTGGTCATCCGGCCCTCTTACGTGCTGGGCGGACGCGCAATGGAAATCGTCCGCGATCAGGCACAGCTTGAACGCTATATCTCTGACGCCGTTGTCGTCTCGGGCGACAGCCCCGTGTTGCTCGACAGCTATCTTTCGGGTGCGGTCGAGGTGGACGTGGACTGCCTGTCAGACGGCACAAACACGCATGTTGCGGGCATCATGCAGCACATCGAAGAGGCCGGCGTCCACTCGGGCGACAGCGCCTGCTCCTTGCCGCCCTATTCGCTGTCTGACGCGATGATCGCCGAAATCCGCCGCCAGACCGAAGCGCTGGCAAAGGCCCTCAACGTTGTCGGCCTGATGAACGTGCAATTTGCCGTCAAGGACGAAGAAGTCTACCTCATCGAGGTCAACCCCCGCGCCTCGCGCACCGTGCCATTTGTCGCCAAAGCGACCGATTCAGCCATTGCGTCGATTGCCGCACGCCTGATGGCTGGCGAACCGCTGACGAACTTCCCGCTGCGCGAGCCTTATCCGCCAGCGGACAACCCGATGGATGTGCTGCCACTTGGCGATCCGTTCCAACTGGCCGACCCGCATACACCGTGGTTCAGCGTGAAAGAGGCCGTGTTGCCATTCGCCCGCTTCCCCGGCGTCGATACGATCCTTGGCCCCGAAATGCGGTCAACCGGAGAGGTCATGGGCTGGGACCGGTCCTTCCCGCGCGCATTCCTTAAGGCGCAACTTGGCGCAGGGACCAACCTGCCAGAGGAAGGCACCGTGTTCATTTCGATCAGGGACGCCGACAAGACGGCAGATATGATTGAAGCTGCGCAAATCCTCCTCAAGCTGGGTTTCGAAATCGTGGCCACACGGGGCACCGCCCGCTGGCTCACTGAAAACCAAATTGATTGCGAAGTGGTGAACAAGGTCTATGAAGGTGGTCTGACCATCGTTGATCGTCTCAAAGACGGCCATATCGCACTGGTCTTCAACACCACCGAGGGCGCACAAGCCGTCGAGGACAGCCGCGATATCCGCGCCGTCACCCTTTACGGCAAAATCCCCTACTTCACGACCGCCGCCGCCGCTCACGCCGCAGCACTTGCCATGCAAGCCGGCTTCGAAGGCGACGTCGGCGTCAGGGCGTTGCAGGGCTAATCAACCGGCAAGTTCAGTCGGGGGGCAACCGTCACAACAGTCGCCCCCCGCTCACCAGCCGGCGTCTTGCCCGTTCGCCCAGCGCAGCGGGTCGTCGTCTTCGCACTCTTGCGCTTCTCTGATCCGGTCAAGCCGCGCACCGATCTCTGCACGGATCTGGTCGAAATCGAGCTCTTTTTCCTCTGCCTTGGCTGCCGCATCCTCAGCCCCCTCGCGGAAAAATCTGGCGGTCGCGGTGCCTGTCTCCGGTCCTTCCACCACACCGGCCAGCCGGAAATACATGAACGCCCGCAATGCCGCGTTGATCCGCGGCTGATAGCCCTCCCCCATCGCCTTGAAGAACTTGACCACATCCGCATCCAGCCGGATTGTCACACGCTCCGTGCGGGTGTCGCGATGGGCGCGGGTTTTCCAGATGTCATCCCAGCCTGCAGGCAATCCGCCTGCCGCGATAAGCGTCGCGTGCTGGTCCCATTCGATCCGGCGCATCGCATCGACAGCATAGCCCCATTGCGTGCGTTCGGTCTTGGTCATTGGCTTGGGCTTGGTCATAGTGGCCTCCTTGCTGGGACCAGACTGCCTCAAAGGGTTAAAAACCCGGTAACACCAGCGTACGCACAGGCTGTGTACAGTTGGTGCACGGCCTGTGTACGCGTAGTGTACGCTTGGTGCAGCCACTGTTCCCCTACGTCACTCTTGCACCTCACGCCCCCTTCTGGACATGACCTCATGACCGGAATTAGGCTTTGGCCCAGCGCACGGGGGAACGGTTTATGCATAATGTCGCCATCACAGGAACAGGGGTTTTCACGCCCAGCCAGGTCATCACCAATGACGAACTGGTTGCCGCCTTCAACGCCTATGCCGACCGCTGGAACGCCGAGAATGCCGATGCGATCGCCGCAGGAGAGGTCGAGGCCAAACAGCATTCCTCATCCGAATTTATCGTCGCGGCCTCAGGCATCGAGAACCGCTATGTTCTTGATAAAGAAGGCGTTCTCGACCCGTCCCGCATGCACCCCCGCCTTGATCCGCGCCCCGATGACCAGCCGGGCTACATGGCCGAGATCGGCGTAGACGCCGCAACGAAAGCGCTGGCGGCTGCCGGTGTTGAGGCTTCAGAGGTTGACCTGATCTTATGTGCCGCCTCCAACATGGAGCGCGCCTACCCGGCCATTGCCGTGGAAATTCAGGCACTTCTCGGCGCTGGCGGCTTTGCCTATGATATGAACGTCGCCTGTTCCAGCGCCACATTTGGCATCCAGACGGCAGCGGATATGATCCGCGCAGGCTCCATCCGCCGCGCCCTCGTCATCAACCCGGAAATCTGTTCCGCCCATCTGGAATGGCGCGACCGCGACTGCCATTTCATCTTCGGCGATGTGGCAACTGCGACGTTGCTGGAACGTGACGAAGACCTCGACAAACCGAAATTCAAAGTCCTCTCGACCCGCTGCGCGACCCAGTTCAGCAACAATATCCGCAACAATAACGGGTACTTGCGCCGCACACAGGACCAGATGGAAGACCGCCGTGACATGCAGTTCATGCAAAACGGGCGCAAGGTGTTCAAAGAGGTCTTGCCGCTCGTCAGCAAGCACATTCTCAGCCATCTGCAAGAGACTGGCGTTGCCGCCGGCGACCTGCGTCGCCTCTGGTTGCATCAGGCCAACAAGACGATGAACGACTATATCGGCAAAAAGGTTCTCGGCCGTACGCCCGCGCCACACGCACAACCCAATATCCTGCAAGACTACGCCAACACCTCCTCCGCTGGCTCGATCATCGCCTTCTCGCAAAACTCGTCTGATCTTGCACCGGGCGACAAAGGGCTGATTTGTTCTTTCGGGGCGGGGTATTCTGTGGGATCAGTGGTTGTCGAGCGCGCCTGAGCGCCCGCAATCACGGAGGAACTGACGATGAAGGTTATCTTTACCTTTTCCGCGCTAGTCTTGCTGGCAGCCTGCGGTGTGCCATTCGTGCCGTTTGTCTAGCTGCTGACGCGCTTGTGCACAGCGGCAAGTGTTTCAACCTGCTCTGAATAGCGGTCGGTCAACATCTCAGTCCGCCCGCGCGTCATCACGGTAAAGCGGGCCAGCTCCTGCATCACATCGACGATGCGGTTGTAGTAGGGTGACGGCTTCATCCGGCCGCCCTCGAACTCTTGCCAGGCTTTCGCAACGGAAGACTGGTTGGGGATCGTCACCAGACGCATCCAGCGCCCCAGAATGCGTAACTGGTTGACAACATTGAAGGATTGCGAACCCCCGCAAACCTGCATGACGGCGAGTGTCTTGCCCTGCGTGGGCCTGATCCCGCCAATCGGCGAAAGCGGGATCCAGTCGATCTGGGTTTTCATGATCCCCGTCATGGCCCCGTGACGTTCCGGGCTGGACCAGACCATGCCCTCGCTCCACATCACCAGATCACGCAGCTCTGCGACTTTGGGATGTGTGGCCTCTGCATCATCAGGCAAAGGCAAGCCGGATGGGTTGAAAAACCGCGTCTCGCAGCCGAGCGCCCGCAGAACCCGCGCACCTTCTTCGGCAGCAAGTCGCGAATAGCTGGTCTCGCGCAACGACCCGTAGAGCAACAGGATACGTGGCGGATGGTGCGGGCCGTCAGGTCCCGCCAGGCCCTCGATATCCAGCGGTGACAAAGCCTCTGGCTGGATGTGCGGCAGATCGGACAGATCACGCGCCATCGCTAGGTCTCTTCCAGATGCAACTTCATATCCAGAAGCACCTGCTGCAAGGCAACCGTTTCCCGCAGAAGCCGCTTTGCCTCGTTGATGGAAATAACACCATCAGCGATTGACTGATTGTATTCTGCCATCAACAGCGCAAAGCGCTGGCTGAGCTTGATCACATCGGAATTGATCTCGCCTTCGTCGGTGTTAGCCCTTGCGCGGTCATAGGAAATCGAAACGCCCCGCAATTCGGCGAGCGCAGCCGTGACATGGGGAAAGCCTGATTTCGCCTCAAGGGCTGCAACGACATCAACCGGCATGAACCGGTCGGCATGTTCATCGCGGTCAGAATAGTACCGGCCCAGCGTCGCCTTCGACTTGCCCGACAGCACACAGGCCGTTTTGATGCCCACGTCTTTGACAAGGGCCTCAGTGTGTTTTTTGAGGTATCTGGCAGGCAAGGCCATCGGCGGTCATCCTTTTCGGGCGCGTCAAGATATTGCGGGGAAACCGCAGGTCACATTCCCATTAAAGCGCCCGCGCGCTGATGTCATTCTTTTCCCGTCCTCGTGTGGTGAGGATGCTTGTAACGAGTGTCACGAAATTAGGCGTGAGGGGTGTTGGTGGCGATCAACCACTTCAGCAGGGCTATTGCGCCCTGCGTTCCCTCAACGTGGGGTCGCCACCTTTCCTTTGGCTTGCACCGCTTCAGGCAAGCGGCGATATAGCGCGGTATGGCCAAGCTCTATTTCAATTACTCCACAATGAATGCCGGTAAATCGACCGTGCTGCTGCAAGCTTCACACAATTACATCGAGCGCGGCATGCAGACCTATCTGATGACAGCGCAATTCGACAATCGCGCAGGCGAAGGCCGGATCGGCAGCCGCATCGGGATCGGCGCTGATGCGGATACATTCACCGCTGGCGAGGACCTCTTTGCCAAGATCGCGGCACGCCTGGAGGCTGGCCCTTGTGCCTGCGTCTTTATCGACGAAGCACAGTTTCTGGAACGCGAACAGGTCTGGCAACTTGCGCGTGCTGTCGATGATCTCAAAGTGCCCGTCATGGCCTTCGGTTTGCGTGTCGATTTTATGGGCGAGCTGTTCCCGGGCTCTGCGGCCCTGCTCGCTCTTGCCGATGAAATGCGCGAGGTCCGCACCATCTGCCATTGCGGGAAGAAGGCGACGATGGTTGTGCGCAAGGATGATCAGGGCAATGTGCTGACCTCAGGCGATCAGGTCGCGATTGGTGGAAATGACCGCTACGTCTCGCTTTGTCGCAAACACTGGCGCGAAGAAACAGGCACGCGTCAACCTGACGGCCAATAGCCGGATTTCTTGTTATTGCTGGCCGATAAATATCCCCGCCGGAGGCATCTGCCTGCCGGGTTTGGCGGGCGGTCTCAGTAAAAGCTCTGCGGGTCGATATCGATGGCCATCCGCAAGTTCGACGATAGCCGGAACTGTCCCACCCATTCCGACAGGGCGGCCTGCAGTGGTGCGCCTTTCTCGGCCTTGACCAAAAGCCTCACACGGTGACGCCCCCGCACCCTGGCAATCGGTGCCGGGGCGGGGCCAAAGACCTGTGCCCCGATCTGCCGCAGCGGCGCATCACGGCGCGCCATTTCACCGCCCAGATCAAAGACCTCCTGGACATTCGTGCTCGACAGGATGATGCCCGCCATACGGCCATAGGGCGGGACACCGGCACCGCGCCGCTCTGCGGCTTCCGCGGCCCAGAACCCTTCTTCATCACCGGCAAGTATAGCGCGGATCACAGGGTGCTCCGGCTGATAGGTCTGCAACAGCGCTTCTCCCGGCACCTCGGCGCGGCCAGCACGACCAGCCACCTGCCGCATCAACTGGAACGTCCGCTCAGCGGCGCGCAGGTCAGACCCTTGCAGGCCGAGATCGGCATCAATGACGCCCACCAGTGTCAGATTGGGAAAATTGTGCCCCTTTGCGACAATCTGCGTGCCGATGATGATGTCGGCACCACCCTTTGCGATGTCCTCGATATGAGCCTTCATGGCGCGCGCCGACCCGTAAAGATCGGATGACAGCACGGCGATTCGCGCCTCGGGAAAGAGACCTGCGACCTCCTCACCCATCCGCTCAACGCCGGGCCCCACCGCATTCAGCTTTCCTTCCACCTCGCAAGACGGGCAGACGGTGGGCATGGGTTTCGTCTCGCCGCATTGGTGGCACATCAGCCGTTTGAGAAAGCGGTGCTCGACCATGCGTGCATCGCATTGATCGCAGCCGATCTGGTGACCGCAGGCCCGACAGATCGTCACCGGCGCGTAACCGCGGCGATTGAGAAAGATCAGTGATTGCTCACCTTTCTCCAGCCTGTCGGTGATCTTGGCGCGCAGGCTTGGCGAGACCCACTCACCTGACGACAACGCCTCGGCACGCATATCGATTGCGGTCATGTCAGGCAGCACTGCCGCGCCGAACCGTGAGGTCAGCTCAAGGCGTTGATACTTGCCGCTTTCCACATTCGCCCAGCTTTCCAGAGACGGTGTGGCCGAGGCCAGCACAACCTGCGCCCCGTTGATCGCCGCACGCAGCACGGCCATATCGCGGGCGTTGTAAAGCACGCCGTCCTCTTGCTTGTACGAGGTGTCGTGTTCTTCATCGACGACGATCAGCCCAAGGTTCTGGTAAGGTAGAAACAGCGCCGAGCGCGCGCCCACGACAAGCTGCGCATCCCCCTGTCCGACCATCCGCCAGCAGCGCCGCCGTTCGGTCATCGTGACACCTGAATGCCATTCCGCAGGACGCATCCCGAAGCGTTCTTCGACACGGGCAATAAATTCGCCTGACAGCGCAATCTCGGGCAAAAGCACAAGGGCCTGACGCCCCATGCGCAAAGCCTCCGCGACTGCCTCAAGGTAGACTTCCGTCTTTCCTGACCCTGTCACGCCTTTCAGCAACGTTGTACCATAGTGATCACTGCGCAGCGCCTGACGCAGCATCTCTGCCCCTTTCGCCTGATCGGCACTCAACGCCTTGCCGCCGTAGTCCGGGTCAAGCCGTGGATAGGGCGTGTCGCGCGGGGCTTCTTCCTCTGATACAGCACCGAGCTTGACCAGACCTTTCACGACAGAGGTACCGACGCCTGCCATCTCTGCCACTTCGCCCAGCGTGAACGAAAGGCCGCCATAGTCGCGCAATACGTCAAGCACCTTGGTGCGCGCCTCCGTCATGCGGTCCGGCACGGCCCCGCCGAGCCGGTAAACCTTGCGCATCGAAACAGCATCACCCAGCCCCGGCGCACGGGTCGCCAGCCGCAACATCGCCGAAAGCGGCGTGAGCGTGTATTCAGCCGCCCTTTGCAGAAACACGCGCATTTCCTCGCGCATCGGGGCAACATCGAGAACACGCACAACACTGCGGATCTTTGAGATATCGTAATCGCCCTTGCCAGCGCCCCAGACAACACCAAGCACCTTGCGCGGCCCCAAGGGGACCTCAACGAAATCACCGATGCGACACCCGCCCTCAGGGGCCTTGTAGTCCAGCACGCGGTTGATGGGTTGCGTTGTCAGCACGCCCACCAAGTCACCTGTCTGGAAAAAGCTGTCAGTCATCTTTGCCTAAGGGTTTTCGCCACCTGCGCTTTGAGGTAAACGCTCACTGAGCAAACACCAACCCACCTTCGGAGAGAAGAGATGAAGTTTTTTGTGGATACAGCCGAGATCGACCAAATCAAGGAACTCAATGACCTTGGGATGGTCGATGGTGTGACAACCAACCCGTCCCTGATCGCGAAATCTGGTCGTGACATCCTCGAAGTGACCAAAGAAATCTGCGATATCGTGTCAGGCCCCGTCTCTGCCGAAGTCGTGGCACTTGATGCCGACACGATGCTTGCCGAAGGGCGCAAGCTTGCGAAAATCGCTGACAACATTGCTGTGAAAGTGCCTTTGACATGGGCTGGTCTGAAAACCTGCAAGGCGCTCAGTGACGACGGGATCATGGTCAACGTGACACTGTGCTTCTCGGCCAACCAGGCCATTCTGGCCGCAAAGGCCGGTGCGACATTCATCAGTCCGTTCATCGGTCGTCTTGATGATCTGAACATGGATGGCCTCGACCTGATCGAAGATATCCGCACCATCTACGACAACTACGGTTTCGAGACGAATATTCTGGCCGCATCAATCCGCTCGGCCAATCACATGAGCGAATGCGCCAAGATCGGCGCCGATGTGGCGACGGCTCCTCCCGCCGTTATCAAGGCAATGGCAAACCACGTCCTGACCGACAAGGGCCTTGCCGGCTTCATGGCTGATGTCGAGAAGGCCGGGATCAAAATCCTTTAAAACGCTGATGGGCAGGCCAAGGGTCTGCCCTACGCCCCTCTGGGGCAAATGTGCCACGCCAATAGGCGCAATGGGACAAAAGGGCAGGACAAACCCTGCACGACCCTGCTAGTTTGCAAAAAAACAAATGAGAGCAGGCCCATGACCGAGACAGCTATGGCCGATGATCTTCGCGAAAAGATCATCGCAAATCCCGATGTATTGTTGGAAGACGCAGACGTAATGCGTGCGCTCGTCGGCGCGAATGACGAAGCCCAAGGCGGCAATGTCGTCGATCTGCGCGCCATTGCGATGGACCGGCTTGAGGCACGTTTGGACCGCCTTGAGGATACCCACCGGACCGTAATCGCCGCAGCCTATGAAAATCTCGCTGGCACCAATCAGGTCCACCGCGCGATCCTGCGGATGATGGACGCCAGCACCTTTCCGCAGTTCTTGGATGATCTGCACGGCGATGTTGCCGATATCCTGCGCGTCGATGCCCTGCGACTGGTCGTTGAAAGCGACGACCCCGACAAGGCAGGGGTGAGCGACACACATGTTTCGGTCATGCCTGAGGGTTTCGTTGACGGCTACATCACACTCGGGCGCAATATGCCGGCCCGTCAGGTCACATTGCGTCCATTCCACAAAGCCGGAAGCGCGCTCTATGGCGAACGGGGTGGCTACATCAAGTCAGAGGCCTGCCTGAAGATTGATCTCGGCCCCGGCAAGATGCCGGCGATGCTCGTGATGGGAAGCGAGGATGAGACCCTCTTTACTCCGCAGCAAGGGACCGACCTCTTGGCCTTTTTTGCGGGTGTATTTGAACGGGTAGTGCGCCGCTGGATGGCCTGATCCGATGATCTCTCCCGCCCTGACCGATGCTTTGGACCGCTGGCTTGATCACCAACGCGGGCTGGCCGGTGCAGCGGAGAACACACTGAAAGCCTACCATACGGATGTGCTGGGGTTCCTTTGCTTCATGGGGCAACACCATGGCGGCGCGCAGGGGCTTGCGGCAATTGCTGATATTTCGGTCCGCGATATGCGGTCTTGGATGGCACACGAACGCGGGCGCGGCATTGGGGCGCGGTCTCTGGCGCGCAGCCTTTCCGCTGTCAAATCCTTCTATCGCTGGCTGGCAGACCGCGAAGGGTTCGAACCGACGGCCGTGCTGTCTGTCCGCGCACCAAAGTTTCAACGCAAACTGCCCCGCCCTCTCGAAGAAGGCGCAGCAGCCGCCATGATCGAACGCGTCGGCCTGCAGGCGTCAGAGCCTTGGGTCGCGGCGCGTGATATTGCGGTCGTCACACTGCTTTATGGGTGCGGGCTGCGTATCTCGGAAGCCTTGGGGCTGACCGGCAAGGATGTCCCGTTGCCGGAGGTGCTGCGCATCAAGGGCAAAGGTGATAAGGAACGGCTTGTCCCGGTTATTCCTGCCGCGCGTGATGCCGTGGCCGAATACCTGCAACTTTGCCCTTATCCGGTATCAGATGATGCGCCGATTTTCCGCAGCCTGCGCAGCAAACCCCTCTCAGCGCGCGCCATTCAAAAAGTGATGGAACAAGCGCGTTTGCAACTGGGCCTGCCAGCGACGGCCACACCGCATGCGATGCGTCATTCTTTTGCCACACACCTTCTGGCCGCCGGGGGAGATCTGCGGAGCATTCAGGAATTGCTCGGTCATGCCTCGCTCTCGACGACGCAAGCCTATACCGCGGTCGATGCAGCACATCTCATGGCGGTTTACGACAAGGCACATCCGAAAGCCTGATTAACTGTTTGCCCTGAGTGGCATTTTCCAGCATGACTGCGCGAATGAAGATCGAGACCAAAGCCCTGCTTGTTCACCTGCTCACCGCAACCGGTGCTGTTTTCGCAATGCTCGCCATGCTGGCCGCTGTGGAAGAACAATGGAGCCTGATGTTCCTCTGGCTGGTCGTCGCCTTCTTTGTTGATGGCATCGACGGTCCGCTTGCGCGGCGCTATCACGTCAAAAAGAATGCTCCTGAATTTGACGGTGTCTTGCTTGACCTCATCATCGACTACCTGACGTATGTCTTTGTGCCAGCCTATGCCCTGTTTAAGTCGGGGCTTTTGCCGGGCTGGACGGGGTGGATTGCTATCATCATCATCACATTCACCTCAGCGATGTATTTCGCTGACACGCGGATGAAGACCAAGGACAACTCCTTTTCCGGCTTCCCCGGGTGCTGGAATATGCTGGTTTTGGTGATCTTCGCCTTGCAACCGAATTTCTGGGTCTCGCTGGTTCTGGTTGCGGCCCTCGCGATCACGATGTTCCTGCCTTTGAAGTTCGTCCATCCGGTGCGCACAGAGCGCTGGCGCGTCGTGACGCTTCCTATGGCATTGGCCTGGACGTTCTTTGCCGGCTGGGCCGCTTGGGTCGATTTCTATCCTGACAGCTGGGCGCATTGGGGATTGATCGTCACGTCAGTTTATCTGCTGCTTGCGGGCATTGCACAGCAGGCGATCCCTCAACGCAACGCCTAAATCAGCAGGCCTGCCGCACCTTCTAGCCGCAGCAATGCAACCTTGGCTTCAATGCCGCCTCGTCCCGAGTAGCCACCCAGACCATTTGCCGCCAGGACACGGTGGCACGGGATCAAGACAGGGATCGGATTGGCACCGCAGGCCTGACCGATAGCTTGGGCCGTTACGCCAAGTGTTTTTGCAAGATCGCCGTAGGTCCGTGTCTCTCCATAAGGAATGGCGCAGAGTGCTTCGTAAAAACGCAACTGGAATGCGCTGCCGCGCGGGGCCAGTGGTACGGAAAACTCTGTGAGTTCCCCGCCAAAATAGCGGGCAATCTCGTCACTTAGCTGATTGAATAACTGTCCCTCAGTCAGGGTGCCTGCCCTGCCCCAAACGAGCGCGCTAATGGCCCCGTCAGATGCGTCGGCACCCAATGGACCGACGGGTGAGGACTGGCAGATCAACATACGGCCAGCCCCCGAATGCTTAGCTCAGCGCTTCGTCGCAGCGGCCACAGACCCCGGCGTGGGCATGGCTGCCGACGTCAGGCAAGATCTTCCAGCAACGCTGGCATTTCTCGCCCTCGGCCTTGGCGAAAACCACGGCAATACCGGCTACATCTTCGATTTTGAACGCATCAGCCGGTGCGGCGTCGGTCGACACATGGATGCCGGATGTGATGCAAAGATCGTCGAAGGCGACCGTTTCAAGCACTTTGGCGGTTTCAGCATCGACATAGACAGTCGGAGCCGCCTCAAGGGACGCACCGATCACTTTCGCAGTCCGCTGGACCTCCAACGCGCCTGTCACGACACGACGCACCTTGCGTACGATAGCCCATTTGGCGGCAAGTGCCTCATCGCGCCAATCCGCTGGCGTCTCGACAAAGTCTTCAAGATGGACGCTGCTGTCCTCCCCACCGAACCGCTCCAGCCAGACCTCTTCCATGGTGAAGGTCAGCATCGGCGCCAGCCATTTGGTCAAACGGTGGAACAGGATATCGAGCACTGTCCTTGCAGAACGGCGGCGCAGTGTGTCGCCGTCGCAGTAAAGTGCATCCTTGCGAATGTCGAAATAGAACGCCGAAAGATCAACAGTGGCAAAGGTAAAGACTGCCTGAAATACACCCTGGAAGTCGTATTTGGCGTAACCCTCACGAACGGTTTGATCAAGCTCGGCCAACCGGTGCAGGACCCAGCGCTCAAGCTCTGGCATTTCGGCAGGCGCAACACGGTCGCTTTCGGTGAAATCAGCCAACGATCCCAGCATGTAACGCATTGTATTGCGCAGGCGGCGATAGCTGTCGGCCACACCTTTAAGGATCTCATCACCGATGCGCAGGTCGACAGTGTAATCGGACTGCGCCACCCATAGCCGCAGGATATCAGCGCCATATTGCTGGACAACCTGTTCCGGTGCGACCGTGTTGCCGATGGATTTCGACATCTTCATGCCGTTCTGGTCCAGCGTGAACCCATGTGTCAGCACACCGCGATAAGGTGCGTGCCCTTTCGTGCCGCAGGCCTGCAACATGGATGAATGGAACCAGCCACGGTGCTGGTCTGTGCCCTCAAGGTAGAGATCAGCCATGCCGTCCTCGGACCCGTCCTCGCGGTCACGCAAGACAAAGGCGTGGGTTGAACCGCTATCAAACCAAACATCCAGAATGTCGAAGACCTGTTCATAGTCGTCGTGGTTGACTTCATTGCCAAGGAACCGCTCTTTCGCGCCTTCCTTGTACCACGCATCCGCGCCTTCGTTCTCGAATGCTTCGAGAATGCGGGCGTTGACAGCAGGATCGCGCAGCAAGTAGTCGGGGTCGGTCGGCTTGGCCCCTTTCTTGGTAAAGCAGGTCAGCGGCACGCCCCAGGCGCGCTGTCGTGAAAGCACCCAATCAGGCCGCGCCTCGATCATGGAATAAAGCCGGTTCCGCCCTTTCTGGGGCGTCCATCTCACCAATTCGTCGATGGAGCGCAGCGCGCGCTCGCGGATGGTCGTGCCGTAGGTGTCCTGCCCGTCACCGACGGGCTTGTCGATGGCGGCAAACCATTGCGGTGTGTTGCGGTAGATCACCGGCGCTTTTGAGCGCCAGGAATGCGGGTAGGAATGCTTGATCTTGCCACGGGCCAGCAAACCGCCCACCTCGGCCAGTTTGGACATGATGGCAGCGTTTGCATCACCTTCCCAGTTACCCTTCTTGGCCTTCTCACGCAGGATGCGCTTGCCGCCAAAGAACGGCAGGTCCTCGCGGAAGGTCCCATCGTCCATGACGTTGTAGGTGATGACCTGCTGCAGCATCCCCAGATCACGGTAAAGCTCGAATTCCTCCATTCCGTGAGAGGGCGCACAATGCACGAAACCTGTGCCTTCTTCGTCAGTCACGAAATCAGCGGCACGGAAGTCGCGTGGATCGTCCCACTCGCCTTGAGCACCTTCGGCGCCGGCCAATGGATGCTGCAAGGTCATCGCTTCAAGCTGTGCGTTGGTCACATCACGCACGCGCCGCCATTGGCCTTCCTGCAGACGCGCCTTGGTAAAGACCTGAGCGGCCAGCTTGTCAGCGACGATGAACCGCTCACCTTTTGCCGCCCAGCACTCTTCTGGCGTGTCCGTCACTTCATAAAGGCCGTAAGAATAATCCGCGCCCCAGACGACAGCCTTGTTCGATGGGATTGTCCAAGGCGTCGTGGTCCAGATCACGACCGAGGCCCCTTCAAAGTCCTGCGCGAGTTCGGCTTCGATCGAGGCGGTGCTCGTGCGATCATCCAGCGCCACCTCTTCACCCGCTACATCGAGATCGGGCAAAGCGAATTTGGTGACTTTGAATTTCACCCAGATCGTGAAGCTTTCCTTGTCGTGGTATTCCACCTCGGCTTCTGCAAGTGCGGTCTTTTCGACAGGTGACCACATGACCGGCTTGGACCCCTGATAGAGCGTCCCGGTCATGAGAAATTTCTGGAATTCCTCGGCGATCACGCGTTCGGCGTGGAAATTCATCGTCAGATAAGGGTCTTCCCAGTTGCCAGTGATGCCAAGACGCTTGAACTCATCGCGCTGGATATCAACCCAACCTTCGGCAAACTTGCGGCATTCCTGACGGAAGTCGACGACGTTGATCTCGTCCTTGTTCTGGCCCAGCTCGCGGTATTTCTCTTCGATCTTCCATTCGATGGGCAGACCGTGGCAATCCCATCCCGGGATATAGCGGGCATCCTTGCCCATCATCTGCTGGGAGCGCACCACCATATCCTTGAGGATCTTGTTGAGCGCATGGCCGATGTGCAGGTGGCCGTTTGCATAGGGCGGACCGTCATGCAACGTGAAGGGTTGGCGGCCGGTCTTTTCGCGCAGGCGGTCATAGACCCCGATCTTTTCCCAGCGGGCAAGCCATTCCGGCTCGCGCTTGGGAAGGCCCGCGCGCATCGGAAAATCGGTGCGAGGCAGGTTCAGGGTGTGTTTGTATTCAGGGGTGTCGGCGCACATGGGTGGCGTCCTTTATTGCGGAATTCTCAAAAAAGCATGATTGGTCGGTGCGCCAAAGCTGACACCTTTTCCCGGCCGGTCGTCTGGAAGTCAGACCGCCGGGCAAATAATGCGAATGATCATCTGCCACATCATGTGGCGGCTTATAGGATGCCGCCTCGACGGGGTAAAGACTGAGGCGTCTATCATCTTGCCAAAAATACTCCCGCCGGAGGCTCCGGCTTCTGCATCTTGCGGCACCGCGTGGTTAGTCACCTGAGCGGACGAAATCCCAGACCTTCGATATCGCAACCGATCCCTCACCCACGGCAGAGGCGACGCGCTTGACCGACCCTGCCCGCACATCCCCGACCGCGAAGATCCCGGGATGCGAGGTCTCATAAGGCGAATCCTTCTCGACCGCTGGTCCGGTCAGGACAAACCCCTTGTCATCAAGTGACACAAGCCCCGACAGCCACGCGGTATTGGGTGCGGCTCCCACCATGATAAAGGCCGCGCGCGCATCAATGGTCTGGCGTGTCCCGTCACCGCTGTTGCTCACGGTGACCTGCTCCAGATGCTTGTCTCCATGCAATTCTGCGATCTGGGTCTGATAGTGGATCGTGATCGCGGGATCTGCCTCCAGCCGTGACACAAGATAGTCTGACATGGACGCCGCGAGGCTTTCGCCTCTGACGAGGACATGCACATGGCCTGCTGTGCGGGAGAGATACATCGCCGCCTGTCCCGCAGAGTTGCCGCCGCCGACGACGACTGCGTCAGTGTTTCTGCAATAGCGGGCTTCGACGTCTGTTGCGGCATAGTAGATGCCGACCCCTTCAAAATCCTCCAGACGCGGGATGTCCAACCGCCGGTACTGCACACCGGTTGCGACAATCACAGCGCGGGCGCAGACCTCGACACCGTCATCAAGCGTGGCACAAAAGACCCCATCAGACCGCCGCTCCAACGCGCGCACACGGCGCGGGACGGCAAACTGTGTGCCGAACTTCAGGGCCTGCACCTCACCGCGCCAGACAAGATCGGCTCCTGAGATACCGGTCGGAAACCCCATATAGTTTTCAATGCGTGACGAGGTGCCGGCTTGCCCGCCAATCGTCAAATCCTCGACCACTAGCGCGCGCAGCCCTTCTGCCCCGGCATAGACACCGGCCGCCACACCAGCAGGGCCACCGCCAACGATCAGAACATCAAAGACCGTATCGGCATGCACCGCGAGGTCGAGGCCCAAAATTCGCGCAATTTTTGACGGAGTCGGATCGTCAACCACCAATGTCTTGCCGAAAATGACTGCGGGCTTGGCCGCACCGATATTGCACGAATGCGCCACCGCCTCTGCCTCATGTTCGCCAAGGGTCAAGCTACGGAACGGGATCCGGTTGCGGGCTGCGAACGCTGCGATCTGGCGGATGGTCCGGTCCTCTTCTGCCCCGATAAGCGTCAGGCTGGCGTCACCGCTTTCAAGCAGACGACGCCGGCGGGCAGCAAACACCGTAATAATGATATCCGACATCTCGGGAATGCGGGACATCAGATCGAGCATGTCGCCACGATCAAGGGTCAGGATTTCGGATGGTTCCAGACAACGTGCGCCCAGCATCGCCGTGCCACCTGTCAGAAAGCTGATCTCTCCGTAAAACTGCGTCGGGCCCAGGTGACCGGTGCCGTATTGACCGCCTGTCCGCGGGTCGATTGCGGCAACAGCACCGTCGATGACGTAGTGGAAGCTGTCGATCTGATCGCCAGCTTTGACAACGTCCTGACCTTTGTCGAAGTGCGTAACCCGCCCGATTTTGCGCATCTCTGCGACATGCTCGTCATGCAGAGGTGTGCGCACCATCGTCGCGAGATCTTGGGCAAGGGATTCCATGAACGGCTCCTGTTGGTTCGCGCCAGCTTAGACCATCGATTGCCAAAGGTAAGCCCTTTCAGCGGCAGTACCGCCCACTGCGATAGCGCGCTGTATCAAAGTGGAAATGGTCCCGGTGGAAGCGGTTTGCATCAGGCCCCAGAACAGTGCCGAAAGGACCGCAGGCCGCCCGCCACATCTGCCGCAAGCGTGCTGCATGCTGGCTCGAATTCCAGTCAGTGAGAAGCGTGATCTCGGACCCGTCGCGCAGGCGAATCCCCGCGATATCGATCGCCCGTCCAAAAGCGTGTTCCGACAATCGTGCCCCTGACTGATTGTTTCGGGTGCGGCAAGCGTAATCGGAAACCACACGCAGCGATGAGACGCCGCCACCTTCAGCCCCGACGGCTGGCAGCACACCGTTTTCCACCCAGGTCTTGAGCGCCTGAGCGGTCGGGCAGTCGATTGTCGCGCGCGGGCTGAGCGTGACGCCTGCAACAGCGCGCACCTTCACCGCGTCTTCGATCCCGCAAGCCCCCGCGCCGTTGATGCGCCCCATGCGCTGCCCTTGGATTGCGGGGTCCCCACAGACCTGCCCTCGCACCCTCGCTAGGCGTCGCGCGGCGGCAGCCTCTTCGATGACACGTGGCCTGCGTTCCGGCCGCATTGATGTCGCGGTTGCAGACGGACTGAATGCAAAAAGGTCTTGCTCAGCGCGCAGTTGCGGGTCCCGTTGCGCGGCAACACTCAGGTCCGGACGTTGAAAAGGCCTAATTTCGGGACGCACCGTGTAACGCGGCTCTGCCGCCTCGATCTGACGCGGGATGGGTCTGACATCCTGTGCAGCCAACGGCAAGGCCAGCAGCGCGGCGACGCTGAAAGCCGCCCAGCGCATCAGTCCTTGCGGCCCGGTGCACGCCCGAAATTCGGCGCATCGGTGTCCTGCCCGGCCTCGATAATGCCACGGCGGATCGCGCGGGTGCGGGTGAAATAATCATGCAGATGATCGCCGTCACCGCGGCGGATGGCACGTTGCAAGGCAAACAACTCTTCGGTGAAGCGACCGAGGATTTCCAGCGTCGCTTCCTTGTTGTTAAGAAACACATCGCGCCACATCGTCGGGTCGGAGGCCGCGATGCGCGTAAAGTCACGGAAACCCGTGGCCGAGTATTTGATGACTTCGCTTTCACTGACACGTCCCAGATCGTCGGCAACGCCAACCATCGTATAGGCAATCAGATGCGGAGTATGACTTGTCACTGCAAGTACGCGGTCATGCCGTTCGGCATCCATGATTTCGGTCAAGGCGCCCATGCCTTGCCAAAGCGCATCAAGCTGCGCGACCGCGACAGGATCGCTGTCCTTGACCGGTGTGATGATGGTGTAACGGTTGTCGAAAAGCTCGGCAAAACCGGAACGCGGGCCGGAGTGTTCGGTCCCCGCCAGCGGGTGCGCGGGGACAAAATGCACGCCTTCGGGAAGGTGCGGACCAACTGCGTCAATCACAGCGCATTTGACGGAGCCGACGTCACTGACTGTAGCACCGGCTTTCAGAGCGGGGCCGATTTCGCGTGCGACCGCCTCCATCGCACCAACTGGCACGCACAGAACAACCAGATCTGCATCGGCCACCGCGTCACTGGCACTGTCAACCACACGATCACAGAGCCCTATTGCGCTCGCGATCTCGCGGGTTTCGGCGGATCGCGCATAGCCCACAATCTCGCCCACCATCCCAGCGCGTCGCATGGCATGGCTCATGGAGGAGGCAATGTGTCCCAAGCCGATCAGCGCGACGCGATCATAGATCTGTGCCATTATTTGACCCCTTTGAACTTGCCGACAGCATGGGCCACGCGGCGACAGGCGGCTTCATCGCCTACGGTGATCCGCAAGCAGTTTGGCAACCCATATCCGGCTACGCGGCGGACGATGATGCCTTCGGATTTCAGGTGATCGTCGCAGGCGTTCGCCTCGTCTTCCGACCCGAAACGCGCGAGAATGAAATTCGCGGTCGATGTGTCGGACGGCACGCCATGGGCGGCCAAAGCATTCGCCAGCCATTCGCGCCATTTGGCGTTCTCGGTCCGGCATTTTTCAGTGTGAGAGGTATCACGCACCGCGGCCTCAGCCGCCGCGAGAGCCGCAGTGGAAAGGTTGAATGGGCCGCGAATGCGGTTCAACACGTCAATGATCGCCTGTGGGCCGTAACCCCAGCCGACACGCATCCCGCCCAATCCGTAGATCTTGGAAAACGTGCGGGTCATCACAACGTTATCGCGGGCTTCGACCAGCGCCTTGCCTGCATCATAACCATCGACAAACTCGGCATAGGCCCCGTCCAGCACCAGCAGCGCCTGCGGCGGGATGCCTTCGGCCAGTCGCTGCAACTCGCCGCTGCCAATCATCGTGCCAGTCGGGTTGGCGGGGTTGGCGATCAGGATGAGCTTGGTCTTCTTGGTGCAGGCCGCAAGGATCGCGTCCACATCGACCACGCGTTCCTTCTCAGGCACCACGACAGGCGTCGCTCCGCAGGCATGGGCATAGATTGGATACATCGAGAACCCGTGCTCGGTGAATAGCACCTGGTCGCCCTTTCCGGCGTAGGCTTCGGACAAAAGCTTCAACACCTCGCCCGAACCGACACCGCAGAAAACGCGGGCCGGATCAACGTCCCAGACCTCGGCAATCGCCTCGCGCAAGGCGGCGTGATCAGTGGACGGATAACGATGCAGATCATGGCTGGCACGCACAACCGCTTCTTTCGCGGCGTCGCTGGGGCCAAGCGGGTTTTCGTTGGAGGACAGCTTCAGCACATTGCTGATCCCGTCCAGCTTGGAGGCGCCGCCTTGGTAGAGCGCGATCTCCATGATCCCTTTTTGTGGGGTGATACCTTTGGCCATTTCCGGTCGTCCAATTCGCTGTCGGCCCGTTCTATGCGGGTGAGCGGACATTGGGCAACCCAAATCGCGGACCTGCGGCAAAGGATTCTGCCGCAGGCGGTTTTGCAATGACGATCAGGTCGCCAACACGTTGCGGAACTGCCAGGGGTCGCTTTCGTCGATGTCCTCGGGGAACAGCTCCCACCGATCCTGCAATGGCGTCCAGTCGGTGTAATGCGCCTCAACGGGGCCAAGGTAAGGACGCTGCACTTCCAGACACCGGACGTGGTCCATCTCGTCAGTCTCGACGATCCCTGCCTCCGGGTTTTCCAATGCCCAGACCATGCCGGCCAGCACAGCCGAGGTCACCTGAAGGCCGGTCGCATTCTGATATGGCGCGAGGCCCTTTGCCTCTTCATTCGACAAGCGCGATCCGAACCAGAGCGCGTTCTTTTCGTGTCCGAAAAGCAGCACGCCCAGCTCGTCAATGCCGGTGACAATCTCGTCGGGTTCGAGGATTTCATGGACGGTCTGCTGCTGGCCCGAGCCGAACATCTCGTGCAGCGACAGCACCGCGTCGTCAGAGGGGTGATAGGCGTAATGGCAGGTGGGACGGAACTCAGGGTTCGCCGCATCACCGACGGTGTAATAATCCGAGATGCTGATCGCCTCGTTATGGGTCACAAGGAAGCCGAACTGCGGTCCCGGTGTCGGGCACCATGTGTGCACGCGGGTGATCGCACCGGGGCGCTCGAACCAGATGCCTGCCTGACAGCCCGTGTCATAGGAGTGTGCGGTTTCAGGCATCCATTTCTCGTGCGTGCCCCAGCCAAGCTCGGCGGGCTGGAACCCTTCCGAGATGAAGCCTTCAACCGACCATGTGTTCACAAAGGTCCCGCGCGGTTTTGGTTTGGCGCGGGCCTGCGTGTCGCGTTCGGCGATATGGACGCCCTTGATGCCCAAGGATTGCATCAGCTTGGCCCAACCTGTCCGGTCTGTTGGCATCGCGTCATCGCGGCCAAGGTCCGCAACAAGCGTCATCATCGCCTCTTTCACGAACCAGCTGACCATGCCGGGATTCGCCCCGCAGCACGAAACCGCCGTCGTGCCGCCGGGGTTGGCGGCTTTTTCGTCGCGCACTTTCTGGCGCAGGGCATAGTTGGTGCGATCGGCGTTCTCGGTTGTCTCGAAATAGAAACCGGCCCACGGCTCGACCACCGTGTCGATGTAGAGCACACCCAATTCGCGGCAGAGCTTGAGGATATCAAGCGAAGAAGTATCGACGGAGAGGTTCACGCAGAAGCCTTTGCCTTCGGGGAACATACCCGTCAGCACGTCGCGATAGTTCTCTGGTGTCAGGGCGATCTGGTGGTGGGTGATACCCTGTTCAGCCAGAAACTCAGCGGCGGCAGGATTGGGTTCAATCACGCTCAGCTTATCGGCGTCATAATCAAAATGGCGCTGGATCAGCGGCAAGGTTCCCTTCCCGATCGAGCCGAGTCCGATGATGACAATATGTCCGTCGATACGGCCATAGTTTGCATGCTGTGACATAGCGGTCCTTTCCTTTGACTTAAGCCGACACCTAGCTTTTCGCAGCGCGAAAGCCAATTGCGCAGCACGTGCAACGACAAAGGCCGCCCCATTGGACGGCCCTTGCAAATAACGGTGAAGAACCGATTAGTTCTTCGCGTAGAATTCGACCACGAGGTTTGGTTCCATTGTGACAGGATATGGCACATCGCCCAGACCAGGGGTCCGTGTGAATGTGGCTGTCATCTTGGAGTGATCAACGTCCATGTAATCAGGCACGTCACGCTCTGGCAGTTGCGCAGCGACCAGAACCATTTCCATCTGCTTGGACTTCTGACGCACTTCGATCACATCGCCTTCCTTCACGCGATAGGAAGGGATGTTCACTTTCTTGCCGTTTACGGTGACGTGGCCGTGGTTGACGAACTGGCGTGCGGCGAAAACGGTCGGCACGAACTTGGCGCGGTAAACAACGGCGTCCAGACGGCGCTCCAGCAGACCGATGAGGTTTTCACCGGTGTCGCCCTTGACGCGCTCGGCTTCGGCGTAGATGCGGCGGAACTGCTTTTCTGTCAGGTCGCCGTAGTAGCCCTTCAGCTTCTGCTTTGCGCGGAGCTGCGTGCCGAAGTCGGACAGCTTGCCCTTGCGGCGCTGACCGTGCTGGCCGGGGCCATATTCACGACGGTTGACTGGTGACTTTGGACGACCCCAGATGTTTTCGCCCATCCGGCGGTCAATTTTGTACTTGGCAGCGGTGCGTTTGGTCACGGCTGATCTCCTTCTGTATGTTACGAAGGGCGTTGTCCTTTCTCCGGATTTTGCCAGAGCGACAGGGTTCCGCTTGCGCGGTCCACCAACACCAATGAATGCGCGGCTTATAGACAGGATTCGCCAGGTGTCAACGCCCCTGTCTGCAGTGGTTTGCCATTGCGCTGCCCCGCAAAACCATGACAGTGCGCCACATGCAAGACCGCCCTGCCAATAGCATTCATTTCGTGGCTGCCTTCCTGACAGGCGGGCTCTTGTCGCTGATGGTTCTGTTCAATGGTACGCTGGCCACCTATGGCTCATTGTTCTTTGCGTCTTGGGTGCCGCATCTGACAGGCACAGTCGCTGCTTTGCTCTTTCTGGCCGTCATGCGTCCCAAACGGGCCGAGGCCGCGCGCCCGCCGCTCTGGGTCTATCTGGGCGGTGTTTCAGGCGCGATTACGGTGATGCTGACCTCCGCCACTTTGAATTCTGCCCTCGCCCTTTCAGGAACCATTGCCTTGGGGCTCGCGGGGCAGATGATCTTCAGCCTGATTGCGGACATGCGCGGTATGTTCGGCCTGCCGCAGCGGATGCCCGTGAGTCGCGATTTTGTCGCCGTCGCCCTTGTGATCGGCGGAAGTCTGATCCTGATCTTCTTCGGGGGTGCGCCATGATTTTCTACGCAGCGCTTGCGGTGCTGGCAGGCGTGCTGGTTTCGCTCTCGCGCCAGATCAACGGACGGTTGGCCCTCTCGACCTCGGCGATGGAGTCCTCTTTCTGGAACCACCTTGTCGGATTGGTCTTCATCACGGCCGTGGCTCTTCTGATCGGTGGGCTATTCGCAGGCGATCCACTCGCCTCGCCATGGTGGGCCTATCTGGGCGGGACCGTGGGTGTGATCTTCATCGCGATGGGCAGTTGGCTGATCCAGCGGATCGGGGCGGCGCAGACGGCGCTGATGATTATCGCGGGGCAGATGGTGTCAGGCGTGGTGCTGGATGTGGTGATGGGCGCGCCGGGAAATGTCTGGGCGCGGATTGCAGGTGTTGGCTTGATCCTTGCAGGGATGCTTGTGGCGCAGACGGGGAAGCGCAAAATCAGGCAGGTGCCAGCCGGGGCGAAACGCTAGGCCGCCTCAGGTTTTCTTCCTGTCATCGACGATGCCCATACTGGCCGTCCCGGAATTCCCTAACTCAACCGTCGCAAACGGCCCACCAATACACAGGTTCGCAAGGTCTTTGTTATCGAGCGGCGGGGTCTTGGCAAAAACCTCTTTCGCGTAAACCTCGGCGTTGTCCTTGGGCCGGTAGCCCAGATGCCCCGCCTTGGTGTTGTCGACGACCGCGCGGTCATTGTTCGAGATGCCATAGACAATCGTGAACCCCACCACGGGGCTGTCGATCGAGCGTTCCACCAGATGGATCAGGTCATCATAGGACAGCCACGTCCCGATGCTGCGGGAATTCGTTGCCTGCGCACATGAGAATATCCGCATACAAACCGCTTCAACCCCGCGCTTGTCCCAGTAAAGGCTCGCCAGATCCTCGGCAAAGCACTTGGCGAGGCCATAATAGGTGTCTGGGCGATGCGGCGCATCCAGACCGATGGTGTCGGTCTTCTTGTGCATCCCCACCGCATGGACCGAGCTGGCATAGACCACGCGTTTCACGCCGTGGCGATAGGCGGCCTCCCAGACGTTGTAGGCACCGATGATGTTGGATTGCAGGATATTGTCCCAAGGGGCCTCGTCCCCGATGGCCCCGAAATGAACAACCATGTCCGCACCGGCGATCACTTCCATCATCGCATCAAGGCTTGCCAGATCAGCTTTCACATAGCTCTCGCCCTCGTAAAGCGCGCCGATGTCATCGACGATATCGGTCGAGACCAGTTCGTCACACATCTTGGTCAGCGGCTCGCGCAGGTAAGACCCCAGACGGCCCGCAGCCCCTGTCAGCACCAGTTTCTTCATTGCTCAGTCCTTTCCCATCGCTTTGCGCATTTTGGCCGCGAGCGCATCGGCTCCCTTGGCCAGCACATCTGAATCGAGCCCGCAGGCCACAAAGTCGAACCCCTCTTCCAGCAGGCTTGCCGCATGATCGGGGTTAGTCGAAAGCGTGCCTGTGCGGATGCCATCCGCACGCAGTTTGGCGGCCGTTTCGCGGATCAGGTCCCAAACGGCTGTTGTGTCAGCGGCACCCAACAGGCCCATGTCGGCCCCGATATCAGCAGGGCCGAAGAACACACCATCCACACCATCAACCGCTGCCATTTCGTGCGCGATGGAGACGGCGTGCTGTGTTTCAGCCTGAATGATCACACCGATATTGGCATTGGCCTGCCGGTGGTAATCCTTGATGCGCCCGAACTGTGTGGCGCGGATCGAACCAGCGACGCCTCGGATGCCCTCTGGCGGATAGCGGGTCGCGGCGACGGCGGCTTTTGCCTCTTCCACTGATTGCACCATTGGGAACAGCAGGTTCTGAGCCCCTGAATCCAGCAACCTCTTGACCATCACCGCATCATTCCACGGCGGGCGCACGATGGCCGAAGACCCATGTGGCGCGATGGCCTGCAACTGACCCACGACCGTCATCACATCAGTCGGTGCATGTTCCATATCGACAAGCAGCCAGTCGAAACCGGAAGAGGCGACCACCTCAGCCGAAAGGTTATTGGCAAGGCTGACCCAGAAGCCGCTTTGCTGGCGGCCTGCGCGCAGGTTCTCAAGAAAGGGATTGGGGGGCATGTTCATATGACGGCCTTTTCAACAAAGGGGCGGTTTTCCAGCACACGCTCATAGCCGAAGGGGGAAAGGTCAAGGGTGCGATATTCGCCGTGGGTAATCAATTCAGCCAGCCCGCGCCCGATTGCTGGGGATTGCTGCAGACCATGCCCCGAGAACCCATTGCAGAAGACGAAGTTCTGCGTCTGCGGATGCCGCCCCAAAATCGTGTTCTGATCAAGCGTATTGTAGGCATAGTGTCCGACCCAGCTTTGGCGCAGCTTGATGGCTTCAAACTGTGGCACACGCGTCGCGAGGATCGGCCAGACCTTGTCTTCCCAGATCGCATGATCCTCGACGAAGTCGGTGTAATCCACAGGCCCGTCATCGTCAGGCGGGCATCCGGCCATGTAGTATTTCCCGTCCGTCCGCATATGCACGCCAGATGGATCAATCGTCAGCGGCAAATCGCGGTCGAGCGGCTGGGCTGCCTCGAAGACAAAGGTAAAGCGCTTGCGCGGCTCCACCGGTATCTCGATCCCCGCCATGCGTGCGGTCAGGGCCGCGCGCGGGCCCGCGCAGTTGACGACCGTGCCGCAGGACACAACCTCACCCGAGGCGAGGATGACGCTTTCCACTTCTGTTTCGGCCGCATTGCGGTTCATGGCGATAACTTCGTTGGTCAGAAATTCGACGCCCTTTTGCTTCGCCTTCCGCTTCCACCAGTCAAAGAGGCTGTTACCATCGAAATAGCCCTCGTCGGTCAGATTATGGTTGCCTGCAATGATGCCGTCGAGATTGTAGAAGGGATAAGCGGCGGCGATCTCATCCGCCGTCATGTGCTTGGTGCCCGCACCAAGGGATGCCTGAATCCGCTGGTTTTCACGCAGGACCGCAGCGAACCCTTCGTTATCCGCCAGATAGAGGTAGCCGAAGGAATGTAGCCGCAAAGCGGGCACCTCAGGGTCATTACCCATGAAGCTGCGAAAGTTTTTCACATATTCCGCTCCGAACTGCGAAATCTGCACGTTGATCGGCTCGCTGAACTGCTGGCGGATGCAGGAATTTGTGTGGCTGGTCGACGCGAACGCGTAGGTCGGGTCGCGTTCGACCACCAGAATGCGGCCCTGAAAGTCAGGGTTGCTGACCAGAAACCACGCAACGGCAGAGCCATAGATGGCCCCGCCCACAATCACCACATCATAGCTGTCGTGGCTTGGTGCCTGCATCAACCGGTTTCCCCCCTCGCGACGGCGGCTCCCACGGCAGCGATGTCATCCGCGCTGAGGCCATAGTCCTCTGCCGCAGCTTTGGCGGAAATGTAGCCGCGTGCAAGGTCGCGTTTGATAAGATCGGGGTCGCGGTCAGCAGGATTGCCGTAGCCCGCACCACCCGGCAGCCCCAGCATCACGCGCCGGCCTTCGGGCACATATTGCTTACCCTTGCCTTGCATCGGCGTTCCGTCATCCTGCACAATCGTGGTTGCCCCGCCGTCGCGTCCGCCCTGCCGCCCGCGCGCGGGGTGGTTCACGCGGTCAAACATGGCGGAAAAGTCGAACTCGTGCCCTTCAGTCGCGCCTACTTCCATATATTGCCCAAGGCCGCCGCGCATTGCACCGGCCCCACCACTGTCAGGCCGCAGCTCTTTGCGCCAGATGATCACCGGCCCTGTATGCTCGGTCGCCTCGACCGGCATCGTCATCACGCCTGACGGAAAGGCCGTGGCGTTCAGCCCATCCACCGTAGGCCGCGCGCCCGCGCCGCCAGAGTTAAAGGCCAGCACCTCGGCCCGCCGCCCTGCCCCGTGGGTGGTGGGCCTGAGCGAGACCTGAAAGTTGCACAGACAGCCCGCGCCCTCGGCAGGCACCGTCGCGGGCAGGATTTTGTCGAGCGCGTCATAGACCGTGTCGGGGATCATATGTCCGATCACATGGCGCAAGGCGACAGGCGCCGGATGGGTCGCGTTGACGATACTGCCTTCAGGCGCGGTGATACGGAACGGCTCAAGCGAGGCCGCGTTGTTCGGGATTTCCGGCGCAATCGCGCATTTGAGCGCATAGCAGGCATAGGCCTTGGTATAGACCAGCGGCACGTTGATACCCTTTTTGTCGATGCCCGATGTGCCCGCAAAATCACAAAGCAGGTGATCCTCGGCAATCGCAAGGCGGACCTTGAGGTCAATCGGCGTCGCAAACCCGTCGATCCGCATCGCACCATTGGCCGTCTGACGTGGCAGGGCTGCGATTTTCTCCAGCGTGGCACGGCGCGAGTTTTCGAGGATGAACTTACCGATCCCTTCCAGATCACCGAGCGCAAATTCCGCCATCATCTCGGTCAGGCGGCGGTGGCCGATCTCGTTGCAGGTGGCCAGCGCGTAAATATCGCCCACCACCTGATCGGGTTCGCGCACATTGCCACGCACGATCCGCACCAGCGTTTCGTCAACGCGGCCCTGATCAGCGAACTTCATGATGGGGATATAGAGACCCTCTTCATAGACGCTCGCCGCATCGGCCCCGAACCCACGCCCGCCGATATCGACCACATGGGCGGTGCAGGCAAAAAAGCCGACGTGACGGCCCTTGTGAAACGAAGGGCTGACGACGGTGATGTCATGCAGATGCCCGGTGCCCTCCCACGGGTCGTTTGTGATGTAGACGTCACCCTCGCGGATATTCTCCCGCCCGATACGGCGGATGAAATGCGGGACAGCATCAGCCATGGCGTTCACATGACCGGGGGTTCCTGTGACGGCTTGCGCCAGCATCTGACCTGCCGCGTTATAGACACCAGCCGATAGATCACCCGCCTCGCGCACGGAGGTGGAAAACGCGGTTCGGACCAGCGCCTGTGCCTGTTCCTCGACCACCGAGATCAGGCGGTTCCACATGACCTGATAGGCAACGCTGCTCATGGGGTGACCTCCGTGATATCAATGGTGCCGTCGGGGCGGGCGATGGCGTGGCGGCTGGCGGGGACGACGATTGTGGTCTTATCCTCGGTGATCAGGGCGGGGCCAGCGACGGTATCGCCTGCGGCCAGACTGTTCCGCGGGACGACGGCGGCATCGGTCAGGGTTTCTGAGCCCGGATCGAAAAGCGGGCGCGTGGACTTGCGCGGGGCTTCGCTCCCTGCGGGTGTCTTGCTCAATGGGGTCGCTGCGGCGGCTTCGGTCGTGGCGTTCACGGCCCAGACGGTGATTTCGATATCCATGCCCGCAACTGTGCGCCCGAATAGCGTGGTGTAATCGGCCTCGAAAAGCTGCTGGAAGGTCTCTGCATCGGGGTTGGCGGCCTGTTCGGCCGTCAGCATCACGGGGATTTCCCAACCCTGCCCCGTATAGCGCATATAGACCTTGAACTCCGCATGGATCGGCGCCGTGGCGTCGCAGGTGCGCACAAAGCCTGTGGCCTCATCCTGCAAGGTGGCAAGCAGGTCTTTCACGGCATCCGCATCAAAATCTGAGAGCTTCATGTAGACGCTGCGTGTCGCCTCGAAACTGAACGGCGCACGCAGGAACCCAATGGCAGAGCCGACGCCCGCGCCCGTTGGCACCAGCAGGCGTTTGACGCCCAGTTTCTCGCAAAGGCGACCAGCGTGGAGGGGGGCCGCACCGCCGAAAGCGATCATGGTGTAATCGGCGAGGTCCTCGCCATTCTCGACCGCATGAACGCGGGCGGCGTTGGCCATGTTTTCATCCACGACTTCGGCCACGCCGAAAGCGGCTGTCAGGGCATCCATCTGCAGCGGTGCGCCAAGCGCATCCAGCGCAGATTCTGAGCGGTCCACGTGCAGTTTGATCGACCCGCCCGCGAAGCTGTCAGGATCTAGCTTACCCAAGGTCAGATCCGCATCGGTCACCGCAGGGCGTTCTCCGCCCCGCCCGTAGCAGGCTGGCCCTGGTTCTGACCCTGCACTTTCCGGCCCGACCCTGATCTGCAGCATCCCATCCACATGGGCGATACTGCCGCCCCCTGCCCCGATCTCGACCATGTCGATGACGGGGATCGAGATGGGCATGCCTGAGCCCTTCTTGAACCGATAGGTCCGCGCGACCTCGAAGACACGTGCGGTTTTGGGGGTCTGGTCCTTGATCAAGCAGATTTTCGCGGTGGTGCCGCCCATGTCGAAGGACAGCACCTTGTCCAACCCATAGCGTGCCGCGATGTTGGCGGCGAAAACGGCACCCCCTGCGGGGCCGGATTCCACCAGACGCACGGGGAATTCGGCGGCACTCTCCAGACTGATGATGCCGCCGCCAGAGTGCATCAGGTAAATCGGGCAATCCGCGCCCTCATCCGCCAGCCGCCCCTTCAGACGACCCAGATAGGATTTCATCAACGGCTTGATATAGGCGTTGGCGACGGTGGTGTTGAACCTTTCGTATTCGCGCATCTGCGGCGAGACCTCGGAAGAGATCGAGACCATGACATCGGGCAGCGCCTCGGCCAGCACCTCGCGGATCATCTGCTCATGTGCGGGGTTGAGGTAGGCATGCATGAGGCCGATGGCGATGCTCTCGAACCCGTAGGAGCGGATGTGGTCGGCAAGGGCCGCGACCTCGGAACGCTCAAGCGGGATCAGCACCTCACCGCCGGCCCCGACACGCTCTTTCACGGTGAAGCGATGCTGGCGCGGCAGGAGCGGTTCAGGCAGGACAAGGTTCAGGTCGTATTGCTCAAAGCGGCTCTCGGTGCGCATCTCAATCACATCGCGAAAACCTTCGGTCGTGATCAGCGCGGTCTTGGCCCCGCGCCGTTCGATCAGCGCATTGGTGGCAAGCGTCGTGCCGTGGATGATCTGGTCGATCTGCGCAGGTTTGATCCCTGCCTTGTCACAGACCTGATGCATCCCGTCGATGATCGCGTCCTCGGGTGCGGCATAGGTCGTCAGCACTTTGGTCGAGAATTGATCGCCCCCGACCTCCAGCACCACGTCGGTGAAGGTGCCGCCGATATCAACGCCAAGACGGATGTGATGGGCCATGCTGCCTCTCCCTGATTGCGGTCAGGCTAGACGGATCAATACATCACTTCCAATTATTTGATTTTATATATTCGATTGAATTTTGTGATCTTTTGCCTGAGCCACCTCAGCCGCGAGCGCTGCCGCGTCGGCCACAACACGCGGCGTGCGGTCGGCGTCATAGCGGGCAAAGAAATGTAGTGGCTCGGGCGTCCAAGGATAGGCGAGTGTCACCAACCGCCCCTCGGCCACATCCTCGGCCACCATCGCCTCGGGTAGCGCGGTGATCCCCAGCCCGTCGAGCGCCATGGTCTGACAAAGCGCGAGGTTGGTGGATGGCACAAGGCGCGGCGTGATCTGGTGGCGCGTCGCCAGATGGGCGGCGATTTCGTCATAAAGGCGCGTGTCGCGGGCGTGGGTCAGGATCGCGTGGTGGGATAGCAACCTGTCCGACAGTGCGCGCTCTGCCGTCAGGCCGGGGGCCGCGACCCAGACCAGCGGATAGGCCCCGATCTCCACCACGCCGCTAAAGGCCCGCGCAAAGGGCTCGTTCTGCAGGGCAAGGTCCAGCGTCCTGTCGGCCAGCGCCTTTTCCAGATGGACCGAGAAATCAACTGTTACCTCAACGGTCAGACGCGGGAATTTGTGGTTGAGCGCGCGCAGGTAGGCCCGCAGCCATGTGTGCACGATCATCTCGGTCACACCGAGCCTGAGCGTGCCTGTCGTCAGCGCCTTCTGATCCGCCGCCGCCGCAAGCCCGTCAGTTGCATCAAGCACGCGGCGCGCGTGGGCGAGCAGTTCCTGCCCCTTGGCCGTCAACCGCACGGCACCCGCATCGCGGGTCATCAGTTCCGCGCCCAACGCCTCTTCCAGTTTGGCGATCCGGGCCGAGATATTCGGCTGTGTCGTGTTCAGCCGCTCTGCTGCGCCGCGAAAGCTTTGCAGATCAGCGACCCAGACAAAGGCTTCGAGTTGTTTGAGGTTGAATTGCATCGCTGAGGCCAGACGGAAAGTGATTTCCCCCCAAAGTGACAAGCACGCGACCGTGAAACCAGCGATTTCTGCTGAGCTGTTGCATTTAGTACGATATCGTACTACTTAGTTCGATATCGTACTAAATGGAGAGCCCTGATGAATCGTCGTAAATTTCTTTCTCTGACTAGTGGTGGTGTCATTCTTGCCGCGACGGCCAGCGTCGCGACCGTTGCCACGCGGTCCCCTGCTGCGGCCTTGGCGCCCTGGGATCAGGCCGGTGTCGGCTATGCAGACCCACGCATGCGCGCCCTGTCCTATGCAATTCTCGCGCCCAACCCGCACAATCGGCAGCCCTGGATGGTTGACCTGTCGCAGCCGGACACCGTTGTCCTGCTGGCAGACACGGACCGGCTTCTGCCACATACCGATCCTTTCAACCGGCAGATCATCATTGGACTTGGCTGTTTTCTTGAAATCATGGTCATGGCCGCTGCCGAGGATGGTCTTGCGGTTGATCCGGATGTGTTTCCTGAGGGCGCGGATGCTGCGGCATTGGATGGCCGTCCGGTCGCCATCGCACGGTTCCGCGCGGATGCGCGTGTTCGCCCTGATCCGCTGTTTCGGCATGTTATGGACCGTCGTTCCAACAAGGAACCATTTGACGTGGACCGCACAGTCTCTGCAGATGCAGTCACGCAAATCGCCATGGCCGCCGAAAACCGCACCCGCGTGGACGGCAGTGTCACACCAGAGAGTATCGCGAGCTTGCGGCAATTAACGACCGAGGCGCTGATGATCGAGATTGAAACGCCGCACACCTATAAGGAAAGCGTGGACCTCTTTCGGATCGGCAAAGCCGAGATTGAAGCAAACCCTGACGGCATCGACTTTAGCGGCCCGATGTTTGAAACGCTGGGTGCCGCAGGGTTGATGACGCGCGACGCGGCATTGGACACCTCTTCCACAATCTACAAGCAAGGCATTGCTGCCGTCGTCGAGAACACCGATACGGCCATGGGGCATCTTTGGTTGACGACGCCCGGAAACACGCGCGCAGACCAAATCAACGCGGGCCGCGACTGGGTGCGGCTGAACCTCGCCGCCACATCCCTTGGCGTTGCGATGCAGCCCCTTAGTCAGGCGTTGCAGGAATACCCGGAAATGTCTGACCACTATCAGTTGGTGCATGAAATGCTCGCGCATGACGGGGAAACCGTGCAAATGCTGTGCCGTCTGGGTTATGGTATCAGAATTGACCGCAGTCCGCGCTGGCCGTTGGAGGCGAAACTGATCTGAGGGGAAAATGGACGACAACGACCTCGCACTCTTTGCGGTCTTTAACGAGATCGGGATCATCAACCAGCTGAGCAGCACCGTCTTTCAGTCTCGGTTGCCTGATGGGCTGCTTGTTTCCCATTTCAGTGTCTTGAACCATCTGGCGCGACTGGGCGATGGACGCACACCTTTGTCCATCGCCAATGCCTTTCAGGTGCCAAAGACAACGATGACCCACACACTTGGAGCGCTGGAAAAGCGCCGTCTGATCAAGATGGCCCCAAATCCTGCAGACGGCCGCAGCAAAGTGGTGGTTTTGACGGAAGCCGGACAAAAGGCGCGAGAAGATGCCATCGCGGCTATGACCGGCCCGCTTCACCGCTTGGCCGAAGGGGTTGGGCGCGACGCCTTGATGGACCTGTTGCCCCGCCTTGCTGCTTTGCGTGAATTTCTGGATGACAATCGGAATATCTGATGCGCAAGCCACTGTCGGCATATTCTGGTGACGAACGCCGACAGATCGCAGCGCTGGCCAAACGCAACCTGAAAGCGGAGGTGCGGCTGATCCTCGGCGGTGGGTTTGCGCTCGTCATGATCGCGATGTCCTTTGTGGCCGAGCAAACGTTTTTGCCGCTCTCGTTCGCCTTGGGGCTGCGCCCGACTGTGGTCTGGGTGGGTCTATCCTTTGGCTGCGCGGTCGTTTGGGCATGGTGGCACCACAGCCAGGCCAAGCCGCGCATCATGGCAGCACAAGTTCTGGATGCAGCGTTCCTGCATGACTATCAGGCACAACGGCGTCGCGAACATCGCAAGAAATGAGTGCATGAGCACAAAGGGTGTGACCGCGTCTTGCCCGCTTTCGCTACACCACTGGATACTACCCATCGGCCCCATCATTTGGTAAGTATAGCCTGTAAACTTGTTGGTGTTATTCGTTCAAAATGTCCTTGTTAACACTTACATTTCCGATCGGAACAGTTGCGACAGTCAGCAAGATCCGCGGGCGCTGGGTTGTTACTTCCGTCAATCAAGAACCGGTCACGCTGACGATCAACGATTTCGACGGTGACGGTTTCATCTCGAACAACGAATGGGACCCCGTGGCAGGCGGTGGTGGCGGGAACGATCGCGGTCAGACGAACTATCTTTACGCCGGCGGCGGTAGCGCTGGCACGCTTTACTTCACGACAGGCGGAACATTCTCGGTCGGTCAGAACGTCTCTGGCATTATGTCGAGCCTTTCCAACTTCTTTGAGGCTGATGTCAGCGGACTGATCTGTTTTGCGAACGGAACTGTGATCGAAACCGCGAACGGTCCACTGGCAATCGAGCACCTGAGTGTTGGCGATCTTGTCGTCACGCGCGACAGAGGGTTGCAACCCATTCGCTGGATCGGCCAAAGACAGGTGACGGCCTCGGATATGGCAAGCAACGCAAAGCTGGCTCCGGTGCGCATTGTTGCAGGTGCTTTGGGTGAAGGAATCCCAAAGCGCGATCTATGTGTGTCACGGCAACACCGGATCATGCTTGCATCACCGATTGCCGAACGCATGTTCGGGCGGCGCGAAATTCTGGTGGCAGCCATCAAACTCACCGACTGGCCAGGCATATTTCTTGATGGTCAGCTGTCCGGCGTGACCTACTACCATATGCTTTTTGATCGCCACGAGGTGGTGATGGCTGAAGGCGCATGGACCGAGAGCCTGTTCACTGGTCCCGAAGCCCTCCGTAGCTTGCCTCCGGCAGCACGCGAAGAGATTGACCTGCTGTTTCCCGATCTGATCTCAGGGGAGCCGCTGACTGAACCTGCGCGTCCGATTGCTGAGAATGGCGCGCGTCTGCGCAGGTTGGTTGCGCGCCACATGGCAAACCAGAAGCCTCTTTTCTCTTAGTGGAAGTCCCGTGACTTCGGAATCACCCGCGCGTCGCGTGGGTGCCCGCTCCGGCGGTCTTGCGGGATGGGTTTGCGCACCTCGTCCGCATGCGCAAGAGGGGCCGTCATACGCAGATCCGTGTTCAGCCGTTCCAGCGCGTCAGTGCGGTTTTCCAGATGGGTGGCGACCACGTGGATCACGTCCTGATCCTTTTGCAGATAGCCGCGCACATCGATCAGATGGGCGCGCATGATCACCTTGCGGTAGGCCTCCATCACCTTGGGCCAGACCACAAGGTTGGCCACCCCCGTTTCATCCTCAAGCGTGATGAAGCACACACCCTTGGCGCTGCCGGGGCGCTGGCGGATCAGGACGATGCCCGCCAGTTTGACCCGCTGGCCGTTCGCCATGTTGTCGAGCGCCCGCGTTGTGGCGTAGCCCTGTCTGGCCATGCTCCGCCGCAGGAATGACATCGGGTGTGCCTTCAACGACAGCCGTGTCGTCTGATAATCCGCCACCACATGTTCGCACACGGGCATCTGCGGCAGCTCGAAGCGCACCTCTGCCCCCTCATCCCGCGTGTCTTGGAACAGCGGCAGGTCAGGCGCATCGCGCAGCGCGCGCGCATCCCAAAGCGCCTGTCGCCGGTCAAGTCCCATCGAGCGCGCTGCATCGGCTGCCGCCAATCGCCGAATGGTGCCCGCGTCAAGTTTCGCCTGTTCTTTCAGGTCCTTGAGGTCAGTAAACGGTCCCGCCCGCGCAGCCATGATGCGCTGCCCCATCTCGGCCCGCATCCCGTCGATCTGGCGCAAGCCAAGGCGCACCGCAAAGACCCCTGCCCCGACCGGTTCCAGCGTATTGTCCCAGTCGGAATAGTTCACATCCGGCGCGCGCACGATCACCTGATGCTCGCGCGCGTCGCGGACAATCTGGGCGGGCGCATAAAACCCCATGGGCTGTGAATTGAGCAAGGCCGCGCAAAACACATCCGGATAATGCCGTTTGATCCAGCAGGAAACATAGACCAGATGCGCGAAACTGGCCGCATGGCTTTCAGGAAAGCCGTAATCGCCAAACCCCTTGATCTGGTTGAAACAGCGGTGCGCGAATTCGGGATCATAGCCGCGGTTGATCATGCGGCTGACCATCTTGTCCTCAAGCTTGCCGATTGTCCCGCGTGAGCGGAAGGTGGCCATCGCCTTGCGCAGCTGGTTGGCCTCTTTGGTGGAAAATTCGGCGGCGACCATGGCGATTTTCATGGCCTGCTCCTGAAAGATCGGCACGCCGAGGGTCCGGCCCAGCACTTTGCGCAATTCATCAGGGTCATGGGGTGGCGCGGGGGACGGGTATTCGGTGGGCTCGGTCCCGTTGCGGCGGCGCAGGTAGGGGTGGACCATATCGCCCTGAATGGGACCGGGGCGGACGATAGCGACCTGAATGACGAGATCATAAAAGGTACGCGGCTTCATGCGCGGCAGCATGTTCATCTGCGCGCGGCTTTCGACCTGAAAGGTGCCAAGGCTGTCACCACGGCAAAGCATGTCGTAGACGGCCGGGTCCTCTTGCGGGATGGTCGCAAGGCTAAACCGCTTGCCATAATGCGCATCTATCAGATCAAAGGCCTTGCGGATGCAGGTGAGCATGCCCAGTGCGAGCACATCGACCTTGAGGATGCGCAATTCATCAATGTCATCCTTGTCCCATTCGATGAAGCTGCGGTCGGGCATGGCGCCGTTGCCGACGGGCACGGTCTCGATCAGTTTCTTCTCGGTCAGGATGAAGCCACCCACATGTTGACCCAAGTGGCGCGGCATCCCGATCATCTGGTCGGCCAGTTTGATCGTGCGCGCCATGAGCGGATCGGAGAGGTCCAGCCCCGCCTCTGCCGCCTCTTTCGCGCCGATCTCGCGCCCCCAAGAGCCCCAGATGGTTTTGGCGAGCGCGCTGGTGATATCCTCGGACAGGCCCATGACCTTGCCCACCTCGCGCACCGCCATGCGCGGGCGGTAGTGGATGACGGTGGCACAAAGGGCCGCACGGTCGCGACCGTATTTGTCGTAGATGTGCTGGATCACCTCCTCGCGCCGTTCGTGTTCGAAATCGACGTCGATATCGGGGGGTTCTTTACGTTCCTCACTGATGAACCGCTCAAACAGCAGGTCGTTCTTGCTCGGATCGACCGAGGTGATACCCAGCACATAGCACACTGCCGAGTTCGCCGCGGACCCCCTGCCCTGACAGAGGATTTCAGGTGTGGCCTCGTAGCGTGCGAAATTGACGATCTGGTGGATGGTCAGGAAATACTGCGCGATATCGAGTTTCTCGATCAGCGCGAGTTCCTTGCCAAGGACCGCCTTGATATCACTTGGCACGCCTTCGGGATACCGGTTGGCCGCCCCCTTCCATGTGATCAGTTCAAGGTATTCCTGCGGGGTGTAGCCACCGGGGACGGTTTCCTTGGGGTATTCATAGGCAAGTTCCGTGAGATTGAAATTGCAGGCATCCGCCACCTGACGGCTGGCACGGATCGCATGGGGCCATTCGGCAAAAAGGGCCACCATCTGCGCAGGCGATTTCAGATGCCGCTCGGCATTAGCCTCCAGAAGATAACCCGCTTTGTGGATCGTCGTCTTGTGCAGGATGCAGGTCATCACATCCTGCAGGGGCCGCCGTTCGGGGGCGTGGTAATGGACATCATTGGTGGCAAGGATCGACAGCCCATGCGCCTTGGCAAGCGCATCAAGGCGGTTGATCCGCGCGCGGTCATCGCCACGATAGAGGTAACTGGCAGCGATATGCTTCATGCCGGGCAATGCACGGCGCAAGCGGCGGAAACCGGCCTCGAAATGGGCAAGATCGTCACCGGGCACGGCGATCAATTGCACGCCTTCGCTCTGGCGTGCCAGATCATCAAGGGTGATATCGCAGGCCCCTTTGGCCTGCCATGCCCCGTCCACATCATGCATCTTGCCTTTGGAGAGCAGCGTGCATAACCGCCCATAGGCCGCACGGTCGCGGGGGTAGGCCAGAAACGCCTCGCCCGTGACCAGTTGCAAACGGCACCCGATGACAGGGCGCATTTTGGCCTTGGTCGCCTCGCTGTGGAGACGCACGACACCCGCCATGGTGTTCAGATCGGCACAACCCAGCGCGTCGTATCCTAGCGCATGGGCGGTTACTGCGAGATCCACCGCGTCAGAGGCCCCGCGCAGGAAGGAAAAACAGGTGGTCAGCCCCAGCTCGACAAATGGTGCGCGGGGGTTGGCGGGGAAGTCCTCGTCCTCAAGCGTGCGACGGGGGTGCTGGTGATCGTTCTCAGGCATGATCCAGCTCCCACAGGCCCATCTTCATCTTGGCCCAAAAACTCCCGCCGGAGGCTCCCCAACTCTCACCCCACGCCTTAGAGACGATCAAACGCCCCGCCCGGCAACGCCGGACATCGCCTGTCCGGAGTGCCGTCCTTTGTTGCTTCACCCCAATCACCCGAAAAACCCATGCACAAACCAGCGCGGCTCCGCCCCGCGCCCGTCACCCAGAACACCTTCGCGATAAAGCCAGAGCCTGCGCCCCGAAGCATCCTCGACCTTGAAATAATCCCGCAGCCGTGTGCCGGGGCGGTCTTTCCACCACTCTGGCGCGATCCGCTCGGGTCCCGCATAGCGCGCCACGCGACAGGTCTGCCGCCGCCAGATGAACTGCGCAGGCGGGCCTTCGGGAACGGCGTAAAGCACGCGCACCTCTTCGGGATGATCCAGCAGGCGCAAGGGGCGTTCCTTGGTCACCTCTGTCTGATCGGCGGGCGCTTTGGCCAATGCAGCCAACGCACCTTCAGCCCGTTCGGGCACATGGCTTTGGTGCAAAACGGGGTGCGTCACGGAGCGGGGTCCGAATTTGGCGCTGAGGCGGTCGATCAGCCGGGACAGATGCAGGTCATCGTCGCTGTCGCCATCCAGACGGGTCTGGCGCTCTTCCACCTCCTCCACCCCGCCGGCGGCAAGGGTGATCAGATCAAAGCCAAATCCAGGGTTGATCCGTTCGAGCTTGTCACGAAAGAGGCTATGCAGATGCGCCGGATCACGGGTCGGGGCGGATGTCCTGACCGTCACCTCGGCCACATCGCCATCAGTGCGGTAGACCACGAGATGCAAGGCGCGGCAGCCCAGACCCGCCACCTTGAGCTGCTCGCAAAGATCTTCGCACAGCTCCGGCAGATGCGGGCTGGGGTCAAAGATCGGCTCGGCCAGACGGGCGGTCGCGCGAATGGGCGGGCGGGCCTCGACGCTGGCCACAGGCTCGGCCAGCTTGCCCAACGCCTGATCGAGGCGCATGAGCGGGTTCGCCTCCAACCCCGCTTTCACAAAACGGCGGGTGAGCGACAGGCGCGGCACATCCATCACCGCGCCGATGGTTTTCAGCCCCAGACGGCGCAGCAAAAGCACCGTGTCAGCATTCAGCCGCAGCCCCGCCACAGGCAAGGGGCCGAGTTTGAAAAACGCCTCGTCTTCCTTGCAAATACTGCGCACCGGCCCGAACCGCGCCAGCGCCCATGCCGCCCCCCATGTAGGGGCAACCGCCAGCCGTGCGCTCAGGCCCAGCAAGGCAAGCTGGGTTTCGATTTCGACCAGCATCGCAGCCTCGCCGCCCCAAAGATGATCAGATCCGGTGGTGTCGAGAATGATCCCGTCGTCCCCGTCACGCACGGTCCATGGACAGAACCGCCGCGCCCAGAGGACCAGCCGATCCAGCACTGCACGATCCCCCGCAGGATCGGCATATTCCACCTGCAATTCCGGACAGATCGCGCGCATATCCACAACGCGCGCGCCTGGGTTCACCCCGTCCATCCGCGCCTTGCGGTTGGCGGCGTGGATCACAGGGCCATGATGCCCCTCACGCGCCAGCACAACGGGAATATCATCCGGCGGCGCGTTGCCTTGCCGCTCCATCACCTTTGTCCACCGCTCGATCGCCAGTTGCGGCAGCGAGATGGAGACGATCCGCCGCCCGCTCATAAGTCGCCACCCATTGCCCGGGTTTGGAGCGGCGCGAGCGGAAGAGGTCGAGCGCCCAGCGCGGATCGCCGGGGGCTTGGGCATCGTGCGGATGCGTGGCCGAGGGCAGGCTGGCAATGCGCCAGCGGTCGCGCGCCGCGCTGAGGTCCGGTGAGGCCGCCCGCCGGATCAGCCAACAGGAGACATCCGCGGCCTCGGCTCGCATCGCAAGGCGCTTGGTCGCAGTGAAATCCAAGGCCGGCGGATCGCCCCAGACCTCGCCCACAACGGCGGCGAGGGCGCGGCAGCGCAATCCATCCTCCATCGCCCAGAGCACATCTGATGCGCGCGACAGATCGACCATGATGATCGGGTGCTGCAGTCCAATCCCGGCCAGCGAGGGATACCCCGCCTCTTTGCGCGAGAGCCTGTCTTGCACCCAAAGGATCGGGGCGTTTGTCTTTGGCAGGCGTGAAAGCATGAAGGCCGTGGCACTGGCATCCGCAGGGGCGGCAGGAAACACTTCGGCCAGCGTATGAGGCATTGCGGCAGGGCGTATCCCCTGCCCCGCCAACCCTTGCTGCATCCGAAGCACACCCATTCACCTGACACCGAATCCGCTATTTGTTCCTGTTTTGTTCTAATTCATTTTGACCGTTTTCGCAACGGCGTGAGACAGGCGAAAATGCGGGTTTTGCATGGCGCGGCAACAAACACCCCCAAAGGGCAGATTCCGCTTGTGATCCCAAGAAGGTTCCTGCTAGACCCGCCAGCGGAGACGTGGCCGAGTGGTCGAAGGCGCTCCCCTGCTAAGGGAGTAGGCGGGAAACCGTCTCGAGGGTTCGAATCCCTTCGTCTCCGCCACAATGGCGAATGCACCATAAGACACTGTTATTTATACATTTTAGTTATAACTTGGAGGCGCAACCATATACGCTTACCACACACGTCACCCCCACCTCTGAAGTCGTATCTTAAACAAACGCAGTCTTCGGTCTCATCACCGCCCACACCTTCCTGTAGGAAGAATTGAACCAGCGACTTACACCTCGATCAAGCACGAGTTCTTTAACGAAATAGGTCCATGACCGACTTTCAGCTTCTGAATCTGGTGTTCCAGTCGAAGCCAGCATGACCGACACTCACCGAGAGCACGGAATGGGGCGTTCGACGAAGCTGCAGCTCGCCAACTTAGCATTTCCTAATTCGCTTCGGCAGAATAATAGCTCCGGCTTGAGGTTGTGCTGTCTGACAAACTGTCAATCACAAGGCCACAGCTGCGACGATCAAACGTCGTCTTGAACTCGGAACGGGCGTTTCGATATCGGCAATCTTGCTACACGATCCCCAATATTTCCCGTGCTTGCATATGGTTCGCAACAGGTCTTCCGTGCTGTGCACAAATTTCGGCCAACCGCTTCACGAGGGCTGCGTTGGAAGGCGCCAAAGTGTGTTTGTCGAGCCTGATGTTGTCCTCAAGCCCGGTCCGGGCGTGGCCGCCTGCGGAGACCGACCACGCGTTTAGAAGAGACTGGTTTGCCCCGATTCCTGCCGCACACCACGGCGCGTCATCGCCGAACAAACGCTTCACTGTCTTCACATAAAAATCAAACACATCTCGATCAGCAGGCATGGCGTTTTTTACACCCATCACGAATTGGACATAGGGAGTGGCTTCGATCTGGCCGTTCCTGTGCATCTCGGCTGCCTTGAGAATGTGCGACAAATCGAAAGCTTCGATTTCGGGTTTCACGCCATAGGTGCGCATCTCGGACGCGAGCCAGTCGACGAGGTCAGGCGGGTTTTCGTAGACCCGCGTCGGGAAGTTGTTGGACCCGACGGACAGCGATGCCATGTCTGGTTTCAACTTCAGCGCGCCGCCACGCTCTTTGCCTGCTCCGGACCGCCCGCCGGTCGAAAACTGGATAATCATCCCTGGGCAGTGTTTTTCTACACCTTCTTTGAGCGCTGCAAACTTGTCAGGGTCGCTTGATGGGCTCTCATCATCGTTGCGCACGTGGGCGTGGACAATGGTGGCCCCTGCCTCGAACGCGGCATGGGTGCTTTCGATTTGCTCGCTGACCGTGATGGGCACCGCGGGGTTGTCGGACTTGCGTGGCAGGCTGCCCGTGATGGCCACGCAGATGATGCAAGGTGTCGTCATGATGCAGGCGCCAGCACGAAGTCGTGAATCACTTCGTAGTATGGTCCATCAAAGCCAGCGTCTGCGATTTTCGCCGGATCTTCGATCAGGTCAAACTTCGCCAAAAGGCTTTCCTTGACGCCGAAAACAGCGTCCGAGTGGATGTAGGGATCGTCAGGGTCGAAGATGTGCGTAATGAGAGTCTCATAGCCTTCAGCTTCAAGAATGTAGTGCAGATGTGCGGGCCGGAAGGGATGCCGCCCAAGCTTTTCAAGCAATTGACCAACCGGACCATCATCCGGGATCGGATAGAATTTCGGCTTCACACCCTTGAAGTGATAGGTGCCATCAGCGCCAGTACGAAACACGCCCCGCAGATTGAAATCGGGCTGCAGACCCTTTTGCTGCACGTCATAGAAGCCTTCGTCGTTGGCCTGCCAGACGTCGATCTTGGCAGCGTCTATGGGTTGCCCGTCTGTGCCAAGGATCCGGCCCTTGACCAGCATCGGATCCCCCTTTTGATCAAGGCAGATGTCCGATCCCATGGGCAGTTCCGGTGCGTCTGGCACGTGGAACGGCCCGAGCACCGTGGATTCCGAAGCACCGGAAGGTTTGCGATTATTGATCGCGTCTACCAGCATCGACACCCCGAGGCTGTCGCTCAGCAAAATGAATTCCTGCCGCCAGTCATTACACATATGACCGACCTTGGTGAGAAACTGGATCGCCTCGAACCATTCCTCTTGGGTAGGCTCGATCTCTTTGACGGCGGCGTGCAGATGTCTGGTAATGGCCTCCATCACTTCGGCCAAGCGTGCGTCCTTGGCGTTTGCATTGCGGCTGATGACAACCTCGGCGGAGTTGGCTTCGGTAAAATACCCTTGTTCCTGTGCTGACATGGGTGACCTCCTAGCGTGCGAGGATGTGTGTGAGAACGCGGGTCAATTCTGCCGTCGGATCATCCGGCATAGCGTCATTTCGCCAGCAGACGTGCTGGTCGGGGCGCGTGAGGATACAGCCGGCGTCACCGATTTCGCGCGCGCGAGCCCAGTCGCCTGTGTGGTCGATGTATTCCTGACGCGGACCGATCACGTGTGTCCGCAGCTTGATGCCGAAGTCCTCGGCTACTTTTTCGGCCGCATCAGCCCACGCCTTGCCACCCAAACCGGTAAACAAGGTGAACGCACCGCCACCGGCCAAGTCCAGCGTCGAATGTTTGCCACCCTCGGCGTCAAAGAGCCACGCATGTGGAATGCGCGCGCCCGGCCAAGTCGTCGGCTGATAGTGAAGGTCGGCGTCGAGGGCAAAGTCAGGCTCGATCTGGCCGTCCGTGACGATGGCGTCCGATTTGTAGCGCTGGTTCATCTCGACACCGTGGGCGTCAAACTCGTACTTCTTGAACGCAATTGCAGCGTTCAGCGCATCCCGTTGCGCCTCTGCCTCAGGCGTGGTGCCACAACGGGCGTCCATGTTGGCCTTGATCTTTTCGATATCGGTGCCGCCGGTCATGCCCAACGCCTCAAAGATCGGGCCAAATTCGCCAATTGACTGGTTGGCACGGGTAACGATCTGCTTGGCAACCGGCGCGCGTTCTTCGTTGTAGCTTTCGAGGAGTTTCTCTCCAGCCTGTCCTTTCACCACAGCAGCAAGCTTCCACGCCAGATTGTAGGCGTCCTGAATCGACGTGTTCGATCCAAGCCCGTTAGAAGGCGGGTGGCGGTGTGCCGCGTCACCCATGATAAAGACACGGCCCCTGGACATTTGCGTGGCGTAGGCATCGTTGACCGTCCAGGTGTTTGCGCTGATCAGGTCGATCTCCAGTTCAGGATCCCCCACCAACTGACGGGCCACTTCCGTTGCCATCTTTTGATCCACGTCGGGCGCAGGTTCGTTGATGTCGTATCCCCAGACGATCAGCCACTCGTTCCACGGGCGAATACAGCGCACTAGACCCATTCCAATGCCGCCCACATCTGCGCCGGGCTGCATTACCCAATAAAGTACCGATGGCCTGTGTGCCACGTATTTGGACAGGTCCGCGCGGAAGTAAATGTTCATCGACCCGCCGACGCCCATCTTGCCTTCGATCGGCAGGTCCTCGTTCTCGGCCACCAGCGAGTTACCGCCATCGGCACCGATCAGATACTTTGAGCGGATGGTAATTTCCTGGCCTGTCATCCGGTCCAGACAGGTCGTCGTGACCCCGTCGGCATCTTGCACGTGGCTTTTGTATTCAGTGCTCATCCGCGCCCTGGTCCCACGTTTGCAGGCGGTCTTGAACAGGATCGGTTCCATAAATGTTTGCGGCAGATCGTTCATGAAAGATGGTGAAGACAGCAGATGCTCGGCCTTGGACAGAGGGTGCGTGCCCCATGACTTCATCCGACCGATTTCTTCTCCGGCAAGGCTTTCGCAGAAGACATTCTCACCCATGATACTTTGGTCCATGGCGTTAAGATAAACCTCGTCCTCCACCTCGCGGCCCAGATCGCGCAGCACTTCCATTGTCCTCTGGTTCGTGATGTGCGCGCGCGGCGTGTTGGCCAACCAGTGATAGCGGTTGATCACTATGTTTTCGACGCCATAGGTCGATAGCAAGGCAGCAGCCGTTGAACCGGCCGGTCCGGTTCCGATCACCAGGACCTCAGTCGTTATATCAGCCATGTTCATTCCTCCGAAGTTGTGAGTTGTCCACCGGACAAGCGGCGGCGAATTGGGAAAAGGTGCAGACCCGTGCGTTCAGACAAGAGCCCCCACAGACCGCGGGGTGCGATCAGCATGATCACGATGGCCAAGACGCCGAGTGTCATCAGGTACCAGCTGCCGAAGTCAGCAAGCAGCGCCTGCAAGGCAAAGAACACCAGCACGCCGATGATCGGGCCTTCGATGGTGCCAATACCGCCAATCACGACGATAAAGATGACGTATGCCGTCCAGTCGGTGACACTGAATGCGGCATCGGGGCTGATCCGCGCCTTTTGCATGTAGATAAGTCCACCTGCGAGGCCGGTGCCGAACGCTGAGGTGAGAAATACGGTCCATTTCATGCGTGCGGCGTCAACACCCACCGATTTCGCAGCTTCCGTGTTGTCGCGCACAGCAGCCAAAGCGAGCCCGCGCCGTGTCCGCAGCAGCCAGTAGATACCACCGATTGTTGCCAAGGCGAGGGCCAGTGCCAGCCAATAGGCGAGGATATCACGGGCGGCTGCAGATCGCACGCCGAGCATCTCCTCAATCCCCTCGACGAACCACATATCGCGGGTTGCATCGCGCGGCAGCGACGTGCCTGTGCCGCCGCCCAGGGTTTTCCATTGGGCGACCAGCAACCGGACAACCTCGGCAATGACCCAAGTGCCGATGGCGAAGTATGCTCCGTTCAGTCGGAACGCAAAGAAGGCCGTTGGCACCGCGATCACAAGGGCCGCGACACCGGCGAGCAGGATGGATGGAACCGGATCAAGGCCCAACAGGATCACAGCGCCGAAAAGCGCATACGCCCCCATACCCACAAACGCCTGCTGCCCAATGCTCACCAGTCCGCCATAGCCTGCCAGCAGGTTCCAGAACTGCGCCAGAACCAGCATCGTGAGGATAAAGAACATATCCTGGATCGTCCCGCGCCCGGCAAAGAATGGGAGCACGATCAGAACAACGACTAAAATGGCGCCAAGGATCGTTGCAATGCGCGATGCGGGCGTTTGGGTGGTAACAGTGTAAGCCATCAGTCATTCGCTCTTGGGAAAAGGCCGCGCGGGCGGACAAGAAGGACAACCAGAAATGCGACATGTCCCGCAAGGATTTGCCATTCGGGGTTGACCGCGGCGCCTACGGTCTGCGCGACCCCAATGATGATGCCGCCCAACAGCGTGCCCCAAAGCGATCCAAGCCCGCCGATGATGACCGCTTCAAAGGCATAGATCAGCCGCGCCGGACCGATGTTGGGATCGAAATTTGCCCGCAGCCCAAGATACAGCGCAGCGATCGTGACAATCACGAGCGCGATACCGGTCGCGGTCGCAAAGATGTTGGCGGGTTTGATGCCCATGAGGCTGGCCGTGGTTGCGTCGTCAGATGTTGCGCGGAAAGCCCGGCCAAGCTCGGTCCGGTAGAATAACTGGTTCAGACCGATGATGACCAGAACGGCAGAGGCAAAAGTCAACAACGGCATGACACCGAGCGTGATCGGGCCAACATCCACAGATGCCGTCGTTAAGGCATTGGTCGGCAGACGTTGGCTGTCAGCAGAGAACCCTTCTAACAGAGCATTTTGTAGCGCAATCGATAGACCGAACGTCACCAGCAGCGGCGGAAGGATGTCGTCGCCAAGCGTTCGGTTCAGCAGAAACTTCTGCAAAACCCATCCCAATACGAACATCAATGGCATTGCTATGAACACTGCCAAGAACGGCGACAGACCCAGCAAGGTCACCAACACAAGCATCAGGTAGGCGCCCATTACGATCAGATCGCCGTGGGCAAGGTTCACCAGCCGCATGATCCCGAAGACGAGGCTCAATCCTGCGGCAAACAGCGCGTAAAGTCCGCCCAGCAGAATGCCCTGAATGATTGTATCGACCCAGATCAATGGTTTGCTCCGAAATAGGCGTTGTGAATATCATCGCGCGACAGGCTGTCGGGGGTGCCGGAAAGCGTCACGCGGCCCTCCATCATGCAGTACACGCGATCTGCGACGGCCATGGCCTGCGCGATGTCCTGTTCAACCACGATCATGGAGGCGCCCGCTGCCTTGATCTGTGGAATGGCCTTGTAGATGTCCTTGATCACCACAGGTGCGAGGCCGAGGCTGATCTCATCGCATAGCAGAACGCGTGGATTGCTCATCAGCGCGCGCCCGATGGCCACCATTTGTTGCTGTCCGCCGCTGAGGGCCGTGCCGGGGTTGTGACGTCGCTCGGCAAGGATCGGGAACAGGTCATAAACGGTCTTCAGGTTCCAATGGCCATCGGTTTTACGGCCATAGGTCCCGATCAACAGGTTTTCCTCGACCGTAAGCGATGGGAAGAGTTTCCGTCCTTCAGGCACCATTGCAACACCCTGCGCCATGATCTCATCTGCTGCTAGCGCACCGATGTTTTTGTTGTCGAAAGAGACTGCACGGGGATCATTCTGCAAAACGCCTGCGATCGAGCGCATGAGCGTCGTTTTCCCAGCTCCATTCGCGCCGATGATGGCGACCGTTTCGGCCTTGCCCAGTTCGATATCCACACCAAATAGCGCCTGAAAGTCGCCGTAGTGCGCGGTGAGGTTCTGAGTTTGTAAAAGGGCCATCAGACTTCTATCCCCAGATAGATTTCCTGAACCTCTTTGCTGGCCATGATTTCATCTGGATCGCCAAGCCCGATCACCTTGCCGAAGTCTAGAACCAGCAGACGCTCGACGACCGAGGTCAGCGCGTGCAACACATGTTCGATCCAGATGATCGTGACGCCCTGCGCATGAATGTCCTTGATGGTGCGGATGAGCGCCTGACACTCGCCCTCAGTCAAACCGCCCGCAATCTCGTCGAGCAGAAGCAGTTTGGGCTGCGTCGCCATGGCCCGCGACAATTCTAACCGTTTGCGTTCCAGTAACGAAAGCTGCCCCGCTGGCGTATTTGCCCGTTTGATCAGTTCCGTCCGCTCCAGCACCTCTGCACAGTCATCGCGCACATCGCGCTCGGACAGATTGCGCCCGTGGGTCGCGGCGACAAGGAGGTTTTCGTAAACGGTCAGCTTTTCAAACGGTTGCGGGATCTGGAAAGATCGTCCAATGCCGGTCAGGCACCGCTCCATTGCGGAAACCTTGGTCACGTCGCGCTCTTGAAAGTGGATACTTCCCTCGTCGGGTCGTAGGTTTCCGGTGATCAGATTGAACAGCGTTGATTTGCCGGCGCCGTTGGGTCCGATGATGCCAAGCGCCTGCCCCTCGGGCACCTCGAAGCTGGCGTCATCGGTCACGGTCAACGCGCCAAAGCTCTTTGAGACATTCTTCAGTGCAAGCATCGTCATCAAGCGTTACCCGCCCCGCGTTTACGCCGGGCTCAGTCAGAAAGTAGTGGTGGAGGCCCCGGTCAGCAGCCGGGGCCCGGTTTATTGGCTTAAGAAGGGATTTCTTCCATTGACCCACCCGTCGGAATGTCGGGGTGGACGGAATTGTCAACGATTACCAAATCGTAGCCGCCTCCGTCCTTCAGGCGCCATTGGCCGCCGACAAGTGGCGTCTTGGCGACGTTCTGGGTCGCAAAGGGCGGAAGCCCAGCGCCATCGAAAGCAATCCGTCCAACAATGGAAGAGAGCTGTGTTGCCGCAATCGCGGCTGTGACTTCATCGGGATCGCGGCTGTCTTCAACACGGCCCATAACGTTAGCTGCCATTTCAAAGAGCGCGTGAACAAAGCCAATGGGTTGGGTCCACTGCTTGCCTGTTGCGGCCTCATAGCCAGCGGCCAGATCGCCTGCCGATTGACCGGTCAGCGAGGAAGCAAACGGGTGGGATGGTGACCACCAAACCTCGGAGCTGAGGTTATGTCCCTGATCGCCTAGTGCTTCTACAGCCTGCGGGAAGAGGATCGCCTTGCCAATGCTGGCGGCTTTGGGGTTGAACCCCTGCTGTTTGGCTTGCGTCCAGAAGGTCGTGAAATCCGGTGGGATTGGCACGCCGGTGACGATTTCGCAGTTCGCGGCCTTGAAGGCATTGATTTGGGCGCTGAAATCATCCGTGAGGTTCTGATAGCGCCCCGTGTCAGTCAGCGTATAACCCTGCGCATCCAGCACTGGCGGGAAACCCACGACTGGGTCGCCCCATGCGTTGCCGTCCCCGTCGTTGGGGAAGATCGCGCCAACCGATTTGTTCGTATCGAGCTGGTTCCACATTGCCGTAAAGACGGAAATCACATCCTCGAGCCCCCAGAAGAAATGGAAGCTGAAATCAAAGGGCTGCCAACTTCCGGGGTCGCCTGGGTTGCCCTGCTGGCCGATGAAATAGGGCTGCCACGGAGCGACGGTCGAGATCACGGGAATTTCTTCTGCCTCACAGGTCGTGGCGACCGGGTTGGTGGTTTCGGGGGTGGACGCAACAAGCATCATGTCGATCTCATCGTCGATGATCAGTTCCTTGGCGACTTCGGCAGCGCGGTTCGGATTCGATTGGCTGTCCTTGACGATGACCTCGAAGTTGGACCCCGCATCAGAGGCGAGAAACCCGTCGATGATGAACTGGTCTGCTTCTGAGAACGCCGCCAGCGGTCCCGATTGCGGGCTGACATAGCCCAGCCGGATTTTCGCCCCTTGAGCCAAGGCCGGAGCAGAAAGACCGCCTGCCGCCAGTGTAAGCCCCGTTGCTGCAGTGGATTTCAGTAGTCTACGGCGTGTGATCATGATGTCCTCCCAAACGTCGTCTCAATTATTCGATAGGTGTGTCGCCCGCCCAGGCCGCCTGCAAAAGCGCGCGGATGTCGTCGCGCGTCACAGGTTGCGGGTTGGGGTAAGGTTTCGTGGTGGCCAGATCGGCGGCGCGATCAAGATCGGCTTCCGCCATTCCCAGGTCGCGCAATGCTGTTGGTGCGTTCATGGATGTCGCGAAGTTGTGCAAGGCCGTTCCTGCATTATCTCCGCCCAACAGATCGCAAATCGGTCGCAGGTCCTTGGCAACTGCACGGGCATTGTAGGCAATGGCGTGAGGCAAAATGATCGCGTGGGTTTCGGCATGAGGCAGGTCGAACGAGCCGCCCAGTGTGTGGCAAAGTTTATGATGAAGCGCCATGCCGACTTGCCCAAGAACAGTGCCGCAGGCCCAGGCTCCGCGTTGTGTCGCCTCGCGCGCGGCAAGGTCGGATGGGTCGTCCAGAACCTTCGGCAACCCATTTACAAAAGCCTTCAAGCCGTCAACGGCCATCGCTGTCGTCCCGGCTGTACGGTCGGTGGCGTAGAGCGCTTCTGCCGCATGTGCCATCGCATTCAGGGCAGACGTCACAGTCATCGCGACGGGAAGCGTTTTGACGAGTTCTGAGTCGTAGATAATGACTTCAGGCAACACCTTCGGGTCACTCAACGTTGTTTTCACACCATTTTCTGTCTGACCAAGAATGGGCGTGCATTCGCTGCCAGCATAGGTCGTTGGAATGACAATCTGCGGCAGGTCGGTCCGGTAGGCGATGGCCTTCCCGAGGCCGGTTGTCGAACCACCCCCGATCGCCACAACACAGTCGGCCTGGGTTTCTGCCACATGGCTCATCGCAACTTCGGTGACCTCTACCGGTGTGTGCATCGCCGCTTTGCAAAAGACACCCGCCGCCAGTTCTCCAAGATATTCAGCGATTTCCAAAGCCGCGTCACCTTGTTGCGGTGTCGCGAGGATCAACGCTTTCGACAGGTTCAGCCTGCGAAGCTCGGCGGCGATATTGCTCCGCGTGTTGGCTCCGAACACGACTCTGACGTCTGAACTGATATCTTGGGCAGCGTGTCCCACTATACTGATCTCCACCTCATTCGCGCCCAGATTAGCAGCAGAATTTGATGTGTTGATCGAATGTATGGCAAACAATATATCATGATGTTATGAAAATTGATCCTAATCACCTTCAGATGCTCGCAGCGATCATCGACTCGGGCGGCCTCAGCGAAGGCGCTGCCCAACTGAACAAATCGCAGCCCAGCGTCTCGAGGTCTCTGGCCATGCTTGAAAAGCGCCTCGGGTCGCGACTGTTCGAGAAGGGAAAGAGGCCGCTCAGGCCAACTGAACTCTGTCAGACATTGGCAGAGCAAGGTCGTGTCATTGGGGCGGCAAGCGCCGCCGCGCAGACGGCTGTAGAGCTTTATTCAGGCGGCAAGGCGGGGACGGCGCGCATTGCCGGCACGCCAATTTTCATGGATGGCGTCATCTCGAACATGATGGCCTCATTTCAGAGCGCCTTTCCGGAGGTCGCAATCCATCAGACCTACGGCTACCTGGCTGACTTGTCCGATCAGTTGAGCGTCGGCAACATCGATCTCGCAATTTGCCCTGTCAGCCCAGAAGGGGTTCCGCCGCCTTTGAAATTCAGGCCTATCCTACGTGGCCGCAACGTTATCGCTTGTGCTTCATCGCATCCGCTCGCACGGCAATCGGCGGTCAAGCTGGAAGACATTGCCGCCTATCCATGGATCGCTCCGCCCGCAGGCAGCCCCTTGTATTCTGATTTGAAGGCAGCTCTGGACAGTATCGGGATCACCGATTTTCGTGTCAGCTTTACCGGGGGATCCCTCGCATCGATCTTAAGCGTCATGGCGGGGTCCGACGCTTTGACTGTTTTGCCATATTCAGTCGTGTTCATGCAAAGGGCGGCTAAAACGATCACCGCGCTTCCGGTGCGGCTCGAACACCCCGATCGTGAGTTGGGCCTGCTGTGGCACGAAGACCGGCCCATGCGACCGGCTGTTCGGAGGTTTCAAAAGTTTCTCGAAGCCGAATTCAAGGGTCTCGCGGACCGAATTGATGAACGCGGCCGCGAAAACGTATGGCGTCGGTGAAATTCAGACATGACTGCCAGACCACATTTGGCAGCAGTCCCAAAACCGACTTCTTGTCCAACGCGGAGGTCCCTAATCTATCATCCCTCGCTTTGTAACGCAGTGCGCTTCGGTCCAACAAACCTGCCTTTTCGTTGGGCTTGAGGGACCAATGCCTCCTGAATTGTCAGCAATACGGGACTTAGCCGCCCAATGACATTCCGAACTGTCAGTCCGCTTTGGAGCGGGTCCGGTTCGATCATATCCTTTGGGCAAGTTCCACCAGCGAGCTGGCGCGCCTACCGTGCCTGATCTTCCGGCATGTCTTCACGCTCCATGACGGCCTCGACCTCTGCCATCGTGGCGTTTGACAAAGGACCAAACCGCAGAGCTCCCGCGAGCTCCTCAATCTGCTCGACCGTCCTTGCGCCCGGAATTGGCAGGTTCATCGCCCCACGCGCCCAGAGCCAGCATATTGCCCCCTGCGCAAGGGTGCGGCCGTCCACCATAAGAAGTTCGCGAACCGTATCGAGCATGCGCAGATAGTCCGCTCCAGGTTTTGCGTCCGTAAAGTAGGGCGTCTTCGCCTTGCCTGTGCTGCGAATATCGGTCGAGGGCATAACGCTCGACGCGTCGTATCTCCCGCCCAAGAGACCCATGGCGAGGGGTGACCGGATCAGGGCGATCAATCCTGCGTCAGACGCAGCACGCTGCACCCGCGGAACGTCGAGGAACACGTTCATGGCGTGCTCGACGATCGCAAAGCCCGCGCGCGGCGCGGCCGCGGCTACAGACTGCGAAAAGTCCGTGCTCCAGCCATATGTGCGGATTTTACCAGCGTCGCGGGCACGCTCCATCTGGTCGAAGATGGGTGCAGCCTCGTCAACAGATAGGCCGTTCTGGTGCAACAATACGGCGTCGATCCGGTCCCGGTCCAGCCGCGCAAGGCAGCGGTCGATCGCGAGAAGGACGTTCGCCGGATCAATGTCGTCACCGGTAAGTTGCTTGCTCTCCTCGTCGATGGCGATGCCGATCTTGGTGACGATGATTGCCTCGGGCCGGTCCTTAAGCGCTTTCCCAAGCAGGCGTTCAGCATGGCCCGCCCCGTAGGCGGCAGCGGTGTCGAAGAGCGTGATGCCACAGTCTAGCGCGGCATGGATCGAACGGATCGATTCTCTATCGTCCGCACCGGCATAGCCGACGGGCTCCTCGCCCGCGAACATGGGTCCACCGATGGGCCAGCACCCCATGCCGAGCGGTTCGATCGTCCGGTCCAGAAATTGCATGGTGGGCCTCCTCATAGGTTCGCCACAGAGGATAGCCCACGTGCGGTGGCTACATCCATGCAACAATCTGAAACGGTCATTTCATGAGTGACACTAATTTCATTTTAAATGATCTGCGTCCAAAGCTTGCTATTACCCGACAAGACGGGCTCGCAGCGGCGGCCTCAACCACCGGAACAGCTCTCGCACGCTCAGCCGTCGCATGCCCGCTTTGGAGCAGCGTTGAAAGCGCAAATTGCTCCGCCCACTGCCGCGTAGCCGAGATCGCGCGGCAAAAGGCGCTGATCGGTGTGCGCATCGAGCCGATAGCCGCAAGAAACGTGGAACTTCTTGAGCAGCCCAAGCAGAGGTTTCTTTGTTGTGCATAAGCGTTGCCAGGGAGTGTTCGGTGCTTCAGCCACTGACCTGCCGACGATATGCAAAAAGTCGGAAACTATCATTCCTGCTCTGTGCTGCATTGTTCAAGATGGGGTCTTGGTCGTCGCCAGACCAATCGCAGCACATCCGCAGTGCAAATCGTGTACCGAACTCGGGGCCACGTCCAAACAACCGACTGCTGGTTATTACACAAATGGTTGCTTCCACCGACCTGCGCGCCCCTACCCCTCCAAGGTTGGCTTCGAGCCCATGCTCGACGGCAAGTCGAGTTGATCAATAATGCTGTTTCAGTCGGGTTTTCTGATGGGTTACCCTTCGGTGGCGTAGTCGCCCGTGAGATTTCGGTTGATTATAACTATAATGTTGGTTATGTAGTGGGCTATGAACCAGACAGCCGCCACCGCCCGCGCTCTCGCCGCACTCGGCCATGAAGCGCGACTTGACGTCTACCGCCTCCTCGTGCGCGCGGGTGAAAACGGATTGATTATCGGCGACATAGCGAACCATACCGGCCTGCCGCTCTCGACGCTCGCGCATCACCTTCGTCAGCTCGTTTCCGCAGGTCTCATCGTTCAGGAAAAACAGGGCCGGCAGGTGATCAACAGAATCGACTTTGCGGTGATGAACCGGACGTTACGCTTCTTGACTGAGGAATGCTGCAATGGCGTCAGCCTTCGGGAAGACGCGGCGTAATGACTGTTCGCGTTTTTTTCGACCCAATATACCTATAAAACTAGGACTATTTATATGACAGATGCCTCTCTACACCTCACCGATCGCGGCCGCGCGGCACTCAGCCATGTATGGCAGAGCGGGCGGATCTGGATTGCAATCATGATGATCCTTTTCGTGACAGCGCTGTTCGATCCTGCACAAGGTCGTGAGAGCTTGGCCTTTACGGCACGCGCCCTCTTGGAAACCGCGCCCTACCTGTTGCTGTCCATCGGCCTCGCCGCCTATGCAGGAGCCACAGGGGCTGACGGGCTTATCGCGCGTGCCTTTACGGGAGCTCCTGTTCTCATGATCGCGCTGGCGGCGGCTCTAGGGGGCCTGTCACCTTTCTGTTCTTGCGGGGTCATTCCGCTGATCGCCGCGCTCCTCGCTATGGGCGTGCCGCTCTCGGCGGTGATGGCCTTCTGGCTTGCGTCACCTGTCATCGACCCGTCTATGTATGCTTTGACCGTTGGGGTTCTTGGTTTCGAGTTCGCCACAGCCAAGACGCTGGCGGCAATCGGTCTCGGCCTGTTTGGAGGTTATATCACGCTGATCCTGACCCGAGCGGGAGCCCTATCCACCCCCTTGAGAGAGGGTGTCGGGAACGGAGGCTGCGGCGCGTCCTCGATCCGCGACCCCAAGCCGCCAGTCTGGGCCTTCTGGCAAGACGACGCCCGGCGCGTGAAGTTCGCCCGAGAGGGTCTGACGACCACGCTGTTCCTTGCGAAGTGGCTTACGCTCGCCTTCGTCCTCGAAAGCCTGATGGTCGCCTATGTTCCTGCCGATTGGGTTGCCTCCGCAGTTGGCGGCGAGGGGATCGGATCCGTACTGGTGGCCACCCTTGTGGGTGTGCCGGCCTATCTCAACGGCTATGCGGCGCTGCCACTCGTGTCCGGCCTGATCGAGCAAGGCATGGCGCCGGGCGCCGGGCTGGCCTTTCTGGTGGCCGGCGGAGTGACGTCGCTGCCTGCAGCTATCGCGGTCTGGGCGCTGGCACGCCCGCAAGTCTTTGCCCTTTATGTCGGATTGGCGCTGACCGGCTCGCTGACCGCTGGGCTCCTGTTCCAAGCTTGGATTGGCGCATGAGACCGGCACTGCGGTCAAAGGTGGACGTCCACGTCGTGGACGCCTTCACCACCACGCCGGGGCATGGAAACCGTGCTGGCGTCGTCCTTGATGCTGGAGGTCTGGACAGAGGCGCTATGCAGGCTGTCGCTGCCTTCGCGGGCTATTCAGAGACAGCCTTCGTGCTCGCACCCGAAGACGCAACTCATCGCCTACGCGTGCGATATTTCACGCCGACCGCCGAGGTACCGATCTGCGGGCACGCAACAGTTGCGGCCCACTTTTTGAGGGCATCTTTGGGCCATGCGGCAGATTACCCGTTGATTGCAAGGACTGGCGCAGGCGACCTGTCGGTCGGGCTGGAACAGGCCGACGGACGCATCCGCGTCTCGATGATGCAGGGGACACCGCATTTTGAGGACCCGCTTGAACCAGCGGTTTGCGCTGCGCTGACGGAGGCACTCAGGATTGCGCCGGATGAGATCGGTAGCTCGCCGATCCAGATCGTCTCGACCGGGCATTCGAAGGTTTTGGTGCCCGTGAGGCGGCGTGCGGTTCTTGATGCCTTGCAGCCGGACATGCCACGGCTGAGCGCGGTCAGCGCGCAGATCGGGTGCAACGGATTCTTCCCTTTCGTATTGGAAGGGAGCGCGCGCAAACCGTTGACCTACGGGCGGATGTTCGCACCTGCCATCGGCATTGATGAGGATCCCGTGACCGGGAACGCAAACGGCCCTCTTGGGGCGTATCTCGTCCACCATGGTCTTGTCGAAACCCTCGGCAAGCTGACCTACCCCGGCCATCAGGGCATCGCGATGGGAAGGCCCGGCGTTGTCCATGTGACAGTAGACCGGCGAGGCACAGATGGGCGGATGAGCGTCTCGATCGCAGGCGATGCCGTTGTCGCTGGTATCAGGACCTATGCGAAACCCTGAATCGCGGCACCGCCAAGTCAGCTTGGTCCTTAGGGCGATGTGATCTGCGTCAGTCCGGCAATTGCCAATGGCCGATGATTGGCTGGAACGTCCTGCGATCAACGCAACGGCCAGATGAAGATGGTCGTCAGAGGTTCTTCGGGCTGTCTGAAAACCAATCCAAGCCAGTGTGCGGCAGATCGCAGCCCCCACATGCCGCGACCCATTGGAGGGCGAGGGGCGACATTGAAATATGTGGACGTGACACATTGCCTACTCCGATGCGCCGTGGTTGCCAAAAACATATCTGTAGCACTGGGTGTCCGCAGCCTTTGACCCACTTTGCGGATTGGATTTTCGCTATTGAGCCATGCAGCAATGGCAACGGGCATGGTTGTTTATCATTTGCCCTTTGGCCCTGCGCCTACTCTCGGGTGCACGCGGGTGCCATCGGATAGCGCGACGCCGAAAACCAATTCATCTGCGCGAGGCGCGTCCGCGATGCTCAGCGTCATCGTGTCTATAAAGTCGAACGCCCATGGGGCGTCTTTATGCCCGAGCGGCAGGTCGATCCGGTCGCCCATAACCCCAACCTTGTGATTAGAGGGCATTAAAGCTTGACCACCCCCAATTGCCGCCCGCACAGGTGCGCCCAGTTTGGGGTGCAGTACCGCTGCGCCATGCTCCATCGCACCAGCTGCGCCGACCAGCGCTGCCTTTCCATAGCTCACGGCTGGACCTGACAACATCTCGACCAGTTCGGACATCATTCTTGGGCCAAGCTCTGTCGCCAACTCGAACAGTTCAGAGAGATCCTCCTGATCCTGTCCGGCGAAAGGGTTTCGCACCACTGACATAGCCGCAACCCGGGTTATCGGTTGACAGGATTTGCCGAACTCATCCGAGGTGATGACTTCTTTGGTGAAAACGGTCTTGCGAACAATCATGCAGTTTGCTCCGTGTGGTGCACATCTTTGGCACGCGTCTTCAAAAGGGTGAATGTGAGCGCCAGAGGCACAACACTTGCGAAAAGAACCATAGCCAACAGGATCGGTCCCTTGGGTTGGCCCGTTGCATCGAGTATCGCGCCAGCGACTGGAGGCGTGGCCAACATTATTGCGTAGTAGACCGTGAAAAACACACCCATTCCAAAGGCGCGGGTCTCCGGTCTAAGCGCCAATCCTGCAAGGGAGATAATCACGCCAGCCGGGGCCATGCCCACCAGACCAAAGAGCAGACTGGCGGCGACACCTGCGTTAGGCAGATTCAGCATCCAAAGTGCGACCACAGCGCCTGACATGCAAATTGCTAAGGCCAGATCCCGGCGGCCAAAGCGATCGACGATCTGGCCACAAAGCGCCCCGGAAACGATCATCAACCAACTACCGATACTGATGATCCCCGCTGCCGTCACAGCGGAGGTGCCGGATGTTTCAAGCACCTTTGGCCCGAAGGTCAGGTAGATGACATAGCCCGCATTAAATACGCCCCAGGCCCCAGCCGCGCAGATCACCAGTCGCCATTCCTGTGTGGTCAGTCGGGACGCAGTCTTGAAGCCGATTGCACTCTGATCCTGCGGCGCGCGGTACAAAGCAAACATAGCCGCAGCCGCCAGCAGGCAATAAACGGAAGCCACCTGGAAGGGCGCGCGCCAGTCAAAGGCGTGCTCCAACCAAACATGGCCAATTTGCCCCATGGCAATTCCGAAGGGCCAAGACATGACCAGGATGCTCATCGCCGTGGCAATCTCCCGGCCCTCAAACCAGTCAGCAACCATCTTGGTGAAATAAAGGGTCGTGAACAGAAACCCTGCGCCAGCGATCACGCGGCCAATACCGATGCCGCTGCTGCTTTCGGCCATAGACGAAATCAGCCCTCCAATCGCAAGGGCAACCAAGCCCAAAACCACCATGTCACGGTCGGCAATAAGACGCCCCAGGTAGCCCGCCGGGAGGGCAAGTAAGAGACCTGGCGCCATAAAGAGGCCTACCAATAGCCCCACCCCCGCATAGTCGAGCCCAAAGGCGACCACCAATCCGTCGCCTACCGAAGACACGGTTTGAAACTGAAACCCTAACCCGGTCCGGGCAAAGAACAAAAGTGCGAGAATTTTCCAGCGCATCACGACCAGCCCAAACTGCGGAGCGCGAGGACGTCATTCCAGATTTTCGTCATGTGGGCGATCCTGTCGCCTTCAAAGTGCATCACGTATGCGTAGTCAGAGGCCACAGCCTTGCCAGTTGGCGCCACAGGTCCTCCTTCACCCGTTTGCGTCCCGTGAAATTTGGCTGCTGCCACAGCAGTCTGGCGCACTTCGTCCCATGCAAAGGCAGTCAATTCGTATCGCCCATCTGGCACCGGTGTCAGGAGACCCTTCATCCAATCGCAATAGGCGGCGAGTGTCTTGGTCTCAGCAAGGGCATCCGCCTGGCAGGCAAATGTCGCATCCGCATTGCACCAAGCCTTGCAGGTGTCCCAGCCCCGCCCTGTCTCACAGGCTTCGAAGAAAGCTTTGGCGGTTTCAGAGTGTTGCATGACGATTTCCCATAGCTGTCATCAATTGCTTGGAAGCTATCCGGCCGGAACCAAACGCCCTATCCGGCAGATGCTGTAAATCTGGCTTGGGTGCTGCAGTATTTAACTACTGCATCTGCAGGATTGTTCGGCCTGACGCATTTTGCTTAGCTCGGAGGTGGATAGGAGGCGGACATCACATCATGCAAGACAGCAATGACCTGAGCCGAAGGGAAAACCAGATCGCAGAGAGCTATGCTGCCGGCTGTAGCTACCAGGAAATCGCAGCTAACCTGCATATTGCACCTTCTACCGTGCGGACGCACTTGGCGACGATCTACCGAAAGCTTGAAGTCTCATCCAAAGTTGAGTTGGCCAGCCGACTGGCTGGAACCAGTCCAATGCCACGCGACACTGTGGATAATGCGGCCATTATCTCTGAACTCGCACTCAGCCTGGAAGAAGCACTCAGCCGGGAGAAAGCGCTTACCGAGGTCCTGCGTATCATCGGTGCTTCACATGGCGATCTGAATTTGGTGATGCCCGCGATCTTGCGCTATACGTTGGACCTTTGCGATGCGGAGTTCGGCATCCTTTTTGAGTACCGCGACAAGAGGCAATTTTGCGCCAGCTTTACTCTTGGCATCCCAGAGGCTTTTCAAATCTGGCTGGACGACAGCGGAACCTTCGCCGTGGGCAGTCAGACGGGCCTCGGTCGCATGACCGCGCAGCGCGAGGTCATACATATCATCGACGTGAAATCCGAAGCGATTTACCGATCCGATGATCCGCTACGGTTCGCCACTGCTGATCTGGGAGGTGCACGGTCATTTGTGGCGATCCCCATGCTTGCCGCAGACCGCCTGGTTGGCGCATTCACCATCTATCGCCAGTCAGTACGTCCATTCTCTGATGACGCGCTGCGGTTGGCCCAAATCTTCGCCGCGCAAAGTGTCATCGCACTTGAAAATGCGCGTCTGCTCGGTGGGGCGAGACCGTGACCGATGTCCTAACAGGTCGCGAGGCGCAAATTGCCAGGCATTATGCGGCAGGTCAGAACTACCAGCAAATTGCTGATGAACTTTGCCTTGCACCGTCCACGGTGCGTACCCATTTGGCCGCGATCTACCGCAAACTTGAGGTCTCGTCGAAGCTAGAACTACGTGACGTGATGCGTGACAAGATCGACAACGGGCAACCGGCTACACATGTAGCCATCCCAGTCCCGCGATTGCCTGAACGGCCCTCAATCGCTGTTCTTGCTTTTGAGAATATGTCGCGAGATCCCGATCAGGATTATTTGTCAGATGGCATTGCCGATGACATCATCACCGCACTCTCCCGCTCGCCGTGGCTCTTCGTAATCGCGCGCAACACCACGTTCACCTATCGCGGCACAAACGTCGACCTCAGAAAGGTCGCAAATCAACTTGGCGTCCGATTTGTTCTGGAAGGCAGCGTGCAACGTGCAGCAAACCGCGTACGTGTCTCGGCTCAGTTAATCGATGGCGCAACTGGAGGCCATCTCTGGTCAGAACGCTATGATGGACGGATCGAGGATGTCTTTGATTTGCAGGATGAGATCACACGCAAGGTCGTCGCATCCATCCAAACCGTTGTTCAGCTCAACACAATCTCAGAACCCGTGGAACGCACGGCGCGTCCTGAACTGACCGTTTGGGAACTCACGATGCGTTCTTGGCGGCTGCTATATGAGTTTTCTCCCGAGGCTTACGCCCATGCCAAAGCGCTGCTTGAGCGCGCCTTGGCCCTGGATCCTGAAAGTGCCGAGGCGAATATGATGCTATCCTTGATCAATCATCATATTGCCTTGCTCGGGTTTGCGCCTGATCCGCGTCCGTCGGTCGAGGCCGCTTATGCTTTGGCCCGGCGCGCTGTCACGCTGGACGCCCGCAATGAGTATGCCCATTGGGCCTTAGGGATTAGTTGCTGGGGGCTCGAACGATTTGACGAGTCTCTTGCTGCGCTTGATCGGGCCGTCGCGCTCAATCCAAACTGTTCGCTCGCCTATGGCAGTCGAGGCACGCTGCTCGCCATCTTGGGGCAATCGGATGCAGCCATCGAAGACCAAGAGATTGCGATCAGATCCAATCCACTGGACCCCAGCATATTTTTTCGTTTTTCCGGCGTGGCTATGGCGCATTACGTGGCAAACCGTTTCGATCAGGCTATCGAGTGGTCAGACAAAGCGCTCCATCGCAATGATGAATGGTATCTCGCGCATTTCCTGAAAATAGCGTCATACGCAGCCATGGAAGACATGCCGAAAGCGCAGGGCGCAAGACGTGTCTGCCAAAAGTCACTCCCCGAGGTCAGCGCCGGGTTGTTGGAGAGAATGCCTTTGCAAAACAAAGCTGCGATGAACGAATTTCGGTCCAGACTGGCAAGCGCAGGCATGCCGAAGTAGGGCCAAACCGCAAGACTGTCTCGATACACCGAATAGTTGGGATCGGGGATGACTGGCACAGATCAACTGGTATCGCACTGCGCGCATTGATCATTGGTGTGAAACGTCAATTTGGTCGAGATCCGCTGTCTAGGCGCGAATTGAATGGTATTTCGGATCGACGTTCCTGATCTTGCGAAATACGCCGCAAGCCGAGTCGCATTTGCTGCAGTGCGGCAATATTTGACTACCTTATTGACATGTCTCGTTTTGTTCAGGCGATCACTTTTTGTGCAACTGCAGAAAAGGCGTAGGATAATTGAGCGCAAATCCGTCAATACGCGCGAACAACAGCACACTTATTGGCATTGCAGCATCTGCTGTGTCTTCGTGCGAGTGCCCGTATCCGGGCGCTGAAACGTCCCGCAGGGCCCATCCTGGCAGATAGTATCCCCGCGAGACGACAACATCACTGCTGTGGGTCTCAGATATGACGACTGTGACCGTTTTCAAAGTGCTACGAAGCATCTTTTGAAACTGCCCTCTTGGCCCATGGCACAACTTGGGACCTGAATAATGGCTAAAATCCTCCCCCTTGCATCTTTGCTGACCGCTGGGCTGCTCTCATCGACTGCTGCATTTGCATGCGATGACCCGATCAAAGTTGGTGTCTTGCACTCGCTTTCTGGCACGATGGCGATTTCGGAAACTACGCTCAAAGACACAATGGAGCTTTTGATTGAAAACCAGAACGCAGCGGGCGGTTTGCTTGGTTGCGAAATCGAGGCTGTCGTCGTCGATCCGGCATCCGACTGGCCGCTTTTTGCTGAGAAAGCCCGTGAACTTCTGACGGTTTCAGAGGTCGATGTGATCTTTGGCTCCTGGACGTCTGTGTCGCGCAAATCGGCACTGCCCGTGCTGGAAGAGCTGAACGGCCTGATGTTCTACCCTGTCCAGTATGAAGGTGAAGAAAGCTCACGCAATGTGTTCTATACGGGCGCTGCTCCAAACCAGCAGGCGATCCCGGCGACTGATTACTTTCTTGAGGAACTGGGCGTTGAAAAGTTTGCGCTGCTTGGGACGGACTATGTCTACCCACGGACAACCAACAACATCCTCGAAGCCTATCTGATGGATAATGGCATCGCCGCCGAAGATATCTTCGTGAACTATACGCCCTTCGGCCATTCTGACTGGGCAACCATCGTGGCCGACGTCGTAGCTCTCGGCGCTGACGGAAAGCAGGTCGGTGTCATCTCAACCATCAACGGTGACGCAAACATCGGTTTCTACAAAGAGTTGGCGGCCGCCGGTGTCTCTGCCGATGATATTCCTGTTGTCGCGTTTTCGGTGGGAGAAGAGGAACTCTCTGGGCTGGACACAACCAACCTTGTCGGCCACTTGGCAGCTTGGAATTATTTCCAATCCGCTGAGTCAGAGCTGAACGACGAATGGGTCGCCGCCTGGAAAGCCAAAATGGGCGAGGATCGTGTCACCAACGACCCGATGGAAGCACATTATATCGGCTTTAACATGTGGGTGAACGCTGTGACTGACGCAGGCACGACCGATGTCGATGCCGTGCGTGAGGCCATGTACGGCCAAGAGTTTCCGAATTTAACGGGTGGTACGGCCGTGATGCTGCCAAACCACCACCTCGCCAAACCGGTACTGATTGGCGAGATCACAGCAGATGGTCAGTTCGACATTATCAGCCAGACCGAAGAAGTGCCTGGAGATGCATGGACAGACTATCTGCCAGAGTCGGCCGTTCTGGTCTCTGACTGGCAAGAGCTTGGCTGCGGTATGTACAATACCGAAACCGAGACCTGCGTTCAGCTGACGTCAAACTACTAAGACAAAATGGCGTGCGGGCCGGTAGGCTCGCGCGCCTGACTTCCTGAATAACAGGCCTCGCATAATGCTCCGAAAACTGCTGATGGCACTCGCCTTATGTTGCGCCATGCCTGCTTTGGCGACAGCCCAAACACTGCAATCCATCCTGCAAACCCATTCTGAAGAAGTGGCCAAACCCGGTCGCCGGACGGTAGGTGTGCTGCTTGATGATCTGGTCGCGAGCGAATTGCCACAGGCGGTGCCCTTCCTTGAGGCATGGCGTGACCGTGAGATCGTACTGCGCGAGGATGACGGTCTTTTCTTTCGTCAGCGTGACGGTGATCTCTTTGATCTGGATACTGGCGAGGTCGTAGGCGCTTCAGATGGGGTCGCCTTGGCTGAGGCCCGTCCCAATGGGGGTGTCCGCCGCGCCATTGGTGATGTTTTGGTCCAGTTCCAGCTTTCTGATCCGGATATTACCAAACGGCAGGCCGCAGTGGACGCAATCGCGCGGAGCATGGACGCCAGCCAGTTAGCGCCGCTTGCCGCTTCTGTGGCGGGAGAGCCAGATCCCACGCTGCGCGCCACCAAAGAACGCCTTATCGGTCTGCTGCAAGCCAGTTTCGCCCCAACCGCCGATGCGCGTATTCAAGCCATTGCCGACCTAGGGAGCGATCTCTCAGTTGATACACGCGCGGTCCTGAGCAAGATACTCGCAACCGAGCCGGGCGTCGCCGTGACACTGCCGGAGGGCGCAAACATCGCTGCGATCCTCACACCTGGCGTCGATCTGGGGACGGATGAGGCCTATGCACAATTGGTTAAGGCGAGTCTTGCCCCGCCCGTCACCAGCGCAGCAGACGTACGGCGCGCACTAGAGGCCAATATCGTCGACGGCACGGTCGGTGGTCTGCCAGTGGCGACGATGGATACACAAGAGGCTCGCGCGGCAGCATATCAGGTTTTGGCAGAAGCCGGGACAGTGCCGCCGCTTGTCACACCGGACGACCAAGCCGCCGCCCTGAACGCCCATGTCTTTTACCTCTCATACAGTGAACCCGACGTAGCAATCACCGATGCGGCGCGCGCCTCGCTCGATGCGATCGAGACGAAGGTGGCTCTCAGTCAAGCCGCCGATTTGGGGCTTGATGCGCTGTCGCTGGCGTCAATCTACTTTCTTGCAGCGATTGGCCTTGCAATCACCTTTGGTGTGATGGGGGTGATCAATATGGCCCATGGCGAATTTATTATGATGGGGGCCTATACCGGCTATGTCGTCCAGCTGTTTGTGCCGGACTACACGGTGTCGATCATCATTGCCTTGCCACTGGCGTTCGCGGTGACCTTTGGTGCAGGGGTGGCGATGGAACGCCTTGTCATCCGGCATCTCTATCATCGACCGCTTGAGACCCTGCTGGCCACATTCGGCATTTCAATCGCGCTGCAGCAGCTTGCCAAAAACATCTTTGGCACCCAAGCGCGGCCTCTAACCTCGCCGAGCTGGTTGGATGGCGCTTTGGTCTTCAACGATGTCATTGCAATCAGCTACATCAGGATCGCGATTTTCGTGCTGGCGCTGATCTTTCTGGCATTGATTGTCTACGTCTTGCGCCGCACACGGCTAGGCCTCGAAGTCCGTGCGGTGACACAAAACCCAGGGATGGCCTCTTCGATGGGGATCAATCCCGACCGCATCAATATGATGACCTTCGGACTTGGGTCGGGCATCGCCGGGATCGCAGGTGTAGCGATTGGGCTCTTTGCACAGGTAACCTCGGAGATGGGACAAGCCTACATTGTGCAATCCTTCATGACCGTGGTGGTCGGCGGGGTCGGCAGCGTCTTTGGGACACTCGCCGGAGCCGGCCTGATCGGTGGTCTTCAAAAAGGGATCGAGTGGCTGAACCCCTCCAACACGCTGGCCGCCCAAACTTACATGATCCTGTTTATCATCCTTTTCATTCAATTCCGTCCCAAGGGCATCGTTGCCCTCAAAGGTCGGTCGTCGGCGGACTGAACCATGGGCAAATCATTCCTTTCTCAAAACCCCTCTGTCTTGTGGTTCCTGATAGGCCTGTCAGTCTTTACCCTTGTGGTGACACTGCTGTCAGAGGTCACCGGCATTGCCTTCATCTCGACCAGCTTTGTGAAGACATTGGGCAAAACGCTTTGCTTGTGCCTAATCGCGGTCGCCATGGATGTGGTCTGGGGGTATTGCGGCATTCTGAGCCTTGGCCACTTCGCCTTTTTCGGGATCGGCGGCTATGCCATCGGGATGTGGCTGATGTATGCGCGCACGGAAATCATCGTGCTTGAGAGCCTTGCGGGGCAAGTCCTCCCACCGACGCCGCAAGAGGTTTCGGACGCTATTGGGACGCAGATCTTTGGTGTCGTCGGCAGTTCGGAGTTTCCGCTGATCTGGGCGTTTGCTGACAGTCTGGCTTTGCAACTGCTGATGGTTGTTCTTGTCCCGGGCGCGCTGGCGCTTGTCTTTGGATGGCTTGCCTTCCGCAGCCGCGTGACCGGCGTTTACCTTTCGATCCTCACGCAGGCGATGACACTCGCCCTCGCTCTCTATTTGTTCCAGAATGACAGTGGATTGCGCGGCAACAACGGCCTTTCGGGTCTGCAGAACATCCCGGGGTTTGAGGACACATCGCAGGCCACCATTTCGATCATCTTCTTTTGGGCATCCGCACTCGCACTTGGGTTGGGGTATGTGTTCTTTGCCTGGGTCGTTTCCGGCAAGATGGGCAGCGTCATCAAGGGTATCCGCGATAATGAGGCGCGCGTGCGCTTTCTTGGGTATCACGTGGAAAGCTACAAGCTGTTTATCTTTACGATCACAGCCGTCGTTTCGGGCATCGCAGGCGCGCTTTATTATCCGCAGGCGGGCATCATCAATCCCGGAGAGATCGCCCCGATTGCCTCGATCTATCTGGCGGTCTGGGTAGCGATCGGCGGACGCGGCAGGCTTTACGGTGCTGTGATTGGCGCAGCTTTCGTCTCGCTTTTGTCGAGTTGGTTTACGGGCGGTGGTGCGCCCGATGTCCCGCTGGGGTTCTACACGATCAAATGGACAGATTGGTGGCTGGTGTTGCTGGGCCTGAGCTTTGTTGCTGTCACGCTCTTCTTTCCCAAGGGCATTGGCGGTCTGTTCGATAAATTGGTGAGGAAGCCATCATGACAACGCTCCTCGAAGTTTCAGGCGTCTCGGTCAGTTTTGACGGGTTTCGGGCGATCAACAACCTCTCAGTCCAATTTGCCGAGGCCGAATTGCGCGCCATCATCGGGCCCAACGGCGCGGGCAAAACGACATTTATGGACGTTGTGACCGGCAAGACGAAACCCGATGAAGGGAGGGTCATTTGGGGGGAAAAGAACATCTCGCTCTTGGGGATGTCGGAAAGTGAAATCGCGATGGAGGGGATCGGCCGGAAGTTCCAGAAACCCACGGTCTTCGAGGATCAAACCGTCCGCCAGAACCTTGCCATGGCCCTGAAGAATCCGCGTGGGCCCTTTGCTGTGCTGTGGCACAAGCGCACCAAGGCAAATGGCGCGCGTATCGAAGCCATCGCCGAGCAGATCGGCCTGACGGCGCAGCTGACTCGGATCGCGGGCGAACTGAGCCACGGACAAAAGCAGTGGCTTGAAATCGGGATGCTGCTAGCCCAAGAGCCACGGCTGCTGCTTGTCGATGAGCCTGCTGCGGGCATGAGCGTCGAAGAACGCGAAAAGACCACCAACATCCTGCGCGAAGCAGCCAAAACACGGGCCGTTGTGGTCGTCGAACATGATATGGAATTTGTCCGCCGACTGGGCTGCAAAGTAACCGTTTTGCATGAAGGATCAGTGCTGGCCGAAGGCAGCCTTGATCATGTGACACGCAACCAAAAGGTCATCGACGTCTATCTGGGGCGCGGGCATGCTTAAAGTCGACAACCTCAGCCTGAAATACGGTCAAAGCCAGATCCTCTTTGATGTTTCTTTGGTCGCAAAGCGCGGCGAGATCACCACCTTAATGGGCAACAATGGTGTCGGAAAAACCAGCTTTCTTAAGGCTATTGCAGGCAGGCATCCTTATAGCGCAGGCAAGCTTGAAGTTGACGGCACTCACCTGTCGCATCCAAGCGCGTTCGCGGCGGCCCGCGCGGGCATCGCCTATGTTCCGCAAGGGCGCGAGGTTTTTCCCCTGATGACCGTGCTGGAAAATCTTGAGACGGGCTTTGCCTGTCTGCCCAAATCCGAGCATGTGATCCCTGACGAGATTTTCGCGCTCTTTCCGGTTCTCCAAGAGATGCAGGCAAGGCGTGGCGGGGATCTTTCAGGCGGGCAGCAACAGCAATTGGCGATCGCGCGCGCGTTAGTCACGCGCCCGAAGGTGCTGCTTTTGGATGAGCCGACCGAGGGCATCCAGCCCAATATTATCCAACAGATCGGCGATGCGCTACAACAACTGCGCGGCAAAGGCGAGATGGCAATCCTTCTGGTCGAACAAAACGCAGACTTTGCTTACGGAAATGCGGATCAGATCTACGTCATGGAACGCGGGACCATGAAACTGGATGTGCACAAATCGGAGATATCAAAAGCGTCGCTCTTGGAACACTTGTCGCTTTAGTCCTTGGCAACTGGATCACGCGATTGCGTTTAGAGAATTCTAACAATGAGCAGAAGACGATTTGATGCAGGAATTGGGCCGAAGCCAAAATCTGATTTCTTTGCATCCAACTCTTCTCTTACAACTTCAGCGAACGGCTTCTAGCTGCCCCATCACAGTCTTTCTGAGTTGGGAGCCGCCCGTCCAATCCGGTGTTAAGCCACATGACCTGTGGACAAACCAAGGTGATCTGCTCGCTTGCTTTGCCGCGTCCAACGACACGGTATGCAGCGCGATCGTGGCTGAAAGGAAAGTCAATAACGTGATCGCCGACCGGCCCGGCACTTGTCTATGGGACAGCAGGGCTCGCCTACGCCGAACTGACCATCGAACAAGGCACAACCGAGATTGCGCTGAAAGACAGCGCGCCTTTCTTTGGCGTCGGTGCGGATTTGATGGTGTCCGATAACTTCTCGGTCGGTGCAGAATACCTGATCCACAGCTTCGACAATATGGATGATAGCCAGGTCGATATCGATCTCAACACTGCCAGCTTGCGGGTGTCCTACCACTTCTGATCCTGAAGTTGGCCGTCTTTCGCGCGGTCAACTTGACTACCGAATTGTGCGATCCTTAAAGCAGGATCGCACAGTTTGTCTGCTTGGCGAACGAACCTAACCGCCAGCAGAGCGGCGTGCCAACAATCGCTTTCGCACGATCAAGACAAAGGCAATGACGCAGCCAAGCACTAGCAATCCGCCAATGCCTTTCAGCATCATCCAGCCGAGCGTGAAGTAACTTGAAAACCAGCCTGACATAATCATGGCTGCGCTCACGCCAACGGTGCGGCTTCGACATCAAAGCGGTCTGCGATGCGATCCAGTGTTCTGCGGCAATGCGCGATATCAGCCGCAGCGGTTGATTTCATCCGCATCAGGCCAAGCATCCGGCGCGGAAAAGGGTACCAGCGGTCGAGATCCAGACCACACCGATCAAGCAACATCAACGGCAACGTCTGCACCGCAATGACCTGATTCATATAGGCCTGCGCCGCAGATGCACCGACCCAGGCATTCCTGTTCTGACGGAAGAGGCCCTCTTGATCGAGTGTATAGAACCCCTGCCCTCTCAGCGCATTGCGGAACCACAGATGCGTGGCAAAGAAACCCGAAACGCTGGTTAGAAAATGAAAGGCGGAACGCGCATTGATACTGAGGATACATCCTTCGGGGCTGAGAATGGGTTGATAATCGGCAAGCGTATCGTCCCGAAAGAAACTGCCGGTGCAGTTCACAAAGATTGCACCGTCATCGATTGGCATCGTCTGACCGGACCTCAGCACCATCTGCTGACCGTCCGGCGTCTCGACCACATCCTCAAGATAGTCAGATACGGCCTGCTCTACTCCTGATTTGATCTTCGTGTGTTCCTGCTCTGATTGGAGCCCATAAAGGAATACACCATTGTTCGCACCTGGATCGGTTGAATAGTTTCGGCGAAAATGGGCGAGCGCCTCGTCTTCGTTATCGCCGTTGAAATTCAGCGCCATATCCCGAAACAGGCGTGAGACGAGTTCGCCTGATGTCCACCGTTTGATCCCTGTCGGAATATACTTCGTGCGGTTGAGGAAGTTTGTGCCACGCCCCTGAAACAGGATAACCCTGCGGGCGGGATTGAAGGCGAGTGTCGCCAGGACCGTGTCCATCCCGGTTTTGCCACCGCCCACCACAACAACTGGCGCATGCGGATGCGCTTGCAAAGTCGCACGCAGGTCTTGCGGAATGATGGAGACAAGGTTGTCGCTCGAAAACTGCAGCGGTGTCGTCAGACCATAGTTCAATCCTGGGGCATGAATTGCTTGCTTTGCGTGAACTTTTTGCGTTTCGCTTTGGTCATCATTTGCATGAAACACAATCTTCGCCATGGTCCCTTCGTCTGTTCTGACCTCGGCCAGCGACGACACGGTTTGCCCAAAAGCGGTCTGCAGACGCAGGCTCTGTCCGACAGGGCTCAGCGAACTTGCCAGATGCGATTGCACCTCGTCCCTTGCGGCAAGGTAGTCACGTGGTTTGCGCCAGTCCCATGCCATGTTGCCGACGGTGAACATCGGATGCGGTTGATGCAGCCGCACATAGTCATAAGCGGTGTTCCACATGCCACCTGCTGCATCCTTTTGGTCCAGCAGCAAAACACGCGCGCCTTTAGGCAGGTATTCAGTTGCCGCATTCAGCGCATTCAGCCCGGCAATCCCTGCACCGATGACCACAAGATCAAAATTCTGGCCGTCAAATTGATCCGCGCCGGACTTCACCGGTTGCTGCAACTGGTCAAGCATGAAATCCCTCCTGTTCACTTTCAGGTTTTATGAGGACAGGGTCAGGCTGCCCCTAGGGCAATTTTACCCAAATCACCCTATAAATTGACCTTAGGTCATCCAGTCTCTAGCCTCGGGTGTGGACAGGGGGAAATTCAATGACGCGAAGTTTGTCTGTGGCCGAGGCCAGCGATCTGATTGGCATCGTCTACGATGCCAGCTTGGAAAAGAACCAATGGGCAAGCCTTGTGGGCGCGCTCATTGCGCAATGTCCCGGTCATGTCGCGGCGGTTGTAACATTTGAAGATGCAAGGTGGGTCTCAAGCCATGTACCCACGTTGCCGGATGGCGAACACGGGGCGCAGATCAGCGAACTGATGGAAGATGTCGAGAAAGGAGATGTCGCCCAGCCCGATGATCTCAATGATACGCTGTTTCATCGCCAACCCCTTGAAATCGGAACGCTTTACAGCACACGGCGCATTTTTTCAGAAGAGGAGTTCCGCAACTTCGAAGGCTACAAAGCAACGATGAAACCGATCGGTGCGGGGCATTGGACCGGCACCCACTTTTCCATCACAGGCGGTCGTCGCGCTGCAGTCATGGTCGTTGAAAACGACTTCGACGAGACACCGAAGGACAATGCGCGCGTCGAAGATATCATCCGCCTGATCGCACCGCATATGATCCGTGCAAACACGTTCGCGCGCGCGCTCAGCATGGCAAAAGATGCCGCAGAAACTTACTCGGCCTTCATCGACGCCATTGCGCTCCCCATGCTGATCATGACACGCGACGGTCAATTCCAAATGGCAAATACGATAGGTCAGCGATTGCTCGACACCGGCGAACTGGTGCAGCTCGACACGGCAACAAACCGGATCGCACTGCCCGAAACACAGGATACGGCAAAGCTCAGCCACGCAATAGCACAGGCCCAGGAAGATGGTGGCCCCCACGCGTTTCAGGCGTTTGCTTCTGACACGAGCATCGCCGTTTGTGTGTGTCCTTACCGGCCTGCACTTGCCTTCGCGTCTGAAATTGACCGTAAGCTTTTCAAAGGTCAGCAGCTTTTCGCGGTTTTTATTGGTGCGAAACCGCAAGGCGATGTCAGTTCACGCCTGTTGCAGGATGCGTTTGGGCTGACCCAGCGCGAAGCCGAGGTGTGTGGTGGGTTGCTCGGCGGACGAAAGCCCTCGCAGCTCGCCGTTGAGATGGGGCGTTCAGAAAAGACAATCCGCAACCAGATTCAGGCCGTGCACGAAAAGGTTGGCGTGACCAGCACACGCGACCTGACCGAGGCGCTGTCAGTTTTCCGGACTGTCGGCGCGATGTTTGCCGAAGACGGCGGAGCCGCTTGAATTCAAGCGGCCCAGCAACGTTTTATTAGCACTCCCGCGGCGCTTGTCTGTCAGTTATGCCAGTCGGCAATTACGTCGAAGCCTTCTGGCGTGGGCGGCTGCTCCAAAAAGCCAGCAAACTGCCCCCACATGGCTTGCACGGTCTCATTATTGGCATCTGAAGTCTCTTTGCTGTCTACAACTGAAACGACATAGCCTGCACCGGTTTCATCCATTGCGTTGATAAAATGGACCACGCCGGGCATGGCCATGATCTGTGGCTTCAGTTCTTCAAGCAGGGTTGTCGCCGCTGCGATGCTGTCTTCTTTCATCTTATAGTGGGTGATGCGTGCAAACATTGTCTTTCCTCCAAATGTAGATCGGGCAGTGTGATCAATGCTGCGGCGGTGCCGTGGGCATCGCCAGTCCATTGGATCAACGTAGATTTCGCCCATACTTCCCTGTCATCGTGCCTCGCTTCGGTATTGCAAGGACAAGGAATGCTAAGAATGTTTGTTGAAGCTTGGCTTGAGCAATCTTGCCTAAAAGCAAAGCTTTGGCCGCTGCCGCCGGAATGGCTGGTTTGACCCAGGCAACGCGAATTCGCACCAGGGCGCAGACATTTTGGGGGATCATTCCCGACAGATTTGGGCAATCTTGCTCAATCCGGCGCGCCGCGACTTCCTTAACGTCACCCCATAAAGCCAAAGATTAAGGAATGACTCATGCCGCGCCTCAGACCCTCTACCGCTTCCATGATTGCTGCCGTTTTCATTCTGGCAGCCGCCACACCTGAAAAACCGCTCCTTGCGTTAGGTATCGGCGCTCCGTTTCCGCCGTCACTGGACTTCCCTCAAGAAGGTGCGTTCTCAAGCAAGAGCCTGTGGTGTGTTTTGCTATCATGCCCCGAGATTCCGAGTTCTGAAACAACAGACGCGGCCGCGCAGGCCGAAGCTGAATAGGAGGTCCGACCGGACAACCGGTCCCAAGGGCTCGGACGCAACAGTCGGAAAATGATGCGCAGGTCTACTCCGCCGCGAAGTTGCTTTGTCGTCCAAATCTTGCCACGAATTGAAATTATCTCGAATAAAGTTCTTTTCATTTTGTGGGTTTAGATGGCTGTTTTTGACGGAACAACTGACGCAGACCGATTAACTGGCGGCGCAGAAGATGATGTGTTTTTCGGCATGGCCGGGGACGATACCATCAAGGGCGGTGGCGGCACTGACACTGCGCGCTTTAGCGGATTGCTTACACAGTATTCGTGGACGACCACGAACAAGGGCTATCAGATCACCGGGCCGGACGGCACGGATACGCTCGAAAGCATCGAGGTTCTTCAGTTCGATGATTTTACGTGGAACCTAGACGGACAGAACGACGCCGTTTTCAACTACGACGCGCTGGTGTTCGAGACAGACGTCAATACGCCGTTTACATTCGAGATCAGCGGTTATGACATTGATGATGCGGGATTTTTCGGCTTTACATATTCCACGCCCTACATCAACGAATTGCTTCGGACCTCGCTTGAGCAATACGATGTAGGCTATGGCAAAGGGTTTACGGCAACCTACGAATATGATCCCCGCAAGCGCGGCGATTATCAAAACCAGATCCTGGCCCAAGGCGAAACTGAGACGCTGAATTTTGTCTACCGCTACGGCTCAAGCTCTGCAGGCTACACTGATATTCCCGCAAGCATCGTCATAACAGGCGTGAACGACGCCCCTGAGGTCATCAAAACTGAACACGCGGACCTGACCACTTTTGTTGTCGAGGATGCGGGCGAGGTTGGCTTTGCGCTTGAGGCATTCGCGGATGATCCCGACAGCGATGACGACAGCGCGACCCTCTCATGGGAAGTCGTCAGCAAGCCTGACACAGTGTCAGCATGGTTTGACGGCAGCACATTGTTCGTCGATCCAGGCGCGAATTATCAGCTGTTGTCAGAGGACCAGTGGACCACCGAAACCATCGAAGTTCGCGCAATCGACAGACACGGCGCACCGTCAGAGACACTGGCTTACATGATCAGGATCTATGGGGCTGACGATCCACAACCAAACTATCTGACTGAAGGCGGTGCGCCGGATTACGCAGCCATCGGGATTGATCCGGCGAGCACCTCGAAGTTGGGCGTAATCTCAGGACTGATCAATGACCCTGCGAACCTTGACTATTTGGCGCATACGGCTGGAGACGACACACTCGTCGTTCACGCACAATCTTTTGCCTACTTCTACAGCAGGGACTTTCTTTACACTCAGTATGAACTGCCTTGGACCGATCTCTCGATCGACATGGGGGATGGTAACGACAAAGCGGTCTTCAAGCTTTCAGGGATCGAATCCGCGCTGAGTGATGTTGAACTGGACATGGGTGCCGGTGAGAACCTGATTTCCTTTGAAATTGAAGCGACGGGCTATGCCTATTTATCTGGTAATGAGTTCAATGCAGGGCAACACAGTAGCCAGATCATTGGCGATATAACCTCTGCCGGTGGTGCCCGGTTTGTCGGCAACAGCTTTGCCTTCGGCGACGGGAACGATCTGCTTCATCTTACATTCAACGTGAGAGGGACCAGTAGTCAAATTCCGCTGCCGTCCATCTTCAACTTCAACAACAGCTATTTCATGGGGAGCGGCAAAGACACCATCATCCTCGACTTCTTCGTCACGGACGGTGGTGAAATGGAGTTTAGCGACAGGATCTCGACCTGGGATGGTGATGACTATGTGCGCATGAATAACCTCGACTCCGTCATCGGCGCAGGCTTCCCTTACAGTGGCAACACAGGGTTCACCGGAAGCATCGATACAGGTCGCGGTGACGATGTCATCGATTTCTTCTGGACTGCGAACACAACCGAGACGGCACTTGGATATCTCAATGCAGGCGAAGGGACGGATACGCTGAACCTTTGGGGGGATGCGCAGGACTGGACGCTTGTTGAAGACATCGGATGGCGGATCACGCTGAAGAATGGTGGACAGAGCATTGCGGTCTCGGGGGTTGAAGAAATCAACTACCTTGGAAACGCGCCCGTCGGGGGTGACCCCACAGACCCAACCGATCCGACAGACCCGACTGATCCGACCGACCCGACCGATCCCGTCGACCCCGGTCTTGGCACATCGGACGCAGACCGGCTGACCGGAACGGCCGCAGATGACACGCTGCAAGGCGCTGGCGGCCACGACACGCTGTCAGGACTGGCTGGTGGCGACATGCTTTATGGTGGTCAGGGACATGACAGGCTTCTGGGTGGCGCGGGGGCCGACCAATTTGTTTTTGCAGCCGATGGTGGCTTTGACATCGTTTACGACTTTGAGGACGGCACTGACCAAATCGCACTTCTGAACCTGCAGTTTGCAGATTTGACGATTGCGGCACATCGCGAAACGGATACGCTGATCTCAAGCGGGGAGGCGCATATGATCTTACGTGGTGTTGATGTGGCAAAAGTTGATGCGATGGATTTCTTGACGATCACCGAAAGCGATATCGCATGATGGGCAAGCATATGTCGTGCCGTGCAGTCGTGATCATGACACCGTTCCTGCTTGCAGCCTGCGGCGGCGGAGGTGGGGGCGGAGCCAACACCGAACCGGTGGACTTCAGCACAGCTGACGCTGCTGCTGCGGCATTGATCGATCAATATGTCGATGCAAATGGGAACGCGGCAACCGGACAGACGCGTAGCAACAGCTTCTTGCAGACCGGCACCGTCAATTATGCTGGAGCATTCAACGGCAACCTGGGCGGAAACGGTGTTGTCGGCGACGTCACGATTGCAGTTGCCTTTGGCGGTGGCGACGTCACCGGATCGTTGCGCAATCTGCAAAACGAGGCCAGCGGAGCCTATACGGGTAGTCTGCAGGCATCTGGTAGCCTGAACAAAGACGCGACGGCACTAGAACCCCAGATGAGCCTGACCTTCGATGGCAGTCTGGGAAACAGCAGTGGTGCGCAGGCGGTGACGCTTTTGCTTGATGGCAACTTCTTTGCCCACGATGGCAACCCCGAAGGCGCTGTGGCCGGACCCGTTGATGGCACGATCGGCGGCGTCCTGCTAGACGATGGCCTGTTCGCGGCCGAAGACTGAGGGCAGATCGCGCTTGGCGCACGATGCCAGAACATATCTGCCCCGCTCGATGATCCAAAGGATCAGGACGTGATCGTACGCGCCTCAATCGTGGCCTCTACAGCCTTGAGATAGGTGTCGCTCACAGGCAGCTCGCGCCCATCGCTCAGCTTTGCAAAAGCGCGGTTGCCACGCCTTTTGGTGTCCACCAGATGCTTCTCGGCAATCCAATGGGAGCGATGCAGGCGAAGACCATTGACCCCTTTCACCTCGTCAATTGCATCGGCAAAGCGGCTCAGGACCAGTTCTTTCCCAGCGCTCGTCGTCACCTCAACGTAATGGTCCTGCATCGACATCGAGATGATGTCAGCGGTCGTTGTTGAGCGAAACCGGTCATGCAGTTTCGTCCTCACAACCGGCGTCGCGTCTTCCGCTGGCGGCAACACCCGCCAATCCATGTATTCAACAACACCGATAATGAAGCCGATCACGGTCACCTGCAGCCAAATCACCGGCATTCCGTCAGCAGAAACCAATGGGGGCCGAAAGACGGCATTTACAAAAACGACAATCGCAGCCCCTGGCAAGGCACCCAGAGCCGCGCTGATCAGCAACCTGAAGGTCTTGGACATCCGGCCAAGAAGCGGTGTCTTGAGGCCCACGGTCATGGTGACATGCATGCAAAAGCCCACGCCACCAACAATCATCACCCAAAAGACGAACCGGCTCCAGAAGTCGAGGTCGGCGTAGGTGCCGAATGGTCCCAGCAGGGTCAAGACAATCAGCGCTCCGAAAAATACAAGCAGCTTCTTTTCCCAGCCTATGTCTCCGAAAATTTGGCGCATCGTGAATTCAAATGTTTCAGAACTCGCGAAGTCAAGCCGGATTTCACGAAGAACGCTTTGGTTTTGCTGGGTCTGCGTGGCTCTTTGTGCCCGTCTCTGGGCGGCGACGGTCCCCGACCGATCCAATTCTCCGTGCAGAGCCCAATCACACAAACTGGGCAACATGGGGTAAAGATATGCTTCGCAAAGCGCACCGAAATGCAGAGGCACTGAAGAAAGAATTGGTGTCTTTACGGCCAATGACTTCGCTTGTGGAAAAAGAACTGGCCATCGTCACCGGGGCCATCAAAAGAGAAACGGTCAACTGGGTCCCCATGTGGGTCGATTGGGACAACGCGGTGCGCGCTGGGGCCTCTCTGGCGACGGCAGTCAGGGCCATCACAGACGCGGGCGAACTGCTTTGGTATGTCCGCCATGACACCAAGAAGCATGGCTATCACTCCAGTGCCGATGACCCTTTCCACGCCGTCGAGCAGGCAGAGGATGCATGGAACCACAGGCGGCGCGTTCGGCGGGACTGGGCAAGGGTCGAAGTCGTCCGAAAGGACCTGTTGTGGGGGCGGCGAAAATTCAGAGTGTTGGTGCAGGATGCCTACGACAGTGCGCTCTGCTCTTTGGGGATTCAGTGGTTTTTGAAGCGCATGCGCTTGTCGCATGTCGACGGCATTTCAGGAAGAACTGCCGCAATCCTAATGAAAATCGAACCGCAATTGGGTTTTGTCATCCATCAGGCGCTCGAACGTGAAACGGCGGCGGTTCTCTTTCCTGATGACCCAACCCCGGGAAGAGTGGATATCATCCCATCGTGATCCCTGGCCTTGCTTTTAACGTCTAGGCTTCGCCTGAAAGGTCAAAGCTCTTCCCGTCCGCACACCGCGACCTTCCGAAAGCGCAACGCAAGACAAACCTCAGTTACACGTCAAACAGATGTATGATTTATCACCCATCGATGTATGATTTCTTTATAGTCGACGGAAAGAATTTGAATAATTGGATCATCCCCGAAAATCAGGCAAAACTGACGTTAAGGTAAAAGCCTAGTATCTACAGCGTTGTTACAGAGTTTGTAATGAGTGCTTCGTTGAACGAGTTTGTTTTTGGTTTGCTGGCTGGTTTTTGCTTTTGGGTCGCGTCTAATTTTGTGAGTGGACGGGCGTGATCTTTATATTGTTAGAGTAATTTGTGCTGCATCAGTCTCTGACGTCACGAATAAAAGCAGCCATCACGTTCAGGCAGCGACTTAGCTAGTCGCTGCCTTTTTTCTTTTCTTAATCAAATGAAAAAAATGCCGTGAGGCACTATTTCGCGGCACACCGCGCAAGTGCAGTCGCGGCCATCAGGGCATCGTGGATGCACTGTTGCGACATGTCGATCGCACAGACCTGTTTTTGGCCCGGACCAACCTGGAACAGGCTGGGGCAGTAAACGCCGTCTTCAACTTGCATGACGCATGGCACCCAGCGACCGCCCTGCCCTTCAACCGGCTTGCCACGCAAGACGTTAACGGCACCACTTGGCGGTTGGGTAAACCCAATGGAGATACGAAAAGACTCAATAGTACTCATGACAGATCCTCTGCCCCCTAAAGAGACAGGGCAAATTGTCTAAACGAAGGCGGGAATTTGAAATCTCTGTTTCGAAAAACCACAATTTTCATGATCGTCCGGCAGTCCAAGGTATCTGCGCGGTCCCAAGAACTCCCTAACAAGGATAAGATTTCGACTTTTTTCCTCCATCTTTGCTACCTACTACTTTCAGTCGAGCTTGGGGCACCTTCGTATTGCAGCCCTTAGAGCGACTTTAGCGTTGAGGTATCAGGTGAATCAGTCCAAGGCGAACAGTGGCGTATCGGTTGCAATGATCCGCGCGTTTGTTTGCGTCAGCAAACATCTCAACATCTCGCAAGCATGCCTCGAACTTCGCGCGACCCGCCAGACCGTACGTCGCCACATCAATGACCTTGAATTCATTCTTGGCGGTGACCTCTTTGAGGTCGTGGATCGCCAATACCAGTTGACCAGTTTCGGCGCAAAAATGCTGGAGGGTGCAAAATCCCTGCTAACGCAGATTGATGCGTGGTCAGGGCAATCCCCGCTGACGCGGCACGCAACCGACGGTCTTGAAAGCCAACGCTACACTGATGCGCAGGGACGGGTTTATTATTCCCAGCAACACCCTGTGTCGCAGATCGCGCGGGAAGGCTTGCCGCTTATGAAACAGGCCTTCAAGGCCTGGGGCACTGCCGAAACGCAGATTGATCACGAAGCGATGGACGCCATCCGCCCTTATGCCGTGCTCTACCGTAAGAGCGCGCTCGGCTGGGTTTATGTGCACGTTGGCGAAGAATCGGCTTACGCCAGATGGCTTGGTCCGACGATTGCGCGAAGTGTGATCGGTCGCTTGATCTCCGACGACAGTGCGAGCGAAGACTACGATGAGTTCATGGGCGGCGCTTATTCACGGATCTACGAGGAAGGCGGCGTCCGCTTTGACCATATTCTGGCACACATGCCGCGCGAAAGCGGAGAGACGAAAGCCGGCTCGTTCCAGAGACTGCTGATGGGCGGCGTTTTCCCCGATGGAACCCACGGGCTTATCATCATCGCAGCGCTGACAGAAAACATCGTCATTGACGCGCTTTGCGCCGAAGATCGGCCAAAACTTCCTGAGTGTCTTTTGATGGACCGGGTTCTGCAGTCTGCAGACTAGAGTGGTGCTTTCGCCACAATCTCGCTTCAATTACACCCAAGGGGCGAGAAAGTTATCCACATCTCCAATTTGCGTTGTATGACGATCAAAACAAACACGTCGATTTTGCAACGACTTACAGGGAGAAATTAAATGTCGGCGCGCTCAGTCTTTAAGATGGCCAAGAATGTCTCCCTTATTGTCAGAGAGCTCGAGGATGCCGGTATGCGCATCGAGCTTGGTGATGATTTTGCGACTTATCGTGCATATCGCAGCAACTGCGCAGGGCGTTCCATCGATTTTCCGATCTTTGACGCGGCCACATCGTTTATCGATGCAAGCAACGGTTTCTGGATTTGTGGATTCGACAAAAACGATCAGCTGGTTCACACGCAAGCTGTGCGGCTGCTGGATCTCGGTGACCTGACTTTGGCGGAGCATCTGGACACACATCGTCACAAATACATTGTTGCAGACTCAACGCCTGATCCCGATCAGACATTCTTTCGCGGCCCCGAAGCACTCCGTCTTGTGACAGGTCGCGTAGGGTATTGCGGCGATTTCTGGCTGGCACCACAAGGCTTGGGCGGACCGCGCAGTCAGGGTGCCACAAGTCTTCTGGCGCGCCTCGTCTTTGAGGTGATGGAAAAAACATGGCGTCCGGACTTTGCCTTTGCCTTTGTCCCCAAGCAACTGGCGGCCAAAGGAGCACACCTCAGATATGGCTATAGCCATTGCGAGCCCGGCCGGTGGATTGGCCCTGACCAGCAGATCACCCACGAAGAATATCTGATCTGGATGAGCGCATTCGATATCGACAATCTCGTCGCACGCGACCTGCCAACGTTGAAGACAGCGTCTCAGATCGCGAGCGTCGGGCTGTCGGTCGCAGCAACAGAAGGCAAAGGCTAAACCGTCTTTGCGATCCTGCGCACGGCTCTTAGATGCGCCGGTATATCATGTCCCTGACTGGCAGAGTGGCCTTCAAATTGGCCGCGATCAGAAAGACGCCTGCTAGTTTGCGCTGAATAAACAGCACATCTGCTGACACGGGCGGCGGAACAAAGCCCGCTTCTGCGAGCGCCATACCCTCTCGATTCAGGGTCTGCTGGAGGGTGCGATCGTTAAAATCGAACTGGGGGTTCTCGTTAATGGCGCCAAAGACCAGTCGCATCATCTGCATCAGCTGCGCCACATGCGCAGGCGCGGAATCCGCACCCCAGACACCCAGCTTCTGCGAAACCCCGTACAAGGCATCACTATCGTCTTCCAGACCAGCGCGGATCAACTGGCGGTAAGTCTCGATTGTCTCTTCGTTTGGCCTGCGGGTCGCCCCGAAATCAAGAAGCACCAGCTTGCCACTGTCTGCATTGTAGCGGAAGTTCGCGAAGTTGGGGTCCGTCTGGACAATCCCGAACTCGAAAAGCTCTCTCAGCGCGAGATCAACCACGTCGGAGGCGATCTGATTCCGCGTCGCTTGATCGCAACGCTCCGCCGCCTCCAGTGGATCGCTTTCGACAAACGACATGGTCAAAACGGACGGCACCGTCAGATCATCGTAGACGTCTGGCAATTCATAACGTTCTGACCTGCCGAGAAGTCCTTTGAACGTGCGCAGATGATCCGCCTCGCGCAGGTAATCCGTTTCTTCATGCAGCTGAAGACGCGCTTCTTCCACATATCTATCGATTTCAAAGCCGCGCGGAAGCAAACCGGAAAGCCTGATCAGACTGGCGACATTCGCAACGTCACTGTCAATCGAAGCTGCGACGCCGGGATACTGGACCTTGATTGCCACATCCCGACCGTCACGAAGCGTCGCCCGATGCACCTGTCCGATCGACGCCGCCGCAATCGGCCGCACGTTGAAGGATTTGAAACCTTTCAGCCAATCCGACCCCCACGCAGCAGTCAGCACCTTCTTGAGTTGTGACGGCGGCATAAAGTCAGCCTCAGCGCGCAGACGTGCCATGATTTGCGCCAACTCAGGCGGAAGGATATCGCCTGCATCCATCGAGACCAATTGGCCCAGCTTCATCGCAGCGCCACGCATCCGCGCCAACTCATTGGTCACGCGCCCGATATTGGCAGGGGTCACGATCAAGTCCCGCAAGTTTGCAGGTTCGCCCGAAATGAGGCCTCGTGCGCGACCAGCCGCCACGTTCGTGGCGACCCCCAGCGCCATCCCACCAAGCCGCGCCGCCCGCCACGCACGGTGCCGCGGCACGGCAACTGCACGACCGAATTTTTCCGTCTCAGACATTCGAGCCTCTCCGTTTGGGAAAGCAGCTAGCGGTTGTCCAGACCGGGGCAAGTTTGGGTTTTGCGACTGACCCCACGATGATCCTGGCAACGCGCGGACATCCAATCGTCGCTGAACAAAGTCCGAAGGGGCTGGAGGCATACCTTCAAAGATATGCCAGACGGTCAGTCCTTTGGGGCCAAGGTCGATCGCATGACCGGATACGCCAGAAGCTCGACGGTGTTGGGAGGTGTGCCATCCTTGAGCCAGCCAATCAGAGCTGCGGCGGCCAGCCTGCCCATTTCGCGATGCGGTACATGAACCGTTGTCAGTGGCGGATATGCCACTTGGGCCAGCTCGATATCGTCAAACCCGATGATCGACACGTCATCGGGCACATGAATGCCGCTATCACGCGCTTGCCTGAGCGCGCCGACCGCCAGAACATCGTTACCACAAAAGACGGCTGATGGTGGGTTGCTGGCGGACATCGCCTGCTTGAAGGCAATCGCCCCTTCCTCGATCCCGTAGCTTGTTTCGATGAACAACAGGTTCTCTTCAGGCAATCCTTTGTCCTGCATTGCCGCCTGAATACCAAGGTAGCGTTCCATCGCGCGGTCGTTTGAGGCGGTTTCAGCCGAAATGAGCGCCAACTGCCTGTGGCCCATGTCAATCACCTGACGTGCCATGTCGCGCATCGCAGCGGCGTTGTCGAAGCCCACTGACGGTCTGCCTGAGCTTGGATCGAAGGCCCATGTAATGATCGTAGGAATGCCTTGAGCTGCGAGAAAGTCATAAATGGCCTGATCGCGCTTATGTCCGATCAAAAGCAAGGCATCGGCGCCACGTGCGACCAGCGCCTTGACCTGTTCGGCTTCGTTCGCAGCACTGTATCCGGTACTGGCCACCAGCATCGTATAGCCATGCGCCGATAATTCGTCCTGAAACGCCTGCAGCCCCCTTGCGAAAACCGCGTTTTCCATCGTGGGGATAATCGCACCAACCGTGTTTGTTCTGCGTGCGGCCATCACGCGCGCACCGAAGTGGGGCGAATAGCCCAATTGTGCGATTGTGGCTTCGACCTTTGCCCGCGTCGCCGGCGCGACCTGTGCAGGGAAATTGATCACCCTTGAGACCGTCGCAGTCGAGACGCCGGCCGCCGCTGCCACGTCCTGAAGCGTCGGTAGTGATGTGGTATTCGCCATAACTATTTCACATTGCCCATAAATTTCAATTCGTCCAGCCACTTCGGTCATTATCTTACCCTACGGCATGTAAAAGCTTGCACGAATCGCATGTAAGCGCTTACACTTTCTACACCGGACCATACATCAATGGAGATTCCTGATGTTCCTTCTCGCTTCTGCTGCTGTCTTTGCGCTGTTTTTTACAAACGTCGCTTTGGGCGCATTTGCAGACAGCGCAATTCTTGGGGATGTCGGAGAGATGCTGGTTTTGTTTCTCGCGTCGCTGCTTTTCGTCGTCGCGATTTTGAAAAAGGAAGCTGATCGAAAGAATAAAAACGACAGCTAGGACGATCCAATGGGAGGAGAACCAAATGGATACCAAAGACCGCAATGAACTTGCGTCGGCAGAGCGCCGGAACTTTCTCAAGCTGACAGCAACAGGTGGCTTCACAGCCGCATTGGTTGCTGGCGCAGCAGGAACGCTCTGGTCAACAGAAGCAGCGGCACAATCTGCAAACGAAGAACGCGAGCGTGAAGCGGCAGCTGATCACGTGATGACGATTGCCACAGCCTATGTGCTGGGCGCATCACGCAGCTATCCGATCATGCAGCTGGATCTTAAAGAAAACATCCAGAACGCAACCAACGGTAAGGTCTACGTAAAACTCGCACCTGGTGGTCAGCTTGGTGCAGGCGGTGCGCTTGTTCAGGCGGTACAGGGTGGCACCATTCAGGCCGCACAGCACTCGCTTTCGAACTTTGCGCCTTTCGCATCGACCGTTGACCTGATCAACATGCCTTACCTTTGCGGCTCCAACCAGCGTTTCACCAACCTCGTGACATCCGACTTCTGGAACAGCAACGTCACTCCGCGCATCGAAGAGAACGGCTTTAAGCCACTGTTCTATGTCAACATCGACCCACGTGTCGTTGCGGTACGCAAGGGCGGTAACGCCGTCATCACACCGGGCGATATGGAAGGGATCAAGTTCCGCGTTCCCGGTTCCGCGATGCTGCAGCAGTACTACCGCCTTGTCGGTGCAAACCCGACACCTGTTGCATGGGGCGAAACGCCGTCCGCGATCCAGCAGGGTGTTGCAGACGCCCTCGACCCATCGGTTGGCGCGCTCTTCGTCTTTGGCTTCAAGGACATCTTGTCCCACGTGACCTTCACGCAGGCGGTGCCGGACAGCCAAGTTTATTCTTGTAACCTTGAGTGGTTCAACTCAATGCCATCCGACGTACAGGAAGGCATTATGTGGGGTTCAGAGATGACAGCCCATCAGAACCTCGCCAAAGTTCCATCAGCCCGCGCCTATGCGATGGCCGAACTGGTCAAGGCCGGCGTAGAGTTCCATTCGCTGACCGACGACCAGCTGGCCGAATGGCAGGAAGCTGGTGGCTACCAGCGCTCCGAATGGGACGAGTTCAAAGTCGAGCTGGCCGGTTCCATGGACAACTTTGCCCAGATGGAAGAGGCCGCAGGCACGATGGGCAAGTATTTCGTCCACGACGCCTAAAAGACCCGAGGGGTGCCCGTTCGGGGCGCCCCCACCCCCCTTTTTCAAGCATGTCAGATTGAACGCGCCGCCGGTGCCGTCTCTTGATGTGCGAACTGATCGGGATCCGCCATGGAAACCTTGCGCAAAATTGACAAGAACGCCGAGCGCTGGATGCTTCTGACCTTCTACGTGATGCTCGTCATCACGATGGCCATCGAAGTGCTGCGCCGCGAGATCTTTGCTTACTCGTCAATCTGGGGCGAAGAGATCGTCCGCTACTCATTCATCTACCTTGCCTGGATCGGTGCTGCTGCTGCGGTCAAAGAACGTGCACACATCCGTATTGATGTGATCATGCACTATCTGCCGACCCGCCCGAAGGCAGTTCTCTATATTTTCGGGGACATCGTGATGCTCGTCGTCGCGCTGATTGCAGTCTACTGGTCGTGGGAAGCGGTTCACGTCTCTTGGAAGTTTGGCTCTGTGACAGACGGGCTGCGCATTTCCAAAGTGTGGTTCCTGTTGGCCGTGCCACTGGGCTTTGCCCTGATGATCTGGAGACTTCTCCAGTCCATGCGCCGTGACTTTATTTCGCTCAAGACAGGCAAGCCTGTCTACGAGGGCGACACTCTCTTCGATTAGGGGCCAGCCAGATGCTTTGGAATACTGTTCAACAAACCGTCGAGCTGGGCTGGGACTTCTATGTTCCCGTCATCCTCTTCGTTGCTCTAATCGCGCTCGCAGTCCCTGTCTGGGCCGCTATCGGCTCTTCGGCGATCCTGATGCTGCTCATGTCCGGCGACTTGCCGCTCAGCCTTGTCGGTGAGCGTCTCTTTACTGGCATTGATGCCTTTGCCCTCACGGCGATCCCCCTCTTTATTCTGACCGGCGACGTGTTGGTGCGGACGGGGTTGTCGCGAAAATTCCTCGACGTGGCCGAGGCGCTCACCTGCTTTACCAAGGGCGGCTTCGGCTCTGCGACTGTTCTTGTCTGCGGTATGTTTGCTGCCATTTCCGGTTCTGACGCGGCGGGTGCGGCTGCGGTGGGACGCATGACCATCGCGCGGCTGGTCGAGGCGGGATATCCTCGTCCATATGCATGTGCGCTGGTGGCTGCGGGTGCCTGTACCGGCATTCTGATCCCGCCATCCATCGCCTATATCATCATCGGCCTTGTTCTGGGGATATCGGCATCAACCCTGTTTCTGGCCGCATTGATCCCCGGGCTTTGCATTCTCTTTGCGATCCTGATCACCAACCTCGTGATGAACCGCATCTACGCCTACGAAGGCGGCGGCAACATGACATTTGGTGAATGGCTGGCCAACCTTGGCCGTTCGCTGAAGTCAGGCTGGTATGCCTTCATCGTCCCTGGCATCATCTTTTACGGCATCTTTTCGGGCCGTCTGACCCCGACCGAAGCCGGTGCGACGGCGGTGGTCGTGACGATCATCATGGGCTTTATCCTAGGCACGCTGAAATTTGCCGACTTCCCGGCGATGTTGGTCAGCTCGGCCAAGGTGAACGGTGTCATCCTGCCGATCATCGCCTTCTCGGCACCACTCGCCGAGGCGCTGGCGATCATGGGCGTGCCACAGGGCTTCGTGACAGCTGCAACAGGTCTCTCAGACGAGCCTTGGGTTCTGATCCTGCTGATGATCGGCATCCTGATTGCTGCAGGCTGTGTGATGGAAACCACCCCGAACATCGTGATCCTCGCACCGATCCTGATGCCACTGGCCGAAAACATCGGCATGAACGAAATCCAGTTCTGCGTGATGATGATCACCGCGCTGGGGGTCGGTTTCATCACGCCGCCGCTTGGCCTCAACCTCTTTGTTGTCTCCGGGATTACGGGTGAATCGATCCTCAAGATCGCAGTAAAGGCCGTGCCCTTTGTGCTGTGTATGTTCGTGGTCGTTCTCTTCATCGCCTACGTTCCGGCCGTTTCGACAACGCTTCTTCCTGACATCTACAAGTAGGACCAAACCCAATGACACGCGAATACCTCAAGAAAGCGACCCTGACGGCGCAGTCCGGTGCTTCTGATGTGCACGAGCTCGTGCAGGGCATTCTCAACGACATCGAGGCTGGCGGCGATGCCAAGGCGATGGAATATGCGGCCAAGTTCGACAAATACGATGGCAATGTCATCCTGACCGACGAAGAAGTCGCGGCTGCCGAAGCTTTGGTTCCTGCAAAGCTGAAAGAAGACATTCAGTTCGCCCATGACAACGTCAAGCGATTTGCAGAGGCGCAGAAAGCAACGGTCAGCGATATTCAGTACGAAATCGCACCAGGTTTCATCGCAGGCCAAAAGGCAATCCCCGTCGATGCAGCCGGTTGCTACGTCCCCGGTGGGCGTTACAGCCACATCGCATCGGCTATCATGACCGTGACAACTGCCAAGGTCGCAGGCTGCAATCATATCGCTGTGGCGTCACCTCCCCGCCCCGGTGTCGGGATTGCGCCTGCGATCGTTTATGCCGCCAAGATTTGCGGTGCTGACAAAATCATCGCCATGGGCGGTGTGCAGGGTGTTGCCGCAATGACGTTCGGCCTCTTTGGTCTGCCGAAGGCCAACATCCTTGTTGGCCCGGGAAATCAGTTTGTCGCCGAGGCAAAGCGTATTCTGTTTGGCCGTGTCGGTATCGATATGATCGCTGGGCCAACAGACAGCCTGATCCTCGCCGACAAGACCGCCGATCCGCATATCGTCGCAACTGACCTCGTGAGCCAGGCCGAACATGGCTACAACAGCCCCGTCTGGCTGGTCACCGACGACCGTGCTCTGGCTGAGGACGTCATGAACCGCGTCCCTGAACTGATCGAGGATCTGCCCGAGCTCAACCGCGACAATGCCCGCGCTGCTTGGCGCGACTATGCCGAGGTGATCGTCTGCAAGGATCGTGAAGACATGGCAGCCTGTTCCGACGAATACGCGCCAGAGCACCTGACAGTGCAGGCCGAAGACCTGCCTTGGTGGCTGGAGCGTCTGTCCTGCTACGGCTCGCTCTTTCTTGGTGAGGAGACCACCGTGTCCTATGGCGACAAGGCATCCGGGACGAACCACGTACTGCCTACCTCGCGCGCGGCGTCCTATACGGGTGGCTTGTCGGTGCACAAGTACATGAAGATCGTCACGTGGCAGCAGACCACCCGTGAGGCCTCCAAGCGTGTTGCCGAGGCGACTGCCCGCATTTCACGTCTGGAAGGTATGGAAGGGCACGCCCGCGCAGCAGATGTGCGTCTGGCCAAATACTTCCCCGGCGAGAACTTCGACCTGACACCCCATGAGTGACCCTGCCCAACTCTTCGACCTTACAGGCCGTGTTGCTTGCGTCACCGGCGCAAGTGCGGGTCTGGGCCAGCGCGCGGCAACCGTGCTTGCCGCCGCGGGGGCAAAGGTCGTCGGCGTGGCACGCCGCGCCGAGATGCTGGACGACTGGGTCGCCGGTATCGGGGACAACGCGGCAGCAGTTTCGGCTGATCTGTCCAAGCGTGCGGAAATTAGTACGATATCGAACGAAATTGCCGAGTCTTTCGGGCCGCCAGATATTCTCGTGCATGCCGCAGGCATCAACACCAGAGAAACAGCCGATGAGGTGACGCCAGAAGGGTGGGACATCACAATTGATCTCAACCTTGCAGCGCCGTTCTTTCTGTCTCAAGCCTTCGCGCCAGCGATGAAGGCCAAAGGCTGGGGGCGGATTGTGAATTTCGCATCACTCCAGACCACACGGGCCTTCCCGGGCGGGATCGCCTATGGTGCCTCAAAGGCAGGGATCGGTCAGCTGACCCGCGCCATGGCAGAGGCATGGTCCAAGGACGGGATCACCGCCAATGCCATTGGTCCGGGGTTCTTTCCGACAGAACTAACGGGTCCAGTTTTTGCCGACCCTGAACGCGCGGCGCGCAATGCTGCACAGACCTGCATCGGCCGCAACGGGGAACTGTCAGATATTGACGGGCCGATCCTGTTTCTGTGCTCTGAAGCATCGTCCTACGTGACCGGTCAGGTGCTGATGGTGGACGGGGGGTTCACGGCAAAATGAAAGCGCTGGTTTACGACGGTGTTGAAGAACTCGGGTTCCGCGATGTGCCTGACGCGGTGCCGCAGGATGGAGAGCACCTCATCAAGATCGCGGCGGTCGGCATATGCGGGTCCGACATGCACGCCTATCTGGGCCATGATGCACGTCGCCCTGCCCCGCTGATCTTGGGTCATGAGGCTGCTGGCACGATTATTGGTGGTCAACACGACGGAATGCGCGTGACGGTCAATCCGCTAGTCACCTGCATGGAATGTCCTGCCTGCAAAGCCGGGCGCGAGAACCTTTGCCCCAACCGGCAGATCATCTCGATGCAGCCGCGCGAAGGGGCCTTTGCACAATACGTCGCCATGCCGATGCGCAATCTGGTCGAAGTGCCCGACGAGGTACCGCTCGACAAAGCCGCCCTCGCCGAACCTCTGGCTGTCAGTTGGCACACGGCACGTCTGGCCATCGAAGCGCTGCATCCCACGATGGAGCGCCGTGCGATCGTGATTGGCGGCGGTGCGATCGGTCTCGCGGCAGCACTGGCGCTGAAAGCGATGGGTCTCGACGACGTAACCATTGCCGAGCCAAATGACACCCGCCGCGCTTTCCTGACCGAACGGTGTGGCCAGAAGGCCGTCGCGAAGGCCGAAGGTGATGCTCCAATGGTGATTGATGCCGTTGGTTTCGGCGGCACGCGCGCCATTGCCTCTGCCATTGTTCAACCCGGCGGCGTCATTGCTCATGTTGGCCTTGGTGACAGCAAAGAAGGCTTTGACGTGCGCCGCGCGACGCTACAGGAAATCATCTTCATCGGGACCTATACCTACACGGCGCAGGATTTCCGTGATACCGCAGCAGCGATCTTCGACGGGCGGCTTGGCTCGCTTGACTGGACCGAGGAGCGGCCCCTTTCCGAAGGCGCGCAAGCCTTTGCCGATATCCGCGCGGGTGTTGTTGCTGCCCCCAAGATCATCCTTTCACCCTGGCCATAGGCCTACTCAGACGAACTGGAGCGTATGATGTACAACAAAATTCTTGTTCCCATGGCCCTCGATCATGGTGTGTCAGAGCAAACCATCAAAATTGCGCAGGGTCTTTCGGGTGGCACTGGCGAGATTATCGCACTGCACGTCTATGAGGCACCGCAGCGTTCCGTGGCCGCCTATCTTGACGAAGCAGCCGTCAAGGAGAGCATGGCAACGGCCAAATCCAACCTTGCCGAGAAGACCGCGCAATATGCGGGCGTGCGTGCTGAACTGGTGCAGGGCCATAGCGCCCGCACGATCATCGACTATGCCGCTGACAACGGGATCGACTGCATTGTCATGGGCTCCCACAAACCGGGGCTGAGCGATTATTTCCTCGGCTCGACCGCGGCCCGCGTCGTCCAGCATGCACCTTGCGCGGTGCATGTTGTCCGCGACCGGCCATAACCCTCAATTCGTCACTCAGGCCATTTCCGGCTCAATCAGGAGAGTAAGACCCTTGAACATCGATAAGAAAATCGTGGACGATCTGGTCGCCAACGATGTTTCGTTTGTGACCACCGTCCCTTGCAAGCAACTTGCAGGCGTGATCGAAGAAGTCGATCAACGCCCTGAAATCTTTCACATTCCATCCAACAAGGAAGACGAGGGCATGGGCCTTTGCGCCGGTGCTTTCATGGGCGGCAAGCGCCCTGCGATCATCATGCAGAACACCGCCATTGGTGTGACCATCAATACGCTGGCCACTTTGACCCAGTTCTACAGGATGCCTTTGCCCATGATCATCAGCTACCGGGGCGAGTTGCGTGAACCCGTCGCCTGTCAGGTGGAAATGGCTGTGCATACCAAAGCACTGCTGGAACAGATGCTGATACCGACCTACCACTTCCACTGGCAAAAGGATGTCGAGGAATTCGACAACATCCTGAAATACACATTCATGGCGAATAAACCTGTGGCGATCCTGACCGACGCCAATTTCTGGGGAGGCTACGGCGACCAATGATCCGTTCCGAAATTCTCAAAGAGATCGCACCGATCCTGAAAGACCAGCTTATCGTCTGCAATATCGGTATTCCAAGCCAGGAATTGCATGCCATCATGGACCAGCCCAGCAACTTCTACATGTTGGGCACAATGGGTCTGGCGTCGTCGATTGGTCTGGGTCTGGCGCTCGCACAACCAAAGACCGTGATTTCCATCGATGGTGACGGCTCGATCCTGACAAACCTGGGCACATTGCCGACCATCGGTAACAACTGCCCCAGCAACTACATCCTGATGATCATCGACAACGGGTCTTACGGATCAACCGGTGACCAACCGACCTACACGGGGCGCAAGACCGACCTTGCCGGTATGGCGCGTGCGGCTGGCTGCGACAACGTTGTTGAAGTGCAGGACGTAGATTGCGGCAAGGCGCTGCAAGAGGCGATCGATGCCCAGAACGGCACTGTACTGGTCGTCAAATGCGATAGCGGCAACGCCAAGATGCCTGTCATCACAATGGATCCTGTAGTGATCCGCCACCGCTTTATGGAAGCTGTCAAAGCGTAAGATGGCACCAAAGATCCACTCCAGCGCGGATGCCCGCCGTCTTGCACGCCGCCGTCTGCCCTGGATGGTCTTTGACTATATCGACGGTGCCGCAGGCACCGAAACAGGGGCCGCACGCAATCGTGCGGCCTTTGACGCGATCGACCTGACACCGCGCGTTCTGCGCGATGTAAGCAAACGGTCACTTTCTGTCCCTCTTTGGGGCAAGCCAACCAAAGCCCCCTTCGGCATCAGCCCGATGGGGATGTGCAACCTCTCAGGACCTGGCGCCGATCTGATGTTGGCCCGCCTTGCCGCGCGCGAAGAGGTGCCGGTGGGCGTCTCGACCGTCGCCTCTACCCCGATGGAAAAGATGATAGAGGTGGCGCAAGGGCATGCGTGGTTTCAGCTCTATTTCTCGGGTGATGGCACTGGCACGTTCAAACTGGTCGAGCGGGCCAAGGCGGCAGGTTATGAAACCATCGTTCTGACAGTCGACGTGGCCGAGGTGGGACGCCGTCCGCGTGAGTTGCGTCACGGGTTCACCATGCCTTTCAAGATTGGTGTCAAACAGTTCATCGACTTTGCCCTACACCCGCAGTGGTCGATTTCCTCGCTGATTGCCGGCAAACCGCAAATGGCGAACTTTCTGATGGATGGCTACGATTTCGATCGCACGGAAAGCCGCGCGAAAGCCGATTTCGAGACGCTCAAGCGCCTGCGCGCGATGTGGCCGGGCAAGCTGGTCGTGAAAGGTGTGCTTGACGTCGATGACGCGCGGATGCTCAAGGCTGAAGGCGTGGATGCCATACAGGTCTCCAGCCACGGCTCAAGACAGCTCGACAGCGCGCCGCCCCCGATCCTGAAACTTGCCGAGATCCGCGAGGCGCTAGGCGCGGACTACCCGCTGTTCTACGACACCGGCTTGCGCGGCGGCGAGGACATCGTCAAAGCCTATAGGCAGGGTGCGAACTTTACCTTCTTCGGGCGAGTCCTACAGTTCGCGATTGCAGCAGGCGGAGAAGAAGGTCTGCGTCAGCTCTGGGATGTGCTCAAATCGGAAACCAGCATCACCCTCGCACAAGTCGGCGAAACGCGCTTGTAGTCACCGATCCATGTCTGGCGACATTAAACGTCCGCTCTCATCGATCACGTAATAGCCGGCCAACTCTCTCAGCGCATCAGCCGCCGGTTTCTCATTCTGCCACGCCATCATGGACAGTCCTAACATGCGTGGCATGAGCATGGGCCACATCTGGGAATCCTCGGTGGTGAACTCCGACCAGAATGCCCCCTGCACGCCAATGATACGGTCTGACAAATCTTCCTCTGGCACGGGATCCCAGTTCACGGTGTCTTCGAGATCGACAAACGCAGCCCAGCTTGCACCCCAATCATCGGGATCGCCTGTGTGGGCCATGTCAAAGTAAAGATGTTGCGCAGGGGTCATCACCACGTCATAGCCCGCTCTCGCGGCCTCCAGTCCTGGCCCCTGACCTGTCCAACTGAACAGGATCGCATTGCTTCCGATCCCGCCATTCGATCCTTGCGCGGCTTCTTCCCAGGCTGCGGGTCGAAGCCCCTTGCTTGACGCGTATGCTGCAAGTTTCGCAATGGTCCAGCCTTGCAGGTCCTGAGTTGTCTGCAGGTCGTGCTCCTGCATGAGTGCCAAGGCGCGCGGCGTATGCATCCATGTGTTCTTAGGAAGTTCATCACATCCTAGGTGCAGATGACCGAACGGAAACAACGCCGAGATGCCATCAACCAGTTTTTCAAGGACGTCCCAAGTCTTGGGCATCGCGGGGTTCAATACATTGCCGCGATACCCCTGTACCGACGTCTCACCGCCGGTGTCGTCAGGGTCGCGGGTGTCAGGATAAACGGCGGCAAGGCCAAGCGCATGGGCCGGTGCTTCGATTTCAGGCAGTACCTCGATATTGAGCGCCGCGGCATGTGCGATGATCTGTCTGACAGTCTCATGGTCATAACTGCCACCTTGCATCGGTGCCGCCGTGAAGAGGCCCGGAAGGAATTGGCCTTCTCCGCGAAAGGTCAGGTGCTGTTCCAGTTCAGGCAGGGCCGGCACTGGTATTCGGAAAGCTTCGTCATCGGCAAAGTGCCAGTGAAACCGGTTCAACTTCAGCATGGCCATCAGATCAAGAAGCGCGCAGATCGTATCAGGTGCATAAAAATGCCGCGCTGTATCGAGATGCTGGCCGCGCCAATCAAAACGAGGCCCATCAGAGATTTCTCCGATCGGTAACTCCCCCGATCTCAGCAACGTCATCAGGGTGACTAGCGCATAAAATTCGCCGCCGTATGAGGCCGTTTCGATGATGACCTGCTCTGGCGTGTTGCGAAGACGATAGGCATCCTGAGGGAGATCACGCTTGTTCACGACCACCGGGAACGTGCCTCGAAAAGCCAGTTTCTGGCGGTCTGCAAGCGCGGCTGCGTTTTCGTAGGCGCGGCCCGAACCCGACACGCCATCGACGGCAATCGTTTCTCCTTGAGGGTCCCAACTTGTCGGTTGCGGAACGACTGCGAGGCCATCAATGGGTAAGACAGGCAGGTTTCGTGACACGTCACGGCCAGCATGAGTTGGCGGCAAAGGCAGCAGCTCTCCGCCCATGCGGATCGCGGGGCCGATAGGCAACCACGCGCGATTGGCAGGCGTGAAACCTCCTGCATAGCGCAATGTGAAATGATGGACCTCGCCGGGGTTCAGATCGGGCAACGAGACCTCGATATAGCTGCCAAGCGCACGTTTTTCGGTGCCACCAGAGACGACCTGCAAAGGCGCCATCCCCGAACAGCAAAATACTGCGGCCTGCAACTTGCGGTCAGGGATCAGCGAACAAAGCAGATCATCCCCGTCTATGTGACAGTTGTAGTCCATCTCAGTCCAATCTCAGTTCAGATACAAAGTCGTAGAGGTCAGAGCGGTAATAGCCGCTGGTGAACTCGACAGGTCGGCCCGATTGCAAATATCCCGTACGTTCGATTTGCAGGATCGCTGTTCCTTCTGGCAGCTCCAGCAACTCCGCAACGGAGGCCGTCGCGTTTATCGCGGTGACGCGCTGTATCGCCCGGTTAGGGGCCATGCCGCGGGCGCGAAGGAGCTCATAGAGCGACACATCGACTTTGTCGGGACGCGGCAAGACATCTTCTGGCAGCGAAGAGTGCTCAAGCGCCATTGGAACCGCATCACCGCTACGCAAACGATGGATGCGCGCAACCCGATGATGCGGCGATAAGCCGAGCACCATCGCCTCGGTCGGGGTCGGCACAAACAACCCTTTGAGAAGTACACGGCTTGATGACTGTAGCCCGCGGGCTTGCAGGTTTTCCGTAAAGGACACCAGCGAGGTCAGCGATTGCTCTGTTCTTTCGCCTGTCTTGCGGACAAATGATCCCGCACCTTGTCGCTGTTCAATCATGCCATCTGCGACGAGTTCGGCGATGGCCTTGCGCACTGTGACGCGACTGACATCGGCGATGTCCGCGATCTCGCGTTCTGAAGGAAGCTGATCTTCGGCAGCAAGTGCGCCCGAGGCCACCATGGCGCTGATATGACGACAAAGCTGCTTGTACCGTGGACCGCGCCCTTCGCGGTACCATTCGCTTTGCTCCAGCGCATCAACAAGGTCAGTCATGGCCGTTTCCTTTCCGCAATGGCTGGTATGCAAAAACAATACCATTCGCAGACCAATTTACAATCATGTATTTACATGCAAACGTCAATACGCTGATATAAAATACTTTTTTCGAGATTTTCTAGACTGGTATTATATTGGTAGCAAAATGGCATTTGTCGAGTAACCTTGATTCAACAAGGTCGATTCGTCGACAAACACCGGGGGGGATCACAATGACAGAGATGACGCAGTCTTTGCCGCAGGGTGTTGCAAAGCCAAAGACAAAGACGCTGTCAGAGGCCGTTTTTGCGTGGCTGCTCATTGGCCCTGCCATGCTCTTCATTGCTGTCATCGTGGCATGGCCACTTGCCGAAACAATCCGGCTTTCGTTCATGGAAGCTGGGTTGGGCGGCGAAGAGTATGTAGGCCTTGCCAACTACCAGGATCTCGTCGAAAGCCGGAAGTTCCGTGATACGATTGTCCGGACGTTCTACTGGATGTTTCTCTCCGTCGCGCTCAAGCTCGTGCTTGGCCTTATCGGTGCGACGCTTTTGAATGCCGCCGTTCCCGGTCGCGGTCTGTTCCGCGTTCTGGTCATGCCGCCTTGGATCATCCCGATGGCGATCGGCATGATCGGCTGGCTGTGGCTCTATAACGGATATTTTGGTGTGCTCTCCGGCACGATGATGACCCTTGGCATCACGGACGGACCGTTTGAGTTTCTGGCCTACAAGCAATCCGCCTTCTATTCGGCCGTCGTCGCTGACGTCTGGGTGGGCACACCCATGGTGACGCTCTTTTTCCTTGCCGCGATGCAAGGTGTCAGCCGTGACCTTTACGAGGCCGCATGGGTCGATGGTGCAGGTCGCTGGTACCGTTTCCGTCGCATCACGATCCCGCAGATCATGCCGGTGATCGTGTCAATGTCCCTGCTTTCTGCCATTTTCACCTTCAACAGCTTCGAGATCATCTGGATCCTGACCGAAGGCGGACCGCGCGGCGCCACAACGACGCTGATCGTGGACACCTACAAGACCGCTATCGGCAACTTCAAATTCGGCGAAGGCTCCGCCCGCGCTGTGATCATCGTGATCCTGCTGGGGGTGTTCTCGCTGCTTTACCTGAATGTGCTCAAGTTCGTGAACCGCAAGTACGGGACCAAGTAAGATGATGGACAAATACACAAAACTTCAGCTTGTCGGCATCTATGCAGCGGTCACGGTGTTCCTGATCTTCATCCTGCTGCCATTCTTCGAGATGTTCATGGCGTCACTGCGCCCTCTCGAGCACCTGTTTCGCAGCCCTTATCAGTTCTGGTCAGATGACTTCAGCTTTCAGGCCTACAGCGACATGTGGGAGACGGTGCCGCTCTTGGGTCGCTACATCTTCAACTCGGTATTCATCGCAACTGCCGTCACGCTGCTCACGATGATCTTTGTAGTGCCAGCCGCCTATGCCTATGCCCGTCTCGATTTTCCGTTCAAGAACGGCTCTCTCGCGATTTTTCTGGGCGTCAACATGTTCACTGGTGCGGTTCTGCTGATCCCGCTTTACCGTGTGTTGCGCAGCATAGGCCTGTTGAACACCTACTGGGCCATGATCATTCCGGGCGTCGCGTTCCTGATCCCGACCGGCATCTGGCTGCTGCGGTCTTACCTTGAAAAGATCCCGCGCGAGCTTGAAGAAGCTGCTTTCGTCGATGGTGCGAGCCGCTTGTACACCCTGCGCCGTGTTGTCCTGCCGCTGGCAACGCCTGGCCTGATCGTCGTCGGTACCGCCGTCTTCATCGGCGCTTATGCCCAGCAATTCCTCTTTGCGATCACGTTCAACCAGCAACGTGAACTGCAACCCCTGCCAGCCGGCCTCTTTGAGTTCATCGGCTATCAGGATGTCACCTGGAACCAGATGATGGCCGCTGCCCTGACAGGCATCCTGCCAGTCATGGTCATCTTCCTGTTCCTTCAGAAATACCTCGTGGCGGGTCTAACGGCCGGTGCGGTCAAAGAATAGCCAACAACCAACTTAGGGAGACTACTATGAAATTCACGAAACTGACACTTGGTGCGGTGCTTTTGTCCAGCGGGGCCAGCATGGTCTTTGCCGACAGCCACGCGACAGAATTGCACTTTATCATGTGCGGCGGCGAAGTTCGCGAAGCGGACCAGGCCGTGGTTGACCAGTTCATCGCCGACCATGAAGGCGTGACCGTCAATCTGGAGGCTGTGCCATGGGGTACCTGCCAGGACAAGTCGCTGACGCTCGCCGCAGCCGGTGATCCGCCATCCATCGCCTACATGGGTTCGCGCACCCTGCGCCAGTTGGCAAACAACGACCTGATTGTGCCTGCTGAGATCCCTGCAGACGCCCCCTACCAGCCTGGTGTTCTGAACACGGTCACCATCGAAGGCACAACATGGGGCTACCCGCACGCTTTCTCGACCAAGGCGCTTTATATCAACTGTGATCTGGTCGAGGCCTCCGGTCAGGAATGTGTCGCGCCAACCACTTGGGACGAGATGTTCGCAATGGCACAGGGCGTTGTCGATAACACTGACGCCGCCGGTGTTGGCCTTGCTGGGAAGGACTTCGACAACACGATGCACCAGTTCCTGAACTACCTCTATTCCAACGGTGGTGTGGTGATTGATCCGGTAACCGGCGAAAACAAGCTCGACAGCCAGCAGACACGCGAAACGCTTGACTTCTATGGCCGTCTGGCAACCGTTTCTCAGGAAGGTCCGACCGCTTGGGAACGTGACCAGCTCAAGGATCTGTTCAACGACGGCCAGATCGCAATGTATGTCCAGGGTCCTTGGGGCTATGGCCAGCACAACGAAGACATCAACCAGCTGGTTGTCCCGGTCCCTGCAGGCCCTTCCGGTGAAAGCGGTTCGATCCTGATCACAGACTCGATTGTTGTCTTCAAAGGCTCCGGCCATGAAGAACTGGCACAGGAACTGGCACAGCGGATCACGTCCGGTGATGCACAGTATGACCTTGACAGCTCATGGGGTCTGACACCGATCTTTGACTATGCCGCGATGGGCAAAACAGACCTCTACTATGAAAGCGGTGTCTGGCCGAACTTCACAGCGTCAATCTCGACCGGTGGTCCAGAGCCAATCGTAGAGGACTTCAAGTCACTGCAGTCCGTCTTCACCAACATGGTGCAGGGCATCCTGCTGGAAGACGACACCGTCGACAATCTGGTGACAATCGCCGGAGAAGAGCTGGACGAAGCTCTCTAAGTTTCCTCCCGAGTTGGGGCGGCGGTGCGCTGCCGCCTCAATATACGCCAACAAATTCAGATAGGTAGACAACGCCATGGCCACCCTTGACCTAATGTCCATCAGCAAGTCCTTCGGTTCTGCAAAAGTGCTGCATGACATCAGTCTTGCGATCAATGACAAGGAATTTGTGGTTTTCGTCGGCCCTTCAGGTTGCGGCAAGTCCACCCTGCTACGGATCATCGCCGGGCTGGAAGAGGCAACCTCAGGTCAGATCATGATCGGCGGCGAGGATGTCAGTACCGCGCATCCCGTTGATCGTGGCATCTCGATGGTCTTCCAGTCTTACGCGCTCTACCCTCATCTGAGCGTCTATGAAAACATCGCCTTCCCGCTGCGCGTGCAAAAGATGGAAAAGGCGGAACTCGACGCCCGCGTGCAGCAGGCCGCCGGCATCCTGCAACTGACCGACAAGTTGCAGTTGAAGCCCGGCCAACTTTCTGGTGGTCAGCGCCAGCGCGTTGCGATCGGCCGTTCGATTGTGCGCAACCCCAAGGTTTTCTTGTTTGACGAGCCTCTTTCCAACCTCGACGCCGCTTTACGCGGTGACATGCGGGTTGAACTCAGCCAATTGCACCGCAGTCTTGACGCCACGATGGTTTACGTAACCCACGACCAGATTGAGGCGATGACCATGGCCGACCGGATCGTGGTTCTAAATGGTGGCCGTGTCGAACAGTTCGGCACACCTATGGAGCTTTATCATCATCCAAAGACAAAGTTCGTGGCCCAGTTCATCGGGCAACCGAACATGAATCTCATCCCAGCAACGGTCAGTGCTGCTGATCCGACGGGCGTGAAAGTCGCCCTCTCCGGCGGTCACGAGATGGTCCTTCCGGTAGACGGGGGTCACATCTCAACCGGAGATCGCGTCGAAGTCGGCATTCGCCCAGAGCATGTCCATATTGGCGACGGGGGCTTCCCGATTTCCGTCAATGTGCTTGAGCGCCTCGGCGGCGTGTCGATCACTTATGGCACCGTCGGCGACGGCGTGCGTTTCTGCGCATCGCTTCCCGGTGATGCGCAAGTGCAAGAGGGCCAGCCGCTTGCGCTGAACGTGTCGCCGGAAGACTGCCATGTATTTGATGCCTCAGGCGATGTTCTGCGTCGCAAAGCGGCCCCTGCAATCGCCGTAAACGGATAAGATCATGCGCGTCGTGACAGCCGGACTGGGCCTGCGTGCAGGACATGTCCTTTCGATTCTTTGTGAGGCGATGCCGGAAGCTGAGTTGGTGGGTTACTACGACCCTGCCAAGGATAACGCTCTTGACCTTCATGGCGCGACTCTCAGCGATGCCGCAATTGCGGAGTTGGTGGCCGACCAGACCTTCCCCGGCTTTCCAACGGCACAGGCAATCAGCCAGCAACGCAAGAGCTTTCAGGCCTGCGGCAAGATGCGGCGCGAAACGCCACGATTTGACGATCTTGAAACGATGCTGGCCGAGACAAAGCCCGATCTGTTCTTTGTTGGCTCGCCGAATATGTACCATCTGGAACACATCAAGTTAGGGCTGGCCGCTGGGGTCCGCATCTTCACAGAAAAGCCTGTCGTGACAACGAAGGCCGAAACGATGGAACTGGCCGCACTTTTGGCTAAGCATGGGACTGACAGTGTCATGGTGGGTCTGGTGCTGCGTTATTCCCAGCACATGGTCGACCTGCGGGCTGTGCTGGACGACCTAGGAGAGATCACCTCGCTTGAGGCCAATGAACACATTGCCCCCTATCACGGCGCATTCTTTATGCGGGACTGGCGACGTATGGTGTCTTGGTCTGGCGGCTTCATGCTTGAGAAATGCTGCCACGACATTGATATCTACAACATGGTGACCGGCTCGCGGCCCACGAGGGTCGCAAGTTTTGGTGGCCGAAAGTCCTTCGTGCCTGCCAATGCGCCCAGCGCGAACGTTGAAAACCAGATCATGCACCAGAAGCCTTCGATCTGGAACAGCGCACCTGACGCATTTCATTCCGACGGCGACATCATCGATTTCCAGACAGCACTATTGCAATACGAAAGCGGCGCATCCCTGGCGTTCCACACCAACCTCAACGTCCCCGACGAGCACCGCCGCTTTTGCGTGATGGGCACGCATGGCATGGCCGAGGGTGATTTCGTCCGTGGCACACTGAAGGCCACGGCGCGTGACGGCAGCACGATTGCAGCCCATGACTATACACAGATGGATCAGGCCCGTGCCTCTTCGCACTACGGTGCCGATCACATGATGATCGACGACATTGCCGCCTTCTTGCGTGGACAGACCGACACACTCCCCGTTGGTGTCGTTGATGCGATGGAGGCGGGTCTGGTGGCGATGGCACTCGACGAAGCACGGATTAAAGGTTCCATGATCGACCTTACCGCGACATGGCAGGAATTTGATGGATATGGACTGCGCGGATGACACTTGAGAACAACACGCCCGGCCGGCTGATGGCAGCAGAGTCCGCACAGAGTTTTGCTGTGTTTGCAGCCTCAGCGGTCCAAGAGATTGAAAACCCGCTTAGCGTGCCGAGGGCTATCTACACGGTGGCGCGGGGGTCATCCGATGCGGCGGCCAACGTGCTGTCCTACGAATTTATGCGAGAGCTTGGCATTCCTGTCACATCGCTGCCGCCTTCTGTGTTTTCGCGCGGTCAGGGTGTGGACCTGAACGGGTGTGCTGCACTGGTGATAAGCCAATCTGGTGCCAGTCACGATCTGGTTTTGTCAGCAAAAGGCGCGGCAAAATCAGGGGCAACCGTCATGGCGTTGACAAATCAGCCAGACAGCGCGGTTGAAGGCGCATCAGACGTCACCCTTTCGATCGGGGCCGGACCCGAACTTGCGGTTCCAGCCACAAAATCAGTCATCGGCTCAATCGGGGCAGGTATGGCACTGCTTGGTAAACTTAAACCCGCATATGCCGAAGATGCCGCGCGATCAGCAAAAGCTTTTGCCACCATGAAGCCAGAACACCCTGAGGCCGAAAAGCTGCAGTCTGCTTTTCTCAGAGCGCGCCATGTCTACGTGATCGGTCGTGATACAGGTTATGGCGCAGCTCATGAGGTTGCATTAAAGCTCAAGGAATGCTGCGCAATCCACGCGGAAGCCTATTCCAGTTCAGAGGTTCTGCACGGCCCGCTGCAGCTTGCGACAAACCCATTGATGGTCTTGATGCTTGATACCGGTCTGCCACAAACACAGGAAAGCCTCGATCAAGCCGAAGCCCGCTTTCAGCAAGCTGGCTGCGATGTGCACCGCATCCGCGTCAGCGATCTGAACCTTGATAACCTCACACCTGCCGCTGCAGCAGCGGCCCTGCTCGCTGTCATCTATCCTGTTATTCTGCGCACGGCTCTTGCATTGGGCCTTGATCCAGATGCGCCTGAGACGCTGTCCAAGGTCACGCAAACGACATGAGGGAACCGTTAGACAAATGGGCAACCTGGCGCGAGATCCATCGCCAACCGGATATCTGGCGGGCCTGGGGTCAAACGTTCGACGTGACCGCAGTCCGCGCATGGATTGCCGATCAGGACTTCGACACAGTTTGGTTCTGCGGCGCTGGCACAAGCGCCTACATCGGTGACATCATCGCAACGCAGGTCAAAGGGACCCGCTCCGTCCCGACAACGGACATTGTAGCGAACCCATCGCTTGTTTTGCGCGGCGAGCGCCCTCTGGTCGTCAGCTTTGGCCGGTCCGGAAACAGCGCCGAAACGCTCGGCACGCTTGATGCGCTCGACGTGTTGGCTCCCAAAGCGCCACGCCTTAACATCACGTGCAACAAGGATGGCGCTCTGGCGACGCGCGCTTCGGACGCTCCGACAAAGGTGATCCTGCTGCCGGATGAGACGCACGACGCGGGGTTTGCGATGACATCCAGCTTTTCGACAATGCTGCTGACGGCTCTCGCTGTGTTTGATGAACCCTGTGATCTGAACGAACGCATGCTGGCACTTGCCTCGGAGCTGGAGCGATTGCTTCCCCTCTTTCAAAGCAGCAACCTTCCTGCCCGCGCGGTCTTTGTCGGCTCTGGCCCGCTCGCCTTTGCTGCAAGAGAAAGCGCGCTGAAGGTGATGGAGCTCTCTGCTGGGCAGATTGCAGCCCTTTGGGACAGCAGCCTCGGTTTCCGGCACGGCCCAAAGTCCTTTGTCGATCCTGCAACCCATATCACGATATTCACAAGCCCGGATGCACCAACTGGCCGCTATGACCATGATCTGGCAGCCGAACTCCGCGCGCAGTTTCCATCGGTGGATGTCCAGACAATCGGGGCAGATGGCGATATCGCCATTGCAATGCCGTTCGGACCTGCATGGTCAGCACCGCTTTGCGTTGCCGCAGCGCAGGTGCGCGGTGCAATGTGGTCGCAGGACCTCAAGCTAGATGTTGACAACCCCTTTGACGGCCAAGGCACGCTGAGCCGGGTCGTCGCTGGCGTCACACTTTACCCGGTGACCCCATGACAGCTGTTGGGATCGACCTTGGCGGCACGAAGATCGAAACACAGGTCTTTGATGGCAACTGGAACGTCGTTGCGCGAAACCGGCAGAATACGCCTGCGGACTACGCTGATCTTGTGGCCGCAATGGCAGCACAAATCGCATGGGCTGACGGCCAGAGCGACGGCCCAGCGCCAGTGGGGATCGGCGCGGCAGGCTTGGTCAATCCTGTCGATGGGCGTGCGCTGACCGCCAATCTGGCGGCAACCGGTCGACCGTTTCCCGCAGATATCATGCAAGCGGCGGGGCGGCGCATTACCTACATCAATGATTGCCGCGCTCTGGCACTGTCAGAGGCTGTCTTTGGCCAAGGCCGGGGATATCGCACTGTGATGGCGTTGATCCTTGGCACGGGTGTCGGTGGCGGTATCTGCGTTGACGGACGCATCCTGCAAGGGCCGACACTTACTGGGGGCGAGTTTGGTCATACGGCGGCTCCGGCGCATCTGGTCCAACAATATGATTTGCCGATCGTCACCTGTGGATGTGGGCGCCAAGGGTGTATCGAGACCTATATTGCCGGTCCCGGCCTCAGCCGGTTGGCGAAGCGGTTCACAGGCGAAGATGTCTCCCCACCCCAGATTGCGGCCAGACGTGATGCTGACCTTTCCGAAACCTGGCAGGTCTGGTGCAAGCTGACAGCCGAGCTGCTGCATACGCTCACGCTGACAGCCGACCCTGACATTATCGTGCTGGGCGGTGGGTTGAGCCAGATCGATGGGATTCTGAAAGACCTCTCAGCCGCCACCAAATCTGCCCAACTGGATGGTTTTGCCATTCCCAAACTGGCCCTTGCAGAAGGTGGCAATACCAGCGGTGCACGTGGTGCGGCCTATGCGGCATGGCAGGCAGAGCAAGATGGTTGAGCAGTTGCGCAATATCATCCGGCGCAACCGCGCAGGCGAAGCCGTCGCCATTCCATCCGTCTGTTCGGCACATCCCGACGTTCTGCGGGCCTCACTATCGCTTGCTGCCGACCTTGGACGGCCTGTCGTGATCGAGGCCACATCCAATCAGGTTAATCAGGACGGCGGTTACACCGGGATGACGCCGTTGTCATTTGTTGACTTCGTTCATGCGAGGGCTGACGAAACGGCCATTGATCGCGCCCAGATTATCTTTGGCGGCGATCATTTGGGGCCGCAGGCATGGCGCGCAAATGAAGCATCCATTGCAATGGCCAAGGCGGAACAATTGGTCAAAGACTACGTTGCCGCAGGCTTCCACAAGATTCATCTCGACTGCTCAGAAGGCTGTGCGGGAGAGCCGGCACAACTCGGTGACGATGTCACTGCAGCACGCTCCGCTCGGCTCGCAAAGGTGTGCGCAGAGGTTCACGATGATCTTCTATTCGTGGTCGGGACAGAAGTGCCTCCTCCCGGCGGGGCGCGCGTTGATGAAGATGGAGACATTCCAGCCACCTCACCCGATGCAGCACGAGAGACACTCGTTGCCCATGACGCAGCCTTCGGCAGTCTTGCGGATCAGATTGGCGGTTTGGTTGTGCAGCCGGGAGTGGAATTCAGCCCGACAAAGGTCCATGACTTGCCACGCGACCGTGACCCCAAGTTGCTTGCAGCCTTAGCCGACCATCCACACATCTGTCTGGAAGCGCACTCCACAGACTATCAGGACGCGTGTGTGTACCCGCGACTTGCAGAACTCGGCTTTGCGTTTCAGAAGGTCGGCCCTGCCCTGACGTTTGCCTACCGCAAGGCGCTTTATGCCTTAGATCAGCTACGGGACAACAAAGGCGCGCTTGAGAGGGCAATGGAGACGGTAATGCAGGGTGATCCATCAAAGTGGAACGGCCACTACAGCGGCAACGCAGCCGAGTTGTATCATCAGCGCCACTTCGGCCTTGCTGATCGGATCAGATACTATTGGCCACAAAAGGCAGCGCAGGCGGCCGTTCAGGACTTGATTGCCGATTTCAGCGGCACACTCCCAGATCATGCACTGGCAGAGGTTTTCTCACCTGACGTTCTGGCAAGAGCCGAAAAGCTCAACGGGCCACAAACACAACGGCTGATTGACGCGGAAATCCAATCCGCCTTGGCCCCCTATTTCTTTGAGGAAGCGGCATGAAAGACACATGGATCGCACCGCAGACGCTATTTGATGGCCAGCAAGTCCTGACAGATCAAGCCATTCGGATCATAGACAACCGCGTCTCTGAAATCGCTCCGGCACCAAAGGGTGCGATTTCTGTTGATGGCTGCCTGTCCCCCGGCTTCATCGACTTGCAGGTCAATGGCGGTGGCGGCGTCATGGTCAACAGCACCCCCACCAGAAAAGGAATGGCCGCAATTGCGGCCGCTCACCGGCAATTTGGCACGGTTGGCATTCTACCGACTGTCATCACAGATGCGCCCGACGTACTTGATCAGGCAGCGACCGCAGCCATTGAGGCCCGCAACGACCCGGGCGTGCTGGGATTGCATATCGAAGGCCCGCATATCTCGGTTGCGCGACGGGGCACACATGATGCGCGGTTTATCCGCGATCTGGATGACCGGACCATTGGTGTCGTTGAAAACCTGCGACGCCATGATGTGTCCGTGATGATCACCGTCGCGCCCGAGGCCGCGACGCCTGAGCAGATTGCGAAACTTGTTGCATTCGGCGCCGTGGTGTCGATCGGACACACAGACGCTGACGCAAAGACTGTCGAGCAAACCATCCGTGCCGGTGCGTCTTGCGCGACACATCTTTTCAACGCCATGTCCCCCATGATCGGACGTGCGCCCGGAGCGGTGGGTGCCATCATCAACTCTCACCTGTCTGCAGGGATCATCTGCGACGGCCATCACGTTGACGATCGCATGATTGCACTGGCCTGCCGAGCACGGCCCGCGCCAGACCTGATGTTTCTGGTCTCAGACTCCATGGCGACGGTCGGCGGACCGGATGAGTTCGATCTTTACGGTCACGAAATTCATCTTGAGAACGGACGTCTGATCAATGCCGAGGGAAGCCTTGCTGGCGCGCACGTCACCCAAGCGCAAGGCGTCGCCCGATTGGTGTCAAAGGTCGGCCTGACTTTGCAAGAGGCTTTGCGCATGGCCATCACGACGCCAGCACGTGTCGTGCAGCAGCCGCATCGGGCGCAGCTTGTCGGACGCGACATTCGTGATCTTGTCGTGCTGTCTGATGGTGGCTCGGAAACGATCGCCTTTGCAGATGCCGTCGCCCTGGCTATTACCCAAGATGCCGCGGAATAACGCGTACACGTTCGAGATTTGCGTGAGCACGTCGCAGGCACTGATAGCCGCCGCGCCTTATGCCGACCGCATTGAATTGTGCATCGGCCTCGATATCGGTGGGCTGACGCCGGACTACGGTCTGATGGCGCAAGCCGCCGCATCAGGACTTGAGACCCACGTCCTGATCAGGGCGCGCGCCGGTGACTTCACAATGAACGCCGAGGACCTCGAAGCCGCCTGCGCGAATATCAAAGTGGTTCGCGATCTCGGCCTCAAAGGTATCGTGATCGGTGCCGAACGCGGTGGGCAACTTGATCTCGATCCATTGCGCGTGATGGCAGATGCGGCGGGCCACCTTGATCTGACGCTTCACCGTGTGATTGATGTCGTGGATGACCCGCTATCGGCTCTTGATGCGGCGATATCCTTAGGCTTCAGCCGTATTCTGACATCAGGTGGTGCCCCTTCTGCGCCGGAAGGTTTGACAGGACTTCGGCAACTGCACGATGCGGCGGCTGGCAGGATCGAGATCATGGCCGGCGGCGGGATCCGAAGCGCAAATCTTGGCGAACTCATCGAAAATCTGCCAGTGACGTCATTTCACGCGTCATGCACCGCGTCTCGACCTCTCGCCCAGCGCTACCAAAGTTTCGGGTTTGGGCGAGAGCAACGCCGCTTTGACGAAGACGAGGCGCGCGCGATTGCACAGATCCTGGGTAGACCGATACGTGATGGACGACACGCATGAATGATGTCGCCGCAATCCGTTGGGTTTTCCTGCTACAACCCCTTATCCTGGGGGCGTGGTTTCCGCGTATTCCGCAGGTCCAGCAGACCATAGGGCTGAGCGAAGGGGCTCTGGCATTTGCCTTGATCGGCATGCCCATTGGGCTTCTGATCGCGCTTTCTTTCGGCAGCAAAATCGCTGAAAGACTTGGCTCCAGATCGCTCCTGACCCTCGGACTGGGTGGCTACGTGATCTTGATGCCCATTCCGGCTTTCACGACGAGCTGGCTGACGCTCTTCGGGACTTTGATGCTGGCCGGTGTCGCGATGGCAATCGCACAACTTAGCCTGAATGTGACCGCTTCAGAGGTCGAGGAACGCAGCGACAAGCTCATCATGAACGGCTGCCACGGCTTCTGGTCGGTGGGTGTTCTCTGCGGTGCAATCATCGGATCCTTCATGGCGGGGCTTGCGGTGCAACCCGGTCCGGCTCTTGTCGGGGTGGCGGTATTGAGCGGCGGTCCTCTTTTGTATGCGGCCAGAGCCATCACCGATTTCGATCTCAAATCGAATGACGCCGTCGGGGCGCCCACAAAGAAACCGTCACGCCAATTAATCAACATCGCTCTCTTTGGCTTTGGTGCCGCGACCACCGAGGGTGCCATGGCGGATTGGCTCGCCGTCTTTATGACAAATACCTTTTCAGCCGCGCCCGGTATCGCCGGTGCAAGCTATGCAGTGTTTGCGCTTTGTCTGGCTGCGGGACGCTTTTCGGGCGACAGTCTGAAAGCCCGCTTCCGCGTGGAGGCACTTGCGCAGGCGCTTGTCATGCTCGCGCTTGCCGGACTGTTTGTGGCGATTGCCAGCCCTGTTCTGTGGCTTTCCTTTTTCGGAGTGGCGATGATCGGGTTTGGCGTGTCGATCGGTTTTCCAGTTGCAGTCAGCGCAGCCAGCGCACTGAAAGACCGATCAAGCGCCGCGAACGTGGCAGTGCTCACCCAGATCACACTTTGCGGGTTTCTTGTCGGACCGCCTGTCATCGGACTGATCGCAGAAGCATCAAACATGCGCATCGGTTTGGCCGGTTTGGTGCCGGCACTGCTACTCGCCTTTCTGATGGCCCCTGCATTGAAGCCCGCGTCGCGACCTGTACTCGCCTGACTTCAACAGCCGGACTGCCTTGAGGTAGCGATGGAACGTCCAGCGAGGATGGCCGTTGTCCTACAAATCTGAATGGGAGAACGCTGTGTCATCATCGAAATCGCATGAGCAAATCTGGGATGAGTGGAAAGACCTCGTCAATATGCAGCCAGCAGAACTGGAAGACTGGTTGGACACCGAAGAGTCCAAATCAGTCGGTGATAGCGATGATGGGGAAAGCACAGGCCACAAATCGGGCCGCCGCATTGTCAAGATCAAGCGGACAAACAAGGATGACCTGTCCGATGATCAATGGGATCACATGGGCAAGGTAGTCGGCTACATCAAACGGCATCTTTCTCAAGGAGGGCCGGAGGATGACGTCAAAGACTCAAGCTGGCGCTATTCATTGATGAACTGGGGGCATGATCCTCTCAAGGACTAAGCAAACCAGGGCTCGGTTTGCTCAGGCCGCAGCCCCTGAGCGCAGCGCCTTCGAAGCATGAAAAATGCAGAACCGGATTGATCGCATCCAATCCCGTCGCTGCCCATTTGTCCGCGCCCCTGTCAAAAACGCGCATTCGTTCTAGTTCAACCTCAGTTAGTTGGTTTTCACCTGTCTCCAAAACTGAGCTCGAGGTTTTACATGCGCATTCATTCCGTGATTGCAGGCATTCTCTTGGCCGTTGCTTTACCCTCCCTCGCCTTCGCGCAGGGACGCCCCGCTGGTGTGCAGACGAAAGTCATCGAAATGGAAGAAATGACCGAAACCGTAAGCGTTTTCGGTCAAATCGTGGCTGTCCGACAAAGTGCAGTCGCGACACGTGTTTCGGGCGTGATTGCATCCGTGCCCATTCAGATCGGCTCAACAGTCGCGGCGGGCGACACACTGGCCCAGATGGACACCTCGCGCCTACAAATTGAGCTTGCCAGCGCTCAGGCACAGCTTGAAATAGCCATTGCTGGCCTGGAGGTCGCGCAAGCCGTATCGGATCGCGCAACAAAAGCTTTCGAGCGGGCGGACGAACTTGCGGCCAGTGCATCCATCTCAAGTGCGGCTCTCGAAGAACGTGCAAGTGCCGTGGCGGAGGCGCAGGGCGGATTGGCACAGGCAGAGGCGCGGATCGCGGCGGCCCAGAATGCGATCTCGCTGGCAGAGTATAACCTTTCCAATGCAACTATTCGCGCACCCTTCGATGGGGTGGTCTTGGATATTTTCGCCCAGCCAGGGCAGTTCGCCGCAACCGGCAGCCAGATCACAACGCTTCTGGACATCAGCAACGTCGAGGTAGAAGCAAACATCCCCGCCAGATATGTCGCTTCGCTTTCACCCGATCGGACGGTCGCCGGAGCAACTGGGGGTGGCGCCACCTTTACAACAACGCTGCGTGCGGTCTTGCCGACGGAATTTTCCGAAACGCGCACACGTCCTGTCCGCTTTGCTGTCGACACTTTCGACCCCAGCTTTGCCATTGGACAGCCGGTAACACTTGATGTGCCCATCGGTGACGCAAGAGAGGTACTCGCCGTTCCGAAAGATGCATTGGTGCAGGCGCGCGGGGGCTGGACAGCCTATGTCAACGACGGCGGCAAAGCCTCGCCGCGCACCGTGACCGTTGGTGCACCGATTGGCGACAACTTCGAAGTTCTCTCAGGATTGGCGCCTGGCGATGAAGTTGTGGTGCGTGGCAACGAACGCTTGAGACCTGGACAGGACATCGCGCCGATGGGTGCAGGCGGCCCTCCGGGTGGACGGCCAGGTGGCGGGCCCCCGGCTGCCGCAAGCGCGCCTGAAGGCGGCGGTGGCCCCGATGATGAAGCCAGCACCGAGGAGGGTTAAACCATGAACCCGATCCGCCTTGCCATTGAGCGCCCCACCGCCGTGATGGCCGTTGTCATCATGGCCGTCCTTTTCGGTGCGCTGGCACTGACACGCATTCCTGTGCAGCTTGCACCGGACGTGCGCAAACCGGTGGTTGTGGTGCAAACCAGCTGGCCTGGCGCTGCTCCAGCCGAAATCGAGCGCGAAATCGTCAATCCTCAAGAAGATGCCTTCCGAGGCCTCGAAGGGTTGGAGCGTATGACAAGCCGCTCACGCAGCGGGCAGGGATCTGTGTCACTGGAGTTCGCCGTAGGCTCTGACATGGGTGATGTGCTGTTGCTCGTGTCCAACCGCCTCGATCGCGTCGGCGGATATCCGGCCGAGGCTGGCGAACCGACGCTTAACACCTCTGGTTCTGACGACAGCCCGATTGCCTGGGTGATGGTGAGCGCTGGCGAAGGCAATACGCGCCCGCTGCAGGAATATGGCGACTTTCTGGAAGATGAAATCAAAGAACGTCTTGAGCGCATTGATGGCGTCTCGACGGTCAACGTTTTCGGCGGCGTGGCGCGTGAGTTGCAAATTGTTATCAACCCCGAAGACCTCGCAAGATACAACCTGACCATCCCTGCTGTCGTCGCAACTTTGCGCTCAGAGAATATCAGCGTCTCCGCCGGGGAGGTCGATGAGGGCAAGAGGCGCTACATCGTGCGCGCTGACGGCAAGCTCGACACGGTCGAGGCGATTGAAAACGTGGTTTTGCGCAGTGAAGGTCAAGGCAATACCGGTATCCTCGGGCGGGTTTTGGTCTCTGATATCGCTGACGTCACCTTTGCCTATAAGGAAAACTCCGCTCAACTGCGTTTCAGAGGAGAGCCTGCGCTCGCCTTCAACCTGATCCGTGAGCAAGGCGCCAACGTGATCTCGACGATGGAAGAGGTCAAAGCTGTTCTGACTGAACTTGAGGCCGGACCAATAGCGCGCGAAAACCTTGTCCTAGAACAGATCTACGATGAGACGATCTATATCGAGGCCGCGATTGATCTTGTTGTTCAGAATATCTGGATTGGCGGCCTACTCGCCGCGATCATCTTGCTTTTGTTCCTGCGAAGCCCGCGCGCGACACTCGTTATCAGCCTCGCGATCCCTGTCTCGATTGTTGCAACTTTCGTGGCGATGGCTGCAACCGGACGCACATTGAACGTGATCTCCTTGGCAGGCATCGCCTTTGCGATCGGCATGATCGTCGATGCTGCGATCGTTGTCCTCGAAAATATTTATCGCCTGCGTGAAAAAGGCATGAGCCGACGTGAGGCCGCCTACCATGGCGCCCGTCAGGTTTGGGGGGCGATCCTTGTTTCGGCTCTGACAACGGTGATGGTTTTCATCCCTATCCTTATCATGGAGTTGGAAGCCGGCCAGTTGTTCAGGGATATCGCGGTCGCCATTTCCGTTTCGGTCCTTTTGTCGCTTGTCGTCGCAGTTACGGTTATCCCGGCACTCTCCAGCCGCTTGTTTGCCGATGGCGAAACCAAGACGCTTGGCATTCCGGTCGTGGATCACATTGCCCGCGGCTTCAGTCGGATGGTCATGGCCTATGTTAAGCTGACCGTCCGCTTCCGTGTCGTGGGCCTGATATTTGTGTCTGCCATTGCGACAGGTGCTGCCGCAGCGGCCTTACTCTTCCTGCCCAAGCTTGAATATCTCCCCGAAGGCAATCGCAACCTCGTCTTCGGTCTGTTGATCCCGCCGCCGGGCTACAATCTGGCAACGACCGAAACGATTGCAGAGCGGATTGAGGGGGTTGCACGCCCCTTGTGGGAAGCAGCGCCAGCACCCGCAACCGAAGAGGGCGTGCCATCCCTCGACAGCTTTTTCTTCGTGGCCACGCCCGGCAACAGTTTCGTCGGCGCGGCCGCAGTTGACAGTGACCGCGTGGGTGAACTGATCCCCGTTTTGTCGCGTCCAATCTTTGCTGAGCCCGGGACATTCGGGTTTATGACCCAACCCTCGCTCTTTGGCCGTGGTGTCGGCGGTGGACGCACGATCGAGCTCAATATCACCGGTAACGAGCTTGAAGAGATCCTCGAAGTGGCCGGTCAGGCAGCCGGTGTCGTCGCACGACTTCTTCCACGCTCCGAGGGTCACCAGTTCAGGCCGATCCCTGGATTGGAGCTTGGCGCGCCTGAGGTCCGCCTGATCCCGGACCGTGTCAGGTTGGCGGACGCCGGTCTGACGACACAATCGCTTGCCGCGACAGTCGACGCCTATAATGACGGTATCAGGGTCGCAGAGATCAGTGTCGGAAACCGCCGCATCGACCTGACATTGAAAGGCGATGAGACGGTGCAAAGCGCATTGCGCACGCAAGACATCGGCTCTTTTCCTGTCGTCACGCCTTCCGGCCAGATCGTTCCTGCATCAGAACTCGCAGAAGTCCGCGTGACCGCCGGACCGACAGAGATCAGGCATCTCGAACGGCTCAGAACCGTGACGCTTGAAGTCAGGCCGTCTGACGCGCTGCCATTGGAAGCGGCTGTTGAACTGCTCGAAAACGAAGTCATCGCCCCGCTTGAAGAACAAGGTCTGCCCCCTGGTGTCAGGCTGTCTGTATCAGGGACCGCCGATCAGCTTTCGCAGACATGGAACGCGATCCAGATCAATCTGATCGTCGCGCTTTTGATTGTATACCTTGTCATGGCCATCCTGTTTGAAAGCTTTGTACTGCCGCTTGTTGTGCTGATTTCAGTGCCCGTCGCAGCCGCTGGCGGCGTCGGGGGGCTGGCAGTATTGAATCTGATAGGGACCCAACCCCTTGATATGCTCACGCTTCTCGGATTCGTCATTCTCGTCGGGATTGTTGTTAACAACGCGATCCTGATTGTGCATCAATCGCTCTATCTGCTGCGGGAGGAAGGGCTGCAACCCGTCGATGCCATCGAGGAGGCAACGCGCAACCGCATCAGGCCGATCTTCATGTCGACGCTCACGTCCGTCTTTGGAATGTTGCCCTTGGTGATATTCCCCGGGGCTGGCTCTGAACTCTATCGTGGATTGGGCGCCGTAGTCGTTGGTGGGCTGTCAATGTCAGCCTTCCTTACGCTGCTAACGGTGCCGCCTTTGCTGCGCCTTGTCCTGACATCCAATCAGGCCAAGGAAACTGCCGCAGCGCCCGTCCCTGCTGAGTGATCGTCCATGCGCGTTGAATTGAAAACTGCTTGCGCTAACATATCCAAAGCGCTTTAAAACGTGCGATGAACCACAAGAAGAGGCTTTATGTCCAACCGACCGCCGCATCTGCAGCAGGATGATATCAACGCGCTACTCGACGCGCGCCATGAAGCACCTTTCTCTGTATTGGGGATTCACAAGTCCGGACGCACATCATGGTGCGTGGCCCTTGTCCCCGATGCAGAAGACGTCACCGCCAAAGTTGGCAAGAAAACCGTTCCGCTTCAACGCATCGAAGGACCCCTCTTCGGTGGGAAGGTCCCCGCTTCGCAGTCGCATTATGAATTGATGGCGACATATGCAGACGGGACCGAACACAGCTTCCTCGATCCTTATCAATTTGGACCGGTGCTGGGTGAGGTCGATCAATATCTGATCGGAGAAGGCACGCACCGGCAGCTTTGGAAGGCTTTAGGCGCCCATGTCACAGAGCACGAAGGTGTGGCCGGCACGCATTTCGCTGTCTGGGCACCCAACGCGAAACGTGTCTCTGTGGTTGGAGAGTTTAACCAGTGGGACGGGCGGCGACATCCCATGCGGCGGGTCGGCGGCACCGGGGTCTGGGAGGTATTTCTGCCAGGGATCGGTGAAGGGGCGCTCTACAAATACGAAATTGCGCCAGCCGAAGGTGCACCGTTCCTCAAGGCCGATCCAGTCGGTTTTGGCGCACAACACCCGCCCGAAACCTCTTCGGTCGTGCGGGATATCACAGGTTACGGCTGGGATGATGATGACTGGATGCAATCGCGCGGCAAGGCACAGCAACGCGATCAACCTATCTCGATCTACGAAGTTCACCTCGGCTCTTGGCGCAGAACGGCTGAAGGGCGCAGACTGAGCTACAAAGAACTTGCGGAAGAGCTTGTCGGCTACGCCAAATGGATGGGTTTCACCCACCTCGAGTTTCTGCCGATCAGCGAGTTTCCGTTTGATGGGTCTTGGGGATACCAACCCTTGGGTATGTATGCGCCGACGATCCGCTTTGGTCCGCCACATGAGTTCCGCGACCTGATCGAAGCGGCGCATAAGGCCGGGTTGGGCGTGTTGCTTGACTGGGTTCCGGGCCATTTCCCCTCTGACGCGCACGGGCTTGCGCAGTTCGACGGGTCGCACCTCTACGAACACGCGGACCCTCGTGAAGGATACCACCAGGACTGGAACACGCTGATCTACAATTACGGCCGCACGGAGGTTAAAAACTACCTCGTCGCGAATGCGCAGTATTGGCTTGAGGAATACCACGTCGACGGTCTGCGCGTGGATGCGGTGGCCTCAATGCTCTACCGCGACTATTCCCGCAAAGACGGGGAGTGGGTGCCGAACCGCGATGGCGGTCGCGAAAACTACGAGGCAATCGACTTTCTCAAAGAGATGAACGTCGTCTGCTACGGTGCGGTTGACGGGATCATGACTGTGGCCGAAGAATCCACCGCCTTTCCCGGCGTCTCGACTCCGGTTGATGCGGGGGGTCTTGGGTTCGGCTTCAAATGGAACATGGGGTGGATGAATGACACCTTGCGTTACATCGAGAAGGACCCGATCTACCGCCAGTACGATCATCATCTGATGACCTTCCCGATTGATTATTCTTTCTCGGAAAATTTCATTCTGCCCATCAGCCACGACGAAGTTGTGCATGGCAAGGGATCAATGATTGCCAAGATGCCGGGCAACGAATGGGAGAAGTTTGCCAACCTGCGGGCCTACTACGGTTTCATGTGGGGCCACCCGGGCAAGAAGCTGTTGTTCATGGGCTGCGAATTTGCTCAGTGGGAAGAGTGGAACCACGATGTTTCGCTCGATTGGGATGCGCTTCATGGCGACAAGCAGCGCGGTATTCAGTCACTGGTGCGCGACCTCAATCACCTTTACCGCGAGACACCTGCACTGCACCGCAGAGATTGCGATCCATCAGGCTTCCGCTGGCTCGCAAATGATCCGGCCCAGTCACTGTCTGCCTTCGCGCGGTTTGGCGAGGCAGAAGATGCGCCAGTGATCGTCGTCTGCAACTTCACGCCGGTTGAACGATCATGGTCCGTCGGCACACCGGAAGCCGGCCTCTGGGAGGAGGTTCTGAATACAGATGCCGCCATCTACGGCGGTGGCAACAGAGGAAATCATGGTGCTGTCCAAACAACCGAAACCGAAAGGGACGGGCACCCGCAATCCATCGACATTACCGTGCCGCCGTTGGCCACTGTGATGTTCAGATTGCGCAAATAGGGAGGAAGACTGAATGGCTGACACGACGCGCTTGTCGCAACGATCAATGGCTTTTGTGCTTGCTGGAGGACGCGGGTCGCGCCTTAAGGAACTGACAGATCGTCGCGTGAAACCAGCCGTCTACTTTGGCGGCAAAACGCGGATTATCGACTTCGCACTCTCCAACGCGGTGAATTCGGGTATCCGGCGTATGGCTGTTGCGACGCAATACAAGGCGCATTCGCTGATCCGCCATTGCCAGCGCGGCTGGAACTTCTTCCGTGCGGAAAGAAATGAATTTCTTGATATTCTGCCTGCATCGCAACGCGTCTCGGAAGACATGTGGTATCGCGGCACAGCAGATGCGGTAACACAGAACATCGATATCGTCGACAGCTATGGGATCGAGTATATCGTGATCCTTGCCGGTGACCACATCTACAAGATGGATTACGAAAAGATGCTGGTGCAGCACGTTGAATCGGGTGCCGATGTGACCGTCGGCTGCCTGACCGTACCGCGCGAGGAAGCAACGGCATTTGGTGTGATGGCCGTCGATGAGACAAGCCGCATCACGTCCTTTCTCGAAAAGCCTGCTGATCCCCCGGCAACGCCAGAGGACCCGTCCAAAGCCCTCGCCTCGATGGGGATTTACGTCTTTAGCTGGAAATATTTGCGCGAGCTTCTTCTGGCCGATGCGGATGATCCGAATTCGGCACATGATTTCGGCAACGATCTGATCCCTGACATCGTGAAGAACGGCAAGGCGGTCGCGCACCGTTTTGACGACAGTTGTGTAAAGGCAGATGGTGCGCCAAGCTATTGGCGTGACGTCGGCACCATTGACGCCTTCTGGCAGGCCAATATCGACCTGACAGATTTTACGCCCGAGCTTGATTTGTGGGATCGGCAATGGCCAATCTGGACGTATTCCGAGACTGCGCCGCCGGCAAAGTTCATCCATGACGAAAGCGACCGTCGCGGGATCGCGATTTCATCCATGGTGTCTGGTGGGTGCGTGATTTCGGGGACCGAAGTCCGAAATTCGCTGCTGTTCACGCAGGTCCACACCAATTCATACGCGGTTCTGGACCAGTCGGTCGTTTTGCCGAATGTGACCGTCAACAGATCAGCGCGATTGCGGAAGTGTGTTATTGACCGCGGCGTGGTCATTCCGGCTGGTCTGATCGTTGGCGAGGACCCGCAGGAAGATGCCAAGTTCTTCCGCGTCACCGACAAGGGGACAACACTTGTCACCCAGCCGATGGTTGATGCCTGGTCTGCCGCACAATGATCCAAGCTCTGTCAGTCACGTCTGAATGCGCCCCGCTGGTGAAAACCGGCGGGCTCGCTGACGTGGCTGGCGCGCTCCCTGCCGCCTTGCAGGAGCACGGCGTTGCGATGCGGACGCTTCTTCCGGGGTACCCTGCCGTCTTGGGACAAATCGGGACGACCGAGGTTGTCTTGACCTATGACGACCTCTTCGGGGGGCACGCGCAAGTTCTCGCGGTAGAGGCATCCGGTCTTGACCTGTTACTGCTCGACGCACCGCATCTCTTTCAACGCGAGGGAAGCATCTATCTGGGGCCTGACGGGAAAGACTGGCACGACAATCCGCAGCGCTTCGCCGCTCTCTGTCAGGTCGCAGCCGACATTGCGGCGCGTGGGGCATCGGGTTGGCAACCCGATCTGGTCCATTGCCATGACTGGCAAGCAGGCTGGGTGCCTTACTACCTCAAACGGGACGGTGTCGCGACGCCAAGCATTCTGACGATCCACAATATCGCCTTCCAAGGTCTTGCGCCGATGGGCCTGGCTGCCGAGCTTGGCCTGATGGGCCACGACCTGCACCGCGACGGCGTCGAATACTGGGGGCACGTGTCCGCACTCAAAGCAGGACTGGTTTACGCGGATCACCTGACAACCGTTTCACCGACATACGCCGAAGAGCTGATGACACCGGCCTTCGGAATGGGCCTTGATGGCGTGCTCAAGATGCGGCGCGGCGCGTTGAGTGGTATTCTCAACGGCATAGACCTGTCGACATGGTCGCCTGAGGTTGATGCCCATATCCGCAATTTCAAGTCGCCGCGCGGCAAAGCTGCCAATCGCAAGGCGCTGCGGGATGAGTTTGACTTACCTGAATCTGACGGCCCGCTTTGTGTTGTCGTCTCGCGTCTGACCGAACAAAAGGGGTTGGACCTGCTGCTAGAGGCTTTGCCAGCGCTTTTGTCGCGTGGGGGACAACTTGCTTTGCTGGGTTCAGGTAACCCCGCACTGGAAGATGCCTTCAAGAATTACGACCACCCGAACGTGGCGGTCAAAATCGGGTATGATGAACCGCTCTCCCACAGGATGATTGCAGGGGCCGACGCAATTCTTGTGCCATCGCGGTTTGAACCCTGCGGTCTCACCCAGCTTTACGGCCTGCGCTACGGAACCCTTCCGGTGGTCGCGCTGACTGGCGGACTGGCCGACACGATCATCCCCGACACGCATGCGACGCGCGTGCGTGGTGTCGCCACGGGCCTCCAGTTTTACCCGATTACAGCACAGGCGCTTTCGTCGGCACTGACAAGACTTTGTGACATTTTCGCAGACGCCAAGCTCTTGTCAAAAATGCAGCGCAATGCCATGGCCCACCCTGTCGGCTGGGAACAGTCGGCGTCAGACTATGCGGCACTTTATGCCCAACTACTTGGGACCGACTGATGAATCCATTTCCGCTAAGCGCCGGCCGCCCCTACCCCTTGGGCGCAACATTCGACGGTGAGGGCGTCAATTTCGCTGTGTTCTCACAACATGCGACGCGCGTCGTGCTTTGCCTTTGCGATGAAACCGGTCGCGAAACCTACCTGATTGATCTTGCTGAACGGGATGGCCATGTCTGGCACGGCTATCTTTCCGGCATCCGCCCCGGCCAACTCTATGGCTACCGCGTGCATGGACCATATGCACCGGAGGAAGGCCATCGCTTCAACCCCTACAAAATGCTGATGGACCCCTATGCAAAACGCCTGACAGGGCATCCGCAATGGGATGATGCGCTTTATGGGTATGAAGTTGGCCACGCTGACAGTGACCTGAGCTTTGACAAGCGCGACAGCGCGCCGTTCATGCCGCGATCTGTCGTTGTCGATCCTGCGTTTTCGTGGGGCCGTCAGGAACAGACCCGCCTTGATATTCCGTGGTCTGACACAATCCTGTATGAGGCCCACGTCAAAGGCCTCACCGCGAACCGCAAGGACATTCCCTACGCCGGTCATTTCCTTGGAATGGCGTCTGACCAGATCCTTGACCACCTCAACCAACTGGGCGTGACAACGATTGAGATGATGCCGGTGCAAGCGGCAATCGATGATCGCTTCCTCGTCGAGAAGGGCCTGACGAATTACTGGGGCTACATGACTTACGGGTTCTTCGCGCCAGAACCCCGTTTCATGAGTGACGCGAGCATCTCTGAATTCCAACAAATGGTCGCGCGCTTTCACACTGCCGGTATCGAAGTCATTCTTGACGTGGTTTACAACCACACCGCCGAAGGCAACCAGATGGGGCCAACGCTGAGTTTCCGAGGCTTTGATAACGCCAGCTACTACCGCCTGGCTGAAGACAAACGCTTCTACAACAATGACTCAGGCTGCGGGAATACCCTCGACCTCGATCATCCCTTCGTGTTGAGGATGGTGATGGACTCCCTGCGCTACTGGGTCGAGGTCATGCACGTCGATGGATTCCGGTTCGATCTCGCATCATCCCTGGCGCGCACGGGTGGCGTCTTCAACCGTGACGGACCATTCTGCCGCGCCGTGAGGCAAGATCCCGTTCTGAACAAGGTAAAGTTGATCGCCGAGCCTTGGGATGTCGGGCCCGGAGGATATCAGCTTGGGGCCTTCCCTGCCCCGTTCCGGGAATGGAACGACAAGTATCGTGACAACGTGCGCAAATTCTGGCGTGGGGACAGCGGAACCGCGCAAGATCTAGCGCGCCATATCGCGGGATCAGCCCAGCAGTTTGACCACGACATGCGACCGGCCACATCGTCGGTGAATTTCGTCACAGCCCACGATGGTTTCACGCTGACAGATACGGTCAGCTACAACCAAAAGCACAACGCCGCAAATGGTGAGGATAACCGCGACGGGCACGACCACAACTGCTCTGACAATCTTGGTGTAGAAGGCCCCACAAACGACCCTGAAATCCTCGCCGCAAGGGCGCATCGGCGACGCAATCTGCTCGGCACCTTGATGCTCAGCCAAGGCACGCCGATGTTGCTGGCTGGCGATGAACTTGGGAACAGCCAAGGCGGCAACAACAACGCCTATTGTCAGGATAATGAAATCGGCTGGGTCGATTGGGACAATGCCGATCCCGATTTCCTTGCATTCTGTCGCCAGATCATCGCTGTCCGCAAAGCAAGCCCGATCCTGCGCCAAAAGCGTTTCCTCCATTCGCGCACGCGCGCCGTTGACGGAAAGCCCGATCTCTTCTGGCGGCGCGCAGACGGTGAGGCCATGACCGAAAGCGACTGGCACCGCAACAACCTCAATTTCATCGCCATCGAAATGCGGATGGCGCGCGGCACGCCGGCCTATGAGCGCCGCCATGGCGCGATGTATCTGATGTTCAACGCAGGCGCCCGCAAGAACGCACGACTGGCAGAGGCCCTTCCTGGGCATTACTGGCGCAAAGTTATCGATACGTCCGGGCAAGCCGGAAAATCATCTTTCCCGACAAGCAAGGTCACGGTGCCTGCAAACAGCGTTATCGCTTTTGAGCTTTGCTCCGTCGACAACAACCCGCAATCCAACAGCGTCACGCGCGATAGGAAGGCTCCAGCATGACAACACAGATCGTCTCGACATCCCCAATTGAAGGCCAGAAACCGGGGACAAGTGGCCTGCGAAAAAAGACAAAAGTGTTTATGCAGCCGCATTACCTGGAAAATTACGTTCAGGCGATCTTTGACGGGATCGACGGCATCGCTGGCAAGACATTGGTTGTCGGAGGCGACGGGCGCTATTTCAACGATAAAGCCATCGGCACAATTCTACGCATGGCGGCAGCAAACGGTGCTGCGAAATGCATCGTTGGACAAGGGGGGCTGCTGTCCACGCCTGCGGCATCAAACCTGATCCGAAAGCGCGGGGCAGACGGTGGCCTCATCCTGTCGGCAAGCCACAACCCCGGCGGCCCTGATGAAGATTTCGGTCTCAAATACAACGGCCCGAACGGCGGCCCTGCAAACGAGGCCGTTACAGAAAAAATCTTCGCGCGGACAAAAGCGATTGAGGCCTACAAGATCACAGAGGCCGGACATATCGACCTTGAGACGATCGGCACCGCCTCTCTCGCCGATATGGCGATCGAGATCGTCGATCCCGTCGCCGACTACGCCGAACTTATGGAAAGCCTTTTCGACTTTGCGGCAATTTCGCAGTTGTTCGAGAGCGGCTTCACGGTCTGTTTTGATGCAATGCACGCCATTACGGGACCATATGCCAAAGCCATTCTCGAAGATCGGCTTGGCGCGCCTGCTGGCACCGTGCGCAACGGCACACCCTTGCCCGACTTTGGCGGAGGACACCCGGATCCGAACCCCGTCTGGGCCAAAGAGCTAATGCAGACGATGTATGGCGATGACGCACCAGATTTCGGTGCCGCGTCTGACGGTGACGGTGACCGCAATATGATTGTCGGAAGCCACTGCTACGTCAGCCCCTCCGATAGCCTTGCCGTTCTGACTGACCTCGCCCACCGTGCACCGGGATATGCAACCGGATTGGCGGGCGTTGCCCGCTCTATGCCCACCTCTGCCGCGGCGGACCGTGTTGCCGAGGCAAAGGGGATCGCGGCCTTTGAAACACCAACAGGGTGGAAGTTCTTTGGCAACCTTCTTGATGCCGGTCGCGCAACGATCTGCGGTGAAGAAAGCGCTGGCACCGGATCCAACCACGTCCGTGAAAAAGACGGGCTCTGGGCTGTCTTGCTGTGGCTGAACATCTTGGCCGTGACACAGAAATCTGTCCTTCAGACGATGGCCGACCATTGGAAAAAATACGGCAGAAATTACTATTCACGACATGATTACGAAGCGGTTGACGCAGATGCGGCCAACGGCCTTATGGATGCGTTACGAGGGCAACTTGATACGCTTGCGGGCCAAGAGATTGCGGGCCTGAAAGTCACCTCTGCTGACGAATTTTCTTACAATGATCCTGTGGATGGCTCTGTTTCGACAGGTCAGGGCATCCGGATCGGGTTTGAGGGCGGCGGCCGGGTCGTTTTCCGCCTGTCAGGTACAGGCACAGCAGGCGCAACGCTCAGGGTCTATCTGGAACGCCTGGAAACACGCCCAGACCACCTCGACCATGATCCGCAGACAGCGCTCGCGCCGATTATCGCCGCTGCGCAGGAGGTTGCAGATATTCATGGTCGCACCGGTCGCGGCGCGCCGGATGTCATAACCTGATCCAAGATGACTGGCGATATCTCGGGAAATAGCCTCTTTGAGCTGCGTCTGGAACGCAGCGCCGAAGACCTCTGGCCGATGCTAGAGACGCTCTATGGGGTGCGTGACGACTTCGACGCCTTCAAGTCAGACCTACTAAATGCGCTCAAGTCATCATGGCAGCGTCGGTCGCGGGCGTTGAAATTGCGCGATCTGAAGCGAGACCTGCAACCTGACTGGTTCCAGCGCGCAGAAATGGTCGGCTACGCCTGCTATGCTGACCGCTTTGCCGGTGGCATTGGCCAAATCAGCGGCAAGCTGCCTTACCTCAAAAGCCTCGGTGTGAATTATCTGCATATCATGCCCTGCCTGAAGCCACGGCCACGCCCGAACGATGGCGGCTATTCGGTCATGGATTATCGCAAGATCAATCCTGAGCTTGGGACCATGCAGGACTTGGAAGCTTTGACCGCTGAAATGCGCGACGCGGATATGTCGCTTTGCATTGATCTGGTTCTGAACCACACCGCGCGGGAACACGAATGGGCGCAAAAGGCGCTGGCCGGTGATCCCTACTATCGAGATTTCTATCACTTCTTTGACGACAACAGCACACCGCGCGCCTATGAACGCACGCTGGTTGAGATCTTCCCCAATGATGCTCCAGGCAACTTCACCTATCTGACGGAGCACGACAGATGGGTCTGGACGACCTTTAACGATCATCAATGGGATCTGAACTGGTCCAACCCTTGGGTATTTCTTGAGATCGTGAAGGTCATGCTGTTCCTCGCCAACAAAGGCGTCGATATTCTCAGGCTGGATGCCGTCGCATTCATGTGGAAGCGCATGGGGACACGTTGCCAGTCCGAGCCGGAGGTGCATCTTCTGCTGCGTGCGCTGCGTGCCGCAACGCGCATTGCCGCGCCAGCCGTCATCCATCTCGAAGAAGCAATCGTCGGCCCAGCCGAAATGCTGACCTATCTGGGACGGGGTGAGCATGAGGGCCGTGAAGGCAACCTCGCCTATCACAACAATCTGATGGTCCACTATTGGTCGGCACTGGCGACGCGCGACACGCGCTTGATGACAAAGGTTTTGTCGGAAAACTTCCCCGAAACGCTGCCGAACGCCACCTATACAACCTATCTTCGATGCCATGACGATATCGGTTGGGCGATCACGGACGAAGATGCCGGTGCCATGGGTTTTTCAGGGCAGGCCCACCGTGAATTTCTATCCAGGTTCTACGCTGGAGACTTCGCCGGCAGTTTTGCATCCGGTGCCTATTTTCAGGTGAATGAAGAGACTGGCGATAGCCGGATTTCCGGCACCTTGGCGGCATTGGCCGGTCTGGAGAAATCACAGGCTGAGGATGACGAGCGCGGAGTTGCGCTGGCAATCCATCGCATCCTGATGGGCAACGCGCTGATCGCATCATTCGGCGGAATCCCCCTGATCTACATGGGCGACGAGGCCGCCCTGCTGAACGATCACAGCTATCGCGACGATCCCTTTCGTGCCGACGACAGCCGCTGGTTGCATCGCCCCGTCATGGATTGGACACGAGTTGAAAATGCGGAAAGCTCCGATGGACCAGAGGGGCAGATCCTGTCTGGAACCCGACAGATCATGTTACGCCGCAAAAACACGCCCCAATTCCACGCTGCCATTCCCACGCGCATTCTTTTTCCAGAGGTGCCGCAGGTCTTTGCCTTCTGTCGCTTCGCACCGACAGGGCCGGTAATCTGTCTTTTCAACTTTTCGGAAGAAACGGTGACACTGCGCGCTGATTGGCTCAGAGATCAAGGCGTCAGCAGGTTCGAGGACCTCCTCTCCGGCCATCAAATGCAGCTTGATGGGCCAGACTATCACCTGCTTCCTTATGGTCGGGTCTGGGCCGTCTGAGAACGCTCAGCGTCCGTGCTTGGCCGCTACCGTCTTGAGCGTTGAAAAGCCGTAAAGCGCCTCGAACCCTTTTTCACGCCCATGGCCTGACAGTCCGGTGCCGCCGAACGGAAGCTCCACGCCGCCTCCAGCGCCATAGTTGTTGAGGAAAACCTGACCAGCCCGCAAAGCCCGCGCCATGCGCATCTGCCGCCCACCGTTTTCCGTCCAACAAGAGGCGACCAACCCATAATCTGTGCCGTTCGCAATCGCGACTGCCTCATCCTCATCATCAAAGGGAGTGATCACCTGAACCGGGCCGAAAATCTCGTCCTGTGCGAGAGGGTGGGACGCCGAAACGCCAGCAAAGAGGGTCGGCGTCACATAGGCCCCTGATTGGGGTGCATCGCCTGCGATTTGGCCTTCGCCCGCGATGTCCAGATCACTGCCTTTTTCCAGAAAACCATGCACGATCTCCTGCTGACGGCGTGACACAAGTGGTCCCAGATCAAGGTCATTAAGGGCCGGACCGGCCCGCAGCGCATTGTATCTTTCGGCCATCAGCTGTGTCACGCGATCGTAAATTTCGCGCTGCACAAGAATGCGTGACGATGCCGAACACGTCTGGCCTGCATTCTGAATGCCGGCGTTGACCAGAAACGGCAAAGCAGCCTCAAGATCAGCGTCGTCAAACACGACCTGAGGAGATTTCCCGCCAAGCTCCAAAGTGACCGGCACGACATTCTCGCCCGCCGCTTTTTGGATCAGTTTGCCAACCCCGACTGAACCAGTGAAGGACACATGCTGCACGCCTTTGTGAGACGCCAACGCAGCGCCCGCTTCTGCCCCGAGTCCGGGGATCACGTTGAGTGCCCCGTCAGGCAGCCCCGCACGCCTCGCGATCTCGGCAAAGGCAAGTGCCGTGAGACAGGCCTCTTCGGCAGGTTTCAGAACACAGGCATTCCCCATCGCCAAAGCCGCACCGACAGACCTTCCGATGATCTGCATCGGATAGTTCCACGGAATGATATGGCCGGTCACACCGTGTGGTTCGCGCAGCGTATAGACAGTGTAGCCTTCAAGGTAGGGGATCGTTTGCCCATGCACCTTGTCTGCAGCCCCGCCATAGAATTCCATGTATCGGGCCAATGCCGCGACGTCTGCCCGGGCCTGCGTCAGCGGCTTACCAACGTCGATTGCTTCGAGCCTCGCAAGCTCGTCGGCATTTTCCTGCACCAGCTGACCGATCCGGAACAGCACCCGACCGCGCTGTGCAGCCGTTGCGCGCCCCCACGGGCCATCCAGTGCGTTTTGCGCAGCATGGACCGCTGCATCAACGTCATCCGCCTGCGCGCGTGCGATCTCGCACAATGTGGACCCGTCCGAAGGGTTCGACAGCGCGAGCGTCTGACCGCTCAAAGCAGAAACCCAAGCCCCTGCGATAAAGCAAAGGCTTGGGTCGATATCGAGAGGTCTGACCGACATAGCCGGTTAGTTTCCGTAAGCCACCGACGGTAGCCACGTTACAAGCGCCGGGAACTCGAAGACGATGAAAAGCCCCAACAATTGCAACAAGACAAAGGGAATGACGCCCCTGTAGATGTCGGCGATGGTCACGCCCGGCGGGCACACACCCTTGAGGTAGAAAAGCGCAAACCCAACTGGCGGCGTCAGGAACGACGTTTGCAACGTCACGGCCACAAGGATCGCGAACCACGTCACAACCGGTTCCTGAACCTGACCGAAGCTTGGGATGTCACCCTCTAGGCCAAGACCCTGAATGATCGGCAGCATCAATGGCATGATGATGATCGTGATCTCGATCCAGTCCAGAAGGAAACCCATCAGGAAGACAATGAACAGGATGAAGAGGATGATCATGTATGGATCGTCAAAGACCGACAGCACCATACCTTCGATGATTTCATCACCACCGTAGCGGCGCAGGATGAACGCAAAGAAGTTGGCCGCGAGGAAAATACCGACGATGTAACCGGATGTGTTCAGGGTCGAACGGCTGACCTCTTTCAGAACTTTGAAGTTCAGACGTCCGTTGAACAGGGCAAGTGCCGTCGCACCCAACGCACCAAGGCCGGACGCTTCTGTCGGGGTCGCAATCCCTGCAAAGATCGAACCCAGCACCAGCAGGATCAGCAGCATCGGCGGAACGACAGCCAGCAAAACCTCTTTCACAACCGGCCAACCGACTTCCTCTGTCTTCTCAGGGGCTGGCATCGCGTCAGGCCGCAGGATGCCGTAGACAACGATGAAGACGATATAGAGGCCACCCAAGATCAATCCGGGGAACAAGGCCCCCATGAACAGGTCGCCAAGGCTGATCGCTAACTGATCAGACATAATCACAAGCATGATCGACGGCGGGATCAGGATCCCCAAGGTACCGGCAGATGCAATCGTGCCCGTCGCGATGGGTTTGGAATAGTTCTGCTGCATCATGGCAGGCAGAGCCATGACGCCCAGAAGTGTGACCGACGCACCGATGACACCAGTGGAGGCGGCCAGAATGATACCGATCAACAGCACCGTCAGCGACAGGCCACCTTTCAGGCCCCTGAACAGCTTTTGCATGGATTGCATCATACGCTGCGCCACTCCGGACTGGTCCAGCATCAGCCCCATGAAGATGAACATCGGCAAAGCGACCAACACAGGGTTGTTCACTGTGCTTCCGAAAATCCGCCCCGACAGCGCGCTCAGGCGCTGGTAGTTGATGCCGGTCCGGTCAAACTCGATCACGTCGCGAAAGAAGCTGCGGTAAGGATCAAGGAAGACCTCGGCGATCACCACAAAGACCAAGCTGACACCGACAAGCGCCATGGCAACCGGGATGCCGCGGAACAGCATCCAGATAAAGGTCACGAACATCGCGATGACCGCGATTTCGTTGAGCGTCAGAAACTGACCAATAAATTCCAGCATGGGACTTAGGCTCCGGTCTTGCGGGTGGAGTCCAAGGCACGCAAAACGAGAACGAGGACAGGCGTTATGATCAAGGCAGCAATCACGGTGTAGGTGATCTCATAGTTGCCGAATTCGAGTTCTGAGAACATGGGCCCACGCGTGATGTCGCGTGCGCTTGCGCCCTCTTCGGCCAAGAGCCACATGATGATGTAAAGGCCATAGTAAATGGCCAGATTGATCATCAGGAAAGTCCCCGGGAAGGTCGCCCAAAGCTGTCGCCACAACACCGGCTTATGCAAACGTGCAAGGTTCCGCTTCACAGCAAACCAGCAAGCAATGGCGATGATGATAAACGCCACATTCATGAAGATCTTGATGATCCACTGGTTATGGAGCCCGTTGGGGCTGCTAGACCCTTCATCGGCGCGCAGCGAGACCAAGGCATAGTCGTAGGTGACGTCCCACGATAGAATAACAAAAGGCAAGAACAGCCACCCAATGGCAAAGATGTTGATACGGGTCTGCTTGTCAGCCGGGAAGCCGTCATAAAGAATATCGACACGCACGTGGCTGTCTGTCGTGACGGCATAGGCAACGCCCATCAGAACAGCCGCACCGTAAATCCACCATTGCAGGTCATCCAGCCAGGCCTGGTTGTGGCCGAGATTTCGCAAAATCACCTGAGAGGTGATGACCAGCATCAAGATCGGGAAAAGCCAGGCTGCGATATTCGACAAATGCACGATGAGGCGGTCACCGCGATTATGTTCGGCGCGCCCCACTTCGCCGGGGTCAGAAACCGCGACCAATTCTTCGACTTTATCCATGGGTAATGGCCTTTCCGGGTCTTGCTGTCTTGAAGAAAGGGGCAGCGTCTCCGCCGCCCCTTGTCGTTGTCTGAAGTCCCGCGCCCTTAGTTACGTGGACGTGGCAGGTAGATGTTGTTCGACCAGATCTTGTAGCCTTCACGATACTCCTGCAGATCGTTCCAGACCTCAGCAAAGAATTCGTCTTCTGCTGCAAGTTCTGCGGCAACTTCGTTCCATGTTGCCTCAAAGGTGTCGAGCATCTCCTGTGGCCACTGGCGGTTGGTCACACCGAACTCTTCTTCGTTTGCAACCATGGCAGCGTAGTTCTTGGCTTCACCTTCAGCAAAGTTGGTGGTGATGTTTGCAAGGCAGGCCATTTCGATCTGGTTCTGTGAAACTTCATCAAGGTCGTCCCAGCGATCTTTGTTGATCAGCAATTCGAACAAAGTCGCTGGCTGGTGCCAACCGGGGAAGTAGTTGTTGGATGCGATGTTGTAGAAGCCCAAACGCTGGTCAATCAGCGGCATGGAGAATTCTGTCGCATCAATCGCACCACGCTCAAGCGCAGGGAAGATGTCGCCAGCAGCAAGCAGCGACGTCGAAACGCCAAGGCGCTGCATGACTTCCGCACCCAGACCAAAGAAACGCATGTTCAGACCTTCAAGATCCTCGATGCTTGTGATCTCTTCTTTGAACCAGCCGGATGTTTCTGGCGCGATCACGCCGCAGTGCATGACTTTGACGTTGTACCCGTTCTCGTCATACATGCGCTGGAACAGCTCGGCACCGTCATCATAAAGCACCCAACCCAGGAATTCGCCAGCTTCCGGACCAAATGGAACCGCAGCGAATAGGGATGCAGCGGTGATCTTACCCTGCCAATAACCGGATGTTGTATAGGCAGCATCGACAGAGCCAGCCGAGACGGCATCAAGTGCTTCGAGGGCCGGCACCAGTTCACCTGGATCGAAATGTTCGAATTCGACTTCGGAAGAGATGCTGTTGATCTTGTCAACAAAGTCGGTCGCGGCGGTGCCCAGAATTGGCAGGTTGCGCGAAAACGCCGTCGTCATTTCGAACACTTCTTGTGCCTGCGCGGCGCCACCGGCAGTCAGTGTGACGGCGAGGCTTGCTGCGATTGCCTTGGTTTTCATGATATTCCTCCCAGAATACAGCGCCCCGGAGAGGGGCATTTTTGGTCGTTTCAGGTCCAACAACGCACGACCACCCGCGCTGCCAAAAGATTATTACGGCATGAAAGCCATCCTAGAAATAAAACACTAACGCCAGTTGCGCCGGCTTCCTAGCCCTGTCGCGACCATAGAAGAAAAGTCTTATTTGGCAAGTTTTCTTTACCAATTCAGCAACTCAAGATAGAACCCATTGAATTTGCTACAAACTCTCGGCAGCACACAAGGAAAAACCAAGCCAAATTGTCGCACAAATTTCTTGGAATTTTTGAGGGATGAGGGGAAATCGAAAGAATCCGTCGAGACAGTCAGAGGCACGCACCGTGATTCAAGAGGCCGCCCTCGCCAGTGCAGAGCACAGCACGCCTGCCTCGTTGATACAAAGCGCGTCTAGGCGCAATGCGAGCACCCCGCGCGCGACCACCAATAGGCGCGATCGCACAAAGCTGATACTCTGCGCAGACGCATCGTTTCTTGCAGTTCCTCTATTCGGGTTTTGTTGGTTGCGGGAGTAGGATTTGAACCTAGGTCCTGGGCTCCGCCCGTTTATGCCTGAGTGCCTCCACTGGAGGCACTCCGAGACGGCATAAACCCTTCAGGTTATGAGTCTGACGAGGTGAGACCGTGAAGCAGACGATCCGGCGGATCGTTTGTAGGTCGAACGGGCTGCTTGGGGTTTGGTTGCGGGAGTAGGATTTGAACCTACGACCTTCAGGTTATGAGCCTGACGAGCTACCGGGCTGCTCCATCCCGCGACATTTGCCTCAAGATTTGTATTTGAGGCGCATCGTTTGAGAGATACGATTTGATGTTTTGAGCTGCTTATTAGGT